>JADJVB010000010.1 GCA_016710745.1 Chitinophagaceae bacterium | reverse complement strand
GGAGCTGCAGGGAATCGAACCTGTCCAAACATATTCGCCGTAAGGCTTCTACATGTTTATTAATGCATTCATTGTAGGAAACGGCAGGGCAAAACGAACCAACCGGATCCTTAGATAAAGGTCTTAAGCAGGCGTCATATCATTCACCTGCAGCATTCTGTTTTGTTTTTGAGTCGGCGGCGGAACCGGTAAACAGAAAACCTGTTCGGCGGCCCAAATGGATGCTAATCTATCGATTACAGCCATGGCATACTGTGTATTGCCATATAAAATTTTCGTATTCTGATTAAACTGCTAATTACGCAACGCAGTACATGCTACACCTTTACAAAGAGCTATGCTGTCAAAAACCGGTCAGCCTGGATCAATGCGTCCTAAAAACTGATTTGGCACAATCAGCAAAATTACGAAAACTTATCCACCATTAGTGTAACGGGGGAAAAAGCGCCTACATTAGAACAGTGCCTAGATACAGCTAATTAGCCACTATTAATATGATTTAACAGTTTAGCTTTTAAGCTTTTATTCAGAATAAATTGTTAAAATATTGTTTGTTTTATCTATTTTTTCGTACTATTGTATAGCCTAAACGTTAAAATCGACTTGTAATTAAAGAATTATCCGTTCTTTTTTTAGAAAAAATTAGGCAACTACCTATATCCTCCTGTTAAATCCCAATGTCCTGAAAGACTTTCAACAGAATTTAATTAACCATTAATTAGTTTTTATGAGAAAAATTATCCCCTTAATCGTTTTGATGCTATTAAGTGTGCTGTTTACCATGGCGCAGAATCTCAATCCGGCGGAAGCTGATAAAGCTACAACTGGTTGATGCAAACAAAGCAAGCATTGGGCTTTCGGCCGATGTAAGGAGCAGCTTTAGTATCGAGCACCTTTGAAGACCAAGGTACAGGTACGCGTTATGTTTACCTGCTACAGGCTTATAAAGGTATTCCGGTATTTAACCAGATGCTGGTACTTTCCTTTAAAAACGGAAAGCTCTCCACAAAATCCGGCGTCTTCGATCCGGAAATTGAAAGATTGGTAAATGTGCCATCGGGCTCGCCGGCAGCAGACTGCGGAATCCGCGGTACAGTCTGCTTTGTCCGACCGCGGCTTCAGAGCTTCAGGATTTGCGATCGCTTTGAACCGTAAGGATCAAGGGCGATTGTGGAATTTGGGAACATGGGGATTTCTCAACAAAATATTACTGCCCAATTAATGTGGGTTCCAACCGAAGATATTTCGGTAGCCACAAAAATTGCCAGTCCGGCAACCGACGTTAATACGTCGTCAGTTATTTCAGCAAGATATAAATTGGCCTGGGCAGGTATATATAATACCTAAAACCACATCTGATTATTGGTTGGTTAGGGTAAACGCCGCTGATAACAGCATTTTGGGCAATACCAACTTAACTGATTATGATAATTGGGGAGATCCAAATGAGAACACCAGTATTAATACCCCGATTTTGCCATGGGCAAAAACACATTGGGTGAGGGTCAGAAGGATCTCTTTGATATTAATAGTAAGGATGCAAAAACAAATGACGATCCTTCATTGGTTAGTAATGCCACCTATCGCGTAATTCCTATTCCATTTGAGGCCCCATCATTTATGCCGGGTGCATCTACAACCTGGCATGCGATAAGGTCTAACCCCTGGACAAATGCTACCGTTGCCAATGCCACTACCTTAAACTGGCATACGGGCAGCCGCCACCGATTATGATTATAGTCGTGGTAATAATGTGGGCTTACCAGGATAGAACACCTTCAAATAATACAGGTTCTATCGCCAAGTCGGCCAGCTCTACAACGCCGTTGCCTACTTAACTTTTGATTTTACACCTGATTATACGTTGGAGCCAACAGTTACAACACCTCCAAACCAACAATTCAATATTACCAACCTGTTTTACTGGAATAACCTGATCCATGATATATTCTATGGTTATGGTTTTACAGAAGTAGGTGGTAATTTCCGGGATGATAACCTGGGCCGTGGCGGTGTGGGTAACGACCATGTGAACGCAGAAGCACAGGATGGAAGTGGTTCCAATAATGCCAATTTCTCACCCCTGCAGATGGTGGTAGCGGAAGAATGCAGATGTACCTGTGGACAGCACCTACACCCGACAGGGATGGTGATGTGGATAATGGTATTATTATACATGAGCACGGTCATGGCATTGGAAAGCGTGTTACCGGCGGACCGGCCAATACCGGTTGTTTAAGCAACGCTGAGCAGGGAGGAGAAGGAATCAGTGATTATTTTGGTTTAATGCTTACCCAGGATTGGGCCGCAGCCAATGTGAATACAGGCTTTAACTCACCCAGGGTATTGGTACCTATGCGTTGAACCAGCCTACGACAGGTGTTGGTATCAGGCCACAGCGGTATTGTACCGATTTTGCGGTCAACAATGCTACCTATGCAACTTTTACCGAGCCGGTAATACCATGGTGGTGGGTTGGGTTTGTGTAGCATGATGTGGGAAGTAACCTGGGAGATCATCAAGGAAGCCAATACGATCAATCCAAATATATATGCCGGAACGGCACCGAAGGAAACGTAAGGGCTCTCCGCATAATCATGGAAGGTTTGAGAACCCAACCTTGCAGTCCCGGTTTTGTTGATGCCAGAGATAATATTTTATTAGCCAGCCAAACCTTATATGCTGGTGCTTATGATTGCGCCATCTGGAGAGCTTTTGCCAGAAGAGGTGTTGGATTTGGTGCTTTACAGGGATCTGTAACCAGCATTAATGATCAAACGCCATCTTTTGCATTGCCTCCTTCTTGTGTATTGGCAGGCCCTACCTGTACTATTAACCAAGGCAGCTGCACAACCTGATCCTACGTCCACTTCGCCGATCAACTTTACCGTTGTGTTCAGCGAGGCAGTAAATGGATTTACAACCGGTGATGTTACCCTGGGCGGTACAGCAGGTGCAACTACACAAGTTGTTACCGGTGGTCCAACTACATTCAATGTAGCGGTATCGGGTATGACCATGGCCGGAACAGTAACGGCTACGGTTGCTGCCGGTGTTTGTACCGGTGTTGCGTTAAATGATCCTAACAATGCCTCTACAAGTACTGATAATTCAGTTACTTTCTTAATGGCACCTCCGGGTACCTGTACCACGTTTGTGTCAAATATTACAACGGCTGATCCTCCAACAAGTTTAAGAGCTAACCGCAATGGAATTATCAAAACCTGTGCTGCACCGGGAAGTTGTCTGACAGGTATTGCAGGGTCATTTAATTACCAGATATTCCAGTGGACAAATCCGGTTGCTCAGTGTGTTACCGTAAGGTATACAGCAACAACAACTTCTTTTGGATTTGTAACTGTACACAATGCACCTCCTACATTAACCAATTTATGTACCAATTGGGTTGCGGATCCCGGATCAAGCGGAACCATTAGTGTACCTATTGATTTCTCATTTAACGGAACCGCAGGTACTACCTACTATTTCTTAGTTACCTCAGTTGGTGCCGCACCAGTAGGATGTACACTGGATATAATGGCTGCAAATTGTGCAGCTGCCGGCCCATCGGTTACGATAAACCAGGCTGTGGCGCAACCCGATCCTACATCTGCTTCACCGATCAACTTTACAGCAGTATTTAGTGAAGCAGTTACCGGTTTTGCAACCGGCGATGTTACCTTAAGCGGTACCGCTGGTGCTACATTAGCTACCGTAACAGGCGGTCCTACTACTTATAATGTAGCCGTAACCGGTATGACAGGAAGCGGAACAGTAATTGCTTCTATAGCGGCTGGTGTTTGTACCAGCGTAGCTACATCGTCACCTAACGTAGCGTCTACCAGTTCGGATAATACAGTTACTTATAACTTAGTTGTGGGATGTACAACAGTTGACCCGATTGCCAGCGACACCGTTTGTAATGGTGCAACGCATCCGGGCAGAACATTTACCAGCCCAACTGCGGGAACTACCTTTAGCTGGGTAAATAACACACCGGCTATTGGTTTGGCTGCCAGTGGAACAGGTAATATTGCGCCATTTACTGCAACTAACCCAGGTACTACGCCTTTAGTGGCTACGGTAACGGTGACGCCTTCACTTCCTTTGTCTTCAACCATAGTGAGTGCTTTAGTAGCGACAGATCCTACAATGACCTCAAGGATATTCAGAGATGGAGTTCCTTCAACTTGTGCGGTACCAAAACCATGGCCGGGACCATTTGGTTCGGGTACTCATGCATACAAAGTATTTAATTATGTAAATACGAGTTTAACACCTGCATGTGTAACTGTTACCTATAGCTCCACACAAGCAACACAGGTTCATGTATCAGCTTATAATGGAAGCTTTAACCCTGCGAGCCAGGCCACTAATTATATTGCAGACGGTGGTAACAGCACAAGTAACGCGTTTCCTCCTGTAACTTTCTCCTTCACAGCTGCTGCTGGGGCTACTACGGCGCTTGTAGTTTTTGCTCCAAATGGAGGATTAGCGTCTGATTTTACTTTGAATATAAGTCAGGTTTGTACCGGCAACCCAAGAACGTTTACGATTACCGTTAACCCAACCGGCCAGGTTAATCAACCGGCTAACCAGGTGGTTTGTAAGGGTTCACCTACTGCTGCGGTAGTATTTACAACAACAACCCCAGGCTCTATTTTCAGCTGGGTTAATGATAACACCGCCATTGGCCTTGCTGCCAACGGTAATGGTGATATACCTTCATTCATCGCGCAAAACCCGGGCTCTACACCAATTGTAGCCAACATTACGGTTACGCCGGGTTATGGCTCAGGTGGTTTGATGGTACTGGATTCATTCTTATACACCGGTGCAGTTCAAACATGGGTTGAACCTGCCGGTGTAACGTCAATACATGTTAAAGCCTATGGTGGCCAGGGTAATAATAATACCAATGGTAACCCGGGTGGTTTGGGTGGATTTGCTGAGGGCGACCTTGCAGTAACACCCGGACAAACACTATGGTTTAATGTTGGCGGTGGAGCTACCACGAATCGTTTAGGCGCCTTTAACGGCGGCGGTGATGGTGGTGTAACCGGCTGTGCCACTTCAATGGGCGGTGGAGGCGGTGGTGCCTCTGATGTGCGGAATACCGCAAATACTTTAGCTAACCGTAGAATTGTTGCTGCTGGTGGTGGTGGTGCTGCAGGAGATAGAATAGCAGGTTGTGGACGTGGAACCGGTGGCGGTGGCGGTGGTGGATATTATGGTGGTGGCGGTGGTGCCGGATGGCCTTTCGCTTCAACTGTAGTACCTACCGGTGGAACACAATCAGCTGGTGGTGCCGGTGGTACATCAACATACAAGTGCTCCAAACAATAACGGATTCCCCGGTGCTTCAGGCATTGGTGGCCGTGGTGGCGACGAAGTTGCCAGCAACCAGGTACACCTTCACGTGTAGGCCCAGTAGGCGGTGTAGGTGGTGGATTGATAGGTGCCAATGGTGCTTATGTTTTAGCTAATACCTGGACAGGTCAATCTGGCGCTGGTGGTTCTTCTTATATAGGAGGCGTTACTGCTGGTGTTACTACATCAGGCGTACGCACAGGTGCCGGTAAGATCAATATATCTTATGCAGCAGCGGGTGTTTCCTGTGTTGGTACACCAAAAACATTTACTATCACGGTTAATCCGAATGCAGCATTAGTTATCGTTGCAGATCCGGGTACGGTGCTTTGTAAAAGGTGATCCTACCCTGTTAACTGTATATGATGCAGCACCAGGTGCAGGAGCTACTGTTTCTATTACACATTCAAGTTCCAATACAATAACTGCAGGTAACTCAGTAGCTTGTAATGCCGGTACTACCGGTCAGGTAAACAGCTACTGGAGAGCTTACAATCTTAATAACTTCCCAACTGTTACCGGTGACTATACCATCACGTCAGTAAGATTTGGTGTAGAAGCTATATTGGGTGGATCTGTTCCCATTACCGTTAATTTGTATAATCAAACCGGGGCAGCTTTCCCTGGTGGAACACGTACATTGATAAAAACACAGACCTATACACTGCCGGTACAGTCTAACACCTTATATACAGCAACCTTTACAACACCGGTTACCGTGCCTAATACTTCCACTGTAATAGTTGAAGTAACTAACGCAACGGTGGTAGCGGGTGTAAGGTTCTTTATTGGAAGTAATGCAGCTGCCGAAACAGATATCAGTTATCTGTCTTCATCAGCATGTGCTATTAATACCCCAACACCGATAGCTACAGTTGGATTCCCGAATATGCATATGATCATCGGCTTAAACGGTACCTTACCTAACTTAGGCCCACAATCAACAGGTACCTTCTTATGGAGCCCTGCTGCCGGTTTAAGTTCAACAACGTCGAACCCGGTTGCTGCTTCTCCAATGGTTACCACTACCTACACCGTAAGGCGTACAACAGCCCAGGGATGTAGAGATTCGGCTCAAATAACCATTACGATCAAAGAGCGTCCAAAAGTTACAACGCAACCAATTGCCGCAGTATCTTGTGCAACACATCCAGCCACCTTTACAGTGGGTGGAATTGGTGCAGGCATTGCCTACCAATGGCAGGTTAACACGGCCGGTTGTGGCGGTGGCGGTACCTGGACCAACCTGGCTAATGGTGCTCCGTACGCAGGTGTAAATACAGCAACGCTTACGGTTAATCCTACTACAGGAGCAATGGATGGCTATGGATATCGTTGCGTATTGAGTGGCGATTGTTCACCAATATTAGGAGAGAATATCTCAAATTGTGCCGTGTTAACGGTTAATCCATTACCAGTTGTAGCGATAACACCTCCTTCAGCTTGTGGCGGTGTTCAGGGTATGTTCGGTGTTAAATTATCGGTAGGCTCTGCGCCTCCACCGGTACCGGGTGCAGTTACAGCAACCTCAGGTGCTATTAACCTGGCCGTTCCTGATAACACAGCCAATGGTGTAAATAATGTGATCAACGTTGCGGGTGTACCGGCTAATGCCACCATCACCAATGTATCGGTTACCTTAAATATGTCGCATACGTATCCTGGTGATATGATCTTCCATCTGAAAGCACCAAACGGCCAGATTTTAAATTTGTACAAATATGGTTCTGGTCTGTTTACTGGTCCTGCTTCGGGTGTTCCAACCTGGGGTTGGTATGGTGCAACAGTGAGCCGTAACGGTTCAACTGCCTGGAGTACAGTTAATGCTCCTCCTTATATCTATAACAACAGTACGCCATGGAGAGCTGATGCGATCAATGGCGTAGTGCCAAGTCCAACGGTTCAAAACCCAACAGGTTTTGTATCCAATGCAGCAACCTTTAATGACTTGTATACCAATGGTCCGTCTACCAATGGTGCCTGGACCCTGGCCATGTGTGATGGTGGTCCTGGTGATGTAGGAACCCTGGCTTCATGGACAGTGAAAATCGACTATACCGTACCAGGTGGTGGCGGTGGTCCGGTTCTTACTTATGTATGGTCTCCACTGGCAGGTTTATTCTTAGATTCGTTAACAACCATACCTTATGCCGGTTCCAATACATCAGTTGTTTGGGCTGCTCCAACCGTATTCACAACGTATACAGTTGTTGCTACCAATACAACAACGGGTTGTATAGATTCAGCTAAGGCCGATATAAATTATACGCCTCCTCCTCCTGTAGTTACTCCTAATCCGGTAACCATGTGTTTAGGTGATCCTTCGGTTCGTTTAGTAGCTTCAACGTCTACACCGTTTACGAAGACGGTAACGTCTGGAACGATCAGTGTTCCGATCCCTGATGAAACAGCAAACCCAACACTGCAGAACTTAAGTGTTAGTGGTATACCTGCAGGAGCGATCGTAACGTCGATGGTGGTCACACTCAATATGCCGCATACTTACCCGGCCGATATGGTATTTAACCTGAAAGCGCCTAATGGAGCGATATTGAGTTTGTTTAAACATAATACCAATACCAATAACGGAGCGGCATCTGTTCCTAACGCCGGTTTCTATAATGCGAAAGTGAGCTCTGCAGCAAGCACTCAATTCCTGGCAGTACCAAATCCGTTCAGGTATGGTGAAACAGCTCCGGCTGGTCCATACAAGGCTGATGCGTTGAATGGTGTAACCAATCCTGGTTATGTGATCATGGATCCTGTAGGTTGGGAATCAAATGCAGCCGGCTTTGCTTCGCTGTATTCAGTTCCAAACGGTACCTATACATTGGCCATGTGCGATGGTGGACCTGGTGATCTGGGTACACTTACATCATGGAGTATTGATATCAACTACGTAGTTGGTGTACCGGCTACAGCAGCTACCTGGTCGCCGATCACACATTTGTGGAACGATTCATTGAGAACGCAGCCTTATACCGGTGATGCAAGAGATACCGTGTGGACAAGACCTACTCCGGCTGGTGTTTATAATTACGATGTAACGGCTCAGAGTTTACCATTATCCGGTACAATTCCTTTGCCTGGACAGGTTTCAACATTTACCGGAAGCGTACGTGGATACTTCTTTACAGCTCCAAGTCCGTTTATCATGACTTCAGTTGAAGTACCAACTACTGCATCTACGGGCAACCAGAGTATTGCTGTAGTTAGATTTACCGGAGCTACTCCTCCACCGGCTTTCCCGGGTACAACCAATGCCTTTACGACATTGTTCCTGACCCAGAATAATCCGGCTGCAGGTGCTATCCCGGTTAATATCCCAATCAATGCCGGAGATGTGATCGGTATCATGGGTTACAGAGGTACTACGAATTCTTATTCAGCAACCGGAGGTGTTCCAACAGTAATTAACGGATTCCCGGTTACGTTGAGAAGAATGGGTATGCAATTCCCGTTGACAACCACGGCTCCTCAGCAGATCTGGTCAGAGGTAGCGGGGGCAATTTCGAGGGTATACTTTAGCTATGGTTTACCGGTAGGTCAGTGTACTTCACCGAAGAGACGAGTTGTAGTTACGGTTAATCAACCAACTACGGTTGCAACTCAACCGGTTGTCCAAACCGTATGTACTGATAAAGTGGCTACGTTCACTGTAGTTGCGGCAGGTACTGGTCCATTCAGTTATCAGTGGCAGGTTAGCACTAATGGTAATAACCCTCCTTGGAACAATGTTACCAACGGCGGTGTGTACAGTGGTGCTACTACAGCAACCCTAACCATTACTGCTCCTCCGGTTACGTTGAACGGTAATTTCTACCGTGTCGTTATCACCGGCGCTGCACCTTGTGCAGCTGCAACATCAAATGCTGTCAGGTTAACGGTTAATCCGTTACCGGTAATCACGTTAACGGCCAGTCCTTACACCAGCTTATTCCCTGGTTTGAGAACAACCTTGTCGGCAACGGTTACTCCAAATGCGGCTTCTACCTACAACTGGATCCGTGATGGTGTCACGTTGGTAGCTGGTTCTCAGGGTGTGTTGAGCGGTATAGGTACAGCCAACCTGGAAATTGATGTAGATGGTATGGGCGTTTATACCTTAAATGTAACTGATGTGAACGGATGTAACAATACATCAAACAGCGTTACCATTAAGGACTCTGTAAGTGCCAAGTGCTTCCTGTATCCGAATCCAACTGACGGTAAGTTTGAGGTTAGGTATTATAGTGTTGCCAACAACACGAATTTACCAAGGTACCTGAATGTGTATAATACGATCGGAAATAGGGTATTATCGCAGGAATACAGAATTGGAAGACCATACGACAGAATGGTTGTTGATATGAGAAACCAGGGCAAAGGCGTTTACTTTGTTGAGGTTGCTGATGTTAACGGAAACCGTCTGACTGTTTGTAAAGTGGTTATTCAGTAAAACATAACTATTGAGTTATACAATCCCTCCCGATTTAATCGGGAGGGATTTTTTTATGGAAGAATATCTTCGATCGTAAAAATATATTGGTGCTCCAGACGGAGTACCCCACCCTGTCCATAAATATTTGAATATCTTCACCCACTAATGTAAACACATGGAACCGATTGATTTTTATAAACAAAATGTAATATCGTTACAACATGGCCTGGAGATCCTGAATAAAAGAAAATCGAAATTGGCCTGGTTGCGTTTTGCGGCAATCGCCGGTATAGCTGCCTGTTGGTATTTTCTGCTTCCTTTTGGTTTCTGGTATGTGCTTGTTCCGGTGATTTTCTTATCACTGGTATTTACCAGGTTGATTTATGCCGATCTGAAAAACAAATCGGCCCTAACTCACCAGCATCATTTGGTAACAGTTAACCAGGATGAGTTGAAAGCTATGGATCATAACTATTATGGCTTTGCCGAAGGTTCCGAATTTGCCAACAAGGAACATGTTTATGTTCATGATCTGGATATTTTTGGGCATGCTTCACTATATCAATACATAAACCGAACCCGGTCCGAAATGGGCAGTATCACCTTGGCCAATTGGCTATCGGCTCCCGCCAAATCCGAAATGATCAGGAACCGGCAGGAAGCCATAAAAGAACTTTCGGCAAAAACAGGTTGGCGCCAAACATTACAGGCATTGGGCGCTGCCCAAAAAATAAACATGGAAACACTGCACAGGCTACAAAGCTGGTTTGATGAAGAACACCGTTTTTTAAACACCAGGATATGGATGCTGCTGAGATACCTGGTACCGGCGGTTTTAATAACCGTTATTATCTTAAACATGGCTGATGTGCTGAATAATTATACCCGGAATTATTGTTTGCTCGCTGCAGCCTTACTCGCTTTTTATATCAGCAAAAAAGTAACACCCCTGCATCAACAGGTTTCTAAAATGACCGAAGAACTGGAGGTATTGAAAGACAGCATCAAAC
Organism: Chitinophagaceae bacterium; assembly: GCA_016710745.1. GTDB lineage: Bacteria > Bacteroidota > Bacteroidia > Chitinophagales > Chitinophagaceae > Ferruginibacter. The sequence goes on along the minus strand of JADJVB010000010.1, from coordinate 1,776,716 downwards.
TGATTGAAGAAACTGAATTTACCACATCCTATTTACAGGATCTGAAAAACCATTTTAAACAGCAGGATGGCAAAGCTTCGGCCAGGTTAAACAAACTGAATGGTATTTTAGAACGGCTTGATCTGCGCTTTAATTTCGTGGTCTTTATTCCCCTTGATATTTTACTGCAATGGGATCTGCAACAGGTTATTGCCCTGGAAAAATGGAAAGAACAGCATAAAAACAAGGTAAGTGGTTGGTTTACGGCGTTGGGCGAATTTGAAGCCATCAGCAGTTTGTCAACGCTGGCCTATAATCATCCGCACTGGTGTTTTCCGGTGTTTAAAAAAGATCATTTTTTTATTGAGGGAAAAGAGATTGGCCATCCATTACTTACAGCGGCTACCTGCGTAACCAATCCCTTGCACATTAGCGCTGCCGGCGAGCTTATGCTGGTAACGGGTAGTAATATGACCGGTAAGAGCACGTATTTACGCAGTATCGGTATCAATACCGTGCTGGCCATGGCCGGCTCACCGGTTTGTGCCAAATATTTCTGTTTGTCGCCGGTGCAAATAATCAGCAGTATGCGCGTTACCGATAACCTGGAAGAAAGTACCTCTACATTTTATGCTGAATTAAAGAAACTGAAAACCGTTATCGATAAAGTGAACAATAAAGAAAAGATCTTTATTTTACTGGATGAAATTTTAAGAGGCACCAATTCGCTTGACCGGCACACGGGTTCAGCAGCCCTGATCAGGCAGTTGATCAAACACGAGGCCGTTGGCATCATCGCTACGCACGACGTAGAGCTGGCAAAAATGAAGGAAGAATTCCCTGAGCATATACTCAATTACCATTTTGATGTACAGGTAAACGGGGAAGAATTGTATTTCGATTACAGGTTAAAAGAAGGAATTTGTACCAGTTTGAATGCGTCAATATTGATGAAGAAAATTGGGATTGAGTTGTAGATGGTGAATACTGGATGCTGGCGCTGAACCAATCACCGAATGACTCACAACGAACAATTATCAACTATCAATTATCAACTATCAATTTTCATCTATCAACCTCTACCCTTCCCCCATCCAAACCAATCGTTTCCGTTTGCATAGAGCATGAGTGCCAGTAAAATGATCATGCCGGCGATCTGGGCATATTCTAAAAATTTTTCACTGGGCTTACGTCCGGTGATCATTTCGCCGAGTGTAAATAAAACATGTCCGCCGTCCAATGCCGGTATCGGCAACAGGTTCATAAAGGCTAAAATAATAGAGAAGAATGCGGTGATCGTCCAGAAATGTTCCCAGTCCCATTCGGTACCCGAAAAAACGGAGCCCATCGCTTTAAAACCACCAACGCCTTTATAGGCGCCGGTTTCGGGCGATAGTATTTTTTTAAATTGATCTATGTAGAATTGTAATTCCTTACCGGCTCTTTTAACGCCCGCAGGAAAAGCAGCAAAGAATCCGTATTTTTTCACTTCATATTTATAGATCCCCAGACTGTCGTATTCTTCGGCACTGCCTGGCGGCAAAAATCCGATCAGGCCTCCGGTAACCAACGTGGTGGACATATTTACTATTTCATCGCCTCTTCTAACGGTCAGGTTAACCGTATCTCCTTTCTTTTGTTTTTTCATGAAAGCAGAAAATTCATCAAAGTATTTTGTTTGAACTGAATCGATACCCAAAATAAGATCACCGGCCCGTAATCCGGCTTTATAGGCCACACTGCTGTCTTCAATGACTGACACGATCACCGGAATTCTCGGACTGATCAACGGCCCCTTGGTTAGTTTCTTCTTTTCAACCAGTTTACCAATAAGGTCAACCGGCATATCCAAAGTCATTTCCTTTCCGTCTCTTTCGATCATCACGGTTTTATCAACCACTAATATTTTTCTCAGAATATCATAATATTCAACCACCGGTTTTCCGTCGACCGACAAAACCTTGTCGCCGTTTTTAAAACCCAGATCATTAAAAAGCGAATCATTAAAGGAAATACCGTATTTCAAAGAGGATGCGGGTATCTTTTTTTCGCCCCAGGTCATTAATATACCTGCATAAATAATAAAAGCCAACAGGATATTAACCGTAACGCCACCCAGCATAATGATCAGCCGCTGCCAGGCCGGTTTGCTTCTGAACTCCCAGGATTGAGGAGGTAGTTTCAGCGCTTCTTTATCCATGCTCTCATCTACCATCCCCGAGATCTTCACATATCCTCCCAAAGGAAGCCAGCCAATACCATAAACGGTATCGCCGATCTTTTTCTTGAATAACGAAAACCAGGGATCAAAAAACAGGTAGAATTTTTCCACCCGGCATTTAAACCACTTGGCTGTAATATAATGCCCGAACTCGTGTAAAATAACCAGGATCGAAAGCGACAGTAAAAGCTGTGCAACTTTTAAACCCACACTTGGCCAGTTTATTGCTAATAAGGTAATGTCCATTTTAAATTAATTAGTTTTTTGAAAACTGTAAATAAGGTCATTCCGTTCGGAGTCTGTTTACAGGTTAATCAACGAAGCGGCAAAATTACGGGCTTCGCCGTCGCTTTCAAAATATTCCTCCAGGGTAGGTTTTTCGATAAAAGTAACTGTTTGCATGGTTTTTTCAACCATGGCCGTCATATCCAGAAAGCCGATACGGTTACGCAGAAAGGCCCATACGGCAATTTCGTTGGCTGCATTCAATATGCAGGGCATGTTGCCGGCCCTGTTCAGCGCCTCCATGGCCAGCGATAAATTTCTGAAAGTTTTAACATCCGGTTCCTCAAAATTCAAAGCCGGGTATTTGCGAAAATTCAATCTTGGAAAATCATTTTTTATCCGGCCGGGAAAAGCCATGGCGTATTGTATCGGCAATTTCATATCGGGCAATCCCATCTGTGCTTTAATACTTCCATCTTCAAATTGAACCATACTGTGAATGATACTCTGGGGATGAACGACCACTTCAATCTGATCGGGCCTTAAATTAAAAAGCCACTTGGCTTCAATCATCTCCAGGCCTTTATTCATGAGGGTTGCAGAGTCGATCGATATTTTTGCTCCCATACTCCAGTTGGGGTGCTGCAAGGCATGATCTCTTTTAACATTAACCAAAAAATTGGGTTTTTTGCCTAAAAAGGGACCGCCACTGGCCGTAAGAATAACCTTTTCGATCGGGTTCCTGGCCTCACCAACCAGGCATTGAAAAATAGCAGAATGTTCGCTGTCGACCGGTATAATGGGTACCCTTTTCTCGATCGCTTTACGCATCACGATATCGCCGGCTACTACCAACGTTTCCTTATTAGCCAATCCAACAGCTTTCCCTTTTTCAACCGCTTTTAAGGTTGGTTTTAAACCGGCAAAGCCAACAATACCTGCCAACATCATATCATAGGTATCAAAATCAGCAACTTCTTCAAGCGCCGCTTCACCGGCAAATACCTTGATATCAGTTGAGGACAGTGCTTCTTTCAGCTTCTGGTATTTCTGCTCATCTCCTATCACCACGGCATTGGGCCTGAATTCAAGCGCCTGCGTTATCAATAACTCATCATTGGTTTGAGCGGTTAATATTTCAACTTCAAACAGATCGGTATTGGCACGTATCACTTCCAGCGCCTGGGTACCAATAGAGCCCGTGGAACCAAAAATGCAATCCGTTTTTTTTTCGTTGAATCAGCCATTATGTATAGAAAATTATTGCGACAAATCTACCTTCATCATCGTTGAAACGCAATTTTCACTTCATTAAAAGTGAATTTTTGTATTATATCATGCATCATTTGCTGAATTTGATCGTTGTTCAGATTTCCAATAGAACCTTCGTGTGTATGAAGCACCATTCCCGTATGATCGAAATCTCCGGATTCAATATCGGCAGCTATTTTTTTATAGGCATCCCTGAAAGGCATTCCCCGAACAACCAATTTGTTCACTTCTTCCACGCTGAACAGGTATTTATATTTCTCATCAGCAAGCAGATCTTTTTTTATTTCGATATTTCCCAGCATCAGTTTCGCCATTTGCAGACAATCATTTACATTTTTAAATGCAGGTATGATATGTTCTTTTATCAATTGCAGATCGCGGTGATAACCCGAAGGCAGGTTAGTAGTCATCAGCATGATCTCATTAGGCAATGCCTGGATGCGGTTACAATGAGACCGGATCAATTCAAAAACATCCGGATTTTTTTTATGGGGCATAATACTGCTGCCGGTAGTTAACTCATCAGGAAAGGAAATAAATGCGAAATGCTGATTCAGGTATAAACAGGCATCCATGCTTAATTTCGACAGCGACGCTGCGATATTTGCCAGGGCAGCGGCCACAATGCGTTCAGTTTTACCCCTGCTCATTTGTGCATACACCACATTATAATGCATTGAATCAAAACCCAGCAAATCGGTGGTCATTTGCCGGTTAATGGGAAAAGAAGAACCATAGCCGGCGGCAGAGCCCAGCGGATTTTTATTGACAATGCGATACGCTGCCTCTACTGTCACCAGGTCATCTGCCAAACTTTCGGCATAGGCGCCAAACCATAACCCAAATGAGGAGGGCATGGCCAATTGCAGATGGGTGTAACCCGGCAACAGGTCTTCTTTATACTTTTCGCTTTGATTGACCAGGAGATCGAATAGTTCCCTGGTGTTATTTACCGTTGTTTCTATTTCAGCCCTTAAAAACATTTTGAGATCTACTAAAACCTGGTCGTTCCTGCTCCTGGCACTGTGAATTTTCTTTCCCGTATCTCCCAACTTATGCGTAAGCAATAACTCTACCTGCGAATGAATGTCTTCTACCCCATCATCCAGTTTAAAATCAGAATTTTGTATTTGTTGATAAATTTCTTTTAAGGAAATTTCCAATATATTCAATTCATCTTCGGTTAATAACCCAACAGATTTCAACATTTTTATGTGTGCCAGTGAACCCAATACATCAAAGGGTGCCAGGTAGATATCCAGTTCCCTGTCGTTGCCTACGGTAAACCTTTCCACTTCAGCCAAAGCTGCTTTATCTTTTTGCCAGAGCTTCATACCCCCATCCCCCAAAGGGGAGTTTGAACTTTTACTGTCAGTCATTTTATTTTTCTTTTTAAGTAAACTAAACTCAAACCACCTGTTCCAATATAAATATATACGTACCTATGCCTTCTTTTATTTCTTCGAGATAGATAAACTCGTCGGCACTATGGCTGCGGGCACTATCGCCAGGGCCGCATTTTAAAACCGGAACGGGGATCAACGCAGCATCTGATAATGTGGGCGAACCATAGGTTTGTTTGCCAAATTTTATCCCGGCCCGAACTATCGGATGATCTGTTGCAATTTTTGAAGAACACAATCGCATACTTCTGGGTTTTACTTCAGCCCGTACATGTTTTTTGATAGTTTCCAGTATTTCCTCATGACTATAGTCGTCGGTTACCCGTATATCAACCACAAAATGGCATTGCGCAGGGATCACGTTATGCGCTTTATTTTCTGTGTTGATCGTTGTAACCGACATCTTTACCGACCCCAGGGTTTCGGATATTTTTGGAAATTCGTAAGATTGAAACCAGGCGATGTCCTGCATGGCATTATAAATAGCGTTCTCACCTTCTTCCCTGGCAGCATGTCCGGCCCGGCCGGCAGACACACAATCCAACACCAGCAGGCCTTTTTCGGCAATAGCCAGGTTGGTTTGGGTTGGTTCTCCCACAATAGCGAATTCAATACCCCCCAGGGTCGTGAGCGCTGAATTCAAATCAGACGAAACAAGTAATTTTTCAATGCCGTTACCGCCACTGATCTCCTCTTCTGCCGTGGCAGCAAAAATGATATTGTATGTCAGATCCTTTCTCTCATAGAAAAACAAAAAAGCAGCTATTAAACTCACCAGGCAGCCACCTGCGTCGTTACTGCCAAGACCGAATAATTTTCCTTCTTCTACGGTGGCAGCAAAAGGATCTTTGCTGTATTGGGGATTGGGTTTTACTGTATCATGATGCGAGTTGAGCAGGATGCCTGGTTTTGTTTTGTCAAAGTATTTGTTTACACACCAAACGTTATTCAGCAACCGGTTCGGCTGTATATTTTTTGAGACAAAAAACTGTTCGATCAGGTCAGCCGCCTTATCCTCTTCTTTAGAAAAAGAAGGCGTGGCAATCAGGCTTTTTAATAAAGCCACCGCATCACGATATAATAGTTCTGTATTCACTTTTTAATTAAAGTTCCTTTTACATTTTTGGTCATGTTTTGCAACAGGTCGTTGGCATCGCCAATCAGCACTTCCTGTACACCGCTTTCAATAGCAGCAAATGCATTGTCAATCTTGGGCAATATCCCATCGGCCAATTTTTTTTCTGCTACTAACGCATTGTACTTTTTCCTGTCCAGGAAGTTGATCACCGAGTTTTCATCGGCTACATTTTCAAGTACCCCTTTCTTTTCGAAACAATATACCAGACGCACTTCATATATTTTCGACAATACGGTTGCCAGGGCCGACGCGATGGTATCTGCATTGGTATTCAACACCTGCCCCTTTCCATCATGGGTTAAAGCTGCTATAACCGGCACCATACTGTTATTTAGTAATACTTCCAAACTGCTAACGGCAAGCTGCTCAACGTCTATATCTCCCACAAATCCATAATCAATTTCTTTAACCGGTCTTTTTATCGCCGGCAGAATATTTGCGTCTGCACCGGTTAATCCAATGGCATTGCAATTCAATGATTGCAATACGGCAACCAGTTTTTTATTTACCAATCCGCCGTACACCATCGTAACCAGGTCGATGGTATCTTTATCCGTAATGCGACGGCCGTTAATATAGTTTGGTGCTATGCCCAGTTGTTTGCCCACGGTGGTTGCTATTTTACCGCCCCCATGCACTAATATTTTTCTTTGTTGAACAGCTGCAAATTGCTGCAGGAATGACTCCTGCGCTGCCGGGTCATCCAGTATATTTCCGCCCACCTTTATAATACATAGCTTTTCCATCAGATCGTTTTTAAAATCTCCGACAATACTGCCTGTGCCGCCCATACCCGGTTTCCGGCCTGCCGGGTAACCAAACTATTTTCGCTATCTAACACCTCATCGCTCAGCTCAACATTTCGGCGAACCGGCAGGCAATGCATGATTTTGGCACTATTGGTTACGGATAGTTTTTTATTGGTAAGCATCCATTCGTGATCATCGGTATTGATCTTCCCATAATCATGCACCGCACTCCAATTTTTTACATAAACAAAATCGGCGTTCTTCAAGGCTTCATCCTGGTTATATAATATGGTCGCATTTTTGGTAAACCGGTCGTCCAGTTCATATCCTTTTGGGTGCGTAATCACAAATTCTGCCTCGCCCCATGCACCCACCCATTGCGCAAAAGAGTTGGCTACACATTGGGGCAATGCCTTTACATGAGGCGCCCAGGTTAAAACGATCTTTCTTTGATTGCCTTCAACAAGTGGATGTTGATTCATGATTTCTTTAATAGTGATCATATCGGCAAGAGACTGCAGTGGATGTAAAGTTGCACTTTCTAAACTTACAATGGGTACGCCTGCGTATTTTATAAATTGATTGATCACTGTTTCGGCATAATCTGCTTCCTTGTTCTTTAAAGCCGGAAATGTTCGAATACAAAGTATGTCGAAATACTGTCCCATTACCGGGGCCGCATCTTTGATATGCTCTACGGTGGTGCCATTCATGACAGTTCCTTCTTCAAATTCCAAAGCCCAGCCCTCTTTATCAACATTAAAAACGATGGCTTCCATACCCAGGTTAGTGGCCGCAACCTGTGTACTTATCCGGGTGCGTAAAGAAGGATTAAAAAAAAGTAAGCCCATCCTTTTTCCCGAACCAAGTTCCTTGGCTGAAAACGGGTTGGCTTTACATTTTAATGCCTGGTCAACCAATGCATTAATACCAACAACGTCGTTTACAGAAATAAAATTTTGCACTTTAGTTTTTGTTTTAATAAATAATCTTTTATTGGTCAGACGAAGGCGTCAGACCAGTTTATTGGTCAGACGCGGACGTCGGACCATTTAATAACTCCGTTTTAATCGCCTGTAAAAAAATATCCGCTTCCGTTTTTGTTATGTTCAATGCCGGCAAAAGCCTGATCACATTCGGTTTAGCCTCACCGGTAAAAATCCGATGTTTAAATAACAGGTTTTTCTTCACCATATTCATTTCTTCCGGCAATTCAATACCGATCATTAATCCCCTGCCCCTCACTTCAAGTATATGCGGTAGTTTTCTTAATTCTTCCATCAGGTAGTCTCCGATCTTTTTCGCATTAGTAAGCAGGTCCTCTTGTTCGATCACTTCCAAAACGGCCAGGGCGGCGGCACATGCCAAATGATTGCCCCCAAAAGTAGTACCCAGCATGAAATGCTTTGGTTGAATTTTAGGTGCAATAGAAATGCCGCCAATCGGAAATCCGTTCCCCATCCCTTTTGCCATGGTATAAATATCAGCGTCTACACCGGCAAAATCGTGAGAATAAAATTTACCCGTTCTGCCGTAACCACACTGTACCGAATCGGCTATATAGATCGCATTATTAGCGTCGCATAAAGCTCTGATCTTTTGCAGAAATGACTCAGTTGCAACCCGGATACCACCTACACCCTGTATACCTTCGATGATCACCGACGAAATTTCATTCTTTGCAAACGCTTCTTCCAACGCAGCCTCATCATTAAAAGGAAGAAAAATGACATTCTCCGTTTCATTAACGGGGGCCACAATATTTGGATTATCCGTGGCGGCTACCGCCAGCGAGGTTCGGCCGTGAAAAGCTTTTTGAAAGGCGATGATCTTTTTACGTCCGTTATAAAAAGAAGCCAGCTTTAACGCATTCTCGTTTGCCTCGGCACCCGAATTGCATAAAAAAAGTTGATAGTCTTCTTTACCGGAGACCTTTCCCAACTTTTCGGCCAGTTCAACCTGTAAAGGAATTTTTATGGAGTTGGAATAGAAACCAACCCGGTGCAGCTGATCTTCTATGCGCTTTACATAGTGCGGATGGGTGTGCCCAATGGAAATAACCGCATGGCCTCCGTATAGGTCTACATATTTTTCGCCTTTATCATCCCAAACATAAGAGCCGGCAGCTCTTTCGATGCTGATGTTGTTAAGCGGATATACATCGAATAATTTCATTAAAAATAATTTGCTTTTAATTTTAATCCTGTGGTTTCTTCCAGGTTGAACATCAGGTTCATATTTTGCACAGCCTGGCCACTGGCCCCTTTCAGTAAATTATCAATGATGGAATGTACCACCAGTTTGTCGCCTGCTTTTTCCAGCTGAATAAAACATTTATTGGTATTAACCACCTGCTTTAAAAACACCGGCTCATCACTCAATACAATAAACGGATGGTTTGCATAAAACTTTTTGTACAATACCGTTAACTCAACGGTACTCAAGGCACATTGAATGGTTGAGCTCACAAAGATACCCCGCGTAAAATCGCCCCGCCAGGGAACAAAATTCAGATCAATAGTTGATCGGGAATGTAGTTTTTTGAATGACTGCCCGATCTCGGCCAGGTGCTGATGCGATAAGGTTTTATAAGCCTGGATGTTGTTGGCCCTCCAGCTAAAATGTGATGTTTCACTCAATCCCTGTCCGGCGCCGGTTGACCCCGTGATCCCGGTGGTATGAATTTCTTTCAATAAACCGACCTTGGCCAGCGGCAACAAACCCAATTGAATGGTTGTGGCAAAACAGCCCGGATTGGCAATATTATCCGCCTTTTTTATTTGCATCTTATTTAACTCGGGCAATCCATATACAAATTTCCGTTTGCCGGCGGCTTCGCCCAGCCTGAAATCCTGGCTGAGGTCGATGAGTTTAATTTTGTCCGCTATCGTATTTTCGGCCAGGAATTTTTTAGCGTCGCCGTGTCCCACACATAAAAACAGTACATCCATTTTTTGGTCTATTACAGAACCAAATTTCATTGTTGTATCGCCTTGCAGATCTCTATGTACCTGGTACAAAAATTTACCAGCATTGCTTTTGCTGTGAACAAAAATGATCTCGGCGTTTGGGTGATTCAATAAAATCCGGATCAATTCACCTCCGGTGTAACCTGCACCTCCTATAATTCCGACTTTAATTTTTACTGCCATCTGCTTTTTGTTTTACTGCATGATAGATCATGGTTTGGTTACCAAATATTTTTGAGAACCCCCTCACGTCTTCGCCGGTCCAGCCGGTATTCATTTCGCCATATTTTCCAAATTGACTGCTCATCAGATCAAAATCAGATTCGACGCCGGCAATTTGAAAACGGTAAGGCATCAGGCTAACGAAAACCTTGCCGGTTACATTTTCCTGCGATTTCCCGAAGAAAGCTTCGATATCCCGCATCACCGGGTCAAGAATCTGTCCCTCATGCAACCAATTGCCATAAAACAAAGCCAGTTGATCTTTCCAGTTGAGTTGCCATTTAGTTAACACATGTTTTTCTAACGCATGGTGCGCTTTTAATATAACCATCGGTGCCGCCGCTTCAAAACCCACGCGGCCTTTGATGCCAATGATGGTATCGCCTACATGGATATCCCGGCCGATTCCATAAGGACCGGCCATTTTTTGTAAATGTTGAATGGCTTCAGCAGGGTGTCCAAATTTATTTCCGTCGATAGCCATTAATTCACCTTTAATAAATTCAAGTTCCACCGATCTTTCTTCAGTTTCTGTAACCTGCGTTGGCCAAGCTTCTTCAGGCAGCATACCCTTACTGTTCAAGGTTTCTTTACCACCAACACTGGTGCCCCAGAGACCTTTATTTACAGAGTACATCGATTTTTCAAAGTTCATCTCAACTCCCTTACTTTTTAAATAAGCGATTTCATCCTCACGGCTTAATTTCTGATCCCTTATCGGCGTACAAATTTCTACACCGGGTATCATGATGTTAAAGATCATATCGAACCGCACCTGATCGTTGCCTGCGCCGGTGCTGCCATGGGCTACTATATCGGCATTCAGGTGTTGTACATGCTCCGCAATTAAAACGGCCTGGCTCAGCCTTTCAGCGCTTACACTTAACGGATAGGTATTGTTCTTTAACACGTTCCCAAAAATCAGGTACCTGATAATGTTATCATAATAGCTTTTAATCGCATTAACGGCAGTATGCGATTTTACGCCTAGTTTGTACGCATGTGTTTCAATAGTCTTCAACTCTTCTTCTGTAAAACCACCGGTATTTATAATAATAGAATGAACCTCATACCCTTTTTCATCTGTGAAATATTTTACACAATACGTTGTATCCAACCCGCCACTAAACCCTAAAACAACTTTTTTGCTCATGTGTACTTTTATTAAAAATTAAAAAAAAAACGCAACAACGATTTCGATGGAGCACCGCCTGCCTGCTTCTTTTGCAAAAACTTAAGCATTTTACTTTGCTTTATCCGCATAAAACGTTCGTAAATTTTTGACTGCTTTTTAAACGCCGTTTTTGTTTCTTCAGGCGTATAATGATCAGCAGGATCAAACAACATCGCGGTACACATACAGTTCTTACGTTCCTTGCTCATCAGTATATCATAATTCACACAGCTTTTGCAGCCGGCCCAAAATTGTTCATCAGTTGTTAATTCAGAATACGTAACCGGCTCGTATCCCAGATCGGAATTGATCTTCATAACGGCAAGCCCGGTTGTTAATCCAAATATTTTTGAGTCGGGATATTTTTCCCGGCTGAGTTCAAATATTTTCTTTTTGATCGCTTTGGCAACACCCGTTTTTCGGAATGCCGGAGAAACGATCAGGCCGCTGTTGGCCACGAATTTATTATGCTCCCAAACCTCTATATAACAAAACCCAACCCACTCACCGGCTGTGGTTACCGCAATAACAGATTTACCCTCTGTGATCTTTTGGTCGATATATTCAGGCGAACGCTTGGCAATTCCTGTGCCCCTGGCTTTTGCCGATGATGCCATTTCATCGGTGAGGGTTGTTGCGTAGTGATTATCAGTTGCATTGGCAACCCTGATAATTATATTGCTAAGTTCCAATTTTTATAAATTGAAAGAATGAATAAGATTGTTAACGGAAATTTTTCGGAGATTTTTTCACTGACAGGGGCAGGTGTTAGCTACTCGTCCTATCAGCATCCACGTCGGGATCTGGGAATACATACAAACCAGTTCTCCATATTACATAGTATACCCCTGGCGGGAGATTTTGTGTTTGCGATATGTAAAATAGTCCGGTTCAACTTTGTAATTAATGTGTTTTACCACACAAATGTATAATATTTTAAAAACAAAGGACAAAAAAATATTTATTGCCCGTTTTGATATACAAATTTTTTCAGCTCTTCGGCGATCTTCCTGTCGTTACTCAGCCTGGGCACTTTATTTTGTCCGCCCAACTTACCTATGCTCTTCATATAATCAATAAATCCATTTTTCTTCACCGGTGAAATTTTCAGCTGTTGCAGAATATTTCCTCCTATCAGGTCATCATAATACACATTTTTTTTTCGCAGGTTATCGTCTACCTTTTTAGAAAAAGCGTTCATATCGGCCGGCTTGTTCTCGAATTCAATAAACCACTCGTGATAACTTTTACCGGCGTCGGTTGATATTTTAGGCGCTACGGTAAATTCGGTAATGGGAATATTTTCCTCTGCAGCGGCCAGCAACAAAGCAGTTTCCACTTCTTCACTGATAACGTGTTCGCCAAAAGCAGATATAAAATGTTTGGTACGCCCGGTAACCACGATACGGTAGGGATCGGTTGAAACAAATTTTATGGTATCGCCGATATTGTATCCCCATAAGCCGGCATTGCTGTTCACTATCAATGCGTAGTTCTCGCCGGTTTTTACCTCGCCCAACGTTAGACGGGTTGGGTTTTCATTAAAAATTTCACCGGCGGGCACAAATTCAAAAAATATACCGCTGTTGGTATTCAATAATAATCCTTCCTCCGTTTGGGAATCCTGAAAGGCAAAAAAACCTTCACTTGCCGGAAACAATTCGATACAATCTACCGGCCGGCCAATACTTTCAAGAAGCCTGGCTTTATATGGTTCAAAGTTTACGCCGCCCTGTACCATCACATTAAAATTCGGAAACAATTCGCCTACTTTTTTTCCGCTCTTTTCAGTTAACCTGTCGAAGTACATCTGCATCCATGGCGGAATGCCGCTGATCAGCGTCATATTCTGGTTAATGGTTTCGTCCACGATCTTATCCAGCTTGTCCTCCCATTCTTCTATACAATTGGTAGTGAATGAAGGCAACTGGTTCGATCTTAAGTACTTTGGTACATGATGATTTACAATTCCGCTTAACCTGCCTGTGGGAATCCCGCCAACCCTTTCCAACTCCGGTGAGCCGCTGAGGAATATCAGTTTGCCATCTGCAAATTTGGTATTGCCGGTTTCCGACATATAGCAAAGCAGCGCATTACGGGCTGTGTTGATGTGATTGGGAATAGAATCTTTTGTGATCGGAATATATTTTACGCCACTGGTGGTGCCACTGGTTTTCGACAGGTACAAAGGTTGCCCCTTCCAAAGCACATTATGGGTACCCTGCTTTATCTTTTCAATATATGGTTTAAAGGCTTCATAATCCCTGATGGGAACCTGTTTCACAAAATCGGCATGTGTTTTAATAGCTGCAAAATCGTGATCCTTTCCAAAAATCGTTTTTGCGCCGGCTTTGATCAACTGCTGAAATATTTCCTGTTGATCGGCTACTGCGGTTTCCATCCCCTTCCTGATCTGCTTATGTATGTACCCGGCAAATGGCTTTGCCAATATTGATTTTATCTTCATCTTCATCGCAATCTATTCAATCATTTAGACATACCGATTATACCAGTATTGAATCCAATACCATCTACTATCGGTATAATTCCATCTAAGATTTCAAAGTAGTCCTTCGGACTGTTTATGAAATCAAGATGGCAATACAAATTTAAGTTGTTTTGTGTTTTAATTTGATAAAGAATTTTGAACGGAAAACTATTTGCAATCGCATGTCCAGTCGGTATCCAGATCGATCACCGTAACTACCACCAAACCATCATTTTTTGGAGCAAATACGATGCGTACATGCTGTTTATCATGTGTATAACCTTCAACCGGATAGGTTTTACCTCTTTTATCGGATTGTATTTTTTTATGATTTATTTTTCCCGTCTTCAAAATTTCCTTTACTTCCGATTCATCAATATTTCGGCAATCCATCCGGCATTTGGCGTGTTTGCTGAAAATAATGGTACTGGCATTGCGGTTAAATCCTTCAACTGCATCTTCATTATTTGCATCCGGCAGTACTGCAGGAACGGTAACCCTTTCCTCAACCTGCTCAGTTCCAGGTCTTTGAGGCTTTTCGCCCCGCTGATTTTTTTTAATAAAAATAAGCAAGAGCGCTGCGGCGATCAGGAAAATGAACGGTAGGTATTTTTTTAGCATAGCGCAAGTTACCAAATGATGGAACACCGATAACAGGAATTGAACGGATGGAAACGGATTTTTTTGATATGAAAGAACATGGATAAAACAGATGCAAAGGATGACAACCAATTTTTTGCTCATCGTAGCGATTAAAATATTTACGCAGATTAACGTCTGCCAAATGGGATCTATTTACATGCCTGGTATGCTCCGGTTACCAAGATCTAATATCATCATAAATCCGTCTTATCCAGCTAATCCGTGTTCCATCCCTTCAATTTCGCTAAATTTGCATCCAATGAAAAAAACAGTTGCTTTACATACACTGGGCTGCAAACTTAATTTCTCCGAAACCTCTGCAATCGGCAGGTTATTGGAAAATGATGGCTTCGAAAAAAGAAATTTTGATGAAGTGGCCGATGTGTATGTGATCAATACCTGCTCGGTAACTGAAAATGCGGATAAGGAATGCAAAATGCTGGTCAGGCGTATTCAGCGCAAGGCGCCCGAAGCAATGGTGGTGATCACGGGTTGTTATGCACAATTGAAGCCCGAAGAAATTGCAGCTATCCCTGGTGTTGACCTGGTATTGGGTGCTGCAGAAAAATTTAATATCGCATCTCACCTGAAAGAGATCACTAAAGGCGATTCAGCTAAAATTTGCAGTTGTGATATTGAAGATGTAAACGAATTTACCGCTTCCTATTCTATTAACGATCGTACCCGGATATTTTTGAAAGTGCAGGATGGCTGCGATTATAATTGTTCTTTTTGTACCATCCCCATGGCACGGGGTAAAAGCCGGAGTGATAGTGTGGACCATGTTTTGGCCAATGTTGAATCGCTGGCCACGCAAGGAGCTAAGGAAATTGTGCTCACGGGAATTAATTTAGGGGATTTTAGCCCCCCCACCCCCCAAAGGGGGGATTTAGAGCAGCAATCAAATAAAGAAAATTTCTTTTCGCTTATTAAGGAACTCGAAAAAATTACAGGTATAGAACGATATAGAATATCCTCCATTGAACCAAATTTGCTGTCCAATGAGATCATTGAATTTGTGAGCAACAGTAAAAGATTCATGCCGCATTTTCATATTCCTTTACAAAGTGGCAGCGATAAGATTCTTGGATTGATGCGGCGGCGTTATAAGAAAGCATTGTATGCTGAACGTGTTGGATTGATAAAAACCATGATGCCGCATGCTTGTATCGGCGTTGATGTGATCGTTGGTTTTCCCGGTGAAACAGAGGCTGATTTTAAAGAAACATTTGATTTTCTGCACCAACTTAACATATCTTACCTGCACGTATTCACCTATTCGGAAAGAACAAATACGCTGGCTGCGGATATGAAACCGGTGGTTCCTGTTCACGTGCGGCAGGAAAGAAATAAGATCCTGCGTAACCTCAGTTACCAAAAAATGCAATACTTTACCAATGAGCATATCGGCCAAACCCGCAGCGTTTTGTTTGAAACAAAAAATAAGAATGGTATGATGGACGGATTTACCGATAATTATATAAAAATTACAGTTCCCTTTAATGAAGCCTGGGAGAATAAAATTATAGCATGGAAAATTTGAACGACCCCCTGGGTACCGGGGCAAAGCAGTTAAATAAGTACCAGGTTACGGTTCACTTCGATATGGACGAAGCATTTATGACCTATGTACCCCCACACCGGGTTTATATAAACAGTTTGATCGAAAAAAACATTCTTGATTACTACACCGTAAGCATGGAAAGTCAGAAAAGCTGGATGGTATTTAATGCAGCCAATAAACTGGAAGTGGAAGAATACCTGAGCAAATCTCCACTATACAAATACTGGACCATCGAAATTGATGAATTGTTTGTGTACGATGGTCAATCTTACAGGTTACCGGCGGTGCAGTTGAATTAAACCCTGCTTTTACTCCTTCAAATTGCAAAATACAAAAGGGTTTCAATTGCTTGAAACCCTTTTCTTTGTGGGAGCACACGGGTTCGAACCGCGGACCCTCTGCTTGTAAGGCAGATGCTCTAAACCAACTGAGCTATGCTCCCCTTTTTATTTCGGACGGCAAAGATAAGGGTTAAATTATTTCTGCAAAATATTTTCAACCATTTCTCAAAATAATCATTAGCATTTTTGCCAATTTCAACCTACTTTTGTGTTACTACTATGTCAATTTATTCAAATACAAAATTTCAGGAAGATACGGATACGCTAACCGAAACGGATTTGTATTGCAGCCTGATCGTTTGGAATGATGAGGTGAATACCTTTGACTGGGTAATTGATACGTTGGTTGATATATGCGGTCACTCCGTTGAACAGGCAGAACAGTGTGCCGTGATCATCGACTCAAAAGGCAAATACGCCGTTAAACAGGGCAGCTACGATATTTTAAAGCCTCAATGCGATGCCATCACCGATAGAAGTATCAATGCTACCATTGAAGTAATGGCCAATTAATCCCCATGTTTCTACTGGATAAAGAATTATATTTTCCACCGCTGGAAGATGCGGATGAAGATGGCTTATTGGCCATTGGCGGCGATTTAAGCATAGAACGCCTGGTACTCGCCTACCGCAGTGGCATTTTTCCCTGGTACAATGAAGATGAACCCATTTGCTGGTGGAGTCCCGATCCACGATTTGTTTTATATCCCGGCGAAATTAAGATCAGCAGCAGCATGAAAACGGTTTTACAGAATGGTAAATTCAGATTTACTGTAAACCGGGCATTTTCAAGCGTGATTCAAAACTGCAAAACAGTCCCCCGTGCAGGACAAGATGGCACCTGGATATCTGCGGCCATGCAAAAAGCCTATAACCAGTTACATGATCTCGGCTACGCACACAGTGCTGAAACCTGGTTGAACGGCCATTTGGTTGGAGGCTTATACGGAATCAGATTGGGTAAGGTGTTTTTTGGCGAAAGCATGTTCAGCAGGCAAAACAATGCCAGTAAATTCGCCTTCATAAAATACGTACAACAGCTGCAAAAAGAAAATGTACAGTTGATCGACTGCCAGTTGCAAACCGGTCATCTGGAGCGTTTGGGTGCCCGGATGATCTCCCGATCCTTGTTTTCAGAAATACTTGCAGCAAATACCGGGCAATAATTTCCTTATTTTTGCCTATAATTTAAAATACGAACTATGCTATTTGAACTTACCGAAGAACAGTTGATGATAAAACAGGCTGCCCGGGATTTTGCAGTTAATGAATGCCTGCCCGGCGTAATTGAAAGAGACGAATTACAGCGTTTTCCAAAAGAACAAATAGAAAAATTGGCCGACCTCGGCTTTATGGGTATGATGGTAAAACCGGAATACGGTGGAGGCGGTATGGATACAGTGAGTTATGTTTTAGCCATGGAAGAGATCAGTAAAATTGATGCCAGCGTGAGTGTTTGTGTTAGTGTAAACAACAGTCTGGTTTGTTACGGATTGCAGGAATACGCCACCGAAGAACAAAAACAAAAATATTTAATGCCGCTTGCACAGGGAAAAAAGGACGGCGAATTGTACATTGGCGCTTTTTTATTGAGTGAGCCCGAAGCCGGCAGCGACGCCACGTCGCAAAGGACCACAGCCGAAGACAAAGGTGATCATTATTTGCTGAATGGCACCAAAAACTGGATAACCAACGGCAGTAGTGCCAGTGTGTACCTGGTGATCGCTCAAACTGACGTAAGTAAAGGAAGCCGAGGTATCAACGCATTTATTGTTGAAAAAAATTCGCCGGGTGTGGAAGTAGGCGCCAAAGAAAATAAAATGGGCATCCGTGGAAGCGATACCCACAGCATTTTGTTCACCGATGTTAAAGTGCCCAAAGAAAACAGGATCGGCGCCGATGGCTTTGGATTTGCATTTGCCATGAAAACACTCGCTGGTGGGCGGATCGGTATTGCGGCTCAGGCATTGGGCATAGCCGCCGGTGCTTATGAACTCTCGTTGGCCTACAGCAAGGAACGTAAGGCATTTGGCACCGAGATTATGAACCACCAGATCATTCAGTTTAAACTGGCCGATATGGCAACAAGAATAGAAGCCGCCCGTTTACTTTGCTTAAAAGCAGCCTGGGAAAAAGACCAGGGCATTGACTATACCTTAAGCAGCAGTATGGCCAAAGTATTTGCCAGCGAAACCGCCATGTGGACGGCAACCGAAGCCGTACAAATACACGGTGGTTATGGTTTTGTAAAGGAATACCATGTAGAACGACTGATGCGGGATGCCAAGATCACACAGATCTATGAGGGAACAAGCGAAGTGCAGCGGATTGTGATCAGTCGTTCCATTCTAAAATAATTTATCCTCTTTGTGCATCTTTGTGTCTTAGTGCCCCTGCCTACCGGCAGGCAGGTTTTTGGTTACAAAATGAGTATTAATAAAGAAAAATATCAGGAACTAATAAATAGACTTGGTGGCAAAGCCACCCTTGTTGCCGTTTCCAAAACGAAGCCGATAGAAGATATCCAGGCACTGTACAATTTGGGCCAACGCGATTTTGGCGAAAACTATGTACAGGAACTCGTTGAAAAACAGGAGCAACTCCCCAAAGACATCAACTGGCATTTTATCGGCCACCTGCAAAGCAATAAAGTAAAATACATCGCTCCTTTTGTGTACCTCATTCACGGGGTTGACAGTGAAAAATTATTGAAAGAAATAAATAAGCAGGGCACAAAACTAAATCGTACAATTTCCTGCCTGTTGCAGGTGCATATCTCCGCCGAAGAAACCAAGTTTGGATTTAATGATGCTGAATTAAATGAGCTGATCACCAAAATGAAGGCCAACGAAGCCGATTTCGAAAATGTTTCGGTTACCGGTTTGATGGGCATGGCTTCGTTCACCGAGGATAACGATCTCATCAAAAAGGAATTCGCGAATCTAAAAATGATTTACGACAAATACGCATCGTTGCCAATTGCCAAATGCCAATTGTCGATTCTATCTATGGGCATGAGTGCCGATTTTCAATTTGCACTGGATGCAGGCAGTAATATGGTTCGAATTGGCAGCCTGTTGTTCGGTAGCAGGGCCAAAAGCAGCTAAACATTAACGTTGCAGAATTGTTAAAACCCCGGAGCGATTTATGAAATCCGGCACGATTTTTAATCATTGCAGTATAATTAAGTAACTTCGGCTATGGCAATGCATAATTCACCAGCAATATTTGAAACACAAAAAAACCGAAAGGCTTTTACGTATACCGCGATCATTTGTGCAGCGATATTGTTGATCACCTTTTTAGTGTCCTGGAAACATCCTCCACCGATACATCAGATCACGGAAGAACTTTTTGAGATCAATTTAGGAAACGACGATGAAGGTTTTGGCGAAACGCAGCCACTTATCAAGGGCGAAAAATCACCGGCATCTGAATCGGGCCAGCAACAACAAACTTCCACAGCATTAAATACAAAAGCCGAAGATTTTAATACGGATGAAAATACCGATGCTGAATCGGCACCCGTTACCAAGCCTGTAAAATCACCAACGAAAGTTAATACGCCTGCCGTTGTGGTTACGCCGGCACCAAAACCACAGAAGCCGAAAATTGCCGGCTACGATGGCCCTAAAGGCGGTACCGGTAACGGCGCCACCGAACACAATGGGTACACGATGCAGGGAAACAATAAAACAGGCACCGGTGATGCGGGCAGTCCAAACGGCAAACCCGATAGCTACGGTAATAATCCGGGAGGTAAAACCGGCGGTGCCGGTTTGCGGGTTTCCAAAGGAGACCGCACCATTGTAAATAATTATATTTTTATGGGTGACCTGCCCAGGGCAACCATCAACGCCGTGATTAAGGTTTCGCCTGCCGGCAGGGGTACTTTTGTAACTTTCGATAAGGGATCAACCAGTGTAGATTCTAAATACGCAGCTGCAATCCGCAGTTACCTCCCAAATATCGAATTCAACAAATCAGATCATGAATCTATTGTAACAGTACCCTTTAATTTCAGGGTGATGTAATTTACTTCATTCGCCTGGAGCGGCTATCGTTTGAGATTTTTTTTTTGATCCCGGCACCGGTATTTCATGGCATCATCGTCCCCGCCGCGGCGGGGCTTACTTATACCACAGACCATTATTCATCTTTACCTACATTTGCTGTTGTACACCCAACATCTAACATCGTACATCAAATGACCTACCAGCAAACCATTGATTACCTCTATACACAATTACCCATGTACAGCCGCATTGGAGCGGCAGCCTATAAAGAAGACCTGCACAATACCATTGCCCTGTGCAACGCAATAGATAATCCCCAAACCACATTCAAAAGCATTCATATTGCCGGTACCAATGGCAAAGGAAGTACCAGCCATATGCTGGCGGCTATTTTGCAACAGGCCGGTTATAAAACGGCCCTGTACACCTCCCCGCATCTAAAAGATTTCAGGGAGCGCATTAAAATTAACGGCCACATGATACCGGAAGCATTTGTGGTTGATTTTGTGGCAGGAATTAAAGATATATCAGAACAGATAAAACCCTCTTTTTTTGAATTAACCGTAGCCATGGCCTTCGATTATTTCGCAAAAGAAAAAGTTGACGTTGCCATTATTGAAACCGGCCTCGGCGGCCGTTTAGACAGTACCAATATCATCACCCCTATCCTGTCCATCATCACCAATATCGGTTACGACCATATGGACCTGCTGGGCGATACGCTGGAAAAAATTGCCGCCGAAAAAGCAGGCATCATCAAACCCCAGGTACCGGTTGTCATCGGCGAATACCTTCCCGAAACGAAAAATATTTTCATTGATAAAGCAGCGGAGTGCAATGCAACCATTCATTTTGCACAGGATGAATACCAGGTTCATCACGTTGATTACAGCCTGCAATTGCTAAGTTGCGATGTAACGAATACCGAACATCATATCACCGAATCCTTTGAGCTGGATTTAAACGGATTATATCAAACTAAAAACTTAAGAACCGTTTTATGTGCCGAAGGTATTTTAATGCAGCAGGGGTTTAACATAGAAAACGATGATGAAAAAACAGCTTTGAAAAATGTAAATAAACTAACAGAACTCCATGGCCGGTGGGATGTGATCAGCGAGAACCCAACGATCATACTTGATGTTGCCCACAACGTAGACGGTATTAATCAGATTCTGCATCAGCTGGCTGTGGTCCGGGCCTCATCGTCTGAATTACATTTTGTAATGGGTTTTGTGAAAGATAAAGACGTAAGTAAGATACTGACCATGTTACCAAAAGAGGCCAGTTACTATTTCAGCAATGCCCATATTGACCGGGCCATGCCGCACCACGAACTGTTGGAAAAAGCCGCGGCTTATGAATTAAACGCCCAAAGTTTCGACGATGTGAACACCGCCATCAATGCCGCAAAACAACTGGCAGCTCCCGACGATATAATTATGGTTTGCGGAAGTGTGTTTTTAATTGCTGAGGTAAGTAAAGGTTTATTTTAACACGCAGGCTTCCCGGCTAAGGCAAAGAGCCAATACGCCCATCCATTTAGAAACTTATCCGAAAAGGGAGGCAAATACTAATGGTTCGTTGCTCCTTTTTCGTCGTCGTTGGCATATTCCAAAATATCACCAGGCTGACAATCCAGCACTTTACAAATAGCTTCCAGCGTAGTAAAACGAATGGCTTTTGCCTTACCTGTTTTTAATATGGACAAATTAGACAGCGTCAGTTCTACTTTTTCCGACAGTTCGTTCAGCGACATCTTTCGCCTGGCCATCATTACATCAAGATTTACAATAATTGGCATAGCTTATACGGTTAATTCGTTTTCGGATTGAATTTCAATTCCTCTTTTAAAAATCTGTGCAATTACCAATAAGGTAACGCCCATAAACAGCCATACATCGGCTCCCCCCAATCTTAAGCGTTGTATATCGGGCATTTGTACGCCTTTGCCAACCAGCCAGGCAGTATTCCCAACACCCCAGTAACAGAACAGACCAATACCCATCGACAGGTACGAAAGATTAAATATAAACCGCCCTAATTCCTTATTAAAAGGCTGCGCCATATTCAGTTTTTTGTCGTGCAGAATTTTTACAATCAGGTAAAACATCAAGGCTTTCAAAACGCTTGAAATGCTAATCAGCGATAGTTCAGTAATAAAATACCCCTTGTCGTATTGGTAGAGGGCTTTTAAATTTAAATAGCTAGCGGCCTGAGGGTTGATCAGCAGTGTAAACAAAGCATTAAAAATATGAGTGCCTGCTTCAATACATAAGCCGATAAAAATTATCCAGGCGATAACATACAGTACCGTAAGTATTTGTTGAGTACCAATTTTAATTTCCATAACTGTTTAATTTTAAAATGATAGGGCAAAAATAATAATTATTTATTGATAAACAATAAATTTATGCCTTTTTTCGAAAATTTTTTTTTAGGCAATACCGCCCTTTTTTGGGGGGCCGAAACTGTGGCGTAGCATGCCTGCCGGCAATCAGTCTTTTGGCTGGTCATAGGTTTCCCCGTTTTTCAGGAAGATGATGCCGGCGGAGGTTATGAATTTTGTTCTAATGTAGGAGTTCAACCGGTAATCCAGTTTTCGCTTAACCGAAAAATGAAGGTGTGGCCTAAGCACCTGGCCGGTGGCACCGCTAAGGGCTATTTGTTGTCCGGCCAACACCGTTCCCTGTTTTACCAGTACCGCATTTTTTTTCAGGTGCCAATAACAACCAAAACTGCCGTCGCTATGTTTGATGATGATGTAATTTGCTTTATGCTTGTAAGCGGAAAAAGGGCCGCCTTGGTCACTATCATCCTTGTAGCTGTAAATAGTTCCTCCCCTGGCGGCATAAACCGGCGTACCAACCGGCATGGCAAAATCTATAGCCGCTATATGACTATGTGAAAAGAGGCCACCATAGCCCTGAATCACCCGGCATGTAATACCTTTCCCAAACGGAAGCTGATATTCGTTACTATCGAGATTGTTTGCAACGGAATTACTATAATAAAAAAGAAAAACCAATGCGGCTGTAGAAATAAAAACGAAAAACAATATCGCTTTCATTATCCTGAAAAAAAGTTTTCGTGTTGACATATATTTGAGAAGAAGGTTGCAAACCTGGCTTACCACAATGCCGGTTTGTAAAGCGTATTTCTGATCGCAGAAGTAGCATTGAATACTACGTAGACACGCTATCTAATTTTTGAAACGCATAAAACAGGCAGGTTGCATGTAAAGCCTGTTTAATTTCATTGTTCATCAGCATCACTCTTACTTCCTCCACCGGGAAAAGATTTATTTCGATCTCCTCATTCGCATCGAGATGTTGGGTAGAAACTCTTATACCGCCGGTTGCGAGAAACAAGCTGGTAAAGTTGCTCAGTACACCCGGATTTGCAGCCACCCTGCCCAGATAGTCAAATTTTGAAAACAGGTAGCCCGTTTCTTCCTGCAACTCCCTGGCAACAGCTATTTCAGCAGTCTCCCCCTGGTCAATAAATCCACCGGGCAATTCAAGAATGGTTTCTTCTATCGGATGGCGGTATTGTTTCACCAGCACCACTTCGTTACTCTCTGTAATGGCGAGTGCACAGACCGTTTCAGGCAATTCAACTGTAAAATACGGATTCACTATTCTGCCGTCGGGCATTTCGCAAATATCTTCTCTGGCTGTAAAATATTTGTGTTTGCTGAGGTAGGTTGTGGAGAGTTTTTTCCAGTTCATTGATAGAGGGGTTTAGGGGTTTGAGGGTTTAGGAGGTTTAGTGGTTTAGGGGTTTAGGTAGGCTTAAATCGTAGCTACCTTTCTCCCAATTTCTAATTACCAACTACCACCCCATCCTTTCCCTTAACGACGTAATATGAGCTACATGGTGACGGCTATGCCAGCTATACATGCCCAGCAAAAACCAGATGGTCATTTCTTTTTTATGTTCGGGATGAAAAACCGTTCTGTTCAAATCAACCTCAGTTAGATTTTTAAGGACTTCGTGCCAGCGGCTGTGCAAGGCATGCAGCAGCGTAAGTGATATATTGATGGGCAGGTTTTTTGTGTCGTCCATCACGGCCCAGGCTGCTTCATCGTAGGGCTTTATGGTTGGGTTATCCTCGGTTAAACCCAGTTTAAAACGGATATAGGCATTCATATGGCTGTCGGCAACATGATGTACCACCTGCTTAACCGTCCAGCCTCCTTCACGATAAGGCGTGTTTAACTGTACTTCATCCAAATTCAAAATAGCATTTTCGAGGTGCTGCGGCAGGTTCTTAATATCAATCAGCCATTCCCCAAAAAGTTTTTCGGAGAATGGCTGAGCGATATATTTCCCAATCGGGTATCTTAAATCGGTTGTCATTATTGTCCTGGTACCGCTGCTACTGCAGGTCTGATACCTTCTAAGGTTATTTCAAAAACCAATACAGAGTTTGGCGGAATAGCACCACCTGCTGCGCCACCTGCGCCATAAGCCAGGTCGCTTGGAATAAATACTTTCCACTGATCACCTTTTCTCATCAGTTGCAGGATTTCTATCCAACCTTTAATAACGCCCATCACCGGGAACGCTGCAGCTTCTCCTCTTTTAAAGGAATTGTCAAATTCTGTTCCATCAATCAGTTTACCAATATAATTTACTTCCACGGTATCCACACCTTTTGGTGTGGGTGAATTGGCTTCACCATTTTTTATTACTTCATATTGTAAGCCGCTTGGCAAGGTAATTACGCCCGGGCGCTTTGCATTGGCTGTTAAAAAATCAACGCCGGCCTTTTTTTCAGAAGCTGCTTTTTCTGCCGCAAAAATATCCAGTTGAGTCTGCATACAGGAATTAATAGCCTCCTGGGTTAATATAGGATTAACCTTATTGAATACAGCCTCAATACCTTTGTTCATCAGTGCCGTATTGAGGCGGGCAATACCCTGGGCCTGCATATTGGTAGCCACATTAAATCCGGCTGCATAACTGAAACTGTCTAATAAGTTTTTAAACTCAGGC
Organism: Chitinophagaceae bacterium; assembly: GCA_016710745.1. Taxonomy (GTDB): domain Bacteria; phylum Bacteroidota; class Bacteroidia; order Chitinophagales; family Chitinophagaceae; genus Ferruginibacter. Next base: position 1,751,312 of record JADJVB010000010.1, on the reverse strand, counting down.
GTATCCGCTTTAACTGTGCCGGCCTTCGTTTTGGTTTTGGTGTTTATTTGAGCCGTGCCATATAGGGCAAAAGAGAAAAATAAGATCGAACCAAGTAATACTTTTTTCATCAAAATATATTTTTTATTAAAAAATGTTCCGAAAAATTCCGGAATGCAAATAAACGTTTTTTTTAGTCATCCCGCATTTCCTTTCCTGTTAAATGTATGAAAACATCCTCCAAATTGGCCGATTTCACCTGCTTTGCACGTTCAAAACCTGAGGAAACAAGGTCGTCGATCATTTTATCCGGGCTATCAAGTGATATGATCTTTCCTTCGTCCAAAATAGCGATCCGGTCGCACAACTGCTCAGCCTCGTCCATATAGTGCGTTGTGATAATAACAGTGGTTCCCTGGCCGCGGATATTCCTGATCAGATCCCATAAATTTCGCCTGGCCTGCGGATCCAGCCCGGTGGTAGGTTCATCCAGGAAAATTATTTTTGGTTTATTGATGAGCGTAGTAGCTATCGAAAACCGTTGCTTTTGTCCGCCGCTTAATTCCTTGTATTTATTTTTCGCTTTTTCGGTCAGGTTAACAATTTTCAGCAATGCCATCGGATCTACCCCGGTATTGTACAATCCGCAGAACAAATGAATTAATTCGATCAGTGTCAGGCCGGGGTAGTAGCCCGAAGTTTGCAATTGAACCCCAATTATTTTCTTGATATTGTCGGGCTCTTTATCAAGGCTCATGCCGCAAATGATTATTTCACCGCTGGTTTTATCACGCAGTGTTTCCATGATCTCGAGGGTAGTGGATTTACCGGCACCGTTGGGGCCAAGCAAACCAAAAATTTCACCTTCATATACATCGAAAGAAATGCCTTTTACGGCTTTAAAACTGCCGTAATCTTTAACCAGGTCTTTTACTGTAATGATCGTGTTCATTTCTCCGCTGCTTTTACGTCTCCTTTGTAATAGGTATCCATTTCTTCCATCATTGATTTACTGCCGATAAAAAAGGGCGTGCGTTCATGCAGTTCTTTAGGTTGGATATCGAGAATTCTCATTTTACCATTGGTTGCCAATCCTCCGGCTTTTTCTACAATAAAGGCAAACGGGTTGCATTCATACAACAATCTCAATTTGCCACCTGGCTTATCCGTAGTACCCGGGTACATAAAAATTCCACCTTTAATTAAATTGCGATGCACATCCGATACCATACTTCCGATATATCGCTGGGTATATGGGCCGCCGCTTGACTTATCTTTTTTCTGACAGGCCGTTATATACTGCTTAACGCCCTCTTCGTACCGGAAAAAATTTCCATGATTAACCGAATACATTTTACCAGATTCCGGACATTTAATATCCGGATGGCTCAAAGAATATTCGCCGATGGAAGGATCTAAGGTAAATCCGTTTACGCCCCTGCGGGTAGCATACACAAACATGGTTGACGAACCATAGATGACATAACCGGCTGCCACCTGTTTATTACCGGGCTGTAAAAAATCTTCTTTGGTGGCCGGTTTACCCAGTTCACTCACCCGGCGAAACACACTGAATATTGTACCAATAGACACATTCACATCAATATTACTGCTCCCGTCCAATGGATCAAACAAACAAACATATTTGCTTTTGTTGCTGACCGGATCATCAAAGATGACCACGTCATCCATTTCTTCGCTGCCGATACCGGCACAACTGATGCCATGTTGCAACACACCCATGAACTGGCTATTGGCATAAACATCCAGTTTTTTCACTTCCTCGCCCTGCACATTGATGCTGCCGTCGTCGCCCAAAATATCAACCAATCCGGCTTTATTCACTTCCACATTCACCCGCTTGGCAGCCAGGCCCAGATCACGTAACAAACCCGATAATTCTCCTGTGGCCTGCGGAAAATCACGTAGCTGTTGAATAGTAAACTCGTCCAGAGTCTGTATCCTTCTGTTTATATTCATATTTTATATTTGATTGCTGTTAAGTTAGTTTATTGACCAAGATTAACGATTTTTGCATCCAAAACATCTGGGCTAAATTAACCCAATTTACTCAATCAACCCGCAACGAATGAAGGTTTTTAAGTTTGGAGGTGCCAGTATCAATTCTGTTGACAGAATAAAAAATACGACCAGGATCATCGAATCATACAAAGGCGAAAGATTACTCATCATTATATCGGCCATGGGTAAAACCACCAATGCACTTGAGAAAGTGGTTGATGCATTTTATGAAGGCAGAAAAGAAGATGCCCTGCAATTATTTGAACAGGTAAAACAGGCTCATCTTACTACACTCAAATACCTGATCACGGTAAACTGGCAGCAGGCCGAAAATCAGTTAAAAGACTTCTTTACTGAAGTTGAATGGCTTTTGCACGACAAGCCGGTACGGGAATATGATTATTATTACGACCAGATCGTTTGTTGCGGTGAACTGCTCAGTACATCACTGGTGAGTAGTTACCTGAACGAAATGGGCATCAAAAACAAATGGCTCGATGTACGGGATATCGTTAGAACAGATGATAATTTCAGAGATGCATATATCAACTGGGAATTTACAAGTCAGAAAGTTAAAACGGATATTGAACCCCTGTTCACCGAATTCGACATCATTATAACACAGGGATTCATCGGTGCCACCGATGAAAATGAAAGTACCACACTTGGCCGCGAAGGCAGTGATTTTAGTGCCGCGATATTTGCCAATATCCTTGATGCCGAAAATCAAACCATCTGGAAAGATGTTGAAGCCGTGATGAATGCCGACCCCAAAGAATTTCCCGACGCGGTAAATATCGACGCATTAAGTTACCGCGAAGTGGTGGAAATGGCCTATTACGGTGCCCAGGTGATCCATCCAAAAACGATCAAACCCCTCGAAAATAAAAATATCCCATTGCACGTTCGCTGTTTTTTAAATCCTGAGTTACCCGGCACCGTTATCAGTAACAAACCCGTGCATAACCTGCCCCCGGTCATCGTTTTAAAAAAGAATCAGGTATTGATGGAACTGAGTTCGAAAGATTTTTCGTTTGTTGAAGAAAAGCCCCTTGGCCTGTTGCACGAGATGTTTGCCAGCATTAAAATACGGCCAAACCTGTCGCAGAACGGCGCTATCAGCCTGTTAAACTGTTTCGACGATAAGTCGGAAAAAATTGAGAAACTGGCTTTGGCGGCAGCAGAGATCTTTAATGTTCAAATTGAAAAAAATCTAACGTTACTTACGATCCGCCACTATACCGAAGAAAAAATTCAAACTTTAACCAAAGGGAAAACAATCGTACTCGAGCAAAAAACACCCCAAACCATCCAGGTGCTGATGCGTTAGTTGATCAGATAATCGCCGTTTTTATTAACCATGATGATCGGCAATTGTTTATTTTTTTCGAAATAGTCGAACACCGCTTTAATGTTCAGCGTGTATTTGTGATTGGCCTGGTTGCCCTTGATGGACCTGGTTAAATAATCCAACGATTTTTGAACACTGTACTTAACCGGAAAAATGTGAACGGGTATAAAATCCTGGCCGCCTGCTGTTGCTTTTGAGGCTATTAAATAAACCTCTTCAATTGGCATATCCTGGATAGCAATACAGCCTGTAGAAACACAACTGCCATGAATATAAATTTCGCCGCCGGGTTTTTTGGAGTCGCTGAGCACCTTATCAGAAGAGTTTGGATAATTTAAGCCCAATGCCAGGTGATAATTACTTTTAGCGTTAAATTCATTGATATAGTAAAACCCTTCCGGTACCTGGTTATCTCCTTCCGATCTTTTGGGTCCGATACCACCGCTTTGCATACATACATTATAGCTCTTGAAAAGCGAAAAACTATCAGCATCGTTTTTCTTAACCCATATTTCCAAAATGCGGTCATACTTAAACGAGCGTATGTAAACCGATTGTGGTGGCCAGCTAAGGTTTTTATTTTCAAATTCTTTTTTAAGGGAATCTTCCAGCCTGTTATTACTTACACCCGAATTGGTATAAAATTTAGTTGTTTGCACAAATGAATTCTGTGCAAAACAATTACCCCAGGTTAATAAGGCAAAACTGAATACCAGGCTATAAAGCTGAACAGTGCGTTTCATGTATCGAGGCAATTACATATCCAAACGCCAAATTTAAAAAATTTAATTTGAAACCCAGCCTTTAATAACAATCCCTGCTAATTAACCTGCAGTTTTAACAATATTAATCGATTACATATAATAAATGATCTAATTATAAATTCCCCCTGGCGTCCTGTTCACGTTCCAGCGCTTCAAAAAGTGCCTTAAAATTGCCCTTCCCAAAGCTTTTAGCGCCTTTTCGCTGAATGATCTCGAAAAACAAAGTTGGCCTGTCTTCCAGGGGTTTACTGAAGATCTGTAGCAAATAACCTTCTTCGTCCCTGTCGATTAATACGCCTAATTTTTGCAGGGGAGCCAGATCCTCGTCGATCTGTCCAACACGATCTAAAACCGTTTCGTAATAACTGCCGGGAATACTTAAAAATTCAATGCCCCGGTTCTGTAATTCAGTCACCGTTTTTACAATATCGTTGGTTGCAATGGCCACGTGCTGCACGCCCTCACCGTTGTAAAAATCGAGGTATTCCTCTACCTGGCTTTTTTTCTTTCCTTCAGCCGGTTCATTGATCGGAAATTTCACATACCCGTTACCATTACTCATCACCTTACTCATCAAAGCCGAGTATTCGGTAGATATATCGTTATCATCAAAACTCAATATATTTTTAAAGCCCATCACGTCTTCATAAAACTTTACCCGGGGGTTCATCTGGTTCCAGCCAACATTGCCTACACAATGATCAACATATAGCAACCCTGTTTCAGCGGGATTGTAATTTGATTTCCACTCCCTGAAGCCCGGCATGAACAGGCCTCTATAATTTTTTCTTTCTACAAAAATGTGAACCGTTTCGCCGTAAGTATGTATCCCGCTTAAAACAACTTCGCCATCATCATCCTTCAGTACCGTGGTTTCCAGGTATACTTTAGCGCCACGTTTGGTTGTTTCTTCAAAAGCGCTTGCGGCATCATCCACTTTTAAGGCCAGTACTTTAACGCCATCGCCGTGTTTATAAATATGATCGGCGATCGGGTTATCGGTTCGCAACGGCGTTGTTAAAACAAAGGTTAGTTTATTCTGACGGATCACGTAACTCACTTTATCCTTCACCCCGGTTTCGGGGCCGGCATAAGCCAATGACTGAAAGCCAAAAGCCGTTTTATAAAAATGAGCGGCCTGTTTGGCATTGCCAACGTAGAATTCTACATAATCGGTGCCATCTAAAGGAAGAAAATCAGTTGTCGTGTTATTTGCTGTAGCCCGGTTTATTGCTGTTGTTTCCATCTTGATAATTTTGACATTTGAAAAATTGGTGGTAGCGGTCACTGCAGATCGGTGGTAAGATCAATACGATCCACAGGCAAATTCAGATCAGTGAGCCGAATCCATCGCCAAAGCCAGCATCAACAGAGAATAGTTGCTGCGCTTATCTGAAAACAGTTTATGGGGATAGTCGGGAATCATCGTTTACCAAAGATAATAAAACTTTATGCGAGTTCCGTCTCCAGATTCTATATTTGCCAAATGAAAAGAATAGGTATTTTAGGGGGTGGCCAGCTAGGGCGCATGCTACTACAGGCAGCAGCCAATTATCCGGTAGAAACCTTCGCAATGGAAAATGACGAAAGCTGCCCCGCTGCGCATCTTTGTCACCACTTTACAAAAGGAAATATCAGCGATTTTAACGATGTTTTCAATTTTGGAAAGGGACTTGACGCCATTACCATTGAAATAGAAGGGGTAAATGTGGAAGCGCTGGAGAAACTCGAAGCCGAAGGCGTTCGGGTATACCCTAAACCTGCAGCACTTAAGATCATCAAAAATAAAATATTACAAAAGCAGTTTTATCGCGACAACGAAATTCCAACCAGCGAATTTTTGATCACCGGTAAAAAAGCAGAACTGCATCAACAGGTGGATTTTTTGCCCGCAGCCCATAAACTGGCCATGGGTGGTTACGACGGACGCGGTGTTGAGATATTAAGATCAACAGATGATCTTGAAAAAGGATTCGATGAACCGGCTGTTCTCGAAAAATTAGTTTCGATTAAAAAAGAGATTTCAGTAATTATTGCAGTTGCCGACAATGGCGATACAGCTATGTATCCTTCGGTTGACATGGTTTTTGATAACCGTTTGAACGTACTGGAGTACCAGATAAGTCCGGCCGAACTACCCGAAAAAGTTTTATGGAAAGTGGAGGCCATTGCGCTGAAAGTGGTAAAAGAGCTTAAAAGTCCGGGCATTTTTGCTGTTGAATTATTTGTTGATTTAAACGATAATGTATTTGTAAATGAAACAGCACCCCGGGTTCACAACAGCGGACATCATACCATTGAAAGCAATTACAGCTCCCAGTTCGACATGCTTTGGCGCCTCATGTTGGGATATCCCCTGGGGAGTACCGAACCTATTTTACCGGCAGCCATTGTGAACCTTTTAGGAGAACCCGGATTTACCGGCGAGGCCGTTTATGAAGGTTTACATGAGATCTTACAAATAGAAAACGTTTTCGTTCACATTTACGGTAAAAAGCAAACCAAACCAGGCCGAAAAATGGGACATATCACCATTTTGAGTCGGGAAAAACAGGAACTGATACACCAGGCCAATCGAATTAAACAAACCGTAAAAGTGGTCGCCGGTACCAACTGACACGTTTCATCCCGCCATTTTTCCATCAATAATAATTTTACCCACATATCAGGTTTATTATGGAACTTAGATACTTTAAATCTGTTGTATAATCAATTAAAAATTAAAGAAGTGGTTTGGAAAACAATAAAAGCCGGATTTTCATTGATTTGCCTGGCTATTATTTTTGTATCCTGCGGATCTGCGGCGAATGAAGACAAAAAACCTGCAGGAGGGAAAGGAGACAGGCCACCAGCCAAAGTGGATGTTTTTGTGGTTACAGCAGGCATCTTATCGCAGGATATTGAAATGCCCGGGAGTTTGATACCTGCTGAGGAAACCGAACTGCATACCGAATTATCAGGCCGGGTAACCGGTATCTACTTTACTGAGGGCGGCAATGTTAGCCAGGGAAGTCTTTTGGTAAAATTGTACGACGGTGACCTGCAGGCTCAACTGAGTAAATTGAGGGTACAATTAAAAGTAGCCCAGGAAACCCTGGCAAGGTATGAAGCGCTCTTAAAGATCAGCGGCGTTAGTCAGCAGGAATATGACCTGTATAAACTTTCGGTTAACAATATCCAGGCCGATATGAACATTGTTCAAACCAGCATTGGCAGAACCCAGTTGAGAGCGCCGTTCAGCGGCCGGTTGGGTTTACGTAATATCAGTATGGGCGCCTACATCACGCCAGCCACTACCATCAGCACTTTAAGAAAACTGAACCAGTTAAAGCTCGAGTTTAGTGTACCCGAAAAATATGGCAGCAGCATGAAACCGGGTGCCCAGGTAAGTTTCAGCACAGAGAATAACGAGAACATATACTCGGCCAGGATAATCGCTACCGAGAATAACATTTCGGAAGACAACAGAAGTTTAAAGTTGCGGGCCCTGGTAAATAAACCAGATGCCAGGCTGATCGCCGGCTCTTTTGTAAAAGTTAAAATAGAATTGGGGCAAAATAATGAGGCCCTGATGATTCCTTCGCAGGCCGTAATTCCAAAAGCCAGAAATAAGGAAGTGATCGTTTACCGGAACGGAATGGCCAGCATGGAAACCGTTACCACCGGCATCAGGGATTCGGCGAAAGTGGAAATAACATCCGGCCTGAAAGCAGGTGACACCGTTTTAATTACCGGCCTGCTTACCACCAAGCCAGGTTCCAAAGTGATTATCAACAAAGTAATTAACCAATAAATACAAGTAGTTGAATATATCGGAGATCAGTTTAAGGCGACCGGTTATGGCGATGGTACTCAGCATCGCGATCATATTATTTGGCTTTATCGGTTTTAAATTTTTAGGCGTACGGGATTATCCGGCCATCGATCCGCCCAACATCAGTGTACGTACCTCCTACCCCGGAGCCAATTCGGATATCATTGAATCACAGATCACCGAACCGCTCGAAAAAGCAATAAATGGCATTGCCGGTGTAAAAAACATAACCTCCTCCAGCAGTCAGGGCAGCAGTAATATTAATGTGGAGTTTGAATTAGGCGAAAACCTGGAAGCAGCGGCTAATGATGTACGTGATAAGGTTTCTCAGGCTATCCGTTCGCTCCCCTCCGATCTTGAAGCACCACCCGTGGTTTCCAAAGCTGATGCCAGTTCGGACCCTATTCTGGCTTTCACCATTCAAAGTAATACCCGCAATCAACTGCAGATTACCGAATTTGCCAATAATAATTTACTGGAGCGGTTACAAACTATTCCGGGCGTAAGCGGTGTAGGTATTTGGGGCGAAAAAAGATATGCCATGCGCATCTGGTTTAACAGTACCCAAATGAGCGCCTACGCCATCACGTTCCCCGATATACAGTCGGCCCTGGTAAGGGAAAATGTGGAACTGCCTTCGGGTAAAATTTCAGGAAATGCCACCGAATTATCAGTAAGAACTTTTGGAAAGATCAACACGGAAGAAGAATTCCGGAACGTTATCGTTAAAAATGTAAACGGTACCGATATCAAAGTAAAAGATATCGCAGATGTAGTGCTGGGTCCCGAAAATGAAGAATCGGTTTTAAAAGAAAGCGGCATTCCCATGATCGCCATGTATGTTGTTCCGCAACCGGGCTCCAACTACATTTCAATCTCCGACGAATTTTATAAGCGTTTGGATCAGATCAAAAAAGAATTACCGGAAGACATCAATTTGCAGATCGGATTAGATCAGACTAAATATATCAGGAAGTCTATTTCGGAAGTAAAGGAAACCCTGATCATTTCACTGGTTTTGGTTATCCTCATCATCTATTTATTTTTCCGCGACTGGCTCATTGCGTTCAGGCCACTGATCGATATACCGGTTTCTTTGATCGGCGCTTTCTTCATCATGTATCTTTTTGGCTTTACCATCAATGTATTGACCCTGCTGGCTATTGTGCTGGCAACCGGGCTTGTGGTGGACGATGGTATTGTGGTAACCGAAAATATCTATAAAAAGATGGAAGCCGGGATGGATAAATGGAAAGCCGCCCGGGAAGGATCCAAAGAGATCTATTTTGCGGTGATCTCCACCTCAATCACATTGGCCATCGTATTTCTGCCGGTTATTTTTTTACAGGGATTTGTAGGCCGGCTATTCCGCGAGTTTGGAATTGTACTGGCCGGCGCTGTGCTTATTTCGGCCCTGGTTTCTTTAACCTTAACACCGGTTTTAAATGTTAAGATGACCAAAAAGATACCAAAACATTCTAAGTTTTATATCGCGACCGAACCATTTTTCCGGGGTTTGGAAAATGGTTACCGGAGGTTACTGAGTAGTTTTATGAAAGCCAGAGGCGTTGCCTTTGTTGTAATTGCCATTTGCTTTGCCCTCATTTACCTGATCGGTACCAACATCCAATCGGAGTTGGCGCCCATGGAAGACCGAAGCCAATTTCGCCTGGCTGTTTCGGCGCCGGAAGGCACAGCCTTTGATTATATGGATAAATACATGGACAAGATCAATAAACTTATCCAGGATTCTATTCCCGAAAAAGATGTTGTGATATCAGTAACGGCGCCGGGCTTTACCGGTGGTGGCTCGGTCAACTCGGGCTTTTTCAGGGTTACGCTGGTTCCACCCGGCGAAAGAAAAAGGTCGCAGCAGGAAATTGTTGACATGATGAATAAGAACCTGGCTAAACTTAACGAGGGCCGGGCATTCAGCATTCAGGAACAAACCATTGCGGTTAACCGCCGCGGTGGCCAACCGGTACAGTTTGTTTTACAAAATGTGAATTTCGAAAAACTGAAGGCCGTTATTCCCGAATTCATCGAAGCGGCCAATAACCACCCGGTTTTACAGGGCCCCGATGTTGACCTTAAATTTAATAAACCCGAACTGAGGATCATTATTGACCGGCTAAAAGCCAGCACATTGGGTATAAGCGTGCAGGATATCAACGAATCGCTTCAACTGGCATTGAGCAACCGCCGTCTTGGATTTTTTATTAAAGATGGAAAACAGTATGTGGTCATGGGGCAGGTTAGCCGCGATGATCGCGACGATCCCTCTGATCTGAAATCAATTTATGTTCGGAATAAAAGCGGAACACAAATCTCGTTAGATAACCTGGTTAGTTTTGAAGAGGATAACAGTCCGCCAACGATATATCATTTTAACCGGTATAAATCGGCCACCATATCATCGGGCCTGGCGCCGGGCAAAACCGTTGGTGATGGTATTAAAGCCATGCAGGAAATTTCTAAAAAATTACTGGATGACAGCTTCAGTACATCACTCAGCGGATCATCACGCGATTATGCCGAAAGCGGTAGTAATACCAGTTTTGCCTTTATCCTGGCATTGGTGTTAATTTTCCTGGTATTGGCGGCCCAGTTCGAAAGTTTTATCGACCCGATCATTATCATCACCACCGTACCGCTTGCTATCGCCGGCGCGTTGCTCTCGTTAAAGTTATTCGGACAAACGCTGAATATTTTTTCGCAGATCGGTATGATCATGCTCGTTGGTCTGGTTACCAAGAACGGTATTTTAATTGTGGAATTCGCCAATAAAAAACAACTCACCGGATTAAAAAAGATACCGGCCGTGATCGATGCATCGGTAGCCAGGTTTCGCCCGATTTTAATGACCAGTTTGGCCATGTCGTTGGGTGCCTTACCGTTGGCTTTGTCGCTGGGAGATGCATCTACCAGCCGGATACCACTGGGTATTGTGGTTGTTGGCGGTATCATGTTTTCGTTGATCCTGACATTATTTGTTGTGCCGGCTATGTATTCATTTATGTCATCGAAGAAAAAGAAAAATGCCCTGGAGGAAATGGATGAAGCAGCTGCAGGGATTTAATTTACGGGAAGAAATGCTTTAGCTACAGGGACACTAAGGCATCAAGAAGAACTTGTTTTTTCCCTTTGTGACGTAGTGCCTTTGTGGCAAAAAAATAATTATTTCATTACTGGATTTCCTTTGTTGGTTTTCGAGTTAATAACAAAATCAAGAATATAAATAAATGAACTTTTGTTTTAAAATATCGAATTTTTTTATTTTAATGTCAGTTTTTCAGCAAACCCTGTTTGCCCAGAACATGCTTTCTGTGGAGCAGGCCATCGCAGCTACGATAGAAAATAATTACGATATCCGGCTATTAAGAAATGATTCCAGCTCTTATGCTTTAGACCAATCCTATGCCAGGGCTGCTTTCTTACCACGTGTAAACGCAACCACCGGTTTGGTATTTAACAACAATAATCAAAAACAGGAATTCAGTGATGGTACCAAGCGGCAAAGCAATGGAATCCGTTCCAATAATATCAACGCATCGGTTCAACTCAACTGGACCGTTTTTGATGGATTTAAGATGTTTGCTACCCGCGATAAATTAGCGCAGTTTGTGCAGTTGGGTGAACTGAATATCAAAAACCAGATCGTCAATTCGGTAGCCGCCGTCATCAATAATTACTACAATATCATCCGCCAAAAACAACAGCTCAAAGCCATTGAAGAACAGATGAGTATTAATGAGGAGCGGGTAAAGCTCGCCGAAAAAAAATTAAGCGTTGGCTTGGGTGCAAAACCTGATCTGTTACAGGGTAAGGTTGACCTGAATGCACAAAAGGCAGCCCGCCTAAAACAACAAACGCTGATTGAGCAATTAAAAGAACAATTGAACCAGTTGATGAACGTGGAAATGAATACCCGTTATGAAGTATCCGACAGCATTATTTTCAGAAACGATATCATCCTGGGGGATATTATGGGAGCTGTTGAATCAACCAATCCGCAGCTGCTGCTCACAAAAAAAAATATCGACATCGGCAAACTCACGTTAAAAGAGCGAAAAGCTGATCTCTACCCGGTGGTTAGTATTAACTCTGCCTACAATTATTCGAAAACCGATAATAAAACGGTAGTAAACCCCTTTACGCCCTTGTTTAGCCGAAACAATGGTTTTAACTACGGTATTGGAATAACTATCCCGATCCTCAACGGTTTCAATGTAAAGCGCCAGATCAAACAGGCACAACTGGACATAGACTGGCTGAACATATCTTATCAAAACCAAAAGGCAACGATCGATCTGGGCATTACCAATGCCTATAAAGATTACGAATTACAAAAGAAAACACTGGCGCTGGAAGAAGAAAATATCCTCCTGGCAAAAGAAAATGTATACATCTCATTGGAAAGGTTAAGACTGGGTATAACTACTTACCTGGAATTAAGAGAAACACAAAAAAGTCTGGAACTGGCCTATGATCGCCTGATTGCTGCCCGGTACAATACCAAACTGGCAGAAACGGAATTGCTCCGGTTAAAGGGCGATTTACTGAAATAGTTTACTTTTGAAAAAAGAAGAACAAATGAGCAATCCCCTGGTAGGTATCGTAATGGGCAGCGAAAGCGACCTCGACATTATGGCTGGCGCAGCCGAAATGCTTCGCCAGTTTGAAGTAGAACCTGAGTTAACGATCGTTTCGGCACATCGAACACCCGAACGGCTGCGTGAATATGCCACGAAAGCTAAAGAGCGTGGTTTAAAAGTGATCATCGCCGGCGCCGGCGGTGCCGCACATTTACCCGGCATGATTGCGGCGCAAACTATTTTACCCGTTATTGGCGTACCGGTAAAATCGTCGAACAGTATTGATGGGTGGGATTCTATGTTGTCGATCTTACAAATGCCTTTTGGTGTGCCCGTGGCCACCGTGGCTTTGAACGGCGCAAAAAATGCCGGCATACTGGCTGCACAAATATTAGCACTGCACGATACAACCATTGCCGGTAAACTGGAAGCCTTTAAAGAATACCAGGATGATATTGTTCTGGAAAGTGTGAAGAATGTAAAAGGTTTGGGCTTTAGAAACGAATTCGACTAGATTCCGCCAATGTATTGCTCCATGTTGCCGATTATAAATTTCTGTTCTTCAATGATGTATTTTACCACATCGCCTATTGAGACCAGGCCAGCCATTTTTCCATCTTCCATTACCGGTAAATGCCTGATACATTTCGAAGACATCAATTCCATGCAATCATCTATGGTGCTTTCGGGCGTAACCGTTATTACATTTCCACTCATAATATCGCCGATTGGCGTTTCCCGGGAAGACCTGCCTTTTAAAACCACTTTTCGGGCATAATCCTTTTCCGTAAATATACCGATCAGTTTCTCATCTTCCATGATCACCAACGAGCTTACATTCTTTTCCACCATAATTTCCAACGCATGGTACACGGATATACCAGCACCAACAGAAAAAATCTGATTCCCCTTTGCCTCTAAAATATTTCGAACTGCCGCCATAAAACTGTTGTTTAAGAAATGAAAGAATAAAACCTGTCAACTGCAATACAGATAAATCCGTATAAATCAGCACATCCTGCAAAAATGCGGTTCGGGTATTTGTTGTTTGTTTAATACCTATAAGTACAGGAGGCTACTTCAACCGTCTACTAAAGTAAGAAATTTTTCCCGAAACTAAAATTTGAGTTTTCCGACTATCGAAAATTACAAAATCAGACAACATTTTTAGCGGGTTTACAGCAACGGACTGCGAATACCGGCGCTTATTGGGTAAGAATGTGCCATGTGAACCAACACCACGAAATTATGACCAATACCGATGAAATATTATAACAGTATGCCGGGATCTGTAAAAACCAGGGTCAATCCATTTCCAAAACCACAAACTCCTGCTCTAATGACAGGCTGTTATCATATATAGCGCCAATAAATGCCTTTCCCCACTTTGCATAAAATGGCATAAAGTTTTCAATGCGTTCCTGCAAACTATGGTGAGGAAATAACCCGGATTTCAATTTGTGTAATTGCCTTTGTTGCGCTTCAAACTTTCTCTTTTCGGCCCGGAGCATTTTCTTCTCCAGGGCATCAATCTTTCTTAAAGCCTGTTTTTCTAAAGCTTCTGTGTGCGCCAGCAGGGTAATATCTACTGCAGAAGCCGTTTTTTTTAGTGCGCTGTAAAAATCGTGAATGGTTTGCCTCTCCTCATCTAAATGTAACTGTACCCTGCTATCTCTGGTCACCAGCTGCATCAATAATTCGGAATCCGGTTTAAAAAGATCAGCCATCGTAAATCCCAATTTTTGCCATTTTTCCCTGTCTTTTTTCTCTACCAGTAAAAATGAATTTCGCAAAACCAGTACCGGAAAAGGAACTTCAACAGCGCCAAAAACATCTTTTAATTCGAGCCAATAAGCCAACTCGCCACCGCCGCCAATAAACGCAATATTGGGTAAGATCATTTCCTGGAATACCGGGCGCAGAATCACATTGGGACTAAATCTTTCGGGATGGTCATTCAATTCCGCGGTCATCTCCGGTTCGGAAAACGAGCTGGCCGTATTGCGTATGGTATACCGGTCATTCTTTTTTTCAATTCTGTCACGGCTATCGTCCTTCAAATAAAACATATTGATTTCCCTTCCTCCGGCCTGTACTTTATATTCTTTCGGAAAAGCCGATACTGTCTCTTCTACTATTTGGTGCGAAAACTGTTCTTTCAATTCCTTTGCAATCACGGGTACAAAAGCCTTTTTATAATTGGCATCATCCGGTAACATCACAATAAGTCCGAATTCACCAAAGAGTGCGTTGATCAACTTAAAAGTAGCCTGCTCAACGGTTATACCCTCAGTATAGCAGGATCTCATCAGGCTGATAATTTCGTATCCATAAGGATGAACAGCAATTTCTCCTTCAATAGCATCCAGCAGACCAACCAGGGCTTTATCAACTTTCATCCTGCCAACAGCTCCGGTTTGGTTTGTTTTCCATTCGTGCTTACTGCCGTTAATGTACACATGTCCCAGTTCTTCCAGGTCGGCGTCTTCGCTGCCCATATAAAAAACCGGAACAAAATCATTCTCCGGCAGTTCGGCCTTAAGCTTTTTGCATAATTTGATCACATGCAGGATCTTGTAAATAAAATACAAATGTCCTGTAAATATATTGGGTTGGTGAGCCGTTGTTATGGTAAAACAATTGGCATTGCCTAACTGCTTTATGTTTAGTTGCTGCTCAGCGGTTGGGTTATTGCCAGAATAATGTTCCTGTAAAATATCGATCAGTAATTTTCTGTTGGTGGGGTAATTCTTCCTTTGCTCGATGGCTGCTTTTATGCCCGCTACTGTTTCCCCGTGTGCATAAAACGACCGTAGCTTCTCATCTCCGCGTAAGTAATCCAACACTATCTTTGAAAAACTTCCGGTGGCTTCGTATGAAATTGGCGTCGCTGTATGATTCATTTTTCAATAATACTCAATTAATAAATAACAACCTATCAGTTATTAATACTTTTAACCTTTTTTCCCATCGGCTCGAATACCCGAGGGCACTCAGATCACTACTTCTCCTTCAATGTCATAATCATAGGCTTTTGTAATTTTTACGTTTACAAATTCGCCAATTGGTAATTTCTTTTTCGACTGGATGATGATCACTTCATTATCCACTTCCACACTGTCGAACTCGGTACGGCCCAGGTAACGGCCCGCTTCCTTTTTATCGATCAATACTTTAAAGGTTTTACCTACTTTCTCCTGGTTTTTTTCCAGGCTGATCTCCTGCTGCACTTCCATGATCTCCTGCGCCCGCTCTTCTTTTTCTTCAGCGGGGATATTGTCAACCAGGTTGTGCGCACTGGTGCCTTCTTCGTGGCTATAGGTAAAAATACCAACCCGGTCGAAACGCATTTTTTGTAAAAACATTTTCAATTCTTCCACATCATCGCGGGTTTCGCCGGGGAAACCTGCTATTAACGTAGTGCGTAAACAAATATCGGGCATCCGGTTTCTGATCTCCCCTATCAGATCTTCCATCTCTTCACGGGTGATCTGCCGCTTCATCAAATGCAGCATATTGTTGGCCGCGTGTTGCAAGGGCATATCCAGGTAATTACAAATATTATCCCGTTCTTTAATGGCGTCAATAATTTCAATTGGAAATTTTGAAGGGTATGCATAATGCAGACGAATCCACTCCAGGCCTTTTACATCGGCCAACGCGTGAAGCAGTTTAGGCAGTTCTCTTCTTTTGTAGATATCCAAACCATAGTAAGTTAATTCCTGGGCGATCAGCATCACTTCTTTAACGCCCCGGTCAACCAATCGTTTGGCTTCATCCACCAGCGATTCAATGGTTCGGCTAACATGCTGACCACGCATCAGGGGGATAGCGCAAAAAGCGCAGGTGCGGTTACAGCCCTCGCTGATCTTCATATACGCATAATGCGGAGGCGTATACAATAACCGTTCGCCCATCAGATCGGTTTTGTAATCCGCATCAAATGTTTTTAAGATGTTGGGCAATTCCATCGTGCCGAAATAAGCGTCTACTTCGGGTATCTCTTCTTCCAGGTTATTTTTATATCGCTCGCTCAGGCAACCCGTAACATACACTTTATCGAGTTTGCCCCGGCGTTTTAATTCAACCTGCTGTAGAATAGTATTGATACTCTCTTCCTTTGCTTTTTCGATAAAGCCACAGGTATTCACCACTACGATATTGTGGTCTTTTTTTGCATTTTCATGAACCACCTCAATTTCGTTGGCGATCAACTGGCCGCTCAATACTTCACTATCCACCATGTTTTTACTACACCCCAGCGTGATGATGTTTACCTTGTCTTTTTTGATTGTTTTTGTCTTCATACTTATAGCCGGCAAAGTTAAGCCTTTCCGCTGCAGAGCAGATTGAATTTTGGGTAAAACGTTTTGATTTAAAATAAACTTTTAATTAAATCGTCTGTTAAGCCGGGTAATACCATTTATCCTGTTAAAACAGCGTTCATAAAATGTGATATATCCATTACAATCAAGCTTAACTAATTTCGTATAAAGTATTAGCAAACAGAAACAAACTACAGCCATGAAACAAAAATTACTGCTCATTGCAGCCATAAGCCTATTGACTGCGCTTGGTGCCAGCGCTCAAAATTTTTCAAAAATTACCGGTCAAATTAAAGACAACAATGGAAAGGCTATTTCGGCGGCCACCGTTATGCTGCAATCCGCTAAAGACTCCGCACTTGTAAAAACGGCCGTTACCAATGACAAAGGCAATTA
Organism: Chitinophagaceae bacterium; assembly: GCA_016710745.1. Classification (GTDB taxonomy): domain Bacteria; phylum Bacteroidota; class Bacteroidia; order Chitinophagales; family Chitinophagaceae; genus Ferruginibacter. The sequence goes on along the minus strand of JADJVB010000010.1, from coordinate 1,734,066 downwards.
TGAACTTTTACAGGTAAAACCCGGCCGATATTTTGTAAGCACCAGCGTAATGAATATGAAAAAACCAGACGCTGCCGTTTTTGAAGTAAAAGAAAACCAAAATTCCGTTGCTCCCGAAATTCAGTTGCAACCCATGCCAAAAAGCCTGGAAGCTGTTGTGGTAACCACCAGAAAACCAATCGTGGAGGTAAAAGCAGATAAAACTATTTTAAATGTGGAAGGCACAATCAATGCGGTGGGCAATGATGCATTGGAGTTGTTGCGCAAATCTCCGGGTGTAATGGTTGACAAGGATGATAACCTGAGCCTCGCCGGAAAAAACGGTGTTCAGGTGTATATCGATGGAAAACCAACTCCGTTGTCGGGCGCCGATCTGGCCAGTTATCTTAAATCGCTGCAATCGACGCAAATTGAATCCATTGAACTGATCACCAATCCATCGGCCAAATACGAAGCAGCAGGTAATGCCGGTATCATCAATATCAAATTAAAGCGGGATAAAACGATTGGCACGAATGGCAGTGTAAATACCGGTTATAACATTGGTATTTATGGTAAATACAATGCCGGTCTGGCACTCAATCACCGGAACAAAAGGATGAATGTTTTTGGAAATTACAATTTCAATTCGGGCATCAACGAAATGAATATTAAATTTTACCGGGAACAGGGCGACAGTATTTTTGATCAAACTAAGAACCAGCGGATACTGAACCGAAATAAATACGGCCATAACTACAAGGCCGGCGCCGATTTCTTCATTAATAAAAAAAGTACAGTGGGGTTCCTGGTCAATGGTAACAGCTCTGAAAACATCGCGGAAACCGAGGGGCCGATGGATATCATCTACAAACCAACAAACACCGTTGTGAGGATACTGCGGGCGACAGGCAATAATGAATCGAAACGCGACAATATAAATGCGAACCTGAATTACCGGTATGCCGTTACCGGCGGTTCCGAATTGAATATTGATGCCGACTATGGCAATTTTAAGATCCGCAGCGACCAGTTTCAGCCAAATGACTATTATAATCCGTCGGGTAACGTAAAATTATTCAGCAATGTATACCGGATGATCTCGCCAACAGATATCGATATCCTGTCGTTTAAGGCAGATTACGAGCGGAATTTTTATAAAGGCAGATTGGGATTTGGAGCCAAAGTTGGTTTTGTAAACACCGACAATGATTTCAAACGATATAATGTAAATGGCAGCGTGGAAGACTATGACAAAGACAAAAGCAACCGGTTTGCGTACAAGGAAAATATTAATGCCGCTTTTGTAAATTATAACCGGGCATTTAAAGGATTTATGATACAAATTGGTGTGCGTGTTGAAAATACCGTGTCTGATGGACGTTCTACGGGGCTACAATACAACAGCGATCTAAGCGCCTATGTTAACTACGACTCATCGATACATCGCAATTATACCGATGTATTTCCGAGCGCTGCCATCACTTTTAACAAAAATCCGATGAGCCAGTTTGGAATCACCTACAGCCGGCGCATCGACAGACCAGCTTACCAGGACCTGAACCCGTTTGAATTTAAGTTGAATGACTATACGTTTATGAAAGGTAATACCAACCTGAGGCCACAATACACCAACAGTTTTGGTTTTACACACACTTACAAATACAAATTAAATACACAACTAAATTACAGCCACGTAAAAGATATCTTTACCCAGTTGCCCGATACAACAGAAGGATCGAAAAGTTTCCTGACGAAAAAGAATCTGGCAACACAGGACATCATCAGCCTGAATATCAGCTACCCATATCAGTATAAGTGGTATAGTTTCTTCGTAAACCTGAATTCATATTATTCAAAGTATAAAGCCAATTTTGGCGGGGGCGACAGAAATGTAAACCTGGATGTATTTGCTTTGAGCTTTTATATGCAAAACAGTTTTAACCTGGGTAAAGGATTTAGGGCCGAGCTGAGCGGGTTCTACGCATCCCCAACCATCTGGCAGGGAACCTTCAAAAGCATTGCCATGTATAGCATCGATGGCGGCCTGCAAAAAAATATTTTAAAAGGAAAAGGTATGTTGAAGGCGTCGGTGAGCGATATTTTCCGTTTGATGAAATGGAAGGGTACCTCAGATTTTACCGGACAATTAAGCGAAGCCAGTGGCCGTTGGGAAAGCCGCCAGTTAAAACTTAACTTCAGTTACCGGTTTGGTAATGCACAGGTTAAAGCTTCGAGGCAACGTAAAACCTCTATCGAGGAAGAAAATAAACGTACACAATCCAGTGGTGGAATGGGCGGCGGTGGAAATTAAATAATTAGTTACGAATCATTTATAGCCGCTTTTGAAAAACAGAGCGGCTTTTTCTGTCATGCTTTTGTAATGAACTGCTGCACCAGGAATTCGTTTTAACGCCACTTTAACTGGGTTTTATATTTTCTTAACAGAAACACTCAGTAAAACTTTGGATATTTGTATGGAAGAAATTAGATAATAAAAATTTTCTCATAAGCAGTTAGTTTTGGTAACCGGCCCCTGTTTCTACAGGGGCTTTTCTTATGAAAATATTTTGCGCATATGGGGTGGCTAGCTGTTTTGAACATTGAAAAGCCCGTCAACAAAATCCTGTTTATCGAAAACCAGGAGGTCTTGCGCCTGTTCGCCCACGCCTATAAATTTCACCGGTATTTTAAATTGATTGGCAATCGCTAAAACCACACCACCTTTTGCTGTTCCGTCTAATTTGGTAATGGCCAGCGCGGTAACGTCGGTGGCTGCCGTAAAATGTTTGGCCTGCTCCAGGGCATTTTGCCCGGTGCTGCCATCCAATACCAGTATTACTTCATGCGGTGCTTCCGGAACAACTTTTTGTATCACTCTTTTGATCTTGGTAAGCTCATCCATTAAATGAGCTTTGTTATGTAAACGGCCTGCGGTATCGATCAGGATCACATCCACATCTTTTGCAACGCCGCTGTTAACCGTATCAAAAGCAACTGCCGCCGGATCGCTGCCCATATCTTTTTTTACAATAGGCACGCCGGCTCTTTCGCTCCAGATGGTTAGCTGGTCTACTGCTGCTGCCCGAAATGTATCGGCAGCTCCCAACAAAACCGATTTACCGGCCAGTTTAAAATTGTGCGCCAGTTTGCCAATGGTGGTGGTTTTACCCACGCCATTCACACCGACCATTAAAATGATATGCGGTTTATGTCCGGCAGGTAATTCGTAATTTTCGTAACTGGTATCCTGTGGCGCGGCCACCAATATATTTTGAATTTCTTCTTTCAGGATCTTATTTAGCTCCGAGGTATTAAGGTATTTGTCTTTAGCCACCCGTTTTTCAATCTGCTCAATAATTTTCACGGTGGTATCGATACCTACATCGGCACTTACCAGCGCATTTTCCAGGTCGTCCAGTACTTCTTCGTCTACTGTACTTTTTCCGGCTATGGCTTTGGTTATTTTGCTAAAAAATCCTTCCCGGGTTTTTTCCAATCCCTGGTTAAGTGTTTCCTGCTGCTGTTTTTTACCAAATAATTTGTCGAAAAGTCCCATGGTTGATGATTGATGGTTGATACTGGATGCTGGATGCTGGATGCCGGATACTTGCTAATTGCCAGCCGCTTCCACCTTATCTCCAAAAAAACAAAGCCTCCCGATGTATCGGGAAGCTTCACATAATATATCAATACCTGAAAACTTAGCTGGCTAAGTGATCTTTGATTTTGTCTTTGTGTACGATAGCTTCCTTAAAAGTATATGCACCTGTTTTAGGGCTACGTAATGTACGAATAACTTTTGTCCAGTTTTTTGCATCTGCTGCTGCTTTCTGGTCTTTGGTTTTTATCGCGGTTTTAGCTGCTTTTGCCATTGTTGCTTAATTTACTAAAGTGATAATATGCCGTCGCAAATACGTTTACCGATCTGCAATCTGGCTGATTAATTTATTTGATTTCTTTATGAACCGTTACCTTTTTCATGATCGGGTTAAGTTTCTTCAACTCTAACCGCTCCGGTGTGTTCTTTTTGTTTTTGGTTGTGATATACCGACTTGTGCCGGCCAAACCACTTGTTTTGTGCTCGGTACACTCCAGTATAACCTGTACCCTGTTACCTTTCTTTGCCATTTTTATTTATTTATAATTATGTATATTTCTAATTCGGTCTGTGCAGGTCGCCTGCTGCGACGAAATCCAATGCATTAGATCTTCTCGCCTGCAGCACGTAACTTCTTAACCACCGCAAACAATCCGTTTTTATTGATCGTTCTGATTGCTTCAGTAGATACTTTAAGTGTAACCCACTTATCTTCTTCTGCAAGGAAATAACGCTTTTTCTGCAGGTTTGGTAAAAACCTGCGCTTCGTTTTAATATTTGAGTGAGAAACCTTGTTACCTGTGATTGGCTTCTTTCCTGTTACCTGACATACTCTGGCCATAGTGCTTATTTTTGGACGGCAAAGGTAAGGTTAAAAACTTATAACCCATGTTTGAAAGTTAAGAAATTTTGATTTTTTATTGATTTCTACCCACATTTTTAGGTAAACTGTGTATAACAGACAATTTTAACTGCAAAAATGGCCCAAAATTGGTGCGCAGGACCTAACATTGCATCTACTAATTTCTACATTTCTGTAAATCCCAACAATTATGGCAAGTCATTCAGTTTCAACAGTATTTAATAAAAACATGGCTTTTACTGCAAATATTAACGGTCATGACATAGTAATGGACACTACGGTTAAAGGCGGCGGTGACGATAGCGGGGCCAGTCCAAAACAACTCATGCTGGCTTCGTTAGCAGGATGCACCGGCATGGACGTGGTTTCCGTATTAGCTAAAATGAAGGTGGCATTCACCGACTTCAGCATGGATGTGGTTGCCGGCTTAACTGAAGAACATCCTATGATATATAACCAGGTAAAATTAACTTATAAAATAAAAGTTGCAGAAGCCGATCAATCTAAAGTGGAAAAAGCAGTTAATTTATCTCAAGAAAAATATTGTGGTGTAAGTGCCATGTTCAGGGCTTTTGCAGACCTGAAAACCGAGATCGTTTATTTACCCTAGTTCAGAATACCCGTTTTTACCATTTTCAACTTGCGCTGTTCCTTATAAATACGCAGCATCTGCAAGGCTACCGCAAGCAAGATCAGTAACACCCCTATATAAAACTGACGGTGCAGGTTTTCATTTTCCTTAAAAAAAATAAAAGCCAGGATGATGCCGTAAACCGGTTCCAGGTTATAGGTTAGGTTGGCAGTGAAAGCCGATATTTTCGTTAACGCATGTAATTGCAGTTCGAAACTCAATACCGTACAAAGCCAGGCCAAAACCAGCAACCATAGCCAATCGGTGGCTGTAGGCATATAATAAGTGGCCGGAAAAAGTATCAGGTAAAACGGTACCAGCACCGTTAATGCAAGCAATCCACCGCCCAGCTCGTACAACGTGAGTATTTTAGGAGAATACCGGAGCAACAGTTTCTTATTATAAATCGGAAACAGCGAGCTTCCAACCGCCGAAATGATGCCAAAAATAATACCCACTTTATATTGTGGATGAAAATCAAAAATGATGTAAATGCCCGAGATGGCTATTATTCCCAACCCAACTTCAATTAAAGAAATTCGCCTTTTTAGTATCATGGGCTCAAAAAAAGCCGTGAAAAAACCCGTCGCACTAAAGCAAACCAGGGCCACCGAAACATTGGCATACTTAACACTTCCATAAAAAGTAACCCAATGGATCGCTACGATAACACCCACACCGAAAATTTTCAGCAGCTCTTTGACCGAAATCCGCAAGAGTTGCTTTCTGTACAACAGGATCCCCCCCAATGTTAACACCGTAATTAAAAGCCGGAACCAAACCAGCAATCCTTCATTCAAGGTTATTAATTTACCCAGAATGGCAGTAAAGCCCGCTAAAAAAACAGCTATGTGCAGTTGTATCAGGGCTTTTTTCATGAGGCAAAGAGGCCTCCGCTGAACTTCGTTCTTTCCTTTGCCGGAACTCCAAAGGAGGAGGAAATCGCGAAGACGGAAGCGAAGGGTATTTTATTACAAAATGTTGTTTGCATAATTGATCTTAATAAAAAATAAAGATGACAGAAGTAATAAATGTTGTTTCTACTCTTGATAAAAGTAGGTATAATGTGAATGTGGGAGATAAAATGTTTGGGCATTATTGCTAAGCCGCTCCCTCTGCTTCGGAGAGTAACAAGGAGGGTGAGGCTAAAAAAATCCATAAATGGCCCACTTCTAACCATAAACTAATTTATATTTGCCTCCCGATAAGTATCGGGATATAACCTAATTTATACTATGAGCTTTAAACGCATCAACAACATCACCGGATGGATCGTATTAATCGTGGCTTGCGCCGTTTATATAATGACAATGGAAGCCTCGGGCAGTCTTTGGGATTGTGGCGAATTTGCTTCCAGTGCATACAAACTGCAAATTCCGCATCCACCCGGAGCCCCTTTATTTGTGTTGATAGGTCGTTTATTTATGGTTCCCTTTGATGCAGCCCATGCAGCTACTGGTATTAACCTGATGAGTGCGTTGGCCAGTGGATTCACCATTTTATTCCTGTTTTGGAGTATTACCCATTTTGCCCGTAAACTGGTTATGAAAGACGGCCAGGAACTTAACAACGAAAAAATATACGGTATCATGGCTGCCGGTATCGTTGGTGCACTGGCTTATACTTTTTCTGATTCATTCTGGTACAGCGCTGTTGAAGGTGAAGTATACGCTTTGTCTTCATTTTTTACCGCCGTTGTTTTCTGGGCTATATTAAAATGGGAGCAGAACGTGGATGCCGAGCAACAGGATGGTGTTAAGAGAAGATTTACCAAAGCCGACCGCTGGATCATCCTGATCTTTTACCTGATGGGATTGTCGATAGGCGTTCACCTGTTGAACCTGTTAACCATTCCGGCCATTGTTATGATCTATTATTTTAAACGTTACGAAAAAGTGACCAAATGGGGTGCCTTTTGGGCGTTTTTAATTGGTTGTGCTATTACCGGCCTGGTGCAAAAAGCTGTTGTAGTATGGACCATAAAAATGGCCGGCAATTTTGATATCTTCTTTGTAAACGATTTGGGACTCCCTTATTTCTCGGGCTTTACCTTCTGCTTTATATTCATTGCCGCCCTGGTTTACTTTGGATTACGCGTGGCTTCCAGAAAAGACTGGAATTTTCTGAAATTAGGACTTTGGAGTTTTGTGTTCATGCTGTTGGGTTATTCAACCTATTTCACCACGTTGATACGCTCTAACGCCAATCCGTCGGTTGATATGTTTAATGTAGATAACCCCGTTAACCTGGCCGGTTATTTAAGTCGTGAGCAATATGGCGATTGGCCTATTTTATATGGTCAGGATTTTACGGCCCAGCCCGAAGAGCAAAATATAACTGAAACCTATATTAAGAGTAACGGTAAATATGAGAAAAACGGAAGAAAGGTAGAAACCGTATATGCGCCTGCCGATATGCACCTGCTTCCACGTATGTGGGATATGAGTAACGACCAGGGGCATGCCGATTACTATGCAAGCTGGATGGGAATAGGAAAAGACCAAAAGACTGGTGAATGGGAAAGAGCCCCGACCATGTCGGAGAATATTCAGTTTGCCATGGCCTACCAGGTGGGCTGGATGTATATGCGTTATTTCATGTGGAATTTTGCCGGCAAGCAAAACGATATACAAGGGGTTTATATGGGCAATGTGCGGGATGGCAACTGGAAAACCGGCATTGGATTTTGGGATAATGCACGGTTGGGAGATCAGAATAGCCTGCCCGATTCTTTAAAAAACAACAAAGCCAATAATAAACTTTTTGCGCTTCCATTGATATTGGGTTTACTAGGCCTGGTTTTCCAGGTAATGCGGGATAAAAAAGATTTTTTGATTGTAGGATTACTTTTCTTCTTTACCGGCCTGGCCATCGTATTTTATTTAAACCAGGCAGGTAATCAACCGCGTGAGCGTGACTATGCCTTTGTAGGTTCCTTTTATGCTTTCGCCATCTGGATCGGCATCGGGGTACTCTATGTTAAAGAAATGATTGCCGGTTTTATTAAAAATAGAATGACCGCTGGCTTTATTGCCGGTGCACTTTGTTTGTTGGCCGTGCCTGTACTCATGGCAAGTCAGGAATGGGATGATCATGACAGGAGCAATAAAAAACTGGCGATCGACCTGGCTACCGATTATCTCGAAAGCTGTGCGCCCAATGCCGTATTGATAACTTTTGGAGATAACGATACTTACCCACTATGGTTTGCGCAGGAAGTACAGGGTGTTAGACCGGATATTCGGGTGATCAATTCCAGCTTAATGGGTACCGATTGGTATATCAATCAATTGCGTTATAAAGTAAACCAAAGTGATCCTATTGATCCGATCTGGACGGCAGATCAGATAGAAGGTGCAACCCGCGATATTGTTTATTCACCCGAAGGGCTATATGGCAACAATGCAACCTACCTGAATAATTACAGGAAAAAAGCCGGGCTGGTTAATGATCCCGCGCAGCCGATGGATCTGTATTCAATGATGAAAGATTATGCGGGCAGTGATGATCCAAGTAAGGTTGAGCAGGGAAGAGACGGAAGTGTTATACATATATTTCCCTCGAAGAGAGTTTCTGTTCCTGTTGATGTAAATGTAGTTCGTCAAAATGGTACGGTTAATTCGAATGACAGTGTGGTGTCGCAACTAGTATTTGATATTCCGAAAAGTGCCCTATTTAAAAATGACGCAGCTATTTTAAATATCATTGCAGCCAATAAATGGAAGCGCCCTATTTATTTTACATCGTCGCAGGCGGGAGACCTTGGTTTTTCTAAATACATTCGCCAGGATGGCATGACCTATCGTTTGGTACCGGTTGAAAACTCCGATGTGAATGAAGACTGGTCGTATAATGTTATGATGACAAAATTCAAATCGGGCAACGCGGATAAACCGGGTGTTTATTTTGATGAAGAAAACCGTCGTCATTTAAACAGTATCCGCATGGCCTATGCCTCCGCGGCCATGGGCATGGCCCAAAATAACAAAAAAGAAGAGGCGAAAAAAATGTTGAATAAGGTAGACAACATGATGCTCGAAGAGAATTTTCCTTATGGTATGGTAAGCAGAAGCCAGCAACACGACTATATTTCTGTCATGATGCTGCAGTCGAGCTATATAGCCGGCGATACGGTACTTGCCAACAAAATAACCAAAAGTGTGAAGAAGGACCTGGAGCAGCAACTAAGTTATTATGCTGCGCTGGACGAAAACAAGGCAGCAAAATTTGACTACCCGGTTGACGAAAACGGCCGAAGAGGTGGTGACAAATCTACAGCAGAACAACTCCTGCTGCAGATTATGCAGCTTGAGCAAAGGTATAAAACGCCGCCTGCTTTGCCGCAGGAATTACCGGGTGCTATTAATAACAAACCGGTTCCTCCCGCCAACGCACCAAAATAATAGTTGATTAAAAAAAATCCCCTGCTTTGGCAGGGGATTTTTTTTAATCAACTTTCCAGAGAAGACAGATCAGGGTGGTAAACAGGCCGATGTAAAAATTAATCGAAATTATTTAACAGTCGAACAAAACGATACCATTAAATGTTTCGTAATTTAGTTAACCGTCATGAAGGCGGTTAGCCGTCATACGGTTTAAGCCGACAGGCAGTCCAAAAAATAAACCATGAATTTCTTTCAGTTTTCAAAATTTGATCCGAACGCACAGGGTAAATCTCCTTTCGAGACTTTACTCGATCTTTTTTTACAGTTGCTTACCTATACCAATGGCGACTTTAATGAAGCCATGCAATGGATGAATGAACTGGATAAGGAATATAAGCTCACCAATAATGAGTATGGCATTGGCGATTTTATTGATGACCTGAAAGCCAAGGGGTATATTGACGATAAGCATGTGAAAGGTGAAATAAAAATAACTTCCAAAACCGAACAGGGAATACGCAAAAAAAGCCTGGAGGAAATTTTTGGCAAGTTGAAGAAAACCCGGGCGGGCAATCACCAAACATTTAAACCCGGTGGCGGCGATGAAATAAATCCCGAAACCAGGCCTTTTCAGTTTGGCGATACCATGGAACAGATCGACTTTACCAACTCGATCCGCAATGCGCAGATCAACCATGGTATCGACAGTTTTAAAATGCAGGAAGACGATCTGGAAATACGGGAGACCGATTTCAAGTCGCAGACCTCTACGGTTTTGATGATCGATATCTCCCATTCCATGATATTATATGGTGAGGACAGGATCACGCCGGCTAAAAAAGTAGCCATGGCGTTAAGCGAATTGATTCAAACCAAATACCCGAAGGATACCCTGGATATTGTGGTATTTGGCAATGACGCCTGGACCATTGAAATAAAAGACCTGCCCTATTTGCAGGTTGGCCCCTACCACACGAATACCGTTGCGGGATTGGAACTGGCCATGGATCTGCTAAGAAAACGCCGCAACCCCAATAAGCAGATATTTATGATAACCGATGGCAAACCAACCTGCCTGAAAGTTGGAAAGCGTTATTACAAAAACAGCTGGGGAGTCGACCGAAAGATATTGAACCGTTGCATGAGCCTGGCAACCCAATGTAAAAAATTGAAAATACCCATCACTACTTTTATGATAGCCTCCGATCCGTATCTACAAAGGTTTGTACAGGAGTTTACCGAAACCAATAATGGCAAGGCGTTTTTTGCTTCGCTGGATAAACTGGGTGCATTTATTTTTAAGGATTTTGAAAGTGGAAAAAGGAAGACGGTGTATTGAAAAAATCACGCAAAATCGCAAAGGAGCAAAGCATTGCGACTTATTTACTTTGCGACTCTGCGTGACAATAATATTTTAAGCAGATAATAAAAAAAAAGATGGATATTACGAAAATCAGGACATTAGGTGAATTAAAAAAGAGCGGCTATGTTTCCAAAAGTATCAAACAGGAAGTACGAGACAACCTGATCAATAAAATTAAGGCCAAAGAAAATCCTTTTCCCGGTATTTTAGGTTATGAAGATTCGGTGATACCGGATACTGAAAGAGCTTTGCTTTCGCAGCATAATATTCTGTTCCTGGGTTTACGTGGCCAGGCAAAAACCAGGATGGCCAGGCAAATGATCGATTTACTCGATGAGTACATCCCGGTTGTGGCCGGCAGCGAAATCAATGATGATCCTTATCATCCGGTTTCCCGTTATGCGGTTGACCTGATTGAGGAAAAAGGCGATGATACGCCAATCAGCTGGTTACATCGAAGCGCACGCTATGGCGAAAAACTGGCAACTCCGGATGTAAGCGTTGCTGACCTGATCGGTGATATCGATCCGATAAAAGCCGCCAACCTGAAATTAAGTTTTGCTGATGAACGGGTTTTACATTATGGTATCATACCCAGAAGTAACCGCAGCATTTTCGTTATTAACGAACTGCCCGATCTGCAGGCCAGGATACAGGTATCGCTGTTTAATATTTTAGAAGAAGGTGATCTGCAGATACGAGGCTTTAAATTAAGATTACCGCTGGATATATTGTTTGTGTTTACTGCCAATCCCGAAGATTACACCAACCGGGGAAGCATTGTAACACCGTTAAAAGACCGGATCGAGAGCCAGATACTCACCCACTACCCCAAAACGCTGGAAACGGCTTTGGAAATAACCGATCAGGAAGCAGACATCAGTGAGGCCCAAAAAGAAAAAGTTGTCGTGAGCGACCTGATAAAAAGATTGATCGAGCAGGTAGCTTTTGAAGCCCGCGGCAGTGAACTGGTTGACAAAAAAAGTGGGGTAAGTGCCCGGTTAAGTATCAGTGCGTATGAAAATGCGATCAGCGCAGCTGAACGAAGAGCCCTGATCAATGATGAAAAAGAAACGCAGGTTTGGTTGAGCGACCTGATTGGCATCATTCCATCCATTACCGGTAAAATAGAATTGGTATATGAAGGTGAGCAGGAAGGTCCTTACCAGGTAGCTTTTAATTTACTGGACCGATCTATCCGTACACAGTTCGGACAATATTTTCCAAACCCCGATACGCTGAAAAAGAAAAGAAGCAAGGAAGCGGCACCCGATGAAAATCCTTATAAAGCGATCACCCGTTGGTTTGATGCCGGTAATTCTTTAAACAGCTTTTTCGAAACCCGGGATGAAGACAAAATACAATTGTTGTATAAAGTTGATGGCCTGCATGCGCTGGTAAAAAAATATTTCAAAGCGGCGAACGACAAAGAAAATGCCTTGTTAATGGAATTCGTGTTACATGGCCTGGCCGCTCACTCACTCATCAGCAAAAAAGTAATGGAAGGTAAAATTGAATTTAAAGACCTGATGGGCAGTATGTTGAATATTGGTACCCAACATTTTAGTGAAGAAGATTTTGAGGAAGAGGATTTTAATTGATTTTTATCGATTCCTGGGTTTCATCTGTACAATACCACTAAAAGGGTATTGCGGCAAACATTTAATCGGCCTATCTTGATGGGATTAATCACCTTAAATTTTATTTTATGCCGGTTAAACTCACACTCGACATTTTTAGTGGCAGGCCAAATCCCGAAATGACGCTCACTGATGCAGCAGCCCGGGATCTTTTTAAAAAAATTTCCTTTAGCAGCTTAAGAAAAACAAACGAAAAAACTGCCCCCTTTCCTTCCGTTTTGGGCTATCGCGGTTTACGTATCGAACAAACAGGGAGAACAATAAACAAAGATCTGCCCCTTGTTATGCACTATGCACACGACATGGTGTATGCCGACGGCAAAGCAGCCAGGGCCGAAGGCGGATTGGAATCCATTCTATTCGACAATTTTAAAAATCTGCAGGGCACAAAAGGCCTAACCGATTTTCGAAGAACAACCGAAACCCTTTTAAAGGATTATTTAGAAAAAAGGAAATTATATAATGATGGCTATTTCAGGAATATTGAAATTTTCAGAGATGTTATTATAGTATTAAAGCCGGTTTGTCCCTGTGCTCCGGCACCCGACCTCGCTGCCTGGAATACCAATCCATCTGTAACGGGCAGCAACAATTGTTACAACTACGGTACCAATTACCGAACCGATACCTTTGCTCAACCCGGCAAAGCAGCCGGACAACAATGGAACAATCTTGCTGCATGTAATGTGCCTGCGCCAGGTATCAGCGCCAAAACGGGAGCGATATCCGACGGACTGGTTGATAAACCAACCCAGGATAATAAATGCATATCACCGGGACATCTGGTTGCTTTGGTAAATGCGCCAAACTACGATTATCACTGGTACCGTAAGGGGCCCAATGGCAGATGGAGCCACAAACCCGGGAGTACACCGGCAACGCTTCTTGACAATTCGGGCAATCTGATAACCGACCCGCGTACCGCAAACAGAGGCCCATACACGAATTTTTGTACTTTTATGCAGGTGATACATGGACGGTTTAAAATAAAATAAGTAAGATCATAAGTGAAAGAAGATAAAAAAAACCGGATGGTAACTGCCTTTCTATTTTCGGGAAGGCCAAATCCGGAATGGCTGCTTACCGAATGGCAACAAAAAAACTGGATGCAGCTTTGGCAGCAGGCACCATTAAGCAATACAGAGGTAAAGCAGCCTTCTGCATTAGGCTATAGTGGTTGCAGATTATATCATAACGAACACAGCTATTGGCAGGCGTACAATGGCTGTGTTTCTTTTTTTGAAGATGGAAAGGTATTTTCAAAAGAAGATGATAAAGAACAACTGGAACAATTTTTACTGAATACGGCACCAGAACAAATAAAATTGATCTTGCAGGAACAGGGAATTATTCAGGTTAAATGATATTTACTTCCCGCTCCAACGTTACGCCAAACTTTTGTGCCACAGATTTTAATATGGCTTCGCTCAGATCGTAAATCTCGCTACCCTTTGCATTACCATAATTCACCAACACCAATGCCTGCTGCTCATGGCAACCGGCATCGCCTTTTCGATATCCTTTCCAACTGGTGCCTGCTGCAGGACCGCAATGTTCTATTAGCCAACCCGCAGCCAGTTTTACATGACCATGAGGCAATGAATAGCCAACAATGCCCGGGTGCTTTTCTTTCAGCATTTCGAATGCAGCATATCCGACCTCAGGATTTTTAAAAAAACTGCCCGCATTACCAATAACGGCAGGATCGGGTAATTTGCTGCTGCGGATATTGATCACGGCCCGGGAAACAGCCTGTAAACTCAAATCCTTTACACCCATCTTTTCTAATTCCTGTGCAATAGCTCCGTAGGAAATGTTGAATTGCGGAATCCGGTTCAGCCGGAAAGTAACATCCGTGATCACAAACTGATCTTTAAACTTCTTTTTAAAAACGCTTTCGCGGTAACCAAATTCACAATCGTTGAGTGTAAAGTTTACCATTTTCTTTTCGGGAATATGCCAGGCTTCCAGCGAATAAAAAACATTTTTGAGTTCTACACCATAAGCTCCGATATTCTGCATCGGCGATGCGCCCACTTGCCCGGGTATTAGCGACAGGTTCTCAACTCCTGCCCATCCTTTTCTTATACAATGCAAAACAAACTGATGCCAGTTCTCCCCTGCTCCTACCTGCACATATATATGGTGTTCATCTTCCTTGATCTCTTTAATACCGGTGATCTCGTTCTTTAAAACCAGTCCACCAAAATCTTTGGTGAACAATAAATTACTGCCGCCACCCAGGATCAATATTGGTGTTTGCCTGTTTAATTCAACCTGTTCTTCCAGTTCCTTTATCGAACTAAATTTAGCAAATAGATTTGCATGAGCATTGATACCAAATGAATTGTACTGTTTAATTGATATACTTTTTTGTATCTCCATTTAAAAAAATATTAGTTTAATCTTCACTGCATTCTTCCTGTTCCCTCTCCCCTGTGGTCCTGATAGTGATCGGGCGGGGTGAGACTTTACATCTTATCTACGTCCGCAACAACCGTAACGCTTTTAAAATTCTGCTGCCCGGTTACCAGGTTTATATGATTCCTGATCGCTGCCTTATACCGCATACTCATACCCGGCTCTTTAGGCAATTTGATGAGGATCTCCATCAAATATTGGTTGCGGATCCGGTTAACCACCGGAGCCGCCGGACCAACAATAAAATCCTGAAGGTCCTGTTTAAGCATTTGTGCCAATTTTTCAGCAGCGGCGCTTACTATGTTTTTATCCTTGTGTTTTAAAGTTAACAAAATAATCCGGCTATAGGGCGGGTAAAAAAACTCCCTTCGGTTTTCAATTTCCAGCTCATACATTTTTTTGTAATCATGCTGTTGAACCAATTGCAAAACCGGGTGTTTGGTATTGGTTGCCTGTATGATCACTTTTCCCTGTTCTTTTTTTCTTCCGGCCCGTCCGCTCACCTGCTCCATTAACTGAAAAGCGCGTTCATTCACCCTGAAATCGGCGAATGCCAGCAAACCATCTGCATCCAGTATACCAACCAGGCTTACCTTATCAAAATCCAAACCCTTTACCACCATTTGGGTTCCCACTAAAATATCGAGGCGATGCTGCTCGAACAACTGGATCAGGTTATCGTGGGCCATTTTGCCCCGCACACTATCCACATCCATCCGGGCAATTTTATAGTTGGAAAAATCTTCCTCCAGTTGCTCTTCTATTTTTTCTGTACCAAAATTTTTCTCCAGCCAGTTATTGCTGCCGCAGGCGGGGCAGGTGATCAATTTGGGATACGTGCTTCCGCAATAATGGCAATGGAGTTTATTACTGAATTTGTGCAACGTGAGCGAAACATCACAGTGCGTACACTGTGGTATAAACCCACAGGCTCCGCAAATCAGGTAGGGATTGTATCCCCTTCGGTTTTGAAATAAGATAACCTGCCTGTCGGCATCCAGTGCTTTTTGCATGGCTTCTTTCAGTTGCGGGCTGATCATCACTTTGCCCTTTTGTGCAACCTGCCTGGTATCGATAATTTCTATCTCGGGCATTTTGATGCCACCAAACCGTTCGTTCAATTCTACCAGGGCATATTTATCATGCATCGCATTGAAATAACTTTCAACAGAGGGGGTTGCACTGCCCAATACCACTTTTGCATTAAACAACGAAGCGTAATACACAGCTGCGTCTCTTGCATTGTACCTGGGAGCCGGATCCTGCTGTTTGAACGAAGCATCGTGCTCCTCATCAACGATGATAAGTCCAAGGTCTTTAAACGGCAGGAAAAGGGCACTTCTGGCGCCCAACACGATCTTCACTTCGCCGGATCTTATCTTGTTCCATAATTCAATGCGCTCATTATTATTAAAACGGGAATGATAAATGGTGATATTACCGCCAAAATGTTTTTGCAGGCGCCTGATAATTTGTGTGGTCAACGCGATCTCGGGCAATAAATACAATACCTGTTTACCGGCGGCAAAATATTTTTCGATCAGCTTAACGTACACTTGAGTTTTACCACTGCTGGTTACGCCGTGCAGCAGGCAAACATTTTTAGCTTCCAATGCTTTTGCCACGGCATCCGAAGCTTCCTGTTGCGACGCACTGAAGGCAAAATCAATCGCTACATTTTTTGGTAGTGATTTTATCCGGTCAACCGTTCTTTTCTCAACAATTAAAATATCTTTTTGCACAAGTCCCTTTAACTGGGCAGCCGATGCCCCGGATTTTTTCAACAACTCAGTCTGCGTAACATCACCTGCTGTTTTTTGAAGGTGCAGATAAGCCAGCAGGAGTTCCATTTGTTTAGGTGCTCGGCTCCAGCCAGCCTGTCCGGCAGGCAGGTTATTCAGTAAATCGCTTAGTTTTTCTTCACTGTTATATACCGGGTTAAGGATAACATAGTTTTCTTTTTTTACTTTGTACTGCTCATCCATGGCTTCCCAAATGAAGCAAACTTTTTTATCGATCAGTTTTTTTATAAGGGGATATACGTGGGTTACGTCGAGTATCTGTTGCACTTCAGATAACCTCAGTTCTTTTTTAAGCAACAGCGCTTCGGCCACTAAAAACTCCTCATCGTTTAAATGGGTAAAGTCTTCGCCAATCTCATCATTATAAATTAAAATCGTTTCACTGCTGAGTTTAAAATGTGTAGGCAGGGCCGCCGCCATCACTTCACCCTCGCTGCACATATAATATTCGCTTAGCCAGCGCCATAACTGTAATTGCTGCGGAAACAGGATTGGTTCATCATCCAGTACATTCAGTATTTCCTTGGTGGGATAGGGTGGTTCTTTATCCAACACAGACTTGATAATGCCGGCATATTTTTTTTGCCTGCCAAACACTACTTCTACCCGGCAACCCGGTATGGCTTTTTGCAACAAGGCCGGCGGGATGGCATACGTATAAGTAGTTGGCAGTGCCAGCGGGAGTATGATCTCTGCCCAAAAACCAGATGAATCATCTGCAAATTGTATTTCGTTTCCTGTGCTCATCTAATATCCCCAAAGTTAACCAAAGGGTTGCCAACCTTTTAATGGGCTGTTTAAATTTAATCTTTTTCAAAAAGGTTGGAACTCTATGACATTGATCTTATCCAGCTTCCTTTGTATTCAATCAACTTGGTTTCCATTATTTGATATACTTTCTCCTTCAACTGGTCAACATCTTCCAGGCTAAGTCCTTCTACCGACACTTCGTCCAGATAAACGGATCTTGACCTGCCTGGCTTAATTGAAAATATGGATTCATACCCCATCCTGTCGTAGGTATCTAAAAATAACAAAGGCTTGATTGGTGTTTGTGTTTCAATGGCAACTTTAAATGCACCATCATAAAAATCTTTCAAAGGCTTATGCGTCATGTTAAAAGTACCTTCAGGCGCTATTACAATTGAAATACCCTTTTTTAATACCGCGATAAGTTGTTCAACACTTCGGGCCCTTTTCTCCGGGTCGCCCCGGTCAACCATTACCGCGGCTGTTTTATATAAAAAACCAAAAAGGGGCACTTTTGCCATTTCAGCCTTGCCCAATACCCTGACATGTTGCCGGCGAATTGTTTTAAGAATAACCGGTATGTCCATATAGGAAATATGATTAAATATAAAAACATACTGTTTAGTCCGGTCATGTGGCACTTCATATAAGTTGCGATGGGAAATACCAATCATAAATAAAAAGAAGTCGGCCCAAAGATGACAAAGCCAGTAAACGACATTCCCTCCCTTTATTTTTCCGAAAAATGAAGCCAAAACAGCCACCGGAAAAATGAGCAGCATAAAGCCAACAAATATAAAAAAGGCATAAACTGTGAAGATAATCTGGAAAAAACGGGTTATTTGGTTCATAATCAGGTGACGAAAATAACGAGAATATGCTGTAAATAAAGCTGTTTGTTGGTTAAAATAACAGGTTAATGGCCTTGTTTTCCCCAAACGCAGTTATTAAGTGTATATTTTTTCAAAAACATGGATTAATTCTGAAGCTAAACCCTTACCTTTGCCGTCCTAAATTTGGGAATTTTATGTTAGCAGTAGTAAAAATAGCAGGCCAGCAATTCAAAGTAAAAGCAGGCGATAGCTTATACGTACCTCATATCGAGGGAAAGACCGGAGATTCAGTTGAATTTTCTGAAGTATTGATGACCGATAACGACGGAAACGTTGCCATGGGATCGGATGTAAAAGCCGTGGTTACAGCTGAAATTATCAGCGACCTGGTGAAGGGCGATAAAGTGATCGCTTTTAAAATGAAAAGAAGAAAGGGTTTCCGTAAAAAGCACGGACATCGTACGCAGTATACGCACATTAAAGTAACTGCAATCGCTTAATTAGTTAATGGTTTAGAAATTGATAAGTTTAAATGCACTTGTTAACGTATAAACTCGTAAACTCATAAACTTATAAACTTAAAGAAATGGCACACAAAAAAGGTGAAGGCTCGGTAAAGAACGGTCGTGATTCGCACAGTAAAAGACTGGGCGTAAAAATCTACGGCGGTCAGCCGGCTATTGCAGGAAACATAATTATCCGTCAACGCGGAACAACATATCATCCCGGAAAAAATGTTGGAGTTGGAAGAGACTTTACCATTTTTGCCTTA
Source organism: Chitinophagaceae bacterium (assembly GCA_016710745.1). Lineage (GTDB taxonomy): Bacteria > Bacteroidota > Bacteroidia > Chitinophagales > Chitinophagaceae > Ferruginibacter. The sequence goes on along the minus strand of JADJVB010000010.1, from coordinate 1,715,027 downwards.
ACAGATGGACTGGTTGAATTCAAAAAAACCAGGGGAGATAAAACAGTTGTATCGGTTGCTGCTGTTGAAGCCAGCGCATAATTTTTTGATATTTTTTTTGGTAGTTTGAAAAATGTATTTATTTTTAAGTATTATTTACTAACCAATTAAATTTTAAAAAAATGGCAACAAAGAAAAAAGCTGCAAAAAAAGCTGCTCCAAAAAAGCCGCTGCAAAAAAAGCTGCTCCTAAAAAAGCTGCTGCAAAGAAAGCCGCTCCTAAAAAAGCTGCAAAGAAAGCTGCTCCTAAAAAAGCTGCTGCAAAGAAAGCCGCTCCTAAAAAAGCTGCTGCAAAGAAGAAGTAATCTTCGCTTTTTTAAAAAGCAGAATATCATTAAAGTCCCGATCTTGTATCGGGACTTTTTCTTTAAAACCCTTTACCAGAAAAGCTTTTGAGCCACCCCTGTTTTTTGAAAATTAAAACGACCCGTTTAATTTTTCTCCGCAACAACTTCTTTTTACGAATTTTTATTTTACTTTTTACTATTTTTTTTATTACGCTGCACGAACCCATATCCGGCAAATTTGTTGACGGCCAATTGCACAACAATATTTTTTTTAAACAAAAACAGCCGGCTCTGATTCCTGAAATAATCCTGCTCTATTCCAAAAAATAAATTTTTAGCAATCGCTTTTTTTTATTCTTCTTACATTTACCACCACAATTCAAAAAATGGATAATTACCAAATTGCCGACATTTTCAGCCTTTTGAGCAAATTAATGGACATCCACGCAGAAAATAATTTTAAGGCAAAATCATACGCTTCCGCCGCGTTCAACATCGAAAAATTATCCTTGCCATTAAGTGAAACACCCAGGGAAAAAATTTTTGAGATCAGGGGTATTGGAGAGTCTTCCGGTAAAAAAATCATAGAAATTTTAGAAACAGGTTCTTTACAGGTTTTGGATGAGTTGATCGAAAAAACGCCGAAAGGTGTTATTGAAATGCTGAATATAAAAGGCATTGGACCTAAAAAAATTTCAACCATCTGGAAAGAGATGGAAATCGAAAGTATCGGCGAACTGTTATATGCCTGCCAGGAAAACCGTTTAAAACTTTACAAAGGTTTCGGCGAAAAAACGCAGCAGAATATTGCAGAAACCATCGAGTACTATATAAGCAACCAGGGCAGTTATTTATATCCCCAGGTTGAAGCCGTAGAACCGCAGATCACGACTTACCTGCAAAAACTATTTTCACCCGAAAATGTATTCATTACGGGCGCTTTTAAAAGGCAATTGGAGATCATCGATGAGCTGGAATATGTTATAAACAGTACCAATGAATTAATAAAGCCCAGGTTCCAATCTGTAAATCCCCCCGAATTGCTGGAAGAGCATGACGACAACCTGCTGTACAGGCTGTTGAACGGCCTAAAACTAAGGTTGTATACCGGGGCACAGGCCATGGAGAAACAATTGTTTATAAAATCCGGCAGTGCCGCTTTTTCGGAGGCTTTTGTAACACAATTTCCTGATATTGATTATTCGGTGACCGGCCCGGATGCTGACCGGTCTATTTTTAAACTGGCAGGTATCCATTACATTCCACCCTGCTTAAGAGAAACAGCAGGGGTCATCGACAGGGCTAAAACATCCCCATTGCCTCAGTTAATTCAACCCGGCGATATCAAAGGCATCATCCATAGCCACAGTAACTGGAGCGATGGCAGTAACACACTGGAAGAAATGGCGATCGCCGCCAAAGAACAGGGTTTTGAATACCTGGTAATCAGCGACCACAGCAAAAGTGCTTTTTATGCGCAGGGCCTTCATGAAGAAAAAATCAGTGCGCAACATCAACTTATTGAGGAATTAAATAAAAAGCTTGGCGGTTTTAAAATATTTAAAAGCATAGAAAGTGATATTTTATACGATGGCAGCTTAGACTATTCCAATGCCGTACTTGGCACATTCGACCTGGTGATCGCATCGGTACATAGTATCTTAAAAATGACCGAAGAGAAAGCCATGCAGCGCCTGATCACGGCTATCGAAAATCCGTACACAACCATACTGGGCCATATGACCGGCCGGCTATTACTCAGCCGAAAAGGTTATCCCGTTGACCATAAAAAAATAATTGATGCCTGTGCAGCCAATGAGGTGGCGATAGAATTGAATGCCCACCCAAGTCGCCTGGATATTGACTGGCGACATATTGATTATGCGTTGGAAAAAGGAGTGATGATATCGATCGACCCTGATGCACATAGTATCGAAGGCTTTAAAGATACCAGGTATGGTGTGTTGGCAGCACAAAAAGGGATGGTTACCAAAGAGCAGAATGTAAGCAGCCTGAATCTGGCAGCCTTTGAAACTTTTATAAAGAAAAGAAAACTGGCCAAAGTTCAGGCGTATTAAACAGTTGTTTGCGCCACCTGATGCACCGGTAATTCAATAAAAAAAGTGGTCCCCACTCCTTCTTCAGTTTCAAACCAGATCCTTCCCCTGGCCTGTTCAACAATACCTTTACTCATAGCCAGTCCCAGCCCCGTACCCGATGTTTTGGTTGTAAAATTGGGCGTGAATATTTTAGCCTGTAATTCCCCGGGAATGCCCATTCCATTGTCTTTCACTTTAATCAAAACCTTGTCATCTTTTACTTCTTCGGTAATTTGTATTTCAACGGTTCTTTCGCCGGGTATCGCCTGCATGGCATTTAAAATAAGATTGGTGAACAGCCGGTTTTGGTGCGTTTTATCAGCCTCAACCAGCACCTGTTCAACAGCCGGGTTCCAGTAAATGTGAATACGGTCGTCGATGGCATGTAACTCAACAACCGTATTGATTATTTCATTTAAATTAAAAATTTCATTTTTTGGATTACCAATATTCGCAAACTGGCTGAACTCCCCCGCAATGTGATTTAAATGTTCTATTTGTTCAACCAGTGTTTTGGCAACCCCGGCCGTTAACTCCGCTACATTAGGTGATTTATTGATGATCGATTTCTGCAAATACTGTAAACTGAGTTTCATGGGTGTTAACGGATTCTTTATTTCATGAGCCACCTGCCTCGCCATTTCGCGCCAGGCACTCTCCCTTTCGCTTTTGGCCAACGCCAATGCGCCTTCGTCCAGTTTAGCAACCATTTTATTGTATTCGCCCACCAATTCCCCGATCTCATCATGTCGGTTCCATTCAATTGCTTCGTTATGTTGTCCGAGGTTAACGGCCTTCATTTTTTCGCTGATCAATGAAAAAGACCGGGTGATCCGGTTGGTGATAAATAAGGCTATAATCCCGGCAATCAGAAAAATAAAGGCGTTCAGGTTAATTATGGTAACCAGGAAGTTAGCAATTTCCTCCTGCAATTTACTTTCGCTGGTGAAATAGGGGATGTTCAGGTATGCATATTCCCTCCCGGTAGCGTCGATCACCGGAACATAATTACTGATAAAGCTGAGATTGCCAATTTCTTCAGTTTGAAAATACTGAACCTGTTTTTTCTGGTTCAGGATATAAAACGCAAGCGGATCCATTTTTTTACTGATAACCCCTTTGTTATAGGGCAATGGCAGGGAAGACACCCGTAAATTACCATCAAGATCATAGAGATTTATATCAACAGCGTGTATTTCGGAAATTTTCCCAATCGTTTTCTCCAGTGTTTTTGCGAACTCATCGCTGCCAACAACAAATGGATTGTCGGCAACTGACATCTCGGACAGGGAAATCCGCACTTCATTTTCCATAACATGAATCACGCGGCTCAGTTTTTCCCGGTTACTGTTATGGTATCGGCTGATAAAAAACAAGATCGTGGCCAGGCCGATCACCAGGAAGGAAAGCACACTGATAAAAATAACCGTTCCATGAATCTGGTTTCGGATGCTTAATTGCCAGTAATATTTTATTTTTTCCTTGTTTAACCTGGCCCTGATCATAATATTCAGCAACCAAAATAGTCCGGCCACAAGTAAAAAAGCACAGAACATATAAGAAAACAGGGTTATGGCCTCTATAAAAAAATTATTCTCCTTGGTAATGATTACAATTTCTCCGGGGCTTGCCTTATACCAAAGCTCGTCGTATCCGTTTTTATTGACGCGGGTAAATTCAACGGTTGGTACCTCCTGCGCGTTTAGCCTGGTGGCAAAGGCATAGTCGTTATGACTGTTTATAAGTTTCAGGTTATTATAAACCGCAAATGCATATTTGGTAGAATGCTCTATTGCGTTATCCTCGCCACGGGAAAACAGTTCCAGGTTTAAAGCTTCTGTTTTATGCTTTTTTGGATTGGCCAGCACAAACACATATCCCATGGTATCGATATCGTAATTGGTTACGGTAATCCGGCTGATATAACTAAAGCGGTCGTAGGATTCATCGTAATAAAACAGACCTGGAATGTTAGTTGGTTTGGCCTGCGTTTTCAAAACCGCATTCAATTCGTCAAAGCCCACGTCTTCCTGGTTGAAAAGCGGAGCCTCTTTTGCATCGAACGTAAATATTTTGGTTTCATAATTATTGGTATATCCCGAAAAATTTCCATTCACCAGGCTGTCTTTAAAAAACTGGTTTGACCGGTTGGATGAAAACCTGTAAAAATTGGCAGCTAAATAATCATTTCTGAAATCGGTTAATAATGAATTTAACAGCCTTTCGCTGCCCGGATTCGATTTTGTTGACAGGGTTTCGGCATAGTACTTCCGCTTACGGAGTTCTTTACTCCCATTTTCTGAAACGATTACGCTTGTAATAGTTACGGAAAAAAAGAACAGCCAAAAAATCAGCCGCGTTGAATTGATTCGGGTTACCGGCGTTTCCAGATCCTCCCGGTTCAATAAAAACACATACAGCAACAGCCAGGTAAGAATATACAACCGAAACAAAACATAGGAAACACTCATCTGGAAACTAAGAAAAATAAGTCCGCAAACAGCGATGGTTAAGTACAATTCCCAATACTTTTTATTCAGCAGCGGTTTTACCAGGTACAAGAGCATACGGCTTAACAAAAAATAAGCGATGGCAATACAACAGAGTACGCCAAATCCGATAATACTGTAGATATTCAGCGTGAAGAAATTAATAACATCAAAGGAGATATTCGAATCGGCCACCATGCCGCTGATGATCTGACCTGCCGCAAAAGCAGCGGCCAGCAATGCTATACAAACCCCGATCAGTATCAGCCATTTCGCTACCGGCTTCTGATTCGCCAGGCTTGTTTTCCGCTTGTAGATCCGGTTGTGTATAAAAAACAGGATCCAGGTAAACAATACCGAATTTATCAATAGATCGCCCAGCGATGGCAGGAAGACATTCGAGGCATACACCATAGGATTAAACAGCTCGAACTGCCGGAAATTTATTGGAATCGGGAAATAATAACTGATCCAGCGCAAAACAATTATCGTGGGTAATAAAAAAAACAGAGCTTTTCCAAGGCTTTGTTTTGAAGCGATCGCAGAGGCCAGCAAATGTATAAATAACAACAGCAGCAGGCTGGCCATAATGCGCAACCATATAGTAACACGGTTGTTCTTTGGCACCACACTGCCGGGTTTTTCGGTAAGGGAAAAGAGGGGCTTTCCCGATTTGGATCTTATCGCCGTGCCGCCTGCTCCGGCAGCAATATCATAATTACGTTCAATTTCCTTTCCGGTTGCAAAAGTATTTTGCAGGTATTTATTGGTAATAAAATAATTCCATTTTACCGGAATTAATGCGATCGTAACCTGCGCGGCCGTATTTTTTTTCAACCACACATAATATCCGTTTTCAAGTAAAGCAAATCCTATACTGTCGGCCGAAAACCTGATCCCGCTGCCCGGCAAAACAGTTTGAGAATTCCAGAAATTGAGTTGCTGTTGCCCGATGTCGTTTACAAAATAATGGAAAAAAAAATAAGGCTTTGCGGCCAGCAGATCCAGCTCTTTTTCGTCATATTGCTTATTTGAAATGCGACGAAGCAGGCCCGTGTCGGCTGTTAATTTATTAAAATCCAGTTCCTGGCTGTGTATATAGTTTTCAATTTGTTTGCCAACTGTAGCTACCGACGAATTACCCGACCAGTAATTTTCTACGAAAAAAGACAGGATGATAAAGCAAACGGCCGTAATCAGCAGGTAGCTGTTTTTAAAAAATCGTCGCTTATTATCCGGTTTGCTTTGCAATTAAACTATTTATTTTTCTTAATTCTGTTCCAAATACCATCCATTTCCTCTAAACTCAAATCATGCAGGTTTTTCCCGTCTTTCAGTGCTTCTCCTTCCATTTGGGTAAAACGACTGATAAATTTCTTGTTGGTTCGTTCCAGTGCATTCTCGGCATCTACCTGCAAAAACCTTGCAAAGTTTACCAAAGAGAAAAAAACATCTCCCAATTCATCCTCCATTTTGCCCATATCGCCTGATTCTATAGCTTCAAATAATTCTTTTTTCTCCTCCTCCACTTTTTCCCAAACCTGTTCTTTGGTATCCCATTCGAAGCCTACCTGTTTGGCTTTTTCCTGCAGGCGCATGGCTTTTACCATCGAGGGCAATGATTTTGGCACCCCCTCCAAAACAGAGGTTTTACCCTCTTTGAGCTTGAGTTTCTCCCAGTTTTTTTTAACATCTTCCTCATCATTAACATGGGTATCGCTGTAAATATGTGGGTGACGGTGAATCAGCTTATCGCAAACGCCATTGATCACATCATCCAAAGTAAATTGATTCTGTTCAGCTCCAATTTTAGCATAGAAAACCAAATGAAGCATGATATCGCCCAATTCTTCCTTAATGCCTTTCCAGTCATTGTCGGTGATTGAGTCGGCCAGTTCATAGGTTTCCTCTATGGTTAACTGCCGAAGGGTTTGGATGGTTTGTTTTTTATCCCAGGGGCATTTTTCACGGAGCTCATCCATGATTTCAACCAGTCTGTTAAATGCCGTTCCATTATTTGAACTCATAAATATTAAAGTTTAAAAAGAGAATAAAAAACAAAAAATAAACTCAAAAGCAACAAGACGAAAAAGATCATAAAGCAAAAAATCAGGAATTTTAAAATTGTTTTAGCCCTTCGCTGCCCGTAAAACTTACGCATGGCTTTGTACAGGTAAAATAAAATACCAACAACCATGATCGATTCAATATACCCTGATCCGGCCCAGTTAAGCTGAGCGTTAACCATATTCAGGCCGAATATGAAAAGCATGACAATAAAACTGAAAATATAGAAATGAATACTGAAAATACCGTGATTAACATAGTAATATTCCTTCCTTCGGATGTAAAGCAATTTTAATATTAAGGCGAAGAATGGTAATAAAACAAATAACATTTGTGGCAAACTATGCAATAAAATATTGACATAATCTTTTACAAAAGTGCCCCCTTCATTGCCGTATTTTTCATTTAAGTCAAGTTGCTTGTTTACCATTTTCCTTTTTATCCACCCGTCTTTAACCGCGCCGGTTTTCAGCAGCGAATCGTACTCTTCTTTTGAATGATAATTAGAATTGGTAAAACTAATAAAGCCCTTTGGCGCCATACTGTCGAAATATCGTTTAAATTCCTTCCTGCTCATGGGTAAAGAGTCCTTTTTGTCAACCATATTGATATTTCTGGTAAATGCATCAAAAGCAAGCGAATCCAATGCAACTATTTCGTCAAATGTTTTATCATTCATCTTAACCTTCGCCGTTTTAAGGATTGACTCTTTATCTACTTTTATCAACGAAAAAAAGATCAAAAAGAAAAAAGCCGAAGTAAAAATGTACATCCGCACCGGGTTAACATAACTGGCCCGGCGCCCGATCATATACTCGGTTGATAGAAAACCGGGTTTCGTGAACAGGTATTTTATCGTACTAAAAAACTTGCCGTCGAAATGGGTGATATCTTTAAAAAAATGTGACACCAGGTCCCACACAGATTCCCTGGTGTCCACGTTTTCCTGGCCGCAGCGCTGGCAATACCTGCCCAATACCTCGGCACCGCAATTCAAACAGTTCTTCTCCGGCCTTCTTCTAAGACGACTCATGTGCGTTAATTTTGTTAAAAATAATAAAGTTTACGGGCTTACCCGTTAATGGTATAATTTAGGTTGATAAAAAGATACTGTAAATTTGCAGCTGTAATTTATTACCAATGATCAAAAAACTATGTATTGCGGGATTTGTGCTGTTACTTGGCTCCAAAAGCCAGGCACAGTATTATTATAAAGATATTGTAAGCAATAACCAATTATTGGCCGAAATGGCCATTTTAAAAGAGCAGAAGATAAAACAGGTTAAAGTGAGCAGTTTTGAAGATGACGGCAGGCCGAGCGATGGATTCAGCGTTGAAAAACAAATTAACCGCAACTATACAGTAGTTGAAACTTTTACCAGGTCGAACCTCACCGGCCCCTCTTTATTTACCTCGCGGTTCTCAAAAGGCGGGCTACTGATTCAAACCGTCGACAGCTCGGACCTGGCTGTAAAAACATCAACTTATGAGTATGATGACCAACGCAGGGTGAAGGTCATCCTGTCGTATGTACGCTCGAGCGACGATGATTTTACAAACGAAATCACGGAAGACCATTATTATTTTTACAGCGATGCCGGTATATTATTGCGGATGTACCGGGTGAAAAATGAAACCGATACCAGTATCATTTTATTTTCAACCGATGATAGAAATAATATATCAATAGAAAAAGATACCAAATCGGGCGGCACCTTCTATTATTATTACGACAGCAAAAACAGGCTTACGGATGTGGTTCACTTAAATAAATTCAACAATAAAATGCTGCCCGATTATATTTTTGCATACAATAATGCCGGACAAATTTCGCAAATGACGACCACCGAGGAAGGCGGCAGTTATTACTATATCTGGAAATACAGCTATGCCGATGGTTTACGGGTAAAAGAACAATGTTTTTCAAAAGAGCGGAGGCTGATGGGGACGATCGAGTATGAATATAAATAAGAGATTTTTATAAAATAAAAAAAGCGACAATTACTTGTCGCTTTTTTTGTACTCGGGATCCCGATATGTATCGGGACACTCGCATTACTGCGAATCCCGATATTAGATCGGGACGTGACTACCAGTTCCACCTCCATTCACTAAATATTCAATGTATTTTCTGCTTTTCTTCTTTTTAATTTCCGATTCACGTTTGGAAGCTTCCGCGCGGCTTTCATACTCTTCAAAATAAACCAATGACCATGGAATGTATTTTTTGGTGGAGGGAACTGCGCCTCGATTATGTCTGCTCAATCGGGAAGCTAACACTTCACTATGACCAATGTAATACCGGTCATATTGAACAGAATATAGTATGTACAAATTATACATAAAAAAACCCCGGTCTGTTAACCAGGGTAAATTAGTACTCGGGATCCCGATATGTATCGGGACACCCACATTACTGCGAATCCCGATATTAGATCGGGACGTGACTACCAGCTCCACCTCCATTCACTAAATATTCAATGTATTTTCTGCTTTTCTTTTTTTTAATTTCCGATTCACGTTTGGAAGCTTCCGCGCGGCTTTCATACTCTTCAAAATAAACCAATGACCATGGAATATATTTTTTGGTGGAGGGAACTGCGCCTCGATTATGTCTGCTCAATCGGGAAGCTAACACTTCACTATGACCAATGTAATACCGGTCATATTGAACAGAATATAGTATGTACAAATTATACATAAAAAACCCCGGTCTATTAACCAGGGTAAATTAGTACTCAGGATCCCGATATGTATCGGGACACCCACATTACTGCGAATCCCGATATTAGATCGGGACGTGACTACCAGCTCCACCTCCATTCACTAAATATTCAATGTATTTTCTGCTTTTCTTTTTTTTAATTTCCGATTCACGTTTGGAAGCTTCCGCGCGGCTTTCATACTCTTCAAAATAAACCAATGACCATGGAATATATTTTTTGGTGGAGGGAACTGCGCCTCGATTATGTCTGCTCAATCGGGAAGCTAACACTTCACTATGACCAATGTAATACCGGTCATATTGAACAGAATATAGTATGTACAAATTATACATAAAAAAAACCCGGTCTATTAACCAGGGTAAATTAGTACTCGGGATCCCGATATGTATCGGGACACTCGCATTACTGCGAATCCCGATATTAGATCGGGACGTGACTACCAGCTCCACCTCCATTCACTAAATATTCAATGTATTTTCTGCTTTTCTTTTTTTTAATTTCCGATTCACGTTTGGAAGCTTCCGCGCGGCTTTCATACTCTTCAAAATAAACCAATGACCATGGAATATATTTTTTGGTGGAGGGAACTGCGCCTCGATTATGTCTGCTCAATCGGGAAGCTAACACTTCACTATGACCAATGTAATACCGGTCATAATGAACAGAATATAGTATGTACAAATTATACATAAAAAAACCCCGGTCTATTAACCAGGGTAAATTAGTACTCGGGAACGGAATTGAACCGTCACTCGCATTACTGCGAACAGGATTTTAAGTCCTGCGTGTCTACCAGTTCCACCACCCGAGTGTGATGGTGAAAAAAAATCCCGACTAGTCGGGATTAATTTTTGAGCGGAAGACCGGGCTCGAACCGGCCACCCCGACCTTGGCAAGGTCGTGCTCTACCAAATGAGCTACTTCCGCATTGATGATAAGAACTTACTTATTTAATTGGTCCTGCTGATCTTTTCAGCCGGGCGGCAAAAATAAGGCTTGTGTTGTTACGATAAAAATTTTATTTGTATTTCGGATTGTACTGTGTACTGGTTGGTACTTCTACCTTTGGTTTACCCTTGTATCGATGCGTATATAAATTGTAGCAACCACCCAATACAAAAGCCAGCACCAAAAAAACCTGGCAAAACCAGATAAAACGCGATGTTGATACCCAATTATGCGTAAAATCCTTGTGTTTATTGTCTATAACTTCTTGATTCATTATATTATAGTTTGCGTTGCAAAAATAAGGCCTCGGCACCAAAAAAAATTATTTAATCCCAACAATTTCTGAAAACGTTTTTTTCTTCCGGATGAAATAGGCCCAAACCACCGAGCCATTGTACCATCCGTTGAGTTTACCCGTTTTACTTACCGGAAATACCGATTGCTTTCGGTGCCTCAATATCCAGCCTACAAAATGAATATGCGCTTTACATATGGCGAAAAAATACCCGCTATCGCCGCTAATCAGTCCGCGCCAGGCCGACATGGCATCGAGGCTTATCCGGAATGGGATTTTCCACAGGGCTGTTTTCAACTTGCAGTTCTTAGCCAGCATGATCAGGTTATTACGAAAATTGAGAAACGTTTTTTACTGTTCCCTTTGGGTAAGGTGCCACCGCCAACATGATACACAACAGCGGCCGGCTGCACATATACCCTATACCCGGCCAGTTGCAGACGCCAACAAAAGTCTATTTCCTCCTGGTGAGCGAAAAAGAATTCATCAAATCCGCCTAATTCATGATAAACAGCCGCCCGCACAAAAAACGCCGCTCCACTGGCCCAAAAACATCGTTGAACATCGTTATATTGTCCGTTATCGGTTTCACAATCGTCGAATACCCGACCCCGCATGAAGGGGTACCCAAATTTATCCAGCCAGCCGCCACTGGCACCGGCATATTCAAATTGATCTTTTTGGTTGTAGGCCAGAATTTTAGGCTGACAGGCGGCTATGCAAATATCCGATTCCATTAGCTCAATAACCGGATCAATCCAGTTTGGCGTAACTTCAACATCACTATTAAGTAAAACATAATAATCAGCCGAAACCTGCTTTAATGCCGTATTGTACCCTTTGGCAAAACCTTCGTTTTTACTGTTCTTAATTATGTTTATATGTGGAAAATTTTGCTGCAAAAAGTAAATAGAATCATCCGATGACGCATTATCGGCTACAATAACCTCTATTCGCAATCTATCGTGAGTAACGGTATCAGCCGAACTAACTACCGAGGGCAGAAACCTTTCTAAAAAAGCCCTGCCGTTCCAGTTTAAAATTACTATGGCGACTGAAATTTTTTCCATTTACATGTAAGGCTGTCCTGTTTTGCACAAACATACTATATTTCTTACTGTGCTTTAACCTTGCGTATCAGTTATTCCTTAATTTTACTACATGTTTAATGCTCTCTTTAATTGGCGAAGTTTTTTAGCGGTTATAGGTATCGCGATTGTTACCGGCACGATATTTTATTCCAAACACCTGGCAAAAAAGATCGCCGCTGAAGAAAAAATAAAAATCGAGCAGTGGGTAGAAGGTATGAAGGATATTGCCGGTTCAAGCGCCACTCCCTCAAAACTGGTGAGCATGGTTTTTACAGAGAATAGTAAAGACATTCCCATGATCCTGGTTACAGAAAAAGACAGTATCCTGGATCACCGCAACCTGGATAGCTTAAAAATTAGCGAAAATAGCTCTTATCTGACTGATAGACTCCGTGAATTTAAAAAATTAAATGCGCCGATCATATGGGAAAACCCATTCGATTCATTGCAATCCAACCGGGTATATTATGGCGAGTCGGTTTTATTAAAACAGGTAAGGTATTACCCGTTGGTACAATTGTTTATCGTTGCCCTTTTTATCATCATAACACTGGTTGCCATTTCTACCCGAAATAAATCAACCCAAAACCAGGTTTGGGCAGGCATGGCAAAAGAAACCGCTCACCAATTGGGCACCCCTTTAACCTCGCTGCAAGGTTGGGTTGAAATGTTGAAAGAAACGCCCGGTATGGAAAAGATCGTACCGGAAATGAGTAAGGATGTTGACCGGCTTAAGCTGATCAGCGACCGGTTTGGTAAGATTGGCAGCACGCCTCAACTGGAATTGAACGACATCGTGGTGCAGATCGAAAATATGGTGAATTATATAAAACGGCGGTCAACCGACAAAGTCAGTTTTACCGTTCAAACTAACGGGGAATCCGAAATAAAAGCCATGATCAACGGCCCCTTATTTGATTGGGTGATTGAAAACCTGCTCAAAAATGGCCTGGATGCCATGGAAGGTAAAGGTAGTATCTCCATAAATATCAAAAATGACACGACGCAGGTAATTATTGATGTAACCGATACAGGAAAGGGGATTGCGAAACAAAATATAAGTAAGGTTTTTAAACCCGGCTTCACTACCAAAAAGCGGGGTTGGGGTTTAGGCTTAACTTTATGTAAACGTATTATTGAACAATATCACAAAGGCGATCTGTTTGTTAAAAATTCGGAACCAAGAAAAGGAACTACATTTAGAATTGTACTGAATAAATAATCTTATACATTTGCAAACTTAATGCCCGGGTGGCGAAATTGGTAGACGCACCACCTTGAGGTGGTGGCGCCTATAACTGGGCGTGCTGGTTCGAATCCAGTCTCGGGCACAAAGCTTCTCCAATATGGGAAGCTTTTTATTTTTATTTATCTTGTAGAAAAAATATAATGGGACCAGAAATTAAATGCCCAAACTGCGGGCACCAGTTTGAACTGAACGAAAGCCTGAAAAGCGAAGTGGAAAAAGAACTGCGTGGTAAAATGCAGGAATGGCAAAAAAAGAAAGAAGATGAATTTGAAAAACAGAAAGTGCTGTTGTTAACAGAGGCTATTGAAAAAGCCAGCGAGGAAACGGCTGCCAAACTCAGGTCATTGGAAGAGGAAGCAAAAACAAAAACACAACAACTGCAGGATCTGCAGAAAAAAGAACTGGACCTGATGCGGGATAAAAACGCCCTGGAGGAAAAGCAAAAGAACCTCGAAGTAGAGATAGAAAAACGCTTTCTGGAAAAAAGGAAAGAAATAGAAGACTCGGCTATCAAAAGGGAACAGGAATTATTTGACCTGAAGACCAAAGAATTTAAACTGCAGATGGAACAGCAGCAAAGGCTGATAGAAGAATTAAGACGAAAAAGTGAACAAGGATCTATGCAACTGCAGGGTGAAAGTCAGGAAATATTATTGGAAGAAATTTTAAAAGAAAGTTTTCCTTTTGATATGATTGAAGAAGTTGGCAAAGGCGTTGAAGGTGCCGATTGTATGCAGGTGATCCGCAATAGTGCCGGTACCATTTGCGGCAAAATTATTTACGAAAGCAAGCGTACCAAGGCCTGGAGCAATAGTTGGGTTGATAAACTAAAAAGCGATAAACGCAACCAGGGAGCAGATGCCGCTATTCTGGTAACACAGGCTTTTCCAAAAGATATGGATCGGTTTGGCGAAAAAGAGGGTATCTGGCTTTGCGGTTTCGACGAAGTAAAAAGTGTAGCCCATTTATTGCGCAACGGCATTATTAAGGTTTTCGATATCCAAAAAAGCCAGGAGGGCAAAGGCGATAAAATGCAAATGCTGTACGAGTACCTGACGGGTATCGAATTCCGCGGCCAAATGGAGGCAATTATGGAGGGCTTTATGTCGATAAAAAACGGCATTACCAAAGAACGCGTTCAGATGGAAAAAATCTGGAAAGAACGTGAAAAACAACTGGAGAAAGTATTGATCAGCACCAGCGGCATGTATGGATCGGTTAAGGGCATAGCCGGTGCATCCATCGCCGATATACCGCTGCTGGATGGAGATTCGGAGTTAGCCGAAATCGAAAACTGAATACGCACACCTTGCTTTTTAGCACCCTGTATCATCATACAATAGCCTGAAAAACATAACCAGTGCAGTTTTCAGTTTACGATACACAGACCGACCATTTCTGTGGCAACCGGCTCTGATCAATTAGACATTAACCGGATGCAAATGGTGGCTAACATTTTTATCGGCGAAATGTTAAGGGCTCAGCCGCTTTATCCAATACTGTAAACAATATGAAAGCATTGCTGACCCGGGATCCACACAAACAGATCCCGTTAACCGGCGGTTAAAACCCAGGTTAAAAAATTATTGTTGAAATACAAGTAATGAACAGTCAGTTCAAACTCATTTCTGAATAAAACATGTGCGGTACCCTGTTCCTGCGTTCCGCTAATACCTGTTATAACAATGTGTTCTTTAAAATCAACGGCTCCTTTGGCCCACCATTTAAAAACAGATTCCTTAACGCTCCAGCACAGCGTGAGGGCCTGCTTTACAGGCATATGGATGCCCTCGTTAAGTTTGTTGACTTCTTCCGTAAAAATGAATTTATGTTGTATTTGTTCGATTTTTTCGTTCAGCAACTCTACGTCTACCCCTACCCTGTGCGTTTTGCTCACGATGGCAGCCGCATAATCACCACAATGTGAAATGGAAAAATGAAAAGGGTCGTCGGGTAAGAAAGGCTTCCTGGTTTCAGCGATCCGAATCAGTTCAAATGGAAAACCGGGGTACAATTCCTTTAGCAATAACCGCCCCGCCAGGTGTTGTAATCGTTTATGCCAGTGACTGATCTCTCTTTGTACCGGCACTTCGGCCAAAAAGAATTCTTCCGCCTCTGTTATATGCCAAACGGCTATTTTACTGGTTGCGTTAATATTATGTTGATAAACCAAAGGCATAATCTGATATTAGATTTTTGATTTTCGATTTTTGATTGAATATTTGCCAATCAGATATTGTTACACAAATTAGCCAATTCAAAATGATTTTAAGCGACACCCGGATTTTAGAAGAAATTGAAAAAGGAACGATTAAAATTGTGCCTTACGACAGGGAGTGCCTGGGCAGTAACAGCTACGATGTACACCTGGGTAAACACCTTGCCCGTTATGTAAACAAAGAGCTTGACGCGAAAGCACACAATACGATCGAACATTTTGATATCCCGGATGAAGGCATCGCATTATACCCGCACGAATTTTATTTAGGGGTAACAGCAGAATATACCGAAACCCATGCCCATGTTCCCTTTTTGGAAGGCAAATCCAGCACAGGCAGACTGGGCATTGATATTCATGCCACCGCCGGCAAGGGCGATGTTGGCTTTTGCGGAAACTGGACCCTGGAAATTTCCGTAAAACAGCCCGTGAAAGTATATGCGGGTATGCCGATCGGGCAATTGATCTATTTTCCTGTGGATGGCGAAATTGAAGTGAAATATAACCAAAAGAAAAATGCGAAATACAGCGGCCAGCATAATAAACCGGTTGAGAGTATGATGTGGAAGAATCAATTTTAAAAGCCAAAATCAGTATTTTACAGTCAAAATACAAGCTATGTTCCCTATCAGACTATTTTCCTCAAAAGCCGGATACCTGGTTTTTTTGTTGGTTTTTAGCTTTGGTTATTTTTCGGAAGCACAAATAAAACCAGCCGACGCCGATTCTTTTTTCAATTTTATCAATGCCAACCGTACCAGGGCCTCGGTTTATATCACCATCAACGACACGGTACATGCCCGGCTCAACGAAACCAAACTGATGCCATTGGCCGGCACGTCAAAACTGCTGGCAGCAGTTGAGTTGGCGCAACAGTCGGCGCACGAAATGATCAATGAAAACCAGTATGTTGCTCTTAGCGATGTTGAAAAATTTTACCTGCCTTATATCGATTCAGCCACTCACCAGGCATGGAAAACCTATGCCGAAAAAAATAACCTGATCAAGAATGGTATGGTTAAACTGGTGGAGGTTGCCCGTGGCATGATGATGTTTAACAGCTATGCCAATGCTGATTATATAATGGATATACTGGGATTTGATAACGTAAAAGACAATATCGCCTTATTTAAATTAAAACAACATACGGCAATCTTTCCCTATGCCGGTTCAATGTTCAGTTACCAGATTCCGCGCAAATCGTCCGAAGCAAAATTGATCAAAGCGTTAAGCAAATATTCCGATAAGAAATACAGTATGGAAGCTTATTATAATCACCTTGATTTAAAGGAAGACAGTACTTTTAAAGAAAGTTTCAATCCCGAACAGTTTACACCCACCTTGCAAAAAATGTGGACAGATAACCTGCCAAAGTCTACCACAAAGGAATATATTGAAATAGCGCAAACACTTAATAACCGGCAAGTGCTTGAAGAAGATGCTTTTTTTACCATTAGCGAGGTTGTGGAATTTCCTATGGAAACCCCTTCCTATCAAAGAAGATTCAAGCACTATGGCGAAAAGGGAAGCAGTTCGCCTTATGTGCTCACACACGTTTTTTATTGTACTTTAAAGGACGGGACCAGGCTGGAGTCGGCGATATTCTTCAATGACTTATCCCCGGCCGAAGTAAAAAAACTGGAGGGCTGGCAGCCGTCTTTTAATGAACAATTGATATTTGATCCGGTATTCAGAAACAAAGTGCGTTTTTAAATGTCGCCATACTTTTTATACCAGGCAATAACAAAAGCCGTTACTTCATCATAGCTGAAAACACCCCTCGGCTGCTGGTTTCGTTCCAGATACAAACCATACCCCCATTTAAAAATGGGTTCAACCGGGTTCCGGTACCTTTCGTTAAACCTTTTCCATTCCTGCAGATCAGATTGAACGGCTGAAGATAATCGATGCCTGCTTTGCACGGCAGCAGTTGAATCCATGTTGAACAGATTGCGGTTGCTGTACATAAACAGATCGAGGTAAACCGAGTAATGTAATAAAGTATCCGTAGATGTTTTGGCAGCGAGATAGGCTACAAAATTAGCTTCCATTTCTTTTGCATAACCCAATTGGTGTGCCACTTCATGACAGGTTGTGAACGGCTGCAAAAATTTGGGAACCAACGTATTTACCTGCGCTTCGCCCGTAAAAGGATTGTAGTAACCGGTAAAACCCAGGTAGTTGCCCAACCAGCTAAACAGCGATGGTTTTACTGAAACCGGCTGGTATTGTAAAAAAGGGTAAACCTGAGCCGCTTCCCGGTAGGCTTCTGATACTTTCGAAAACAATGCCGTTTTGGAAGGATAGGTATCTTCACGTTCCAGCAGATACTGCCTCGCTTTATTGGTTTTATCAACTAATAACCCGTTGATCGTTTTAAGATCTTCAAGGCTGTACTTATCCGTGTTTAACTGCAATTGCTCGGCAATACCCTGGCGATTATAGTTTATTCCCCAGAATAAGTTAAACAGTATATAAACAACCAATAGCATCCGGATAGCTTTTGCTGTTTTGTCCACAATTTGTCGGCGGATTACCTGCTTTTTATACAATGCTTTTACGCCGCTTTTAAATTTCCAGATTATCCATACGATCAGGCCTCCGTATAAAACATCCCCCACACTAAAAGGCAGCCAGCCGAATAAATACCGTAAAAAACGGCTGAATCCGGGGTAAAAAACCACCGAATACTGGTTTTCCACCCTGGTGGAATCATTCGAATAAATATGTATAACAGCAGCAATTACTACTAAAACAAGTGTAAAAACATGCGATTTGCGTAGTTTCATAACTGCCTCAAAATTAGTCAATAGCAGGTAAGGCAATAAAATCTATTTTTCAAGCTAAAAATTGCAATTATTAACATACCTTTGCCGTCCTTTAAACCATACGTAATGGCGAGTAAGCACAAATTTGAGATAGCATTTGTAGGGTTAAAGCAGGGGGTTCATGAGTTTAGTTACGAGGTGGACGATAAGTTCTTTGTTGAAAAAGGCGATCCTGATTTTACCAACTGCCGGGCAAACATCAAGTTACAGCTCGATAAGAAAAGCAGTTTCATGCTGTTGAAGTTTGAAATTGGTGGTAAAGCAGATATCAATTGCGACCGCTGCGGAAATCCGCTTGCTATGGACATCTGGGATGAATTTAACATGTTGATCAAACTGGTTGAAAATCCCGAGGAAATGAATGCACAGGAAGAAGACCCGGACGTCTATTATATCGGCCGTACCGAAAGCCATATTGATGTAGGCAACTGGATCTACGAATTTGTGTTGCTGAGTTTTCCGCTGCAGAAGATGTGCAGCGCCGAGGAAATGGGCGGCCCGCAATGCAATAAAGAAGTTTTGGAAAAGCTGAAAAACATGGAGGTAAAGGAAGAACAAACCAATGCCAACCAGTTATGGAAAGGGCTGGAGCAGTTTAAAAAAACAAAGAAAGTAAAGAAGTAGATAGGTGAAGGTTTGGAGGTTTGGGGGTTTGGAGGTTTAGGGATTTAGAAATTGGTTTTAGAATACATAAAAATTAAATAAAGTAAAAAAATAAAGCTATGCCAAATCCGAAAAGGCGCCACTCACAACAACGCAGTGCAAAAAGAAGAACACATTATAAGGCCACCGAGCCAACATTAAGTGTTGATAAAACAACCGGCGAAACACATGTACGTCATCGTGCACATGTTAGCGAAGGGAAATTGTTCTATAAAGGTAAACTTGTAGCAGAGAAAGCTCCGCTCAAAGCATAATATTTTTCAAAGTATCAATTCTAAGTCCGAAATTCGTTATCAGCGTTTCAGACTTAGAATTTTGCATTTAAAGACGTTATAGATGAATATAGGATTAGACATGATGGGAGGTGATTTTGCGCCGCTGGAAGCTGTGAAGGGAGCCGCCGAATACCTGTTGACTGCCGATGTTGATATTCATCTTACGCTTATTGGCGATGAAACGAAAATAAATGGCCATCTCATCGACCATCCCATTCCTGTTGAAAAATACACTATCGTTCATGCCACCCAGGTGATTGAAATGAACGAACACCCTACCAGGGCCTTAAAAGAAAAACAACAATCATCTATCGCCATCGGGTTTCATTTACTGGCGACGGGTAAAACAGATGCCTTCATCAGCGCAGGCAATACGGGCGCCATGATGGTGGGATCCCTGTTCAGCATCAAAGCCATAGACGGCGTGCTGCGGCCAACCATTGGGGCTTACCTGCCCCGGGAAGACGGCACCTTGGGTTTGTTGGTTGATGTTGGTCTTAATTCTGATTGCAAACCCGAAAACCTGAATCAGTTTGCCATACTTGGTTCCCTGTACGCCAAATACATTTTAAACTTTGAAGACCCCAAAGTGGGTTTGATCAATTTAGGCGAAGAAGAAGGCAAGGGAAATATCCTTACCCAGGCAACGTATCCTTTATTAAAGGAAAACAGGCAAATTCATTTTGTTGGTAATGTAGAAGGCCGTGATATTTTATTAAACAAGGCTGACGTATTTGTATGCAATGGCTTTACCGGCAATGTGATCTTAAAGATGGCCGAAAGTATTTACGATATCAGTAACCGCCGAAACCTCAACGACGAACATTTTAATCGTTTTAATTTTGAGCAGTACGGCGGGGTACCTGTACTGGGTGTAAGTAAACCTGTCATTATCGGTCATGGAATCTCTCATGCTATGGCATTTAAAAATATGATACGCATTGCGCAACGTATGCTGCAAACTGATCTGCTGGGTAAAATGCAGGAAAGTTTTACCGATCCGGCCTGAACTTAAATAAGTAGATTTCACCCTAAATAAATCAACATTTTTTTGTAAAATTAAATACTGCTGCAGGCCGTATTTAATTAGTCTGTGAATAGTATTCTGCACCTACACACTGCTACGAGCAGCCCGTTTTGCACCCAACATTCAACGGGTAGTCCTTTCAAGGTTTTCCAATTCTGTAAGTCAATTTTATTCGGGAAACAAAGTCCTGTCAATATTTGGAATAATACGCAGCGCATTTTTGTAATAGATCTTTTTCAACACCTCGTCTGATAAACCCATACCGTACAAAGCCCAAAAAGCATGGTATTTTTTGTGATAGGGAAAATATTCGTCGGTTGATTCCAATACCCTGAAATAGGTTTTATATTCTGACGGCACCCAACTATCTTTTCCGAAAAGAATCCGGTCCTGATATGTATTAAAGAATTGATTGGCGGCTCTCGGCTGCCTGCCCAACTCGGCAATGATAGCGCCAAATTCCACCACTACATTGGGCATTGCATCCAGTAACTGACCCAGTTTACCCAGGTCGTTGGGATACCAGCCAAAATGTGCGGCAATAAAAGTTGTGCCGGGATGTTTTTTGAACAGGCGGTGTTGTTCAGCGATCAAGGTATCAAAGGGCGCGGGATCCGTATCGCTTCTTTTACGCTGGGGATGGGTTGCCAGTTCCAGCCAGCGTTCATTGGTTGAATCCATAGGTTGCCAAAACGGCTTTGGATCAGCTGTATGGATCAACACCGGTATTTTTAAATCCCCCGCTTTTTTCCAGATCGCATCCAACCTGGGATCATCAACGGTAACCCGTTTGCCATTGATATCGGTAACAGAAAAACCAAGGCTTTTATATATTTTTAATCCATTGGCACCGTTCTTCACATCTGTCTCCAGTTGAGCAGCTGCCTTTTCACTCCAACCCGACTCTCCCACTTTCTTAAAATCCACATTGGCAAAAACAATAAATCGATTGGGGTAATTTGCCTTCACATTGTCGGCGGCTTTTTTTAATACATCGCCACTTTGCCCGCTGAGGTTCACCATTACATTCATGTTCATGGCATCCATGTCTTTAATTAAAGTAGCCAGGTCCATCGTAGCCATCTGAAACTGGTGATTATGCACATCAATAAACGGGAATTTCGCCCTGGTTATAACGTTGCCCGGCACAACCAATGTTGAGGGCGGATTGTAGGATTCAAAATCCATTTTTTGAGTGGCCTGTGAGCAGGCATTCAATGCAGTAAGCACCGCAATGGGTAAAAAATATTTTTTCATAGGTTTGAAAATACTGATTTTCGGGTAACCAGGGTTACCTCTCATCAAAATATCAATATTTGAGGCTGAAGGCGGATGAAAAGCGGGAAGAAAACTAGAATTTTAATCTGCTACTAAAATATTTCTTTAAAAAACTTAATTGTATCAGTATCATTAATGTGCCCGCCGCCAGGGAATACATGCTCACGGTTGACAGTTTGAATCCCGAAAAGCCGTCAAAAGCGTTATAGTTGATCTTATCCAGGCCCAACTGCCTGCTCCATACACCTGCCTCTGCATCACCATTGAAGAATAGAAAAATAAACAGCGCTGTAAGTGCCGTAAACAGTATAAACCAGGCCCGCTTTGAGATCAATGGTTTATACGCAGTTGCTGAACTTTTTGCTTCCAGCAAGGACATTACATTCGCGGTGAAGTTTACCGTGGGTTTCTCCAGCGGCAAGTCTTTCATCAGCTTTTCAGCCAGGTCTTCAAGATGCTTATCTGTGTTCGCTTTCATAATGATTTTCAATTTCAGGTGTCATCGAATGTTTTATAACCGTTGCCAGTTTCTTCCTTCCCCGATGTAATTTTATCTTTACATGGTTATCATTAATACCCATGATCTTTGCAATTTCTTTAACCGATTGTTCTTCAAAATAAAACAGGGTAAGTAAAAAATTGTCTTCGTTGGGTAGTTGATCCAAACAATTTTGTATAACCTGTTTTCGCTCGCTTTCCTCTATTCTGTCGATAAAGCTACTCAATTCCTTAACTTCTGCTTCAGTATATTCGTCAATCGCCAATACCGGTTGTGTTCGTTTATTTTTTTTAACCTGATCTAATCCCGTATTGTAAGTCACTTTATAAAGCCAGGTTGAAAATTTTGAATCGCCTTTAAATTTGTTTAATGACCTAAACACCTTCACAAAGCTATCCTGCGCTGCTTCTTCGGCCTCTTCCCTGTTTCTTATCAATTTTAAAGATAACGAGAATACCATATCCTTATACCGGTTCACCAGCATGGAAAATGCCTGTGTATCTCCATCTAACACCCTGTTAATATATACCTGATCATCAATATTTTCCATACGCTGTTATATAAGACGACCAAACGATGTAGCTGGTTACAGGAATTTTTAAAATAAATAAACCAATCTGTAACCAAAGTCCTGAGCCTGTCGTCATATGTGATGAACCAATTAAAATTAATCATTTAAAAACAAACAGTTATGGAACCAATATTAATCCCAATCGCCTTGTTTCTTGTCGTTTTCGGCATTTTTTACCTCTATTTATCTACCCGAAACAAAGAAAGATTGGCACTTATAGAAAAAGGCGCCGATGCCAGTATTTTTATGTCGGGGCGAAAGGGAACAGCACCTTTCTGGAAAGTATTTATTTTAAACCTGTCGCTGCTTTTAATGGGTATCGGGATCGGCGTTTTTCTGGCGTTGCTGCTAACCAGGTATAGTGGCCTGAATGAGGACGGTGTGTATCCTGCCTGTATTTTCTTTATGGCAGGTGCCGGGTTATTTGCCGGTTATTCCCAAACCAAAAACCTGGACAGGGAAGAAAACAAAGGCTAGGCCCTCAATAAGTATTTTTACCTGATCTATATGACATGATCAACAAAAACGACCTGTTTTTTTACGGGTCGTTTTTATTTTTTTATCTTGTAGTTGATGATCAAATTCAGCGCAACCATTCAAAAATTCGACAAGCAGGGCGAAAAGACCGGCTGGACCTACATTGTGGTACCGGCAAAAACGGCTCACAAATTAAATCCGGGCGTTAAAAAATCGTTTAGGGTAAAAGGAAAACTCGATGCGTTTGCTGTTGAAAAATTAGCCCTGATACCGATGGGCGGAGGTGACTTTATTATGACCCTCAATGCCGACATCAGAAAAGGCATTGGCAAAAGAAAAGGCGCTGTAGTGAATGTTGAGATTGAATCAGATGATTCATCAATACTTCCGCCGGCAGCATTGTTGGAATGTTTACAAGACGAACCCGAAGCTTTAGCCTATTTTAATTCCTTACCACAGGGCCATCGCAATTATTTTACTAAATGGATTGAATCGGCCAAAACTGAACCAACCAAGGTAAAAAGAATTGCCTTGGTTATTAAGACCATGGTGCGTAAAATGGATTTCGGTGCCATGCTGCGTGAGGAAAGAGATGAACGGAAAAAGTTGATGGGATGAGTTGGGAGTCGGGATGCCAGATCCTGGATGCTGGAAACTGTCTACGAAAAACGACCGCTTTTCGTAAATTGTAAGTATCCAGTATCTATCATCGAACCTCCAGTCAATACATACTATTTCAGCAAAATCGTCGTCCCCTTCTGCATCCTGGCTTCCCCGGTATCGCCGTCTGTATAGGTCAATATCCACACATAGGTTCCCAGATCGGCGGGCTGTCCTTTAAATCTTCCATCCCATTTGGTGGTCCAGTCGCGGGTTTCAAATACCAACTGCCCTACCCGGTTATATACCCTGAACAACAGATCAATTGCTTTGTATGCGTTTAACGGATACAGGTAATCATTGAGCCCATCTCTGTTTGGTGTAAACGCATTGGGTACAGCAATATAACAACTGTACGGTATCAGTATTTTTTGAACGGTGGTATCAAAGCAACCCAAATTGTTTTGCACGATCAATCGTGGAAAAACTTCTCTGGTAGGCTTGGTTGCAAAATACGATTGTGGTGAGGGAGATTGCGAGGAACTTGTTGTTCCATTTGCAAAATCCCAGTTCCAGGAAACAATATTTCCGATACTGTTGTCGATAAATGTGGCAAATTCATTTGGGCACACGATGGGTGTTGCAGTAAATGCAGCCTTCACTTCATTGTCCAGCAATATTCTTACGGTATCGCTGGTATCCCGGCATACGCCATTACTAACGATCAGAAAGGTTTTCTTTTCGCCGAAGGAACCGTATAAAACTGTTGGGTTCTGCAGACTGCTGTTCCTGGTTCGGTCGAAATTCCATTTCCAGAAATTTACTTCATTGCGGCCATCATGAAAATAATCAATGGTATCCCGTTCGCATCCGTACCCGATCGTATAACTGAAATCAGCATTTACCGTATCTTTTGTAGCAAAATTTAATGTGGCTCCGGCAGGTGTTTCCTGCCCGCATTCATCAATAATGGTATTGCCGTCGCTGCCGGTTTGCAACCTGATCTCGTATACGCCTTTGGTTTGTATGGGGGCTGATAATTTCACTTTAATAACCGGTGTCAATCCATCCGCATCACAATTTCCGGTTGCGCCAATAACCGAAACTGGCGTTGAGCCCGAAATCAGCGTAACCCTAAAATCGCTGCCATCGGCCGCTATGCTGCTGCATTTCATATTTTTTCTGAAAACCAGCTGTAGTTCATCCGGTGCGCAACCCAGTTTCGAAAGGCTGTCCATGGGCGTGGGTACCAAAGGATAAACGATCATCGGGATACTCTCGCCTTGAGGGATCTCCCGGTCGCAATTGTCTTTTATGGTCGTGCCATCTGTTCCGTTTTTGATATTGATCATATAGGTACCGGGTGGCAAAGGCGTATCCAGGGTGAGAATCAGCGAGTCCATATCGAAACCGTTGGAACAACCAAAACCTGTAGCCGAAATTACATTGGCCAGGGGTGGTGTAAGGGTAAACTCTGACCCGCTGCCTGTAAGACTATTACACTTCATTCTTTTATTAAGCTTGATGGTAGACCGGGTGCCGTCACAGGCCGCCCTGGCGCTTTCCATGTGGGGCTCTTTAGGATCGGTTATATTGGCGGTGCCACCTCCAAATGTAAGACTATAACCATTAGGCGTATCTGTAAAATGGCTCACCAGCAAAATGTAAGTATGCCCGACCGTCAGTGTGGGCATGGCACTCATGAGCGGTACGCCGGGACCATCGCATTCCCTCAAGCTGCCCGCCGAAGCACTCGTGCCGGTAACGCCAAACTCAGCGCTCCAGTTAAAAGCTACGATCAGGCTGGCATCTGAATATACAGCATCCGGATTGCGGCCGGTAATATCAAAAATTTCCCAATCGTAATCCTCCGGTGTGTTTGGCGTAATAGCAAATCCTAAAGTGCCGGTTGCAAAACAGGTAAACTTGTACCAAAATGGATTTTTATCAGAAAAAGGGGCCCTTGGGCAGGGTGGTGCAGGAATTGACCGACCCCCGCAAAACGGCACGGTACCCTGCGAAAATACATTGGTACCGCATACCGGAAAAGCCGTAGACGGATTTTGCCCCAGCGTGGTACAGGTTTGTGCAAGGCTATTACTCCATATTACAAAACAAAAGACGATGAATACGAGTAGCTTTTTAATCATAAGTTCGGTAAAATTATACTAAAGACTCCTTTTTTGGCACTATCGCTGCAAGTGTTAATATCGTTTTAACAGCTTTGATGACAAAAGTTCCATGTTTACATAAGCAAACTCAAATACGGACTATTATTTTACCTTCCCTTTAATCTCCTGAAGCTTCAAAAGAGCTTCTACAGGTGTTAGGCGGTTTATATCAACCGCTTCCAGTAATTTCCTGATCTCCTCGAACGTAGCTGAATGGGCATCAAAAATGCTGAGCTGCATTTTTGGATTATTTAATTGCTTAACGGTTTCGTCGAAGTGACCCTGGTTTCCGTCTTCGCGGCTAAGCTCGAGCTGGGTTAAAATTTCATTTGCGCGGTTGATGAGTTCGGGTGGCATACCCGCCATGCGGGCCACATGAATTCCGAAACTATGGGTACTGCCGCCAGGTGCCAATTTGCGCAGAAAGATTATTTTGTTGCCGACCTCTTTGTTGGTAACATGAAAGTTTTTTATGCCTTCGAATTTATTCTCCAGTTCATTGAGCTCATGGTAATGGGTGGCAAATAATGTTTTGGGTTGATGCACGGAGTTATGCAAAAACTCGGCAATGCTCCAGGCAATACTGATACCATCATAAGTTGACGTACCCCGGCCTATTTCATCGAGCAGGATCAAACTGCGTTTGGTGAGGTTGTTGATTATACTGGCCGTTTCGTTCATCTCCACCATAAAAGTACTTTCACCACCGCTTAAATTGTCGCTGGCCCCTACCCTGGTGAAGATCTTATCGGTTAGGGGAATTTTTGCCTCACTGGCCGGTACAAAACAGCCCATATGCGCCATTAACGTGATCAGGGCCGTCTGCCGCAGAATAGCGCTCTTACCACTCATGTTCGGGCCGGTTAAAATGATGATCTGTTGCGATGAAGGATCGAGGTAAATATCATTGGCGATATAGGATTCTCCCACCGGCAGGTTTTGTTCGATGACCGGGTGTCGACTATCCCTGATATTAAGGATACAATCATCCTGCAACTGCGGTTTTTTATATTTATAATGCAGGGCGTTGTTGGCAAAGCAGCTAAGACAATCTATTATGGCCATCACGTTTCCGTTTACCTGCATGGGCGCTATATAATCCTGCAACTCATTCAACAGTTCCTCAAAAAGCTGCATTTCAATGGCGAGTATTTTATCCTCAGCGCCAACAATTTTCTCTTCGTATTCTTTTAATTCGGGTGTAATGTATCGCTCGGCATTAACGAGGGTTTGCTTGCGTATCCAGGTGTCGGGCACCTTGGTTTTATGCGCGTGTGTTACTTCCAGGTAATAGCCAAATACATTATTGAAACTGATCTTTAGAGAAGAAATTCCGGTTGCCAATGCTTCCCGCTGCTGAATCTCCACCAAAAAATCTTTACCGCCGCTGGCGATCCTGCGCAATTCATCAAGTTCTTTATCAATACCACCGGCAATTACAGAACCCTTGGACGCTGCCACCGGCGGGTTTTCATTCAGTTCTTTCAGGATCTTCTCTAAAATATATTTGCAGGGATTAAGCGAATCGCCCAACCTTTTTAAATATTCATTGGATGACGCTTCGCAGATTTTTTTGATCCCGTCGGTTTGTTGTAATCCCCTGGCGATCTGCAATACTTCCCTTGGATTTACTTTTTTTAGCGGCACTTTGCTCACCAGCCTTTCTACATCGCCGGCCTGTTTAATGTACTGAGCTAACTTATTCCGGAGATCGGTTTCTTTGATTAGAAACTCAACCGTGTTTAACCGTTCATTGATCTTGACGATATTATTTAACGGCAACAGCATCCATCTTTTTAGCAAACGGGCACCCATGGCCGAAACGGTGTTATCCAATACTTTCAACAGGGTTTGGCTGCCTTCGGCGCCGCCCAACAGTTCAAGGTTTCGGATAGTAAAGCGATCCATCCATAAATGATCTTCCCGGTCGATTCTTTGAATGGACGTGATATGCCCCAGGTTGGGATGTTCGGTATCTTTTAAATAATGCAGAATGGCACCGGCTGCAATGATGCCCGATTGCCGGGTTTCGATACCAAAACCTTTGAGGCTATGGGTACCAAAATGTTTTAATAAGGATTCGGTTGCATAGGCTTCAGCAAAGATCCATTCATCCAGCGTATAGGTGAAAAATTTGCTGCCGAAATTTTCTTTAAAATATTTTTGATGGCTTCGCTGAAAGATCACTTCGGCGGGCTTCAGGCTCTGCAATAACTTATCAGCATATTCCTTATCTCCTTCCGCAACAAAAAACTCTCCGGTACTGATGTCTAAAAAAGCGATGCCGATCATATCGTTGCCGATATGTAACGCTGCTAAAAAATTATTGCTGTTATGTTCCAGTAATTTATCGCTGGTGGCCACACCGGGTGTTACCAATTCGGTTACTCCTCGTTTTACAATGCCTTTGGCCTGTTTGGGATCTTCCAATTGATCGCAGATGGCAACGCGGTAACCGGCCTTTACCAGTTTGTGCAAATAGGTATCCAACGCATGATGCGGAAAGCCAGCCAGTTCCTGGGCGTTTGGATCGCCGCTATGTCTTTTGGTAAGGGTGATGCCCAGCACAGCAGCTGTGGTAACGGCATCCTGTCCGAAGGTTTCATAAAAATCGCCTACCCTGAAAAGCAGAATGGCATCAGGGTATTTGGCCTTGATGGCCTGGTGCTGTTGCATTAAGGGAGTATCAGCAGATTTTTTTGCCATAGCTTGTCCCGATTCATCGGGAGGCGACAAAAATAATGAATTGCCACGGGTTTAAAACTGTGGTAATTCATTTAATTCTCCTGCTTGGTCAATATCTCCTTCTTCATCTTCTCCCAAAAACCGTCAAAGGTTTGGTGGTTGTCGTCTTTCCACTTTTTACTAAAGCCGTTGATCTTGTCCCTCCGGTCCTCCCTGGTTAAACTGAAAAAGGCAGCGATGGCATCCGAATCGTTTTCGAAAGCCAGTTGGTTATAGATTTCCTTCAACTGTTGTTCTTTTCGCATATTGCTATGAGCGATATCAATTTCCATTTCTTCCCGCAGCATCACTTTTTCATCGTAACTACCCGATGGCAAAATGGTTTTCGCGATCACCGGCATCAACTCGATCAACATTAAAATAAAAACGATCAGGTAATACCGGAACTGAAGCGCCGGATTGTTCTTTAATAAATTCGATAAAGCTTCTACCCGGGTTAAAAAACCATTGTTGAGGTACAACAGAAAATTGGCTTCTTCGGCTTTTATTTTATCGTCAATATTTCCTAACGCGGCGTCGTTGCTATCCAGTTTGGGTTGGGTAGATCTTAATAAATTTTGATATTCGGCATCCAGTTTCTGGTACTCGTTACGTTTGGCTATGGCGATGTCTTTGATCCCCACTTTACCCGACCCGCCGCTGCCATCTGTTTCGGCTAAAAAATTATTTCGGGCCGTATTTACCAGATCAGCTTTAGCCGACAATTCAGTTTTTAATATGGTTTGTTCTTTTGTTAAAGCTTCCTTCGGTGTTTTGTACAACGTTACCAGTTCGGCCTGCTTCAACATCTTCTTTTTTTCATTGTCGAGCGATGTTTGCAGTTTTATTTCTTTATCAAACATATATAAAACTGCCGGCTGCGCCATAAACGTACCAATGGTAAGGGCCAGCAATCCGCGAAATAAAAGTGGCGCCAGTTTTCGTTTATTGAATTTGGTTATACCCTTGATCAGCGCCCGGTCGATGGTGAGGATAATGAATCCCATAAACAAACCAAGCGCTATCGCAATTGCAAGAGAATCAACGAAAGTGGAGAAAAAGTAAGTCCAGGTAAATGTGGCAAAGGCCCAGGTTGCCAAAACAGTCATACCAATAATACGGTATCGGTTTCTGTCAACCACCGAATCTACGAGGATCTCTTTTTCGGCTGTAGCTAACCACCATAAAAATCCGGAGAATGGCGTAGGGTTATACGATTCCCGCTGGGAAACAGGCACATTTCTTTCCATGATATGAGTTAATTAATTTAAATTGGCTATAAGGCTCAATTTTTGAACCGTATAACAACATGTACAATGTTGCAATAGTGGAGTTGTGTTGAAGTCACGCAAAATAGCTATTCTTTTGCGAATTAACGGAGCTCGGGTTCATTATATTTCACATATCATTCTACATTAACAGTTTATTATATTTTACGTTTAAACCGGGCTTGAAAAAACCCCTCTAATCTTGTACCTTTGCCATCGTTTAAGGATTAGGAAATTTTAATTTGACGCCATTACATATGAAACGATTTTTTAGTATACTTTTTCTGTGGGCCAGTTTGGTTTTAACTGCAGGCGCTCAGGTTCCAAAGGGAATGGGGAACAGTGATCCGGCAGCCAAAAAAATTCTGGATGTGGTTAGTGCCAGGTTTAAAACCTTTACATCTGTTCAGTCTAATTTTGTTTTGAAGATCGAGAATGCGTCAAATAAACAAATAGGAAATAAAACGGGTACAGTATATATGAAAGGAACCAGGTACCGCATCAAAATGGCGGGTCAGGATATTTTTTGTGATGGCAGTAACGTGTGGACGGTAGATGCTCCATCAAAAGAAGTAACCCTTACCAAACTCGACGCTACCAATAATACCATCACCCCACAAAAATTATTTACCAATTTTTACGACCGTGATTTTTTATACAAGTTAAACAGCGACGCAAAAGGTATCCAGGAAATTGAATTAACCCCGATCGACAAAACAAAGATGTTTCATAAAGTACTCATCTTCATTAATAAGGCCACGCAAACCATCAAGTCGACCAAAATTTTTGAAAAAGCCGGAAACCGGTACACCTACACAGTTAGTGCCATGAATACCAGTTCGGCTATTTCCGATGCTACTTTTGTATTCAATCAAAAAAATTACCCGGGCATGGAATTGGTTGATTTGAGATAAAGGAAGCTGTACCCCTACTCCCGATAGCTATCGGGACTATCGGGACTATCCGAAGCGCGGCCGGGCCGTTCAAAACGCGGTGCCGGAACCTGGGCAGGTAGTTTTAATTTGTAAATTTCATTCGCCGATCCACTTACATTTCTATCCTTTCGGGGTTGCCTGATGTAAACGACGAACTGTCAAACCGGCGTTCCCCATCTAAAAGAATTATTATCCAATCCGGCCAGGTCGATCACCCGGTCAACTACGGTAGCAGCTGCTTCCTCAATAGTTTTGGGTTTACTGTAAAATGACGGCGTTGCCGGACAAATTATTCCTCCGGCCAGTGTTATCGTTTCCATGTTACGGATATGAATGAGGTTGTAAGGTGTATCCCTAACCACACAGATCAATTTTCTTCTTTCTTTCAGGATCACGTCGGCAGCCCGGCTGATCAAATCACCCGAAATACCGGCCGCAATTCTCCCTAAAGTGCCCATGCTGCAGGGAATGATGATCATGGTATCATATTGCCCGGAGCCGGAAGCGAAGGGTGCATTAAAATTTTTTTGAGTAAAATGACGTAATTGAAAATTGACATAATGGTCATTTTCGAGTTCTATTTTCCAAACTTCCCGGGCATTGTCAGTCATCACCAGGCTCAATTCATCTATTTGATTATTAAGCAATTGTAGTCTCCTCAACAGCAAATCGGCGTATACCGAGCCGCTGGCTCCGGTTATTGCTATTACAATTTTTTTTTTCATCATCCCATCAATAATTTATCTAAGCTACAAAACAATATTTTATCAAAAACTATTCAATTTTATCCCGGAAACAATAATCCTGTTCCTGATTTTCTCTTCTTAACGTTTTAACCGATCAGATTGTTCCTGGCTATATTTTAGTTATTCAGATTATCGTTCAAAATTGTAATTTCCGTATTCAATTTACCGAATGACTGCACCAAAACTACAAAGAAGCTTAGGCTTATTTCAATCTACCGTTGTAAATATGATAGATATGGTGGGCATTGGCCCGTTTGTTACACTTCCGATAGTTATGGGTTTAATGGGCGGCATGTTTTTATATGCCTGGATAGCAGGTGCCGTTTTATCATTGATTGATGCTATGATATGGAGCGAATTGGGAGCGGCTTACCCGTTAGCCGGGGGCAGTTACAATTTTTTGAAAGAGGCTTATGGTAAAAATGGCATGGGCCGATTGATGAGTTTCCTGTATGTATGGCAAACGATCATTCAGGCGCCGCTGGTTGCTGCCTCAGCTGCCATCGGCTTTTCGCAATACCTGGGATATCTCGTTGAATTAGGCCCGATAGAGCAAAAGCTGGTTTCTGCATCGGTGATCGTTGTGGTAACGATTTTGCTTTACCGGAAGATTGACAGCATTGGTAAAATTGCGGTTCTGCTTTGGACGGGGGTTATTCTCACAATTGGCTGGATAATTATTGGCGGCATTGCCAACGGAAATTTTCTACAGCCGCTTAAAGATATAAACACTGATTTTAGCTGGGGGCAACTGGCTTCCTTTCTGTTTGGCCAGGCCTGCATTAAAACCGTATACAGTTATTTGGGGTATTACAATGTTTGCCATTTGGGTGGCGAGATAAAAAACCCCGGCAAAAATATTCCCCGCAGCATGTTTATTTCTGTAATCGGTATAGCCATTTTATACCTTGCCATGAACACGAGTGTAAGCAGTGTGATCAGCTGGCAGGAAATAAAACAATGGCAGGATGCCGGCATCAATACGTTTGTGGTTAGCACTTTTATTGAACGGTTGTACGGCTATACGGCTGCCAATACCATTACCGTAATGATACTTTGGGTTGCGCTGGCCTCTCTGTTTGCGGTGATGCTCGGTTATTCCAGGGTTCCTTATGCTGCAGCAGTGGACGGCGCTTTCTTTAAAGTATTTGCCAGGCTGCATCCCACAAAGAACTTCCCCTATGTTTCCCTGCTGGTATTGGCCGGTTTTGCCTTTATTTTCAGTATGTTGTTTAAGATGAAACACGTAATAGACGGAATTTTGGCCATGCGAATCATGGTACAGTTTATTGGACAGGCCGTTGGTGTAGTGTTATTGCGAAAACGGAACGGATCAAAACACCTGGCTTATAAAATGCCGCTGTATCCGGTGCCGGTTATCTTAGTAATTGCCATGTGGCTGTTTATTTTTTATGCAACAGGGGCTGCCATTATCCTTTCGTTTTTAATTGTTTTTGCAAGTGGCTTACTTGTTTATTTTATTCAGGCAAAACTGCAAAATCAATGGCCGTACAAGAGCAACCCTAATGAACCGGTAGCAATCGAAACGGAGAATGATCTATAAACCGGGCAACGAATCAATTTCAATCATGGTACCGCCGGTTAAACACACAGCCATACAATAACTGCCGTTGGTAATAACCAGGTACGGCACATTAAGTGATATATTGTAACGCAGTACCTGATCCAGCACGGCTTTGTTAAGCGATACGTTCATTTCCTTACACTCTACAATCATCCAGGGTTTGGTATTGGCATCGTAAACCATGATATCAAAACGTTTTTTAAGGTCGCCCAGTTTTATCTCTTTTTCAACAGCGATCAAAGAGACCGGGTACTTTTTTATCTGCACCAGGTACTGCAGAAAATTTTGCCTGACCCACTCCTCGGGCGTCAGTAATATCCATCGTTTACGAAATTCATCAAATATAAATTCCCTGCCGGCTTCAGTTTTTATTTTTGGCTGATATGGGGGAAATTCAATTTTAATCATGGCTTTGCTCCTTACCGGGGAAAGAATTTTGTATATTTATTTTTTTATCAGCAATATAACGGCAAGATATGAAGTCAAAAGCAGAAATAGTCAGGAACTGGTTACCGCGTTATACCGGCGAAAAACTGGAAAATTTCGGAGAATATATTTTGCTCACCAATTTCGCAAACTATGTGGAGCTGTTTGCCAAATGGAATAAAGTGAAAATAGTGGGTGAAGACAAAGCGATGCAATGTGCAACGGCAGCTAATATCACCATCATTAATTTTGGCATGGGTAGTCCGGGCGCAGCCACCGTAATGGATCTACTGAGTGCTATTGAACCCAAGGCGGTATTGTTTTTGGGCAAGTGTGGCGGATTGAAGAAACGGAACAAATTAGGCGATTTGATCTTGCCCATTGCGGCGATCCGCGGCGAAGGAACCTCCAACGATTATTTTCCGCCCGAAGTACCGGCCTTACCCGCTTTTGCCCTGCAAAAGGCGGTGTCAACCACGATCCGGGATTATGCAGTGGATTACTGGACCGGTACAGTTTACAGCACCAACCGCCGTGTGTGGGAACACGATGAAAAATTTAAAACTTACCTGCAGGATGTTCGGGCATACGCCGTAGATATGGAAACAGCGACTATTTTTACGGTTGGGTTTTATAATAAGATCCCGACCGGAGCTTTATTGCTGGTTAGTGATCAGCCCATGACACCCGACGGTGTTAAAACAGCGGCCAGCGATAAAAAGGTGACCTCTAAATACGTTGATGTGCATTTGAAGATCGGCATTGATTCGCTGAAACAATTAATGAACAACGGATTAACCGTGAGGCACCTGAAGTTTTTATAATCAGGAATGGCTCCTTTACTTTCCATAAAAAATTTATCCATACAATTTAACCATGATGCTGAATGGAGTACTGCTGTTACCGGCAGCTCCTTTGAAGTAGCTGCCGGTGAACTGGTAGCCATCGTAGGCGAAAGCGGTTCGGGTAAATCAGTAACAGCCTTATCGGTTTTACAACTATTGCCAAAACAGGCCCTGGTTACCGGCGATATCCTGTTCCGGCAACACGACACGGTAAACCTCTCCAATGTATCGGATCGGGCACTACGAAACATTCGTGGCAACAAAATTGCCATGATCTTTCAGGAACCTATGACCTCTTTGAACCCTGTATTTACCTGCGGATACCAGGTGATGGAAACTATTCGGCTACACCAACGCGTTAGTAAAAAAACAGCCAGGCAGAAAACGATCACGCTTTTCGACAAAGTGCAATTGCCAAACCCGGAAAAAATAATTTCACGGTATCCACATGAACTGAGTGGCGGACAAAAACAACGGGTGATGATCGCCATGGCCATGAGTTGCAACCCTGCCCTGCTGATCGCCGATGAACCCACAACCGCATTGGATGTAACGGTACAAAAAACCATACTGGAACTGATCAAATCGCTGCAGACCGAAAACAATATGGGTGTTATTTTTATTACCCACGACCTGGGTGTTGTTGCCGATATTGCCGATAAGATACTGGTGATGTACCGTGGCGAAATTGTGGAACAGGGTCACGCAAAAGACATCCTCCTATCGCCAAAACACCCGTATACAAAAGCCCTGCTGGCTTGCCGGCCAGCCGGGCAACCAAAAGGAAAACCACTGCCCGTTGCCGCCGATTTTTTAGGACATGGTGCTGTACCCGAAACAAAACCACCCGACCGGAAAAATCAATTCCCCGGCCCGGTTTCTGCGAATCCATTGCCGGCAACCGTTTTAACCGTTGAAAACCTCGCTGTGCATTTTCCTGAAAAAAAAACCTGGTTTGGCAAGGCTAAAACTTTTGTGAAGGCGGTTGACGATGTAAGTTTTTCGGTGCAACAAGGGGATATCGTTGGACTGGTTGGTGAAAGTGGTTGTGGAAAAACAACTTTGGGAAGAAGCATTTTGCAATTGGTTAAACCTACATCCGGTAGAATAGTATTAGATGGGAAAGACCTTACAACACTGGATCCTGCTTCTTTGCGTATCCTGCGTAAAGATCTGCAAATCGTTTTTCAGGATCCCTACGGATCGCTCAACCCGAGGTTAACCATTGGCGAAGCCATTTTGGAACCCCTGCAGGTGCATGCTGTTTTAGCGAACAACAAACAACGAAAAGAAAAAGTAATGGACCTGCTCGAAAAAATTAGTCTGAGCAGCAATCATTATAACCGATACCCCCACCAGTTCAGTGGCGGACAAAGGCAACGCATCTGTATCGCCCGGGCACTCGCCCTAAACCCTTCCTTTTTAATTTTTGATGAAATGGTTTCGGCATTGGATGTAAGTGTGCAGGCCCAGGTGTTGAACCTGCTCCTTGATCTCCGGAAAGAATTCGGTTTTACAGCCATTTTCATTTCGCACGACCTGTCGGTGGTTCATTATACCTGTAACCGCATTTTGGTAATGTATAAGGGGAAAATTGTTGAAGCGGGCGATGCCGACCAGGTTTTTTATAGCCCGCAAAACGAATACACGAAGAAACTCATCAGTGCCATTCCGGGTAAGGCCATCACTCAGTCCTCATAGTCATCGATGGCGGTGAATTTATAATTTCCGTTATAACCATAAAAATTACGGGCGCTCTTATGAAAACCGAATAACCTTCTTTTTAACTGGTTGTTCAGCTGCTCGTCGAGGGGTTCATCCTCTTTTATCTTTTTGTCGGTCATCGAAGTCAGTTGATCACCGATGTCAATATTTTTAACATTCTCCTGTTGCAACCCGCTCATTCCAATTTTCCAGCCATCTTCCTTTTCTATGCGATACTTGAAATAATAAACAACCCCTTTTTTATCCAGATAAGAAACCGGTGTCTTTTTTATAAAAGAAATAGAGTCTATCTTTTTTTTATTTCCATCAGAAACTAAAAAACTTCGGGCAATATCAAGCTGGTTATTGTATTTCGCCGGAAATTTATCCAAACGGTTTGCGTCCTTTAGTTTTCCGTACAATTTACTTCGGTAAAAGTCGCTGGTAGCAAGGTTTTGCAAAATACTGTCAGGCACAGCGAGCTTATTGCGTAACAATAAAACCGAAGTGGTTAGCCGCACGTCGGCATCTCTCGACTGCAATAACCGTTGAAAGAACAGGGATACCGCCTTATTTTTTTCATAAAAAGGCAGCAGCAAAACGCTGTACTTATCCAGGTTAGTTTCTGTGTAATCGTCTGTTACATTGAAAGTGCTGTTGTTTTCAGCCTCGTCATCCAGCAGTTCCTTTTCCATTAGTGCTTCATCTTTTATCTGTTGACGTTTTAGTTCCACTTTTGCGTCAAAATAGATCTTCGTGAAATATTCGTCATAATCCGAAGCCGATAGCAGGTTGCTGTCAACCAGTTTTACAAGCAGGGATAACACTTCGTTTTTATAGTCGCTCAACGAAATCAATTGAAGCAGATCGGGAAATAAGCTTTTGGTAAGCAACAACGAATCTTCCAGGTTACCTAACATATTGCTGTATTCGTAACTATCCGAAAAAACCGGGGGGTCCTGGAGAATCAGCTCCTTGAACAGATCATAGGCGGCCTTGGTTTTATGCCTGGCTAATGCCTTGAATACTTCGTTCTGAAAAAAACCGGTATCTGCCGTTTGTTCGAATATTTTTTTAAGCAGCTTTACAACTACGGGGTTGGAACTATCTTTTATATAACCCAATTCAGCAATCAGTTTGGTTTTGGTATCAAAATAATCTTTATCCGACAGATTCAACCTGTTGATGGCTGCTTCAATATATGGAACGCCCTGCTCTCCATAATAAATATTGGAAATCGATTGCCTTGCCTTTTTTTGTGTAGCACTGTCTTTGCTGAAAAGATCAGTAAAAAACTCCTCGAGTTTGTTTTCTTTTATATTTCTGCCTAATTTTTTTTGATCAGGACTAAAACTCCGGAAGAAGGCATGCACAAAATCGCTTTCATTCGCCAGTGTATCGCCCATGGTTACGATGTTGAAACTGTAATTATCTTTCATCAACACCATACGGGTTATGGTACGGGACGACCCCGTGTCGCGCAGGTTGAGCCGGTAAGCCTGCAGGGAATCATGCACGGTTATGGTGTCCATTTTATATAACAGCATGTCCGATCGTTCATACACATCAGTAAGGTCATCGAGCCAGAATTTTGATGAATCTTTTACATAATAATAGGCAGGATATTCCTGGATACTAACGCCGATCTTTTCGCCGGTTGCCTCACTTTGGAATAAACCATTTTGACTTTTGGGCCAATAACTTACATACCCCGAATAATTATTCCCATTGGTTGCATCTTTAGCAGCGCTTTCGGCCAAAGTCCTGATGTCATTATTAATATCCGGTACCACCGGTGTTTTTACCGAAAAATGCATAAAGCTGTCGAGATAGGTTGTGGCCGGCTGGTACACGTAGGGCGTGAAATGAAAGCTTTTGAAAAAGTCGCCAAATTCGGTTTTTCTGTTCCTGGTTTTTGCAGCAATTACATAATAATGCGGGCCTTTGATCAGGTACCTGGCAAACAGGTAAGACCCATCCTTCCATTTTTCTTTTACTTCAAGGCAGGGATAGCCGTTAAAACTAATGTACGCATGGCTTAACTGCTTTTCGAAATAGTCGGCATTTCTGAACGACTCTTCAATCAAGCCGAGATCAAATTTATCTTCTTCCAGGAAGCGGAAATTATACACCGATTTTTTCAATACCAGGAAAGCATCGCCACTGGACTTATCAACGGACTCATATTCCCAACGGTCCATGCCATCTGTGCCTACCGTATTGAGATATTCTGCAGGCTGTTGCGGAAACCGGACAGAAAACCCGCCCTGGGCCGGTTGAAAATCTACCGCTACAGCATCAGGTTCTTTCAAACGAATAGACGAAAAAAATTGTTCTGCTTCACTTCCCTCAATATAATTTTCTTTACCACTCATCTTAAAGAACAATACTTCAAATGGGAGAACAAAGATCTGGTAACGCTGTAAATTACCACGCCGGGTGCGGTTGCTGATATCGAAGCCGCTATACCCATTTTTTTTGATTAACTTCTTTGATAAAATTTTACCCGGGATATTCTCGTACATGATACTGTCTACCTTACTCAAAACGTCCTTTTCGTTTTGGCCTAAAAAAGCCGCATGGGTTTTAACCCTGGTCACCAGGTAATAAGCGCCATTACTCATATCCGAATATTGGCGCTGGTCCAACAACCTGTACGCTTCACCGGCATTGAACAAGGGGCCTGGCATAGCTACGGTAAACATGCTATCTTCTGCCACCTGTGTTGTAAAATGTACCGGCACTTTTATTTTATCAATTGCCTCTTTTTGGGCAGCATCCCGGTCGGTCATCTGTATGGGCCGAAGGAGGTATCCCTTTTTTCGCAGCAGTTCAATAACGCCCCTTGGCCCCGGCAGGTGTGCGGCACCAACACCCACAAAAAGGGAACTGTTTTTCATGATCGTATCCATGGAGTTAGCCTGTATGTCATTTCTTTTAAACAGAAATTTTTCCATAAAGGCATCCGACCGGTCCATCATGCGGTCTAACGAATCCATCAGATCGAGGTCGCCCCGGCGATAGGCATCCTGGGTTTTCTCATAAATATCCCGCCGCGATTCTCCGTCGGTATCAATCGTTTTTTTCTTTTTTTCCTTTGCCATATCGGCATAGGCCTCCATCACAATTTTTTCGGTTTCAAAATAATTTTCAACACCGGTTGCTCTTTTGCCTAGTTTTTTCCCGGTTTGGTAGATATACAGATCGAGGAAGGTATCTTCTTCAAAATCTTCCCGCTCTTTATAGGATCGGTAAAGCAGGCTGTTTAAGATCATGGGCTCACTGCTCATCGCCGCTTTGAGCTCATCGTCGTATTTTGAAATGCGAAAAGAATTTTCAGTGAGAAAATCACCCCGGGGTGGCTTAACGAATTCGGTGTAATTCTGTTTTATCTTATTTATACTCACCATTTCGCCCTGCCAGGTATCGGGATTCAGTTCCAAAGCCACCGCATCAACATTCTTTATCGCCTGGTAAAATGAGTCGCTCAAATGAAAAACCATTTTGCTGCTTACGTGGATGGTGCCAATAAGCTAAGATGGTTTTGCCAAACCATTGCCTGTGATCTCCCATAACAGGCTGGGATATTTGGCCGGGGCTTTCTTTTGTGCATAGCCGGTTGCCGCGCATAGAAGTAAACCAATAAAAAAAGTATTAAAGGACCTGTTAAACATTACGGTAATAATTAATAAAACTGGTGGGTACCTTATAAAGATGCGTAGAAGTAGAGATACCACAAAATTATGTTCCGCTATTTAACGGTTTTCTGCTTTTTTTGTTGAATTGACGGAAACGCCATAAAATTATTTTTTTAATCCTCCGATTTTGGCTGCTATTTTGTACCTTTGCCCACTTTAAATCATGCCGTAACATGATAAATGTCCTCAGCAAAGGGCTACAATCACTGCAAAACCTGCAGTACGGACATGTGACAATACTAAATATAAAACCGTTACATGAAATTATCCCAATTCAGATTCGACCTTCCTTTAAATTTAATTGCCCAAAACCCTACCAAACGCCGTGAAGACAGCCGTTTGATGGTTATTCACCGCAAAACCGGCCAGATCGAAAATAAACACTTTAAAGAGATCATGGATTATTTCGATGATAAGGATGTGTTTGTGGTGAATAATACCAAGGTTTTTCCGGCACGTATGTATGGCCGAAAGGAAAAGACAGGCGCCAAGATTGAGGTTTTTCTGTTACGCGAATTGAACAAAGCCAATAAGCTTTGGGATGTGATCGTTGACCCGGCACGTAAGATCCGTGTAGGTAATAAATTATATTTTGGCGAAAGTGATGAATTGGTTGCCGAAGTAATTGATAACACCACAAGCCGCGGCCGTACCATTCGTTTTTTATGGGATGGCACTGATGAAGAGTTCCGCGGTATGCTTGAAATACTTGGAGAAACACCGTTGCCCAAATACATCAAGCGCAAGCCGGATGAAGAAGATAAGGAGCGTTATCAAACCGTTTATGCCAAGCATGAAGGTGCGGTTGCGGCGCCTACTGCGGGGTTGCATTTCAGCCAGGAACTGATCAAGCGCCTTGAGATAAAGGGAATCCGGTTTGCCGAAGCCACCCTGCATACCGGCCTTGGAACATTCCGCCCAATTGAAGTTGAAGACCTGAGCAAGCATAAAATGGATGCCGAATACTACAGGATTGATGAAACAGCCTGCGCCATTGTGAACAAAGCCAAGCAAAATGGCAACCGCATTTGCTCGATCGGTACCACTACCATGCGGGCCATGGAATCGTCGTTTACGGCACAAAAATTATTAAAACCTTCAGAAGGCTGGACCAATCATTTTATTCATCCGCCTTATAATTTCAATATCGCCGATTCATTGGTTACCAATTTCCACCTGCCCAAAACCAGTTTGCTGATCATGGCCTGTGCCTTTGCCGGTTACGATTTAATGATGGAAGCGTATAAGAAAGCAATTAAAGATAAATACCGTTTCTTCAGTTATGGGGATGCGATGATGATCATCTAAATCAGTTTAACCAACATATTTCGGAAAACTCTTCGCTGCCGCGGAGAGTTTTTTTTATGTACGGCCGGCTCATGATGTCGCCTGCGGGTTAACGTAAAGAAGCCCCGATAGAGATCGGGGCCGTTTATATCCAATATCCTATGAAAAACCATATTTATTACGCCCAAACGCATGGTTTTGTTGCAAATGAATTGTTAACTGTTTTATTTATCTTTAGCCTGATCAAAACAAATGAGGATGAAAACCATACATCAATGGCTTGCCGAATACGGCGAAAGCCACCAGAACCATACCAATAAAACCATTCACTGGATCTGTGTACCCGCTATTTTCTTTTCCATCATCGGTTTATTGTTTGGTATAAAGCTACCGTTTATTGTAGCCGGAGTAGAGATAAACGTTGCCATCATGGTGTTGGCGCTGGTTACTATTTACTATATCACGCTCTCCAAAACACTTTGGATAGGCTTGCTGTTATTTGCTGTTCTTTGTTTGTGGTTATGCAACCTGGTTGAACAGGCCGATTTCATACCACTCTGGCTTTTCAGCATCATCGTTTTTGTGGTTGCCTGGATCGGCCAGTTTTATGGCCATAAAGTGGAGGGCAAAAAACCCTCTTTTTTCAAAGACATCCAGTTTTTGATGATTGGCCCGGCCTGGCTGATGAGTTTTATATATAAGAAGTTGGGGATCCGGATTTGATTGGACGGCGGATACCCGGCCGGCTGAACGCAGTTCGGATGGGGATACTGGATGGTGCTGGATTGTTACATTCCAAACAAACCCTTGTTCAGCAATTGCAATGTAATTTCCTTATCGGCACGGGTAATTAATAAAGAGATATTATGCCTGCTGCCGCCATAACTCACCATGCGAACCGGTATGGGTTCCAGGGCATCAAATATTTTTTTCATCACATCTTTTGTTTCGGCAATTTCGTTGCCCACAATCGACACAATGGTTTGGTTGGTATCGATCTCCACGGTACCAAATGCTTCCAACTCTTTTAAGATCTCAGGTAGTTGCACGTCATCATCAATGGTTACTGAAACTGCAACTTCTGATGTGGTGATCATATCTATAGATGTGCGGTGCTTTTCAAAAACTTCAAAAACCTTACGCAAAAAACCATAGGCCAGCAACATGCGGCTGCTTTTTATTTTAATGGCTGTGATGCCATCTTTAGCGGCTACTGCTTTTACACCCACACTACCAGCTTTTTCAGTGATCAATGTTCCTTTGGCATCGGGCTGTAACGTATTCAGTAAACGCACCGGTACATTAAAAAACTGGGCAGGCCAGATACTGGCCGGGTGTAATATCTTGGCACCAAAATAAGCCAGCTCAGCTGCTTCTTCAAAACTCAGTTGTTCAATCGCCCTGGTTTTTTCAACCACCCGGGGATCGTTGTTATGCATACCGTCGATATCGGTCCATATTTCACAAACATTGGCATTCACAGCGGCCGCTATCAGGGAGGCACTGTAATCACTTCCGCCCCTTTTCAGGTTATCCACTTCGCCTTTTGCATTGCGGCTGATATACCCCTGGGTAACAAATATATTTTTTTCTTTGTGCTTGTTTAAGATCTGCGCAAGCTTTACTTTGATGGTACCCACCTGTGGTTCATCATAACTGTCGATGGTCATGAAATCCAAAGCCGGAATCAGAACATGATCAATCTTTATTTCTTCGAGGAAAATGCTGAACAGTTTGGTGCTCAGTAATTCTCCCTGTGCCAGGATATCCTTATTCAACGCCCGGCTGAACGAAATTTTTAAAATAATGGTTAAAAATTCGAAGTGTTCGTGCAAAACGTAATTGGCTTTTTCCCGGGTATCTTCGTTTGCCAATAATTCGGTCACGAAATTTTTGTAATGTTCATGTAAAGCATCGATCTGCATTTTCGCTGCAGAACGGTCGCCTCTGGACAGCGACTCACTTATTTCTATCAACGCATTGGTAGTGCCACTTAATGCTGAAAGCACCACTATCTTAGCCTCCCCATCCCGGGTTATCAATTTTGCCACTTCCTGCATGCGCTGCGGCTTGCCTACGCTGGTGCCGCCAAACTTCATTACTTTCATTCTTTCAAAAATATATTGATTAAACCTGCTTGTTGGCAGGATGCAAATATAGTGCTTACAGCGCGGTTTTAAACCGCTCCCCCAACTCAGTCAAATCCTTTACCACAGCACCCAATAAAGGAATTCCATTTTTCATTCTTCGTGCTTCGATCTCCCTTTCCGGATCACCCGGTATGATGACTTTTTCCTGTCCGGCAATTGTTTTTGCAGTACGGAACCGGTTTATCCAGTTGTCCATATGTTCTTTAAACTCGTCAGCTTTTCTAAACGCGTCAATTCGCATAACACCAAAAAAATGACC
Source organism: Chitinophagaceae bacterium (assembly GCA_016710745.1). Lineage (GTDB taxonomy): Bacteria > Bacteroidota > Bacteroidia > Chitinophagales > Chitinophagaceae > Ferruginibacter. The sequence goes on along the minus strand of JADJVB010000010.1, from coordinate 1,671,504 downwards.
AATGCCTTCACCGGGCATATTTTCGGGCATGGGAATATAGGCCGGGAATGGCGGCACCCAGGGGCCATAACTGGCGCCGCTGAGTATGCCCGAAAAAATATCAACAATAGCACCCAGTGCATATCCTTTGTGGCTGCCGTGCTCTTTATCACCGCCAAGTGGCAACAGACTTCCGCCATTTTTTATTTCACCGGGATCGGTGGACGGCTCTCCGTCTTTTGTAAGGGCCCATCCAGCGGGCATGGTTTCATTTTTCCGTTGTAATATCTCCAGTTTTCCATTGGCTGCGGTAGTGGTGGCAAAATCGGCCACAAAAGCCGGCTGCTTACCTGCCGGTATGGCCACAGCAATCGGATTTGTGCCCAGCATTCTTTCTTTTGAGAATGTTGGTGCCACCAATGCTGAAGCGTTCGTCATGGCAATGCCAATCATATCATGTTCCAGCGCCATCATGGCGTGGTGACCCGCAATGCCAAAATGATTGCTGTTTTTCACACTTACCCATCCGGTTCCAACTGCGCCCGCCTTTTCAATGGCTACCTGCATGGCAAATGGCGCCACTACCAGGCCCAATCCCCTGTCGCCGTTGATCACCGCCGTTGAAGGTGTTTCATGCATTATCGTTATCGCCGGTTTTGCATTTACCCTCCCGGCGTCCCATAAACGAATATACCCGCTGAGCCTGGCCACACCGTGACTGTCAACACCACGCAGATCGGCCGACAGCAATGACCGGGTTGCTGTTTCAGCATCCTTTTCATCACATCCAATTTTCAGAAAAATGGTTTTGGAGAAATTGTATAATTGCCGGTAGCTGTATATCGTACTCATCAGGCAAAATTAAGTTTTTCCTGCTGAGACAGTTCATCCAATTACAAATACAAACAGGTTATAGTTTTGTGATTGGTTTTGAAAAAACTATTTCACCGCTTTTACCTGTCAGTTTTAAAAAATAAATGCCGGCCGGTAACCCGCTGATGTTCAAAATTCTTTTGCGGTTAGTTTCTGTAATCAAAAAAGTCCGGTCAGTAACAGCCACACCAGTCAGGTTGATAACCTCTACCCTTGTACCCTCAAATCCATCGGCATATGTTACCGAAATATTTGAACTTGAAGGATTAGGATAAATGACAAGATCTGCGGTCTTCTTTTTTACATAAATACTGACGATCCCGGAATTTTTTGCCTGCCCGTCAACATCAACCTGTTTCAACTGATAGTAGTTAAATCCTTGAAAAGGATCCTGGTCGCGGTAAGTATACAGGCTGTTACCCTGGGGATTACCTGAACTGTTCACTTTACCAATCGGCATAAAGTCAATACCATTGGCGCTTTTCATTATTTCAAAATACTTACTATTTGTTTCCGATGCCGTAACCCATTGCAGGTCGTTTGCCTGTGATACTTCGTTATAATGACCGGTAAAGCTGATGAGCTGCACCGGCAGGATTGTGCCATTTACAATATTGGTTTCCCAAAGACCTCTTCCGTTGGTAGCAGCTCTTAATTTATTCAAACTGTAATTTATTTCCAGTTCTTCCACATCAACATTGGGTAACCCGGTAAAATACGGTTGCCAGGTGGCCAGCGAATCGGTTTTAAAATAAACCCCTATGTCTGTACCAACAAATAACGAATTGGTTGAGTTGTTTTGATATACGATGCAATTGACGGGAAGATTGGGCAGCCCGGCCGAATAATTTACCCAGTTTTTACCGGTATCGGAAGATGCCCAAACCTTATTGGCCGAATTGTACCCTGAAAAGGTAACCCACACTTTTGCGGGATCGGTATTGCTTACCGCGATAGCCGTAATTGCCGAGGCCGGTACCGGTAGCCCCGCTGTACGGTCAATAAAAGTATTGCCATCAGTTGCCACATGAAAATAATTTGCCTTGGCAGCATAGATAAAATTATCATTGGAGTGGGCATAAGCCAATGCCACCATATTGCCGCCGGTGGCGGGAATGGTTCCTACCTGTGTAAAACTGGTTCCACCATTAACAGTACGCCAAACCTGTGCTTTACCTACCAGTAAAACAGTATCATAAACCGGATGCATGATTACCGGCGTAATCCAGTTTCCGGTAGCATTTACGCCGGCACCACCAAAAGAGCAAACCACATTAAAGAGCGGAAAAGTATTTATTGCTTTAATTATTCTGCCATTGTAGGATTCCAGGTACATGATGGAATCATTATCATTTTCAAAAATACTTTCCATACCATCTCCCGTATTGGGAGTTACAATATCCCAGTTGTTTGATTGCAAACGATGCGTAGCCATATCCTGATGGCCGGTGATAAAAGTATATGGATTGATTTTAGAAGTTCCGAGTCGGTACATCTGCGCAATTTGCAATCCTTCGTTCATTGGATTCCAGGTTAAGCCATAGTCAGTAGTTTTCCATACGCCGCCATCATTGCAGGAAAAATAGGTTGAATCGGTTCCCGGTAAAAATTCAATCCCATGTATATCAGGATGCACAAATGGAGCCCCTGCACCTGTTGTGCTGGTATGCTTGGCCCATGTTACACCGCCGTCAACAGATTTCCATGTTTCTGTTGCACCCACGATAACTGTATCCTTATGAAATGGAGAAACCGCCATCGCCAGATTGTAATGCGCCTGGGATGATGGTATTCCCGAAAGTATATTTGGCGTATTGGAACGAAATGAAAAATTATCCCCTCCATCAACAGATTGATAAAACCCATAAAAATCATTGGTAACCTTTTTTACCGCAACAACATAAACATAATTTGGATCGGCTGCCGTTACACCAATTTCGAGCCGCCCTACGGATAAACTGGAAGGAAGCCCGGTTGCAATGGAAACAAAAGTAGAACCTCCATCAACAGACTTATAAAAAGTTCCGTTCGATTGAATACCGGATACAGCATAAACAACATCAGGATTACCCGGTTTAAATTCAACATCAGGAAATAATCCTGCCTGAACGATGTTCCAGTTAACTCCGCCATTAACTGTTCTGTAAAGGCCATTGCTGGTTGCAGCAAAAACTGTGTCGGGATGAACAGGATTGATCAGCAATTTGTAAATGCTTCTGCCCCAACTTATCTGCCAGTTCATTGTATTACTTGCAAGAGGCCAGGTTGCACCGCCATCAGTTGATTTTAAAACACCAATAGAACTTTGCCATAATTGTGAGCCGGTGCCGTTACCATCGCCGGTTGCCAGGTACATGATCTGCGTATTCAACGGATTAATGGCGAGGTCGGTACATCCAATGATGGGCAACTGATCGGTATTGCTGCTCCAGTTCAATCCACCGTTGGTTGTTTTCCATAACCCGCCCGAAGGCGCAAAAGTCCACATGATGTTACTGTCATTGGGTGCAAAGCGAAGAAAACTAACCCGGGCTGCACCGCCAAAATAACCATGCCAGTTTGTTCCTGTGGGACCAAGAGGTATCCAATCACCAGAGAAACCTGCTGATGTTGTGCTGCTTTTTATGTACTCTTTTGAATTAAGATATTTTTGAAATTCCCGTTGTTTTGTAGAAGGAAGTGTTATATCTCCGGATGGATAAACACGAGGCTCCATATACCATTCCCAACGTTTATATTGCTTGTATCCATCAAATTTACCCTCATTTTCACCAACCTCAACATCCATCCCTTCCCTGTCACCTTTCAGGTCAAATTCTTTTTCATATAACTGAAATGCTTTTTGAATTTCATAGAAATTATTAGGAGATGAACTATCAGAACTGGTTTTAAGGTATGGTTCCTGCAACCAGGCTTGTGCATGTATAGCTGGAGCTATAGCGGAAAGTAAAAGAATCACCAGAATTGTAAATGTCTTTTTCATACCATACGTTTCATATAATAATTATATTACATTGAGACTTGAATTATTGTTGGTGTATTGCCTGTGCCAAAAATTAAATTCTTAATAAATATCTGGCATTCACGATTACCAGTAGTTTTATTTCAGTTACTGATCCCGAGTCTTAGAACTTAGAGAAAGATTTTGAAAAATTAATTTGTTCTGATTTCCCTGTAAGTTTTAATACATAAATACCAGGAGGCAACTGACTGATGTCGACATTTATTTTCCGGTTTGTTTCCTGATGCACCATTGTTTTATCTGTAACCTGTACACCCAATACATCGATAATATCCATTCTTGTATTTTCAAATCCATCTGCATACTCAATTGAAATGTTTGAACTCGCCGGATTAGGATAAAGTATTAAGTCTGCCGCATTCTTTTTCACATAAATATTTATAACACCTGAATTCTTTGCCTGGCCATCCAGATCAACCTGCTTTAAACGGTAAAAATTTAAACCGGCTACAGGATCTTTATCCTGGTAAGAATAATTGCGGTTACCGGAAGAATTGCCCGGGCTGTTAACCATGCCAATAGCAGTAAAATCAATTCCATTGGCACTCTTCATTATTTCAAAATAGTTATTATTGGTTTCCTGGGCAGTTGACCAGGCCAGATCATTTGTATTCGACAACTTGTTATAGTGGCCCGTAAAACTGATTAACGTAACAGGTAGGGCCACGGTATTCAGGTCAACTTCCCAAACGCCTCTTCCATACGTGCCGGCTCTTAGCTTTCTGGTAGGATAATAAATTTCCAAATCATTTATCACCACATTGGGCAAACCGTTATTATACGAAACCCAATCAGATGAGGCGGCATCCCGGTAAAAAACACCAAAGTCGGTTCCTATATACACTTCATCATTGCTGCCAGCTACATAGGTAATGCAGTTTACCGGTACATTAGGCAGCGACGATCCGGAATAATTAATCCAGTTAGCTCCACTATCCACCGACATAAAAACCTTATTGTTTGCCGAGTAGCCGGAAAATGTAACATATATTTTTCTCCTGTCACCTGAACTTACGATGATATCCGTAATGGCAGCAAAAGCTACAGGCAGGCCTGCTGTAATGTACGACCATGTGGTTCCGCCATTCACCGACCTGATCATTGAATCATGACTGGCAGCATAAATATAATTTGTATCTGATCTTGAAATATCCAATGCATAAATCCAGTCAAGCCAGGCTGCCGAAAGATTAACATAACTCCCCTGTGTGCCGCCAACAGTTGATTTCTTAACCCCTGCTGTACAACCTGCATACATGGTTTGCGAATTCAACGGGTTCATCTTTATAGGGCAGTTCCATAACATTTGCCCGGGTGATGCCGAGACGAAATTCTGGCCTCCATTTATGGATTTTAGTACATTTCCAAGCTGTTTACTTGTAAAGATTATCATTGGATTATTAGGGTCTACAAGACACTGAAAGCCATCACCCGGATCTAAAAGCGTAACGCTGGTATTTGTAGCATCCCAGCGATTGGTTCCAATATCCTGTGCGCCGTAATAAATCGTATCTGCACTTGTGTGGCTGTTGGCAATTTTATAAATCTCCGCAATCTGTAAGCCATTACTTTTATCCGTCCAGGTGGCGCCGTTATCTGCACTAAAGGCAATGCCTCCGTCGTGCAAGGCATACAATCTTGACCCACTCCCGGGCTCATAAACTATCTTTTTTATATCAGCATGAAAATAATTCGGAGCCAGGTGGTTTACATATTCTGATGTTGTTGCCCAAGGTGTACCTGCATTTACCCCTCCATTTATAGTTTTGGCAGTAGTTAATCCGCCCACTATTACAATGTCTTTATCGGTATTCGAAACCCCGATTGCCCTGTCAACATATCCATAGGGTAATGCAATGCTTTCAGGATTTGCCAAAACAGTTGCATCAATTGTGTTGCCACCGTCAATTGACCTTTTGAAGCCAGCTGTTTTTCCCCACAGATAAACATAGTCTACATTGGCCGGTGTAACTGCAAGTGAAACCCGGTCAGTAGCGGCATTTGGATAGCCACCACCTCTGAACGACCAAGTCAGTCCATTATCCGTTGAACGCCAAAGACCTGATCCATCAGTAGCATAAACCACATTATGATCCAGAGGCTTGAACTCTATACTGAAAAAATTTCCAGCCCGAACCATTGTCCAGTTATTACCTCCGTCAATCGTTCTCCAGATGCCGGTGTTCCCTGCAATTAACAGTGTTAGTGGCGCCGCCGGGTCAATAATCATCTGTTGAGGTACCAATTGATTTGATTGCAAAGCAGACATACCTGCCGGTTGCCAGTTAAGCCCTCCATCTGTTGATTTAAAAACTCCGGCGCTGTAATGACCTTGTTTTAAAACACTAGCTATAGGAAACCCGGTAAAATTATCTCCGGTAGCTATATAAATCGTATTCGGTAATGTTTGTTCAATGCAAATGCTGGTAATGCTTAAGGAGGGAAGTTGGTCTGTATTAAGAACTGTCCAAGTTGTTCCGCCATTGGTACTTTTCCAAATACCGCCACACGCTGTTCCAATAAAAACAGTGTTGTTATCACCCGGCATAAACGCCATACAGTTTACCCGACCTGTTCCTGCATAGCTGCCTGCCGGCGCATTTGGTGAAGCAAGGTTTTCCCAAACCTGTGATGTTGTTATATTTTGTTTAGCAGAAAGGGCTGCTGCATTTTTCTTTCGAAAAAATTTATCATATTCCTCTAATACCATTTTTACTGAAGGAAATTCTCCCGTTGGATACGTTCTTTGTTCATTAAACCATTCCCATCTTTTATAATTTTTATATCCTTTAAATGGGGGTTTGAATTCATTTTCGCCGGTAAATTTTTCAGGATATGTTTCCCGTTGCTCCTGCTCGTAAAGCTGAAATGCTTTTTGGATTTCATAAAAATTGACCGGAAGTGAACTATCCGTTTTAGGTGTCAGGTATTTGGCCTCAAGCCAGGGCTGTGCAAACACTGCTGAGGTTATGGAGGTAAATAAAAGAAGCAGTAAAAAGGTAACAGCTTTTTTCATATTGATCATTTCATGAACAAGGATATTGATAAAAGAGCACACTTATTGCATTTATGTTGCCTTTGACAAATTAAATTAATGCAATATATCAATATTTTTTTGTGATTAACCGGCGTTTATTCCCTTAGAAAACGCATTTTCTATGATTTTGTTTCATGCTTGAAAAATTACGTCAACCTGCAAATGACAACTATTTTCTTGTTTAATATGAGTAAGATTTGCCAGATTCTATTATCTGGAAAAGAATTTTTGACGGGATGTTTTTCCTTATAAATAGCCTCCCTGGCGCAACTCATCATAAAAAAAGCCGCTCAAAATTGAACGGCCCTTTTGCTCAACCTTACTGCCGGCCAAGTGACTGAATCTTAGCCTGCGAATAAACGCTTTATGGATTGTTTTGTCTGTTTGCTTTAAATTTTTCCTGTTGTTCCGGTGTCAGGATCGCAAGCATTTGTTCTGCCTGGTCTTTTTTAAGTTCCCGCAGTTTCTTTTTCTTTTCCATTTCTGATAAGGCCGGGTTATTTTCAAGTGCTGCTTTGGCTGTACTATTTTTATCCCTCAGTTCTTTTAGTTTACCCCTTTGCTCACGGGTAAGATCAAGGTCCTTCATCAGGTCTTTTCGGCTTTTTTTGTCGGCAGGCACATCCCTTGCAGGTGATATTTCGGTATCGGCTTTTGATATCTCCACGGGTTTTCTCTCAATTTGTGCCGAAGTAGCAGCCGATAAAGCCAACATCGATATCAGGATCAACTGTATTTTCATGTAAGTAAATTTTCATAATGATAGATGGTTTTTATAATGAGAAGTTTAAAAAGAAGAAATAAAAAAATCCCGCAAAGCCACTAAGTACAACAAGAAATATTTTAATCCTTGTGTCCTCTGTGTCTTTGCGGGATATTTAATAACGCAGTAAATACTATCTCAAGAAAAGCAATTCGCGGTATTTAGGCAATACCCAATAAGAATCATCCACCAGTAATTCCAGTTTATCAACATGATAGCGGATGATGTCAAAATATTTGCCTTTTACATTGTCGCAATAGGCAATGGCCATTTCGCGGGTATCTTTTATTTCGTTGGCTTTCTTTCTTTCCTCGATCATTTTCTCCACGTTGTCGCTAACGATATTGATATGCTCGCTGATCTTTTCCAATACCTGCTTTTGGTTGGCATAAGCCGTTTCCGGTAAACCAACTTCTTTTAACCCAACAATATTTTTAATTAAAACATTTTGGTATTTGGCGGCCGATGGTAAAATGAACGTAGTGGCCAGATCGCCCATCACCCTTGCCTCTATCTGTACTTTTTTAATATACGATTCCAGCATGATCTCGTGGCGGGCTTCCAGTTCGGCGTGGTTATAAATTTCGTTGTTTTTGAAAAGATCTTTATTCTTATCGGTTACATATGCATCCAATGCCAATGGGGTGGTTTTAACATTGGGAAGTCCGCGTTTTTTGGCTTCTTTTTCCCAGGCATCGCTGTAACCGTCGCCTTCAAACAAAACCGACTTGCTTTCAACAATATACCTTTGAATCACCTGCATAATAGCCACTTCTTTCTTCTCCCCTTTTTCAATCAAACCATCCACATCGGTTTTAAAGCATTTCAATGTTTCGGCCATGATGGCATTCAATGCGGTCATCGAATTGGCGCAGTTGGCCGAGGAACCTACCGCACGGAATTCAAACTTATTTCCGGTAAAGGCAAAAGGCGAGGTACGGTTACGGTCGGTGTTATCCAGCATCAGTTCAGGAATACTTTTGTGTATATCCAGTTTCAGGATCGCTTCATCCTGTTCATCAAATTTATCTCCAACCCGTACCTCTATTTCATTCAACACTTCGGTTAAATATTTACCTATAAAAATAGAGATGATGGCCGGAGGCGCTTCATTGGCACCCAACCGGTGATCGTTACCTGCACTGGCGATGGAAGCCCTCAACAAATCGGCATAATCATGAACGGCTTTAATAGCATTTACAAAAAATGCCAGGAACATCAAATTCGTCTTTGGTGTTTTACCCGGACCCAACAAATTAACGCCGGTGTCGGTGGCCAAACTCCAGTTATTGTGCTTACCACTTCCGTTGATGCCGGCGAATGGTTTTTCGTGCAATAAACATTTTAATCCATGGCGCTTGGCTACACGGTCCATAATATCCATCAACAGGGTATTATGATCAACTGCCAGGTTGGTTTCTTCAAAAATGGGCGCACATTCAAACTGGGCCGGTGCCACTTCGTTATGCCTTGTACGGATCGGAATGCCGAGCTTATAACTCTCCTGTTCAAAATCACGCATAAAGGCATAAATCCTTTCCGGAATGGCGCCAAAATAATGATCATCCAGTTGCTGCCCTTTTGCGGGCGCATGACCGTATACGGTACGGCCTGTTAAAACCAGGTCCGGGCGGGTATTTGCCAATCCGGCATCTATCACAAAATATTCCTGCTCCCATCCGAGGGTTGCGGTAACCTTGGTTACGTTCTTATCAAAGAACTGGCAAACATCTACCGCTGCCTTATCCAAAGCTACCAGGGCCTTTAACAACGGCGTTTTTGTATCCAGCGATTCACCGGTGTAGGAAACAAAGATGGTGGGTATGCACAAGGTTTTACCCTGCCCGATCTCCATAATAAAGGCCGGAGAAGATGGATCCCAGGCGGTATATCCGCGGGCTTCAAAAGTTGCCCTTAGTCCGCCACTCGGAAATGATGAGGCATCGGGCTCCTGTTGGATCAACGCGGCTGCTTCAAATTCTTCGATAGGCGAACCATCTGATTTTAAAGTAAAAAATGAATCGTGTTTTTCGGCCGACAAACCGGTTAACGGTTGAAACCAATGGGTGAAATGAGTTACCCCTTTTCCTTCGGCCCAAACCCGAATACCATTGGCAATTCGGGCACCCATATTACGGTCGATTTTTTTATGCCCCTTTGTAGAAGCAACTAAACTTTTATAGGCTTCGTCGCTGAGAAATTTGCGGGCTACATCCAGGGTAAAAACATTCTCATTAAAAATTTCGGTGATTTTTTTTGAGCCTTCCACTTTTACTTTCGGTATGCCGTTACTCAGGTTATCTAACGCCTTAAATCTTAAAGATTCCATATAAATTTGAATTTAAGACGCAAAAAAACACTAAATACTACAATAAAACAATATTATTTTGACTTATTAAGCCTTATTCTAGCAGAATGTGGAAAAATAATTTATATATTTTATTTTTTAATTTTAAATACTTCAGATAATTTTTGCCAATTGACAGCACATAAAATCGGCACCATGATCAGCGGAAGGTATAAGCTTCGGTACCGCACCAATGATCCCAGGTTGGGTGTGATATACCCAATTAAGCTGAAAGCGGTTAAAACGAAAAAAAACGAAACCAATAAAAAAGGAAGTCTGGATCTATCAAATTCTTTTCGCCGGAAAAACACAAAAATTAAAAGCAATATTTCATAGATCAATAACTCCATATTAAACGGCAGTAACGATTTAACGGGTAGCTCCCAAATATACGGACGCAGTAAACTATGGTTTAAAGCCTGCGGCAGATTGCTTACAAAACTTTTAACTGTTGGTTCTACCCTATCCAGCTTAATGGTTGTAGCAGCCGCGGGCAAATTCAAATACGCCAACTGTTTGGCCGTAATAATTTCCATTGGTTTTATTTTATTGCTAATATTACCGATAGTAAAAAACAACAGGCAGACAATAAAATAAATGGAAGCGAAAGTGAGCATTGCCGGCCATTTTGTTTTACTGCTGATAACCCAGGCCACTAATGCGGGAACCAGCGCCAGCACAACATAGTTCCTGATCAGGAATATAAAAAACAGGCTGAAACAGGCGAACAGGATCCTTTTTAGGGTAAACTTTTCTTTGACAAGCGATTGAAAAACGCTGTACAGTAAAACCGCCAGCAACAAAAATACCAACCCGTCTTTATGAATACCGGATGCAAAATATAAAGTAGACGGAAGCAAAAAGCAACCGATGATCACCAACGCGTTTTTTCCCGGATAAATTTTTATAAAAAGCCGGTACCAAATGACATGACCAAAGAAGATGATAAAATTGAAAAACAAACTGTTGATGTAGTAATCGCCCCGGCTGAAAATATTGAACACCGAAACTATTTTGATCAGGATATTACCCTCCAGGTCGTTCCAGTACGAATCGCCCGAACCAAACAAACCGCCATAACCCTGTGGATATGACGAAGTAAATAAATTACTGAAATAAGTACCCGGATCGCTGAATAACAACTGGTATTCCTCCAGGGCAAAATCATGCACATCCCAGTAATCATTTCCCGGCCCGTAAATATGTATCGAGATCCAGCCAATGGTAATACCTGCGAAAATTTTAAGCAAAAATAGTCCCAGTATCACTTTGCTACTGATGCCGGTATTTGTAATAAAGGGTATTCGAAGCAGCCACCAACATAAAACGATCAGGTAAATAACAAATAACAGGTAGTTCAAAGCCTCGGTTTTTGGTGTGGGAAGATAGTTAAAATATTTGCTTTACCCGTCAGGATAAAGGCAGGCGGTTACGTACCTTTGCATTTTCTCAACAAGCGCTCATCACTATTTATGGAAATTACAGTAAAAACAGCCGAACAACTCAGACTGACAGCCGAAGAATTTGAATTGATCAAACAAAAACTTGGTCGCACGCCCAATTTTAATGAGCTCTGTTCTTTCAGCGCCATGTGGAGCGAACACTGCAGCTATAAGAATTCGATCAAATGGTTAAAGACATTGCCCCGTGAAGGAAAAAAAATGCTCGTAAAGGCTGGTGAAGAGAATGCCGGGTTAATGGATATTGGTGATGGGTATGGTGTTGTATTTAAAATAGAATCGCATAATCACCCTTCGGCTATCGAACCCTTCCAGGGTGCGGCTACGGGTGTGGGCGGTATCAACCGCGATATTTTCACGATGGGTGCCAGGCCCATTGCGTCGTTAAATTCCTTACGTTTTGGAAAATTAACCGAAGCAAAAACGCAACATCTGCTGGCCGGCGTGGTGCATGGCATCGGCCACTACGGTAACTGTTTTGGTGTACCTACTGTTGGTGGCGAAGTTTATTTTGAAGACTGCTATCATACCAATCCATTGGTGAATGCGATGAGCGTTGGCATTTTAAAAAATGGCACAACGGTGTCGGCTACATCGGGTAAAATAAAAGGCAATCCCGTTTTTTTTGTGGGAAGTGCCACCGGCAAAGATGGTATTGGCGGAGCCAGTTTTGCCTCGGCCGATATAACAGCCGACAGTGCCGAAGATCTGCCTGCCGTGCAGGTTGGTGATCCCTTCCAGGAAAAAAAATTATTGGAAGCCTGTCTCGAGGTTTTAGAAACAGGTGCTGTAGTGGGCATGCAGGATATGGGTGCTGCCGGCATCATTTGCTCTACTTCCGAAATGAGTGCAAAAGGGGAAGCGGGTATGCGCATCGACCTGGATAAAGTACCTACCCGGCAAAAAGATATGAAACCCTGGGAATTACTTTTAAGCGAAAGCCAGGAACGGATGCTGCTGGTTGCCGAAAAAGGAAAAGAACAATTGATACATGATATTTTTAAAAAATGGGATCTGCCCTGCAGCGAAATTGGCGAAGTAACCGACGACGGACTGCTGCATTTTTTTGTGGATGGAAAACTGGAAGCACAGTTACCCGCCTATGAACTGGTATTGGGTGGCGGCGCACCGGTTTACGACAGGCCTTATACCGAACCAACCTATTTTGAAAAGATAAAAGCATTTGATGTGTCAACCATTGCGGTACCGAAAGATCTGAAAGCGGTGGCCGAACAAATTATACAAATACCCAACATTGCGAGTAAGCGTTGGATTTATGTACAATACGACAGCATGGTTGGCACGGGCAATGTAAGTACCAATGCACCCAGCGATGCCGCCATCGTATTGGCCAAACCAACCAACAAAGCATTGGCTTTAACAACCGATTGTAACAGCCGGTATGTTTTTGCCGATCCATACAAGGGCGCCATGATCGCTGTTGCAGAAGCTGCCCGCAATATAGTTTGCAGTGGCGGGCAGCCATTAGGTGTTACCAATTGTTTAAATTTTGGAAACCCGTTCGATCCCGAAGTGTATTACCAGTTTGTGTATGCCGTTAAGGGCATGGGTGAGGCTTGTGTAAAATTTGATACCCCGGTAACCGGCGGTAATGTGAGTTTTTATAACCAGGGACCCGACGGTGCCGTGTACCCTACCCCAACGATCGGCATGGTGGGTGTTTTGGATTCGGCTAACGACAAAATGACGATGGATTTTAAACAGGAGGATGATGAGATCTATTTGGTGGGCGTGCAACGCAATGATATCAACTCTTCTGAGTACCTGCATAAAATTCACGGAGTGGAATTTTCTCCTTGTCCATATTTTGATTTGAATGAAGAATTTGAAATGCAGCATGAAGTAAAAAAAATGATCCGGAAAAAACTGATCAACTCGGCGCACGATGTGAGTGAGGGTGGTTTGTTTATCACGTTGATTGAAAGTTGTTTTAACCGCAATCTTGGGTTTGAGGTTGAGGCACATGCTGATGATATCAGAAGCGATGCCTATTGGTTTGGAGAGGCTCAAAGCCGGGTTGTTGCTTCGGTGTCCAAAGAAAACAGAAATGACTTTATCATGCTGTTGGAAAAAATGGAAATGACGGTTACCTATTTAGGAAAAGTAACATCGGGCAAGGTGGAAGTTAACGGAGAAGACTGGGGGCATGTGAACGACTGGAAAGAGAAATACGAAAACGCCATTGCCAATTTATTGGCCGGCCACGAAAGTGAACACGCATTGGCGGCTTTGTAAAAATCGAAAAATGAGTTTAGAAAAGAATATTAAAATCGCAGAGTCTTTAAAAGCCTCCCCTATCGGGGGAGGCCTGCCTACCGGTCAGGCAGGTTTGGAGGGGGCTTTAGTAGTCACCGGGGCTGCAGGCTTCATCGGATCCTGCCTGGTAAGTTATTTAAACCAACTGGGCTACGAAAACCTGATCCTGGTTGATGAATTTGCCCGGGAAGACAAAGAGCTAAACCTGCTCCATAAAAAATACCTGGTGCGGGTAGAGCGGGAAGAATTCTTTGACTGGGCACAACGTGAAAAACCGGCAGTACGTTTTGTTTTCCATTTGGGTGCCAGAACCGATACGGCCGAATTCGATTACCGTATTCATCAGCATTTAAATGTAGAATATTCGCAAAAGATCTGGAACTATTGCACCATCAATAATATCCCCCTCATTTACGCATCGTCGGCGGCTACCTATGGCGAAGGCGAACATGGCTACAATGATGATCATGATACCATTGAACAACTGCGGCCTTTGAATCCCTACGGTATTTCCAAAAACGAATTCGATAAATGGGTTTTGCATCAGGAAGACCATCCTCCTTTTTGGGCGGGTTTGAAATTCTTTAACGTGTATGGCCCCAACGAATTTCACAAGGGAAGAATGGCCAGCGTGATTTTTCATTCATTTAATCAAATCAAAACTGCCGGAAAAGTAAAATTATTCCGGTCGCATAAAGATGGATTTGCAGACGGCGAGCAACTCCGTGATTTTATTTATGTAAAAGATGTTATGGAAGTGTGTTATTGGCTAATGCAGAACCAACCTGCTTCTGCTATTTATAATTTAGGAACAGGGCAGGCAAGAAGTTTTAACGACCTGGTGAAATCAACTTTTGCCGGTTTGGATCTGCAACCCGATATTGAATACATTGATATGCCGGAAGACATCCGCGATAAATACCAATACTTTACCGAAGCCAATATGGATAAGCTAAAAGCAGCCGGTTACACACATGAATTTTATTCGCTGGAGAAAGGTGTGGATGATTATGTGCGGAAATATCTTTCTACCAATACATTCTATTAATATAAAATTCATGAAAAATAAAATTGCCATCATTGGCGGCGGAAACCTCGGTTCGGCCATCGCCGAAGGATTATTAAAAAGCAAATACTGTAAAGCAGGCGATATTCATCTCACCAAAAGAAACACAACCACCATTAAAGAACTTGCTACCAGGGGAATCAAAACAGGTTCGGATAATGCAGCTGCGGTTAAACAGAGTCAGCTGGTGATACTGGCCGTAAAGCCCTACCAGGTATCGGAAGTACTGAACAGTTTTAAAAAAGAGCTAACCCCCGATCATATTTTAGTATCCGTGGTTACGGGTGTATTTATCAAAGATATTGTTGAGATCATAAAAAAGAAACTCCCAGTTTTTCGGGCGATGCCCAACACAGCGATTGCCATTCAGGAAAGCATGACCTGTATCAGCGTTACCAATGCAACCGAAAAACAAACGGCTTATGTAAAAGAGCTGTTTTCCGTTTTAGGAAAAGTGGTGATCATCAACGAAAACCTGATGGATGCGGCAACGGTGCTTGGCGCCTGTGGCACAGCCTATGCCATGCGTTACATACGTGCCAATATACAAGGCGGTATCGAGATCGGTTTCGACGCCGTTACGGCAAATTTGATTGCTGCGCAAACGGTAAAAGGCGCTGCTGACCTGCTTTTGCAGCATGGCACACACCCCGAGCAGGAGATCGATAAAGTAACCACACCCAAAGGATGTACCATTGCCGGGTTGAACGAGATGGAACACAGGGGATTCAGTTCATCATTAATAAAAGGTATATCAACCAGCTTTAATAAGATCGTTAAGGGATAGTTTAATCGGGAATTTATCAACAAATATCCCCCAAATTTCCTTGCTCCAAATATTCATCCTATCTTTACCCGACCTCCAAGATTTATTCTCCATTTCTGCTGGTCATATTTATTAACGACAACCACTTCCCAAAAAATAAGGGAGGGTTGGCAAATATTTTATTATGGCTAAGTATATTTTTGTAACCGGTGGTGTTACTTCCTCCTTAGGCAAGGGCATTATCGCCGCATCGCTTGCCAAACTGCTGCAGGCAAGAGGTTTAAAAGTAACCATACAAAAATTTGATCCATACATTAACGTTGACCCCGGCACTTTAAATCCTTACGAACACGGTGAGTGTTTTGTAACCGATGATGGCGCCGAAACCGACCTGGACCTTGGCCATTACGAACGCTTTTTAAATATACCAACCTCACAGGCCAATAACGTTACTACCGGCCGTATTTATCAAACGGTGATAAATAAAGAACGGGCCGGCGATTACCTGGGCAAAACCGTGCAGGTTATTCCACATATTACTGATGAAATAAAGAACAGGATGCTGTTGTTGGGTAAAGGCGGCGAATATGATATCGTGATCACCGAGATTGGTGGAACCGTGGGTGATATTGAAAGTTTACCGTTTGTAGAAGCGGTGCGGCAGATCCAATGGGAGTTGCCCGAAGAAGATTGTATGGTGGTGCACCTTACCCTGATCCCCTACCTGAAAGCGGCCAAAGAACTAAAAACAAAACCTACACAACATAGTGTGCGTATGCTTAGCCAGGAAGGGGTACACCCCAACGTAATTGTTTGCCGCACCGAGCATCCGCTCAATGACGAGTTGAAGAAAAAGATTGCCTTGTTCTGTAATGTAAAAACCGATGCCGTTATTGAAGCCATAGATGCCAGCACCATCTATGAGGTGCCGCTAAAAATGTTGCAGGAAAACCTGGATGTTATCGTGCTGAAAAAACTACAGATCAACGGATATGCCGCACCGGAATTAACCAAATGGCGTGCTTTTTTAGAAAAATTAAAATACCCGCAAAGCAAGGTCAGGATCGGACTGATAGGAAAATATATTGAGTTGCAGGATGCTTATAAGTCGATCCTGGAATCCTTTATCCATGCCGGTGCCATAAACGAATGCAAAGTGCAGATCGTAAACGTACACAGTGAATTTATTACCGGGGAAAATGTGAATGAGAAACTGAAAGACCTGGACGGCTTACTGGTGGCCCCGGGATTTGGAAACCGTGGTGTAGAAGGTAAGATCATTGCAGTTAAACATGCCAGGGAAAATAAATTGCCATTCTTCGGCATCTGCCTTGGCATGCAAATGGCAGTGATCGAATATGCCAGGAACGTGTTGGGCTGGGCCGATGCCCATTCAACCGAAATGGATGAATCCACCACCCATCCGGTGATCGATTTAATGGACGATCAGAAAAATGTGGAAAACAAAGGTGGTACCATGCGCCTCGGTGCTTATCCCTGTGAAATTAAAAAAGACAGTCTTGCTTATAACATATATGGTGAAACGCTAATTAGCGAACGCCATCGCCATCGCTGGGAGTTTAACAATAAATACCTCGACGATTTTGAGAAAGCCGGACTGATTCCGAGCGGTAAAAATCCCGAAACGGGTTTGGTAGAGATCGTTGAATTGCAAGACCATCCCTTTTTTATCGGCGTGCAGTATCACCCCGAATTAAAAAGTACCGTAGAAAATCCGCAACCGATCTTTGTTAATTTTATCAAAGCCGCAAAAGAATATGCGGCAAAAAAAAACACAGTTAAAGCTCCGGAACTACAGGGAGCATTGAGTTCATAAGATGATACGAAAACTTGCCATGGATGAACTCAACCGCAAAACGGTAGAAGAATTTAAACAATCAGAAAAAACACCCGTTATTGCCGTGTTGGAAAATATCCGCAGTGCGTATAATGTAGGCAGCGTGTTTCGCACGGCTGATGCTTTTCTGCTCGAATCAATTTATATCACGGGTTATACCTGCATTCCTCCTCATAAAGAAATTAAGAAAACCGCGTTGGGTGCCGAGGAAAGCGTTGACTGGAAACATTTTGTCAATGCGTCTGAAGCCATTCGGGCTTTAAAGGAAGCGGGCTATAAAGTTTATGCGATTGAACAGGCCGTGAATAGCCACGCGCTTCAGCAGGTGGATTTTAAAGTCAATGAAAAAATTGCAGTTATTTTTGGCAACGAAGTAACCGGCGTTGAGCAGGAAACAATAATGCAATGTGATGGTTGTATTGAAATACCACAACTGGGGATGAAACATTCGTTGAACATCGCAACAGCGGCAGGTGTTGTGCTTTGGGAGATCGTGCGTAAAAGAATCGAAACACATAATTGATCAGTTGAATGACGACTATAAAAAAATATCTTTCCTTAGTAAAATTCTCCCACACCATTTTTGCCATGCCTTTCGCCTTGATCGGTTTTTTTTTGGGAGTAAAAGATCTAACCCGGATCCCATTCGTCAAAATGTATCGTTTCTGGGATCGTCCGGTTATGGAAAAATCAATGTTATTATTCAGGCACCGTTGGTGGCTCTTCATATTGGTTATTCTATGCATGATCTTTGCCCGTTCGGCCGCCATGGCTTTCAACCGCTGGCTCGATAAAAATTTTGATGCAAAAAACCCACGTACGGCCGTTCGCGAATTACCGGCGGGTATTATTAAAGCAAATAATGCTTTGCTTTTTGTAATTGTCAATTGCGGGTTGTTTATTGGCTGTTGTTTCTTCATTAATAAAATCTGCTTTTACCTGTCGCCGGTGGCGTTATTTGTGGTTTTGTTTTATAGTTATACAAAAAGATTTACGGCCCTATGCCATTTGGTATTGGGTGTTGGATTAAGTCTGGCCCCGATCGGTGCATACCTGGCGGTAACCGGTGGGTTTGCGTTATTGCCGATACTGTTTTCGTTTGCCGTTTTATTTTGGGTGAGTGGTTTCGATATTATTTATGCCCTGCAGGATGAAGAATTTGACAAAACCAATCGACTCCACTCCATTCCGGCAACCATGGGCAAATCGAAAGCTTTGCAGGTTTCCAATTTGCTGCATGTACTTTCTGCCATTTGCGTAATAACGGCGGGTGTGTTTGGCAACTTCGGGTATTGGTACTGGTTTGGCATAGCATGCTTCACCGGTTTATTAATTTATCAGCACACGTTGGTAAAGCCAAACAACCTCACCAAAGTTAATATGGCATTTTTTACAACCAATGGCATAGCCTCAGTTGTTTTCGCCATCTTTGTGATTCTGGATTTATTTTTAAACCAATAAAACATGATCCTCCCCCTATCTATGCGCCGCAGCGGAGAGACAGAGGGAGGCAGGTATGGCACGAATTCTCTCCATAGACTATGGCGGCAAAAGAACCGGGATAGCCGTAACCGATCCATTGCAAATTATTGCTACCGGATTGGAAACCATCGATTCCCGGGAACTTATCCCCTGGCTTACAAACTATTTTCAAAAAGAAGAAGTTGAACTCATCATCATCGGCCTACCCAAAAACTGGGATGAGTCGGATACCCACGGAACCCCGTTGGTTAAAGCAGCCATCAAAAAAATTCAAAAAGAATTTCCAACCATGCCACTCAAAACAGTAGACGAGCGCTACAGTTCCAAAATGGCCAAAGATGCCATGTTGGAAATGGGCATGAAGAAAAAAGACCGGCGCGATAAAAAAAATGTGGACCTGATCGCTGCTACGATCATTCTTCAGGAATACCTAAACCAATTGTAGATTGCAGATTTCAGATTTTAGATTGTTTGAGTAGCGCGATAACCTTAATTTTGCAGTAAATCGGCAATCAGACATCTTCAATCTAAAATCGAATGATTCTTCCCATAGTAGCCTACGGCTCTCCCATTTTGCGCAAGGTTTGCGATGAAATTGATAAAGATCATCCAAAATTGGACGAATTGATCGCCAATATGTGGGAAACCATGTACAATAGTAACGGGGTTGGACTGGCCGCACCACAGGTGAATGCACCTGTTCGGTTATTTTTGATCGACAGCGAACAGATATTCGAGAACCAGGAAGAAGACGAAAAAGGTGAATACCCCGATGAGCCCGGTTTTAAGGGGGTTTTCATTAATGCCCATATTATTGATCTCAAGGGAGATGAATGGGCCTACAACGAAGGCTGCCTCAGCATTCCGAAGATCAGGGAGGATGTGTACCGGAATGAAGAATTGACCATTGAGTTCGAAGATGAACATTTTAATTTACACACCAAAACCTTTAATGGGATTACCGCAAGGGTTATTTTACATGAGTTTGACCATATTGAGGGCAAATTATTTATCGATTATCTGAAGCCCTTAAAGCGAAAACTTCTGAAACGCAAACTGGATGATATTTCCAGGGGAAAAATCAAGGTAGATTACCGCATGGTTTTTCCAAAATAACCCGCTTTTGCCATAATTCTATCCGATAACAAAAAATGTGTTTAACTGCATGATACTTACATATTTATTAACAAAATGCAATTTTTTAAAATACCTCTTATAAGTTATTGAATTATCCGAAATTATATTCTATATTAGTACTGAAATTAACATTATCACTCTTTAAACATCGCTTATGAGAATAGTACGACTATGCTTTTTTACGGTTGGTATCTTTCTCTCTCTTGGAGCTTATTCACAAAGTGTTACTCCGGCTACGCTTAATGCAACAGGTGGAACTAATTTTTTCACCTTTTACCGTTTTGAGTGGAGTTTTGGTGAGGCTATGGTTATCACAACCATGGAAGATGGCTCATCATCAAACCTCATAGTAACCAATGGTGTATTGCAGCCCGGCACACATAACCCGGCTACCATTAACAACACTAGTGTCTGGGACCGAGACGAGATCAGAATCCTGCCCAATCCAACACAAAACAGGTTGGAGATAGACTTCTTCAGCAAACAACAGGGAAAAATGACCTTAAATCTGATTGATGCTTCAGGCAGATTTTTGGCTCAACGCCAATTTGATTATTATGGAACGGGTCGCATAGAAATATGGGATCTGGATCGATATCCTTCTGGTGCCTACTTCCTGAATATTTCATTAGCACCTACCGGAACCTCGGTTGCTAAATATGGCACATATAAGGTAATCAAAATAAAATAGGCTACATCGAATTCAAGAATCATTAATCAAACTAAAACTAATCGACACATGAAAAAGATTTTATTAACGTTAACGGGCTTTATAATGACGTTACTAAGTATCGCGCAATCGCCCAACCTGATGAACTATCAGGGTGTGGCCCGTAACGCTGCTGGTAATGTTTTGCCAAACCAGAGCATCAGTCTCCGTTTGAATATTCGCAGCGGCAGTCCTACAGGAGGTGTTGTGTACAGCGAAACCAGAACGATGCTGACCAATGCCTTTGGATTATTCAATGTAGTTGTAGGCAGCTCCGGGGCTACCAGCACAACCGGTACAATTGCCGGCATTAACTGGACTGCTTTTGGCGCCGGAAGCGGTACCAAATATTTACAGGTTGAAATTGACCCTAATGGCGGAAGCAGTTTCACCAGCGTGGGTTCTACCCAATTGGTAAGTGTACCTTATGCTTTAAATGCAACTGCCGCTGCCCCGGTTGGGCCAGCTGGTGGTGATTTAACAGGTACCTATCCCAATCCACAAATATTTTTCCCTTTAATAAAAACATTTAATTTCCCGGCTTCTCAGCTGATTGGCATGACCAATTCGGCCACTACCGGAACAACCGGTGCTATAACGGGTACCAGTGCAAGTAATGATGGAAACGCCACAGCGGTAACCGGTACCATGTCTTCCAGTTCTCCAGGCGGAAGTTCAGCCGGTGTAAGAGGTATTAACAATGGAACTGCCGGTTCAGGCATTGGTGTATATGGTTCTCAAAACGGAAGCGGCTGGGGTGTGTATGGTCAGACTCCCAGTGGATGGGGTGTACATGGTGCATCTACCAGTGGAAGCGGTGTAGTGGGTATCAGTTCAAGTAGTGCAGGTGTTTGGGGAAATTCAAATACCGGTAATTCGGGTTTATTCAATAATGCAAACAGTGCCAATACAGCAGCAACCGTTGCGGTTACAACTAACGGTGTGGGTGTAGGTGTCAACTCGGTTACAACAGGTACCGGCCGTGCAGGTTATTTTGAAGTAAATAACGCAGCCAGTACAGCTAATGCCATTGAGGCCACAACCAACGGAACCGGTGCAAGCTGGGGTATCCGTGCCAACAGCAGTGGTACCAATGGTGCGGGTTTATTTGTACAAAGTAATACAGCCAATACAGCCAATAATGTACAAAGTAACCAGTCTGGTTTAGGCCGTGCAGGTTTATTTCAAAATACAAATGGAGCTAATAATGCAGATGCCGTTTTAGCTTCAACTATAACTACAGGAACTACAGCTTCAGGCTTACACGGTACTGCCGGATCAAGCGGTATTTCTGTAGCTGCAAAAAAAGGTGCCTGGGGTGAAAGTGATGGTGGAGTTGGTGTTTACGGAACCAGCAGTACCAGTAATGGTATCATGGGTACTTCCGGTAGCGGTGCTTTTGGTATGTATGGCTTTAATTTTGGTACAGGTGCTGGTTTAGGTGCAACTAGTGCGAGTGGCCGTGCGGCTGATTTTAATTTAGCCGCGGGTAATGCAAGTACTGTAGTAAATGCGACAACTGACGGTACCGGTATGACCGGTGACTTCACCAATACGAACGCAGCCAATTTGAACGCCACATTACGGGTGACAAATGCAAACAGCCTAAACGGACCCTCAGGCACTACGGGCGGAGGTTCAGCGATCTTTGCACGCAAAGGTGCTGGCTTACCTTTCTATTTAACCAACCCATCTGCGGTTTATGGTACCTCATCTGACGGTGCAGGAATCGGTTTGGCTTCGTTAACGCATACTAATATTGGTACCTATGGTGGTACTACTTCTACTGGTGTAGGTGTTTATGGTCAAACATTTTTTACCGGTGGAATTGCCGTAAGGGCAAATGGTGGCAGTAGCCCAACTTCTTATGGTTTGGTAACAACCGGGCAGGTTCAAATTCAGGGACAGGGTGCAGCTACAGACAGGATCTTAGGTGCAACCAATGCAGCCGGTGATGCCACCTGGCGCACAGCGGCGAGCCTCGGCATAGTTTCCGGTTCAGGTACTTTAAACTACGTTCCAAAATGGACACCGGATGGCACAACCATCGGTAATTCCCAATTATTTGATAATGGTACTAATATTGGTTTGGGTACGGCCTCTCCAAATGCAAGATTTGATGTAGCCAATGCAAGTGCTACTGCCAGGGGTATCATGTCGGTTAATAGTAACGTAACAAACAGTAGTGCCGCAATATTAGCGCAGTCGAATAACACAACTTATAGCAATATTGTTGAATCATCAGCAATTACCGCTTTATTTCCAATATCTGTTGGTACCACTTTAGCAACCGGTGTTACCGGCGTAAAAAGTATTGCATCTACCAGTGCTGCGGTAAGCCAGTTTAGCGGCATCGGTGTACAAGGTGCCAGTGCTGCTGGTTACGGTATTATTGGAAGCAGTAGTACTGGTATTGGTTTAGCTGGTATTGGCTGGGGAACCGGCTATGGTTTATATACTTTTGGTAAACTGCAGTTTGAAGGACAGGGTGCTGCCGCCAACAGGATCATGGGAGCTACCGATGCGCTGGGTAATGCTACCTGGCGTTCTGCCGCTTCACTTAACCTGGTTTCAGGTAGTGGTATATTAAATTATATGACCAAATGGTCGCCTGATGGCAATACGATCGCTAATTCTTTATTATTTGATGACGGAACTGCCGTAGGTTTGGGTACAACCACACCAACAGCCCCGTTCAGTATAGTACATGGTGGTGGAACCGGAATGAATGTAAATTCTTCAGCCGGATTTTCGGCTGTTGATATAAATGCTGCCACCGGAGATGCAGCTATGCGTTTCCAAAGTGCTGGTGTAAACAAATGGAACACCCGCAATCGCCCAACAACTGGCGATGATTATGAAATATTTGAAATGGGCGCTGCCAGCCGTTTTGTTATCCAGCGTGGTACAGGTTATGTAGGACTTGGTGGACCGGCTGCAACAAACGCTCCAGCCTATGCATTAGATGTTGAACATACCGGAGCAACCGGTGTACGCAGCAGATCAACGGGTAGTTTTTCAGTTGTAGATATTGATGCCGCCAGCGGTGATGCAGCATTGCGTTTTCAAAGAGCTGGAACCGGCAAATGGAATACCCGTAACCAACCAACAGGGCCCTCAGGTGGCGTGGATGATTATCAGATTTTTGAATTGGGCGGAGGCGGAAGCCGTATGCTCATACAGAGAGGTACAGGTTATGTAGGTATCGGTGGTGCCGGCGGTTTGGGCACTCCAACGGATGCGCCGGGTTACCAGTTAGATGTGTTGAACGGCGGTGGATCAGGAATCCGCAGTAAGTCTTCAGCCTCTTTCTCTGTGGTAGATATAGATGCCTCAAGCGGAGATGCGGCGTTGCGTTTCCAAAGAGCTGGAACCGGCAAATGGAATACCCGCAACCAACCTTTAAGTCCTTCAGGTGGTGTGGATGATTATCAGATTTTTGAATTGGGCGGAGGTGGAAGCCGGATGCTCATTCAGAGAGGTACTGGTTTTGTAGGTATTGGTGGTGCCGGTGGTGTAGGCACGCCAACTGATGCACCAAGTTACCAGTTAGATGTGTTGAACGGTGGTGCAACCGGTATCCGCAGTAAGTCTTCAGCTTCTTTCTCTGTTGTAGATATTGATGCCTTCAGCGGTGATGCTGCTTTGCGTTTCATAAGAGCTGGTGTTAATAAATGGAATACACGTAACGAACCGGTTAATGACGACTACCAGTGGTTCGAGTTAGGCGGTGGTGGAGAAAGGATGAGAATTCAGAGAGGTTCGGGTAATGTGGGTATTAATCAGCCTGCCCCTGCTTACAAACTTGATGTAAATCATGGAGGGGCAACAGGTCTCCGTGTACAGTCATCAGCATCTTTCTCTGTTGTGGACATAGACGGTAACAGCGGTGATGCTGCTTTACGTTTCATAAGAGCCGGAGTTAATAAATGGAATACAAGGAACGAGCCTGCCTTTGACGATTACCAGATCTTTGAATTGGGAGGCGGCGGTGAAAGGATGCGGATTAAGAGAGGTACTGGTTTTATCGGTATCAACACAGGAGCTCCTTCAACACAACTTGAGGTTGTAGGTACTATTACTGGTACTGTAAAGGCCTTTACTATTGACCACCCGCTTGATCCGGCTAATAAAACCTTGCGTCATATTTCAATCGAAAGCCCTGAAGCACTGGATGTATATTCAGGAAATATTGTTACTGATGCATCAGGTAAGGCTGTAGTAGACCTTCCTAAGTACTTCGAAGCGCTGAACATAGATTACCGTTATCAGTTGACTGTTATCGGTGCTTTTGCCCAGGCAATTGTCAGCAAAGAAATAGTGAATAACAAATTTGAAATAGCTACAAACCTACCTAATGTAAAAGTTAGCTGGCAAGTACAGGGTGTAAGGAATGATCCTTACATGAAGAATACCTTTAACTTAAAAATGGAAGAGGATAAGCCAGCTTCAATCAAGGGTAAATATTATCATCCTGAATCGTATGGTTTGCCAGCAAGCATGGGCATGAATTCCAACGCCGATGTTAAAGGAGCTTCTTCTACACAGAATATTGAGCTTTCACCTGCGAAACCTGGTCAACCTCAGCCTGTGGTTGGTACAAGTATTGAGCAAAAGGCAGTAGCACCGCAAGTTGCCGGTAAGTCGCCGGTAATTGAAGGTAGTGTTATACAAACAGAAGCACAGAAACCGGCAGCTACTAATAAAGCAGACAACGGTGGAAGTATTAAGCAAACTGAAGCTACCAAGCCTGCTGCCAATAAAGCAGATAATTCTGGCAGTATTAGTAATGAAGCTCCTGCAAAACCTGCTGTTAAAACTGTTGAACCGGTTAAATCTCCTGAAAAAGTGATTGAACCAACGGTTCCTTCCCGCATTAAATCAGTAAGTGTAACTGAAGCTGATGCACCGGCCATGTCGGTACCATCAGGTACTCCTGTACCGGAAGCCAGGGCTTCTGTAATTGGTGACAGAAAGCCTGTTCAGGGCACATTAGCTCCTGAACCAGCAGGTGTAAAAGTTATGGCTGATAATGGTCAACAGGCAGTTGCTCCGGTAAATACCAACAAATTGCCTGAGCAGAAACTGAGCCAGGAAGCGCCAAAATCAGAAGAAGAAATACCAGCTTCAAAAGCTCCGGAGAAAATTAAAATTCCTGAAATGTCGAAGCAGGGAGGAGGCAATTAAAAATTAAATGACCTAGCGAAAGCTTCGTTTTACAAGTATTAACTTAGCAGGTATGATCAAAAAAATCATACCTGCTTTTTTTTGCCTGTTACTCAGCCTGCAATCCTTCGCCCAGGAAAATAGCGATAGTGTTATATCAATCGGTAAAAAAATGATCACCCTCTCCGAGGTTGTGGTAGACAACAAACTCAATGTGCCCGCTTTGATTGATCGCATTAAAAACGATACCAGTTTTTATAAAGCCTTCCGTAACCTGCATATACTGGGCTTTACAGCCATTAATGATATCCGGATGAATGATGCGGATGGCAAATTGAAAGCTGGCCTCACCAGCACCACCAGGCAAACACGCAGCAATAACTGCCGCAGCATGCAAACACTCGAAGAAAAGATAACCGGTGATATATACGACGAAAACCGGCAGTTCAATTATTACACGGCTCAAATGTATGCTTCCCTTTTTTTTACCAGGGATTCGGTTTGCGGCGAGGATAATATGGTTACCGGCCGGGAATTCAGTACAACAGGTAAAACCGGTATGGAGAAGAATAAGGAACGGTTGAAAATGCTTTTTTTTAATCCCGGTAAACGTATTGATGGCCTGCCCTTCATCAGCAATAAAACAGCTATTTACGATGATGACATGGCCAACCGGTATGATATGGAGATCGACCTGGTTCCCTACAAAGGACAATACTGTTATGTATTCAAACAAAAAGTAAAACCCGAAAATAAAAGCGATGTGGTGATCGATGAAATGACCACCTGGTTTGATGAGCAAAGTTTTGAAGTGGTGGCCAGAAACTATTCGCTGAGCTACAGTGCGGGTGTTTATGATTTCAACGTGCAGATGGACGTAGAGATGACGAAATACGGTGAATACCAGGTGCCTTCACTCATACGTTACATAGGCAACTGGAAAGCTATTTTTAAAAAACGGGAACGTGGTGTTTTCACCGCTACCCTGTTTGATTTTAAATAAGCACTGTAATTGGTCAATGGTCATTGAGTCATTGGTCATTTAGAGATCATTTACATGAGTTTTCACTAACCTATCCGCATCAATAAATGACGGATGACTGATGCTTTAATCACTTTTACAGGGTCTTTCTGAAAACCTTAACTTTTTGAGACGTAATTTTATTGCATGAATAATCTAGTAAGAAAACTGTTACCTGCATTTTTAATGCTTAGCGGCCTTAATGTATCTGCCCAAACCAATGGCCGCGATTTTTCGGCTGTTGATGCGTATGTACAAAGCCTTGGTTCGATGGACAGTTTGGGAATGGCTTCTATCAATAACGTGGTTAGCAAAAAATTTAGCGATAAGATAGACCGGGCCAGAGCGATCTATTACTGGATCGCACACCATATCAAATACGATGTTAAAGCCGCCAGAACGAATAATACCGCGAAAAATACGCCTACGGAAGTGTTGCTGAACCGCAGCGCAGTGGGTATAGGCTTTGCCAGCCTGTTCCAGGATATGTGCAGCAGTGCCGACATCCGCTGTTTAACCGTTGATGGTTTTGTGAAAAATAATACCGATCAAATTGGCGACAAGGATGTGGAAATCAATCACAGCTGGGCGGTAGTACAACTTGGTCAAAGTCCCGAAGACTGGTATTATGTTGACCCGGCCTTTGGCAGCGGTTATGCCGATGATGACCTGAAAGAATTTACCCCCTATTACACGGATGCCTATTTTTTTACCGAAAAAGAAACCTTTAACCTGCAGCATTTCCCCGACAACGAAGCCTGGAAACTGGGCAGCGCTCCAAAAAATAAAAAAGACTTCTTTGACATGCCGGTGGTAAAAGTTGCCGCGATGGAATTGGGAATTAAAAAAATGTCGCCGAATGACGGGATCATTAAAACCAAAGCTAAAAAGGGAGTAAAATTTAGTTTTAGATTAAACAGCGCCAGCGATATCACTAAAGTGGAGCTGGGAATGGGCGAAAAGAAAAAATATAAGCAGGTGCAGATTCCGTTTTCCAATTCGGGCAATATGCTCAGTTTTACCTATTCGTTCGATGTTGAAAACAGTTACCCGGTAAGGGTTTTCGTAAATGGCAAAGAATTTATTTCTTATTACGTTGAGGTGGAGTAAAAAACAACGGTTGTGTTTTTCTACCAGAGTCGGGTCGCTGGCGCGGCCTGAATCCTGTAATCCAAACAACGCATAAAAAAAGATGACATCTTTTAAAACCAAAGATGTCATCTTTTTTATAAAATACAATTATGCCCTTTGTTTTACCGGGGCTTTTTTCTTCGATTTTTTTAACGCTGCAGTAATATCCTTACTCAGATTTTCGAAAGTGGCTTTACCGCTTACCATTTCTCCGTTTACGAAGAAGGTTGGTACATCGGTAACACCTCTTTCAATACCCTCATTTAAATCGTTACGCACCTGCCAGCCATAGGTAGAGTTAATCAACTCTTCCAGAAAATGCTTATTGCTGATACCGGCTTCACGTGAATATAATTTTAAACTGGTTGTACCCAACTGGCGGCGATTTTCAAAAAGGATATTATGCATTTCCCAAAACTTTCCTACCTGCGAAGCGGCTACTGAGGCCTCTCCCGCTTTCATGGAACGTTGATGAATCCTGGTCATCGGAAAATGACGGAACTGAAACCTGATCTTTCCTTCAAATTCTTCCAGTAATTTCTTTACAACTTCATTGGCCTTAGCACAATCTTCACTCTCATATTCTCCAAACTCCATTAAAGTTACCGTTGCATCTTTATTGCCTACAAAAACATCCTGCGGTGGGATGATCTCAACCACTTCTTTTACTTTCATTGCCATAAAATTTGTCTTTATTTGTTGTATTTAAACAACGTTGTTATTGAATTGTTCTGTTTATTTTTTCTTCTCTTTCATGGCCTGGTCTTTAATGGATTCGTTTCTGAAAACCACCATACCATCAAACACATCCACTAATACCGGCCTTGTTTTGTCAATATCAGCAGCTAAAATGCGTTTGCTGAGTTGGTTTACAATTTCCTTTTGAATCAGCCGTTTTAATGGCCTGGCACCAAACTGCGGATCGTAACCATTTTCAGCTAAAAAATCAAGAACATAATCACTGAACTGCAGGTTTATTCCACTTTGTGCAACCAAGTGTTTTAAGCTGGCGAGCTGCATTTTGATGATTCCCTTGATCTCGGCCTTCATCAAAGGCTGAAACATGATCACTTCGTCAATTCTATTTAAGAACTCCGGACGGATGGTTTGACGTAAAAGGACCATAACCTCCGCTTTCGTCTTCTCAACTACTTGATCCTTATTGTCTTCTGTAACATTCTCAAAATTATCCTGAATAATATGGCTACCCATATTGGAGGTCATAATGATGATGGTATTTTTGAAATTAACGATACGACCCTTGTTATCAGTCAGTCTTCCATCGTCTAATACCTGCAAAAGTACGTTAAAAACATCAGGATGTGCTTTTTCAATTTCATCTAATAAAATAACACTATATGGCTTTCTTCTTACAGCCGCGGTGAGCTGCCCTCCCTCTTCGTACCCAATATACCCCGGAGGAGCGCCTAAAATCCTGCTTACCGCATGTTTTTCCTGGTATTCACTCATATCAATACGGGTCATCATATTGTCGTCATCAAACAGGTAATCGGCGAGTGCTTTAGCTAACTCCGTTTTACCAACCCCGGTTGTACCCAAAAAGATGAAAGAACCGATGGGCTTTTTGGGATCCTGCAGGCCCGCACGACTCCGACGAATGGCGTCGGAAACAGCTTCAATGGCTTCTTCCTGCCCCACTACCCTTTTGTGCAATTCTTCCTCTAAATGCAACAGTTTCTCCCTTTCACTTTGCATCATCCTCGAAACAGGTATTCCCGTAGCCTTGGCTACATTTTCTGCGATATCTTCTGCATCAACTTCTTCTTTTAACAGGCGTTTTTCGGTACTGTCGGTCAATTGTTTGGTGAATTCATCGACAATTTTCTCCTGCTCCTGCACTTTGCCATAACGAATTTCGGCTACCCGGCCATAATCACCTTCTCTTTCGGCCTTATCTGCCGCTAATTTTAAGTTTTCTATTTCGGCCTTGGCATTCTGTATTTTTTCAACAATTTCCTTCTCCTGCTGCCATTTGGCCTTGAAGGTATCCCTTTCAACCGACAGGTTGGAGATCTCGGTATTCAGCTGCTTTAACTTGATTTCATCGTTTTCTCGTTTGATGGCTTCCCGTTCGATCTCCAGTTGCCGTATCCGCCTGTCCAACTCATCCAGTTCTTCGGGCATGCTGTTCATTTCCAAACGGAGTTTGGCCGCACTTTCATCGATCAGGTCGATGGCTTTATCGGGTAAAAAACGATCGGTGATATAGCGGCTCGACAATTCAACCGCGGCAATAATGGCTTCATCTTTTATCAATACATGGTGGTAGGTTTCGTAACGGTCTTTCAATCCACGCAGGATTGAAACAGCATCTTCAATGGAAGGTTC
This sequence comes from Chitinophagaceae bacterium, assembly GCA_016710745.1. Lineage (GTDB taxonomy): Bacteria > Bacteroidota > Bacteroidia > Chitinophagales > Chitinophagaceae > Ferruginibacter. Next base: position 1,641,061 of record JADJVB010000010.1, on the reverse strand, counting down.
ATCAATCATCACTTTTTGAAAACGGCGTTCCAAAGCCTTGTCTTTTTCAAAGAATTTCTGATACTCACCCAGGGTTGTTGCACCGATGGCCCTCAACTCACCTCTTGCCAAAGCCGGCTTTAAAATATTGGCTGCATCCATAGCACCATCACCACCGCCTGCACCCACCAGCGTATGTATTTCATCGATAAATAAAATGATCTGTCCGTCGCTGGTGCTCACTTCTTTTACCACTGATTTCAAACGCTCTTCAAATTCGCCCTTGTACTTGGCCCCGGCAATCAGCTGGCCCATATCCAGGGCATATATAATTTTTGATTTTAGATTTTCCGGCACATCCCCGTTTACGATACGCATGGCCAAACCTTCAGCTATGGCAGTTTTACCTACACCAGGCTCGCCAACCAAAATGGGGTTGTTTTTGCTTCTCCGGGATAAGATATGCAGGGTTCTCCTTATTTCCTCGTCTCTTCCTATTACCGGATCCAATTTGCCGGCACGGGCCATTTCGATTAAATTCTTGGCATATTTATTCAGTGCATTAAATTGTGTTTCGCCGGTTTGGGAAGATACGGTAGAGCCTTTTTTCAGGTCCTTAATGGCCGCGATCAATCCTTTCTCTGTGAGACCGGCGTCCTTCAATAATTTCGCGGTGTTATTACTTCCCTGCAACAAAGCCAGCACCAGATGTTCTACACTTACGAACTCATCATTAAACATTTTTAAAGTTGCTGTTGACCGCAATAAAACGTTGTTGGCATCCCGGCTTAAAGATTGAGCAGGTTCTCCACCCGAAACTTTTGGTAGTTTTTCAATGGCTTCATCCAGCTTTTCATCAACATACATAACATTGATGTTATTCTTTTTCAACAGGTATTCAACCGGCGAGTCCTTATCATTCAATAATGCTTTTAAGATATGCTCGGTCTCAATATTCACATTGTTAGCCGCAAAAGCCAACTGTTGTGCCTGTTGCAATATTTCCTGTGATTTGATAGTTAAATTTTGTGTACTCATAGTTCATTCATTTACAAACAAGTTCACAAAACTTAATCCAATAATAATTCTGCGCTATTATGTCATACAGAAGTCAATTAATCTGCCGCAAAAGCAGCATCACCCTGAGTTGCCTGTTATTGTAGCAGACGAATTATCAGCCATTCAACCGTTTTTACAAAATACAGGCAATTTGTCTTTAACGGTACCTGTTCGTTTATAGGTCTGCCTTTTGTATTTTCATAAAAAAAGAACCGATGTATGAACACAAAAAACAGAAACTAGCACCTGTTAAAGTTTACTACCGCCGACTATGGAACAATGCGATCGTAGGTATTGCCATCATGGCGCTATGTTTATTTATTGGCGTGCTGGGGTATAAAATAACGATACCGGAACTGGATTGGTACGACAGCCTGTTAAATGCATCTATGATACTCAGTGGTATGGGGCCGATGATCGATCCGTCGATAATTTTAACCAAATCTGCAAAAGTATTTGCTTCCCTGTATGCCTTGTTCAGCGGAGTAGCGTTCATCAGTACCATTGGCATCTTAATTGCGCCGATTGCACACCGGTTTTTTCATAAGCTGCATGTAGAAGACACCGATTTGGATCAATGAATAATTTCAAAAAAAATACCGACTTTATTAAGACCCTGGCAGCGAATGCCGGTTTCGCCTTTTGTGGCATTGCCAAAGCCGAAGTGTTAACTGAAGATGCCAGGCGATTGGAAAACTGGCTTAATAAAGGCATGCATGGCACCATGCAATACATGGAAAATCATTTTGATCTGCGGATCGACCCTTCTAAATTAGTACCCGGCGCCAAATCAGTGATCACTTTATTGATGAACTATTTTCCGGAGGAACAACAGGTTTCACCCGCTCCCAAAATTTCCAAATATGCTTTTGGTAACGATTATCATGACGTGATCAGAGCTAAACTCAAGGCATTTTTACAACATTTAAAAGAACAGGTAGGCGAAATACACGGACGTGGCTTTGTTGACAGTGCACCGGTTTTAGAAAGAGCCTGGGCACAAAAAGCCGGTATCGGCTGGATAGGAAAAAACGGTAATCTTATTTCGAAACAAAGCGGTTCGTTTTTTTTTATTGCTACGTTGATTGTAGATCTGGAATTATTGTATGACGACGCGTTTGTAAAAGATTATTGCGGCACCTGTACCAAATGTATCGATCAATGTCCAACCGATGCTATCTTACCCGGTAAAGTTATTGATGGCAGTAAATGCATTTCCTACTTTACCATCGAATTGAAAGATGCCCTGATACCCGATTCTATGCAGGGGAAATTCGAGAACTGGATGTTTGGATGTGATGTTTGTCAGGACGTTTGTCCCTGGAACCGGTTTTCCAAACCAACAACGGAATCAAAATTTACCGCGATTCCGGAGATACTCGATTTTTCGAACCGTGATTGGGAAGAATTGTCTGAAGAATCTTTCAACCGCATTTTTAAAGACTCCCCCCTCAAAAGGACTAAGTTTGAAGGGATAAAACGAAACCTGAATTTTATCAAACAATAATATGCTCAGCAATATTGACAAACTACACCGCATCGCGAATAAGTCTGAGAGACTGATCATTGGGCTAATGAGCGGCACTTCGCTCGACGGGCTTGATATTGCTTTATGTGCCATAACGGGCAATGGGCCCGGCACGGAGATACAATTGCTACATTTTGAAACAATTGCCTATACAGCCGACTTCAGATCCGAAGTACAAACGGTTTTCTCCAAAAAACAAATCGACCTGGAAAAATTATGTATGCTAAATCCCTGGATCGCATTGCAGCATGCGGCCATGATCAATGGTTGTTTACGAAAATGGAATATTAATAAAGAGGATGTAGATTTGATTGCCAGCCATGGGCAAACCATTTACCATGCACCACAACGCCGGCATCAGCAAAATAAATTTGGCAATGCTACTTTTCAAATTGGTGATGCTGATCACCTGGCGTTTGCAACCGGCATTATTACCATCAGTGATTTCAGACAAAAAAATATTGCCGCTGGCGGCGAAGGTGCTCCCCTGGCTGTTTACGGCGATTATTTGTTGTTTGGCAAAAAAAACACCGCCCGGGTTTTATTGAATGTCGGCGGCATTGCCAATTTTACCTATTTACCTGCAATTGACGCCAACGAAAAACTATGGTGCACCGATGTGGGGCCGGGGAATGGGTTGATGGATGCGTTTGTTCAGTTACATTTTACCAGCCTCAATTATGACAAAGACGCGGCAATTGCGGGCACCGGAACGATACATGAAGCGTTACTGATAGCTCTTAAAGATGACGATTTTTTTAAACAGCCTTTTCCAAAAACCACCGGGCCCGAATTATTTAATTTGCAGTACCTCCAAAAAGCGATGTTACAATCCGGTACCAACAACTTATCTGCGGAAGATACCCTGGCAACGCTTAATAAATTTACGGCTGATACCATTGCGTCAGCTATTCAATTATGTGTTAAAAATAATCAGGCAGTTCCCGTTTATGTGAGTGGGGGCGGCCTGCACAATCCGTTACTCATGCAACACCTACGGGAGCTTTTGCCAGCCTGCGACGTTCGCGATATTACAGAAACCGGCATTAACCCTGATGCCAAAGAAGCCGTTTTATTTGCCCTGCTGGCCAACGAGTGTGTGGGTGGAAATGAACAGACCTTTCAAGGGCTTTCGGATGAGATCCCGGCTGTATCGATGGGCAAGATCAGTTTTCCGGACTAATTATTTTCGGTGTAATTTTTCAAACTGTTCAGAGCCGCTTCATATCCTTCGCCGGTTATCTTTTCGATAAAAATGCCGTAAAATTTTTCCCAGGGATACCATTTTAATTTTATCAGCACATTCCATTCGGCCTGCACACTGTTACTATTGGTCAGTGGTAAAACCCGGATCGTATTCAATACATCATTTTCGCCTTCTCTTGACAAAACAGCCGTAACCATATTGTCGCTTTTACCGGTTATCAGCATTTTATTTTTCCTGCCCTTCGAATCCCATTCGCAACTGTTGCTTGTACCGTCTTCGCTTTTCCCGAACCTCATATTCGCAGAGTCATTGATAAAAACCGGTTGCCAATGTTTCCAGTTTTGCAGGTTACTGAGTTCATTGAATACCTTTTCGGCCGGGGCATTGATCACCACGGCCCTGGTTACCGCCACGCTCGACGGAATAAACAGCGAAAAAAGGGTTATAAAAATAAATAACCCAGCCAGTACTATAAAAAATTGCTTAAATAACCGAAGGTTCATATTATTCCCATTTAAAAACTTTGATAGCAGCAAAATAAACTACAATACCCCATACCAGCAGGATGCCGATTTCCAGGCGTACATCCCACAAACTTTGTCCTTCAAAAGCAACGCTTCGCATGGCCGTATTCAGGTGTGTTAACGGCAAGATATTTGAAATGGGCTGCAACCATTTTGGAAACACGTCGACCGAAAAAAAAGTACCTCCCAGTAGAAACTGGGGCAAGGTTAACAGGTTGGCAAAGGGTGGAATCGTGCTTTCATTCTTTGCCAGGCCACTTACTACAAAACCCATTCCCATAAACACCAGCAAGCCTATAAAACTCAGTACCAGCATCTCAAGCAGGGTTTGGAAACCATTGATCAGGGTAAACCCGAATAAAAACCTCCCCACTAAAATAATCACGATGGCGGTTAACATTTGAAAAATTACCCGGCTCAAAGCCTCGCCTAAAACAATATAGGTGCGGCTGATGGGGGTTGCGAAAAACCGTTTTAACACCAAAGTGTTTCTCAAGTTGAAAAACATAAATGCCACGCCAAAAACACCCGAGCTGAGCAGTGAAAAACCGAGTTGTCCCGGTAAAATAAAATCGATGGTTTTATATTCCCTGACCGTTTCGATATCCCGTTGCGGATTAAAATCGGGGATTGCAAACGAGTTCCTGCCGGCGTATTTTGCATTGCTTATCCTGTTGGAAATAGACTCGAAAATGGGTAATAATTGCGGCCATTTGTCGCTGCTGGCATTAGTACTTTTAATGCTGTAGATATATTCGGGGTTCGATTTTCCGGATTTTACAATTTTTAACACACCAGCTACGTTTCCTTTTATCAGGTTGTCCTCCAGTTCAGCTTCGTTTGCAAAAGTTACAATCCTTATCCGGCTGCTGGCTTTGATAGAATCGTAGAATGCGTTGCTGGTATCACAATCTGCTGAAATGGCTACTTTATATACCGGAGCCATACCACTATTTCCGATAAACCCAAAAACCAAGATAAACACGAAAGGAAAAACAAAACTGAAAATTACCGCCGATGGACTCCTGAAAATAGCTCTCAAACTGGCTTTGGTAATAGCCAGCATGGCCCTCACCTGGCTGTATTTTTGCATAAAAGGTAATTATTGAAGCGTAAAGCTATTGGTAAAAACGGATTCAAAAAAATTTGACAAACAATGACAGATGTCGTATATTTGTGCGACAAATGTCGGTATCATGAAAAAGACAGAAAAAATAACCAATAATAAGCGGCCTTCATCCGTAGTGGAAGAGCCCTTACCCCTTTACCGCAGTGTTAAAGCTATTCCGCAGGTAAAAGTAAAAGATTTCACCTATACCGAATTTAAAAAAATTGCCGATAAAACACCATTTACCCAGGCTGAGTGGTCAGCCATCTTACATATTAGCGAACGCACATTACAGCGATATGCCAAAAACAATGGTAGTTTTGCACCCATTAATGCCGAACGAGCTTTACAAATTGATAACGTGTTGAAAGAGGGGAAGCTCACTTTTGGCAAGGTGGAGAGTTTTTACAACTGGCTGAAGGGTGGGCCCTATATGCTCGAAGGCAATTTATCTTTTGATTCATTATGCTCCTACGACGGCATCCAAAAGGTTTTAACGCAATTGGGAAGAATTCAACACGGTATATTAGCATGATCATCTACAGGCTTGCCCTTGAATCCTTTAAGGACGACATGAGCGGAACCGGTTCTAAACTATTTGGCGGCCGCTGGAATGTTCCCGGTATTCCGGCGGTATATGCAACTCAAAATATTTCATTAGCTGTACTTGAAATTTTGGTCAATGCCGGCAAGCATCATATACCCCCCTCCTATTACCTGTTAAAACTGGACGCGCCCGACAACTTATCCATGAAACTGATAACCAACGACAAATTAAAAGAAAAATGGTACCGTGATTTTGAATACGCACAGTTCATTGGCTCCAATTTTTTAGAATCAGGCAAGGAGGCCATACTCAAAGTTCCTTCAGCCATCATAAAAGAAGAGTATAATTTCGTTTTAAATCCGGCGCATGCCGAATTTAAAAAGATCAGCATTAAGGAATCCGTTCCTTTTGATTTTGACATCAGACTATTCAACCAATAATGAATACAATTTACTTACTTCTGGGCAGTAATATGGGTAACAGCAAAGCGCAGTTATTGAAAGCTATTGTACAGATCGAAAAGCGTATCGGCATGGTAAAAAGAAGATCCAGCCTGTATTCAACGGCGGCCTGGGGTAACATAAACCAACCCGATTTTTTGAACCAGGTTGTTATTGTTGAAACCGAATTAAACGCCATGCGAGCCATGGACACTATTTTGCAAATTGAAATGAAAATGGGCAGACAGAGAACCATTAAAAATGCGCCCCGCATTATTGATATAGATATTTTATTTTTCAACAAAGAAATTATTGACCAGGAACAACTCCAGGTTCCGCATCCGCAAATACAAAACAGGCGATTTGTATTGGTACCACTCAATGAGCTTTCACCAAACTTCAAGCATCCGGTACTCCAAAAAACGGTGCATCAGTTGCTTTTACAGGGCAAAGACCACCTGAATGTGAAAAAGTTTTAATTGCCTGAAACCTGTTTCCGCTTATTTTGCAGTTCGCTCCGCCATATGCCGGGCATTTATTGCATGAAATATAATTTTGTTACGATTGAAGGAAATATAGGCGCCGGAAAAACCACACTGGCTCATTTGTTAAGCAAACATTTTAATGCAAGGCTGATCCTGGAGGAGTTTGCTGATAATCCGTTTCTTCCAAAATTTTACGAAAATCCCGGACAGTATGCTTTTCCATTGGAGTTGTTTTTTATGGCCGAACGTTATAAACAGTTAAAGGATCTGTTGCAAACGAAAGATATGTTTCAGAACATTACCATTTCCGATTACCTGTTTACCAAATGCCTGCTATTTGCCAAAGTAAATCTGCCCGAAGAAGAATTTCGCTTGTATCAAAAATTATTTGAGATCATCAATCCGCAGATCATCCAGCCCGACCTGGTGATTTACCTGCACACGCCGGTAAAAAAATTGCAGGAAAATATAAAAAAACGTAACCGGGATTATGAGCAGTCTATCCCCAACGATTATCTTTTTACTTTACAGGAGACCTACACCCAATACATTAAACAGCACAATATTAAAACACTGTACGTTGACGCAGGTAATGCCGATTTCCTCGGCAACGAAGCACACATGAAAATTATTACAGACGCACTTGACAAAGAATATGAAGAAGGGCAACATTATATTACTTTGCCTTAATATTTCGACATGAGCATTGATAAACTCCCAAAAGAATTCCGACACTTTATTTTTGCCAGGTTATCTTTTGTTCTTGGGTTTCGGATGATAACGACCATCGTGATATACCAGGTATTTCACCTGGCAAATACCTATATGGTAGGTTTCGCAGGTCTGGCCGAATTTATACCCGCCGTTATTACGGCGTTATATGCCGGACATTATATTGACCGGCACAATAAAAAAAACATCCTGGTTTGGTCTTATTTATTTTATATGCTTTGCGGAATCACCCTGGCGATGATCAGTTTACCCTACTTTCAGTTTACCCACACAACCAAACTAACGGTCATTTTTTCCGTTGTTTTTTGTACAGGCATTGTTCGTTCTTTTGCCGGTCCGGCTGCCAACAGCATGATCGCAGCTATTGTAACGCGTGAACAATTGCAGAAAGCGATTTCATACAATTCATCCACCTGGTTAATTTCGTCTATCGGGGGACATGCGGTTGGGGGATTATTAATTGCATTTATTGGAATTTCGGGCGCTTATTTTGTAACGGCAGCATTAATATTAACTGCCGTACTTTTTGCCCTGCAATTATTTCCAAAGCCGCCGGTTGCCAGCGTACTCAGGGAACCCATTTTCGCTTCAATAAAACAGGGATTTTCGTTTGTGTTCAACAACAAAAACCTGTTGGGTGTGCTTTCACTGGATCTTTTTGCGGTTCTTTTTGGCGGAGCGGTGGCGTTTATTCCCGAAGTGGCATCAACTATTTTACATGCCGGGCCTATTGGGTATGGTTTTTTAAATGCGGCTATGGATTTAGGGAGCCTGATCAGTATTATTATATTGGTGAAATATCCACTTAAACAAAAGCAGGGTTTGAAAATGTTACTGGCAGTTGCCGGATTTGGCATCTGCATTATCTTTTTTGGATTATCCAGGGTTTATTGGCTTAGTTTTATGGCCTTGTTTGCTGCAGGATTATTTGATGCTGTTAGTGTAGTGGTCAGGGGTACCATTATGCAGCTCCATACGCCGGATGAACTGAGAGGCCGTGTTGCTTCTATCAACCTGATCTTCATAAACAGCAGCAACGAGTTGGGCCAGTTTGAAAGTGGTGTCACGTCACGCATCTTTGGTACTTTACCTGCTATTATATTTGGAGGAGCCATGTCGTTACTGGTGGTAGCCGGTACCTGGTTCAAATTCCCGAAATTGAGAAAATTGGAGTACTAGCAGGCAAACCAATGTAGGTAATATCTCATTTCGGTCAAAAATGGGAAGCCGGCGATTGAATGGAATTATCCGGATTGGAATCTCTTCTGTATATTTAAGAATCAATTGTAAATACATGAAACACAACGATAGCAGCCGGTTATTCTTGAGCCTGTTTACTTTATTCATTTTTGTATTATTGATGGGTTGCCGAACCACACCGCAATTAAAAGCGGGGGAAGGTTTTATCCCCGTAAAGGGAGGAAAAATTTGGTATCGTGTGATAGGCGAGGGAAAACAAACACCGGTGCTTATGTTGCATGGTGGGCCAGGTGGCACCAGCAGGTCTTTTTACCAGTTTGCTGCCCTGGGCAAAGATCGTCCCCTGATCATTTTTGATCAACTAGGTAGCGGCCGCTCCGGTTATCATACGGACAGCTCCTTACTAACGGTTGAAAATTTTGTTGAACAGGTAGCTGCGGTAAAAAAATCACTTGGTTTAAAAACTTTTTATTTACATGGCCACTCCTGGGGTACGGCTTTGGCTTTAGAATACTACCTGAAATATCCAAATGGCATAAAGGCCCTTATTTTTAACAGCCCCTATTTCAGCACATCCAGGTGGAAAGCCGATGCCGATACATTAATTAGCACACTGGCTGACTCTATTCAACTTGCGATTAAGACAGGCGAAAAAGATCACGATTTCGAATCGCCAGCGTATAAAAATGCCAATGAAGTATTCAGCAAAAATTTTGGGCTACGTAAAACCAGGTTAACAAGTGAATTAGATACTTCAATTGCAAAGGGCAATGAATTTATTTATAACTACATGTGGGGGCCAACAGAATTTACAGCAACCGGAACGTTGATTCATTATGACAGGGTAGAAAGTTTAAAAAAGATAACAGTGCCGACTCTTTTTATAACCGGCGAATACGACGAAGCCCGGCCTGCCACCGTTGCCTATTATCAGCGCCTGGTACCGGGTTCTGCATTTGTGGTGATTGCCGGTGCCGGGCATGGAACCATGCACGACAATAAAAGCGAGAATGTTGCGGCTATTAAACGATTTTTAGACAATATTGATCTTAAATAAACCGGCTATGGAAAAAAATTCGGGTACCAGCCTTTTTTCGTGAGTAAATTAACCGGTATTAAAACAAATAAATTGAAATTTTGAATGTTGTGTAAAAATTGTATCTTAAAGTTCAATTAAATAAAAAAATATGCAACGACGATCCTTCCTCCGCAATACCGGCTTAACCTTGGCAGGCCTGGCTTTGCTGAATAAAAATTCACTGGCTTCTTTCCTTGACGACCCGGCCTGGAATATTAAGATGCTGACCAAAGAAATCGGCATCTTTACCGAAAAAGGCGGCACCATTGCCTTTATGGTAACCAAAAAAGGAATTGTTGTGGTAGATGCCCAGTTTCCGGATTCGGTGGCCCATCTGATTGAAGAGTTAAAGAAGAAATCTAAAAAACCGTTTAAGTTCCTGATCAATACCCATCACCATGGTGATCACACAGCGGGAAATATTGCATTTAAAGGCCTGGCTGAACACGTTATCGCTCATGAAAACTCGAAAGCCAATCAGCTGAAATCGGCTGCTGCGCAAAAACTAACAGCAGATAAATTTCATATACCGGATATGACTTTTGGTAAAGATGGCTGGAGCACGGTACTCAACAAAGAAACGATCAGGGCGCATTATTTTGGTGCAGGGCATACCAATGGTGATTCGATGATCCATTTCGAAAAGGCCAATATCGTACATATGGGCGACCTGGTCTTTAATCGCCGCCACCCATACGTGGATAAAAATGCCGGAGCCAATATCGGAAACTGGATAAAAGTTCTCGAACAGGCCACTACTACCTTCGATGCCAACACACAATTCATTTGCGGCCATGCCGGCACGGGCTATGATGTTTTAGTAAAAGCCGATGACCTGAAAGCTTTTGGTAATTACCTGGGTAATGTCTTGAAATTTACCGAAAAGGAAATCCGGCTGGGCAAAACCAAAGAGCAAATTATTAAGGCAACTGACATTCCCGGATCTCCCGAATGGACGGGAGAAGGAATCGAAAGACCGCTAACAGCGGCTTATGCTGAACTGGCAATCAAGTAAATCTTATATTGTTCTCTATTCGGCGGTTACCGGACTGATCACTTGGCCGAATTTCCTCAATTCGGCCATATTGGTAATTTTATGAACAGCGACATAGAGTTTACCAGCGCCGCATATCACTCATTCAATTACGTATCCCGGTATTTTAATTGGTTTAATGCAACCAGGCAATTATTCAAATCAAGAAACGAAAATGATATCTTATTTAGAGGCAATTAATTTTTCCAGCACAAAATAAACGATCGGGCAAAAACTGCTGTTCTTTTGCGTGAGTTCCTTCCTTTTGATCAAAACATCTTCATCGGTATAAGGAAACCGATGACAGTCGGTTGGGCGTTGCTCGTAAATGCTGCAAAAATTGTTGGTTCCCAAAAAAGGACAGGGTTTTGACTGTAAAACATAATCCCCTTCGCCATCCACAAACAAATAGTTGTTTATGAAATCACCCTCTTTCATGTTCAAATACCTGGCGATTCGTTTAATATCGGGCTTTTTAAACCGGGGCGAATAGCTTTTGCAGCAGTTGGCGCACTGCAGGCAGTCTATCTTTTCAAAAGCTTCATCGTGCAGGTCGGGCAATAGTTTCAGCACTTTTCTTTTATCCGCCCGGTGCAGGTACTGCTTGTATATCTTCTGATGATCGGCCGCCTTCTTTTCCCAGTTTTCCAGTAAATCATCTTCCATGTGTATCGGTATTTAGAGTGTTGGTAACCCCTAATTTTCCACAGGTCAAAAGTAGCGAACTTATTAGGATAAAATCTTGTTGGGTTATCGTAAATTTGCGGCACTTATTTACTTAACATTTCAAACAGCGATATGAATCTTTTTGAACAACAACAATACGAGTTTGCCGGTCGCCATATTGGCCCCACCGAAGCCGAAAGACATGACATGCTTAAAACCATTGGCATTGATAACCTTAATGAACTGATCGACAAAACCGTTCCACCACCCATTCGTTTAAAGAAGCCACTGAAACTACCGGAGGCGCAAACCGAATTTGAATACCTGGATGAGTTGAAAAAGATCGCTGCAAAAAATAAGATTTATAAATCATACATCGGTCAGGGATATTACAATACCATTACACCCAGCGTGATCCTGCGTAATGTATTTGAAAACCCGGGATGGTATACCCAATACACCCCTTATCAGGCCGAAATATCGCAGGGCAGGCTGGAAAGTTTATTAAACTACCAAACCATGGTTTGCGATCTAACCGGTTTGGAATTATCCAATGCCAGTTTGCTGGATGAAGCCACGGCCGCTGCTGAAGCTATGGCCATGCTGTTTCATCATAAAAACAAAAGCGATGACATTACAGCACCGAAATTTTTTGTTGATGAACATATTTTTGCCCAAACCAAAGATGTATTACTGACAAGAGCAACACCAATCGGCGTTGAGTTGGTTTACGGAGACCATAAAACGGCGACGATTGACAGTCATTTTTTTGGCGCCATTGTTCAATATCCAAACAACAATGGTTCGATAGATGACTACCGTGATTTCATAAAAAAAGTACACGCGATCAACGGCTATGTGGTAATGGCAACCGACCTGTTGGCACTCACGCTGTTAACCCCGCCCGGCGAATTGGGAGCTGATGTGGCGGTAGGTTCGGCACAACGCTTTGGCGTGCCCCTCGGCTATGGCGGGCCACACGCTGCATTCTTTGCAACAAAGGATGAATTTAAACGTGGGATTCCCGGACGTATTATCGGCGTAAGCATTGATGCACAAAACAACCGTTCCCTGCGTATGGCCCTGCAAACGCGGGAGCAACACATAAAAAGAGAAAAAGCAACTTCAAATATTTGTACGGCACAGGCCTTGCTTGCCAATATGGCGGCCATGTATGCAGTATACCATGGTCCGAACGGATTGAAGAAAATTGCCCAACGTATACATGTATTAACGGCAGCCATTGCAAAGGGATTGCAGGAAACGGGCGTGAAAGTTTTAACTACCGAATTCTTTGATACCATAACTTTTGAGGTTGCTGATATTAACGCATTTAAAAAAGCGGCAGATAAAAATAAGGCCAATTTTCACTACCATACAAACGGTACCATCAGTTTATCTATTGATGAAGTAGCCAGTAATTATATTGGTGAAACTGAAAAAAATCTATCCGCCATTTTTAAAGCAGTTACTTCCAAAACTTTGGTTTTACAATTTGACGAAGCTGATGCCTTGTTTGGCAAAAGAACCTCAGCCTATTTAACCCACCCGGTTTTCAATACACACCACAGTGAAAGCCAAATGATGCGCTATATCAAATCGCTGGAGCATAAAGACCTGAGTTTGAATACCTCTATGATCAGTTTGGGAAGTTGTACCATGAAACTGAACGCCGCAACCGAATTAATACCGGTTAGCTGGCCGGAGTTTAGTTCTATCCATCCTTTTGCACCTGCTTCGCAAACAAAAGGTTATCAATATATGATCAGTAAACTAGAGGGTTATCTGAGCCAGATCACTGGCTTTACCGCCTGTTCATTACAACCAAACAGTGGTGCACAGGGCGAGTATACGGGCTTACTTACCATCAGGGCATATCACGCCGATAGAAAAGAAAGTCATAGAAATATTGTGTTGATACCGATATCTGCACACGGCACCAATCCCGCCAGCGCCATTATGGCCGGCATGAAAGTGGTGGTAGTGAAGAGCGACGAAAAGGGTTATATTGATGTGGCCGATTTAAAATTAAAAGCCGAAGAACATAAAGACAACCTGGCCGCTTTTATGGTTACCTACCCCAGCACCTATGGTGTATTTGAAGTAGGGATAAAAAATATCTGCAAGATTATTCACGACCATGGCGGATTGGTTTATATGGATGGTGCCAATATGAATGCCCAGGTTGGTTTAACCAGTCCGGGTTTGATAGGCGCAGATGTTTGTCATTTGAATTTGCATAAAACTTTTGCCATACCGCATGGCGGCGGCGGACCGGGTGTTGGCCCCATTTGTGTTAATAATAAACTGAAACCATATCTGCCCGGTCATCATGTAAAAGACACGCTGAAATCAACTGATCAAAACATACCTGCGGTTAGCGCCGCTCCATATGGAAGCGCCAGCATTTTATTAATAAGCTACGCGTATATAAAAATGTTAGGACAGGATGGCGTTAGAAAAGCAACCGAATACGCCATTTTGAATGCAAATTACATGAAAGCCAGGCTTGAGAAATTCTATCCGATCCTGTACACCGGCGCCCATGGCTACTGTGCTCATGAGTTTATCGTTGATCTGCGTCCATTTAAATTATCGGCCGGCATTGAGGCAGAAGACGTGGCCAAACGCCTGATGGATTATGGCTTTCACGCCCCTACGATGAGTTTTCCGGTGCCTGGCACCATTATGATTGAGCCAACAGAAAGTGAAGACAAAGGCGAACTGGATCGTTTTTGCGAAGCGTTGATCAGCATTTATCACGAAATAAAGGCAATCGAAGAAGGCAGGGCCGATAAAATTGACAATGCTTTAAAAAATGCACCACATACACAACAGGTTATTTGTGCTGATCTGTGGGATCACCCCTATAGCCGGCAGGAAGCCGCGTTTCCATTAGCTTATGTGGTAAAAAATAAATTCTGGCCTTCCATAGCCCGTATCAATAATACATTTGGTGACCGAAATTTGATTTGCACCTGCGAGCCCATGGAAAGTTATATGGAAGAACAGGTTTCGAACTAACAGCTTACAGTCAAAAAAGTCCATCCACCATTTGGCAGATGGGCTTTTTTTTATCGTTTAAAACCATAAGAACCAGTACTTAGGTACCCATTTTCATGCTTCCCCAAACACCAAACACCGTCCGCCTTGGTAATTTACCGCTAAACATGTTACCCCCTTACTATAATTATTTTAATACGTACTCTTGTAACTCAAACAAATAAAAGTATGATCATGAAAAAACTAATGATTGTTTTAGCGATTAGTAGCCTTGCTTTAGCAATACATGCACAAACCTTGTACATACCTTATCATGTACAGCACGCCTACAAAAAAGGCACCCGGAGTATGGACGGCAAACCCGGGAAAAACTATTGGCAAAATACGGCAGACTATAAAATCTCAGTTAAGCTATCGCCTCCCAACAGAACAATTACCGGTACTGAAACAATTGTTTATACCAATAACAGCCCGGACACCATTTCGAATCCAATAATTAAACTGATCTTAAATATTCATGCTCCGGGCGCAGCCAGGCAAAGAGCCGTTTCAGCGGATTATTTAACCAAGGGAATTATTATTGATAAGTTTACCGAAAACGGAAAAGAAAAAAAATTAAGAGATGCCGGTGGCAATACTTCATTAAGGATTAATTTATCTACACCGCTGTATCCCAACAAAACAGTTACCATGACGTTTGACTGGCACTACGATGTTTCGAAAGAAAGCGGCAGGGAAGGCATGTTGGATTCTACTTCTTTTTTTCTGGCCTACTTCTATCCACGCGTGTCTGTTTATGATGACATAGATGGATGGGATAACATGGTATTTACCGATGCACAGGAGTTTTACAATGATTTTAATAATTATGAACTAAGTATTACAGTTCCCAGAAACTTTCTGGTATGGGCAACAGGTGAATTACAAAACGAAAATGAAGTGCTGCAGCCCGCTTTCATCTCTAAATTTGCAGCATCTAAAATTTCTGACAAAACTATTAATGTAGTAACCCAATCAGACCTGGATTCGAAAAACATAACGACACAAAACGAATTTAATACATGGAAATGGACAGCCTCCAACATTTCGGATGTAGCCGCCTGCATCAGCGATCATTATGTTTGGGATGCCGCCAGTGTGGTGGTGGATAGTAAAACAAACAGGAGAGCCAGTGTTCAGGCCGCTTACCTGGAGAAGTCGGTAAATTTTAAAAAATCGGTTGAATACAGCCACCATGCATTGGATTGGCTGAGCAATAACTGGCCAGGTGTGCCTTATCCTTTTCCGGCAAGCACCGTAGTACAGGGTTTTGCGGACATGGAATACCCGATGATGGCAAATGACAGCCATATGCCGGATCCTATCTTTCAGCGATTTGTAGCGGAGCATGAAATAGCCCATACCTGGTTCCCTTTTTATATGGGCATCAACGAACACCGCTATGGTTTTATGGACGAAGGCTGGACCACTGCCTTTGAAAATCTGATCGCACAAGTTGACCTGGGAGAAGAACAGGCAACTGACTTCTTTAAACAATTCAGGGTAAATAACTGGGTTCGGAACCCCAGCGACGAAACCCAGTTACCAATCATTACGCCGGCAAATATTATGTCGGGGCAAGGGCTCGGCACAAATGAATACGGCAAACCTGCTCTGGCTTATTTAGGCCTAAAAGATATGCTGGGCGACGAACTTTTCAGAAAATGCCTGCACGGATTTATGGACCGCTGGCACGGCAAACATCCGATCCCATGGGATATGTTCAATTCCTTCAATAACCTATCGGGTAAAGACCTGAACTGGTATTGGCAAAACTGGTTTTTCTCCACTTATTACCCAGATATAGCTTTGCAAAAATTAACCCCTGTTACAAATGGTTATACCATTAGCATTGAAAATATCGGAGGCTTTGCAATACCCACCAATTTATTAGTTGAATATGTGGATGGCAGTAAGGAAAAAATTCATTATACGGCAGCTATTTGGGAGAAGGATCAAAAATCAACTTCGGTAATGCTCAATACCAAAAAGAAAATTCAGTACCTAAAGTTGGATAATGGCATTTATATGGACGCAGATGAATCAAATAACAGTTGGGGAAAATCCAATGACCTCGTATTTGATCCAACAGCAGTAAAGCCTGGCGACCTGGATAAATTTTTAGGGGAATATGCCTCCGCAGCTTTGCCCATTAACATAACCTTCAGCAGGGAAGGAAATATTTTATTTGCTGATGTTACCGGCCAGGGCAA
Source organism: Chitinophagaceae bacterium (assembly GCA_016710745.1). Classification (GTDB taxonomy): domain Bacteria; phylum Bacteroidota; class Bacteroidia; order Chitinophagales; family Chitinophagaceae; genus Ferruginibacter. Next base: position 1,624,220 of record JADJVB010000010.1, on the reverse strand, counting down.
AGTAAAGCTGACACAAACCGGCGCCAATAAGTTTGAATATGTTGATGATGGGGCCGTTTTTGAGTTTACTGAGGACAAACCCGAATTTGTTTTAAAGCAGGGCGGCGTAAAATTCAGTTTTACAAAAAAATAATTTAGGTTCTTTTATTAAAACGGCTGACTTATTAAAAGTCAGCCGTTTTATTTTATGTACAAAATTACCGGCCATTTTTAATCTTCAGTTGCTGGCGAATAAATTCTAATTTTACTTAGCTGCTAAAATACAGATCATAGATAATCATGCAAAACCAATTCCTGCTTTACGGAGCCAACGGCTATACCGGACAACTCATTGCCAAACTCGCCTCACAATATAACCTGCAGCCAATACTGGCCGGGCGAACGGAGGCAAATATTAAACCGCTCGCTGATGCGTTGCATCTCCCCTACCGTATTATTGATCTGGATAATACCGAACAATTAGAAAAAGCATTATCAACAGTAAAACTGGTGTTACACGCCGCAGGCCCTTATGTTAACACGGCAAAACAAATGATTGAAGCCTGCTTGCAAACCGGCGTTCACTATATTGATATCAACGGCGACATTTCGGTTTTTGAAATGCTTAAAAAATATGATGCCGTTGCCAAAGAAAAAAATATCATGGTGATGCCCGGAGTTGGTTTCGACGTAGTGCCAACGGATTGCATTGCCCTTCAGCTAAAAAACAGAATGCCAGATGCCACCCATTTAAAACTGGCCTTTGCATCTATCGGCGGAGGCTTGTCGCATGGCACGGCTACAACCATGGCAGGAAAAATAGGTGAAGGTGGGGCCGTAAGAGAAAACGGAAAGATCGTTAGAAAACCATTAGGGCAAAAAGGCATGTGGGTAAATTTTGGCGAAAAAAAATTATTTGTGATGACGATTCCCTGGGGTGATATTTCTACAGCCTATACAACAACCGGCATACCCAATATTGAGGCCTATACCGGTATGAAACCAAAAGTTTACCGAATACTGAAATTTCAATGGGCATTTAACTGGTTGCTTCGAACTGAATTTGTACGTAATATCATCAGAAAAAAAATAAAAGCCAGGCCGGCGGGTCCATCCGATGAACAAAGGAAAAAAAGCAGCAGTATGGTTTGGGGAGAAGTAACCAACAGCGCCCACGATACCTTAACAGCGGCTATACAGTGCTATGATGGATATACATTGACTGCACACAGCAGTTTACTCATTGCTCAAAAAATATTGGCTGGACTCTGTAAAACTGGTTATCAAACGCCCGCCGGATGCTATGGTGAAAACCTGGTGATGGAAGTGCCGAATACAAAAATAATATAACCGGTCATCGCTATTTGATTGCTTTTGCTGTTTTAAAAGCGTACATTAATGTTTCATTATTAAACTACAAATTATGAGAAAATTATTGCTGTTCATTATATTCATCTGCCTGTCGGGCCATTTTCTTTTTGCGCAAACCGACGCTACGGCCAAGATCAAAAATGAAGGACTCATTAATTCTAAAGTCATGGACATCGCTTTTCACCTTACGGATGTTAGTGGACCAAGACTCACCAACTCGCCGGGATTTTTCAGGGCAGCCAGTTGGGCAAAAGATGAGTTAACCAAAATGGGATTGAAAAATGCCGTTATAGAACCCTGGGGCGATTTTGGAACCGGCTGGGAACAAACCCGCTGCTATGTGGCGATGACGGCCCCTTATTATACCCCTATAATTGCCATACCAAGAGCCTGGACCGGAAGTACACCGGGTAACAATATCATCAGCCGGAATGTGATCCTGATCAAGGCAAAAGATTCGGCCGAACTGTATCAAAATTATTCGGGCAAGATCAACAACAAGATTGTGATGTTCTATTCAAATGACTCGTTGCAACCTTCGTTTAAAGCAGATGGAGAACGCTTTACCGATGAAGAACTGGATAAAATGGCCAGTTCGAAACCGGATACTGCACGCAGGCAAAGGAGGAATTTTTCTCCCGAACAACAGGCAGCCATGCAGCAGCAGAGAGCTTTAAGCAGGCAAATGAACAGCTTTTACAATAAGGAAAAACCAGCCCTCGTTTTGAGTATGAATGGCCGTGGAAATGATGGAACCTTGTTTGTTCAAAATGGAGGTTCTGTTGATAAAGGGTCTGAAAATAATTATGCCTGGGTTATGTTGAGCAGTGATGATTATTTAAGGGTACAGCGGCTGCTCGACGCCGGACAAAAAGTGCAAATGGAAACAGATGTAAAAACAAAGTTTTACGACACCGATATCAAAGGGTACAATGTTATTGCCGAAATACCCGGTACCGATCCGGTTTTAAAAGACGAGTTGGTGATGCTGGGCGGGCATTTAGACAGTTGGCAGGGAGCCACGGGTGCAACAGACAATGCTGCCGGTTGCGCCGTGATGATGGAAGTGGTGCGCATATTAAAAACGCTTAACCTTCAACCCAAAAGAACCATTCGGATTGCTTTATGGAGTGGCGAAGAGCAGGGACTGCATGGTTCACGCAATTATGTAAAAAACCATTTTGCCGATCCGGCCGATATGGTCTTGAAACCCGGGCATAAAATGGTATCTGCTTATTATAACCTCGATAACGGTACCGGAAAAGTTCGTGGCATTTATTTACAGGGCAATGCCGAAGCTGGCCCCATTTTTTCCAAATGGCTGGAACCTTTTTATGACCTGGGTGCCAAAACGGTCACTATCGATAACACGGGCGGTACCGATCACCAGGCTTTTGATGCAGTGGGTATTCCCGGGTTCCAGTTTATTCAGGATGAAATAGAATATAATACGCGTACACACCACACCAATATGGATACCTATGACCACCTGGTGCCCGGGGATCTGAAACAGGCGGCCACGGTTATCGCATCTTTCGTTTTTAATACGGCTCAACTCGATCAAAAAATACCGCGAAAAGAATTGCCAAAACCCCGTGGAAGCGGAGGCCGGAATTTTTAATCTTAAAAAAAGACATAAAAAAGGACACCTGATACAGATGTCCTTTTTTTATATGCAATATTCCTGCTTCTTACGAAACAATCATGTTAACTTTCTTTCTTTTCTTTAGCAATAGTTATCCTCGTAAATTCTGAACCGCTGAAAATACGGGCCAATTTATTATCGTTGGTTTTTTTCCACTCGGGTATATTGGTTTCAGAAACTATTCTCCAGAAATTTTTTGCTTTCAAATCTTCGTAATCAGGTGAATCCAGGAAAATGCCAATTATCGTATTACGTTTCTTAAATTCAATTTTAATCGCCGTTTTTGCCAGGTGTGTGGGCTCCAAAAACTTCGATATCATTTCGTTTACCATATTGCTTATTTTGTGCAAATGTAGGCTAATTGGGGCGCTTAACCGAATTAATTTGATTAAGGGCCCCGGAAGCACGATCCCGGTTTGTATTTCCCTTTGTTTTTTTGATCAGATCACAACCGATAACATACCGCATTGATATTCATGCCGGCACCAACTGAGGCAAACATGACAATCTCCCCCGCATTCAATTTATGTTCGGGCATGCGTCCTTTAAGTACCATATCAAACAATGTTGGCACCGTGGCTACTGAGCTGTTGCCGAGGTTATGAATGCTCATCGGCATAATATTTACAGGTGGATTGGCAATACCAAATGATTTATACAACTCTTTGATAATAGCCTCATCCATTTTTTCATTGGCCTGGTGGATAAATATTTTTTTCACGTCGGTAATATCCACGCCACTGTTATCCAGGCATATTTTCATGGCTTCGGGCACATGCTTCATCGCATACTCATATACTTTTCTACCTTTCATTTTGATATACCGGATGCGTGGATCCGAGTCGGGATAATACGACTTACCCATATTCAGATACCCTATTTCGTCTCCGCAATGCGACTGCACACTACACCCCAATATTCCCGACCGGGTTGTACTGCTGTCTATAGCTTCCAAAACACAGGCACCGGCACCATCAGAAAAGATCATGCTGTCACGGTCGTACACATCCAACACCCGGGAAAGTGTTTCGGTACCGATAACCAGACATTTTTTGGCTATCCCGGCTTTGAAATAGGCGTGTGCCTGAATGACACCCTGCACCCAACCCGGACAGCCAAACAAAATATCATAGGGAACACAGGAAGGATTTTTTATTTTGAGTGCGTGTTTTATCCGGGAAGCAAGGGCCGGTAACACATCCGTTTGGATGGTATGTTTGGTTACATTACCAAAATTATGCGCCACAATGATCTGGTCAATTGTTTCAGGATCACACCCGGCATCTTCTATAGCCCGTTGCCCTGCAATAGCTGCCATATCTGAAGATTCGATATTAGAGGGTGCATAACGTCTTTCCTGGATACCCGTGATCTTTTTGAATTTCTCAACAATAATATGGGGTTCAATATCTAAAAACTTATTGTCGGCACCGTAAAAATTATGACTGGTAAAATCATTGTTTGTCTTGACAAACTCTGGTATATAACACCCCGTGCCCGTAATTACAGTGGCTGTATTATCTTGCATAAAAAAAATTTAACAAACTGGTTTATTATGGCAGGCAATGGTTACCATTAAAATTACAGATTTATGCCCTATAAACAAAGGGAAAAACCGTCAAATAATAAAAATTCCACAATTTTCAATAAAACACTATATTTGCACATTATTAATACAATACAAATTTAAAATGGACACTAAACAAACAGGCACCGTAAAGTTTTTCAACTCAGAAAAAGGATTCGGTTTTATCAAGCACAATGACTCAAACAAAGAAACTTTCGTTCACGTAAGTGGATTAATAAGCGATATTAAAGAAGGCGACAGCGTTGAGTTCGATTTGCAGGAAGGCAAAAAAGGAATGAACGCAGTAAACGTACAAGTTGTAGAATAAAACCACAACCGTAAAACCTTTCAGGGCTGTTCTTAATTGAATAGCCCTTATTTTTTGCCCTCCATTGAAGCAAATCATTAATTTTTTGCAAAATAACTGAACAATTCGATTTAAGTGTGCGTTAATTGATAATTTCACTGTCTAACTAAAATACAAAAATGAAAAGACTATCTATTGCCTTTCTGACCTTATGTATTTCGGGTATCGCCTTTTCCCAAACCGGAACAGGCGTGCAGGCCGAAAACGGCACGATTAAGCTTACTAATGGCCAGAAATTTACCGTTGAAAGCACCATTGACATTGAGGCCAGTTTATCAATGGGTGGAGAAATGACCAGTAACAGCTCCACCGTGAATGCATTGGAAGTTAAAAACAGTGCCGCAACAGACTATACCATCAGCAATACACTGACCAGACTCAAACTGAATACGATCATGATGGGCCAATCGAACAATTATGATTCCGAAAATAAAGAAGGAAATAATGCAGAATTCGCGGGCATGCTCGACGACCGGCTGAACAAACCGGTTGACATCGTTATTGACAACCGCACCGGCTTACCGGTTAGTGAAAAGAAAAAGGCAAAGAAAGCCGATGCCGATGAATCGAGCGCTGCCGGTGATTTAATGAAGATGTTCTCTGATAATTCGGACGACGCCATCGTTGCTTCGGCTTTTCAGGTAATCCCGGCAGGCAAAAAAACCGGCGATAGCTGGGCGGCTACGACGGCCGAAAAAGATATGAAAATAATACGCAGGTATACACTCAAATCTCAAACAAATGATGAAGCGGTTGTACTTTTAGATGCCATTGCGTCGGCGGTTAATAAACTCAATTTCATGGAAATGGAATTTGAAATTAAAACCAACACCAAAACTACCGGTGAGATCATATCCGATATCAAAACAGGATTGGTTAAGAAAAGAACGGCAGTGGCCGATATTTCGGGCACTTTTCAGATGATGGGTCAGGATATGCCAATCAGTGCAAAAACAAATACGGTCAGCGTTTATAAATAACCTGACCGGTTTTTACTGAGTAATCTATTGTACCCCATAGCTGTTAACAGGCAAATGCCGCCAATGATCCACCATAAATTATTAAATCCGATGGCATAGGCGATTTGGGTTCCGCTGGCACTACCTACAACCTGTGCTGTACTCCAGGCCATAGTATAATAAGCTGCGTATTGGCCCCTGTTACCTTCGGTACTTCGGGAAATATAAAAGGAATTCATAAAAGGCATGGCCACCATTTCTCCGATCGTGATTAAAACCATGGAAACAGCAGCGATAGCAAACCCGTGAATAAAAGGCACGTTGAGCACAAAAAAAGATAAAGCCACGATCGTTGTGCCATAGGCTATTAACCTGAGGTAAGGCCTGCTCCCTTCCAGTTTAAATACGATCACCATCTCAAATAACACGATAAGTACACCGGACATTGCCATTAATATCCCTATCCAGAATTCGTTTATAAAAAGTTTCTCTTTAAAGTACAAGGGTATAGTGGTAAACAGTTGAAAAAAGCAAATCGAAAACAAAATTTGCAGTGCAATAAAATACAGAAAAACCTTGTCGGCATAGGCGGGTCTTGTTTTTATTCTTATTTTTTCGCCAGGGGCAACCGTTAGGTTTTGTTGCTGAGCCAGGCTCACTTTGGGTAGCAGCCAAATCAATAAAAAGGACGCGGTGATGTTGGTAAACCCATCAACCCAAAAAAGCAAATGATAATTAATAGATGCCAATATCCCGCCCAGCGCTCCGCCAAATCCCCATCCCAGGTTAATGGCCAGCCGAACAATTGAGAAAGCCTGTGTGCGGTTCTTAACGGTACTGTAGAATGCAATGGCTGTTGCATTTGCGGGCCTGAATGATTCATTAACCATACTCAGAAAAAATGTACAAACACAGATGGAAACATAGGTAGTCATCTGGCCCAAAACCATAAACAAAATGCCACCGCAGAACAAGGCAAAAAACTGTGTATAATAAAAACCAAACCGATCACTGATCTTACCACCCAAAAAGGCGCCCACTAATGAGCCAATACCATAAACGGCAACAACAAGGCCTGCCTGCCGCGTACTGTAACCAATATGTTTACAATATAAGGTCATGAAAGGCAATACCATGGTTCCGCTGCGATTAATAAACATCACCAGCGAAAGCAGCCACATGCGCCGGTTTAAACCCGTATATGCGTTTTTATATAAATTAATGGTGGCTGACAGCATAAAAAAAGTGTTGCAAAGTTAATTTTTTGCAACACTTCGCTGTAAATAATTTTATTAAAGACTATCCAGGATATCCTGTACCGAAGCCCGTTTTTTGTAGTCGGTATTAAAAAATGCAAATTTTATTTTTTTATCCTTCCCGATAATGTAGGTGGCCGGTACGGGCAGGTTAGCACCATTGTCGCCGTTATTTTTGTCAAAATCTATACCGTATCCCTTGTATCGTACCACGGTTCCTTCGTCAACGGCAAAATTAACCTTATACGCTTTCATGATGGCCAGGCCTTTGTCTTCCAGGATTGGAAATGAAGAACCGGTTTTTTCAACAGTCAATTTTATATTCTCAGGTGTTTCGGGTGTGATCGCCAAAACAGTCGCCCCTTTTGCCGTAACCAACTGCAAAGAATCTGCAAAATGACTCAGTTGTTTTTTACAATAAGGACACCATTGCCCCCTGTAAAAAAGCATGACCACATCACCTTTAAGCAGAGCACTGTCAAGTTTGAAATTGTTACCATGCTGGTCCTTGCCCGAAAAATCAGGTGCCATATCCCCCACTTTTAAGCCTTCGGGATAAACGGTTTCATTTTGCGCAAAAGCTATGGAACCTGTAAAAAGTAACAATGCAAAAACAGGAATATTTATTTTCATGACATCATAATTAACAATAAAGGTACAGGTTAAGCGCTGGCCGTGCTGTCATCCGCACCACATTTTCAAAAACTTATTTGTTAAAATTTTCTGTTTTGGGGATCTGGTTCAAACCCAGGTAGCATATCTCGGGTGGTACGATAAGTTTACGCAATTGGGTATCCATCCAGGCACCATCGATCGTAATCAGCGCAGCCAATGTATCGGTATTTGTCCAGAGTTCGTGCACCATCGACCACCGGCTGCCATCCTCACTACATTTACTGAGTTTTAAAAAAACCGTTACGGTATCGCCAAATTTTATTTCTCTTTTAAACAGGCACTCTTCTCTGAAAATGATCGGACCTATATTTTCAGCAGCCATCAAGGCCGGTGTTATCCCATGTTCGGTTAAAAAGGCCATGCGGCAATACGCCCCAAAGTCGTAGTACTTCGAATGCAGCACGTGAAAATTTGGATCCAGGTCGGCCCAGCGAATTTCAATTTTTTTTGAGTACACCTGCATGGGAGGCCAATATTATTTACAGTAAAACATCCCGGTATTGCAGGGATGTTGTATAAATTATTTGTATAAAATTTCGTAGTATTCTTTTGCCATTCGGTTACTGTCGAACTGCCAGCGAACATCATTCATTCCATTCTTGGTTATCTCGCGCCATACTTCCGGATTATCATAATACAAAGGCAAAACCTGATTTTCCAGGATCTCATAGAGTTTATTCAGGTCGTATTCATCCTGCTCATGCACACTCATATTTTCATAGTCAACCGGAGGAACCACAAAGCCGTTATTACCATGGTTTATGAATTCGCAGATCCAGCCATCGTGCGTACTGCAATTAACAGATCCGTTCATGGCTGCCGTCATACCGCTGGTACCACTGGCCTCACGGGGTACACGCGGATTATTTAACCAAAGATCCGATCCTTGTTTCAATCGTTTACTCAGGTTTAATTCATAGCCAATACAAACAGCTACATTGTCGTATTTTTTACTCAAATGCACCAGCATGTTAAAATCGCTGATCGCCGGGTAATCAACCGGGTAGGGCTTTCCGGCCCAGATGATCTGAACCGGGTATTTTGGATTATTCAGCAGCGCTTCAAACCGGTCTTCATCCCGGGTTAATAACTCAGCTCTTTTATAACCGGCAAAACGCCTGGCCCAAACAATGGTGAATACATCTGGATCTAATAATTTGCCTGTTTGGTCGGCCACCAGGTCAAAAGCCCGTTTCTTTAAATATCGTTTCCGATCAATAAATCCATCTTCGTTGTGGGCATCCATAAAACGATACAATTGCTTATCGGCCCAATAGTGCCAGTTCTGTGCATTTGTAATCGCTTTTATTTCGCAAATACCATCGTACTTTTTCCATAGTTCACGGCTAACCTCGCCGTGTAGCTGACTTACGCCATTTGCTAATTTGGCCATTCGCAAAGCGGCCAGGGAATGATTAAACAGATCTCCTTCCATACCGGTCAATTTTCTAACATCCTCCAGTTTCATCCCGCAGAAATATCCCATTTTCTCACAAAGGTGAATATCGTGCTTTTCATTACCGGCTTCTTCGGGCGTATGGGTGGTAAAAACGAGGTGTTTTTTCACGTCTTCCTTATTGCCGAATTTCCTGTGCAGGTAAAAAATGGCACTCGCCGCATGTGCTTCATTCATGTGATACAGATCCGGATTGAAATTTAATTCATCCATCAATTTAGCACCGCCAACACCCAACAAAATAAACTGGGCCACTTTGGTAGCCACATTGGCGTCGTACAAACGGTGGGTAATGGTTTGAGAAACATAATCGTTCTCCGGCACATCCGTGCTCAATAAAAATAAAGGAGCCGATTTAAAAGTTTCGGGATTTAAATACATTACTTTAACCCAAACCGGGTGCTCATGAATATCTATCTGAAATTTTATTCCCGTGTCTTCAAGAAAATTGTAAATTTTTTCGTTCCATTGTACCTGCAGTGTTTGATCCTGGTTTCGGGCCTGGTCGTAGTAACCGTATTTCCACAAAATTCCAATACCAACCAAATTCTGGCGAAGTTCGTACGCGCTGCGCATATGCGAACCGCTCAAAAATCCCAAACCGCCACTGTAAATTTTTAAAGGCTGACTGATCGCAAACTCCATTGAAAAATAGGCAACGCGCTTACCATACTGCTCATCTACCGGATAGGGTACTTTAAAAGGTGTAAAACTCATAATGGGTTAAAATTGATTTGAGTCGCAATATTAAGGCAAAAATCAGAGAAAATGTTATGTAATTAATACACATTATTCAATTTCCAGTATGGCGGTTGCCTCAATTTCGATCCATAGATCTTCATGTATCAGGCGCGAAACTTCAATCATGGTGGAAACCGGCTTACTGTTGATAAAAAATTCGCCATGTGCCCTGCCCGCCTGCTCCCAAAGCGATATATCAGTTATAAACATCCTAGTTCGAACCACATCATTCATACCGGCTCCGGCTTCGTGTAGTGCTTTTTCTATTTTTTTAAGGATGAACTGTGTTTGCTTATACACATCTCCTTTCCCTATCAGGGTTTCGCCATCCATGGCGGTGGTACCAGCCACTTCAATAATATTACCCACCCGTACTGCCCTTGAATAGCCAACGATATCTTCCCAGGGCGACCCGGAACTGATTTTTAGTTTCATGGTGTTTATTTTAAGTACAAATTACAGATAGTTTCTTTTCCCTACATAGAAAATGAATATTTTGGATTTAAGGAATAATATTTTTAGATTTGTCTAAATTTTATTTTCAACCACTATGAGTTATACCGTTAGCGAAGAAAATTACATCAAGCGTATCTACCACCTGCAACAGGAAACAGGATTGGTCAATACCAATTCGCTGGCTGCAGAAATGCAAACCAGGGCAGCATCGGTAACCGATATGCTTAAAAAATTAAAAACCAAGAAACTGCTGCAGTATGAAAAATACAAAGGTTTCAAACTAAATGAAGCAGGAAAAAAAGCCGCTTTGGATGTTGTTCGAAAGCACCGGCTCTGGGAATACTTCCTGGTAGAAAAATTACAATTCGACTGGGATAAGGTACATGCGATCGCAGAGGAGCTGGAACATATCAGCAGTGAAGAACTGGTTCAACGACTTGATAATTTTTTAGGTAACCCGTCTTTTGACCCACATGGGGACCCGATCCCTGACAGAAATGGAAAAATACCAGTGATCAATCAACAGAACCTGGGTACGATTCCGCTTAAGAAAATAGTAACGGTGAGTTCGGTTGGTAACCAATCGGCAGAAATGCTGGATATGCTGAAACATTATCATATTGCATTAGGCACCCCGATCTCCGTTTTAAAGCGTTTTGAATTTGATGGTTCTTTGGAAATAAAAGTTTTACATCGCAATGCCTGCATCATCAGCGAACAGGTAGCAAAAAACGTTTTTGTACACGATGTTCAGTAATCAACATAACGATACCTCTTTAAGCGAAGTGCACGGATCGGTTGATACAACGATCAAAAAAACCGGCTGGAGGCGGATATTTTCATTTTTAGGCCCGGCTTACCTGGTCAGTGTGGGCTACATGGATCCGGGCAACTGGGCTACCGACCTGGCCGGTGGAAGTAAATTCGGCTACTCGCTGATCTGGGTTTTATTAATGAGTAACCTGATGGCGTTGCTCTTGCAGGGCCTTTCGGCACGTTTAGGTATTGTGCGGGGAAGAGACCTCGCCCAGGCTAACCGGGAAACCTACCCGAAAGCCGTTAATTTTGTATTGTACCTGCTTGCCGAAATTGCGATTGCCGCCTGCGACCTGGCCGAGGTTTTGGGAATGGCCATCGGTATACAACTATTAACCGGTTTACCCCTGATCTGGGGTGTTTCGATCACCGTGCTTGATACCTTTTTATTACTTTATCTGCAGCGTTTGGGCATTCGTAAAATGGAGGCATTTATTATGACGCTGGTAGCGATAATTGGCATTTCGTTCCTGGTAGAAATTATCCTGGCCAAACCCGATATGGGCGAATTGGCAACGGGTTTTATTCCGTCTATGATGAATGATGACGCCCTGTACATAGCCATTGGAATCATTGGCGCCACGGTGATGCCACATAATTTGTATCTCCATTCCGCGTTGGTGCAAACCCGAAAAATAGATCGAACTGATGCCGGAATCAGGCAAGCCATTAAATTTAACCGGATTGATACAACGATCGCATTAAACCTGGCGTTTTTTGTAAATGCCGCTATCCTGGTGGTGGCGGCTTCAGTATTTTTTAATACGCCCAATGCCGGCGTAGCGGAAATCAAAGAAGCGCACCGGTTATTGCCCGAATTTTTAGGAAATGTTGCGCCCGTTCTATTTGCCGTTGCATTGATCGCCGCCGGACAAAGCAGTACTGTTACCGGTACCCTGGCCGGACAAATTATCATGGAAGGTTACCTAAGCCTGCGCATCAACCCAATCTTAAGAAGGTTGATCACCCGTTTGGTTGCCATTGTGCCGGCATTAATTGTGATCATCATTTATGGTGAAGAAAATGTTGATGCACTGCTCATTTTAAGCCAGGTTATACTGAGTTTACAGCTGGGATTTGCGATCATTCCGCTGATCCACTTTGTTAGCGACAAAAAAACTATGGGTAAATTTGCAATAAAACCAGTCGTAAAAATAGCAGCCTGGCTTATTGCTACGGTATTGGTATACCTCAATTTAAAAATGTTGGTAAACGAGATGGGCGAAGTATTTATTAATGGTGCATTATGGCAACAAATATTGTTGGGATCCGGTGCGTTCATTTGTTTGGCGCTCCTGGCTTATATTATTATTACTCCGCTATTAACCAAAACGAAGAAAACGGTTTCCATAAAAATACATCCCGAAACAAATACCATCAGCAACCTGGTGATACCCAGTTTTAATAACATTGCCATCGCATTGGATTTTAGTGAAAATGACGAGAAGTTACTGGCTTATGCTTTAGGCCAGGGCAAAGAAGAAAGCAGGTTCATCTTGATCCATATAGTTGAAAGTGCTTCAGCAAAATTATTTGGTCATGAAAGCGATGATTATGAATCGCGGAAAGATAAAGAGCGCATGGATGCCTATGTATCGCAACTGGCAGATCGGGGTTATCATGTGTCAGGCTTTCTTGGCTTTAAGAACCGGGCAAAAGAAATTGCTCGGATTGCAAAGGAAGCCAGAGCCGACATGCTGGTTATGGGCGCTCACGGGCATACGGGTATTGAGGACTTTATTTATGGCGAAACAGTCAATACCGTGAGGCATGAATTAAAAATTCCGGTGCTGATCGTTAATCTATAGGAAGTGTTTCGAGTTGTTGGTCGATCTTTTTATTCCAAAAAAGCTGCATTTCCCGTATGCGCCCGTTGGAAGTCTGGCCATCGTAATCATTCTGCATTTTACTGAGTGCATTAAAGCATTCATCGTAAATATCGTTCACCAGTTCGTTAAAATTCTTGGAATTAAACTTCGCTTTTTGCAATTTTTCTACAAACAAGGCTGCATTTATATAGGTTACATCAAAATGGTGTTGTTCATGCGTTAAGGCATAATTGTTGGCCATTCCCTTTTTTACCCATGATTTTTTTTTATTGAAATAGCAAAAAACAACGACCTGAACATTTGTCCGCTTGTTCAAAGATTGCATGCTCATTTTATATCCAAACCCCGATTCTGTGATGGCCGCCGCCGGATTCGACTGATCAGGCTTGCCCCTAAAATCGCTCCATACCAGTTTTTTATATGGGTCGTAATAGATACTGTCGCCCGCACTGCCCGGAGCTACCTGTTTCCAGTTTACTTCGATCGTAAACTGTGCATAAACCGAACTGCCGGATAGTAAGAAAACAACAAGAAAGAAATTTTTGATCATGGTTAAAAATGATAGAACCCAAAACAACGGCTTTTATTATTTCTGCAGGCGCATTTTAACCAGATTTACAATATCGTTAACAACAATTTTCTCCATACATTTAAAATGGCCTTTGGGGCACTTTTTAAACCCGATCTTACTACAGGGCCTGCACCAGAGATTATTGATCTCCACCACATCATCAGGTATGTTCGATCTTTTACCGTAATACGGATACATCCCAAATGCCGGTACCGTATTTCCCCAAAGAGAAATAACCGGCTTCTGTAACGCAGCTGCGATGTGCATCAGGCCGGTATCATGGGTGATCACCAGTTTTGCTTTTTTTACCAGATCGGCCGATTCGTTCAAATTAAACTTGCCGCAGGCGTTGTATACTTTGATCTCATCAACTTTGGCAATCTCTTTTCCATCTTCATAATCTTCTTTACCACCCAGTAAAATAATGGGATGATCAACAGCAACACATAACTCTTTTAGTTTATGCAGCGGTAATTTTTTTGTGGCAAGCGCTGCACCAATTACCAGGGCAATATATCCATGCATATGAGAAGTGGGAATATCGTCATTCTTCACCTCGTCCATTGCCGGAATAAAATAATCCAGTCCCAAGCCATCGTTTACCACTCCAAAAGACGAAACAGTTTGCAGGTAACGGTCAACGATATGTTTTTTGGGCAATGTGTTTATCTTAAAATTGGTCAGAACAAATTTCTCAACATTCAATTTGTCGAAAGAGAAAGACCTCACGTTTTTAAGATGCCGTTTGATACGTAGCGTACGCAGGTTATGATGCAGGTCGATAATATAATCGTAGGCTTCAACTTCCAGTTCATGCAACATCAGCTCAAAACTATCGCCCAGGGTATGGATCTTATTGACATAGGGGTTGTGCGCCAATATACCTCTGAATGCCTGCTTGGTTAAAAAATGTATTTCCGCTCCGGGATATTGTTGATGCAAACAGCGAATAACCGGCGTTGTTAAAACAATATCGCCGATCGATGAAAAACGTATGATGAGAAATTTAGCCAATCTGTTATTGTTCAATAAAATTTAGATCTTTTCCAAAAGTTTCTTTTGTATAATAAGCCGCAACCAACGTGATCAGCATGATAATAATGGCGGCCATCCATCCTCCCGTGTAATAATCGGTTAAACCCCGCAATCCCTGAAACAAAGGCGTGATAAAGATCGCCAACATGCCACGTACCATATTGGGTATGGTGGTTGCCGCCGTGGCTCTCAGGTTAGTTCCAAACTGTTCGGCACCCATCGTAATAAAAATGGCCCAGAAGCCGGTACCAAAACCAAGGCCGGCACAAATCCAGTACATCTTAGCGGCAGAGCCATTCCATTGTGCTGTAAAAAACAGCAGCATAAACAAACCGGTGATGGCATAAAAAAGATACAGTGCATTTTTACGGCTCTTCATCCACTGGCTGATAAAGCCAATTAAAATATCGCCGATGGAGATGGCGACATAGGCAAACATGATCGCTTTGCCCGGATCAATTTTTTCCTCAATGCCCATTTGTTTTCCAAACTCGCTCGAAAATGCCACTAAAACGCCTATTACGAACCAGGTTGGTAAACCAATTAAAATGCTCGTCAGGTATCTTTTAAACCTTTCGGCATTATTAAACAGCATGAAGAAATTGCCACGCTGTACATTTAGTTTTTTAACTTCTTTGAACATGCCGGATTCAAATACTGAAATACGCAAAACCAAAAGCATTAACCCCAGTCCGCCGCCAATATAATAACAGGTACGCCAGTCAAAATTTTCTTTTATCACAAAGGCAACAACGGCGCCTGTTAGTCCGATACCGGCCACCATCGAAGTGGCAATGCCCCGCTTTTCCTTTGCGATCAACTCAGATACGAGGGTGATACCAACCCCCAGTTCTCCGGCCAAACCCAGTCCGGCAAAAAATCGCACCATTTTATATTGTTCAACCGTTTGCACCATGCCGTTGGCCATATTGGCCAGCGAGTAAAATAATATCGAACCAAATAAAACACTCAGCCTTCCTTTTTTGTCAGCAATAACGCCGGCAATAATACCGCCCAGCAGTAAACCAACCATCTGCCATTGAAGTATAGCTTCACCTTCGCTGGTGATCTGTTCGGGTGATAATCCCAATGACTTCAGGCTCTCTATCCTTACGATAGCGAAAAGCAACAGGTCGTAAATATCAACAAAGTAACCCAGGGCGGCCACAATGACCGCAATATTAAAAATGGAATAATGGTGTTTATCAGGCTCCATGCGCATTCTTTTCTCTTTTCGATTTTAGCACTTTAAATATGATTGGTAAAGTTGAAACCAAAACAATGACCAGCACGATCAATTCGAGCCGGTGCTGCAAACCGGGAAAAATTTTATTGAGGAAGAAGCCGGCACTCACCATGGTAACTACCCAGGCAATACAACCAACTACGTTAAAGAAAAAATATTTTTTCCGGTCCATTTGTACAATGCCGGCAACAATGGGTGCAAAGGTTCGTAAAAAAGGAACAAAGCGGGCTACGATGATGGCAAAGCCACCGTTCTTATCATAAAAATCCTTGGCCTGGTGCAGATATTTTTGTTTGAAAAAAAAGCTATCCTTTCTTCGATACAGGGCAGGCCCGCTTTTCTTACCAAACCAATACCCGACCATATTACCTGCAATACCGGCAACGGTGATCAACAGGATCAAAATAATTAAATCCAGCCATTGATTCCGGATCGCTCCCAGGCCGATCATTTCTAAAAACTGGTAAGAAAGGCCCGGAACCACGGTTAGATCGGGTTTAGTGATTTCGTGCGCATAAATACCTCCCACGAATAACAACGAATCGCCCGGCAGAAAAAGAAACCTGCAAACAAACCGGTTTCGGCAAATACAACAAACAGCAATAACCAAAGTCCGCCGTTTTGAATATACCATTGCGGTTGCAGCAGATTGGTCCACACGAAATCAAGTATAATAGTAAGAAGCATATTTCCTGTTTAATTATTTTTATAGGTACGATGAAAAATTGGAGCAAAACTCAATATCTGTTGTGCCTCTAGTCAGGTTGAAATGCCAGTGCCTTTTCATCATCAAATTCTCCCTCCCAGCGGGCAATAACACAACTGGCCAGCATATTGCCGGTAACATTTACCGAGGTACGGGCCATATCCATTAGTTCATCAATTCCTAAGATGGCCATGATAGGCCATAACGGTAAGTTAAACGAAGCTGCTGTACCCAATAAAATGACCAGTGAGGCCCTGGGTACACCGGCCACGCCCTTACTGGTCAACATCAACGTAAGGCCCATAAAAACCTGTTCACCAAAGCTCATATTGAGACCGGCTGCCTGTGCTACAAACACTGAGGCTAATGATAAATATAAGGTTGTTCCATCCAGGTTAAATGTGTAGCCGGTAGGCAAAACAAAGGAAACGATCTTTCGGGGCACGCCGAATTTTTCCATGTTTTCCATGGCAATAGGTAGCGCTGATTCGGAACTGGTGGTAGCAAATGCTATAGACACGGGTTCGGATGCTGCCCTTAAAAATTGCTTTATCGGCAATTTAATAATCAATGCCACCGGTAAAAATACCAGCAGGATGAACGCGATCAATGCAACATACAGTGTTGCCAGTAACTTCAACAGATTAAAAAGCACATCAATGCCTAAGTGGCCAACCGTAACCGCAATGGCCGCACCAACTCCAAAAGGCGCAAAATACATGACGATGTTGGTAAATTTAAACATCGTTTCGGCAAGACTTTCGGTAAAATCCAACATGGGCCTTTTCTTCGCCTCGCTCAGCATAGCCAGGGCAATACCAAAGATGATGCTGAATACAACGATAGGAAGCACATCACCATTGTAAACAGACTTCACAAAATTTTCGGGAAAAATATGCAGCACCACATCCTGCCAACCCTGGGGTTTTACATCGGGTAGCTTTTCAACAAATCCTTCGGGCAATAAAATTCCTTTGCCGGCCTGTGATATATTGATGGCCAGTAAACCAATGAATAAAGCTATTGTAGTAACTACTTCAAAATATAAAATTGATTTCCATCCCATACGGCCAACCTGTTTAAGACTGGAGTGACCGGCGATACCAACAACCAGGGTTGCAAATAATATCGGCGCAATGATCGTTTTAACCAGCCGCAGGAAGATCTGGCTTAACACCCTCAGGTTTTGCGAAAACACCGGAAAGTCCAATCCAATTTCAATACCTATGAGCATGCTAACCAGTATCCAGGTGGTGAGGTTACGTTTGTACACGGCGTACATGATCATTGTGGTAAGAAACATCCACCTGAAGCTAACCAAAACTGTTTCCGGGATTTCTACAATTTCCTGCAGGTGCAGAAAATACATAATGGCCAATATGGTAAACAGTCCCAACGAGATTAATCCTACTATACGTTTGGTCATTTTGATCAATTAAAGTTAAAAATCATAACAGCATCGCAATATAATATATAATGACTGTTAAGCATCCATATTAGCGCAAAAATGTATTAGCGGTTGTTGATTTAGGATTTTATTGCTTATTTTTCAGTTTATTAAATTAAACAAAACCAACTGACATGAGTATTTTCGCAAGGAAACCAATGGATGCTTTGATGAACGAAGCAGCCGAAACAGGAACACATACCCTCAAAAGAACATTGGGAGCCGGTGGCCTGGTGGCTTTGGGAATTGGCGCCATTATTGGTGCCGGTTTATTTTCTATCACCGGTATGGCAGCTGCCAATCATGCAGGTCCCGCCATTACCATATCCTTTATTGTTGCGGCTTTGGGCTGTTTATTTGCCGGATTGTGTTATGCCGAATTTGCTTCCATGATTCCGGTTGCAGGCAGTGCTTACACCTATTCATATGCAACCATGGGCGAATTTATTGCCTGGATCATTGGTTGGGACCTGGTGCTGGAATATGCTGTTGGGGCGGCCACCGTAGGCATCAGCTGGAGCCGTTATCTGGTAAAATTTTTAGAAGGTTTTGATATACACCTGCCGCAGTCGCTCACGGTTGGGCCCTGGGACGGTGGCATCATAAACCTGCCTGCCGTTTCGATCATCGTGTTAATGAGTTTGTTATTGATCAAAGGAACAAAAGAAAGCGCCACGGTGAATGCCGTTATTGTGGCGATTAAAGTTTCTGTTGTTTTGGTTTTTATTATTCTTGGATGGAAATATATAAACGATACCAACTATACACCTTATATACCTGATAACACAGGTAATTTTGGTGATTTTGGTTTTAGCGGCATTATCCGGGCTGCTGCCATTGTATTTTTTGCCTATATTGGTTTTGATGCAGTTAGTACGGCTGCCCAGGAAACTAAAAATCCGAAACGGAATATGCCCATTGGTATTCTCGGCTCCCTACTTATTTGTACCATTTTATATTTACTGTTTGCCCATGTAATGACGGGAGTTACCAGTTATACTTCATTTGCCGGTAAAGATGGCATTGCACCGGTTGCCGTGGCGATTGACCATATGGGCTCTGCCAATGCAGCGGGTATCGTTACACCAGATTATCCCTGGTTGAACCGGGCGATCATTGTTGCGATATTGTTCGGTTATTCTTCTGTGATCCTGGTGATGTTGATGGGACAATCAAGGGTTTTCTTCAGTATGAGTAAGGATGGATTGATACCTAAAATATTTTCAGTGGTAAATCCAAAATCACAAACGCCGTCAAAAAGCAATCTGCTATTTATGGTTTTTGTAAGTGTGTTTGCCGCGTTTGTGCCGGCGCGTGTGGTTGGTGAGATGACGAGTATCGGAACTTTGTTCGCCTTTATCCTGGTGTGTATTGGTATTTGGGTAATGCGGGTGAAAATGCCCGACCTGCAAAGATCGTTTAAAACACCGCTGGTGCCGCTGGTGCCTATTTTAGGTATTGGCGTTTGTTTGTTCATGATGGTATTTTTACCAGCTGATACCTGGATACGTTTAATGGTTTGGATGCTGATCGGTCTTGATATTTACCTGGTTTATGGCGCCAAGCACAGTGCGATGGGCAACGGTACCGATAGCAGAAAAGGCATGAAGATTGCGCGGATTGCCGGACTAGCCATGAGTGTGTTGCTGGTAGGTATCGGCTTCATGCACCAATACTCAGTTGGGTTTGATACCGACAGAACGTTACTTTATATTTCTTTGGCATTCGCTTTGGTTCATTTGGTTTTGTATAGTACCAAGCTTGGACGGGCGGAACCTGAAGATTAATTTATAGATTGATTTCATAGTTTAAAACGCCCCGCCCACGCGGGGCGTTTTTTATGATTATTTTACCTCCTGTTTTGTCTTTTCTTACTTTTTAAATACGGTGACGAAAATATATCTTCAAATAAAATTCAGTCGTGGCCAACATCATTGAACAATACAATAAAAACTGCGGATGTAAAAAATGTTCAACCCGGGCAACATTCCGTATTTACTCCTGTGGCTGCGTAGCTGTAGAAATTAAGGCGAACAGCGAACGTTGTGCCGAATGCACGAATTTTTCTGCAAAGAAAAAATATTGCGGCGAAGTGGGCATCCGCGGGAGCATGTGTAAATTTGATCGCGGATATTTGCTTCCAAAAAATAGTTCCCGAGACACCAATCCCGGGAAATGTACTTTGTAATTTTTTATTTAACTACGATCTCATCCGCAAAAATATGCGTATCTCCCCCTGCCCCTAAATGCCAGGCAGGCAGCTTCCCATATTGCAGCGCTTTAACGCGCACATACCTGGCCGTAACCGGCGAAAAACCCGCCTCCACAGTTTTCAATTGGGCAGTTTCATCTTCAATAGGCAGGAAATTTTCGCCCAGATAAACCTGTGTGAAATGTATATTATCGTTCGAAACTTCAATGATGATCTGTCGTGGTAAAACGATCCAGGCCCTGGTGTCCTGCAGCAGCCTGATATGTACCGACGAAATAGATATTGTTTTTTGTAAATCGATCAACACATCCAAATCGGTTTTTTGATAACCCTGCCAGTTTCCCTTGCGCCAGTCAACTTCGCCACGAATATCGTCGATCAACCCATTAGGCCCATTGCCGTCGTATTGCTGTTCGTAGGCGGTGTTCAGTTTTATCGTCCAGTTATGAGGGGCTTTTCTGTACATGGCTGTGGTTACAAAACTCGTCTCACCTTTTGCATTAACAGCAATGGCTTTGATGGTTGTTGACTTATTGATGCTAAAAGCAGCTCCATATTTCTTCGAGGTTTTGGAAGGTGCCGATCCATCGGTCGTGTAGTAAAAGCTTAGCCCTTTTTGTGCAGCACTGATCTTTACGATCTTTTTATCTTTAAACGATATAGCACCGGCATCGATCACGGGATTCAAAACGATTTGATTATCGGTTATGGCTGTAACCGGAATATCAATAGCACCAAAAGAGGAAGGCATGGCACCCATCGAGAAATTTATCTCTCCACCCGCCATAATATCAAAATGAGAGATATACGATCTGGTGTATAGATTATTATTTAAAGTAGCGGCCTGTATATAAAAATTATTATCCCGAACATTAGTCCCTTTTACCGTAAACGTTTTGCCATTTTCCAGATGAATTGCAGCCGAAGAAAACAATGGCGTACCTATGATGTAATCAGTTGTCCCTGGTGTAACCGGGTAAAAACCCAAAGCACTCAATACATACCAGGCACTCATTTGCCCGCAGTCTTCGTTGCCTTCCAGACCGTCGGGTGTATCATGATACATATCATTCATGATCCGGTGTACCATGGCCTGCGTTTTAGGAGCAGCACCGGTAAAATTGTACAGATAGGCAATATGGTGACTCGGTTCGTTACCATGCGCATATTGCCCTATCAAACCCGTGATATCACTTTGATCACGGCCGGTGGTTTTCGAATTTTCGGAAAATAATTTATCCAGTTTTTCCTCCATCATTTTTTTACCCCCGATCATCTCTATATAACCATTAATGTCCTGTGGGGTATAAAAAGAATATTGCCAGCTATTGGCTTCTGTAAAATTATTGTTGACCTCCCTTGGATCGAATGGCGAAAGCCAGTTGCCGTTTTTACGGGGACGCATAAAGCCGGTTTGCCTGTCTAATAAATTCTTATACGATTGTGCTCTCCGGGTATAGTTGATATAATCAGTTTCGTTACCGAGCTTTTTTGCAAACTGTGCTATGCACCAGTCATCATAAGCGTACTCCAGCGTTTTACTTACGCTTTCGTGTTCATCATCCATTTCCAATAAGCCGTGATCCATGAATGCCGGTAAACCAAAATGGTTCCAGGTGGCCGATTTTTTCATCGCTTCCAGCGCCAACTTTGTGTCGAACCGGGTGATCCCTTTCATATAAGCATCTACAATCACGGGTACGCTATGGTAGCCGATCATACAGTTGGTTTCGCAACTGCTAAGCTCCCAAACCGGCAACCGGCCGCCTTGTTGATATTGAACCAGGAACGACTTAATATAATCGAGGGTTCGTTTTTGATCGATGATCGTGTACAAAGGATGTGCACCACGGTAGGTATCCCACAATGAAAAAACAGAATAGTTGGTAAATCCATTGGCCAGGTGAATTTGGTTATCCCTGCCCCGGTACTGCCCGTCCACATCCTGGTTAATATTGGGTACGATGGCGGTATGATATAGCGCAGTATAAAAAGTACGCAGCTTTTTTACATCGTTGCTTTCCACATTTACTTTACCTAATTCTGCATCCCATTTTTCCTGCGCATCCAATTTCACCTGTTCGAAATCCCAGCCGGGCAATTCAGCCTTTAAATTTTTTAAGGCGCCCTCTTCACTAACCGACGAAATGGCCACTTTTGCCATCAATTCCGGGCTGTCGAACTTAAAAAATGCTTTGATGTTCTTTGCGTTCTTCACATTAGTGGTACCCAACGACAACAACGAATCATTCCTCCAAAAACCAGAACTGGCAAATGGTTTGGAGAACTCTACCACAAAATAAACGTATTGATTTTCGGCCCAGGCCTTGCTTCGCCGAAGGCCACTGATGGTGCGCAGATTAACGATTTTTAATGACGATTCGATGACCTCATCCCGGTGCTTGAGATCCAGTATAATATAATTTTTATCAGCATTGGTAAAACGATATTTGTGAAAACCAACCCTGGTGGTTGCTGTAAGTTCAACCTGGATATTATCATCATCAAGCCTTACTGAATAATAACCGGGTGATGCTTTTTCATTTTCGTGCGAAAAAGCCGAGCCATAAATTTTGTTATCGGGCGATGGTTTGCCGGTCATGGGCATTAATAATATATCGCCGTAGTCGCTAACACCGGTACCGCTTAAGTGGGTATGGGTAAAGCCGTATAGGTAATTGTCGGAATAGTGGTAACCACCGCAACCGTCCCAGCCATCCAGGCGTGTATCGGGACTTAGTTGAACCATACCATGTGGCAGAACAGCGCCGGGATATGTGTGCCCATGGCCACCGGTACCTATGAATGGATCAACATACTGTATTAAACTTCTCTGAGCGAGGGTGGTAAAAAAAGAAAGAAGGACAAATGTAGATATGTACAAAAATTTATACTTCATGCAATTCGTTTTGCACAAGGTAAAACTTTATGAAAAATATTTGCTAACAAAAACAAATCCCACCAAGCCACAAAGAACACAAAGAAATATCATTTGTTGAATAGCTTTGTGCACTTTGCGTCTTCGTGGGGATAGATTTTTTAAAATGGTAAATCATCAACAGCCTCTGTTGCACCGGCCGGCGTGGTTTTTACAACCGGCGCTACGCCCATGCCGGCATTGGTAACATTACCTGAGTTTGAGCCCTGGCCATCTCTGTTGCTACCTAATAACTGAATGTTTTGTACACGCATACGCAGCGTTGCGGCTGCCTGCCCTTCTTTGTTTGTATAGGCATCTGCCTCCGGCGAACCTTCTGCATATACCGTAGTACCTTTCATCAAATAAGGCGCAATGGCTGTCCGGTCGGTCCAATAGGCACATTCAACCCAGGTTGTTCTTTCTTTTGGGTTACCCTGTGCATCTTTAAATTTTTCGGAATGGGCTACGCTGAAATTGATCACATGTTTACCATTGATCTCTTTTACGATGCAATCTTTACCAAGATTGCCGATGATCTGAAGTTTAATCATAACTGTGTTTTTTAATTATTAATCGATGTATCTGGTTTTGCGCTAAAGTTATGTTTTTGTGTATGAACTCAATTCATTTTCTTCTTTAAAGTACTCACCTGCGACTGCAAGTTATTCACCATACTGGCCAGGGAGTTTACATCCCAACGCTGCTGCTGGCTTACCTTGCTGATCACCATCTGTGCCTGCCATAATTCCACAATATCTTCGGCATTCACCTGGTAAGGCTGGTACTGCGGGTTGTCACTGACCAGGGTCAGCTTATTTTTACTTCGCCCGTTCTTTTCAATCCGTTTATATACAATACCTTCATTACGGCTTACAACTATATAGGCCTGGTTGTTTTTTATATCCGAATTATCCTCTATTTTTTCGCCAACAATAATGCTGCCACTGGGTGTTGGCAACATACTATCACCAATGATCTCAAAAGCCCTGTAGTTTCCTCCTGCCAGCATGGGCAAGGTAAATGTATTCAGCTCATCTATAAATTCCGTATCGGCATAACTGGCCAAATAACCCGCAGCCGCTTTAACCGGTACGAAATGTATCAGATTCCTGTCGGCACTCATCATCTTTTGTTGACGCCGCTTAGCGAGATAATTATCCGCATGATTGCTCAGATCTTTAAGCAACAGCTCATCCAACGACAATTTGAAAATATCAGCGAGTACTTCCAATACATCCAGACGGGGGTCGGCACGTTCTTCCTCATAAGCGCCGATCAATGAACGTTTAATACCCAGTTTGGTGGCAAATTCCTCCTGCGTCCAGCCACGGAGTTTGCGTAAATATTTGAGGTTTTGTCCTGCTATTGACATGATACAACTAATTTGATTAGCACAAATATACTAATTATTTTAGTTTTACAAAATTTATTTTTTTTCTCTCTTTTTTTTCCGCTTCCGTTATAAAAGAGTTACTTAATAATGCATACCTTATTTTTGCCAAAAACTTATTTATATGAACTATACATTAATAATACATAATGTTCTCCGTTGGGCAGTCTTGATTTTTGGTGTTTGGGCAGTAGTTTCGGCCTTGGGCGCCGTGCTGTCTAAAAGAAGCTATAGCAGCCGCGACAATAAAACCAGCCTGTTCTTTATGATCAGTTGCGATATTCAACTGCTGCTGGGCCTTATTTTATATTTTACAGGCATGTGGTTCGAAAATATGAAAACGAATACCGGCGCTGTTATGAAAGACGCAGCCGAGCGTTTTTTTGCAGTGGAACATGCTTTAATGATGATCATTGCCTGGCTATTGGTACATGTAGGCCGCAGTATGGTAAAACGCGCCGATACCGACGCACAAAAACATAAACGTACTCTGATTTATTTTGGCATCGCGTTATTGATCATATTGGCCATGATTCCCTGGCCTTTCAGACAAACGGGAATTGCCCGTCAATTATTTCCACAGTTTTAAAATGATGTAACAAGCGCATGGCGAAAAAGAAAGAGCAACCCATTATCCTGATCACCAACGATGACGGCATAACAGCCCCCGGTATTAAAAACTTAATAGAAGCAGCCCGGGGCCTGGGCAAAATTGTGGTGGTAGCACCTGATAAAGCACAAAGCGGTATGGGGCATGCCATCACGATCGGACAACCGTTACGGATGGACAAGGTGGAACTGTTCGACGATATTGAAGCCTGGCAAACCTCCGGCACACCCGTTGATTGTGTAAAACTGGCTGTTGATAAAATTTTACATCGTAAGCCCGATCTCTGTATCAGCGGCATCAATCATGGCGCCAACCACTCTATCAATGTGATTTACAGCGGTACCATGAGTGCGGCCATGGAAGCGTCCATTGAAAGTATCCCAAGCATTGGTTTTTCCCTGCTGGATTACCGGTTTGATGCCGATTTTTCGGCGGCCCGGCACTATGCACATGAGATCATCAAAACGGTTTTAGCCAATAACCTCGATAAGCATTTGCTGTTGAATGTGAATATCCCGTCGGTTCCTTTAAAAAAACTAAAGGGCATAAAAATATGCAAACAGGCTTATGCCAAATACAAGGAAGAATTTACCGAGCGTATCGATCCGCATGGTAAAAAATATTATTGGCTTACCGGTGAATTCATCAATTTTGATAAGGACAAGGATACCGATGTTTGGGCACTTAAGCATAATTTTGTGAGCGTGGTTCCGGTGCAGTTTGACCTTACGAATTATAACCTGAAAAAAATACTGGAAAAAAAGAATTTATTTGCATGATACTGAAAAAAGATAATTTTATTTTTGGGTTTATCATCGGTTTGATCGCCCCGTTTGCCGGTTTCGCCGTATTTAAATATACCAAACTGCAAACCCTGAATTATATGGAAGCACTGCAGTATTTGTTTGTGGAGCCCAGTCATCGCCTGCTTACTGTTGCCATCAGCCTGTCCTTAATGGCCAATGCCGTTTTATTTACTATCTATATTAACGCCCGCATCGACCATACCGCCAAAGGAATTTTTGTGGCTACGTTGATCTATGCGCTCACGGCACTAAGCATTAAAACCTTTGGATAGAAAATAAGGTATCCCTGTTTACCAACGGATAGGAGTACAATCGAATTCTGATATATTTTGTACAGCCCTTATCGCAGTTTCCTGTTCGATATAAATAATTTTTTCTTTGCACTGATTTTGCCCTGATCCGGAAAATCTTTAATTACCTGTACCTTTTTTACCGGTTCTGATCAACCCGGCTGCGCTGTTGGCATTTGTTGGTTCATTAATACAGCATACCTTTATCACCGGTATTGTTCCGTTAACTCGACTATTGCGATAAAAAATAATGAAGTACTATATTATATCAGGAGAAGCCAGCGGCGACCTCCATGGCAGTAACCTGATCAAAGAAATAAGGAAGAACGACCCATCGGCCGACTTTCGTTGTTGGGGTGGTGATAAAATGGAAGCTGCCGGCGCCACGCTGGTAAAGCATTACAAGGAACTTGCTTTTATGGGTTTTTTAGAAGTGATCAAAAACCTGCGCACGATCTTAAAAAACATCGGTTTTTGTAAAACAGATATTTTACAATACCAGCCATCTGCATTGATACTGATTGATTACCCCGGCTTTAATTTACGTATTGCCAAATGGGCCAGGGAACAACATATCAACGTGATCTATTACATCTCTCCCCAGGTTTGGGCCTGGAAGGAGAACCGGGTTAAACTGATCAAAAACTGTGTTGATAAAATGCTTGTCATCCTGCCTTTTGAAAAAGAATTCTATCAAAAATGGAATTATGAAGTGGAGTACGTAGGGCATCCGTTGGTGGAAGTAGTTGAAGAATTTTTGACTCAGTTTAACAGGAATCAAGAATCAGGTATCAAGTATCAAGAATCAAATAATAAGATCGCTCTTTTACCGGGCAGCCGCCAACAGGAGATTTTGAAAAAGCTGCCCATCATGCTGGAAGTGGCCAGGTATTTTCCGGATTATCAATTTGTGGTGGCAAAGGCACCCGGACTGGACGACGATTTTTATGCAAACCTGTTGGCACCTTATCAAAATGTTTCATCGGTTGTCAATAAAACCTATGCATTATTGGTTGAAGCTAAAGCGGCGCTGGTTACCAGCGGTACAGCCACACTTGAAACCGCGCTGTTTGGCGTACCCGAAGTGATCTGTTATAAAGGCAGCGCTTTCTCCTATCAAATCGCCAAACGCCTGATCAAGATCAAATTTATCGGGCTGGTGAATTTAATTATGGATAAAGAAGTGGTGAAAGAGTTGATTCAGGATGAACTCACCGTTGAGAATCTGAGAAAGGAATTGACCTCGCTGTTAACCGATAAAAATAAACAGAATCAATTAAAACAGGATTATGCGGCACTGAAAACCCTTTTGAGTAAAGGCGGCCATGCATCCGCAAATGCTGCAGCAAGCATCCACCAATACCTTACAACCCTACCACAGTAGTTTTACCGCCAGGATGATCATCGCCAACAAAAACAGTAAAATAGACAGCCGGTTTATGCCATGCATGTATTTCATCCATTGCGTTCGGGGTGCATTGGGGTCTTTTTTCTTCAGGTATAAATATTCGGCTATTTGGTTGAGGATGCCCATAACGCAAAATTAGCATTAAAACGATATCGGGCGATAATTTTTTGCTCGCTGCGCCAGGTAGATGTACGTTGGAATTTTACCTTACCAAATGTATTATCTTTGCCGGTACAATGCGGCGAACTCCATTTTCAGCAGCTGTTTTTAATTTCTGAGAAAGTTCGGGTAAAATAAACACAGTATTTTATACTATGGATGCTTTAAAGCCGTTATTGATTTACCCCAATACAATCCATTCAAACCGCTTTGAAAAAGTTTATTTAGCTAATTCAATGTAGAATGAGAATATTTTTATCTTTTATTTTTTTACTTTTCGGTTCGGCCATCTACGCCCAAAATCCCGCGGGATCAACCGTGGCAGCGAAAGCTTCGGGTTCCAAATTCCAATTTGTGAACAGGCAAACCGGTATTCCGGTGAACAATTTACTGTGGGATGAAACGGATGCCTTTGTACATGGTTTTGCCAGGGTGTATCTCAATAATTCGTTTTCGTTCGTGAATTCAGCGGGAAAATTGATCGCTCCGGCCGAATTTGAAGATGCCCGTAATTTTTCTAACAAACTCGCAGCCGTTCAAAAAAACGGGAAATGGGGTTTTATTGATGAAACGGGAAAACTAATCATCCCGTTTTCTTACCATATTGTCTTCGATTTTGAACTACCATCGGTTACAGCAGCCTTCGACGGTAAAAAATGGTGGCTTATCAATAGCAAAGGTGTAGTAATAAAGCCGTTAGATATCAGCGTGTGCTATGGCTTTAAGAATGGCGTGGCCAGAATAACCAAAGAAGATAAGGAAGGGATCTTGTACCCTGATGGCAAAATAATTTTCACCCTGGCTGAAACGGTAGAAAAAAAACAGGTTCCCTATCATCCAAATTCAAATAATATTGTAGCACCCTGCCCCGACAATATCGGTTTTGAATTTGGGGATTTTACAAACTGGCAATGCTATGCAGGTGATGTAGATTCGGTAGGAACTACAAACGTAATTACAGTTTTACCCTCACCACCAATTCCAAACAGGCATACTGTTTATCCCAGAGCGATTCCATCGGCCATTGATGCGTTTGGGCTGTTCCCGCTCAACCCTCCGGATGGCAGCAACTTTGCAGTGAAACTTGGCAACAACGTCAATGGCGCGGAAGCTGAACGTATCAGTTACACCATTCATGTTCCGCTAAATGACTCCAATTTTTCCATCAAATATGATTATGCAGTGGTTTTTCAGGATCCAGGACATACTATCTGGACTCAACCCCGATTTATTTCCAGGCTTATTGATTCGGCTACCAATACCGCTATTGCCTGTGCTTCTTTTGAATATATTTCTTCATCCGGGCTGCCCGGCTTTCAGATTTCGCCGGTTAATTCCGCTGTCATATTTAAGGATTGGGCTTCCGTTTTTTATAGCTTGAGGGGCTATGGTGGAAAAACATTGTACCTCGAATTTACAACAGCCGACTGTGTACGACGGGGACACTGGGGATATGCCTATGTTGATGTGCAGAGCACCTGTGGCAGTCCTATAGAAGTGCATTATGATTGCACCCCGCCAAATGCCACCACGTTAACTGCACCTCCCGGATTTCAATTTTATAACTGGTGGGACTCGAATTTTGTGAACCTGCTGGGAACAGGTCAGGTATTGAACTTGAATCCCGGCCCCGCTATCAATACGATCATTTGGTTGGAAATGATCCCCTTTAGCAGCTTTGGTTGCCTGGATACGCTGTTGGTAAATATAAATGGTGATTTTGATGCGGTGTTTGATATGTCGGCTGCAAGCGGATGTGCTCCGCAAACATTTACCTTTTACAACCGGAATCTGCCATCGTTAACTACGCTCTGGGATTTTGGCGATGGCACCACGGGCACCGGTGATACGGTAACGCATACTTACTCTTTACCCGGAACCTACAATGTGACATTGAATGTAACCGTACCAGGCGGGTGCAATGGCTCTGCCCTTCATCTTATAACCATTTACCCCAGTCCAAATGTGGTAAGGCCCCCCGAACAAAACCTGTGTAACGGTTCTACCACCAATGCCGTGTCGTTTACCGGTTCACTGGCAAACACAGTATTCAGCTGGACAAATGACAACCCTGCTATCGGTTTACCTGCAAGCGGTACCGGAAACATTGCTCCATTTTTGGCGATCAATACCGGCAGCATCGCTGTTACTGCAAATATAACAGTTACGCCTACCCATCTTACTTGTAACGGCACCCCGGAAACCTTTTCCATCATTGTATACCCATCCCCCAATGTGGCACAGCCTGCAAATCAAATATTATGTAACAACGAAACAATAAATGCAATACCCTTTGCCGGCACGGTGAGTGGTACTGTTTTTTACTGGACGAATAATAATCCTCTGATAGGACTGCCCGCAAGCGGAAACGGAGACATTCCTGCTTTTACAGCTGTTAATACCGGTATCACCCCTGTGATGGCCACTATTACGGTAACTCCCGCAACCGGGATATGTTCGGGTATTCCCCGAACCTTTACGATTACGGTAAAACCAACGCCCAATGTGGTGCAACCGGCAAATATATCAGTTTGTAATACCTGGCCTGTTGGTGCAATAAATTTTTCGGGAAATGTGAGCGGAACAGGTTTTAGCTGGACCAATGATAATACCTCTATCGGTTTGGCGGCCAGCGGCAATGGTAATATAGCGCCGTTCACTGCCATAAATACCGGTAACGTTGCTGCAAACGCCATAGTTACGGTAACACCAACGGCCAATGGATGCCCGGGCAGTCCGCTGTTCTTTACGATCAATGTTTACCCTACGCCAAATGTGGTGCAACCGGTTAACCAAACCCTATGCAATAACACAGCAACAAACGACATCAATTTTACAGGTTCGGTGAGCGGAACGAGTTTTGGCTGGACCAACAATAACCCTTCCATTGGGTTGGCGGCAAATGGCTACGGAGATATCCCTTCTTTCACTGCAGTAAATTTTACCAATGCGCCGGTAACGGCTACTATAACCGTTTTACCAACGGTTTTTGGTTGCCCGGGCACTCCTCAAAGTTTTAGCATTACCGTAAATCCAACACCCGATGTGGTGCAGCCGCCAAACCAGGTTTTGTGCAACGCTGCAACAACCAACGCCATAAATTTTTCGGGTGCCGTTGGTGGAACCCTGTTTAGCTGGAGCAACGATAATACTTCCATTGGCCTGGCCGCCAATGGCACCGGCGATATCCCTTCATTTACCGCAGTTAATGTGACCAATGCGCCGGTAACCGCAACCATCACGGTTACATCATCGGCAAACGGTTGTACGGGTATTGTAAAAAGTTTTACCATTACCGTCAACCCTACACCCGATGTGGTGCAACCGCCTGACCAGACTTTATGTAATGGCGCGGCCACCAATTCCATTAATTTTTCGGGGGCTATCAGTGGTACCGTTTATAACTGGACCAACAATAATACGTCAATTGGATTGGCGGCAACCGGTACCGGCGACATCCCTTCATTTACCGCCATTAATAATGGCAATACTGCTGCAACGGCTACCATAACTGTTTTACCAACAATATACGGGTGCACGGGTGCTGCACAAAGTTTTACTATTACCGTAAATCCAACACCCGATGTGGTGCAACCTCCAAACCAGGTTTTGTGCAACGCTGCAACAACCAACGCCATAAATTTTTCGGGTGCCGTTGGTGGAACCCTGTTTAGCTGGAGCAACGATAATACTTCCATTGGCCTGGCCGCCAATGGTACCGGCGATATCCCTTCATTTAACGCAGTTAATGTGACCAATGCGCCGGTAACCGCAACCATCACGGTTACGCCATCGGCAAACGGTTGTACGGGTAGCGTAAGAAGTTTTACCATTACCGTAAACCCTACACCTGATGTGGTGCAACCGCCTGACCAGACTCTATGTAATGGCTCGGCCACCAATTCGGTTAATTTTACCGGTGCTGTTGGTGGCACTGCTTTTAACTGGACCAACAATAATACTTCCATTGGATTAGCGGCAACCGGTACCGGCGACATTCCTTCATTTACCGCAATTAATATATCCAATGCGCCGGCAACCGCAACGATAACGGTAACCCCATCGGCAAATGGTTGCCCCGGAGTACCACGCAGTTTTACCATTACGGTAAATCCAACGCCGGATGTTGTTCAACCCGTCGACCAGATTTTATGTAATGGCGCTGCAACCAATGCTGTTCATTATACCGGTGCCGTTAGCGGAACCCTTTTCAGCTGGAGCAACAACAATACTTCCATTGGTTTGGCCGCCAATGGTACAGGAGATATACCATCATTTACTGCAATTAATGTGACTAATTCGCCGGTGACGGCAACGATAACCGTTACGCCTTCGGCGAACAATTGCACAGGCACCGTAAAAAGTTTTACCATTACAGTTAACCCAACGCCCGACGTGCTGCAACAGCCTAACCAGATCTTGTGTAATGGAACAGCCACCAGTTCGATAAATTTTACCGGTGCTGTTAGCGGCACCGCTTATAACTGGACCAACAATAATACTTCCATTGGATTAGCGGCAACCGGTATCGGCGACATATCCTCATTTACCGCAATTAATATATCTAATACACCGGTAACAGCAACCATTACGGTTACCCCATCGGCAAATGGTTGTGCCGGAATACCAAAAAGTTTTACCATTACGGTTAATCCAACACCCGATGTGATTCAACCTGCTGATCAGGTCTTGTGTAATGGAGCAACAACCAATGCAATAAGTTTAACCGGCGCTGTTAGCGGAACCGCTTTTAACTGGACCAATACGAATACCTCCATTGGATTAGCGGCAAACGGCATTGGGGATATTTCATCGTTTACGGCGGTTAATCTAACCAATGCGCCGATAACCGCCACGATAACCGTTACGCCCGCTGCGAACAGTTGTACAGGGCCTGTACAAAGTTTTACGATTACGGTAAATCCAACACCCGATGTGGTTCAGCCCGCTGACCAGACCTTATGTAATGGTGTAACGACCAATGCGGTAAATTTTACAGGCGCTGTAAGCGGAACCGGCTTTAACTGGACAAATGATAATACCTCAATTGGGTTGGCGGCAAGCGGCAGTGGAGATATTCCAGCATTTACCGCCAGTAATGTAACCAATGACCCGGTAACGGCAACAATCACAGTAACCCCATCTGCAAATGGATGCCCCGGCGTTGCACAGCGCTTTATCATCACCGTTAACCCAACACCCAATGTGGTGCAACCGACAGATCAAAAAATTTGTGAGGGGTCTGCTACCAACGCTATCCTCTTTTCAGGTACTGTTTCGGGCACCAGCTACAATTGGACAAATAGTGATCCTTCCATTGGTTTGTCATCATCCGGCACAGGTAATATTCCGTCGTTCAGGGCAGTAAACCCCGATTCATTGCCTGTTATTTCAACCATTACGGTTATCCCGTCGGCCAGGGATGCAACGGAATTCCAAAAATAACAACGATCAGGGTAGATCCAAATCCAAAAGTAAATCTTGGACCCGATCTTACTTTATCAACAGGTACGGTGATCAATCTTAATGCGGCTATACAAAACGGGCCTATTGCAAACTGGGCATGGATACCCGGCACCGGGCTGAGTTGTACAAACTGCCCTTCGCCTGTATTAAACGTTACCAATGACGTGAGCTATAATGTTACCGTGTCGAATATTTATGGCTGTGTTGCCAGGGACAATATTTCCATTTTTACTTTTTGCAAAAATTCGCAGGTGTTTGTGCCCAACGCATTTACCCCCGATGGAGATGGGTTGAATGATGTATTGATGGTAAGGGGAAAGGGGATTTTTGTTAAAACGTTCCGCATTTTCAACCGCTGGGGCCAGCTGGTTTTCGAAAAAACAAATTTCAACCCCAACGACAAACAATATGGCTGGGATGGCCGTGTTAGAGGCATTATGGCCACACCCGATGTATTTGTATATACGGCCGAAGTTATTTGCGACAACGGGATCATGTACACGTATAAAGGCAATACAACACTATTAAAATAAAATGGCTTTGTTGAAAACCCGAACAACATATCTGATCATTATCTTTCTGCTCACACGAGCATCAGATGCTACCTGCCAGGATATCAATTTTTCGCAGTTTTATGAATTACCACTGCTCAGGAATCCGGCTTTAGCCGGCATATTTGAAGGCGATTACAGGATCACGTCTGCCTATAGAAACCAATGGCAAAGCGTAACAACACCCTACCGAACGCTCGCGCTTGGCCTTGAATACAAAACACAACTTGGGCAAAACTCAAACGATTTTTTAACGATCGGCCTGCAAACAACCAATGATATTGCCGGAGATTCCAGACTTAGCCGTACACAGCTTTTCCCGGTATTGAATTTTCATAAATCGCTTAACAGTGAAAAAGACATGTATTTATCGGCGGCTATTACAGGCGGACCGGTGATGCAAAAATTTGACCCATCGCAATTAACCTTTGATGATCAGTTTGTGAACGGTGCCTACAGCCAGGCCAATCCAACAAAACAGGTTTTTACCAATACCGGTTTTACCTATTGGGATATGGCAACAGGCCTTAGCTTCAGTACCGTTATTGGCACTGACACCCGGTTTTATATGGGTGCAGGTTTATTTCATTTTACAAAACCGAAAGTTGCTTTCCAAAAACAATACGACATCGTTTTAAATCCCAAATGGATGTTCAACGGGGGGTTATCTGCTTCTGTAAGCGATCTGAATAAGCTGATCGTGTATGCCGATTATTTTGTACAGGGTGGCGCTCGCCAGTTCCAGGGCGGTCTGATGCTAAATCATATTTTTGCGGAATACAGTGAAACTAACAATATTGGCATTACTGCCGGCCTCTTCTATCGGCCCAATGACGCATTGGTACCGGTAATAAAACTCGACTATAACAAAATGGGAATCGGGATTAAATATAACATCAATGTAAGTAAGTTAAAAACGGCATCCCAGCTCAGGGGTGCGTTTGAACTAACCCTTTCGTATAGAGGCTATACAAAAAGCGAAAATTCTTCGGCTAACAAGGTCAGGTGCCCCCGGTTTTATTAAAAAAATAAATGAAAATTACAGGTTGTATGTAGTAGCCAGCTCTTTCAACTGCAGGATATTATCTACACCAAGCTTTTCAAACAGGCGGGCCTTATGGGTACCAACGGTAGACGTTTGAATGTTTAAGGCATGCGAAATATCGGTCACCGTTTTCCCATCCAATAACAAAGTAACAATTTCAAATTCGCGCGGCGACAGTTCATTAAACGGATTACCCGATTTACCCGAAAAAGAATCTTCGGCCAGTTTTTCAGCCAATGATTCGCTGATATATTTTTTTCCTTTGAGAATAATACCAATGGCCCGGGTAATCTCTTCCAGCGGCGCTTCTTTTGAAATAAACCCATAGGCACCGGCTTTCATAAACCGCTTGGCATAAATACTTTCGGCACTCATTGAAAACATCAACACTTTTGCCTGTGGATGGGTGATGCGAATATATTCCATTACTCCCAGGGTATCTGTATTGGGCATTTGGATATCGAGTATGATAAGATCAAATTCATTCACCTTTAACTTCTCAATGGCAGAAACACCATCCATGGCCTCATGAATTTCTGCCCCCGTATAAATATCCAGGAGGAGTATTTTTAATCCAGACCTTACAACAACATGATCATCGACCACTAAAAATTTTTTCATTATAGCAGGAAAGTTTAGGGTGCAAAACCAAATAACACAGGTAAAATCAAATTGAAGTTAAAATTTTATCTACATAAATATAGCCTAAATTTTAAAATTCGATTTCTGTAAAAAAATTACCCGATAGCTGCCAAAACTGTATCTGCAAATCAATTTGCAGTGAAAATATGTGTGTAATCAAACAGGGTAAGTTTTTTTGTTGACATATTGGCTGCCAATCAATAATGGAGTTTTCTATAAAGACTGATCGATGAAAGACCTCATTTTCGCTTTACCTATGATCCTTTAAAGAAAGCAAGTGCTGTTTTATTGTTCCGTAATGATCCCAGGGGATAAAATGACCGGCACCCGGTATAATTATTTCTTTTACCTGTGTGTTATGTACCAGTTTTTTTCTTCCATATGCCACATTCTTCACCGTAACAAACTTATCGGCCTCGCCATGTATAAAAGTAACGGGTAACTGTAATACGGCATACCCGGTATCAAGGCGCTTCAGCTCTTTTTTAAAATAAACGATCTCGTCATTGGAAGGCCTGAACGCACCCGGTAACAACCACCGGAAAGGTGAGTACATAACTGCATAACGCCAGTACTCCCTGGGTTCATCGGCTGGTGAAATGGAACCTGAAAGAAGGGTTAGAGAGGCATAAGCTTCAGGATGATCCTGCGCCATCTGCACGATCACCGGGCCACCAATACTGTGCCCGATCAGGTGCACGGGCCGATGATTATTTTCTTTTTCCATTAGTTTGTTCAACATAACGGCCTGTGCATCTAAACGCCGGGCTTTCCCAAACTGGCTGTAACCAAACCCGGGCCGGTCTATTGAAATCATTCTGTAATGCGCCAACAAGGCCGTATCCATCATATACATCTTAAAAGCATCCCAGCTCCCGGGCGATCCGTGAACGAAAACCAAGGTTGGTAAACTGTCGTTACCCGATTTTACATAGTGCAGCCTCAATGCCCCAACATCAACATAATGAAAACCGGGAGATAATCCTTTCTGATTAAACTGGGCAAGTGCATCACTATCGGATATCCTGAATTTCATACAGCTTTGTGCAAAAACAACCCAGGTGCATATAAAGATCAACAGCGCCCGTTTCACCCGGCTTTTACGTTTCCTTTTCATAAACTTAAAATTGCTTCAGACTTTTTACCACGGCATTATTCTCCCTGAACATTTGCATCCCTTCTTTCACCGTTAAATACCTAAATCCCCTTTTATGATTTTGTATGCTGATGGAATAAAGTAATTTAAAATGCCGGGCAATTTCTTTCCAGGCAAAAAACAGGGAATGGGACGGGTCGTAGATATGCGTGGGTTCGCTGCCAGCTCCATTAAGCTCAATAATTGAAAAGTTGCTGCCCGCTTTCAGGTCATCAAGGTCTCGGTACATAATGTCGAGCCGTCCAAAATAAAATTCAGGGATCTGTTTACAAATTCCATCAAATATTTTTGTGAATTTTTCATCAGCCCAATGACTCACGTCGATAAATTTTGCACCCCGGGCATGGTTTCCATAGGGCACCAGGTTTTTGGTTTCGCCACTGGCCAACACTTCCTGCAGCCCATCCCCATATATTTTTTCGAGGGCAGACAACTGCAAATGAAAACGCGGGTCTTTTTCGATCAACCGGGTTAAGCTGGAAGCGCCATCACCTGTTACAATTAAAAATTCCTTGGCTACAATACCCGAAATAAAACCGGTGGGCTGATCGGGCAGGCGACAATAAAAAATACCTACTTCTTCGGGATAAGGAATAAATTCCTGCACCAGGAAATCCATTTTTATTCTTGCGGCATAACTGACGATACCGGGCAGATCATGAATTTTCTCTACGCCCCTGCCCTTTCCGCCAATATCGGGCTTGGCAATACATGGAAATACAATACCTGCCTGTTCAACGGCTTTTAATATGTCCGCAACGTCGGTTCCCGCTTTAAAAAATAACGTGTTGGGTATAAATTCCGGGGGGATGATGTCGTAGATCTCCTTTTTAGATTCCATCAAAAATCCGGCATTTTTTATAGTTGGATTAGCCGCATTAAAAAAGAAAAAAGACCTTGCCTTCGCCGCATAATAAAACCACACAAAATACATGGGAATATAAACAAGATCAAATGGCCAGTACTCCCAATGCGTAAGTTTGTGTATAAACAGTTTAAATTTCTTCACTTATGATTTTATTGTAGCCCGTTTAACCGGCATGGTTTCGGCAAACTGTTTATCCTGCAACAGATCGGCATGGGTAAATGCTATGGTCTCGGGATCTATGATGGCCTGGGTGATACTGAAGGTTTTCATACCCGTTTGCCTGTTAATAATAAATCCATTCTCATCGTCTCCGTGGTTATTGGCATGAAAATCATAAACCCGGCTTACTGTAATCTCCATTGGAGAATGAATAAACTGCTCAAATAATTTCTTCCGGTGTTCAATAACATCGGGGCTGTACAAAGTGGCCGATGCCCAGATATGATTTTCGTATTCATTTAATTTCCTGTTGTACCTGGCATTTCCATCCCATCGCAATTCATGTAATTCGCCCGATTGAAAAAGCACTACGGTAAAAGGTTCAATTCCGTTGAGGTTCATTTCGCTAAAAAAAAGGACCGGTTGGTTTGCCCCTGCGATCTCAAGTAAGATCAACCCCCTGCTTTTGCGGTAAGGTGGCCGGGCAATATGGCTCTCAAAAGCACCATTCAATAATACCGCAACAGTTCCTTGTTCGCCCGCAACAAACCAGGTACCCCCTGCTTTTGCATCTTTGGGGTATATCATTTTCATTCCGGAGTGGTTGTATACTGCCGGAGCTGCCGAATTTTCCCGGTCCCGGTGTTCATCCCGGTTTGATGTAATTATAACGGATTCATTTACCCGCAGAAAACTTACTGTGCACATTGCTGCCGGTATTGTAAAGTTGAGGGCGCCACGCCGAATCCTTCAGCGATCTGTAGATTGTCGATATCCAGCAAAGCCACTTTGATCAATGCCTGGTGATGGATACAATGCTCGAGATTATATAAAATTTCGCGGTAATAATTAGATTCAATGCAAACCGAATGATCGGCTGTTTGGCAAAATATTTTCACCGGTTTATCAGGTTGCTCAAGTTCCCGCTGAATTTCTTTGATGATGCCTTGCGCAGCCACTGAATCCGTTTCGTATAACAAATTCCGTTTGCGGTCGTCATAATTTATCTCCCCGTTCTGATAACCGGCAATAAGGCATTGATACAATTCAATTATATGCCGGGTATGCTGACCA
This sequence comes from Chitinophagaceae bacterium, assembly GCA_016710745.1. Taxonomy (GTDB): domain Bacteria; phylum Bacteroidota; class Bacteroidia; order Chitinophagales; family Chitinophagaceae; genus Ferruginibacter. The sequence goes on along the minus strand of JADJVB010000010.1, from coordinate 1,585,342 downwards.
ATGGTTGCGTTGCTTAACGCCTTGCAGGGTTCGGAATAACCGGCCTGATCGGGCAATTGCTTCAATACCTGCAGTAAACTGTCCAACGCCTCTGTTGATTTATTAAATACGCTTGTCAAAATTTCAATTTTAAAAGTTGTGGAATATCTTTTCTGTGAATAACAATTAACACCAGGCAGCAACAAAAAGTAATGGCGGCATAGGTAAACAATAGGGCATCACCACCAAAATTAATGCCCAAAATGGTAAAGTGAAAAAACAGGGCGCCCGCCATAAGTCCCAAACCCATAACAGCACCCAACAGGGTTGTACGGGGTACGAGTAGCAAAATCGAAGCGATCAGTTCGGCAACACCGGTTCCGATCCTTCCCCAGGGTTCCATGCCGATTTTGGTAAATAATGCCACCGACTCGGGGGCAGCAGTAAATTTGAAATATAAGGTTTGCAGCAGGATGACCGCAGCCAATATTCGCAGTAACCAAACCAGGATTGTTTTAACCATCGTACAATGTTAAGTAAAAATGAAGAAAGCTATAGTCAGTCTGCCGACGATTGCCTTTTTTTCGCGGCTAAGTTATTAAATTTTCATCACATCGATATACGTTGTAAATTGCCTTGGGGTTTCAAAAACCTGTTAATAATAATGTAAAGCATATAACCGGTAAAACCGGTAAATGTTCGAAAACGTATTTAATACAAATGAATATTATGAAAAAGTTATTTTTCTTTATTGGATTGGTCAGTTTTGGGTTTTCCGCTTTTACACAAGATGCTGCCGGCTTGCGCAAAAAGCATTTTAACCTCGATAATGGGGTTGCTGTTTCGGGTTATGATCCGGTTGCTTATTTTGCCCTTAACAAAGCTGTAAAAGGCAGTAAGAACCTGGCCGTTTTTCACCAGGGAGTTGTTTACCAGTTTTCTTCCGAAGCCAATAAAGCCTTATTTAAGGCAAACCCCGGTAAATATGAACCCGAATATGGTGGCTGGTGTGCGTATGCCATGGGCAATTCGGGAGAGAAAGTGCCGGTTGATCCGGCAACTTTTAAGATCGTAGCCGGTAAACTGTATCTTTTTTACAATAAGTATTTTACCAATACGTTGAAAGACTGGAACAAAAATGAAGCCGCGCTTAAGAAAAAAGCTGATGAAAACTGGCCTATATTGTTTCGTTAACCCGGTTGCAGCACATTATAAGAGGCTGCAGATCGGCCCTGATCGCTTGCTTTGACACCCCATTGCGGGCAACGAATTTTCAGGCTTATTTAAATTTCTTAACATTTTATCCGCGTGTTTTGAGGTAAATTTATTGCCGTAATGTTTTCTGTTAAACGATATATCGCAATAATTTCCTTGTTTTTACTGGCCAATAGCCTACAGGCACAGGATCTCACAGGAACCTGGGAGGGCGACCTGGGTACCTACCAGTTTTTGCGTTTGAACATCATTCAAACCGGAAACAAGATTTGCGGCTATACCTTCGACCACCTTAACGCCGATGAAGACGATCATTGCAAGGCATTTTTCGAAGGTTATTTTGATAAAAAGAAGCAACGGCTGGTGATCACCGGTAAATACTTTTTGGAAAATTCGGGTAACCATACTTTAATGAAACTTAAGCTGGATTACCGTGGCAGTAGATCCCGGGAATTGCTCGAACAAGCACCGAGACAGGTTATGAATTACCGGCAAAGGCGTTCGATATTGGGCGGCATTTATATTGAACCTTTTGTAGAAGATGATTCCACCGAATATGTGCGCATTAAAAAAGTATCGGATCAACCTTACGAAATTACAAAACTGATGCAGGATTGCATTGCACAGGATAAAGTACTGGAACGGGCTTTTAAACCGGTTGTTACCCCACCGGCAAAGGACAGTATACCCGAACTGGTAAATATCCCCGAAACAAAAAAACCGGAAGACAGTTTACCCATGGTAAAAATACCGGAGCCTCAAAAAAAAGACAGTGTTACCGAATCCGGGGTCCTGACCCAGAGAAAAAACATTGAGCAAAGCCGGCTGGAAGTGAGCGTAAAAACGATCAATCTGAAAGTTTACGATAACGCCATAGTAGACGGTGACACCGTGAGTATATTTTATAATGGCAAACTGCTTATAGCCCATCAACTGCTCTCCGAGAAACCCATTGAGATCAATCTGGAACTGGATGTTAAACAAACCCGCCACGAGATCATTTTATTTGCCGAAAACCTCGGCAGCATACCACCCAATACGGCTTTAATTGTAATTACTGCCGGAGAAAAACGGTATGAACTTTTTGCCAGCGCCAGTATGGAGGAAAATGCGGTGCTGGTGTTTGATTATAGACCAAAGTAAGAATTTAACAACCGATACCATTATACCAGTTTCCTGATCACCTTACCAACCGTTAGCCCCTGTACAATAATAGAAAATAGAACCACCACGTAAATCATGAATACAAATTGATTCTTAGGCAGCGGCGCCGTTAAAGACAGGGCCATGGCGATCGACAGGCCTCCCCGCAAACCTCCCCAGGTCATTATTTTAATGGTATTGTGGGAGGTTTGAATATATTTTTTAAATGCCGTTGCCGGTAAAAGCAGGGAAACGTACCTGGCGATCAGGGTAATGGGGATGGCTACCAAACCGGCGATCAGATAACTCAGATCGAATTCAAGTGTGAGTACCTCCAAACCAATGAGCACAAAGAGTACCGCATTCAACAGTACATCAACCAGTTCCCAAAACTTGTATACATACTGCTCAGTTACATCACTCATCGCATCTTCCTTTGATCGACTACCGGTAACCAGGCCGGCGAACACCATCGCCAGCGGACCCGACAGGTGCAGCAACTGCGCCAAAGCATAGCCGCCCATTACGATGGCCAGCGTAATCAATATCTCCGATTGGTAATGGTCAATTTTTTTCATCATCCAATATCCAACATAACCCAATAACCAGCCCAGTAAAATACCACCGCCAATCTCTGTCAGGAGCAGCAGGGATATATCACCTATCGTTACTTTATCTGTTCCCAGATTAATGATCTCCAGCAGCGATAAAAACAAAACCACGCCAATACCATCATTAAACAACGATTCGCCCACGATTTTCATTTCGACGTCTTTTGGTGCCCCGGCCTTGGTAAGGATCCCCAATACAGCGATTGGATCGGTAGGCGCTACAAAAGCCCCAAATAACAAACAATACCAAAAATTTACAGGCGCTTGTACGGCCAGGAAAAACAGGTACAACATGACGGCAACCAGCAGGGCCGACAACAAAACACCAACAATGGCAAATACGGTGATGGACCTGCGGTTTGCCTTTAATAAAGAACCATCCGTATGTAAGGCGCCGGCATATAACAGAAAGCTCAACATGATATCCAGCAATACCGTACTAAAATCAATACTTCCGATAAAGCTGATGGCGAAATCATACACCACCGGAAATATCAAACCCGAAACGATCAGCAACACGGAGAACAATAAAGCAATGATCATCATTCCGATGGTTTCCGGCAACTTTAAAAAGCGGGTATTCAGGTAAGCAAAGATGGCTGTTATAACAACCAAAATGGTAACGATAGAAAATAAATTCATAATTTTTGTGTCGTTTTAATCAAAGGATCTTTACGCTTCCTCCTGCCCGCCGGTTTTTTTCACGATAAATGGAATATCATCGTTGATGGCTTCCAGTTCGGGCCGCCCATAACTGATAGAGCCGATCATCATGATCACGCTGGTTGTAAGGATAACGAAAAATAAAATGCCCGAGTTAAATTTCGACAATTTAAACACCGTGGGTATACTGTAAAACAACAGGATCGTGATCAACCCCCTGGGCATAAAAAACAATTCGGGAAAGATATGGGCATGTAAAAAAAACCGGAGGTAAATGAACCGGATCGCAAAAAGCAGCAACACCAGCAACCCACCGGTTAAAATAACCTGCACATCGGCCAACAACCGAAGATCAATGGTTAGTCCGAAAATAAAAAAGAAAAAAGTGCGGATAAGAAAACTCGTTTCGGCAGTTAACGCATGTAATAAAACCCCCACTTCCGAAACCTCTTTAAATGACATCCACTTATATAGTCTTTTAAAAACGGGTATTTGCCAGTTGCTGACGATCAATCCAAAGATTAGAATGATCAGCAAAGCCGGCAAATGAAGCATCTTGCCTCCGGCATACAACAAAATGAGCATCGCAAAAACAAGGAAAAAACGGATCTTCGTTTTTATCCGGGTCAACATAAATAAAATCACTAACGACAACACCACACTCAACACCAGCGCCAATGCCACAGATCCAAAAAACTTGGCGATATTGCCCAGCTTCAGCAGGTCGCCTGCAATCACATAATTAAACAACATGATGCCGATGATATCGGAGAAGGACGTTGCGTAAACCAGGAATTCTTTTTTGGTTTCTTCAAAATGCGAAATACTCGGTATCACGATCGCACTGCTGACCACCGAAAGCGGAATGGCATACACGAGGCATTTTATAAATTCTTCGTCCAGGTAATGATATAAAAGGGTTGAGCATGCCGCGGCCGACAGGGCAAAAATGATAACAGCCGAAAAAAAAGCATTCCTGATCAACTTGATCTTCTTGCGGCTTATCCTCACATCCAAACCTGCTTCCAATACAATGATGATCAAACCAATGATACCAAAAAGCTCAACGGTGTTGGGTGGTATCAGCACGGAAGCATTATAGTAAATAAGTAATTCCCGTACGCCGATACCCGTGAGTATTAACAATAAAACGGCCGGTATTCCCGTTTTTCGGGAAAACAGGTTGTATAGATACGAAAATATAATCAACAGGCAGGCTGCTATTATATAGATATAGGAACTGATACCCTCCATAAAACAAAAATAGTTGAAAGCGGCTGCTTTGCAGCATATTAAATTTTGGAAAACCCTGGTTTGCCTGCCAGCCTATTTATCAGTATTAAAAATATGAACGTCACGCTGAGGGAATGGTATAACCACTTTATTGTCGGTAAAGGCCTGAAATATTTTGTATCGCAGCTCACTTTTAATTTGCTCTACCGGAAATATATCGCTGGTCCAGAACATCAGTAAAAAAACCAATGAACTATCACCAAAGTCGAGAAAACGCACGTGGGGCTTATGTTCATTTTCCTTGATCAGTTCTTTTTGCGTCAAGGCACACTGCAGCAATAATTCGGTAACCAGGTTCACATCACTGCCGTAGCTCACACCCACCTGGATCTCGAACCGCCTGTCGTAACTGTTGTGGCTCCAGTTAACCACGTTATCCGTAATAAATTTATGATTGGGAACAATGATATTGTAGCCATCGCGGGTGAGCAATTCTGAGGTGCGTAAATTAATGGCCTTTACTTTCCCCACAATACTGTCCACTTCCATTACATCACCCACTTTTACCTTACGTTCAAAAAGCATGAACAAGCCCGATATCAGGTCACTAAAGATATTCTGCAGGCCAAAGCCAATACCAACCAGCAATGCGGCAGAACCAGCCACCAGCAGTGTAACATCAAGCTCAAGGATATTCACGCAAAAGCTGATCACCAGTACCCATACAAAATACCGGGTTAACTGGAGCACGGAAAGCCGGCGGGAACGCTCACCTCTTACTTTTTCTTTTCGGTGGATCAGGTATTTTTTAAACAGGAGCAGGCCGATCCAGGTGATCATTATCAGGAAAATAACGGCGGCCAGTTTACCCACCGTGAGCACAAATCCACCTACTTGAAATATTTTTTGTTGCCAAATTTCATTCATGGGCTATCGCTTTATTTTTTGCTGATCGAACTGTTGTAGCCAAACTGTATCTGTTTTCAGTCTTTTTTTAAGGTACTCTCTTATATTCTTTACAGCTTCTTCTTTGTTTACTTTTTCAGCAAGCGTATCCCACTGCAGGTATGCCGCCCATACCGAATCTGTTTTGGCTGCACTCTTCATCTCCAATGGTCCAATTCCGAGGGCGAAGATATTCGGATAAAACGATTTTACTTCTTCATACAACATACCTTCATCGATGTTACGGTACACCTGCTGCAATGAATCCCGAAAATTACTGTTCTGTAATTCAATATTTTTCATGATATTCCGGGTCATCTCCGAGCCCATTTTATCCATTTCCAGTTTGGAGATATTCATTTGATAAAACAGTATATCATATCCACTTAAACCCAGTTTTTTTAATTTTTTCTCGTAATACAATCTGTCATCTTCCGAAACAGGTGATCCGGAAAAAAATGTTTTTATGACGATTACAGAATCACGATCTTCTGTCTCCCATTTTAAGATCTCATTACCACGAAGGCGGAAATCATTAATGATCTCGGTTTTAATAACCTGCTGGGTTCGGTTATTCTGATACACGGTGTATAAAAACCAAAGACTGGGTACACTAACCAGGATCAGCACCACAATCGCATAACGGGCAACACGTTTTTGCTTTCCTTTTTCTACATAATCCTTAATGGGAAATTTCAAAAGCCGCACAATTAAATAGGTAGATGTTGCAATAAATGCCGAGTTGATAAAAAACAAATAAAATGCGCCGCCAAAGATCTCCCACCTGCCCGTAGCCAATCCAAAACCCGCCACACAGATGGGCGGCATTAATGCCGTAGCAATAGCAACACCGGGCAAGGCAATAGTCGTTTCCTTTCGCGACAAAGAAACAATGCCCGCTACCCCACCAAAAAAAGCAACCCCGATATCGAGTAACGTGGGTTGGGTTCGGGCCAGTATCTCGGAGGTGGGCTGACCCAAAGGGGTGATCAGAAAATAAACAAAAGCAGTTAACAGGCTGAAGAAGGTGGCATAGGCCAGATTACGGATGGCATGGATAAAAATCTCCTTGTCGTGAATGCCAATTGAATAACCAACGCCCAAAATGGGCGACATCAACGGCGAAATAAGCATAGCGCCTATGATAACGGCCGTGGAATTGGTATCCAACCCAATAGAGGCCAGCAATGCCGAGCAGATCATCAGCCAAACATTCGCACCTTTAATGCCAATACCATCAGTGATCGTCTGGTCGGTCTTTTGGTAATCAGTACCTGTCTTGATGTTAAAAATCTTCTGAAACCAATTCATAAAAAATCCTTTAGTTAAGTTTGGCTTTTTTACCGATCGCTTTATTCGACCGTCTCTTTTACTTTTTCTTCTTTTGATGCCTCATCAATTTCTACAAAATGCAGCTGGTATAGATCCAGTCGCCTGTCTTTTAAAGTTTGTACGCTGCCATAATTATGTAACTCGGTAAGTAAAGACAGATCCACATCACTTACCACGATCATTTCGGTATTGGGCGTGGCTTCGGCTTTAACACCGGTTACCGGAAATGCAAAATCACTTGGCGTAAATACGGCCGATTGTGCAAATTGAAGGTCCATATTGGTAACTTTTGGCAGGTTGCCTACGTTTCCCGCAATGGCAACAAAACATTCGTTTTCAATGGCCCTGGCCTGGGCACAAAAACGAACCCGGTTATAGGCATTTTGTGTATCCGTTAAAAAAGGAACAAATAATATCTGCAACCCATCTTCGGCCAGCTTTCGGGTCATTTCGGGAAACTCCACGTCATAACAGATCTGCACGCCTATTTTGCCGGCGTCGGTATCAATCACCTTGATCACATTGCCGCCCTGGATATTCCAGTCATCTTCCTCCGACGGGGTGATATGAATTTTTGCGACCCTGTCTATTTTCCCGTTTCGCTGCAATACATAAGACACATTATATACTTTACCATCACTGAGTTCCGGCATACTGCCTGCAATGATGTTTACATTGTACGACATCGCCATTTTACTCATGGCCTCAATGATCGGTGTGGTAAACTGCGCCAATTCCTTAATTGCATTACGGCTGTCCATCTCATTAAACTGGCCCATCAGGGGCGCATTGAATAATTCGGGAAACAAAATAAAATCCGACTGGTAGTCACTAACGGCATCAACAAAATAATCAACCGCTACTAAAAAATCCTCAATACTATTGTATGGGCGCATCAGCCATTGTACCAAACCGATGCGGACGATGTCTTTTTTACGCAGGATAACGCTCTTCTCAGAATCGTGATACACATTATGCCACACCAGCAAAGTGGCATAACCCAGGCTCTCATTGTCCTCCGGCAGGTAGTTACGTAATATTTTTTTTACCTGGAAATCATTGGCAAGCTGAAACGTGAGTGTTGGATCAAATATCTCCCGCTTCTTCACTTTCTCAATATATTCTTTGGGTTTCATTTTATCGGCATACATACTATACTTCGGTATTCGTCCACCGGCAACGATCATCCGCAGGTTCATGTTTTCGCAAAGTGTTTTTCGGGCGTCATATAACCGGCGTGCCAGGCGCATGCCCCTGAAATCGGGATGTACAAAAACCTCGATACCATACAAGGTATCACCCTTTGGCTTATGGGTTTCAAAACTGAAGTTTCCGGTAATATCGCGATAGTTGTGATTGTCGCCAAATTTTTCATAATCAACAATAAGCGAAAGGGCACAACCGGCAACTTTACCATCATAGGTGAGTACTATTTGCCCATCGGGAAATTTTTCTATCAGTTTTTGTATTGATTCTTCTTTCCAATAATGGCCGCCAATACTGGCATAGGCCTTTATCATCGCTGATTTAAGGGATTTATAATCTTCTATTGTAAGACTTCTCACTTCAATGATCGCATCTTCCATAATTTTTCCGGTTGTTGATTTGTTGGTTAACGGATATACCGTAATATACGAAATATCGGCCGCACTAAAAACAGCCCTTTTAAAACTTACTTTTTGATGTAATGTGGTTTAACCCGGTTTTTTTCCGGTAAATAAGTTGCGCCGGTTATGAATAGCGGAAAATGCCTCGAAACAGGATATTTAATTTTTTCGAGGATCTAGCGATGTGTTCCTGCCAGGGTACGTAAAAGAGCGGGACTACCCGGTTATAGTTACTATTGGGGGCGATTAAAAAAATCGCTTCCCCATTACCCATCGCGGTCTGTGTTTGCTCACAAAAAGTACTTATTTATTTTATAATAAACCCAAAACAAGACTATCCGGACCAGTTATTAATTTCTGATCACACCGGCCTGTTTTACTTTAATGCTTTCGATCTCTTTACTCAATTCACTGATCTTTCTTTTACTTTGATCGTTCTCCATTTGCAACGAAATGTTTTTTGCTTCCATGCCGCTGGCAACCTCTTTTGATTTTTTACGGGCACTCTTCGTATTCTTCTTTATATCCTTGTTGTTTTTCTTAATGTCTTTTTCCAATCCCTTCATTTCCCTGGTTATCCGGGAAGCTTCCGAACCATAAAACTCCGTGAGAAATTCAACGCTGAAATCGTTCAATATTTTTTTCATGGCCGTGAATTCGGCAGGGTAATTTTCGGGACCAATAAAAAAATCGTAACCAAACGACATAAAATAACTTAACTCCGACCGCTCCCCGGGCGCATCAACCACGCTCGCATACATATTCATCCTTTTATCGCCGATAGCCAATATGGTGATATCAGTCGCTATAATCACTTCCTTATTGGTTAAAAACCCAATGCCCTTCACTTTTACATCATAGGTTTTTTTGAAATAATCGTCCCAGGCCTTTTTAACCGTTTTTGGCGAGGCATCGTATGTCACAGTAAAACAGGGGCGCAGCTTATTTTCGTAGCTAACGGTCGCGGTATCAATGGTATAGGTTTGTGCGGTTAACTGCAGGCTGACAGCGAGCGTAAGACCCAGGATTAAGAACAGTTTTTTCATCGAAAAATGATTTTTTTTTATTTGAAGAGCAAAATTAGCTGAAATTGGTTGGATGACAAATAACACGGTTCGCCAAATGTTGATCGTATGGGTGTAATGACCGATAAAAAAATATATCCTACTTCATTGAAACTTTTATCTCCGGCAGGTCAACCAGTTGAAAAGTAGCCGAGGCCATTTTTATTTTCCCGCCGGTGGCTTCTACCTCTTTAAGGATTTTGGTGAATAACTCCGTCTTGGTAACACGCCTTCTTTTATAACTGACCACATACCGTAACGTAAATTCAACCCAGTTATCGTTGGCAATCAGCGATACCAGGGGTTCTGTTTGCGAATCCTCCAATCGGTATTTCACCTGCAGGGAGGTCCATTTTTCTTTTGACCTGGCCGTGAGGTCGCCGGCAATAACCTGTCCTGCAGTAAGGATGATCTCTTTTGCTTTTTCGTAATCACTCCCGTATTGAATGGGAATTTTTATTTCATCCCACAAAAAAGGAAATTCGCCCGAATAATTAAATACCGGTTCCTTAAAAACAAAACTATTGGCCACCAACACGATCCTGCCGTTGTATAGATCACCATCAACCCACTGCCCCGTTTCCATGATCGTGGTTCGTAACACCCCAATATCCATCACATCGCCCTTAATACCACCCAGTTGTACCCGGTCGCCCGGTTTATACAACCTGCCTAAAATTATCGATAGCCATCCGGCCACACTGGCAATAAGTTCCTGCAGGGCAAAGGCAATACCAGCACCTGCAACGCCCAGGGCAATGGTAAAACCGCTCAGTTTATTACTATACACAATAAAAATGAGCACCACCGTAATTACAAATCCAATGAAACTCAGTACTTTTTTTGTTTTGTACCGGGTACTGTTGTCCTTGATACGGTTGGCCAGCCTTCTTCGCAACAATTGTATGATGATCCATATCACCGCTATGCCAAGGAACAGGGTGACGAGTCTTCCAACCACCGGATCGTGCAGGTATTTTTGAATGATCTCTACCATAATTTTTAGTTTAACTTTTTGTCGCCACCCGGCCCGGGCCGATAAACCTGGCAACCCGGCCATAATATTGAACAAAGCGCCTGCCGCACCAAAGGTAAACAGGAAACCCGGAAATACCGAACCAGGCCGGAACACAGGCCATCCGCAGCCGGGCAGGAACTACCGGGAAAAACGGGCATCTCAGGTGCTGGTTAGTAAAGACACCGACCAGGGAGAAGCTGTCGTCGTCCGTTTTATTAACTACAGATTTTTTCAGCAACGGTAGCGCTCATTGCTTTAAACATGCTTACGATGAAGTTGTGCATAGTCCACCGCCAGCGCTGCTCCCAGTTTTGCATTGTTTTTTACCAGGGCGATATTGGCTTCCAGACTTTCGCCCTGTGTATGGCTGGCAATATATTGCAGAATGAACGGCGTTATGTCTTTGCCGGAGATATGGTTTGCCTTGGCTGCTTCCAATGCCTTTTTGATATGGATTTCCATCAGTTCTGCAGCGATCTCGTAAGCCGGCGGAATGGGGTTGGCAATGAGTACCGAACCGGTTAAGCCCAGTTTCCATTTGGTATCCATCAACGTCGCAATTTCTTCCGTTGTATCTAAGCGCAACGGCGATTTAAATCCGCTGCGGCTGGAGTAAAAACTGGGGAATTCATCCTGCCCCAAACTAATAACCGGTATACCTTTTGTTTCCAAATACTCCAATGTTAAGCCGATATCTAAAATAGATTTTACACCGGCCGATACCACGGCCACGGATGTTTGCGCCATCTCCGTTAGATCGGCCGAAATATCCATACTGCTTTCGGCACCACGATGTACGCCGCCAATACCACCGGTAACAAATACTTTTATACCCGCCATAGATGCGATACGCATAGTGGCTGCCACCGTAGTGGCGCCAAATAAATTTTTACTGATCACAAAAGGCATATCCCGCAAACTCACTTTCCAAACCCCTTTTGAGTTGCCGAAATGTTCCAGTTGATCCTTTGTTAATCCCACCTGGCATTTGCCATTAAAAATGGCAATGGTTGCAGGTACCGCTCCGTTGGCCCGCACCATCTCTTCCACCGCCAGTGCCGTTTCTACATTTTTAGGATAGGGCATACCGTGTGCAATAATGGTTGACTCCAACGCCACTACTGCTTTACCATTTTCCAGGGCTTCTTTTACTTCGGGCTGAATGTTTAAAAATGATTGCATTAACCGGGATAATATTTAGTAACGAGTTGTATCAATTTTTCCTGCGTGAGGTGGGTAGCGATGGCGCCGTTTACCTGTAAGATCTCTGCCGATAAAGTATGCGCCAGTTTTAAACAATCCGCATCGGCTTTCCCCAGATATTTCCCCAGGAAAAAGCCTGACAAAGATCCATCACCTGCACCCGTACAATCCACCACGTTGATAACCGGCGCATGCAGGGTAATGGAACTTTCTTTACTGTACAGGGCCGAGCCATGCTTGCCATTGTGCAGCCAGATATGTTGAATGCCCCTATTCAGCAACTCTTCAATTTGCTGTTGGGTAAAAAATGCTTTTTCTTTACAAAGCACGGGCAGTTCATCTTCATTGGGTGTTACCAGGTACAAACCATGCAGGTCAACATCCCTGAATTTTTTTGCCGGTGGTACCGATACCGGTTCAATCACGAAAGGAATGCCCGTTTCCTTACTGAAGGCGAGCAGCCATTCGGCCGTGTCAATATTAATATTGGCATCGGCCAGTAAATAAGACGCCGTTTCCAATAGATTTTTATGTGCCGATAAATGCGCCGGTGTAATTAAATGATTGGCCGCATTGGTTAAAAAGGCCGAAAACAGGGAACCATCCACATTTAAAATACCCGTGTACTTACCCGATAATCCTGCTTTGGTTATAGACGCATCCAACTTTACCCCGGCATCGGTACACACCTGTTTTAGCCAATCCCCATCGCTGTCGTCGCCAAATACACTGATCAACTGAACGGGAACACCCAATAACGATAACTGGTGGGCGATATTACGGCTTACCCCGCCGGCGGTTTTGGTTACCACCGCATCGTTGGTGGTGGCCAGCAGCATTTCTTCTTTGGCGTGAAAAAGCTCGTCAACAAATGACGCGCCGATGCAGATGATTGGTTTTGGCATAGTGCAAAGGTAAAGAGATGGTTTGGGATTTTTTGCAAGAGGGGTGTCAGGCTGTTTATAAATTAAAGGCGCCTGGTTTGAGGGGCGGTGGTGACAGCAACAACGGATGAGGCGATTTTGACCGGCTGGTGGTCAAAGCGAAAAATAAAAAATCAGCAATTAGAGCCGTTTGTAACAAACTATTAAAACAGGTATTTGCTGTGGTAAAATCCTGCGAATTATACTCAGACAATTATAATAAAAAAATAGCCTGATTTATTTGTTTTTTTACACAGTTCGTGTTGTAGGCAGTTTCATTTGTATCAACCCCCTATAAACTGGACAGTTTTTCAAAGATAGTTAAGTAGTTTTTAGTAATTCTAGGGAAACGGATTAAAATACTTGTTCCATACGGTTTCGGGTGTTTTCCGGATAGTGAACCATGCCTTCTTTTTTCATTGTACCATTTGTAATACCTGTCGATGATCATTTGGGCATGGTAAATCGAATCAAATTCAAAGCGGTCCATCACTTCACGCTGCAGGTTTGAGTGCAGGGCTTCGATGTAGGCATTATCTTCAGGCGTGGCAACGTGTGAGAACTCCTCGGAGGATTCTTTGTCCTTCAGATATTGCCTCACGGCACCGGCAATGAACTGGGAGCCATTATCGTTTCTCAGTGTCATTCCTTCAGCCCGGTATTCCATGAGCATCAGTGACAGCATAACCAGCACATCGCCTTTTTAATGCTGTTCCGCAGCATATGGATCAATACCTTTCGGCTGTAGATGTCTATCACTGTTAACAACAATGCGTTTCTGCCGGTTCCATGAACATGCACGTACTTGATATCCATGGACAGATATTGAAGCGGACGTTCAGGCGTAAGGCTTCTAAAACGGATAAAATCCCGCTTAAAGGCTCCGGCCTGATGCGGCCACCATATAGCAGGCGGCTTTGCTTCATCAGCCTGTAAACCTTTTTGTGATTGATGATCCAACCCATCTCCCTAAGTTCACCTGTCATATTCCGATATCCATAACAGCAGAACTCCTGGTTCAGGGTTTTCTCGATGTCATTTATCACTACCGTATTTTCAAAGAGCTCACCATCCTGATTAACGCAATGGGTACTGGGTTTAATCCCTTTTGTGCCACCGAGGGTTTGTAATAGAAGCTGCTGCGACCAATCAGGGACCATTGCAGCAGTTTACAGGTAGATACATTCCTGCACTGGTAATTGTTGACCAGGCCTACCGCTTCATCCAGTGGACATCGCTTTTTTTTAAAAGCTCAGTTTTAAATTCAAGTTCCAGCGCCTGGTTCCCAATATCTTTTTGAGCCTGGCGTTCTCTTCCATCAAAGCCTTGACTTCAGGATCTATCTTCCTGTATTGAGGCTTTAATAACTCCGTACCACCCGTGTTAAACTGGTTCTTCCATCTGAGGAAAACACTGTGTGATAAATTGTGCTTGCGTAATGTTTGGGTAATTCCTTGCTGATCTGCTTCCTGGATGATTTTGAGTTTCTGATCTACAGAAAATGTTCTTCGTTGTTTTGACATAAACCTAAATTTAAGTGACTAAAATTAATTCAAATTTTAGTCCAGCCATTTAGGGGGCTAGTACACATTTACGTTAGTCTAATGATGCTTTTAAGAAAAACCGAGTTTTTATTTGTCGCTCCACAGTATGCAAAGAGTATGGAACATTTAATCCAAACAATAGATAGTTTGTCACCAATTCTGTCTGTGTTTCATTAGCTTCCATTGCTTCTACTTGTTTAATCGCCTCTTTTTCTGTATCGCTTTCAGGAATTAATTCAACCTCCACAAGAAAATATGGTTGATTTAGATTTCGCTTTCCTATTATTTTATGTTTCATAATTCTTTGTCTTTGAAAATATTTTACTGTGTCAATTGTGGAAGTAGTATTAATTCAATTTAATAATTGATTAATCGAATTTAGAACCATCAGTGGGTCATTGCCATCTTCTAATAAAGTGCCAGCAAGTTGACTTGTGTATATTTCCAATTTAAGAAGTTTGTCTTTGTCTTTTATAAAATCTTGAATGTCTTCAAGTTTCCAAACAAACCCAATCATCATCATTTCATTGAATAATTCGAGTGAAATTATTTCATAGGTCTTTTTGCTAGCGAAACCAACAATTGTACTAGCCCCCTAAATGGCTGGACTAAAATTTGAATTAATTTTAGTCACTTAAATTTAGGTTTATGTCAAAACAACGAAGAACATTTTCTGTAGATCAGAAACTCAAAATCATCCAGGAAGCAGATCAGCAAGGAATTACCCAAACATTACGCAAGCACAATTTATCACACAGTGTTTTCTCAGATGGAAGAACCAGTTTAACACGGGTGGTACGGAGTTATTAAAGCCTCAATACAGGAAGATAGATCCTGAAGTCAAGGCTTTGATGGAAGAGAACGCCAGGCTCAAAAGATAATTGGGAACCAGGCGCTGGAACTTGAATTTAAAACTGAGCTTTTAAAAAAAGCGATGTCCACTGGATGAAGCGGTAGGCCTGGTCAACAATTACCAGTGCAGGAATGTATCTACCTGTAAACTGCTGCAATGGTCCCTGATTGGTCGCAGCAGCTTCTATTACAAACCCTCCGGTGGCACAAAAGGGATTAAACCCAGTACCCATTGCGTTAATCAGGATGGTGAGCTCTTTGAAAATACGGTAGTGATAAATGACATCGAGAAAACCCTGAACCAGGGAGTTCTGCTGTTATGGATATCGGAATATGACAGGTGAACTTAGGGAGATGGGTTGGATCATCAATCACAAAAAAGGTTTACAGGCTGATGAAGCAAAGCCGCCTGCTATATGGTGGCCGCATCAGGCCGGAGCCTTTTAAGCGGGATTTTATCCGTTTTAGAAGCCTTACGCCTGAACGTCCGCTTCAATATCTGTCCATGGATATCAAGTACGTGCATGTTCATGGAACCGGCAGAAACGCATTGTTGTTAACAGTGATAGACATCTACAGCCGAAAGGTATTGATCCATATGCTGCGGAACAGCATTAAAAAAGGCGATGTGCTGGTTATGCTGTCACTGATGCTCATGGAATACCGGGCTGAAGGAATGACACTGAGAAACGATAATGGCTCCCAGTTCATTGCCGGTGCCGTGAGGCAATATCTGAAGGACAAAAGAATCCTCCAGGAGTTCTCACGTTGCCACGCCTGAAGATAATGCCTACATCGAAGCCCTGCACTCAAACCTGCAGCGTGAAGTGATGGACCGCTTTGAATTTGATTCGATTTACCATGCCCAAATGATCATCGACAGGTATTACAAATGGTACAATGAAAAAGAAGGCATGGTTCACTATCCGGAAAAACACCCGAAACCGTATGGAACAAGTATTTTAATCCGTTTCCCTAGAATTACTAAAAAACTACTTAACTATCTTTGAAAAACTGTCCAGTTTATAGGGGGTTGATACACCTGCGTCATTCGTCAAAGGCTTTGGCCGCCGGAGACCGGACAGGCTGGTCCTAGGCTGAGACAAAAGGTTAGTTTAGAGATTCGATTGGGAAAGAGGAGTTCATTTTATGCAGTGCGGTTTTATTTTTTCCTGGCATTCGACTTGAATTCATGGGACATATATGAATCTACTGTGTAGTGGAATCCGTATCCCCAATGTTTAGTTAATCCTATTCCATCGGCATGACTTGTGCTAAAGTAATCCGCCATAATAACTTTCTTTGTTGCTATGTCGAAAAATGTAAAATAAGCTGAGCTGGCTTCTTTGTCTTTGTTAAAGCATTCAACTATGATGGCAAATCCAATTCCTTCCTTTTGCTTTACCTGATAGTTACTGACAATTGTTTGTATTGAGTCTCGGTGTATTGTTGTTTTAAGAAATGATACAAGATTTGAGTCATTCAACTGCCTAATTACCTGAAGCGTATGATCAAAATCAAAAGTCACTTTCGAAGTTTTTAGCTTTCTAGCGAAATAATTGTCATCCATTTTATCTAATAAATAACCAACCCATGCTGATACATATACTTTAATACTTTTCACAGGATGCTCATTAACCCCAGCAGGATCCCTGTCTTGGGCAACGTATAGTCTTTTTGCGTCTGCTAATGTAAAATGGCTAAAATCATAGCCATAGAATGTGATTTCTTTTGCTGCAGATATATCTTTCTTGGATGTATAAATTGTCTGTCCATAAGAACTATGAAAACACAGTGATAAAGCCAAAATTGAAATAAGTCTCATAATAGAGTTTTAAATAAAATGCTAACCTGAATGCTTAATATTTTTGTTTTATGATTTCACTAAACATTTTCAAATAAGCCTGCCTCTGCCATTTATCCAACTTTTTTGTTGATCCCATTAGGTAGATTAAGTCGATCTTTTTTGTTTGAAGTAGTTCCAATTCTTCTTCAGTTAACCTGTGTTTGATACTATATTGACGTTTCCCTTCCATTAGAAATTCAAAGTAAACCGGATCGTTGAGTATAAGGGATGTTTTATCTTCAAAAAATATCATCCCACGCTTTCTCATCACATCATTTATAGATTTCTCATACTTTTCGATTAGTAAAGCAACTTCATAAAATACGGCACCCGAATCATAATTTAATGGAGCTGTTTTTTGGATAATAATACCTGCGGTTCGGTCATAGTAACGAATATAACTTTCGTTTAAATACTCTTCTTTCGACTTTTCAAAAGATTGAGATAAAGCTGAAAGTGGGAATAGAACCAGAAGCAGGAGATATTTCATAAATCGTCGAATTAATTGGCATTTAGTCCTTTATACCGTATTGAATTACAGCTACCGTCTATATTCATACAATAAACCGCTACTCTCTTCCCAAATATAAATCAAATAGAATCTATTCTGGTTGTTTTTAACAGGCTTTGTTAAACCATTAAAAATCGCTTTACTAAGGAATCCTATACTAGCTGGAGTGCTAAATTATTCATATAAGTAAACTAATTATTGTCTGGATTATGTTGAAAGCAATAGCCATTTGCAATGCTTGTCATATGCTTACACCTGTTTCCGGCTTTTGTCACGCCTCGGCATTGAACGGTATTTGACTGCCCATTGGCTTTCTTTTGAGATGTAGCTGATGACATTTGCAAAATTGGAGGCTTACAAATTTTACAAGGTTCAAGCCCTAGCTGAATTGCCTCGGATACAGATAGTTCTTTTGAAACATTGTTAACCATTCTACAAGACGCTAAATGATACTTCGCACCTGACGGAGTTTTAAATACAGTTTGGCTTTCACCAAAAGTTGATAAAGCCAGTAAAAAGGCAACTTGTAAATATCTTAACATAGTGGACTTTTATAAAGCATTTCATCTACGATAGGCAGGGCTTGCTGCAGGGCTGGAATTCATTGCTTGTCTGCCCGGAACCGCTGCCGATTAAAGATAAAAAAGTACAGGTTAACAAACAAAAGCCCAACAATGTGCGTCCAGCCCAGATGAAGCACAACAGCGATAAAATGACCATTGCTCCAATGTCCAGCCAGCCTTGCAGCAAACCCAATGTAAGCAGCAGTTAATCGTCACTTTTTGTTGCTGGTGGTATAAATGGTTTTGTGTCAAATTCTGTACTCTCGTTCAAGTTTGTTCTGTCTGTTGGCGGAACATATGGTATATCATTACCTGAATCAGTGTTACGAGTTGTTCCACTGTCATTCGAGCTGCTTGAAGATGAGCTCCAAGAATTTTCTTGCTGATTTTTGTCGTCACTCATAGTTTTAAAATTTATTTTATTATTTGAACTTTGATTGGTGTCTCTGGTTTAATTGGCTTAAAAAACTTGTTTGTCACAAGAAGTCCTATTGAAATTAGGACTGCAAATGTTGTAACATTAATACCTCTCTTGAAACTGCTATTCGCCTTGTCCACTTTGTTTGTGTTGTCATTAAAGGAAGATTGATTTGCTCCAATTTCATATAATAGGACTTTTTTAAAATCCTTAGTATTTACTAATTCCTGAAACTTGTTTGTATGAAATCCTTGGTCTAAAGGTCGGCTTTTTAAAACTTCAATAAAGGAAAAAATGGCAAAAACAAAAAGTCCAATTGGGATTAACGATACAAGTTTAACCCAAAGAAAAGAATCGTCGAGCCCCCTAAGAAGAAAGGGATAAACAAAGATATAATTGCCATTATTGAGCCTGAATTTGATTGCTTTTGTCTATACGCACTGATTTGCCTGTCAATAAAATCTTTTGACTTGTCTGCGATAAATTCAATATGGCGAATATCTTCTGACATGTGAGGTCTCTAATTGCTTCTTACGTTCGAGGCTTTGTGCAGTTGGGGAATTGACCAACTGTCCGCCCGGAACCGAAGCTAAATTTATAACTAAAAGCCGAAGTTTAGAACTACTGCCCAACAGAATTACGTCCGCCGAATATAAAGCCTGGATATGCACTGCCGATGATTGCTTCAACGTCATGCCCCAATTGCACAAAACCTTTTGTTAGCTGCTGCCTTAACTCAAAAATATGATTGTCACTTTTTTCTAAAATTGTCAATTTGGTCAATAAGAATTTTGACCTCTTCAGGAACCGCATTTTTTGGTAGACTGTTAATAATATTTGCAGCTGTTATTGATATTTTGTAATCTTCCTGTAGCTTTTCGTTTAAAGCGGATAAAAATTCTTTTCCTGGCACTATTTTAAGACGTTCTGAAAGTTCAGTCCACTGTTGTTCAAATTCCTTTAAAATAACTTCAATGATGCTGGACTCATCATTCCTTGGGTTTATGCTTTTATCGTATTTCAATCTATGAGATTGCAGTTGGGCTTGAGTTCTATGTTTAAAATCACTAGAAATATCTTCTAAGTACTGATTTATCTCCTTATCAAAAGTCGTTAGTTTCTTTGTCCTCATATTTGATTCACTTATACGATCTTCAATTGCCTTCTTTATTGATTGAGGAATTAAAAGAAAATTTTCTATTTCTTTGCATGAATGAATATGAGCAAAAATATTTCCTACTTCTAGTTCCTTTTGTTCCTTTTTTACTTCATTGTCTGACCTGTAATCTTTATCAAATATTACTGCAGATAGTATTTTTGAACCAATAGTTTTTTCAATTCCTTCTTTAAAAGCACGAAGTTTAATAGGATTAAATCCTTCTATTGGAACAACAGCAAAATCAGAGCGATTCGCAACTTGGTCTTTTTTTAATAATCTAGCAAATTTTGAAAAAATAGAAAAATCTTTGCCTTCAACGAATAGAACACGCCTTGATTTTGCAATTTGTGTTAAAACAGGGTTTAAATTAGATCCTAAAACTTGAAAAATGTTTACTAACTGTGATGGGTCTTTAATTCGTTTTGCAGATTGGTTTGATTTGTTTATCAATAATATGTCATTGATTTCTGCTTCACTAATCATCTCTGTGGAATGTGTTGCAATGATGATATCGGGCCCCAAAGCTTTTAAAATACCTAATAACTGCCTTTGTAAGTCTGAGTGAAGATAAATATCAGGTTCATCAATTAAAAAAATTGAGGCACCTTTATTTTTTACGATGTAAGTCAACATTTGACACCATACTTGAAACCCGAACCCTGCCCAAAATATTTCCCTAGCGATTCTTTCTTCAGGACAGAACATATCTATTGTTGTGTCTTTTGAAGAACGATTTATCTCGGGGGGGTCAATATCCATTCCTGGCCATGTGCTTCGGACCAATTCTTTGAATTCATTAAAATCTTCACAATAATGAAACCATATATTTCGGAAATTTCTGGATGCTGTATGAGTTAATAATGCCAGTCTTGCTGCTTCTTTTTGATATAACCTTTCAGTATGCTCTACTGGGCCAAGAATTGGGACATAGCCAATTTCAAGTGTTACTTTTTTTTTGAATTCGGTTGGTGATATAATACTAAACTTGTCAGATTCATAATTCATATAACAATTGCCTCTTGACAGAAAGAAAATTTGAAGGTATGCGCCATCTGACAATCTGAATCTTATAATTGCAGGTGTATCTTCATCATAATTGTAAAAGACATTTTCAGTTGCAATTGGAACTTGATCCAAATCAATTGCATATCCTAGAATATTTTTACCTTCAGGACTCTTTATCATTATAGGTTTTTTGGCCCTCCCTTTTCGTAGACCTTCTGCTAAAATCTTCAGGGAACCAAAAACTGTCGACTTACCCGCATTGTTTGGCCCTACCAAAATATTAAAATCATTAAGTGATATAGTAAAAGCTTTAAAACATTTATAATTGCTATATTTTATTGAGGTTATATGCTGCATTAGCGAAAAATAATTTTAAAATTGTCAGAGTCTATTATAGGTAGCAGCTAACTCTTGTATTTGCGCAATAGCCGCAATATCTTATTGATTATCAATTTACTCCTTTTTCCGAAAATCTCGTATTTATTCGTTTGTATTCAATTGTATTCAAATAATAACGGCCAAATGTAAATCTTATAACCGGATATTTATATACCACAAACTGGTAGGTTAGGCCGTTTTACAGGTTGCCATAATAACGGGTAATATTAGCCCGTTTAACCGGCCTTTTCGATTAACAAATGCATGGTCAAATCATTTCACCACGGTTGCTGTTCCCGCTTCTGTTACTGTAACATCCTTTCCCTTTCGGAAAACCCCGGCGTGGTCGCTGCCCGGGCGGAACAAAACTAAAAAGCTGACATTCTGGTTCTTGAAACACGAACCGAGGCGAAAGTTTTTATTCTTTAAAATACAAAACCTCCCGGAATCAACCGGAAGGCCTTGTGCCCAGAACTGGATTCGAACCAGCACGTCCTTGCGAACGCTGCCACCTGAAGGCAGTGCGTCTACCAATTTCGCCATCTGGGCAGGTGGTTTGGGACAGCAAATGTAAAGGCAAAAATGATTTTAAAAAAACTAAATATCGCGGTTTCGCCAGCCGGTTAATAAAACCCCGGTGATAACCAACAGGGTGCCGCCTATTTGAGAAACCGTTAAAGGCTCACCCAACACAAAATGCGCCTGCAATATGGTGGATACCGGACCAATACTCGAAATAATGGCCACATTATTGGAACCGATCTTTTTTAACCCGTTCGAGATCAGAAAGGTTGGAATTACCGTGGCAATAATGGCCAGCAAAATACCATAGCCCAACAGTTCATTGCTTACATGATGCACGGTATTGCCCACCACAAAATAATGACCCAATACACCGATGGCCGCCGCCGTCATGGCATAGGCCGTAAACTTGGTGGCACCAACCAGGGGTATCAACCTTCCACTGCCAACCAGGTAGATGGAAAACGTGATGGCACATAAGAAAATAAAAAAGGAACCGAGCAGGAAATCCGGGTTCGTGTTGTCGAGCCGCAACTCACCAAAGAACGCAATGCCAATGCCCATATAGGTGAGTGCCAGCGCGATGCGCTGTATGGTATTGATCTTTTGTTTAAAAAAAACAGCATTCAAAAAAACGGCGAACGTGGGATACAGGAAGAGGATCAACCGCTCCAGTCCGGCCGAAATATATTGCAGACCAATAAAATCGAACAGGCTGCTCAGGTAGTAACCCGTTAGTCCCATCGCTACCACCAGCAACCACTGCCGGCTCGTGAATTTTACATTGGAAGACCGGTTGCTGTATAAAAACGCAACCGCCAGATAAACCGGTAAAGCGAAAACCATGCGCAGTGCCAGCAAACTGATGGCATCGGTATCCGTATGGGCAAAAGCCAGCTTTACTAAAATGGCTTTTGTACTGAACAATAAAGCGCCCACAAAAGAAACCACAAAACCAATGCTGTAATTTCTTTTTCGGGCCTCATTCATGTAAACTATTTATGGATTACTTATACCGATACATTAAAATCACGCAGCGCATCATTTAAACTGGTTTTCAGATCAGTGGAGGGTTTGCGCTGCCCGATGATGAGGGCACACCCTACGCCAAATTCACCGGCCGGGAATTTTTTGGTATAACTGCCGGGTATCACCACACTGCGGGCAGGTACAATACCTTTCATCTCAATGGGTTCGGCACCGCTTACATCAATGATCTTGGTGGATTGCGTTAATACCACGTTGGCGCCCAGCACCGCTTCTTTCTCTACCCGTACGCCTTCTACCACAATACAGCGGCTGCCGATAAAACAACCATCTTCAATGATCACGGGGCTGGCCTGTAAAGGCTCCAGCACACCCCCAATACCCACGCCGCCACTCAGGTGTACGCCCTTGCCTATCTGCGCACAACTGCCCACGGTGGCCCAGGTATCTACCATCGTACCCTCGTCAACGTAAGCACCGATATTTACATAGCTGGGCATTAGCACCACATTACGCCCCAAAAAAGCGCCATACCGGGCAACGGCATGCGGTACCGCCCGTACGCCCAGGGCCGCGTAACCGGATTTTAATTTCATTTTATCGTAAAACTCAAAAGGCGGCAATGTAAAGGTTTCCATTTTCTGTATGGCAAAATACATGAGTATGGCCTGTTTCACCCATTCGTTTACTGTCCAGGTTCCATCAACGGGCGCGGCGGTTCTCAACCGGCCCTTGTCTACTTCTTCAATCACGGCACGCACCGCATCGGCATATTTGCTGTCGGTCAAAAGTTCCCGGTTATCCCAGGCTTCCTGTATCAGTTCCTTCATATTTTTTTTCCGGCTAAATTAAACCAGAATCATGAGAATGAAACAATAAACGCCCATTGTTCTGCGGCTTAGTATATTTGTTCGATGAAAATTGGCTTCGATGCAAAAAGGGCTTACCAAAACCCCACTGGTCTGGGGCATTACAGTCGTACCCTCATTTCATCGCTGGCCCGTTTTTATCCCGAACACGAATATTATTTATTTGCACCAACCATAAAACCCGGTTTTGATACCAGCGGTTTTAATAATATACAGGCCATCAGTCCGCAACATTTTCCGGGGCGGCTGTTTAAAAATTTATGGCGCAGCAACTGGGTTAAAAAAGACCTGCAGCAGCAGGGTATCGAACTATATCATGGTCTGAGTCATGAAATTCCGGTGGGTATCGCCAAAACAGGCATCAAATCGGTGGTTACCATCCACGACCTGATCTTTGAACGCTATCCCGAACAATACCATCCCATCGACCGTTTTATTTACCGGTATAAATTCACCTATGCCTGCAGGCATGCCGATAAGATCATTGCGGTGAGCGAACAAACCCGGCAGGACATTATTGATTATTATAAGATCCCCGAAGAAAAAATCACCGTTTGCTACCAAAGCTGCAACCCGGCTTTTGCTGAGTTAGTAACTGACGATAAAAAAGAAGCGGTGAGGCAGCGGTACAATTTACCTCCTGACTATTTTTTATACGTTGGCTCAATCATTGAAAGAAAAAATTTACTGCAACTTTGTAGGGCGCTTACACTGCTCGATTCGCCCCTGCCGTTAGTGGTGATCGGTGATGGCGGCGCGTACAAACAAAAAGTGAAAGACTATATTGCCGAAAACGGATTGACGGAGAACGTTATTTTTTTATCGGAACATGCCGAAGCAGGATCTGACGGGTTCAGGTTGTCGGCCGATTTCCCGGCCATTTACCAATTGGCCACGGCAATGATCTACCCCAGCATGTTTGAAGGCTTTGGTATTCCCGTGCTGGAAGCCCTGTACAGCCGGTTACCCGTGATCACCTCCAAACTGAGTTGTATGCCCGAAACCGGCGGCGATGCAGCGCTTTATATAGACCCAAACCATCCCGAAGAAATAGCAGCAGCCATGAAAAGGGTGAGTACGGATACCGAACTAAGAAAGCAGATGATTGAAAAAGGAATGGTACACGCCGATAAATTTTCACTAAAAAATACGGCGGAAGCCGTGATGAAACTATACCAATCGTTATGATGGGATTTGAAAACGATATTGTCAAAAGTCTTACCGTTTTGGAAACAGGCGGACTCCTGCTCTACCCTACCGATACGGTTTGGGGCATCGGGTGCGACGCCACCAATGCCGATGCGGTAGCTAAAATTTATTCCTTAAAAAAACGAGCGGATAGTAAAAGCATGATCGTGCTGCTGCCCGATGAAAAAGAGATCATCAAATATGTTACACAGCCTTATCCAAAAATATTCGACTATATCAAGGGCGTAAAAAAGCCAACCACATTTATTTATGAAGGCGCCATAAACCTGGCTGCCAACCTGGTAGCCGGCGACGGTTCCATAGCCATTCGCGTAACAGCCGACCCGTTTTGCCGGCAACTCCTCAACCGCTTTGGTAAACCACTGGTGTCTACCTCGGCTAACATATCGGGCTACCCGCCGGCTTCGCTGTTTACCGACATTGACATTGAAATAAAAAAAGGAGTTGATTATATCGTTGAACACCGCCAGGATGATGAAACAGCATCCTCTCCCTCAGACATTGTAAAATGGAACGCAGATGGCTCGCTCACCATCATACGTTCCTGATTACATTATTCTTTACAAACGCCGGCCATGTTGATCACGCTATAGCGTGAATCCCACACCAACCTGGAAACCCTGGCTTTTCCACTTTTCCTTATTATCGATATCATTTAAATTACTTAAGCCAATAGCATAGCGCCCGTAAATATTCAGGTGCCCGATATTAACCTGGGCACCGCCCAACATACTGAAATCGCCTGCCTTAAAAGCATCCCGGCCGTTTTCGAGCAGGGTTTTGCTTTTGTTCATCAGCACACCAAATTGCGGACCCGCCTGCAGCGTTAGATACTTCACCGGCTTATAATTCAGGAGGATGGGTACACTCAGATAGCGGAGCTGTACTTTATCTACCTGGTTAAATTTATACACCGCACTGAACTGGCCCGACGTATCGATATTGACCTGATTAAACAATATTTCGGGCTGAATGGAAAACTTTTTGCCCAGTCCAACCGAAAAGAATCCCCCGAGGTGGTAACCATAAGAAAACTGATCGCTGAAAGATTGGCCGGTGATTTTGTTGATATTGGCGCCGCCTTTAACACCAATATGAAATTTTTGGGCCGATGCTGCAGTACCCATCATACTGCATACCGCCAGGATTACAAACTTTGTTTTCATAAATTAAACTGTTTAGTTGGTTCAAATGCTTCAACTAACATGCCAACAGCCTGTATATTTTTACAAAACTTTGTTAAGAGGATGGTTTGTGTAAGCTATGTTAACACTATCCATTAATTAATCGAAAGTAACGCCGGCCGTTAAGGAGAACAAGGAGGTTAACCTTTTTTCGGTGGTAGTTGGCAAATAATAATCGAGGTATAGTTGTGGCTGCAGATAAAACCTGCCGTAGTAATAGGTTGCCAGCACCGACAGCGCCACGGATTGAAGATTGAATTTTTCCGATTCGGATCCATCACCGAATCTTTGCTTCAAATAATTTTGTATCACCGGGCGGCGGCCGAAAAAACTGTTCGAATGCGCAATATTCCATCTTTGCGAACCCGCATTTAACAGAACCGCGGGTTGTAACTGAAACGCATCTTTTTTACCCAGCAGTTCATAAAAATTCCATTGATGCGATGCCGATAACGTTAACGAAAAAGCGCTTAGTTTGGTGGTTATGGTATCCCGCAGGTGCACCACCCGGTTAAAAAACCAAAATGAGGTATCAAAATATTCGGTCTGTTTTCCAAAAGCATAACCAACAGCAATGGCCGGACGCAGCCATGTTTTTTTGTACGTTGCACTGGCAAAAAAATCATTTTTAAACGGGCTCGCCGTAAAACTCTCCACCGAATCTTCAAAAAACCGGGTATAGCTGATGCCCGCTGTAAATTTTTTATTACTGAACGTATAGGAAGGGCTCACGGCGTACTGGTAACTTTTTAATTTTCCGTTGTCCGATGCCAGGTAACCGCTCAGCGCAATCGCCAGTCCGCTTTTGTGAAAATACCCAACCGAGGGTTTATAATAAATTTTGTCAGTTTGCGATTGGCCTGCATTGAGCGAGTTATTGCTGATACTGAACAGCCGGTTGCCCATACCGATATTCACATCAACAAAACTCTTTTCTTTTTTCATCATCAGTTTGATGAACTCATCATTGTTGAACATGGAATCCAGTAAACGCCTGTCTTCCTTCGACAGGGAGTCGAGCTGCGCAAATGCAGCAGGGGCTGATAATAAACAGATCAGGAACAACAATAATCTATACATAAGGCTGAGTTGGGCATTATTTAGATAACAAAAACCAAAAATAGTTTAACAGCACTTTAAAACGGTCATCATTTAATAATATTGCAACCGGATTTGCATAATAAACAACCCATTATGCCGGAATTCAAAATAAATAGCCTACTTTTGCGCCCTCCCGGTAAATATCGGGATTAAAAACTGAGAATTACATGACATGCTCAGTTGCTGTTGCAAATAGATTTTCTTTAGGGATGTATTGAACACCCACGACTTTCCCAACGGCCAAAAGCATGACAACCGGTTAATCCCTGAATAAAGGGGCCGTTGATTACCATGTGGCTATCGCAAAACAAATTTACATGAATGCATTTGAAGCCTTAGGCTTGAACGAAACGTTGGTACAAGCTGTTACCGACATGGGATTTGAAACCCCAACAGAGATACAGGAAAAAGCCATCCCGGTTTTATTATCGGGCACCACCGATTTTATCGGCCTGGCACAAACCGGAACCGGTAAAACCGCTGCCTTTGGTTTGCCCCTGTTACAATTAATTGAAGTAGAAAACCGGCACCCACAGGCGCTGATCGTTTGTCCTACCCGTGAACTTTGTTTACAGATCACCAACGACCTGGAAACCTTTAAAAAACACAGCAGGGGTGTATTTACCGAAGCCGTTTATGGCGGCGCCTCCATCATGATGCAGATACGCAACCTTAAAAAAGGCGTACATATTGTGGTAGCAACACCCGGCCGCTTGATCGACCTGATCGAAAGAAAAGCCATCGACCTGCAAAAAGTAAAATATGTGGTATTGGATGAGGCGGATGAAATGCTGAACATGGGTTTCAGGGATGATATTGATTTTGTATTGAAGAATACCATCAACCGCGAAAGCACCTGGTTATTCAGTGCCACCATGCCATCCGAAGTAAGGGCCATTTCGCGTAATTATATGAACAATCCGAAGGAAGTAACGGTAGGCCGTAAGAACAGCGGCAACGAAAATATAGATCACCAGTTTTTTGTGGTACCTGCTTCGCAGCGGTACGAAGCCTTAAAGCGTTTGATCGATTTTAATCCGGGCATGTATGCCATCATCTTCACCCGTACCAAGGCCGATGCACACGAAGTGTCCGAACGCTTATCAAAAGCAGGTTACGAAATCGAAGCCCTGCACGGCGATCTGTCGCAACAGCAACGGGATAAAGTAATGGGACGCTTCCGTTCTAAAAATTTACAATTATTAATTGCTACCGATGTGGCTGCCCGTGGAATTGACGTGGATGGCATTACCCATGTTATCAATTTTGAATTACCCGATGATATGGAAGTATATACCCACCGTAGTGGTCGTACAGGCCGTGCCGGTAAAACCGGTATTTGTTTGTCGATCTGCCATAGCCGGGAATCATACAAGATCAAATCGCTCGAAAGAATGATCAATGCCAAGTTTCATAAAGTGGATGTACCATCCGGTAAAGATGTTTGCCGCAAACAGTTTTTTCATTTTATGGAAAAATTAATGGACGCCGATGTTAGTCATGGTGATTACGAAACCTATATGCCCGACCTGATCGAAAAATTTGCTGATGTAAGTAAAGAAGAAGTGTTGCAACGCGTAGCTGCTTTGGAATTCAGTCATTTCCTCAAGTATTACGAAAATGCAGATGACCTGAATAAAATGGATACCCGGGGATCCGACAGACGGCAATCTGATCGCGGAAGCGATATGAATGGCAGCCGTAAAGAACGTACCAGCTTTAACCGTCGCGATAGTGGCTATACCCGTTTATTTATTAACCTGGGTACCAAAGATGGTTTTTACAAAGCCAGTTTTTTACAATTTATTTTAGATGAAAGCAATCTTAAAAAAGAAGTGCTGGGCAAGATTGATATGAGAGACATGAACAGTTGGGTGGAAATTGACCAGGCATCAGCCGGACAAATGATTAAATCTATTGATGGCAAGCGCTATAATAACCGTACCGTACGTATGAATGAAGCAGATGGTGGTTTTAAAAGACCCAATGACGAAGGTGGCAGAAGCGACAGGGCTACCGAAGGAAGAAAAAGAATTTATGCACCAAAAGAAAGAAGAAGTTTTAAATAAACAAATAGCTGATTTTTTTATCGCCGGTGCTTTGCACCGGCGATTTTATTTACACCAATTCTATCACTGTTATCTCCGGCAGTATCCCTACCCTGCCCGGGTAACCGATAAATCCAAAGCCAGGGTTCACATTCAGTTTTAGTTTACCATCCTCGTACAAACCGGCCCATTGTTTATACATGTATTGTACCGGGCTCCATTTAAATCCGGGTATCTCCACACCAAACTGCATGCCATGTGTATGTCCGCTCAGTGTTAGATCCACATCGGGATATTTTGTTTTAACTTCGGCATCCCAGTGACTGGGATCATGGCTCATCAATATTTTAAACGGATATTTTTCGGTGCCGGCATGCGCCAGATCCATGCGCCCATGTTTGGGAAAACGGGCCTTGTTACTCCAGTTTTCGATGCCCAGTAAGGCAATTTGTTCGCCGCCTTTTTCCAACACCACGTGTTCATTCATCAACAACCTCCAGCCCATATCGGCATGTATTTTTTTAAGGTCTTCCAGGTTCTGATCCTTGGTGGTGCCATTAAAGGGCCACCTCACATAATCACCATAATCGTGGTTGCCCAGCGTGCTGTACACACCCATCGGCGCCGAAACTTTATTGAACACATCCTTGTAGTCTTCCATTTCGGTTGCCCGGTCGTTTACGATATCGCCGGTGAACAGGATCAGGTCGGCTTTTTCGGCCATGATCTTATCCACGCCATGCAGCACCGCTTTTTTATCGGTAAAACTGCCGCTGTGGATATCGCTGATATGCACAATTTTCAATCCTTTAAAAGCGGCAGGCAAATTATCAAATGCCAGCGGCATCCGTTTTAACTGGTAATTATATTTATTGCTGAAGCCATAGATAAAACTTCCAAACAACGTGCCCCCGGCCGCCAGACCAAGCCAGCTCAGGAACGCAGACCGGCTGATGCCATCATTATTGATATCGCTCAGCTCGGGATTATTATAAAATACTTTTCCGGTTATCCATTGTATGCCCCGCCGGATATCGTCGACCAAAAAAAAGGTTATCGCCACCAACTTGGCTAAGAACAATCCTATAAAAGTAGCAAAGAGATAGGTTCTGAATTTCTTGCCCATAAAATTTTGCTCCGTAAAGAAAAAAAGCAGCAAACTGATCACAGCAACGGCCGAAAGCACCCAGAAAACCGAGTAAATGATCATTTTCAACCTGGGTGAAGCAGCCTGACTCACTGCTTTGATGGCCTGGAAAATATAGGTATCCATCAATAGTAAGATCACGATAATGATGAAGATGCCCAACGGTGTTCTTAAGGAATGCATAGCTGGTTCTACAGTTTTTGTGATTCAAGTTCGGGCTTTAAATCGGCCCATAAAATAAATTCATCCAATTGCTGGTGGATGGCTTTGCGTGTATTGGCGTCATGAATTTTTCCTTCCGCATCAACCAGGTTATTTACGGTAGAAATGGGCAGTTTATTTGGGAACACGGTTACCTTGAGATGATTCAGGATATTACTGAGATCATCCAGTCCGCGCAGATTGCCCGCCCGCCCGCTCGCCACGCCAACCAGCAACGCTTTTTTAAAATGCCAGGCCAGTTGAACACGACTTTTGTCGATGAGGGTTTTCAAAACGCCCGGAATACTACCGTTATATTCGGGTGCCACGATGATAAAATGTGTGGTGGGGATCAGTATGTCGGACTCTTTTTCGTTAAAAACGCTATCGTTGTTCATATCAAAATCAAGTAAGGACAGTACATTCGCCTCAATTCCCTTTTCTTTACATATTTGCTGGTATTCCCTGGCAACTTTAAAGGTATTACTTCCATTTCGGTTTGTGCCAGATATTATCGTTATCATTTATTCGGGATTAAGTTTACATTTATTTCTTCATTATTACAATTAAGATGCTTCTTTGTTGTCCAATTTTATGCCGAATGGTTAAATTTGCCAACCTGACAGCGATATAGAGGTAAAATTCGCTTATTTAATACTGACGGATGGATTTAATTAATATTTTATTATGACATTCAGCTTTTACGGCCATGCCTGCTTCGCAGTTGAAGTAAATGGTAAAAAATTATTGTTTGATCCGTTTATAACGGGAAACGAACTGGCTTCGGCCATTGATATCAGCAGCATCGAAGCTGATTATATCCTGCTGAGTCATGGGCATATGGACCATGTGGCTGATGCCGAAGCCATTGCCAAAAGAACAGGGGCAACCATCATCGCCAGTTATGAAGTGGCCACCTGGTTTGCCGGCAAGGGCATTGAAAAATACCAGCCGATGAACACCGGCGGCAAGTGGACCTTTGATTTTGGAACGGTGAAATGTGTAAACGCGATACATTCGTCAACATTGCCTGATGGCAGCGGCGGCGGTAATCCCATGGGTTTCATTATCATCAATGATGAACAAAATTTTTATTATGCCGGCGATACAGCGCTGACGCTGGATATGCAATTGATACCGATGTTTGCTGAAATTGAATTTGCCGTGCTTCCCATCGGCGACAATTTTACCATGGGCATGGAAGATGCCGTACAGGCGGCAAAAATGGTTCAAACTAAACGGGTAATTGGAGTACATTACGATACCTTTGGCTTTATTAAAATAGATCATCAAAAGGCGATCGACCTATTTAAAAAAAATGAACTGGAACTGATACTTCCAGCCATTGGCGAAACAATAGAAATTTAAAAAATGTTACTGATTACCCGTTGAACAGCAAACAACGGGAAACGGATAACGATCAACAGGTAACAAGAAACTACAATATGGCGAAAATAATAGGCGTAGCAAATCAAAAAGGAGGAGTGGGTAAAACAACCACAGCCATAAACCTGGCTGCCAGTCTTGCTGTGCTGGAGTTTAAAACCCTGCTGGTGGATGCCGATCCGCAGGCCAACAGTACCACCGGTACCGGTTTCGATCTGCATAATATTACCCGGAGCCTGTACGATTGTATGGTAAATGAGGCTTCGGCCAAAGACCTGATCCTGAAATCTGAGATCCCCTATTTGGATGTACTGCCTTCGCATATTGACCTGGTGGGCGCCGAAATTGAAATGATCAATTACCCCAACCGCGAAACGGTATTGAAAAAAATACTCGATCCGCTCCGGCCTGATTATGATTTTATTGTGATCGATTGTTCCCCGTCGCTGGGTTTAATAACCGTGAATGCATTAACGGCGGCCGACAGTGTGGTAGTGCCGGTGCAAACCGAATTCTTTGCCTTGGAAGGATTGGGTAAATTACTTAATACCATTAAAATTGTACAAAGCCGTTTAAATACCGATTTAAAGATCGAAGGCATTCTGATGACGATGTATGATGGCCGTTTGCGTTTATGCAACCAGGTGGTTAGCGAAGTACGCCGGCATTTTGAAGACCTGGTGTTCAGCAGTATCATTCACCGCAATACCAGGCTCAGCGAGGCGCCCAGTTTTGGAAAACCGGTGATCCTGTATGATTCGGACAGTAAGGGTGCCATTAACTACCTCAACCTGGCCAAGGAAATTTTACAGAGGAATGATATGACGAGGATTAAGGAGAAAGACAGGACTTTAGGGTAAGCGGTTAGCCATTAGCGGTTAGCTATTAGCCGGGGGCTGGCGCTAACTGCTAAAAGCTAAAAGCCAAAAACTATTCACTAAATAAGCTGCTAGTCATTAGCCGTTAGCCGGTAACCAAAGGCTGGCACTAACGGCTAAAAGCTAAAAGCCAAAAGCTATTTCAACATGAGCAGCGTAAATAAAAAAGATGCATTAGGAAAAGGGATCAGGAGTTTGTTGCAGAATATCGATTCGGATCTGAAGACCACTTCCGGAAACTTAAAATCTGAGATAGCCGAACAGGCTTCGGTATCGATGCGCATTCCTTTGGAGAAAATTGAAGTTAATCCCAAGCAGCCCCGTCATGATTTTGATGAAGAATCATTAAAGGAACTGGCCGATTCAATTAAGATGCACGACATCATTCAGCCACTTACCGTTTCCCAACTGGCGAACGGCAAATACCGGCTAATCGCGGGCGAACGCCGGTTCAGGGCCGCTAAAATGGCGGGCATCAAAGATGTTCCGGTGTATGTTCGCCAGGCCAATGATACGCAGTTGCTGGAGTTATCCCTGTTGGAAAATCTGCAACGTAAAGATCTTAACGCCATTGAAATTGCGTTAAGTTATAAGCGGTTGATGGATGAACTGCAATACACCCAGGAGCAGGTATCCGAAAGAATGGGTAAAGAAAGAAGTACAGTTGCGAATTATATCCGTTTGTTGAAATTACCCCCGGTGATCCAGGTAGCGGTGCGCACCGGCGAGATCAGTATGGGCCATGCCCGGGCATTGATCAATGTTGATGTGGTAGACAAACAGTTGTACATTTTCAACGAAATTAAAAAAAGCGAATTATCCGTTCGGCAAACAGAAGCACTCGTGCGGAAACTCTATACGGGTGCTGTTAAAGTTGCTGTAAAAGCATCACTGCCGGCAAATTTTAAAAAGATAGAAGATAATTTAGCTTCCAGTTTTAACACCCGTGTTAAAATGAAACACGACAATAAAGGCAAGGGCAGTATTTTATTTGAATACTATTCGGTTGAGGAATTGAATGCATTGCTGGATAAATTTAATATCAACGTTTCTTAATGTTAAAAGCATTTACGCTCCTTCTGTTTACCTGCTTGATCTGTAGCGACAACCCTGTTTTTGCGCAGAAAAAAGCGTTCCTGTTCTCCAAAGACACGTCGGTGCCTAAGAACAAAGGCGTGTTTAATAAGATCGATCCGACAAAAAGATATAACCCCAATATTGCCACCTACCGGTCGGCCATTTTACCCGGTTGGGGACAGGTTACCAACAAAAGCTATTGGAAAGTTCCCGTCGTGTACGCGGCCCTGGGAGTTACTACCTACATATTTTTCAGGAACGTTAAACAATTCAGAGAGGCAAAAGATGCCTATATCAATGCAACCGACGGCGATCCGTCAAACGACGGCGAAATACCACAGCCTTATTACACCGTTAAAGACCAACCCGAACGCATAAAAAGTTTCAGAAACGAAGTAAGGCAGAATGTGGATTACTCGATCTTGTTCTTTATTCTTTTCTGGGGACTGAACGTTGCCGAAGCCACGGTAGATGCCCACCTCAAAACCTTTGATGTTAGCGATGACCTCAGTTTGCAGATAAAACCCGGCTACAGCGAACTGGCTAAAACAAACGGATTAAGTATTGTACTCAGTATTCATCCCAAACCCCTGAAGGGGCTTAAATGATTATCTTTGTTTTGGTAAAATTTAATAAATGGATAACACAATCAATTCCTCCTTTGGCGGGTCGGGGGGCATGAAAATGGCACTGATCGGATACGGCAAAATGGGTAAGACCATTGAGGGAATTGCCATTGAACGCGGCCATAACATCGTATTGAAAATAGATGTTGATAACGCAAACGCCTTCACTACCGAAAATCTGCAACAATGCGATGTTGCCATAGAATTTACCGGACCGCATAGTGCGAAAGACAATATTATGAAATGCCTGGATGCCGGCATTCCGGTTGTTAGCGGCAGCACCGGCTGGCTCGAACACCGGAAAGAAGTTGACGATTTTTGTATTGAAAAAAATGGCAGTTTTTTATATGCCAGTAATTTTAGTGTGGGCGTGAATATCTTTTTTGAATTAAACAAAAAGCTGGCGCAATTGATGAACGGGCAAACAGGCTATGACATTACCCTGGAAGAAATTCACCACACACAGAAAAAAGACGCTCCGAGCGGCACAGCCATCACCCTGGCGGAGCAAATTATCCGGGAAATTCCGGCCAAACAAAAATGGGTAAACGAACCCTCAGACAACCGGGCCGACCTGCCCATCATCAGCAAAAGAGAAGACCCGGCACCCGGCACCCACAGTATAAAATATAGCTCCGCCATCGATGACATTGAGATCATACACACGGCACATAACCGCCAGGGCTTCGCACTGGGCGCTGTTTTGGCAGCCGAATATATTTTCAACAAAAAAGGTATCTACCATATGAAAGATATCTTGGGCCTATCCTAAATGAAATTTCATGTACATGCGTCATCTTAAAAAATCATGCTTTGTTTTTTCTCTTCTCTGCTGTTCATTATTCGCCGATTCCCAGCCGGTTCAAGTAGACAGTCTGCGAATTATTATTCAATCCAACAAAAACGATGCAGAAAAAGTTGGGGCTTACCTGGCCCTTTCGCAAGACCTGCTATTTAAAGATTTTGATGCATGCCAGACCAACTTAAAAGCCGGCGCCAAACTGGCCGAAAAATTAAAAGACTACGGTTCGCTGAGTGAATTCAAAAAATTCACCGGCCTTTCCTGGTATTTCAAAGGGTCGTACGACAGTGCGGCAGTTTACTATTACCAATCGCTCGATATTTTAAAAACCTACAACGACCCGTCCAAAAAAGCCGGCGTACTGAATGAGTTGGGCAAATTATACCGGAAAACAAGAGACCTTGACCGGGCGCTGCAAATGTATGACGACGCTTTTGCCATCTATAGATCGTTGAACGATGAAAATGGAATGGCAACCATACTAAACGAGTCGGGTGTTGTATTTGAATATAAAGAAGATTATACCGAAGCTATAAAACGCTATACCCGGTCAATGGAGATCAGGGAAAAAATGAACGACCTGGTAGGCAAGGCATACAGCCTGAATTTTATCGGTGGGGTTTATACACTGCAAAAGAACTATGCCGGTGCAGAAAAATATTTACTGCAGTCGCTCGACATAAGAAAAAAACTGAACGACAGTTTCTCCATTGCGTTGAGTTACGGCGACCTCGGATTTATGTATAAGGAACAGGGAAATTACGCAAAAGCCATTGAACAATATAGCCTGAGCAATGCCCTGGCCGCTAAAATGGAATTTATCGACCTGCAATTGTCGAATTATAAAGAACTGGCTGTGATTGCCGAAAAACGAGGGGATTTCGCAAAGTCACTCGAATATTATAAAAAACAAACTGAACTAAAAGATTCGATCTACAGCAGCGACAAAATGAAACAGATCGAACAACTGAATGCCAAATATCAAACAGAAAAAAAAGAACAGCAACTCAAATTACAAAGATCAGAAATTGATAAAAAGAATTACCTGCTTTGGGGTTTAACCGGAGGATTTTGCCTGTTGGCTTTATCCGGATTTGCGTTTTACAGAAAACGCCAGATCAATAATAAGATGAACCTGCAGGCCGCCATTATGAAGCAGCAGGACCTGGCTACCAAAGCCATTATCAACGCTGAAGAAAATGAACGTAAACGTATTGCAGCCGAATTGCATGATGGCGTAGGACAAATGATGAGTGCCGCCAAAATGAATTTATCGGCTATCGAAAATGAAATAACATTCAAAGATGAGGCCCAGCGAACATACTTTGATAACGTGATCGGAATGGTTGACGAAAGTTGTAAGGAAGTAAGAAGCGTGAGTCACCAGATGATGCCCAATGCCTTGTTAAAAAGCGGGCTCGCCAGTGCGGTTAAAGAGTTTTTGGATAAAATAGATACCCGGATCATTACAATAAACCTGCATGCCGAAGGCTTACAGGAGCGCCTGGACAGCAATACGGAAACAGTGCTGTACCGGGTGATCCAGGAATGTGTGAATAATGTGATAAAACATTCGGGTGCAAATAACCTGGATATCTCCTTAATTAAAGATGCAGATGGCCTGGCAGCCACTGTTGAAGATAATGGCCGTGGATTTGATACAAAAGATAAACAAAAATTTGAAGGTATTGGTTTAAAAAACATCAGTTCCAGGGTTGCCTTTTTAAAAGGTACGGTAGATTTCGACAGTTCACCGGGCAAAGGAACATTGGTTGCGATACATGTACCAATTACAAGCTAAAAAAATTAACTTGCATATAATTAGTTAGTTCGTGCGCTAATAAACCATCATGAAAAACAAAAAGATATTGTTGGGTATTGTTGATGATCACCAGATTGTAATTGATGGGTTAAAATCGCTATTGCATGGCCACGACCGGTTTGAAGTGGCTATTGAATCTACCCGGCCCGTAGAAATGGTTTCCCTGATTGAAAAAAAATCCATCGATATATTGATGACGGATGTGATGATGCCGGGGCTGAATGGTGCTGAGCTGTCAAAACTGGTACATCAGCAATTTCCCGAAATAAAAATACTCGCACTTTCCATGAGCGGCCAGGGCGACCTGGTGAACCAGATGATCGATGATGCCGATATTTCGGGCTATGTTTTAAAAAACATTGGTAAACAGGAGTTGATAAAAGCCCTGGAAAAAATATCGGCCGGTGGCATTTATTTCAGCGAAGAAGTTCTGCACGAAATGGGCAGGGCCAGTGAAATGAAGAAAGAAAATGTAGGCGTACATTTAACTGCCCGTGAAATCGAAATCGTTCAACTCATTGAGAAAGAATTAAGCAATAAACAAATTGCCGAAAAATTATTCCTGAGCGAACGTACCATTGAAACGCACCGCAAAAACATTTTCCGCAAAACAAACACCGGCAGTGTAATCGGATTGGTGAAGTATGCGTACGAGCATAAACTGATTTAGTATCTCCGTGTCGGGCCACTACGGTAGATTCTGAAAACCTGGATACTGCCTATTTAATTGAACCCTCTTCATATTGAATAGAATACATAGTGGCCAGACACCTGCAGCAGCAGCTACAAATTATCAAACATATCCTTCACCATCCTTTCCAAAGCATACTCCTCTTTCCAACCCCAATCTTTTCGGGCAACGGTATCATCGATACTCTGCGGCCAGCTGTCGGCTATCGGTTGGCGGTAATCGGGTGTATAGCTCATTGAAAAATCCGGAATATGCTTTTTGATTTCGGCAGCAATCTCTTTCGGAGAAAAACTCATCCCCGAAATATTGTACGACGTGCGGATGGAGATCTTGGAAGCATCGGCCTCCATCAGCTCAATGGTTGCCCTGATGGCATCCGGCATATACATCATGGGCAGGTAGGTATCCTCCCGCAAAAAGCATTCATATTTTTTTTCTTCGAGGGCTTCATGAAAGATCTCAACGGCATAATCGGTAGTGCCTCCGCCCGGCGCACTTTTGTAACTGATCAACCCGGGGTAACGCAGGCTACGCACGTCAATACCATAACGGTGATTGTAATAATTACACCAGAACTCACCGGCAAACTTACTGATACCATACACGGTTACCGGCTCAATTACCGTTTGTTGCGGACAATCTTTTTTGGGTGATGTAGGGCCAAAAACGGCGATAGAAGAAGGCCAGTAAACCTTATGGATCTCTTCTTCACGGGCAATATCCAACACGTTTAACAGGCTTTGCATGTTGAGGCTCCAGGCCAGGTTGGGATTTTTTTCGCCGGTGGCCGAAAGGATGGCCGCCAGCAGGTATATCTGGGTAATACCCTGCCTTATCACCTGTACGTGCAGCATTTCCTTGTTCATCACATCCAGACTTACATAGGGGCCGGTACCTTTCAGCAGGTCGTTCTCTTCACGCAGGTCAGAGGCAACCACGTTGGCATTACCGTACATTTTACGTAACGCCAATGTAAGTTCAACGCCGATCTGGCCTGAGGCACCTATCACCAATATTCTCTCTTTTATCATAACATGAATTATAACACGAATTTCAACGAATTACACGAATTACACGAATTTTTTTGAAGAAAATAAGGTTTGACCCAATACAGGAAAATAAACCCGTGTAATTCGTATCAATCAGTGTAACCCATTTACCCCCTAACTTTGTATCATGGAAAAATATGTAAAAGATCTGTTCGGTAACCAGACTTACAACGAAAATAATTTCTTTCTCATTGCAGGCCCCTGCGTGGTGGAAAGTGAAGAGATCGTAATGGGTATTGCCGAAAAAGTTGCCGCCATCTGCGCCAAACTGAAGATACCTTATATATTCAAAGCTTCTTACCGTAAGGCCAACCGTACCTCGGCTAATTCATTTACCGGCATTGGCGACAAAAACGCGCTGGAACTGATAAAAAAGGTTGGCGATACGTTCCATATTCCCACAACAACCGATATCCATACAGCCGAAGAAGCCGCCATGGCAGCTCAATATGTGGATATTTTGCAGATACCTGCCTTTCTTTGCCGGCAAACCGACCTGCTGATCGCGGCTGCAAAAACCGGTAAGATCGTAAATGTAAAAAAGGGGCAGTTCCTGAGTGGCCCTTCCATGAAATTTGCGGTAGAAAAAATACGGAACGAGGGCAATGATAAAGTGGGATTGATTGAAAGGGGAAACAGTTTCGGCTATACCGACCTGGTAGTTGATTACCGCAATATCACCTGGATGAAAGAGATCGGCGTTCCGGTGATCATGGATTGCACCCACGCCCTGCAACAACCCAATCAAAGCGGTGGCGTTACCGGCGGTAATCCCGAATTGATTGAAACCATTGCCAAAGCAGCCATTGCCACCGGTGCCGATGGTCTGTTCATTGAAACACACCCCAACCCGGCTGTTGCCAAAAGCGATGGCGCCAATATGTTAAGATTGGATTTACTGGAAAATTTGTTGGAGAAATTGGTAAAAATCAGGGTTGCGATTAATCCTGTTTCATAGATAGGTACCAAATACCCTCTGTTTTCGTAAAAATAATACGCTTTAATTACAAATAAAACGTGTTCCCTTCAGGAGGCGGTGTGGTTTACAGGTACCGCAACGGATTTCTCCTCGCGTTCAAAATATAACGCTTGATATTCATCCAAAAAGCTATAAAAAGGTATACGATAATGGGCGACCCAAATGTCATAAACGACATATAAATAAAATACTTGCGTATGGTAGACGTGGCAATGCCCATTTTTTCGCCGATGGCAGAACATACCCCAAATACATGCCACTCAATAAAATGCCGAAAACTTTTCATGCTGCTAAATTAAACAGATTTTTCGCTAAAAACAAAGGCTTTAAAAAATCCCTTAGTTTTCGTAATTTTGCCATCCAATTTGGAACAACTGATAATAAGCCGATTTGAGCATCAACATGTGATAAAAAGCGACTCAATTCCAGATTAACCGATTTCAAAATCACCAAAATACTACCATGGCCTTCGACATTGACATGATCAAAAAGTTGTA
The DNA here is from genome assembly GCA_016710745.1 of Chitinophagaceae bacterium. Classification (GTDB taxonomy): domain Bacteria; phylum Bacteroidota; class Bacteroidia; order Chitinophagales; family Chitinophagaceae; genus Ferruginibacter. The sequence goes on along the minus strand of JADJVB010000010.1, from coordinate 1,545,055 downwards.
CAGCAACTTTGGCAGCCGTATTGAAGCTGCCCGTAAAGCAACCGGCAAACCGCTTACGTTAACCGAAAAAATATTATATGCTCACCTTTGGCAGGGTGCGGCTACCACCGCTTATGAAAGAGGAAAAGACTATGTGGAATTTGCGCCCGACCGTGTGGCGATGCAGGATGCCACCGCACAAATGGCCCTGCTGCAGTTTATGCAGGCCGGTCGTACCCGGGTTGCCGTGCCTTCTACCGTGCATTGCGATCACCTGATACAGGCCGAGGTTGGCGCAGATGCTGATCTCACCAGGGCAAAATCACAAAACAAAGAAGTATATGATTTCCTGGCCTCTGTTTCGGATAAATACGGCATTGGTTTCTGGAAACCGGGCGCCGGTATCATTCACCAGGTAGTGTTGGAACAATATGCTTTCCCGGGTGGCATGATGATCGGTACCGATAGTCATACCGTAAACGCAGGCGGTTTGGGCATTGTAGCCATTGGTGTGGGTGGTGCGGACGCCTGTGATGTGATGGCCGGATTACCCTGGGAGCTTAAATTTCCCAAATTAATCGGTGTTAAACTCACCGGTAAACTAAGTGGCTGGACCGCTTCAAAGGATATTATTTTAAAAGTGGCGGGTATATTAACCGTGAAAGGTGGTACCGGTGCTATTCTTGAATATTTTGGTGATGGTGCAAAATCATTGTCCTGCACCGGTAAAGGAACCATTTGTAATATGGGTGCCGAAATCGGAGCCACCACGTCGATCTTTGGTTATGATGCAAAAATGGCCGAATACTTAAAAGGTACCGACAGGGCCGATGTTGCCGAAGCGGCTGATGCCATTGCCGAACACCTGACTGGTGATGATGAAGTTTATGCCGATCCGTCAACCTATTTCGACCAGGTTATTGAGATCAATTTATCCGTACTAGAACCACATATCAACGGACCGTTTACACCCGATCTGGCCTGGCCCATTTCAAAATTTGCCGATGCGGTAAAAGTGAATGGCTGGCCCGATAAAATGGAAGTGGGATTGATCGGTTCATGTACCAACTCGTCTTACGAAGACATTACCCGCGCCGCCTCCATTGCCAAACAGGCAACGGATAATAATTTTAAAGCTAAAGCAGAATTTACGATCACGCCCGGATCAGAGCAGGTACGCTACACCGTTGAACGGGATGGTTACCTGGAAACTTTCGAAAAAATGGGCGGCGTGGTTTTGGCCAATGCCTGTGGACCCTGTATCGGCCAGTGGGCCAGGCATTCAACCGACCCCAACCGTAAAAATTCGATCGTCACTTCCTATAACCGTAATTTCTCCAAAAGAAACGACGGTAATCCCAATACCCATGCTTTTGTTGCGTCGCCCGAAATAACCACAGCGCTGGCCATTGCCGGTTCGCTTTCATTTAATCCGTTAACGGATTACTTAACCAACGACAAAGGAGAAAAATTTAAACTGGAAGAACCCCTGGGTATTGAAATGCCGGTGAAAGGCTTTGCGGTGGAAGACGCCGGTTTTCAGGCGCCTGCTGAAGATGGAAGTGCTGTGCAGGTGATCGTTTCACCAACTTCAGACCGTTTGCAGTTACTGGAACCTTTTAAAGCATGGGAAGGCACCGACCTGAAAGGCCTGAAACTTTTGATAAAGGCAAAAGGGAAATGCACCACCGATCATATTTCCATGGCGGGACCCTGGTTGAAGTTTCGCGGACACCTGGATAATATCAGCAACAATATGCTGATCGGCGCCCTGAATTTCTTTAATGAAAAAGTGGATACCGTTAAAAACCAATTAACGGGCGATTATGGCACCGTACCCGGCACACAGCGGGCCTACAAAGCAGCCGGCGTTGGCACCGTAGTGGTGGGTGACGAAAATTATGGCGAAGGTTCATCCAGGGAACATGCAGCCATGGAGCCCAGGTTCCTGGGCGTACGTGCGGTACTGGTTAAATCTTTTGCCCGCATTCACGAAACCAATTTAAAGAAACAGGGCATGTTGGGTTTAACCTTTGCCGATAAGGCAGATTATGATAAGATACAGGAAGATGACCGCATTGATATCAATGGATTAACGGATTTTACACCGGGCAAACCGTTGCAAATGGTATTTAATCATGCCGACGGTAGTGCTGATACTATTACCGTTAATCATACCTATAATGAGCAGCAGATCGAATGGTTTAAAGCCGGTGCGGCATTGAATATTATCAGAAGAGAATTTGAAGCGTCCAAATAAACACTCAGCTTGTTTGTCCGTTGAATAATGAAACAAAAAATCCCACCCCGCGGTGGGATTTTTTTTATTAACAATACTTTTGTAAATAATATTCAATGTTTAAACATTAATTAGTAATTTGCATTCAAAATTAAAATCATGGCAATCAAAACCTGGGCATTAGATCCCACACACAGTGAAGTACAATTCAAGATCAAACACCTGATGATAACCAATGTAACAGGCAGTTTCGACCTCTTTACTGTATCGGCAGAAACAGAAAACGAAGACTTTTCGAAGGCGAAAGTGAATTTTACGGCTGATGTAAATTCCATCTCAACCAACAACGAACAAAGAGACGGGCACCTGAAGAGTGCTGATTTTTTTGACGTAGAAAAATATCCGCAGATCAAATTCACGGCCACCAATGCTGAAAATGTTGATAGCGATGGTTCGTATGAGCTATATGGCGATCTCACGATTCGTGACGTGACCAAAACCGTAAAATTATCGGTTGAATTCGGTGGTGTGGTTAAAGATCCCTATGGCAATACCAAGGCGGGTTTTACCATCAACGGAAAAATAAACCGTAAAGATTTTGGTCTTACCTGGAGTGCCGTAACCGAAGCCGGTGGCGTAGTGGTGAGCGATGAAGTGAAACTGATGGCGGAAATACAGCTGATCGAACAGGTTTAATGATTTTCTATAGTGCGGGCATTGGCGAAGTTTCAAACTTCGCCAATGCTTTTAAAAAGCGAAACGCGCTGCGTTTCGCTTTTTATTTTTATTATATTCGTACATGCACCGGTACGTTTCTGCTATCACAAAAATATTCAGGCAGCAGGCTGATCCGCTTCAGGCCGCAGGTGCCAAAGCCTACATGCGAGGTCAGTTCGAATTTCTTGGCCTTAAAGCTCCACTCAGACAAGAACTCAGCAAAACCTACATGAAAACCAATCTTCCGCATGCCGCCGACCTGGAAATTATTGTAAAAGAACTATGGGATCTCCCCGAAAGAGAATACCAATATTTCGCTATTGATCTGCTCGCCGCCATGAGGAAATACTGGAAAAAAGAGATCATAACGCTTTTCGAATTTATGCTGATAAATAAAAGTTGGTGGGATACGGTTGATCATGCCGCCAGCGACCTGTTGGGCCCCTATTTCAAATTATTTCCGGAGTCGATCAAAACAGTTACGGATGCCTGGAACCAGTCGGATAATTTTTGGTTGCAACGCAGCAGCATCATGTTTCAAAAAAAATACAAAAAAGATACCGATACAGCATTGCTGGCCACGTACATTTTACGACATACCCGATCAAAAGAATTCTTTATTCAAAAAGCCATTGGCTGGGCTTTGCGGGAATACAGCAAAACTGATCCGGCCTGGGTTATCAAATTTGTAGCATCACATCAACTGGCCCCGTTAAGCCAGCGGGAAGCCTTGAAAAGGATCGGTTAAACCTGTCAATGCCGCAGCATAGCCTCAGCATTCCTAAAACCCCTAAACCGCTATACCTCTATACTTCTAAACTTTCTAAACACCCACCGTATTCATTTTACATCAAACCAAACCAGCTTACCGTCATTCCAGTCGCCATTGTAATTTATAGTCAACTCCTCGCCATTTTCAATTACCCGAACCGCTTTAACCATGATAGATTCATCTTCATAGTCCATAAAGTATTCGCAATTGCTTTTATAGCTGTGGTTGTAAATAGGGATCAATCCCAACGCCATACAACATTGGTCCTTATCTTTCCCCCATTCAAAAATATAATCATGCAACAATGTTTTATCCAGTTGCTCCCTGTTAGATATAGGCATCACGATCACCGGCGACAATTCAATCACCGTATTGGCAGGAATCCGTTCCCTGGTAAAAACACCCCTGCCCTTTCCATCGGTTACTTGTACAAATAAATAAGGCTTCAACATGGCATCCGGTTAATGATAAATGGGTTAAATTGCGACACCCGAATACTGCAATTTAATAACAAAGCGCGGATGCCGATAGAACTTGACGAAATATCGATACAGCAGCAGTTTGAAGAAGTGATCGCTTCGGAAGACAAACTGGCCATTCAAAATTTTTTGAATGATCAGAATATCAGTGATGTGGCCAACCTGATCTATGAAAATGAGGAATTCGAATGCCAGATTATCAGTCACCTGGCCATACACCGCGCCACCAGTGTTTTTAAAATTCTTGAATTATCTACACAAAAAAGGATCATCAAAGACCTGCCGGCCATTAAAACAACGGAGTTATTGAACGAACTGCCGGTGGATGACCGTGTTGCTTTTCTGGAAGAGCTGCCTCCGAGCATTGTTCGCGACCTGATCAAAACCCTTGATCCGGATGAGCGCCGGGATACCCTGGAATCGCTCGGGTATCCCGAGAACAGTATGGGCAGGATCATGACACCCGATTATGTATATGTGTATGAAGAGAATACGGTGGCCCAGGTAATGGAAACCATCCGTAAACACGCCCGCGGCAGCGAAACCATTGATGTTATTTATGTGATCAATGATAAAGGTGAATTACTGGACCATATCCGGATCCGCGATTTCATCCTGGCCGAACCCCATACGAAAGTAACCGAACTCATGGATGGCCGTTTTATTTCGCTGAACGTAAACGACGACCAGGAAAGTGCCAGCGAAGCCTTTAAAATGAATAACCGGGTGGCGCTGCCGGTAATCGACGACAATAATATCTTATTGGGCATCGTAACCATCGACGATATTCTTTGGGTATCTGAAGAAGAATTTAGTGAAGACATACAAAAGATCGGTGGTACCGAAGCACTGGACGAACCTTATCTGGACATGCCGTTTTGGAAACTGATCGGCAAAAGAGCTCCCTGGCTGGTTATTCTTTTCGCCGGCGAGTTACTAACGGCGAGCGCTATGAGTTTTTTTGAAGATGAAATCAAGAAAGTGCTCGTATTAAATATGCTGGTTCCGCTAATTATTTCGAGTGGTGGTAATACCGGCAGCCAGGCGTCTACCCTCATCATCCAGGCCATGGCCAAAGCTGAAATTACCATTTCGGATTGGTTAACCATTTTGAAAAGAGAAGTTAAAAGCGGTCTGGTATTGGGCGGTATATTAGGCATCGTGGGGTTTTTAAGAACTTATATGTGGAGCTATGTGGAACCGCATTTGTACGGTACCCATACGTTTGAACTGGCCATGGTAACCGGATTTTCTGTTTTGGGTGTTGTGTTATGGGGCACATTAGCCGGCTCCATGTTGCCTATTTTCTTAAAACGAATGAAATTCGATCCGGCAACGTCCAGTGCACCGTTTGTAGCCACCCTGGTTGACGTAACGGGCATCATCATTTATTTTTCAGTGGCTTATTTATTTCTTTCCGGCATTCTGCTCTAGCTATTTCATGGCTGCTGAAACACCCGAAGCCTTTCCAAATTTCATCTTTTGTAACCGGGCTTTTTCCTGCTTATAGGTGATCAGAAATAAGCTATCATAATTCTGGTCTGCCAGATCTCCGTATGGATAATCAGGAACACCAAATTTTCTGATGATTTGAGGAATGGTATTACTATGCGCAACTATTAAAATGGTTTTACCAAAATCCCGGTGCTCCATAATCGTATTTACCAGGTTATCGCACAAGGTATCTGCTGAGTAATGTACGGTATCGATGTTTAATCGTATACGCAAACTATCCGCTGTGTTTTGCGTGCGGCGAAACTGGCTAACATAGATCTTTTGGATATTTTCATCTTTCAATCTGCGCATCAAATCACCTGCACGGGCATTGCCGGCAGCCGTGAGCACGGGGTCTTTACCTGTTTCTTTTTCGGCGTGGCGTACAATAAATATTTTGGTGACCCCTGTTTCGGCCTGGCCAAATACAATTTGCCAACAGCCAAAAACGGCCAGAAAAACCAGTACATATTTCATATCTTTTTCGTTATGCTACTAATTTAAGTCAATACTGCTAAAATGAACCCAAGATTACCCGTTAAAGTGTTTAAATGGGTACATTTTTATTAAATTGCAAGGATTATCACGGATGAGATCCGGAATATAAATATCTCGATAAACAAAAATCTTAAACTCATCAACATATGTGTGGAATTGTAGGTTACACGGGTCCAAAAGAAGCTTATCCGATTGTAATAACCGGATTAAAAAGATTAGAGTACCGGGGCTACGACAGCACCGGGGTAGCCTTGCTCAACGATGGTTTGAAGGTTTATAAAAAGAAAGGCCGCGTGGCTGATCTGGAAGAAGCGATTATTGGAAAAGACCTGCATGCCCATACCGGCATTGGCCACACCCGTTGGGCCACGCATGGCGAACCCAGCGATACCAATGCCCATCCGCATACATCGGCCAGCGGCAAACTGGCCATGATTCATAACGGGATCATTGAAAACTATGCACAACTTAAAAAAGAGTTGACAAAAAAAGGATATGTTTTTACCAGCGAAACGGATACCGAAGTATTGTTGAATTTTATAGAAGATATCAAAGAGAATAACCAATGCGACCTCGAAGAAGCCGTACGGGTGGCCTTAAAAAGAGTTACCGGCGCCTACGTGATCCTGTTGCTGGATGCCGAACACCCCGACACGATCATTGCCGCCCGAAAAGGTAGTCCGCTCGTAATAGGCGTAGGAAAAGGCGAACATTTCCTGGGTTCCGACGCTTCACCCATGCTGGAGTATACCAAAGAAGTGGTTTATGTAAACGATTATGAACTGGCTATTGTAAGACCCAATGAGCTGATCTTAAAAAACCTGGGTAATGAAAAAATTACGCCTTTTGTTACCAAACTGGATATGGAACTGGCCGAAATTGAAAAAGGTGGCTATGACCATTTCATGCTGAAAGAAATTTTTGAACAGCCGAGCACCATACACGACTGTTTACGGGGACGATTGGATGCAACGGCCGGCACCATCACGATGAGCGGTATCGAGAGTAATATGGAGCATTTCAAAAATGCAAACCGTATCATCATGGTAGCCTGCGGCACCAGCTGGCATGCGGCACTGTTAGCTGAGTATATTATTGAAGAGCTTTGCCGCATACCGGTGGAAGTTGAGTACGCTTCTGAATTCAGGTACCGAAATCCGATCATCAATAAAGGAGACATCATTGTGGCGATCTCGCAGAGTGGCGAAACAGCGGATACCCTGGTGGCAATAGAAAGAGCCAAAGAACATGGCGCCATTATTTTCGGTATTGTTAACGTCGTTGGCTCCTCCATTGCCCGAATCAGTAATGGTGGTGCGTACACCCATGCCGGACCCGAAATTGGCGTAGCTTCTACCAAAGCATTTACCGGTCAGCTGGCTGTGCTCACCATGATGGCACTGAAGATCGCGAAAGAAAAAGGAACGATTTCGGAAGAACGCTATAGCAACCTCTTGTTCGAACTGGAAGCCGTACCCGAAAAAGTAAGTGCTATTTTAAAAAACGCCGAAGCCCTGAAAACCATTGCGCTTAAATATCAGGGCGCATCTGATGCCTTATTCCTGGGCAGGGGATATAATTTCCCGATCGCTTTGGAAGGCGCTTTAAAGTTAAAAGAGATCTCCTATATACACGCCGAAGGCTATCCCGCTGCGGAAATGAAACACGGCCCTATTGCACTGGTTGATGACAAATTACCCGTTGTTTTCATTGCGACCAAGGATTCGTACCACGAAAAAATCGTGAGCAATATCCAGGAAATAAAAGCACGGAAAGGAAAAGTGATCGCCATTATTACCGAGGGCGATGATATTATTCCGGGTATGGCCGATGATGTATTTTTTGTACCTGTTGCTGATGAGATCATTGCCCCTATGCTCAGTACCATCCCCATGCAGCTATTGAGTTATTACACCGGTATTGCCAAAGGGGTTGACGTGGATAAGCCGCGTAACCTGGCAAAAAGCGTAACAGTTGAATAAATTGTTGCCCGGGTACTCCTGTTTTTTGTACAATTCTGATTATATTGTAGCAAATAACTGCAGTTGAAATATTGTTTGCTTGTCATATTGTTTCCCCTTTTTTCTGCGGCTCAGCCATGCCGTTATCAAATACGATTATTTAGTTCCTTTACCAAAACAGCCAACGTTATTTATGGCAATGCCCCCGCCATAAACGCACCCTATTTATTGGAATCCAGCACAACCAATCAAAACCTGTTGCTTGAACTTTTTGAACCGGTTGGCGATACCGCACAAAAAAGAGCGTTGATCATTTTTGCACATTCGGGTGGTTTTTTAAACGGAACAAGAAATAATGAAGATATGCTGGCGCTATGCGACTCATTTGTTCATCGCGGTTATGTTACAGCCACATTAGAATACCGGTTAGGCTTTAATCCCCTGAGCAGCAATGCCTCGGAACGGGCTGTTTGGCGGGGCATCCAGGATGCCAGTGCCGCGGTGCGTTTTTTTAAACAAAATGCAACGCTGTATAAAATTGATACCAACCGGATATTTTTAATGGGCAGCAGCGCGGGCGCCTTTATCACACTGGGTTTGCCCTTTATCGATGATTCGGAAAGGCCTGCCAGCACTTATAGCGGAACGTTTAGGCCTAACCTGGGTTGTAAAGACTGCGCCGGTAACAGTTACCTGCATTCATCCAAAATTGCCGGTGCCATTTCCTGCTGGGGCGCAACAGGCGACACCGCCTGGTTTAAAAACAACAACAATACGCCGGTTCAGCTTTTTCATGGCGATGCAGATGCCACCGTTCCATTTACTGAAGGCTATCCATTTGGCCTGCCAACCATCAGCTATGTAAGGGGTTCGCAACAAATAAATGAGCAGCTAAACCGTACTTCCATTTATCACGAATTTTACCCGGTAGCCGGCCTTGGGCATGAGTACTGGGGTACGAGTAACGGAACTTTTATTCCGGCCGGCCCCACCATGTACTGGCAGGAAATTATCTTCAGGGCAACAGATTTCATGCTCGGCCGGATGACCGGCTTACCCACCTGTGTACTGCCTGTTACCTTATCCGGTTTCTCGGGCAATGTATCCCGCGATATAGTGCAGCTGCGCTGGACCACGGCCTCCGAGTTAAATTTGAATTATATTATTATTGAAAGGAGTATTGACGGCCGTTCATTCAGGGAATTAACAAGGGTAGATGGTAAAGGAACAAATGGAAATGGCGCAACCTATCTTTCTTCAGATGATCATCCATATGCAGGCGACAACTATTACCGGTTAAAACTGGTTGACCAGAATGGCCAATTTTCTTATTCCGGGATCATCAGGATCCGGGCTGAGGAAAAAGAGTTGCTGATCACCCGATTGTACCCAAACCCCGTTATCGATTTTTTACAGGTTGAGATACAGTCTGCCAAAAACCAGGATATTATGATTTCGCTGATCGACTATTCGGGAAAACGATTGCAGGTTACTGAAGTGAACCTAACACAAGGACTGAATAACCATAGCCTGTCATTTGATAAGATAGCCGCAGGACTTTATCTGGTACAGTTCACAAGTAAGCTGGATGGCCGTTCGGTTGCCCTTAAGGTGATCAGGCATTGATACAACCGCCTATTGCCGGTCACGGGCTGAATGCCGGGTTTCATCAATTGCTTTTTTCGTTTGCCGGTATATTCATAACTTGAGGTATGAATTTTGATTTTCTCTGCAGTCAGCAGAATTGACCTATTATCCATTCAATACATGAATATCATAACAAAACATCCTGTAAATAATCTTGGTTACAACTTCGTCGACAAAAAATATATCCCAAAAGGCAAGGATGAATACCACCTTCGGGATCTGCACAATAAAAACGGCATCAGCTACCGTAAACTAACAGCCCAGGATATTGAAGCCCTGATCAGAAACCGGAATACCTCAGATGATTGGAATAAAATCCTCGTATCAAAACAGTTCAATCCCGAACTGGTGCGCAACTGTAAATTTCACGGACTGATCCGTATTGGAAAACTGGAGCCATTTTACCTCGAATTTCATAACCTGCGGATGCCGGTTGGCCTGTATAACAGCACCATCATCAGCAGCGACCTGGGCAACAATGTTTGTATCGATAATGTTAATTACCTCAGTCATTATATAATCGGCAATGAAGTAATGATCGCCAATGTAAATGAACTGGCTACCACCGACTATGCAAAATTTGGCAATGGCATTTTAAAAGACGGGGAAGACGAAAAGACCAGGGTTTGGATGGAGTTATGCAACGAAGCCGGTGGCAGAAGTGTGATCCCTTTTAACGGTATGCTGGCGGGCGACGCCTGGCTCTGGAGCAAATACCGCGATGATCAGGCCCTGCTTAACAAGTTTAAAGATTTCACCGAAAAACGATTTGATAAGCAGCGCGGATATTATGGAAAAATAGGTGACCGAACCGTTATCAAAAGCTGCAAGATCATTAAAGATGTTTGGGTGGGCACAGATGCCTATTTCAAAGGGGCCAATAAATTAAAAAACCTCACGGTTAACAGTGATGAAAACAGGACTTCGCAAATTGGCGAGGGATGCGAATTGGTAAATGGCGTGGTTGGTTATGGCTGCCGTATTTTTTACGGTGTAAAAGCCGTGCGTTTTGTAATGGCCTCCCATTCGCAGCTAAAATACGGCGCCCGGTTGATCAATTCTTATTTGGGAAATAATTCCACTATTTCCTGTTGCGAGGTATTGAACTCATTAATATTTCCGGCACACGAGCAGCATCATAATAATTCGTTTTTATGCGCTGCGCTTGTCATGGGACAAAGTAATATGGCCGCAGGTGCCACCATTGGCAGCAACCACAACAGCCGGGCTGCTGATGGTGAGATCATCGCGGGCCGCGGCTTTTGGCCGGGGCTCTGCGTAAGTTTAAAGCACAATTCTACCTTTGCATCTTTCTCTATTATTGCCAAAGGTGATTTTCCGGCCGAACTCAGGATACCGGTCCCCTTTTCTTTATTGCGCAACGATATGGCAAATGATAAGCTGGTTGTTATACCCGGCTACTGGTTCATGTATAATATGTATGCCCTGGCCCGAAACGAAGCGAAATACATGGCCCGTGACCGCCGTACTGAAAAGATTCAATTGATCACCTATGAATTCCTGGCCCCCGATACCATCAATGAATTATTTGATTCCCTGAAATTGCTGGAAAAAGTAAAACCAAATGCAGCAGGGGTAGCCGAAATATCAGGCTGGGAAAACAGCAAAAGGATAACCGAAATACACAAAGTGCCGCAGGCGATCAGTATTTTTAAAGAGTTGATACAATATTATGGAACTGTAGAAATACTCAACCATATCCTGGCAAATAAAATCACAGATTTTACTGTACTCAAAAAATCACTTTCTGCCCAAATACGCCGAAGCGATTGGCTGAATATCGGCGGGCAGCTGATCCAACGTACTGAAATAGAAAATGTAAAGCGGCTTATCAAATCGGGCGATCTAAAAAGTTGGGATGAACTGCATGATTTTTACCGTAAACAAGGCCAGCGTTATCCCGCCGACCGGTTAAACCATGGCTATACAGCCCTGCTCGAAATTTTAAACATAACACCGAAGCAATTTACCCCGGCATTGCTTACAACGCTGTTACAACAGGCACTCCAAACAAAAGAATGGATGTGTAAGGGCATTTTCGATTCCCGGGCCAAGGATTACAGCAATCCGTTTCGTAAAATGGTGTATGATACCAATAAAGAGATGGACAAGGTTTTGGGGAAACTGGAAGACAATAGCTTTATTCAACAGCAGCTGGCCGATCTGGAGTTGATGAAAAAACAGGTGAAAGCAGTTTTACGGAAATTGAAATGATCCCGTTTAATGTAAACAGCTTTTAACTCATTCCCGTTAAATTTTGAACCATAAATAAGGCTGTTACCTTGTTTTTAGTGATGCCGGAATCGAAGATATTGAACGCATTCAGGTAACTGTAATTCGCTGCAATTTCAGGAAGGCCCCTTTTCAAGGTTTGTCTTCTGTATTAAAACATACCTTTGCCCTTTAATTTCATAGTGTGAAAAAACTTCTCTGTATTTTCTATTTTACCTGCTTTATTCTCTCCGCAAAAAGTCAATCCATTGCCCAGATAAAAAAAATATTAGACACTACCAGCAGCCCTGTTGGTTACGTTAAGTTTGTACTCAAAAAGAAGTTCTTTATCGATTCCGTTACCGTGTTGAGTACTTCCCGTTTTTTGGGAAAGGCCGACAGCCTGGCCTACCATGGTAAAACCGGGAAAACCTACGGGCCTTTTAAAAAAGAAAATATACTGGTGAAAGTTCTAGTGAAGGCACCCAATACCTTTTATCATATCAAACATTTATTACTGGATACCACTGTTTTTGACAGGAATTTTGCTTCGTCGCTGGCCGATTCCATCATCGAAAAGATCCGGACCGGCAGATCTGATTTTGCAGCACAGGCAAGTATCTACAGCGCCGATCTTGAATCGGGCGCCAAAGGAGGCGACCTGGGCTGGTTTGTAAGAGGTGTTATGCTGCCTCAACTCGACCGGGCAATGGTGAAACACAAAAAGGGAGAATTGTTCAAAGTGTGGTCAGATGCCGGTCTGCATATCGTAACCGTTGCCGATGATCCCAAAGAAGATACCGGGTATGCCTTGCTTTTGCGGGTGCTGCTGTAAAATATTACCGGCAATTAAAATTTCCGCATTTTACATGGTACATTTATTATCTAAAATAATTTTATGGAGGATAAGCTGGATGAGTTTAATACGGACGCCGGTTGCCCGAAATGCGGCAGCAAGATCATTACAAAAGTAAAGTACACCTGGTGGGGCGGCGTGCTCGGACCAAGGTTACTGCATCACACCAAATGTGAAACCTGTAACTACCGGTTCAACGGCAAAACCGGCAAATCAAATACACCCGGAATTATTATTTATTCGGTGTTGATTTTCGTAGTGCTGTTTGTGATCTTTTATTTTATCAAAACCATGTAACTACCATGTAACTACCTAAAAGCAGTTAACGCCATCTCATATCCACGGAGGCCAAGGCCGCTGATCACAGCTTTTGCCTTACCCGAAACATGCGATAGTTTTCGGAAATCTTCTCTTCCAAAAATATTGGAGATATGTACTTCAATAACCGGTGTGGTAATGGCTGCAATGGCATCACCGATAGCCACGGATGTATGGGTGTATCCGCCGGGATTAATGATAATACCGTCAACACTGAATCCCACCCGTTGAATTTCGTTGATCAACTCCCCTTCTACATTACTTTGAAAATAGGAAATATCGGTATCGGGATATTTGTCCTGCAAGGTCTTTAAATAATCATCAAAAGATTCTGCTCCATATATATCCACTTCCCGTTTGCCAAGCAGATTGAGGTTGGGTCCGTTGATGATCGCGATTTTCATAGCCACTAAATTAGGACACGAATTGGACGAATTACACGAATTACAAGAATTATTTTACAATTTCTTAGACTGAATTCGTGTAATTCGGTATTAATTCGTGTTGATAAGAGCAATAAACTCATCAAACAAATACCTGCTGTCGTGCGGCCCGGGTGTGGCCTCGGGGTGATATTGTACGGAGAATGCTTTTTTATTTTTTATACGAATGCCTTCGATACTGTCGTCATTTAAATTAACATGGGTAATTTCAACGTTGGCGTTGGCCCTCACGGCTGCGGGATCTACACCAAATCCATGATTCTGTGTAGTTATTTCCGATTTGCCACTAATGATATTTTTTACGGGATGATTCAGCCCACGATGGCCGTGATGCATTTTAAAAGTGGGTATATCATTGGCCAGTGCCAGTAGCTGATGCCCCAGGCAGATGCCAAACAGCGGTTTATCGGCGGCTAAAATTTGCTTCACCGTTTTTACAGCATAGTCCATGGGCGCCGGATCGCCGGGGCCATTGCTGATAAAATAACCGTGGGGTTTAAATTTTTCGGTTTCTTCAAAAGGGGTTTTGGCATTATGTACTTTCACATAGGCACCTCTTTCAACCAGGCAATTCAATATATTCCTCTTGATCCCAAAATCGAGCACGGCGATCCGCAAAACGCTTTTTTCATCTCCCACAAAATACGGTTCATTGGTACTTACGGTTGAAGCCAGTTCCAGGCCGTTCATCGACGGCACTCGCTTTAATTTATCTATCAGCAGGGCTACGTCTGTTGTTTCGGAAGATATAATGCAATTCATCGCTCCCTGTGTACGGATATGCGTAACCAGGGCCCTGGTATCAACGCCATCAATGGCTACCACGCCCTCTGCCTCAAAATATTCCTGCAGTGATGCATCAGCCATAAAACGGCTGTATTGATCTTCCAGGTTGCGGCCGATCACTGCTTTTACTTTTACACTATCGCTTTCCACATCCCCGGCCTTTACCCCATAGTTACCGATATGTACATTGTTCATGATGAGTACCTGGCCAAAATAACTCGGATCGGTAAAAACCTCCTGGTAACCGGTCATACCGGTATTAAAGCATATTTCTCCGGTAGCTGTTCCGATCTTGCCGAAAGCTGTTCCGTTAAAAATATTTCCGTCTTCTAAAATTAAAATGGCCGGGGTGGTAATGGTATCAGTCATATATGCTAAAGGTTTTGCAAAGAAAGGTATAGAAAAGGGTATTTAACAAATAAAATTTTTCACATTTTACGGGCCAGCCGGTTTTTTATGGGTCAAACGGCCTGGAGCCGTTTGACCTATAAAAAAACCCCGAAAAAAATTCGGGGTTTTATATAAACTGTTAGTTTTCAACTTATGCTTTGGTTTCTTCTGCTGAATCAGTAGTTTCTTCCGTTGACACTGCTTCGGTTGTTTCCACTTCAGCAGCAGCTTCTGTTGGCGTATCATCAGTGGCTTTCTTTTTAGCTCCACCTCTGCGACGGGTTTTCTTCGCCGGTTCTGCATCAGTACCAATTCCTTTGCCGTAGATCTCATTAAAGTCAACCAGTTCGATCATCGCAATTTCAGCATTATCACCGGTTCTGGCACCCAGCTTGATGATACGGGTATATCCACCCGGACGACCGGCTACTTTTGGCGCAACAACCGTAAATAATTCTTTTACCGCCGCTTTATCGTTCAGGTAGCTGAACACAATACGGTGATTGTGCATGATCGCTTCCTTCGAATCGGTGCTTTTGGTTTTGGTGATCAATGGCTCGATGTACGTACGTAAAGCTTTCGCTTTGGCCAATGTTGTTGTAATTCTTTTGTAAGTAATCAACTGGCAGCCTAAGTTCATTAAGAGGGCTCTTCTGTGAGAAGCCGTTCTGCTCAGTTTGTTACCTTTTTTTCCGTGACGCATGACTTGTTTGTTTTTGATTCGCTTACACCGTGTCAGGAATTGTAAGCTACTTATTATTAAATAGCGGTTAGCTGTTAGATCTTAGCCGTTAGCAGGTTCCCGCTAAAAGCTAAACGCTAATGGCTAACAGCCCGTTTTACTCATCATCCAATTTCAACTTGCTCAGATCCATACCGAAGCTCAGTCCTCTTTCGTGTAATACCTGCTCAATCTCGCTCAAAGATTTCTGACCAAAGTTTCTGAACTTCATCAGGTCTTCCTGCTCGTATTGTACCAGTTCGCTTAAAGAATTGATCTTGGCAGCTTTCAAACAATTGAAGGCACGAACGGAAAGATCAAGGTCTTCCAACGGTGTTTTCAATACCTTGCGTAATTGCAAAGTTTGTTCATCAACCAGATCCTCTTTCTTATCTTCTTTGGTATCAAAGGTTATGTTCTCATCCGTGATGATCATCAGGTGCTGTATCAGGATACGGCTGGCCTGTTTCACTGCATCTTCGGGATGAATAGTACCATCGGTAACCACTTCCATGATCAGTTTCTCAAAATCGGTACGTTGCTCAACACGGGTATTTTCAATCGAATATTTCACATTCTTGATCGGCGTATAAATAGCATCTACCGCGATATAACCAAAATGTGAACTCTTTTCTTTATTCTCTTCGGCAGGCACATAACCACGGCCTTTCCCAATCGTAATTTCAATATCCAGTTTAGCACTGCTATCCATGGTACAGATCAACAGATCCGGATTCATTACTTCAAAAGTAGGTGAAGCCTCGCCGATCATACCGGCAGTAAATTCTGTTTTGTTTTTGATAGACAGGGTAACTTTTTCCACGCTCACATCTCCTTCCAGCTTATTCTTGATACGAACCTGTTTCAGGTTTAGGATTATTTCGGTTACGTCTTCAGTAATACCTTTAATGGTAGCAAACTCATGGTCGGCACCGGCGATATTAATACCGATGATCGCATAACCCTCTAACGAGTTCAGCAACACCCGGCGCAGCGAGTTACCAATGGTTACACCATAACCTGGCTCAAGCGGACGAAATTCGAAGATGGCTTCAAACTCAGTTGCTTTTTGAAGAACGATTTTATCTGGCTTAACAAAATTTAAAATTCCCATTTGTATTTTGTTTTTACCCCAAACCCCAAAAGGAGCTTAAGGTGTTTTATTAATTAATTATTTCAAAGTCTCCGCCGGTTCCCTCTTCAGGGGGCGGAGGGCTGTTTATTACTTAGAATACAATTCCACAATCAATTGCTCCTTGATATTCTCTGGAACACTTTCCCTTTCAGGATGGGTAATAAACGTACCTGTTGAGGTCGTTTCATTCCACTCTAACCAATTGAACTTGGCATTTTTGCCACGCAGGTTACCGGTGATCGACGCATTGGCCGCACTCTTATTTTTTAAACCGATCACATCACCCGGCTTACAGCTGTATGATGGAATATTTAAAACTTCTCCGTTAACGGTAATGTGTTTATGCGAAACCAACTGACGTGCACCCTGGCGACTTGGAGAAACACCCAGACGAAAAACCACGTTATCTAAACGGGCTTCCAGCAATTTGATCAGGTTTTCACCGGTAACTCCCTTTTTACGGGCAGCTTCGTCGAAAGTTTTACGGAATTGTTTCTCCAGTAACCCGTAGGTGTACTTGGCTTTTTGTTTTTCTCTTAATTGCAATGCGTACTCGCCTAAGGTTTTACGCTTGCGGTTTGCACCATGCATTCCCGGAGGATTGCTGTTTTTGGTTAACCATTTTCCATTACCTGTAATGGGCTCTCCGAAGATCCCTGGAGATTTTTGTTTTGGGGCCTGTATACCGTGCCATAATTTGAATTGAGGTCTTTTAGTGACGATGCATTATTATAAAGACCTTTTAAAATCAATAATACACCCTGTTATAAATAGGAAGTTGGCAGTTGCCAGTTTGCAGTTTGCAAACTGCCCACTGTAAAATTGCCAACTGTTTTAAACTCTTCTCTTCTTTGGCGGACGGCAACCATTGTGTGGCAATGGCGTCACGTCTTTGATCATATTGATCTCGATACCATTTTGTGATAAAGAACGGATAGCGCCTTCACGGCCCGATCCCGGTCCTTTTACAAATACATCCACTCTTTTTAACCCGGCATCCAAAGCGGTTTTAGCTGCATCGGCGGCGGCCATTTGAGCTGCATAGGGCGTATTCTTCTTAGAACCCCTGAAACCCATTTTACCTGCGCTGCTCCAGCTGATTACCTGGCCCTGCTTGTTGGTTAAACTGATAATGATGTTGTTGAAACTTGCTGTAATGTGTGCATCGCCGTAGCTGTCAACTTTTACTACTCTTTTTTTTGAGGCTGCTTTTCCGCCCTGTGCTTTTGCCATAATTAATACTAAATAGGTAATCTTTAAAAAATGTTATCCCGGTTATTATCGAGACTGATTCAACCCTCCTGCCGACTCCGTAGCGATCTGGTATTGTTTCAATTAATTGAAGTCTTATTAAAAGCTAAAAGCCAATAGCTGATAGCTATTAGCTTATTTAGTTACTTTCTTCTTACCCGCAACTGTCTTACGCTTACCCTTCCTTTGACGGCTGTTGGTACGCGTACGCTGACCACGTACAGGTAATCCCTTACGGTGACGTAAACCACGGTAACAGGCAATATCCAGTAAACGCTTAATGTTCACCTGGGTTTCGCTACGCAGTGCTCCTTCGGTCTT
Organism: Chitinophagaceae bacterium; assembly: GCA_016710745.1. Classification (GTDB taxonomy): domain Bacteria; phylum Bacteroidota; class Bacteroidia; order Chitinophagales; family Chitinophagaceae; genus Ferruginibacter. The sequence continues at coordinate 1,526,816 of JADJVB010000010.1, read as the reverse complement.
AAACTCATTATTGATCACGTTTCTGATGGCAGTTTGCTCATCATCATTCCACTCATTTACTTTTTTACTGTGGTCGATACCCGCCTTAGTTAAAATGTACTGGGCAGTAGAACGGCCAATTCCGTAAATGTAAGTAAGGCCAACTTCGCCTCTTTTGTTTTTTGGTAAATCTATACCGGCAATACGAGCCATAGTTTATTTTTAAATTTTAGATTTTAGATTTTTTTGAGTTTGATGACCACAGCTTTACATCTAAAATCTGTAATCGTCAATCTACAATTCTTTACTATCCCTGCTTTTGCTTAAACCGGGGATTCTTTTTGTTGATTACATACAGTATGCCCTTTCTTCTTACGATTTTGCAATCTGTACTGCGCTTTTTAATTGAAGCTCTAACCTTCATGATCTTTTGTTTTTTTTTATTTGCTAATAGCTTATAGCTAACAGCTAAAAGCTTTTTTATTATTTATACCTGAAAATGATCCTTCCCCTGGTCAAGTCATATGGACTCATTTCCACCCCTACTTTATCGCCCGGTAAAATACGGATATAGTGCATGCGCATCTTACCCGAAATGGTGGCTAAAATCTCATGCTCATTCTCCAATTTTACCTTAAACATGGCATTGCTTAAAGCCTCAACTATTACTCCATCCTGTTTTATAAGTGCCTGTTTAGCCATAATTTTGGGAGCGCAAAGATAGGAGGAATTATTTAATTAACTGCAAAAAACAGATTGAATTACCAACAATCAGGCAGTTTTTCCACAAAATAAGTAAAATATATGCTTTTTCTGTCATTTATATGCCCGAAAAAGCGGGAATAAACCGAAAAAACGCATTCAAATATTAAAATGGAGGGTTGGGCATTTATTGAACGTATTCAGGCAGGTACAAAACAGGCCCCGGTTAGTTACCGGGGCCTGTTTTGTACATTTTAATCAACATTTTAATCAGTTAATCGAACGATTCATCATTAAGATGAACTTTGGTCATTTCATAAAAATGATTCTGTAAATGGTGTACCTGGATGGGATGTAAAATTTGCCGGTGCTCATCGCGATACCAGATCTCAAATCTCGAAAAATCATCTTTCGCATGTAACCTGATCCGGAATGCGCCCTTCATATATTTAACGGTACCGTCTTCATCTTCGGATTTGTGAAATTTCAATTTGGTCAACTGGTCATCATCCAACGGAATGGCGATCAGCTGATCGGTTTCGTACCAGAATTCCTGCGCACCCGTATCTACACAAACCTGTTTTTCGTTGCGGTTCAAATTGGTTACTTCGCCCTGCTTTTTATCGCCGTCGTTGTCTGCAATCAGGTAATCGCCAACTTTTATTTCATTGAATTGAATCATATAGAATTAGTTTTAGTGATTAAATATAAGACAGATTTTGAAAAAAACGCGTACTATGTAAAAGTCCATTATTCTGCCCAGCTCATCACGTACCCCTCATTTTCTATTTCCAGTGCCGCAACCGTTAATTGCAAGGGCCGGAAAGTATCTACCATTACCGCCAGTTCGCCGGTTTCTTTGGCACCGATGCTTTTTTCAACCGCACCGGGCTGTGGCCCGTGTGGAATGCCGGCCGGATGCAACGTTATCATACCCCGTGTAACGTGTTTGCGGCTCATGAATTCGCCATCTACATAATATAATAACTCATCGCTGTCGATATTACTGTGGTTATAGGGTGCCGGTATGGCATCGGGGTGGTAATCGTACAACCGGGGTACAAAGGAGCACACCACAAAGGCACTGGTTTCGAATGTTTGGTGAACAGGTGGCGGTTGATGCACCCTTCCGGTAATGGGTTCAAAATCATGGATCGAGAAAATATAAGGATAACAACAACCATCCCAGCCGATCACATCAAAAGGATGGGTACCATAATGCAGACCGTACAGAATGCCTTTCTTTTTTGTTTTGATCAAAAAATCGCCTTTCTCATCGATCGTCTTCAGATCCTGTGGTGTGCGAATATCCCGTTCACAAAATGGCGCGTGCTCCATCAACTGACCATAATGACTCATATACCGTTTTGGAAAACGCAGGGGCGTAAACGACTCCACGATGAACAGCCGGTTTTTTTCATCATCGAATTCGATCTGGTAAATAGTACCCCTGGGCAAAACAATATAATCACCATAACCAAATGGCAATTCACCATATTGTGTTTTTACTTTACCGGTCCCTTCGTGTACAAAGATCATTTCATCAGCATCGGCATTTTTATAAAAATAATCTGTCATACTCTGCTGAGGAGCCGCCAGTACAATATGGCAATCATTGTTCACCAATATGGCCTTACGGCTGTCAAGGTAATCCTTTGCGGGTTTCAGGTTAAAGCCTTCGAAACTCCGGTGTTTCAGCATTTTTCTTCTGCTACTTTTGGTGAAACGTCGATAGGTTCATCAGTTTTGGTGATCATGGTGGGCGGGTAGCAATGATACAGCAATGAGTAATCATCGGAAAAACCTTCGGTAGAAAAAAGTTGCTCGGCGTATAATGAACCGTCGGGCTTACGAAACTGGGTATGCCGCTTATGGGGAATGGTACCTAAACTATAATAGTGTGACATAATTAATGGATAATTTTAAAGTTGATAATTGATAATTCTTTCGAACGACTAATATCAAACATCGACGCAAAGTGCCAATGCAGCCAGCAGGAAACAGTATTTCCAGTTTCGCTTGTCAATGAAATAAGTGAAGTTGCGGTGAAAAGGCATTCGCTAAAACTTGTTACCGTAAATTTACAGCTTATAATTTTAAAAACCGTGACGAGAATAGGATTAGTTTCTGATACGCATCATTTCCTGGACGAAAGCCTTTTTGAGCATTTTAAAGATTGCGACGAGGTTTGGCATGCGGGTGATTTTGGAACTATGGATCTGGTAGATAATCTGACGTCCCGTCTGGCCATGCTGAACGTATCAAATAATATCATGGAACAGGAAAAAAGGATTCAAGGTCAGACGAGACGTGAGACCTTAATGAGAGGCGTTTACGGTAATATCGACGGACAGGATATCAGGAAGGAGTTTCCCGAGCAGTTGGTTTTTATGTGCGAGGATGTGAAAGTGATGATGCGGCATATTGGTGGCTATCCTCCCAAATACAACCCCGAAACAAAAAAAGAGATACTCATTCACAAACCACAACTGTTTATTAGTGGGCACTCCCATATTTTAAAGATCATGTATGATGATAAACTGAATTGCCTGCACATGAACCCCGGTGCCGCCGGCAAACAGGGATGGCACAACGTGAGGACCATCATCAGGTTTGTCATTGACGGTGCTGAAATGAAAGACGCTGAAGTGATCGAACTGGGGGCCCGATAGACTATTTACCGCCGTTGGCTTTAAGATCAGCTTTACAGTTTGCATCTAAAACCGGTATGCTCCCCGTTATCAGAATCCCTAAAACATCGGTGGTTTCCGACGCATAATACATCAGGCAATCGGTATTATTACAATGATTGCCGTGAGTACCGTCCTGGTGATTCATCTGCATCGGTGAGCCGATATTTACCAGGCCAAGTATATGCGCAAACTCGTGTTCCAAAACAGTGCTTTCTAATTTTGTTCTGCTCGCCTGTCCTATATTTCCAGAATTATCATGAATGGTTTTTCCGAGAATACACATCGATGTATTTCTGAAAGCCAGCCCCAATACATTTCCATTATCATAGTTGCCATCGGTATATAAAGTATACCCTAGCTGGCTACCGGCAGTATAAACCGTTCGGTTATTCTTTTCGATGGTAGCAATATCATTTAATGATAACACCGTTTTACCTGCCGACGCAATCTGGGTTTGTACAACCGAAACGCCACCTGGTTTATTAACAATTGTATTCAGGAAAGTTGCCAGGTTATTTACCGACGCCGCATCGGGCTGAAAACCCGGCATATATTGTATTTCGATTTTTACAGAAGTATATGTTGAAGCACTCAATAAATCATTGGCCGAAGCGCCAACCAGCTTATTATTCTCATTATTTATTGAGGGAAGATTAGTTATGGAATCAGATTTCCTGCAGCTCATTATTGCCATTACAAAAAAACTGTATAGTAGAATGGCGCCCTTAATTTTCGGCTTCATAGTAAACTGTTTTATTCAGTTTATTAACGAAAATATCGTGCCAAAAGATTTGTAGCCGGTGTATTACTCCACCCAATCCGCTAAAAATATATTCGTATCCCGTGTACCGCCATTATTGCGGTTACTGCAGAAAATAAATTTTTTACCATCCGGGCTAAACATGGGAAATGCATCAAAACCCTTATCCCTGCTTATTTTTTCCATATTCTTTCCTTCCAGATCGGTGAGGTACATATTGAAAGGAAAGCCTCTTTTATATTCGTGATTACTGCAAAAGATCATGTGCTTACCATCGGGCGTAAAATTGGGCGCCCAATTGGCCTGCTCTAAAAAAGTGATCTGATGAGCATCGCTTCCATCGGCATTGGCTATCCATACTTCCATATGCGTAGGTGCTACCAGGTTCTGCGCGAGCAGCTCTTTATATTCCTTTATTTCTTCAGGCGTTTCGGGCCGCGATGCCCGCCATAATATTTTGGTGCCATCCGGGCTAAACCAGGCGCCGCCATCATAACCCAAGGTATGGGTAATACGTTTTACATGCTTACCGTTGAGGTCCATGGTATACAGATCCAGGTCGACATCTCTTGTTGATGTAAATAAGATCTTATCGCCTTTTGGGGAAATAGTGGCTTCAGCATCGTAGCCTTTGGTTTTGGTTAATCGTTTTACAATCTTGCCATTCAGGTCTGCTTTAAAAATATCAAAGCTCTCATAGATCGGCCAGATATATTTATTGCCGTGCTTCGTGCGATCAGGCACAGGCGGGCAATCTGAGCCTCCCAAATGGGTTGATCCATATAAAATGTGTTTGCCATCCGGATAAAAATAAGCACAGGTAGTTCTTCCGGTACCGGTGCTCACCAATCTGGGCTCAAATTTTTCACCAGCAGCAGGTACCTTGCCCATCCAGATCTGGTCGCACATGATCCCTTCCTTGGGATTTGTTTTTTGAAATATGATATACTTCCCGTCGAAACTGAAATAGGCTTCGGCATTATCACCACCAAAAGTTAGTTGTTGTACATTGGCAAAATGTTTTTCGCCCTCAAAAACAATAGTGTCGTTGATTGGCGCCTGCCGGCTTACGCTAACTCCATTATTTTTAAATGATAGCAGGGCGATAACGACCACACTTAAAATACCAGCCGAATATATTTTTTTCATCTTTTTATTTTACAGCAGCAAAGGTAAAAGATGTTAAAATTTAGATTGTCAGAGAATTGTCATCTGCGTACGGACGGGGCTGCTTACTTTTGCAATATGAGGAAATTAATACCGGGATACCTGGCCCTGCTGATCACAATCATATCGTGCAATAACCAGGATCATGCAAAACAGAACGGTGAAATTGCCGGTGGGCCCGCTGCTATGCGGGAAAAAATATTAACAGATTCTATTTTACAATTTCCTGATTCCCTGATCTTAAAAGAGAAGCTTATTCAATTTTACCGGGATAGCGCCGATTTTGATAAAGCCATTGAAACTACTGACAAAGCCATATTGACCGACAGCTTAAATTACCGGCTTTGGGAAATTAAAGCCACCCTGCATTACGAAAATTATGATACGGCGCTTGCTATATCATCGTATGAAACGGCCCTGCTGCTGAATCCTTTGCCCCGGTATATTATTTTGCTGGGTTCGCTTTACGCACAAACAAAAAACAACAAAGCCAACGAGATGGCTGATTTCCTCCTTACTACAAAAATTCCAAACACAGAAAAAGAGGCTTTTTTTATTAAAGGACTGTATTATAATTATACCGGAGAAAAAAACAAGGCGATCGGTTTTTTTGATAAATGCCTGAACCTGGATCCCGGTTATATGCTTGCCTATCGCGAAAAAGGAATTGCGTTGTACGACCAGGGAAAATACAATGACGCCATCACGGTGCTCGATAAAGCGGTAACGCTACGCAACAATTTTGATGAAGGCTATTACTGGCTTGGCCGCTGTCTCGAAAAACTAAATAAACCAAAAGATGCGATCGAAGAATATAAAACCGCACTGATGTATTCACCGGATTATATAGAGGCAGAAGATGCTTTGAAAAGACTGAACGCCCGATAAGCTGGTTGTGAATAATAAATTACCTTTGCCCTCTGAGCAATTAGCAGTTAGCAGTTAGCAGTTAGCAGTTAGCAGTTAGCAGTTAGCAGTTAGCAGTTAGCAGTTAGCAGTTAGCAATTAGCAATTAGCAATTAGCAATTAGCAGTTGGCAACTAGCAGTTGGCAGTTGGCAGTTGGCAGTTGGCAGTTGGCAATCAGCAGTTAATATTTATTAAAAAACAATTTTTAAACATCATGGCCATTATCGCACCATCACTACTGGCATCAAATTTCCTAAATCTAGAATCCGAATGTAAAATGCTCAACGAAAGCCAGGCCGACTGGTACCACCTGGATGTGATGGACGGCCGTTTTGTGCCCAATATCAGTTTTGGACCCATGTTGATCGAGTTTTTCAGAAAAGCCACCAACAAAGTTTGTGATGTGCACCTGATGATCGAAGAGCCGGGCAATTATGCCGAGGCTTTTAAAAAGCAGGTGCCGATATCCTGTCGGTGCATATTGAAGCTTGTCCGCATTTACATCGCAATATTCAGCAAATAAAAAGTTTGGGAATGCAGGCAGGCGTGGCTGTTAATCCGCATACACCTATTGATGCCCTGCAGGATATTATTGAAGATATTGACCTGGTATGCCTGATGAGTGTTAACCCCGGCTTTGGCGGACAATCGTTTATACCACACACGTTGCATAAGATAAAGCAACTACGGGAAATGATAGACGAACATTCGTTGCATGTAAAGATTGAGGTAGATGGCGGTGTTACGTTAGCAAATGCAAAATCTATCATTGATGCCGGTGCTGATGTATTGGTGGCAGGCAGTACCGTTTTTAAAGCAGATGATCCGATTGCCATGATTGCGGCTTTGAAAGCTCTTTAAAAAAAGAGAATGCCAACCGGGTTCCTCTCCCAATTAGGTAATATCATAATTTCATTTTTATCCTTCCGTGGTAACGAACACTTCATTGTGGTTCCAGATATCATCGAATGAAAGATCACTATGCGGAGGATCAACAACCGTTAATGATTACACCGTCGCTGATCGGTAAAGTTTTCAAAATCGATAAAGTTGGTGTCCTTTGATCTCATTATACCCTATTGAATATCTTCCGGGGCAAAGACTTCCTGTAGTATTTGTTGTTGTAGGTCATTTAATTTTATTGATTATCCAATCCCATATTTTTATTGAGCCATCTGTTTTGCATGTCATCCGGTAATAAATAATAAAAGCCGAAATAATAGTCAGCAGGCCTATGAAAATAATAGCGGCGTTGATGCTTATTAAATCGGCAATAATTCCGGTCAAAATCGCACCAATTGCATAACCCAAATCTCTCCATAACCTGAAAATGCCGATACTCTTTGCCCTGTCCTGCGGATGGGTGTTTTCTGCCACGGTTGCCAGAAAAGTTGGATATACCATGGCTGTACCCCATCCTAAGATGGAGGACAATATCACAAAATGAGACATGTTATTTGCCCAAACCAAAACGATCAAGGCAACTGCCTGCAGCAACATCCCAATATAAAGCATCTTCTTTTTGCAGAATTTGTCAGCCATTTTTCCGGTAAACAACTGGCCTAGTCCCCAAACGGCGGGATATATCGCAGTAATAATCCCGATTTCACCTAACGTAAATCCTTTGGAGGCCAGCAGGATAGGAAATATACCCCAAACCATACCATCGTTCAGGTTATTGATTAATCCTGCCTGGGTTACCGAACCCAGGTTTCTATTTTTCCAGGTAGTGTCCCAAAATATATTTTTCAACCGGGGAATGGTATTACTGATCGTTTCTTTGGCAACATGATGCCTGGTGTCTTTAATAAAAAAAACAGACCCGATCAATCCAAAAAAAACCAATCCAATACCCAAATAAAACGGGTATGGCCTGATGCCGTATTCACTGGCGATCCAACCTGTTAAAAAAGCAACGATCGCTACCGCAATATATCCGGCAAATTCATTCAGCCCCATGGCAAAGCCTCTTTGCTTTTCACCCACCAGGTCAATCTTCATCATCACGGTGCTGCTCCAGGTTAAACCCTGATTGATTCCCAGCAATACATTGGCTGCAATTATCCAGTTCCAGGATGGCGCAAACATCAATATAAAAGGAATAGGAATGGCAATAAGCCAACCCGCCACTAACAGGTTTTTTCTTCCGAATTTATTGGCTAATGCGCCGGTATAATAATTCGTGATTGCTTTAACGATCCCAAAAACAATGATGAATGATAGAATGGCTGTTTTAGCTGCTATGGCAAATTCCTTCCCGGCGATCTGTGGCAGGATACTTCTTTCCAAACCCACCATACCGCCAACAAAGCCGTTGATGATTACCAGGAGTGTAAACTGTTTCCAGTTTTCCTGTAAGCCTAATTTAACCCGCTCATTCATATGGCGCAAAGCTGGCAACAATAAACGGCAAATCCATTAACATAAGATAAATAATCAGCGTTGGGCCCGTATACGGCTCAGGCTAACCTGAGTAATCCCCAGGTAAGAGGCAATATATTTGAGTGGAACTTTTAGTAACAGGTTAGGAGCATCGCAGAGCAGGGCTTTATACCTTTCTTCCGCCGAATGAAACTGTATGCCTTCAATGCGGCTTACAGTTTCTACATAAGCAGATTCAAATATTTTTCGAAACAGTCTTTCAATTTCGGGAAAGGTATCATAAAGTTTGAATAATTCGCCGGCATTAATGGCAACGATTTCTGCGTCTTCCAAAATCTGAATGGCCTTTCGGCTTGGGTTGCCGGTAAATAAACTTTCTACCCGGGCAATGATGTTGTTTTCGAACGAAAAACTTTCTGTTATATCAATCCCATCTTTGTAATAATATATACGGGCAACTCCTTTTTTAATAAAATAAATGGTTTTGCAGGTGTGGCCAATGAATTGTAAATGTTCATTCTTCTTACTGGTAATCATGCTGCTGATCCTGGAAATAGCATTTTCGGCCTCTTGTGAAAGCGGATTGAATAGTGCAAAATATTTAAAAAGCTGATCCATGTTTGGTCTGTTTTTTTCACACACTACCTGATCTCATCCAGTTTCTTATACATCAGTTCCACCACGGCCAGGTTTTGTTTTAGCCAGTTTTGTTCTCCCTTTGGCCACTCATATTGCTGGCGCAATAACCGCACAGCCAACGCATACGCTTTCATGGCCTGCTCTTTATTGTAGAAGCAATTGATCCAGTTTTCAGCCAGCGCTTCGGGCTTCTTTATTGAAATACCGCCGCCATACCAATTAAAACAGGAAGGCAATCCCCAAAACGAAACAGCTGCATCATCCTTTGCCAACACGCTTTTATAAAACAAAATAAAGAAACGGATATTTTCTTTTAGCCGCTGATGAATGGCCGAATCCGATTCGGTTGCCTTTGGTTTTATTCGCCATCGGTTGTTCTCCAGGAAAAAAGGCTCCGCTGTTTCATTTTTAAATCTCTTTGCAGGCCCGATAAATTTCAAATTGGTGGCACTGTTTATCCCTACGTTCACCAATATCAATTCCGCTGAACTAACCTTCGCTATTTTATATTTATCCTCCCCCCGCTCAACAGTAGTATTTATAAAAATGGTTTTGCTGTCATCATCGAAACGCCACGATCCATAATCCATGGCATTGCGCGGGTTCTTTACAAAACTGCCGTTCGTGGCAAAATAAAAACTACGATACGGTATTTCAAATTTAGAATCCTCATCCATGCCCTCCAACGCATCCGCATCATCTTCGATAACCCATCCCTGGCATAAAATATTTTGAATATGCTGAGCAGTATCGAGATAAATCAAATCGTTGTTTTTTATCCGGCCAACACCCTCGCTGCTTGCTTCTTCTTTGGGCACACCTGCTTTTCCTCCCCCACCGTTGCAGGAAAGCATGGTGATCGTCATTAATAAAATGGTTCCTTTTCGCATATTCACCGGGTTAAATTTGAGCAGTAAATGTATGACTTTGTTACACAATTTAATTCGGGATAAGCCGATATGCAACCACCGGCCTCCATTTAGTTTAAGGCCTGTTGATCAGTTGCCGGTCAACAAATTTTCCTGTAAAACAGTTAACCGGTTATCTTTACAGTAGCCATAATATATATATCTTCATATAATGAGAACCGCCTTTAGCCTTCTTTTACTGTTCTGTACACTAACTGCTTTTTCGCAAACCAAATCTGCCAGCGTCAGCGGAAGGGTGCTCGATGAGAATGAGAACCCGGTGGCCGGGGTTTCGGTAGTTATTTTAGGAAAACGAATGGCCTCATTACAAACGACAGTGGCTATTTCAGCCTCACCGTGCCGGCAGGGAGGTCCTTCGCCCTGATCTTCACTTTTACGGGCTACAATGAAGTTCAAAAGAATTTCTACCTCAGCGAAGGTGAAGCAGAAAAAATTACCGTACAAATGGACCGGGGCGGCAAAACCCTGCAAACCGTTGTCATTACCGACGATAGAGAACGTACCCAGGTGGGACTCACAAAAATAAATCCCAAAAACGCGATCACATTACCCAGTACAACCGGTGGTGTGGAAGGATTGATCAAGATCCTCGTGGGTAGTAACAATGAACTCAGCTCACAGTACAGCGTACGCGGCGGCAACTATGATGAGAACCTGATCTATGTGAATGATTTCGAAATTTTTCGCCCCTACCTGGTACGCAGCGGCCAACAGGAAGGCCTGAGTTTCATCAATCCCGAAATGGCCCGTAACGTTAATTTTTATACCGGCGGCTTCCAGGCCAAATATGGCGATAAGATGAGCAGTGTGCTGGATATTCAATACAAAAAACCAACCCAATTCGGCGGTTCAGCTTATATCAGTTTACTGGAGCAGGGCCTGCACCTGGAAGGTGCATCCAGGAAAGGAAAAATATCTTACCTGCTGGGCGTACGCAACCGCAGCAATAAAAATTTGCTGAAGAGCCAGGAAACAACCGGATCGTACATTCCTTCGTCAACAGATTGGCAGGCTTCTGTTTCCTATACCTTGAGCGAAAAGATACAACTGGAGTTTTTGGGCACGTACTCGGTTACCAAATTCTCCCTGTTTCCCGAATCGGCACAAAAAACCACGTCTGTTTTCTCTCCCTTCTTTACGGCCAACCTGGGACTGGATATTGTATTTGAAGGACAGGAAAAAGACGCCTATAAAACCAACCTCATTGGCCTTAGTGTTGTGCATACGCCCAATAAAAAATTAAAACTAAAGTGGATGATCAGCCGCTTTCAAAATAAAGAGAACGAAAACTTTGATATCGCCGGGACCTATCTCTTTGGCGACCGCGATTTCGACAATACCAGCAGCACCTACGGACAGATCGTTAACCCCCTGGGTGCCGGTTACTACCAAAACTATGGCCGGAACGAACTCAATATTAATGTGTACAACGCCAGCCTGAAAGGAAGTTATACTACAGGCAAACATTTTATACAATTTGGAAACAGCATCGAGCAAACCTATATCACGGATAAATTAAAGGAATGGGAATATCAGGATAGTGCCGGGTACTCGTTGCCGTACAACCCCGCGCAGCTTAATCTATTTAAAACACTTAACTCTACAGCGGACCTAACGGTTCAAAAATACAGCGGATACCTGCAGGACAATATCCGCCTGGGTAAAAACAGCCAGGACATCATGTTGCAGGCCGGTGTGCGCTATAACTACAATTCGCTGAATAACGAATTTTTATTTAGTCCACGCATGCAGGTTAGCTGGAAACCTAAATGGAAAAAGATGTGGTATTGAAACTCGCTGCGGGTGCCTACCACCAGCCGGCTTTTTACCGCGAACTCCGACGATACGACGGCACACTGAACACGCAGGTAAAAGCACAAAAAAAGTTATCAGGTAGTTGCCGGTGTTGATTATAATTTTAAGGCATTGGACAATCGCCCCTTCCGCATCAGTACAGAAGCCTATTATAAAGCGATGAGCAGCGTTGATGTGTATGATATTGACAATGTGAAGATCCGTTATGCCGGAAACAATAATGCCAAGGCCTATGCCACCGGTTTGGAAGCCAGGCTTTTTGGTGAATTAACCAAAGATGCAGAAAGTTGGTTCAGCCTTGGCATCATGCAAACCAAAGAAGATCTGGACAATGATTTTTATTACCAATACAAAAATGCAGCCGGTGAAATAATAACGGCAAAAAGCACCGACCAGGTAGCGGTAGACAGTATTAAGAATGAAGTGGGTTTTGTTAGGCGCCCCACCGACCGGCTGATCACCGCGGGTTTATATCTTGAAGATTACCTCACCACCAATAAAAATTTTAAATTTCATTTAAACATGCTGTACGGCAGCAACATGAGTTATAATATTCCCAACAGTGTAAAATACCGCAACGCCCTTACCATTGAGCCGTATATACGGGTGGATGTGGGTTTCAGCGCACAACTGCTGAGCGAAAAAAGTAAACGCCGCAGCCATAGTCCGTTTCGTAATTTCGAAAATATCTGGGCCAGTTTTGAAGTATTTAATTTGATCGACCGCCGTAATACCATTTCTTTTCAGCTCATCAAGGATTTTGCGAACAATGTATATAGTCTTCCAAACCGGTTAACACCGAGATTGGTTAATTTTAAGATTGTGGCAAGGTTTTAAATCTGGTCTTTCGGTCTATCCCGATTTTTTTATCTCCAGCCAAAAGAACTGGCACCGCTCAATGCCAGGAAGTCAAATAACAATTAACTTTAGGGTGGCCGCAGGTCCTTACAGAGAAGATATTCCTTCAACCTGCATTTTGGAGAATTGATAAAATATCATTTTATGAAATATCGTCGCACCATTCGTGAGTTGTTTAGATTTCGTTTTTTCTTTTCACTTTGTGCTTTTTGTCTTTTCCATACCGGCGCTTCAGCACAGTCTGTAAAACCGGTTTTTCAGTATACGGTTTCCATGCCCGATCCCGCAAACCATATTTTTAAAGTAACGCTTAACTGCAGCGGCTGGGGTGAAGACAGTATCAATTTAAAAATGCCCAAATGGATGCCGGGCTATTACCAGTTAATGAACTATGCCGCTGAGGTAGAACATTTTTCGGCGAAAGATAAAATGGATAAACCCATTGCGGTAAAAGCCCTGAACGGCAACACCTGGCAGATCAGCAATACCACAAACGGCTCCTTTGTTGTTAGTTATGATGTTAAAACCAGCCGGCAATTTGTGGCAAATAGTTTCCTCGACAGCAGCCATGGCTATATCATACCTGCCGGTATGTTCCTGTATGCAGATGGCTATATTAAAAATCCTGTTTCGGTAAAGATCAATATGCCCGCACAGTGGAAAAATATGGCAACCGGACTGGAACCCGTAACCCGAAAAACAAATGAATTTAAAGCACCGGATTTCGACATTTTATATGATTGCCCGATCTTGATCGGCAACCTGGAAGAACTCCCCTCCTTTACAGTAAATGGTATTCAACATCGCTTTATCGGGTATAAGATGGGCGAATTTAACCGGGTACAATTTATGGATAATCTAAAAAAAGTGGTGGAATCTGCAGTAGCCGTTATCGGTGATATTCCCTACAAAGAATATACATTTATTGGCATCGGTGCGGGCCGCGGTGGTATTGAGCACTTGAACAACAGCACGGTAAGTTTTGATGGCAAAAACCTGAATACGGCAGCAGGCATGAACACAACCATGGTTTTCCTGGCGCATGAATATTTTCACCACTACAATGTAAAACGCATCAGGCCGCTGGAACTTGGGCCATTTGATTATGACAAGGCAAACAGAACCAACGGGCTTTGGGTGAGCGAAGGGCTGTCGGTTTATTACGAATATATGATCGTAAAACGTGCCGGCTTAAGCAACGAACAAACCCTTTTTAAAAACTTTGAAAAAAACATCAATGCTGTAGAAAATAACCCCGGCCGTTTAGTTCAATCATTAACGCAGGCCAGCTACGAAACCTGGAGCGATGGGCCTTTTGGCAGGCAGGGAAAAGATGCAGCCAAATCCATCTCTTATTATGATAAGGGCCCGGTTGTGGGATTGATCCTTGATCTTGCCATTCGCCATTCATCAGAAAATAAAAAATCGCTCAACCAGAGAAATCGATTACAACACGTACCTGGCTTATGCCGGACTAAAACTTGACACCCAAACTGATGCAGAAAAAGGAAATAAAAAATGCACCCTGCAACGTTTGGATAATATGGACGCTGTACAAGCTGACATACTGCAATCATGGCTGAATTAATAAATCCAGGATTACTAAAAAATAAAAATTGGAAAATTAAACCAAATAATTTTTCAGGTACAATACTTTTTTATATTAACATTCTGTTGATAAGTAATTACACAATCTATCAAAATCAAATCGCTATATTTGGATTAGAGACATGTTAGTAGTACCAATTGTATTTTAATTGATAACTAACCGCTGCTATGTATGCCCTGGTAAAGCAGCATGACAAAAACAGTGGCAAAACTAAAAATCCATTGACAGAATCAATCATCAATCTCGAGACCGTAAACCCTATTGAATTCTTCGGCGTAAACAACGGAAAGCTCGACATCCTGAAAAAAAAATTCCCACTTCTAAAAATTCTCAGCAGAGGCACGCAGATAAAATTAAGCGGGGCCCCTGAACAAATTGAAGGCGCCAGGGAAAAAATTGACCTCATTCTGAAGTATCTTGAAAGAAACGGGCACATGAGTGCCAATTATTTTGAACAGATCCTGGGCGGCGATGATGAACGGGTGATCGACAATTTCATAGATCGCAACCCCAACGATGTATTGGTTTTTGGCCCCAACGGAAAAACCGTAAGGGCCCGCACGGCTAACCAAAAAAGAATGGTGGAAGCCTGCGATAAAAACGACGTGTTATTTGCCATTGGCCCTGCCGGTACCGGTAAAACCTATACCGCCGTTGCTTTGGCGGTGCGGGCATTAAAAAACAAAACCGTTAAAAAAATTATTTTAACCCGGCCTGCCGTAGAAGCCGGTGAAAGCCTGGGATTTTTACCAGGCGACCTCAAAGAAAAAATAGATCCCTATTTACGGCCTTTGTACGATGCACTGGATGATATGATACCGGCTGATAAACTCGGTTATTATATGAGTACCCGTACCATCGAAATTGCACCACTGGCCTACATGCGCGGTCGTACGCTGGACAATGCCTTTATCATCCTGGATGAGGCACAAAATACCAATGACCTGCAGATCAAAATGTTTTTAACGCGTA
Source organism: Chitinophagaceae bacterium (assembly GCA_016710745.1). GTDB lineage: Bacteria > Bacteroidota > Bacteroidia > Chitinophagales > Chitinophagaceae > Ferruginibacter. Next base: position 1,511,403 of record JADJVB010000010.1, on the reverse strand, counting down.
TAGGCCCCAATGCCAAAGCCATTATCACGGGCGATCCTACTCAAATTGATCTGCCCAAAAATCAATCCAGTGGATTGTTTAAAGCCACCCGTATTTTAAAAAATATCGAAGGCATTGCCCATATCGAACTGGATGAAGAAGATGTGGTAAGGCATCGGTTGGTTAAACAGATCATTAAAGCCTATAATAAGGATGATGTACGGATAACGGAGCAAAAGAAACCCAACACATAAGCTAACCTGTTAGTTGAATTAAAGAGGCGGAACCTACCGCCTCTTTTTTTGTTTCATTACCGTTCATGAAATAAAACGGCTTTCGGCAGAAAATTAATCTTATTTTAATCCCTGAAATAAATGAAATGATTATGAAAAAAATGATCCTGGCGATTTGCCTGTTTACTTTTCTTGCCGGTTGTAAAAATGAACCCGAAACACCCCCAACGGCCGTATTGGAAGATATGTTCGCTGCCATGAAGCAGGGAAACCTGGAAAGCATGAAAAACTATATCACAAAACAGGACATCGCCATGCTCGATGCCGCGGAAAAGATCATGACCGGTGTTGACCCCGAAGGAATGAAAGACATCAAAACCAGGATCGTTGATGAACTTAAAGAAAATGCCAAAGACATCCGGTTTACATTAAAAAATGAAAAAATTGACGGCGACCACGCTACGGTTGATGCCGAAATCATCAATACCGCCCCTACCGGCGACTCAGTGAAAAAAAATATGACGCAAACCTTTGAACTCGTTAAGGAAAATAATGCCTGGAAGATCGCCCTGTCGAAACCCGGCAATGCCATGTTTAACAGCATGAAAGGAAATATGGGGGCAAAAAGAGGAGATTTAAAAGATGGGTTGGAAAAATTACAGAAAATGGATCCCGATTCGTTGAAAATGATCATTGGCAAAGCAAAACAGGCACTGGATTCTATGTCTGCCCGGAAAAAATAGGTAACGCTGGTGGATCAAAATAAAAAAAGCGGATTAGATGGAAAATATTTTTATTTTTAACCTTCATTCCGGTCCAAAACGAGTTACAGGACTTAACATTTAAAAAATATAGTTTATGAAAAAGTTATTAATTGCCGTTCTTGTCTTTTCCTCTATTTCCATTTGTGTAAGTAGTTGTAACGATGCAGGTGCCGGTAATCCCAAAGCCGTATTAACCAATTTTTTTGATGCGATGGCTAAAAAAGACATAGCCACAGCCCGAACACTGGCCACCAAAGACAGTAAGAGCATGTTCGACCTGATGGAAATGGGTATGAAAATGAAAGATAATACCATGGAGGATAAAACAGATGAAAAATTTGATAAGGCCAAAATGGAAATTAGCGAAGCAAAAATAGACGGCGATAAAGCCACCGTTAGCGTGAAAGAGATCAAAAGCGGAGAAGCCATCAATTTTATTTTGAAAAAAGAAGATGGCGCCTGGAAAGTAGCCATGGATATGGGCAGTTTAATGAATATGGGCGCCGAAAAAATGAGTGAAAAAGGTATGAATGAGATGGATACGGAAAAAATGAAAGATGCGATGGAAAAATTCAAGAACATGAGTGCCGATTCACTGAAAATGATGATGGACAAGGGTATGTCGATGATGGATTCCATGAAAACTGCCTTAGACAAAAAGTGATCGGGTAACCTGATTGATAGCGCATCCCGGAAAAACCGGGATGCTTTTTTTTTGCCTTATTGTAAAGATGGTTAACTTTAAGCATGATTAAAAAATACCTGATCCTCTTCCTGCTGGCCGCCGTTGCTTTTGCCTGCAACAACAAATCGAAAAGCAAACCGGTTTCCGACGTTGATGTAGCCCGCGCCTTTGTACGGGATTTGCTCGACAATAAATTCGATGAAGCCGAACAATACCTGTTAAAAGATGAAACCAACAGCCAGATCTTCGACCGGTTTAAAAAACAGTACAGCGAAAAAGATAAAGCCACCCTGGAAAAATATAAAAACGCCGATATCATCGTCAATGAGATCAGCTACATCACCGACAGTGTTTGCATCTTCAATTACAGCAATAGTTACAGCCGCTCGGATAAAACCATTTTAAAAGTTGTACGGCCGGGCAATGAATGGCTGATCGATCTGAAATATACATTCTCAGGAAATTTATAAACCCGGTATGCTGAAAAATATACTTCTTGTTGGTTTGGGTGGCGGTATCGGTTCTGTACTCCGGTATGCAGCGAGCCTGCTCATCAACACTAAATATTTTCCTTATGCAACCTTTACCGTAAATATTATCGGTTGTTTCATCATCGGACTTGTTTTTGGACTGAGTATCAGGGATGAGGCATTTTTAAATAACTGGAAAATAATTCTGGCTTCAGGTTTATGTGGTGGCTTTACCACCTTCTCCGCTTTTTCATTAGAAAGTTTGGGATTAATGCAAAGTGGTAAATTTGGTATTGCATTAAGCTATATCAGTTTAAGTATCGTGCTCGGAATCCTGGCCACTTTTGCAGGCTACCAGCTGATAGTGAAGAATGGGTGAAGTTGGTGGGAGGGATTGGGAATTAGGGATCAGGAATTAGGAATTGTGAATTGGGAGCCGTGCGGGCATTATCCAATATCCATTATCAATTATCCATTACCAATTACCAATTATCAATTATCCATTATCAATTATCAATTACCAATTATCCACTATCCTCCATCTACAATTAAAAGATCTAACTATGTACACATTACATCCCTGGCACGGCGCAACCTACGGCGACAAAGCACCGCAAACGGTGAATGCGCTTATCGAAATACCACAGGGCTCACATACCAAATATGAGATCGACAAAGTGACGGGACTATTGAAATTAGACCGTGTCATTTATTCTTCTTTTCATTACCCGGTTAATTACGGATTTATTCCGCAAACCCTGGGACAGGATAACGACCCGCTCGACATTTTGGTGATCTGCAGCGAAAGCATTCAACCCCTTTGCCTGGTAGAAGCCACCGTGATCGGCAATATGCAGATGATCGACAACGGCGAAAAAGATGATAAAATAATAGCCGTAGCCAGCAAAGACCCGGGCGTAAATTATTACACCGATGTACGTGACCTCCCCAAACATTTTATCGCCGTACTCCGCAATTACTTTGAGCAATACAAAGTGCTGGAAAATAAAAAAGTGGAGATAGATGAATTTCAGCACCGGGAAGCTGCCTATACCGTAATTGAAGAAGCGATTGAATTTTACAAAACCCATTTCAAAAAATGAACCCAAAAAAAACAGCCATGGACATGCAAACTATTTTAATACTGGCGGCTATAGGTATTTGCGCCGGTATCCTCAGCGGCCTTGTAGGTGTAGGCGGCGGTATTGTCATTGTACCTGCCCTTGTATTTTTCCTGGCCTTCTCCCAAAAAATGGCGCAGGGCACGTCATTGGGCATTCTTTTGTTGCCTGTTGGTATTTTGGGTGTCATTCAATATTACAAACAGGGGTATATCGATATGCGGGTGGTGGTTATTATTTCGCTGGCCTTTTTGATTGGCAGTTATTTCGGCAGTAAAATTGCACTTAGTCTGCCACAGGATACGGTTAAGAAAATATTTGCCGTGTTGATGATGATCATTGCCGTTAAAATGCTGTTTTTTGATAAGTCGAAAAAAGCCACTGACGAAACGGATCCTAAACAACCAATCAATATCACCCAACCGCCGGGCAAGGTCTGATTAAGAGAAAGCAACCGGCACCGTATTTCCTATCCTGCGGTCCGGTTCTTTGTAAAACGGCGCATCAGGTTCACAACCAGCAGCGTGGCTCCTGTTTTCATTTTCGTTGCAAACAGGTTATGGAATTTAAGCTAAGTCTACATCTAATTAAAAACAATCTTGTCAGCCCGTTTTGAACAACCATAAACACCAGGATATAACCGATACCGAACTGTTGAACAGGTTCTATGCCGACCATAACAATGAATGGTTGGGCATATTACTCGAGCGGTATACCCTGTTATTATTAGGTGTAAGCATGAAATACCTGAAAAATGAAGAAGAAGCGAAAGATGCAGTGCAACAGGTTTTTTTAAAAGCCATACATGAACTTCATAAATACAAGGTGGAATATTTTAAAAGCTGGATCTACATGATCGCCAAAAATCACTGCCTGATGAAACTGCGCAGTAAAAGCAGGTATCATGTTGAAGTAAATGAAAAAACCATTGCTACGCCGGAAGAAACGGGGGAATTGAACAAACATATCGAAAAAGAAAAAACACTCGATAACCTGGCTGAGGCCCTGAAACAGCTAAACGAAGAGCAGCAACTTTGTGTAACTTTGTTTTACCTGGAAAAGAAGAGTTACCTCGAAATAGCCCAACAAAGCAATTTCAGTATCATGCAGGTAAAGAGTCATATACAAAACGGGAAGCGGAATTTGAAAAATATTATGGAGAAGATGGAGGGTGGGTAGCGGTTGGCAGTTAGCAGTGGGCAGTTGGCAGTGGGCAGTTAGCGGTTAGCGGTTACGAGTAGGGGGTTTAGGAGTTTAGGGGTTGGGAGTTGGGGATCTGGTATCCAGTATCCAGTATTTAACATTAGCATTAAAATGAGCGATAATTTAAAAAACATATTATCTAATTTGAACAAAGATATTGAGCAGGATAAACTGCTTGATTACCTGAGCAAGAACCTGTCGGCCAGTGATGCGCATGAACTGGAGAAACAGATGGCCGATGATGCGTTTATGAATGATGCGGTGGAGGGACTGGAGCAATTTAAAAATAAAAAAGACCTCTTATTATTGGTTGAGCAATTGAACAGCGACCTGAAAAAGAAAACGGCAAAGAAGAAAAATAAAAAAGAAAAGAGAAAGCTCAAGGATCAGCCGGGGCTTTACATCACCATCATCATTTTATTATTTTTGGTGGTGATTGGTTACGTAATCGTAAAAAAATACCTGGCTGGTTAATTATTATAGCCGGGGCATTGGTTCAGTAAAAACCACCGGCTTACTAACATTGATTTATATAGACAAAAAAAGTCCTGCCAAAATGCAGGACTTTTTTTTAAGTAGTTTGTTTTTATCATTGTATCACAAATCGTAAAACCCTGGTTCTTCCATCTGCACTATTACCAAACAACTGGTACGCACCGGCCGACAGGTTTCTAACATTCATCGGTATGGTATTAAAACCGGCGATCATACTGGCTGTTTGTTTTTGCAACACCCTGCCCTGCATATCAGTGATCACAAATTCCATGTCTGTTTTTTCTGCGGTGCTTATTTTTAAGTTGAATGTACCACCCACAATCGGGTTTGGTGCAATATTCATGATATCGGTTCCTTTGGTATCGTTAATTAAAGGAACAATGGTACTGTAGGTGATCTTGCCATTGGCATCCGTCATCTTTAAACGATAATAATTAACGCCTTTTACCGGCTGGTTATCGGTATGATCAAACGGATCGGCACAACGTAAGGCAGTTGCGAAAATGCTGTAAATGGTATTGTAGTTACGGCCATCCGCACTTCGCTGCAATTCCAGTGTAGCACTTGGGGTACTTACGCAGGTTACTTTCCAGTTAAGCAAATGATTACCATTTTGTTTTTGCCCGGTGATGTAGTTTACGTTGATGGGGAGTGGGTTATTCACCAAAGTATTACTGGCTAAAGCAAAAGGACTGAATGTACTTACAGCTGGCCAGGTAATATCACCGGCAAATACTGTTCCATTAATTGAGCTGAAACCGGTGCTGCTGGCATCCCAGTTGGTAGCGTCAAAATGGGCAATTTCAAGTTCATTCAGGTCGGTGATATACGGGCCACCACCACATGTATTATTTGAAGTCCAGTACAGCGTCAGATCCACGGTTGGCGTTCCATTGGTTACATTCAAATTCCAATATTCACAATGACTAACATGGTCTATTAACGGCGCTGTAACAGCGCCCAATACCGATGCGCTTGACCTGATGTATTCTGCAACAAATTCATCAGTAGCTGCTGATGCGCCTGTAAAATTGCTTACACCGATCGGCACATAACCATTAGCCTTACCTACCGGGAAGATGAAATTGGTATTCCCTGTTTTTTTGACCGGGCCATTTACATAACTGGCGTTGGAAGCACCGGTAACCGAGGAAGCGGCACCCATGCTGAGCAGATTAACAGCGGTTGTGTTGATCAAACCGGAAGTAAAAGTGAGGGTTCTAAACAGCGTGATGGGCGAATTTAAGGTAAGACCTGCTGCATTATTAATTTGTACATTTTGAAAATTATTAAAGCTGATGGTTCCCAGGTTTGTTATACTTTGCGCAGCGGTACCCACAAAATTAAGACTGCCGGCTGAGGCCGGAGCAAAACCCAAGGTACCGGTTGCCGCTACCGTAATATTTCCTTTTAAATTAAACCCGGCAGTTGTCATCCCAAAATTGATGGTACCATTGGTAACCGTTAAATTGTCCATGGTTAACAAACCAATACCGGTTGCACTTATTAAGGCCGCAGGCGCATCAAATTCAAAATCGGCATAGGTTCTGCCACTTACAGAGGGCGTAACATTGGATTCCATTCTGAATAAACTTCCCGTTTGAAAAACCACAACTGATGCAGGCTGACCCAATGAAAAAGGATTACCCCGCTTACATGGTGATACACAGAACCACTGGTGAAAATTACCGAATTGGCGGTACCCGAGCCAAATGCATTGCCGCTGAAACCAGTGCCAGCAGTACAAGAAGCTCCGCTGTTAAATGTAATGCCACCTGCGTCGGCAGAGGTCAATTTATGAATTCCTCCTTTCAAAGTTATCATTCCATCAATAACACCCGTTGTTCCTGTAGCCAGATTAATACTATAACCAATCGGGCTGTCAATCGTTAATCCTGATGTTGCATCAACAGTGAGATCATCGAGCGCTATTGAACCTGTAATAGTTAATGCGGTCGACGATACGGCTGCCCACAAGGTAACCTGGGTACCCAAACTAACGTGGAGTTGGCCAATCGTTTGATTGGGCACGTTCGTTACTATTTCTGTTGTACCATCTAAAAACAACAGGATATCATTGGTAGCGGGGAATAATCTTGTTGGCGCCCAGTTGGTGGCGGTGATCCATTGACCGGTACCGCCGATCCAGGTATAGATAACGGGTACATCAATGGTTGCCTGGTTGCCTGTGCCGCCGGGTATAAGATAATTTTCGGCGCCTGCCGTAGCGCCGTCATTAAATTCATATACCGCAAAATGATAAGTGGTACCGGCTGTTAAGCCCGATACTAATTGTGTATTTCCGGCTCCCACATACACAACATAGTTACCTGTTCCTATTTGAGTACCCGAACCAAAAATTGAATTAGCCGTGTACGTTGTTCCATCAACCGGGTCGCTGTCAACCGCTGTTAAAGCCTTAGCTACCAAAATTCGGTTAGCTCCGTTTCCGCCAGCGAAATTTACTACGATGGTGCTGTTGGTAACCGCGCCAAATGTTATGGTACTCTGTATGGTTGGCTCGGGTGCCAACACATTGCCGGTTACGGCAACATCGGGATCATTTGAACCCGCACTGGTATGGGTAATGTTTCCGGCATTTACACCCAATGCGGCCGAATTCATGCGCACCTGTATGGTAGTACTGGCAACCGTGCCGGCAGTTTGGGTTAATGTGATCGGATTGGTTGGCGTAAATGCACCCGTTGGCGAAATTTCATACCCTGTTGGCGGCGCAATGGAAATATCGGCGGTTAAATCGGTTCCATCAACCGTGTAGGTTTGAACCGCAGAAGGCACTCCCGATAAAGCGGAGAAACCTGAAAGTGATATCGGTGAAACATTGATCGTTGGAGTGCCGGCAGCCGGAACAGTTACTTTAACATTATCAAAGAATGCTGTCTGTGTGGGTCCTAGTAGAACCCTGCCAATACCCCCCCATAAAACCCAGACTCGCTCCCGTAAATTGATTGTCAATAGCAGTACCTTGCGAAACTAAAATGCCGGTTGTTGGGTCGGCAAAGGCTGCAAGTCCATCATTTCTGAGAAAAAGCTCCCAGGTATCGGTGGATGGTACATAGGTAACTTTGATACTTAAATAATCTGCACCGAAAGTAGTCAGGCCCACCGTATTAGAAGTAATTATATTGGCAATGGTCCCCTGCATACCATTATTAAATTTCAATAATCTTATCGGATCTGTGGTTCCCGGCTGCCCCAGTGCTACCGCATAACCAGTAGTTCCGGCTGCCCCATTTGTTCCATCGCCAGCTAAAATAAAAGCCACACCGTAGCTTCCGGCCACAAAACCTGCAGGATTGGTCCTTATCTGACGCATATTAAACGTCCAGGTGATCAAACCTCCATTCAAATTTAATGTGGTATTGTAGGGCGCTGTAAAAGAGGAGGTTGGTGTAGACGTAAAACACCATCCACTTTGGTTGGCGGCAGCAGTAGCATCATTGGTTAATTCTAATTGTGCAACAACGGTATTCCTCCTTGCACCAAAGTCCTGGCCCACTATACCGCCGGTCAACACAGACCAGGCACTTGCTCCAATGGCACCGGAGGTGGTATAGGTTAAACTTTGATTGGTACTGAAATCATCTGTAAAAACAGTTACCTGAGCAAAAAGTCCGAGCGTTGAAAAAATCATCAATCCTAAAACGTAAATCTTCTTCATCATCTTTTTTTAATTCGTTTTTAAATATAAAACTACCAGTTGATCAACAGACCAATGACTGGTAAAGTTTGAATTGGGTGGGTAATTTATAGAATAGATACGGACAAAATCGGTGCCGGGATTTAACCGAAGATACCTTTTTGCCTAAAAAAGTTGCTGCGGGGGGCATTATCAAAACGTAAAGATTTCCACATGGGGCCATAAAAAAGCCTCCAACGCTTGCTGGAGGCTTATATTAAATTTATAAAAATATTATTGTTTTACGAAACGGATCAGTTTGGAGGGCTCGTCACCTGCCATACATCGTATGTTATAGGTGCCGGATGCCAACTGATTTACCATAACCGGGGTGCTGCTGAAGCCGGCGATCACCGAAATCGTTTGGCGGTTTACCAGGCGGCCCTGCATATCGAAAATCTGGAGTTCCAGTTTATCGGCTTTGGCACTGGCCACATTCAGATTAAACTGGTCGCTCACTACCGGGTTGGGTGCAATGCTGATGATCTCAAAACCTTTCACCGCATTCAATAAGGCCACCGTGGTACTGTAGGTGACCTTGCCATCGGCATCCAGCATTTTAAGGCGGTAGTAGTTCATGCCTTTCAATGGGCTGATGTCGGTATAATCGAACGGTTGCTGGCAACGTATGGCATCGGCGGTAATGGTATTGATACCGGTATAGTTGCGGCCATCGGCGCTGCGTTCAAGCGTCATCGTTGCCCTGGGCGAACTGTTGCAGGTTACTTTCCAGTTTAACAAATGGTTGCTGCCTTGTTTTTGTCCGGTGAAGTAGTTTACGGTAACGGGTAGTGGCGCGTTGTAAATATTGGTATGCACATAGAAACCGCTGAAGCCCGTAATGCTCACGGTTACTTCCCAGAAAGTACCGTTCCAGTTTACGAGCGGCGCATTGAACACCACACCCAAACCTGAGTTACCGGTGTACATACCCGGCTGCGACGGTGTAGTGGTGGCCGCACCATGGTACTGGGTCACTTTTACATTGGCTTTATTGGGGTCGCCATTTGCGCCACCCAGCACGGTAGGCAGTTGCGGCCATACCGGGTTGTTTGTGTTGTAAGCAGTAAATTCTACATCGGTAAAATACATGGTTATAGTAGCCGATGTGGTTGTGATATTGGAAACCAATGGTTCAAAGTCGAAGTGCCTTTGTACATAGGGTTTGGCGTTAAAGTACTGCTGCGTAGCATCCAGGGTAACACAGGCGTTAATCTTACCTGCCACAGGATCTCCACCTGATGGCACTACCCTTGCAATCAATGAACAGTTGCTGGTGGCAAATGTGGTTCCTGTTGCACTAACCGTTTTGTTTTCACAAGTGGGTGCACCCGCAATACCTGCCAGGGTAGGCCCATACGTGCTTGTAAATTCATCGGCGCCCATATCGGGTGTGGTGGCATCGCGGGTTTGACTGTCGTAATCTGTGGTGATACCGGCGATAGGCGTACCGTAGCCGTCGAGGGCGCAGTTGGTGCCTGCAACAAGGTGGAGGTCTGTAGCCGATACAAAAACAGGATTCTGATTCAGCGAATTTGCATCCTGCCCGGTGCCAGTTTGCCATGAGGCCAGCGTTGGATAAACGAATGCGCCTATTTTACCAATAAGATTAGTACCTGATACTGCGTTGGAATAGTAATCATTATAATCAAGTGATGTAAACTGTGCTGATGAAGTTTGTGCAGCAATACCTACAGCACCAAAACCAACAGCACCTAAAAGACCCAGTTCATTTTTAATAATGTTGTTTTTAATATTTGCAGCAGTATTGTTATCGAGTGCAATACCAAAAGAATGGCTACTGGCGGAAAAATTCAATGTGTTGCCATAAAGGTTGATTGAATTAAAATATATATTGATGCCGCCCTGGCCGGTTCCAAATGCATAAATACCGGTTGGACTATACAATGCACCAAATGATGTATAAGAGTCGGCATCACCTGTCATACCGGAAATCATGTTGTTGCTTACAGTAATATTTGCAGCAGCCAGGCCGGTACTGATTGAAATACCTTTGGTACCATAACCTCCGGTGCCGGTATATTGAAGATCATGAATTATATTTTTTTCAATTATAGAATTGGTTGTGCCCGTTGCAAACCAGATACCTCTGTCTATTTCGCCCGATGCGGCTTCAAAATTACCGATATCGTTGCCGGATACCGTAGCTCCATCAACACCCTGCACATAAATACCCACAAGCTTGATCGCGTTCGCTCCTGCCGTGTTAAGTGTATTGCCTGTAATATTCAGGCCGCTTCCATTTCCGGTTGCAGGAATAGCAATACAGTAAATACCAATATAAGCTTTCTGAATATCATTATTCTGCAGAGTAATATTAGTAAAATAGCCCGGAGACGCGGCTGCAGCACCATCACCAATATAAACTGCGCTTGAAGTATTAACACCGTTAATGATGGTTGTATTCTTTACTGTTGTGTTGGTTATTGGTGCAATACCAGTTGATCCCAGTCGAATTACACTGGGTACGGTAGCAGATGTATTGGTAATGGTAAGATCACGGCTGCTGCTGCCATTGCTGGACCCGTCTATGATCACATTGCTGCTTAGTATTCTTACTAAAGAATTATTGGCAAGTGAACCGGTTATTACCGTACCTGCTGTATTAGGCTTAATAGTTAATGTGTAAGGGCCTGCGCAATCATAAGCCATTTGGTTTAATGCATTGGCACCAGTTTCGGTTACCGAAAGGTCGATGATATTAACCACCGTATTTCCGGCAAGGCCTTTAGTGTTTAAATCAGCAAACAGGCCACCAGGACCGCTTAATGAAGTATAAGTACCCGTTGCGCCGATGGTAATTAATGTTGGTACCGGCAGTACAATATTATAACTGTTGATGGTTCCGGTAAGTGGAAATGCAGCTGCCGTTAAATTAACCCCTGCAGGGGCAAGTGCAAATGTGCCGCTGTTGATACCTACATTAACCGGCGAGAAAAGATCCTGAGCCGTAACAAAATACTGGATATTATCACTTGCACCCACTCCGCCAAAAACCAGGGAGTAATCAATGGTAAAGCTGAAAGCATTACCACCGAGGAAAGTTGCTTCTGCATATTTCCATCCATTGGTTGTATTGTCGTTTGTGGCGCCCAGACCATTGTTATTGGTCAATTTTTTATAGTACACTCTGGGCAATGTGCCGGCAGTAATATTTACGCCACTGTAATCAGTGATAGTGGCGGTAAATGTTATTGATGCAGTACACACCGATGTTTCCAAAGCGATGTAGCTGATCTCGGGACCATAATGATCTACGGTAACATCAAATTCGTCGGCGCCAATATCCGGTGCTGTGCCGGTAGATGTGCCTGGGTAACCTGGATTTCCCTGGCGGATATCAGCCTCATAATCATCTGTATAGGTTGCAATATTTACGGCGCCGCTTTCGGCTTGCGTTACTACTGTTGGATTAATATGCAAATAAGAAAGATTGGCGGGCATTGTTGTGTTAATGAAAGGAGAGCTTTCTGTTCTGCTTGCATTTTCACGTGTTGGGCCAACAAAGGCCTGAAAGGCTGCAAGGGTTTGCTGTTGGTTGGTTAATGCATTAACTGCACCATCTGCATAAATCAGGTTCAACGGACCCGGGGTTCCACTATAAAGAATATTGTTATTGGAGGCAGTGGAATAAGTACCCAAAGATGAAGCACCGTTTCTGAAAATAGCAAACTTCGGATTAGTTGCACTTACGGCATTGTTAATAAAAATATTATTACGCAGATTACTGTTTGCCGCATTATTGCTCATATATAAACAATACGACTGGTTGCCGGGAGTACCGTCTATGTAAACCGTATTGTAATAAACATTGGTGGTATTGGCAACTGAATTGGCAATATTAATTCCTCTTACCGATTGAAAAAAAGTGCTGTTTGTAGCATACAACTGGCCAATAATGTTATTGTACACATTATTAACACTGGTGGCTGTTGCCTGTACAATTACCAATCCGGTGACTGTACCTCCGGTTCCTGCAGTTGGCGTAACACTTAAAATATTGTAGATTTTATTTTTATAAACATAATTATTAACGGGCCCCGATTGTACCTGGATACCAACAGCTGAACCGGCAGCAGAACCACTGTAAACCGAAGTTGTTTTTAAGTCATGAACGATATTATTACGTACGGTAGTATTTCCTATGGTGGTATTTGTACTATTGCCTATCGGAATAATACCGGTTACTCCTCCCCCTGCAGCAGAAAGAAAAGAAACATCATTATTGGCAATAAGATTTGTACTGCCACTTGATGTTACAATACCAAATAACGAAGCTGCCTGTGTTGCAGTACCCAAACTTGCATTGGCATTATTATACAAAGTGTTTCCGGTTACAGATATATTATGTGTACAGGCTACCCCCGTACCAGGCGCCCAATAGATCATGGCGGCATAACTGGTGTTGGTACGAACTGTAATATTCGACAGGTTATTATTGGAAACGGTTGAACTGCCGGTTGTTGGCCCTGCAGATAAATTAGCAATGCCAAAATAGTTGGTTCCTGCGGTACCCAGATTAACAAATTTTGTTGTTACATAGTTGCCCGATACAGTAACTGTTGGGGTTGCATTGGAAGCTCCTATCAAAAAACCCTGGGTAGTATTTGAAGTATTAACAGTAAGGTTATTAAAATTATTGTTATTTATATTTTCGGTCAATACTGTTGCCGTTGCATTGATACACTGAAAAGCAAGTGTACTGGCATTGGTATAGGTAAATCCAGTAAAGGCATTATTGTTTATTGAAAGACTGGCAGCAGCTCCACCCCCAGTATTGGATATGCCCGTGACCGCTCCGGTCGCAGACCCCATAAATGAAACGCAACCAGTAACAACTGTACCCAACTGGTTGTTATTGATCTGGTGAACAGAACTAACAGCGCCTGTATTGGAGATACCAAGAAAACTGGTTGCAGATCCACTTACCTGCAAACCACGGATAATATTATCAGTAACGAACATGGTTGTACCGGTAGCCGAAGTTAAAATACCCGTTACTACCGATGCGCCTGTAGCTGTTGTTGGCGTAGTTGCCGTATTTGAAAGATTTGCTCCGGTTAATAAATATCCCGTGCGGATATTATTAGCCGAAACATTACCCACACTGTTATTGGTAATGGTATAGGTTCCTGTACCTGCAGCATCAATTCCTTTAAAACCCTGGGCCTGGGTAGCCGTTGTACCCGATACATCAATACCTCCAATATTATTGTTTTGAATATTAATGGTGTTGGTAGTAGTACAATAAATACCGGAAATGACCCCACCAGCAGATGTAGAAGCCGCATAAATTGAACTTCCTCCACTTACTGCACCAATAGTATTACCTGTTACTGTACCAATATTTGCGTTGCCCGATGTTACTGCAATACCGCATATTAAACCAAATGTGGTGCTAGCACCACTGCTCGTGTATAATGCAATACCACCAATGGTATTGTTTTGAATAGATGATACAGCGCCACCGGTTGTAAAGGCACAATTAATAGCATTGTAGCGGGTAGCATTGGCAGCACCACCTGCTGTAAAAGCGGAAGGAAAAGTGCCACCTAATGAACCAGATGTTAGACCAATATAATTAGTAGTACCGGTTGCATTGGGAGCAGCATAACCAATTACGTTGTTTGAAATAGTATAACCGGAACCGGATGTTATAAAAATACCATTATGTGTACCAGCCATTGTAGCTATTCTGGTAGCAGTCTGGTAGAGTGCATTATTCGTAATCGTCCAGCCCGAATTATTTGAGTTAATGTTCATTCCATTGGACGCCGCACCCTGATTAAAATAGTCAGAAATATTATTAACAGAAATGTTATTCCCACTGTTATCGATAACAGCGCTGGAACCAGATGAATAAATAGCATTGGTTGGATTACCTCCCCCAGAAGCAGAAATGTTACATTGGGTAATGGTATTGTTATCGTTCCCTGTTACTGTACCTGTTGAAAAAAACACCACTCCAAATGTTGGGGCAGAGCCAAGCAGTGAACACTTCGTCACTGTATTATTGGAAGCATCACCAATAAAGCGAATGGTACTGGCAGAGCCACTGATATTGGTATTGGAAATGGTTAAGGCATACCACCCGAGTTCAATCCATCAATGGTAACATTGGTGGCTCCATTTAAACTAACAAGTGCTGTATTAACATTACCCGATAAAACCCTTGCTGCACCGCCCGAAGGGTTGACGGTCAAGGTCGTCCATCCACCATTATTTAACTGGTTAGCGCCATCCTCTGTTGCCACATCGGCCGTAATTGTTATAAGTATATTATTTCCGGCCTGGCTACCGGCTGCATTAATGGTAGCAAAAGCTCCTAATGCCTGGGTAAGGGATGCATAGGTTCCATCTGCGCCTGTAGAACCGCTTACCGTAACCTGTGCCTGGCTACCTGAAATAAATGCAAATACAATAAAAAGGAGTAAGTAAATTTTCTTCATGCTTGTGGTTTAAATTTTATCCTTCAACAATACGGGATATTTAAATTATAAAAAAGCCTAATTTCAAAGGCCAAAAATGGTAATATTAAGAATTGGATTGGTTAGTAGCAGGATATTTTCGTTTTTTCAAAGTTCCCGCTGAGTAAACCGGCGTGGCTCCTGCAAAAAACTGATCTTAAAACGGGGCTGAAGTACCAAATTCAATTAATTTTTCAGATCTGTTATTAAATCTAAAAAAGATGAACTTAGATAAACTTCGATAACTTTGTAACTAACAGGCACTTACAAAAAATGCCTGTTTTTAAGGGGTAAAACTAAGGGATAAAATACTATTTTTTACATTTAGTTAATTTATTTTACACATTTTTTTTTGTCTAATACTATCGATAATGCTATATTGAATTATGATAAATGACGTTCGACTGCAGGAATTAAAAAAAGCTATCCTCTATCTTAAAAGAAAAGAGCGGGTTCGCAATAATACCGAAGTGGCCGCAATGATGGACATCTCTTCTTCGTATTTATCCCAGATGTTGAATGGTAACAAACCTTTTACAGATACTTTTTTTGAGAAATTTGAATCGATATTCAATATCAACCTGGACGACCCATTTACGTATACCGACCTGGATTGGGTGACCGAGCCAACCAATCAAAAAACAGCAGGGCCCGATAACAATAAGGAACTATTCAACAGTATGAAAAAATTATTGCGGTTGAAGGATAAGGAGACAGAAAATCAACGACGGATCATTAATGCACAACAACAACTGATCGGGAATTTACAAAAGGAGCTTGACGTGCTGAAGACATTTATCAAAAACTAAAACCCGCCCGTGTAAAGGAAGGATCCCGAATTCCTCAAAAACCAACCGGTTTAAGGCTTAATTACTTCTTTTACATTTTTTATTGCTTTAATTGCGCTGTCTTTACCGGCTTCTATCACTTTACCGGCACTATCGGCTGTAATAACAGCATCCATTAACGGAGATTCTGTGGTAACCCCGGTTGAATCGGCAGCCGTATTGCCGGTTTCATCCGATCCGTTGTTACAGGATGACAACACCGACACCATGATCGCACATGCAACTAATTTTTTCATATTGCTTCTTTTAGGGTTAATAATTGTGGCAAATATAACCCGAATTCGCCACTTTTTTTGTGGCAGCCAATGGCTTTTTTCCGGCCTATTTTTTCCTGAAAAAAAGTCTGATGGGTACCCCGCTGAAATTAAAATGCTCCCGCAATTTATTTTCCAGGTAATTTTTATACGGTGTTTTTACATCATCGGGATAATTGCAGAAAAATGCAAAACTGGGTGTAAACGTAGGTAACTGGGTAATGTATTTTATTTTTAGCTGGTTACCCCGCACCACCGGCGGGCGATAGGCTTCAATAACTTTTTGCATAACCTCGTTCAGCTGCGAGGTCGTGATTTTTCTCTTACGGTTTTCAAAAACATCCAGTGCGGCTTCAATACTTTTAAAGATCCGTTGTTTTTCGGTAACCGAAATAAATATAATGGGCACATCGGTAAAGGGCGCCAGCCGCTGCTTCAGCTCCTTTTCATAATCTTTCGTGGTATTGGTTTTTTTCTCTTCCACCAGGTCCCATTTGTTAACCAGCACCACTATACCTTTTCCCTTTTTTACCGCCAGGGCAAAAATAGAGAGGTCCTGTGCCGTGATGCCTTTCCCCGCATCCAGCATCAGCATACAGATATCCGATTCATCCACCGCCTTGATAGCCCGTATCACGGAATAAAACTCCAGGTCTTCATGTACCTTGGTTTTACGCCTGATACCGGCGGTATCGATCAACATGAATTCTTTGTTGAACAAATTGTAATGGGTATGAATGGTATCCCGGGTGGTACCGGCAATATCACTTACAATAGTGCGCTCCTGCCCGATCAAGGCATTCAGCAATGACGACTTGCCCACATTGGGTTGACCAATAATGGAAATTTTCGGCAGGTCGGTTTCGGTAGCGGCTTCATCCGAATCTTCTTTACTGATAGAAGCTGTGATGGCGTCTAAAATCTCACCGGTTCCACTGCCACTGATGGAGGAAACAAAAAATATGTTGTCGAATCCCAGCGCATAAAATTCACTGGCTTCCAGCATACGCTCATGATTATCTACTTTATTCACCACTAAAAAAACAGGCTTGGTACTCCGGCGCAACAGATCAACCATGGAATTATCCAGTTCGGTAATACCGGTAGCCGCATCTACCATAAAAACGATGGCGTTGGCTTCCTCAATGGCAATGACCACCTGTTTGCGTATCTCTTTTTCAAATACATCATTACTGCCGGCAACAAAACCGCCGGTATCAATAATATTGAACGATTTACCGGCCCATTCAGCCACACCATATTGCCGGTCGCGGGTTACCCCGCTGATATCGTCAACAATGGCTTTCCGTTGCTCCAGCAAACGGTTAAAAAAGGTACTTTTGCCCACATTGGGCCGGCCTGTTATTGCTACGGTGAAACTCATATTCGGTTGGCAGTTGGCAAATTGCAGTTGGCAACTCGTAGTCTGCGGTTTTTAATGTTAAAAATATTTTTCAGGGTTGTTGATCATGTGACCAAGCGTTCTTCCAACTTCAGCACTTTTGTTTTCAAGATCATTAAACAGCTTCTCGCTGATATATCTGCATTCAAATGAAAATTTTATCCAGATTTCTGTTTCGGTATTTTCCGCATCAGCATCCGTCAGTTTACTTACAAAATGAGCCGGATATTTTCGTCTTCTGTAAGCTTCGCCAAAATTCGCACACACCGATCTGGACCTTCTTCTTACCTGATCCGTTAAACTAAACTTTTCTTCCTGAGGAAATGATTTACTGATTTCAAATATTTCCATTGCCAATGCAAATGCTTTCTTAAACACGTCTAAATCTTTATAACTTCCCATTTTATTAACTTGGCAGTTTGCGGTTTGCAGTTGCCAATTTACATACTGATGGTTATTATATTATTTCGTTACTTTACCTTTGTAAGTTAAATATTTTACTGCCCACTGCCCACTGCCCACTGCCCACTGCCCACTGCCCACTGCCCACTGCCCACTGCCCACTGCCCACTGCCCACTGCCCACTGCCCACTGCCCACTGCCCACTGCCCACTGCCCACTGCCCACTGCCCACTGCCCACTGCCCACTGCCCACTGCTCAATACCCATACTCTTTCAACTGAAACTCACTATCCCGCCACTTGGGCCGCACTTTTACAAATAATTCTAAAAACACTTTGCGCCCTAAAAAAGCTTCAATGTCCTTGCGCGCATCGGTACCTAATTTTTTGATCATACTGCCACCGCCGCCCAGGATGATCCCTTTTTGGGTTTCCCGCTGTACTATGATTTCGGCACTTATCTTGGTGAGCGTTGCTTTTTCCTTAAACTCCTGTACCAATACGGTGGCATGATACGGGATCTCTTCGCCATACAACAAAAATATTTTTTCGCGGATCATTTCGCCCACAAAAAATTTGGTTGGCATATCACTCAAATCATCACCTTCGTAAAAAGGCTGCCCCTCAGGCAAATATTTCAGGATCGTTTTTAACAGTTCATCAATGCCGGTTTTTTTTAAGGCCGATAAAGAAACCACTTCTTTACAATAAGGTTGAGATTCAAAAAAAGCCGCCGTCGTTTTCAATTGCTCCCCATTTACCGTATCGGCCTTGTTTAAAATAACAATGGCCGGGGCTTTTAATTTTAAAGCCGAAAATATGGCATGACTGTCATCCGTATTTTCCCGCACATCGGTAATTAACAGCCCTACATCGGCATCTTCCAAACTGCCCTTTACTGCCTGCATCATTTTTTCGTGCAGTTTGTATTTTGGCTCAATGATGCCGGGCGTATCCGAAAAAATGATCTGGTAGTCCTTTTCCGTTAAAATAGCCTTAATGCGGTGCCGGGTGGTTTGTGCTTTATGCGATACGATGGCCATCTTCTCTCCCATCAATGCATTGAGTAAAGTACTTTTGCCCGCGTTCGGCTTACCAAATATGTTTACAAAACCTGATTTCATCTCCTGATACGATAAATGACCCGTGAACTTAATCCCGCAAAACTATCGTTTTTTTGGCGGTTATCGGGTTTTAAACGATCGGGGGGTAAATTTGAATGCGCTTTTTAGGAACCAATGCACCGGTAAAATAAAAAAGCCGCCTCGTAAAAGAAGCGGCTTTTGAAAAATCAGGTTTTGCTTATTGTTTTGTAAGTGTGTACTTGTACGATTGTCCGCCACCAACAGATTCGGTCAACGTTAGCGTACTGCAATCCCAACCGGTAATGGCACTTGACGCGGCGGCATTTGGAAAATCATATCCATTTCCCGAATGGTTAATGTTAATATTTCCGGAAACCACATCCCAGGTTCCTGTTCCATCTCCACCACAAGCGGGCGTTTCGGTGTAAACTACAGATTTGTCGGCCTTTAGCTGAAAAACACCACTCAGCCCACAGGGGTCAAGCAAGGTGGTCGTTATATCCTGATCAGGTAAGGCGGTGATGGTGAGTACGATTTTTGTGATCCTATAGCTACCTGCAATACCAGCTACAGAAACTTCACAGCTTATTTCGTCATCGCTTTTTTTGCAAGACGCAATAGTAGCCAGGAGCAACACGCCTAAAAGTAATTTTTTCATAATTTTCATTTGGTTAAGTTTTTAAAATTTTGGTAAAATAAGTTGGATTTTTCGATATACACAAGTTTTTTTTATTATTTGAATCGTAATTGTATATAAAAGAACCTGTTTTTCTGAGCATAAAAAGAAAAAAGGCTCAATAGAGCCTTTAGGTTGTTGCGAAGACTGGGATCGAACCAGTGACCTTCGGGTTATGAGCCCGACGAGCTACCGCTGCTCTACTTCGCGGTGCAAAACTAAGGTTTAAAGACTGTGCTGCCAAATAATAAACATTCTTTGTTAGTTTTGAGATATGGCAAAAACATTTGTGAATACCCTAACCATAGTACTGTTGCTTGTTTCGGCTATTGGCTGCAAAAGCAAAATAAAACAACAGGATGATGAGATCTACAGCCGTCACCTGCAGCGACAGGTTACACTAACCATCATCAGCACACCCATGCCCGACGACAAAAGCGATATGAATTTACTGATCGTAAACGACGGACAGGAGATGGGACAGTTTGGGATGAGGGAAATAGTGGACAGCCTGTATAAAAAGAAACTGATCAAACCCTTATTGATCGTGGGCGTTCATGCCGGTGACCGAATGCAGGAATTTGGCGTGAGCGGCCATCCCGACTACCTGAAACGCGGCGACAAAGCTGATCATTATGATGATTTTATTAATAATGAATTGTATCCTTATGCTAAAAAAAATGCAGGGGTACGCAAATTCAAATCGGTAGCCATCGCCGGTTGTTCACTGGGTGGGCTGTCAGCTTTTGATATCGCCTGGAACCGGGCCGATAAAATTGACAAGGTTGGGGTATTCTCCGGTTCGTTCTGGTGGCGGGATATGGACGATAAAAATGCCGGCTATTCGGATGACAAAAACAGGATCATGCTGGCCAAAATAAAAGCATCGAGGAAAAAGCCGGCTTTAAAATATTGGTTTTATGCCGGTGGTAAAGAAGAAGACAGTGACCGCGATAAAGATGGAATCACTGATGTAGTGGATGATACCAGGGACCTGATCGACCTCATCAAAAGCAAAAATATTTGCCTGCCGGATGATATCAGGTATGTGTACGACGCAAACGGCAGTCATGATTACGGCAGTTGGCGCCAACAACTGGCCGCTTTTTTATTATGGGCTTTTGGCCGGTAAGGCAGCTGTTTTTAACTTAGAACAGGCCTGTGTAAAACCAGACTAATCCACTTTTGCTATACTGCTGGCCCCGTTACTGCGTTTATCTTTTAATACGGCATTTCCCTTGTATTGAACATCGCTGGCGCCCGTTGCACGGGCAGTAAGTTCTTTGTTTACTGTGATTTGTACGTCGGATGCCCCCGAAACATTTACATTACAAAAATCAGTGACCAGCTCAAAACTCTTTACATCGCTGGCACCGCTGCTTTCGATATCCACGGTTTCCGCTGTTCCCGTTATTTGTGCATCAGATGCGCCGCTAACGTTAATTTTTAAAATTTTTACCGCTACGGTGCCTTTAAAATCGCAGGCACCCGACAACTTAAGGTTCAGGTCGGCTGTTGTTAACTTACCCGCGATCACTACATCACAGGCACCGGAAGCATCAATTTTTTTCAAATCAACAAACGACACATAGGCCCGCATGACGCGGTCTTTTTTACTCCAGTTCCTGCCGCCATCGTAATAAATTTTGAGGACCCCGTTTTCAACAATTGTTTTAATACCCGCTTTGATGGTCTCTTTACTGGCACTGATCGCAACCGCCAGGTTATTGGATTGGGATAAATACAGGTCTATCCCGTTCGAAACCTCTATGGCGTTAAAATCACCAGTAACCGATCGCAGGGAGGCGTTGGCATCCACCACGAAATCGTTTTGACCCCGGGCGATAAAACCGGCGGTCAACAAAACAACCAGTACTACATATTTTTTCATCACTTATTTTTTGATACTGAAAAATTATACTTTTTTTACCCCACCGCCTCCGCTAACCTTCATTTCCCGGATAAGCGCTTCGCCTTTATATTTAATATCGGCGCCGCTGCTGGCTTTGGCAGTCAGTTCTTTATTAATGGTTACATGAACCGACGCGCCGCTACTCGCAGAAGCGGTACAGTAATTGGTTGCAAAATCATAGCCTTTAAAATCGGCACCACTGCTCACGTCAACTCTAAGCTGATCGGTCTTTCCGCTGATACGTACCCCGGCACCGCTGCTAATATCTGCCGACAGGTAGGTAGTTTGCACATCCCCTTTAAAACCGGCGCCGCTGCTTATATCCAGATCCAGTTTATCTGCGCGGATACTGCCGCTTACCAACACATTGGAACCCGCTTCGGCTTTTAATTTTTCCAGGTTTTTGAACGACACCCAGGCCTTTAATTTTTTATTCCCGGTTTTCCAGGTAACCCCCCTGTTATCATAATGAATTTTCAGCGTACCGTTTACCACTTCGGTAATTATAAGATCGCGGTGTTTTTGATCGATCGCACTAACGGCAACCGATTCTTCATTTCCCTGGGTTATATAAAGATCGATCCCGCTTGAAACACTAATGGCAGTAAAACTTCCATTCAGTGTTCTCGGGGTGGCATTCGCGTCTTTAAATACCTGATCGTTTTGAGCAAAGGCCGACAGGGATAAAACCAAGATCAGCAGGGATAATAATTTTTTCATGTTTTTACATTTACCTATTACTAAAAAACGAAACAGCCTCAACAAAACCATTGATTAACCGAAAAAAGCTTTGAAAAGAAAGTTTCATGGCTATACTTATTGGTTAATACGGTTGTACAGGGGTTTTGTTACAGTTTTTAAAAAAGTATCGGGTTCTACTCCTATCTTTGCGTTTCAAAAGCTCTTTTAACCGTTTGAATTTCCGGGGTGCTTTTTGCCAGTAGGCAAAAGGCTGAGATAACACCCGATAACCTGCACAGGATAATGCCTGCGAAGGGAGAAAAGCCTGACCGGCCGCCAACTAAGGCCGGTATCAAAACGGATAAAAGCTCCCCCGGATATTCAGCCCAATTTTATTTGATGAAGAAGTTATTACTTAGCCTTGCTTTTTGCACCGGCATTTTTGTGTTATATGCCCAAAAAGAAAAAAAATTCAACGACACAGCCTATTTGCTACCCGTAGAAGTACTGGCCATCAGGGCCGGCGAAAAAGCGCCCTTTGCCAAAACGGATCTCAACAAAAACGAAATTGAAAAAAACAACCTGGGACAGGATCTGCCCTTTTTACTCAATCAAACCCCCTCAGTGGTTGTTAATTCGGATGCCGGTAATGGGGTGGGCTATACCGGAATACGTATTCGCGGAACCGATGCCACCAGGATCAATGTTACCCTTAATGGAATTCCGTACAACGATGCCGAAAGTCAGGGTAGTTTTTTTGTAGACCTGCCCGATTTTTCCTCTTCGGCCAACAGTATCCAGATACAAAGAGGCGTTGGCACTTCGTCAAATGGTGCCGGGGCATTTGGTGGCACCATTAATTTATTTACCAACGAACTCAATAAAACCCCCTTTGTTTCAACGGGTAATAGCTATGGCTCATTTAATACCTGGAAAAACAATATCCAGTTTGGCAGCGGAATATTGGGTAAACATTTTACGATCGATGGCCGGTTAAGCCGCATCAGCAGCGACGGATATATTGACCGGGCCAGCGCCAACCTGAAATCATTTTACGGGAGCATCGCTTTTGTTGACGAAAAAAATTCCCTGCGGCTGAATATTTTTTCGGGAAAGGAAAAAACTTATCAGGCCTGGAATGGTGTAGCAGAAAATTTTTTGAAAACGAACCGCACCTACAACCCCAGCGGCACCGAAAAACCCGGCGAACCCTACGAAAATGAAGTGGATGATTATACACAAACACATTACCAGCTTTTTTATAACCGCAAATTGAGCTCCTTTTTAAAAGGCAATGTGGCGGCATTTTTAACCCGGGGCAAAGGATTTTATGAACAATATAAAGCCGATAAAAAACTGGCCGATTATAACCTGCCTGATTATTTCGACGGCAGTAATACAATAAAAGAAACCGACCTGGTAAGAAAGCTTTGGCTCGACAACTATTTTTATGGTACCATCTTTTCCCTGCAATATCAAAAAAACAAAACCCAGTTGATCTTTGGTGGCGGCTATACCCGTTATGACGGCAAACACTATGGCGAAATCAGTTGGGCTGCTGTGCAGGCCGCCGTGCCCAAAGATCACCGTTGGTATTATTTAACCGCCGGTAAAAAAGACCTTTCCGCATACGGTAAATGGATACAGCAATGGGGCACCCACTGGCAGGGTTTCGCCGACCTGCAGTTCAGGCAGGTTGACTACCGCATCGATGGGTTTCGCGACAATCCCGGCTTACAAATACATGAAAAGTTTTCTTTCCTGAACCCTAAACTCGGCGTTACCTATACCGGCAAAAAATGGAAAGCCTTTGCCTCCTATGCACTGGCGGGCAAGGAACCCAACCGGGATGACTTTGAGGCCGGCAACAGCAATCAGCCTAAACCCGAACGGCTACACGATATTGAACTAGGCGTTGAAAAAAAGGGAAAAAAATATTCGGTTGGTGCCAACCTGTATTATATGTATTACCAGGATCAACTAGTGTTAACCGGCAAAATAAACGATGTGGGCGCCTATACCCGAACCAATATACCGGTGAGTTACCGAACAGGCATTGAACTGCAGGGCCAGGTTGCTGTTACCAAATGGCTGCAGGTTATTGCCAATATCAGTTTCAGCGAAAATAAAATAAAAGATTTCACGGAGTACCTGGATGATTATGACAATGGCGGGCAACAAACGAAATTTTACGGCAAAACAACCATTTCGTATTCCCCTGCTGTAGTGGCAGCCGGCAGCATTAACTTTATTCCGGTTAAAAACGGCGAGATCAGCCTGATCGGAAAATATGTGGGTGCGCAGTATGTAGACAATACAGCCCAGCAATCAAGAAGCCTGAATCCTTATTATTTGCAGGATATCAGGCTGAGTTACCTGATCGAACATAAAATTTTCAAGGCAACCCATATCATTATGCAGTTAAACAATGTATTCGATAAAAAATATGAACCCAATGGCTATAGCTTCAGCTACATTTATGGTGGAGATCTAACCACAGAAAATTACTATTTTCCCATGGCCGGGTTCAATTTTATGCTGGGGGTGAATTTGAAGTTTTGATACTGGAAGCTGGATACTGGATGCTGGATACTACGCTCATTGTCCAAATTTTTCCTGCCAGTTCAACATCCCGCCTTCCAGGTTCTTGACGTTGGTAAATCCAAAAGTTTCCAACATCATGCAGGCCTGCATACTTCTCTTGCCGCTGCGGCAGTAACAAACCACCTCTTCTGATTTCAATTCATCAATTTCATCTGTCATCATGGTCTGTATATTACCCAACGGAATAAGATGACCGCCAATATTAAATTCGGCATGTTCATGCGGTTCTCTCACATCAACCAGGTGCAGGGTTTCGCCGGCATCGAGGCGGGCTTTTATTTCATCAGGTGTTATGATCGTCATGATATTTAATTATTTTTCTTATTGGTAGAGTCTGTTACAATTTTCA
Organism: Chitinophagaceae bacterium; assembly: GCA_016710745.1. Lineage (GTDB taxonomy): Bacteria > Bacteroidota > Bacteroidia > Chitinophagales > Chitinophagaceae > Ferruginibacter. The sequence goes on along the minus strand of JADJVB010000010.1, from coordinate 1,486,053 downwards.
TTTGCTGTGCAAGCCAGATATCCATCAGTTGTCCTGATTGAATATAAACCAGTCTTTTTTCCATATCAAATCTTTCGGGTCGTTGCCTGTATATAAAAGCAGACGCGGTATCGGCGATCGCGCCGTCAAAAATCACAGCGCCCGGGCTGATGCCGTTCTCTTCAAGCAAAGCCATCGCATCACCGTAAGTTAATCCAATTAATGACGGAACCGGCATCGACCTGATCTCCAGGCCGCCGCCAATGACCAGATCGATCTTACTGCCCCATTGTATTTTCGATTTATCAGCAATGCGCATGCCGTTGAAATGTTGTTCCAATACCGACCCCATCATAAAATCGGGCCTGAACGTTGTGTCGCCCAGTTTCAAATGATTTCGCTCAAGTATTTTTAAGGCGAAAGAAAGGCTTTGACCCTCCAGGCCAGGCATATCAATCATCGGAGGAACATACCGGTTCACGGTAACAAAAACGGTGCGGTTAATTTTAACCAGAGAATTGGCATCCGGCAATTGTTTCAATACAATGCCCCTGGCGGCGGTATCTGTATAAACAGAATCCTGGATATACACATCGAATCCCTGTTTTTCCAATAATTTAATAGCCGCATCAGTTTTCAAACCCACAACAGCCGGCACTTTCAGATAATCGCCGTGTTTGGTTATCCAGCCCAGGGTTTTCAAAAACAAAAATAAAAACAGTAAACCCAAAGCGATCGCCGCCAGTAAGTTTACCCAAAATGGTTTATTGGTTATGAATGTAAACACGCCGTAAATTTAATTTATAATAATGGTCAATTAACTTTCAACAAAACACGCTTCAAGCAACGCGGTGTAAAATTGCTTTAAAGTCCAGCCCATGGCCAACACCTGCTGTGGCACCAAACTGGCCTCACTTTGCCCGGGTACGGTATTTATTTCCAGCATAAATGGAAGTTCAGATGCTTCTTCGTAAATAAAATCAATTCTTACCAAACCCTTGCAATTAAAAACAGCATAGGCTTTTATTGCTTCCGTCCGGATTTTTTCGGCAATCATGTCATCTATTACCGCCGGGGTAATTTCTTCACTGGCACCTTCGTACTTGGCCTCAAAATCAAAAAATTCATTTTTTGCGATGATCTCTGTAATGGGTAAAGCTATTACTTCTCCCTTTGATTTAAATACACCGATTGTTAATTCTCTCCCTTTAATAAATTCCTCCACCAAAACCTGGTCGTCTTCGTTAAACGCTTTTTGTATCGCTTCGGCTAACGCCCCGGCCTCATGTACCTTACTCATGCCAATACTACTACCGCCATTATTGGGCTTTACAAAAACCGGCAATTTTAATTGATCTAAGATCAGGTTGGGTGCAACCGGTGTATGTTTAAAAAGATGAACCGACCTGGCCACGTGCAAACCGGCAAAAGCAGCAACGGCTACCGTATAGCGTTTATTAAACGTAAGTGCCGAAGTTGCCGTATCGCAGGTTGAATAGGGAATATTAAGTATATCAAAATACCCCTGCAGTTTTCCGTCTTCGCCCGGCGTACCATGGAGTGCCACCAGCACCGCGTCAAATTTTATTTTTTCTCCGGCTACGGTTATGCTGAAATCGTTTTTGTCGACCGGGAATTTGTCGCCTCCGGCTGTCAGGTAAAACCATCCGGCCGGGTTAATATCTATCGTATAGGTTTCCCATTTTTCCGTATCCAGGTTTTTTTCAATGGTTGCCGCACTTTTATAGGAAATAACCGCTTCGCCGGAATATCCACCGGTGATCAATGCTATTTTTTTCTTCATTTGGTTGCTTCAGGTTATTTTACAAAGAAACGAAATATAGGATATCGTTTTATGATCTTGAATTAAGGGAACCGCATTTCACGCAATTTAACATTTTGACCACAGGGAACTTTACTCGCCGGGATCTTTCATTTCGCCAATCCCCTCATTGCCACTATCGAGCACATAACGCCAGGTTCCATCTTTCTCTTTTTTCCAGATGCTCACATAAGTGCCATATATCACCGTATCTTTTGTTGATGGCCTAAGCGCATAAACGCCATAGGTATATCCCAACTCGCCCGACCTGGCCACCGCCCCGCTTCTGGGTTCCCAGGTTAATGAATAATCGGTATCATTTTGTTGCAGCAGATAATCAATGGCGTCGGCCCCGGCAATGGGCAACCGATTGGGACGAAGTAAAACACCATTACTGTCGAGGTACTCCATAAACGCTGCTTTCATCCCCTTCTCTTCACTCATTTTTGAAAAATCACGGTCGGCTTTCAATAATTCCATTTTAGCAAAAGCACCTGAGTTAGGTTGATCTTTGCCCGAACCCAAGCAGGAAACCAACAGTATGCAGGATATACAAAAAAATAAAAAATTATTCATCCAACAATTTAATAAAATTTACCGTAATTAAAAAGGCGAATGTATTTAATACAAATACACGCGCCCTGTTGCAGGAAATATCACCTGCCTTTGCTATCCGCCTGCGGGCGGATCATTTTTATTTATGTTTGGAGCCGGGAGATAACAATGTATCGTACCCGTGCCCGGCATCCCGGATCGAAGCTCAATTATATATGCATGAGGTCTTTCTTCGCCGTTAACTGGTCGATGGTTTCAACATACATCTCGTCGGGCACACAGCAGTCTACCGGGCAAACGGCAGCACACTGCGGTTCTTCGTGAAAACCCTGGCATTCGGTGCACTTATTAGGTGTTATGTAATAAATATCCATGCTGACCGGCGTTTGACGTTGATCGGCATCTACCTGGGTTCCGTCCATCAAGGTAAACATCCCTTTTACGGTTGTACCGTCGGAAATTGCCCATTCAACGCCGCCCTCATAAATTGCATTATTGGGACATTCCGGTTCGCAGGCACCGCAGTTTATACATTCATCTGTAATCTTTATAGCCATGTATCGTAATTTTGATGCAATTTAATAATAACAACATGAATTTACAAAAACGAATTGAATTATTACTACGCTTACAGGAATATTTATTGGCCGAAACGGAAGAATGGCAAATTATTAAAACAAAAGCGTCGCACCACAATGGCTGGTTTACGGTTAATTTTATAGATTTAGCGATAACCAATATTTGTTCGGCTTTTTTAAACAAACAGAAACTGGAACTATGGGCCGCACATTATCACCTGGATGAAAATATCGGTGGAAAAAATGTGGGCGTCGTTATGGCGGGCAATATTCCGCTGGTAGGCTTTCACGATTTTTTATGTGTATTTATCAGCGGGCACCGGCAAACGATCAAATTATCCTCGAAAGATGATATCCTGTTACCGCACCTGATAAGTAAAATGACCGAATGGGAACCCGGTATTATGCTGGCTGTATCTTTTTCAGCATTGTTAAAAGGCTGCGATGCCTATATCGCCACAGGCAGCAATAATTCGGCCCGTTACTTTCATCAGTATTTTTCAAAGTATCCACATATCATCCGGCGCAACCGTACGTCGGTTGCCGTTTTAACCGGAAATGAAACGACAGAACAACTGGAACTTTTGTCGGATGATGTGCACCAGTATTTTGGACTAGGTTGCCGCAATATCACCCAATTATTTGTGCCGGTGGGATACGATTTTGTACCCCTGTTGAAGACCTTCGAAAAATACAAATATTTCGAAGATCACCATAAATTCAAAAACAACTACGACTACCAGCTCTCAATCGCCTTGCTTAATAATATTTTCTACATGACCAGCGGCAGTACCTTATTATTGGAAAATGATGCCATTTTTTCAGCCATCAGTCAGCTCCATTACAGTTACTACCATAACGAAAAAGAGCTGTTGTCCGTTTTAAAGGAAAATGATGACGTGCAGTGTATTTGCGGTTTCGGCGGCATTCCCTTTGGAGAGTCACAACAACCATCCTTAATGGATTATGCCGACGGTGTTGATACCATGCAATTTTTGTTAACTTTATAACCTGGCCGATTGCCTATAACAACGGGATCGGGGGGAGGTAAAGAATCTGGATTATTTTAATAACCTGCATCATCTACGAAGCTCTTCCTAATTAATTGTTAAAGATGGCAGTTGGTAAATAACAATTTGTCATTGCTTCGTTATTTTGTGCAAACAGGCACAGGAGTTGATCATTAAAGAACCGGTGTTGAAAAACAAAACATTCATAAAATTGTTGAACTAAATAAAACCTACGAAAATGAAGTGGAAACAAATATTTTTTACTGTCGCCATCAGCGCCCTAACCGCCCTTACTGTGATCTGGGGTTATGGAACATTTTTTGCAAAAAGTAATACCTATGCCGGCCAGGAGAGCGGCGTAATTCCATCCAACTATAAATATGCCGGGTTATTCGATGGCAATACGCCTCCGGGCAATACACTGGATTTTACTGCCCCGGCCGAGGCGGCTACACCGGCCGTTGTGCACATTAAAACAAAAACAAATGCCAAGCAGGTAAATAACAGTTTACCAAAACGGAATCCGAATAACCCGTTCAGCGATTTTTTCGACGATGATATGTTTAACCAGTTGTTTGGCGGCCGGGGCCGAAACGTGATTCCTGAACAAAGGGCCAGTGGATCGGGTATTATCATCAGCGAAGACGGTTACATTGTAACCAATAACCACGTAGTTGCCAATGCTGATGAGATCGATGTAACGCTTAGTAACAAAAAATCGTACAAAGCGAAAGTGATCGGTACCGATCCTTCATACGACCTGGCGGTTATTAAAGTAGAAGCTGCCGGTTTACCGTTCCTGTTATATGGCAATTCGGATGATGTGAAAATTGGTCAATGGGTATTAGCGATCGGTTATCCGTTGAACCTGGAAACCACCGTTACAGCCGGTATCATCAGCGCAAAGGCCCGTACACTGGGGTTGAACAAAGACAAAACCGGGAACTCGAATTTGGGTGTGGAATCTTTTATACAAACGGATGCAGCCGTGAACATGGGCAATAGTGGTGGTGCATTGATCAACACCGATGGCAAATTAGTTGGTGTTAATTCCGCTATTGCTTCACCAACCGGATATTATTCCGGTTATTCATATGCAATTCCGGTAAATATTGTAAAGAAAGTGGTTGATGACCTGATCAAATTCGGAACGGTACAACGCGGATTCCTGGGCATCAGTTTTGTGAATGCAGGAGATTTGTCGGACGATGACAAAAAGAGGGAAGGAATTCCGTTGGATGCTGATGGTATTTATGTTTCGCTGGTACCCACTGATGGTGGTGCCTATGAAGCAGGTATCCGCAAAGGCGATATCATTAAAAAGATAAATGACCAGGATATTGTTAGTGGTGCAGAAATGCAGGGGTTGATCAGCAGACAGAAACCGGGCGACAAGGTACCGGTAACGTACCTACGAAACGGAAAAGAAAAAACCGCAGTGGTTACGCTTAAAAATCAGGCGGGTAATTATGAAATTGTAAAAACAGAAGCTGTTTTGGATAAACTGGGCGCCGACCTCATTACACTGGATTCGAAAAAAGCAAAGGAATACGGCATTGGCGGTGGTGTGGTGGTTAAGAAAATTAATGAGGGTGCGTTAAATGACCAAACCAGGATGAAAGATGGTTTTGTTATTTTAAAGGTAAATGACAAGGAAGTGAAATCGGTTGAGGAAATGAAAGCCGTTGTGGGAGCAAACAAGGATATCACCATCAGCGGGTTTTACCCCGGTTATGATGGCGTATATGAATACCCGATCTCGTTGGATGAATTGTAATGGAATAAGCGGATAAAATAAAAAGGATAAGCCAGTGCTTATCCTTTTTATTTATTTTTTTCTTTCATAAACTAAAAAATGCCAGGGCTTCATTTTCAGGAAACTGTCTTCGCTGAGTTGGTCCGTAGTTTTCTCAAATACATTGTGGTAATCTCCACCAATTAAACGGTCTTTTATCAAAAAGCCAACCGGCTTGTTGCCGAGGTTAAGAAACACAAGCACCTCATGCTGTTCATTTTTTCGCAAAAAAGCCATCATATTTTTTGAGCCCTCAGTTAACACATGAAAGGTGGAAACTGCAGGATCGGCCGACCGGAGTGCGCTATTTGTTTTTTTCAAAAATAACAGGGTTTTATAAAAGTCATGCAGTTCACAGGTATTTGCCCAGGATATGGGATCCTTCTCAAAAAATGGCAGCCGTTTCGCATTTGGCAATTCTTCTCCGCTGTATATCATCGGCATCCCGTTCCAGGTACAACTGAATACCACCAGGGCTTTCAGCATATCTCCGTATTTTTCATTCCCTGTTCCATTCCAGGTATTTTCATCGTGATTGCTGGTAAAATACATTCGGTGCGCCTGTTCCGGAAAACCGGTTCGGTATCCTGCCAGCACCTCGTACAAAGCACTTATGCCAACATTACCCTTGTAAAAATTTTCGGTAATGTGCATCCATTCCCAGGTAAACGTGGCATCAAAAACTTCATGGTAACCGATCTCTTCCGACTCGGCCAGCCAAAACAAATCTGATTTTAACGGCTCAATAGCTGTTCGGGCTTTTTTCCAGAAATCCAACGGCGTAAGATGCGCCAGATCGGCCCTGAAACCATCAATATCAAATTCAGTAACCCAATAGGTCATGGCATCAATCATGGCATCCTGCTGCCCGGTGTTTGTATGATCGATCTGTATCACGTCTGTCCAGTCGTATGGCGGTATAAAATGACCATCGGGATCCCGGGCAAAATACTCCGGATGATCGGTGGTCCAAATATTGTCCCAGGCAGCATGATTGGCCACCCAGTCCATAATCACTTTCATTCCCGATTCGTGCGCCAGGCCAACCAGTTTTTTCAGATCGGCCGGAGTACCGAATTCGGGGTTAACCCCTTTAAAATCGGAAATGGAATAATAACTGCCCAGGGAACCTTTACGGTTTATTTTTCCAATGGGATGGATCGGCATTAACCAAAGCACTTCTACGCCCATGTCTTTTAACCGGGGCAGGTTTTTGGCAAAAGCGCTAAAACTCCCTTCAGGCGTATATTGCCTTATATTGACTTCATAGATATTGGTTGTTGCAATCCAATCGGCCCGCTTAAACAGATCCATGTTCATGTATTCGTTTATTTTACTCAAATGTAAGCCGGTAATGTTAAAATATGCCACTCCAAATTTACAGCAGCAACCTGTACCTTTGCAGCGTCACATTTTATCATGAAGAAGTTTAATGTTCCCATCATATACCGGAGTCCGTTAATTGCCGCCATAAAAAATAAACGCAAAGAACTGGACAAAATGAAGAAAGATTTCAGTCCAACCCTGCTGAACTTTGGACCTGTTCAAATATATCTCGCCCGCCATTTTGGATTTTGCTATGGTGTAGAGAATGCCATAGAAATAGCTTTCAGAACCATTGAAGAGAACCCGGGTAAGCGTATTTTTTTGTTAAGTGAAATGATCCATAATCCGCAGGTAAATGCCGACCTGCTGGAAAAAGGTGTTCAGTTTTTGCAGGATACCCATGGTAAAGAGGTAATACCATTTGAATCTTTAACGAAGGAAGATATTGTGATGATACCGGCGTTTGGAACAACATTGGCGATAGAGAAAAAACTCGAAGACATTGGTATTCCGGCCCGGAAATATGACACCACCTGCCCCTTTGTAGAAAAAGTATGGAACCGAAGTGAGCAGATCGCCAGGCGAAACTACACCGTGGTTGTGCATGGCAAACCTACTCATGAAGAAACCAGGGCTACCTTTTCCCATGCATCGGCACATACGCCAACCATTATTGTAAACAATATGAGCGATGCGATAGCATTGAGCCGTTATATAAAAGGGGAAAAAACGGCTGATGAATTCAACAGTGAATTTGCCGGAAAATTTTCTGCGGGCTTCGATATCAAAAAGCACCTGGAGCGAATTGGTGTGGTAAACCAAACCACGATGCTGGCCAGTGATACCCAGGAAATTTCAGATTTTTTAAAACAGGTGATGCAAACAACCTATACACTGGATAACGACAATATTGAAGAACGATTTGCCGATACACGTGATACTTTGTGTTATGCCACCAACGATAATCAAACAGCCGTTTTTGGTTTACTGGAAAGGGAAGCCGACCTCGCCATAGTTGTGGGCGGATACAACAGCAGTAATACCTCGCACCTGGTGGAATTATGCGAAGCTAAACTGCCTACTTATTTTATAAGCGATGAAGAAAAGATCATGGACGGCAATCGTATTCTACATTATAATTTCCACGACAAATCCGAGCGGATAACAGATGGATTTTTGCCTGATAAAAAACCGCTAAAGATACTAATGACCAGTGGTGCCAGCTGCCCGGATGCCCTGGTAGAAGGCGTGATCAATAAATTAAAATCAATTTTTGCTGTTGACAAGCCCGATTCTGAATTGCTTGCCCTGATTCATTAAAAAAAGCCTTACTGTGGGTAAAGCTTTTATGATACATAGCGGTAGGAAAAAAACTAGTTGAGTTTCATCACTTTTGTCTTCAGGCTGCGGGTACTGCTAACTACTTCGATAAAATAAACGCCACCCGGCAATGCATCCACTTTTGTAATATCGATATTATTATCGCCTATTGTTGTTTCGGCCTGTTGTGTACTGATTAAAACACCGCTGCTGTTTAATATATTTATGGCCACTTTTTCTGCTTTATCGCAGTTCACCCTGATCTTCACCCGCCTGCTGAATGGATTGGGATAAACAACCATCACACTGATTCCCCTGATATCTACGTTAACCATAATAGTTTTACTATAAGTATAGTTGCCGCTGATATCAACGATCGCCAACCGGTAGTAATTGACCCCACGCTGAGCCGTAATATCTAAAAAGGAATAATTGATATTACTGTTGAGCAGTCCGCCAATGGCACTTACCCTTCCGTTCTGCCTGAAATTAATTCCGTCGGTGCTTCGTTCGATGTCGAAATGATCGATATTGATCTCCGAATAAGTACTCCAACCCAACTGGATGAAACCATCTGCGTAGGTACCATTAAATTGGTTGATGATCAATGGTAAAACCACACCCGGCGCATTTTTTACACCGCCGTCGATATCTTTACGGTCCTCACCTGCTTTTAATAAAAATGGTTTGGTGCGCCCCGAAATAGTGTCGGACTTACTGCAGGTGAGTTGGCCCAAACTGTCGCTTACCAGGTTTGTATACGCGTAGTTAGGCGGAATATTATTAAAGCCAACAATAAATGTTTTGCCTGTATTTTCCGGAACGGGAATATTATCAAAATGATAGTAACCCGAATCATTGGTATATTTTGAATCAATAATGTTCAGCAAAGAATCGTACAATACAACCTCCACATTTGGCATACCCGGTTCGCCGGCATCCTGTTTACCGTTTGCATTATTATCAATCCAAACAAAATCGCCGATAGATGCAAAGTTGATTCCCCGTGCGGATTCGCCTTTATCTGTTGTTGTATTTAGTATTATGTTTTCCTGGCCTTTTGCCGACTGAGCCTGTATACGGCCGCTATGGAAAATAAATAACAGACAAGCCATCAATGCTGTCAACAACCTGTTTGCAAAACAGGCCCGTATAACTCTTAATATGGTTATCGGTACTATCATTTGGTTTTTATATAAAGACCATTGGTTTGACCATTATGAAAACTTGCAGTGTTATTTATATCTCCGTAAACGTGTAAAGGAATAAATGGCAAATGTTTGCCGTGGCTGCTGATGTTAAATAGCGGCAAAACCCTGTAGCCTGCAGTTCCTGATCCTGCATCGGGTGATAGTAAGTTCTGTAAGGAATTAAAAAAATCAGTGATGAAGTTTTCGCCTTCCTTGTGGGTACAATTATTATTCATTTTATTTTCTTTCAGAGTTTAAATTCCTGTTTCCAGGAAAATGTAAAGCGTCTGGTTCTTCAAAAAATAAAAGAATACTGGATAAATTTTAAAGTTTTTATCAAATACCACAGCTTAACCTGCCGGCTGCCGATCATGCCGAAACACAACCTGAAACCAACAAAGCAAACAATTGCTTTGATAAAAATGAGTTGATATTACGTAATCATAAAATCAACCTTGTCAAATTAAAGGAGAAAACACGTGAAAGACAGTAAAATTACTATTGTTAGGGGATACAAATATATGGAAACAGTTTTCATATTTCCTAATCTATTTCAATTTATTTTTTAAATCTAACGATTATTATAATATAAAGTATTGATTATCAACATACTTAGCGCTTTAAGAAAATTACAGTAAAAACCCGATTAAAATAAAAGAGCCCCCCGGTTAAGGCGGGGGGACATCTTTTGTTTGTGCTTGGTTATCGAAATTCGTCTTAGTATATAATTAATTTCTTAACCACGGTGTTACCTGATTCACTGGTAACTTTTACTGTGTATAAGCCAGGGGGCAAACCATCTACGTTTATATCTTTTGCTGTTTGTGAAACCTCGAGCAACCTAACCATTTGTCCATTTGCAGCATACATGATCACCGAGTTTTTGCCGGTCTCCATACCTGAAATATTGAAATGATCAGTAATTACGGGGTTTGGTGCGATCACGATTCCGCCCTTTCCTTTTGAGCAGCTCAACGACCGGGTATCACTGTATTTAAATGAACCGTCTTTGTCGATCATCTTAAGGCGGAAGTAGTAAACTACACCGGCCTGCATGGGATAACTATACTGGTAGGTTTTTGTTTCGGTACTGTAACCAGAAGCCAAAACAGTTCCTGCAATGCCAAATCCGGGGCCATTGCCTGTACTTACTTCCACTTCAAAGCGGTCGCTGTTACTTTCGGTTGAGGTTTTCCAAACTAGGTTGGCTGTACAACCCGAATTATTTGCCGTGAAATCTGAAATCGTGATCGGTACGATCGGACCGGCAGCTGATTCTGTCAAACACAACTCATCGATAGAAAATGGTATTCCATTTACGGATATAATATCGAACCGTACTTTTTTCGTTAAAGACGGTAATCCAATCGTACCATAGTTTACCAGCCAAGGCATATTCCAATATGTCCAGGTACCAGGCGCACCGGTCAACGTTACATCTGTATTCACAAATATCTTTGCTGGATCATCTGCATCGTAGATCTTCACTTTTACAATGGCATCATCAACTGTACCTTTAGCGAACCATCCTTTAAAGGCCGATCCCGAACCCGATAATATGAACGTTTGGAAACCCTGGGCATTTTTTCCTAAGCTGTCTACCAGGTAATAAGCTGTTTCGTTATTGGCTGTTGGCTTAACGGCCATCTGACCGTTTCCGCCCAATGCATTGTATGAACTCAATCCGAATGTTGCCGCATTGGCCAATATACTATAGTTGGCCGGTGCCAATGTTGTTCGGGCATATACAGCCCCTGGTCCGTTGCCTAAATTAACCAACAGTGGAAAGAAATTCTGTGCCAGTTCAAAACCACCAAAATAGCCAGAAGGCGCAATCGGGTCTTGATATAAAATCTTGTTAGGGCAGGCACCTGCTTTGATTCCAAAATTAACGTTGGTAAGGATCTGATTAGCGACTATGGAAAAAGGCGCTGATACACCATTCGCATTACCATCAGAACCTGGTCCTGATCCGATAAAATCTCCTGTACGTTGCCAGTTTGCCGGTAAAGTGGTTGCGGGTTGAGGTTGCCCTACAACACCAGCAACACAGCTAATCTGAACCGTGTAGTTTCCGATTGCCACATTATCAAACAAATACTGTCCATTGTCGCCAACGGGCACTGTTTTCACAACGATTCCGCCAGGGTTCGAAATTAAATTAGCATTCAAACATCCTGCATTGGTTTTATCATTGGGATTTAAAAATGATTTATTTATGTCGCCATCGGTAATATCCTTATCAACAAATATATTACCTGATACGATTTGAAGAACTGGTTTTTTAAATGAATAACTGATCGACCAATAATCACCATAAAAAGGATTACGTGTAGATCCAAGGAGGCTCACCGCGTCAAAAGTAAACGGATAATCAGAAAGTGATGAGCCCCGCATGTATACTTTGTATACCAACTCCGTAACGGTGCCGGTAATTTGAACACTTCCACTGGCAGCACCATAGGTAGAAAATCCTTTCACATCAGTATCGCCCGTTGTAGATGCACCATTTGGCCGGGCTGCACTATTCAAAATATTATTACCAACTACATTCAGATAATCCGTACCCGACAATTTTGTTGACGTTACACCTGTATTTACCAATTCTAATTCGGTAGAAAAATAAGAGATATTCCAGGGTGCGCCTGCACTTAACTGGTACCAGGAAGAACCGCCGAGACTGCCAATATGTATAACCGGGTCCTTTACTGCCTGACTGAAGGTAATTACCAGTTCCCCGTACAGGTATCTGCCGTTTTTATCAACACCAGCCAAAGTTCTTAGTGGCTCTACCGTAGAAAAGACAGCTACGCCACCGTTTCCGTCGGATCCAAACTGACTGAAATCCGGGTCAATCGTACCAGGCGCCTCACCGGTAAATGATTTGAATTGGGCAGCTATGGGGCCATGCGCTCCCACATTGGCTGAGATCAGATCATAGAGATTGCTTTTTCTTGGCCCCTGGGTCAGTACCTGGTTATCATCCCACTCGGATTTAGAGGTACCAAAGGATAATCCCGTGGTAACCGTACCCTGATTTCCGGCATAATTATAGCCCGTAAAATTCTGGTTACGCAGCGATGTGGTAACTGTTATTGGCGGACTATACGCGGAAAAATTTGAATTGTTAAGCGCATCATTTTGAAATGTTTGCACTTGATTTGCCAGGGAAGGCCCTTCAGTGGGACCACCCCCGGGGTTCCAGGAACCGCTGATCCAGCTTAACTCTAGACTTGCGTTCTGGGCATTTACAGCCGTTCCAAACAAGGCTGTAAACATGATGGTGATAATTGCGATAACTAGCTTTTTCATCTTTGTTGTTTTAAAATTTATATTCTTGTGTTCATTAGATACTTATTATTGCTGGCTGTTTCCTCCACCCGTTTTAATACCGAAGTTTGCATTGGTTACACTGATGACCCCAACCGGCACGTTCAGCCAGCCATTGACAATACCATCGCTTCCCGGTGTAATCCCTACGTGCTCGCCCGTATTATTCCAATCTGAAGGCAGCGTATTGAATGAAAACTGAGGAACCGAGCCACCGACAAAAAATGCCTGGGTTGTTAAATAGATCCTGTAGTTAGTATTTATATTTACGTCGGTAAAGTTGTATTGACCGGTATTAAATGGAACTCCCTTGATACCTTCAATTACACCTCCATTACTAAAATTCACCAGGTACACCCTCAGGTTATTCGGAATGGGTACCGTACTGGTTTGATTTACCAGGTTATCCGTCATTCCATTCGCATCGTGCCATACGTTACCACTTAAATTGATCTGCTTGTAAATACCCGCATCCACGTCTCTGTATATCTGGCCGGGAGATAAGGTAAAGCTGCCCGTTGTTCCATCATTTATATCCTGCGTCAAAACTTTGCTGTTATTTGACGCTCCAACTCCGCCAACCAATGGTATGGTGAACTTATAGAAGCTTGATGGAACATCCGTGAAACGCATCGTAAACGGCGAACCGCCCACGGCCACCGAAACATTATTTATAAGGTATGCGCCTTTGGCATCTGTTACTGCAGAAGCTACTGCCACATTGCTACTGTTGTACAACGTTACCGTAACACCAGCAACACCTGCTTCATTTGCATCCTGTATGCCATTACGGTTTACATCAAACCATACAAAATCACCTACTGCCGCTTTTAAGGTAACCAAACCGGCATCAACATCATTTTTAAACTGACCGGCAGCCAGGGTAAAGCTGGCCGTTTGGCCGGTTACCGGATCGGGATCACTGTTAAGCGCCGCAGCGCCTACATTCTGTAAGGTGAAGGAAGCGGAAGCGGGAATATTACTGAATCCTACACTATAGGTTCCCGGTAAAACATTTGAGAACAGGTAAGCGCCGTTTGCATCGGTGATCGTTGTAGCCACCGGATCATCATTATTATCAAACAAGGTAACGGTTACGCCTGCCACACCCGGTTCTCCGGCGTCCTGTATTCCGTCGAGGTCGAGATCACTCCAAACAAAATCTCCTACGGAAGCCCTGGTGGTTGACTTGATACCCATATCCCAATTAAGGTCATTGGTAGCTGCAGGTAATACGATGGCATCTGTTGTTAATGTAGTTACATCCGCATCACTGTTATTGGCTGCGGTACTTCCGGCAGCATTTTTTGTAGTAGCTGCAAAACCGGCTGGTAAATTGCCAAACTTCACGAAGTAGGTACCGGCCACCAGATCAGTAAACAGGTAAAGTCCATTTACATCGGTAGTGGTAGTTGCGATCACCGAGTTGGAAGCATTAAGTAAAGCTACTGATACGCCTGCTGCTCCACGCTCTCCGGCATCCTGTATACCATTGGTATTCACATCGTACCAAACAAAATTTCCGATTGAAGACCTAACCGTTGTATTCCTTGCACCGGCATCGATGCTTAAATTTATTTCGCCTGTTGCCAGTGTAAATGGTGCTGTTTTACCCGTACCCGTATCCACATCACTGTCCTTTTCGTCATCGGTTCCGGCATTTTGTGTTGCAAAAACATATCCTGCCGGTAATGTTCCAAAACCAACCACATAAGTACCTGCATCCAGATTGGTGAACAGGTAATTACCCAGGGCATCGGTGGTGGTACTGGCTACTACTGTAGTTCCGTTTCCGGCGTATAAAGTAACGATCACACCTGCAATACCCGGTTCGCCGGCATCCTGGATACCATTATTATTGAGGTCATTCCAAAGCTTATCACCCACTGTAGCTTTGCTGTCGAATATTTTTGGTTTACTTACCAGGCCGGCGTCAACAAACGTATTATTTGACGCTGCGGCTACCGTAATATTATCAGTTCTTCCAGTAAACGGATTCACGTCGCTGTTATTCGCTACCGTTACTGCACCAGCTTTAGGACTGAAGCCATAACCGGCAGGCAAATTGCTAAAGCCAACGGTATAATTACCTGCATCTAAACCTGTAAACAGGTAGAAGCCGGCCGAATTGGTGGTGGTGGTAGCCACTACTACATTCAAACTATTGTATAACAATACGGTAATACCCGGTACCCCAACTTCACTTCCTCCATCCTGTACGCCGTCTTTATTCAGGTCGTACCAAACAAAATCCCCTAAAGTTGCTTTGGGTGATGAACGCCGCATACCGGCATCAACTGTTGTATTGATCTCATCGGCAACCAATGTAACCGTTTGAGAAATACCTGTTGCATTTACGTCGCTATCCACTTCATCATCAGTACCTGCATCCTGCGTTACAAAAGTAAAGCCCGCCGGTAAAGTGAACTTAACATAGTAAGCACCCGGTGTAAGGCCATTAAATATATAATTGCCGAAGGCATCGGTTGTCACAATTCCCTGAGATACATTGCTGCTGTTGAATAATTCAACCGTTACATTGGCGATTCCGGGTTCTCCGGGATCCTGAATATTATTATTATTCAGATCTTCCCAAACCCTGTCGCCCAGGGCAGCCAGCAGATTCGAAGTCACATTCAAACCAGCATCAATGGTGAGGTTACTGGTACCTGCAGTTACAGTAATGTTTGCTGTTTTAAAAGTTGTTGGATCGATATCACTATCAATTGCGGTTCCGCCAATATTTTTTGGTGATACCTGGTAACCCAATGGTGGTGTTACCTTAACATAGTAGGTACCTGCCGGCACATCATCAAAGAAATAGTATCCGTCATTAGATGTTATCGTAGCACGGTAAAGATTTCCGGTGCTGGTATATAACATGACGGTTACGCCTGCAATGCCCGGTTCATCCGGATCCTGGATACCATCTTTATTTAAATCGTTCCAAACAAAATCACCCAGTCTGGCCGTTTCTGTATAATACATACCGGCATCCACATAGGTTACGTTTGGAACTGCATTGGTTAATGTTATGGTGTTGGTGCGACCTGTATTTACATTGGCATCGCTGTTTGTTGCCAATGAAACTGCTCCTGCCGAAGGACTGAACCGGTAACCCGGTACCAAACTGAAACGTACCTGGTAGTTTGTGCCGGCAACGCTTGTTGGCAACTTGCTGAACAAATAGTTACCATAGGCATCCGTTACAGTGCTTGCCACTACAATATTTGTGGTACCATCATAAAGCGTTACCACTACACCGGCCAAACCAACTTCACCTGCATCCTGCACACCGTTTTTATCGGCATCAACCCATACGCGGTCGCCTATTGAACCGAAGAGAACCGGACAGGAGAAGCTAACCTGCTGCAGCAACACATCGGCTGGTGAGGGCGCGCTTGCCCGTACGCTGATGTACCTGTATGCAGGATAGCCCGGCATCGGGAACGGCGTGTTATCCAGCGTTACCGGTACCGTCATCAGCAGGGTGCCAATTACGCCCAATGTATTTGAACCATATACGTTTGCGGGTTCACCGGCCTGCATACTGCCAATACTCATCGTAGCTGCTGTGGCATTGGTAGCAATGACCTGGTTCAGGTCCAGTTGTACAAAATGGTTAATATCAATTTCATGATTAACGTTACTGTTAATGCCTAAACCATTCTCATTACCGCCGTCGTTTTTGCCAAACAGCGCTGTAGGCGTGCCGGGGTTACCGTTATTGAATCCGTAAGCGGTGATCGTTACACCATTGACTGTATAGCCTTGTGATGTACCCAACGTGCCATTGGGTAAATTAAGATTCCAGGTTCCGGCACCAAGGCACTCCCCTGCCACAGTTAAGCAAAAAGCATCCAGCTTCATCGTGTTACAGGTAATTGAACTCTGTACCCTTGCTTTAACGGTGCCTGCGGGTGCTGTTGCGGTAATGGTATATTTCTCCAACTGACTGTTGTATATATCAACATCTCTGGTTACTGTAATATCTGTTTGACCGATAACTACGTTAGCCGCATTTAAAAATATTAAACTAAGTTTTGGACTGCAACCAATACCTGCCGTATGTGTTCCTGCATAAGCAGAGAAAGTTACTGTTGCACCAGCTGGTACATTTACATCCTGCCATACTTTAGAAGTACCTGAACTTTGGTTATTGAAACCATTTTGCGTTCCGCAGGCTACATAACCTGTGCCTGTGGTTAAAGAACCATTGCCCGAACTCCAGCTCCAGCCGGTTGTTCCGAATTCGAAACTGGCATTGGCTAATAAATTATTAGGCGCGTCGGTACATTCACAATCAGGTGCATATCCGGCATCTATGCTTAAATTACTTTCGGCAGTGCCCAGTATAATGGCCGGCGTAATACCGGTTGTATTTGATGGGTCGCTATCGATATTACGGTTTGTACCTACATAAGCAGGAGACATTTTATACCCATAAACGGAAACAGGAAATTCAACATAATAAACGCCCGGATCCAGGTTGTCGAAAAGATAGTTACCAGATGCATCGGTAACTTTCGTTGCAATAACTACATTGGCTGCATTTCTTAATTTAACAGTCACGCCTCTTATTCCATTTTCACCTGCATCCTGAATGCCATCCCGGTCTGTATCATACCATACCCTGTCACCAATTTTACTCACACATGGCGTGTTGGTAATGGTTTCTGTATTATTACCTGTTTTACTTGGACTGGAGTGAACAGAAGCCACATCAACAAATCCGAACCCAGAGGTACCAAATACAGAGGCTTTTACAGTTACTTCATACCAGGCTTCATAGATCCAGTTTGGTGCAGCCGGGTTTGGTGTATAATTGGTATCTGTTGGAGGAGAGTCGGTTGTTAAAGCATATCCAAACTCATTAAAATTGGTAGAAATTGATGTTCTGAAACTCAGAACATCAGTTGCAGTTCCCGGGCTAGGGGTACCCCCATCTCCATTAAAACCAAGTGTACCATAGCCCGACGGATAATTGTAACCGCTGCCATTGGCAGAAATATAGTCCTGCTTGAATTTCAAAACTTCGGTTCCGTTCCCATTCTTCAATGACCATTGCAGATGATCAGAACCTGTTAGATCAGAGAACTTATGGGTTCTGTTCCAGTTGTCTGCGTTTCCTGATGGTTTATAGCAATTGTCTGTAAAGGATTTAGAAAAAGTTACCCTTACCGTTACTGTTTGCGAATTCACATTCACGTTCCAGAAGCTCTTGGCATAAACCTGCGGGTTTACTCCGATAAAGCAACTCTGTCCACCATTTGGTGGCAACGTTGGATTATAGAAGCCAATATCGTATGTATTATTGGTATTACCACCCCCAGATGGTTCAGCACCATTGCTTAAGGTAATGGACATACCCCTTGCTTCGCCGGACACTATGGAAACAGCATTGTTATCATTGTCAATATTATTATCGGGATCGCCGCCATTGATTACAGTAATCGCATGGGCTGCAGGTACTACAGCACCCACAATATAATTACCAGGAGTAAGATTTGTAAATGAGTATTCACCCGCACCATTTGTAGTGGCTGCCTGAATGAACGAACCATCCGGTACATTATCATTATTGGCATCATTATACAACCTTACAACAATTCCGGCTGCCACGCTATCGCCGGCATCGTACAAACCACTTCTGTTTCTATCAAAGAATATCAAATTACCCAATGTGAGTACTGCAGAGACATATCCGGCGTCAACAGTATTATTGATTTGACCGGGATAAACAGTTACTCCGCTTGCAATACCTGTACCCTGGTTTGGATCGCTGTCCTTTGCATCATCATTGCCTTGATCCTGGCTGGTTAATGCCAGATTACCAGATAATGTGGTAGGGAAAGTTACCGTGTAATTGCCAGCAGAAAGGTTTGTAAATTGATAGAATCCGGAAGCATTTGTAGTAGTAGTTATTATCGTATTATCTGGCTTGGTTAAGGTAACCAGTACACCCTGAATACCTGGCTCACCTGAATCCTGGATCCCATTTCCGTTATTATCCATCCAAACAAAATCGCCTAAACTTCCAATACAATTTGAAGGAACAACGGTTTCTGAATTATTGCCTGTTTTGCTTGGACTGGCATGGGTTGAAGCAATTTCAGGGTAACCGAACCCGGCAGTGCCAAAAGCTGATAATTTTACAGTTACTTCATACCAAACATCATAAATAAAGTTTGGATAAGCAGGATTTGGTGTGTAATTAATATCAGTAGCCGGAGAATTTGTAGTCAGGCTATAGTAAGATGCCCCATTTTGATTTAAACTTTTGTCCAGGGAAGTCAAAAAGGCTGTAACATCCGAAGCGCTTCCGACAGTAGGGTTAGATCCGTCTCCTCCAAAACCCAGACATCCATAACCGGATGGGAAAGAGCCACTTGAACTTATATAATCCTGTACAAAAGCCAATTTTACATTCCCGTTAGCATCTTTTATTGACCAGCCAAGTTTATCTGAGCCGGTGAGGTTACTGAATGAATGGCTTCCTGGCCATCCGATAGTATTGGTTCCATAGGTATTATCCACAAAAGTTTTTGATAACATGGTTCGTACGGTAACCGTTTGATTTGTGGTATTGGTTGTCCAGGTACTTTTGGCCCAAACTACTGATGGATTTGTTGGGCTTACAAAACATTTTTCACCTGATGCGGGCGGGTTGTTGGTTAAGGTAAAGGTTATAGTCGTATCATGACAAAGCGTACCCGTTGCACCAGAACCACTGTAGGTTTTCAGATTTACTGAGTACGAACCTACCGCTCCCGTCCAGGCTCCGCTGCCGGTAGAAGGACTGTTGTATGGCACACTATTTTCAATATTGCTGCTGGAAGTTGGACCGGTGATCGTAAACTTGATACTGCCAATGGTTCCGGTTGCCCCGGCTTCGAGATTATAATTAGAACCCAACTGGGCTAAGGTAAAGCTGGCGCCATTGGTTATAGGTAAATCGGGCCCGTTATTTAATTCATTAAAATATAAACTGTTGACCCGTCCGGTACAGGGTGTATTTACACAGGTCCATTTTAACATGCTTTGATAAGCACTGTTAACCGAATTATAAAACACCATACTGGTTTGCGTTCCGTTAACTGCAGGAACCGCGGCAACTGCCGCCTGGGCAATTGAATTATTGGAACCGCCGGTACCGGCAATATACCAGATAGCTGTATTTACACCACTGGTATTATAACTGTAATTGCAAACGATCCAGTTAAGCCGGCAGGCCTGTAACGCGGTAAAACCCGCGCCAACATAATCGGTAACGGTATATTTATTATTGACAGGCGGAATCGACAGGTTACCATCAAAACAATGCCACCTGTTTATATTCGTTACGGTACAGTTTGACGTAACCTGCAAACCGCAGGGGCGGTAACTGTTCTCATCATTATAAGCATAGCCTGCTATGGCATTTGAAATTGATTTGCTGGCACCTGCACAGTTGGTGTAATTTATGGTAGAACAAGTAAGGTTTTCACCACCCGTTTCGCCAAAACCCGCAGTATTAGTAATCGTTGAGTTCTTCAGTGAAAAAGAAGTTGCTGCCGCACTTGCCAAATTACCTGTTGTTCTGATAACTTTTAAATTATAATAAGGCCCTATCCTGGCGTTGTTTAACGTAATTACGCCGTTAATTGCGGTCAATTCCGGAGAAAGGAAACTGTTTCCTTCTTCCAGAAAATCGTACGCCAAACGATATTTGGAGTTTCCCGCGTTGGCATCAGTAATGGTAACATTGATCCTTCCATCAATAGAACCACTTACCGATTCATTAATTACGTCAACCTTGCTTATTTTTAACAGGTTTGATACATTTTGAGCAAACGCAAAAAAATTGCTGCATGCAAAAATCAATGTTAATACAATTGCATTAACCAGCCATTTTCTTCCTAAAAAATCTGTCAAAGCGTTTGTTTTTTTGATAACCAAGTCTTGTGTCATAGTCTTAACATGTTTAAATAGTGACCATTATTCCGACACGTAAATACATACGCATACAGAAATAATATACATGTTTTGATTGGGGGTGTGGGTGGAATTTACAGAATACTAAAAACTATGATGGTTTTTATGATAGGATACGAATCCTACGGATGGGATATGTGGTCAAATGGTTAAGGTGTAACAAAAATAGGACAAATTTTAAGGAAACCAAATTTTTTTAAAACTTTTTTACAATTCAAACAAAACGATTTAACCGATCTTTTGCCTGGCTATTCGCAACGCCATGGCCAGCTGTTCTTCAATGCCCAGGGAAGTATTGTCCAGTTCTATAGCGTCATCCGCTTTTCGAAGCGGGCTTATTTCGCGGTTGGAATCTATATAGTCGCGCATTTCCAGGTTGGCCTTTACGTCATCTATTGATGTATTGGGGTTCTTTTCGAACATCTCCACATATCTCCTTTCTACACGAACGGCGATATCGGCCGTCATGAAAAATTTTAGTTCCGCATTCGGGAAAACGGTGGTGCCGATATCCCTGCCATCCATCACGATCCCTTTTAGTTCACCCATTTTTTGCTGCTGGGCCACGGCGAAAGTTCGTACCTCTTTTATAGCTGCCACTTCGCTTACTTTTTCAGCAATCACGAGGTCCCTGATCACATATTCCACATTTTCTTCATTTAGATAGATCTCGGATTCGTGGGTCTTATCGTTCAGTTTGAACCCGATGGTAATATCGGCTAAGGCCGTTTTCACCTGTTTCTCATCCTGCCAGTTTACATGATTTCGCAAAAAATAAAGGGTGATGGCCCTGTACATAGCTCCGCTGTCAACATAGGCATAACCCAGTTCTTTCGCCAATTGCTTTGCCAGGGTGCTTTTTCCGCAGGAAGACCATCCGTCGATGGTGATGATAATTTTTTTCATCCCTGCAAAAATCATCAAAACAGTTCAATAATAAAAATAAAAAGAGTTGCATAAAATACGCAACTCTCTGTTTAATTAATGCTTTTGTGTATTACCCGGCCTCCGATTTCTTTTCCTTCTTCTTATCCTCTTTTTTAAGCACAAATTTTATTTTTTCACCGGTTTCATCCATTTCGGCAACCATCACATCTCCGTTTTTGATATTCATATTCAAAATCTCTTCTGCCAACGGATCTTCGAGATATTTTTGGATGGCCCGGTGTAAGGGCCTGGCGCCAAACTGCTGGTCGTAGCCTTTATCTGCAATAAAACTTTTTGCTTCAGGCGTCAACTCCATAGCTAAACCCAGGTTGGTCAGCCGGTTCACCACGCCTTTCATCACGATATCAATGATCTCAAAAATATTCTCTTTATTCAGCGAGTTAAATACCACCACATCATCGATCCGGTTCAGAAACTCGGGGCTGAAAGTGCGTTTGAGGGCCTTCTCAATAACGGCCTTGTTATTTTCATCCACATTCTCCATCCGGTTGGCTGTTGCAAACCCTACGCCATCACCAAAATCTTTTAACTGGCGTGCACCAATATTGGAGGTCATGATGATCATGGTATTTTTAAAATCAACCTTACGGCCCATACCGTCGGTTAACTGGCCTTCATCGAGCACCTGCAACAAAATATTATAAATATCAGGGTGTGCTTTTTCTATTTCATCCAGCAGGATCACACAATAGGGCTTACGACGCACTTTTTCGGTGAGCTGTCCACCTTCTTCATAACCTACGTATCCCGGAGGTGCACCAATCAAACGGCTTACCGTGAATTTTTCCATGTACTCACTCATGTCAATGCGTATCAGCGAATCATCACTGTCGAACATATGCCTGGCGAGCGAACGGGCCAGTTCGGTTTTTCCCACACCGGTTGGGCCAAGGAAAATAAAGGTTCCGATAGGCTTCTTGGGGTCCTTCAACCCTACCCGATTACGTTGAATGGCTTTTACCACTTTTGAAATGGCATCTTCCTGACCAACCACGGCACCTTTTAAATCGTTGGCCATGCCGCGCAGTTTTTCTGTTTCGGCCTGTACCATTCTTTTAACCGGAATTCCGGTCATCATACAAACCACTTCGGCTATATCTTCTTCCTCGATCGGGTAACGCTTGTGTTTGCTTTCTTCTTCCCAGGCATTTTTAGCAGCCTCCAGTTCTTCCTGTAACCTTTTTTCCGTATCTCTCAGCGACGCTGCTTCTTCAAAACGCTGGCTTTTCACCACCTTATTTTTCTCCAGCTTGATATCTTCTATCTTCTTCTCCAGCTCGATGATCTCAGGCGGTACGTTAATGTTCTTGATATGCTTCCGGGCACCCACTTCGTCCAATACATCAATGGCTTTATCAGGTAGCAGGCGATCGGTCATATAACGGTCGCTTAGTTTTACGCAGGCCTCGATCGCTTCCATGCTGTAGGTAACATTATGGTAATCTTCGTACTTATTTTTAATGTTATTTAAAATTTCGATGGTTTCAACAACCGATGGTTGCTCAACCAATACTTTTTGAAAACGGCGGTCCAGTGCCCCGTCTTTTTCGATATGCATACGGTATTCATCCAATGTAGAAGCACCTATGCATTGCAGTTCGCCCCTGGCCAGGGCCGGTTTAAATATATTGGACGCATCCAGGGATCCGCTGGCGCCACCAGCACCAACGATGGTGTGTATTTCATCAATGAATAAAATAACATCGCGGTTTTTTTCCAGTTCATTCATGATGGCTTTCATCCGCTCTTCAAATTGTCCGCGGTATTTGGTACCGGCCACCAAGGCCGCCAGGTCTAAACTAACCACGCGTTTATCGAATAGCACACGCGATACTTTGCGTTGCACAATGCGGAGCGCCAAACCCTCAACGATGGCGGTTTTGCCCACGCCGGGTTCGCCAATTAAAATGGGATTATTCTTTTTTCGACGCGATAATATCTGCGATACCCGTTCAATTTCAACCTCCCGGCCAACAATGGGATCAAGTGATCCGTTTTCGGCAAGCCTGGTTATATCCCGGCCAAAATTATCCAGCACCGGTGTTTTTGTTTTGGGTTGATTGGTGGCGCCGGCGGCTCTGGATTTCTGGCTGCCGTATTGTTTTCTTTCTTCATCAAAATCATCTTCACCTTCATCGCTGAATTCGGCCGAAGGTGGATTACTCGTTACAAAACCGAGTTCATTTTTAAACACATCATAATCCACATCAAACTGATTCAGGATCTGTGTGGCAATATTTTCTTTATTCTTTAAAATAGAAAGCATCAGGTGTTCGCTTTCCACCAACGCACTTTTTTGGGCTTTGGCTTCCAACACGGTGATCCGGATCACTTTTTCGGCCTGTTTGGTCAGGGGAAGCGAATTGATATTGGCGATATTTTTCCCGGTTTTATCTTTCACGGCAATTTCAATTTCCTTTCGCAGTTCAAACAGGTCGATATTGAGCGATTTTAATATTTTAACCGCTGTATTTTCTCCATCGCGGATCAAACCCAATACCAAATGTTCTGTTCCAATAAAATCGTTTCCCAATCTCAATGCTTCCTCCCTGCTGTACGAGATGATCTCTTTTACCTGTGCTGAAAAATTATTATCCATTTTATATTGAATTTAGCTTGTACAATAATAACGATTATTTCAAAGATATAGTTTGCCGCTCTATGTAAATGTTAATATGTTTAAAAGTAGAATTCCGGATCTGGGCGGGTATAATCAGAATTCGTAATCTTTTCAAATTTCCTTTACTTTACAATAATCAACACCCGAAAACGGGGGGCTTTCTATACACTTCAACTTAATACAATGAATGTCAAAATAGATACCAAAGAAAGATTTACTGTTATTACGCCGGAAGAATCGCATTTATCTGTTAATATGACAGAAGAACTGAACCAATTGTTGCTTGGCTACCTGCAAAAAGACATGCCGCACCTGATCTTAAAAATGAACGGGGTGCAAACTGTTGATGCGCCCATGGCAGAAAATATAGCAACGGTTCAACAACAATTTTATGAAAACAATTGCTCTTTTGTGATCTGCGGTCTTCAGAAAGAAGTGGCTCAATTATTGGAAGAAAAAGAATTACTTGAATTGATGAATATAACGCCGTCTGAAAGTGAGGCCTGGGATATTGTGCAGATGGAAGAAATTGAGCGGGAATTGCTGGGGGATGATTGAGGAGTTGGGTGTTGGGTGTTAGCGGTTAGCGGTTAGCAGTGGGCAGTTGGCAGTTGGCAGTTAGCAGTTAGCAGTGGGCAGTTGGCAGTTGGCAGTTAGCGGTTAGCGGTTAGGAATTAGGAGTTAGGCAGCTATTCAATGCATTTTGCAGTCTACTTAAAATTAAACCATGTTAATACAAACAAAGCCATAACAATTTAACCAATAAAATAATTTTGCTTGGACTAACTATACTTGGAAACAACTCTGCCATACCGGCATTTGACAGAAACCCTACGGCCCAGGTTTTACAAAGCATGGACGAGAGTTTTTTGATTGATTGTGGTGAAGGTACCCAGATGCAATTATCGAAATACAAGATCAGGCGCAGCAAGATCAATCATATTTTTATTTCGCATTTACACGGTGATCATTATTTTGGTTTGATCGGCCTGCTTACCAGCATGAGCCTGCTTAACCGTACGCAGGACCTTCATTTGCATGCACCGCCCGAGTTGGAACAATTGATCAGTTTACAGCTTGATTTTGCGTCAACGCATCTTTCTTATGCCCTGCATTTTCATCCATTGGTTGAAGAAGGATCCATCGTTGACAACAATAAAATAACGGTTAGCTGCTTTAAGGTTCAGCACCGCATTGCCTGCTGGGGATTTTTGTTCAGGGAAAAAAAGAAACCGAGAAAACTGAATGCGGAAAGAGCAAAAATTTATGAGATACCGGCTGCTTTTTACGAAAACCTGCAACAAGGCGAAGACTATATTACCAAAAAAGGAACCATTGTACCTAATGAAGAAGTAACCACCGAAGCGCCCAAAGGAAAAAGCTATGCCTACTGTGCCGATACCATTTTTGATGAAAGCCTGGCAGAAAAAATAATGGGTGTTGATATGCTCTATCATGAAACCACCTACCTGAAAGATCTACACGAACGGGCGGCAGCACGGTTTCACAGCACCACCGTACAGGCCGGGGCGATAGCAAAGAAAGCGGGCGTAAAAAAATTACTGATCGGGCATTTTTCATCCAAATATGAGACCCTGGATGAGTTTTTAACCGAAACCAAAGAAGTTTTTGAAAACACTGAACTCGCCATACAGGGCTGTTGCTATCTGATTTAACTAGTTGCCGGGTTTTATTATTAAATTAAAGCCATCGGCCATTATCCAGGAATAAAATTCAGGAAACCACCTGTGCCAGGCTTTTTCATTGTGTTTGCCGGCCGGGTCTATTACCGTATAAACCATAGCTGCTGATTTTTCGCCTAGCGATTCCGCAATTTCTTCCATATCCTGAACATATTCGGCACCCTCTTTGGCACCTATATAAAAGAAAAATTTACCGTTGTTTATAGGGGCCAGGGAATCGGTAAAGGATCTGATGTTGGACGCCGTCCAGAATGCAGGAGAAAAAATACCGGCCTTTCCAAATGCCGATGGTTGCCGCAACAGGGCATAATAAGAAACCAGGCCGCCCATTGAACTGCCTGCAATGATGCTGTTGTTTTTATCAGGCAGGGTTCTGTATTTTTTATCAATAAACGGCTTGAGTGTTTCGGTCAAAAAATCAAGGTACTGGTCTGCCTCTCCTTTGCCAAAATTTTGAAACTCACCCGGATTATATTCGCTCATCCGTTCGGGGCCGTTATCGATACCAACAACAATACAGGCCTGCCTGCCGGCTTCTATTAAACTGTCGAGGCATTCATCAACACCCCATTCGCCATAGGCCGAGGTAGCTGCATCAAAAAGGTTTTGTCCGTCGTGCATATACAAAACCGGGTAATGCTTTTTGGTTTTGGAATATCCTTCAGGCAAATAGACCCAGATGCGCCGGTGACGGTTAAGCTGTGGAATAAAAAAGGCTGTATCTATAATATGAACCTGCCCGCTGGCCGTATGCTTTATTTCTGTAGTGGTAAGATCATCTTTCCATCCTTCTATATTCACTTCAATGATTGTATCACGGGTAATCCGGAGATCGCGGTTGCCGATATCATTTCCCTGGAAACCGGTTTCCACTTTTTTCCAACTGCCCCGGGTACATTTGAATTCATAGTTACCGGCGGGTAAATCGAGCGATAACGCCAATATATTTTCTGAATTCGCCCGGAAAGTGTACTCACTATCATGTGGATCCCAATTGTTAAAATTGCCGGCAATAAAAATACTGTCTTTACCGGTCGTTACAGGATATTCTCCCAAGGTGATCACAACCCGATGCTGAGCCCCGGCATTAAAAAAATGACAGCAAATTAAACCGAAGCCCAGGAGGTATTTCATGTATGGAGGTAACTTTTAATTTTTTGATGAACAGCGCTGCTCAGCGGAACCAGGGGCAGTCTTAATACATTTTCAATCAGTCCCAATTCAAATAAAAATGCTTTAACACCGGCCGGATTATTTTCGGCGAACAGCAGGTCATTTCCTTCGAGGCATTTATAATGTAATGGACGGGCCGAAGCAAAATCACCTTGTAAGCACAGTCTGACCATCTCGGAAAAATCTTTAGGAAAACAATTCGCAGCTACGCTGATCACCCCGTCCATGCCGCAGGCAATTAAAGGAAGAGTAAGGTGATCATCACCACTAACTACCAGGAAATCATCGGGCCTGTCGCGTAAAATATGCATGCATTGTACCATATTGCCACTGGCTTCTTTAATGCCTGCAATATTATCTATTTCTGTTGCCAGGCGTAACGTTGTATCGGCGCTGATATTGCTTCCGGTTCTTCCCGGAACATTATATAATATCACTGGTTTAGGACTGGCATCCGCTACATTTTTATAATGCTGAAAAATGCCTTCCTGCGAGGGTTTGTTATAATACGGACTGGCGCTTAGTACCGCCGCTGCTTTTTCAAGCGGATAACTCTGCAGGTTTTCCATCACCTCTTTGGTGTTGTTGCCGCCAATTCCAACAACCACCGGTACCCGGTTATGCACTTTTTCGAAAGTATAATTGATGATATCAAATTTTTCTTCCGTATCGATCGTGGGCGACTCGCCCGTGGTGCCCAAACTAACGATATACGCTACCCCGTTTTCGATATTAAATTCGATAACCCGGCCCAGGGCATCAAAATCCACTTCCATACCTGATTTAAACGGCGTAACAATAGCAACGCCTGTACCCATCAATTGTGTACGCAAACTCATAAAAGATAATTTTTGTGAAGGTATTGAGAAGAAGTGAAATAAAAGAAAAAGCCTTCAATACCAGGTATTGAAGGCTTTTGCGGACCGGACGGAGTCGAATCCCGTCCCTACACTATGTAGGGATGACAGGGCAGCCCTTATATTGTAAAAATGGCCAACTATCATAAAAGCTTATTTTGTGATGATCTTATTAATGCATTAAGGCTGGCATTGGAATATTTTTTTAGTTTTCGCTCTTTGATAAGTGCCTCGGTTTTAGAATCAAATTCTAAAAGGCAAGCCAATACCCAAGGTACTTTTGAAGAAGTATAAGGGCTTTCTCCATTGTTGTGCTGATGCAGCCTTTGATATGGATTTTCTGAAAACCCTTTGTAAAAACTATTGTCTTTTTGGCTTTGTCTTATGTAAACGTAATGGCATAAAACTAAAAATCCCCCGGTAATTACCAAGGGATTTGCGGACCGGACGGGACTGCAAAAAACCTTCTCACTAGCCTGCCAGTATGGCTTTCAACAGGCCAGTGCTTTTGACTCACCTCGTTACTCACTTTTTATTTGATACTTTTTATTTGATTTTGATTTACGAAAAACACGGCTTGTACACGTTAACCGACTAAAGCGGACTGCACCTGGTCCACCTTAAAGCCGGTATAATTGCAAAACTCTTCGATAGTTACAAACTGGTGTTCCTCCTTATTTAGTACCTCCCTGATCTTTAATAAAAGCATACGCCCCATCGTTCACTTTACCAGTGATACGCTGCACATCTTTAGGGTAAACACATAGCCTTGTGGTCTCTGTTTTCATACTATACCTATACTTTACGTATGCCTTTAGGGAGCCGAATCTGTAGCCGAAATCGGCATACAAATTTAATAAATGCCTATAACATACAATAACAGCAATAAATGTTATCTGCGGCAATAAGTGCCGTTATCGGAAGTGGTTTGATGAAAACACTGAGAATGCTTTGCAGATTTGTTTTTGAAAAATTACTGATCAGTTTTTTTTAAGGCTTTATGAAATGTGCCGAAAAACATTTCGATTGATAATTTTTAAAACAAAAAAAATGGCAAAACAAAGAGGTATAATTAAACTGGAAGGTACCATCGGTGATATTACCTTCTACAAATCGCAGGATGGCTTTTAGCCAAAGGTAAAGGCGGTATTCCTAAAGACCGCATTGAAAACGATCCAAGTTTTGCAAGGACCCGTGAGAACGGTGCTGAGTTTGGAAATGCCGGAAAGGCCGGTAAAACTCTCCGCACCTCATTCCGGGGGCTTTTGCAGAATGCAGCTGACAACCGCATGGTTGGAAGACTGGCTTCCAAAATGGTGGAAGTTGTACAGGCCGATGCTACAAACCCTCGTGGCCTGCGTAACGTAATTGACGGCGAAGCGGAATTACTGGAAGGCTTTGACTTCAACAAAAACGGTAAACTGGGAAGGACGTTATACGCTCCTTACACAGCAGCTATTGACCGTGTTACAGGAGCACTGACAGTAGATATTCCATCATTCCTACCGGCGAACATGGTTGCTGCACCGGGTGGTACTTCACACTTCAAAATCATTTCCGGTGGCGCTGAAATTGATTT
The DNA here is from genome assembly GCA_016710745.1 of Chitinophagaceae bacterium. Taxonomy (GTDB): domain Bacteria; phylum Bacteroidota; class Bacteroidia; order Chitinophagales; family Chitinophagaceae; genus Ferruginibacter. The sequence goes on along the minus strand of JADJVB010000010.1, from coordinate 1,456,294 downwards.
TGAAAACGAAACTTTTGTTGTGGATACCAATGAAACAGCCATCCTGCCATGGGATAATACTGCAACCGCAGTTATTAACCTGGCAAATGCTGTAACAGCAAACAGCACTCATCCCCTGTTCCTTGCATTGGGTATTGAATTTTACCAGGAAGTAAACGGCATTAAATATCCGTTGAAAATGGCGCATTCAATGCATTGAACCTGGTGAAAGTTTCAGGCATTTAACTTTTAACCCTTTCAAACATGGAACTGGAGCTTATTAGGACATATTACCCAAATGGCACGAACGGAGAATTTTTATTCAACGGATCCCGGGTTTGCAGCTCAATAGAGTTGGCCTGGAAAAATAACCAACATCGTATATCGTGTATTCCGGAGGGCAGGTATGAACTGAGAAAAAGGTACACTGCAGAAAGAGGTTGGCATCTTTTCCTGGCAAATGTGCCGGGCCGTGAATTGATATTAATCCATGCGGCAAATGATGCTAATAAAGAATTGCAGGGTTGTATTGCTCCGGTTTCCATTTTAACTGCAGAGGGAAAAGGTTTAGAATCCCGAATTGCGCTTAAGAAAATAAATGCAATTGTGTTTCCTGAGTTAGACCAAATGAAACAAGTTTTTTTAACCATTAAATCTTAATCACATGCTGTCAGGACTTCTGGATCTTTTGATCAACCTGATTGTTCGCTAGAGCAATCTTACGTGTAAATACATTTTTTAACCCTTAAAATCGAAAGCAATATGTTAAACGGCATTGTAGAGGCTATCAATTCAGCCTTATCAATCTTTTTGAGTTAATGAAACCAAATTTTTAAACTATAAAAAATAGTGCAAAATGATAAACCAAATTGTAGAGACCATCAACTCAGCCTTATCAATCTTTTTGAGTTAACGAACCCCATTTCTTAATCTTTAAAAATTCGAAGTATGTACAGCGGAATAATAGAGGCAATGACCTCAGCATTACTAAGCTTTATTAGTTAACCGAAAACCGATTTTTAATCTAACCCTGCAATATGAAAATTAAACAAAGAATCAAGTCACCAACACCACCATTTTTTAAGAAAATCCGGAATATAGGCCTTACTGTTGCTGCAGTTGGAACGACTGTACTGGCTGCACCGGTTAGTCTGCCGGCAATTGTTTTAAAGATTGCTGGCTACTTGGCAGTTGCAGGAACTGTTGCAGGTGGTATAAGCCAGACTGCAGTAAAAGGAGAATAACATGAACCAGCATTATTTTGACAATAGCACAAAGGCAGGAACTATTGGCGGAACCATGTTGACCATCCTGGTAAACATTCATGGCGCCGATCTTGTGAAAACAGGTATTCTTGCAGCCGTTGGCGCCATTGTCAGCTTTTCAGTTACCCTGTTCCTGAAATTCTTAATCAGGATCTTTAAAAAATAGTGCTTCGGTTGTGGTGGCCGAAGAATAAATAAGGCCCCGGCGTAATTGCCGGGGCTTTTGATTTTTATGCAAAATTCAACTGCGGTTTCATCATGGCTTTTGCTTGCCGCTGAAATAAACGTGCAACAGGTAGCTTTGCAAATTTTCGGATGCCAAAAGCTGCTGACCTAAAGAGGATTTAAGGCTTTCCAGTTTATCCAGGGTATTTAAGAGAACCTGGAATTTTGACCAATCATCATAGACTGCCGGTGCCACTTCTTTAAGGACTGCAGCAATATCATCTTTGTTGATAAATGGAATAGCCGAACCCCGCAGACGAACCTTAAACTTTTTTGCTTTGAACAATGCATAAACGAGCCAGAAATAAAACTGGAAATACTTTTCATTAGGGCAAATCATCGCAAAGGAATTTGCCCAGGGCTTTAGGGAAGGCTTGCCGGCATTATCACCTTTTGCAAGAATGAAGAAAACATTTGGCTGCAATATTGCATTTGCCTGATAGCAGCGGATTTGAGGAAACATCATAAAATAAGCTTTAAATGATTCTCATTCCCTTTTATAAATTTTAAACAAAAGAAAAAAGAGAAAAAAAGAAAGCTCATTTACCAAGCGGCGTGGCTGGCTGGCAAGGAGGAACGGAATAAATGATGGCTTTGTGCGGGTGGGCCGTGTTTATGCCGTAGTTCCTTGCCGGGCCAATTTGATTAGGTCTGTGGTAGCCGCTTAACTTTGCTGATTTTTTTTATTCCAACTAACGTATATTAGTATTAATTAATTATTCATAATGCCTTCAAACGCTTACATAACATTTCTTCATATCAGGATTGATGTCATCAAACTAATTGAGACACATACCAATTATTCAAAAAGCACAAAGGGTAAAAAGAATTTGGGGCATTTAACCAGAAGTGCCGTAGTTATGCTTTGTGCAGCTTGGGAAAGATATAATGAAGATTTACTGATTGAGTGCATTGATTATATCTGCAATGGGATTGCTGATATAAACTTATTAAACAAAGAAATTAAAAAAACGATCAGCCGAAAAGTAAGAGATGATAAAAATGAGATTAAACCGATTGAACTGGCTGGCGATGGTTGGAAAACCATATGGAAGAATTATGCAAAGACTGAAACCGAATTACTTAATACACCAAAGAAAGATAACTTAGATAAATTATTTGAAAGATACTTGGGGTTATTAAATTATTCGGGCATTTGGAAAAATAATTGCTCACAACTAATTAATGATTTTGTTGGTGAAAGAGGAAACATAGCACATAATGGGAACAGGGCAACTTATGTAAGAATGGATACTTTAAAAAAGTACCAGGATTTAGTCGTTGAAAATGTCATTGAGATTGATAGTAAAATGTCTGAAAGAGTGCGGGCTATGACAACCGCAGTTAATTTACCTTGGATTCAGGATTATTCCAAAGACCTGAGCTACTATAAATGAAATGATTAATCATAGTGATAAAAATATAATCATTATGATAAAAATTCTACCTTTGAAAAAAGATAACTATGGGAAAGTTTGTAATTAAAACAGGTACGAATGGGCAATATTATTTTAACCTAAAAGCTGATAATGGTTTAAAGATATTAGCGAGTGAGGGTTATACTTCAAAGGCTGCTTGTCAAAATGGAGTTGCTTCGGTAAAGTCTAATGCCAGGGCTGATAGCAATTATGACAGGCGAAATTCAACCAATGGGAAATACTATTTTAACCTGAAAGCATCAAATGGTCAAATCATTGGCACGAGTGAAATGTATGAAACTTCATCAGGACGGGATAATGGTATCGAATCCGTGAAATCAAATGCACCGGGTGCCAGTGTTGTTGAAGAATAAAATCAACTAAATATTTATTTTTATAAAGGCAGTCAATTTGATTGCCTTTTGTTTTTGTATTTCTTGCGGTAAAAGCGCCTGCGGCAAAAAAGAAGCATGGCCGTGCGGCACACTTGTCCGCACTGTAGGGATTGCGAGCCGTTTGACGGCCGCCGGAATAAGGAGGTACGACGTAATGGAGGCGGACGGCGAGCCCCCATAAAGGGGCTGGCAGTAAAGCATGAGGAACGAATGCGATGGCAGCACCATAGGAAGCCACCGGAGTAAATTTCCCGCAGGGCACGCAGGTGGCTGAACTATGCAAGTGAACCTTAGCGATGCTTTGCGAAATGAGGGACGAATGAGCAATAGCAGCCGCAAGGTGAACGCAGCCTAAGTGGGGCTGCCGGCGAGCAAAATAAAAATTGGCAGCGGGTGGACTGAAGCCTGCTGAAATGAAATAGCGAGGAAGCAGTGAAATGGAGCCAAGTGAGCCGTGCAGCAGGCTTGTGAAAGGGACTGTGCATCCTGCCTGATTTGGGCTGTGTTTAGCGGCAGGATGCCAGGCACTGAAGCAACAGTATGGCAGTGAGCATGGTGAAATGGAACGGATGAGGAGCGGTTGAATGAAGCTGGCTGAAGGACACAGTAGCTGCCGTGAGGAATGCGGAGGAACTGCAAGGAGTATGACAAACCTGCTATAGCTGCCCGAAGGGCAACCCATTTTTACAATTGCCTTAAAAGGTTATAACGAGGAAAATTGTAATAGTGGGTTGGTTTGGCATATCTACTTGCTGACGACAAATGACGAACACCTTTTTACCGGATTTTGCTGCAGAATGGAATGGACGCAGCAAAAAAACAGAAAGTGGCGTAGCCACACAAAATCTATCCAAGGTTTAAACACAATTGTTTATATAAAAAGGATCAGTAAGTCTTGCCCGATATGAAGCCAAATTTAAAAACAAAAAGTTTAAACTCGGCTTCCGTCCGTTCCCATTTTGGCAAAACCATGTTGGCAGCGGTGTTGTTATAAGGGTGTTGCTGAACTCCAGTTTCTATTTGGAAAAACCTCTTCATTAGTGGTTACGGATATGCATCCTTTATTTGTATGAGTACTATAAACATTGCAATTATTAATATTACGCTTTATACAATTGATTACAGCTTTTCTTGGATGTTTTTGACTGCCGATAGCGGAGACAATAAAATATGAAGGACTAAACTTAGACAACCAATTTGCATTTACATTTCTTCTGCTTCCATGATGTGGTAGCTGAACTACACTTATATCCTTAGCTTCAAAAGTTACACCATCCATATAATCGAAAGCGTCAACGCCAGCATCACCAGTAAGAATATATTTCTTGCCTTTGCTGTCAATTAGTTGAATTACAGTACTGCTTAAGTTTTCAGGGGAGGTTTCATTTTCTGCATCGACTACAGCGCATGGTTTTAAAGCTTCATCCAACTCATTGACTTCTTTGGCTGATTTAGTTGAATAGTCCACTGTCTTAAGAAAATCTACATCAGAAAAATGTTGGACAAGATTAGCATAGTAATCTTCACTTGGTGATAAAATAAGAAAAGAGCCATTGCCAATAAAATCTGTACCAGTAAAAGCTTTGTACCGCCTAAGATTATATTTTGTACATAGTGATATTAATTGATCAACCTGTTCAAAAGATTTATAAAGATGGGTGATGTCAGGATCTTCATTATTTAGGTAAGCTTTGCGAATTTTTTCTTTATGCTCTATAGTGATACATTCCACTGGGTCGTTAAAAATCCCAAAAGACATTTCATTTCCAATTTTATCTACGATTTCCAATAAGCCATTGATATGGTCTGCATGAGGATGGCTATTTACAAACCCTACGACTCTTTTTTCATACAAAAATGGTTTTATCCAGTCTTCGTAATGCTTCACAACTGCGGCACCGTCACCGGAATTACCGCCATCCACGAAAAAAAAACATAGTCAGCTACATTGGGGTCTCTTCCCCAAACAATTATTGCATCGCCATTACCTACATACTTAAAGTCAATTCTAAAGTCCATATCATTTATTTAATTGTTTGCCTGAATTCTTTTACTAATATAATTCGTTTGCTTCCGGTAAGAAAAAAGAAACATAATAAAAAGAAATCCGCCTAAAATAGAATAGGTGGTGTCATTTGATATTGTTAAACGATCTTCAAGAGAAGAGTAGCCTTTGAGGATGAATAGCAGTAGTAACATTGATGTTATTGTCCGATAGGTGTTATTTACTTCCGAAAGCAATTCGATTTTTTCGTCTTTTTTTGAAGCACTGATGAATTTCTTATAGTCTTCAAATTTAAAAAAAGACATTTTTTTAAGTAAAGGCTCTATAATGATTGAACCAAATCGGCTTATTACCATACCAATAAAATAATAAAGAAATCCCCCCGTCAAAATATCCTCTTGAATAAAATTGTAGGTGGTATACTGTTTAGCAATTACAACAAAAATCACCCCTGTAATAAGTAGTTAAATATATTATAAGAGGACAGCTTGTCTAAAATTTCTTTCATAATTGTGACATTTACTTTTAGGATTAAATAATTATAAAAGTAATACTAAAGGCTGTCAGTTTATAATACTATTTAGAAAATGTTCAAAGTATTGAAGGGCTCAATTAACATTGCAGCCAACTCAAAAATAGAGGATAATTTGGAATAGAGTTCAGTATTGGCAATACAATCAAGGTAAAAAAAAATAAAACCCCCTAAAAGGGGATTTTATAAATACCAGATGAATTACTAATGAAAATTTGCTTACTACTAATGTGAAGATACTTACCAGATGAAGGAATGAAATAAACACTAACTACATACTGGCATGAGCCGAAGAACGCAAATGATGAATAACAACCAATGAACTGAAACATGATTTTGAAATTTAATTATGAAAAAATGAATAAAAAAAAGCCCGCCAACTGATAGCTGACGGGCTAATAACTAAGGAAGCAATGCCAACCAACGCTTAGAACCTGGAGCAGGATTACGAACCTTACCAACAAGCACACCATTAACTACATAAGCATACCAACCATTAGCTGAACGCCAAACTTTACAATTGGTAGATGAACACCATAACTGATACATAACATAAAATTTAAGAAATGAAAAAATATAAATACAGAACTGTATCAGCCATTGGGCATCGGCGCACTCCAAAATTTTATTAGCATAAATGTTGGGGCTGTGCGTTGGGGCTGTGTTTATGGCTAATAAAATTTGGATGCGTCCGGGTGGGTTTTGAGCGGGGGCGCCAATGGCTAACTTTGTGTAGTATTTGTTTTTTTTGCAGGACGAAAATGTCTCTTAGGATGCTTACGGAGCGGAAAGTTGAATTCTATTGAAAGCTAAAATTGGAACGGGAAGCCAGGTGCGTTGGTTTCGGTAGTTATTGGCTGGGCGCAAGTGGGCGGCTATGCCGCCGCTGCGACCGGGCAAGTACTGCCGGGTGTGCCAATCAGAACGGAATGCTGATTGCCGGAAGGTGGCCTACGGAAGTGCAAGGCTGAGGAACGAAGCTGCAGCACTGAGTAAGGCGACCTTTGGGTACTACCGTACTCAACTGCGCTTAGTATTGCTGCCCAATGGCATGTAGCACAAGAGTGCTATGCAAGGATGTTGCTATGAAATACTTAAGCCGGAAACAAAAAGAGTCAGAAAGGAATTTATTTATTTTACTATGAGCAAATTGATGTAATTGTTGGTCTTGGCTTTATTTTAGCATTTTGAATTAAAATTTCATTCTCTGTATCCTCACCGCATTCAAAATTGCTAATAAAGCTACACCCACATCAGCAATTACAGCTTCCCATAAAGTAGCAATACCCCCTGCACCAAGCACCAATACAATCACTTTTATAACCATTGCGATGGTTATGTTTTGCCAAACGATTTGCCTGGTTATTTTGCCAATTTTAATGGCTGTAACAATTTTAGATGGCTGATCGTTCTGGATAACTATATCTGCGGTTTCAATGGTGGCATCACTTCCTAATCCTCCCATTGCAACACCGGCATCTGCCAATGCAACAACAGGTGCATCATTTACGCCATCGCCAACAAAGGCAATATGCCTGCCTTCATTTTTTAATGCCTGCACTTTATCTACTTTACCTTCCGGCAATAAATCTCCGTAAGCATTATCAATACCTAATGATTGTGCCACTTTATCAACCACGGCCTGCTTATCACCTGATAACATAACGGTTTGAATATTCAGCTTATGCATTTCCTCAATAGCCTGTTTTGCATCTTCTTTTATTTCATCAGCAATAGTAATGAAACCGGCATATTTATTATCTACTGCAACGACTACAACTGTATCTATAAGTTGATCGAGTTCTGCAGGATATTCAATATTAAATTTCTTTAAGAGTTTAACATTACCTGCCAGCACATTTTTACCATCAACAGCCCCCTTTAACCCATGCCCGGATATTTCCTCAACATTATCAGCTTTTAAACTCTTAGCGTTGTCGCCTGCATATTCCACTACTGCTTTTGCAATAGGGTGTGTCGAATTGCCTTCTATAGCTGCTGTTAGTTTTACCAATTCATCTTTCTCCATATCTTTTACTGATACTTCCTGCACTTTAAAAACCCCTTTTGTAAGTGTGCCCGTCTTATCCATTACAATTACATTCACTTTTGTAATTACATCTAAAAAAGTTGGAGCCTTTAAATAATATTCCATTTTTGGATGCTAATCCAATACCACCGAAATATCCCAATGGAATTGATACTACCAAAGCACAAGGGCAACTGATTACCAGGAATACCAACGCCCGGTAAAACCAAACATTAAAAATATAAGGGTCAGCAAAAAAGTATGGAACAAGGCATACTGCGACTGCCAATGCAAAAACAATTGGCGTATATATTTTGGCAAAGCGGCTGATAAATAATTGTGTCTGTGATTTCCTGGCAGTGGCATCCTGCACCATCTCTAAAATCTTACTCAGCTTGCTGTCCTTAAAAAGTGATTTTACTTTTATTTCAGAAACTCTGTCAAGATTAATCATACCTGCCAGCACCTGTTCGCCTTTTCTTTTTGTATCGGGTTTACTTTCACCTGTAAGTGCTGCCGTATTAAATGTACCTGCATCCGAATTTAACTCTCCGTCCAATGCAACCTTTTCTCCTGCTTTTACCTGGATAATTTCATCTACCTGTATCTCGTTTGGATGAATAACCTGTGTTGTTCCGTTTCTTAAAACGGTTACTTCATCAGGCCGTATATCCAACAGGGCTTTAATACTTCTCTTTGCTTTACTAACCGCTGAGTCCTGGAACCATTCGCCGATAGAATAAAAAACCATTACAGCAACTCCTTCGCTATAAGAACCAATAGCAAATGCACCAATAGTTGCTACACTCATTAAAAAAAACTCATTAAAAAAATCAAATCTTATTGCTTTCCGGAAAGCCAGGTTCAAAACATTGTAGCCTGCCAGTAAATAGGCAACTACATAAATAATTAAATCAACCGGGAACGCCGGTTTAAACTTAAAACCAAATTCCAATATCAGCATTACCAATAAGATCGCAAGCGAGGACAGTAAAGGCCAGTGGCTTTTCCAGCCATCTGAATCTTCGCCGCCATGGTTGTGCCCGTCATCATCGTCGTGGTCATCATCATGGTTGTGATCATCGCCTTCTTTGTGTTCATGCTTTTCAGAGTCAGCTACAGCCGTAGTTCTTTTTGTATTTTCTTTTTCGTCTGTATTGCAACATTCCTGTGCCATAATAAATTATTTTATGAGATAAAAAATGATACTATCCCTGTGATTACTAAAGTCCAGCCGGTAATTATTCCAGACTTATGTTCGAGCGTATGCCAATTTAATTTCATTATCCCTTTATTCACAAGTCTTACCCATAATACCACACCGCAAACTGATATGGTAAGATATAAAGCTGCAATACTTATAACAGCCCATAAGCCTTTGGTGCCAGCCAATAAAAAATAGCCTTCTATTTCCATGCAGGGCGATAAGAACATGGAGATGACAAGGGCTGCAATAATTTTTCTTTTGGGCATTGTTGGCTTTGGAACACTATGCAAATGAAAATGCTTATGCCGGTGGTGCTGATAAATAAAAAATAAGCCGATGGCAATTAAAAAAGCCGGGGCGATATAGTGCGTAAAGTATTCAATTTTATCAGCCAATTGCAAACCCAGGAAACCCAATATAATACCCAATCCAATTGTACTTAATGCATGAGCCAAACCGGAAATAAAGGTCACTTTTGTTATTTCCTGCAAGGTCCAGTTGTCGTTTCTGACAACAGTCAATATTGACAGCCAATGATTTGGTATCACGGCATGTAACAAACTTAATAACACGCTGCCAATTATTACTGAATACATTTTTTATAGCTTCCCTTAATGATGAAATGGTTTTAAAAATTTTATCAATAGCAGTTTGTTTATTTTCCAGATCGGGAGTAAGACTTACTTTAATAATGCCATTTGCTGAAATACCAGAACCCAATACACCATCTATGCTTTTTAAGTTTTCTTCCAATGTAATGCTAATTGCACTTGAACCATAAGGGTCGCTTGTACCGCTTATACCGGAAGGAAAATGAATATTAATATCTGTAATTGTTGCACCACTCTTTTTAAAAAGTAATTCAATCTCATCAAGTGTTACTTTCTGTATATCGTAGCTGATATTAATTTGTGCATTGCTACTTTCATTTTGTTCAATAACCATAACTTCTTCCATTGAGGGCAACTCTTTGAGGGATGTTGTAATGCCTGTGTTCCATTCATTGTTAAGCCCAGGTTTATTAATATTCAAGAAAAGATTTACTGCTTCCATAATTTGCTATCGTGTTTGTTTTAAAAGCCAATTGATTTTATACATTTGGTTTGTCTCATCGAATGCCGCTAAATCCGTATTGTATTTGAAATGATTATCAATGAGTAATTTGAATCTTTCATTCTTGCTGAAGGCAGCTTTCAGGTTTTTGATTGTTAAACTTTGAACTTCCGCTTCACTGTCCATACTGAAATAATAATTTGTAACATTAGTTCTGCCTGTCGGTGGCTTTGATACAAGGTGCTTGTATATCAAGATTTCTTCTTCTTTATTTAACAACAGTAATTCTTTTTTATTCAAAAAGCGAAATAGCTGACCAGTACAGGTTTGATACGCATAGAGCCTGTTTTTTGGATACTTATAGACACTATCGCCATCCCTGACAGACACGTAACTTTTAAAAAAGAAATCGTTCAGTAAAATTTTATTTTTTGCGTTACAATCAAAATTAAACGAGGGCTTTCCGGTAACAAATTCCAAGTCAGTTTTATAAAGCATCTTAACCCTGCTGCTCTTTTGGGCATGCAAGGCTATTGATAACAAATAAAATACGGCAAGAGAAAAAATTCTTTTTTTCATTCGTAGTTTTTTAATATACCCTTCGTCGAAATTTGCTTAAATCTTCGCATCCTGTTATTTTTTTCAATAACCATTGAAGCAAACAGTTTCATTTTTTGCTTTTTTACTCTTCTTCAAAGTTTGTCATTTTAGCAGAAACAAAAAATGCGCCCTTCGTTACAATCTTTGCATCTTTTGGTATTTCCCGTAATAAGGTTATTTCAGTATAACCAATATCTGTTGTGCCTTTTGCAACCGGTATGCGTTCAAAGGTTTTTCCCGTTTCTGCTGCTGGTGTTTTTGATTTGAGTGAGTCTTTAGAATTTAATTTACCTGCTTCGGCATCGATTAGTACAAAAATATAATCCTTTCCATCTACGTTTACGATTGCTTCATTGGGTACAGCGGGTACTGTATTTTGTTCCAGGCTAATTATTGCAGTAACATTCATACCATCAATTAAGCCAATTTTATCGCCCTGTACTTTTGCATGAATTGAAACTGCTTTGCTTTCTCCCTCAAAAGATGAACCGAGAGAAAATATCTGTGCATCGTATTCTTTACCGGGATTATTTGTAACAGTAAAATGAATAACCTGGTTATTCTTTAGTTTAGGTAAATCTTTCTCGTAAACAAACAAATCAAGATGTAGTTGACTGTTATCTACAATTTCGGCAACTGCTGTTGTTACATCTATATAGCTGCCCATTTTTACAAGTACATTACTTACCACACCGCTGATGGGGCTTGATACGGAAAGTACTGAAACCAATTTTCCATTGGAAAGCCTTGCAGGATTAATACCCATTAACTGTATTTGCTGGGCAAGGGTTGAGCGGAGTGTTCGGAGACTTCTTAATTCTGTTTCAGCAGACTGCAGATTTTTTAAAGCTCCGGCATTGCCTTCGTTCAATTCTTTTTGCCTTTTTACTTCCAACTCGGCAAAGGCAATTTTTCCGTTCACACTCAGGTACTGGCTTTGGGCCTGTATAAATTCGGGATTGGCAACGGTTGCAATTGTTTGACCTTTTGAAACGTGGCTACCCGGTTGCACCAGCAAGGATTTTATTACACCGCTGTAAATTGAATTTACGCTGGCTTTATTTTGATTGGGAACTTTAAGCACTCCGTTTGCTTTTACTGCTGCTGTTAATTGCTTTTGTTCTACAGTCCCTAATTCTACACCAATACTTTCTATTTGTTCATTTGTAAGTGTAGCTTCATTTGGATTTGCATTTTCCTCTGTGGCTTCGCCTTCGGGTTTAGCTTCGGCGGTTTTTTCTGTTTCAGCAGTTTTGTTTCCGCAGGAAGTAACGAAAAGAAGGTTAGCAAAAAATATTACTGTAATTAAAAACTTTGTCATCTTTTATATTTTATTGATTGATGTAATAATTGTACTGAATAACGGAATGATTATAAATATTCAGATTTTCCAAATAATTTTTTTGAATTTCAATGGCCTGTGTGAGAAACTGCGAAAGCTCCGCAAAACTTATTTCACCGGCCCGATACGCCAATGAAGCTGCTTTAATAATTTCGCTAGCTTGTTTTAATCCGGCTGTTTCGTAAAATAAAAGCATACTCCTGTTTCTGGTTATCTCCTGCTGCCTTAAAAGTTGTTGTGTGTTTAATACCTGTTTGCTATAATCAAATTGTCTTTGTTGTAGCGCCATATCTGCCTGAGCAACTTTTACTTTGCTGCGATAAGCAGATGCGCCAAACAAAGGAAAGGCCGCTGATACAGAGAAACCGGTATATGGATCTTTAGCAGCCCACAAATTCTGCGTAAAAAACCGGCCAGAAAATTCAGGTTTGTTTTCATTTTTTATTACGCTTATTCCTGCATTTGCAATTTTAATGTTTTGCGATTGTAAAGCCAGCAACGGATGCAGGCTATCGTTTACAGCGCCTGGCATTGGCAATTTCTCCAATGGTAGCATCAGGGGCAAAATCAATTCCTGCGAATTAACTAATTGCATTAATGACTGCTGCTGAATTTGTACATCGTTACTTAACTGTTGCAGTAACGCCTGTAATTCCATCATACGAACATTAGCCGCAATACTATCTAAGCCGGGGCTATCGCCAGTCTTTACTTTCAATACGGCTGCTTTACTTAATGATTTATAAATACTATCTAAGCGATTATAAAGTTGCTGCTTATCCTGTAAATACCAAAGCTGGTAATAAATAGTGCGTACCTCTTTTTTTATATCTATGTCAATAGCTGCGGCATTAACCTCGTAATATTTTAATTGTTCGCCGTACAAATTTTTCTGTGCTTTGTACAAGCCCGGCCATGCAATACTTTGTGAGATACCAACTTTTAGTATGCCTTTGGTATCGCTTGGCCTAAAATCTTCATTCTCTGCAAACACGCCTGTTTTGGGAAACAGATTTGCTGTTTTTATTTGAGCCTTCCCTTTAACTATCTGCTGACTGTTGATGCCGTATTGGAGGTTATTTTTTGCCATTGTTATTACTTCGCTAACTGGTAACCTTTTAACAGGCGCATCCTGTGCAAACAGGTTTGTCGATGATGTAAGCAAAATAATACCCATTAAAATTGTTGCAACCGGTGTTACTTTCATTTTAGTTTTTTTAGAAAAGATGATGTACAAACAGGGCAGTACGATCAGGGTTAATAATGTTGCGGTTATCAAGCCTCCAATTACAACCGTGGCCAATGGCTTTTGCACCTCTGCACCTGCACCACTTGAGAAAGCCATAGGTATAAAACCTAAAGCAGCAACGGATGCTGTCATTAAAACGGGGCGTAACCGTATCCTGGTTCCCTCCCTTACTCTTTGCATTATATCTTTCATGCCATCTTTTTCCAACTGGTTAAAAGTGCTTATCAGCACAATACCATTTAATACTGCCACACCAAACAGTGCAATAAAGCCAACACCTGCTGAAATACTGAAAGGCATACCTCTTAACAGTAATGCAAACACACCGCCAATAGCACTCATGGGTATTGCCGTAAAAATGAGAGAAGCATTTTTGACAGAATTAAAAGTGAAATACAGCATAAAGAAAATGAGTGCCAAGGCCAATGGAACCACGATCATAAGCCTCGCCGATGCTTTTTGCAGATTTTCGAATGTGCCACCATAAGTATAATAATAACCTGCCGGTAGTTTTACTTTTGCATCTAATTTTTGCTGTGCTTCTTTTACTACACTTTCCACATCTCTACCTCTTACATTAAAGCTTACATAAATTCTGCGCTTGCCTGATTCCCTGCTTATTTGCGCCGGACCACTTTTAAAATATACACTGACAACCTGTGATAATGGAATTTGATTACCGTTGCTCATTGGTACAAATAATTCACTTACATCATCCAGGTTTGTACGATGTGTACTATCTAAACGTAACACCAGATCAAATTTTCTTTCATTCTCAAATACAACACCTGCTTCTTCGCCGGCAAAGGCAGTGCTGACAACGTGGTTTATATCTTCAATATTTAAACCATAGCCCGCCAGTTTTGCCCGGTCATACTCAATGGTAATTTGCGGAAGACCATCAACTCTTTCAACCTGAGGTTGGGTAATGCCTTCTATTGAGCCTATTACTTTTGCTACTTTATTGGCATAAGTAACCAGGCTATCTAAGTTTTCTCCAAATATTTTAATAGCCACATCCTGCCTTATGCCTGTCATTAATTCATTAAAACGCATTTGAATGGGCTGGCTTGGTTCGGCTATTACACCGGGTATATTAGATAACTTATCTCTCATTTTATCGGATAATTCATAGAATCCGAGATTTGATTTCCATTCTTTTTTATCTTTTAATATCACCATTAAATCCGTGGCTTCTGGTGGCATAGGGTCTGTAGCTACATCTCCTGCACCGGTTTTGCCAATTACCATTTTTACTTCGGGAAATTTCAACAACATCCGCTCTGCCATCATTACTGTTTCGGTTGTTTGAGATAGGGAAGATCCCTGTGGCAACACAAACTCAATTGCATAATCACCTTCTTCCAATGTTGGGATAAATTCGCCTCCCATATTTTTAAAAATAAAGAAAGCGATAATTAATAGTCCAACTGCAACAGCCACAACGGCATATTTAATTTTGAGGGCTCCTTTTAAAAGCGGTGCATAGCCACGCTGAAAGAAGTCCATCATTTTATCAGAAAAATTCTTTTTGTGTTTGGTATTTTTTGAAAGAAAGAGGGCACTCATCATTGGAATGTAAGTGAGCGACAACAACAGTGCACCCAAAATTGCAAAGGCTACAGTTTCTGCCATTGGGCGAAACATTTTCCCTTCTACACCCTGTAAAGAAAGTATGGGCAGGTAAACTATTAGAATGATGATTTGTCCGAAAGCTGCGGAACTCATCATTTTCTTTGCGCTACCTTCCACTGCATGATCCATTTGATGCTGGGTAAGTCTGCCTGCAAGTTTTTGACTACCTAAATAATGTAGTGTAGCTTCTACAATAATTACAGCACCATCTACAATTAAACCAAAATCTATTGCACCCAAACTCATAAGGTTGGCACTTACACCAAATAAATTCATTAGTGCCAGTGCAAATAATAATGATAAGGGAATGGCAGAAGCCACAATTAAACCGGCACGCCAGTTTCCCAGGAATAAAACCAATACCAGTATTACAATCAATGCCCCTTCAATCAGATTGGTTTTTACGGTATTGATGGCACGGTCTATTAAATTGGTACGGTCTATAAATGCTTCTATCTCCACATCATCGGGCAGGGATTTTTGTACCGTGACCATCCTTTCTTTTACCAGTTTTACAACTGATGCACTGTTGGCCCCTTTCATCATCATTACAATACCACCCACTACTTCTTTTTCGCCATTATATGTCATAGCTCCGTAACGTGGTGGCGAACCAAACTGAACGGTACCCACATCTTTTATGAGAACCGGTACACCGCTTTGTATTTTTATAACAATGTTTTCAATGTCTGCAAAAGTTTTTACCAGACCTACCCCTCTTATAAAATAAGCATTAGGCTTTCTGTCGATGTACGCCCCACCGGTATTTTCATTATTTTTTTCAAGGGCAACAAACACTTCGGGTAAGGTTACATTCATGGCTTTAAGCCTGTCCGGGCTTACAGCTACTTCATATTGTTTGCTTATGCCACCGAACCCTGAAACTTCTGCCACACCGGCAATACCGGTTAACTGGCGACCTACAATCCAATCCTGCATGGTTCTTAAGTCCATAGCAGAATATTTTGCTTCGCTACCTTTTTTTGGATGGATAACATACTGGTATATTTCGCCGAGCCCGGTTGTAACAGGACCCATTTCGGGATTACCCATTCCTTTGGGAATTTGCTCTACTGCCTCCTTTAATTTTTCAGATATGAGTTGCCGGGCAAAGTAAATGTTGATGTCTTCCTTAAATACTACGGTTATTACACTTAAACCAAAGCGGGAAAAGGAACGCATCTCCTCAATACCCTGTACATTAGACATTGCCCTTTCTAACGGATAGGTAATAAATTGTTCTACCTCTTGTGCTGCCAATGTTGGAGCACGGGTAATTACCTGTACCTGGTTATTGGTAACATCGGGCAATGCATCCACAGGTAATTTTGTTGCACTCCACAAACCCCAGATGATAAGAGCCAGGGTCATTACCCCGATGATGAGTTTGTTCTTTATACTGAACTGAATTATTTTATTAAGCATGTTTGTTCTATTTGGCTATGTGATTACTGTAAATATGAGTTACCCTTTTTACAATTGCTGCTAAAAGAATAGCACTACACAATACAATAACAATGATTTTAATTACTCTTAATGCCAAAGGCTGTTTGGCCTTTTTAGATTTTTTGATAGTTGCCATTTTACAATGGAAAAAATGAATGAAAATGCATTACATGCCAATAAAGGCTATGCAGCAATTTTAATAGCGGGAGGAATTAAGATATTTTGGGAGGTTGCCAGATGCTATTATTCGCCTCAGTAGTAAAGACTACATTATAGAGCGGAAATTTTTCAGATGAAGGCATTACTTTATTTACCTGTGCTTTGGAGAAAGAAGTATAAAATGCCGAAGCTGCACAACAGGAACAGGTGCAAAACGGCGTACAGGCTTCTGCATCGTGCCTGTGTTGCTGGTGATTATCGGTAGCAGAAATTGCTGCCGGGGCCTTTATATTGCACTCCGTACTGTCGCTGCATGGAAGGCATGACAGATACAGCAGGAAAAAGCTCAATATTAAGGTAAAAATTTTCATTATTGGCAAAAATAATAGTTTAAAGGCCAAAAACAACATTGGGGATCAACTAAAATAACAGCCTGGTTGCAAAAAGACAGGCTGTTATTCGGTTTAATAAGTAAAAGTTATTCCGGCGCCCAGCCCCATGTCGCTGTCATAGTGTGATGAAACAGAAATGTATTTTGTGGCAATGTATCTTAACCCCGCCATGTATTCTTTATCAGTATTTATCATCATGCTAAAACGTAAGCGTTTTGTTACCGGAACATCTTCTCTGCCAAATTGAAAGCGGAATATGCCATTGCCGTCTATCCGCAGATCAGCAACAAATAACATAGGCAATGTATAAGCAACACCGGCTATGATGGTTTTTCGGTTGTTTTTGTTGCTTGTTTGGCCAAACCAGGTTTTTTCTTCGCCTCCGAAAATGTTTTTCGGGCCGCCTTCTTTTTTATAATGATAATCAAAACCAACATACGGATACAACCATTGCATACGGCCAATATAGCGGCCAACCATTGTTTCACTTTCGTAACCGTGCATATCGTGATAGCCCAAATGCCATAGCGTACTTATTTTCCATCTTGTATTGGCCAGCATGGCTTCGCCATCACTACCATTGCTCTCTATTCCTATTCTTCCCATTAAATGAAACTGCCTGTCATCTGCAAATAATTTTCGTTGTGCCAGTTTAGGATTTGGTATTTCCGGATTTGCCGGTTGATTTTCATAAGTAAATACCCGGCCCATGCCGCTCATCATGTGGTATAAAATATGGCAATGGAAAAACCAATCACCATACACATTTGCATTAAATTCAATGGTATCTCTTTCCATGGGCATGATGTCGATAATGTTTTTCATGGGAGCATATTCTCCCTGGCCATTGAGCAATCTGAAGTCGTGGCCATGCAGGTGCATAGGATGGCGCATCATGCTGTTGTTGTATAAAATGATACGCACATTCTCTCCTTTTTTAATCAGGATCTTATCGCTTTCAGAAACTGTTTTGTTGTCCAGTGTCCATACATAACGGTTCATGTTTCCGGTAAGGTCAAACTTCAATACTTTTAAAGGCCCGTCGGGTAAAGTAGTTTTTTCCGGAGCTTTTAGCATGGTATAATTTAGTGAAACTATATCGGCCGTTTCAGCTTCCATATTCATACCCTGCATACTGTTATTATTCGGCATCTGCATGGCATGTGAGGTATCTTTCTTTGGATTTTCATCACCGGTTATTTCAGGATACATGACGGTATTCATATCCATCACCTGGTTTTCCATTTTCATTCCTTCCATTTCAATCATGTTGCCTTTCATATCCATCATATCGTTCATCATTTTCATGCCGGCAAAATATTTTGGTCGCTTCATTTTTGTGGCAGATACTTTTTCACCGCTACCCAACCAAAGGGAAGCATGTTTGGTTCGGTCTTCAGGAGTTACCAGAAACTCGTAGCTTTTGTTTTCCGGAATGGTTACTATTACATCATAAGTTTCAGACACTGCAACAATAAGCCTGTCAACTTCCACCGGTTCTACATCATTTCCGTCCGTGGCCACAACGATTATTTTACCACCTGCATAGGAGAGCCAAAAATAATCGGAAGCCCCGCCATTAGCAATGCGAAGCCTTACTTTATCACCTGCCTTAAATTGCGGTTGTTCGTTTTGATTTTTGCCATTCAGTAAAAAATTATCGTAATACACATCTGTTAAATCCATCGCATTCATACGCTTCCATTCATTGTTAACCTTTGTTTTAAAATGACCTTGTTTTATAGCCTCTGCATAACTTTGAGTACTTCCTTTTTGAACGGCAAACCAATCGGTGGCAGCATGTAAACTGCGGTGTACTTCTTTGGGTTTCATATCTATCCATTCGCTTAGTATCAGCGGAATGGTAGGTATGTCCAACTCTTCCCTTTTATTCATGATAAACATGCCGTACATACCAATCTGCTCCTGCAATCCGGTGTGGCTGTGATACCAATGTGTACCGTGTTGGATAATGGGAAACTTATACAAATGTGTTGTATGTGGCTTGATGGGCATTTGCGTAAGGTTAGGTACACCATCATATTGATTGGGTAGGAATAATCCATGCCAATGCAAAGATGTTTCTTCATTCAAATCATTATGTACATAAATTTCAGCTGTATCTCCTTCCGTAAACGTGAGAGTAGGCATAGGTATTTGCCCGTTTACTGCAATGGCTCTTTTTGTTTTTTTACCAAATGTTACCATCGTATCTGCAATATATAGATCGTAACGTACTGTTCTTGGAGGTGTAGGGTTTACAATTGTTTTAATATTGCCAATATTTGCTTTGGGCATATCCATATTTTCCATAGCCTTATTCTCCATGTTACCCATTTTTTTTATTGTGTCTTTCATGGCATTTGCATTTCATCCTGCTTTTGGGGCATTGCAGCTTTGGGCTTCTCCTTAATTAGCTTCATACCACACTTTGGACAATTGCCAGGTTGGATAGCATGAATTTCGGGATGCATGGGGCATGTATATGTTGTGGGCGCTGTTATCTCTTTTGGCATTTGCATTTCATCTTTCTTCTTTACCACCGGAGTAGCCGGAGCTTTCGGCTTTTCCTTTACCAGCTTCATACCGCACTTAGGGCAGTTGCCGGGTTTAGTGGCATGAATTTCCGGGTGCATGGGGCAAGTGTAGGTTACAGGTTGGGTTTGCTCTTTTTTTGTCATGTCCATGCCTTTCATATCCTGCGATTGTGCAAAGGAAAAGCTGGCAAGGAGCAATATGGCTAATTTTATCTTTTTCATTCTTTAATCCTTTATTTTTTTACTTTTAAAAAACTTGCATTGATAGCTACAACAACTGTGCTTACTGTCATTAATACTGCGCCTGCCGCCGGGCTTAGTAAAATGCCTTGCTTATATAAAACACCTGCTGCCAAAGGCAATGCAATAACATTGTAACCTGTTGCCCAAATTAAATTCTGTATCATTTTTCGGTAAGTGGCTTTACCAAATAAAATTAAACTCACAATATCTTTTGGGTTGCTATTCACTAAAACGATACCTGCGGTTTCAGCAGCTATGTCGCTGCCGCTACCAACGGCAATTCCTACATCTGCAATTGCTAAAGCCGGGGCATCGTTCACGCCATCGCCTGTCATGGCAACAAACTCACCTTTGCTTTGCAGTTCTTTTATTTTTTCTAATTTTTGATGAGGTAATACTTCGGCAATAAAACTATCCATGCCCAAAGTGTCGCTTACACTTTTAGCAACTTTGTTGTTATCGCCTGTGAGTAAAATTGATTTGATATGGTTTTCTTTTAAGGTCTTGATTGCTTCGGCTGATTCCGGACGAATTTCATCGGACAAGGCAATGTATCCTGCCAACTGGTTGTTAACGATTACAAATACTACAGTTTCTGTATCATTGGCAGTAAAGCCTTCGGGGATTGCCAGATTGTTTTCTTTTAAATATCCGGGACTAACTACCAGTATTTTTTTGCCTTCAACAGCTGCCTCAACACCTTTGCCGGTGATGGCATTAAAATTTTCTGTTGCAGGAATTGAAATAGATAGATCTTTTACTTTTTGCAAGATGCCTGTTGCGATGGGATGTTCTGATTTTTGTTCCAATGCTGATGCTAAACGAATGATCTCATTTTCATTTAACTCTTTTTGCAGCGATACTATCTTTGATACTTCAAACTTTCCAACTGTCAAAGTGCCTGTTTTATCAAACACAATAGTTGTTATTTTTCTGGCATTTTCAAAGGCTGTACGATTCTTAATGAGTAAGCCATTCTTTGCAGATAATGCTGTTGATTTTGCAACAACCAGCGGAACAGCCAATCCTAAAGCATGGGGACAACAGATCACAATTACAGTTACCATTCTTTCCATTGCAAAGGCTAAGGATTGCCCGGTTAAATACCAATATAAAAATGTGCCAATACCCGCAACAATAGCAATAATGGTTAACCATTTTGCTGCTGTATCTGCCAGCAACTGTGTTTTTGATTTAGATTTTTGGGCATCATCAACCAGTTTGATTACCTGTGAGAGATAAGAATCTTTGGAGGCATGCGATACAGTAACTTTTATTGAACCATTTCCGTTGATGGCACCTGCAATTACTTTATCGCCTTTTACTTTTTGTACCGGCTTGCTTTCACCTGTAAGCATACTTTCATTCAGATAACTTTCTCCTTCCAATATTATTCCGTCTGCTGCTACCTTTTCACCTGGCTTTACTAAAATAATATCCTTTTCTTTTAATGTGTCGGTCTTTACATCATGCACCATGTTGGGCATTACCATGTGAGCGTCTGCAGGCATTAATTGCACTAATAATTCTAATTCTTTTGATGCCCTGCAACGGATTTCATTTCTATCCAGTGGCCCAGAAGCATGATGCCTATAAGTGTTGTCAGCTCCCAAAAAAAGTCCATGCCAGCTAATCCAAACACAATCGCAACACTATATATGTATGCTACAGTTATAGCAAAGCCAATCAAAAACATCATACCGGGGTTCTTTGCCTTCAGTTCATCAACCAACCCTTTTAAAAAGGGCCATCCACCGTAAAAGAAAACAATAGAAGACAATGCAAGCAATACATATTTTGATCCAGGGAAGCTGATATGAATATTTAACCAGTGCTGGATCATTTCTGATAACAACATGATTGGTATGGTAAGAATGAGCACTACGTAAAATCGTTTTTTAAAATCGGCAATCATCATGGCATGATGATTATGCCCTGCATGGCCCATTGCCGGGTTTGTGCCATGCTGCATATTGCTCATATCATGTGCTGCATGGTTTTCTTTATTGCTTTCGTGTTGATGTTCCATAATAAATTATTTTATTTGCAACAATCCTTTTTGCGAATAAAGATTGCTTTGAATATGCTGATTAATATTTGTTTGATTTTTTGCATTGCTTTTAATTTTCTGTTGAAAGGCTGTCTGCTGTTTTGTTCATCCAATCCATAATCAGACTTTTTTCTTCTGTAGTAAGGTTTGCATTTTTGTGCATCAGTTTGTAAGAAGATATTGGCATTTCATCGTCTTTAACCTGGTTTGCTATGCCCTTTAATTTACTTATTTGCCTGCGGCCTGTATAGCTACCAAAATCACTGAAATTCAAATTGTCTTTACCGTTCTTTATATGCCTTGCCATTACCCAAGCCATAGGCTGAATGTTAGCATACCACGGGTACATGGTATTGTTGCTATGACAATCGTAACAGGCATTTTGCAGAACGGCTTGCACATTTCCCGGCACTGCATAAACCTTTCCAAAATCTGTTGACAATACCTGCCCGCTTTTATTGCGGACAGGTTGTATAAACTGAATTACAATAAATATGATAAGCAAGGCCAATAGTATTTTCTTAATACGATGCACTACTATTTGATTGTTTCTTTTACAGATCCACAGACAGGCATTTTACTACCCAAATAAGGATTTTTAATTTCCTTTACTTCGCTGATCCATGTTGCGCCTTTGCCATCGTTTGCCATCGGACAAAAATCTTTGTAGAGGGTTTGTCCGCCATTTCCAAAGGTTTTTACAAAGTCTGCCATGTCTTTACTTAGCATAATGAAATGCTCTCTCTGGTGTTCTATCTTTCCTGCATTTGCACCGATATGCTCTGCATGTTCTTTTAAATCATCGGCTATATTCATGTAACTCTTCATCTGCACATCCGATAAACCTTTCATGTCAACTTTGGCTAAAGTGGCTACTATTGCATTGCCTGCTGATGCCGCATCCTGGCCGTTATCTTTTGCCAACGCATTTTTTAATTGCAGGTAACCTGTAATTATTTCTTTGACAGGAAATGTTGCTTCACTTGTTGCTGTTGTGCTTTGTGTACCTGCTGTATCTTTTGTTACCTGTTGTTGCGTTGCTAATGCTGTATCATTTTTAATATCTGTTTGTTTTGCATTAGCAGTATCGTTGTTACTATTGTTGCAAGCTGCTAATGTGGTGGCCGCTATTGCAAAGCCTATTATTATATTTTTCATTTTCTTTTTTTTAAGTATTGCCATTAGCCCTTCAATTACTGAAAGGCTGCAAGCAGGTGAGTAAATTATAAAGTTGCTTTTACACTGCCGCAGGTAAGCATGGCACTGCCATAATAAGGGTTTTTTATTGCCTTATCATTGCTTAACCAGGATTCCTTTTTCATGGGGCAATATTGCTGGTAAACCGGTTCGGTTGTTAGCTTAACTGTTTTAGCTAATTCAACCAGGTTGGCAGATAAAGTTGCAAATTTTTCCCTTTGCAGTTTAAGGTCTTTGGTTTGGGAAATGGCAGTAGCATCGTTTACCAAAGCACTACGGCTTTCAGGTGTTGCCATTCCCCTATCTAAGGCATCTGCTGATTTTACAAACGCTGCTGCGCTGATAGCTGCTGCATTGGGGTTGCTGCTAACCAAGGCATCTTTTAAAGCATAGTATGAAGTGAGTAAGGGTGAGGTCTGTGTTTTTGTACTGTCTTGTGCAAAAGTGTGTTGTATAGATGCAGTTGCAATAAATGCACCCAATAAAAATATCTTTTTCATTTTCTGATTTGATTAATGTATAATAAAATAATTACAGGCACTACAATGCCATGTACAAAATCTTATACATTAAATCATATCTGGAAACTCTGGATCGCTATGCGTATGTCGGGGATAGGAGGATGATGTCCCCGGACATAGTATTTATTGAAAGTATTAACCTTTGAAGGATAAGAAATATCAATATTATAATAAACAGCAACGAATGCTGTAAAAAATACAGGGCTTACTATTTTAGCCGCTTGTGGCACTGCTTTATCTGCCTGTGATAATTTTACTACTTTGTCACTGCAGCAATCGTCCTTTTTATCGTTGTGCTTATGCTTGTGTTCTGCTTCTTCGTGATGATGCTTTTTCCCACCTGCGTGAACGTGTACTGCAATTGCTGTTTCTTCATCTTCATGATGAGAAGTATTAAAGGACATATCCACACCAACAGCGCAAGCAAATCCAACTAGAGTATTCAATGCGAATACTACGAGAAGTAAAGCTGCTTTTAATTGTATGGATATGTTTCGTTTCATTTATGTTCACTAAAATTAAGCCTATTTCATTTAAAAATAGCTATTTCAGCCTAAAGATAGGCTCAAAAAATGCTTCTTAAGTTACATAATTATGCAAAGTGTTTATAGAATTATGGTTTTCACACTTTTTTGGCAATCTTCTCCATAATATGATGGCTTTCGCCAAACCTGCACAGGGCATCGCAATTACTGCGGAGTTCTGAAAAGAGGATGTATTTGATAACTACATTATTTTGCTTAATTGCAGGGCGGCACAATTGCATACAAACATCTTTCTCTCTTTTATCAGGCACTATCAAATAAAATACTTCATCGCCATCAGCAATGGTATAGCTTAAATCTGTTAACCGCAGAATACCGGAATAAATGCTGGTACTTTTTCCACTTCAAAAGCAGCGATAACATTATTTGTTCCTTTTGAAACCACAACACATCAATTAGCTTTACCGTGTTTAGGGTTTCCTTATCTAAAATGATTTCAGGGAACTGTTGCAAACTCATAAACGAAAAACTATTGCCGCAATGCGACCTGGAACGGTCATTAGATGCAGCAATTACATCGTAGCCCAATGAATTTCCAATTTTTAATAAATGGTACTGCATTTCTGTATGCAGATTTTCTTCTTCTTTTCCTGTTGCACACTTTCCTGTCTCTTTTCAATGAGCTTTTCTAATTTTTCCGTTCAGGCTCTGATAAGTATTCGTCGGTACCCAATATTAATTTTTGGGTTCCAATTTCAAATAACAATCCCGCCACAGCTCCCAGGTCAGATGATAATTCGGAACGGTGCTGGTTATTGGTATCAATCATTACTTCTCTCAACTTTAAATATTCACTCCAGCTACCTAATTTTTTTTTGTCTTTAAATAAAAAATTAAAGCCGTTAATGATGGCCGTATTGAAAGGAGGAATGATGGTTGGATGAAGAAAATAAAGGATGCTGGCCACAGCAGGCCCAAGCACTTTAATTTTTAAACTATCAAGCCTGATAATCTCTTTGATGATCTGTTCTTCTGTTTTAGCATTCAAACAATTTTCTAAAAATTGTCCGAAAGCCTGCTTGTTATTTTCGTTCTCATAAATATCCGGTATCCGCAATTTTGGTTTCCAGTAAAAAGGATGAGATGCACCTTCAAATACCTGCTTTTGTTCAGTAATACAAGTGAGCACAAATTCTAACGAAGAACCCTTAAAATCATTTGGGAATTTCTTATTCTTAATATCATCAATAACCTGCATTACACCCCTTCTAATTGAACGGAATGCTTTAAGGCGTTCTTCATTATTGATAAACCAGGTATTGTAAACAGATTGCTGGTCTTCTTTGTATTGGCTAATGAGTTGAGATAGATTGCTGTTCATATATCACTTAAAACAGCAAAATACATTATTTAAAGCAACTTTTATCTTGCTGTATGGGAGGGCAAGGATTACTACCATAGCTACAATAAACACAGCAATCGCCTTGCTTTGGTTTCAGTATTGTTCCGCATTTTGTACATTTATAAAAATATTGGCAGACATCCCTTGGCATTGTTTCTCCTTTCTTAAATCAGCAATCAGGGCATGTAATCGTTGACTGGAGTATTATAGCTTTTCCCATTCCAGGTTATTACAATAAGTATATACTTAATGAAGTTTCTGCTTTGTATGATTTATGTGGATTATCACTGTTGCCGACTACCACAACAGTAAACAAAATCACTCCCGGCAGTTTAATAATTTAGTTTATTGTACTTATTAATTAACTCAATTGATATTGTAGCATCATTCCATCACCCTCATGCTCCAGATTATGGCAATGGAAAACAAACCTGCCGGGATTGCTTCCAAAGGGAACAATTACTTTAACTATTTCACCCGGCATTACTAAAACAGTGTCCTTCCATCCGCTTTCAGAAGCGATCAAACTATTTCTTCCACCAATTCTCTGCAGTACCTGAAAGTCAATACCATGGATATGCATAGGGTGTGGCTCATCGCCCTGTGAGTTATCAAACTGCCATATTTCAATAGCATTTGCCGAAACCGTTTCATCTATCCTGTTTTCATCAAACAACTTATTATTGATACGATGCGTACCGCTTTGCATATTCATGCCGGGATTTGATATATCAAAATTTCTGGTTTGGCTTGCCTGTGTTGCTGTAAGCGGAGTAATGGATGATAATATTGAAGGGGTGATAAAAGGGGCATTCATTTTTTGAGTGATTTTAAATTTCAAAATTTTAAACAGCTGATTGCCCTGTGCATTACCACCACCACTGAATACTTTACTAATCAGAAACACTTCATCACCGGCATTAAATAAAGAGAAATCAACTAATACATCCAGACGTTCGCCGGGAGAAATTAAAATGTTGTTTGCAGAAACCGGGGTTTTTAACAGCCCCCCATCATTGCCAATAATTGTAAATGACTGATTATTGCTAAAAGCCAGGTTATAAATTCTGGCATTTGAACCGTTTAAAATTCTTAACCGGTAAGTTTGAGATTTTACTTCATGAAATGGGGCTGCTTTTCCGTTAACTAAAACAGATTCACCCAGGTAACCACTCATAACTTCCATTACAGTTGGGTTATAGGTAAGGTTGGTATCTGCCAAACGTTTGTCCTGAATCACCATTGGTATTTCATATTCGCCAGCAGGTAAATTTAATGCAGCTTCTTCAGGGTCATTTACAATAAACAAACCTGCCAATCCCTTGTAAACCTGCTTACCCGTTGCCATGTGCGGATGTGGGTGATACCAGTTGAGCCCGGCTCTTTGCTGTATAATAAAGTTATAATTGAATGATGCACCTGAATTTATTATGTTAGCAGGATGCCCATCCATTGCAGCAGGTATATGCAATCCGTGCCAATGTATATTAGAAGCCTCACTTAAAAGATTATTTACGTTAATACTAACATTCTCCCCCTTATTTATGCGAAATGTTGGACCCAGTATTGAATTTGCCTGGTAGCCAAGTACATGATAGGATTGGTTTCCTTTTAATGAAGCAGAAGTTGCCTGCGCTTCAAGTGTTGTGTTTGCACCTACACTTGGAGGGATTGGAAGTGCCTGTAGAAATTCTCCATCGGTTACGGTAACACCATTACCAGACATTCTTCCCATATTTCCTGACTTATTACATCCGGTTGAAATAAAGCTGATAATTCCTGCAGGAATCAATAGTGCTCCAGCTCCAGTACCTGTTAATTTCAAGAAATCTTTGCGTTTCATAAAGTGAGATTTAGATTTTGAAAAGTAATGGTAGCCAAAATTTATTTTACGGAATGTGACTTTTGTTACACTATACAATATTTTGACTTTCCTGTATAAAGTAAAGAATTCTTCAGCTCTACACACAGATTAACTGCTAAGTTTTATACTTGCTTTTTAAAGCAGGAATGATAATGTTTTGTATAATGTTATTTGGTTGTTGTTTACCCCAGGCGCTGTGTATCCAGGTAGTGCCGGGCATATTCAAAGGTTGTTATGTATCCTCTTTCCTTAAGCAAGTTAACCGTTGTGGTTTTTCCTGAACCTGGGCCACCTGTGATTACATACCAATTAGTTTGCTTTCGCATTGTTACACAGCATTTTGGATTACTACGTTATTTTTTTTCTATTAATTCCATTCCGCACTTTGGGCATTTGCCGGGCTTATCTGAAATTACTTCAGGATGCATTGAGCAAGTGTAGGTCTTCTTTGCTTCCATGTTTTCATTTTTTGTATCTGCCATTTCTTTGACTGTTATTTCTGTTTTTGCATTTTTTTTGGGGGGGGGAAAGTTAATCATCTTCTTCTTTGGAACCTGGCAAATCCAAAAATTGCAATTACGATAACAAGTATTAAAACCCACCAACCCATATGCATTCCCCAGTAATAGTAACTTCCGTTATGGTCCATCATAATTTTAGCTTTTAAAGTTTTTATAATTAATGTTTCATCTTATTATCCATGTCTCCCGTCTTCATATCCATTTTTTCTCCCTTCATCTTCTGCATCATATCCATCATCTGAGGGTTTTCCATCATTTTTTTACACATCCCCGACATCATGGAGGTATCACTCTTACAGGCTTCCATCATGTTCATCATCATAGTATGCATCATACCAGGATTGTCTTTCATCATTTTCATCATCGCCTCATGATTTTCCATCATCATTGGCATCTTTCCATCTTCCATCATCATCATTTTACCGTTTTTGCTGTTCATCATTGCCGTCATCATTTCTTTCGACATACTGCTATCATCAGCAATTTTGTTCATCATTTCCATTCTTGTGTCCGTTTTTAAAAGCGTTTGGTTTACATCTGTACCGGATTGGCAGGATGCAAAAAATGTAATTAAAGCAATCAGCATGATGAGTTTTTGCAATGATTTCATGATTTTGAATTTTAAATTATTCATCAGATTTTATTTTTAGTGTGAAATAATTTTCACAAGTATAAGGTAGGTCTCTTAGTTATAGTTTATGATACACAATTAATTAAAAAAGTTACATCATTCACACATTGAAAAGGATTCAGTAAAAAGCCGAAGACATTCCAGGTAAACAAGTACTGTTAAATCAGGCAGGTACGGGTTTTGCTCACTTTTGATTTACACATTACTACATTTTCATTCCTGCCATGGGATCTGCACCCTTCTTAAAAATAAATTCACTGTTCAGCAAATAAGCGCCACTTATAACCACCACATCCCCGTTTTTTAATCCTGATTTAATTTCGATCCTGTCATCCGTTTCCAATCCGGTTTGCACCATTACACTTTTAAATGTTTTGTTTGCTGTCTGTATCCATACTGTTGCTCCTTTTCCGTCACGAATGACTGCATCAACGGGAAGCGTTAATGTTTTTCGCAGCGGGCTTTTCAGCAATACATAGGCTGGCATACCGGGTTTTAGCTGGTTGCCCGGATTGGGAATGGATACACGGATAAGATTGATCCCGGTATCGGGATTGATCTCCGGGTTTATAAATTCAATCCTCCCGGTAATTTCTTTACCATCAAAATCTGGAAGCAGCACAACCGCTACACTGTTTCTGTCTAATGCAGCCAATTGCGAAGTATATACCTGCGCCTCGGCCCAAAGACTTGACAGATCAGCCAGTTTTACAATAGTCCCGCCCTCCATTACATAATCACCTTCCCGGATATCCAAGGTGGTAATGTAGCCGGATGAAGTGCTGTAAAAAGTGGTGGTTGGAGTAGCTTTTTTGCTTTTAGCCAGTTCAAGTACCTGCCTTCAGACATACCCCATAATAACAATTTATTTTTAGCACCCTGCAAAAGCTGATCAAAGTCAATAACTGTTTCATCAGCAAATACTTTCCTTTTGTCCAGGGCAAGCAGGTACTCCTGTTTGGCATTATTCAATTCCTCACTATACAACTCATAGAGCGGAGAACCGTTTTTTACGTAATCGCCCAGGTTCTTAAAATATAATTTTTCTACTCTTCCCATCACCCTTGAACTGACAGAAGAGGATTTCATCTGGTCAAAATTTAATGTAGCAGTCAATACCAACTGGTCGCCAATTGTTCCGTTACGGATCGTATCGGTGTGTACATTACCCAACTGTATCTGCAGTTCGCTTAATTCTATTTCGTCTTTTTGCTGCACCGATGCTGATTCAGGTTTTGGCCCATCAGGCATTTCTTTTTTGTTGCTGCAGGATGCAAATAACAAACAAGCTGTCGCTATCATTATAATATACCGCATGTTCAATTTTTTACTTTTATAAAACTTTCACTGTCCATTAAATACTGTGCATTTACTGCAACGGAATCTTTTTCATTAAGACCACTCAAAACCTGCGTAAGATTTTTTGTAGGTAATTCCTGTATTTATTTTCTTTACTGTAAAGCCGCCTTCTGTTTTTTAAACACCACCTTATCCAGGCCCAATGAAACAACTGCATCTTTAGGTAACCAATATGCTTCTTTGTTATTGCCAAATATGGTGGCCCTGACCTGGCTGCCAATTGGTATTTTTAAAACACTATTATTAAAGTAAACCCTTGCTGTTAATGTTTTACTTTCTTTACGATAGAAGGGTTCGATAAAATCAATCTTTGCGCTGAAGTCCCTGTCCGGTGCAGTTTCAGGAACTACCCTGACTGAGTTGCCGGTTTTTACCAGGTTCTGATTTTCGCCATAAATATTCAGGATAGCCCAGGCCCGGGCGGGGTCATATACCGTGAATATGGACTGGCCCTTTTGTAAATACATTCCTTCTTTTAATGAAAGCTCCTCTGTTATGAGTGAAATATCATTCATTTTACCTGGCGTTGTATTCATGCTGTTATTGCCGGCAGCTTCATGAATATGGCCGCTGTAATTACTATACACGGCAATCGTTAATGATGGTTTACCTGACTGGATAATTTGTTGCACCTGTTGTGTACTTATTCCCAATAACAGCAACCTTTCTTTAGCGGCCTGTAAGAATGTTGTATTGGCAGGATTGTTCTTTAAAAGAAATAACAGGTTTTGCTGTGCTGTCATTAATTCCGGACTATATATATCAAGTATGCGCTGGCCCTTACTTATTTTTTGAAAGCGATTGCGTACATATAATTTTTCAATTCTTCCGGCAACTCTTGAAGAAATACTGCCTATCTGCCTTGTATCATAAGCAATATTTCCCAGCGCTTCAATTTCTAATTGTTGTTCCTTTTTCTCTATAGCAGTAACCGGAATTGATGAAATAACAAACTCATTGGTCGGTTTCAATAGTGATACCAATTCTATATTAGCAGACTTTTGACCGCCTTTTTCTTTCTTTACTAAAGCCATACCACAGATGGGGCAATTGCCAGGCTTGTCCCTTACAATTTCCGGGTGCATGGGGCAGGTATAAATATCCGGTACCGATACGGATTTGTGTTCTGCATGAGGGTCTTTTTTATTGTTACAACTGATTGCAGCCATAACAATAAATAATATCGGTATAAATATTAGTCTGTTCATTTTTTTCTATTAGCCGGTCTATTGACACCTGTGTTCTTAAAGCCTGATTTAATATTTCGGTATATTCCATTTGCGCCATGTATAAAGTTTCCCATGCATCATACAGCATAAATAATTCTTCCGTATTCTGTTCATATCCCAGCTGCATTGTTTTATAATTATTCTTTAATGCCGGAATAATGTTTTCATCATAAAGTTTTAATTGTTTCTTTTTCAACTCCAGCTCATTACGCATACTATACGCCATGCCGCTATATTCGTTCGCCATCATTTCCTTTTGCGATTGCAGGGCATAGGCTTTCCATTTCAGGCTTTCCACATTGGCTTTATTCATTTTAGAAGACCAATTTGCCAATGGCAACCTCATCATTCCCATTAACGAATATTGCATAGGCAAACCTCCAAAACCAAACATGTGTTCATATCTTATGCCGAATTGAGGTTTAAGGCTTTGCCGTTCTGTTTCCTGTTTTAACCAAGCAAGGTTAATGTCTTTGTCTATTGATTTTAAATCGCTCCGGTTTTTGTAAAAAAGTGTACTGTCGAATACGATCGTTGAATAATCATCCAGCCTGTAAGTAGTATCTATATCAAAATCGATCATGGCATTGCGGCCCATTAATGCGTTGATGCTGATGCGCTTTTCACTGATATCATTTTCATACATGAGCCGCATGTTCTGTACATTTCCCAAAGCAGCTTTTGCTTTGTAATAAGCACCTATTTTATCCAATCCGTTCTTATAGCGTATTTCTGTATTCCTGATCATAAAGTCCAGCAGCTTTTCATTTTGGGTAAGAATAGCCAGTTTCTTCTGTAAAATGATCCACTCGTAATACAATTGTTTGGCATCGTTTACCAATTCATTCAGTGTGGCATTCTTTTTTTCTTTTTCTACCGATGACATAGCCTGCATATAAGCGGCATCAGCATTTTGTTTTTTCCTGTTGGGAATCATTTGCTGGCCGCCAATCATGTACTGACCCATACCGGTTCCTCCCTTGTCATCTTTCTTCCACAGTTTTGTATTATAGGGCACCATCCACAGGCCGGTACTGATCTCCGGTGGCATCCAGCTTTTAGCTCCTTTGGCTGCTTCATCCATCGAGCGGATCTCGTTGTTATACATTTTCACAACAGGATGTGATGCGGTAATGCTGTCAATAACAGCATTCAGCTTTAATGTTTGTGCTTTGCTGCTGAAAGCAACAGCAAGCAAAACCATTATCGGAAATAATTTATTCTTTTGCATCGATTAATTCAATTTTATTATTGCGTTTTAATTCTCTTTCTTTTATCATTTCAAATATCACCGGCGTGATCAACAGTACATAAATGGTTGACGTGATGGTGCCGCCTATCAACGGTATAGTGATTGGCCGCATGATATCGCTGCCAACACCACTTGCCCATAAAATGGGAATCAAACCAAACAAGCCAACTGACACCGTCATTAATTTGGGCCGCAATCTTTTTGCTGCTCCTTCAATCACAAACTCCCTGATGATTGCATTGGTCAGTGTTGCTTTAGAATTGCCGTGTTTGGCTACCATGTTCTGCATGGCTTCGTTCAAATAAATAGTCATGAGCATAGCTGTTTCAATGGCCATACCAAATAAGGCAATGAAACCAACTGCAACTGCCACAGATAAATTAACACCGTAGAAATACACCATAAACACACCGCCAATCAATGCAAACGGCACCGTAATCATGGTTATAAAAGATTCCTTAAATGAATGATAGGTGAAATACAGCACCATAAAAATGATGACGAGCACAACGGGCAGTATCATCTTTAAGGTTCGGTTTGCCCGTATCTGGTTTTCCCACTGGCCACTCCACTCCAGGAAATAACCTTTGGGTAATTTGGTTACCATCTGGTTCAGCTTTTGCTGTGCTTCTTTTACCGTGCTGCCCAAATCCCGTTCCCGTACATTAAATAATACCGTTCCCCGCAGCATGGCATTTTCTGAATTTATCATGGGCGGGCCATCGCTCAGTGTTATATCGGCCACAGCTTCCAGTGGTACGGGACCAAAATTCATTGTTTGCACCTGTAGCCGTTTTAATGCTGAGAGGTTATTCCGGAAATCCTGTCCATACCTGGCATTTATAGAAAACCGCTGACGCCCTTCAATAGTGGTGGTGAGTTTCATACCGCCCAATGCACTTTCAATAACGGTATTCACATCATCCACCGTTAAACCATACCGGCCCGTTTCTTCCCTTTTGATGGTAATATCAATGTACTTGCCGCCGGTAATTGGTTCTACATACAAATCTTTTACACCATCAATTCCTTCCAGTTGTTTTTTTAGAATTTGGGCAAATGCATAAATACTGTCCAGATTTTGTCCGTACACTTTTAATCCTACATCGGTACGTATACCGGTTGAAAGCATGTTGATGCGGTTTATGATGGGCTGCGTCCATCCGTTTGTAATACCGGGTATCTGTAATTTTGAGTTCAGTTCATTGATGATGCCATCTTTGGTCATGCCTTTACGCCATTCATTTTTGGGTTTCAGCAGAATAATGGTTTCAATCATGCTGATGGGCGAATTATCTGTTGCCGTATTGGCCCGGCCGGCTTTGCCTAATACATGCGATACTTCGGGAACTGTGCTGATAATTTTATCCTGCACCTGCAATAAACGCTTTGCCTCTGAGTTGGAAACATCGGGTAATGTAACAGGCATAAACAACAAAGATCCTTCGTCCAGCGGCGGCATAAATTCTGAACCCAGTCTTGTCATCATTACAATACCAACAGCCAGGGCAGCAAGATTGATGAGGATCGTTGTTTTTCTCCAGCGCAAACACAATTTTAAAACGGGTGTATAAATCCTCTCCAATGTTTTTGTAACAGGATTAGCGCTTTCCGGCTTTAATCTTCCTTTTAGCAGAAAGGAGATTAATACCGGTGTAAGTGTGATTGCCAGGAACGCATCAATGAGCAGGATAAAGGTTTTTGTCCATGCCAGCGGGCTGAAGAGTATTCCTACCATTCCTGTTAACAGAAATTCCGTAAGAAAAGAAGTAACCACAATGATGGTTGAATAGAATACACCGGGGCCCACCTGTTTGGACGAGCTTTCGATGATCTTCATCTTTTCTTCAGATGTCAACGGGTCTTTATTTTGTTTAAACCATTTTGCCATGATCAGATTTTTTCTGTTGACTTTAATTTTGCTGTTTGAGCTTCGCTGATATGCCTGTATGCATTTTCCACCATCACTATACCATCATCCACTACCACACCAATAGCCAATGCAATACCGGTTAATGACATGATATTGGATGATATACCGAACATTTGCAGAAAGATAAAGCCAGCCGCAACTGAAATGGGCAATTGAATTAAAATGATAACCGCACTGCGCCAGTGAAAAAGAAATATTAATACCACAATAGAAACTACAATCATTTCTTCCGTTAAAGTACCTTTTACCGATTCAATGGCTTCCTGTATTAATACGCTTCTGTCGTAAGAAGTTTTAAAAGTTACCCCTTCGGGCAAACCTTTTTCCACTTCTTTTATTTTCTCTTTTACAGCTTCAATTACTTTATTCGCATTTTCGCCATAGCGCATTACCACAATGCCGCCAACCACTTCGCCTTTTCCATCCATATCAAAAATGCCCAGGCGTAAGTCGCCTCCCATTTGTACGGTGCCAATATCTTTTACCCTTACCGGGATGCCATTGTAATTGTTTAATGCAATATTCTCTACATCTTCTTTGCTTTTGATATAGCCCAGGCCACGGATGATATAAGCCATATCGGCCATTTCAAATTTTCTGCCGCCTACATCATTATTATTGGCTTTTACTTTATTCATTACATCCATCAGTGAAATGTTATAATACTGCAGTTTCACCGGGTCAACTATTAACTGGTACTGCTTTTCAAAACCACCAAAGGATGCCACTTCTGCCACACCAGGCACGGTTTGCAGGGCAAATTTTATATACCAATCCTGTAAAGCCCTTTGCTCTCCGAGGTCCATTTTTGGAGCATTTAAATGATACCAGAAAATATGGCCTACCCCGGTTCCATCGGGTCCCAGTGTTGGTGTTATACCCTGGGGCAATAAACGCTGAGCATAGTTTAATCTTTCCAATACTCTTGTTCTTGCCCAA
Source organism: Chitinophagaceae bacterium (assembly GCA_016710745.1). Classification (GTDB taxonomy): domain Bacteria; phylum Bacteroidota; class Bacteroidia; order Chitinophagales; family Chitinophagaceae; genus Ferruginibacter. Next base: position 1,421,200 of record JADJVB010000010.1, on the reverse strand, counting down.
TAGATATCTACATTGTCTTCAAAAATCACATACACAAAACTCATCCCGAACATAGATGAACCCCGTATGTTTTTTATTTTAGGAATGCCCTGCAGATTACTCACCAACGGATAGGTAACCTGGTCTTCTATTACCTGTGGGCTGCGGCCCATCCATTCTGTAAAAACAATTACCTGGTTCTCACTCAAATCCGGAATGGCATCAATGGGATTTTTTTTGATGGAGTAAAAACCATACGCAAACAACCCGCCCGCTATAAGCAGTACCACAAACCTGTTTCGTAAAGCCAGTTCAATTAATTTGCGAACCATAACCTGTTTTTAAGTGTCATACAATTATTGATATTGATCTGGTTTCTAATTTTTCTTTTCTTTCAAATCCATTCCACATTCAGAGCATTTGCCCGGTTTATTGCTGGTTACCTGTGGGTGCATAGGGCAGCTATAAGTCTTCATTACTTCCATCTTCATTTTTTCTTTGGGTGAAAGGTTTGACTGCAACTGCAATTGCATTCCACATTTTGAACAGGTGCCGGGGCTATCGCTTTTCATATCCGGGTGCATGGGGCAGGAATAGGTTTGCATAACTTTTTCCTGCTTTTTTAAATCCATACCACAGGTAGGGCATTTACCCGGTTTATCACTTGTTTCATCCGGGTGCATCGGACAAGTATATATTTTCATAACATCCATCTTCATTTTTTCTTTTGGAGAACGGTTCATAATTGTAGCACATTTAGGGCATTTACCAGGTTTATCACCCGTAACATCCGGATGCATTCGGCAGGTTTACGTTATCATCACCTCCATTTTCATTTGCTCTTTTTTGGACCTGGTTAAATCCATACCACATTTCGGACACATGCCAGGTTTATCAGCAGTTACATCAGGATGCATAGGGCAACAGTATGTTGCTTTTTCTGTTTTCTGGCTGGCAGATTTCATCTTATGCTTTGCTGTGTCCTGTGCTAAAACTGAAACAGACAAGATGGTGAAAGCTGCCATCAACAGCATTTTAAACGGTTTCAGTTTATTTTGTTTATTGTGCAGTAAATAAATTCAAACACAGGCATAGGGAAATGCCAGGGGCCCACAATAAAATTATGTGGCCAATTGAGCGGGGTAATTTTTAAATACGGAAAACACAATTGCGGATATAAAAAGCTATGCCGCTATCCGGGGTGGGTGATTAATGGGACTTACCGATGTTACGGCAGGAAAATTATTGGAAAGCACTTCGTTAAAAAAAGATGTGGAACTTTATAAGTTAGCTGTATAGATTGTAACCCCGGCTCAGTAGTTTTTTGGTCGGTATCATTTTTTCACAAACTTCTGTTCATGTCTACAGCATCCATTATCAGTTTCTTCCATACCACAGTTGCTGCATGTTTTAGCGATATTATCCGTAAAACCTGAATCAGCCAGCTTACCCATGCAGTAGTGCATGTGAAATGATGCACCAGTACAACTGGCGATATACACAAAAGCTAATATGGTTAACAAGAACTTTTTCATTTAAACCAGAAATTGTTTTTACTCTGTACGCTCTATTCTTTTTGGGAATTGCCCAGAATACAAAGAGACAACATTTACACTATGGGAATTATGATATGTATCAGGCTTTTGGATGAGTTTTGCTTGTTACCGGCTATTTACAACAAGCTTTCCATCTCACAAACATAGCTTTGAAGATTTTCCTGCAGACTTGGCCTAATGATTTTATTGCTTTGATTATACCATTGTTAACAGCATTATGCCGCTCATTGCAATCATCAGCGCATCTTCAATAATGGTAATGGTACTCATAGGTAAGTTAAACACATCACCTAAACAGGCGCATTTTATTTTGCGTTTGTTTAAAACAGATTGCACTACGCCAACCAGGCTTACTGCCATAACCAGCAAAGTAATGCTATTGGTAAGGATGGGGTTGTAGCCCGTAAGAAAGGCGATGCCCAAAGCCAGTTCAACAAAAGCATATACATAGCCCCAGCCATTCCATTTTTTTGCCACAATGTCGTACATGGCATAGCTTTCTGCAAAGCCCTTAAGGTTTAGCAATTTAAAAAAGGAGAAGACCAAAAAGAAGCCTGCCATGAAATGATTCATCCACCGCATCAGAACAAACCCGCCATACCCCATTTCTACTGACAGCGAAATGCCGGTAACGTAAGCAAAGATCAGCAGCACGGGCTTATAGGTTGCAATCCATGATTTGTCTTCTTCATCTGCGATTGCAGAAACAACAGTATGCTGGTAACCGGCCTCTGATAATTGATATTTTGGATAATCTTTTAATGCCGCTTTCAGATCTTCAGTTGCGATGTGCTTATCCATATCAATGGAAGCCTCGCCTTTTTGTAAATTGATGCTTATGTTTTTGATGCCTGCTACTTTTGATAAAAGCGCCTGCACTTTGGCCTGGCATCCGCTGCAGGTCATTCCGCTTATGTTATAGGTATGTGTCATAGTAAATATTTAAGACACAAAGTTCCTACATCAAGATTGTAAGATGTTACAGAATGATGGAAAAGAGTTATACCTATTTGTGGTGAACACTATCTAATGAATGGCGGTGAATACCTCCCAGTTTTTTAAAATGACTTGGCGTAAGCCCGGTTACTTTCTTAAACTGTGCGGAAAGGTGTGCTACGCTACTATATCCTAATTTGTATGAAATTTCACTTAGGTTCATTTCATTGTAGATGATTAACTCTTTTACTTTCTCAATCTTTTGCAGAATAAAAAATTGCTCGATGGTAATGCCTTCTACTTCGGAAAACAAACGGGAAATATAACTATAGTCTTTATTCAAAGCTTTAGTTAAATAAGTAGTGATGCTAAAATGTTCTTCTAGTTCGCCGGACTGAATTTGTTTGATCAGCAAGGATTTTATTTTTTCTATGTGCTTCTGCTTCTGATCGTCTAATAATTCAAAACCCAATTCTTTTAGTCGTTCATCCAGGACTTTCAATTGTTTAACGGTTGCAGATTTCGAGAGCTCGACTTCTCCCATGCTAACCATTGCCGGCAATAGCTTTTGTTTTTCCAGTTCTTGCTTTACCACCATTATGCAGCGGTTGCAAACCATGTTTTTTATGTAGAGTCTCATATAATTACAGAACCGTTAAAGCAAATTGATTCGTCATGTATTTGGTGCAGAATACTTGACAAAGTACGTATAAATATTTTTTACAAAAGATTTATCAATACAGAAGTTATTTCTCAATTCCGATACCGGACATCTTAAGTAGATTATCAAAAGCTATATTTCTATGTCCTATACAAATAACTGCCTTTATAATAGGCTCCGGGCCTTCATAGGAACGTTGATCGGGATATTCTTTTACAAAATAGCGACATAACTTACAGTCCCGCTCAACAAAAACGTTGGTATAGGATGTATTTACAATTGGACAGTCCCTAATTTTTGTATCAGAAGAATAATATTTGTGTGGTGTTAAATTGGTTTGTACAAATTTTTGAATTTGAGGATATTTTACCTCAATTATTTCCAGGCTTCGCTCATTTATTGGATTGTGAATCCACTTCATACAATCAATTTTGCCTTGCAATATTTCTTCAAGTTTGGAAATGTGGATATCCCTTGCAAATTTTGACAAATCAATTTCCAGTAACGGAATACCTTGGTTTATTATTTTCTCTTTTTTAAAACCATCCACAAAGTGAGTTACTGCAATTTCAATTTGTATAAAATAGTCTCCGACAAAGCATTTAAGATCAGGTCTGATTTCTCCCTCATTTTTCTCAATCTCAACCCGATCAAAAGTCAGCGTCTCTGGTATTACTTTTTTAAAATTCTTTATAAAATTATCATAAAAGAAAGCATGAGATGCTTGCCTGTAAATAAGAACGGGTACTGTTAGCCTTTTTGACTTAAGTATTATTTGTTTAGCAAGATAGTGTAAAGCAGTTTCGTAAGCGTTTGTACAATTCCCTTCATTTTGATGTTGAAAATGGCTTTTGCGCTTATTTTCTTTTCGGTTAAATGCAATTAACGGTGTTTCACAATCTGGACATACACATTTACAAGCGAGTCCATTTTCTACATTATCCACATGTACGATTTCGCCATTTTTAAGACCCCAGCAGAAAAATTTATCATCGTTGTGATACTTCATATAGAGCAAGATTACGGATCGGGCTTTAGGCAAGTTGTGGTATTCTCTTGCCCGTTCATCACCGGCAACTAAAAAGAAAGCGTTTGCTGAATTGGTAATTTATTTTTGGTAGAATAAGACTGAACAAAGTCTTTATAATTTTTGCCTTCCATTTCATCATATATCTGCAAAGCAATTGTTTCAATGAGTTTATAATACTCATCTTTCAGAAACTGAAAAAGTTTTGCATCGTGAGCCTTGGCAAGTCTTCTTGCTGCCTTTAGCTCCCGAAACACTTTGTAGCTTAACCTGGCGTAAACAAATTTTATAAAAAATTCTCTTACAAATTTAGGCTTTACATAAGGGACCATAACGCTACGGCTTACCCCTAGCATATCGGCTAATCTATAAAACCACGATCTATGAAATATTGCTTCATATGGCCGTGGATCAGTCATCACAACGTCAGATATTTTCGATTTCCCATCACGAAGTTCAATTTCAAGCCACAGCCTTTCAAGGAATGTATCAGACTGATATTTTAACAATTCAATTTCTGGCCCGAACAACAGCTCTTGCTCCTGTTGTTTTTTACGTTCGATCTCAAGTTCCTTTAGCTGCCTTGTGGTTTTTGTACTTTGATATTTCATTCTTTATTATTTTATATTTCACTAAAAACTTTACTGTCATAATGTTTTGCAAACTCTTCAGGTGAGTTTGCATGAGACAACTTACCCATTATTGAGTTTTCCAATCTAAGCCAGGGAACTCGAATAAATTTAGAATACAATGAATATTTATCTGGATTGTCATAGCAATAATTATCGTAAATAATACTATAATGTACTTTGCTTTCTAATGCAAAACTCTTAACAGCAAATGGATCATTTATTTTGGGAATAATAGTTTCCATTCTGGTTGCTGGAAACATGTATTCCCTTGCAAAGTTATTTGCATGCAACTCTTTATCATTCATAAAATCATCTTCATCGGTTACATGTAACCGGCCCAATTTAATATCTTCCCAATCAAAGATTACATGATACAGTTCATGGATCAATGTAAACCAAAGTGTCGCATACTTTTTCCCGATATTAGTTAGTATAATGGCAGGTTTCCCATTTGATTCAATAGTTATCCCCCGGGCCCCAGAAAAAGAAAGCGAAGGGTGTATTATTACGGTTACACCCAGTTTGTATAACTCCCGAATTAATTTCAATAACCCTGTTTCTGCATCTAAAGAGTAAGCTCTAATCCTGGGAAAAAATTCTTTCAAATTATCCAAACTAAAAGAGTTTTTATTAAAAATAGGTTTACATATTTGGATTGCCTTATTCTTAAAAAGTTTCTTCGGACGTGCATCCTTCAAAGTTGCTTTTATACTACTAAATAATCCATTAGTTTTATCTAACTCGTTATATTCATAGATATCCTTTAACCCCAAAGACCTTAAAAGACTCTTCTCAATATGCTCAAAATCTTTTACGTTACTTATTACTCCATCTTTCTTTAATCCTAAAAGATTAAAATTGTCCAGGATGTATGTTCTTTTTTTGGAGTCATCAAGTTGTACTTGCGTGTTGCCAGGCATGTATGATATACATTCTTTCAGAATTTCATCTGAACTGACATTTAAAAAGTTTGCTAATTTTAATAAACTAATAGGATCAAGGTATTTGAAATTACCATCAAGAATTGCATTTATTGTGCGAAATGGAATCCCGTACCCGTCTATAAATTGATTAAAGGATAAGCTTAAAAATTCTAGCCTGGATTCAAAATGCTGGCGTAGAAGGGTTTTACCCTCCCCCGATTTCATTGCATCATTTATTAAATTGTCAATATTCATTTCAAAAGTCCTGTAGCTTTACAAGTATATAAGTGTTGATTTTCAATTAATTAAGCACAATATAACAAAAGTCCTGTAAACTTACAGGACTTTTTATCAACAAAATGCAGCAATTCTGTGGAAACTGTAAAAGATAAAAGGATCAAAGCATTAATACAGGACACCCTATGTTCAGTCTTACGCCAGTTGTGCAGTTAGCTCAGTTGTGGCTATAAGCTGAAATGCTCAAATATTATATATCAATCGAAAATTTATCGAACACTTTTCTAAATTCATTCGGTGAACATTCATTTGCGCCAACGCTTTGCCAGAGAATATCCAAAATATTTTTCACTTGATTTTTTACTTCTGAGACATCGTTAGACAATAATGTAATTGGCAATTGCAGTTCGTTAAAATTATGATATTTACCTAAACTTATTTCTCTTGGAGTTAGAAACATGTTCTGTACGTTATTTAGTTTAATTGATAAGTAAAAGGTAGGTTCAATTGAAAGATTGCGATATATTAAATAGTTTTTTTCCAGTTGCTCTTTGATAACTTCAATTATAGCTTCCCCGCTTACAATTAAACTCTTATCAGGTTGATGGTAAAAGGGTTGATTCGTAAAAGTTTCAGTGCATCCGTTTCTAAAAAGTAGATTGTATGGAATGATTTCTCCATCCACTCCAAATCGCCTGTTTTGAAAAAGATGAAAACCTTCCAAACAATATCTTGTTGAATATCCTTCATGGCCAGGTGGGCTAAGGGCAGACTTAACAAAAGTCTGGAATTCATGGCTTGAAAAATTCTCAATCTGCGAATCGAAAAAAGAAATTGGAATTACATGAATTAGTATAGAACTGAGTCTCCCCAAGTCAGGCCAAAATACATCTTCTGAAACTTTTATTTGGCGGTCTTGAATAAATAATCTGATTCGTTTCTCAATAAGATTTATTTCATTAAATGTTTCATATAGTTCATAAGTGTCAAGAAAATATTTTCCATTCGCTTTTCGTTTAAAAAATCGGTTGTTATTTCCATAAGTCACCATAGCTGGCAGAGACTTCGTTTTAGGAATTCCTATCAGAAAAACATGGGAGCCATTTAAAGAAATTAATGGACTGAACTGTAAATTGGTTATTGAGGGGTTGGTCGATTGCCTTACAGCATCTTGTATTCTAAGTAACAAACCGTCGAAATTGGAAACTGTTACAGGTGTATCAGGTAATCTTGGAATTCCTAAACCCTTTTTTTCTTCATCTTTTTCCTCGTCCAGGCCAACTATAATGCACCCGCCTTCTGTATTGTAAAATGAACTCACATCGTAGATAAATTCTACTTTGGCTTTTTCGTCAAATTGCAGTTCTCTTTTATAGTCAAATTTTCATTTTTTCCTCGAATTATCATCTAATTTATTTATTAGTTTACCTTTTTATTCCTCTTCTTCACAAATAACTCAACCCAATATTTATCATGCAATTCAAATAAAACCGGCCCGGTTTGATGAATTATAAAATATTAGCCTTGCTCAATTATTTTTATTTCATCTTCTGCTAAACCGTAGATTTTATAAACAAATTTATCGAGTTTATTTTCAAGTAAAGATGCATTAACACCTGCATTATCTGCTTTGGCTGAAATTATCTGATTGACAATTTCAGCAAGTTCTGTTGCAGAGGTTTCATCTTTTGGTATCGGCAGTTTCTTAAATTCTTCTAATCTTATTTTAGGAAACAAATCATCAAATTCATTCTTTTCAATCCTAAATAACCAAATAAGTAATTTAGAAGAAAGCACTCCTAAAACTGCTTCAACATTTATAGAATCATTTAGGGGCTTTCCGATGTATAAGCTTCTGTCTAATATAAAGTCCTCGTCAATAATAGTAGTTACGAACCTATTGCCTAATATTTCTCTAAACAGAATTCTTTTACCCGTAAAAAACTTTGGGTCTCTTGGGGCTGCAAGCCATGGACCATAGCTAATAAAGTGCTTGTTATCCCATTTATAATTAAACGTGCTGACATGCTTACCACGAAGTTCAGGTTTAAAAGTTTCATCTTTTTGGGAGGATGAATGATAGGCTTTACTGGATATTATATCTTCGCTTTGCCCTCTATATTTGTCATAAGGATTAACACCCCTTGTTATTTCGAAATCATCTTCAAGTAATTTGCTTTTCAATCTTACTTTTTTAATGATACTCCTTATCATTGGATTTACCTCAAGGTCAAATACGAAGCCGTCATTTTCAAAAAAAACTCCTTGGCTTATCAAATGGCGTGGGGAAGGCTCTTTATCATCGAAAGTCCAAATATTTATTTCTCCATTTTTGTTGCGTTTACTTGCTATGAATATTAAGGTATCAACTTGTGCTTCTTCAAATGCTTTTGAAATATTCGGATTTATGCTATCAAATTTTAAATTATCTAAAACATACTTCCTGGTCTTTTGCATTTTAAGATTCTTTAGCCAGGAATTTGGAGTAATTAACGAAACATACCCGTTGCTGAGTAAAAGATTTGTAGATAATTCAATAAAAAATGGATATAAATCTAGTTGATACTCGGCAGTAGAAAATGTCTGTATATAGTAGTTATGAAATTCTCTAAATGCAGAACCAGTTAAATATGGGGGATTACCAATCACCATATCACACACAATATAATCTCCATCCCCATTTAACACTTCTGGAAACTCAAACCTCCACTCAAAAGCATTTTCGTAAATCTTATTATTTTTTATTTCTCCAATTTCTGTTTCCAGCTTTGTTATTTCATTACTTAGTTGCTCTATCCTCTTCTTGGTATCTTTATTCTTTTTGTTTCCTTCATCAAACAGTTCTTTAGTCTGGCTAAGGTTAAATAAATCGCCCCGTAGTTTAGATAGCTTTTTATATTTGGGGTCATTGGGGCTTATGTAACTCCTGAAATCCTTTTTTATGGAATCAATCAATTCTTCCATTTCCCTTTTCTGCTCCTTGCTTTCAGCATCCCGGTAAGTTTGTACCGCTATTTTATAACTTTCAATACTCCATTTGCTGTTGCGTAACGCACTCTTTATATCAGCATCTAATGTAAAGCGGCTGATAAGGCTGTTACCGCATTTAATGTTTATATCAATATTGGGTAAGGTTTCTAACTCTATGTAATTGCTTGCCGGGGTATAGTACGCATTTTTCAATAATTCAATCCATAAACGCAGGCGGCAAATTTTTACAGAGTTGGGGTTTATATCCACACCAAATAAACAGTTTTCAATGATGGTTTCTTTTTCATGAAATAAGGTCTCCTGTATGCGCTGGCTTTCTTTGTTTTGAGGATTATAATCGAATAGTTTACCATCTTCATCCGAAATAATCAATTCATCATTCACCACTTCCACATGATAATCCCTGAGTGATTTGCCTGTTGCATCCTGTAAAATTTTCAGCTCACTTTTAATGGCAATCATTTCATTTAAGGCACTTACCAAAAAATGGCCGCTACCCACGGCAGGATCGCAAATGTGCAGGCTATTGATAATTTTATTGGCTTCCTTTTTATCTTCAATTTTATTGTATAAATTATCAATGGTGTCACATTGCCATCCTTTGGTATGATTAAACTTCTGCAGCACCGACCTGCGGATTGTTTCTTTACACATATACATGGTTACAAATCCCGGTGTAAAGAAGGAGCCATCTTTGTACCCGTTTATCTTTTCAAAAATTAGTCCCAGTACGGAAGCATTGATAAGATTCTTATTTTCTTCCTGTATTTCTTCGCCGCCTTCGCTGGTAAAATCATAAGCATCTAAAAACTCAAACAGGTATTGCAGTGTGGGTAAAGTACCGGCTTTGCGTTTGCCTTTATCATCTTTTAAAACCGAACTGTTTGATAAGGGCAGTTGTAAGCGGTTATCTAATTCGCTGATATTAATGGTTTGCCTTTCGAGTTCAATACGTTCAAACAAAGAACTATTGAGATAAGGCACTTTACTGAATTTTTCCTGTATGTGGCTGCGCCTGCTTTCCGGCTTTTCTGCCAATACCTGGAAGAAGAGATTACTCAGTTCATCAAAATCAAATACCAGTTTGCTGTTTAAAAAAAGATAGTCTTTGTTTCCTTTGTGGTATTTATATAACTGAGCTTCCAGCAACTTAATAAACAACACCCGGTTTACCCAGGTAATGCATAACTCCAGCGCTACGTTAAATAATTGCTCTTCTTTGTTTGCCCCAAAGGTGGAAAGATTAGTGATATTGCGTAAAGCATCTTTATCTTCTAACTTAATAATCGTATTCTCCAGCAAAGAAGCTTCGTCAGACTTTGCTTTTCGTTTTATTAGTTTTTTACCGCCATCTTTTATTTCTTCCAACCCGATGATATGCAATAGTTCAACATAGAATTTTGTATCAAGGCTGTTACTATCGTTTATAAAAGGCTGCTTCAACAAATGTGCCGGCGATAATATTTTATAAAGCCCGATCAGCCTGGTATCATCTTCTTTATCGGTATTGTTTACATACTTTTCGTAAGTACGAACATCAAAATAAGTAGCCGGCATTTCTTCTTCCACTTCATCCAGAAATGATTTGGCAATGCTTTCATAAAAGAACTTAGTGTCTTTGCCACTCAGTTTCCAATTTTCATAATCCTTTTTTAGTTTACTGTTTCTAAACACATTTTTTTCAAACCAAACTTCATCTATTACAAACCACTCATAAATATTGGTAACAACCAGGTATTTTATATCGGTGTTATTATGGTCAACCCTTTCCCGTAAATAATATAAAACAAGTTCCTGCAAAGCCTTTGTATTTGGCCTTGCTGCTGTCATCATCTCTGCCTTATTGGAAGGCTTTTTTACTTCGAGGATAACGCCTACTGCCTCTTTGGTTGTTTTGCCGGTATGTATCACCAAATCATTCCTGTCTTTGGTATTTATTTCAAACTGATCTTTATACCAGGTATCTTTTAAAAAATCGGCTATAACATTTTTCAGATGTTCCTCGCTTTCCTGCTCATTGATGCGGCCAAGTAATTGCTGCAGGTTCTTCTTAAACAGCTCTATATGATTGCGGCTTACCTTTTCCTTCAGGTAGGCTTTATTCAATGCTTTGATGGGCTTGATTAATTCCAGTTTCATGTATATATTGAAAGGTTATTTGAATAAAATTAAGGGTTTTGGGTAGTTATAGTATTTGTTTTTTCTTTACTGCAAGGCACCATGTGATGGGTAGCAAACTAAAAAGAAAAATGTATATAGAAATGTGCTGTGATTCAATACCAATAAAGGTTTCAGCCGATTTTGCCAATTTAGCAAATTGGTGATTTTTATTTAAGCTATTGATTATGAATACTTTAAGTCATTTTTACCTGCAAAAAAGTGGCAATATCCCTATCCGAATGTTAACTTTTGGGACAAAAAGCTATTAGTTTGAGCAAAATTCCGGACATGAATAAAAAAGCTGTATTTTTGTAATCAAATCATTTGGACCGGGGTGTCCCCGATCGGTAAAAGGTCAAGACTTGTCTTGACTTTTTGCTTTTTAAGGATAGAGCTTAAGACCGTCAAGGTTACCATTGGTTCTATAAATTTTGGACTCTAAAACTTCAAATGCAGGATTTGCTCTATCGGGTTCTATTACATACCGGGCGATTGGATAAGCGACCAAATCTGCCAGTTGAATTCCATTAATGTTTTCTTTCTTATTTCTGAAAGTAAATGTTGGTGATACCTGGTGAAGTTGCTCTGCAGTTAACTTACCGGTACCCCTTCCACAAAGACGTTGAAAATGATCGTCTAACTGTTTATCTTCCTTTTGTCCACGCCGTTCAATTACAATCGCCAATTCACTATTAGGTTCCTTTTCATTTAAAATCATCGCCGCCTGTTCTATAACAAAAGAAAGGGCTACCTCATACACATCATCCTGCAACTTTCCGAATTTCTCTATGTAAGCATTTTTTTGGATTGCTGATGCAACAATAGTATAATCAGAACCGGAAACTATTTTGTTGATGCCTTCGTAGAATTTCTTCTTCAAATCGAGATCAAATAATTTCTGAAACTCTTTTTCGCATTTACGAATATCCCTGGAATGAAAAATAACAGTTTTATTACCCCAAATAGACTCTTTAAGTTTATTGATCTCCTGCCGGATAATCTCATAATTGCCCTCAGTAGTAAGTACCCCGCAAAGCAGAAATACCGGAAAATCCGGGTCTGGCTTTGTTAGTCCGTGATCACCGCTTTCATCAAGAAATAAATAATACTTCATATTTAGATATCCGCAAAAATACCTGGATTTTTTTTAATTATCCCTGCAAGAGCTTCACCTTCCCACTACTTACTTTATCAAAGAGTGTTTCATTCGTTTTCATGTCGTACATAAATGGGAGGAACATTTGCAAAGGTTTTGCCTGGCCAAGCAAGATCATCGTGCATTGTACTTCTGTCCAGTCGGAAAGAATTTTCCAGGCAGTACGGCTGGCCTGCTGCTGAATGGCTGCCCTGGTTTCCGGCCGGGGGCGCTTTACATCCTGCCAAAGAATATTGAAACATTCTTCTACCTGTGCTTTTAAATGGAAGGGCAAGGTTTGCTGCAGTTGCTCGTCGAATAGTAAGAAAGTGATGCCGGTGCATATTTTATTTACATACTGCTTATTGATGTTGTTGGCTCCGATCTCTACCAGCAGTTCTTCAATTTTTGACATTGACCTTGCAGCTTCTACTGTGGATGTGTAGTTTTTGATGTTCATGGTTAAAGGTTTAGATGTTAAGAAAGTTTAAAAGGTTGAGGTTGAGGTTTAGGTTTAGGTTGATTTATTCCTGTAAATTATTTTCCATAATGTGCAGCAGGCCCTGGCAAACCGGTACAATTTCATCGTTGCAGTACTGATCCCAGAAAGCTTCTTTATCCTCCCAATATTTTTCCATAATTTCTGTTGTTTCAGAATCCAGGACAATGCCTTTTATCAGGTAAAACAGTGTGTCTGCCAATTTTTCGATATCAGTTGTGCTGATTTCATAAGTGAACGGAACCTCACAGTATTCTGATGGCACGTTATAACAGAAATCATTTGAAAGCTCAGATAATTTCTCCCCGAAATAAAGTGCATCATAGTACTCGGTTACAATCATAATCTTATCATCTTTTGGATCTTCAAAGTGCCGTTCCATGGTGATGCGGAAAGCCGTTTCGTTTTGCATCATCAGGTAGGCATAAAAATCTTTGAATGTATAATCCGCAAATTCCATGAGGTTTATTGTGAGCATAGTTTTTAGGTTGAGGTTAAGGTTGAGTATTTGAGTGCAGTCCCTTCGACAGGCTCCCCGAAATCATCGGGACAAGTAGGGAGACAGCTAAGGCGGATTTTCGGTTTGAGATTGGAAATGTTTGTATACGGCTATTCGTTTTGCCAGGTTAATGAGATTAGGTTTGTCTTTTATAAGCAGTGCATTATTTTCACTACCATTCAGGTATGCATCCCATAACTGATTCAGCGAATGCTGGTTGGTACCGGTTAGCTGGTTGATCCTTTCCTTCCAGGCATCCTGCATGTCAGTTTCTGTAAGCTGCAGTTGCAACTGCTGGAAATGCTCAACCGTTATGAGATTAAAAATCTTTTGGCCTTGTAAAAAGCGTTTTAGCAAATCATCAGCTGCCGGCCCTGCTTCAGAACTTTGCTTTTTTTCTTCATTGTTTTTGCCAATGCCCAGCATCCATTTGTGGGCAAGGGATTGCCAATCTTTAATGGGAACTTTATCCCTGAGCATCCAACCTCTGCCCCGGTTGTAATAAAAGAATTTTTGGGCTTCAGCAACCGGATAGTTTGCAGATTTAAAAAACTCTTCCGTTTCGCTCAAAGTTGGGATAATTGCTGTTCGGTTCTGCCCTGCATGGTGTACCGAATTTGAGACACCTGCCGGGTAGTTTATTTCTTTTTTGTTTTTCATTTGTATTAAAATTTTTGTGGGTGTGTTGGACACAGTTTTATCTTTTAAAAAGTTTGGTTTTATATTGTGTCCCATTTTGGGACTGGTACGGTATCAAAATCGGTACCCGTAGCGGTCAAATCTGGGACACTACCGGTATCAATTTTGGGACTCGCAGAATCACCGTTTTCCTCGCCAAAAAGCCCAAGTTGTTTGTACCTGCTGACCGGATCTTCCTCAATATCTAAACGGCCAATACTAACTTTTACAGGTAGAAATTTTGAGGGGGAAGGATGATAATAGATATACCTGGCCTCGTGTAATTCTTTGATGCATTTGTGGTAGGTATTCTTTGAACCGATTTTACTGAGGTTCATTATATTTTCACGGTAAACAGGAAAAGGATTTTGAAACCGGTTATAATTCCAGTATTGGAACAATGCCATGTACAGACTGATATGCGACGAGGTAAGCCTTTCATCTTTTTTTACCAGTGTAAAAAATGCATTCATGTGCCGGATGTAGTTCATGACCTCCGGGCCTCATCCCCGTGGCCACTGGCCGCTTGCTGGCATTTGTTGTTGACTGAAACTGCAGCATTTACTGCCAGGTAATGTTGGTGCTTATGAAAACTGAAATTCGGAAAAAGGTTTGCTAATTTTTTCTCTGTGGCCCTCTTCTTTCGTTCGGAAAGTGTGAGCCTGGGCTTCAGGTTGTTTTGCTTTTTTGTGTGGCAGCGGCCACGATAGAGGGAATACATGGTTAGGATTTTTAGTTTATGGTTTGAAATAAAATGCTTTATCAGCCCATTCAGGGTTTTGTTGCAAGGCGCAGGTTTTGTTCCATCGTTTTTTGGATATGCTCGTAGTCGTAATAAATGATACCACCGATTTTTGTGTACTGGAGCGTACCATTGATACGAAGTGTTTGTAAAGTGCCGGGAGAAACCTTGAGGATTTTTTTTACCTCGTCGGATTTGAGCCATTTTTTAATTGGTGTACTATCGGTTTTAAGGAGGGATTTAAGTTCTGAGAATAATTCGGACTTGAAATTCTGCAAATCTTCGGTAGTGAGAATTTGTACTGACATAGTGGTGAATTTTATGAAAGCAAAAGAAGTGAAAGGGGAATTATAAAAACAGTTGCAGGGGTTGCGCAACCCCTTAAAAATGCAGGCTGGATAAGGGAATTATCTAAAAAAATTAATGCCGACCGCCTGTAATAAAATGAGTTTTTCAAAAAATCAAGGTTATCAGGACAGATATTTTTTAACGCTTTTTATTTTGAATATTTATTTGAATTTAATATTTTGTAATACTTTCTAATAATCCTCCCGAAAAGCACTTAACAGAAATGTTACTGTACCAATACAAATTCGCAACCCTAAAAAACTGCAATGGCATTGGAAAACGAGCTAAAGGTTTTAGAACATCTGATAATTGTAACCCTAAACCCAGCAAAACTTAAACCTGGTAAACTAAATAACACATTTATTAGTGAATGCAGAGTTTTAGCAAATACTGAAAAAGAAAGGATCAAAAATCAATTTGCTTCGGTGATCTTTAATCCGGGCTCGGAAAGCCTCATTGAAATTTATTTCCGTCATCATCAAACTTCCCTGGTTAAACTTTCGGATACAGTTTTCAAATACCTGCAACAAAAAACGGAGGATAGTATTTACCGGGTAACAAATAAGAGTTTGGTCATCAACTTTTACAAAGAAATTTTAATGGTGCCTGAAGAACTTCTGCAATTTATTGCAGATAATTACCCTGGATATTTTAATAGTGCAATTAAGATACCTGATGCTCAAAAATGGAAGTTGGAACCAGAAATAAAAAGCAACCTGAAACAGGCAAGAGCTGCATTGTTAAAAACTGATTTGAATAAGAAGGTTATAGATATTATCTGTGAGCCAATTGAGGCATTACTATCTGCAACAATAGAAACCACTTATCGGGAATTGGCTTATCTGAAAGCATTCATAAACGGGTTACAGCATTTCATCGTCAGTCAAAACAGCAGTAACATAAATGAACAGTTCAACCATTTATTATTGTACTTAAATTATAATAAACTTCGACTTTTTAACTTTTATATCCAGGAATTAAAAGAAAGCGGAGATCACCTTAATAGTGTTAATGATCAAATAGACTTTTATTCTTTGCAACTAAAACTAATCAATCAGTTGCCAGTGAAGCCGGGATTAATTTATAAACCAGGGTTGCCATCGCTTAAAGAACAAATTGGAAACTGGATTTGTGAAGAACTATATTATCTGGAAAAAAAGCAGAAGCTTACTTTTCCGGTTGCGATGCAACGTAATAATGACTTCGATAATACAGGAAAAATTCATACTAATTTATCAGTGTCGCAGCTTGCATTGGGTGTGAAGTTATTGGTGGATGCAAAAGTAATCACCAATAAAAATTCAACAGAATTAATGAGTATGGTTGCCAAAACTTTCAAAACTGACAGGCAGGAAGTTATTTCGGAGGATAGCCTAAGGAATAAATCTTATAACTTCGATACATCCACAGTAGAAAAATTGAAGGATAAAATTATTACATTACTTAACATAGCAAGAGCCATTAAATGCATACTATTCTTTCAGCAGATTGGCCAGATCTTTTCCTTCCAGGAACTGGATCAATTCCTGTAGTAAATGGTAAGTGAAGCCATCAATCTTTAATAGTTGAGCGGCTGGCTTATCTATTATTTCTCCTATTTTATTAAAGCCAGATTGTTGTGAAACGGATTTGAAACCTTCTGAAAAGGGAAGATTTTTGATACTTTGATTTAATATTTCTTGTTCTTTTGTGGGCATAAAAAAGACGTGGTACATACTACCGTCTCTGAGGCACCCGCTAAGGGCCTTGTCCACAATAGCTGTTGCCACGCCTGTAGCGTGGCGACAGTCTATCACTGAGTGGACTCGAAAAATTAGCGGGTTTTCAGAAACTCAAATAATAGCTAATCGCTAGCAATATTTTTTTCCAACCTAAGGCCGGATCATAAAGGTAGTTTAAAATGAAAAAATGAAGTTTACTTATTTGCAGCCTTCTTTAGTTTCGGCTTCGGATTGAATTTTTTGAAAAGGTTACTCATATCCTGGCTGATTTTAGTATCCAGGATTTTTGCATAGTGCTGAGTGGTTTGCAATTTTTTATGCCCCAGCATTTTGCT
Organism: Chitinophagaceae bacterium; assembly: GCA_016710745.1. Taxonomy (GTDB): domain Bacteria; phylum Bacteroidota; class Bacteroidia; order Chitinophagales; family Chitinophagaceae; genus Ferruginibacter. Next base: position 1,404,141 of record JADJVB010000010.1, on the reverse strand, counting down.
AACGGTTTCAATGGGCACTCCATTGGTTAAGGTTACAGTAGTTGCAAAAGTGTGCCGGGCAACATGGAATGTAAGTTCTTTATTTATTTCGCAGAGGTCAGCAATCTCTTTTAGATAAGCATTCATTTTTTGATTACTGAGCACCGGTAATAACCTTCCTTTATTTACTGCAGCCGGATGATCTTTATACTTATTGATTATAGCCATAGCCGGAGGCAAAATGGGGATATGGGAAGCTGTATTGGTCTTTTGCCTGCTGGTGAAAATCCATTTTTCACGGTCCATCCCAATGGCAATCTGGTTAGGTGTTAAATTAACCACATCAATAAATGAAAGGCCGGTGTAACAACTAAAAACAAAAATATCCCTCACCAGAGCTATTCTTTCTACTTTCAGTTCTTTATTGGCCAGGATATCAAGTTCTGATTCAGAAAGGAAGTTTCTATCAACCACCTTTGTCGTGATCTTGTAATTGGTAAATGGATTCATTTTAAGCCACCCTTTTGCCAGCAATCATTTACCACCTTCTTGGTATTCTTGATATACTTTGCTGTTGTATTATGTTCGATGGATTTTTCGGTTTTGAGGTAGAATTCGAAATCGGCCAGGAACTCATATTTAAGCTGATTGAGATTGATATCGGATACTTTATACTTCCATTTCAGGAAATTCTCCAGGTGCGTTACAGTTGTAATGTATTTAGTATGTGTTGGCTTTGCATAGTCTTTGCCGATAAGCTTCTCAATATTGCTATTGTGCGCTTTAAAAATTTCGATCAGGTACCTGGGCCGTTCTCCTTTGCCGGTGAATGAATTTCTTAACGCTTCTGCTGTGATGGGAACACCTAATTGTAGCAGTTCTTTATGACAATCATAGAGCTTGCTTTTTAATGTATCAACATAGGCATTAAACGATTTAACATCTTCCTTGGTGCCCTTCATTTTGCCGCTTTCCCATTTATCCGGATCGATCTCAAGTGAGGTAGCTGTTTCGCTTCGTTTGCTATCAATTGTAATTCGGAGATACAATGTAACGGGGCCTTTTTCGTAGCCCTTCGGCTTCTTTGGATAGAAGATAAAATCAAAAGTTCGGGACATAAGTGGTGAGTTTTAAATTGTACCTTAAATTTACAAAATAGTACAATACTATGCAAATTTAATTTAGCAATAAAACGCAATACAGTAAAGGATTTCAGCTAAATCAGGTGAGTAATTTTCAGTTGATTTCTGACTCACCGAATGACTCACTTAAAACCTGAATTTATTGAACATTTTGACGAATACTCACCAAACAAAAAGCCCACAAACTTAATGTTTGCGGGCTTTTGCAAGGATTTGACATCCTCTTAGCGGACCGGACGGGACTCGAACCCGCGACCTCCGCCGTGACAGGGCGGCATTCTAACCAACTGAACTACCGATCCAACTATTTCAAATAAAACTTAGTTCTCTATTATTAATACTACTTGGGCATTCTAACCTCCCGATAGCTATCGGGAGAACTACCGATCCAACTATTTCTACTGTTTTATCTGTATAAACCAGCCCTTTTTAAAGAACGTCCTGTCCTCCGTACAAAGGTACTTTGGAAGGCGGGCAAAGATAGGTTTCTTATATATCTGCTCCAAAACTTTTATAAAAAAATTGTAACCCGTATTTTTACAAACTATCTTACAGTGCCCTGCGAAACGAATAACTTTATTTTTTAAATCATTATTCTAAAAATACCTCATGATTGAGTTAAAAAAACGGCAGTTTCTCGACTTCGAAAAACCCATCAAAGAGTTGTACGACCAGATCGAACAACTGAAAATTACCTCAGAAAAGTCGAAAACCAATATGAATGGCGCTATAGCCATGCTCGAAGAAAGGATCGTTGAAACTAAAAAACACCTGACAGCCAATGTTACCCCCTGGCAGAAAGTGCAATTAAGCCGGCACCCCGACAGGCCCTACACCATGAAATACATCGCCAACATGTGTACCAACTTTATTGAGTTGCACGGCGATAGAAACGTAAAAGACGACAAGGCCATGGTGGGCGGTTTTGCCCAACTGGGCGGCGAAACCGTTATGATCTTGGGTCAACAAAAAGGCTCCAACACCAAAACCCGCCAATTACGCAATTTTGGTATGGCCAATCCCGAAGGATACCGAAAGGCATTAAGGTTGATGAAACTGGCCGAAAAATTTAATAAGCCCGTTATTACTTTAATCGATACACCTGGCGCCTTCCCCGGCCTCGAAGCCGAAGAGCGCGGACAGGGTGAAGCCATTGCCCGAAATATCTATGAAATGATCAGGTTAAAAGTACCTGTCATTTGTGTGATCATTGGCGAAGGAGCCAGTGGGGGCGCCCTGGGCATTGGTGTGGGCGATAAGGTTTTTATGATGGAAAATACCTGGTACACGGTTATTTCACCAGAAAGCTGCAGCAGTATATTATGGCGTAACTGGGATAACAAGGAAACTGCAGCCGAACAATTAAAATTAACGGGCGAAGATATGCTCGGCTTTGGTTTGGTTGACGGTGTTATTCCCGAACCCCTCGGTGGAACCCATTGGGATTACCAGGGCGCTGCCGATATTTTAAAAGATTATTTATTGCCGGTGATCGCAGAATTAAAAAAGATCGATCCGGAAAAAAGAGTAGAACAACGCATTGAAAAATTTGGGAAAATGGGTTTCTGGGAAGAAACTAACAGCTAAAGGCTAAAAGCTAAAAGCTAAAGGCTAGGAGCTAGCGGTTAGCAGTTAGCAGTTAGCAGTTAGCAGTTAGGAGTCAGGAATTGGTAAAAAAATATGTATGTTAAAAATTGGAGTAATAGGTGCCGGACATTTAGGCAAATTTCATTTGAATAATTGGGCCGAAATTGATGGCGTGGAATTAATTGGCTTTGCCGATACCGACGATTTAAATGCATCGGCTGTTGCTGAAAAGTATAATATTCCCAGATTTGAACATGTAGAAGATTTGATCGACGCCTGCGATGCACTCGACATCGTGGCGCCCACGTCCGTTCATTTTGAACTCTGCGAACTGGCCATCAAAAAAGGCAAACATGTTTTTGTTGAAAAGCCGTTGGCCAATACCATGGACGAAGCCAAAACCCTGGTGAAACTGGCCAAGGAAGCCAATATTAAATTCCAGGTAGGACATGTGGAAAGATTCAACCCGGCTTTTCTGGCTTTAAAGGACCAGGTATTACAACCCATGTTCATTGAAGTTCATCGCCTGGCACAGTTTAACCCCAGGGGCACCGATGTTAGTGTGATCCTCGACCTGATGATACATGATATTGATATCATCCTGAGCCTGGTAAAAAGCAATGTCAATTATATCAGTGCCAATGGCGTAGCCGTGATGAGCGATACACCCGATATTGCCAACGTTCGCATCGAGTTTGATAATGGGTGTGTGGCTAATCTTACCAGCAGCCGCATTTCGATGAAAAAAATGCGTAAGATGCGCCTGTTTCAGAAAGATGCTTACATCGGTATCGATTTCCTGGATAAGAAAACAGAGATTATCCGGCTGAATTCACCGGGCGACAGCAATGTTTTTACATTCGATATTGAAACAAACAACGGCAAAAAAACCATTGCCATTGCCAATCCGCCGGTGGCAGAAGTGAATGCCATTAAGATGGAACTGGAAGAATTCAGAGATGCTATTAAAAATAATACCGAAACGCCGGTTAGTGTGGTTGACGGTTTTCGTGCCATGGAAGTGGCGCACCAGATCCTGGAAAAGATAGGCAATATTTCCCATGGTTAAGAGCAGCATATTTTATTCTCATTCGAAACCCATTCATTGAATCAACCCAGAATACATATCCGTTGGTATGCAGCAGGCGATTTTATAGCAGCTGTTTGTTCGTGGATCAGTTTCTATTTTGCCAGAAAATATATCATTGAAGAGGCATTTGTTGTTGGCCCCAAGTTTTATATCGGCCTTGTACTGTTTCCGCTTATCTGGCTGATGGTTTATTTTTTAGTAGGCAGTTATAACGGGCTTTACCTGAAATCGAGGTTGATCGAATTTTTCAATACGGTTATTTACACTTTCCTGGCCAGTATTTTCATTCTCTTCCTGTTTCTGTTATACGATGTTACCGGCGACTATAATATCTACTATAAAGAATTCATCTCGCTTTGGGTAATACAAACATTTTTCACTTTTTGTATTCGCTGGTTTATCCTGAACCGGGCGAAATCGCAGATAAATAACAGCTCCGTATTTTTCAATACCCTGATCATCGGGTCCAGCAAGAATGCGGCCAACCTATACCATGCTATTATTAATAACAACGAAAAAACCGGCTACCGAATTGTTGGTTTCGTTAACACCAATGGCCATAGCGGCTCCTCGCTTCCCGATGGCATTGTAAATCTGGGAAATGCCGAACAGGCCGAAACGGTTATCGCCGAAAAGAAAATCGAGGAGGTGATCATCGCCATCGAAAAAAAAGAACGGGATCAGCTGGAAAAAATTCTGCAACTGCTGAGCGATAAGGAAATAAACATCAAACTAACGGCAGACACGGTTGACATTATCAGCGGTTCGGTTAAAACAACCAATGTATTGGGTATTCCGCTGATCGAATTGCAACAGGGATTGATGCCGCAATGGCAACAGAAAATAAAAAGGCTGCTTGACCTTGTCGCCGGTTTGGTTAGTCTTGTCGTTCTTTTTCCATTGTTTATTTTTACGGCCATCAGGGTCAAATTGTCGGGGCCCGGGCCACTGTATTATTTGCAGGAACGTATCGGATACCATGGCCGCCCGTTTACCATGATCAAATTCAGAAGTATGATCCCGGATGCTGAAAAAAATGGTCCCGAACTGAGCAGCGAACAGGACCCCCGCATTACCCGCTGGGGCAAAACCATGCGTAAATGGCGGTTAGATGAACTGCCGCAGCTTTGGAATATCGTTAAAGGCGAAATGAGTTTGGTGGGCCCGCGGCCCGAGCGGAAATTCTATATCGATCAGATCGTGGCAGCACATCCCGAATACAAATTCCTGTTTAAAGTTAAACCCGGACTGAGCAGCTGGGGCATGGTTAAATTTGGTTATGCCGAAACCGTAGAAGAAATGATTGAACGCATGCCCTACGACCTGGTGTACATTGAAAACGTATCGCTGGCGCTCGATTTTAAGATTATGCTGCATACCATTAAAATTATCCTGTCGGGAAAAGGGAAGTAGGGCGTTGGAGGTTAGCTGTTAGTTTCGAGTATCCAGCATCCAGTATCCAGCATCCAGTATCTATGAAATTCCGTGTTGTTCGTTTTGTTTATTTTTGTGTAAATTAATTCGTCTTGAAAAGATTCCTTTTATTAATTATCCTTTTTTACTGCCAATTGCCAACTGCCAACTGTCAACCGGCACCCTACTGGCAACAACATGTCAATTATAAAATAGATGTTACACTAAATGATGTTGATAAAACGCTGGATGGATTTGTGAAGATGGACTATACCAATAACTCGCCCGATACCCTGCATTTCATTTGGTTTCACCTTTGGCCCAATGCCTATAAAAATGATAAAACAGCTTTTACGGATCAAAGTTTGGAAAACGGCAGCACGCAATTTTATTTCAGCAACGCCGATAAACGGGGTTATATAAACCGGCTCGCATTTACAGTAAACGGTAAATCGGGCAACACCGAAGATCATCCACAACACCAGGAGATCATCAAACTGCTTTTGCCGGAGCCCCTGGCGCCCAAATCAACGGTAAAAATACAAACGCCCTTTCATGTGAAGCTGCCTTTTGCGTTTTCCCGCGGCGGATATAATGACCAGGCTTTTCATATCACCCAATGGTATCCAAAACCTGCGGTATACGATCGTAAAGGCTGGCACCCCATGCCCTATTTAGACCAGGGAGAATTTTATGCCGAGTTTGGCAATTATGAAGTACAGGTAACCGTACCCGAAAATTATATGGTAGCTGCCACCGGCGAAATACAGAACGAAAAAGAAAAGGAATGGCTTAAAAACAAGAAACCGATCGCAAAGGAAGTCAAACCGGCTGACAAACCGGGCATTCTAAAAAACCCGTCTCAAAAAAAGGCTGTGGTTGTTGAACAAACGCCTGCTCTGCAAAAAACAAAAACATTGCAGTTCAGGCAGAATAAGGTGCACGATTTTGCCTGGTTTGCCGATAAAAACTATTCCTATAAAACCGACACGTTGTTATTGCCGTCCGGCAGGATCATCAATACAGCTGTTTTTTATTACCGCGAAAATAATGCAACCTGGCAAAACAGTCTGGCTATGATCAAACGGGCGGTATTAACCAAAAGCAGCTGGCTGGGCGAATACCCGTTCAATGTAGTTACGGTTGTTGACGGCGGTAATGGCGGCGGCATGGAATATCCAACCATCACGCTATTAGATGACGGTGGCTCGGAAAAATCACTCGATTTCGTGATCAATCATGAAGTGGGACATAACTGGTTCCAGGCGATTTTGGGTACCAACGAACGGGCGCATCCCTGGATGGATGAAGGCATGAATACCTTTTATGATAACCGGTACGCGATGCAACAATTTGGGAACACCAACCTCGATCTCATACAAACCAAATCGGCTTTTATAAACAAGCGGCTTCCCGACGATTTGCAACATACTTTACTACATGCGGTAACCCGAATAAAAAAAGATCAGCCCATCGAAACCCCTTCGGAAAAATTTAATATTTACAACTACAATATGATCGCCTATGTTAAAACAGGCGATTGGATGAAGCTGCTGGAAGATGAACTCGGCAAACTATTGTTCGATAGCTGCATGCAGGCTTATTACCTACGCTGGCAATTTAAACATCCCTACCCCGATGATTTTAAAAAACTTGTTGAGGAAATCGGTGGCAGAAACCTGGATGCCACATTTACCTTGCTGAATAAAAAAGGAGATCTGAAACCATCAACCGTGAAAAAAGACATTCGTTTCGCCTCATTTTTCAGTCTGAAAGAAACCGATAAACACCACTATATTTTTGCTTCACCGGCTATTGGTTATAATTTTTATGATAAACTGATGCTGGGTGTGCTGGTGCATAATTACACGCTGCCACAAAACCCGTTTCAATACCTGGTGGCTCCCCTGTACGGCACAAAGAGCAAACATATAAATGGTTTGGGCAGGGTAAGCTATACGCTGTATCCCGGCAACAACGGACAAAAACTGGAATTCGCCCTTGCCGGCGCCACATTCACCGGCGATAATTTTGTAGATTCAACCAATACGGCCAATGCCCAACGATTCTCTAAAATCGTACCATCTATTAAGTTCGTATTTGCCAATAAAAATCCACGAAGCAGTTTTAACAGGTTTATTCAGTGGAAAACATTTTTTATCAATGAAACCGGTTTAAACTTTACCCGGGACACGGTAAATAATGTAGATGTGATCAGCTATCCAACAACATCGCGGTATGTAAACCAACTGCAGTTGGTTATTGAAAACAACCGGGTTTTGTATCCATACAAAGGCATTTTACAAATGGAACAGGGCGAAGGTTTTGCGCGGCTGGCATTTACCGGCAACTACTATTTTAACTACGCCAAAACCGGCGGTATGGACGTACGGATATTTGCCGGTAAATTCTTCTACCTCGGCGATAAAACTTTTCTTAAACAATTTGAAACCGACCGGTATCATTTAAATATGAGCGGACCAAAAGGCGACGAAGACTATACCTACAGCAATTATTTTGTTGGCCGCAATGAGTTTGAGGGATTTTCGAACCAGCAGATCATGATCCGGGATGGTGGTTTTAAAGTACGTACCGACTATTTAAGTAATAAGATCGGAAAAACAGATGACTGGCTGGCAGCCCTTAATTTTTCGAGCACTATTCCGAACGCCATTAATCCGTTGGCGTTGTTGCCGGTAAAACTTCCTGTAAAAGTATTTTTTGATATTGGTACCTATGCCGAAGCCTGGCAAAAAAATGCCACCACCGGCCGGTTCATTTATGATGCCGGACTGCAGTTGTCGCTATTCAAAAACGTGGTCAATATCTACTTCCCGATTTTGTACAGCAAAGAATACAAAGATTACTTTAAGTCGACGATTCCCGACAAACGCTTTTTGAAAAATATTGCATTCAGTATCGACCTGCAACATATCAACCTGAAAAAATGGGTGCCACAAATTCCGTTTTAACTGTGTCCATACGTTACCTCACATATCAGGAGATCGATAAACAAAAATGGGATACCTGTATCAACAATGCGCCCAATGGCCTGATCTACGCCTATTCAATCTATTTAGATACCATGGCGAAGAACTGGGATGCGCTTGTGCTGCCCGCAGGGCCCGATTCGGGGGATGACTATGAGGCCGTAATGCCCCTTACCTGGAACAGGAAATACGGCGTATACTATTTGTACCAGCCGCCGTTTACCGCCTGCCTCGGGGTTTTTGGAAGATCACTTACCGAAGGGATCTTAACAGCATTTCTTCAGGCTGTTCCACCAAAATTCAAATACTGGGATATCTATTTTAACGCCGGCAATTTTTTTACTCTGCCCGGTTTTAATTTATATGAAAGAATGAATTACGTTTTAAACCTGACCTACATTTATGAAGTTCTGTATAAAGCATACCGGGAAAATATAAGGCGAAATATTAAAAAAAGTGAACAACTCGGGCTAAGCGTTCAAAAGAATGTTTCTATAACTGAAGTGGTGAAATTAGCCAAAGAACAAGTTGGTAAATTCTCTCCGGCTGATGATGACTTTGTACGGTTTAAAAAACTGTACGGGCTACTCTATAAAGAAAAAAAAGCAATAACCTATGCTGTGTACACAAAAGAAAAAGAGTTAATGGCTTCGGCTGTTTTTTTCTTTTCGCATAACCGCGCTTATTATATCCTGGTGGGTAACCACCCCAATGGAAAAACACTGGGTGCTTCGCATGCACTGATCAACGCTTTTATCAAAGATCATTCAGGTGAGGATTTATTGCTGGATTTTGAGGGCAGTGATATCAACAGCCTGGCATTTTTCTACAGCAGTTTTGGCGCAACAGAAGAAAAATACAGCGCCATCAAATTAAATAAACTGCCAGCCCTTGCAAAGTGGTTTAAGAACTGATCAAATGCCTAAAGCACTTTTGACTTTCCGGCGTACTTTTTCTTCAGAAGACTTACCAAACGCCTTTATATTTATCCATTTTTTTCCGGCATTTAATCTGAAATAGATGAACGGATTAAATGGAGATAATCCCATTCGGGCAAATCCCATCCGGGGGATACATAAGGGACTGATCTTATCAGACAGGTGACCCAACGCTGTTGAAAAAGCAAGGGTAATATCATTCTCCAAAAGACAGTTTATCTCCCTTTCGCCAAAGTCAAGGCCGGGCCTTCCATTGGGGTATGCAAAATATTTCACCCGATGACCCAAAATTGATTCAAGCTGTTTAATTGACTCTGTAATTTCATACCGGGAGCTGTTATCATCTTGACTTTTTAAAACGGGATGATTGATCGTGTGCGCCCCTATTGCTACCAAACCAGATGTTTCCATTTCTTTCAACTGATCTGTGTTTATATTTTGCGCCGCCTTTGGGCCACATCCTGTTTGTTGCCGGTACTGTTCAATTATTTCACTAATGGTACCTGCCGGTAAACATTTGAAAATAGCCGAAATTGAAAATTTACTGATTGCGCCGATCGTAATATTCAAATGGCGGCTCAATAAGCTTTTAAGTACATGTTCATTATATCCTTCAATTTCCTGAAACCAATAATTGCTGCCAGAACTGATTACAAGCGGAGAAACAAATAAGGAAACAGGTACCTGATGTTTTCTTAACATGGGAAAAACCTTGGTATAAAAGGATCTATGCCCGTCATCAAAACTAATGTGGCAAACATTTTCAAACTCCCTGTTATGGAGCAACAAATCCTCCAATTCAGAAATTGAAACCAGGGTGTACCGGGCTTTCAACGCAACAAGGATCTTTTCAAACATTTGCCCGTTTTCCACTTCATGAATAATGAGCACGATACTCTTTGCCATTTTCATCACTATTTAATAATATCAAAAAATATCAATTGCCCCGAGCATACAATTGAAATGTTTACATTCAGGCATGCTTAAATTAAAGAAAATAAAGCCATTCATATTGGGCTTTTTCCATCCACGCATCAGTACGTTAAACGTATTTGTTTTACAACTAAAAAACTGCACAAAGGAAACTTTATGCAGGTCAAATATTTTTGTAACCAATATTTTTAAGTCCTTTTCATCTGCCAGCTGAACACCCCCTACAAAAAAAACCGGCCAGTATATTCCATACTTTTTTTTACGTATCAATTTACCCCAGAGCCAGCTTTCATTGACCTTAATGGTTACAACAGTTAATGGATACTGCCTTAGTTTATGTTCCATCACCTGTTTTTCATTAATAACACAGGCATCACGATCATGTCGAAAACATGTATCTGCAAAATATAAATGCCTCACAAAAGGAATATTTGGAATTCGCAAAACCCGTGCAGGCGTTTCGATAAAACCAAGTCTTTTTGTAATAATAGGATTTGATCTGTTATTGGCAATTCCGTATATAAAGGATGCACCGGCTGACTCCAATATTTTTTTTGCTTCATTAATCAGTCCCGAAAAAATACCCCTTCCCTGATGCCGGGGATCGGTTACCGTCCAACAGCTTTGGTATCCAACATATTCTTTTCCATTCAATTTAAAATCATTGGCTATAAACGCATTGCAACCGATGATCTCGTTATTCTCCTCAGCTACCAGAAAAATGCTGGGTTTTGAAGCATGGCTTTGTATGTTGGAAGCCAGGAATTTTTCCGGCAAGAGTTCAACAGCATCATATGCCAGACGAATTAATTTGCGGATAGCAAAATCTATTTCAGGGTCGTTAATATCAGCTATTTTAATCGAGTAATTCATCAATTCATTGAAAGGAGGTGTTCGGCTATTACCAGGTCAATTGGCCTGGTGATCTTAAAATTATTCTCCTCTCCCGGTACCAATGACACATGCAAACCAAATGCTTCTATAACCGTTGCTTCATCAGTAAATTTTTCTTTGTGGTCGATCTGGTAAGCCGGTAACAATATTTTGCTGTGAAAGGTTTGCGGTGTTTGTACCTGTTTGATGCTGCTTCTTTCCAATGCCTCGTTACCGAGTTCAGAAACCTGGCGAATACTATCCCGGCTGTCGATAACAGGAATGGCCGAGCCAAGTTCAACAGCCGTATCATAACAACGCTGTATTAAATCGATGCTCACCAGGCATCGTACGGCATCGTGCACAAAAATGATGCTTTCGTCGTTGATCAATTTCAGGCCGTTTTGCACTGAGTGAAACCGGGTTGGCCCGCCCACGGTAATCTGTATCCGGTTGTAATCAAAAAAAGCATCAATGATCTCCTGTCCGGCAGCAACATGTTCCTCGGGTAAAACTAAAATAACCTGCAGATCATCATAAGCATGTAAAAAGCTATTGAGCGTGTAATACAAAACCGGCTTCCCTTTTAGCAATAAAAATTGTTTGGGGATCGCGTTATTCATACGGCTTCCCGTTCCTCCTGCAACTATTACGGCAATTTTTTTCATGGTGTTTGTCCAACCGTCAGGCCACTACCTATACTGCTACAAAAAAGAAAAATAGTAACAGTGGCCAGACGGTTATCTGTTTTTTTTAGATCAAGACTATTTCAAAACATCAGCCACTATATACCGGTTCGAAAAAGAAAATATTAGTAGTGACCAGGCGGTTTAATTTTATGTGTCTGGCCATCATAATGATTCAAGATAATTTACCGGTATTTGTAATGGCCCGACACCTGTTTACTCCTTATATATTCCAATGCTGCTTTCGCCCCTGCTGTTTCGCGTGCCGCGGTACATGCCCGCACTGTTGAAGATCATCGCCGCATTACCCCGGGCATCAACCCCTATCATGCCACCTTCCCCATCCATCTTTACCAATTTTACGTTTACTACTTCGTTCATGGCCTCGGCCAAACTCATGCCTTTATACTCCATCAAACAACTTACATCATAGGCAGCCACCGCACGAATAAATGGCTCACCATGACCGGTACAACTGATGGCACAGGTTTTATTATTGGCGTAGGTACCGGCACCGATCAGGGGGCTATCTCCAATGCGGCCATATTTTTTGTTGGTCATACCTCCGGTACTGGTAGCTCCGGCAATATTACCATTAAGATCGCAGGCTACAGCACCCACTGTTCCAAACTTCTTATCCTTCATTAATTCCTCAACGCCTTTATGGGTATGATCTAAAGAATAATTATCACTATCCCTTATCTCCTTCCATTGGTCGTACCGGAACTGAGAGAAAAAATATTCATCGGGTTCCAGTTTAATTCCCTGCTTAATGGCAAAATCATTGGCTCCCTTTCCGCTTAAAAAAACATGGTTGCTGTTCAGCATGACTTCGGTAGCCAGTTCAATCGGGTTGCGCACATTTCTGATACCGGCAACCGAACCGGCCGCCAGATCTTTTCCATCCATGATGGCAGCGTCCATTTCCTGTACACCTTTTTTAGTAAATACCGAACCCCTGCCTGCATTAAACAACAGGTTATCTTCTAACACTACAATGGATGCCTTTACGGCATTTACTGCCGAGCCTCCTTCTTCCAGTACGGCAAATCCCGCTGCCAATGCATCTTCGAGGCCTTTAAAATAAGCCGATTCCAGGTCGGCAGTCATATCTTCTTTTAAAATGGTGCCGGCACCGCCGTGAATGGCCAATGAAAATTGTTGCATACGTAGTAGTGGGTATTTATATTTGCTCAAAAATATCTAATTTCCCTGCATAAACCTGATAGAATTTTAAAATGAAACTAAGAAAACTGACAATTAGTGATTATTTTCTAATCATCGTCAATCTGATACCTGTTTACGGTGTTTGGTTCGAAGGCTGGAATGCGGCCCAGATATTCCTGGTTTTTTGCCTGGAGACGGTAATCATCGGAGTATTCAATATTGTAAAAATGGCTTGCGTTACCCTGTTTGTTAAACCCAAAGACGTTTGGAATTCGGAAGGAACAATTACGAAGGTGAGTGGTTTGTTTTTTATCATTTTTTTTACGGTTCATTATGGATTTTTTGTCTTTATTCAAACACAGATCTTTTTTAGTGTGAGTGGTATACTGGAGAACAAGTCATTTTTCAGTTCATACCGTGATATTCCCAGAGCCCTGGGCAGCGATGGTCAGCTGGTTTTATTGATATTTATTGTTTATTATACACTGCAAACTTTTTATGATTTCTTTCTGTCGGGAGAATACAAAACGATATCAATGGGTAAATTAATGTTTCAACCCTATGGCCGGATATTTATTCAGCAGTTTGTGGTAATTGCAGGCGCCGTTTTTATAGCCATGGGCCTTAATACCATTTTTATAATGATCCTGGTTTTTGTAAAACTCGGATTTGATCTGTTTATAAACTTTGATGACTTTCTGAACAAAGCAGAGCTAAAGGAAAAAGAGAAAATGAATATGTTGGAGAAAACAAATACGGATCAACTTAAAAGCTGATTGCATTCGATCAGCAATTTATCTTTATCAATGGCAACCGTGCCAACTTCTTCGCAAACCAACCCACCGGCAATATTGGCCATATCGGCCATCAGCTTTACATTTTTTGTTGCCGCAAAAACCAGGGCGGCTACGGCAATAACGGTGTCTCCCGCCCCGCTTACATCGGCAACACTGCGGATATGGGTTGGAATAACCGCCGCATCCTTTTCAAATTGATAAAATATACCTTTCTCCGACAGGGTAATTAAGGAAACACGGTGATTGAGTTTTTCGTGTAACAGAATATGCATATCTTTTAAAAAACTGAGGCTGGCATCGTCACGCATAATATTCAGGCCTTCCTTTACTTCTTTAAGATTCGGTTTAAAGATATCAACGCCGTTATACGCAAAGAAATTTTTCCGCTTGGGGTCAACCGCCGACAATATATTATGCTTTTTGCATAAACTGATGATTCTCCTGATCACCTGTTCGGTAAGCACGCCTTTGTTGTAATCTTCCATGATGACCACATCGGGCGACTCGGCTGCGATATAGTTTTCAAATGCGAACATCAATCGCTCCTCATCTTCAGGCAAAAGATCATTCACAACTTCGGCATCAAGCCGCATCATATGCTGGTTACGGCTGATGATGCGTATTTTATTGGTGGTGATCCGGTGTTCACTGTGCACCAGGTAACCGGTATCAATCTTATTTTTTTGCAACAATTCGGTTAACTGGTGGCCATCATCATCTTTACCCAAAACGCTGATCATACTAACATTGGCACCTAAGGAAGCAACGTTCAAAGCCACATTACCGGCACCGCCAACACGCAGTTCCCGCCTGGTTACAGCTACCACAGGAACGGGTGCTTCGGGTGAGATACGGTCAACATGTCCCCACCAGTAGGTATCCAGCATCACATCGCCGATCACGGCCACTTTTAATAGCGCAAAATCATGAAATAATTTTTCGAAACGGGTATCATTCATAATCAGCTGTTCTTTTTTTGTCTTCCAATCGAAAGATAATAAACGGGTATACCCAATAATACGATCCCTAAACCGATGCCGGCATAAACCGGTTTAAATATGATCAGGAACACACAAAAAACCAATGCCAATACAATATACAGGGCCGGCATTACCGGGTAGGCAAACGCTTTGTATGGCCTCACCGCATCGGGCCTCGTTTTTCGCAGTTTAAAAATGCCGATAATGGTAATGGCATAAAATAATACAACCACAAAAGCGATCATATCGAGTAAGTCGCCGTACTTGCCGCTCAAACAAAGAATGGAAGCCATTACAAACTGTGCCCAGAGCGCATATTCGGGTACGGCATATTTATTGAGTACAGCGGCTCTCTTAAAAAACAATTTATCGATCGCCATGGCATTGTACACCCTGGCCCCTGCCAATATCAACCCATTATTGCAACCGAAGGTTGAGATCATGATCAATATGGCTATCACCACAGTACCCGAGCTGCCAAAGATCTGGGTTGACGCCACTACCGCGATCCGGTCGTTGGCCCGGTCGCCGAAAGCAATTTCATTGAGCGGAAGCACATTCAGGTACATGAAGTTGGCAGCTACGTAAATGACCGTTACGATTAGGGTTCCTAAAAAAAGGGCGAGGCCAATATTACGTTGCGGGTTCTTTACTTCGCCGGCGATAAAAGTTACATTGTTCCAGGCATCGCTGCTAAAGATCGATCCCACCATCGCCGCTGCGATGGCACCAACAAGGATATAACCCGAAACAGGTTTCCAGGCTGTTGGTTGCAACAGGTTGTTGGCGTCTTTGGCGCCCAGATCCTGCATAGCGGTAAGCCCGGTTTGCCAGTTCTCGTCCCAGAAACTGTGCTTTGCCATAAGGAATCCGAAAACGATCAATCCAAATAAAGCCAATATTTTAGTAGATGTAAAAACGGTTTGAATAATGGTTCCGTTTTTGATCCCTTTTGAATTTATATATGTGAGCAGGGCGATCAATAAAATAGCAACCACCTGGGCTGCCGAAATTTGAATAAAGCCCAGATCAAGTAATATATTTTTTTCACTAACGGCCGGAAAAATATAAGCAGCGAATTTACTGAAGGCAACACCAACCGCCGCGATGGTAGCTGTTTGAATAACAGTAAAAAAACTCCAGCCGTATAAAAAACCGGCCAGGGGATTAAACGCTTCTTTCAAATACACATATTGACCACCTGCTTTTGGAAACATGGCGCTTAATTCGCCATAACTTAGCGCAGCCATCAGGGTCATCAGTCCGGTAATTACCCATACGGCTATCAGCCAGCCGGCACTGCCTACATTGCGGGTGATATCCGCGCTAACGATAAAAATACCCGAACCGATCATTGATCCGGCAACGATCATGGTAGAATCCAACAGGCCCAGCGTTGGTTTAAATGATGCAGTTTGTTCCGACATAGTTTTTCCTGTTTAGACAGTTGTATACCAGAACAAGATATATAAATTGTATGAAATTAACGCGCTGTCCTGATAAATAGTTCAGAACAGTTGGGTCAACAAAAGGAGCTGTTTTATTTTGAACCCGATTTTAATTTCTCGTTCATCCCCATAATAACATCGTTGGTAATGTTTAAGGAGGAGTCTTTAAAAACCATGTAATCGAGACCGGTTCCTGTAGTAAAGATGTACATGTATTTCTTTTCCTTATTATATTCGCTTAAAAAACTTTTCAATTTTTTTTGAATATCTTCCATTATTGTAAAACTCTTTTCATTCAGTTTCTGGCTAAGGCTTTGTTTTTTACTGTCAATCTGCTGTTGTTGATCAATTAATTTACCCTGAAAAATGGTAGCTTCCTCTTCGGTAATGGCAGCTCCCCGTTTTAAAAAATTATCTTTTTGTGCCTGTAATCCACGGTATCCCCTTTCCTGCTCATCTTCAATGGCTTTCATTTCACCCTCGAGTTCCTTGCGTCTTTCCTTGATATAGGTGATCTTTTCATTTAATGAATCCAGTTCTACGTAGGCCAATGGGGGCCTTGCTGCATTACTGTCTGCTGCCTTATATGAATTTCGTTTAGCGTCGATTGCACCGGCCTTTTTGCCCGAAAAATCATAATAATACAGATACCCTACAGCAATAATCAGCAAAATATTTAATACCAGAGATAAATTTTTCATCATGAATTTCTATTTGTCGCAATATAATCAGAAACTGCTTCAGGGCAATGACTTTACCTTTTTTTAGGAAAGGGTTAACGGTCAAAAAAAACATTCATTTCAACGAAATCACCAGATCGGCGAGGCAAATCTATAATGGTAAATAATTACACTTCATTGATGGTTCATTTCAGTTAATTTCGCACTCCCTATCATATAAATAATTCTTTCTTTTATGTATGCAGAAGTACTCACGGTTGCAGGACTTGCAACGTTCGAAATATATGCAGCAATACCAGCTGGTTTTCTATTTGGCCTATCGCCATGGATCATCTTCTTTGCCAGCGTTACCGGGGGATTGATTGGCGTTTTTTTTGCGGCATTTCTGGGGGATAAAATCAGAGCGCTGTTTCACAAAAACAAACCAGACAGAGAATCGGCCGAAAAGAAACATCCGGTTATTCTCCGGATATGGAATACGTATGGCATAACCGGCCTGGGTTTTTTAGGTACTTTTTCTGTTGGCGCACCGGTTACGATCGCTATTGGAGTTGGGTTGAATGTTAATATGAAAAAACTGGCAACCTGGTGTTGTATCGGTGTCATGGTACGGTGCACTATTTTTACTTTGATCGGGTACTATGGCTTACAGTTATTTTAACACCAATATATCGCAACTCAGCGAACACAGCCTGGCCATTTCTATCGTTTATTAAACGTTTCAACCGCCAAAAACAAGCCTTCACCGAATAACCGGCACCCCAGACCATGATTTATATATTTTAGCTCCTGTAACAATCGATGTCGTAGTATTTACGATACCCGTGATGATTACCTAACAATTATTACCATATGCAGGATTTTAACTCAGATCTGGTTCCCGATTCTCAACTTATCCAGGATTCAATAAAGGGTTGCCCAAAAAGGCAGCACGAACTGTATCACAGATTCGCCTCAAAAATGTTTTTGGTATGCCTGCGATATACCCACAATAACACGGCCGATGCGGAGGATATCCTGCAGGAAGGGTTTGTGAAAGTGTTCAGAAACCTGCACAAATTCAGGAACGACGGTAGCTTTGAAGGCTGGATCAGAACCATAGTGACCCGAACCGCCCTCAGCCATTTACGGGATAAAAATAAAAAACTGGTGAACTATGACACGGAACGCTTACATATAATTAAAGACAATGAAACCAGTATATTAGACAGGTTGGCCGAAAAAGACATGATCAGGATGGTTTCTAAATTGCCGCCAGGCTATCGCAAAATATTTATGCTCTATGTTATCGATGGTTACAATCACCGCGAAATTGCGTCGATGTTAAACTGCAATGAAGGAACCAGCAAATCGCAGCTGTACCGTTCTAAAAATAAACTTCAGGAATTATATAAAAAGACGGCCTGATACCGAAAGTTACCGGCACCCGTAATAATGACAAGAGCCAGGCCCATAAAGCCTGGTTTCTTGTTTACAAACAGACATAAAAAAGGAGTAAGATTTTAAACTTACTCCTTTTTAATATTATACGCCTACAAAGTCCCCCTTCGGGGGACCTGCCTGCCGGCAGGCAGGTTTAGGGGACCTTACTCTTCTTCATCAAAGCTCATTGCTTCCTTGGTGGTCATCAACAGTTCATACTCCTCTTTACTTCCCACGATCATATTCTCAAACTCACGCAAACCGGTACCGGCCGGGATATGATGGCCTGTGATCACGTTCTCTTTTAAGCCCAGCATCTCATCGGTTTTACCCTGGATGGCAGCCGAACTCAATACCTTGGTAGTTTCCTGGAACGACGCAGCAGATATCCAGCTATGGGTGCCCAACGATGCTTTGGTAATACCCAGCAACAACGGTGAAGAAGTTGCAGGAGAAGCATCACGGAACTCAGCCAGTTTTTTATCCGCCCTTCTTAATACGGAATTTTCTTCCCGTATTTCACGAAGGGTAACGATTTGACCGGACTTTAATTTAGTACTATCTCCAGCTTCGGTTACCACTTTCTTGTCGTAGATATAGTCATTCTCCATGTTAAAATCCAAACGATCTTCAGTATCTCCCTCCAGGAATTTGGTATCGCCAGCATCTTCGATCCTGATCTTACGCATCATCTGGCGAACGATTACTTCCACATGCTTATCATTGATCTTTACACCTTGTAAACGATATACTTCCTGAATTTCATTTACCACATATTCCTGAACAGCGAATGGTCCTTTAATGGCCAGGATATCGATCGGGGCAGTTTGTCCGTCACTTAATGCTGCACCGGCCTTTACAAAGTCTCCATCCTGAACCAGGATCTGGCGACTTAACGGAACCAGGTACTTTTTAACCACGCCATCTTTTGCTTCTACGATGATCTCGCGGTTACCACGCTTGATAGCGCCAAAAGCAACCACACCATCAATTTCACAAACCACCGCCGGGTTACTTGGATTACGCGCTTCAAACAACTCAGTAACACGGGGCAGACCACCGGTAATATCTTTCAACTTGCTCAATATCCTCGGAATTTTAACCAAAACCTGTCCGCTTCTTACATCCAAACCTTCTTCAACAACAATATGCGAACCTACCGGCAGGTTATATAATTTCTTCTCTTTACCATGAACGATAATAACCGGTAATTTGGTTTTATCTTTTGTTTCAATTACCACTTTTTCCCGGTGACCGGTTTGTTCGTCGGCCTCATCACGATAAGTAATACCCTCGATCAAACTTTCAAATTCGATCTTACCATTTACTTCCGCAACAATTACGTTGTTAAATGGATCCCAGGTACAGATCACATCGCCCTTCACAACTTTCTGTCCGTCTTTTACGTTCAGGATAGAACCATATGGGATATGCGTGGTATTTAATAAACGTTCAGATTTTACATCAATATTTCTGATCTCACCCGTACGACCAATAACCACATTGATCTTTTTACCATTGGCATCTTCGGTATGTACCGTACGTAAACCATCAAACTGTAAAGTTCCGTCGAACTTGGCCGGCAACGATGATTCTACAGAGGCAGAACCCGCAACACCACCCACGTGGAAAGTACGCAAGGTTAACTGAGTACCCGGCTCACCGATCGACTGGGCAGCAATGATACCCACAGCATCTCCACGCTGTGCAAGCATACCGGATGCCAGGTTTTTACCATAACACCTAACACAAACACCACGCTTACTTTCGCAGGTCAGTACCGAACGGATCTCCACTGATTCAATACCGCTTTCGTCAATTAATTTAGCCATATCTGCACTGATCTCTTCACCGGCAGCGATCAATAATTCTTCCGTTACCGGATGAAAAACATCGTGTAACGACATACGTCCTTCAATTCTGTCGCTTAATGCTTCAATAATATCTTCATTATCTTTCAATGCCGAGGTTGCAATACCGCGAAGGGTTCCACAATCTTCTTCATTAATAACCACATCCTGACTAACGTCAACCAAACGACGGGTTAAGTAACCGGCATCGGCCGTTTTCAATGCCGTATCGGCCAAACCTTTACGGGCACCGTGGGTAGAGATAAAGTACTCCAATACACTCAACCCATCTTTAAAGTTGGCGAGGATCGGGTTCTCAATAATCTCACTTCCGGATGAACCTGATTTACGTGGCTTAGCCATCAAACCTCTCAACCCGGCTAGCTGCTTGATCTGTTGCTTACTACCCCGGGCTCCACTATCCAGCATCATATAAACCGAGTTAAACCCTTGCTTATTGGCTGCCAGTTCCTGAATCAATGTTTCAGTTACTTTGGTATCCACACGGCTCCAGATATCGATGATCTGGTTGTACCGCTCGTTATTGGTGATCAAGCCCATATTGTAGTTGTCCCACACTTCGGCCACTTCTGCCTGTGCGTTTTCAACCAATATGCCTTTAATTTCCGGAATGATCAGGTCGTTGATATTGAACGATAAACCACCCTGGAATGCCATACGGTATCCCAATGTTTTAATATCATCCAGGAATTTTGCGGTGATGGGAACACTGGTCCATTTGATGATATCACCGATAATTTCACGCAACGCTTTCTTGGTTAACAAAGCATTGATGAAACCAACTGTTTTTGGAACGTGCTGGTTAAATATTACACGGCCTACGGTAGTATCCAATAATTTATTGGTTAATGTACCATCCGCATTACGCACATCAACTTTTACTTTGATGTTGGCATGCAGGTCGATCACTTTTTCGTTGTAGGCAATGATCACCTCTTCCGGAGAATAGAATGATTTTCCTTCGCCTTTAACTTTTTCTTCTTCGGTTGATTTTTTACCCTTGGTGATGTAATACAGACCAAGTACCATGTCCTGCGAAGGCAGGGTAATGGGCGTACCATTCTGCGGGTTCAAAATGTTGTGCGAAGAAAGCATTAATAACTGGGCTTCCAGGATCGCAGCACTGCTCAACGGCACGTGAACCGCCATCTGGTCACCATCAAAATCGGCGTTGAAGGCCGTAGTTACCAATGGGTGTAATTGTATCGCTTTACCTTCGATCAATTTTGGCTGGAAGGCCTGGATCGACAAACGGTGAAGCGTTGGGGCCCTGTTCAACATAACCGGGTGACCTTTCAATATATTTTCAAGAATATCCCAAATGATGGCTTCTTTTTTATCGACCAGCTTTCGGGCACTCTTTACTGTTTTTACAATTCCTCTTTCAATGAGTTTACGGATAATAAACGGCTTAAATAACTCGGCCGCCATATCTTTTGGTAAACCACACTCATGCATTTTCAGCTCAGGACCAACCACGATAACCGAACGACCGGAGTAGTCAACACGCTTACCCAATAAGTTCTGGCGGAAACGGCCCTGCTTTCCTTTCAACACATCACTCAGTGATTTCAATGCACGTCCGCCTTCTGCTTTAACGGCATTAGACTTACGGCTGTTATCAAACAATGAATCTATCGCTTCCTGCAGCATACGTTTTTCATTACGCAGGATCACTTCAGGCGCTTTAATTTCCAATAAACGCTTTAAACGGTTATTACGGATAATCACCCGGCGATACAGATCGTTCAGATCAGAAGATGCAAAACGGCCACCATCCAAAGGAACCAGCGGACGTAATTCCGGTGGAATCACAGGAATGTATTGCATCACCATCCACTCGGGGCGGTTGTTGATCCTGGTATTGGCATCACGGAAACTTTCTACAACGCTCAACCGCTTTAAGGCATCTGCTTTACGTTGTTGAGAGGTTTCGTTGGCGGCTGCATTACGCAGGTCGAAACTCAACTGATCCAGGTCAATGCGCTGTAACATATCATGCACCGCTTCGGCACCCATCTTGGCAATGAATTTGTTTGGATCTTCATCAGGCAGGTGCTGATTATCTTTTGGCAGCGTATCTAAAATATCCAGGTATTCTTCCTCTGTTAACAGATCAGCATAATTCTGACCTTTATCCGTACGGATACCCGGCTGTATAACTACATACCGCTCGTAATAAACGATACTCTCCAATTTTTTAGAGCTGGTTCCCAACAGGTAACCAATTTTGTTTGGCAACGATTTAAAGTACCAGATGTGCACAACGGGCACCACCAGTTTAATGTGTCCCATTCTTTCACGACGTACTTTTTTCTCTGTTACTTCCACACCGCAACGGTCGCACACAATACCCTTGTAACGGATACGCTTGTACTTACCACAGGCACATTCGTAATCCTTTACCGGCCCAAAGATCCTTTCGCAGAACAAACCATCACGCTCAGGTTTGTAGGTACGGTAGTTAATGGTTTCCGGCTTTAAAACTTCACCATAGCTTCTTTCCAAAATGCTGTCGGGCGAAGCCAAACCAATAGTGATTTGAGAAAATGTTGGCCTTGGACGGTTTTCTTTTTTGAATGCCATATTTAAGTAGCTTTTAGCTGTTAGCCTTTAGCGGTTAGCTGAAGGCCGTTTGTTTTAATTAATACTTTTCGAATTTAAAGTCTGCGGCTAATAGCATACTGCTAATAGCTAACAGCTTTCTTAATCAAACTTCAGATCCAGTCCCAATCCCCTCAATTCATGAACCAATACATTGAATGATTCAGGAATACCGGCTCTTGGAATATTGTCGCCTTTTACAATCGCTTCGTAGGTTTTCGCTCTTCCGATGATATCATCCGATTTAAGCGTCAACAACTCCTGTAAAATATTTGAGGCGCCATAGGCTTCCAGTGCCCAAACCTCCATCTCACCAAAACGCTGACCACCAAACTGCGCCTTACCACCCAACGGCTGCTGTGTGATTAAACTGTATGGTCCGATTGAACGGGCGTGCATTTTATCATCAACCATATGGTGTAACTTAATGATGTAGATGATACCTACGGTTGCCTTCTGATCGAAACGCTCACCGGTTTCACCATCATATAAATACGTATGGCCAAATTTAGGTAAGCCTGCTTTTGTTATTTCGGTATCGATCTCTGCAACACTGGCTCCGTCGAAAATGGGTGTTGCATAACGCATGCCCAGTTTTTCACCGGCCCAGCCCAGTACGGTTTCATAGATCTGACCCAGGTTCATACGACTAGGTACACCCAGTGGATTCAATACGATATCAACCGGCGTTCCATCTTCCAGGAAAGGCATATCTTCCTGGCGAACGATCTTGGCCACGATACCTTTGTTTCCGTGACGACCCGCCATCTTATCTCCCACCTTCAACTTACGCTTGATAGCCATGTACACTTTTGCAAGCTTTAATACACCGGCTGGCAATTCATCACCAATCGAGATGTTGAATTTCTCACGCTTGTATCTGCCCAACTCTTCGTTGAATTTGATATTGTAATTATGTAACAATACGTTGATCAACTCATCGGTTGTTTCATCGCCACACCATCCCAAAGGATTTACGTTTTGATAATCGATATTGGCTAAATTCTTCGAATTGAACTTGGCACCTTTTCCGATCAACACTTCTCCAAAATTGTTACTAACACCTGCACTGGTCTTATCTTTCAATAAGGTCTGTAATTTATTAACCAACAATTCCAGCAGGTCAATTTCATTCTTCTCATGTGTTTTCTCGATCTTATCCATCTGTGCCTTCTCTCTCACTTTTGCATTCTTATCCTTCTTGGCACGCTGGAATAATTTTTTATCGATGATCACCCCTTCGGTTCCGCTGGACGCTTTTAAAGAAGCATCTTTTGCATCGCCGGCTTTATCACCAAAGATGGCACGTAATAATTTTTCTTCGGGTGTAGGATCGCTCTCACCTTTTGGTGTGATCTTTCCAATGATAATATCGCCCTCTTTTACATGTGCACCAATACGGATGATACCGTTCTGATCCAGGTCCTTGGTTGCTTCTTCACTAACGTTTGGAATATCCGGCGTTAATTCTTCTTCTCCCAATTTGGTATCACGTACTTCAATTTCGTATTCAGAGATATGTAATGAAGTAAACAGATCTTCTTTAACCACTTTTTCACTGATCACGATCGCATCCTCGAAGTTGTAACCCTTCCAGGGCATGAACGCCACTTTCATATTTCTTCCCAAAGCAATTTCACCACCCTTGGTTGCATAACCTTCGGTTAAGAAATCGCCTTCACTAACTTTTTGTCCTTTAACCACCGCAGGGCGCAGGTTAATACAGGTTTCCTGGTTGGTACGAACGAACTTGGTTAATTTATACACGATCAGATCCTCGTCGAAGCTAACCAGTTGCTGTGTTTCGTTACGTTTGTAACGTACATGAATTTCGTTGGCATCAACATATTCCACCACCCCATCACCATCGGCATGGATCTGAATCCTGGCATCACGGGCAGCCTTACCTTCCAAACCGGTACCCACGATGGGCACTTCGGGCTTGAATAACGGTACCGCCTGACGTTGCATGTTCGAACCCATCAGGGCACGGTTGGCATCATCATGCTCCAGGAACGGGATCAGCGAAGCACTTAAACCAACGATCTGGTTTGGCGCCACATCCATGTATTCCACTTCTGTTTTATCGAGGATCGGGAAATCACCTGTCTGGCGACTTTTAATTCTGTCGTCAACAAAGTTTCCTTTTGCATCCATTTCAATATTTGCCTGGGCGATCTTGGCCGTGTCTTCTTCTTCGGCACTCAGGAAAGTGATCTTCTTCATATCAGCCTTTCCTTCGGTAACCTTATGATACGGCGTTTCGATAAAGCCCATTTCATTGATCTTGGCGTGTACACAAAGTGTAGATATCAAACCAATGTTTGGTCCTTCGGGCGTTTCAATGGTACATAAACGGCCGTAGTGCGAATAGTGTACGTCACGAACCTCAAAACCGGCACGCTCCCGGCTTAAACCTCCGGGTCCCAGTGCGGAGATACGACGCTTATGCGTGATCTCACTTAATGGATTGGTTTGATCCAGGAACTGTGATAACTGTGATGTTCCAAAGAATGAATTGATCACAGAAGACAATGTTCGGGCATTGATCAGATCAACCGGGGTAAATACCTCGTTGTCACGCACGTTCATTCTTTCGCGGATGGTACGGGCCATACGGGCCAAACCAACACCAAACTGGGCGTATAACTGCTCACCCACGGTACGCACACGACGGTTACTTAAATGGTCAATATCATCCACCTCACTCTTGCCATTGGTTAACAGAACCAAGGTTTTGATGATGGCAATGATATCGTCTTTTGTTAATACTTTTTTAGTGATCGGGAAATTAAGACCCAGGCGGCGGTTAATTTTATACCGGCCAACTTCACCCAGATCGTACCGCTTATCACTGAAGAATAATTTATCAATGATACCACGTGCTGTTTCATCATCCGGCGCATCAGCACCACGCAATTGCTTGTAGATGTGCTGAACGGCTTCCAACTCACTGTTCGATGTATCTTTATTCAGCGTATTGTAGATGATCGCATAATCACCACTCACTTCTTCCTTTTGAATGAATACATTTTTTGCTTCATTCTCCAGGATCAGTTCGATGTTTGATGCATCCAACACGATATCTCTTTCTAAAATAATTTCGTTTCGTTCGATAGACACCACTTCACCGGTATCCTCATCCACAAAATCTTCCACCCAGGTGCGTAATACACGGGCAGCTAAGCGCTTGCCAACGCATTTTTCCAGGCTCTTTTTATCTGCTTTAACCTCATCGGCCATACCAAATAATTCGAGTATGTCCTTATCAGTTTCGAATCCGATTGAACGTAATAAAGTAGTAACGGGGAATTTCTTCTTACGGTCGATATACGCAAACATCACGTTGTTGATATCGGTTGCAAATTCCATCCAGGCGCCTTTAAACGGGATCACCCGGGCTGAGTAGATCTTGGTTCCGTTGGGGTGAACGGATTGCCCGAAGAATACACCAGGTGAACGGTGTAACTGGCTAACCACAACACGCTCGGCACCGTTGATCACGAATGTACCACGGGGAGTCATGTAGGGGATATTACCCAGGAACACATCCTGAACGATCGTCTGGAAGTCAACGTGCTCTTCATCATTACAGCTCAGGCGAAGCTTGGCTTTTAACGGAACAGCGTAGGTTAAACCCCTTTCGATACACTCTTCGATGGTGTAGCGTGGCGGATCTACGAAATAATCCAGAAATTCCAGTACGAAAATGTTACGGGTATCCGTGATAGGAAAATTTTCCTTGAATACACGGAACAATCCCTCCACATTACGCTTATCGGGAGTGGTTTGTAACTGAAAGAAATCTTTAAATGATTGGATCTGGATTCCCAGCAAATCGGGTGTTTCCGCTAAGAATTCAACTTTACCGAAATTGAAACGTTTAGCAGCGGGCGTTTTAGTTGCAGACATATTGTAATTAAGACTTTTAAGTGTGCAGAAGATCCCTCAGTTTTCAAGTAGTGGTACAACTTGCGCCACTAACCCATAAATTAAAGGACGGCAAAGGTAGGGAATAATTTCCTATTTTCTGATTACGATATACGATTTTTTACCGATTTGGAAGGGTTTTTGTGGATAACGGGAATTTTTAACCTTTTTTGTGTTTTTTGAGTATAAAACACTGATTATTTCTCGTCACAAGATCTTAATTGTCAAACAAAAGAGATGCCCCCTGGATTTCATGTTCAAAAAAAGTTGCCGCATTTCTGTTATATGATTATTTTATATTATTTCACGCTTGCCCTATGTAAACCCAGACAGGTCTTTTCCCAGCTTTTGCGCTGAACTTTTTATTAGCATTTTTCTATAAGGGGCTTTTATTTCTTCGATTTTCAATTGCCCCTGTACGATGGCGTTTACAGTAGCCGTGCTAAAAATAAAGCGCATCGCATGTTCACCAAATTGTGCCGAAATATCGTTTTGAATTGGGGTAAAAATTGACGCTTTCACAAGTTCCCACGCCGCTTTTTCCGTTATAAAATGTACGTTTCGGGCATGTACATAGTTTCTTTTGTGAGATAGCTTTTTATTATTTGCCTCTATATGTAATTTTTTAATGTAATCAAACAGGTTACTTTGGCCATCTTTATTTTTAACTTCCGGGTGTATACCTTTTATGTTTTGAAAATCACTGCGGCTTATTTTGTTTGATGCCAGGTTTCGTATCGTTTCATCATTCATGATATAATGCACAGGCCTATTTTGCTGTTGAGCAAGTTTATCCCGATAGCTAAACAGGCCATTAAGTATATACTGTTGACAAGGACTTAAGTAACGTAAATCGTTTTTTTTAAGAAAATTATCTTTAGGTTCCATACTGTGAATGGTGGAGGAAAGCAGGTTATTTTCATCCCGGAAAAAAGGAAGCATATTTTTCTCAGCACCTTGTTTTTCCAGCAGGGCCTTCAATGGCAGCAGGTAAAGTACATCATTAGCAGCATAATCAAGCTGTTCCGGCCTCAGTGGCCTTAATCCCCAATTTACTTTCTGCATTTTTTTATCGAGCTCTATACCAAATAGCTGCTGTATCATAGCACCCAGCGATGTTCGTTCGTAGTTTAGCAGTTTGGCATAAAGTTCTGTATCAGCCAAATTTGCCGGGTAACATTTCAAATGGTGCAACAATCGTAAATCTTCAGAAGAGCAGTGTACCACTTTGTGAATGGCCGGGTTTTCCAAAAGCGAAAAAGCCAATGTCATATCAAGACCAGCTTTGGGATCGATAAAATAACAGTGCGTATCACTGGCAATTTGCATTAAGCATAGATTGAAGCCATAGGTAAAGTTGTTGCGGTCAAATTCCAGATCGAAAGCTATTTCTTCTGCCTGTGCAAGTTGGTTTATGCAACTTGCCAATGCATCTGCAGTTGTTACGTATATAACAGGAATTTTCCCCGGAGGAGGCAACTGGTGTTGGGTTGCATGCATTTTAATAAAAAAATCTGGTTTACTTATATTTCATAAAATAACGGAACAATTTTCTGCCACCTATCCAAATTCGAAAAAAGCCGATCCGCATTACGCAGACCGGCCTTTAAAGCTATTTTTTACAGCGAATTAAGCTATCTCAACATCAGCGCCTGCTTCAGTTAATTTGGTTTTGATATCTTCAGCGGTTGCTTTATCAGCACCTTCTTTAACTGCTTTTGGAGCTCCGTCAACTAATTCCTTAGCTTCTTTAAGTCCTAAACCTGTTAAATCCTTAACCAATTTCACAATCGCCAGTTTGTTAGCGCCTGCAGCTTTCAGGATCACATCAAAAGATGTTTTTTCCTCAACAGCAGCAGCTTCGCCACCACCTGCACTTACTACAACTGCAGCAGCAGCTGGTTCAATACCGTACTCAGATTTTAAGAATTCTGCTAATTCCTGTACTTCTTTTACTGTTAAGCCTACTAAATTTTCAGCTAATGCTTTTACGTCTGCCATAATGTTTGTTTTTTTTCCGGCTTCACACCCTGTATCGGATCCGTCGGAGATGTTTTAAAAAATTGTTGTCTTTTATAAATATGCAAATTTGCCTTTGAGCAAGTATGCAAAATTCGATTGGTTAACCCTGGCTTTTATTAAGCCTGCGGTGTTTCATCTTCTCCTGTAGCTTCTTCAGCGGCCGGAGCTTCCGGTGCTGCTTCTGCTGCAGGCGCTTCTGGTGTAGCCTCTGCTTCTGCAACCGGTGCTTCTGCAACCGGAGTCTCAGCTACTGGCGCTTCGGCGGCCGGCAAGGCAGTTTCAACCTCCGCAACCGGAGTTGCTTCTTCCGCCTTAGCTGCGTCTTTGTTTTGTAAAGCACCCAACACACGTTGAATAGGAGATTGCAATAAGCCAATCACTTCACCGATCAATTCATTCTTGGTCTTGATCTGGGTTAATGCCTTCAACTGGTCGTTACCAACAAAAATATCGCCATTGATAAAAGCGGCTTTCAGCAAGGGTCTTTCGTTATTAAACTCCTTACGGAAACTGCTGATGATCATGGCGGGTTCCTTCGGATTTTCGCTGAACATCAGGGCTGTTACCTGGTGTAAAGAATCAAATACGCCACTGTACTTCTCAGAATCAAGGCTTTCCAGGGCCTTTTTGATCAGTGTGTTCTTGGCTACTTTCATTTCTACCTGCTTATCAAAGCAATGATTGCGCAATTTGCCGATCTGTGCCACAGTTAAGCTTTCTGTATCGGTTATATAGAAGTTGTTGTACTGGGCAAATTTGCCTTTCAGCACTTCAATCACTTCGTTTTTTTCCTGTTTTGTCATATCAATTATTTTTAATCCCTGCCTTAAAAGGCAGGGCAATTCAGATTTAGTTTTGAACAGATTTTGTGTCGATGCTGATACCCGGGCTCATGGTGCTGGCCATACTAACACCTCTTAAGTAAGTTCCCTTACTTGAAGATGGTTTTAATTTAACTACAGCATTGATCAGTTCCTGACTGTTTTCAGCAATTTTTTCAGGTGCAAAACTAACCCGGCCGATAGACGCATGGATGATACCCACTTTATCTACCTTGAAAGCAATTTTACCGCCTTTTAAATCGGCAATGGCACCTGCAACATCATTGGTTACTGTACCGGTCTTGGGATTTGGCATCAGGTTACGGGGACCTAATACTTTACCCAGTTTACCGATCTTAGGCATCACCGATGGGGTGGCCACAATAACATCAATATCTGTCCAACCACCTTCAATCTTGGTTATGAATTCATCCAAACCAACAAAGTCGGCGCCGGCTGCATTAGCTTCTGCTTCCTTATCTGGCGTACATAAAACCAAAACACGTTTTGTTTTACCGGTTCCATGAGGTAATGATACCGTTCCACGGATGGCCTGATCGGCTTTCTTTGGGTCAACACCCAATTTGATATGCAGATCAACAGAACTGTCGAATTTTGTTGTGTTTACTTCTTTTACTAAAGTTGAAGCCTCCTTTAAGGAATACGCTTTATTAATATCAACCTTAGTATTTGCAATTTTTCTTTTTTTCGTAATCATTTTTTACAAATTTTAGCCTGCCTGCCGGCAGACAAGGTTGATAATTAATTTTCCCAGGGGGCTTTTCCGTCTACGGTAATACCCATACTGCGCGCAGTACCGGCAATCATGCTCATCGCACTGTTGATCGTAAAAGCATTCAGATCTTCCATTTTGTCTTTGGCGATCTCTTCTACCTGAGCCCAGGTAACTTTTGCAACCTTAATACGGTTAGGTTCTTTACTACCGGTTGTGATTTTTGCGGCGTCCATTAACTGAACGGCAGCCGGAGGAGTTTTAATGATGAAGTCGAACGACTTATCAGCATAAACAGTGATTAATACAGGAAGCACTTTGCCCTGTTTGTCCTGGGTTCTGCCATTGAAAGCTTTACAGAACTCCATGATGTTGATACCTTTAGAACCTAAGGCAGGTCCTATTGGCGGTGCCGGATTGGCTTGCCCTCCTTTACACTGGAGTTTGACATAGCCGGTGATCTCTTTTGCCATTTTTTTACTTTTTTTGGTGATAGCGTCCCAACATCATGTTGAGACTCCCAATGCTCCCGAATTTTATCGGGATTCCACTAAAGAACTATTTGGGGCGGCAAAGGTAGGTAATTATTTTAGATTTTTGATTGCAGATTGCAGATTTTTTTGAATTTCAAAAAGAGAGTTGAAATCCAATATATTAAATTGCCGGGAAGACGGTGAACCGTTTTGATGATTTTCCGTCTTTTCGTTTTACTGGTATAGTTTTTTGCCTTTATTTCACCCTTTTAAGGTCCAAATCCTGAAAATCAAAACTGAAATCCGTTAATGGTGAAATAGCGGCCATCTTAAAACCGGAGGCTTTACCATTTTCATCCAGTTCAAATTTTACATAAGCATCTGCATCCATGCTTCTGTCGTTCCATTTGGCAACAAAGGTATTGCCTTTATAGGGCAACAAAAGGCCGGTTAATTTTGGTGACCGCTTGCTGTCGAACCAGGGTTGCCCGTTTTTTACTGAAATGGTTACGTCACCAAACCACTGATCGGTATAGGTACCCACGTAGTTACTTATATCGGTTTTTGAACCGTTCGTCTTTTGCTGTGCTGCAATACCCGCCCAAATGGTATCGGTGATCTTTTTTGCATCAGCTTCATTTTTCACTACACGGTCGTGCATTTGCTTTACCCTGTCGGCACCTTTTATCCCTAAATAACTGTCTTTGATCGTGTTTGTAATGGCTGTAAAAGCGGCACCTGATTGCTGGTTGGTTAATACCACAATGCCCAGTTTCAATTCCGGTATCAGGGTAACCTGTGTTACAATACCCGCCAGGCCTCCTGTATGCGATACCTGCTTATAGCCCTTTACATCACTTAAAAACCAACCTAGCCCATAAGCTGCAAAATGTGTATTGTAAGGGCCGGGTGCCCCTACCTGTATAATGGTTTGGGGTGCCCAGAAGTCGTTATGAACCTCCTCACTGAACATTTTTTTATTTTCGGCATATTTACCATTATCCATTTGCATGACCAGCCATTTGCTCAGATCGGTGATATTGCTGACTATACCCCCGGCCGCATTGGCTGTTTCGCTCCACTCAATATCTATGGTAGTTACTTTTCCATTAACGGGTGCGTGTGGCATTACAATATTGTTTCGGTTGGGCAGCCTGTTGATTGATGCCCTGCTGGCTGTCATCCCCAGTGGCTGCATGATACGTTGTTCAATAAAATCTTCCCAGCTTTTACCACTCACCCTTGCCAGTACCTCGCCGGCTACGATATAGAGGTTGTTATCATAATCGTATTTTGTACGAAAGCTGGAAACTGCTTTTAAATAACGCAGGTTGTGTATAATGTCATTTTTTGTAAAATTGTTCGAATCCGGAAACATCATCAGATCACCGGCGCCAAGTCCTAAACCACTGCGATGGGTTAACAGATCCCTGATGGTAAAGGCTTCTGTGACATAGGGATCGTACATTTTAAATTCGGGAATATAATCGGTTACCTGATCATCCCATTTTAATTTGCCTTCATCT
This sequence comes from Chitinophagaceae bacterium, assembly GCA_016710745.1. Classification (GTDB taxonomy): domain Bacteria; phylum Bacteroidota; class Bacteroidia; order Chitinophagales; family Chitinophagaceae; genus Ferruginibacter. The sequence continues at coordinate 1,372,036 of JADJVB010000010.1, read as the reverse complement.
ACCAGCATACCCAAAGCCGCTGTGGTAAATGCTTTGCTGTTGGATGCAATACCAAACAACGTGTTTTCATCTACCTTTTGCATGGTGCGCATGGAGCGAACACCATAGCCCTTCGCATGAATAAGTTTACCGTCTTTTATAACCCCCACTGCGATACCGGGCACATCAAAGGTTTTTAACGTAAGCTCCGCCAATGAATCAATTTGTCCGGAACTGATCACCTGCCCCGTTGTGTTAAAAGCGACCGTAAGTAAAAATGAAATGGAGGTAATAAAAAGTAATAACTTTTTCATGGTTGGTTGTTTTAGTTCTTTGTTTTTTGAACTTACATTTAAATAAATTGTACATGCGGGCTTTGGTATGCCGCTGAGTATTCAAAAAAAATCCCCCGGCAATCGGGGGATCAAGTATAATATTATTAATGCTTACAGCACCAAAATACCCTTTGCCTGCATCGTGATCTCCTTCTTAGGCTCCTTTATCGCATCAATTTCGGCCTTGGATTTATTGGCATCTTCGGCGTAATGCTTGAGCATTTCTACCGATGTTTCTTTATAAGTAGCTTCACCATTGGCAACAATGGTTTTGCCATTCATCGACAACGGCACTAAAAAGGCATGATCTTTCATCTTGATCAGCATATTTTGGCCTTCGGCTGTTTCCATGCGGAGCCAGCAACCTTCCGCTTTACAAACTTCTGTAACTTTCCCGGTTACCTTAACTTCTACCGTTTTGGGGCTATTCAGTTTGGCTACCAGTTCACTGGCCGGAATAGCACCATCAGCGTTAGTTTGTTCACCAAATGTCATTCCAGAATTGGCATCTCCTTTTGGTGGCTGAGCCAATAAGGTTAAGCCGATCATTAATGTCGGTAAAAAAGCGAATATCTTTTTCATTGTATACTATTTAATAATTAAAAAAAGCCACTGCTATAGCTTTGCAATTTAAACAATTTTTTCAACCTGCATATAGCTAAGTTCAACCGGTGTGGCCCGGCCAAAAATCTTCACCTGAACTTTCAGTTTTTTCTTTTCGTCGTTAACTTCTTCAATAACGCCGTTAAAGTCGTTAAACGGACCGTCAATGATCTTGATGGTTTCACCAATAATAAACGGCTCGCTCATTGTCATACCGCCGGCATCGCTCATTTCATCCACCTTACCCAGCATTTTATTAACCTCGGCCTTACGCAGCGAAATAATATTTCCTTTAGATCCCTTACCATCAGTTAAAAAGTGCATCACATTGCTGATATTGCTCATCGACTGAATCATATCATCATTTAGTTTGCCATCGGCCACTTCGATCATGATATATCCCGGATAGAAGTTACGCTCACGCATTACTTTTTTTCCGTTTACTACCTTATACACTTTTTCAACCGGCAGGAAAACCTGTTTTACAATATTGGTCCATCCGTTACGAACAATGTCCTTATCTAGATATTCCTTGATCTTTCTTTCTTTACCACTTACTACCCGGAGTACATACCATTTGCTTTCCTTCTCCACTTTTTCAGGCTTTGCGGGTATTTCAACCGGCTCAGCTTTTGCGGGCATTTCAACGGGCTCGTCGTTTTCAATTATTGGTTCAGTTCCTTCCATGATCATCCTTTAAATAAAGAGTAAATAAATTTCATTGCATTGTTAGCCACCAGGTCCATCACCCATACCACAGCAGTTATCATTAACGTAGCGCCCAATACAATCATGGTAGATTGCTGTAACTGATCCCAGTTGGGCCAGGTTACCTTATGTACCAATTCTTTATAAGAATCCTTGATGTAAGCTGTAAATTTATTCATGTTTTTATTTGTTTTAAAACGTTAACCCCGTTTAAGGCGTGCAATGGTTATTTTTCATAAAATTCACATGAACCTCATAAACTTTAAACCATTAAACCCATTAAACTTTTATTAGCACGGGCACTAGGATTCGAACCCAGATCAAAGGTTTTGGAGACCCGTATGCTACCGTTGCACCATGCCCGTAAAAAGCAGCCTCCCCAAGCCCCTCCCGAAGAGGGGTTTTAAGAGCCTGATTATGTTAAGAACTTTCTATGTTTACCATTTTAAAAGCAAACACAGACTTTCTAAAAAAGCAAAGTACCTAAGCTTTTGGCCTAAGTACTCTGCAAAGATATAAAAAAGCTTCGATAAACCCGCTATTTAAAAACAGCAGTTATCAGCTACTCTTATTTTACAATTTCAGTTACCTGACCGGCACCAACTGTACGGCCACCTTCACGAATCGCAAATTTCAAACCTTTTTCCATAGCGATTGGCTGAATCAACACCACATTTAAAGAGGTGTTATCACCAGGCATCACCATTTCTGTTCCTTCGTTCAGCGTAACCTCACCAGTTACGTCTGTAGTACGGAAATAGAACTGCGGACGGTATTTGTTGAAGAACGGTGTATGACGACCACCTTCTTCTTTGCTTAAAACGTAAACCTCACCTTTGAATTCGGTGTGCGGCGTAATAGAACCTGGCTTACAAAGAACCATACCACGACGGATCTGAGTTTTCTCAATACCACGTAATAAAAGTCCTGCATTATCACCAGCCTCACCTTCGTCCAGTAATTTTTTGAACATCTCAACACCTGTACAGGTTGTTGATATTGGCTTTTCCATTAAACCTACGATCTCCATTGGCTCACCCACTTTGATACGGCCTCTTTCGATACGACCGGTAGCCACTGTACCACGACCAGTGATTGAGAACACGTCCTCAACACTCATCAGGAAAGGCTGGTCAACCAACCGTGGAGGTAATGGAATATAGCTGTCAACAGCATCCATCAATTCATTGATCTTGGCAACCCAATTATCGTCACCAGCTAAAGCGCCGGTTGCAGAACCCTGAATGATTGGTGTATTATCACCATCAAAACCATAAGAAGTTAACAGTTCACGAATCTCCATTTCTACCAATTCAAGTAATTCGGGATCGTCAACCAGATCAACTTTATTCATAAAAACAACAATCTGAGGTACACCTACCTGGCGTGCCAACAGAATGTGCTCTTTCGTTTGGGGCATAGGGCCATCTGTAGCCGCAACCACCAGTATAGCACCGTCCATCTGGGCAGCACCCGTGATCATGTTCTTCACATAATCCGCGTGACCCGGACAGTCAACGTGTGCATAGTGACGGCTGTCAGTAGCATACTCAACGTGAGCAGTATTAATCGTGATACCTCTTTCCTTCTCTTCAGGAGCTCCATCGATATCATCGTAACCTTTTACATCCGCCAAACCTCTTTTATTCAAAACATAGGTTATTGCGGCTGTAAGTGTTGTTTTACCATGATCCACGTGACCAATAGTTCCAACGTTTAAATGGGGTTTATCCCTTTTGAATGATTCTTTTGCCATTGTTTAAATTTTAATATTCGTTTTGAAAAAATGGTTGTCATTTTAAAGTCTGTAAACCATGGACTTATTCTGTTAATAAATTTATTGAGCCATAGGTGAGAATCGAACTCACGACCCCTTCCCTACCAAGGAAGTGCTCTACCCCTGAGCTACCACGGCGACTCAGTCGGCAATGATCAGTTGGCAGTCGGCAGTTTACACAAGTGCAAACGATGCAGACTGCAAACTGCAGGCTGCAAACTGAATTTGAGCGGAAGACCAGGCTCGAACTGGCCACCTATAGCTTGGAAGGCTATCGCTCTACCAAATGAGCTACTTCCGCTTTTCAACATTGAACATTGAATATTGTACATTGTTCATTGAATATTCAACAAACAATTCTCAATTTTCAACTTTCAAAGAACATTCCTTTTTCGCCAAAGCTACAAAGGATAAAGTGGGCAGAGTAGGGTTCGAACCTACGTACACTTACGTGAACAGATTTACAGTCTGTCGCCTTTAACCACTCGGCCATCTGCCCTTTTAGCATCAAGTATTCAGATTCCCGTATCAAAACAGCGACGCTGGCTATTGTCTAACTACTTGCTACTTACCTCTTACTACTTTGTTCTGAGCCGAAAACTGGAGTCGAACCAGCGACCTACTGATTACAAATCAGTTGCTCTACCAACTGAGCTATTTCGGCATTCATTGCTCTATCCCGAAATGTTTCGGGACCTTGATTTTCTGCTTTTCGTACCTCAAAGCGAAAATCTACGGCCAACTGAGCTATTTCGGCATTCATTGCTCTATCCCGAAATGCTTCGGGACCTTGATTTTCTGCTTTTCGTACCTCAAAGCGAAAATCTACGGCCAACTGAGCTATTTCGGCATTCATTGCTCTATCCCGAAATGCTTCGGGACCTTGATTTTCTGCTTTTCGTACCTCAAAGCGAAAATCTACGGCCAACTGAGCTATTTCGGCATTCATTGCTCTATTCCGAAATGCTTCGGGACCTTGATTTTCTGCTTTTCGTACCTCAAAGCGAAAATCTACGGCCAACTGAGCTATTTCGGCATTCATTGCTCTATCCCGAAATGCTTCGGGACCTTGATTTTCTGCTTTTCGTACCTCAAAGCGAAAATCTACGGCCAACTGAGCTATTTCGGCATTCATTGCTCTATCCCGAAATGCTTCGGGACCTTGATTTTCTGCTTTTCGTACCTCAAAGCGAAAATCTACGGCCAACTGAGCTATTTCGGTGAACCTGTAAAGAACTGATTTTCACAAAATTTAGGCAATAGTTCGCTACCCTATTTTTTGGGAAGGCAAAGGTAAGAGAAAATGGTTAATACCAAAACTTTGAAATGATTTTTTTTACCTGAATCCAATAAAATGTGAATAACCAAATAAAAAAAGTCTCCCGAATTACCGGGAGACTCCATTTTTAGTGATTTTAACTAGGCTGCCTGTTTCTCTTTTTGTCTTTTAAGCTGGGTAATTATTGACTCCAAAGCTGAATCAAAACTCTCTTCAAAAGATTTGGACGACTGTTTTACAAAAAACTCATGGCGGGGGATAAGAATCTTTATTTCGGCTACTTTGTCTTTAATATTGTGTACTACATTATCCAGTTTTAAATACACATCAACCTTAGTGATCCGTTCGTGAAACTGTGATAATTTGGAAACTTTTTTTTCGATATAAGATACTAATTTAATGTCTGCATCAAAGTGCACTGTTTGAATGTTTACGTTCATAACATCTGGGTTTTATTCCGATAATCATCGGTAGTTAAAAATAAAGAAAGAAATTGGGTAACGATCAGGTCATAGGCAATATATAGGCAGTTTTCCTGTAGCTTTTATTAGCAAAATGAAGTTAATGATATAAACTCATTTTTCAAAAATATTAATGCTAATAAAGCGCTAAACTCTTAAACGGAATTCGGGTAAACATATTATCAGTATCTGTTAATTTTTTGCCCGTCAGGCTTTTGGATGTGCTTTCTTGTGAATATCCTTCAATTTTTCGATGGTATTGTGCGTATAGATCTGCGTAGCTGCCAGGCTGCTGTGGCCCAGAAGTTCTTTTACAGCATTCAAATCGGCCCCCTCATTCATTAAATGGGTGGCAAATGTATGGCGCAGTACATGCGGGCTTTTTTTATCGATGGTGGTTACCATACGCAGGTATTTATTAACCACATTATATACGTACCTCGGGGACAATTTTTTGCCGGCAGCGGTTACCAGTAAATAAGTTTTGTCGAACGTTTCATGCGTTTTTCTTTTACCGGCAATATATTCCTGCATTTTATGCATCAGTTGCCCGCTTACCGCAATGATACGCTCCTTATTTCCTTTACCAAGCACTTTAATGCTGCTGTTGCTTTTAGAAATATCCAATTCTCTCAGGCCAACCAATTCGGCCTGCCGTATGCCCGTATTGTAAAATACCTCCATGATCAACTGTTCGGTTTTACCGGTCCAGTTATCCGGAAATTCGATATACTGTAATAAAGTGGTGATGTCTTTTGTATCAACAAATTGAGGCAGTCTTTTCTTCAGTTTTGGTGAAATAATGGCAACCATAGGACTAATGGCGATAACCTGCTGCTTTAACTGAAATTTGAAAAAAGTTTTAAGCGCCGAAATTTTGCGGTTGATGCTCTTCGATTCCATCTCCTGCTGTTTAAGTTCGGCGAGCCATGACCTGATGAATGCAGTTTTGATATCGGGCAGGGCGGTGTTACCAAACTGAGCCCCGATATACCTGAAAAAGGCCCTCAGGTCATTTTGATAGGAGATAATAGTATGTTGTGAATACCTTTTTTGAAATTTCAGGTAGTCGAGAAATGGGGATATATAATGATCTTCGGGTTGCGACATAAAAAAACTGATACCCAAAGTTATGATAACCGGATATCAGTTTAATATATTGCTGATTTAAATAATCTTAGTCGAATTTTCCAGCGGTAACCTGCTCTTTGTAAATAGCTTTTAAAACTTCTTTACGACGGCGGATAGATGGCTTGATAAAGGCCTGTCTTTCCCTTAATTGTAACAACACTTTGCTTTTCTCAAATTTCTTTTTGTACTTTTTGAGCGCTTTGTCGATGTTTTCGCAGTCTTTTGAATCAATTATTAACATAAAATATATACCTCCTTTAGGCGTTTTTAATACCTGATACTATGTGTAACAGGGGCGCAAAGATAGCAGAAATAATTAAATAATGAAATTCTTTGCAACAAAATCCGAAATTTGGCCCATGTTTACAGGTATTGTTGAAAATACAGGGGTTATTAAGGAGTTGATCGTTACCGGTGGTAACACCAGTTTTTGGATCGAATCGGCCCTGGCCGGGGAGCTACGAGTTGACCAAAGCCTCAGCCACAACGGCGTTTGCCTTACCGTGGAAGAAGTTAAAGGGGCCAGGCACCAGGTTACAGCCATTGCCGAAACCCTATCCAAAACCAACCTCAGCAGTTGGAAACCGGAAACCATCGTAAACCTCGAGCGCTGCATGCAGCTCAATGGTCGGCTGGATGGGCATATTGTACAGGGCCATGTTGATTGTACCGCCCAATGTACCCAGGTTGTTGAAAAAGCCGGCAGTTGGGAATTTTCATTCACATTCCCACAACAATTCGCTGCCCTGGTTATCGAAAAAGGTTCTGTTACTGTAAATGGCATCAGCCTTACCTGTTTTAATATTACCGATGATCAATTTACGGTGGCTATCATTCCTTACACGTTTGAACATACCAATATGAACGGTTTAGCCAAAGGCGATACCGTAAATATTGAATGGGATTTGATTGGGAAATATGTGGCGAGGATTGCGAAATTGAATAAATAACATTTTAAGACTGCTATAAATTCCATTTTCTGAAAAATTTTAGAATCACAAATACCAATCACATAAACCTTGATGGGGTAAGGGCTATTGGAATTTTAATGGTGATGGTACAACACTTTTACGGTTCCTTTGTAAATGTTTCGGTATTGTGGACAAGCATCGACCTTTTATTTGCTTTATCAGGATTACTCATAACCGGAATTCTCATTGAAACCAAAGAAGACCCCAGGTACTTTAAGAAATTTTACATGCGAAGAATATTGAGAATATTCCCGTTATATTATTTATTGATTTTTCTTTTTACGGTTTATATTTTTTTTATTACCAGCAATCCACAGTATTACTCGTATTTCAAATCAAATTTTTTATACTTCCTTACTTATACGCAAAATTGGTATTTCATTAATGCCGGACTACCACCCGCAGGCCATTTAAACCATACCTGGTCGCTTGCCATTGATGAACAGATTTACCTTGTTTGGCCGTTACTGGTTTGGTTTTGCAGAAACAGCAGGCAACTTATTATTTTGTGTATCAGTACCCTTCTTTTCTCTTTGCTATACAGAATTGGTTACAATATTCATATCGATAACGTTGGATCACTTCACCCCTTCCCTTATTTTCACAATACATTTTGCCGATTAGATGCCTTCGCCGCCGGCGGCCTGCTTTATTGTTTACTAAGGTTTAAATATAAATGGTTAACCAATAAAAAAGTTTTGATTATCTTTTTTATATCGTCGCTCCTTTTTATTGTCTGTGGTACCGCCGACAATTCTTTTGAACGAGCTGGGTATTATATGAGAAATTTTGGCTGCACGCTTGCCGGTATAAACTTTGCAACCTGGTTATATTTTGGCGTAAAAAAGAATAACAAACTTCTAAATTACATATTCAGTAACCAGTGGCTTGTATACACCGGTAAAATATCATACAGCCTCTATGTTTTTCACTGGTTTTTATTGATCCTGCTGGTTTCAAGAATCGAAAACCTATTCGCCAGTATTAGCGGCATAAAAGGTCAGGTTTCATTATTTGCCGCCTATGTGATTTGCTTTTTGCTTACGTTCTTAATTTCAATTTTAAGCTATGAGTATTTCGAAAAGCCTATCATAAAAATAAAAAAACGGTTTAGTTATAAATAAGTCTGGTGGCCAGTTTACACGTTTTTCTTCTTCTTATACAAAGCAAAAACACCCCCAGCCGCCAAAATCAAAATAAATGGAAAAGCCGGACCAATAAACCGGTTACTCCACTCATCGCAGGTAAAGAAAATACCAATCGCAGTAAATAACAGGTAGCAGATGGCAAGCAGTTTTGGATAGTAGAATAATGCACCCGGTTTTGAAAAAATCCCGATCAAAGCGAAGGGATACAAAACCGTAAACACAATCAGCAACAGGTTATGGTACCAGCTGTAATAATTGCGAACCAGGCCAAAAAAATAGCCCAGTTTTTTAAACCCGGCTTTAAAAAAATTACCCAGTCCTACTTCGTTTTTAATAACCGCAAATGCCTGGTATAATCCTTCGCGGTTATATTCGTGGTAAACTGCTGAATCACTTATTTCGGGTACCTGGCAAATGATCTCCATCCGCCTGATCGAATCGGGGTTAATAAATGCAGTATACGGTGAATTGAGTATCAGGATCAGTGACACAAGGGTTATACCCGCGGCCAGGAAAAACAAAACCCGTTTTTTTTGTTGATAAAGCCAGACCAGCAGCACCACCAACAGCGACATGCAAAAGATCAAACCAACCGGCCTCGAAAACAAAACAAATAACAACACCGGGCCTAACAGCAGCAGGCTGATCAATTTTTTATCGCACAACCAGCTTAAAAAAAGATAACTGCCAATAACGAGGAAGCTGATATGCAAACTTTCGGAGTATACATAAAAATTCCATTTTTGAACCGGGTAACAGAACAGGTAAACAATAAAAAATAAAAATGCAATCCTGGTATTAGATGAAAACCGCAAAATTATTTTATACAAACACAGGCCAGCGAGGAAGGACAAAACCAGCTGCATAAAACCAACAAAAACCAGGTTCACAGAAAGCTTGATAAAAAAGGCAACCAACCCCGTGTACGCGATATAAAAATAACCAAACGAACCATTAAAAAATGCCTCACCGTTGATCATCCGGTTGGCGTTGTCAATAAATTTTTGGGCTTCTCCACCGGTATTGATACCCAACCTGAACAATAACCACGCACCAACCGAAAAATAAATGATCGCGGCTGCCAGCATTTTTTTATCCAAAAACAACCTGCCTGTTTTCATCGCCACTGTTTAATTACGTGAAGGTCATATTTTTTTGCCAGCCATCGCTTTACTCACCGCCTGGTCCATAACACGCTCGGCATAGGGGCGTGAAATATCGTTGAGTTCCTCCGTTTTTGTTTGAATCAGATTTTTATCGTTCAGTTCGAGCGACAACTGCAGCGCCTGCATGGCCAGCGAGGTAGCTGATACTTCGTCGGGTGTTACCAATGTAAAATTCTTTTGCAGAAATTTCTCGGTGGTTTGCAATAATTGTTCCGCTTCGGTTTTAGCCTCGGTAAGGGCCCGCCGGCCTATATCCTCTTTTGCATGCTCCATCGAATCGAGCAGCATTTTTTCTCCCTCTTCGTCGGTTAATCCATATTGTGGTTTCACTTCTATGGATTGTTCAATACCGCTGCGCAGTTCCTTCGCATTCACCACCAGAATACCATCAGCATTTATTAAAAAACTGATCTCCACCTTGGGCATACCGGCCGGCATACCCGGTATACCGGTTAAGTTAAACTCGGCGAGGCGGCGGTTGTCTTTTACCATATCCCGTTCGCCCTGGTACACGGCGATCTTCATACTCCCCTGCCCGTCCTTGTAGGTGGTATATTGCCGGCTGGCCCGGGTGGGTATTTTCGAATTGCGGGGTAACAATACATCCATCAACCCTCCCATGGTTTCGAGGCCCAGCGAAAGCGGCGTTACATCCAGCAATAAAAGATTCGTGGTATTGCCCGCTAAAATATCGGCCTGGATGGCAGCACCCAGCGCAACCACTTCGTCCGGGTCAACGGTATCATTTAAATTTTTTCCAAAGAATTCGCTGACCATTTTTTTAACCAGGGGCACCCTGGTGCTTCCACCAACCATTACGATCTCATCAACTTCTGCTGTTTTTAACCCCGCGTCTTTCAAAGCATTGCGGCAGGAACCAATTGTTTTTTCTACAATCGGTTTTATCAGTTCGTTGAATTTTTCCCTGGTAAGAGAAACAGGCACGCCCTCATAAACCGATTCGAAAAGTTCATTGGCGGTCAGGTATTTTTTGGCTTCTTCAGCTTTTAAACGCAGCACCTGCCTATGTTTCAATTCGTCGCCGGCAAACTTGTATTCCCCGATCCAGTATTCAGTAACCGCCGCATCAAGGTCATCGCCGCCGAGGTAGGTATCGCCATGGGTCGACAATACTTCAAAAATACCATCGCTGATATTCAAAATGGAAATATCAAATGTGCCGCCTCCCAGGTCATATACAGCAATTGTTTTCGCTGTGGTTGCTTGTCCTCCCCCTTTGGGGGAGTTAGAGGGGGCCCCGAATCCGTAAGCCAGGCTCGCCGCTGTAGGTTCGTTGATGATGCGTAACACATCCAATCCGGCCAGTTTACCCGCATCACGGGTAGCCTGCCGCTGGGCATCATTAAAATAAGCCGGTACGGTAATAACGGCTTTGGTTACCGGCGTTTTGAGGATATGTTCGGCCTGCTTTTTCAATTCTTTCAAAATCAGGGAAGACAGGTCCACAGCCGAGTAAAAGGTTTCTCCCACCTGAACCTTAACCAATTTATTTTCATTGGCAGTTGCCGCTGCACCATCAATGATCTTATAAGCTAATGCGCCGGCATTGCTTTTAACATCATGGTATGTTTTACCCATCAGGCGCTTGGCCGAAAATATGGTGTTGGCCGGATCAGTAACCAGGTATTGTTTGGCTTCTTCTCCTACGGTGATCTGTCCATTGTCGCCAAAATGAATAACGGAGGGAACCAGCGGGCGTTTGTCGTGCTCTTTTAAAGCAACCGGCCTTTTACTCTCCGGGTGAATAATGGCCACCAGGCTGTTGGTGGTTCCCAAATCTATTCCAACAATGATCTCCTCCTGTTGCAAACTGCCCGTGGCTATATTGATCGCTATTTTGGCCATACTCTTCGTTTTTATTGACGGCAAAGGTAACATGGTTAAATTAAACAATTACCGCAAAGCTCCCAAACCCGGTTTTGAAATCAACCTAAACAAGTTGCCGGCAGCAGCATTTAGGTTTCTGTCGTCACAAAAAAGAAATAAAAAAAGGCTGTCCGTTGGACAGCCTTACAAATAAGTTGAAATTATCTTTATCGGATAAGCACCATTTTTCCGTACCCTTTGTTAAAGTACTTGTCGGTATCCTCTCCCGGTGTTTTATACTGATCGAGCGACTTCCCGTTTAAATTGGTGATGACACGGTACAGGTACACCCCATTGGCCAATTTATCGCCATAGGTATCGGTGCCATCCCATCGGTACTCGGTTATATTACGGCCCACATGCAACGGCCCCAGTTCATCTTTTGTAATTTCCCTGACCACTTTACCGGTTATGGTCATGATCTGTATCCGCATATTCTGCGGCACTTCGCTGCCGGTAATGTAAAATACAAAGGCGGTAGACGTGGTAAACGGATTAGGGTAATTAAGCAGATTGGATATCATGTTTTTGGTAATAACGGTAAAGCTAACATGATACTCAATAGCACCTGCCGTATTGCCAACCACATCCCTGCCCGAAACGATCAGCTCGTATTCACCTTCCTGCGGGAAATAAGGCAGGAAATCGATGGTGGCTGTGTTATTTCCCGATGATAGATTGGCCGGTGTGAACCGCATGGAGTCGCCAAAATAGTAGGTACGCAACGACAGATCCGGGAAGCGCACCTGTACTTTAATATAAGCAGTATCGCTTAAAGCCAGGAAGCGGCTTTCATCTTTAAGGTTAACCAGGATGTGGGGCTTGGCCGAAACAATATCTTTATTCAAAATGTGTACACCATCGAAAGTTACATCAAGCAATGGATTAAAATTGTCGGCTTTTACATACAATCCCTTGAACAATACATTATTAAAATGGGTTTGTTCTAATTGATCGTTGTTGGGATTAACATCAATAGAAATCGTATTGTTACCGGGATAGTTACGGGTATCCAGTTGGTAATTAATAACCAGGGTATCACCGGCTACCAGCACTTTACCTTTTGGTAAGATTACCGGTGTGCTATTATTATTCCGGTTGGTAATACTGAAATTAATTTTCATACTGTCGGAAAAAGCAGTGCCGCTGATATTTTTAAAGGCCAGTTTAATATTAACGATTTCTCCCTGATCGGCCGAATCCTGCATGGCAAAAAGAATATTGGGAGCCACAGCGCCTTCGGGTACATAATCTCCGTTAACTCTCCAGTATCTCAACTGATAGGGTGTACCCTGAATTGTATCACGGGTATACATTTTTAGTTTGAGATATGGATATTGAGCAGCATTGATAGATGAAATATCTACATCCTTGTTGGTTGAATCTATTGTGAATAAACTTGTTTCAACACCGCCGGCTGTAACGCCTATCACATTAAAGAAAACCGAATCTCCCGCCGCCGCTTCTTCTCTTGCGCCTCTCCAATGAAACTGACTCCAGCTTCTGGCCGGGCCATAAAGTGGTGATGTTATTGTGCCTGCACTCTTGATAGTAGGTGCCAATGTATTCAAAACCACTTTGTCGAAAATGCCTTCGGAAAAAGCAAAAGCAGGTGTAAACGAAGCATCCTGTTTTTTATAAATAAAATTGAATGCCCTTGGCCGGTTAAACGAATCAATATCATTAAAACCGGCATCTTTAAGCCTGTGGTAAAGCGAATTGCCGCTTCCCAAAACAGCCGTATCTCCCATCCACACATCGGCATAAGTATTGGTAGTGGTTACTGTACCAGACGTATACCTGGCCGTTACATAATATCCTGCGGGCACCAGATCTAAAAAGTTAACCGCAGCAATACGTTTGGCCTGTGTTAATACATTGTACTGAAAATTCCACCTGCGGGTAGGACCACATACGTTATCACTGCCATATAACCCTGTTCCCGGATAAACGTTTTGCCAGGGCAACATATCAAACGGACTAAATACATTGAACATAATAGCCGAAATACCGCAGGAACTGATAATATTATTTGCGCCATCAATTTCAACCGCAAAATCCTGGGCATCTCTTGCTGCCGTTGGGAAAACACCGTTCTTGATTTTAATAGCTTTATTGGAAGAATTAAATTTCCATTTATTATTTGCTGCATAATTCATATCAGTTAAAGTAGATTTTTGATGCTGAAATGAATGCGACTGGTTAAATCCTGCTGTACTGTTGGACAAATAAACAAAGGAATGACTGTTCCAGATATAATTGCTGCCCGGAGGCGGAACGGTAGCCGTTCTCCAGTAGTAAACAGTACTGTCGGTAAACGTGATATTTCCGGGTCTGAATTCCACAATACCACCTAATCCGGATACGTTGATTATTTTTTTGTATGCCGAATTATACAGTTCGGTGGTATCAATTTCCATCACATAGTCACGCTGACCGCTTAAAGGATTTGCCGTACTGGCAAAATAGGTTATATTTTGACTGTTAACAATTGAATAATTATACGGTGAGATCGGACGCAACTCATCTTCAAAAATATAAAATTCTTTTACCAGGTCGTTGTTGGATTCGGATAATTCGTTTACCCGGCCATCTACATCCAGTGAAACCAATATCCTGTTTAGCCCTTTATCAGTAACCGGGTTGATGGGTACTATCAGGCTTACACTATCCATGTAAAAAATGGCCGGTATTATTTTGTCATACAGAACCCGGATAGAATCATTTGGCAGCTTTTGTTTGATGCTGACCCTGATGGAATCGGTAATGGCTCTGCCCAGGTTGATCATCTTTACATCCAATTTAAAGTTTTGATCGGCAACGGTTATAATATTAGGCGTAAATTTTACCAATTGTTCTTCGATCGCATAATCCGGTAAGGCAAAATTATTCAATCGTAAAGCAGGATCGCCATGGAGGTTAATTTCCTCAAGGTGCATGCGGGTATAAAAGTCGAGGGTAGACGGGTTACCCCCCAGAAACTGGAGGTTGGCTTTAATGATATTACCAACGCTGGAACCATACATACTGGAACCCATTAACTGGTGATACTTGGTATTATAAAAATTCAGAAAGGGTGCAATACCAAAATGGGTACTGCCCAGAAATCCGATGGCTCCCTTCCGGTCGAGCAGTACATATTTTTCGGACAGTGACATGCCGCCGTATCCATTAACCCGGTTTACATTAAAGTTGAAAAAATTACCAACCGTGCATCCACTCACATGCATAAAGGGGTATTTGCCGGCATTCTGATAATTTTCGGGATAGTTTAAATTGATGGCCAGTTCATTGGCCGAAGAGTGACCAAAATATTTTACATAACTCAGGCCTTCCTGGAATAACTCGGCTATGCGCTGGCTTTGTTGCTGCTCAATGGCCGCCACCGACGTTTTAGCAAAGGTTTCCACTCGGGCACCAATCAGTGTATCCTGAACGATACTTTTATAGCCATTCATATACACGGCAAACTGAGCGTTTTCAATACTATCCGATCCACCGATGGTATGCAGGAAATTTTTCATCCAGGCCTTGTCGTTGATTGAATGCGAGGGCGAGTTTTGAACCTGTTCGTACTCGATCATTTTGTTCAGGTACACACCAACCTCTGTTCCATTTATGGCACCAAGCCTGCCGATTGGAATGGCCGGCACATTTGTTCCGGGAGGACAGGACAGTAACACATCAGATGCGGGCCAGCCAAAGGTTTGAACCAGGTCTAAGTTATCCGCAACGGGGTTGTCCTCATTATTTCTGTAGTCCATATAACTTACTCCATGCCCAATGATAAAAACATACTTGGGTGTGGCACTGAATTGCTGACTGGCATATTGTATAAAATCACGGATGGCCGAAGGATGTTTTTTAATACCAAATGCGAATTGGTCATTGAGTTCGTCGATATCATAAATTTTTCCGTTGAAACTTCCACCTGGAGTTGAACTACGGTATTGCCTGTACAATTCAACATTATTTACGCCAGAGCCATTGTTGTACAGGGCAGGATTACTGATGATGAGATAATCACCCTGGTTGGCAGCCAGCGCAAAATTTTTGAATGTTTTTGAACTAAGCGATGATACTATACTTACATTAGATGCATCGGCACTCATCAGGTTAAACTTACGTAAGGTATCCAACGAAGGAATTAAAGCAAATTTTACCTGTCCGGGTGTACTGATATCGCCAATAATTCTTTTTGAATTATTATAGTCGTACAAAATCGGCGCAATACCATTCGTATTAAAATTGTTTATCACCAGGTAATTGCCCAACACATTATCCTTTAATTCGAAATAAAAATTCTTTTCGTTATTAAAATTAAAAGTTGCCGGATAAGTTACCGAAAATCTGGCCACTACAATTCGGTCGTTAACGTTGGTTGAATTGCCATTTACACTCACGGGCAAATTGGAGGGGCTGATTAACAAGGATAGTGGCAAATTCCTAACCGTGTCCCTACGATAATTAAAGTAAGGCATTGGAGCAGTATTAGCGGTTGGCGGGCCCAAAATAACGGTGTTATAAAACTTAGCCACAAGTTCCCTGGGATTCAAGGCATTTCCCGCTGCACTCACGGTGAACATGACACTGTTTGGTGGACCTGCCGCGTAACGGTTCATCCCACTCAGGTCCCTCGAAGCGGAGCCGCCGGGCACAGCGTTATTACTCGTCCACCCTTCTCCTATATCATACGATGAGGAATAAACAAATTCCCCGATAACCGCAGCATAACCGCGGTTTATCTGATTTCTGTAGTTTACTTCTATGCGGCGCATAAAATAAGGATCGGCCGGCAAGGTATTGCCGGCAGTATTATTTGTTTGTGTAAGGTACCTCAGGTTTCCCCCGGCCGGGTTAACCGTCAGGAAATAAGTTGACGTATCTGTTTCCAGACTATAAACATCGTTCAATTGATAATCTGGATTGCGGTAAAGGTTTTGATCAGGCTTGCCATCGTTCATCAGGCCCCAAAACTCTATATAATCGCTGCTGCCCAAAATACCAGTGGGTATGGACGTATATAACCTGACCTGTTTTCCATTTCGCCACAACTGAAAATTTTCGGCAGGCACAGACCCCAATCCTGCTGCCACCAAAACGGGTTGTGGTATACGGGTTAACGTATCGTTTGCCAGCTTGAATTTATAATATGTCTTACTGTAATCAATCCAGCTGTTATTCAACTGCGCATAGCTGGTTATGGCCAGTAACAGAACGATTGGTATTAATAAAATTTTCTTCATACAGGTTGTATATTATTTTTATTCTGATTCTTTTTTTCCGACGATATTAAAGCGCAACGAAAAAATATGGGTGTATAAGGGATTCGATTGATTGGCCAGGTTGGTAAAAGCATAGTCGATCATAATATTTTTTATTTTGAACCCGGCACCTGCACTCGGCTGATAGATCCATACTTTTTTCTGATTGGTTGAATCACCATCTTCAAAAACGCGTTGAAAATTGTGAATACCGGCGCGAACAAAAAATACGTCTTTCAGATTGGCTTCAAAACCAATGTGCGGATCGATACTGATCGTTTTGCCGCTATAAACTGTATTTCTCTCTCCGTCAAAGGTAACATCCAGGTTTGCTTCTATCAATAAATTAAGTGACTTGCTGATGCCAATATCGTAACCGCCGCCCAGGGTAAGCCGGGGTGTAGTTAATTCGGTTGATTTAACGGGTATATCGTTCTTCGTGAGGTACAATACTTCTTTTTCCCTGTCGGAAAAACTAAATGACCAGGCGTTAAACGTGGTGGTAATATCTTTGGCAACAATGCCCCAGTATCCTTTTTTGCCACGCATCTGTAGTCCTGCATCCAGGCCAAAACCCCAGGCCCTGGCAAACGAACCAACCTTACGATAAATAACTTTGGCGTTTATGCCAAAGCTTATTGTTTTGTTTTCGGTTTCCCTGATCTTTTGGGCAAAGGATAATAAAACTGCCCAATCGGCAACCGAAAAAGTTTTGATGTTATCGTAATTTATACTGCCATCAGGTTCCACCAGGTTTAAGGTATTGGGTATTTCGTCTACCGCAAACCGAAGCACCGAAATGCCCAGGGTGCGTTTGTTATCCTGAATGGGCAGGGCCGCTCCCAAATAATCATATTTGGCTATGCCGCTAAAATATTCGGCATGCATCAATCCAACATTGGGGTGATCCTTTACACCGGTTAACCCGGCAGGATTCCAATAGCCGGCCGTAGCATCCTGCGTTGACGCAACCTGCGCACCTCCCATGGCCAGCCCCCTGGCTCCTGCGCCAATATTTAAAAATTCATTTGAATATTTTCTGAACTGTGCAAACAGGGATATAGGCAAAATAACCAGGATGACCAGGCATATTTTATAATAAAATCTCATAATAACGTTAGGTTAGTTATTGAATTAAATAGGTAGACCCCACTAAAACGTATTTATACTTGGTAAATTGTGTCCATATAAGTATATAAAATTAAGATTAAATAAAACAATAAACATTTCATATGTGGTTTTTAATTTATTTATCAGGGTTAGCCATCGCCAGTTAGCTTAAAGACACTTTAAAATTCAGTAAAGAAGCCTGATCATATCCCTATATTTATCGTCGGGATAGGCGACTACTTACCAAACAGATTCCTGATTTTAAAATGTTTAAAAGCATGTTTTCCAAAATTTATACCCATTTTTGCCAAAATATGTCAGTTCAGAAAGGATTTTTTAATATCTATACAAATTTATGCAGCCTTTATTAGCCGAATTAGCATGGAGGGGAATGATCCAGGACATCATGCCCGGAACAAAAGAGCAATTAGAAAAGGAAATGACCACCGCCTATATTGGTTTCGACCCCACGGCCGATAGTTTACATATTGGGAGCCTGGTACCAATCATACTTTTGATGCATTTGCAAAAAGCCGGGCATAAACCCATTGCCCTCGTGGGCGGTGCTACGGGTATGGTAGGCGACCCCAGTGGTAAAAGTGAGGAACGCAATTTGCTGAGCGAAGCAGTTTTGAATGATAATGTAAACGCCGTAAAGGCTCAACTCGAAAAATTTTTAGACTTCAACAAAAGCAAACCCAATGCAGCCGAAATAGCCAACAATTACGATTGGTTTAAAGAAATCAGATTTTTGGATTTTATCAGAGATACAGGTAAACATATTACCGTAAATTATATGATGGCCAAAGACAGTGTTAAGAAAAGACTGGAAGGCGAAACCGGCATGAGTTTTACTGAATTCACCTACCAATTGGTGCAGGGATACGATTTTTACTGGCTATATCAAAACAAGAACTGCAAATTGCAAATGGGTGGCAGCGACCAATGGGGCAACATAGTAACCGGCACCGAACTGATCAGAAGAAAATGTGGTGGCGAAGCATTTGCATTCACCTGCCCGCTGATTAAAAAGGCCGATGGTGGTAAATTTGGAAAAACCGAGCAGGGAAATATCTGGCTCGACGCCAATAAAACAACGCCCTTTCAATTTTACCAGTTCTGGTTAAACGCAAACGATGCTGATGCTGAAGACTGGATCAAAATCTTTACTTTTTTAGATGAACCAATAATTTCTGTTTTGATTGCGGAACACAAAAAAGACGCATCGAAACGAATATTACAAAAAGCGCTGGCCAAAGAAGTAACCATTTTGGTGCATGGCGAAGCAGAATACAACAAAGCCATTGAAACGACCGAAAAACTCTTTGCCAACCAGGCGGCGGCTGCCGAAGATCTCAGCGCCGACGACCTGGAAGGACTTGAAGGGGTAGTAAAAATTGATTTTGAAAAAGCAACCATTGATTCGGGTATCGACGTGGTTTCTTTTTTAGCCGAAACCAAAATTTTCCCGAGTAAGGGCGAAGCGAGGAAAATGGTGCAGGGCGGCGGGGTAAGTATTAATCGTAAAAAAGTAGAACGTATTGATTTGGTGATCGATGCCGGCCTGCTGCTTCATAAGAAATATATCCTGGTACAAAAAGGGAGGAGGAATTATTTCCTGGTTAAAACCGGGTAAACATTTCGGGTTAAAAAAAAGCTTCACGATCGACCGTGAAGCTTTTTTATTGCCCTGTTACTTTATTGTTTTTTAGGTTCAACCGGTTTACCCGACAAATATTTATCAAAGAATTTATCCATGGCCCTGTAAAAATCCAATCGGTTATTTTCATTGGCGAAACCATGTCCTTCGTCATTCTTAACCATATAATCCACTTCCACGCCTCTTTTCTTTAATGCCGCCACCATTTGGTCACTTTCATCTTTATTTACCCGCGGATCGTTGGCGCCCTGTGCTACAAACAAAGGCGTTTTAATATTTCCGGCATGTAAGGCCGGCGACACTTCGGCCAATAATGCGCTGTCTTTTACCGGGTCGCCAACCATTTCATAAAACATGGCTTTGTATGGCTCCCAATAAGGCGGTATTGTTTTCATGAACGTAAACATATTCGACACGCCAACATAATCAACCGCACAGGCATACAGGTCGGGTGTAAAAGTAACGCCAGCCAGCGTTGCATAGCCGCCGTAACTACCACCGTAAATGGCCACCCGCTTTGGATCTGCGATCCCTTCCCTGATCAGCCATTGTACGCCATCTGTAATATCGTCCTGCATGGTTTTGCCCCATTGTTTCTGGCTCTTTAACCAAAACTCTTTTCCATATCCCGTGGAGCCCCGGAAATTCATTTGCAAAACCGCATAACCCCGGTTGGCTAACATCTGGGCTTCCGAATTAAATCCCCAGCCGTCTCTCGCCCACGGGCCTCCGTGGGGATTAATGACCACAGGTAAATTTTTTGCTTCGTAACCTTTGGGTAAGGTAAGGTATCCATGTATCGTTAATCCATCTCTTGATTTATATTCTATGGGTTTCATGGTTGCCATATCTTTTTCATTCAGCCAGGGAAAAGCATCGGCCAGGAATTTAGTATCTCCGGTTGATTTATCATAGTAATAATATTTGGCTGCTACTTTATCATTCCCGGTCCAAACCACAAATTTATCCTCGGCCACATTATTGCCATAAATGCCTATTTCGTAACCCTTAAACTTTTCAGCCATCTTCTTATACTCGGCCTCTGTTTCAGCATCTAAAAAATGATTTTCGTTTTTCCAGGAAGTGTAACTTGCGCTGGTCAATACTTTCCGCTTCGCAGAATAACTCAATCCATCAACGTCATAATCGGGGTTGCTGTATATTTCTTTCACTTCTTTACCGGATGCGAGGTCATACTCAACGATCGAAGTTTTATCCCGTCCAATATTGCTGCTTACATAAATGTTTTTATTATCGAACGTAAAAAACTGGATGGCAAACTGATCTTTATACGTGGTTGTAAGAAAAGAATCGAATGCAGCGGTTTCATCAGCCCGTTGGTAATAGGTTGTATTAACGCCATCGGTTTTTCCCGCTATTCTGATCGTGCCGGAATGATCGGTAAACCAACTATCGTAATTTTTGTCATTTTGAAACAAGACCTTCAATTCGCCGGTTTCAATATTGATGCTGTAGGGATCAAAAAAACGGGCATCACGTTTGTTTAACAGGATCATCATTTCTTTTTCTTTACCGGCAACATCACGCCAGTCGTCCTGAATTTCGGTTCTAACTTTCGGAAATGGTGTTAAGGCTTTCAGATCACTGCCGTCACCGGCAACCGAAAACATTTGAAAATTCTCGTCGCCGCCCACATCCTGCAGATAAACGATTCGTGCACCTTTCCATTGGTAGCGGTAAATATTTCGCACGGAATCGTTAGTCACTGCTATGGCTACACTATCCGAAATCTTTCTCACAAAAACATTGGTGTGTCCATTATGCGGACTCAGGTAAGAAATATATTCTCCATCGGGCGAAATACGCCAGCTGAATTTTTCGGGATTTTTAAAAAAATCCTCAACGGCAATTTTAGGCGCCTTTTCTTCCGGTTTTGTGCCACAGGCCATAAAAAACAAAGGCAAGGTTGCGAGTAATACGAGTTTCTGCATCAATTTAAGCATGGCTAATTAATTTAAATATTAAAAAATAAAAGGGATAGGATGGGTTAGCTGTTACAGTTAGTAAAAAAGATTGTGGTAAGATAATACGTTTTTCGGCAAATCAAAAATCCCCCTTGCGGAGGATCTATAATTATTTGTTAAAGCGAAAACGCTTATTCAACATCGACTTGCTTTTTGATAACAGCGTCTTTTCCTGCTTCCATTAAAAATGTACGTTCTTTAACCAGGTACCCATTACCGTGCTCGCAAAAATGCACTTTCAGGTTTTGTAAACTGATCGGGTTACCGTCGGGAATGTCAGCAATATTGGAATGAAGTATTTCGTGTCCGTCGATGATCATTACCAATCCGCTGCCAATAGCTTCCATCTTATTGCCCCCGGTTACCAGCATGCCGGTATCTTCGCCCAGGCCAATACCAATGCAGGATGGATTTGCGGCCACAGCCTGTGCCAGCCGGCCAAACCTGCCCCGTTTTTCAAAATGTGAATCAAAAATTACGCCCGATATAAAGCCCAGGCCGGTAGTTATTTTTACCTCACCTTTTAAATGGGCACGGGTTGCATTGCCCTCGTAGATCATCGTATTACTCATAGCCATGGCTCCGGCCGAAGTACCGGCAATAACAAATCCTTCCTCGTGCTGATAGCGTTCAACAATTTTACTATAAAAAACAGTGCCTCCAAACGTGCTGCTCAGGCGCAGTTGGTTACCGCCACTAAACATCACGGCATCACAATTACTGATCCGCCCGAGGTATTCTTCATTGGCCGCATCCACCCGGTTACGGATATGCATAACGCCGATATTGGTGCAACCAATTTTTCCAAAAGCATCCATGTAATTGTCGCCAACTTCGTAGGGGATCATGCTGGCAGTAGTGATCACTTCAATGCGGCACAACGGGCCACCGGATTCCTCTACTATCCGGGAAAGTATTCCCAGTTCAAAAAAATTGAGGTTATTGCGTTGTATCTTTCCGGTCTCCAGGTCGGTACCCTTATCTTCTGCCCCGCCAATCGCTATTAGTTTTCCTTTAGCAAACTGCATCTGCTCTTTTTATGATTAACGCAAAAATAAGGGAATTCGTATTAAAGGATGACAACCGGGTGTGTCAAGTTTTCACAAAAGCGGTTATTGCTTCAACCAAACGATCGAGGTTTTTAATGCTCGTATACACATTGGGGGTAATGCGCACACCATGGATATTCTCCCAATTAATCCCTACGGTATGGATGCGGTAATTGTCGATCAAAAAACGGTCCAGTTCGGCCGGTTCTTTCCCTTCAACAGCGATCATCCCTATACCACAACTGAATTCTTTTTTAAAAGAGCTCAGCAACTTTACGCCGGGCAGATCCTTTACCCGCTGCATCCAGTAATTTTTCAGATATAATAATCGTTCTTCCTTCCTCCGGCTGCCGATCATTTCATGAAAATCAATCGCTTTATCGATGGCTTCTTCAATATAAAACGGCCTGGTTCCCAAATGTTCAAACTTGCGTATATCTCCTTCTTCTTTTTCTACAGCACCAAACAGAGGCCAGATGGTTTTAATTTTCTCTTTGCGTACATACAGTAAACCCGTACCTATCGGTGCGCCCAGCCACTTGTGCAAACTGGTTCCAAAAAAATCGCAATGTAAATCCGGGATCAAAAACTCAAAATGAGCAAAACTATGGGCACCGTCAACCAAAACCAGGATATCCCTTTTCTTTGCGGCGTCAGCAATTTTACGCACCGGTATTTTCTGACCTATCCAGTTGATGAGGTGTGTAATTTGTACAACCCGGGTTTTAGGGGTGAATGCGTCGGTATATTTATTTACCAGGTAATTTTCATCTTCGCTGGGCAAATCAAGATCAACCCACACCAGCTTGATACCCTCTCTTTTTTCCCGTTGCCGCCAGGCGCCGATCATATTGGGGTAATCCTGCTTGGTGAGCACTACTTCATCACCGGCCTTCAAGTCAATGCCATAAATCACTGTTTCCAAAGCCTCTGTTGCATTTCGTTGCAGGGCGATTTCTTCGGCATCACAGCCGGCCAGTTGCGCCAGGTTTTTTCGTAAGGGTTCGCGGCCCGAATCCAATACCCGCCACATAAAATAACTGGGTGCCTGGTTGCTGAAGTCATAGTTAGCCTTCATGGCATCAGCAACCGATTTTGGTGCCGGCGCCACACCTCCATTATTTAAGTTTATAAAATTGGGGGCGATGGTATAGGATTGTTGTACATAATACCAAAATTCTTCGTCGCTGGCGAGTTGAGTTGGATCTGTGAATGCTGATCTTTTAAGGGCCTCCTTTAAATCCCTGCTCCAGGCCGGTTGCACGAGGTTACCGATAAGGGCCGACGCCGATAAAAATCCCATTTTTTGCAGAAAATTACGCCTGTTGCTCATATATCAGAGTTTACTACAACCGAAATCGGAACACAATTTACCTAATTTGTTTTTTGCAAAGCAAGATGATTTTGGTAATTTCCATTTTTGGGGGAATTTGCCATAAAAGCACTGAAACAGGGATTTTTATACACTTTGACAAAAGTTACCTAATAGTTTACAGTACATCCGTGCTGCGCATGCGTGCCTAACTGAAAATCTGTTGCAGCTAACCCAAAACAAAAAAATTATGTACTATCGCTTAAGCGAAAGTAAACGCCAAACCTTAAACTGATTTATGAAGATTGTTGAAATTAAAGTACTTAAAGGCCCAAATTACTGGAGCGTGCGCCGCACCAAACTCATTCAGATGAAACTGGACCTGGAGGAAAAAGAAAAAATGCCTACCAATGCCATACCGGGTTTCAGAGAAAGGTTAGAACGCCTGTTACCTACCCTGATAGAACATCGCTGCAGCGTGGGAACCCGTGGTGGATTTTTTGAAAGAGTTGACGAAGGTACCTGGATGGGTCATGTCATTGAACATATTGCGCTGGAAATACAAACCCTGGCCGGCATGGACACCGGTTTTGGACGAACCCGGGGTACAGGTAAAGATGGCGAATACTATGTATGCTTCAGCTATATGGAAGAAGACGCCGGCCTGTATGCGGCCAAAGCTTCTGTAAATATTGCACACGCTTTGATTTTTGATGAGCCGTACGATCTCGATGCAGACATTCAACTGTTAAGAGAAATACGGGAAGATACCCGGCTGGGTCCAAGCACCGGTTGTATTGTGGATGAAGCTGCCAAAAGAGGTATTCCTTTTATCCGCCTGAATAAACATTCTTTAGTGCAATTGGGATATGGCATTTATCAAAAAAGAATCAGGGCAACCATTGCCAGTACCACCGGAAATATTGCCGTAGATATTGCCTGCGACAAGGAAGAAACCAAAAATCTGCTCGACGCGGCCGAAATTCCGGTGCCAAAGGGGGATGTGGTAAGAACTGAGGAGGGTTTAAAAAATGCCATTGACCGGATCGGATATCCCTGCGTAATAAAACCCATCGACGGCAATCATGGGAAGGGTAACACCACCAATATCATTAATTGGGAACAGGCCCTAAAAGCTTTTGCCGCTGCCAAAGAATACGGGCGCAGCGTGATCATAGAAAAATATATCACCGGTTTCGATTTCAGGATACTGGTGATCAACTATAAATTTATCTGTGCGGCATTGCGTACGCCTGCAGCCGTAACCGGCGACGGAAAAAATACCATTCAATACCTGCTTGATGAAGTGAATAAAGATCCCCGACGCGGCTACGGCCACGAAAAAGTACTGACGCAGATCACCATCGATCAGTTTACTCAAAAAATGCTGGATGATGCAGGGTATACCCTGGAAACCATCCCTAAAAAAGGGGAACTGGTTTTATTGAAACCAACAGCCAATCTGTCTACCGGCGGCACCAGCACTGATGTTACAGATGAGGTACATCCGGCAAACATCATTATGTGTGAGCGCATTGCAAAAATCATCGGACTGGATATTTGCGGAATTGACATTATGGTGGATAATTTAAGATCGCCTGTTAAAGAACTGGGTGGTGCCATACTGGAAGTTAATGCTGCACCGGGTTTCCGTATGCATATTGACCCTTCGGTTGGTTTACCACGAAATGTTGCAGAGCCGGTGGTTGATATGCTTTTTCCGAAAGGCAGTGCAGGCACCATACCCATTATTGCCATTACCGGAACCAACGGTAAAACAACCACTACCCGCCTAACTGCCCATATTGCAAAAACGGCCGGCTATAAAGTGGGGTATACCACCAGCGATGGTGTATATATTCAAAACCAACTGATGATGAAAGGCGATTGTACGGGACCGATTTCGTCGCAGTTTGTATTAAAGGATCCTACCGTTGATTTTGCCGTTTTAGAATGTGCCCGCGGAGGCATTCTAAAAAGTGGTCTGGCTTTTCAAAATTGTGATGTAGCCATAGTAACCAATATCAGCGCCGATCATATCGGGCTGGGCGGCATCGATTCGATGGAACAGATGGCCAAGGTAAAACAAGTGGTTCCCGAAACTGCATTTAAACACGGCTACGCTATTTTAAATGCCGATGATGAACTGGTTTATGCCATGAAGGAAGGCCTGGAATGCAATATTGCCTACTTCAGCATGGATGAAAATAATCCACGCATCATTAAACATTGCAAAGACGGCGGCTATGCTGCGGTTTTTGAAAACGGGTATATCACGATCATGAAAGGCACCTGGAAAATAAGGGTGATCAAAGTGACTGATGTACCGGTAACCTATGGTGGTAAGGCATTACACAATATTATGAATTGTTTGCCTGCTGTACTGAGCACTTATTTCTGGCGCAATATCGAAATTGAAGATATCCGGTTGGCCCTGCAAACATTCATCCCTTCATCAACACAAACGCCGGGCCGGTTAAACCTGTTTCAATTTAAACAATTTCAGTTTTTGGTTGATTTTGCACATAACCCGGCCGGACTGGAATTGCTTTGCGATTTTGTAAGCAAACTGGATGGTTCACCCAAAGTAGGTATTATCAGCGGCACCGGCGACCGAAGAGATGAAGACATTAAAGAACTTGGGCGTATATCAGGCCGATATTTTGATGAGATCATCATCCGGCAGGATAAAAATTTACGTGGCCGTACGGCTGAAGAAATTGTAAATCTGCTGGTGGAAGGCATCAAAGAAACTCAGCCGATGGAAATTCCCATTACTATTATTTACAACGAAAAGGAAGCTATTATGCATGCGTATAATACCGCAAAACCGGGTTCTTTAATTACCATCATGTGCGATGTTGTGGCCGAGGCGCTGGATTTGATAAAGGGGTTGAAGGAGAAGGAAGATATGGAGTAGGTTGTTTGATGCTGGATATTGTATGCTGGATGCTGGATGGATGCTGGATGCTGGCCTTTAGCTTTTAGCGGTTAGATATTAGAGATTAGCAATTAGCTGTTGGCCTTTGAATTGGGTGATTAGTTTTTTGTATTCAAACCAGAATTTAATCGTATCATTTACGTGGTAAAAGCCTGCTGCTAAAGGCCAATCGCAAAAGGCTAACAGCATTTCTAAAATCCTTTTGGGAATTATACCCTGTTATCCTAAATTTGCACTCCCGATATTAAAATGAAGGTGGAATATTGGGTTATGGTGTAAAGGTAGCACAACAGATTTTGATTCTGTTTGTCTAGGTTCGAATCCTAGTAACCCAACAAAAGAGAACTGAAAACTAATCAGTTCTCTTTTTTATTTAATGGCTGTTATTTGCACTTTTTACCGGGTAATTGCGTTAAGCTATAAGATCAATCATTCCTATTGATAAAATCATTAATGAAACCAATTTTTACATTTGCTTTTCTGTTAGCCGGATTTTCGGCTTTTTCTCAGTATAATTTTTATTTTGGTAATATTCACAGCCATTCGTCTTACTCAGATGGCAATAAAGACAGCACCACATCGGGCTATTACACCCCTGCTGATGATTATAACTATGCCAAAGCCAGTTATCATATGGATTTTTTGGGCGTATCTGAACATAACCATTTTTCATCTATTAATAACCCGGGTATGCATGTTGGGCATTATGGCATGGGATTATACCAGGCCGATACTGCCAACCACAATGGTTCGTTTGTTGCCATGTATGGTTTAGAATGGGGCACCATCAGCCAGGGCGGACATGTTGTAGCTTATGGTTTACCCGGTTTAATAGGTTGGGAAAGCGGCAGTGGAGCCTGGGGGTCAACTAATAATTACAATATTTTTTGTGCTAAGGGCGATTTTGCCGGTTTTTGGCCAATTGTTAAATCGTATCCAACTGCGTTTTGCACTTTGGCCCACCCCCAAACCAACGATTATGGAAATTTGCTGGATGCTGCCGGCGTGTATAATGCCAATACTGACAGCGTTGTTGTTGGGGTTGCTATCAGAAGCGGTAGCGCCATGTCAACAACCACTAATTACACAGACCCTGCAGCAACTTCTTATGAATCGAAATATTTAAGAGCGTTGGCAAAAGGTTATCATGTAGGCCCAACCATTGATCATGATAACCATTACTCAACTTTTGGCAGAACCAACCAATCACGTACGGTTGTATTGGCAACTTCATTACACCGCGACAGCATAATGGCTGCCTATAAAGCAAATCGTTTTTATGCATCAGATGACTGGAATACGCAGGTGAATTTTACCGTGAATGGAAATTTTATGGGTAGTCATTTTATTACCAATGCCAATTCATCCATTACCGTAACCATTAATGACCCGGATGCACCCGGCAATCCCAACGACAATATTAATACCATCGAAATTTATTACGGCATTGCCGGAAGTGGAACAAATGCAACCATTTTAACTTCCAATGCGGGTAGTACCAGCCTGAATTATTCTCATACCTCAACAATTAATACCAGTTATTATTATTTTGCAAAAATCACACAGGTTGATGGTGATATGATATGGACTGCTCCTGTTTGGGTATTTAGAGATGCAGTTGTTTTACCCATTGTGTTAAATAAGTTTAACGGCATGCAGGTTAACGATGGCATCAAACTAAATTGGACAACCACATCAGAGACCAATATGAGCCACTTTAACATTGAGCATTCGGTTGATGGTCAAAATTTCACGGAGATCGGCAAGGTGTTCAGCAAATTTCAAAACAGTTCGGTACCGGTTGATTACGCATGGCTGCATACAACGCCCAAAAAAGGGCTGAATTTTTATCGCTTAAAACAATTCGACCTGGATGGAAAATTTAAGTATTCCTATATTATTCCCGTACCATTCAATTATTCCATTGTACAATCCGTTAAGATAAACCCCAACCCGGTTCACAATAATTTAAACCTGGCTTTCGCTGTTGAAGAAAACTGTGATCTTGTTTGTAAAATATACAATGTGGAGGGCCGCGAAATCAGGTCAATAACAACGGCTGCTCATGCAGGTAAAAATAATATCATGGCCAATGTTTCGGATCTGCCAAACGGCAACTATATACTGGTTATCATCTGCAATAATGAACGGATCGCGGAAACCAGATTTATCAAACAGTAGGC
Organism: Chitinophagaceae bacterium; assembly: GCA_016710745.1. Classification (GTDB taxonomy): domain Bacteria; phylum Bacteroidota; class Bacteroidia; order Chitinophagales; family Chitinophagaceae; genus Ferruginibacter. The sequence continues at coordinate 1,343,087 of JADJVB010000010.1, read as the reverse complement.
CCTATTTAATAAGTTCTGTGATCACTTTACCTACACTCCCATTCGGCATTTGTATTTGCAGCATGGCGGCCAGGGTTGGCGCTATATCTGTCATATACACTTCCCGGTTGGTTTTACCCGGCTTCACCCTCCAGCCAAACCAAAGCAGCGGTATATGTGCATCATAAGGATTCCACAAGCCATGGGTTGTTCCTTTACTGCCGCCATCGAAATAACCGGGTTTAAAAGTAAATTGTATATCGCCACTCCGTTTAGGATTGTAGCCATTGATCATCATTTCTTTTTGCGGTTGGGGAAGCGCGGCGAGCATAATATCCTCGGTTGCAAACGCGGCGATAATAAAGGGCTGCTGTTTTAGCACGTTGATCACCGTTTTCTTTATGGCTTCCGGGTCTTTACCCGACACTTCAATTGAATCGGTGTTTAAATAAACCTGGTAATTCATTACCGTTCTTACCGCTTTTTTAATACCGTATGTTTTTTCAATAGCTCCGTTTATTTGGTTGATGATATCATTATCGTTAAAAGTTCCTGCGGGTATATTATGTTCTTCCAAAAATGCCGGGATATGGGCCACACCATGATCAGCAGTTAAAAAGAAAAGATAATTACCCGCGCCCAGTTTTTTATCCAGGTAGCTAAGGAAACTGCTTATATCCTTGTCCAGCCTCAGGTACATATCTTCAACCTCAACAGAATTGGGCCCAAACGCATGGCCAACATAATCAGTAGACGAAATACTTACCGCTAAAAAATCGGTGTTGGTTCCCAAACCCAATCCCTCGTTATCAATGGCTGCCTTTGCAAAATCAAAAGTATAGGTATTGGCAAACGGGGTGGTTTTAAAAGCCGCGTATTTACTACTGGCGCTTATGGCCGACAATCTATGAGGAAAAACCACGCCCTTCTCCCCTGTTATGGAATTTTCGTAAGGCTTTTCATCAGCCGTACTTAAACCGTATTTACCGATCGGCAGCAAAGTAGTCCAGTCTCCACTCATATAGGTCGACGGCAGGTCCTTCGCATTAAAATCTTCCACCCATTTAGGTAAAGTATTCATATAAAATGAACTGGTGATCCACTTACCCGGCTTATCATCGTACCAGTAAGCAGCATTGGCACTGTGGCCTGCAGGTAAAATGGCACCCCTGTCTTTTAACGCAATCCCGATCACCTTGCTTTTAAAATTATTGCTGAGTTTTAGTTCATCACCGATGGTAGTGGTCCACAGGTTGGCCGGGCTCATTTTCCCGGCATTGGTATTGCTGCCAACGGTTGCCACGGTCGAGTCGTCTGTACAGTAAACCGATCGGTTTAAAGTTTTGTCGAACCAGTTATTACCTATAATGCCCGTAATCGCCGGTACACTACCCGTGTACACACAGGTATGGCCTACAGCGGTATAGGTAGGCACATAGGGAATCATCGCATTTTCGTTACTGAATCCCTGGCTGAGCAGGCGATTAAAGCCTGTGCTCCCATAAAGTGCATTGTATTTGTAGAGATAATCCCAGCGCATTTGATCAATTACCAAACCTACCACCAACTTAGGTTTTGCCGCCTGGCTAAAACCGGCGATCACAAAACCAACGTTAAAAACCAATACCAATAATAATCTGCGGATCATACCACTTTTTTTTTCAAAGTTACTTATTAACCGGCTGATTCGGGGCAACATCCGGGGTTAAGCCTATGTTATGAGTTTTGCAGTCAATGCCTTAATTTTGCGCAGTTACCGGATTAACACAAAGTCGAATTTCAATATTAAATTGGTTAAATTATATGGACGTTTTTGAAAAGTTAGTAAAAGATGGCGGGCCCATTGGCCAGCATATGGACCGGGCTCACGGTTATTTTGCATTTCCGAAACTGGAAGGTGAACTGGGCCCCAGAATGAAATTCAGGGGAAAAGATATGATTGTGTGGAGCCTGAATGATTACCTGGGATTGGTTAACCATCCTGAGATCAGAAAAGTGGATGCTGAGGCAGCCGCAAAATACGGATTAGGAAACCCAATGGGTGCCAGGATGATGAGTGGGAATACCAGCATGCATGAAGAACTTGAAAGAGTACTTGCTGATTTTACAGGCCGTGAAGATGCCATGATCATGAATTTTGGCTACCAGGGAATTATGAGTTGTATTGATGCCATGGTAAACCGCCGGGATGTGATTGTTTACGATGCAGAGTCACATGCCTGTATTGTAGATGGTGTGCGTCTGCACATGGGTAACCGTTATGCCTTTAAACACAACGATATTGAAGATTGCGAAAAACAACTGAAGCGGGCAACGGAACTGGCCAACAAAAACGGCGGCGGCGTTTTACTGATCACCGAAGGCGTTTTTGGCATGGACGGCGAGCAGGGAATTTTAAAAGAAATCTGTGCACTGAAAAAGAAACCTGGTTCAACGTCGGGCAAGTATGAGTTTCGTATTTTGATCGACGATGCACATGGTTTTGGATATATGGGCCCAACCGGTGCCGGTGCCGATGAGGCGCAGGGTTGCCAAAAAGATATTGACCTGTATTTTTCATCCATGGTAAAAAGTTTGGGTAGCCTGGGCGGATTTATTTGTGGTGATAAAGCCATTATAAAATATCTACGGTACAATACCCGTTCGCAAATTTTTGCCAAAAGCGTTCCATTGATGGTTGTAGAAGGCATGCTCAAGCGCATGGAGATGATCAAGACCATGCCCGAATTAAGGGAAAAATTGTGGAGCAATGTAAATAAATTACAAACCGGATTAAAAAAACGTGGCTTTGATATAGGAAATACCAACAGCCCGGTAACACCCATCTTTATGAAGGGTGATGTACCGGAAGCAACGCAAATGGTAATGGACCTGCGGGAAAACTATCATATTTTCTGCAGCATAGTTGTGTACCCGGTGATTCCGAAGGGCGATATTATTTACCGCCTGATACCCACCGCCAGGCATACCGATGCCGATATTGAAGAAACACTGAATGCTTTTGAATCAACCAAGAAAAAACTCGACGCAGGCGAATATAAAGCAGCAGATATACCGGATATGGCCGAAGCAGTCAGTTAAAAAATTATTTTTAAAAAAATCCCGGCTCTTCGAAGCCGGGATTTTTTTATCTAAGATAGAAATGAGAAAAGATTTATTTTATCTCGCAAATGTTTATGCCTGATTTTGATTCTCCTCAAAATCAAACATCTTCTCATCTCCCTCATAATCACTGTCACTGTGGGTTATTTGTGCAAACGCACTATAAACTGCCCCGATCGACAGGGGTAAACTAAACAATAACCCTATCCCACAGGGAATGGCACTGATTAAAATGAGAACGCCCAAAACGATAAAAAGTGCGATCAGGGACAGAAAATTACGGGAAGCCAATTTACGCGACATGTCCATGGCTGGCCAGGCCTGCATATTGTAAATGACGATAAAATGAATTTTAAAAACCCAGATGACAGAGATCAATAAGATAGCCAGCATCAACAGCAAAAACAAAACCACAAACTCCCCGGTAAATAATTTCAATACAAGCGACTTAAGCTCTTCCTGGTTGTTAAATGCATCGGCACCCTGTGCCAATTGAAAAATCTCCTTCATCTCATCCAGATAATTTAATAAAAACAGGATGCCCAGTATAAAAGTGGCAGCAAACTGAATGATCGAACTGATCATTATCGGCGACAAAAAATTGAACCCCTTGAACATCTCGCCAAAATCTGTCCAGGCAATACCCTTCGATATCCGCCAGGTTACATAAATCGCGCCTGCCATTAAACAGGGGCTCAGAATCAAATTATTGGCAACACCGCCAACTATCGGAATAATGCCAACGCCAGCGCTGATGGCTACTGCTATGATCCCCCCGAGGATATAATAGCCCAAATTTTTTGATACCAACTTCCAGCCATCAGACATGGCTTCGCCGATTGAAAAAGTGCTGTGGTCGGTTTGTAGCTCGGTAAGCGTTTTCATGTTTTTTTTACTAAACTAAGTATAATTATTCGCCTGAAAAAAATATATTTTAATGGAACTTCCCGATTTTTTTTAACCAGTCCCTGCTTGCCGTGAACAGTTTAGAAACAAAAAAACAGGGGTCAAAAATCGATTTGGTTGTCATACAATTTTTACCATAAAACCCAATGCCAGCAAGCGCATAAAACGCTGCAGCGCCTGTTGGGGAATTCAAAATCAAGAGTAAGTTGGTTAGCAAGAACTATAAAACCCGGTTATCTTTACACTATCAAAGCAAAACAAACAGTGACCTGCTTTTGATAAGGAAATAATCCGCCGCTATTAATCTTTGTTTGCTACCTGAAATAATCCGATTGTTTACTATCAATTTTTATAATTATTAGTAACCTTTAAACGTAAACTTTATGAAACAGTTCAAATCAATTATCGCCATTGTTGTCTTCTCGTTTCTGTCTTTCACCCAGGCAACCGCAGGTAAAACAGCAGACAGCATGACCAATTTACCGGTAGAATTAAAATTCATGGGCACTTTTAAATCGCAATATATTTTCGAGTTGCATGTTAACGGCACCACCAGCATTTCGGATTTCAATATATCCATTACTGATGCAAACGGTTATACATTTTTTGATAATAATGTAAAAGGCCAGGTATTTACCAAACAGTTTTCGGTAAATGAAGATGTACTGGCAGAATCTGTCATTACTTTTACCATCACTGAAAAAAAGACCGGTAAAAAAGTAAGCTACCAGGTAGATCAACAGGAAGAAGTTTCCAAACACATGCATATCGTAAAACTGTAAGCTATTTTCCCTGTGAAACAGATCATGATAACCCACCAATAAACAGGGGTTGCTCAATTGAGCAACCCCTGCGTTTTTTAAACCTTTTCTTTTTATGGAAAGATACCCAGTTCAACATAGCTGTTCGCTACTTTGTTGATCGCACTTACATAAGCGGCTGTGCGCATATCCGGTATGTCGGGATTACTCATCCAGATATTCATGATCTCCCGGGTAGCGGCACTCATGGTTTCTTCTAAACCACTGTGCACCAAATCAACTTCATCAGCGCCGTGCACGATTATGTTCCTTTCCTCTTCATTCACTTTTTTACCACTCAACTCTTCAATTTGCCCTAAGATACGGGTGTTCAGATTTTCGGTAAACCGCTTTTCCAAACGGCCATAACGTACATGGCTCAAATTTTTCAACCACTCAAAATAACTTACGGTAACACCACCGGCGTTCAGGTACATATCGGGCACACACAGAATCCCTTTTTTCAAAAATATATCGTCGGCATCAGGCGTACAGGGACCGTTGGCCGCTTCCCCGATTATTTTAGCTTTCACCCTGTCGGCATTATCTTTATTAATCACATTTTCCAGGGCTGCCGGAATCAATATATCACAGGCCAGTTCCAGGGCATCTGTATTTTTTTCGAGGTTGGTAGCTCCCGGGAAATTCAGGATCGATCCGGTTTTCTGGCGGTGCTGGAATACTTCCAGTTCATTTAACCCGTCTGCATTAAATATGGCACCTTCATATTCAGCTAAAGCAATCACTTTTGCTCCGGCTTCACGAAAAAACTGGGCGGTGTGATAACCCACATTACCCAAACCCTGAATGACAACCGTTTTATCTTTCACCCCGGCCGTTAAGCCCAGTCTTTGCATTTGTTCCTCCATGTTACAAACTTCCCGGATACCGTAAAAAACACCTAAACCGGTAGCTTCTTTCCGGCCCCGCACGCCACCCTGGGTCACCGGCTTTCCGGTTACGCAACCGGCTGCATCAATTTCACCCGGTTTTAAGGAAGCATAGGTATCCACAATCCAGGCCATTTCCCTTTCGCCGGTACCATAATCTGGCGCCGGCACATCGATACCGGGGCCTATAAAATTCTTCTTTACCAATTCCGATGTATATCTCCGGGTTATTTTCTCCAGCTCATACTCGCTGTATTTACGTGGATTAATTTTGATACCACCTTTAGCGCCACCAAATGGTACGTTTACAATAGCACATTTATAGGTCATCAAACTGGCCAATGCCATTACCTCATCCTGGTTAACTTCATCACTGAAACGAATACCTCCTTTGCAGGGAGATTTGTGGTGACTGTGTTGTACGCGGTAGGCTTCTATTACTTCAATGGTTCCATCGTCCCGTTTAATGGGAAACCGCATCCTGTAAACGCTGTTACAGGCTTTTATTTGTTGCAGTATACCCAAATCCCATTTGGTAAATTTGGCGGCTTTGTCAAAACTTCTTTCCACATTTTCGAAAAATGTGTATTCATGTTGAGCACTCATAAAATTGGTTTAATATTTAGCAATCGTTATTTAAGAAAGTTGTATTTAAATTTTCGCCCGTCTAATCTTTATTGTTTTCCAACCGGCTTATTTTCCGGTCTAACAAAAATACATAGATGAACAAGCCTATCAAAATGGTGAGGCAAACGGCCACAACCACATAAATTTTTCCATTGCTGCGCATCAGGTCGGCCATTTCGGGTTTGTTGCCCTGGGCGAATGACAGCACACTAAACAGTAAACAAACAACCAGCATCAAAGATTTAACTATTTTATTCATTAAGCAGTGATTTATCTTTAATTAATTGTAATCTTATTTTCAACGTAGCGATCCACACACCCAAAAGCGTCCAGCCAATGATGGCCGGATAAAAAACCATTCTCAGCCGGCTGTCAATATCATTAAAGTTCAGTGCCGGGTTTCCGCTTTCGCTTCCCGGAGCGCCGGGGTGTAAACTGCCTACCAAACGGGGAATTATCCAAATGCTTGGAAACAACATCGCAAATGCAAAAATATTATACACGGCACTCACCCTGGCTTTTTTATCCATATCGGTAAACGATCCCCGCAAAACAAAATAAGCGCCGTAGATCAACAGGGCTATAGCAGCTCCGATCAGTTTGGGCTCTTTGAGGATACTGCCCAATGACTGGCTCTGGTCGGTAACCCAGGTATAATTTGCCCAAATGGTTCCGGTGGTATAACCTAATATACCAAAAAAAGAACCTACGGCAGCAAAATGATGGGCAAATATGTCGTTACGGAGCTGGAATCCCCGCAGGTATTTGATACTGTATACAAAGCTAACGGTGAATAATATCATCATACCAAACCACATACAAACATGAAAATACAGGTTGCGTATCGTTTCATTGAGGATATTAAGTTCGGGTACGCTCAACAGGAAACCACCAACAACCGTGTAGATCAGTAAAAGAAGGGATAATATTTTCCACCATTTTTTTTGCAAACAAAAGCGGGATTTATTGAGATGGCAAAGTTAAGGTAATCGTATACAAAGTTTTTTAAAAAATATCTTTTTTCATCAAATCAGTCCTTCCACAAATAGGGGAATAAGATAATCGCCATGGCAATCACCAAAACATCAAGTCCGGTTATCAACGCCGCCAACTGCAAAACAGCACCTTCTCTAAAGACCTCGGCAAAAGCGGCTTTGCTTAAACGCATCAATAATAAGAGTTGAGGCAGTATAACCGGGAATCCCAATATGGCTATCAAGGCTGCATTCTGTTGTGCCTTGGCTGCAATCGCACTCATCAATGTAAAAACAATGCTCACGCTGGCGCCACCTAATATTACAATACCCGTAAACCAGAGGGTGTTAGTCACCGGATTATCTAAAAAAATAGCAAACAGCAACAAACTCAGGAGGCTCATTAATACCATGAGCAGTAAGTTATAGCACATTTTGGCAATGATAAATTCAACCGGGGAACTAATTGAATAAAAATAAAGCATGCGGCCCCGGTTCTCCTGCAAAAAACTTTTTGCCACTGCATTTACACAGATAAATAACTGGATAACCCAAAATAACCCGTTCCATACATTCGCATCAGGCCGGTCGATTGACAGGTACAGTACAAAAATGGTGGATGCAATGTATAGCAGGATACCATAAAAAGTATGCTTTTGCCTGAACTCAAGCAGAATATCTTTTTTAAACAAGGTTAAAATGCGGCTGAACATTAGTGTTGTTATAATTTAATCTTTTAGTTGCGCACAGCGCCGGCACCTGGGTTCATAAATATCTTTTTCACCCAGTAAAACCTGGGGACCTTCGGCTATTTTACGGTAACTGATATTGGCAATATTGCCGCATTTCATACAAATGGCATGCAGCTTGGTTATATAATCTGCTTTGGCCAGCAAATTGGGCATTTGCCCAAAAGGATTTCCTAAATAATCCATATCCAGGCCAGCAACGATAACCCGGATGCCCCGTTGGGCAAGTTCCTCGCAAACCACGCCGATCTGGTCATCGAAAAACTGGGCTTCATCAATACCAACCACATCGGCATCCTGCGCCAATAATAATATGCTTTGAGAACTGTCAACCGGTGTAGAAACGATGGCATTGGTATCATGACTCACAATATTCGTTTCATCATACCGCACGTCAATGGCGGGTTTAAAAATTTCAACTTTAAGGTTTGCTATCCGCACTCGTTTAAGCCGCCGGATCAATTCTTCCGTTTTGCCGCTAAACATACTCCCGCAAATCACTTCAATCCATCCCCTTCGTTCGCCTTTTAAATCAGGTTCTATAAACATTTGTGTATTTTTTTTAAGAATCAGTTAGTAACTTAGGGGCCTTAGTTCATTTATTTAACGATTGCCTCCTTAAGCACGGGCATCAAAAGTATAATAATATCATGGAAAGAGTGGAGACACTCCTAAATAAATTACAGGATCAGTTTGCAAAAAATGGTTCCCCGGAGCAATTATTGCTTACGGTTCAAATGTTACAGGCAGAGTTACTGCACCTGCAGCAACATGCTGCGCTGCCGGCAGCAGGGGAAGCCATTACGGTTACAGTAACAGGAGTATATCATCCAGCTGTAAATGAAGATACAGATCAAACACCCGAAACAGAAGAAAAAGAAGAAAGAACGGTTGAAGTTTTACTGGTGGATGAAGCCGAGATCGAAGCCGAACTCGACGAAATTAAAAGAAACGCCGAAGCCATTCAGCAAATCAGTATACATAATAAACCACACATTATTTTTGAAACGGAGGAAGATATACCGACGCTTACCCACCAGGATCAGCCGGTTTCATCTGCCGCGCTCAATGGCAAAGAGATCAATGAATCAGCAGGTAGTGTAAGCCCCTCTTTAAACGAAAAGCTAAAGCAATCCAGTATAGACCTGGGCGATACACTCACCGAAGTACCCATTCGCGACCTCCGCAAAGCGATCGGCGTTAACGACCGGTTTTTATTTATCAACGAACTGTTTCGCGGAGATGAAGCGGTATATGAGCGGAGTATAAAAACAATTAATAGTTTTTCAATTTTTCCGGAAGCCGAATACTGGATACAGCGGGAGTTAAAAGTTAAAAACGGGTGGAACGATAATGAGGAACTGGTGAAACAGTTTTATCAGCTTGTTAAAAGGCGGTTTTCCTGAATAAATCCGATGATCTTTTTTGAGGCCCCTGCATGTTTATAAACATAGTCTTTAGCCTGCGCGCCCATACTTTTCCTTTCATTCTCATGTTGAAATAAACTATTCAGTGCCTTGTCCAAACTGATGGGTCCATCAACAGTTTTTGCACCGCCCGCGTTTATTAAACCAATGGCTTCTTCAAATTTATCGTACACCGGGCCAAAAACAACCGGCTTGCCATACACCGCAGCTTCCAGTACATTATGCACCCCATCTGCGCCAAAACCGCCCCCAATAAAGGCTACTGTGGCGTATCTATAAATACGGGAAAGCATACCCATGTTATCGATGATCAATACATTGGGGAGTACCTGCTGATCGTTTACTATTGACGCATCCTGCGCAATCCAATCAGAATAAAACACAGCATTCGGGAACTCCTCCATTACATCCTGTAAATTCACTTTGTTGATCTCGTGCGGTGCTATAATGAATTTGATATGCCGGTTTGCCTTTACAAAGTGTAATAACTCAAACTCATCTTCCTCCCAGGTACTGCCGGCAACCAATACCTGGCTATCTCCGCAAAATGAATCAATTTTTGGAACCGGAATACATGCTTCGGCAATTTCCAACACCCGGTCAAAACGGGTATCACCAATGATATCCACATTTTTGGTAACGCCAAGTTTGGCCAACAGATCTTTTGACATGGAATTCTGTACAAAAAAATGAGTGAAGCAATCCAGCATCTTTCTCCAGATATCGCCATACCAACTGAAAAAGGGCTGACTTTTTCTGAAAATACCCGAAATCAAAAGGATGGTTATTTGCCTGGCTTTTAGTTCGGTCAAATAATAATACCAGTATTCGTATTTAACCCAAAGTACCAGCGAGGGATTAACAGCATCTAAAAATTGTTGGGCATTTTTTGCCGAATCCATAGGCAGGTAAAAAATATGATCTGCACCGGTATAATCTTTCATCACTTCATAACCCGACGGCGAAAAAAAAGTGAGTACTATTTTTTGTTGGGGATTCAGGGCTTTAATTTGTTCAAGCAATGGCCGGCCCTGCTCAAATTCGCCCAAACTGGCACAGTGCATCCAAACTGGTTTTGACCCCGATGCCGGAAGTTGGGCATTGATCTTTGAAAATATCTGTTTTCTACCGGTGAGCCATTTCTTTGCTTTTGGATTCCAGGCCGATATCACCCGGATTCCGAAAGAATACAAACGCAAAAAAAGATTATATAAAATTTTACTCAGCATATGATCAATGACAAAACTAACCGCAAATTTCTAATTGACACCGGTAGGGGCCTAAATTCTTCATTCTACCTGCAATCCTTATCTTTGCGGCGCATAAAAACAGTAATATGAGACCTCTTCAAATGGTTGACACTAAAACCCAATACCAGAAAATAAAACCTGAGGTAGATGCTGCCGTTCTTGCCGTTATGGAGAGCTCCATGTTCATCGGTGGAAAAGTGGTTACTGAATTTGCAGAAAATCTGGCCAGATACCATGGCAGCAAACATTGTATTCCCTGTGCCAACGGTACCGATGCCTTGCAAATAGCCCTGATGGCGTTGGGTTTGCAACCGGGCGATGAGATCATAACCCCTTCTTTTACCTACATTGCCACGGTTGAAGTGGCTGCGTTGCTTAATATCAAACCGGTTTTTGTTGAAGTAGATCCCAAAACATTCTGTATTGATCCGGAAGCCATTGAAAAGGCCATTACCGAAAAAACCAAAGCAATAATACCCGTGCATTTATACGGGCAGGCGGCCGATATGGAAAAAATAATGGCTATTGCGGCAAAACATAATCTGCCGGTTATTGAAGACAATGCGCAGGCCATTGGCTGTGATTTCACATTCCGTGATGGTTCGGTAAAAAAAACCGGATCTATCGGACATATCGGATGTACTTCTTTTTATCCGTCTAAAAACCTCGGCGCCTTTGGCGACGGCGGTGCCATGTTCACCAATGATGATGAGCTGGCCGCTGCATTACGCATGATCGCTTCTCACGGTCAAAGCAAGAGGTATTACCACGACGTAGTTGGCTGCAATTCGCGTCTGGATGCCATTCAGGCCGCCATTCTTGATATTAAACTAACGCATCTCGATGAATATATTGCTGCCCGGCGAAAGGCGGCGGATTTTTATGACCGGGCATTTGCCGATAATAAATTCATCACGGTTCCGTTTAGAGACGGCAATAATAAACATGTATTTCACCAATACACATTAATTTTAAATGATATTGACCGGGATGCACTGAATCAATTTTTAACCGATAATGGCGTTCCAAATATGATCTATTACCCTGTACCGGCGCATAAACAAAAAATGTTTGATGCCTTTGGCGGAAGCAGTTTTGAATTGCCGCTGACCGATTGGTTAACAGAAAGGGTAATTTCGTTACCCATTCATACCGAACTTGATGAAGAACAACAGGGGTTTATTGTATCGAAAGTTTTAGAATTTGTAAATACCTAAAAAATGAAAATTGCAGTGATTGGCACCGGCTATGTTGGATTGGTATCGGGTACCTGCTTTGCAGAAACCGGTAACACCGTTACCTGTGTTGATATTGATGAAACCAAGGTAAATAAACTTAAGTCGGGAAAGCTGACGATTTATGAACCCGGACTGGAAAAACTTTTTTTACGTAATCAAAAAGAGGGACGGCTTTTATTTACCACTTCACTGAAAGAAGGAATAGAAGATGCGCAGATCATCATGCTGGCATTACCTACACCGCCAGGTGAAGATGGTAGTGCTGACTTACGATATATATTGGGTGTGGCCGACGAACTTGGAAAGATACTTTCGGCCTACACGGTTATTGTTGACAAAAGTACGGTTCCCGTTGGCACTGCCGAAAAAGTAAAGGCTGCTGTTGGCAAACATGCTACCGTTGAATTTGATGTGGTATCCAATCCAGAATTCTTACGGGAAGGTGTGGCCGTTGAAGATTTTATGAAGCCCAACCGGGTGGTCATTGGTACCACATCGGCCAGGGCAAAGAAAATCATCGACGATTTATACCTGCCTTTTGTACGCCAGGGAAATCCGCTGATTTATATGGATGAGAAAAGTGCGGAGCTCACCAAATATGCAGCCAATTCATTTCTGGCCACTAAGATCACCTTCATGAATGAAATTGCCCAACTCTGCGAACTTTTTGACGCCGATGTGGATATGGTACGCCGGGGGCTTGGCAGTGATGACCGGATCGGCAAACGGTTTTTGTTCCCGGGTATCGGTTATGGAGGCAGCTGTTTCCCTAAAGATGTTAAGGCATTGGCCAGATCTTCATCAGAAGTAAATTATGATTTTAAAATATTAGACGCGGTGATGGAGATCAATGAAAAACAAAAGCTCCATTTAATCCCTAAAATAAAATCGTATTTCAAAAATGATCTGCAGGATAAAAAAATAGCTGTTTGGGGCCTGGCATTTAAACCCAATACCGACGATATCAGGGAAGCGCCGGCTTTGGCTATCATAGACGCATTACTGAAAGAAGGCGCAACGGTAGCCGTATATGACCCTGAAGCCATGGACAATGTAAAAGTTTTATTAGGCAATAAAATTAGTTTTGCCGAACACCAGTATGACGCTTTGGTAAATGCCGATGCGCTGGTGATAGCAACCGAATGGAGCGAATTCAGGACGCCTGATTTCAATAACATCAGTTCATTATTGAAAAATAAAGTAATTTTCGACGGACGTAACCTTTTTGATCTGAGTAAAATGGAGGAACTGGGTTTTCATTATGAGAGTGTGGGACGGCGGGTTGTTAAACCACCAACCACCAAAAAGGAAGATTAACGGATATCATACCTAAACGATCATTAAAAAATCCTGAAGTGACGCCATCAAATACTGAAAATAATTTACCGCCGAATCCCCAGGCAAAGATCCGAAAACGGGTGCTGATAACAGGTGCCGCCGGATTTTTAGGTTCGCATCTCTGCGACCGCTTTATTAACGAGGGCTATCAGGTTTTGGGCATGGACAATCTAATTACCGGCGACCTGAAAAACATCGAACACCTGTTTAAATTAAAGGAGTTCGAATTTTATCACCACGACGTTTCAAAATTTATTCACGTAACCGGTAATCTCGATTATATTTTGCATTTTGCGTCGCCGGCCAGTCCGATCGACTATTTAAAGATCCCTATTCAAACTTTGAAAGTGAGTTCTTTGGGAACGCACAATTGCCTGGGACTTGCCAAGGCAAAAAACGCCCGGATACTGGTTGCTTCTACCAGCGAAGTATATGGTGATCCGCTGGTACATCCACAACCCGAGGAATATTGGGGCAACGTAAATCCGGTTGGCCCGCGTGGCGTGTATGATGAAGCCAAACGCTTTATGGAAGCCATCACCATGGCCTATCATACTTTTCATAATGTTGAAACCAGGATCGTAAGGATATTCAATACATATGGTTCACGCATGCGGTTAAACGATGGAAGAGCCCTGCCTGCTTTTATTGGCCAGGCCCTTCGTGGCGAAGACCTTACTGTATTTGGCGATGGCAGCCAAACCCGTAGTTTTTGTTATATCGACGACCTCGTGGAGGGTATTTACCGTTTATTGATGAGCGATTATGCCCAACCGGTTAATATCGGTAACCCGGATGAAATATCGTTGCTGGAATTCACCGGGGAAATTATTAAACTCACCGGCACCAAACAAAAAATTGTTTTTAAGGAATTACCAACGGATGACCCCAAACAAAGGCAGCCCGACATTAGCAAGGCTAAAGAATTGCTGGGTTGGGAGCCAAAAGTGTCGAGGGCAGAAGGTTTAAAGATTACTTACGATTATTTTAAATCGTTGCCGAAAGAAGAACTGAATAAATTACCAAAGGAATTTGAGAGCAGGAGTTAATTATCCATTATTAATTATCCATTATAAAATGTACCAGGATCTTTTAGATAAGAAAAAAATATTGGCAGTAATCGGACTGGGGTATGTAGGCCTGCCCATTGCCTTGGAGTTTGCAAAAAAGATCAAAGTAATCGGTTTTGACATTAACGCCGAACGAATTGACATGATGCGCAACAAAATTGACCCCAGCCAGGAACTGGAAGCGGCCGATTTTGAAGGTTGTGATATCGAATTTACCAATGACCTGGATGTACTGCGCCGGGCAAATTTTTACATAGTAGCCGTTCCTACCCCGGTTGATGAGCACAATGTGCCTGATCTGGTACCCGTTACACGCGCCAGTGAAACGATCGGAAAAGTAATAAAAAAAGGCGATTACGTGGTTTATGAAAGCACGGTGTACCCGGGTTGTACGGAAGAAGATTGTGTACCCATCATTGAAAATTTATCAGGGTTAAAAATGATAACTGACTATAAAATTGGTTACTCACCCGAAAGAATTAACCCGGGCGATAAGGAACACACTATCAGTACCATTGTAAAAGTCGTGAGCGGTTGCTGCGAAGAGAGTTTAAACACGATCGCAAAAGTATACGAGCTGGTGGTAAAAGCCGGCGTACACAGAGCTTCGTCCATCAAAGTAGCCGAAGCCGCAAAAATCATTGAGAATACCCAACGCGATTTGAATATTGCCTTGATGAATGAACTCTCCATCATTTTTGATAAAATGAATATCAATACCTACGAAGTGTTGGAGGCTGCCGGTACCAAATGGAATTTTTTAAAATTTCAACCCGGGTTGGTAGGTGGCCATTGCATTGGGGTGGATCCATACTACCTGACTTACAAGTCAAAAAAACTGGGGTATAACTCGCAGGTGATCCTGGCCGGCCGGTTTATTAATGATGCTATGGCAGGTTATGTTGCCCGCAAAATTTTACAAAACATTATTCAAACCAATGGCAATGTTAAAGATGCCAAGGTATTGGTAATGGGCGCAACTTTTAAAGAGAATGTAAGCGATATCAGGAACAGCAAGGTAGCTGACGTAGTTAAGGAATTGCAGGCTTTTTCGCTGAACGTTGATGTTACTGATCCATATGCAAAAAGCGAGGAACTAAAACATGAGTATGGATTTGAATTAATCCCTGAACCGGGTACCGATTATGACGCTGTTTTAATTACCGTGCCCCATGATGCGTACAAAAAACTGGATGACAACTATTTTGCATCCATTTCAAAAGAGCATGCTATGGTAGCAGATCTCAAAGGGATTTACCGTAATAAAATAACATCCAGAAAATACTGGAGCCTGTAAAAAACCCCTCTTGAACTCCGTTTGTTCCCATATCAGGGAACCGCGTGCACAGCATCCTGCGGAAAAGGGAGGAAAAGAAAGCGATTAAAGTAAAGATCAAATTATGAGCAACATTTTCCATACAAAAGATTTAAGTGGCTCTTCGTTTTTGATAACCGGGGGCGCCGGGTTTATTGGCAGTCATATTGCCGAATATTTATTAAAGCATGGTGCAAAAAAAGTGCGGGTACTCGACAACCTGGTAAATGGATTTCAAAGCAATCTCGATATTTTACAAAAATACAGCGCATTTGAATTTATAGATGGCGATATAAGAAGTGCGGATACCTGTCTGCAGGCCTGTGCCGGAATGGATTATGTGAGTCACCAGGCGGCTTTGGGCTCGGTTCCACGCAGCATTAAAGAACCCTTGTATTTTACCGAAGTGAATATCGGCGGGTTTGCCAATATACTGAAAGCCTCGGTTGACAATAATATTAAACAGTTTGTTTACGCTTCTTCCTCCTCCGTTTATGGTGATGAACCTACCTTACCCAAACAGGAAGACAGGATCGGCAACTGCCTGTCGCCATACGCCGCAACCAAAAAAACCAATGAATTGTATGCGCAGGTTTTTGCCGATGTGTATGGTATAAAACTGATGGGTTTCCGGTATTTTAATATTTTTGGACCCAGGCAGGATCCCGACGGTGCCTATGCGGCCGTGATCCCACTGTTTGTTAAACACATCATGAAGCGCAGCGAAGTTTTTATCAATGGCGATGGCGAACAAACCCGGGATTTTACTTTTATTGACAATGCCGTACAGGTTAACATCAAAGGCATGCTTACTGATAATACCGAAGCTTTAAAGAAAGTATACAATGTGGCTGTTGGTGAGAATTTTTCGGTAAACTATTTATACAATGCCTGTACAAATTATTTGAATAGTGATTTTGCAGCAACCTATCGGGAACCCAGGGCCGGAGATATCAGGGACTCATTGGCGGATATTTCCCTGGCAAAAAAACTGCTGGATTATCAACCAGGTAAAAAATTTAAAGCAGGACTGGAGGAAACGATTGAATATTTTAAACAACAGTATGGTTAATGGATAATGGATAATTTGATAGTGGATAATTAACAATTCACTTAACCACAAACCGTATTAAATATTTTGAAATGAATCAGGTCAGCGAACATTTTCCATTATCCACTATTCAATTATCAATTTTTTAAAACATGGTATTTATTAAAACTGAACTTCCCGGTCTGATCATTGTAGAACCTACTGTACATGCGGACAGCCGGGGATATTTTTTTGAGAGTTATAATGAAAATAATTTTAAGGCTGAAGGCATCGATATCCCGTTTGTGCAGGATAACCAGTCTAAATCTTCCTATGGTGTAATACGCGGACTGCATTACCAGCTGAATCCACATGCGCAAACTAAACTGGTAAGGGTTTTAAGCGGTAAAATTCTGGATGTGGCGCTGGATATACGTGTAGGATCGCCTACTTTTGGCCGGTCATATTCAATAGAACTTTCGGCAGAAAATAATAAGCAGTTGTTGATACCCAAAGGATTTGCGCATGGTTTTTCTGTGCTAAGTAATACGGCCGAAGTCATCTATAAATGTGATGCGTTTTATAATAAAGAATCAGAAGCCGGAATCTCCTTTAATGATGCTACATTGCAGATAGATTGGCTGATACCTGCCGAAAAATCAATAATTTCGGAAAAAGACCTTAAACAACCTTCCTTCATGAATTGTAAAAATAATTTTGTTTTTGGCTGATAAAATTTTAACCATATTGGTAACAGGCGCAAACGGCCAGTTGGGCAATGAATTCAAAATACTTGATGGCAATTTCCCCTATTGTCAGTTTTTGTTTGTTGGTAAGGAAGAAGTAAACATTCAGGATATTGCGGCTTTGTCGAAATACTTTTCGGGGCATTCTATCGATTACTGTATTAACTGTGCGGCTTATACGGCAGTTGATAAAGCCGAATCGGAAAAATATTTTGCCCATTTAACCAATGCTGAAGCAGTTGCCACACTGGCAAAAGTTTGTAATAAAAACAAAACGCAGCTGATCCACATCTCCACCGATTATGTTTTTGATGGTACGGCAACAAGCCCCTACAAAGAAACCGATAAACCCAACCCGGTGAGCGTTTACGGCAAATCAAAATTACAGGGTGAACAACTAGCCATGGAACATTGCCCTTCAACCATCGTTATTCGAACTTCGTGGTTGTACTCGGCGTTCAAAAATAATTTTGTGAAAACAATGCTGCGGTTGATGGATGAGAAGGAATCGATCAATGTGGTGAACGACCAGGTTGGCACACCAACTTACGCAGCCGATGTTGCCCTGGCCATTATGCGTATAATAAAATCAAATAAAAAGCAAGGAGCACCCGGGCATCTACCATTTCACAAATTCGGGAACCACCAACTGGTATGAGTTTGCACTCGCCATAAAAAACGAAACGGGCAGTCATTGTATGGTACATCCAATTTCTACGGAGCAATACCCTACCGCGGCCAAACGCCCGGCTTATTCCGTTTTGGACACTGCCAAAATTGCGGCCACATTTCCTGTAGCAATACCCGATTGGAAGGAAAGCCTGAGGAAATGTTTATCACTTATTAAAAAAGTTCCACAGAGTCAGAGTCGCTCAAGCCACCTGAATCATTAGCCCATGAAATAAAAAGATGTCATCTTCCGCCGGGCATCTAATTAATATCCTTCCCTTCTTCCAACATCTTGATATATTTTTCGATAGCATCCCTATTCGGCTTATCCGGTGCCATCGTCAATGCAGCCTTTGCCGATTTTAAAGCATTTTTATAATCGCCACTCGCTGAGTAGCCCCTCATCAATCCGGCATTTGTGGTAAACTGATTGGGATTTTTTTGTGCATTCAATTTAAAAATTTCGAGTGCCAATGCGGTTTTTTTATCCTTCAACAATTGACGGGCATAGTTGTGTAGTTCCTGCATAGTTGCAAATGGCAAGGCTTCTTTCATAACTGCATCGGCTTCGGCGTTCCTGCCCATCCGGTTCAAAATGGAGGCCTTGGCATTCAGGGTGGTAAAGTTTTTTTGTCCAACAAAAACAGCGTTGATCGCATTATCTGCCCATTGCAAAGCTTCCTCCAGGTTGGTATTGTGCTGTACACAAAATTTTACCGCTTCCACCCAGGCCTGCCATTGAAAGCCTTTTTCGTTACGCAATTCTCTCCTGAAAGATTCTATCTGTGTTTTTACATAGTTAACTTCAATGGTAAAGGGAATCATTAATTTCTCCCAAAGCAAAGCAACACGGGCGGTATTTTCTGTTTGATCGGTAAACTCAAATTTCAGGCGCTCAACACTTTCCTGTAGCGGCTCCGTTTTTACACTAACCCGCAGCGCATCTTCATCGGGGTTATAAAAAAAAGAACCCCAGCTGGTTGAATTATTACTTAAAATAATGGTAGCATCACCATCGCCCATGGCCATAAATAAACCATAGGTTCCGGCATTTAATTGCACGCCTTCGAACAACACATCGGTGCTGAAACTGATGGTGGTATTCTCATTGGCACCTGCCCGCCAGGGCGCGGCTTTGCTGCTGCCAAACTGCAGATCGGCAAAACCTTTATGTACCAGCTGCCCCCATATCCTGCCTTCACGCCCTTTTACCGCAGGCCTGTCGTAGTGAATAGTTACATCGGTAATCCCGATTCGCTCTGATACAGATGCTTTTTTATTTCCGCCATCGGCAATGGTGGTTAGTATTTGCGAAAAAGAAATGGAGCATAAAAACAGGGCAATAAAAACAAGCGATATTTTTTTATGTAACATGACAAGTATTTTAGAACTTAAATATAGGCATAATAAAAAAATGATAAGGCGGCAATATGATAAAAGGTAGGCAAAAAAAATCCCGACATGTCGGGATTTTTCTATTTTACTGATACTTTCTATTTCAACTTAAAAGATTCCATAAACTTGGTGGTAAAATTTCCGCTTCTGAAATCTTCATGCTGCATCAATTGCTGATGCAAAGGAATGGTGGTCTTAATGCCCTCGATTACATATTCGCTTAATGCCCTGCTCATCGTGTTGATGGCTTCTTCACGGGTTTGTGCAATAGCAATTAATTTACCAATCATACTGTCGTAAAACGGAGGGATCACATAACCTGCGTACACGTGGCTATCCACCCGCACGCCATGGCCACCAGGCTGGTGCAATACCGTAATTTTTCCGGGCGAAGGCCTGAAGTCATTATATGGATCTTCCGCATTTATCCTGCACTCGATAGCGTGCATTTGAGGAAAATAAGCCTTACCAACAATCTTTTCGCCGGCCGCAATTTTTATCTGCTCTTTAATTAAATCAAAATTAATGACCTCTTCGGTTACGCAATGCTCCACCTGAATACGCGTGTTCATCTCCATAAAATAAAAATTACGATGCTTATCAACCAAAAACTCAACCGTACCCACACTTTCGTAATTGATAGCCTGTGCGGCTTTTATGGCAGCAGCGCCCATCCGTTCCCTCAATTCGTCGGTCATAAACGGCGACGGCGTTTCTTCGATCAGTTTTTGGTGGCGGCGCTGAATAGAACAATCCCTTTCGCTCAGGTGACAAATATTACCATATTGGTCACCGGCAATTTGTATTTCTATGTGGCGAGGCTCTTCCACAAATTTTTCCATGTAAATACCGTCATTCTTGAAGGATGCGGCAGCTTCGGTTTTGGCATTATCAAATGCCTTTTCAATTTCTTCTTCGCTCCATACCACCCGCATACCTTTACCACCACCACCAGCCGTTGCTTTTAAGATAACCGGGTAACCAACTTCTTTGGCCGATTTTTTCGCGTGGTCAACACTTTCCAGCAGCCCATCAATACCAGGCACTACCGGTACCCCGGCTTTGATCATGGTATTTTTTGCAGTTATCTTGTCGCCCATGGCATTGATCATATCAGGCGTTGGGCCAATAAATTTGATATCATGGTCGCCACAAATCTTGGCAAACTTGCTGTTTTCGGCCAAAAAGCCATAACCCGGATGAATAGCATCGGCATTGGTTATTTCGGCGGCAGCCATAATATGGGCCATATTCAGGTAACTGTCGATACTGGCGGGTTTACCAATACAAACCGCTTCATCAGCAAATTTTACGTGTAAACTGTCTTTATCGGCAGTGGAATAAACGGCAACAGTTTTAATCCCCATTTCCCTGCAGGTACGAATAATTCGTAAGGCTATTTCTCCACGGTTGGCTATTAATATCTTTTTAAACACAATAGTTGAATTAAAAATTAAGGATCAGAAATACTACATTCTAAAATGCTGTTGATAGCCAGATCTTAGAACTAGGGATTTATACATTTTATTTATGAGGGATCAACCAGGAATAATGGCTGGTCATATTCTACCGGACTGGCATCATCTACCAAAACCTTCACGATCTTTCCTTTTACTTCACTTTCAATTTCGTTGAAAAGTTTCATAGCTTCAATGATACAAACCACTTTACCCGGACTAACTTCATCACCAACATTTACCAAAATGGGTTTACCCGGGCCCGGCTGGCGGTAGAAGGTTCCTATCATCGGACTTTTAATGGTGATCAGGTTATCGGCCTTGGGTTCGGCAGGCTTAGCTGCTACGGGCGCCGCAGGTGCAGCTGCTGCCGGTGCGGGTGCGGGTGCGGGTGCTGCGTATCCACCACCCGCTACAATATGCTGAACCGGTTCTTTTTTCTGTTTTACGGTGATTTTTACGCCTTCTTCTTCGATGGTGATCTCTCCTATATTGGTTTTATTGATGAGCTTCACGAGCTCCTGGATTTGCTTGATGTCCATGTGATTGGTTTAAGTAGTTAAATGGTATCGAAACCGGCTGCTAAGATAGGGTAAGATTAGTCATAAGGACAACCTAAATTTTAAAAAATGAGCAAAAAAAGGCGTTTTTTGATAAAAAATGACCTAAAAATTGTAAAAATCGCCACAAACCGACTGATATTAAGTAATTTAAAAATGCCTGGCTTAGCTGCCAGGCAAGTTGATTTGATAAACTATGTAAGTATTAAACCAAGGGTTTTGCACTATTCTTTCACCCGCTCAACATACTCCCCGCTTTTCGTATTCACCCTGATCAGTTCGCCCTCATTAACAAACAGGGGCACGTTAACTGTGGCCCCGGTTTCCACGGTAGCCGGCTTCAAGGTACGGGTAGCCGTATCGCCTTTCATACCGGGTTCGCTATAAGTAACCAGCAATACAATCTTATCAGGTAATTCAACACCCATCGGCAATTCGGTTTCTCCATTGATTAAAACCGACACCTCCTGTCCATCTTTTAAAAACCTGGGCGCATCGATCATCGATTCCTCCACGGTTATTTGCTCAAAGGTTTCAGTATCCATAAAACTGTATCCGGTATCATCCTTGTATAAATACTGGTAAGGCTTCTTTTCTACCCTTACCGGATATATAGTTTCACCACTGTTCCAGGTAATTTCAATCGACCGGCTGTTATCTACTCCTTTCAATTTAGCCCAAACCTTTGCTGCTGCACGGGCCGTTTTGTTTTGTCCAAATTCAATAACAGTATAGAGGCTGCCATCTACTTTGATGATCAATCCTGAACGCACATCTGCTGTTGTTGCCATAATAACTTATTTTTACCCCGACACGTATCGGGGGGCTGCAAAAGTAGGCATAGTATGCCTAAATCCGAAATTCTGTGTTTACAAACGCCGATTTTTGTATCAAAATCTGCTCTAAAAAAGCTTTAAAAAATGAAATTAATGCGGAAATACATTCTTTTTTTATTCATTACCTGTTTCCATATTAGCGCAACGGCACAGTCGGACAGTGCTGCCTTGTATCTCCGGTATCCCACGATACCGTATTTTACGATCACCAAAATCGCTGATAGCAGCCGGTTTGCCAAAGCCGACCTGAACAAAAAAAAGGCGACGATCATCTTTATTTTCAGCCCCGACTGCGGCCACTGCCAGCAAAAGATCAAAGAACTCATCGCCGAAAACACCCGGTTTAAAAAAGTACAGATCGTGATGGCTTCACCACTCGAACATCAGATCATCAAAAAATTTTATACCGAATATAAGATCGCCGACTATTCCAATATTATCATGGGCCGGGACCCCAGCTATTTTTTTGGCAGTTTTTATAGTATAAGATCTTTACCCGGCATTTTTGTGTATGATAAAAAAGGCCGTTTAATTAAATCACTTGATGGAAAAAGCAGTATCGATGAAATTGCAAAAGCACTGTAGGCTGTTTAAACCAATTATAAATAAACGATATTAACTCCCCCGTTTATTAATTATCTTTGCCTTTCAAATCTGCCTGTAGCAGGCAGGTAATTTTTCAACCTGTCCGAACGGTGTTCAGCCGGGCGGGCTCAAATAAAAAACAAATGAAAATAACTGTTGTAGGTGCCGGAGCCGTTGGTGCTACCTGTGCCGATAATATTGCCCGAAAAGAACTTTGCGACACACTGGTATTGCTGGATATAAAAGAAGGTGTGGCCGAAGGAAAAGCCATGGACATGATGCAAACTGCAACCCTGCTGGGTTTTGATACCAATATTATCGGCAGTACAAATGACTATAGCAAAACCGCCGGAACTGATGTGGCCGTGATCACTTCGGGTATACCACGTAAACCCGGTATGACCCGCGAGGAATTGATCGGCATCAATGCCGGCATCGTAAAATCGGTAACCGAAAATTTGCTCAAGCATTCTCCCGATGTAATTATTGTGGTGATCAGCAACCCGATGGATACCATGACCTACCTGGCATTGAAATCGAGCGGTTTACCCAAGAGCCGGATCATTGGTATGGGCGGCATTTTAGACAGCAGTCGTTTTAAATATTTCCTGTCAACCGCCATGGGCGTTACAGCAACCGACCTGCAGGCTGTTGTTGTTGGCGGACATGGAGATACCACCATGATTCCTTTGGCCAGATTGGCTACCTATCAGGGTACATCCGTTGCTAATTATTTAGACGCCGACACATTGAAAAAAGTGGTGGCAGATACCATGGTTGGTGGCGCAACCCTTACCGGTTTATTGGGTACTTCGGCCTGGTATGCACCGGGTGCGGCAGGCGCTGCACTGGTAGAATCCATTGTGCGGGATGAGCAAAAATTATTTACCTGTTGTGTTTACCTGGAAGGTGAATACGGTCAATCAGATATCTGTATTGGTGTACCCGTGGTGATCGGCAGAAACGGTGTAGAAAAGATCATTGATTATAAACTCAATGAGGAAGAACAGGCGGCATTCAATAAAAGTGCTGAGGCGGTGCGCAGTATGAATAGCGCATTAGATAATTTATAATAACCTATTTGGCTAAAAAAAGGGTTCTGAAATTCAGAACCCTTTTTTTAGCTTACCCCATCAACAACCATCTCTTTATTGATCTTCATTACCAAACCCTGCAGCACTTTTCCGGGGCCGGCTTCGGTAAATTTTGTTGCCCCATCTGCGATCATGGATTCCACACTCTGCGTCCAACGCACGGCGCCGGTTAATTGATCGATTAAATTTCTTTTAATAGCAGCAGGGTCCGTAACTGCTTTGCCAACCACATTTTGATAAACCGGACATATGGGCTCATTGAAATGGGTGGCATCAATGGCCGCTGCCAATTCTTCTTTTGCCGGCATCATCAACGGTGAATGAAAAGCGCCGCCTACCGGTAATACCAGGGCACGCCTGGCACCTGCTTCTTTCATGCGTTCACAAGCAACCTCGATGCCTTTAATGGAACCACTGATAACCAATTGGCCCGGGCAGTTATAATTCGCTGCAACAACTACTTCGCCGGTTTCCCGCATCACCGATTCGCAAATTTCTTCAACCTGGTTGTCTGTTAAAGCCAAAACCGCAGCCATGGTAGATGGATTCATTTCGCAGGCACGCTGCATAGCTTGTGCCCTGATCGATACCAGCATCAAGGCACTTTCGAAACTCAACGCATGATTGGCAACCAATGCCGAAAATTCACCCAATGAATGCCCCGCTACCATATCCGGTTTGGCATCGGCTATCGTTTTAAAAGCCGCGATCGAATGAATAAAAACCGCAGGCTGGGTTACATTGGTTTGTTTCAGGTCTTCATCCGAGCCGGTGAACATGATATCGGAAATTCTGAAACCTAATATTTCATTGGCCTGTTCAAACAACTCCTTCGACGAAGAATTGCTGCCGTACAGGTTTTTTCCCATTCCGCTAAATTGGGATCCCTGACCGGGAAAGAGGTAAGCATGTGCCATAATTGGAAGCGTTTTATCAAAAATAAATTTTAAATTTGAACTATAAAATTATTATGAGTTTACCTGATCAACTATTTAAGCCCGAAAGATACACTTATCAGGATTATTTGCTTTGGAAAGGTGATTGGGAACTGGTGAATGGCTATCCATATGCGATGTCACCGTCGCCTACCAGGAATCATCAATTGTTTTCAAGTAAATTAATAC
This sequence comes from Chitinophagaceae bacterium, assembly GCA_016710745.1. GTDB lineage: Bacteria > Bacteroidota > Bacteroidia > Chitinophagales > Chitinophagaceae > Ferruginibacter. The sequence goes on along the minus strand of JADJVB010000010.1, from coordinate 1,317,926 downwards.
AAAAAGCGGGAAATGAAATTGATAAAACTGATGCAGACTGTCAATGCCAGGTTTATAGTGAACTGGATTGGGTAATTGACAAAGACTCTGTTGTGCGGCCGGATTGCATGATCGTTTGCGGAAATTTTACCGATGATTTTTTGACCTTCCCGCCCACATTGATCGTTGAAATTTCTTCCCCATCTACCAAATTAAGGGATAGAAACACGAAATATAATCTTTATGAATTGAAAGCGGTGAAGTATTATATTATTTCCAATACAGAAACCAAAACTATTGAAGCATTTGAATTGGTGTTGGGTAAATACCGGCCTAAATACGATAGCGACTTTCAGTTAACAGAAAAATGCCTGATTCATTTTGACGTTTTTTCAATCTGGAACTCAATGTAGTTTGGCACTGATCAACTTCACAAACTCACTCCTGGTTTCATTTTTTTCGAACTCGCCCCAAAAAGCCGAGGTAGTAGTTACCGAATTTTGTTTCTCAACGCCCCGCATCATCATACACAAATGCGATGCTTCTATTACCACAGCAACGCCCAACGGATTTAACGTTTCTTTGATCGAATTTAATATCTGATGCGTTAATCTTTCCTGTACCTGCAGGCGACGGCTGAACGCATCCACCACCCTGGCGATCTTGCTTAAACCAGTAATGTACCCGTTGGGGATATAGGCCACATGGGCTTTTCCATAAAAAGGCAACATATGATGTTCGCACATACTGTACAGTTCAATATCCTTCACAATGATCATTTCGCTCACATCCTCATGAAATTTTGCCGAGTTTAAGATCGCATTGGCATCAATGCCATATCCCTGGGTAAGAAACTGCATGGCCTTGGCAACACGCTCAGGTGTTTTTTCCAGTCCTTCCCGGTTGGAGTCTTCACCCAGCAGTTCCAGTGTTTTCTTATAGGTTGTGATCAGGCCCAACGTGATCTCTTCATCGTACTGCTCAATTTTTTTATACGCCATCGATAATTATTTTCTGTTTAATAAAGTTCCTGCGGTTCAGTTTGCCGGATAGTCTACAAAATTTCTCTCAGTTTCATACAGGCGTACCTGTACATCAAATTTTGGTTCTATTTTTTCTCTCAAAATCTTGTAAATCACAATAGCGATATTCTCGGCACTAGGATTCAACTGCTTAAACTCAACAGTATCTTCATTCAGGTTTTTGTGATCAAAACGCTCGATCACATTTTCCTGAACCATATCGCTGAGTACCTTCATGTCGATAACATAACCGGTCATGGGATCCGGTTCTCCGGTAACTTTTACGATCAATTCATAATTGTGACCATGAAAATGCGGGTTATTGCATTTGCCAAAAACCTGTTCATTGGTAGCGTCGTCCCAAGCCGGGTTATGTAACCGATGGGCTGCGTTAAAATGCTCTTTACGGTAAACGGCCACTTTTCCACTCATAGTAAATAGTATAACAGATATTAATTAATTTTTGTTCTTACAATTCCAAATAAATAATGAGAACAAATATTAGTGAAGGTTAAAACAGAAGTCTGCTGTTTAAACGCAACGCCATCGAAAGTTAATTACCATTAAAGTTACACATTGTTTGCCCGATACGGAAATTAATTCCCGGAGCCTAACACATAATATTCAACAAAGATCCGGGGAGTTTCAGACAGTTTAAGGCAATGTAGCTGCACTTCGGCAGGCAGGTGGGGCACCAATTCGTTCCATATACCGATCACCAGGTTTTCAATAGAACAAAGCTTATCCTTCATAAATGCCACATCCACATTCAGATTCTTATGGTCGAGTTTATCAATTACGTGTTCTTTTACAATAATACTCAGTTTTTTCACATCGTACACAAACCCGGTATCAGGATCGGGTTCGCCCTTTAGGGTAACGAACAGTTCAAAATTATGGCCATGCCAGTTTTCATTGGCACATTTACCAAAAACTTCCTCATTTTTTTCCCTGCTCCAGGCGGGGTTAAATAATTTATGAGCGGCATTAAAATGTTCTATCCTCGTGATATAAACCATGTAAATCCAAAAATTTCGGCAAAGGTAGCTTCTAAATACTGAAATATGCGGGTTAAAGTCGAAATTTGTGTTATGCAAATCCTACTACTGGCCGCAACTGAAGCTGAAATTCAGTCCATTAAAACAAATCACCCGGCAATTGATGTATTGATCACCGGCGTTGGTGCTCCGGCAACAATATACCAGCTACAGAAAAAAATTGGTCAGCAACCATATGATCTGGTTGTACAGGCCGGCGTTGCGGGTTCCTTTAATGATCAAATTAAATTGGGAACGGTGGTTCTTGTTGGTCAGGATTGTTTTGCCGACCTGGGAACAGAAGAAAACGGACATTTTTTGCCCATGGGTAAAACAGCTTTTGCCGATGAGCATGCTTATCCGTTTGAAAATGGCTGGCTGAAAAATCCGAACAGGTTTTTATTGAATACGCACCTGCCGGTTACCAGGGCAATTACGGTGAATAAGGTGAGCGACAGCCAACTGCAAAAACAACAATTCATCGAAACCTGGAATCCTGATATCGAATCCATGGAAGGTGCGGCTTTACATTTTGTTTGCCTGCAGGAAAAACTGCCGTTCATACAGATCCGGTCGGTATCCAATTATGTTGGCGAAAGAGATAAAACAAAATGGAAGCTGCATGAAGCCATTGCATCGCTGCACGCGGAACTGACTGCATTATTAACCCAATTTACTACCCTATGAAAATCAGCCTGGGGTTTTCGCCCTGCCCCAACGACACGTTTATTTTTGATGCCCTGGTCAACCATAAAATTGATACCGGAGGTTTAGCTGTTGACCTGTTTATGGAAGATGTGGAAACACTTAACCGGTGGGCACTGGAGGAAAAACTCGATGTTACCAAACTCAGTTATGGCGTTTTACCTTTGGTATTGGAGCATTATATTGTTTTAAACAGCGGCAGTGCATTGGGCAAGGGTGTGGGCCCGCTGCTGATAACCAATGAAAAATCAAAAGATCAAATTGTTGAAGATAAACTGGTTGCCATACCGGGCGAACATACCACGGCGCATATGCTTTTTTCGTTAGCCTACCCACAGGCAAAAAATAAGATCTTTCTGCGCTATGATGAAATAGAAAATTTTGTTTTAGCAGGTAAAGGCCTTGGCGTAATTATTCATGAAAACCGATTTACCTATGCCGGTAAAGGCCTGCATAAAATTACCGACCTGGGCGATTTTTGGGAAAAAGAAACCGGCAATCCGATTCCTTTGGGAGGCATTGTGGCGAGGCGTTCACTGGATACGGCCATTCAATGTCAGGTTGATCAACTGATCCGGGAAAGTATCGAATATGCTTACCATCATCATACAGAAACCCTTAGCCATTTTATTAAAGAAAATGCCATGGAAATGAGTGAAGCGATCATGCGCAGCCATATTAACCTGTATGTAAACGATTACTCGATCAATTTGGGTGTCAGCGGCAAATTGGCTGTTGAAAAATTACTCGCCGTTTATGAAAATGGGCATCCGGCAGCTAAAAAAAGCAGCGATGCGGTATTTCTCAGCCGCAACCCTTAAAAATCGTTTTTCTTCAGTCCATGTTTAAAAACAGCTAAACAACGGTTTCTGGCAAATTCATGTTCAACGATGGGTTTCGGGTAGTGCATGTCGTTCAATTCAGGTACCCATTTGTTGATATATGCCAGGTCGGGATCAAACCGTTTGGTTTGCAAATAAGGATTGAAGATCCGGAAATAAGGTGCCGCGTCACATCCGCTTCCGGCGGCCCATTGCCAGCCGCCGTTATTGGCAGCCAGGTCAAAGTCCAGTAACTTTTCTGCAAAATAAGCTTCACCCAAACGCCAGTCGAGCAATAAATGTTTACACAAAAAAGAAGCAACGATCATGCGTATACGATTGTGCATAAACCCGGTTGCATTCAGTTCACGCATGCCGGCATCAACGATCGGGTAGCCGGTTTTACCCTGGCACCATTTTTCAAATTCACCTTCATCTCTTCGCCATTCAATATGTTCGTAAGCAGGTTTAAAAGCCTGCCCCTTGCCTACCCGCGGGAAATGCCAAAGGATCATCTGGTAAAAATCGCGCCAGATCAGTTCATTGAGAAATGTTTCGCTGAGCGGCTGGCATTGGTGCGCCAGTTGGCGGAGGCTGATGGTACCAAATCGTAGATGTACACCCAGCTTTGATGTGCCTGCCTTTGCAGGAAAATTCCGTTGTTCCTTATATCCGGCTATCAATTGCGTTTCCGTTTCTCTGCCCGGAAATAAATAATTATCGTCTGAAAAGCCCATTGATAACAAGGCTGGGATCGGCCGGACCGCCTGCCGGTAAAAATTCCCCATATAATTTTCGGAAGGTAAAGATGCCAGATGCTGTTCCTGCAAGCTTGCTTTCCACTTTCTGCTGTAGGGCGTAAAAACCGTGTACGGCTTTCCGTCATCTTTCACGATCTCCTCTTTTTCGAAGATCACCTGGTCTTTAAAACTTCGAAACGATGCTCCTTTTGATCTCACAAAACCGGCGATACCGGCGTCCCTTTCCCCGGCATAGGGTTCATAATCATGATTGATAAATACAGTATTGATTGTATAGTTGGCAAAAAGATTTTCAAATGCATGCAGGGGTTCGCCATAAAAAACCTCCAGCGACGACCCCGTTTTAATTAACTCCCTTTGCATTTTTTCCAGGGCGTTGTGGATAAAACACAGCCTCCGGTCGTTTTTGTTTGAAAGCTTATCCAGAATATGGCGGTCGAAAATAAAAACCGGCAAAACCGGGTAGTTTCCTGTGAGGGCATGAAAGAGCCCTGCATTGTCTTCCAGGCGTAGATCCCGCCGGAACCAGAAGATATTCACTTGCTGCAACGGAAAAATTTTTGATGAGCGCTATCAAACCCTCAACAACAACATTAGTTTTTTGTTGAAAAAAGTGTTGAATATATTTTTTGAGTTTGTTGGTTACCATATTTTTTATCCCCCACAGCCTGTACCCAGCGAATATGGTAAATGGAGTTGGTTAAAAAAACTTCATCGGCAGCAACCAGGTCGTCGATACTTAAGGTAGTCTCAATCACGTTAACAGGCAATTGATTGAGGTGATTGATAACCTGTTTACGCATGATACCGGCAATACAACCTTCCGTTAATGCCGGCGTGTAAATCAATTCATCCTTTATTAAAAAAATATTAGCGATACTGGTATCACAAATATTTCCGTTGGTATTTAACAACAGGGCATCATTCCATTTTTGTTTTTTTGCCTGCAAGGCCGCCAGCACATAGGGTAAAAAATTATTGTGTTTCAGGTTACTCAGCAGGTCGCAGCTTTTCTTTGCTTCTTCGTAAATGCCCAGTACCAAACCGTTACTGTTCCATTTACCGCTGTCGTTGGGAAGGGCCCAGCTTTGAATCAGGTAACCGGGTGTATGATTTATGTCGTCGTACAAGCCTCCATCGCCTCTGAACAGCGTTAACCTGATACGGGCCAGGTTGGCATGGCCGTTTTTTCGTAGTAGATTTCCGATATCCTCCTGTAGTTTATCGGGCGAAAAATGTTTCGGTATTTGAAATTGCAAAACGGCAAGGCCCTGCCACAGGCGGGCCAAATGTTCGTCTAAAAACTCAATTTCACCCTGGTTAGCCCTCAGGGTTTCGAAAAGCCCGTCGCCAAATCGCAACCCACGCTTACCCGCTCCTACCACCGCCGTATTTTCGGGATAAAATTTTCCGTTGAAAATAAAATAGTCCATCTGCCAAATATACAATTAACGGGCTTCTACGTACGAATCCTTAAAAAATTTAGCCCCCCGGACGAACCGGGGGGGGCTAATTTTCATTACAGTTTTAGAGAACAAAATTACAGGGGTTATTATTAAAATTCTTCGTCGAGTATATGATTTTTTACTGCATACATAATCAGGCCTGCGGTACTTTTAGCACCTGTTTTCACTTTCAGTTTATCACGGATGGCTTCCACTGTTCGCGGACTCAGATCTACGATGTCGGCAATTTCCTTGGTACTTTTTTCCTCGCACATGAGTTTAAGGATAAGGGTTTCCTTATCGTTCAGGTGGGCTTCCTGCTGCATCATCCGTTTTGGCCCTGCGTCGTTACGCTGTTTAAGGTTGGTGAGCAGGGCTTTATTGGTTAGCGAATTAAAATAGTATTCCTGGGCGTAAACGGTTTTAATGGCTTCGTAAATAATTTCGCTGTCGCTGGTTTTGGTAAGGTAGCTGTTGGCACCTATTTCCATCAGTTTGGTAATCATACTGTGGTCGTCCATCATGGTGAGCATAATGATGCGAACATTTGGGAAGATCTTCTTTATCTCCGGCAAAGCGGCGATGCCATCCATGATCGGCATCTGAATATCCAGCAGGATCACATCAACCGGAATCATTTTAAGCATATTTAACAGGTGCATGCCGTTATCGGCCTCTGCCACTACGATCACATCTTTTTTGGCGCTTAATGCGGTTTTTACGCCTGCCCGGTATAGCACATGGTCATCGGCGATGATGACTTTGATCGGTTCACTAATGTTTTCATTCAAATTCATATTGGTTAATTTTTGGGTACTTGCGGATCGGGTTAACAATTCTATAACGTTGAACGCAAGTTCAAATTATATTCAAAAAAAATAAAGCGTGTAAATACCCTTTGTGCCGGATAGTGTTTTTACGCTTAAAAAGTCTGTAAATCAACTTATTCTAATCCAATTATAGTCAAAAATCGGTAAAATCGCTCGTAAAACAAACAGCTATTTTTTCAACGAATAATTAAAAGAAAACTGATATATGGGCAATGTATAGTCAATTTCGGGCTGTTTTACATATCGGTAATACAGGGCTTTCAGGTTTACCAGGTTGTTGATCTCTACCCCAAAACCGATGGAATAACCGTGGTAAAGGCCGTTGGTATTTATATCGGGGAGGAAATCGCGGATCTGCCCTGGATTAGTGTAACAGCCTATATATCTGCATGCAATCCAAAAGATTCCAGTGTTGAGGGCATTATTGCGTTCCCAGGCACCAGTTTGAAAATAGGTACCTAAAGTTGCAAAGCTATTTAAAAAGTGGGTTGGACTGCCCGTTTTGGGATCTGTTGCAAGTCCGGATCTGTATCCTGTAAGAATGCGCTCACCTATTTGGTAAATAAACCCTGTTTTGGTCGCTCTTTCCGACGGCTTAAAATAAGCAACACCGTCAATTGAAATATTGATCAGTCCACTCAAGGGGTTGATGTATTGATTTACCAGGTGATCATTATTATTTTGTTGTCCGGTTGTATTTGATCTGCTCTGAAAATTATTATTGGAAACGCCTCCAAAAAAAGAAATTGGGATAGCAAATTTTTCGGCTCGCCGATAAATAAACGGATAAAACGGGCGGAGGCATTTACTTGTCCGTCGTTCATGATATCAATAAAACCCGATGTGAATATTTCGGGTTTGTAAGAATTTGTTGTGTCAATTTTTTTCTGGCTTTGCGCCATCGTATTAACGCACAAAAACAATTTAATTATTAGCGATTGTTTAATTAAAAACATTGTATAATGAGTTAACAATGCACAACTAATTTGATTCCTTAAACTAACAGCGTGACGGGTTATGGTCGTCGAAGAATTAAGTTATAGTTAACTCCGGGTTGATTCGATTTAATAGCTGAGATTTTGATCACACAAATATACCGGTTAATCCAACTGTTTAAATTAATTGGAGTTAACCTGATGTTGATTTACAAATCAGATAGCCGGGATAATTTTACATGAAGTTTCTTTCTTAATTCGATCATTTTTGCACAACAGTTCCCGATAGCCGATCATGTGCAATCTTCCTGTAGAAAACAAAGTATATCAGGTCAATAAAAAAGAAAGATTTTACCAGATTTCTTATCACTAATTTTTTGAGACCGGGATAATTGTTGTCACTTTTATTTACAAGTTTCAGCTTTAGCATCAGCCGCGACAAGGCTTTATTTTTCAAAACAAGGTCCTGTAGCAACAGGTAAAGAAAAAATGCAATAAAAGTAAATAACTGATCTTCGAATTGGGAAATATTGTCGAAATAACGATGCAATTTCAATGAAACCCCTTCGCTAACAACCAATAAATTCATCACCAACCCAACCAATATAAAAAATGAAAGGTAAAAAATGAATGATAACACCAAGTCGGTTAAATACCCGATGAGTCTTTTTAAATAAGTAGTCATGATTGCTTGTTTTTAAATTAAAATAATCAGTTAGCAGGTTCTGCTAACTGATTATACTTTTTGTTATACTTCAATACAGCCCAATAAACAAACAACGTTGCACCAGTTGGTTGTACACTTAATGGCGCAGTCTTTAACACACTTGCACCATTGGCAGGCAACCAGGTTTTGCGATCCTTCATTTTCGTTTTTTTGGTAGCTGGCTTAAGTAATCATGGCATCTTTGGGAACACCCAATTTATTGGTGGCCACATAAGACAACTTGCCGTCTGAACCGTATCCGATAATAGAGAATTTACCATTACCATATTCTGTTCTCACATAAGTGATTTTACCGCTCAAAGTCTGTTGGTCGGCAGGAATGGCTAGCGTTATCACTTCCATTCCAAGACTGGCAGGACTAAAATTGGTAAGTGTTGTAGACTTTGTTTGCGCATTGGTTACAGAAAATCCAAGTACAAAGAAAAACATCAATAAAATTTTCATAAAATACATATTAAAAATTACGTTGAAGAAGCCGTTACACTTCATGCACAGTTCAACCCTGTGTCCTACCTTGTTATTAAGCAGTGTTCAGAATGTATTCTGCTGAATAATCCTTTAAGGTGGCGGCTTGCCTCGTATGATCAGGTTTAACAGGTGCATAAAATAGGGTACAATTAGTTTAAAAGGGTACGGATCAAAACCTGAAACAAAGATGTAAATCCATAAACCTTTATACAAGGGAAAAACAACAGAAAAAAATGTCTTTTTCCCTTAATATTTATGAGGGATTTGAAGTACTATTGTTGTGAAAAATAATCTCATGAACAGGTTTTACGATATCGTGGTTTTAATAGGATCGGCTGTTATCCTATTTACGTTTATCCTATCGCTCAAACATAGGAAAACTGATCAGCCTTATATGAAGTGGTTGTTTATGGCGATAATAGTTGGATTATTAGTAACAATTAACACTTTCCTTGGTGTTTATCTTATTTGGTATAGCGCTCAAATTCAATTTTCGATTCAATCGATATTACTTTTACTTGATCTGGCTTGCTGGTTCATATTTTTTTTTTGTCTACTAAATGAACTCAGTAAATCGCAAGATATTAAAAGCAATTTTTTTGATCACCATTTCTATCGCTTTATTTCTTTTTTATCATAATGGAAAAAGTCAACCAAATTTTCACATTGCCGTATTATTGAATGTATGTAAAACGGGATTCTGTGTTTTATACTATCAAGATATTTTCAAAAATGTTTCTGGTGAAAATATTCTTACCGAGCCGCCTTTTTGGATTGTAAGTGGCGTTATTTTTTATTCAAGCCTTTCACTCCCATTTTATGGCCTAAACAGTTATATAAGGAATGAATTTCCGCCGTTAATATCAAATAATATATTTTCCATCTCAAATATTTTCGTCATTATTATGTACATTTTTTTTATTAAAGCTCATCTATGCAAAACCCATCCACACAAGGCATAACATTTCTGATTATTGGTATTTGTTTACTGCTATTAATATTTATCAGTTTTATCGTAACCATTGTGTATAAATACCGGCAAAAACAAAACGCATACTTCAAGGATATCGAAAAACTAAAAATCTCTCACGAGAATGCCTTACTGCAATCGCAACTGGAAATTCAGGAACAAACTTTTCAAAACATATCCAGGGAAATCCACGATAATATCGGGCAAAAACTAACCCTGGCCAAGCTACATTTAAATATGTTCAATTTCGAAAACCTGGATCTGGCCAAAGTACAGTTAAACGACTCGGCCACCATTATCGGTGAAGCGATCAATGATCTCAGCGATCTCAGCCGAAGTATGAGCAGCGAGATCATTTTGAACAACGGTATTATTAAAGCGCTTGAATACGAGGAAAATCAACTGCAAAAATCCGGATTATTCGAGATCGATTTCAGTGTTTCAGGGGAACCCGTTTATCTGGAAAGCAATACCGAACTGGTTCTGTTCAGGATCATTCAGGAAGTGCTCAACAATATTGTGAAACATGCATCAGCATCCGTTATAAAAATACACATGCATTACAATGATGAATACCTGAGTATTGAGGCTAAGGATAATGGAAAAGGATTTCAGCTAACTCAAAACACAAAGGGAACCGGCCTGCAAAATATAAAAAAACGTACCGACCTGTTGAAAGGAAAATTAAAAATACAAAGTATCCCGTGCCAGGGTACCGAAATAACACTAAAGATTCCATTACCCAAAAACAAAGCCAATGTATAAGCTTATCCTCGCCGATGATCATGTGCTGTTGAGAGACGCACTGGCTAACCTGATCAATAAGTTCGATAACTTTTCGGTTACAGCCCTGGCTGATAATGGCCGGGAAATTATTAATCATGTTGAAAATGGCGTAACAGCCGATATCGTATTGATGGATCTGAATATGCCGGTAATGGACGGATTTGAAGCGGCTAAGTGGCTGGTTAAAATAAACCCGACATGAAGATCATCATTTTAACCATGTACGACAGCGAGATTGCCCTGATAAGAATGTTACAGGCGGGCGTGGATGGTTTTTTAAAAAAAGATATCAATCCCAATGAATTGAAACTTGCGCTGCTAACTGTGGCGGAAGGTGATTATTATTACTCTAATCATATGACCGTAAAAATTGCTTCCCTGTTCAAAACAAACGAATTTAACCAATCCAACCTGGAGCGGTCTATTTTAAATGACATTGAAATTGACTTTTTAAAACTGGCCAGTACCGAAATGACCTACAAGGAAATTGCCCAGAAAATGCACCTCTCACCCAGGAATATCGATAGTTACCGGGATGCCCTTTTTTCTAAACTGGATGTAAAAAGCCGGGTGGGACTGGTAATTTACGCCGTAAAGAACGGCATTGTTACATTCTGAACCTGGGGCAGAACTTATTCGATCAGCTTATTTCGCATGCCATACATGATCAGGCCCCCGATGGTTTTGGCATCTACCTTGGTCTTCATATTCTGGCGTATGGTTTCAATGGTACGCGGGCTCAAAAATATTAATTTAGAGATCTCTTCGGTCGTTTTATCCTCCGAAAGCAATTGCAGAATTTTCAATTCCTTTTCATTAAAGTTTACCGGTGTGTTGCTGCCATAATGCTGCCGTACATTTTTCTTCTGCATCAGTTTACCCATTACGGCTTTATTCACCAGCTCGTTAAAATAAAAGTCGTCGTTCATACAGGTGAGTATGGCTTCGTAGATCTCTTCCGGGTCGGTGGTTTTGGTGAGATAGGCGTTAGCACCCATTTCCATCATCTTACTGATCATTTGCTGATCATCGTACATGGTAAGCACAATTATTTTTATATCCTCATATTCTTTACGGATAAGTTGAATGCCGTTGATACCATCTATTTCCGGCATCCTGATATCCATCAACAACACTTCCGGCTTTTTAATGGCTATTTTATGCATCATGTCCTTGCCATCTTCGGCTTCCCATAACATTTTAAGATTTTCCTTTCCAGCCAAAGCCATCTTAATCCCATCTCTGAATATTTTATGATCGTCGGCAATGGCAATCTTAATGATCGTATCGTTTTGCATAGTAACTGGTTTTATAATAAGATGCGGCCGAAGTTACAAATTTTGCCGTACATGATTTCATAATTAAGTGACAATGATGTTTAGCAGGCATTTCCCCGATTGGTAAAAATTATCGTAAAATCCCCGTATTTATACGAATCCCATTTCCCGGTTTTTACGATACCTGTTTGTATTATTGCGCAAAAAAAAGTAAATCTGCCAGGCCAAAAAAAGGGCGTTAATCCTATACGTTATAAAAAAAGCCTGTTATACATTTGTTTCAGTTGATTGACATTGGAAAAACGAATAGCCCATTATCCAAATATCCGATAGAAACACAAAATATTCCGCTTATCCACGAAGAACCCTGTTTGTGCTTGTTTTTCTTTGTCAATCAACTTTTTTATACCCTGTTTACCAGTCCCGGAACTATAAAAAACCAACTTATCACATCATTCGCAAACCGCCATCACAATGGCTGGCAATTTTTATATGTCATTACTATGTTATATAATATAATTTCAATACTACAGTTCAACGCCCCACTCAACATCTGGTCACGTATAACTACGTTCGTAAAGCTACGATAAAAGTGAATAGTAATTTTACTAATATTTTCTCGTACTTTTACCCTGTTTTTTTACTATTTCTTTTGCACATTTTATACAGAATCCTTTACAGGCTTGATTTGGTGTCATTTTTTACTACTTGATCCAAAAATCAAGGGTTGCTGGTCTTTATGTTTAGTTGGAAGTTTACACTTCATTATTACTTTTAGAAACCTTCAAAACACGATGTTATGATTAATCAAACGATTATGGATTTTTTAGTTGAGTGTTTTTGCTAATAAGCTAGCTCAATTAATATTTTAGATTATAAGAACCATTGGTTATTTTTGATTAAATAACCAATTTTTTATTTTACAATATCTTAAATATATAAACCTTTTTACTGAAATTCTGCCTTTTATATTTTTCTTGATCTTTTATAGAAAGATTGACTCCAAAAATAAGAAGGTATTTTTTTATTACACCGCTACTATAACTATCCTAGTAATAGCAGTAGTTATTACCAGATATTATTACAATTCCTATTTAAGTTATTATTTGGTAGTTAGATTTTATAATGTAATAGAATATTCATTACTTTCTTTTTTGTTTTTCCTTCACATAAAAAATAGATTCGTCAGAAAGTCCCTTCTACTTAGTATTATTCCTTATTCATTATTTTGCATTTACGATTTTATTAATGCCAATGGGCCTACATTACCTTTACGACCGTTGATAATTGAATATTTAGTACTGTTACTTTTTATTATATACTTCTTTTTTGAAGTTATGCAAAACAGCATTGTCGAGCCTATTTATCAAAAAGCAATTTTTTGGATTTGCGTTGCATTTATAATTAATTTTTCCGGTAATTTTTTTTTACTATTGGCCTCGTTAAACAGTTTTGATGATGAAGCGTTTAGAAAAACATTCACCATTATCAATGGATCAGTAACAATTATAAAAAATATATTTTTATGTATTGCAGTTACTTTAAAAGAAAATAAACCAAATGACGAATTTATAAATGATATTTCTATAGACTCAAAACTTGATACAAATCTCCCTTTTAAAACCAAAAACTAAAGTTCAAGAAATATGTTCTTTCTTCAAGCTAAAAGCAATACTACAGGAGTAGACACCGTATGTTTCTCGGAACACTCGGTATGCTTACGCTTGCGATCGCTATTGTTGGTTTTGTCATTTTTCACCAGCGTAAAGTGATCAGGTATAATAACCAGCTAAAAAAACTGGAAGAAGAAAAACAACAGATCTTATTAAATGCCTCTATCCGTTTCCAGGAAGAAGAACGTAACCGTATTGCGGCCGACCTGCACGATGATGCCGGCCCCCTGTTAGCCACCGCCCGGCTTTACCTTAATGAAAACCTGGTTAACCAGGAAAAAGCCCAACAACTCCAAAGTATTTTCAGCGCCAAACAGATCCTCGACGATGCCATATTACTGATCAGAAATATCAGCCATAGCCTGATGCCGCCAACACTGAAAAATTTCGGATTGGAAAGTGCCGCTACCGATCTGTTTCAAAAAATAGGCGCCAGCGGCAGTTTGAATGCCAGCGCCCGGTTTCACGACTACCGTACCCGGTTAAAAGTTGATCGTGAATTACTCGTTTTTCGGATCATACAGGAGCTCGTCAATAATATCCTCAAACACAGCAACCCGGGTTTTATTCATTTAACTCAAAATATCAGTGCCGATAAGATGTATTTCCGTATACACCATGATGGCACCGGCATCGTACAGGCCGATTTCGAAAAACTAAATCATAGCACCCAGGGATTGGGACTAAAAAATATAGCCAGCCGCATCCGCGTACTTACCGGCAGGATCTTCTTTGAAATTGACGCCAGTAAAACTTATTATAAGGTAACGATTGAAATTCCAAGAGAAACAGCCATCTAGCGGCCCCAGAATTTTCGGACCAGTTTTTGCGTGTTTATCGGTCGACCGTTGAAAATTGACATTCTTTTCACAATGATTGTTGTTTTCCGTAATTTTACGCAACCCTCATGCTCATGAACGAAATTAAAGTTGCCATTGCCGATGATCACCAAATTTTCAGGAAAGGTGTGATCCTTTCGATGAGGAGCTATACCAATATCAAATTTGTGATGGAAGCCGAAAACGGCGAGGATCTGTTGCAAAAGATCCCTGAATTTGAACCCGATGTGGTTTTATGTGATCTGAAGATGCCGGTGAAAGATGGCATTGATACCACCAAGATCATCACCAAAAACTTTCCCAATATCCGCGTTATCATTCTTACCATGTATGAAGATGAGCGTTTTGTTGGCCATTTAATGGATTGCGGAGCCGCCGGGTACCTGTTAAAAAGTACCGACCCAACCGAGATCAAAAAAGCGATCATGGACGTGATGCGAACCGGTTTTTACCTGAATCCTTTCGTAAACAAAGTGCTGATCAAGAAAAATTACTCCAAGCAAAAATTCAACCCTTCATTAACTTCCGAAGTGGTGCTCAGCGACCGGGAGAAAGAAGTACTTACCCTGGTTTGTATGGAATTTACGGCTGCTGAAATAGCCGGTAAAATGGATATCAGCGCCCGTACCGTAGAAGCAATAAAAGACAGGCTGATGGAACGTTTCGGTGTTAAAAACTCAGTTGGACTGGTGTTTTATGCTATGAAGAATTCGCTGATCGATTAGATTCCTGATGCTGGATACTGGATGCCTAAAACAATCCAAATAATTTTGAATCAATACTGCTGATGATCTTACCCAGATCTTCCTCTTTTTCGGCAAATTTGTTGTTGTCGGCATCAATGATCAATAACGGCCCTTCCTTGTAATGATCAATCCAGCTATTATAAAATTCATTCAACTTCTTTAAATAATCCAGGCGGATATTTTCTTCATATTCCCTGCCCCGCTTTTGTATCTGTGCCACCAATGTGGGTACCGATGCTTTCAGGTAAATGATGAGGTCGGGCGGCTGAACCATGCTTTTTAAAGTTTCGAAAAACTTATAATAGTTGTCAAAATCACGTTTTGTCATCAGGCCCATATCGTGCAGGTTGGGCGCAAAAATATTGGCATCCTCATAGATCGTACGGTCCTGGATAACCGTTTCGGTACCATGATGTATTTCGAGCAATTGGTTTAAGCGGCTGTTTAAAAAGTAGATCTGCAGGTTAAAACTCCACCGGGGCATGTCTTCGTAAAAATCATTCAGGTACGGGTTATGGTCAACATCTTCAAACTGGGGTATCCATTTGTAATGTTTACTCAGCATTTCGGTTAAAGTAGTTTTTCCTGCACCAATATTGCCTGCAACAGCGATGTGTTTTGGTTTTTTTGTCTTTGCCATAATTCGATTGTAGATTTACGATTGCCGATTTCAGAATTGCTACGGCCTAGCAACTA
This sequence comes from Chitinophagaceae bacterium, assembly GCA_016710745.1. Lineage (GTDB taxonomy): Bacteria > Bacteroidota > Bacteroidia > Chitinophagales > Chitinophagaceae > Ferruginibacter. The sequence continues at coordinate 1,302,209 of JADJVB010000010.1, read as the reverse complement.
AAGTAATCAAATCCCGATAAATATCGGGAGAAATCAAAAATAATTTAAACCCATTGCCTCCCGTACCAGTTTCATGGTTTCTCCGGCACTTGTATTGGCTTTTTCGGCCCCTTTCAGCATGATCTGCTTAAGCCCTTCTTCATCCTGCAAAATGGCATCAACCTGACTACGTATCGGTGCTATAAAATTTACCATATCCTCAGCCAGTTGTTTTTTTAAATCGCCATAGCGGATCACACAATTGTTATAATCATCCTCAAATTTACCAACTGTTTCAGCCGGGCAAACCAGTTTCATGAGGAGGAAAATATTTTCGATATAATCGGGCTTGGGCGCATTTTTCTCCGTTGGTCCACTATCCGTTTTTGCTTTCATCACTTTTTTCCTGATCATGTCGTCACTATCAGCCAGGTACAGCGTTGCCATTTGATTTTCGCTTTTGCTCATTTTTCCTTCTCCATCCAGGCTGGGTACTTTTAACAGGCTTTGGTTATAATTAAATGCCAGCGGCTCGGGAAAAACATCGCCATAACGATGATTAAAGCGATTTGCAAAGGTGCGGGCCATCTCCAGGTGCTGCTCCTGATCTTTGCCAACAGGTACGTATTTGGCACGATGCAAAATGATATCCGTGGCCATCAGAACCGGGTATGTCAACAAACCGGCATTTACATTTTCGGGGTTAAGGCGTACCTTCTCCTTAAAAGTGGTGGTTTTTTCCAACTCCCCTTTATACGCCATCATATTCAAATACAAATAGAGTTCGGCTGTTTCATGTACATGACTCTGGCAATAAAAAGCCACTTTATCCGGATCCAGGCCGCAGGCGATATTTTCGGCTAAAACCCGGTGTACATTGGCTTTCAACGCTGCGGTATCCGGATGGGTAGTAAGCGAATGCAGATCGGCCACCATAAAAAAGCAGTCGAAATCCTCCTGCATTTTTACATAATTGCTAATGGCTCCAAAATAATTGCCCAAATGCAAAAATCCGGTTGGGCGAATGCCACTCATGACTATTTCTCTTTTCTTTTCCATAAAACATCTGTACCGTTTCGTATAATTGGGTCGGTTGGCGAAGATATGAAAACTGGTACTTGAAAAGAAACAAATACAATAGATATTAAGCTTTGCCTCCACTTATAATAATTATATACCGATTGCCATAGCGTTCTTTATTGGCAAGTAACTATAAGCTATATTTGCAGCATGGAAGTGAACGACGTTTTGGTAGAAAAACTGGCTAACCTGGCCAGGTTAAAGTTTGATGCATCCGGAAAGGAGGAAATTAAAAATGACCTGCAAAAAATGATTCAGTTTGTTGAAAAGCTAAACGAATTGGATACTACCGGGGTTGAACCCCTCCTGCACATGAGCAACCAGGTAAATATTTTACGGGCCGATGAAGTTAGCGGCAGTATTTCCCGTGAACAGGGCTTGCAAAATGCACCGGTACATGATGAGCAGTTTTTTAAAGTGCCCAAAGTGATAAAGAAATAGATCATCTAGTTGTAGAAGGTTTAGAAAGTTTAGTTTGATCACAGATAAACCGCCTGAACTGACTAAACTTTGCAAACCACCTAAACAATAATTTATGCAAGGCATTATTCATTTGGAAAATATTCGCAAAAGTTACTACCTCGGTAAAAATGAATTACCGGTTTTAAAAGGCATCAGTTTGGATATTTTTAAAAATGAATATGTGGCACTGATGGGACCCAGCGGATCGGGCAAATCTACCTTAATGAATATTTTAGGCTGCCTGGATACAGCTTCAGCCGGAAAATATGTTTTAAACGGCAAAGATGTAAGCCGGATGCCAGATAACGACCTGGCCGAAGTACGCAACAAAGAGATCGGATTTGTTTTTCAGCAATTCAATTTATTGCCTCGTTTAACGGCAGCCGAAAATGTGGCCCTGCCATTGGTTTACAGCGGCGTGAGCCGAAAAGAAAGAATGGACCGGGCCATGGAAGTGCTCACCCGGGTAAAACTGGACGACCGTAGCCATCATAAACCCAACGAATTAAGTGGCGGCCAGGCCCAACGCGTAGCTATTGCCAGAGCCCTGATTAATAACCCTTCTATTATTTTAGCCGATGAACCTACCGGAAACCTCGATACCAGAACCTCTTACGAGATCATGGAAATAATGGGTAAAATTCATGCTGATGGCAATACGGTTATCCTGGTTACACACGAAGAAGATATTTCGCTGTACGCCCACCGGGTTATTCGTTTACGGGATGGAGTTGTTGAAACAGATAAAGTAAATGCCAATCCCGTTACAGCCAATGTACCGGCCTAAAAATCGCTAATATCAAACTTATCTCAAAATATTTTGTTGCTTTGTAAGAAAAGCAGCATTCAATATGGCATTTAAAATTTATACCAAAGCAGGTGACCTCGGCAAAACAAGCTTAATTGGCGGAACGAAAGTTCCGAAAAGTAATATCAGGATCGATGCCTATGGCACCATTGATGAATTGAACTCTTTTATCGGTTTAACTGCCGATCATCTTTCAAAACATCCGGCAAAAGATTTTTTAAAAGAAATTCAGGACCGGTTATTTACCATCGGATCTTCATTAGCCTGCGACCCCGAAAAAGAATCGAAATTAAAAATACCCGACCTCAAAGAAGCCGATATTGAGCTGCTGGAAAAAGAAATTGACAGCATGAACGAGGTTTTGGAAGAAATGAAGTCCTTCATACTGCCAGGCGGCCATGTAGCTATTTCAACGGCTCATGTTACCCGATGTGTTTGCCGGCGAGCCGAACGTATCTGTGTTGATATGCAGGAGCATGATTTATTTGTTGAGCCACTGGTAATAAAATACCTGAACCGGCTGAGCGATTATCTATTTGTTTTAGCGAGATATGCAGGACATTTATTAGGCGTTGATGATATTCCCTGGAAACCGAGGATTAATGAACAATGAAATAACTTATAATGGATAATTGGGCCTCTTGTTGAAATATTGACGATGACGATTTAATGGCATTATCAACTATCCACTAACCAATTATCCATTAACCATCAACCCGTCTTTCATCACTAAAATCCGGTCGCTCATTTTTGCCAGTTCCTCATTGTGCGTTACAATCAGAAAGGTTTGGTTAAATTTATTTTTCAGATCAATAAATAATTCGTGTAAATCCCTGGCATTTGCGCTATCCAGATTACCGGTGGGTTCATCGGCCATTACGATAGCGGGACTATTTATCAATGCCCGGGCCACCGCCACCCTTTGTTGCTCACCACCGGAAAGCTGCTGCGGTTTGTTCTCCAGACGGTCTTCGAGCCCTAAAGTTTTCAACAATTCGGTAGCTTTTATAACCACTTCCTTCTTTTTATCTCCGGCAATCCAGCCAGGGATACAAACATTCTCCAACGCCGAGAATTCGGGTAATAAATGGTGAAATTGAAAAACAAAACCGATATGCCTGTTTCTGAATGCAGATAATTTGCTTCCTTTTAATGATCCCAGTTGTTGGCCGTTCAGATCAATTTGCCCTTTATCGGCCTTATCCAAACTGCCTAAAATGTGCAGCAGCGTGCTTTTACCGGCACCTGAGGATCCAACGATACTCACGATCTCGCCCTTCCCGATCGAGATATCCACCCCCTTCAGCACTTGTAGCTGTCCATAACTTTTAAATATGCCTTTGGCTGTTAACATTAGCCGAAAATAAGTAATAAATACAAGTTTTAGCTTTAAAAACAGATTCAAAAAGCTTTTCTGCCGGATTTTACGGCCAGTTGCCAAACCGGCTATTAAAAAAACACTTTTGGTTATTCCAAATGAACTTCTACATTTGCAAAAAAATTAAACCCTTTTCAAAGATGTTTTGGACACTAGAATTAGCTTCTCATTTGGAAGATGCACCCTGGCCCGCTACTAAAGACGAATTAATTGACTATTCGATCCGCAGCGGCGCGCCTATTGAAGTAGTAGAGAATTTGCAGGAACTCGAAGACGAGGGAGAAATATATGAAGGCCTTGATGACATCTGGCCCGACTACCCCAGCCAGGAAGATTTCTTTTTTAATGAGGATGAATATTAATACGGCCCCTCCGCCCCACAAAGTGGGAACCCGGATTTCTATACTTTAGTTAATACAAAAATTTTAAAAGCGAGCGCCTCTAAATTGTTAGAGGCGCTCGCTTTTTAATTTTGCCTGTTGTTTGAAATATAAGGCTCCAGGTTCCTCCTTTTCACTGAATCCAGCGAACAGGGGGCAGAGGGGTGTTTGTTGTGGGAGGCCTTACATCTTCTCTATCACCGCCTCCGTTACTCCCGTAAACGAAAACCCACCGTCATGGAATAAATTCTGCATGGTAACCATCCGCGTCATATCGCTAAACATCATTACAATATAATTGGCGCAATCATCCGAACTGGCATTACCCAGTGGACTCATTTTTTCGGCGTAATCCATAAATCCGTCAAATCCTTTTACGCCGCTGCCAGCGGTTGTGCGCACCGGTGATTGCGAAATAGTATTTACCCGAACATGCTTTTTTACGCCGTAATGATATCCAAAACTTCTGCTCACGCTTTCGAGCAATGCTTTTGCGTCGGCCATTTCGTTGTAGTCGGGAAATACACGCTGAGCAGCGATGTACGACAAAGCCACCACGCTGCCCCATTCATTAATAGCATCCTGTTTCATGGCCGTTGCCAATACACGATGCAAGCTCATGGCCGAAATATCGAGTGATTTGGAATTGAATCCATAGTCAATTTCAGTATAGTGTTTTCCTTTACGCACATTAATACTCATGCCGATGGAATGCAGGATAAAATCTATACCGCCGCCAAAATGCTCCATCGATTTGCTGATCAGGTTGGTCACATCTTCGTTGCTGCTCACATCGCAGGGAATAACAGGCGCATGTACGATGGCTGCCAGCTTGTTAATCTCGCCCATCCGCATGGCCACAGGCGCATTGGTTAAAATAAGCTCAGCACCCTCTTCATGGCAACGTAATGCCGTTCTCCAGGCAATAGACCTTTCGTCGAGTGCACCAAAAATGATTCCTTTTTTTCCTTTGAGTAAGTTGTATGACATGTTAGATCCTGTTTAAAGATTGAGCGGTAAAAATAACACTCTTATCTATTAAAGAAAAACTCTTTGTAATAATTTAAAATCAGGCCAAATAGGAACACCATCGCCAAAACAACGGCCAGGTGTACCATAATATATAAAATGAAAGTAAATGCAGACTGTCTGGGATCTATTATTTTTTTACACAAAAGGTGCATACAATAAGCCACCGCAGTGATGGATATGATAAGCAATACGATCTTTGTGTTAAGCAACGGTTTGTTTATTTTGCTTTGAATCAATTCCCCACCATCTCCCTGGCATTCTGCAATGCCGCAGCCGTAGGCCTTTCGCCGCTGAGCATCTGTGCAATAGTAGTAATCCGCTCGTCGTTATTCAAAAGCCGGATAGAGGTAACAATTTTATCCTGTTCAACGGCTTTATAAACAAAATAATGGGCGTCAGCTTTGGCAGCTATCTGCGGCTGGTGCGTAATGGAGATCAATTGGTGCGAACCCGAAAGTTCCTTCATGATATTACCAACCTGCTTGGCTGCTTCACCACTGATACCCGAGTCGATCTCATCAAATATCAACGTAGGTAATTGCAGTTTTTTTGCCACCAGCGATTTAATACACAGCATTAACCTGCTCAACTCTCCGCCACTGGCCACTTTACGAAGCGGCTCAAACCGGTTGCTTTTGTTGGCATCGAATAAAAATTCGATTTTATCGATCCCATATTCACCAAGTACCTCCAATGGCAAAACCTCTGCAGCAAATCTTGCATTGGGCATCCCTATCCGGGCCAGTAATTCATTTACGTTCCCTATAAAAGGTTTGATGGCTTTTGTTCGGTTGGCTGATATTGTTTTGGCCAGGGTTTCGCACCGCTGCAACAACCCGGCTGATTCTTTTTCTTTAAGCTGAATGGCTTCGCTTATGTTCAAAATTTCATTTAGTTTTCCCTGCAATTCATCTTTTAGTTTCAACAATTCATTCGTGGACCCAAGGCCATGCTTTTTTTGCAGTTTATACCCCATCGATATGCGGTCATTTACTATTTGTATCCGTTCGGCACTATAATTTACCGAATTGTTGATGTGTTCAAGGTCATCAGCGATATCGGCTAACTCCAGTTGGGCACTTAGCAACCGTTTTGCCAGATCGGCTATACCGGTATGGTATTCGTTCAGCGACTGTAATTTATGATGCAGCATTTTTATCTGCTGCACAGCAGGCTGCTCACTTTCTATTAATTCGAAATAAATACCGCTTAGTTCCTGTTTCACATTTTCGGCATTACTCAATAATTTTAATTCGGCATCCAGCTCCTCCAGTTCATTTTCACTGAAATTGGCTTCTTCCAGTTCGTCGAACAAAAATTGGTTATAGTCTAACGCAGTATTAGCCACCGTTTGCTCTGACAGAAGTTCAAACAACTCCTTTTTTGCTTTTTTGTATTCATAAAATACCTGCTGGTATGGCTGTAGCAATTCGTTGTTTCCGGCCAGGGCATCCAATACTTCCTGTTGAAAATCTGATGAACTGAGCTCCTGTGTATCAAACTGCTGGTGCAGATCAACCAGCATCATACCCAGGGCTTTTAATTGTGTTAGATTTACAGGCGTGTCGTTAATAAAAGCCCGGGATTTGCCGTTGGCCGAGATCTCCCTTCGTATCATCAGTAGTTCTTCAGCATCAAGGTCATTCTCCTTTAAAAAATTTTGAATAGCCTTATTGTTCATCGCCCTAAACCAGCCTTCTACAACAGCTTTCTTTTCTTTTTGGAGTAGTACCGTGCTGTCGGCCCTTTCGCCCAATATCAGGCTCAGTGCGCCCATTAAAATACTTTTACCGGCCCCTGTTTCGCCGGTTATAATATTTAGTTTACCTGAAAAATAAATTTCCAATTCACTGATGATGGCGTAATTCTGTATGTTTAATTTCTGGAGCATAGATTAAACAGCAAATTAGTTAAAAGTTGGGAAAACAAGGTATTAGACGTTAGGTGCTAGCTTTTAGCTGTTAGCCAAAAAAAGCCTATTCAAAAAGAATAGGCTAACAATTTTGTTAGTACCGCTAATTTCTAACAGCTAAGGGCTAAAAGCTATTTAACCACCACCGAATCATTCAAATCCGCATCAACCAAAATACGACCGCAGTTTTCGCAAACCATGATCTTCTTACGCAATTTGATCTCACTCTGCTTTTGAGGCGGGATGGCGTGGAAACAACCACCACAACTATCACGCTCTACGGCCACCACGGCCAATCCATTACGATAATTTTTACGGATGCGGTCGTAGCTGGTCAATAAACGTTCATCAGCATGACTACGCGCCTTTTCACCTTCCTTATTATAATGTTTTTCCTCTTTCTCTGTTTCGCTGATGATCTTCTCCAGTTCACCTTTTTTGCCAACCAGGTGACCTTCTTTGTTGGCCACCGCTTTTTTGGCAATTTCCAGCTGCCTGGCTTTCTCCGCGATCTCTTCTGTAGCGTCTTTGATATGTTTTTCGCAAAGCTTTATTTCTAAAGTCTGCATTTCAATTTCTTTGTTGATCGCTTCAAACTCACGGTTGTTCTTTACGTTATCGCTTTGCTTCTCGTATTTTTTAACCAGGGCATCAGCATCTTTAATGCCTTCTTTTTTCTGGGCAATAAATTCCTGGATGCCGTTTATCTCTTCTTCCACGCGGGTTTGCCTTGCGTGCAAACCTTCAATTTCATCTTCCAGGTCTTTTACCTCCATCGGTAACTCTCCCTTCAGGATCTGAATTTCATCCAGCTTACAATCTACTTTTTGTAAAAGTACCAATGCGCTTAATTTTTCTTCAATTGAGAATTCTTTAACTGCGGCCATTTTATTTTTGAAGTTTGATATTTGAAATTACAGGAAGTAATGCACCGGATTGGTTTTTACGCCTGTTTTTAGGACGGCAAAGGTAGGGAATTTTTGACTCAAAATATCAAATAACAGCCCTATTGTATACTGTTCGCTCTCAAAATGGCCAATATCGGCAATGACCAGCCTGCTGTTGGCATCAAAAAACTCATGGTATTTAACATCGCCGGTAATATAAAAATCAGCCCCGGTAGCCACTGCAGCCCCAATAAGGAAGCTCCCGGCACCGCCGCAAAGGGCTATTTTTTTAACTGGTTTGTTCAGTAATGCTGTGTGACGTATTACGGAAAGATCAAATTTCTCCTTCAACAGGCTTAAAAACCGGGTTTCAGACAAGGATTCGGGCAATTCTCCCACCAAACCACTTCCTACCGTTTGATTTTCATTATCCAGCGATATAATATCATAGGCTACTTCTTCATATGGGTGAGTTGATTTCATTGCCGCAACTATTGCGTTTTGGTGCCAGGCAGGAAAGATCATTTCCATCTTAATTTCATCTTCGGTATGCCGGATTCCTACTTTTCCAGTAAATGGATGGGTTCCTTCGCCGGGCTTAAAAGTACCCTGGCCAGCCATATTAAAACTGCATTCGCTGTAATGGCTGATATGCCCTCCACCTGCATTAAAAATGGCAGACCGCACATTTTCTGCAAACTCAACCGGCACAAAAGTGTAAAGCTTTTTTAAAGTCTCCATTTTAGGAGAGAGGATCTTACGGTTGATCAAACCCAGTTTATCCGCCATGGTTGCACTAACGCCATGCAGTACATTATCCAGATTGGTATGGATCGCATAAATGGCGATATCGTTTTTAATGGCTGCTACGATGGTTTTCTCCACATAATTTTTCCCGGTGATGGTTCTCAGTCCACCAAAAATAATGGGATGATGGGCCACAATGAGGTTGCATTTTCTTTCAATTGCTTCCAGTACCACCTCTTCTGTGGCGTCTAACGTAGTGATGATGCCGGTGCAACTCCACTGGCTATCGCCGGTGAGCAAACCTGCATTATCATAGCTTTCCTGTAACCATGCTGGCGCAACCGACTCTAAAAAGGCTGTAATTTCCTGTATCTTCATTTCACTAAATTAACAAATGAATACGAAAGAACTATACCAACTATACAAAACAAAAATGCAAAAAATTGCCGACGTTAAATATGCATCGGCCGTTTTACAATGGGATCAGGAAACCTATCTGCCCCCCAAGGGCAATGATATCAGGGGCCGGCAACTGGCAACCCTCAGCGAAATAGCCCATCAACAGTTTACCGATGATGCAACAGGTGCTTTACTGCGTGAACTGGTTTCGAAAAATGAGCTCAGCGACAAGGAACAAAAAAATGTGGAACTCAGCCTGTACGATTATACCAGGGGCAAAAAACTAAGCGGTGATTTTGTTCGCAAAATGAGCGAAACGGTAAACAGAAGTTTCCATGCCTGGATACAGGCCCGCAAAGACAATTCCTTTGCTGGTTTTGAGAAACCGTTAGATGATCTCATACAATTAAAAAAACAGGAAGCTGATCTGTTGGGATACGAACATCATCCATACAATGCCCTGATGAATGATTATGACAGGGGATTAACCGTGGCCATCGTGGATAACGTTTTTAAAGTACTAAAGCCACAACTTTCTGATTTGCTCGATACGATCAAAACCAAAACCCAAATTGACAATTCTTTTTTGCATCAGCATTTTGATAAAGACACGCAATGGAAACTGGGTATCGACATATTAAAACAAATGCAATTCGATTTTGAAGCAGGCAGACAGGACATTAGCGAACATCCGTTCACCATTAACTTCAACAGCAACGATGTACGGCTAACCACCCGTGTTGATGAAAACGACTTTGGGAATATGCTTTGGAGTTGCATGCATGAGGGCGGACATGCTTTATACGAACAAGGTTTGCCTACCGAAGAATATGGTTTGCCCTTAAGTGAGTATTGCAGTTTAAGTATTCACGAAAGCCAGAGCCGGCTTTGGGAAAACAATGTAGGACGGGGACTGGCCTTCTGGCAATACCATATGCCACTGGTAAAAAAATACTTCCCCCAACAATTTAAGCAAATAACTGCGGAACAATTTTACGCAGGCATCAACAAAGTTCAGCCTTCCCTGATCAGAACGGAAGCCGATGAACTCACTTACCATTTTCATGTGATGATCAGGTACGACATTGAAAAAATGTTGATAGATGGCAGTATCAACACAAAAGACATTCCGGCTTACTGGAACGAACATTATCAAAAATATCTGGGTATATCTGTTCCTGATGACAAAAACGGATGTTTGCAGGACGTACACTGGAGCCATGGTAGTTTTGGCTATTTTGCAACCTATAGTTTGGGAAGTTTGTATGCCGCACAATTATATGCCAGTATTGGCAGGCAAAACCCCTCTTTGGAAAGAGAATTAGCATTGGGTAACCATACCAATTTATCTGACTGGTTGAAACAACAAATTTACCCATACGGTCGTTATTATACCTCCGAAGCGTTATGTAAAATGGCAACCGGTAAGACCTTAGACTGCAATTATTTTATTCAGTATGCCAACAAAAAATATACTGGTATATATACGCTGTAAAATTCGAGTTATGAAAAAATTTAGCTGTCACCCTGCCTTGTTTCTTTTATCCACATTAACCATGCTGATGGTAATTAACGGATGTGCCAAAGAAGCAATCGAAGCTGCTCAGGCAACCTATGCCCAGCAGCAATTTGAGGACAATATCCTCAATAAAAATTTCAGGGTGCATCTGGCTACTGACAACGGGCTCGACCTCACGCCTCAATACACGGGCTACACCTATGTTCTATACAAGGGAACCTATTTTAATGGTGCTATGACGGCTGTAAAAAACGGCGTTACCTATAATGGTAGCTGGAGCAGCAACGACGATTACAGTAAACTCACGATCACGTTTCCTTCTACCCCGGCCGAATTTGTTTTCTTAATCCGCGAATGGCGTTTTACCAAAAAATCGTTGCCCATTATGGAACTGGCACCCTGGGGAACAACAGAGCCCAAGGTATTGCACATGGAGCAATTTTAAGCTTACCCCTTTAGTTTATTAACGAGATCTATATATTGCTGCATAGATTCTTCAGAAGATCTTCCCTTTAACACAGCCCATGCCTCATATTTGGCTTTACTTACAAAATCGAAAGGATTGGATGGCGCTTCTCCGCTAACATCACCCTCAGTAGATTGTTTATACAGAGAATATAATTGAAGAAGTGTTTCATTATCGGGCTTGGAAGATAATGACTTACTGTCGGCTGCGGCCTGTTCAAATTGCGCTTTGATATCCATCGTTTTTATTGCGAATGTAGGGCAAAGTGAACAAAGAAATAGTCACTTTCTTCGGGTGACCGTTGATCCGGGTTTATTTCCCCAACAACCCGATTTCAATGCTCCTGAAGATCAGGCAAAAATTCAACCTGCTACCCTTCTCGTCCTCGTCTCTGACGAGGATGTGTTGGTTTAGCGACTCTGTCGCGACTTGTACCCTAACCCGGGCAAATTGCCAACTGCACCTTTCCCGTCCTCGTCTCCAACGAGGATGTGTTGGTTTAGCGACTCTGTCGCGACTTGCACCCTAACACGGGCAAATTGCCAACTGCACCTTTCTCGTCCTCGTCTCCAACGAGGATGTGTTGGTTTAGCGACTCTGTCGCGACTTGCACCCTAACACGGGCAAATTGCCACCTGCACCTTTCTCGTCCTCGTCTCCAACGAGGATGTGTTGGTTTAGCGACTCTGTCGCGACTTGCACCCTAACCCGGGCAAATTGCCACCTGCACCCTTCTCGTCCTCGTCTCCAACGAGGATGTGTTGGTTTAGCGACTCTGTCGCGACTTCCACCCTAACACGGGCAAATTGCCAACTGCACCCTTCTCGTCCTCGTCTCCAACGAGGATGTGTTGGTTTAGCGACTCTGTCGCGACTTGCACCCTAACACGGGCAAATTGCCACCTGCACCTGAAACACTGCTTATACATTTTCATCACAACGCTCAATTGCAATCTTCAATAATTTATTTTACATTTAATTTCGGCAAACAGTATGATCAACGATTAAAATAACCGACATGAAAAAAATGACCTGTAAACAATTGGGAGGTGCGTGTGATATCGAATTTGAAGCGGCAACATTTGAAGAAATGGCCACCTTGAGTAAAAAACACAGCATGGCGATGTTTCAGGCGGGTGACGCTGATCATCTCGGCGCAATGAAAAACATGCAAGACCTGATGAGCACACCGGAATTGATGAACGCCTGGTTTGAAAATAAACGTAGCGAATTTAATGCGTTGCCGGATCTATAGGTGTTTGGTCACTAAGTTTGTTCTTTAATTATGGCGATTTTACTTCTCCGTTTTCTTTCAATTTTTAAAAGATTTGTAGTAGCCATATTGATCACAAATAAGTTTTGAGCCCTGTTCGATTTACTGGTTTACGGATAAACCTCGCACCTGGTTGTCTGGCCACCAATCCTGATTTTTTTCACGGCGACTTTTTTACTTCTTTGCTTTCGTTCAATTTTATAGAGAATTCGTGTTAACCTGAAACTAAATGGGCGGCCAGGTATAAATATAAAGGGAAAGCCGGTTATCAAAACCGGCTTTCCTTTACTATCAATAACGATCTACCTTATTATTGTTTTATTTTTTATACAAGGTTATTTCTACCCTTCTGTTCAACCAATCCTGGTGAATATCGTAAGGCCTTGTAGAGCCATAGAACGCTGTGGTAATCCTGTTCCTGGCAATTCCATAACTCAGCAGATAGTCTCTGGCCACATTAGCCCGTTCAGACGAAATTTGTTCGTTGTAAATTTCCTGTCCGAAGCGGTCAGCATGGCCTTCAATATTAATGCTCAGTGTCTTATCTGCTTTGAGGATCTTCACCACCTGGCTCAGCGCCGAGAACGCATCTGCCGTAATATTGGCTTTGTCGAAATCGAACCTGATATAATAAGTCATTGAATCACCTGATACCCTTAACAGTTGTCCGCCTTTAACAATCTCCATAGGGCATCCATCATTGGCAGCGGTTCCTGCTTTATCCGGACATTTATCGTCTTTATTTCTTACGCCATCATTATCGTCATCCCCGTTTTCGTCTGCAGCAGCCGGACAGCCACTATTTTCCACTAAACCGAAAACAGTTTTACATTTATCATCGTCATCATTTACGCCATCACCATCAGTATCCGGCACAGGACAGCCCTTATACCTGGGGTCGCCCTTTACATCTTTACATTGGTCATCTTTATCAGCTATACCATCGCCGTCGGCATCCGGGCAACCGATAGCTGTTCCGGCTTCCGTAGGGCAATTATCCCGGATATCGGGAACGCCGTCACCATCAGTATCCAGTTCGTTTGATTCTGCTTTTTTAGTACTATCAACAACCGGCTCTGTTTTGATTTCGGTTTCAGGTTTCTTTTCCTCTTTCTTCACTTTCTTTTGTTGCCCTATGCCAATAGAGTAAAACATATAATCGTTCGAAATGCCATCTGTAATGGCCAGTCGCCACTGCGCCTGTACAAAAATAAAAGTTCTGTTTAAATGAAACTGCAAGCCTACTCCCAACGGCGCATATACCGCCAGTTGTTTACCAAAATAACCCGCTCCGATACCCGCCGTTAAAAAAGGATTTATTTTACGTTGATCCTTAAACGCACGTGCGTGCAGCATCACATCAAGTTGGGGTGTAAAACTAGCTTTACCAATACTATCTCCTTTTACAAATAACCTGGGAAAATTTGAAAACGTGCCTGCCAAATTACCTGAAAAATCAACATGTGAACCCAATCCTTTCCAGTAACTCAAACCAAATCCAAAGGAACTGTTACCCGATTTAAAAAGACCTTTTCGGTTAAATGCTGCAGAAATGGAAGAATCCTTTGCAATCTTAGCAAATCCATAATCGGAATAATTGATACTATAAGAGAGCATTCCTTTCTTTTTCTCAACTTTATTCTGTGGTTTCCCTTGCGCCCAAACGACGGAGCCGCTTAAGCACAGCATAAGTGTCAATTTGAATATTTTATCAATCATTTATATAGTATTTGAATGTTTAATATGGATATGTGTTAGTTTAGGTTTAAGCAAGATAACATTAAAGTCACGTGCAATGTAAAAATATTACGCTACATACACAATTTTTATGTAGAAAATGTTGTTTATATAAGGGCAGAAATGCCAAATGTTATCCAATTATCCAACAATCCAGGTATGCCTAACACTACCAGATCCCTTTTAGGGCGAATATTTATTATATTCTTCTGCTTATTTACGCTGAGTAATTCCAGTACCGCTCAAATTACTGCCAATTTTTCAGCGACCCCAACGTCGGGCTGTTCGCCTCAAATAGTAAATTTTACTGACCTGTCTACTGGTAACCCTATAGAATGGATCTGGGACCTCGGCAACGGCACCACTTCGGTTTTACAACATCCTTCAGCTACTTATTTTTCGGCAGGTCAATACACGGTTAAACTGGTTGTAAGAGATGCATCCGGTAACCGCGATTCACTGACAAGAACACAATACATCAATATTTTCGCTATCCCTGTCGTAAATTTCACCGCAACGCCACGATCCGGTTGTGTTCCGCTACATGCGCAGTTCACAGATCAAAGTTCGGCAGGCACTTCAACGATCAGTTCATGGCTTTGGGATTTTGGCGATGGTACCACCGGCGCCGTTCAACATCCTTCACATACCTATGCTACAGCAGGAAATTATAATGTGACCCTGCAGGTAACCACATCAGCCGGTTGTTCAAAAACATTAACCAAAAGTAACTATATCCAGGCCAGTAACGGAGTTACGGCTAACTTCACAAATACTGCGCCTACGGGTTGCCGCTTACCGGTTACAATAAATTTTACCAACACGTCAACGGGACCAGGCACTTTGTCGTATTCCTGGAATTTCGGCGACGGAGGCAGTTCCACCGCACAAAATCCGACTCATACCTACACATCGGCCGGCAGTTTTACGGTTACGTTAACCGTTGTCAGCACTACCGGTTGCAGTAATTCGGTTGTTAAAACCAACGTTGTGGTCATTAATTTTTTAACTGCCTCTTTTACCGCTCCGCCAAATGGCTGTGTGAACGACTCTATTAATTTTGCCAATACTACCAACCCGGCACCAACTTCAGTATTATGGAATTTTGGTGATGGTTCAACCTCAACCGCATCAAACCCTGTAAAAGCCTATGCCCTGCCCGGAACCTATATCATTAAATTAACGGCTTTTAAAGATACTTGTGTTGATTCAACAACCAGAACAATCACCATTTCAACAAAGCCAACAGCTTCTTTTTCGGCAACCAACCGAACTGCCTGTAAGCCTCCCCTTACGGTTAACTTTACCAATACAAGCAGCCCGTTGGCAACTTACTTCTGGGATTTTGGCGACGGCGCTACTTCAGGTGGTACCAATCCTTCGCATACCTACACCAGTTATGGATCGTTTACTGTAAAACTGTTTGTTACTAATTTTACGGGTTGCAGCGATTCCATGGTGATTGCCGACTATATACAGATACTGGAACCCGTTGCCTCCATAAATAATCTACCCCAAAGTAACTGTTCGCCATTAACCTGGACATTTTCATCAACAGTGAATTCGCCGGATCCGGTTGTAAGTTATTTCTGGGACCTGGGCGATGGCTCTACATCAACTGCTGCCACACCTACCAACACGTACCTCACCGGTTCGTATGATATTACTTTAATTGTAACTACCCTTGGCGGATGCAAAGACACGGTATTTATTCCTGCCGGTATAGTTGCTGATGATAAACCCACCGCCAATTTTTCGGCCAACCCAAGGGATGTATGCGCCAAAATAGACGTAAATTTTATTGATCTGTCGAGCGCCAATGTAACCCGGTGGTTGTGGGATTTTGGAGATGGCGGAACTTCTACCGTACAAAACCCCAGTCATCATTACGAAGACACCGGTTATTTTTCAATTCGTTTAATTGCATGGAATAATAACTGTGCTGATACCATAACTTTTATTGACTATGTGCACATCAGTCCGCCCATCGCCAATTTTACGGCCACATTTGACTGTGCAACGCCACGTACCTTTAATTTTACTGATGCATCGATCGGTCCTGATGAATGGCATTGGGACTTTGGTGACGGCACCACATCTACCGCACAACATAATATTCATACCTTTCCGGGCCCCGGAACTTATACAGTACAACTATTGGTCATCAACCATACATCGGGATGCGATGACCTTTTTGCGATACCGGTGAGAATAGTTGAAGAGGTCGCTAATTTCGACGTATTTGATTCAGTAATATGTAAAAACACAGCTGCCAGTTTTACAGCGATTGGCAATACGCCGGGCACCATTATTGCTTATGACTGGGATTTTGGCGACGGGCAAACCGGTACAGGTTTAAGTATCGCACACACGTACACGAATGCCGGATTTTATTCTGTAACCCTGGTGATCACCGATGTATCGGGATGTAAAGACACACTCATCAAGAGCCAATACATACGGGTTAACGGACCTACCGCTGCATTCACCATTCCCAATGGTGGAAACTGTTTGAATAGCACCGTAACTTTTATCGATAATTCCGTTGACGACGGAATCAACCCCATAACTACCTGGATCTGGAATTTTGGAGATGGCTCAGTGGAAACATTTACCGCACCACCATTTTCACATTTCTACACCGCTTCGGGAACTTATCTTGTTACCTTAACCGCAATTGATTCAGAAGGCTGTTCGGACAGCACGCAGGATTCAAGCATTATCGTAATTTCGAGCCCGCTGGCATCATTCAATCCGTCTGCCCTGATTGCCTGTCCGGATTTTGACCTTAGTTTTACAAATACTTCTTCGGGCCAATACAACAATTACGTTTGGGATTTTGCCGATGGTTCTACCAGTATCGACATACATCCGGTGCACCGTTTCATGAGCGAAGGAAATTTTAATGTTATGCTCAGCCTGGTTGACGTTAATGGTTGCCGCGATACTACATACCGCGAGATACAGATAACGCCACCGCATGCCAGTTTTACCGTTTCAGATACGCTGAGTACCTGTCCGCCTTTAATTGCAACATTCACCAATACATCGGTTAATGGCAACGAAATAACCTGGGACTTTGGCGATGGCAGCACTTCAACATCGCCAAGCCCGATTCATATCTACAATAATGCGGGAACCTACTTTGCAAAATTATATGTAACCGGGCCCGGTAATAATTGTGTTGATTCGATGGTACAGAAGATCGTCATAAGAGGACCTATAGGAACATTCAGCTACACGCCTGTCACAGGTTGCAGTCCGCTTTCCGTAAATTTTACAGCCATTACACAGGATAGTCCGTCTTTTATATGGGATTTTAATGATGGCTCTATTATTACCACGCCCGACTCAACTATCAGTTACGTGTATACTATACCAGGTGCGTACCTGCCCAAAATGATCATGGTTGATCCGGGAGGATGCCAGGTACCTGTTCAGGGTTTGGATACGATCAACGTATATGGTGTAAAAACCATTTTTGGATACGACGGACTTCCCCGTTGCGACCTCGGTACTATTCAGTTTACGGATTCCTCTATAATAAATGACGCTTCGGCAACCTATAACTGGTCATTTGGTGATGGCGGCACTTCTACATTGCAAAACCCATCCCATTTTTATGCCGCTGCCGGGCAATACAATCCTCAATTGATCGTAACTACAAACAGGGGCTGCACGGATACGGCTACCCTGCCCGTTCCGGTGCAGATCGTTGCGTCGCCACAGGCCGATTTTGCAAATGCAATGAGCGGTTGCACACCGGTATCAGCCACCTTTAATGCCATACTCCTTGTTCCTGATACGTCGGCTATAACCTGGAACTGGGATCTTGGAAATGGCAATACCTCAACATTACCCGATCCACCCATACAAACCTATACAACAGCACGCGTGTACGATATACAGCTGATTGCAACTAACAGCACCGGTTGCAAAGACACGGTCAACAAGAGTTTTGAAGTTTACCCCATTCCGGTTATCGATGCCAGTCCTGATATCCGGGTTTGCCGGGGAACCCCCACACAACTCACGGCAAGCGGTGGCGACACTTACAGCTGGAGCCCTGCGGCAGGATTAAGTTGTACAACCTGCCCTGATCCTTTGGCGACACCGGATTTCAATCGGCGTTATTACGTAACCGGCTCTTCCGCCTTTGGGTGCAGCAACAGCGATTCGCTTGATATTACCGTTATTCAGCCCTTTACAATGGACAATAAGCGGGATGACACCATATGCATTGGCAGTACCGTAAGGCTATTTGCTTCGGGTGCTAACAGCTACGAATGGTCGCCATCTACAGGATTAAGCAGTATTGCCTCTTCGATCCCGGTTGCCAGTCCAAAAACGACCACTACTTACCGGGTCGTAGGCAGTGATGCCTACGGCTGTTTTAAAGATACGGGCTATACCACCATTAAAGTTTATCCCATTCCGCAAATAGATGCTGGAAAAGATATCACGATGAAAAATGGCGGAGCTCCGATAACCATTACGCCAACTATTTCACCCGACGTGAATAATACGTACTGGCTTACTGCACCCGGAATATTGTACAGTAACACACCATCGGTAACTGTTCAACCAAAATCAACAACCGAATATACGGTGGAGGCCAGAAATGCAGGTGGTTGCAAATCGATCGACAGGATCACGGTATTTGTACTTTGCGACGGCGCCAATATTTTCATACCGAATACTTTTTCACCCAATGGCAGTGGTCAGAATGATCTCTTCTATCCAAGGGGATCGGGCATTTTCAAGATCAAACTGTTACGCATTTTCAACCGTTGGGGCGAAGTGGTTTTTGAGCGGGTTAATTTTTCGCCAAACGATGCTAATGCCGGCTGGGATGGCACCGTACAGGGAAGAAAAGTAAACAGTGACGTATATGTGTACACAGCAGAAATTCTTTGCGAAAACAATACATCAATTATTTTAAACGGAAATGTAGCCTTACTCAGATAATTAAAAAGAATCTAATCCCCTATAGAAATGAAAACATATTTACCTAAAAAATTTGCCTGGAGTTTAATCCTGGTCGTTGTATGCAGCTTATCCATACAGGCACAGGATATTCATTTTTCTCAATTCTTCGAAACGCCTTTGTTGAGAAACCCTTCGCTGGCAGGAATTTTTAAAGGAGATATCCGGGCGCAAATGGTTTATCGAAATCAATGGAACAATATCACCGATGCCTACCGTACCGCCTCGTTTAATTTTGAATACAAGAAACCCATTGGCAGGGCTGATGATTTTTTAACCATTGGCGCTCAGGTTATGTACGATAAAGCCGGAACCATCGCCTTAACGTCAACGCATATATTGCCGGTTCTAAACTATCAGAAATCGTTAAGCGCCGACAGAAATATGTATTTGTCGCTTGGTTTTATGGGCGGGTTGGTGCAAAGAAGAATTGATGAGAGCAAGATCACTACCAATAGCCAGTACAATGGGCAGGAATTTGACCCCGGTTTAAGTAACGGCGAAAGTTTTACACAAACTTCCTACTCGTACCTGGATGCCAGTGTGGGTATGAGTTTCAACTCGCAATTGGGTGCCAACGAAAATAATAATTTTTATCTTGGTCTGGCCTATCACCATTTTAATAAATCGAATAAAACTTCTTTTTACGGTAATATAAACCTGGAAATGGTACCCAAGTGGGTGGCTTCATTGGGTATCAGGATGAATGTCAGCGAAGAATCTTACTTCACCCTTTACGGCGATTACAGTAAACAGGATGTGTATACCGAAACGGTTGCGGGTTTTATCTACAGCTACCGATTAGGTGATCCCGAAGACCCCAGGTATGTGCTGCACATCGGCAGTATGGTACGTTTAAAGGATGCCCTGATCCCGGTTTTAAAACTCGATATCGGAAAAATGGCAGTTTCGGGCAGTTATGATGTTAACACATCGCAATTACGTAATGCCAGTTATGGCCGCGGTGGCTTTGAGTTTGCATTAAGTTATCAGAATTTCAATAATAAGGACAATAGTTCAAGGGACGCCGTACGGTGTCCGGTGTTTTAATTAATCAATATTTTTCAGACCCGCCGCATCCAAAAAAAAAACCTGCCATTGCAGGATTTAATTTGTGGAGAGTATCCCGCCTGAAGCGGAACGACCTTCCCGAATGCTTTCGGGACGTTCTAACCATCCCGATAGCTATCGGGTGGAAAATTCGGTGACCTTGACCACCGGAATCCGGTCTTGACTGACCAGCAAATGATTTGATAACCAATGTTTTTCCTGGTCAATTGAAAACGGAAATATCTGGTCACTTTGGCCGGATTTTCCACGAAGAATAGCTTCAGCCCTTGTGCCATATTCCTCGGCATACTTTACAATCCAGTCATTTGCTTTTTTAGTCGACTTGCTTTCGGAATTGGTATGACTGAAAAGTCGGTCTTTCAAATTTTCTGTGTGGCCAATGTAGAATTGGTCAAGAGTTGGAGAATATATTATGTATACAAAAAATGGCATAAACAAAAAATCCTGCAATTGCAGGATTTAATTTGTGGAGAGTATCGGGGTCGAACCGACGACCTCTTGCATGCCATGCAAGCGCTCTAGCCAACTGAGCTAACCCCCCAAATTTATTTTTATTTCAACAACGACCTTCCCGAAGGCATTCGGGACGCTCTAGCCAACTGAGCTAACCCCCCGCTTATTTTTATTTAAGAACTTCAACAACAACCTTCGCGAAGGCATTCGGGACGCTCTAGCCTCGCGATAACTATCGGGAGAGCTAACCCCCCAAACGGGCTGCAAATATAGTGGCAACCACCGTGGTGTCAAAAATTATTTTAGTCGTTCTTATTTGCCGGTGAAGCAGGATTATTATTGGCTCCACCATTAGCTTTATTTACACCAGACTCAATAGATTTAATGGCTTCCAGGTTCTGACGTGCCAGCACAAAATTACTGTCGAGGGCTAAGGCTCTTTCAAAATAAGCTTTTGACTCAGCCTTTTTATCCAGGTCGTACAATGCCAACCCGGTTATGTTATAAATTCCGGCCTGTAATAATGTACGCCCCATTTGTTCACCAACACTATACGAAACGGTAAATTCGGGTTTATACTGAAGCTTTTCGGCGCTGGCAGCAGTGGCCATACATTCGGCCAGGCGTTTTATACTGTATTGCAAATCCATTAAGGAATAGGCATGAAAAGGGCTTTTTGTTTTGGCATACAATTTTTCATAAATAGCAATCGCTTCTTTAGGCTGATTTAATTTATCCAGGCAGATCCCTTTCATTTCCATCAAAATAAGGTCATCTGGTTTTACTTTCAATCTTTTGTCGGCCCAATAAAAGCACTGAATAAAAGAATTCTGCTGTAAATACAACATAGCCAGGGTATCTTCATAAACGGTGTTGGCACCCTGTCCGTTAACATAATAATTTAGCGCCGTGATTCCCGTCGACAGGTCGCCGGTATTAATTGCCTGTTTAAAAACATTCAGGTTCGGATCGGTGGTGGTTTTTGTTCCCTGCGCAAAACCAACGGCAGAAAATAAACCCATTGCTAATACAAATACTCCTTTTTTCATTTCTTATTTTTTGAGTGCCGAAATTAACAAAAAAAACCGGAATTGAATTCCGGTTTGCATAATAATAACAGGATATTATTTAATCGCCCCAGATGTCTTCCTTGCCCTCGAGCCATTCTTTTACCAAACTGGTGTTTACCGATTTTGGCCTTTCCAACGGGAAGCCCAGCGCTCTGTCCCAGCATAAACTAGCCAAAACACCCAATGATCGTGAAACGCCAAATAAAACGGTATAAAATTCATATTCCACCATACCGTAATGCACTAATAAAGCACCACTATGGGCATCTACATTAGGCCATGGATTTTTAATTTTTGCAATGGAGCCCAATACCGGAGGTACTGCCTCATAAATATTCCATACGGTTTGAACCAATGGATCATCGGGCATGTGTTTTTTACCAAATTCCATCTGGGCTATAAAACGGGGATCAGTTTCACGTAATACAGCATGGCCGTACCCAGGTACCACTTTCCCTTCACTCAGGGTCTTTTTAACATATTCTTCAATTTGTTCTTTCGATGGCGTATCGGTTCCGATGCTTTCTCTCATTTCATAGATCCACTTGATCACTTCCTGATTGGCCAGGCCATGCAAAGGGCCTGCCAGGCCATTCATTCCGGCAGCAAAACTCAAATAGGGATCGGCCAATGCCGAACCAACCAGGTGCGTAGTATGTGCTGATACATTTCCGCCTTCGTGATCGGCATGAATGGTCATATACAAACGCATTAATGCATGAAATCCTTCGTCTTCATAGCCCAGCATATGCGCAAAATTGCCTGCCCAATCCAGCAACCCGTTTGGTTGAATATGTTCACCGCCTTTATACTTACGGCGATAGATATAGGCCGCTATTCGTGGCAAGCGTGCTATCAGATCCATAGAATCGTCAAAAACAGCCTCCCAATATTCCGACTTGCTCATCCCTTTTGCATAACGTTTTGCAAAATGACTTTCGGTTTGCAAACTCATAATGGCCACTACAAACTGGGTCATGGGATGTGCATTTATCGGGAGTGCTTCAATAGATGCAAAAACATAATTGGGCACGTGACTTCTCCTTTGCCAGGTACTGGTCAAATGATGTACTTCTTCTTCGGTTGGTAATGAGCCAACCAGCATTAAATAAAACAGTCCTTCAGGTAAGGGTTCGGATCCTCCCGGAATCCTCGGCAATTTTTCCCTGAGTTCCGGAATAGAATAGCCGCGAAAACGAATACCTTCCTGTGCATCAAGCAGTGAGGTTTCCGACACCAGCGCCGTTATACCCCGCATACCAGCGTATATCTGGCTCAAGGTTACCTCGCCTATAACTTTATTGCCATGCTCTTTTAAAATGCTTTTAATTTCAGCAGCCGTTTGGTCTGCTTTCTCTTTAAACCTGTCTTTAATAATTCCCATAAAACTAAATATTTAATGATAGAAAATCGTCGTTTGTTATTGTAATGCTAGCGGCTGATTGTGATTCAGTCCTGATTTTTGCCTGACGTTTTTTAACTCTTTTTTGGACACTTAAAATTACGATTCAGCAGCCTCTAAAACAAAAGTTTTACCATAAAGTTTAATCACAAAAAAACAGCCGTCTGGATTATTACTTCGGTGCCTTTTTATACAGGTAAAAAGCGATGAACCCGAAGATTATGTTCGGCGTCCAGGCTGCCAGCAAAGGTGTAAAATTGCCTTTGGTGGCAAAAACCAGGGAGAAGCGGCCAAAAAGAATAAACAATACGCTGATGATAACGCCAATTGCCAGGTGTAATCCACTACCTCCCCTTACTTTTCGGGAAGCTAAAACAGCCCCGATGATCGTTAGAATTAGAACGGACACCGGAATGGAATCCCGGTTAAATCGTTCAACGAGCAACATCCCCAGCGTTTCCGAACCGCGTAATCTTTCCAATTTTATGAATTCATCCAACTCCGAAGTGGGCAGCTGATCTTTAAGAAACTCATCTTTTCGCAGATCACGCGGTTTGAAATTATAACTCATCAGTTTCTCCTGCGACCGGGTTATCCTTTCCGAAATGCTATCCAGCCTTCGTTCAACTGCATTAAACAGTTTCCATTTATTGGTTGCCGTGTCCCAGTTAAATTGGTCGCTCCGTAAATTGTACAGCAGTTTATTATGCTGAAACTGTTGTACAAAAAAACCATTTCCGGTTTTTAACAAAGTGTCATACCCCCTTATTCCCACGTAGGTATTGGAATCCGTTTTAAAATATAAATTCTGTTTATAATTGGCCTTATTACTTCCTGGTGGAGCAGGCCCATCAATATACCTGGATTCGAAATTTGCCCATTTTAGATTTGCTTTTGGAACAACATACTGATACCCAAACCAAAGCAATGCCGAAAGAAAAATGCCGCCAATTATATATGGCAATAAAAAGCGACGAAAACTTACCCCACTGCTGAGAATGGCAATAATTTCGGAACGGCCCGCCATTTTACTCGTAAAGAATATCACCGAAATAAAAACAAACAAAGGAAAAAGCATGGCGTCGATCCGGGGGATAAAACCGAAATAATAATCAGTAATGATCTGCGATACCGGCAATTTTGATTTTACAAAATTGTCGGTTTTTTCACTAATATCCACCACCACAACGATTACTGTAAATAATATCAAACAAAAAAAGAATGTAGTCAGATATTTCGACAGTATATAGCGGTCTATTTTTTTCATACCTTAAGTATTGACAAAAGTAACTGAAATGAAGCTGGCAAAGAAATACAGAAGTGAAGAATTTGTGAAGATTGAAGGCTGGGTGGGAGGTTTAGGGTTTAGAAGTTTAGTGGTTTAGCAAGGCGATCTTCGGTCTTTTACCCCTTACTAAACTCCTAAGCCTCTAAACTACTGATCGCTTTAGCTGCTATCCAACCCGTTGTCCAGGCATTTTGAAAATTATAGCCACCGGTAATGCCATCAACATTGATCACTTCACCGGCGAAATATAAACCGCTGTGTTTTTTACTCTCCATGGTATTGAAATCTATGTCCGTTAACTGAATGCCACCTGCTGTAACAAATTCCTCTTTAAATGTTGTTTTGCCTTTTACGAAATATTCATTAGCGCATAAATTCCTGATCAGTTTATTTTGTTCTTTGGCCGGAAGATCGGCCCAACGCCCATCTGGATGTACACCGGATTGCGCCAGCAGGTATTCCCATAAACGATTAGGAAGACCGAATGGATTTCGGTTAGCTATTTTTTGAGCCGCCAATTCAAAACGCAGTTTTTGCATTTTTTCACGCAGGCTATTTTCGTTGAACTCCGGGATCCAGTTTACAAGAATGGCAAACTCATATCTCCGCTCCCACAACTCCCTGGCAGCCCAGGCCGAAAGCTTAAGTACCGCAGGTCCGCTCATTCCCCAATGTGTGATCAGCAGCGGACCCGATTCGGAAAATTTAGACCCGGGAATCTTTACTTGTGCATTTTCAACAGCCACACCCATTAACGCGGTTACCGCATTACCAGGCAGGTTAAAAGTAAACAATGAAGGAACCGGCTCCTCAACCTCGTGTTCGGAATTACTTAACCAGCTATACTGCGATATTTTTGGATAGCCGCCACTGGCAATACAAACAAAATTAGCCGACAAAACAGTTTCATCTATCATCAGTAAATCCCAACCGCTGGCCATTTTATTGATCCCCTTAACTTCCCTGTTCATTAAAATGTCAACAGCATACTTGTTTGCTTCTCTCATCAAACAATCAATTATAGTTTGGGAATCATCAGATACAGGAAACATCCTGCCATCTGCTTCGGCTTTTAAAGCCACTCCCCTTTCAGAAAACCAGGCAATGGTATCCGCGGTAAAAAAATGATGAAAAGCTTTTTTTAAAAAGGAAGAACCTCTTGGATATTTTTTTATCATTTCCGCGATGCTATAACAGGCGTGGGTAACGTTACATCGGCCACCCCCACTCACTTTTACTTTACTCAACAGCTTGTTCGATCTTTCCAGTATCACTACTTCCAATGCAGGATTTAACCGGGCGGCATTTACCGCGCAAAAAAAACCTGCTGCCCCGCCGCCAATTACTACCAACCTGTTTTTCTTCATATTTTAAAATCGTGTCTTCAAAAATAAGTATAAGGTACGGGCAAATTACAAATACCGGTTATATTCCTAAAAGCATTGAGTTAAAAACAAACTAAATGCATTAAAAAAACAGATGGCAACACCGATAGCAAAAAAAAACGTGAAAGAAACGTCCGATTACGGCTATGCAAAAATAAACGGGTATTCAAAAGCCTGAGCTATTTTCAGATACAAAGACTCTTAAATCAGTCCCGATAATATGCTGAACGACGACCGTGAGGGGCTAAAGTACCGTATCCTGTAACATATAAGCAGAACATAGTTCAGCATTCGCCTTTTCTGCGGCTTCAATGGCGGTAAATGAGGATAATATATCAGCCTTTCCTTTTTGAATACATATGTCGTGTTCATAATGAGCCGAAGGTTTTCCATCGGCGGTACGGATCGTCCACCCGTCCTTATCATGAAAAACATCCTTGGTACCCAGGTTGATCATGGGTTCAATGGCGATCACCAGTCCCTCTTTCAATTTGGCGCCGGTGCCCCTTTTACCAAAATTAGGTACCTGCGGTTCTTCATGTAATGACCGACCAAGGCCATGCCCCACCAGGTCGCGAACCACACCATAACCATGCTGTTTCTCGGTATAATCCTGAATGGCGTGTGCAATATCGCCAACACGGTTACCAATAATTGCTTTTTCAATTCCTTTATATAAGGATTCTTTGGTAACCCGCATCAGTTGCATCACTTCATCAGCTATTTCTCCAACCGCAAAAGTATAGGCACTGTCGCCATGAAAACCATTTTTAAACACACCCACATCTACCGAAACCACATCGCCGCTTACCAATTCCCTTGTGGTTGGAAAACCATGCACAACGGCATCGTTAACAGACATACAACAGGTAAATGGAAATCCATGATAACCCTTGAAGGAAGCCGTTGCTTTATTATCCCGGATAAACTCTTCCGCTATTTTATCTAACTGCAGGGTAGTCATCCCGGGTTTAATAGATGCCGCTATCAGGGCAAGTGTTTCACTAACCAATAAACTACTTTCCCGCATCAGTTCTATTTCGGCCTTATTTTTATAATGGATCATACTTGTTTATTTCTGTTTTCCTGCACCGATCGCTATCGGGCGTGACATTTGTTATTAATTTTTTTAATCAGCTCACAGATGGCCTTTACCAGAACCCGAAGCAACAAAATGACAAACCATTTTTAACACAAACCCCGACTCTTTCAGTCGGGGTTTGTGTACTATTTTCTATCCCCCCGAAAGGGTCGTTCTAATTAAATACCACCTGCTGTAACACCTTGCTGCCTGCCCTGAATTCTGCCACTGCTCATTAGGCCATCGTACTGACGCATCAATAATTGTGTTTCTATCTGCTGCAAGGTATCTAAAATAACAGCCACATTGATCAACAAAGAGGTACCGCCAAAGAAAGTTGCAAATCCCTGCTGCATGCCAAATATCAACTGAATGATACCCGGCAGGATACCAACAAAGGCAAGCAATACGGCGCCGGGCAGGGTAATCCTGTCCATAATGGTTCCAATATAATCGGCTGTTGGTTGCCCGGGTTTTACGCCCGGTATAAATCCGTTATTACGTTTTAATTCATCGGCCATTTGCTTTGGATTAAAAATCAAAGCTGTGTACAGGAACGTAAAGGCAATAACTGCGATCGAATAGATTAACATATATCCGATCTTGGTATGATCGGTAAAATAGGTGGCCCAGGAAGCCGTTCCACCGGATGAAAATAAGGTTGGCAGGAACAGGATGGCCTGCGCAAAAATGATCGGCATTACGCCCGAAGCATTTACTTTTAACGGCAGAAAATTCCTTGCACCACCAAACTGGCGGTTACCTACGATCTGTTTGGCGTAATTAACCGGAACCTTCCTGGTGCCTTGCACCAGTAATATAACACCCAGAATTACGGCAATCAGCAATAATACCTCAATCAATATGATCAGGATTCCGCCAGCACCGCCGGTGATTCTTGCTGCCCACTCCTGCTTAAACGACGACGGGAGACGGGCCAGGATTCCAATCATAATAATGATTGACGTACCATTTCCCAAACCCTTGTCTGTAATTTTTTCACCAAGCCACATCACGAATAGTGTACCGGTAGTAAGGATGATCACAGTTGAAGCCCAGAAGTAGGCACTGAATGCGGGAATAATGGCTTCGGCATTACCCGGACTTTTCAAATATCCTATATAAGCTGCTGCCTGAAATGCAGTAACAATAACGGTCAGGTATCTTGTCCATTGGTTGATCTTCTTTCTGCCACTCTCACCTTCTTTTTGAATTTTTGCCATCTGGGGTACAAGGATGGTCATCAACTGCATAAAGATAGACGCCGATATATAAGGCATGATACCTAATGCAAAGATCGATGCTTTGGAAAATGCACCACCAACAAAGGTATCCAGTAAACCAAGCATACCACCCTGCGTACTGGTTGCCAGGCTGGCTAATTTATTAGGATCGATACCCGGTAAAACGATGAAAGAACCTAAACGGTAGATAAAGATCAATATCAAAGTGAACATGATCTTATTGCGTAGTTCTTCTATGCTCCAGATATTCTTAAGTGTTGTTATGAACTTCTTCACAGAATTTAAACGATTTAAGTGTTTTGCGCTAATTAAAAATGACCCCGCAAAGCGTGGGTCGGGCAAATATCGGTGAAATTATTTTATTATCTCGATTGTTCCTCCGGCTGCTTCAATGGCTGCTTTGGCCTTCTCGCTGGCGGCATTCACTTTAAATGTGAATTTACCTTTGAGCTCACCATTGCCCAAAACCTTTACACTATCAAACTGGCTGATCAACCCGTTAACGTATAAATTTTGAAGACTGAATTCTGTGATGCTGTATTTTTCGGCTAAGGTATCAATCTGACCCAGGTTTAAAACTTTAAATTCTACGCGGTTGTTATTCTTAAATCCACGTTTTGGTACCCGACGCTGAATGGGCATCTGTCCGCCTTCGTGCGCTTTTTTACTTTTGTAACCGGCACGGCTTTGTCCGCCCTTATTACCTTTGGTAGATGTACCACCTTTACCACTTGCCTCACCACGACCAATTCTTTTTTCTTTGTGGGTAGAACCTTTTGCGGGTTTTAGTGTGTGTAGTTTCATGTTAATCTGATTTTGTACTTACGGGGTATCACCCCTCGCGTTGTTAATTGATAATTTATAATTTAATAATTGATAATGCCTTTGGTTCAAGCTATATGCTGCAGAATTTTGAGAATAATTATCCATTATCTCATTATCAGTTATCCATTTTTACCCCAGTTCTTCAACCTTTACCAGGTGATTAACTTTAGTAACCATACCCAATATCTGAGGGGTAGCTTCTACTTCAACAGAAGCATTCATTTTTTTCAACCCCAAAGCTACCATCGTTCTTTTTTGGCGCTCTGAGCGGTCGATTACACTTTTAACCTGTGTTACTTTTATCTTTTTCATAACTGTCTTTTGACTGTTAACTGCCGACTGGCGACTGCTAACTGATTTTATCCGTTAAATACTTTCTTTAAAGAAACGCCACGTGTTTTCGCAACAGCGATGGGTTCACGCAAAGTAGCCAAAGCCTTAAACGTTGCTTTTACCACGTTGGTTGGATTGGCAGAGCCTAAATTCTTAGCCAATACGTCGGTAATACCGGCAGCTTCCAAAACCGCTCTCATGCTACCTCCGGCAATTACACCGGTACCATGTGCTGCAGGCTTGATATATACCTTAGCTGCACCTTCCTTGGATAACTGATCATGGGGAATGGTACCGTGCATCAACGGAATCTTGATCAGATTCTTTTTTGCATCTTCAATACCCTTCGTGATGGCTTCCTGAACTTCTTTGGCTTTTCCCAAACCGTGGCCTACAACACCGGCTTCGTTACCAACAACTACCAATGCAGAGAAACTAAAGGCACGACCACCTTTTGTTGTTTTTACCACACGATTAATGGCTACAACCTTGTCTTTTAATTCAAGGTCACCGGCTTTTACTTTATTTGTAATTAAATTTGACATCAATACTTATTTTAGATTTTAGATTTACGATTTTAGATTTTCACATTTCAGATTGAGGACTTTAGCTTTAACAAAATCGGCAATCTAAAATCTGCAATCTAAAATACCAGCCCGCCTTCTCTCGCACCTTCGGCAACTGCTTTTACACGGCCATGATAGATATACCCACCACGATCGAAAACAACGGTTGAAATACCCAATTCCTTTGCTTTGGTTGCAATAGCAGCACCCACCATTTTACCTTTCTCAATTTTTGGTGCTTTTTGTGCCTGGATATCTTTTTGTCTTGATGACGCTGAGGCTAATGTTACACCGTTGTTGTCATCAATTAACTGAGCATAGATATCGCTGTTGCTTCTGAAAACACTTAAACGTGGTTTTGCAGCAGCACCGCTGATCTTTCTGCGTATGCGGTATTTAATATTTACTCTTGCTTTTGACTTGTTGTTCATCTTATTTTATTTTTTATTCCTGATGCTGCCAGGAATTATCTAATTAGCTTTTATTATTTACCAGCAGACTTACCGGCTTTTCTTCTCAACACCTCACCCTCGAACTTAACACCCTTACCCTTGTATGGTTCCGGCTTACGTAAGCTTCTGATCTTTGCACAAACCTGGCCGATCAATTGCTTATCGATACTTTCGAAAGTGATCATCGGGTTTTTACCTTTTTCCTGCGACGTAGTTACTGATAATTCTTTTGGAATTTCAAGCAGGATATTGTGCGAATATCCCAAAGCCATATCCAACAAATTTCCGGTAGCGGCTGCCTTATAACCAACACCCACCAGCTCTAATCTCTTGGTATATCCTTCGGTAACTCCTTTAACCATATTGCTGATCAACGAACGGTACAAACCATGCATGGCACGGTGGCGTATTTGTTCAGTTGGACGAACCACTGTAGCGATTCCATCCTGGAACTCGATCTTCATATCCCGGTCCATGGTTTGCTTTAACTCGCCTTTTGGACCTTTTACGGTAACCACATTTGCTGCATCAACCGAAATGGTAACTCCGGCCGGTACTTCAATTACTTTTTTTCCTATTCTGCTCATTGTCGATTTTTTATTTTGTTATTCATTCTGATTCGTGTTCAGCCACGACGGAGGCTTAATTATCAAATCATTTTCTATCTCTAATCTTATAAACTATCGTTTAGAAGTTTAGGGTTAAGAGGTTTAGTAGATATTACATAACACTTCTCCACCCACATTCTGGGCTTTCGCTTCTTTGTCGGTCATTACGCCTTTAGAAGTAGACACGATAGCCACACCCAAACCATTCTTCACCCGCTTTATTTCGTTTGGCTTTGCATATGAACGCAAACCCGGGCGACTAACCCTTTCTAAACTCTGTATTACAGGTAATTTAGTAGTGGTGTCGTATTTCAGGGCTATTTTAATTAAACCCTGCTTATTATCATCTTCAAATTTGTATTTTAAGATGTATCCTTTATCGTACAAGATCTCGGTAATACGCTTTTTCAGATTGCTTGCAGGTATCTCTACAATACGGTGATTAGCCATCTGTGCGTTACGAATTCTAGTTAAATAATCTGCGATTGGATCAGTAACCATTGTTATTTCAGTTAATTGATTAAATAATTTTTTTACAATGCGATATCCTCTTTTGGATACTTGATGCCGGATTCCTGATACTTGATTGCTGCATGAAATTCGTGAGCACTTATCCGGTATCAGCCTTCGGCCTACCAGCTTGCTTTTACAACACCCGGTATTTTACCATCCAGCGCCATATCACGAAACATGTTCCGGGATAAACCAAAATGCCTCATGTAACCTCTTGGGCGGCCTGTAAGCTGACAACGGTTTTTTAAACGAACCGGAGATGCATTCTTTGGTAATAGATCCAAAGCTGCATAATCACCGGCTGCCTTTAAAGCTGCCCTTCTTTCGGCATACTTGGCTACCATTTTTTCACGCTTGATCTGCCTGGCTATGATTGATTTTTTTGCCATAATATTTTATACTGTTTTCTTAACGTTTTTAAAAGGCATTCCCAACTCCTTCAGCAATTCAAACGCTTCTTCGTTGGTATTGGCTGTTGTTACAAAAGTGATATCCAAACCGGTAATCTTATTTACCTTATCAATATCAATTTCCGGAAAAATGATCTGCTCGGTAACACCCAGGGTATAGTTTCCACGGCCATCAAATGACTTATCATTGATACCCTTGAAATCGCGAACACGGGGTAATGAAACAGATACCAGCCTGTCTAAAAATTCGTACATCTTTACTCCACGGAGTGTAACTCTTGCACCAATGGGCATATCCTTACGCAACTTAAAGTTTGAGATATCTTTTTTAGAATTGGTGGCTACCGCTTTTTGACCGGTTATATTGGTCAACTCGTCAATAGCAACATCAATCAGCTTTTTATCTGTTACAGCTCCGTTTACACCGCGATTCAAGCAAATCTTGGATAATTTAGGTGCCTGCATTACAGTTTTGTAACTGAATTTTTTCATTAGCGCCGGTACAACATCCTGTTTGTACTTTTCTGCTAATCTTGGTTTGTTGGTTGTTGTGCTCATTATTTGATTACCTCCCCTGATTTTTTAGCGATTCTTATTAGTTTACCGTTTTCCCTGGTGCGTTTTACTTTAGTGGCTGCACCGGCCTTAGCATCCCAAAGCATTACATTGCTGATTGCGATCGGTGCTTCAATTTTCACAATACCACCTTTGGTGTTTTGCGAAGTAGGCTTGGTATGCTTGGTAACGATGTTAACGCCTTCAACCAATACGCGGCCTTTTTCTAAAATAATTTCCAACACTTTACGAGGCTTCTTCAAGTCTTTATCCTCACCGGTAATAACCACTACCGAGTCGCCTTTTTTAATGTTAAACTTTGGTTTGAATCTTGTACTCATTTTTATTTAGCTTTTAGCCTTTAGCGGTTAGCTATTAGCTGTTTATTTTTATTGATATGCCCTGGCTAATAGCTAACAGCTAACAGCTAATGGCTTCTTTTTTACAATACTTCCGGAGCCAATGAAATGATCTTCATGTATCCTTTATCCCTCAATTCACGGGCCACCGGCCCAAAAATACGGGTACCCCTGGGCTCATCAGAAGCACTTAATAAAACCACGGCGTTATCATCGAAACGGATATAAGAACCATCCTTACGACGCAACTTATTCTTTGTTCTCACAATAACAGCTTTACTAACTGTTCCTTTTTTAATACCTCCTGCAGGCATGGCATCCTTTACGGTAACCACAATTTTGTCACCGATCCTGGCATAATCCTGGCCACTGTTACCCAGCACACGGATACATAATACTTCTTTGGCACCGCTGTTATCCGCTACGTTTAATCTGCTTTCTTGCTGTATCATTTTATTTTAGCTTTTAGCTTCAAGCTGTTAGCTCTTGGCTGATTAACTTTAATTTTTATGCCCTGCTAATAGCTAACAGCTACCAGCTAATGGCTTTTTTACTTCACTTTCTCCACCACCTCAACCAGTCTCCACCGCTTTAACTTACTCATCGGGCGTGATTCCATGATCTTTACCGTATCACCGATACTGCACTCATTTTTTTCATCATGCGCATGAAACTTGGTAGATTTTTTTACGAACTTACCATAAAGCGGATGCTTTACTTTACGCTCCACACTTACGGTAATGGTTTTATCCATTTTGTTACTGGAAACCACCCCTAGTTTTGTTTTTCTTAAATTTCTTTCCACTGTTATTAGTTTTTTATGGATCAATTATGATCCTGCTTGTACTTGTTTTAATGCGGTTTTTAACCTGGCAATGTCTCTTCTCAATGAGCGGATGCTTTGCGGATTCTCCAATGGAGAAATGGCATGGGCAAATGACAGCTTCTTCATACGCAATTCATCTTCCGCGATCTTTGCTTTCAGATCCACTTCACTTAAACCTTTGAGGCTATTTAAATAATCAACTTTCTTTAACATGGTAATGCTTTTTGATAATTACTTTTATTATGCTTTGTAATCGTGACGAACTACAAATTTTGTCTGGATCGGCAACTTTTGCGCAGCCAGTGCAAACGCTTCTTTGGCCACCTGCATCGGAACACCATCACACTCAAACAAAATCCTTCCCGGTTGTACAACGGCAGCCCAACCTTCGGGATTACCTTTACCCTTACCCATCCTTACTTCGGCAGGCTTTGCGGTAATCGGTTTGTCGGGAAAAATACGTATCCAAACATTTCCTTCACGTTTCATATGACGGGTCATGGCCTGACGGGCACTCTCGATCTGGCGCGCCGACATCCAAACACTATCTAATGCCTTTAATCCAAAGGTTCCAAAAGCCAGGGTAGCACCACGCTTGGTATCTCCCTTCATCATCCCTCTCTGGGCTTTTCTGTGTTTACTTCTTTTCGGTGATAACATCTTTTTAAGCTTTTAGCTACTAGCTTTTAGCATATAGCTGATTAATTTTTTAATTTTTTGTTTTGCTAACAGCTAACAGCTATCAGCTAACGGCTTTAAATTATCTTCTTCCGCCGCCGCCGCCACGGTTTCCACCACCGCCACCGCCTCTTCTGTCTCCACCACCGCCGCCACGCCTGTCATCTCTCCTGTCGAAGCCACCACTTGGCCTGTCACCAATTTCTTTTCCGCCACCGGCAATTACATTTGGATTCAGATCACGCTTTCCTAATACCTCACCTTTACAGATCCACACTTTAATACCTATTTTACCATAAACGGTTAATGCAAACACACTGGCGTAATCGATGTCCATACGTAATGTATGTAATGGGGTGCGGCCTTGCTTGATCTCCTCACTACGGGCGATCTCTGCACCACCTAAACGACCACCAACTTTAACTTTAATTCCTTCGGCGCCCATACGTAATGCGGAAGCGATCGACATTTTAATGGCACGTTTGTAATTAATACGATTCTCCAACTGACGGGCGATGGTATCGGCCACGATGTTGGCATCCAGTTCGGGACGGCGAATCTCTAAAATATTGATCTGCACATCATCTTTGCCACATAATTTTTTCAACTCTTCTTTGATCCTGTCAACTTCACCACCGCCTTTACCAATGATGATACCTGGCTTTGAGGTGTGGATGGTAACGATCAGTTTATTAAGCGTACGCTCAATAACGATCTTTGAGATACCACCCTTGTTGATACGTGCATTCAGGTAATTTCTGATCTTATTGTCTTCGATCAACTTTTTAGGATATTCCGTTTTGCTCGCAAACCAGTTACTGTCCCATCCACGGATGATCCCTAATCTTAAACCTGTTGGATTTGTTTTTTGACCCATATTGTTAATGTTCTAATGTGTGGCGTGAACCGATCACATTATATTTTAAAATTTAGTTTTTAATCGCTTTTTCGTCAACAATAACCGTAACGTGATTGCTGCGCTTACGCACCCTGTAACCACGACCTTGTGGAGCCGGACGC
This sequence comes from Chitinophagaceae bacterium, assembly GCA_016710745.1. GTDB lineage: Bacteria > Bacteroidota > Bacteroidia > Chitinophagales > Chitinophagaceae > Ferruginibacter. Next base: position 1,267,026 of record JADJVB010000010.1, on the reverse strand, counting down.
ATACGCTTGATAACCCGTGCACCGTCTACCATGATGGTTTTTACCACCAATCCACTTTCATCTCCCCTTCGTTTTTCTGTTTCCAGTTGTTGATGGCCGATAAAACCAGTTTACGCAGCGGAACAGCCGGATGTTTAGGATTATGCTCCAGAACCGCTAATGCCTTTTCAACCTCCATACCACGGATCAGATCAACCAGCAAACGCATTTTGCGTGGCGATGTGGGGTAATTGTTCAATTTTGCTATTGCTTCCATTGTTTATTTTAGTTTAACGTTTACAGTTTATTTGTTTAAGGTTAAATGCTGTTCTCAACTTTAGACCTTTAACTTTAGACTTTAAACTTCTACGATATTTTTTTACTTGAGTGACCTCTGAAATTTCTTGTTGGTGCAAATTCACCCAACTTATGTCCTACCATGAATTCTGTTACATAAACCGGAATAAATTTGTTTCCGTTATGAACCGCAAAAGTTTGTCCTACAAAATCAGGAGTAATGGTGCTTCTGCGACTCCAGGTTTTAATAACGCCCTTTTTGCTTTTTCCTTCAATCATTGCAGCCACTTTAGCATCAAGCTTAGCTTCTACATAAGGACCTTTTTTTAACGACCGTGCCATGTTTTATTTTTTTTTGTTGATTTTCCCGATTTACAATCGGGACATTTTAACAATGATTATTGATTATGAATTAGGCAATTTCTTACCGTTTCTCCTGGTTATGATCATTTTACTTGAACCCTTACCTTTTGTACGGGTGATCTGACCTTTTGCATATTTACCTTTACGGCTACGCGGATGACCACCAGACGCTCTACCTTCACCACCACCCATCGGGTGATCTACCGGGTTCATGGCTACCGCCCTGGTACGTGGACGGATACCTTTCCAGCGGTTACGGCCGGCTTTACCCATACTCTCCAAACTGTGATCACTATTACTTACAACACCTACGGTTGCGTAACACTTGATCAACACTTTTCTCAACTCACCACTTGGCATTTTTAATATCGCGTACTTTTCTTCTTTGTTACTTAACTGGGCCGATGTGCCTGCACTACGCACCAAAATTCCACCCTGGCCCGGTTGCATTTCAACGTTGTGCACGTTGGTACCCAAAGGCATGTTTTTAAACATCAGGGCATTTCCCAATTCAGGTGCAACGGCATCGCCACTGATAACGGTTTGACCTACCTGCAATCCCTGTGGTGCAATGATGTAACGCTTTTCGCCATCAGCATAATTTAATAATGCGATGAAAGCAGTACGGTTTGGATCATACTCGATGGTCTTTACCGTGGCAGGAATATCCTTCTTACTTCTTTTAAAGTCGATCACCCGATACATGGTCTTGTTTCCACCACCCATATAGCGCATTGACCGGCGACCCGAAGAGTTACGTCCGGCTGTATTCTTTTGCTTTTCAAGCAAGGATTTCTCCGGAACGTTGGTTGTAATTTCTTCGTACGCATTACCTATTCTCCACCTGGTTCCTGCTGTTGTTGGTTTGTATTTTCTTAATGCCATTTTAAATTATTTTTCAATTTTTGCGGTAATTGAATACCATTCGTTAATTACTATTTTACGTGTTGCCTGTTTCCCTTTTAGGGCCCGGGGCAATTAGATTCCGCTGCCGTACAGATCAATTGTTTCGCCTTCGGCAACAGTTACGATCGCTTTCTTTTTTGCAGGCTTACGGCCAACAATAAATCCGGCTTTGGTGTATTTCGATTTTGCTTTCGATGGAACCACATTCGTATTCACTTTTTCCACAGTTACACCGTAAAAACTTTCAACCGCTTTTTTGATCTCCAGCTTATTTGCTTTTCTGTCCACTACAAAAGAGTAGCGGTTCATTTTTTCTGTTTGCTTATTCGCTTTTTCAGATAAGATCGGCTTTATTAATACATCAGACGGGTTCATGTCTCTTAATTTTTAATTCTTAATTTTTAATTTTATGCTTCTGCAACCTCTACATTCTCTTCACTGAATATCTTAGCGGCACTTTCGGTTAATACCAAAACATTGGCGTTTAAAATATCATAGGTATTCAGATCACTCAATAAAGTACCGCTAACTGATGGCACGTTACGTAAGCTCAAATACAGGTTATCATTGTATTCCGGAATAACAAACAACGACCTTTTTCCGGTTAAGTTGAGGTTACCCAAAATGCCAGCGAATGCTGAAGTTTTAGGAGCATCCATTTTAATATCTTCTACAACAATGATGGCGCTTTCCTTAGCTTTATAAGCCAGGGCACTCATCTTGGCCAGGTCTTTAACCTTACGGTTTAACTTGATATCGTACTTGTGTGGTTTTGGTCCAAAAACAGTACCACCACCCTTGTACAAAGGATTACGCAGGTTACCTTTACGGGCTCCACCGGTTCCTTTTTGTTTGTGCAATTTCTTGGAAGAACCTTTTACTTCGGCGCGGGTTTTCACTTTGTGCGAACCCTGGCGCTGAGCACCCTGGTATTGCTTTACAGCCAGGTAAATTACATGGTCGTTAGGCTCGATACCGAATATTTCATCAGGTAATTCAACCGATCTGCCGGTTTGCTTTCCTTCTATATTTAAAACGTCTACTTGCATTGTACTTATTTTTATTGGCCAGTGGCCGGTTGCTTATTTTTGAATTAAAACAATCGAACCGTTATGGCCCGGTACTGATCCACTAACTAATATGTAATTCTTTTCTGCGAAAATTTTAACCACTTTCAGCCCTTTCATTGTTACCCTGTCCTGCCCCATCCGGCCGCCCATACGCATACCTTTAAAAACACGGCTGGCATCGGATGAATTACCAATAGAACCGGGCGCCCGCTGACGATCGTGCTGACCGTGAGATTGCTGCCCCACACCTTTAAAGCCATGGCGCTTTACAACACCCTGGAAACCTTTACCCTTGGTGGTGCCTACTACTTCAACATCATCGCCCTCGGCAAATATGTCTACAGTAAATGTTTCACCAACATTTTTGTCAATTTCGCTATCGCGGATTTCCTGAACGAATTTTTTAGGAGAGGTTTGCGCTTTGGCAAAGTGGCCAATTTCGGCCTTTACGGAGTGCTTTTCTTTTTTATCACCAAATGCTATCTGGAGAGCATTGTAGCCGTCTGTTTCAACGGTTTTCTTTTGTGTAACCGTGCACGGACCAGCTTCAATTATAGTAACAGCAGTTTGCTTGCCACTTGCATCGAAGATACTCGTCATGCCGATTTTCTTACCAATAATACTTTTCATTGTATCTTGTTTATATCCAGCGCTCCTTTAAATAAAGGAGTTAGATGTTCAATATTTTTTTTCTTTTAAGAACTTACCCTATGCTTCTTCCGATAGCCATCGGAAGAGTTCATCAGGCTTTGATCTCAACATCCACACCACTTGGTAAGTCTAACTTACTTAAAGCATCTACCGTACGGCTGCTGCTGGTGTAAATGTCTAATAAACGCTTATGCGTACAAAGTTGAAACTGTTCACGGGCTTTCTTATTTACGTGCGGCGAACGCAACACGGTAAATATTTTCTTATGTGTTGGTAAAGGAATTGGTCCGGTTACCACAGCGCCCGTACTACGTACAGTTTTTACAATCTTTTCTGCTGATTTATCAACCAGGTTATGGTCGTAAGACTGCAATTTTATTCTGATTCTTTGTGACATATAAAAAGAACTTTTTTTACCCGTTTTTTAATTTGGAGTGCAAAGGTAAGGGGTTGAAAGTAAATTGCAAAGGAAAGGCGAAACTATTTTTTAAATAGTTTTTAAGCTGATTTTACTGAAAAAGAGAGAGATAGCACACCCGAATGGACCTGTTAATCCTTTTTACTCACCGAGCCGCTGCTGCTCGTAGTGGAATTCACTTTTGCCGCCCCGATATATTCGATATCGGCGCTACTGCTGGCCCTGGCGTCCAGGTTAACACTGGCATGTACCTGAATATCCCCGCTACTGCTGGCCCTGGCTACGGTATTTTCGGATTTTAGCTCAAAAGCATTGATTTCGGAACTGCTGGAAGCCTGGGCATCATGGTCTTTTGTTCTTCCGCTAAGGGTTATTGTTGCACTGCTGCTGGCATCGCTCTCAATTTCGGGTGCGTCTACTTCGGCCCGTATACTGGCCGAACTGGAGGCATGAAACGATAACTTACCGGCTGATTTAATGATATCCATAACCACTACATCTGATGACGCTGAGGCTTTTATTTTATTTAATTCAGGGGTGGTAACGTAAACCTTCATATGAACATTTGTAAATCCATGGTTACTTTCGGTTTTTATTTGCAGGGTGTTACCCGAAACGCTGGTGTTTATATACCTTACAATATTGTCGTCCGCCTCAACCCGAACAGCGGTAACCGGCCCGATTTGTACTTCCACATCAATACTTCCACCAACCGAAATGGCACTGAAATTGCCCACCGACCGGTTTTCGTTCACAATATTTCCACTACCGGTGGTAAATTGACAGGATGACAAAGTTATAAGCGCAAAGCATACCCATAGCAACTGTTTCATGGTGGTTATTTTTAGTAAATATAAAAATAAACACGGTATTATTTTAAGAATGCACTTCAATATATTACATCCAACTAATTATTTACCTTCGTTGCTCTATGACAGAAAAAATACTCATTCTCGATTTTGGCTCGCAGTACACCCAATTAATTGCCCGAAGTGTAAGGGAAGCAAATGTGTACTGTGAAATTATTCCATATAATAAGGAAATTGTCTATGAACCCGGGTTGAAAGGCATTATCCTCGGAGGCTCTCCCTTTTCGGTGAATGAAAATAATGCGCTGCAGGCAGATGTTAAAGCGATGACATCCCGGGTGCCGGTGTTGGGCATTTGTTACGGAGCACAATTAACGGCAAAACTGTACGGCGGCCTTGTTGAAAAAAGTGATAAAAGAGAATACGGCCGTGCCATTTTTACCATTGAAAAGGACGATACCCTGTTTCAAGATATAACAGGCGAGTCGCAGGTTTGGATGAGCCATAGTGATACGATCAAAGAACTACCCGCGGGATTTGAATTGTTGGGCACCACTGAAAGCATTCCGGTTGCAGCATTTAAGCGAACTACGAATAACCCGCCGGGTTTGGTGGACGAACAACCGCTCTATGGATTACAGTTTCATCCCGAAGTTTATCATTCGGTTGAAGGCAAAACCATTATTAAAAACTTTTTGGTAAATATTTGCGGTTGCAGCCAGGACTGGACCCCCGCTCATTTTATAACCGATACCGTTGACGCTTTGAAAAAGCAGATCGGTAATAAAAAAGTTATTATGGGATTGAGTGGCGGCGTGGATAGCACCGTGGCAGCCACATTAATTCATAAAGCCATTGGCAAAAACTTATTTGGCATTTTTGTAGACAATGGTGTTTTGCGAAAAAACGAGTTTGAAGAAGTAATAGAAATTTATGGAAAACTGGGGCTGAATGTTAAAGGAATTGATGCCAAAGATCATTTTTACAAAAAGCTGGCGGGCAAAACAGATCCGGAAGAAAAACGAAAAGCCATTGGCGGCGGTTTTATCGAAATATTTGATGAAGAAGCACATAAGATCGAAGGCGTTGAATTACTGGGTCAGGGAACCATATATCCGGATGTAATAGAATCCCTGTCGGTACATGGCCCATCGGCAACGATCAAATCGCATCACAATGTTGGCGGCTTGCCCGATACTATGAAACTCGGCCTTGTTGAGCCACTTCGATCTTTGTTTAAGGATGAGGTAAGAAGAGTTGGTCTCGAACTTGGAATTCCAAAAGAAATGTTATTTCGTCATCCATTCCCCGGTCCGGGTTTGGGCATCCGGATTTTAGGAGAAGTTACCGAAGAAAGGGTACGGTTATTGCAAGATGCTGATGCCATATATATTAATGGATTAAAAAAACATAATTTGTATACAACTGTTTGGCAGGCCGGAACCATCTTGCTACCGGTAAAGAGCGTGGGCGTGATGGGTGATGAACGAACGTATGAATTTACGGTTGCCCTGAGAGCAGTAACTTCGGTAGATGGTATGACCGCTGATTGGGCACATTTACCTTATGAATTTTTGGCCAATATCAGCAACGAAATTATCAATAATGTGCCGGGTATAAACCGGGTGGTTTATGATATCAGCAGCAAACCACCGGCAACGATAGAATGGGAATAGTGGTTTGGGTGGGAATTGGGAGGTTAGCGGTCAGGGTTTAGCGTTTAGGTGTGGGTTTGTTTAGATTTTTAGAATTTGAATAAAGATTATGGATAAGAAATGTATAGTTGGCCTTTGTTTTATAATGGCAACACTGGGTGCAGTAAACGGGTATGGCCAAACTGATTCTGTTGTAAAACCACCGGTTTACCAGGTTGGCATTTTTGCGCCGCTTTTTCTTGATTCGGTATTTAACAAAAATACATTTCGTTACAAACAGGGGGTTCCCCGTTTTATCATGCCCGCCGTAGATTTTGTTCAGGGCGCTTTGATCGCATTGGATAGTTTACAGGCCGGTGATGATCTCATTGATGCCCGTATATACGATACCAAGTCTTTTTCCCAACCCGTTGGCGTGCTCATTCGTGATCAAAAGTTAGACAGTCTTAAATTGATCATCGGCAGCGTTAGGGATGACGACTATATTCAACTGGCCGCATTTGCGCTCGAAAAAAACATACCCTTTATCTCTGTCACTTATCCCAATGATGCCGGCATCTCCGGAAATCCTTTTTTAGTGATCATGAATTCAACGTTGAAAGCCCATTGTGATGCCATCTATAGTTTTATCCTGCAAAATCATGGCACCGATAAGATTTACTTGTGCCGCCAAAAAGGTGAACAGGAAGATATGGTAGCCGGTTATATTAAACAAATGAACGAGCAGGATGGCAAACCCCTGTTAGCCATTGAGATCTTGAACATGGATGAAAATTTATCAGCGTCATTTCTGAAATCAAAATTAGACAGCAACAGCAACAGCGTATTGATCGGTGGAAGCCTGAACGAAACATTTGCCGGCGGACTGGCCAAAATCTGTTCGGACCTGTATAAAACCTATCCGATCACCCTCATCGGTATGCCCAACTGGGATGGCTTTACATCGTTGTTTAAAAACAAAACCTTGATCGATTTCCCGGTTTATTTTACCACACCTTTTTATAATGAAAAGAACGATGCCTTCAGTAAATCGCTTACCAACGCCTACTATAAAAAATATCACGGACGGCCCAGCGACATGGCTTTTAAAGGATTTGAATCGGTGTATTTATTTACAAAATTATTGGTAAAATATCCGCATAATTTTATGAACAATATAAATGATGCATCCCTTACCGTTTTTTGTGATTATAATTTTAAACCTGTTCGTCAGCGGAGGGATATAGCCATACCTGATTATTTCGAAAACAAACATTTGTACCTTATTAAAATACTCAATGGTAATATTTCGAAAGCCTGGTGATTCATTTTAAGGATCGCGACGACATAAAAAAGGCAGGCTTTTCAGCCTGCCTTTTCATATACAATCATTGATTAAGGATATACCAGGTTTTTTCGTTGCCTGTAATATAAAAACAGAAATAATAAGGTAATGGCAATACCAACGTACATGGCTACACCGGCAAAAGCAAATGCACCTATAAATAAAAACTGGGTCAGGAAGGGCAGTACTTCTCCGATGGCATAAAATAAAAAACCCTGCTTTTTTAACTTTCGCATCTGTATGGCCCCATATATACAAAGGCCCGCGGCGATCAACGATAACAAAACGATCGGAATCCGGTTTTCATAGGTCTTTGTGATCGTCTTGATCATGACTTCGGGGTCGCCCATCATTGATTTTGCCCAACCCGGCATATTATCTGAATTCATTTGTTGGGTAAGTTTGTCAAGATTATCATAGGATTTTTTGGCTGTAAAAAAACTCCACAACGAGGTCAAAATCATGATAGCCGATCCAATAAATGTAAGTATAGTAAGTACATTGAGCCCGGATGGTAATTTAGGTTTATTTTGTTCGTCGTAATGTAATACATCAGGATTGCTGTCTTCAGTCATAATAATAAGATTTTAAAAAGTGAGTAAGACCATTAATTCAAGTTCAAATCTAATCAAGATTATTTTATAATACCAGCGGATCGGATTATTTTTTCTTTTTCAGCTTCAGGTAATCCAGGAAATATACAATCTTAAGGGTTATTTCATTGCTATGCGGATTATCGATTACCCGACCAAAATTTTTAACGTAATTGGTATTGGCGTAAGGATCGATCCTAACGCTGCTGCCCAACGCATTTTTCCAGGCCAGGGTTAACCTGCTACCCGGCAAAAAATCCCAGGTAAAAAACAGGTCAACATTAAATGTATTGAAGTTTAAATTTTCATTGGCAAAAAATGCAGTATCCCGCCAGTAACCATCCGGGTTTACATTGTAAAAGTTGGTATTTTCAAGATATGACCAGTAATGTCGCATACGAATATTCAAATTCATCCGGGATGTGAAATTATATTGTCCGCTTACAATGGCCGTATTCGTTTTTACGTTGCGTCGGGCAATTACGGGTGAACCATCGGCATTGGTTTTGTATGCCCAGCCCCAGTTTCCCCTATCCTGCTCAATGTTTAAGCTGGTACTTAACTGAAGTCGGTCGTTAAACCGGTAACGCAAACCTGCATTACCGGTCCAATAGGGATCGTTGGGCAATGGTGATTCGGCAGCGCCAATTTTCCAGCTCACAAATAATTTTTTACGGCTATCACTGCTGCCGTTGATTCCCAGATAATAGTAGGGCGTGCGCCGCAGAAAATAGCCGGTATATTTATTTGTGTGAACAAAATAATCCTTGTTCCAAAAGGGACTGCTTTCGAAATTGATCGACACATCCCAAAAATTTTTAAACAAAAAGAAAGCGCTGGTATTCACTTTAAAACCGGCCCACTCAAAAGGTTTATATAAATAATTATTATTGACACCAACCCGAAAGCGGTGATTCAGAAAATACCTGGTCGGCCTGTTCATGTTGTAACTTATATTACCGTTGAATTCAACCGAATTATTATTGGAGATAAATCCCAGGTCATTGGGATCATATTGATCACTTTCAATACTCACCAACCCATTATATTGAATGATACCGCTTACCTTACCATACCCGGCAACCGTGGTAAATCCCTGTTTATTTTCCAGCTTTCCCCAAATATTGCTGTACCTGCCCGAAAACGTGAAATTGTGATTGTTCTTTTTGTCGAATAAAGCAAGATCAACACTGCTTACATTTGCGTTTCGGCTGTTGCCTTTACGTAAAACATTGGTGTTGGTAAAACTTATTGAGGACCGGTTTTTGAGCGCCTGGTCAAAAACAAGAATATTGTAGTTGGTCAGTGGCTCTGTTAAAATACTTGAGTCGGAGCCATTGGTGAGGTTCCTGATCTTTGCATACATAGGCGCCGATAAAGCGTTAAAAACGCCAATACCTAAATTCCCTTTAGTGCGGCCCGAGAATTTTGTGGCATTATACAGCCGGGTAATTCCCGGATTTTTAATGATCTGGTAATCCGCTCTATCTCCGTAGGTATATAAAATATCATTCGATAAGCCCGGTACATCGCCGATCCTTCGGGAATAAAACAAACCTGCTTTATTAAACAGTTCGGTTCCCTCGGTAAAAAAAGGACGATAATCGTCGAACTTAACCTGAAAAGGCGACAGGTTCAGGAAAACATTATCACTTTGCACCTGGGCAAAATCCGGGATCAGGGTCATATCCAACGTGAAGCTTTCACTTACCCCGTATTTTACGTCCATACCTCCACTCCTCAAAAATTCGGTAACGTTACCCTTAGCCGTTGGCGACACCCTGAAACCACCCGATAAATAGGGTAAAAAAGAAAGGCGGGTAGGCGGCGTTATATCCAATAAACCCTCCCAAATCCCCCACTGATTTAATTCTCCACTAATATTCGGATCTATCGGGCTCAATACACTATTCTCATTTTCGCTGCGGGAAAACCGGGCAAAATTCAATCCCCAGTCCTGCAACGCTTTTTTTGAAAAGCGTATGGCACTAAAAGGAATTTTTATTTCGGCAATCCAGCCATCGCGCTGTATACTTGTTTTACTTTCCCAAACGGCATCCCAGCCATGGTCGTACACGTTGCCGCTTTGCGACAATTTAATATCGCTTTGAACATTTGCAGGCGAAACCCTGAATACGAAAGCGTTTTGTTTATCGTGGTAGGTATCAAAACCAACCGTAAAAATATCAGTATCCTGCCGGTCGAGTGCATCTCTGGCGGTCAACTGTTTTCGGATCCTTTGTGGATTTTCGTACATATAGGCGCCCACATAAATCGCCGTATTGTCGTAAACTATTTTAACTTTTGTAATGCGGCTGGAGGCTTTTCCAAATACCGGTGATGTGGCAATGAAGTCGCCGATGGGTTCAATATTTTCCCAGGCTGCATCGTTCAGGTTTCCATCAATTTTTACCGGTTGATTTATCCTAATTGCCTTAAGGCTTCTCACCTGAGCCCGGGCAACAAATGAAAAAAGAGGGATAAGGAAAGTTATTAATAAGCGTGTAAGCATTACATGTTACGGCAAAGATAAATTATTAACATATAAAATTATCAAAGCTTGACAGATTTTATTGCGCTGAATATCGGGCCAATCTAAATTTTACGCCTTTGCAGTTCTTTCTCAATTAACACAAGTTCTTTTCCGGTTTGTCCGGATACGGAACTGTTTTCCTGAGCGCGGCGCATTAAGTAGGGAACTACATCCTGGATCGGCCCAAAAGGCAAATATTTACTAACCGAACAATTGGATTTGGCCAGGTTGAAGGTGATATTGTCGCTCATGCCATAGAGCTGCGAAAAATGAACGTGCGGATGGTTATGAGGCAATCCCTTTTTATCGAGCAATTCGGTGGTATATAAGTTACTATATTCATTATGAGAGGCAACGATAACCGCAATCTTATCAATATGTTCGATACAATATTCAACCGATGCATTATAATCCCGGTCACAGCTCGCTTTATCGGGTTGAATCGGTGATGGATCATTTAATTCATCAGCGCGGTTTCGTTCTTTTTCCATGTAGGCGCCTCTGACTAACTTAACTCCTAAAATAAAATTTCGTTCAACAGCGGCCGCATATGAATCTTTTAAAAACTGGTAACGGTCGTGCCTGTATAATTGCAACGTATTGTAAATAACCAGTTTTTCTTTATTAAACACATCCATCATCAGGATCGTTAGCGCATCAACCGGATCCTGGATCCAGGTTTCTTCAGCATCGATCAAAACACCAATATTTTTTTTATTTCCTTCTTCACACAACAGCTGGATTCTTGACTTAATTTTTTGCCATTCCTGCTTTTCTTCTTCGGGCAAGGCATCTACTGCATACAGGTAACGCTTCATCAGGGTACCCGCTGCTTTACTCATCAAATCGTCCATTTTTTCGAGCAGTGAAAAACGGGCAAACCCGGTAACCTTAACACTCATAAAAGGAATATTGGGTTGCGTGGCTGCGTAGTCTATCACGTTCAGGAATTCTGTGCAGGCCTGTTCAAAACTGGCTTCACCCTCCTTTCCTTCTACCCCATAATCCAATATCACCTGTACGTTATATTTTTCAAGCTTATCGGCTACCCTGGCTGTTTGTGCCAGGGTTTCGCCACCAACAAATTGTTTAAAAATGGTTTGCCTGATCAGTGTTTTTGTAAACGGTATTTGCCATTTGATGGCAACCGGTGTTATCTTCAACGCCAGGTTAACCAGCCAGGCTTTACCCATAATACCAAAAAGAAATTTTGCTTTTTTTAATTCTGCATTGGATTTGGCAGCAAAAGCGCATTCGGTGTTGTCAAAAGAAATTCTGTTTTGTTCGTTCATAATCGGCAATTCGTTTATCGAAATTCATTAAACAAAAACGAACTGCCAAATAAATCATTTAACCGGTGGTGAACTTGTGATTATCTTTGCCATAAAAACAATGGAAAAAAAAACAAGTGAATCGTTGGTAGTGATGACAGAACTGGTTTTACCCAACGATACCAATACTTTTGGAAATTTAATGGGCGGCAGGCTAATGTATTGGATGGATATCGCTGCGGCACTGGCCGCCATGAAGCACTGCGGGGCTCCGGTAGTAACCGCTTCGGTTGATAATATCTCTTTTGAAAGCCCTATTAAACTGGGTAATGTGGTGCACATTGAAGCAAAACTTACCCGTGTTTTCAATACCAGCATGGAAGTGCATTTGACTGTTTGGGGCGAAGACGCCATTCAGCAATATAAATATAAAAGCAATGAAGCCTATTATACTTTTGTTTCGCTCGACCCCAACGGCAGACCCCGTACCGTGAACCAGCTGGTTCCGGAAACCGAAGGAGAAAAAAAATTATTTGAAGGCGCCTTAAGAAGAAGGCAATTAAGGCTGATCCTGGGGGGCAAAATGAAACCCGAAGATGCCGCCGAATTAAAAGCCCTGTTTATAAACGACTAACCGGCAGGCAGTTCTTTTTCCGGCGCAAATTTTTTACTCTGTTCGATGGCATCCATGATCTGTTCGAGTATGTCGCCGGTTGAGTCATTATAATCGATCTGCATCGGATCTTTAAATGTGATCGACAAACGGGTTCCTTTTTTGATCATTTTTATTCCTTTTTTGTTGAATGCCGTACTAAAGCCGCTAACCACTACCGGTATAACAACGGGTTGGTAATGTTTCACAATAAAAGCGGTACCCTTGCGGCCCGGCACAAAGGGTGTGGTAGTGCCCTGCGGAAAAGTGATGACCCAGTTTCTTTCCAGAGCCCTTGCTATTTTACGGGTGTCGCTGGGGTCCAGTCCCTTTCTCACTTCTTTGGTATCATCAACCCATACACGCTTTATCATGATTGAACCGGCCAATGCAAAAATTTTACTCAGCATATTCTTCTTCATGGTTTCTTCGGCCGAAACAAACTGTACCCGGGTATACGGCCACAACAGGTAATAGGGAATACCGAGGCCATTCTTTTTTCGCCAGCTTACAGCACAAAAAATATGCAGAAATGCGATCACTTCGGCAAAATAGGTTTGGTGATTACTGACAAACAAAACATTTTTACGGGGGAGTTTTTTTAATTTGTCCATCCCGTTAACCTGCAGTTTGTTGATCATGGCCAGTCCCGGAAAAGAAATAGCACCAATAACCATATAAACCAATCCCTTAACAAACCCCGATTCCTTAAAAGCTGTAATCATGTTACGCATATATCTGTCTTTTCTTTTCTGCCAATGTGCCCTGCAATTTATAAAAACTAAGTTTTACTATCCTAAATAAATATTACCTGTTTCAACAAACGATATCACGAAGCGGCTAACCCATTATATTTGCAGACATGATTCTGAATACGGTTATTTTTGACATGGATGGGTTACTGATCGATTCGGAACCGCTTTGGAAAGAAGCGGCTGATCGATTGTTAAGCGTTTATGGAAAACAGTTAACGCCACAGCAATATGCCCGCACCACCGGTTTACGAACAAAAGAGTTTCTGTCGTATTGGTTCAGACATTTTAATTTACCCGAATCCGGTTTGGCCGTATCCGAAAAGCAAATTGTAGCGGATGTTATCAACCTGGTCAAACAAAAAGGCAGGCCCATGCCCGGTGTGGATCATATCTTTCAGTTTTTCCAGGAGCTTGGGTTTCGTATTGGGTTGGCGTCGTCATCGGCTCCCGAATTGATCAGTGTGGTTATCGACCTACTGGATATTCGCAGGCATTTGCAGGCATTTACATCTGCCGATGATCTGGCTTTTGGAAAACCACATCCCGAAGTTTATTTAAATTGTGCTGCCGAACTGGAAGCAGCGCCCAATCAATGCATTTGTTTTGAAGATTCTTTTAATGGCATGATCGCCGCAAAAGCGGCTAAAATGCACTGTGTGGTGGTTCCATCGATGCACGACAGCAAAAATCCGGTTTGGGAAGCGGCTGACCTTAAGATATCCACATTGCGTAACTTTAACGGATTATTGCTGAACAGGCTGCAAAATATATAAACCGGTAACCAACAAAATTGAAAAATTTAAGAAATAAAAATAAAGTTTCTTGGTTTTTTTATAAAAAAAAGTATATTTGACATCAGGATCAGCAATAAACACCAATTTAACTGTTTAAACATCTTTTTTACTCATAAATCAAAAACAAACACAATGAAAAAGTTAGTACTATCTTCAATAATCATGTTAGGCATTTGCAGTTTGGCTACAGCGCAAAGTGCAGTGGGAAGTCAAATAAGCGATGTTAATGGTAACACAGCACCTAAGGTTGCGACCAGTCTTGCCCCCGTAGCCGTTAAAAACGATAAGACTGCAGCTGTTTCAACAACTGTTTCAGCCAGCGATATGCAAACAACTCCTGATGCAACAAGGCCTGTTGCCACCGGTAAAGTTCCACATAAAGTTGCTGCCACCGAAGCAGCTGTGATCGTGAATGATGATGGTACAACAAGTGCAATCGCGCCTGAAAAACAAATGGAAATTAAAAAAGCCGCTGCTGCAAAAGCTGCTGCATCAAAAAAAACTGATAATTAATTAATCTAAGTAATTTTAGAAAAGACACTCCAATACGGGGTGTTTTTTTTTGAAATTCATTTTCCCGAATTGTCATAAACCGCCCCACTCGCCCCCCAAAAAAAATCAAATAAGTAAATATCTCAGGTAATCAATAAAAAATAACGCTATTATATATTATTTTTAATTTTAATTAAAGTATCAAAAAGATTCTTTAATTTGTTAAATAAAATATAACTTGCGTTATCTTTTATTTACAGGTGTTATATATAACTGCTGCTTTGTAGTAAGTAATTGTAATTCCTGTATTTCATTAACCAAAATTTCACGTATGCACAAAAAAACTACTCTACAAAAATTTACGGTTTTTCTGCTCAAAACGATACTTCCGGTATTGGTTTTGAGTGTTGCATTTCAACTGGCTACTGCTCAACGTTTGAGAGAGCAGTCACAGGATGCAAGGCAAAAATCGCAGTCTGCAACAGTGGTAAAACCTGTTGACATGACCGGCCTTACCAGGGAAATGGTAAAGGCAAATCCCGAATTGCTGGCCCGCGTTAAAGGCGATGCCCCTAAAAGCAATGCTACAACAGGCAGTATTGTTGCAGGTACCCCAACTGATGTACCTGAATTTAACCAACGCATAGCCGAAAAGATGGCGTTGATGAAAGTACCACAATCAAACTTCAATGCAAACACAAACAGCAGCAATGTAATTGGCGATGTTTGTACGTTTAATGGTGGTTTGGTAACCGGTGATCTAACGCTTACCAATGGCCGTTTTTTCCGTGATGGTATTCCCAGCACCTGTGCTGCCGCTAAGGCATGTGGCGGTCCTTTCGGCACCGGTCCTTATTTTTACGACACCTACACATTGCAAAATTTAACCTGTGCCGCACAATGCGTAACGGTTAATTATATTGCTAATGCAGGTGGCGGCGACGTTTTTGTGGTTGCCTACAATGGAACGTTTAATCCAGCCAATCTATGTACAAATTACATGGCAGATGGCGGATCAAGTTCACTGTCGGGTGGCGCTGCAGTTACATTTTCATTTAATGTACCGGCAAACACCACGGTAACATTTGTTGCCATGGCTGCTCAACCAAACACGCCTTGTCCTTCTTACACGATGACGGTTACCGGTTTAAATTGTACGCCGCCCCCGGTTTGTACACCGCCCACTTCATCTGTTTTAAGTCAGTTCCAGATTCCTGGTCCTATCGTTACGCTAATTAACGAAGGTTTTGGTACTGTGGTACCTGCGGGATGGTTTGCTCAAAACAACAGTCAGCCTGTTGGTGCAACAGGTTGGTTTCAGGGTAATGCAGGTGTTTTCCCTGCAAATTCTGGCCCGGCAACTTCTTATGCTGCTGCTAATTTTAACAATACAACCGGAACAAATATTATTAGTAACTGGTTATTCCCTCCAAGTGTATTAATGAGGAATGGTGATAAATTCACCTTCTATACCCGCACAACATCCGGCGCATTCCCCGACAGGTTGCAGGTGAGGTTAAACACAACCAATACCGGCACCAATGTGGGCGCTACCAACACCAGTGTTGGAGATTATTCAACATTATTATTGGATATTAACCCAACCTATACGTCGACAGGGTATCCTACCGCCTGGACACAATATACCCTTACCATGAGTGGCTTACCGGCTGCAGGTGTTAATGGACGTTTGGCATTCAGGTATTTTGTTGAGAATGCTGGCCCGGGTGGTGCCAACTCTGATTATATCGGTATAGATGATGTGGTGTATACTACTGCCGCGTTTATTGACCCAACTACCTGTACCGGTTCTACCGCAGGTTTAAAGGTTATTATCACCGGTGGTTCTTCAGCTACTTATAATGTAACGATCAATGCCACTCCTGGTGGTCCATTTACCGTTAACAATTACACCAGCGGAGATTATATCCCGGTTACGCCGGCTGGAACAACCAGTTATACCCTGGTATCGGTAATCGACGCAACCAACCCTTGTTGTGTTGGTACAGGTAATAGCGGTAACCCTACCATAACAGTTTCGCCAACTACAGTTGGTGGTATTACAATAACAGAAGATCCAACCGGTCCTTTATGTGCCGGAGATCCTAAATTGTTGACTGTAACTGGAGCTGCCGGAGCGCAAACGTTCACAAATCCTGCACTAATTACTATCAATAGTAATGCCATTACAACCAATAACCTGGTTGTTTCCGGATTACCAACCTCAGGCGTTACCGTTACCAACGTTAAGATCAATGGTTTCAGCCATACCTGGGCAGGTGATGTGAACATGGTATTGCAGAATCCTGCCGGTACGCAGAATGTGATCCTTATGGCTAATTCAAATGCCGATCCGCTGATAAATGTTAGCAATCTTAATTTCACCTTTACTGATGCCGCTGCAGCTTCTTTGCCAGCAGCATCGCCGTGGGTAAGTGGCACCTATAAGCCAACTAACAGAAATGGATCACCTTTTGCTTTCTATGCACCTGGTCCAACTGTTACCGGCCCGTCATTCCCGGCAAGCCCAACTCTGGCAACTTTTACAGGTAACCCCAATGGTACCTGGAAATTGTTTGTTGAAGACAAAGTTGGTGGGGACCAAGGCTCTATCGCAGGTGGATTCAGTGTAACATTCAATTATCCGCCAACACCATTTCCTCCGGGAACCACTATTTTGTGGACACCTACAGCTGGCTTAAGCAGCCCTACCTCTAATCCGGTAGCTGCTTCACCAATGACCACCCGCCAGTACACAGCAATTGCTACGGTACCTGGTGGTTGTCAAACCTCGGCGTCGATATTGATAACAGTAAATCAATTACCTGCTGTAACCAGTAACCCGGCTAATGTAACTGCCTGCGCAGGTACAAACGCAAGCTTTACTGTGGGTGCAACAGGTGCTGGTATAACTTATCAATGGCAGGTTAGCACCAATGGTGGTGGTGCCTATGCCAATATTTCGAATGGCACACTTTACGGTGGTGTTACAACGGCTACACTGTCAATTACCGGTGTAACGAATGCGATGAACAGCTGGCGCTATCGCTGTGTCATCAGTGGTACTTGTCCTCCGGCTGCCAACTCAACCGGTGCCATCTTAACAGTAACTCCGTTACCGGTTATTGCGATAAATCAAGCCAGTCCAATTTGTGGTGGTGTTGCCGGAATTAACGGTACACTGCTGTCTGTGGGCTCAACTCCGCCGCCTGTACCAGGTTCTGTTATTGTTAATTCAGGTGCCATTAACCTGGCCGTTCCTGATAACACAGCCAATGGCGTAAATAATGTGATCAACGTTGCAGGTGTACCGGCTAATGCCACCATCACCAATGTATCGGTTACTTTAAATATGTCGCATACGTATCCGGGTGATATGATCTTCAACCTGAAAGCGCCAAACGGCAATATCCTGAATTTGTACAAATATGGTACTGGCCTGTTTACCGGCCCTGCTTCGGGTGTTCCTACCTGGGGTTGGTATGGTGCAACAGTAAGCCAAACAGGTACTACTGCCTGGAGTTCAGTTAATGCTGCTCCTTTTATCTATAACAACAGCACCGCATGGAAAGCTGATGCGATCAATACACCGGTAGCTGGCCCAACAGTTCAAAACCCAACAGGTTTTGTATCTACAGAGGCTAACTTTACCACCTTGTATTCAAATGGCCCATCTACCAATGGCGCCTGGACCCTGGCCATGTGTGATGGCGGACCTGGTGATCTGGGAACTCTGGCTTCATGGACAGTGAAAATCGACTATACCGTACCAGGTGGTGGCGGTGGTCCTACTGTTACCTATACCTGGGCTCCATTAGCAGGATTGTATACCAATGCAACTGCAACTACCCCTTATGCAGGCGGCAATACAAACACGGTTTATGCAGCTCCGGCTGTTAACACGGTGTATACGGTTACCGGAAATGAAACCAGTACCGGTTGTTCAAACACTGCGTCCATCACCGTGATTTACACGCCTGCTGCACCAACCATCAACCCTGCCTCCGTTGCGAAGTGCAGACCAGATGCTCCGGTTCAGTTGTGTGTAATTTCGTCTTTGGCTCCGCAGCCATTTACAACAACCTATACATCAGGAGCGATAAATGTGCCGATTCCTGAGGGTAACTTCCCTAATCTTCCGGCTACAGCTGGTGTATCAACTATTGCGGCTCCTTTACCGGCAACTGCACTAATATCTAATATCAGGGTGTCGATGAATATCGCACATGCTTATGTTGGTGACGTAGTTGCTGTTTTGAAAGCGCCCAATGGCCAAATCATCAACTTAGATGCGATGCTTAATAAAACAAATAACCCGGGTGCTAATTTTGTAAATACAGTGATCAGCTCAACGGGTACAACCTTGCTTAGTGCAGGTACTGCTCCGTTTACAGCAACGTTTAAAGCCGATCTGGTAGGTGCTACATTTACCGCATTTGGCTTTACGCTTGCCGGTGGTCCGGTTGGGTTTGCACCAACGCAAACCAACTGGTCGTCTTTGTACAGTATACCAAACGGAAACTGGACATTGGCTATGTATGATGTAGGGGCTCCTGATGTAGGAAACCTTACCTCATGGTCAATTACATTTGACTATCTGTACGGTCCGCCAGCACAAGGTATATGGTCACCAATTGCCGGATTATATTCCGATGCTGCAGGTACCATTCCTTATGTTGCCGGCACGCCAGCCACCTGTGTGTACGCTAATCCATTACCTGCAAGTGACATACCGTATACGTACAATGTAACGGTGGCCAGTGTGGGTCCTGATGCGTTCCAGACCTTTACTAACACAGCGCCGATAACCATCACCAATGGAGGTTCAACACCTTATCCGTCGAATATTACGGTATCGGGTTTACCAACAACCGGTGCCGTTGTAGAGAATGTTATACTTACCGGTTTAAGCCATACCTGGTCGGATGACATCGACATTTTATTACAGTCGCCAACCGGTCAAAACGTTATCTTAATGTCAGACGTTGGTGGAGCAAGCACTATATCAAACGCAACCTATACATTCTCTGATGCAGGGTCTGCAATGGGTACAGCAGCTAATCCTACAGGAACCTATGCGCCAACAAACTTAGTGGGCACATTGGGAGTTGAACCTGATAATTTCCCGGCTCCGGGTCCTGGCTCAGTTGCGCAGCCAACACCGGCTTTGTCAATGTTTACCGGTAATCCAAATGGAGTTTGGAAGTTATTTGCTGTGGATGATTTTGCCGGCGACGACGGTGTTTTAGCCGGTGGTTACAGCATCCGCTTCAAGTATGCTACTCCGGGTTGTACCTCTGCTCCAAAAGCAGTAACCGTTAAGGTTAATGAGCCTGTTGTGATCACCTCACAACCGGTTGACAGAACCGTTTGTACCGATAAAGTTGCTACTTTCTCTGTTGTAGTAACAGGTAGTGCAACAATTGGATACAGGTGGGAAGTTAGCACCAACAATGGTAACCCACCTTGGAATACCGTAAATAACGGTGGCGTGTACAGTGGAGCAACAACAGCTACGTTAACCATTACAGCACCTCCGGTGTCGATGAGTGGTTATGTTTATCGTTGTGTTGTTCAGGGTGCAACACCTTGTCCTGCAGTAACTACGTTCCAGCGGACATTGACCGTTAATCCTTTACCGGTAATCGTTATCTCATCAGATGCGAAGCTGTTCCCTGGTTTAACCAAAACCATAACCTCAACTGTTAGTCCTGCAGCAGCAGCAACCTACAGCTGGATGCGTGATGGAATCGTTTTATCAGCCTCTTCATCAGGGGTAGTAAGCGGAATCGGCACAGCTAATCTTACTGTAGATATTGATGGATTGGGTGAATACGTATTAATGGTAACCGATGTTAACAATTGTACAAACGTTTCCAATAAGGTATTCATTACTGATTCTGCAAGCAGCAAGTGCTTCCTGTATCCTAACCCTACCGATGGTAAATTTGAGGTTAGATACTTTAGCGTTGCCAGCAACAGTAATCTGCCAAGAACACTGTCTGTATATACTACATCAGGTGTTCGGGTGCTTTCGCAGAACTACAGTATCGGACGTCCTTACGACCGTATGCCGGTAGACATGAGAAATCAAGGCAAAGGCGTTTACTTTGTTGAAGTTCAAGATGTAAACGGTAACCGCTTAGCACTTTGTAAAGTGGTGATTCAATAAGACTGAACAATCATTAGTTATTAAGTCCCCCGAAAATTTCGGGGGACTTTTTTTATCAATTTTTTTTGTATCTTATGAATCAGATGCAACAAATTATCTTATTACACGGAGCTATTGGAGGCATGGATCAACTCGCCGAGCTGGAAAACCGGCTTGCCGCTGATTTTGTGGTTCACCGCCTGAATTTCAGCGGCCACGGCGGGGCACCATTTACAGAACCAAACTTTTCTATCCCGCTTTTCGCTAAAGAAGTGATTCGTTTTCTTGACGAAAAAAAATTGAGCAGATTCCTGTTTTTGGATACAGCATGGGTGGATATGTTGCCATGTACCTGGCCAATCATTACCCGCTTCGGGTACATAAAGTAATCACGCTCGCCACCAAATTTCACTGGAATACTGCCATTGCTGATGCTGAGATCAACATGTTACAAGCCGATAAGATAGAAGAAAAACTGCCTGCTTTTGCCGGTCATTTACAAAAAAGGCATGCACCCAATGATTGGAAAATCGTATTGGAAAAAACGGCAGCCATGTTATTTGACATGGGTGGGAACAACCCGTTACAAGCCGGCGATTATGCCTTGATCCATCATCCCGTACTACTGATGATCGGCGACCGGGATGATATGGTTAGTTTGGATGAAACGGTAATGGTTTTTGACCAACTTCCGCATGCCCAGTTGGCTGTTTTGCCCAATACCGCCCACCCGATTGAAAAGGTTAATATCGAAAGATTAGCTCGTGAATTAAAGCTATTTATAGCATAGGATTCTGCCATTTTTATTACAACTTCATTAAAAACGGGCAAAACAGGCCGCTAAATGGCCCAAAATGGCGCTACTGGCTAAATTTGCAGCCTTTTTTCAGCAATAATCGGCCGGCTTTTACTACCTTCGCCTCCCGTTTTAAAAAACACGGATTATATTATGTCATTTATTATTAACAAACAACTAAACGCAGATGCACAGGAAGGTTCTGTCCCGATGCAAGATCGGGAAGAATCTGCTGCGAAAACAAACGTGCCTGAAGAAATTATGGAAACAAATGAAACAATGCCAACTGCTGAAGAAACTGTTGAAACAACAGCTGAAGCAGTAACCGAAACAGCTGCTGTGGTTAACATGGAAGTAAAAGCGCCGGTAGAAGAAAAAATTGTAACGGCTCACGACGATTTCGACTGGGATGTTGATAAGCGTAACGTAACCAGTTATACTGCTGCCGAAAAGGAGAAGTATGATACGGTTTACGACAACACATTCAAGCAGATCAACGATGGTGAAATGATCATGGCCACCATCGAATCATTAACCAAAACGGATGCGGTTGTAAACATCGGATTTAAAAGTGATGGCTTGATCTCGTTAAACGAATTCAGAGACATGCCGGGTGGTGTAAAGGTTGGAGATGTTCTGGAAGTGATGGTGGTAGAAAAAGAAGACAGGGACGGAAACTTAAACCTGAGCCGCAAAAGCGCCCGCACTACCCGTGCCTGGGAGCGTATTGTGGACGTTAATAAAACAGGCGAAATTGTAACCGGTACCGTAACCAACAAAACCAAGGGTGGTTTAATTGTTGATGTATTTGGTATGGAAACTTTTTTACCAGGTTCTCAAATCGACGTTAAGCCGGTTACTGATTACGATCAGTTTGTTGGTAAAACAATGGAATTTAAAGTGGTTAAGATCAACGAGGCTATCAAGAACGCCGTTGTATCGCACAAGGCACTTATTGAAAGTGATATTGAAGCGCAAAGAGCCGAGATCATGGGTAAACTGGAGAAAGGCCAGGTATTGGAAGGCACGATCAAAAACATCACTGATTTTGGTGCATTCCTCGACCTTGGCGGTTTAGACGGTTTACTGTACATCACCGATATTTCATGGGGTCGTATCAACCATCCTACCGAAGTATTGAAGATGGATCAGAAACTGAACGTGGTGGTATTGGATTTTGATGATGATAAGAAGCGTATCAGTTTGGGTTTAAAACAATTAACTCCTCATCCATGGGATACCCTTACAGAAAGCCTGAAAGAAGGTGAAATTGTAAAAGGTAAAGTAGTCAATATTGAAGATTACGGCGCATTCCTGGAGATCATGCCGGGTGTTGAAGGGTTGGTACACGTAAGTGAAATTACCTGGGCCAATACACCGATCAACGCGAAGGAATTCTTTAATTTAAATGATGAATACGAAGCTAAGGTTGTTACCCTTGATAAAGACACCCGTAAGATGAGTTTGTCTATCAAGCAAATGACCGAAGATCCATGGAGTACGATCGAAGCTTCTTTCCCTGAAGGAAGTAAGCATATGGGTGTGGTGAAGAACATTACGCCTTATGGTGTTTTTGTTGAATTAACAACCGGCATCGGTGGTATGATCCATATCAGCGACCTGAGCTGGTTAAAGCGTTTCAACAATCCAAATGAGTACACGAAGGTTGGCAATGAAATTGAAGTGGTGATCATGAATATTGACCAGGAAGGACGTAAGCTTCAGTTAGGACATAAGCAAATAGAAGAAGATCCATGGAATTCACTGGAATCTACTTTCCCGGTTGGAAGCGAACATGAAGGAACTGTTGTGAAGAAAGATGATAAAGGTGCGATCGTTCAATTACCTTACGGACTGGAAGGATTTGCTCCTGCCCGTCACCTGGCCAAAGAAGACGGAAAATCAGTGGGTGTTGATGAGATCGCCAAGTTTTTGGTAATTGAATTTGACCGCAATGATAAGCGCATTGTTTTAAGCCACGCGCGTTTATGGGAGCAGGTGATAGAAGAAGAAAAACAAGCGGTGATCAAAGAGAAAAGAGCCGATCATGAAGTAACCAAAAAAGCCGTTAAGAACTTACAGAGCAAGGTTGAAAAATCTACTTTAGGCGACTTAGGCGTTTTGGCTGATCTGAAAGCGAAGATGGATAGCGCTGAAAGTGCAAACGCAGCTACTAATGCAGCTACTGAGCCAGCAGCAAGTGCCCCGGCTGATGTTGCAGCAGATGCGACGCCTGATGCGACTGATGCAACCGACGCTACTGATGAAGCGGTTGCTGAAGAGCCAAAAGCTTAATTGAACTTCGCCTGATGGTGGGTTCCGAAAATATAAATCCCGTTCAGTTTAAACTGAACGGGATTTTTTTACGGGTTCGCGCTGGTTATAACAAAGGTTGATTTCGAAACGCTTCGTCATCGCTGATCGCCAGCCGACACTTCAATTATCCAGCACCTTCACTTCTGTTCGCCTATTCATCGCCCTGCCTTCTTCAGTCTTATTACTTTCAACCGGCACGGTTAATCCATAGCCTTTTGCAGTAACCCGCTCCGCCGCGATACCTTTACTGAGCAAGTAATCCCTTACTGTATTGGCCCTGGCTTCTGATAAGATCAAGTTGCTTTTTGCAGACCCTACATTATCGGTATGACCACCCAATTCGATCCGCACATCTTCCTTTCTTTTGAGGTAGGCAACCAGTTCGTCGATCACGGCAAAAGACTCTTCTTCCAGGTCGGCCTTGCCGGTTTCAAAATTGCAATCCTCGAGCACAAAACTCTTTGCCGGCAAAAACTGAATACCCACTTTAAACGGATCTTTATAATAGGCCCTGCCTGTTACAGGTGGTATATCCAATACTACATAGCTGGTTGAATCTTTAAATCCCAAAATAAAAATTTCATACGAGTCACCGGCCGGTAAACGGGTAGAAAATTTTCCGTTTATGTCGGTAACACCCTGGTATTCCCTGTTGTTCGCTTTGCTGCGGAATACCACAATTTCATAAGGCAAAATATTCTTTTTAAAATCTGTCATGGTAACATCTACCGGCGCATCTTTAGGTATGGAGGCATCCTGCACCGGCGTGCCCGAACTTGCTTTTACAGAACCGGACGTATAAACCGGTTTGCTACTGCCCGCTCCCGAATAATCGTAGTTACCCGAACCATTTACAATGGTGACTATGTTATTTGCATAGTCGAATTGTAAAGGACCCAGTTTAGCAATAGCACTCTGCCCCAGTAACAGGGGAGCCGACATATCCTTACTTACCGTTGCGGTTATATTATTCAATTTCAACCCGGCAAACTCGATGTCTTTTAAGTTGACCACTACCCCATCGGTAAGTTCATCCCCCGAAAAATTAGCCGGACTAACCACATCCCCACTACTGAGGTACCTGTTTTTAAACATAAAATTGGCTTCGGTTAAACCAATTTTAACCGTGGGTTCGGCTGTTGCAAAGCTAAAACTGAGGTTCATTCCATTTACCTTACAGGGAACCAGGGATACCCCATCTTCTTTACTCATCCGGATGGTGGTTTGAGAAAAAGATGCCAGGGATACGCAGATCATAATAACCAATAATGTAAATCGTTTCATGCCGGTTTGTTTTTAATAGTTTTAAAGATACTAATTCGCTCCATTGCCGAAAACTTTTTTTAGCTTGTCATGGGGCAGGTTTCACCACAAATTAATGATAATGGGCGAACCGCAGTTTTTTCAATTATTGTGCCATTGACCCGTTTTTTTGTTAACCGTTTGTAAAGGACACTATAGCCGCGTTTGCAACTGCAGCACCATATCGGCTTTCCAGCTTGTAAAATCACCGGCCATGATATGTTTACGGGCTTCGGCAACCAGCCACATATAAAAGGCGAGATTGTGCACACTGGCAATGGTAAGGCCTAAATACTCTTTGGATTTCATCAGGTGACGCAGGTAGGCTTTACTGTAGTAATTGCTCATAGCACAATCAATACCATCATCAATAACCGAAAAGTCTTTTTCCCATTTCTTATTGTCGATGTTAATAATACCCTTCGTTGTAAATAACATCGCGTTTCGGCCGTTACGGGTAGGCATCACGCAATCGAACATATCAATTCCCAATGCTATCCCTTCTAAAATATTCCAGGGCGTACCAACGCCCATTAAATATCGTGGTTTTTGTACGGGTAATATATCGCAGCACAGTTCGGTAAATTCATACATCATGTCGGTGGGTTCGCCCACACTTAGTCCGCCTATGGCATTACCCACCGCATTTTTGGATGATACAAATTCTGCCGATGCTGTGCGCAGATCCTTATAGGTACTTCCCTGTACGATAGGAAAAAGGTTTTGCGAATAGCCATATCTATCCGGCGTGGTTTCAAACCGTTCGAAACACCTGTTTAACCAACGATGGGTGAGTTCCATGCTGTTTTTAGCGTATGCATAATCGCTGGGATACGGCGGGCATTCATCAAAGGCCATAATGATATCGCCGCCGATGGTTCTTTGAATATCCATCACATGCTCCGGAGTAAATAAATGTTTGCTGCCGTCGATATGGCTTTGAAACAAAGCCCCTTCCTCGGTTAGCTTACGATTGTTTGCCAGTGAAAAAACCTGGTAACCGCCACTGTCGGTTAAAATAGGTTTGGTCCAACCGTTGAATTTATGCAGCCCCGGCGGCCTCCAAAATCTCCAAACCCGGCCGCAGGTATAAATGATAGGTATTGCCCAGAATGATCTGTGCGTTGACTTCGGTTTGTAATTGCTGTTGGGTAACAGCTTTTACGCTACCAACGGTACCAACGGGCATAAAAATGGGCGTTAAAATCTCGCCGTGGTCGGTGATCATCCTGCCGGCCCTTGCTTTTGAAAGCGGATCAGTATGTTGTAAATCAAATTCCAGTGCTGCCATAATAATTCGGTATCCGCTTTAAAAAATATAAAAGGACTGATTCCTTTTACTGCTATTTTTGCCAAATGAATGCTACCCAAATCTGGCAAATCCTGTTCTATCTGTTTTGCCTGATCACCCTTATCCAGGTTTTTTATTACCTGTTTTTCTTTGCCCGGCTTGCTTTTTATAAGGCCAGGCTAAAAACAACCTCGCAAACCCATCCGGTATCGGTAATTATTTGCACCCGCGATGAAGCCGCAAATTTAGCAAAAAATTTACCGGGAGCGTTGGTTCAGCAATACCGCACCACACACGAGGTAATTGTGGTTGATGATAATTCGTTCGACGATACCAAATATTTGCTGGAGGCCTACCAAAAAACCTACAAACAATTACAGGTGGTTGAGTTAAAACAGGAAGCCAAACTCATACCAGGCAAGAAATTTCCATTAAGTATCGGCATCAAAACCGCCAAGCATGAAATTGTTTTGTTGACAGACGCTGATTGTGTACCCGCCAGCGAATGCTGGATAGAAAAGATGCAGGAGACTTTTGACGAACAAACCGAAATTGTATTAGGCTACGGTGCTTTTCACAAAAAAAGCGGCCTTTTGAATAAGATTGTACGGTGGGAAACCTTTCATACGGCCTTACAGTATTTTTCCTATGCACTGGCCGGTAAACCCTATATGGGCGTGGGCCGAAACCTGAGTTATAAAAAAACCATTTTTTACAGGCACAAAGGATTTTCGGCACACAATAACATACCCAGCGGCGATGATGATCTGTTTATCAATATGGCAGCCACAAAAAGCAATACCCGGATCAATATCGACAAAGATGCGTTTACATTAAGTGACGCACCAAAAACCTGGGGCGCCTGGATAAAACAAAAAAACAGGCATTACAGTACCGGCAAATACTATAAGCCCGTACATAAATTTTTGTTGGGACTTTACACATTTTCGCACATCCTGTTTTATCCATTATTTGCAGCATCAGTGATTTTTTACAATTGGGAACTCGCCCTGATCGTTTTTGGAATTCGTTTTTTGATTCAGGCTGTTATATTGTATCCCTGCATGAAGAAACTTAATGAACAGGCTATGTATCCCTGGTTTTTTATTATAGATATCTGGATGTTTTTTTATTACCTGATATTTGCAGCGGCGGTTTTTAAAAGGCCGAAGAAGGGTTGGAAGTAGGGCCTCACCCCTACCCCTCTCCAAAGGAGAGAGAAATCTGGAAGATTGAAGCGTAGATCGACTTTTATTTATATGGAATTAATACAAAAATATTTTAGTGATTTTTCGGCGAGGCAAATGGAACAGTTTGCCGCGCTTAAGGATCTGTATGCCGACTGGAATTCTAAAATAAATGTGATATCCAGGAAAGATCTGGATAATTTTTATGAGCACCATGTGCTGCATTCATTAGCCATTGCTACCAAATTTGAATTTCCAAAAAGGCCTGCGGGTGATGGACCTGGGGTGTGGCGGCGGGTTTCCGGGTATTCCGCTGGCTATCCTGTTTCCCGAAACTACCTTTCATATGGTTGACAGCGTCAATAAAAAGCTGAAAGTAGTTGGCGAAGTTGCGGCTGCCATTGGGTTGCAAAACGTAACGACGCAGCATACACGGGCGGAAGAAATAAGGAACCGTACGCAGGATCCCGGGGGAAAATTTGACGTAGTAATTTCGAGAGCTGTTGCACCGCTAAAAGATTTGTGGCAATGGAGTAAACCCCTTGTACAAAAGCGGAAAAATGACAATACAGATATCCCAAACGGATTAATTTGTTTAAAAGGTGGTGATTTGACGACCGAAATATTTGAAAGCGGCTGTAAGCCAATGATTTGGGAGATAGAAAAATTATTCCCCCGGCCCTATTTTTCCGAAAAATACCTTTTATATGTACCCTTGAGATAGTTAAACACCTACCACTTTAGGGTATTGCTTAATCGTATAATTAATGTCAATTTTGTAAAATCATGAACAGATCAGTAGCGATAGTAGAAGATAATAATGATATCCGTCAGGCACTTGAACAAATCATAGAATCCTCCGAGCATTTTACGTTATCAGGTTCCTGCACTACCGGTGAAGAAGCGTTGGTAAAATTACCCATACTAAATCCAAAAGTAGTACTGATGGATATTGGTTTGGGTGATGGTATTAATGGTATTGAAGTGGTTCGTGAATTAAAGCAAACCCATCCCGAAATATTATTCATGATGTGTACGATCTACGACGAAGATGAAAAAATATTTGAAGCATTGCGGGCCGGTGCCAATGGTTATATTCTGAAAAAGACGCAACCTGCCAAACTGTTGGAGGGGATCACTGAACTGATACAGGGAGGTGCACCGATGAGCAGCCAGATAGCCTCGAAAGTTGTTGCTGCCTTCCAAAACAAATCCATCACAACGGTGCTTGGTTCATCGCTTGATGTATTATCAAAACGCGAAAATGAGATCCTGGAAATGCTGTCGACCGGATTATTGTATAAAGAAATTTCCGACAAATTATCAATCAGTTCTGAAACTGTTCGTAAACATGTATACCATATTTATGAGAAGTTGCACGTGAGTAACCGCATTGAAGCGGTGAATAAATATTTTGGAAGATAGAGACAAATAATCAAGCAAGCACAAACCGTAAACCCCGTTGAGTCGTTGACCTGATGGGGTTTATTGTTTTAAAAACTTCCAAAGCCACACATCTGTTTGGGGTGTATTACCAATCGGGAAATCATGTGTATACCCTGAATTTTTGAACCCGTATTTTTCATAAAAGCGCTGTGCCCGGAAATTGTTTTCCCAAACGCCCAGCCAAACCATTTCGTACTGTTCGTTTTTGGCGAATTCCAGGATATGATCCATTAGTTTTTGGGCGATGCCCAGCCCCTGAAACGCTGTAAGTACATAGATCCTTTTTAATTCCAGCGCTTTCCATTTTTTCTCTACCGGAAAATTTTTATAATCTTCCCTGAATTGCAGATAAGCAACAGGAACAGCATCCACTTCGGCAAAAAAACAAAAAGTATCTGCATCCATCAGTTCGCTTCTTAATTGCGCTTCACTATAATATTCGTTCAAAAAAGACTGCATGTCGTCCTCAGAGCAGGTACCGGTAAATGTATCAAAAAATGTTTGCCGGGCAATAGCCGACAAAGCCGAAACATCATGGGGAGCAACCCTGCGGATATTTATTTTCATTTTTTACAAGTGATTGGTCAGACGAGGGCGTCAGACCAAGTTCATCTTACCATTTCAATTCCAGCGTATTGTTTTTCCGGTCTATATCCGCCATTCGTTTAGTTGGATCAATATCTACCACTTTAATGTCCATCAACCTGTGTTTGGTTTCAACAACATATGTTGGGTGTGTCCATTTCCACTCTTCCAGTATTTCGAGTTTCTGGCCTTTATTTTCCGATAATTTATTTCCGAACATCAGGTTCAAAGGCACATAAAACATTTCGGTACTCCCATCGGCATAGGTCAATTGCAGATCGATTGGCATGGGCATATGCCCAATCCGCCTTAACCTTATTTTGGACACCCCGTTCTCTTCCCATAAACTGTCGATTTTATAATCAATGGTTTTGGTAGTATTAACCCAGTATTCTTTATACCAGTCTAACTGGATACCGCTAACGTCTTCCGCTACACGCATAAAATCATTGGCATTTGGATGCTTAAAGCGCCATTGCCGGTAATACTCCAACAAAATTTTATCCCGGGTATCTGCACCCACGATATAACCAAGCTGCTCCATAAATACTTCGCCTTTTGAATAAGCGGCCGAACTGTATGCATAATTAGATTCGAAATGATCGGCATGGGTGGTCATCGGCTCTTCGTACCCGCTTTTGGCCAGGTTAAAATAGCTGAAATAGGCCCCGCCGTGATCTTCCGGACAGGTTTCAACGATCTCCTTCAAATTTTTGTTATTGGGTGTACGTTGCAGCGCTTCACGGAAACCCTGCATCGAGGATTTTTTATTATAAAATGCAGAAACCAGTTCTTCGGCATAGCTGGTAAATCCTTCATCCATCCAGCCATACATACTTTCATTAGTGCCCAGCATCATCTGGTACCAGCTGTGCATCCATTCGTGAAAAACGGTTCCCAAACCGGGCCCCACCAATAAGGTTGCCATGGGATATTCCATGCCGCCATCGCCACCCTGAATAAAAGAGTATTGCGGATAAGGATATTTGCCGAAATTCTTTTCGATAAAAGGCAAGGCCGTTGATGCCGCCGTTAGAACCGTTGCCCAGGCAGAATCATTTTTGGGATTATTTTCTTTGGCATTATAAATGGAATGCAGTGTTGGTCCACCATTTGGCATTTGGTAGCTGAGGTGTTTATAGTCCGGATCGGCACACCAAACAAAATCGTGCACATTTCCGCCAATAAAATGCCAGCTTCTTTTATCCATATTGGTGGGCTTTAGTTCGGTACCGGGCGCATCGTAACCCCAGCCAATCTCTTTGGCGTTCATCAATACACCTGTTCCGCCCAGTTTATAGTTCTTATCAATGTTGATCGTTACATCAAAATCGCCCCAAACGCCATAAAACTCCCGCGCAACATAAGGTGTGGGATGCCAGCCTTCGTAATCGTATTCACAAAGTTTGGGATACCACTGGCTCATGCTCAGGCGCACCCCGGTTGCAGGATTATCTCTGCCACTGCGGCGGATCTGCAGGGGTACCTGTGCTTCAAACTCCATGTCGAAAACCACTTTAGATTTTGCGGCAATGGGTTTGGTAAGCAGTACTTCCAAAATAGTTTCATGATATTTGAATAGTTGGGCAACCCCGTTCATCTTAATGGAAATAATTTTTTGGTACCCGATCTCATCCGGTTTAAGATTGGCG
Organism: Chitinophagaceae bacterium; assembly: GCA_016710745.1. Taxonomy (GTDB): domain Bacteria; phylum Bacteroidota; class Bacteroidia; order Chitinophagales; family Chitinophagaceae; genus Ferruginibacter. The sequence continues at coordinate 1,235,738 of JADJVB010000010.1, read as the reverse complement.
ATCCGGTCTTTCACCCGGCCATCCCAGTCCTGTCTTTTATTGATTATAACCTGCCCCAGTTCCTGGCTCCTGATATCCATACTGCTGTTGGGTTGAAAGGCATTAAAATATAAATGGTAAAACACTTTATCCAGTCTGTTCGGCGAATTATTCGTGTATTCCAACTTTTGTTTTCCGGTAAATCGATTGGTATTCACATCCATGTTGATATTCATCGTATACTTAACAGCCTGTTGCCAGCGATCGGGTTGACCATAACAAATAAGCTGAAAACTAAATACCGCGAAAAATAAAATAACTGATTTCTTCATTTAATAGGTTTTATATGGGTAAATTTCGGTAAAAAATGCTTTATGAAAATCACAAAACTGATAAATGGCTTTCCCTTCGTTAAATACAGCCGTGATGAGTACGATGAGGCAGAAATGCGCCAAAGAGCCGAATCCTTTGCTGCCTGGATGAATACCCGGCGTACCTGCCGTGATTTTTCGGATAAACCCGTACCAAAAGAAGTTATCGAAAATATTATTTTGTCGGCCTCAACCGCGCCAAGTGGCGCCCACAAGCAACCCTGGACATTTTGCGTGGTAATGGATCCCGAAATAAAAAAGCAGATACGGGTTGAGGCAGAAAAGGAAGAATATGAAAGTTACAACGGCCGAATGCCCGAAGACTGGAAAAAAGACCTGCTGCCCCTGCAAACCGACTGGAAAAAAGAATTTTTGGAAATAGCCCCCTACCTCATCATCGTTTTTAAGAAAAGTTATGATTTGGATGCTGATGGTAAAAAGACAAACACCTATTATGCCACTGAAAGCTGCGGGTTGGCCTGTGGTTTTCTATTGGCAGCGATACATAACGCCGGACTGGTTGCACTAACGCACACGCCCAGCCCTATGAATTTTTTGAGCAAGGTATTGAACAGGCCGGTTAATGAAAAGCCTTTTTTATTGATTCCGGTGGGATATGCCGCGGCAGAATGTTGGGTGCCGGATATCAAAAGAAAGCCACTGGAAGAAGTTTCGGAGTTTTATTAATCTGCCTTTTTCAACTGATTTCCAGCTGTAATATTTTGGGCTTAAATTCATCACTTAACAAAAGCAGTTACTGAAACTACAAATTTCCTGAATTTTAAACGAGCTTGGAACCATCTTTCTCGTAAATATTCAAGAAAATTAACGCCTTGTTTCTTTGATGTCTTAAAAAAGATTGCCCACTTCCACACATAATTTCATTTTTTTCAAAAAACTTATTAACAGTTTTTATTCAACTAATAAACGCGATAAAAAATTAAGTACTTGAATATCAAAGCATTTATGTGTTTTTGGGTATGCAGGATTTTTGTAAGTAGCCAAAATATAGATATCTATTTTCGAAAAAAATAACCAGTTACCACTTTGTGGTATTGACAGCAAATAAATTGAGTTGTATTATTGTTGCTAATAAACTCAATATCTCTGTAAACAAGTAATTGGAAAAATTAAACCTATTAAAAATCAGTTTGACATTTAAGGCATGTCAATTTTACTGAAAACAGAAACCTCTTTAAGGTGAAACCCTTACCAGCAAATGGTTTAAGTGCCGGTATAGAAATAATTGACATGGTTTGAATCCGTTTTTTTTCAAATCCGGGTTGATCAATAAGCGAGTGTTAATTGATAAGTCATTCAACCATAAACAGAAAATGAAAAGTCATTTCATCATAAAAGTAACAAGGAATTTTGAAAAAACTTTTACGGGAAATATCCCTTACTGGAAAGACTTTATCTTAATGGACAAGTCCCGGGCCGTTGAATCATTTTTTCCTCAGTTTGACAATTTATTCCGATCGAGGAACTTAAATTTTTGGGTTACCAAAGAATATGAGCCTCAATCCGCCACCTGGAGTGCGGAGGAAATTTTTGCCGAATTAAATCTCATATACAGGGTAATTCTTCAAAACGACTATGCGCCACAACCAGAGTTGGTGACACAAATCACACTGTTTCCCAATATTGTCAATGCCGCAATTATTGATGTTGTTGAAACACCCATACCGCTACAAACTGTTTCTACTACTGCATCAATAGAAAGCAAAAAAAACGCTGAACTTATTTACCTGCAGTATGCCAAACTGATGACCAAGGGTCTTCCTGAAATAAAAATTGCGGTTTTAGACACAGGGGTCAATCTGGATCACAAGGAGTTAAAAGGCAAGTTCAAATTTGCCGCAGATTTTGTGAATATTCAGGGATTGGATACAACGGGTTTTATCGGCGATATTAATGATTACGACGACGTGCCGGAAGATGAAGTGGGCCATGGCACGCATGTTTCCGGAATTATTGCAGCTAAAGGTATCGCTATGGACGAGGGGGTTTGCCCTAATTGTTCCATCATGCCGGTACGGGTATTGGCGACTATGAAAAATGGAAATAAATTGGTAGGTGCCGGAATCATCGATAATATAAATGCCGGTATAAAATGGGCTGTTGACAATGGTGCAGATGTAATAAATATGAGCCTCGGAATAAAACACGAAGGAGGTGGACTCCCACATGAAGACGTGATTCAATATGCATTAAAAAAGAATGTTACCATAGTGGCTGCCAGCGGAAACGATGGAACAAATGAAAAATATTATCCGGGCGCCCTTCCCGGCGTAATTGCTGTTGGTGCGGTTGACGATTCAGGAACGGTTACAAATTTCACTTCTTACGGAGCGGATATTACCGTTGTAGCTCCGGGATTGAACATATACAGCTCCTTTTCGGAAAACACGTATTCGGTTGCTTCAGGAACTTCGCAAGCTTCACCATTTGTTGCCGGCACAGTTGGATTACTTAAATCATACGCAAAGGGAAAGGGTAAAATACTTTCAAATGACGCTATTAAATATATTCTTAAACATTCTTCGGATAAACCCGATAATAAACAACGCAGCCAAAAATCCGGTTATGGGTTAATCAACCTGGCTGATGCCTTCAAACTTTTAAATCATTTATTAAAATAAATTTTATGGAAATGAATACAATCACACCAAGACTCCGCAACTCTTCTATCATTGGAAAACGATTTTCGCCAGTGGTAGACCCGCTTGTAAAAAAACATTTGCTCGAGCTCAACAGTATTCTGGGAAAACCGGCATTCAGCGAATTGGGAGAAACCAGGTCGGCTGCTGTATTGGGAAGCTTAAATGGCCTGAAAAAAGAGTTGGAAACTGCGAAAGAAGAAGCCAATTCTCTCGAGGAGATAGTTCAAAACCTGGAAGCAGAACGTGCTGAAGTGGAAGAACGTCATCATGTGGCACATAAAGAAGTTGACGATTTGTTGAAAAAAATGGCCAAATCCACCAGTAACCCGGGCGAAAAAAAGCTACAAACAGAACAGCTGTCGGAAGTAAAAAAAGTGGCAGCAGATTTAAAACGGGAATTGATCCGGCTCCAGAAAAAATCTGACGCTGCCCATAATAAATATTCTGTTGCGAGGGAAGCTGCCGATAGCTTATCGGACAGCTTTGTAAAGGCCGCAATTGAAAAAAATGCAAAATCCTTCAGTAAATCGGGTAGTGCCCGTTTTGACCTTGAGACAGAATTACTTAAGCCGATTTACGCTAAAAAAACCGAATCAGATCATTGGGACAACAGGGGTATATTGAATTTTGTATTAGCCAGTGCTGATGATGACAAATTATCTATCGCCGAATGCATTGACAAAGTGAATGTGTTGTCTAACTTGAAAAATGATTTCAAAAACTATCTGAATAAAAACTGGAATGGTTTGCCAAACAACCAAAAAGCCCTTCTTCATACAAACTACGGCAATATACTGGACTATCTGATTGCTTTTGGATACTGGGTAAAAGGTATCAGTGAAGTAAATGCTTTATATAACTTTATCACTTCTCATGTAAAGGGTGCTAATGCAATTCACAACTACCTGGTTGTAAGTGCAGCCCGGGCTTATATTCAAAAAAACGCGTTAAAAATAAACCCTGTAGGGAAAGATACTTATAACGATGATTCGCATCCGCTGATCGTCAAAATAACTGCAATGAAACTAAGTGTTGATGAAGATTCGTTTTCGAAAGAAATTGAAAAACTCGTCAAAAGCTATATTGCCGACAGCCAACAATTAAAGCTCATTGACAAAGGCCTGACCGATTTGAAAATTGATGACCTTCCCGAAGACTACTACCCGCTACTGGTACAATATATTCGCAAATCAAAAGTAAAAATAGACGAAGACAATATCAGCTATTTTTTAGGGTCATTTATCAACGAAATCAAGGGGCTTGACTATCATCAGCCGGAGGTTTTACAGGAAGAGGAATTTGAACAAACAGATGAAGATTTTGACGTTGACTTTTCCGAAGATGTGAGGTCGGTTATCAAAGCAAATACTTCCAACGTAAAATGCGCTGCCCAGTTGTTCAGTTCAGCTATTATGGAAATGGATCTTGATATTTTTAACCTGACAAATTACCTCACTGATAATTTCCTTATAAAGAACCGAATTGATATTGACGACCAGCGTTTACGCAAAAATCTGCAGATGTTTGTTTTCTCTAACCAATTTATAGATGGTAAGACCGGAAAAACTATTGAAAGAACAAAAGATGGAGAACGCAATCATTTCTATCGGCAGGTATTGAATATTGGCACGGCCACAGTACCGCAGGGCATGATCATCAACACGAAGTTTGCCCGGTTGTGGAAAAAATTAACGCCTGCAGTACAGGACTATGTAGAAAACGCATCTTCCAGTCTTCAGTCCGACACTTTTGTATCAAGAGGCGGCGTTATGCAGGTTGTTTCAGGATTACAAAACAATTTGTCTGACAGTTGCACAGGCATGGCAAAAATTATCTCCCCGATTATAAACGCAGAGTGGAATTTCATAAAGGATAAAATTTTGGGGCATCCTGAAATCGTAAAGCAGATTTCCCCAACAGTAGGTACCTGGAAAGGAGTGGCGCAAACATTATTCGCATCCATGAAGCATAGTTATACCGACGCTTCTCTGGTATACCAAAAAGCAAATATTTGCAACAAAATTCTAAAGGCCGTTGCCGAGTATGATGCTCCGGTATTTGAACAAGATGACAATTTTATTGATTTCTGCAGTATGGTGATTGAACTGGATGAACTGATCCAATCGATGACTACCGACATGAATGACGAAATCGAAAATGGCATAAGCGATGACTACGGCCGTTCATCAAACCAAGACGCGAAAACACCCCAGGAAGCCCATGCCGGCGGCGACGAATGGGATTTTTAATTCAGTAACCTCTAAAAAATAAAACTTATGAGTCAGGTAAATATAATCCCTTCTGAAGAACAAATAAAAGCCCAAGCCAGGGCCCAGGCAATTGAAGTATTGAGTGGTAGCGACATGTACAAAGTGATGAGTTTGGCCGATCAAAAAGACATTTACAGTCTTCTGGTAAATGAAAACATCGACAAACAAAAATCAAAACTCGGTTTGTCAAAATCAATGGCCACTGATAGCGGAAAAGAAATGGGTTACAAAGGGTACAACCCCGGATTTCAGGGTGATACTGATGCTTTTAATGATTTGGTAGACTCGGTGGATTTTCCGGCTTTTGTGCGGGATTTGTTAAAAGCAGTTTTTGACGCCAACTTAAGCGTTATGAAATCTCAAACTGATAGCTATATAAAGCTCATGAAAGAAGCAACAAAATCATCAGCCGACTTTATCAAAAAAGTAAAAGATGATGAATCATTTTTACGGCTGGCAGAAAAAAGAGGCGGGCAATATAATGTTACCTCTGAGCGCCAGGCAGATGGCAGTAGCAAAATAGCCCTGACAGATCCCAGTGGAGACAAAGTAGATACGGACGATGCAGAAGTGAAAAAACATATTCTGGAAGCAAAAATAGAAATGGCAAAAGAACACCGAGCAGCTCTTCGGGAAGTTATATTAATGGGCGTTACAAGACTGGTGGTTGAAAAAGGTGAAATTGATGCTTCTGTAGAATTCAGTATTAAAGCTAACAGGGAAAGCAAAGCACATCACGACGATCAAAATATTAATGTAAATACGGTGGAAACAGGTTTTGGTGGCGGCTTGGGCGCACTTTTTGGCGGACCTTCTGCTAACATAACCAATACCAATACCAATATCCAGGTAAATACATCTGATAAAAAAGCTACCGACGATTTGAGTGCAACACTTAAAGGGCACGTAAATATCAAATTTAAAACAGACTATTTTAAATTAGACAATTTTGCCAATATGTATGCTGATGGCGGAACGGCTGCTCTAAAACCACCTGCCCCGGCTGGAGCGGGGATACCCGCAGTACCGGCCAGATAATTTAAATCAACAGCAATGGCATTAGCAATTATAGAATTATTAGCTGTCGGTCAGGACCAGGTAAAATTTAAAATTGACACAGGTACCAATCAGTATTACTACCTTAAAATAGGTGAGCAGGTTAGTGAAAGGAATGGCATAAAATGGGTAGATAAAATATTGACCAAAACAACCCTTAAAAAAAATGATAGAGCAAACACACTTTTGAATACGAGCATGGATATTTCTGTTCCGGAGAATTTATTTCCCGCTAAAAGTTGTTTCGTTCAATTGTTTTCATTTAAGGATACGGAAGGGAGGTCGCCTGCCTTTTCAAATATAATCAGGGTTCCGGTACGTTATAGCGAAGAGGACGTAGATTTTAGCTTGTCATCATCAATTACATCTTTAACAGCAAATAACATGGATAATATTTATTTTAACCCACATCGGCTTATTCCGCACAAAACCGGCAGCCCGGGCTTGTCTCAACAAACTTCTTTTGAAGAGATATTGTCTAGTCTTGTAAGTGTTGCCGGACCAATAGTAATGGGTTTACTATCCGGTTTGCAAAATAACCCTGCGGGAACTTCGGGTACAGGTACGGGTACACCCGCTGCTGGTATTCCTTCTTTGGGTATGTTGAATACGATCCTCAACTCATTACTGAATGGATTGGGAAGCCCTATTCCGGCAGCGGTTCCCACAGTTTCGGCGGTTCCTGCGGCTTCTGCGGCTCCGGTTGCAACTACCCATTCATTGTCAAAATCATTTTCACATAGCCGGTTTCTGCAGGCAGGACAAACAAAAAAAAATCTTTCAAAACCATTTATTTTTGGCATTGATGATGCATTAATTGCCAGTTTAGCGGGTCCAATTTTACAGGTTATACCGCAGCTTCTTACCGCATCGAGCCAGGCAAATCTACAAAACAAGCAGGCAAATAACCGTTTGGTTACTGATTTGGTGGGAGAAGTAAACCGACGTATGATGTTGCAACAATTTTTAGAAAATCAGGCTGCCCGGCCTGCTGCTTCAACGGGTGGTTTACCTGCGGGCATTAGTATGGATCAGCTGCTGCAATTATTACAGCAAAGTGCTCCCGCAGCAGCTCCCACAGTAGCCGCGGTTGCTCCGGCAGTTGCCGCATCCTTAAGTTTAGGTTCCAAAAAATACCCTTGCACACTGAGTACCAAAACAATTCTTTCGTTTGACAGCAAAGATAAATTGCTGTTTGAAGAAAAAGAAAAAAACCTTTTTCAAAAAAATACCGGCATCCGTTTAAAGATTAAACTGGTAGTACCCGAGCCTGCTCCTGCTAGCGCCTTGCCAAAAGCCATAGTGAAAATTGTATTCAGGGATGAACGCAACAATACCTTGTTTGAAAAAATATTCAGGCAGAAAAATGTTATGCCAAACACGGCCATTGATTTCGATTTTTCAGTAACAGAACTCAGTGCTGTACCTACTGGCAAACCAGTAATGGTACTGGCCGAAATGAAATGGTTAACCCGGTCAAACAGAGAGGTAAAAACCCTCGGCAGTACAGAAATCGTATTCGTTGAGCAGTATTTTATTAAACAACAGGTTGGGAAGGTTCAGGATGAAAAAGAGTTAACCGATATGAACCTCTATCGCTCCTTTTGGAATAAAATATGGGAGTCGCCGCTAACTGATAAATTAAATAAAACTGAGGATGGTTATGAAAAAATAAGATGGCAGTTAGAAACCAGTTTAAAATATACCGTGCTTATTTCGGCAGATACTGAAAGTAACGGGCTTATGGAAACAAAGTTGCTTAGGGCTGAAACTGACGACGGATCCATGTCGGAGAGTATTGAAGGTCGTATCAAAGCGGGAATCGAATTAAGTTTAAATGAATTAAACAAATTGAGTTCGCTTTGGAATGGCCAACCACCACTTGCGCCCGATAAATTGAACGCCTTAAGATCGAACTACTTTGCGCAAAATAATTCAACGGAGTTCGTAAAAAGTATCAAACTAAGAGGCAAAAATGATGAGCGTGGTCTGGTATGGATAATCCCAACATTGCAATTGAATAATGTGATCATTAACAAAGTAATGAAAGTTGATGATTCGGGGCAGGTAGTTGAAGTTTCAGAAGAAACGATATCATTTCCTTTACCAAAATCTGCCAGGATACTTGGCATTAAATCAACCTGATTATGTATAACAATTTATTTGCAAAACAATTTGAGGATGACGAAGAATTGACTTCTTCTGAAAATAATGTTCCTTCAACAGCCGACGTAGCTTACGAGTTTGAAGGATACAAAATTGAATTGAACGAGAAAATAATGTTGGAACCGCTAAAGAAATAAAATATGGAAATTGACGAAGCTTTTCTACCTTTTAATGAAATGATGCAAAAAATGCTGGAAATAGATGGCGAGTTATTTACGCAGGAAAAAGACATCCATTCTTATGTGTATGAATTTGAAGTAAATTCTCCTATTGAATTGGATATTATTGTTGATGAAACGGGAAAAGTCAAGCTGGGAATCGTTCCTCCCCTATACCGGGTTGAAACAAGTTTCAGGCCGTCTTATCATTCGATAACTTTTAAGGCAGATAAATTTGAAAAATAATTATTTAAATGGAAAACGTAGCCTGGAGTTTGGAGGATTTTGTTGATTCGCTTGTTGTAGAACTGGACAAAACAAGGGAAACACTGTCTATTAAAGCCATCAATAAGCCTTTAACCTATACCGTTAAAGATATGGCTATGGACTTAAATATTTTTCCAACGTACGACGGTGATGAAATCAAGTTCATCACTGCACAACCTGGGCAGGAAGGAGCATCAAAAGTAACTATACAATTAGGCTCCATAACTGACCAGCAGGTAAGGGCTACATCTAAAGTATTTAATAAAACCGGTGATTCAGGATTATCGAAAATTGACATGGACAAGGATACGAAAAGGGGGCTTAGAAAACTGGGGGTTACATCCGTTGATGACCTGGAACAAATAGAAAACAAAAATATTGCAGTAGAGAAACTCGCCAGTAAGAACATTGATTACAGCAAGTTGGTGAATCAGCTCAAAAAAGTAAAAAGAAATGAAAATGCACCAAAAGTAAACGCTGTAAGCCTTTCCATGGAAGCTGATAAATCACCTTATTTGCATATAAAAGGTATAAACCTGGCTGTGAATGCGAAATTTAAACCCGTGGCTATTGTAAACGATAACCTGGCAGAAGTAATTGAGCATAACGAAAACGAAATAAAAGTGAGGCTCACAAATCAAAATAATATTACTAATACAAACGACCTGGTATTGACATTGGATCCTTACGCTATAATAAAATTAAATGTAAAGATTTAAATAAACAATCAAAAAAGCATTTCAACACCTGCATGTAGTTTACCATATCAGTAATACAAAACCGCATCCGGGCTGTGTAAAAAACTGCATATCATGAAATTGAAAAAAAATAATACCATCAGAAAAAAGCCAAATTACTCGGTTTCAAAAAGTTTTGATGACGGAGAAATACTCGTGCAGTCAAAAAGCTCGGGTTACAAAAAAGAATACGTAGTTCAAAGTTCGATAACTGATATACCCTTCGAAGAATATGTGGTTGTAAATGAAGCTCCCGTGGCTATGCAGTCGGCGGTAGATGTAAATTTATTTTATACCCCTTCACAAACCTACAGCACCGATCCTTACCAGGAAGTTAATCCCGGTGTCAGTTCGAGCGACAATGAAAAACTTTCCATGTTGGATAATATCGCAGCCAACCATAGTCCGGCTCCTGAAAAACAATCTGCCAGTACACAGTCATCGTTTGAATACCTTGACGCGATTCCCGAAATAAGTGGATCAGCATCAGCAAACGAAGATGATTTCGCCAGGGATATGCAGGCGATATTAACTGGTAAGAAAGTATTTGATCCGGTTAACAAAAAAACGGTTGATAAATCAGCGTTGCAAAATCCCCAGCCAAATAAGCCTCCCAAAAACGATCCCCCCTCTCCTCCACTTTCGGAAAACAAACATATAATTTTTGATCAGATAGCAAAGAGCATGGAATTTGCAGAAGCCTATGATCTGGGTAGTATTGATTTGGAAAAAAGATTTTCTGACTTTGATAAAATTATGGATTTACAGGATAATTCCACTGTAGATAAAACCGCAAAAAAGAGTACTACAAAATCTATTGCAGATAGCGAAGATTTTATAAAAGATTTAGATCTGATTTCCAAAGCAACGGGAGCAAGCACTTCTTCGAATCAGAAAACCGAAGAACCAAACCTTGCGTTCAGCAAACAAAGCATTCCCGAGACACCTCCTGTAGCGACCGAACCTACAACTATACCTGCACCGCCGGTAACAACAGGTGACCCTGCTTTAAGCTCGCCTAACTGGCCTCCAAGACCTACAAACATAAGGCCTTTAACATCTTCCGAGCGTGCACAACTTTATGGCACTTTTCCTTATGAAGCCGACCCTTCAACGTTCGATGGCGATGGAATCAGGGTAACCAACGATTGGAGAACACAGAACATAATTTCAGTCTCCATCCCTCAGCTTAACGGCAAATTAATCGGCAGAAATCCAATAACCAATGGAACCATTAATTTTCACCGGGCGGGAGCTACAGCATTGCAAAATTTATGGAGGGCCTGGGAAGCTGCCGGATTGCTTGACAGGGTAATCAATTTTCAGGGGGGGTACGCTGCCAGGTACATTAGAAATTCGCAAAGCAGAAGCCCGCGGCCGCTTAGTAATCACGCATGGGGTACTGCATTTGACATAAACGCGAATTGGAATGGTTTCGGCGCACAACCGGCATTAGTTGGGCACCAGGGCAGTGTTAGAGAATTGGTGGCCATCGCTAACCAACATGGATTTTTCTGGGGAGGCCATTTTAGAAGCAATTTAGACGGAATGCATTTTGAATTGGCTAAAATACTAACCTAATTTTTTAAACTTTTTAATATTAGCATTATGGACAATCGTTTCATGGAAATGGATTTTTTCTTAAAAACCAATTCCAATAAATCCGGGCGGAAAAATGGCAGAAAACACTGTAATAGTTTTTCTTTTGCAGAGAGTGGCCGTTGGTCATCTTCGATGTCGGCATCTCACAGGGTATTGATAATACTTATTGAAAACGGGGGTGTTGATCTGGGTATCCCGGAACTGGTTGACCGGATATTTTCAGCAATTAATACACGTATACCAATCCCTGCCGCAGCAAGAACTATTGCCGTTAATTTCCTCAGGGAAAAAATAACCAGTTTTACAGACAGCCTGATCGAAACGGCAGAGCTTACATTAAACAGGTATACTGCAGCGACTCCCGATACATTTGGCAGTATTGTGGTACTACGAAATGGTACAGCAACTTATACTGAACTAAAGAATGCACTAATCAGGCATACCAATGAGAATAAGATCATGGACGTTATGATTTTAACACATGGAAATTCCGATTCTATAGCTGTTACCGGGAATATAAACGGACAAAAGATAAGAGAAATAAAAACTGAAGCGGGCAGGCCTCTATCCATTAGAAGTGTGTATATGATGAATTGTGTAGGCTCTTCCTTAAACCAGGCCTGGATCGATGCCGGTGCAAAAGTTTCCTCAGGTTCAATCAGAAATAATTATTTGCCGGAACCAACCACTTTTTTCTTTTGGAATAACTGGAAGGATGGACAGAATTTTGAAACAGCAGTTATTGGTGCCTACAGAAAAACAATAAAGCTGATGAATGACGCGGTAAATGCTGCCTTGAGCAATATACCTGTACTTTCATCAATTGCTGGCACGGTGAACTTTGAAAATATGGATTTTGTTCGCGATAGTGCTCCGGTGATTCAGGGCCTTCGATCTGCAACAATTAATATGGATGATCTTACATTTTCTCAAAGCCAAAGCCGAAGCGATCTGGCCACAACCGTTTTACCGGTTAGCTTTTTACAATCCCTGCCGGTGTCAAGATCATTTACGAATGAAAGAACGCAAACATGGAATGCGTCACAACAGTGTATTGATCTGATAAAAAGTTTTGAAGGATTCAGGGCAAATAAATATAACGATCCGGTGGGGCATTGTACCATTGGATATGGAACACTTTTGCATCAGGGTAATTGCAACAATTCCGACCCCTCCGAATTGCCTTATGCCAGCGGAATTACCGAAGCACAGGCCACACAATTATTGGTGGATCGCATGAACGAATTTCAGCGTACAATTAATGACAGTGTTACGGTAGAACTAAATCAGAATCAATACGATTCATTGGTAAGTTTAGCCTACAATATTGGAAGTGGCAATTTCAGATCATCTACACTGCTGAGAATTTTAAACACTGGCAATTATGCCGGCGTACCTGCCGAAATAAGAAGATGGACCAAGGGCAGGGTAAATGGCCAATTGGTTGATCTACCTGGGTTGGTTACCCGAAGAAACCGGGAAGCTACTTTATTTACAACACCGGTCACTGCTGCCCAACAAAGTTTGTTCGGTAATTCACTTTCTTTAAATGCATTTGGATTTTCAGAACCGCCTGCCGGCAGAGTTAAACATGTAGAAACTGATGAACAGGAAGGTGAAGTGGATGTGCAACTTCCAGGGCTAACCATGTCGTTAAGTATTCCGGCTTATTGTACTCTAAATCCTGCTGCCGATGCCAGCTCGCCTAATTTTTCTTTAAATGAATTCAGATGCCATGATGCGGCCCAAACGCCTGTACCGGTAGATCTAAGAGGAAACGTTCAAAGATTAATGAATCAATTGGAAGTGTTAAGAACTGCGTTGGGCGTCCCCATCAGGATCAATTCGGGTTACAGAACTCCCGAATATAATGCTACGCTGTCAGGAGCCGCAACCAGCAGTCAACATATGTGCGGAATGGCTTCTGATATTACTGCTACCGGATTTACACCACTTCAAATCAGGGATAAAATTGAAGAGCTTATAGGTAACGGCACCATGTTACAGGGAGGCCTGGGACTCTACAACAGCTTTGTACATTATGATATAAGAGGAACCCGGGCAAGGTGGGATAACCGTACCGGAACCTCCACCGCGAAGAGCATGAGTGTTTACAGCAAACCGCTTTATGATACAGGTGAACATGCCATTTTGGGCGAATTCATCAATACCGCCATTTCCGGACCATTGGCAAATGTTCATGCTCTTTTGCCAACCACAACTTATTCAGTTAATACGGTTCCTTTTACTTATGGCCAGATAATCACCCTTGGCGACTTCTACGAAAATTATACCAATTGCCAAAGCGCCAATCCAGCCGAATTAAACAGGTTAAAAGTTTTAATTACACGGAGTGAAGACCATTACAAAAATACCATTTTAGGTATCGGCGGCCGAACCGGCGACGTTGGAACAGATGACTGGAGCAGCCCAACCAGAGGAATTGGTTCAAGATATATTGATTTAGCTCTTGCAAATAATTCTCATTTCGCGCCACCTCCTTCAGGCACTACCAGTAGATTAACTAATAACAAAGCTAGCTGGGAAAGCTATCATAACCAGGCAATTCGAGCAGCAAGAACAGGTACAAACTCAGATGATTTAGACATAGCTTATCCGATAAACGCATTTGGCGACCATTTTTTAACAGATGCTTTTTCAGCGGGACATTTAATTAATAAAGAGCAGGTCATGAACAGATTTATTGCCAACGTAACTACCAGTGGAAGGGTAAATGCCGCTGGAGCAAGGATGCTTGAACGAATTGCCGATGGTGCATTAGCCATTCCGGCGATCAACAGTAAATTAGGCCGTTTTGAAGTAGTTTCAGATCATTGGTACGAACCTAACTGGGATTTAAATGATACCGGTACATTTTACCCCGAAGTATTTTACCGGGTATTGAAAGCTGTAATGGAAGATACAGCTAATAATGGTGCACAGCAAATTGCAAACCTCGCTGTTAAAGCGGTACATGATTATTTAAATAACTATCAGACCGGAGGCGTAAAAGGAGTTCCGGTAAGAAACAATAAAGGCAATAGCTGGAACCTGACTGGTGACGGAACACTTAACCCTGCCAACATTCAAATAATACAATTGGCTGTAAAGCAATCTGTATTAAATATAGAAGATTCAATTACCAATGGATCAACACCGGTTGCAACTTTTTATCAAAGGGTATGGGATTATGTGCCCGATTTAAACCACCCTGCCACGAGGACCGTAGTTGACAATGCAATTACAACATTTACAACGCCAAGCTCTGGTGATTTAATCACAAAAGCCGTTTCTTTAATTGGCACTGAATTAGATACCTTGCTGAATAAATTATTAGCTGCGGGACGCATCAGGTGTATCAGAAGACATGGGGCTACATCCGTTGCCGAGTGCGAGCGGCCATAACAAAAATCAATCAATGAAGAAAGAAAACTCCTAAGTTGTTTTCTTTCTTCATTTCATGTCCGCCACAATCAATTTCCCTCCTTTAACTTTTTTGGAAGCAGAACGATTAGATTTCTCGGATCAACCCGTGCTAAAGGAAATGATTGAAGATATTATCATGACTGCATCAACCGCGCCCAGTGGCGCCCACAAGCAACCGTGGACATTTTGCGTGGTAATGGATCCCGAAATAAAAAAGCAGATACGGGTTGAGGCAGAAAAGGAAGAATATGAAAGTTACAACGGCCGAATGCCCGAAGACTGGAAAAAAGACCTGTTACCCCTGCAAACCGACTGGAAAAAAGAATTTTTGGAAATAGCCCTCTACCTCATCATCGTTTTTAAGAAAAGTTATGATTTGGATGCTGATGGTAAAAAGATAAACACCTATTATGCCACTGAAAGCTGCGGACCGGCTTGTGGCGTTTTACTGGCCGCGATACATAACGCCGGACTGGTTGCACTAACGCACACGCCCAGCCCTATGAATTTTTTGAGCAGGGTATTGAACAGGCCGGTTAATGAAAAACCTTTTTTATTGATTCCGGTGGGTTATGCTGCGGAGGAATGTTGGGTGCCGGATATTGAGCGAAAAGAACTTGACAAAGTGTGTAAATTTTATTGATCAAAATAATTACTTTTTCCCTTCCACCACAATCACAATCTCCCCTTTCACCGTTTTGGCCGCAAAATGATCATGCACTTCCTGTAAAGTTCCCCTGGCATTCTCCTCAAATTTTTTGGTGAGCTCGCGGCTAACGCAGCATTGCCTGTCGGCCCCAAAGTACTGGATAAAGTCGATTAATGTTTTTACCAACCTCATCGGACTTTCATAAAAAACCATGGTTCTTTCTTCTTCAGCTAATTTCTTCATCATGGTTTGCCTGCCTTTTTTTAGTGGCAAAAATCCTTCGAAACAAAAGCTGTTGATGGGCAAACCGCTATTCACCAGCGCCGGCACAAATGCCGTGGCGCCGGGTAAACATTCTACCGTGATATTGTTTTTAATGCATTCCCGAACCAACAAAAAAGCAGGATCGCTGATGCCCGGTGTACCCGCATCCGTGATCAGGGCCATGGTTTTTCCACCGGCCAACTGTTCCGTTAAATGAGTAAGTATTTTGTGTTCGTTATGCTGGTGATAGGGTGTAATGGGCTTTTGTACCTGGTAATGATTTAACAGCACCGCAGATGTTCGGGTATCTTCGGCCAATATCAGATCCACTGATTTTAATATGTCGATGGCCCTGAAGGTGATATCGGCGAGGTTGCCTATCGGAGATGGAATCAGGTAAAGCATAACAGCTGTTAGTTGTTAGCGGTTAGCTGTTAGCCGAGCCAGCGCTATTGCCAATGGCTAATTGCTAATAGCTAAAAGCTATATTCTTAATTGATAGTAATCTCATACACTTCCATCACCGGGTTTGCCAGTAATTTTTTCGCAGCTTCTTCAGCAGTACCGAAGGCTGCTTCTTTAGTTTCAGCTTCAATCTGCAGATCAATATGTTTGCCTATCCGCACATCCGAAATATTTTGCAGGCCTAAATTCTGTAATCCGCCCATTACTGCCTTGCCCTGAGGGTCTAATAGATCTTTAAGCGGCATAACTTTTATCTGTACTGTAAATATCATGATGGTTGTTGTTTGAAAAGCAAAGATAAAATAATGTACACGATAAATACAATTGGAACAGCCAGCCAGTTAAAAATAATGGCAGCCAGGATGCCAATAACGAGTAAGATTATTTTTGGGAGATTATTTTTAATGCTGGCATCTTTAAATTTTAATGCCATTAGCGGCAAATTAGAAACCATCAACCAACTCATAACAATAACGACAGCATACAATACCCATTTATTGGTAAGTACCGCATTCATGTCGATCCAGCTGTTACCAAAATGCAGGATCAACGGAAAGGAGGCAATGAATAACCCTGCTGCCGGAATAGGCACTCCTTTAAATCCGAAGGATTGCGAATCATCTAAATTAAACCTGGCCAAACGGTAGGCGCCTGCACAGGCCACCACAAATGCCGGAAGCAGCCAGGCTATGGAAGTTTCCAATCCGTTTTCCTCTTTCATAAAACTGATGCGCAGGAGCTGGTATAAAATTACAGATGGTGCTACCCCAAAACTAACCACATCGCTCAGCGAATCGAGTTGTTTCCCCATTTCGGATGAAGCGTTCAGTAAACGGGCAACAAACCCATCCAAAAAATCCACGATGGCAGCAGCAAAAATAAAATATGCCGCAACCGATAATCGTTCCGGAATATTAAATTGCGTACTGAGATCATCACCAATATAAATGGAGATCGTTTCTGTTTGTAAGGCAAAAACAATGGCGATACAACCCAAAAAAAGATTGAGGAGCGTAAATAAATTCGGGATCTGTTTGATCATCTGTTCAGTCTATTTTTTCATATAAGCTTCAATCTCCTCCACCGTAATCGGAATATTCTTCATCAGATCCTTATTTCCGTTCTTCGTGATCCAAAAATTATTTTCGATACGTACACCCATTTGTTCTTCTTCAATATAAATGCCCGGCTCAATGGTGAATACCATGCCGGCTTTTACAGGAGCGGTTCTTGTTCCTAGGTCATGTACATCCAAACCGAGGTGATGCGAAATACCATGATATAAATATTTACGATAGGCCCTGTTTTCGGGATTCTCATTTTTGATGTCGGATTTTTTCAGCAGGCCGATCTTTTGAAAAACCACCGTTGCCTCATCACCCACTTTTTCGGTATAATCCACAATGCTGATACCGGGTTTTAAAATACTGGCGGCATAATGGTGCAAATGCAAACAGGCATTGTACACTGTTTTTTGCCGGCGGCCAAATTTACCACTAACCGGTACCGTTCTGGACAGGTCGGCATTGTAACCGCCATAGTCGGCTCCAAAATCCATTAATATCAATTCGCCATCTTTGCATTCGCGGCTGTTGTCAACATAGTGCAATGTTCTGGCTCGATCGCCGCTTGCTATTATACTTCCATAACCCGGTCCGGTTGCACGCTGTGATAAAAATGAATGGTAAATTTCGGCCTCAATTTCGTACTCCATGATCCCGGGCTTTATGATCTGCATAACCCTTCTGAACGTGATGTCGGTTATATCAATTGCTTTCTGTAATACGTCGATTTCCAGGGCTGTTTTAATGGCCCGCAGTTCCTTCATGATCTTTGCACTGCGCCGGTAATGATGTAAGGGAAAACGTTCTTTCATTAATTGGGCATAGCGGTAATCCCGCACCAACACCTTATTGGCCTTACGGTCGTTTTCATTTGTATTTAAATAAATGGTATCGGCCAGGTGCACCCAGGCTTGCATTAAGGCATCGGCTGTATCCAGCCAGATAATCGTTTGAATACCTGAAATGGCGGTTCCCTCATTGGCTCTCAACAGATGACCATTCCATTTCTCTTTTAGTTCGTCGGGCCTTACCAAAACCAACACCTCGCGGTATTTTGGATCAGGATTATCGGGAAAAAGAATAACCAGCGTATCTTCCTGCTCAACACCGGTTAACCAGTAAAGATCACTGTTCTGTTTAAACTTATGCAACTGATCGCCGTTGGTAGGTAGTTCATCATTGCTGTTGAAAATAGCGATGGCATTCCTTTCCATTTTTTCAACAAAGCGTTTGCGGTTTTGTACAAATATGTCGGGATTGAGGGGTAGATATTTCATTTGATGTTCTTTAGGTTGCAATATACATTTTAATCAGGTCTTTTTTTGTGCACGTTCGTCACAATAAATCATATAATTTATTAATAACCGGCTTTACTGCCGATTTGATAAATATCAATAGTATTAAATTTAATCTGTGATTATTCAAACTTGTTTAATAATAACAACAATTGTTTAAAACTTTTGAACATTTTATTCATTTTCAGCTTATTGTTTTTAAATATACGTGAGCCGTTTTTATTTTTTGAATTGACAATTGCCTAACTTTGCGGCAACGATTGCACAAACTTAAATAACAACTTGCTATGTCAGAAACAACTACGGTCAGCGGCTCTGTAGAGGCGCTGAAAAAACTCGGATTATCAACAACAGAAAATGTACATTATCAGCTTGGTCCCGACCAGTTAACGGCACAGGCAGTAGAACGTGGAGATGGTGTTTTGAACGACACCGGAGCCCTTTTGATCAACACCGGAAAATTTACCGGCCGCAGTCCCAAAGACAAATTTACGGTGAAGGATGCCCTTACCGAAAACACGGTTCACTGGAACGATTTCAATATTCCCTTCGAAGAAAAATACTTTTTTCAGTTAAGAGAAAAAATGCTGGCACATTTAAGCGGAAAGGAAATCTGGGTACGGGATTGCTATGCCTGTGCCGAAGAGGCTTACCAGCTCCGGTTAAGGGTAATTAACGAAAACCCATGGAGTAATTTATTTTGCTATAATATGTTCATCCGCCCCGGCGAAAAAGATCTGGAGAACTTCGAACCACACTGGCATATTATACAGGCACCCAGCTTTATGGCCGATCCTGCCGTTGATGGCACCCGCGCCGAAAACTTTGCCGTAATCAGTTTTACGCATAAAACCATTTTAATTGGCGGTACCGGTTATACCGGCGAAATGAAAAAAGGCATTTTTACCATGCTCAATTATGTGTTGCCTACCAAGGCTAATGTGTTGAGTATGCATTGCAGTGCCAATATGGGCGAAGCTGGCGATACGGCGGTGTTTTTCGGACTTAGCGGTACCGGTAAAACTACCTTAAGTGCCGATCCCAACCGCAAATTGATCGGCGATGATGAGCACGGCTGGACCAAAGACAGTGTCTTTAATTTTGAAGGCGGCTGTTACGCAAAATGTATCGACCTGAGTGAAGAAAAGGAACCCGAAATTTTCAATGCCATCCGCCCCGGTGCCCTGGTAGAGAACGTAACCTTTATTGAAGGCACCAATAAAATTGATTTTAGCAGCAAGAAAATTACCGAAAATACCCGGGTGAGTTATCCGCTCAGTTTTATCAGCAATGCGCTGGAACCGTCCATCGGCAAAACGCCCAAAAATCTTTTCTTTTTAACCTGCGATGCCTATGGAGTTTTACCGCCCATCAGTAAATTATCGGCCGGACAAGCCATGTACCAGTTCATCAGCGGTTATACGGCCAAGGTAGCCGGCACCGAAGCGGGAGTTACCGAGCCCAAATCTACTTTCAGCGCCTGTTTTGGTGCACCGTTTTTACCCCTGCACCCGGCACAATACGCCGAAATGCTGGGTAAAAAAATGAATGAACACAATGTGAACGTTTGGATGATAAACACCGGCTGGAGCGGCGGCCCATATGGTGTTGGAAGCCGCATGAACCTGGGGTACACCAGGGCCATGATCACTGCGGCGCTGGAAGGAAAACTTGATCAGGTTGAGTATGCGGCCCATCAGGTTTTTGGTGTTATGATTCCAACCGAATGCCCCGGCGTACCCTCCGAAATATTAAGGCCACGCAATACCTGGGCCGATAAAGAGGCCTACGATGCCATGGCAAAAAACCTGGCCCAACAATTTGTGAAGAATTTTGAGAAATATGCCAGCGGAGCTAATGAGGAAATTTTAGCGGCCGCACCGAACGTGTAATACCGATAACAAACTAACAGCTTATAAAAAATCCCTCGATGTTTTTCGGGGGATTTTTATTTTTGATAGATTAAAACGTCATCTCCGGCACATCTCCCTCAACGATCAACTTCCCCGCTGTTTTTTCAACGATTTCTTCCACCGAAACACCCGGTGCTCTTTCCAATAATTTAAATCCGTTCTCGGTAACATCCAGTACGGCCAATTCGGTAACGATCTTTTTGATGCACTTTTTGCCCGTTAACGGCAATGTACAGGCCGGCAATAATTTACTCTGTCCTTTGGGGTTGGTATGCATCATAGCCACAATAATATTCTTTGCACTGGCCACCAGGTCCATTGCGCCGCCCATGCCTTTCACCATTTTGCCGGGAATTTTCCAGTTGGCGATATCACCATTTTCGCTCACTTCCATGGCACCCAGCACGGTGAGGTCTACCTTACCGGCGCGTATCATACCAAAACTCAGGGCGCTGTCGAAAAAGGCCGAGCCGGGCAAGGTGGTGATGGTTTGTTTGCCGGCAGTGATCAGATCTGCATCTTCTTCGCCCGCCACCGGAAAGGGCCCCATGCCCAACAAACCATTCTCGCTCTGCAGTACTACATTAATACCCCCGGGAATATAATTGGCCACCAGGGTGGGTATGCCTATGCCGAGGTTAACATAGTAACCGTCTTTCAATTCCATTGCAATGCGTTGTGCTATTTGTTCTTTTGTTAAAGCCATGATACCCCGTCCCCTAAAGGAGAACTTTGTTTTAAGATTATATAATTATGCAACCATTTTTTAACCCCGGAAAAATCGGAAGCTACACTTAGTCGTCAGACTCTCAAGTCCCCCCTTCGGGGGCGGAGGGGGCCGGCGCCGTAGTTCTTTGCTCGATCCTTTTCTCATAATCGGTCCCCTGAAATATTCGGTGCACGTATATGCCCGGTGTATGTATCTCATTGGGGTCTAACGCGCCCGGCTGTACGAGTTCTTCCACTTCGGCAATGGTTATTTTACCGACCATAGCCATCAATGGATTAAAATTGCGTGCCGTTGCCTTAAAAATCAAATTGCCATCGGTATCACCCTTCCAGGCTTTTACAATGGCAAAGTCGGCTTCGAATGCATATTCCAGTAAATATTCCTTATCATTAAACACCCTCGATTCTTTTCCTTCGGCCACTTCGGTTCCCACACCGGCGGGTGTAAAAATGGCGGGCATACCATAACCGGCAGCCATGCAACGGGTTGCCAGGGTACCCTGGGGTATCAGTTCCACTTCCAGTTCGCCGCTTAACAACTGACGTTCAAACTCCGCATTTTCTCCTACGTAGGAGGAGATCATTTTTTTCACCTGCTTCTGCTGCAGCATCAGTCCGATACCAAAATCATCCACACCCGCATTGTTTGAAATACAAGTGAGGTTTTTAGGACCTTTTTTTACCAGGGCGGTAATGCTGTTCTCGGGTATACCACATAATCCAAAACCGCCCAGCATTAAAACGGCACCGTCGTTTATGTCGGCCACGGCAGCTGCTGCATCTTTGTATACTTTATTCATTTTTTCTTCCGCTTAATTTTCAATAATTGGTTTCGTTTTATCCGCCAGTTCTACCCGTTTGATCATCGTATCCATCAGTTCTTTAAACCTGGTAGGATTGTCTTTGTAATAATCGTAGCTTTTATAAAAATCGCCCTTAGTTACTTTATGGATGGCAAATACCTGTTGCTGCAATTTAATATTTTCCTCACCGGCATTTTTCGATGTATCTCTCGCGATGAAATCAGTAGTAAATGCATCGGCCCTGATCACATCCCACAGCACGGCCTGCATTATTTCGGGTTTCAAGATTCCGGCAGGTATTTCTTCTTTGTTTCCGCAGGAAGGGAGTATGTACATGCACAACAGAAAAATAAATATCCGCATCATTTCAGTTCGTCTTTATACTTGGCCGCATTGGTAATATCCAGTCGTTGCAGCATTTCGGAAGCCCGCAGCTTATCCTGTTGCGGGCCCTTGGCAAAAATTTTTATCAGTTCGGTTGATTTACCCTGGAAGAAAAACTGCTGGATCATTTTATTGGGGTTATCGTTGTTGAAATTATTCAGCAGGTTCAGCACATTCAATACTTCTGCCCGGGCTGCATTTTCATCTTCGTATAATTTATCCATTCCCTGGCGGTAATAATTATAATATACATCATGCATAATGGTATAGCGGCTGTTGATCATATTCTCTACCAGCCAGTACCGGTTACGCTGGCTGTCAAATGCTTTCCACCCCGAAATACCCCGGCCGTCGGGCGCATTGTTTACAATATTCATTGCTTTTTGAAAATACAGGTCGCCGCCACGCGGCGCAAAAGAGGCATAGTCGAATGCCAATATCATATACGCATAATAGGCTATAACCGCCGTGAGGTTCGACACCAGGGCATCTGAGCCTGTTACCCGGTTTTCGTTAAAATCGAGTTGTTGAAATTCCAGGTACTTGAAAATGACATTGTCGTCTTTAAAATTAATGATGGGCGACAGGTAGCTGGTATTGAAAACCGGCCGGGCCGCCTGTATCGTCAGGGATGCATTGTACACATTCAGATCGCCGGTTGACTGCAGGTTAATGAAAAAGCTGCAATCAATTCTTTCGTTCTGTTGAAAATTATCGCCTGTCCATTTGCGGGTATTTAAAAAAGTATTCAAGGCCGTTTGCAGGGTACGAAAAACGTTTTGGTTCACATTATTGCCCACCTGGTTACTCGCCACGGTTACATTGGCTTTTAACTCCTGCGCCAATGAAATTTTACAAACAAAGGCCAGTATGAATAGGGAACTAATTTTTCGCATAAAATTGTTGAATGATGGTATTTACAATATCTGTGGCCACTTCTTTTTTCGATTTAACTTCAAAAGGAAACCGCTGGCCGCTTTTATCAAAAATAGTGATTTTGTTGGTATCGAGCCCAAAACCGGCACCGGCATCCTGCAATGAATTCAACACGATCATGTCGGCATTTTTTGATCGCAGTTTCTTCAGTGCATTTTCCTCTTCATCATTGGTTTCAAGTGCAAAGCCTACCAATACCTGGTTTTCTGTTTTATTTTCACCCAGTGTTTTTAAAATATCTTTTGTTTGTGTTAATGTTATGGCCAGTTCGCTCCCTGCTTTCTTGATCTTTTTATCAGCCACCTGTACCGGTGTATAATCGGCAACGGCAGCGCTCATAATGGCGATATCGGTCGAGGAAAATACATTTTCGCAGACCTCGAGCATATCGGCTGCCGATTTTACTTTAATTAGTGTAATGCCGCCGTTCACAGCTATATTGGATGGCCCCAGCACCAGGGTAACCTCTCCGCCCCGCTTATTCATTTCTTCGGCAATGGCTACGCCCATTTTACCCGATGAATGGTTTCCGATAAAACGTACCGGGTCTATTTGTTCATAGGTTGGCCCGGCTGTTACCAATATTTTTTTTCCCGCTAATTCCTTCTCCCTAAAAAAAAAATCCTCTACCCATTTAATGATCGATTCGGGCTCTGCCATTCTTCCCTCGCCGGTTAATCCACTGGCCAGTTCCCCATTTTCTACCGGAATAATATAGTTACCATTTGCCCGGATCGTTTCCAGGTTTTTTTTAGTGGTTTGGTGCAGCCACATATCTTCATCCATGGCCGGCGCTACAACCACCGGGCAGGTGGCCGACAGATAGACTGCCATCAACAGGTTATCACAGGCCCCACTTGCCATTTTAGACAGCGTATTACAACTTAACGGCGCAATCAACATTATATCTGCCCAGCGCCCAAGCATCACGTGGTTGGCCCAGGAATCGTTTTCAGTCAAACCAGCCAGCACCGGGTTTTTTGATAAGGTGGACAACGACAATGGTGTTACAAAATCTTTTGCTGCATCTGTCATAACGATCTTCACTTCGGCGCCTGCTTTTACCAACAGCCTGGTTAATACCGCCGATTTATAGGCGGCAATACTGCCGCTAACTCCCAATAAAATCTTTTTATTTTGTAACATAAAAATACCCCGCAGGCATTTAAGGCCGTGCGGGGTTAAAATTATGACTTCTTAACTAAATAAGATGCTAAAATGCAGGTTATAAATTAACTGAACAGATCTTCGTCGTTTCTGCGGAAATACACTTTATCCTCCATAAACTCCTGTGTAGCCAATAAAGCCGGGTTGGGCATGCGCTCATAGGCTTTTGAAATTTCAATCTGCTCTTTATTTTCATGAATTTCTTCCAGGCTGTCAGTATGACTGGCAAACTCTTCCAGCTTATTATGCAATTCTTCCTTCAATGTAATATTGATCTGGTTTGCCCTTTTTGCAATGATGGCTATTGATTCGTACAGATTACCTGTTTTTTCTTTAATATCAGATAATTTCTTTGGTTCAACAACACTGCTGGTACTAGCGCTTAGCTGACGTCTGAGTTTGCTCATATTTTATAACTTTAATTTGATTTTGACTTAGGTTACTAAAACTTTCTGCTTCTTTTAATAATTTGCTTTCGGGATAACGGTCGATGAAATCCTGGTATTCTTCCGTTACTTTTTCATACCGTTCAATTTGCTTTTCCCGTATACTCAGTTTGGCAAATTTATAATAAGACTTAACTGATTTCAATTTATAGGCTTCACCACTCTCCGACTCGGGATAGTTGTTCATCAAATTGGTAAAAGCCAGTGCTGCTGCCCGGTACTGCCCCATATTATAATACAGATCGGCAGCGCGTTGTTCCTTCTGTTCCAGCTTCGCCCTGCATTTATCAATAATATCCGAAGCGTCTTTGTTTCGTTCCGATCCGGGATGGGTATTTATAAAAGTCTGCATCATACCCATCGCCTTTACCGTATTCACCTGTTCCAGCTCTAACTTAGGCGATTGTTTGTAAAAACAAAACGAACGCATATAATCCACTTCCTCTGCTTTGGGGCTGTTTGGAAAGACTTCTAAAAAACCTTTAAACAGGCTTTCGGCGTCGGCGTAGCTTTCCATATAATAAAAACAATACGCGTCTTTATAGTACATGTCTTCGAACCGGGTGGTACCTTTCATGACCGGAAACAACTCCTCGTATAATTGTTGAGCAATCCGGTACTTACCCTTGCTATACAATTCATCGGCCATTTTAAGTTTGTACTCATAATCCTTGCTTTTCGTAATCTTGTTATAATTATTGCAGGATGACAGCAGTACAACCAAAAAAGCAAACGATAAAAATAATTTAAATACTCTCATAAAGGGTGCAAAATTAACGTAAATAACTCAAAAATGCCCGTAATTATATAAATAGCCAAAAAAGAGCAGTTAATGATTTGATAAAGCGTGCTTTAGGCCTTTTTAAACAACAGCCCCCCGGAAACCGGGGGGCTGTTGTTGTCGTATTAATGTATTGATCAATTACACTTCACATCAACCGAATTCTTATCGCCACCACCAACTTCACAATTGGTATTTATTCTGTCGGCACTGATGTTCAATTTCTCAATCATATATATTTTAATTGTTTCTAATCTCTTCTGGCAATTGGCCTGAGAAGCCTTAGAAGCCTCAGGATACCCATAAATTGAGATATTACAATTGGGATTTGCTTTCATTTTAGCAGCTACTGTTGCCAGCATATCCTTATTGTCGTTTGATAAACCGCTGGTATTGCCTTTGTAGATCAGTGTTGGATAATCGCAAGGACAAACTGCAGGCGGTGTTACCACAACGGGATTCTTACAACACTCAGGATCAGGACACTTACCAACACCATCAGCATTAACAGGCTGACACTCGGTAGGCGTAATTTTCTGCTTATCCTTACAATCAGGAACACCATCACCATCGGTATCCAGTGTTACACCATGGGTATCAACGGGGCAACCGGCCGGTGTATTGGGCTCGCGATCTAAATGATCACAAACACCATCTCCGTCTCCATCATTACAATCGTTCTTAGGTATCTTAACATTACGGTGATTTCTTAACTCATCATAGGCATAATCCAATGGATTAACCCACCATAATGGTTCAACAGATTTTCCACCAAGATTCAGGTTTAAACCGATAGATGCATAATTGTACGAATCGAAATCACGGGTTAAAGCAGCATCGCCCCAGGCATGTTCCTGCCAGCGCTGACCATCAACCAGATCTGTTTTTACAAAAGTAAACCTGTCTTCAATGGCCAGGTTAACTCTTTTACCCAAACGAATGGCCACACCGGCAATAACAGTACCGGAAGGCTTCAGGGTTTTGTCTTTTCCAAATATTGGTCTGCGACTTCCTTCAGCTTCAGCTTCTGTTTCGTAGGTTTTATCCATACCCGCTTTCAGATCTTTCAAAATATCCTTACGTTGCTTATAGGTGCCAGCACCGTATTTAGCATTGGTAGCATTAAACAAGGCACGATAGTTATTTCCATTCTCATCTAAAGCATTAACCATCGTTTTAAAGACGGAAACACCCACACCGGCACCACCATAAATCACGATACCGGTTTTCTTTTTGTGAAAACGAATATTGTTCAAGGTAACGATACCCTGTAACCCCAGATCCTGCAGGCGGGTTTGATAGTTATAATAAACCACATCCGGGTCTCCAGTTCTTACATTTCCGGCATGATCGGTATTAACCGTAAGCCCGGTTGTAGAGGAATTAATCAATGCATCGGGCGCAAAATAACGTTGGGCCGGATCGGCTATATTTAAATTCCAGGCCGGGTTTTTCAGAAAATTCTGGGCAATATTATAATTTAAGCCCTGGCCTTTTGCATTTAAATACTGCAGCCTTACAGAAAATACATAACCGAATGCTTTACGGATATGCGCTTCAAAACTGGGAAACACAAAAGGAACAACGCTTACATCACTGCTCACGTGAAACAAACCTATTGAGGCACCAATTTCCCACATATTGCGTGGTTTTGCAGGGAAATTATATGAGCCATCCCAAAATTGATTTTGTTGATTCATTCTTTTCTTGGTTATTACAGAGGAGTCATACACGCTCCCAAATCCCCCAACCTGTGCCTGAACACCTGTTGCAAGAAACAAACATAATATTCCGGTTAAAAGGAATCGGTACTTTTTGGTAATCATAATTAGTTAATTAAGAAAATTTTCAATACGTATTTGATAATATTACAGCAAAAATATCAATTACAGCCTAATAATCAAAGTTTTTTATTATTTATTTGGGCTATATCAAAATAATTCGGCTAATGTAGTTTCCAAGACGGGGTAATTAGTATTTTCGTTGCATTCTATTGAATTTATTTTGTTATTAAAATCGCAATGGGCGACTGATACACATGAATTTTGTTAATGATATAATTGGAGCTGAATTGAAAATTTTTGAAAAAAAATTTGCCGAATCGGTTAAAAGTGAAACCACTTCGCTGGACATGATCATGAAATATATCATTAAGCGAAAAGGGAAGCAATTAAGACCCATGTTTGTTTTTTTAAGCGCCAAATTACATGGCGAAATAAACGAAAGTACCTACCGGGCAGCTGCCCTGGTTGAATTGTTACATACGGCTACCCTGGTGCACGATGATGTTGTTGACGACTCACTGGAACGCAGAGGTTTTTTTTCGATAAACGCGCTCTGGAATAAAAAAATTGCGGTATTGGTGGGCGATTACCTGCTTTCGAAAGGCCTGTTACTGGCAACCTCCAATAATGATTTCAGGCACCTGCATATTCTTTCAGACGCCGTAAAACAAATGAGCGAAGGAGAATTATTGCAACTGCAAAAATCACGAAAATTAAATCTCAATGAAGCAATATATTTTGAGATCATTCGCTGTAAAACAGCATCACTCCTGTCATCGGCCTGTGCCATTGGCGCTTATAGTACCAGTAAAGATGAAACCATAACTGAAAAAATGAAACTTTTTGGTGAAAAGGTTGGCATTGCTTTTCAAATCAAAGATGATCTATTTGACTATGGTAAGGCCGATATTGGAAAACCAACCGGCAACGATATTAAAGAAAAAAAACTCACGCTCCCCTTATTTATACCTTGAACAAGGTTTCGGCCTCCGAAAAAAGAAAACTTATATACAGCATTAAAAACGAGAACAGGAATCCGGAAAAACTCAGGTATATTATAGATGCCGTGGTGGACGCAGGAGGCATTCAGTATGCAGCAGAAAAGATGAATACGTATAAAAATGAGGCCCTCGAAATCCTGCATGGATTTACGGCCAGCCCGGTAAGACAGGCGCTGGAAGAACTGGTGCTTTATACAACAGACAGGAAATATTGATATGGAGAAAAGGTGGAAAATACTAAAACCCGATGACAGCAAAACTGAGGCGCTGCAGCAGGCCCTGAAGATCAATCCGGCGCTATGCCGGATTCTGGCGAACAGGGGGTATGATGATTATGATAAGGCCAAACTATTCTTCCGGCCACAATTGGCCGACCTGCACGACCCGATGCTGATGAAGGATATGAAAAAAGCCGTGTTGCGTATCCTTGCCGCATTTGACCAAAAAGAAAAAATACTCGTTTTTGGCGATTATGATGTAGATGGAACAACTTCGGTTGCCTGTATGTACCAATTTCTCAGTAAAATTTACGACCCGGCATTAATTGATTTTTATATCCCGCACCGGTACAAAGAAGGCTATGGTATCAGTAAGATCGGCATCGACTTTGCCAAAGAGCAAAATTTTTCACTGATCATATCTCTGGACTGCGGAATAAAATCGGTTGACCTGATCGGTTACGCCAAATCGCTGGATATCGATTTTATTGTTTGCGACCATCATTTACCCGACGAAGAATTACCACCCGCTGTAGCTATTCTGAATGCCAAACAGAAAGACTGTGGTTATCCGTACAAAGAACTCTGCGGCTGCGGTGTGGGTTTTAAGTTAATTACCGCCCTGGCCATCGAACTTAATATCGATGCGGAACATTATCATTGTTACCTCGATCTGGTAGCCATTGCCATCGCGGCCGATATTGTGCCCATTACCGGTGAAAACAGGATCATGGCCTATTATGGCCTCGATAAAATAAACAACGATCCAAATCCGGGCGTTAAAGCATTGATTTTTTTGGGAGGACTACAAAATAAATTGTCGATCAATAATGTGGTGTTTGTAATTGCACCAAGGGTGAACGCGGCCGGTCGTATGGATGATGCAAAAAAAGCCGTGCAATTATTTATTGAAGCCGATTATACAAAAGCACTGGAATTTGCCGAAATGCTGCACAGCGATAACAGCGACCGAAAAGAAGCCGACAGCAGTATTACCGAAGAAGCCCTTGAAATCATTGCGGCTAACCCTGCTCTGCAAAACAAAAAAACCACCGTTGTGTTTCGAAAACACTGGCACAAAGGCGTAGTTGGTATTGTTGCCAGCCGCCTGATCGAAACCTGGTACCGGCCAACCGTTGTGTTAACCCAAAGTGGTGATATTGTTGCCGGCAGCGCCAGGAGTGTGCCCGGTTTTAATCTATATGAAGCCGTTCATGCCTGCCACGAACTGCTGCTGGGCTATGGCGGACATTTTGCGGCGGCCGGCCTGTCCCTGTTACCCGAAAATGTTGAGGCCTTTGCCACCCACTTTGAACAGGTGGTTGCCGGTTCGATCCCCGAACACCTGTTGATACCCGAAATTATTATTGACTCCGAAATTTCCTTTAAGGACCTGAACCAGAATTTCTACAATATCCTTTGCCAGATGGAACCCTTTGGCCCCGACAATATGCGGCCGGTTTTTGTGGCAAAACAGGTACAGGACACCGGTAGTTCCAAAGTGGTAAAGGAATTGCATATTCGTTTTGTGGTAAAGCAGGATGGATTTTCGTTTACCGGGATCGGATTTAACCTGGCCGAAAAATTTCCCTTACTCAAAAAGCCGGTTGATATTGTTTTTACTGTTGATGAAAACGAATGGAATGGCAACGTAAGCCTGCAACTTAAAGTGATCGATATCCGCGCCAGCGAAACATGAAATGGTTCACCTACATAAAGTATTTCTATTTCCTGCTCGATAACTGGGATTTTAAAATCGCCTGGTATATGATCAAACAGGAGATCAGTGGCGAAAGAAAATACGGAATCAATACCACCGGTGAAGACGATCTGATGAACCTCGAACAAATGGGTGTCGACACTTCTCATGCCGCGATCTATATGCCGGTGAGTTTTAATTTACTGGAAGACATATTTAAACAGTTGCCGGCAAAGCCGCGAAATCATTTTGTAGACCTGGGATCCGGCAAGGGCCGGGCGCTTTGTATGGCTGCCCATCACCAATTCGGGCGGGTAACCGGTATCGAATTTTCGAAAGAACTCTGTGAGATCGCGAAACTAAACCTGGCTAAAACAAAACAACAAATTCCCGGCTTTGATTTTTCGATCATCAACAACGACGCCTTTTACACCGAAATCCCGGATGATGCGGATTGCCTTTTCCTGTTCAACCCCTTTGATGATATTATCATGAGCGCAGTGGTCAATAATATTTTCGACAGTCTGCAAAACAATCCGCGTAAGATCAGCATCATTTATGTAAACCCGGTACATAGAGAACAGTTTCTGAAAGCCGGCTATACCCAAACCTGGTACAATAAAAAACTGAAATATATAGAGGCGGTGATCCTGGAAAATTAAGACCTGTATGGCCGCTACGAATTCTGGTAAATTATAAAGGTTTCCTCCATTCATTCAAAGGACTTCAATATATTAAAGCGGGCAAAGCGGCCAGACAGGGTATATCAACTCATCAACTCCACACTTCTGTTTATAAAACTGGTTAAACTGTTTCCTTTTAATAATCCCTGCGATAATAAGGCGAGGTCGGCCAGGTTATGTACCACTTTCTCCTGCTTGTCTTTTTCCACTTCGGCCAGTACATTTTTATAAATGGCGTGATTGCCGTTAACCGTTAACGTAACTTCATCAGGCATGTTGGCATAAAAGGCACCCATACCACCCTGCATCGCAGCCATATCTTTCATGCGGCGCATAAACTCGGGTCGGGTTGCCACTACCGGTGGCGCTTCGGCACTTAAACCTTTTATTTCAACCGAAACATTTACTTCGGGATTTTTAACAGCAAAAAGTTCTTTCAATGTAGCTTCCTCATCTTTGCTCAATACACTATCTCCGGCTTCCTGCTTATCAATCAGGTTATCAACGATATCACTGTCAACCCGCACAAACTGCACGTTCTCCCATTTCATTTCCATCTGGTTTAAAAAACCATTATCGATGATCGTATCCAGCTTAACAACGATATATCCCTTATCATTTGCCTGTTGAATATAAGCATCCTGTTGTATAGGATTAGTAGTATATAAGATCACCAACTTGCCGTCTTTATTTTTTTGCAAAGTTTCTGTTGCGATTCTATATTCCTCCAGCGTATAAAATTTCCCGTCTTTACTATCCTGAAGGATATGAAACTTATTCGCTTTTTCTAAAAACTTATCGTCCGTCATCATGCCATATTTGACGAACAAGCCCAGGCTCTCCCATTTTTCTTCAAACTGGGTACGGTCTGCTTTGAAAATTTCTTCCAGTTTATCGGCTACTTTTTTGGTGATATGCGAATTGATCTTACGCACATTAGGATCGCCCTGCAGGTAACTGCGGCTCACGTTAAGCGGAATATCCGGACTATCGATCACCCCATGCATCAACATTAAAAACTCCGGAACAATATCCTTCACTTCGTCAGTTACAAAAACCTGGTTGCTATAGAGTTGAATTTTATCTTTTTGTATCTCGTAGCTCTGTTTAATTTTCGGGAAATATAAAATCCCGGTCAGGTTAAACGGATAATCCACATTCAGATGAATCCAGAAAAGCGGCGGCTCTCCAAAAGGATATAATTCTTTATAAAAATTCTGGTAATCTTCGTCCGTTAACTCCGACGGTTTTTTGGTCCAGGCTGGTGCCGTATTATTAATTTGCTTTTCCTCAACAGCTTTCTCAACGTTTTCATCACCTTCAGCCTTCTCCGTTTTTTCAGTGCCCTTTGAAGCGCCATCATCGAAAAAAATGGGTATTGGTAAAAACCGGCAAAATTTCTCCAATACACTGCTCACCCGGTAAGGTTCTAAAAACTCCTCACTTTCGGCATTCAAATGCAGGATGATATCAGTTCCCCGGGTTTCTTTTTCCACTTCCTCCAGCGTAAATTCGGGACTGCCATCACATTCCCAACGAACCGCCTTGCTGTCTTTCTTATAACTTTTTGAGATCACTTCCACTTTATCACTCACCATGAAAGAACTGTAAAAACCCAGACCAAAATGACCAATGATATTCGCTTCATTCTGGCCTTTATATTTTTCCAGGAATTCTTCAGCACCACTGAAAGCAACCTGGTTCAGGTATTTATCAATTTCTTCTTCCGTCATACCAATGCCGGTATCCGAAATGGTTAATGTTTTCTTTTCTTTGTCAATTTTAATGTCAATTCTTAGATCGCCCAGTTCGCCCGCTGCTTCTCCAATAGACGACAATGTTTTCAATTTCTGGTTGGCATCAACCGCATTACTGACAAGCTCACGTATAAAAATGTCATGCTCACTGTATAAAAATTTCTTGATTATCGGGAAAATGTTCTCCGTTTGTACCCGTATACTTCCTTTTTGCATATTATTGTATTTTTCCGGAAGGGTGCAAACATAGTACCAAGCAGCATTTGCTGTCAGGTTGGCATTTTGGCATGACTTTAAAGCCCACTTCGGATTGTACTAAAAAATACATGATCTTGAAACTAAAAAAGAAAGGCCTCCATTACGGAAGCCTTTCAACTATTCTATTATACCGAAATTACCTGATCATAAATATTTTCTGATCCCTGAAATCCGGACTTACAATATGCAGGCTATAGACACCTGCACCAAGTGCACCAGGCAGGGTAAAATTATCATCAATAAAATCAACCTGTATGATCAACGGTCTTTCATAAACCAACTGGCCAATACTGTTGAAGATCTGAATTTCGTAGTGGCCGGGCTTAATACCTTTGTAGGTATAGTGGAGGTTTCCGGCACGCTGAACCGGGTTTTCGTAAATGATAAAGCCCGACGGAATACCGCTCATAGTGAATGTTTTCTCAACACCGTAGCTGATTCCACCGTTATTAACTGCATAGGCTTTGTAATAGTATGTTGCACCCTGAACCAATCCGTTCAAGGTAGCCGAGAAATTACCTCCCGAAAGATTACCAGACGGCATTTTCGTTCCCAATCCATTAGCCAATCCGCTGATACCGCTGTACTCGATACCATAAGTGGTAACAGCGCTGCAACCAATATTACCAACAGTCGCGTCCAATGTTGCTGAGGTTGGCGTGTTAATTGTAGCATTACCGGTAATCACCGCCGCGGTGGTATTTACACCACTGCCGGTTACCGGTACCGTAATGCTTACCGGAGCCCCGCCACCATTTACCGGAATATTTCCGTTGTAGGTTTGAACCGCGGTTGGATTGAATTGTACATAAATAGTTTGCGTATATGCACCTGCAGGATGCACCAAACTCAATGATGCGGTATAAGGTCCTCCGGATACTGTCGAAAAGCTGAATCCGGTTAATGGCCCCACATTGATATTTGCGGCCGTAACCGCATTGCTGCTGATCACAAATGAATTAGGCCCCGCTGACGTGTTGATACAAATGGCACCAAATCCGGTAAGTGCTGTTGCCGTTAGCACCGGTGCCGAAGTGGTAAACGAACCTTGTGTTCCGTATACCGTACCGCCAGCATTGGTTGCATATGCATGATAATAGTATGTTGTACTTGGCGCCAGGCCTGTAAGTGCCGAACTGAAATTGATACCAATTAAATTGGTTGACAGTACGGCCAATCCGTTTCCGTTAGGGAAACCATTTAACGTGCTGTACTCAATACCATATTCAATAAGAGCCGAACACCCGATTGAAGGTATCGTACCCGAAACTGTTGCAGAAATTTGCGTAATGGCACTGGCTGCACCACTGGTAACCGTAGCCGCAGTATTGATACCAGCGCCTGTAACCGACCGGTTCACAGTAGCAGATCCACCACCACCAACAGGTATATTTCCATTGTAGGATTGAGCCAGGGTTGGGGTGAACTTCACATAAATAATTTGTGAGAATGCACCGCCCGGTTGAGGAATGCTTAATGTTGCTGTATACGTACCACCTGATGCCACTGAATAAGTAAAGCCCGCCAATGCGCCAACGGTTACGTTTGCCGTGGTAAGGTTTGTACCGGTTATCGTAAAAGAATTCGGACCGGCGGTATTGTTCAAACAAACATTACCAAAACCTGTGATCGCCGAAGTGGTCATGCCCGGTGTAGCCGTTGTAAACGATCCTTGTGTGCCGTAAGCCGTACCAGCACTAACGGTGGCGGCATAAGCATGGTAATAATAGGTTGTGGTTGGCGCCAATGCTGTTAAATTGGAGGAAAAATTAATACCCGCCAAATTAGTGGAAGGTACCGCCAGTCCACCTCCGTTAGGGAATCCATTGATTGTGCTGTATTCAATACCGTAAGTAGTAACAGGCGAACATCCTGTAGATGGAAGGGTACCTGCCACTGTTGCCGATATAGAGGTGATTGCACTCGCCGCTCCCGAAGTAACGGTTGGCAAGGTATTGACACCGGCACCCGAAGCGGCCACATTGATGGCTGCTGCTCCACCCCCATTTACCGGTATATTACCATTGTATGATTGTACCAGTGTGGGTGTAAACTTCACAAAAATCTGTTGGCTATACGTGCCACCGCCCTGTGTTAAACTCAATGAAGGCGTATAAGTACCTCCCGAGGTTATTGAAAATGTAAACCCGGTTAACGGCCCAACATTAATATTGGTTGCATTTAAAGCTGATCCGGAAACGGTAAACGAATTAGGACCGGCAGTTGTGTTAATACAAACATTTCCAAAAGCTGTTAATGAAGTTGCATTTAATACCGGTGTAAGTGACAAGGTAGTAAATGACAGTTGTGGACTATACCCGGTACCCGGAGCACCATTGCTGGCATAAGTATGATAATAATAGGTAGTATTGGGTGCTAAACCGGTAAGGTTTGATGAGAAATTGATACCGCTTAGGTTGGTTGACAGCACCGGCGTACCTCCACCATTCGGAAATCCATTGGTTAAACTATATTCAACACCATAATTTGCCGTTAAGGGGCTGCAACCAATAGATGGAATCGTGCCAGGTACCGTTGCTGAAGTAGTTGTTATGGCTGTTGCCGCACCGGCAGTTACCGTTGGAACCGAATTTACGCCCGCACCGGTGGCAGGCACATTTACCGACGCTGCACCGCCGCCAGTTAAAACAATATTACCATTGTAAGATTGAACCAGCGTTGGACTAAACTTCACAAAAATTTGTTGAGAAAAAGATCCACCCGGTTGGGTTAAACTTAATGTAGGGGTATACACACCTCCTAACGTTATTGAATAGGTAAAACCAGTCAACGCACCAACGTTTACGTTAGCGTTTGTAAGATTAGTACCCGTAATGGTAAAAGAATTAGGGCCTGCTGTTGTATTGATACAAACACTTCCAAACGCGCCCAAAGTTGAAGCGCTTAATAATGGAGTTGCTGTAACAAACGACATTTGGGTACCATATACGGTACCCGGCACACTATTATTTGCAAAGGCTCTGTAATAATAGGTAGTTCCGCCAGTGAGGCCGGTAACGGAGGAAGTAAATGCACCGCCGCTGATATTGGTTGAAAAAACCTGTAATCCGGTTCCAACAGGAAAATTATTCATGGTGCTATACTCAATACCATAGGTAGTAATGGCAGCACAGGTTGTGGTTGCGGTACCGGCCAGTGTTGCTGAAGTAGCGGTAATTGCAGAAGCAGCACCGGTAGTTACCGAAATATTTATACCCGCACCGGCAGCTGCCACGTTTATAGAAGTTGCACCACCGCCACCTACTGCTATATTACCGTTATAAGATTGTATGGCAGTTGGTGTAAACTGCACAAATACCTGTTGTGAAAATGGACCACCGCCCTGAGGTATACTTAAGGATGTGGTATAAGGGCCACCCGCAACGGTTGCATAAGTAAACCCTGCCAAAGCGCCGACAGTAACCGGAACTGCCGTTAACGCAGCTCCTGTTATGGTAAACGAATTTGGGCCTGCCGTTGTATTTATACAAACATTACCGAAAGCAGTAAGTGTGGTTGCCGTTAATGTGGGGGAAGCGGGTGCACAGTTATTGGCTGCTGTTGTACTGTTTCGGGGAGCTACGTCGAGCACTTCAAAATCTACGCTGTTATTATTGGTATCGGTACAACCAGTCAGTTTTCTGAAGCTCGCTTTCGCGTTTGTAATCCCCGATGGATTAAACGGTGCTGATTCCGAACAACTGGCAGTATTTCCATAACCCAGAACATCTACAACTGTTGGGGTATTACAAGCCCCCGAACCGCTTAAGGGAACAGCATCATTTACCAGCGCAACCTTTCCCGGGTTTGCACTCATGTTAATATTGATACCGGTAAGATCCGGCGTTGGCAACGGCACGCCATTAGCCCCACCAGATGCCAATTCAATTAAAAAATATTTTCCTGCTGCAACAGTTGTGGCTGCGGGAATAACACCTACACTCCAGGAAGTTCCGGCTGCAGATGCATATTGCACACTCCATCCGCTAATATCAATTGTTGCCGTACTTCTGTTAAATAATTCTATGAAATCATTGGTATAGGTAGCTGCAGCATTGCCGCCAGCGCCATACACCTGGCTAATGACCATGCCCGGTGTTGGTGCGGCTAAATTGGTTGTGAAAGAATCAATTATACTATAACCTGTACCGCCCGTGTTGGTAGCGTATGCGTGATAATAATATTTGGTTCCTGCAGTTAATACGGTAAGATTTGAAGAAAAGATACCTCCACTTAGATTGGACGAAGGTACCGGAGTACCTGATCCATTTGCAAAGTTTGGCATGGTGCTGTACTCAATGCCATAAGCAGTTACCGCCGTGCAACCGGTAGCGGTAATCTCTCCGGCAACAGTTGCAGAAACCTGCGTTATTGCAGTAGCACCACCAGGCACAGTGAGCACAGGTACAATTGTTCCACTGCCTGTTGCTGGCACGTTTATGCTTGTAGCTCCACCCCCGCCTACCGGTATATTGCCATTATAGGATATAGCGGCTGTTGGCGTAAATTTTACAAAAATATCCTGTGTAAATGCCCCGCCCCCCTGGGTAATACTTAATGTGGGTGTATAGGTACCTCCTGCTGTTGTTGCATAAGTAAAACCTGTAAGCGCCCCAACAGTAACCGGAACTGCAGTTAATGCTGTACCTGTAATGGTGAATGAATTAGGGCCAACGGTTGTGTTTACACATACCGTTCCAAAGTCTGCCAGGTTGGTAGCAGTTAAATTGGTTCCGCTGCTTGCCGGTGTTACAGAAGCCCAGGTTATGCCTGCTAATATGGCATCAACTTGTTGGGTAGGCGCGTTAGTTGCTGAGCCCTGCCGAAGGTAAAATGCACCAATAGTAGTAGCATCAGTGCTGGTACCGGTAACAGCAGGAATTGTTGCCGTTGTTTCTGAACCGCCCAGCGCCGGATTTACCCAAAGATGAACTTCATCGTCGGTAGTCGTTCCCTGATTGAATACATATTTAAATACAATAAAGTACGTGGTGTTTAGGATTCTGGGAGTTGTTTCATACACCGGGGTAGAACTGCTTTTACTCACTCCAAAGAAAAATCCACCGGCCCCGTCAGATTTCGCATACACCCTCACCGGGAAAGTTGACGCATTCTGAAAAACCCCGATAAAATAATCACCGGCAGTTTGTACAGCACTCAGGTTAACCAAAAATGAACCATAAACGGTTCCACTGGTAACTGCAGTAAAGGTTCTGTTGTCATCTTCTCCACTGGTCGTCATGGTTACTGCATTACCAATACCCGAATTTGCGTGTCCCGCATAGGTTAAGCCCGGAGTTGTTACTGTAATAGGATTAGTACCGCCTGCGCTGTGTGCAGTCCAGCCATTGGCAGTTATCAATTGACCCGCAGGATAGTTAAAATCTTCAGTCAACAATTGTGCTGATGCAAAATTTGCAGCAAGTAAAATGGCAAGAAAAAAATAGAGTTTTTTCATAATAATTCCGCTTTTTGAAGTTTCCTTCGCAATGAAAATCGAACGCCATTTGTGGTACCGCATGGCGTTCAATTCATTTTAGTATTTTAAAGTTTATAGCCCCGTAATTTTAATATCGTCTACTTCCCAGGCCGATGTTTTGTCACTACCAGTACCTGCCGGATCAGCACCTTCATAACGGAATGCCACATATATGGTTCCTGAATAAGCGTTAAGGCTGATATTGCCCGAATTGGTAAAACTGGACGGAAAAGTTGATGTTGTACTTCCCGGTGAAAGTGCTGCCTGAGCAGTAATATCAGTCCACGTAACGCCTGGATCCCACGGATTTCCGGTACCGGTATAATTGGTAGATACCAGCACTTTTAATGCCGCCTGTACCGGCGTTCCTCCGGGTGTGGTAGTTAATATAAACCCTTGTATCGTTTTAAAAGTTAAGGTTTTTGTGGTTCCTGTTAATGGAACACCCTTAGTGACTAACCAGTTGGTAACCGTATTTTGACCAGTTCCAAATCCGCTCATATACGCGTATTTATTTGCACTGAACGTACGGGCAGTCCATTTTTCGCTGGCTGCCTGTGCCAGATTTGTCCAGCCCGGCAAAATAACCGGGTTGTATGGGAAAGTTGTGGTAGTTGCAAGGCTTTCAAAATCTTCAAACAACAAGGTTCCCGCTGGTAAAGGGCAATCGTAAGCATCGTCGAACCTGACATCAGTTTCATCTCTTATGATCAATTGACGGGTATTTCCGAAAACAGTATAAACCGCCAAAATGCTTCCACGGCCGGATTTTACAGTTCTTGCAGCAAAATTTGCATAGGCGCTTGTTCTCACAATAATAGATTGCGATCCACAAGTATTTATATCTCTGTTAACGGTGCTTTTGTAAACCGATGTATCAGAATAGGTTCCGGTAGGTATGGCAAAACGATAGTCGTCGAGTTGTATTAAAGAGCCAATCAATGGATCCTGCATATTCGTTCCGCTGGTTCCACCCAGGTCTGCTAGGGTAACCACGGTTGGAACAACCGGATTATTTAAAGAACCGCCAACAACGTACTTGGAAAT
This sequence comes from Chitinophagaceae bacterium, assembly GCA_016710745.1. GTDB lineage: Bacteria > Bacteroidota > Bacteroidia > Chitinophagales > Chitinophagaceae > Ferruginibacter. The sequence continues at coordinate 1,196,221 of JADJVB010000010.1, read as the reverse complement.
TAAATTTGCAGGTATGCCTTCTAATGACGGGCTGCCGGCAACCGTAGCTTTAACACCTAACTCCATCATCTTATTATTGTCGCTTATCGTTAAACCGTTACACTTAATAAATATCCTGCGGCCTGTTGGATAAGTACCGTACAGACTATTTGCATCTAATAAGATCTGTAACCCGCCGGTTGCATCCTGAATATATAACTGCTTGTAGAGATTTCCGCTTTTATCATCAGCTACCACGATTCCCGAAATAACAATATCCGTTGTTATCACATCGTAGGCGCCTGCAGCGGTGTGCAGGGCTTTTAAAGTTTTGATGGATGTGTTGGCAACAATCGCCGGATCGCCGGCACCCGGAGGATTATCAAATGATTTTTTGCAAGCGCTGAATGTGAACGTTGCAGCTACCAGAAGAACCGCTGTCATTAATTTAAAAATCTTGTTCATAATTTATATTTTAAAGAGTTTTTTACTTGTTATTGTATTAGAACCTGATACCTACACTGGCAAAGAAATTTAGACCATATGCGTAAAATCTTTTATCAGGAAATTTATTGGTATTCTTTTCAGTAAAATCAAAACGAAGCTGCTCATAACCACCCGATACAATATTCCGGTTATCGAGTAAATTGTTTACCCCCACATTAAATACCAGGAAGGTCCTTTTCTTTAATGCTTTGAATTTGTTATTCATCAGCCAGCTGTACCCGGCAAACATATCCAGTGTATACTGATTTGCCAATTGGGTTTGATCCAGTATCTGGTGCCATTGCTCCGATCCTTCTACCACACCATTTACAGCCGAAGCCGTACGGCGGATGGGGTTGTAATTCAAATACATTTTATCGAAGTAGTTAAAGTTTACATTTAAAAACCAAAACTTCGGCGAACGGTAATCGAACCCGATGGAGTAAGCCTGTTGTGCAGTAGGTACAAAAAAGTCTTTTGAATACACCACCACATCCTTATCCAAAATGGCAGAGCTGTTATCGGCCGTTACCGTAGCGCTCTGGCGGGTGTTGAACGTGTATTGCCCAATGGCAGCGGCGGCTACCAAACTTAACCCCTTGTACACTTTCGCTTCCACGCCCAACTCAACACCCATGTGAACTTTACCAATATTGCTGATCGCATAGTTTACAAAATTCTGGTACTCATCATTGTAAAAAGAAAGTACGTCCAGTTGGTTTTTAAACTGCGTGAAATAACCATTGGCCCTTATTTTCAACCTCGGCGCATTCATTACATAACCAAGTTCGGTTGACAGAATCTCTTCCGATTTCAGGTTATCCTGTACAAAATCCCTGGTTCGGGGTGCGATAAACGCATTTTCGAAAAACGGCGCCCTGGATGCATAGGATCCATTTGCAAAAATATAATTACGCCCGTCGATCTTATACGTTAATCCGGCCTTGATCCCTGAATTATAAAAGTTATACGTTGTTGATTTTCCGTATGAATTATCGGGGAACAAACCCGTTTTTACATTTCCCTTACGGAAAAAACTGGTGTACGAATGTTCGGTAGAAACAAACAGATCGATCTTGCGGAATTTAAAATTTCCCATTAACCAAACCGAACCTCTTTTAATGTTCAGGTTATAATTATATCCAACTTTGTCTCCTTCCTTTACAATCCGGTTTGGATTGTTCAGATCGTTTTGTCCGGCAGCAGGGTTAGCAGGAAAATCCCGTTCTCCAAACTGGTTAACATCCACATAAAATTCGCCGCCCAATAAATCATCAACTCTTTTGAAATAATGATTGTTTTGGCTTTGGTAGGTTACCCCGGCTGTGAAATTTACATTTTCGGAGATGGCTGTATTTAGGGTACTGTTGAAATTATACTTGGTGGTATTGATCACTCGTTCTTCAACGATATAATGTGAGCGGCGGCCTGTTACATCATTGCCCGCAATGCCATTGGCATTATGTACGGTTTCGTTGCTGCCGTAATTGGTTTGGTACAACCCATCCCAATTGATCTGTCTTTTATTTACGTCATTCATCAATTCCTGTCGAACCTGATCGGCATAATACGGATCAAGCTGGTAACTGGGCAGGTACCGGTAGTAGTCGGGCCTTGGATCGGCTGCATTGTACCAGTCAAGTGCCGTGGTACTCCTGCTTCCAAAAGTTGCAGAAACCGCAGTTAGCAAAGCCGTTTTATCATTAATTTTCCAGTCGTGCGATAAAATACCAATAGGTTGAAAAGATTTGCCCACATTGGCATTTCTCTTCTTTCCGTTTTGATATCCCCAAAACGGGTTATAATAGTTGTCGCCCGCGATCTCTACCATCTCATTTACCGATGCGCCCTGGCGCCCATTTTCGGTTGGTGTAGCAAACGCAACAAACGACAACAGGTGCCTATCGTTAAAACGCTTATCTACTCCTGCAAAAATTGACCAGGCATTATAGAACGTACCATCAGTAAATCCTTCCTGGGCCCAACGGCGTGAACCCGAAAGCGTAAACGCCCAACCTTTTTATTTAAACCGGTAGAATGCGTAAGCATGATACGGTTTGAATACGTGCGGTTGGAAGCCGCATAGTTAATGCTGGTTTGTTTGCGCTGGTGGGAAGCCCGGGTATCAAAATTTGTTTGTCCGCCCAGGTCACCAAAACTAAAAGTGGTTGACTTTAATCCCGACGTAGATTCGCGGTTGCGCATCACATCATTTAAACCGCCCCACTGTCCATACGGTGTAAAACCATTGTCGAGGTTTTCCATGGGTGCACCATTGATATAGGTGTTGAACTGGTCGGCATCGTAACCCCTGATACGAAAACGTACCGCGCCAAATTTAAAAGTAGCGGCGTTTAAAAAAGGATCGCGGCCAGCACCAAGCTGCGACGAAATATTTTGTGAGTTTCCATCCGTACCTTCACTTTCATCTAAAGAAATAACCGGAATATTATCCTGAAAATTTTCCCTGAGTGTTTCAATAATTGTCGTGTCGGGATTTGCCAGCGGAACCTTTGGTTTTTCCACCTGCGAAAATACCGGCGAAAATACTACCGAAAGCAAAGCTGTAAATAAGCAATGTCTAATTGTTGCCATCATAAATTATTTGTTAAAAAAGTTCGCAAATCTATCTATTTAAACTGGTATTGCGTTTAAATTCTCAGGTTTAACATATTAATCATATTAAAATACCGATTATGCAGGCCAGATTAATACCTTTGCCAACAATTTATCAATCGTTATGAATAAAACGCTACTTGCCTTTTGCTTCGCAGCACTTTCTATATCAACTAGTTACGCACAAAAAGAAAATTTTAAGGCTTCTCTTATCGGATTTTATAATCTGGAAAACTTTTATGATACCGTAGATAATCCGATCGTGAATGATGAGGAATTTTTACCCAATGGCGATCGACACTATAATACGCGAATCTTTTTAGACAAGGTTGACCGGCTAAGTTCGGTAATTGCGCGGTTGGGTACCAATATCAATCCCGATGGTTTGGCCCTGTTGGGCGTGGCCGAAATTGAAAATGACACCGTTTTAAATGCGCTGACACATCATAAGAATTTAAAAAGCCGGGGGCTTAAATTTGTTCATTACGATTCGCCTGATAAAAGAGGTATTGATGTTGGCTTATTGTACAATCCAAAATATTTCACGCCTGTTTTCAGCGCACCGCTTTTTGTGGCGCTTCCCAGCGGATCTAAAGAATCTTTTTTAACAAGGGATATTTTATACGTAAAAGGCATAATGGACGGTGATACCGTTCATGTGATGGTTGGCCACTGGCCTTCCCGCTCGGGTGGCGAGGAGCGTTCCATACCGGCAAGGGCAGCCGCAGCCGGCGTAGTTAAGCGAATAGTAGATTCGTTAAATGTCATTAACCTGAATACCAAGATCGTGATCATGGGCGATCTGAATGATGACCCCATCAGCCCCAGCATTACCAAAGTGCTGCAGGCCAAAGGATCGATGTATAAATTAAAAGATGGTGGCCTGTACAATCCCTGGTACGATTTTTATAAAAAAGGAATCGGCACTATTGCCTACCAGGATGCCTGGGGATTATTTGACCAGGTAATTATTTCAAAAGGCTGGTTGGAAAAAGAGCAGGCAGGATATCATTTTTATAAAGCCACTATTTTTAATGAGCAATTTTTAGTTCAAACCACGGGCCAATATAAAAATTATCCAAAACGTACCTGGGATGGATTAACTTATAATTATGGATACAGTGATCATTTCCCGGTATTCCTTACTTTTTTAAAAAAAGTGAACTGATCTATTTTACAATGTCCACCTGGTCTTCAGTAAGCAGCGGCAAATTTTTAAACCGCAGAATTATATTGCCGGTTGTTACCACGTCTTTTTGGCAATAAGTAACAATTCGTTCGATATTGTGTTCAACCCAATATACCTGCCCAACCATACTCCCGTCGATATCATCTTTGGGTGATGGCACCTGGAGCGCTGCGGCAAGTAGTTTAAGCGACGTATACTGTTTATAATCACCAAAACGCCAATACTGAAAAGTATCGATCATGTTGGTTTCCCAGGGTTTCATGTTTTGAAAATCGAGAAAGGGGGGAATGGGTAAACTGTTTATTACTAAGCGCCGGCAAATAAAAGGTATATCAAATTCTTTGATGTTATGGCCCGTAAAACTCCATTTATTATGATTAGCTTCCATCTTTTGCAGGGCAGCAATAAAATCCTGTAACAAAATCTTTTCGTCATCCCCATAAAAGGATTTTAACCGGAGTTGAAGAGATTTACCACCACCCCTGAAATATCCAACACTGATACAAACGATCTTCGAAAACTCGGCCATCACGCCGGCACGTTGGGGGTAAAATTCCTCGGCAGTCACCTTTTCCGGCAGTTGTCGCTGTACTTTTTCCTGCCATAACTGTTTCCAGTCTTCATGTAATTCATTAAAATGCGCGTGTTCAGAAACTGTCTCGATATCGATCAACAACAGATTCTCTAATCGGATGTTTTGCATAGTGGGTGATTAAGCAGACAAAATACGAAGGAGATTTTGAAAATGCAAGGGGGGCAGGGGGGATGCTGGATACTGGATACTGGATACTGGATTTTTATTCGGATGTATACGAATGAAAGTCAGGTTTTGGGAAGAATGTTTCTTAATTTGTTTCTGACCTGATTTAAAAATCTGTCAAATTTGAGCTATAAAAAACTTGAAATATGGCAATTGGCCAGGGATTCATCTATTGAGATACATAAGATGACTTTCACGCTACCTAAATTTGAACAATTTGAAGAAGCTCAACAAATGCGGAGGTCAGTAAAATCAGTAAGAAGTAATATCGTGGAAGGATACGGAAGAAGAAGATATAAAGCAGATTTTATAAAATTCCTTGTCTATTCGTTGTCATCAAACGATGAAACAATAGATCACCTGAAAACGCTTTTTGAAACAGAATCACTGAAAAATAAAACGCTTTATGAATCATTACATCTAAAACCCGACCAATTGGGAAGAAAACTAAACAATTTTATCCAGCCTGTTGAAAGAAACCACAACAATTTCGAGCCATAATCCGCCAGTATCCAGTATCCAGCATCCCCTCCTAAAACGTCACCCCCACAAATACCTGTATCGCCTGGCTTTTCCAGGTTTGCCGGTTATCGATACTGTTGAGATCGGTTAGTCCGAGTTTATAACGGGCACCCAAATTCACAAACGGAATTTGAATCCACAAGCCTCCAATAACAGCCCACTCGCCATTCTTGTAAATATCACCGTTGTTTTTCAAACTGTCGACCGTTTGTTTAAGCAAACCACCGTAGGCCGGCCCGATCTGCAGCTTCACCCTTTTACTGCTGCCCACATTAATATTGAGTAAGACGGGTACTTCCAGAAAATTAAGTTTTGACTTTTTTTGACTGCCGCTGCGAAACAGGTCGTTGTAAATATCATTCACATCGTTACTGAACTCAGCAGAGGTTTGTACAAAATTCACTTCGGGTTGTAACCCAAAACGACTGCTGAAATTGAACTGCAGAAAAGCACCTGCCTGAAAATTAAAATTGAACCCGTCTTTATACGACTTGCCGGTAATCTTATTGATGTTGGCACCAGCCTTGATCCCAAAACGGAAGAAATTCTCGTGTTCGCCGTCAACCTTATTGCGTTGCGCAAAACCAGGTAAGGTAACTACCAGCAACAGGACAAAAAATATTTTTCGCATATTGATATTATAGGTTGTTACGTAACTGCTAAGATTATGCCAATATTAACGAATCCTGATAATACAATAAAAAAAGAAGCCGGTTTCGTTTTACCACATGCCCTTGAAAGCTTTTCTCAGGCTAAAATATTATTATCAAAAAAATGCTATTTGCAAAATTTTGATGAACATTGCATATGTTTAATCAAATATAAGCGTACTTTTTGCATTTTCATATTAATATCATCAGTTCACCATGTTAGTAGCTAAACGATTTGAGGTTTTTTTTGAACGTTTTTTGGCTAAAAGCTATGCGGCGGTTTTGTGGTTTTTATTGGGGTTAACGGCCGTTGTGTTAGAGCTGATAAGAAATTCCATCAACAACTATCAGATCTTTAAAGGCGTTTTTACCCATACCATTGAACAGGTTAACCTGTATGCGCAGTACCCGCAACTATACGACGACAGCAACCATTACGGTCCTTTGTTCAGTCTGGTTATCGCCCCGTTTGCCCTGCTTCCGGATTATATAGGCGTTGTACTTTGGGCTTTGTTGAACGTATTCGTCTTGTATAAAGCCATCAATTATCTGCCAATTAATAAACTGCAGAAAAATGCCATCCTGCTGATTGGTGCTATAGAAATGATGACGGCCATTCACAATGTACAGATCAATCCGTCTATAACGGCCCTGCTCATATTCAGTTATGTATTGGTCAGAAACGAAAAAGATTTCCTGGCCTGCCTTTGCATACTGCTCGGATTTTATATAAAACTATACGGCATCATCGGGTTGGTATTTTGGGTGTTCAGCAAACACAAAATCAAATTCATTGGTTATTTTATTTTATGTGCGGTGCTGCTTTTTGTGTTGCCGATGATCATCTCTTCACCCGAATTTATTGTACAAAGTTACCTGGATTGGTATCATTCCCTGGCCGAAAAGGTGGTGAAAAACGAATCCAATTACGACAGCAATATGCAAAATATTTCGGTTGCGGGTATGGTGGAGCGGATTTTTAATCTGAAAAACTTTTCAGGATTTTTTATTTTGATCCCGGCTGCCATATTGTACCTGCTGCCGCTGCTCAGGTTTAAGCAATATGATTCCGAAAAGTTCCGATTGCTGATGCTGGCTTCTACCTTGTTGTTTCCGGTGCTGTTCAGTTCCTCATCCGAATCGTCAACCTACGTAATAGCCGTCACCGGTTTTGCCTTGTGGTATGTTTTGCAACCCAGTCCGAAAACCATGGGCAACATCGCGTTACTCATTTTTGTTTTACTGGTAACCTGCCTGTCGAACACCGACCTGGTACCCCGGTATTTTAAAATGAATATGGTAAGGCCCTATGCGCTGAAGGCATTGCCCTGTTTTGTGATCTGGCTTATTATTATCTATCAGTTGCTGGTGGTAAACTTTACCAAAGAGAAACAGAAAATCTAAGTTAAAATCTGTCTATCTTGCTAACAATTTATTGATCGATGGCGGATAAAACCCGATTAGATAAAAAACAAGGCACAAATGAAAAAGGTTTCCATAGTAATACCTACATACAATGAAGAAGGCAATATTAAAATTCTTGCCGAAGCATTGTTGTTGCAGGTATCCAAACTGCCCCAATACAGCTTTGAAATTATTTATGTGGATGACGGGAGCAGCGATCACTCACTAAGCCTGGTGAAACAACTAACCAGCGAAAACAAAATTTTCAGGTATATCAAATTATCCCGCAATTACGGACATCAAAACGCCATCCGGGCGGGCATCGACCGGGCCACCGGGCAATGTGTCATTACCATGGATGGCGATATGCAACACCCGCCGGCTGTAATACCGGATATGCTCGATAAATGGGAAGAAGGTTATGATGTGGTGTACACCAGGAGGGTTGATCATGTGTCAACCGGCTTTTTTAAAAAACTGAGTTCCAAATGGTTTTATAAAATAATCAATGTTTTGTCGGAAGTGAAGATGGAACAGGGCACGGCCGATTTCAGGTTACTGGATGAAAAGATCTGCAACATGATCCGCAACGCCAAAGAAGTGGAATTGTTTTTCAGGGCCTTTGTGAAACTGGCAGGTAATAAACAATATGCCATCGATTATGTGGCCGACAAAAGAAACGACGGTAAAAGCAAATACACGGTATCAGCCATGCTTAAACTGGCGCTAACCGGTATCACGTCGTTCAGTGTAAAACCTTTACACCTGGCAACTTACCTGGGCCTGTTTTTTGCCTGCAGTTCGGTGTTGTTTTTCCCTTATATTTTTTATAGTTTTTATGCCGGGCATGCCGAAAGAGGCTGGTCATCTGTATTAATAACGATCGTATTTTTTGGCGGCCTGCAGTTGTTTGTGCTCGGTATCATCGGCATTTACATCGGCAAGATCTTTACGCAGGTAAAGCAGCAACCTTTTTACCGAATAGAAGAAACCAATCTTTATGAAACCGACGATACTGCTAAGTTATGATGTGGAAGAGTTTGATATGCCTTTTGAATATAATGGCAACTTACCCATAGCCGATCAACTATCAATAACAACAACCGGACTGGAAAGGCTGCTGCAGGTGCTGGATAAATATGAAGTGAAAGCAACTTTTTATTGTACCGCAAAATATGCTACGCTAAAGAAAGCCGTCATTCAAAACCTGCATCAACAGGGGCACGAAATTGCATCACATGCATTCAATCATTCTGCATTTGAGAACGCTGATCTGCTGAATTCAAAACAGGCGCTGGAAGAAATCATTCAGCACCCTGTTTACGGTTTTCGTATGCCGCGGATGGCGCCGGTTGACAAAGGCCAGATAAAAGCAGCAGGTTATTTTTACAGTTCCTCAATAAATCCAACCTGGATACCGGGCCGGTACAATCACCTAAAAGCCAAACGAACATTTTTTTCGGAAGCTGGTTTGTGGCAACTACCGGCCAGCGTTACACCCCTGTTCCGAATACCCCTTTTTTGGTTGAGCTTTCACAATTTTCCTTTCTGGTTTTACTGGCAGTGTTGTACATCCGCCATTAAAAAAGACAATTACCTCAACCTGTATTTTCATCCGTGGGAATTTGTAGATTATAAAAATGCCGGTGGTGCCAAATTTCCCAGCTACGTTACCCGGAATGCCGGCAACGTTGTATTACAACGCACCGAACAACTGATCATTAATGCAAAAAAGAAGGGTTTTGCTTTTGATACAACCATAAACTGGCTAAAGGGAAACGACTCAACGAATAGGTAAACATGCCAATTTTCAACTCAATAAAAAAGCCCCATCCTTTCCGGAATGGGGCCTGTATTTTTAACAGCCATTAGCTAAAAGCTAACAGCTTGTTTATTAATCCTCAATCTTCACTTTACCCTTCTGCTTCGCGATCACTTCCTCCGCAATATTATTTGGCGCAGGCGAGTAATGGCTGAACTCCATGGTAGAAGATGCACGGCCGCTTGATAAGGAACGCAGCTGCGTTACATAACCAAACATTTCGCTCAAGGGCACTTTGGCTTTAATAACCTGTACGCCATGTTTGCTATCCATACCTTCCAGCATGCCACGACGACGGTTTAAGTCACCGGTAACATCACCCATGTACTGGTCTGGTGTTAACACTTCAACCTTCATGATCGGCTCAAGCAACGTTGGTTTTGCTTTACGGCCGGCCTCACGGTATCCCTGCTTGGCACAAAGTTCAAAACTCATCGCATCCGAGTCAACCTGATGGAAACTACCATCCGATACACTCACTTTCATACTCTCCATCGGATAACCGGCCAATACACCCGTTGTCATTGCTGTTTCAAAACCTTTTTGAATGGCGGGTACAAATTCCTTAGGAATACTACCACCAAACAATTTGTTCACAAACTGGAAGTTGCTTCCTTTGTTGATCTCCTTATCTTTCAAAAACTCTTCATCAGCGGGCCCGATCTCAAAAATGATATCGGCAAACTTACCACGACCACCCGTTTGTTTTTTCAAAGTTTCACGGTGTTGAACCGTATCATGGAACGCTTCTTTATAAGCCACCTGCGGCGCACCCTGGTTAATTTCTACTTTAAATTCACGACGCATACGATCAATGATGATCTCCAGGTGTAATTCACCCATACCACTCAAAATCGTTTGGCCGGTTTCTTCGTCTGTTTTTACACGTAAGGTTGGATCTTCCTCAACCAGTTTGGCAATGGCCATACCCATTTTATCAACGTCGGCCTGTGTTTTTGGCTCAACTGCAACACTGATCACGGGCTCGGGGAAGGTCATGGCTTCCAGCACGATCGGGTTCTTCTCGTTACAAAGTGTATCTCCTGTTTTGATATCCTTAAAACCTACCGCAGCACCAATATCACCGGCTTCAATAAAATCAACCGGGTTTTGTTTGTTGGCATGCATCTGCATGATACGGCTGATACGCTCGTTCTTTCCCGTACGGGTGTTCAACACATAGGAACCTGAATCCAAACGGCCGCTATACGCCCGGAAGAACGCTAAACGACCCACAAATGGATCGGTCATGATCTTAAATGCCAAAGCACTGAATGGTTCTTTAGGATCGCAATGACGCAATAATTCTTCACCGGTATCAGGATTAATACCCTTTACCGCCTCAATGTCCATAGGACCCGGCAAGTAACGTACAATAGCATCCAATGCAGTTTGTACGCCTTTGTTTTTAAAAGAAGAACCACACATCATCGGGATGATAGAAATATCGATGGTTGCTTTACGGATCGCTTCATGGATTTCATCTTCAGAGATCGTATCCGGATCATCAAAGAATTTTTCCAGCAAATTATCATCATAATCAGCAACGGCTTCAATTAAATGTTGTCTCCATTCTTTCACGTCTTCGGCCATATCTTCCGGAATAGGAACTTCATTGAAGGTCATACCCAATGTAGCATCATCCCAAACCATGGCTTTCATGGTGATCAGATCAACCACACCCTTAAAATTATCTTCAGCGCCAATAGGCAACTGTAATGGCACGGCTTTAGCGCCCAGCATTTCTTTAATTTGTTTTACCACATTTAAGAAATCGGCACCGGCACGGTCCATTTTGTTTACGAAACCAATACGGGGTACCTTGTAGCGGTTGGCCTGGCGCCAAACGGTTTCGGATTGCGGTTCTACGCCCGATACGGCACAAAACAAAGCCAGCAAACCATCCAGAACACGTAAAGAACGATTTACCTCTACGGTAAAATCTACGTGACCCGGGGTATCAATAATGTTGAATTTGTACTGGTTGGTTGTTGCAATTTTTTTGCCCTGCTCCATCGGAAAATTCCAAAAACAGGTAGTTGCTGCCGAAGTAATGGTAATACCTCTTTCCTGCTCCTGGGCCATCCAGTCCATGGTAGCAGCACCATCGTGCACCTCACCAATTTTATGATTTACACCGGTATAATATAATATACGCTCGGTGGTAGTTGTTTTACCAGCATCAATATGAGCGGCAATTCCAAAGTTTCGTTGATAACGTAAATCTCCCATTTTTTCTATTTTGAATTTTTTAATTTTTATTATTATGAGCCGGCTTTTGAATTTCAATTGAGCTTCATTGGCGTCGCACTCTTGTACTAATGTTCTTTGCTGATCTTTTCGCTTTTGTCAAAAGCATACCCCTCTAATTAAAGTCTGCTTGCAAGCAAACCGGGGTTGATATAATTTATAAAAACTCTCATAGTATGCTAAATAAGTACGGCCCATCCAAACAATACCGCAGCTTTTAGCGCCGCAAAGGTACAAATATTTTCTTTCCCAACAAATCAGATATGGCTTTTTGGGCCGATTTTTACCCCCTTGAAGCCATTTTTCCAGGTATTTTGTCAATTCTACCCGAAAATTACCACCAAAACTTTCACTGGAGGGGTATTGCCCGGCCCATTATACTTTTTCATAAGTGCCGGCAACTGAAAAAAAATTCTTAGCCCGTTTACGACAATCATTGTACTATTTGCAGCCTTTCCCGTCAACACATTTAAAAGCAACCAGGTATTAGATACTATTTCCTGTAAAAAATGCCGCAACAGATCAAATGTTGCGGCATATTTTCTCAAGGCTTATTTTTTCATCCCATCCTTATAATATCTGCTTCAATTCAATCGAAAAATCCAGCTTCATTTTTAAAATGATCGGATTTTTTGGATCGTCGTTGATCCACAATTCCTGCGAATCATCCCCATCTTTTGAAACCAGGTGTATGCAGCGGATGTATTTAAACTGGTCATCCACGTTTACACTATAAAAAGGATCTTCCTCGGCTACCACCTGAAAAACCTGTGCACTGAAAACACTTGCCTGCATAAATGCTTCGCCGTTTGTTTTCAGTTCGTTAAAAACTGCATTGCTAATCCATACCGATGTTTCCTGTGTAAGATCCTTATTGCCATTACTGAAGCGGTTCATTTGCACGTGTGCCGTATCCAGTGCTTCTTTACTGATGTTTACCACACCGTTGATGCCCACATCACCGGTCATTTTATATTTGAATGAAACGCCTTTGTCCATGTCTACTTTGGGGTTGGTTACCCTGAAATCGTAGGTATTTCCCTGGAACAGTACTTCATAAATATAAGTACGTTGCATGGATGGTTTAATGGGTGCCATCACGTCGGGGCAGTTAAACTCTTTTTGCCAGAAATCACCGGTGTCATAGGTATCTTTCAATGTTACTGCATCTTCGCAGGCTTTTTCGTTATTGCCTATTTCATTGTAAAAGGTTCCTCTTCTCCGGTAATAAATGGCCTGCGGGTCTTTATTTATAAATTCTGTAGCCTTGGCGATACCATCTTCAAAACGTTTGTCGATCAGGAAACACCTGAAGTATTCCCTGATAACACCTTCTGAGTTATTGCCGCTTGCTATTTCGTCTTCAAGCAGTTTGTATGCCTCATCTTTTTTGCCTGCCTTGTGCAATACAGCAGCATAGGTACTTACATAAGTTTGTTTATAACGTGCCGTAAGCAGGTTATACCCTTTCTCTACATATTTAAGTGCATTTTCATTCTGATCGGCATCGGCATAATCAGCACCTAACATAATATAGGGAATGCCGTTTTTAGGCGCCATGGCCATGGCTGATTTATAATAAACATCGGCCGATCTTTTGTTTTTTACAAATTCAAACTGGTAAGGCACCAGTGAAATATTGGTAGCAGCCGTATCTTTATTCTTGTACCAGCTTTTAAAGGTTTCAATGGCCGGCTTATCCATTTTTAGCATCACCTGGCTTACCACTTTTTTTACAAAGGCATTCTCGTCCTTCTTATTTCTTTTTAACAACGTGTCGGCGATGGGTATTACAGCCTTAAACTTTTTTCTTTTAAAATTTCTTTCCAGTTGCTTTTTTAATTCTTTGGTGGGCACAATCGGTACCACTTTAACAGCTGCAGGTGTTACCTGTGCTACTGCTTTAGGTTGCTGAGCAAATAAAGCGGGTGTTGATAAACTGATAATTACCAGCAGGAAGATCTTGTACATAATGATTGGTTTTGTTTATTTTTTATTGGGTTATTTTATGATGATGATTGGAAAGTCGTTGCCATAACTGTAACTGGACGGGTACTGTGGAGTGCCTTTGTATTTTTGTGTTATCTCGGGTACTTTATTCTGCAGGTAGGCATCCAGTTCTTTTACTGTGAGTTTTTTATCGCCCTGGTCGGCTTCTCCTTTAAATCCTTCCAGCAAACAATAAGTGAACGAGCCATGGCCAAGCTGCGAAAACTCCGAGGCATACTGCTCACTGCCCGAAGCGGTGAGCCATTGTGTTCCGGTTGACCTCGCCAATTGTGCAATGGCTTTTTCTTCCGCAGCGCCCCGGGCTCCCGCCACCGCCTCCAATGCGCCGGCGCTCTGGCAGGCATCTAAAATGAAGAGCTGTTTCTGCGCTTTAATATCTTTGCTCATTTGCTGCAGGGCCGCAGCACTGAATCCTTTTTGTGCCAATGCGCCATCATTACCGTACAATTGGGTAACGTCGTATGGAACCAGGAAAAATTCCCTGTTATCATTCACCACCCCATGGCCGGCATAATAAAAAATAAAAAGATCCTGTGGGCGGGCAGCAGCTTTTATTTTTTCAAAGGCTGCTGTAATCCCATCCCGGGTAGCTTCTGCATCTTTTAATACCGTGGTATGTATTTTGCTGAACAAGCCCTGCGAACCTGCAGTGATGGCTTCGGTAAAGGATGTGGCATCTGCCTGGGCATAATTTAACGTGTATTTGGGATTTTTATAGGTGTTTACACCAACTACAAAAAGGTAAAGCTGAATATCGCTTCCAGGCGTAATAACCGGAATATCCAACGGATTGTATGCTGCTATTAATTCAGCAGGTAAACTTTCGGTACGCTGACTATTGATAGCAATGGCCTTAAAATTATTATCTCCGGTATTAAGTGTAACAGAGAAATTTTTGGTCATCGTCTTTTCTCCCTTGCGCTCATCTTCAACCGTTAGGTTTCTGGTTGTTTGTACGAGCTTTCCATTCTGATATAAACGAATTTCAGCTACAACGTCCTTCAGGCCGTCGGCTTCTACTTTAATGGTCACCTGCTCTTTATCAACGTCTATTGTTTTTACCTCGTCTGCCACTTCCAGATTACGTTCTGCCGTTTGAAGGGATATTTTTATTACCGGTGGAGATTTAATATCACCGATATCGGGCACATTATTGGGTAAGGTGTTACCCCATATCTGTTTTAACAGGCCAGGCACGTAATATTTCTCATATAAACTTTCCAATGGAATAATTTCCTTTCCCCTGGTGAAATACATTTTCTTTAACGCATTTTCAGTGGCATCAAAACGTCCATCTCCGGTTAACAAAACCCAGTCGGCCGATTTTTCAAACATGTACAATTTACCGATCTGTCTTTTCTTTTCCATATCCCAAAAACAAAGGCCTCCATATTCTTCACTCAACATGTACCTTTCATTCTTCATAAATACCAATCCTGTAACATCATCGCCTGTACCGGATATTATGCCGCTTGTTTTTCTGTTTGCCACATCCACCAAACCTATATTATACCCGGCATTGGTATTGGTATCAATGGCAAGCTGTGTTGCTGCCATTTTCCCACTTGGAGAAATATAGGTGGAATAAACAGACGCGGGCAATTGAACAGTTGTTCCGGATTCATTGCCCGTTTCGGCATCCAGGTAAATTAATTTGTCTTTTGTTGTAAACGTTAACTGCCTGCCATTATCGGCAAATCGCAGGTTTTGAACACTGGTTGTTTTGTACTGCCATTTTTCATTTCTGTCCGACAGGTCAACGCAGGAAATAACAACACCGTCTCCCTCCCGTTCATTGGCAAATAATATCATTTTTGAATTGTCTGCCGAAATATCACAGTACTTGTCCAGTCTTTCGTAAAGGCTGTACTGCAGGCCCATCGGAATATCCACAATGTACAATACCTTCAGCGTTTTAAGATCGAGTACATAAATGCCTTCATCGCCGATCATGGCCAGTAGATTCAGCTCATCAAAGATCTGCATACCTACAAAATCTTTTTTCATGGCATTGATCTTGGATATGGGTTCATATTCAATTTTAGATACATTGGGATCGAAACGATACAGTCCGTAAGACTGGTTGTAAATAAATCCTGTATTTCCATCTTTGGTAAGCCGGTACAGAAAATCGGAGTAATCAATTTTTTGAGATGATGATAAGGGCGGAACCAGCCGCAGGTTAAACACCCCGTTCTCAAAACTAAGTGTCCGGTCTTTTAAACAAACACCATTTGTATGTTTAAAAACAAACTGTACATAACTATCCAGCGGAAATTCGCCATAACGTGAAACCACTTCCTGTGTAACAGTACTGTTTTTCGTCATTTCAATGCCGTTCACATAATAGTTACCCGAAGCGCCCATAGCAAAACTGAGTTTATCAATAAACCCGATCTTTTCTCCTTTGGGTAATTCCTTTTTTGTTGTTGATGTGAAATCGGCTGTATTAAAAACCAGGAATTCATTCTGATACATCAACCCTATTTTTCCCGACGGGGATGTAAAGGCTGTAACATTGGATGTTGCCGGTACATACAAATCTTTAAAAAGATTCTTTGATTTACGCAGCGGCTGATAGGTTATACGGTCGAGTTCCAGCACATTCAATACCTTTTCCTTTTCGCCACCAAAAGCGATGATATTGCCATTGGGTAAATAAGTAACCGGATAAATGAAAAGCTTATCGCTGAAATATTTTTTGATTGAATTCGTTGTTAAATCAACTAGCCATCCACCCAATACCTGGTCATAGAGCAACAAGTCCTTTCCATCCGGCGAAATGCTGAGTTTGGTTATTTCATGTGTGGCCTGGGTAATGATTTCAATTTTTTGAATAACTGTTATTTTGCCGTTACCCAATCCAATTTTTTCAAGAATATAGGTATCATAATTTTCGCCATTGGTTCCACCGGCAAATAAATCAGTACCGTCTAACGAAAAGACCAAAGCAGTTCTTTTGCCATTTGCTTTTATGCGGTTCGTGATGGCAAATTTATCAAAGTCGAAAAAGTAGATGCTGTCTTCTATCTGCATGGCCAGTAAACGGCTTGCATTATCAACCGCCATGTTGATGCTTCCCCCATTAAAACGCAGATTGCTTTTACGGCCCGGCGTCAGGTTCTTTAGCAGGCTGCCTGTTTTATTATCCCATATTTTCAAACCTTCACTACCCGCAGAGATCAGCCATTTATCGTCGGGAGAAATAATGACAGATTTTGCCGAATGCGTTGCCGGAATTATCAGTTCCGGTCTTTGCGCCTTGACAGTAACAGACACCAATATCAAAAACACTATTGGGAATGATAATTTAAAAATATTTTTCATTACTTTTTAAATCGTTTTTAATTATGCTTTATCTCCACCATCAACGGCACTACGGAACCGGTTGCATTTGCTTTTACTTCGAAGCCAACCTGGGTACCGGTGTAATTGATCCCTTCTTTCTTTATTAGTTTATCGCCTAGTGCAGCAAATATTTTAGAAGATAGACCGCCTTGTTTATTTCCCATAGTATTCATCATCTCCTCCATATTTAATTTTTCTTTTGAGTAGAGTATCAACAAATAGTCAATCCCCTTGTTCTCATCCATCTTGATTATTTTGGTATCGCTGGGGAAGGCAACCACCGTATTGGCCCCAACATGTGTACTGGTTAAATCATCAAAAGGCAATATCCTGTTTATCTTTCCGCTAAGGTCGGTGGCAAACGCATAGATATACGCTTCCTTGTCGATATTCATGTAAAACCGGAATTTTGTTCCGCTGGTATAGCTGTTCATCATGGTGTAGGCAACCAGGTCTTCCCCTGCCAATTTTTCTTCTTCTACTACCAGGTTTCTGCTGCTTATTCTGGTCACCGGCATATCGTCGCCTGTGTTTAATTTAAACTCGATGTTACCGCTTAATCCCGTAACTGCAACAGGAGCAGGTGTTGGTTTGGGATCAGGCGCAGGAACCGGTTTGGGATCTGGCGCAGGTGGAACCGGTTTTGGATCTTCTTTTTTCTCATCCGGCACTTTGGTATATGGACTGGCAAATGATTGTATGGCATAATTGCACCAGCTTACAAAATCATTATACTTTATCCAGATCATCCCTTTGTCGGCCCAATCGGATCCCCAACTGTTTAATACCTGAAATGCACCGCCAGCCTTCTTATCATCATAACCAATGACACACATGGCATGTTTATTATGTTTCCAGGCTGTATCAACCGATGATTCCCTTGAATCGGGATTCCAAACAGCAGATTTTATATCTAAAAAACTTTGTGGTAAAGTAAATGAAACGGAAACCGGACTTCCTTCAGTTAACGCTTTTTTGGTAAGATCAATTGCATCTTCTTTTGATTTTAAATAGGCATCATCTTTTGAATATCCTTTGGCTGCAAATAGAAAACTGGCATCGGCTATCTTATAATTTACTGCTTCGTTTTTTGCGGTTTCTGTAATGGTTGATCCGCATTTATAAGGCGTGGTTCTAAGTGTTGCATCTCCCTTGTCGATCAGGGTGAGCAACGCATTAATAATACTGCTTCCAAACTGGCAGTTATAATCTTTATTGTCCTTAATCTGTTCATATAGAAAAGTGGGCGAAAAGGCATATTTATTAATCAGGGCTTTATCTGTTAAATCGTGCGTTGCGGCATACAAAATAGTGGCAACCCCATAGCCGTTGGCCCAGGCTGTACAGGTGCCATACTGTCCCTGGTCTCCGGGCGTAGGACAATATTTTTCAAGCGAGAAACTGGTGGGTAATCCACGAAAACTACGTTCAGATACCCTCACTTTTTGCGGGGTTTTGGCAATCAATTCCATGTCAATTACTTCGCCCATGGCGAATCTGCGTTGGGCAAAACTGTTAATAGAGCAGGTATAACATAAAGAAAAAATCAGCACTAATTTCTGCAATTTCATATAATTAATTTTTTTCAAAAATAACAGAATGATAGTTACCGCATAATACCCTGTATAGGGTATTTTGCATTCTTCATACACAAAAAGCCCGCTTCCTCCTGCCAATAACAAAAAAGCCGCTCTTTACAGAGCGACTTTGAATATGGTAATAACTATAATTAGATTCTGAAGTGAGCAAAAGCCTTATTGGCTTCGGCCATACGATGGGTATCTTCTTTCTTTTTAAAAGATGCACCTTCGCCTTTACTTGCAGCAACAATCTCATTGGCTAATTTATCAGCCATGCTGCGTCCGTTCCTGTCGCGGCTGTACTTGATCATCCACTTAATGCTCAAAGAAACCTTTCTGTCGCTACGAACCTCCGCAGGAATCTGGAAGGTAGCACCACCAATACGGCGGCTACGTACTTCAACACCAGGTGTGATATTAGCCAACGCCTTTTTCCAAACCTCGTATCCATCTTCACCGGTTTGCTTGGCCACTTTGTCTAACGCATCATAAAATATAATGTATGCTCCACTTTTTTTACCAGCCCACATCAGGTTGTTAACAAAACGGGTAACCAGTTTGTCGTTAAACTTAGGATCTGGTGCTAAGGGTATCTTTTTCGGTTGTGTTTTCCTCATTGTTATTTATTTTGGTCAGACGTGGACGTCAGACCATTTTAAAATTTATTTTTTAGCTCTTTTGGTTCCGTACTTACTACGGCTTTGTTTACGGTCTTTAACACCGGCTGTATCCAAACTACCACGTACAATATGATAACGCACACCTGGCAGATCTTTTACCCTGCCACCACGGATCAATACAATACTGTGCTCCTGTAAATTGTGACCTTCACCCGGTATATAGGCAATAACCTCAATTTTATTGGTTAAACGAACTTTAGCAACTTTACGTAAAGCCGAGTTTGGCTTCTTAGGCGTAGTAGTATACACCCTGGTACAAACACCACGGCGCTGCGGACAACTATCCAGGGCCCTTGACTTGCTTTTCGCTTTAATTACTTCTCTTCCTTTTCTTACTAACTGTTGAATTGTAGGCATTATGTGCTTTTAATTTTCGGACGGCAAAGGTAGGATTTACAATTTGATTTGAGAAACTTAAAACTAAAAAAAATCAAATTTTATTCACATTAATCAAAAAAACCGCATTTGAAGGCGGTTTCAGTATCAAAAATCAGTTTTCAAGGCTATATTTTCTGCATCCAGCCATGGGTATCGGGTACCTGGCCGTAGCGGATAGCAGTTAATTGATTTTTAACCGCAGGTGCTGTTTTCCAGCTATTTACGTCGAATTCCATCACATAATCTTTGTACCTCAGTTCCTTAATGAGTGAAATGGTAGCCGCAGTACCTGTTCCAAAAACTTCGTGTAACAGCCCGGCTTTGTGAGCTTCTATTATTTCATCAATATTCAGGCGCCTCTCCTCTACTTCCAGTCCCATTTCCTTTAATAAAGTAATAACGCTTTCCCGGGTAATGCCTGCTAAAATGGTTCCGGTTTCGAGCCCGGGCGTAATGGCCTTGTTGCCGATAATGAAAAATACGTTCATGGTACCGCATTCCTGAACAAATTTATGTTCAAAGGCATCTGTCCATAAAACCTGGTCGTAACCCTTCTTTTTAGCCTGGGCCGTAGCATACATGGCTGCCCCATAATTACCGGCTGCCTTGGCATATCCCACTCCTCCCGGAACGGCTCTCACATACTGTTCCTCCACATAAATACGCATTGGGGCGGAATAATAAGGACCCGAAGGACAAAGAATGATCATAAACTTATACTTGTCACTGGGTTTTACGCCAATCATATTATCGGAGCTGAACATAAAAGGGCGGATATACAAGGCATGATTTTCCTGTTGTGGTATCCAGTTTTTATCCAGTTGAACCAGTAGGCGCATACCTTCCATGAAAATTTCTTCCGGTACCTGGGGCATTTCCATCCTTTCGGCAGAGATATTAAACCGCTTGAAATTTTCCAACGGACGAAAAATAAAGGCTTCACCATCCGCATTCTTATATGCTTTAATCCCTTCAAATATCGACTGGCCATAATGAATGGCGGCAATGGAGGGGTCCAGCAATAAAGGTTGATACGGTTTGATCTCGGCATTCTTCCACTCGCCATCCTCGTAATCCACTTCCAGCATATGATCTGTGAAGTATTTTCCGAACGGTATATTCTCCAGATTAATATCCTTAAGTTTACTTCGTACTGCTTTGGTTATATTTATTTTTTCAGCTGCAATCATTGTTCGTTAATTTTACTACAAAGAAACGAAAAAAACAAGATTTTAATTGACCATTTAATGAGTTTAGATAATTTTCAACTACCGCCCACTGTAATTCAAAGTTTATATAGTAAATCTCTATATGACTTACATACAAACCAGGCAACGGAAGCAGACAAACCACCGGAGCAAATCAGCTTTTTAGGCAGTAATCAAAAAAAGATCGCCATATTGGTAAATGCTGCCGAATCTATCTATTTGCCCGACGATGAACTGAATTTTTTACTGGGCATATTAACAGCCTGCAAATTAAGTATGGCAGATATCGCTTTAATAAATGTTTCGAAAAATCAGGACCTGGATTACACAACGATAACAGAGCAGTTAAAAGCTGAAAAAATATTCCTGTTTGGATTACTGACCGAATCGCTGGAATTACCCTTACAGTTTCCGCATTACCAGGTACAGAACTTTAATAACCAGGTTTATCTTTCTTCAAAATCATTAGACGACCTGCAAAAAGACAAAGCAGAAAAATTAAAATTGTGGAACTGCCTGAAAAATATTTTTTCATTGTGAGAACAAATTAAATAATGAACAACCTCATATTTGCCACCAATAATCAAAACAAAGTTGACGAAGTAAGAGCCGTATTGGGTGAAATTTTTAATATTATCACGTTAAAAGAAGCGGGTATTGATATTGATATTCCGGAGCCACATGATACACTGGAAGCCAATGCAACAGAAAAATCAAAGACCATTAATTCCCTCACCGGTAAAAATTGTTTCAGCGAAGATACCGGCCTCGAAGTAGAAGCGCTGAACGGCGAACCGGGTGTACAGAGTGCCCGGTACGCAGGCGAAAGTGGTAATTTTGAGAACAACATGGAAAAGCTGTTAACCAACCTTGATCCTTTTGAAAACAAAGCTGCCCGTTTCAGAACCGTAATCTCCCTGATACTGGATGGAAAAGAATATTTTTTTGAAGGTATTTGTCCGGGTAAAATTATCAGCGAAAGAAAGGGTAATCAAGGTTTTGGGTACGACCCGGTTTTTATACCCACCGGCAGTGATAAAACTTTTGCTGAAATGGAGATGACCGAAAAGAATAAATTCAGTCACCGTAAAAAAGCAATGGAAAAACTAATTCATTTTTTGAACACGTATTATGGCAAGGATCAAGATTGACATTCCGGAAAAAATAATGGGAACCTATTCTATTCCCATCCGCATTGCTGATATCAACTACGGCAATCATGTAGGCAACGACGCTTTTGTGAGTATCATTCATGAAGCCCGAATGCAATGGCTGAAACAATACCACTATAGCGAATTAAAAATTGAAGGCGTTGGACTCATCATGAGCGACCTGGCCCTGGAATTTAAGAACGAGTCTTTTTATGGCGATGTGTTAGCCGTAACAATCAGTGCCGGTGATCTAACCCGCGTTGGATTCGACTTGTACTATCAACTTTTTGCAGAAAGAAATGACGAGAATATTTTATTGGCGAATGCTAAAACCGGTATGATCTGTTATGATTATGATGCAAAAAAAGTGGCCGCAATTCCCGAAAAATTAAAGACTATTTTAGCTGGTTGACAAATCAATCTTTATTCCACCGGATCCAGTTTTCTTCGGCCTGCAGGATCAACATCTCAAATCCATTGATTATTGTGGCACCCTGCTCCTCTCCTTTTTGCAGAAATAAGGTTTTGGCAGGCTTATACACCAGGTCGAACAAATAATGATCGGGTGTTAACAGGGAATAAGGTATTTCGGCAGCAGTGTTTTCAGCAGGTGTCATGCCCAATGGCGTTGCATTTATTATGATGTTATATTCCCCGATCAATTCCGGGCTAATTTGATCGTATTGAATACAACGCACTTCTTTGTTCTCATGTCTTGAAACAACCAGAAAATCGATACCCAGCTTTCGCAATACATACTGCACGGCTTTCGACGCACCTCCTGTTCCCAAAACCAGGGCTTTTTTATGTACCGGCCTCAAACTTTTTATAAATGATTTTTCGAATCCGATTATGTCGGTATTATAAGCAGTCAATATGTTGCCCCTCACTTTAATGCAATTAGCGGCGCCGATCTGCTTTACTTCATCAGACAGCTGCGTAACATATTTCAATATTTTTTCCTTGTAAGGTATCGTAACAGCCAATCCGATTATTGTGGGGTTATTCTTAAGCAGATCGGGAAATTCCTCAATGGTTGATAATGGGAACGAATAATAAAAGGAATCAGAAATCCCTTCTGCTTCAATTTTTTCGGTAAAATATTGTCTGGAAAAAGAATGGGTTAAAGGATATCCAATTGTTCCGTAGGTCTTCATTACACCGTTTCTTTATTCAAATATAAATGGAAGGTGTCGCCACGCAGGCCAAGGCGCATAGCTTCCAAAGGAATTACTTCATTGGGTGCAATATTGCCCAGGTTTACATTACAGCCTATCAATTCTAAAAAGTAAAGTTGCTGGGCTTTTTGAGGTGCTTCCCAGATAATTTTTTCTTCGGGGATCTGGGTAAGTATTTCCTGCACCAGGCCTTCCCTTACCTCACCCGTACCCCTGTAAATACCTACATTACCTGCTTCCCGGGCTTCGGCAATTACATAGGTGGATCCTGCTTCCAATTCGGCACGCATCAGTTCGATCCATTTATAGGGCGGAATAATATGGGCTGCATCCTTGCTGCCTACTTCGCTCAATACCACGCCATGTTTGGCCAGCTTTTCGATATAACCGCATTTTTCGGCGTGGGGTATTTCAATAGATCCGTCGCTAACTTCCATAAAGCCAACACCAAATTCCTTGCAAACTTCTACATAATCATCAAATTGATTTCTGATCAGAAATGCTTCAAATAAGGTACCACCAAAATAAATCGGCATATCAAAAGACCTGTACACTTCCAGTTTTTCTTTCAGATTTGGTGTAACATAAGACGTGCCGAAACCAAGTTTCACCACATCAACATGCGGATGAGCAGCGTTCATAAAGTTCCGGGCTTCTTCTACGCTCAGGCCTTTATCCATAACCATGGTAATGCCGTGGTCGCGGGGTTTCGTGTTACGTTCGGGTATTTGCGAAAGGTTGAAGTTCATCGTTTATCATTTAATCCCGACAGTTATCGGGACTGCAAAGATAGCCTATGCCATTCAATTTAATTTATAATCCAAATCATGATTTTTTAAAAGCAGGACGTTTACAGGGACTTGCGCTTCTTATACCGGGCTATCACATCAACAACCTGTTGATTCTGCAAAATGGCGGGGTTAATTTCGATGAATTTCTTTACTAATTTGGGATTCCGGTTCATGCCGGCTTCTAAATGCAGCAACGCTTCTTTTGATTTACCCAGGGCATACAAAACAGCACTTTTATAAAAAAGAAAAATAGGCTTACCATCGGTTTGTTCAAAAGCGAACCCTGCATATTCAAGCGCTTCTTCGAGCATCTCTGCCTTGTAAAGGCATTTCAGCAACTCAGTCCAACCATTGATATTTTTTGGCCTTACCCGAACCACATTACCAAAATAGGTGATGGCATCATCCATCTTATCGAGTTCCATATAACATTGCCCCATGGCCAGGTTATACTCGGGCTGCATCCTGTGAATGCGCATGGCAATTTCCAGATTTTTAACCGCCATATCCCAATTACCCTCATTCATATACGTACAGGCAATTTTGTAATTCAACTGGGTATCCTCATGGTTTAAATGACTGGCTTTTTTATAATTGAACCTGGCTTGCGCATAGGATCCCATTTTATCATAACAATGACCTATGGCCTCGTAAATAACATCTTCGGGCCGGGTTAATTCCAACACCCTTTCCAAAACTTCCACGGCTTCGCGGTATCGGCGTAAACGGATCAGCGCATCCCCCATGTTTCGTAGTGCAAAGTCAAATTTTTCATCAATGGCAATGGCATATTCATAGGCGTCCAACGCCTTTTCGTATAATTTTAAGCCCTGGTATGCCGCCGCCAGGTTAAACCAGGCCAGTTCGTTAAATGGAAATTCTTCAATGATCTGCTGATGTAACCTGATCCCTTCTTCATTACGGCCGGTAAAATCGGTCCAGAAACAAATTTTATACAGGGCTTCTTCATTGTTTGGTTCCAGTTGCAGAATCAGTTGAAGACAGTCGAATACTTTTTCAAAATTTTCGTAATCGTCGTATACATCGGCCAGCTCAAATAAGAGGTCTATTTTTTCTTCTCCGTCAAAATCATGGATGGCGGCTTCCAGCAAATCGGCTGCTTTCTGCTGCATATCGAGGGCCAAATAGGCATCTGTTTTTAAAATGTAGAGGTTTGTGTCCTTACTATCTAACAATTCGGCCTGATCCAGGATAAATAAAGCATTTTTATAATGCCTGAGCGCAATCAACAGATCGGCTTTCTTTAAAAGCAACATGGCCGAATAGGGATACTGTTCAATACCATATTCAGCGGCTTCCAGGGCCTCGTTTAACTGTTCTTTTTCATCAAAATGATCAATAATACGTTCGAAAGAATCTTCTTCAATAAAGGAGTTGGGTTTGCCGCCCTTGAGGTTCTCAAATTGCTGGAGTAGTGCTTTTAATTCTTCTCTGTCCTGGCGGTAAGGATATTTACTCATGGGCTGTGGGTTATACCGACGTAAATAATAGGTTCAACCAGCTTTTTATCGGCATAATAGCATCTTTTATTTCTATATAATTCGCCTGAATTTATCTGAAAATCAAAATGTTATTACTGTAAATTAGGAACTTTTAAATAAAAAATCAATTTTTTGTAACAAAAATTCAATATTAGCGTTAAAATAATGTAAAAAGATTTTATGAACGGTTTGGGAATACCAATTATTTTTCGATATATTTGTTTTATTAAAGAGAAACCCATGACAAGAAAAGCCAAAATGATACTGATTGTTCTTATGCTGAGCAGCATAGGCTTCAGTGCTATGGCAGATAAAGGCATTGGTAAAAAAAGTAAAGCCAGGGTTAGTCTTAATATTAACGCTGGAAATTCTTTGCGAAATTCGATTGCCCTTAACCTGAAAACCGGCTTGAAATATACCGGTAGTTTACTGGTAAATCAACAGGTTAACGGAACTTCTTATTTAAATAATACTTTATTAACCTATCAAAAAGGTAATACCGTTTATATTATTCCCCACAAGCAAATATTTGCTGTACCCGACATGAAGCAGGGGTACACCGGGATGAAATTAATTATCAAACCGCATTAATAAAAAAAAGCTTGATCTCTCAAGCTTTTTTTTTATCTCTTAATTTCCTTTTTTCAGCTTTTGATTTTCTAAGTAGGTCATTACCCGGTACCCGGATGTTGGGAAATCAAACATAGAAACCGGAACCGGATCGTAATTGATCTGTGCGAGGCTGTACTTGAATGTCATATTGCCCGATTCAATTTCATACTCAACAGCTAGCCCCGGCAGGTTGCTGAAAGTAGCATCATATTCTTTATTGGCTGGTACAAGGTCTGGTGTATAAAACACGTCAAATGATTTACCATTGGCCATTGTGGCTACCGCCTTACGCGTTTGATAATTCCCGATCGTTTTATACTCACTGGTCAGCACAAACTTAATATCCCCGTTTGTTGCATTCTTTTCCCTCCAGTTTTCTTTGGTGAGGGTGATCATTAATTTTTGGCCGCTGAACTCTTTTAAGATCACCGCATTATCGGCTTTTGTGTTGAAAATAGTTATTTCTTTACCCAACTGACTCACCATTTCCGAACGACTGTTATTGCCCTTAATATATACAGTAGTTGAGGCATTATTCAGATTCATACCGGTAATTTTGTATACAAATGATGCTTCGGCAATGGTTCGCTGCGCCCGGGCAACAAAACATGTTCCCACTAAACCGATCGCCACAATTAAAAATTTTCCTTTTTTCATTATTATTTTATTTAACTAAAGATAACACATCGCCTATAAACAGCCCCATCGTGCATCATTTTCAGCTTTTACTATTATATAATAGAATCCCGTGCCAGTTTTTAACAGATGTTATAAAAAATCTGCAAGTCAGGTTATAACTTGCAGATTTTTAATTATTTGCGATCTTTTTTAATTCTTATTACCTTTCTTCTTCATCTCCTGCAGCTTTTTGTTACTTTCCTGCATGGCTGCTATTCGTTCCTGGAACTTGCTCTGTTTTACCGGTTTCTTCTTATTGAGCTCAATTTGCGCCAATATCTTCTCATGGTCGATAATATACTTCTGAATAACGATCTGAAGAATAAGCGTAATTGTATTCGAAATCGTGTAATACCAGGTTAATGCCGAAGGCAGGTTATTAAATACACCCAGAAGCAATACCGGGAAAATATAGGGCATATATTTCATTACCGGGTTACTATTGTCCTGCATGGTACTCATGCTGTAAATAGAAATAATTAAACTGGTAACAGTAGCCGTAATGGTAAACAAACTTACGTGGTCGCCGTAAAAAGGAATAGAGAATGGTAAGGATGCAATTGAATCGTAAGCTGCCAGGTCTTTCGCCCATAAAAAGCTTTCGCCCCGCAAAGAAATATTGGACTGAAAGAAATAATACAGCGACATAAATATCGGGATCTGCAGCAGAGCCGGCAAACAACCGCCAAGCGGGCTAACACCGGCAGTTTTCCACAGTTTCATCTGATCCATGCTGAATGCCTGCTTATCATCGCCATGTTTTTCCTTCAGGCGGTCAATTTCGGGCTTCAGCGCTTTCATTTTGGCGCCGCTGAGATAACTCTTATATAAAATAGGCGAGGTGATCAAACGGATCAACAGCGTCAACAACAAAATCACCATACCCATGCTGGCGACATGTTTTCTTATAAAATCGAAAACCGGTAATAAAAAATGCCGGTTAATGTATTTAACAAAAGCAAACACGCCACTTCCGTATGGCACCACATTTTCCATCTTGTTATTTGCTTTGAGAAGCACATTGTAATCGCTCGGACCAAAATAAAACTGTAAGGGAATGGTTTCATTGGCACCCGTTAAGGCCAGTTTAAAATTGGCAGTTGTTTGCGCGATGATCTTCAGC
Organism: Chitinophagaceae bacterium; assembly: GCA_016710745.1. Classification (GTDB taxonomy): domain Bacteria; phylum Bacteroidota; class Bacteroidia; order Chitinophagales; family Chitinophagaceae; genus Ferruginibacter. The sequence continues at coordinate 1,168,304 of JADJVB010000010.1, read as the reverse complement.
GAATCGGCCGGCACGGTCCATTTTACGGCAGCCGATTTAAATTTATTTTTTGCGGTTAATGCGGTTATGAAGAACTGCTGTTTCAAAGCCAGCCAATCCAAACCCTTGTTGAAATTTTTATCATTGCCTGAGGCAACATACTCAAAATCATAACTCCCGTTTTCGAGGTAACAGATATGACTCTGCTGTCTTTCGTATGCTAAATCTTTTTCTACCTGTGCTGTTTCAATCTGCCATTGCAGGTCGATCGTATTTTGCGAAACCAGTTTATCGGCACCTTTCATCGAAATAGTAAAGTCTACCAGGTAGCTGTCTGGCTTAAGTGTATACTGATGGGTGATCTCCTTTCCGGTTGAATCTTTCAGCACAAAAGAAACGGTTTTAGATTGATCGGCCTGTATTATTTGTTTACTGCTTACAAAAGTTATGTCCGCCGTTTGTGCTGTAGCATTTATACCGGTATTAATTAAATAAGACAGCTTGTTGAAATTCCCGGATTCTACAATCACAGGTTTGCCTTGATAGTTTGTAAAGTTTTTTATTTTAACTTCTTTCGGTTGTCCGCCCTTGTTGGAAAACACGATCCTGATCAGATTGTTTTCAAGTGTATCCAGGCTTTCCGTGGTATCCGTAACAAAAACAGCCGGTAGTTTCTGCTTTTCTGCCAGTATGGAATCCAACACTTTTGAATCTTTAACGAGGGACGCCGTATCAACTTTTGGCTTTAATGCTGCCAATGAATCTTCCACACGTTGCTTCTCCACCGTATAAGCCTGGTTACTTCTGCTGTTGATGATAAACATGGCAATTAACAACGCACCTATTAATACAAAGCCAATGACCGTATTTTTATCCATTCCCATTTTTTACTGGTTTTAAGTTGGCAAAGGTAATTAAAGTTTGATGGCTAAACCTTACCAATTAAAAAAAGCCTCCCCAAAAGGAAGGCTTGATAATATTAGCGTAGCAGCACTATTTTTTTTCTTCTGCGGCCGGAGCTGCAGCAGTAGCGGCGGCTTTAGGTGCAGCAGATTCCTCCTGCTTAAGCTGCCTGGTTAAGGTAACCGATGCGATGGGGATACGTGGAGAATTTAAAACCTCCATATTTTCTACAACAACATCCTCAACCCTGATATTTTCGTTCAGCTCCAGATTTTCAATATTTACATCGATATGCTCTGTTAAATGCTTCGGTAACACTTTCACTTTCAGCGATTTCATCTTGGTTACCAGTTTACCACCGGCTTTTACACCGGCCGGAACACCGATATAATTAAGCGGCAGGGTAGCGATCACTTTTTTGTTATCTACCAGCTCTAAAAAGTCAACATGCAATAAAAGATCAGTTACTTTATGAAACTGCAGGTCTTTTAAAATACAACGGTAAGTTGTTCCTTCGATACCGATGTTGACAATGATAAATTCTGGTGTGTACACGATGTCTTTAAAAGCAGTTGCCGGAGCCGAGAAATTAATCTCTTTGGGACCACCATAAATTACACCAGGCACCATTTGCTGAGAGCGAAGTTGGCGGGTGGCTTTTTTTCCGCTGTCGGTCCTCAGTTGTCCTTCGATTGTAATTGATTTCATTTTATTAATATTTTTTATGAGGCGCAAAGGTAAGGAATTAATGGATAATTTATAATGAAATAATGGATAATTGAAATTCAATTATCCATTATCAATTAACCCATTATCAATTATTTTATTTCTTATTCGCCATCCGGCTACGCATAAAAAGACTGTTAATGCTCTTGTTTTCAAATGCATTACGTATGGTAACAGCAAATAATTCATCAGTGGATAAAACTTTTATCTTACTGCACTGTCCCCTTAGCGGAATCGTATCACAAACCACTAATTCTTCTAAAACACTGTTTTCGATATTTTGATAGGCATTCCCGCTTAGTACCGGGTGTGTACAAAGCGCACGCACGCTTCGGGCACCTTTTTCTTTCATCAACGCAGCACTTTTAACCAGGGTTCCCCCGGTATCACAGATGTCGTCGATCAGCACAACATCGCGATCAGTTACATCGCCAATAACCACCATACTGGCAATTTCGTTGGCTCTTTTGCGGTGCTTATCACAGATCACCATCTCACATTCAAAATAGGTAGCTATTTCCCTTATCCTGTTGGCGCTGCCCACATCGGGAGCGGCAAAGGTGAGGTTTTCGAGTTTTAGATTTTCGATATAAGGGATGAAAATAGCTGACGAATCCAGGTGATCAACCGGTATATCAAAATACCCCTGTATCTGCGGTGCGTGCAGGTCCATGGTAATTACCCTGTCGGCCCCGGCAGCAGTTAGCATATTGGCCACCAATTTCGACCCTATGGCAACCCTGGGCCGGTCTTTCCTGTCCTGACGTGCCAAACCATAATACGGAATAACGGCAATCACTTTATACGCTGATGCTCTTTTCGCCGCATCGATCATCAACAGCATTTCCATTAAATTATCAGATGGCGCAAAAGTGCTTTGAATCAAAAACACAAACCGGCCGCGGATACTTTCCTGAAATTCCACATAAATTTCGCCATCGCTGAACCGTTGAATGTTTACTTTACCCAGTGGTTCACCGAATTTTTTCGCAATTTTTTCGGCCAGGTACTGTGATCCGGTTCCTGAAAAAATTTTTGCATTTGATACCATATAGATTTAAATTGAGATGCGTGAAAGATTGTGTGCTGCGAAAGTATCATTTAGTTTAGAGGATTTATTATACTGATCATGGAAAATGTCAACAAGCCTTCCACATCTATTAAAAACTGGGCAGCGGATGACCGGCCCAGGGAAAAATTATTGGCCAAAGGAGCCGAAGCACTCAGTAATTCAGAATTACTGGCCATTTTAATAAACAATGGCAGTAAAAATAAAACCGCCGTTGAATTGGGTAAAGAAATACTCAAACTGGGAGCTGATAACCTCAACGAACTTGGCAAATTAACCCTGCACGATTTCAAAAAAGTAAAAGGTATCGGTGAAGCCAAATCCATAACCATTGCGGCCGCACTGGAACTGGGAAGGCGAAGGCATGCTGCTTCAGCGATGGAAAAAAAGCTGGTGCGCTCCAGCGGGGATATTGCACAGTTTCTGCAAACCAAACTCAAAGACTATAATTATGAAGTTTTTGCTGTTATTTTTCTAAACCGGGCCAACAAGATCAATCATTTCGAAATTGTAAGCCGGGGCGGTTTAACCGGTACGGTTGCCGACCCCCGTATTATTTTAAAAAAAGCCCTCGAATTTGAAGCTACCTCCGTAGTATTATGCCATAACCATCCCTCGGGCAACCTCCAGCCCAGCCGGGCGGATGAAGAACTAACCAAAAAGATCAAAGAAGCTGCTGCTTATTTCGATATCAGGGTAATGGACCATATCATCGTAAGCGAAGAAGGATTTTACAGCTTTGCTGATGAAGGGATACTTTAGGAGACGGGAGTGCTGAGTCGGGAGTCTTGAGGCGGGAGGCGGTTGTTAAAAGGAGGAAAATTGGTGTTAATTATCTGAATTACTATTATGGGAAACTTTAAAGAATTACCGGCATACAAAAAAGGGTATGAATTAGCTATGGAAATTTTTAACCTCACTAAAATATTTCCAGCTGAAGAAAAGTATTCTTTGGTTGATCAGGTAAGAAGATCATCAAGATCCGTTTGTACAAATATGGCGGAAGCATTTTTTCAACGTCGGTATAAAGACTATTTTACCAGTAATTAAACAACTGCGAATCCGAGAACGCCGAAACCCAGATTTGGCTTGATCTCTCTCATGATTGCAAATATATTACCACTGTAATGCACAATAACCATTCTGCAAAAAATGATGAAGTTGAAAAATTAATCTGGTTCATGATCAATAATCCCGACAAATTCAGATAGACTCATTTGGCACTCACAACTCACGGCTCCCGACTGAGCACTCCCGACTCAGATCTATGCCTGCGCCGTTGGTCCACCGAAATTAAAGGGTATTTCCACAGCCTCCATATCCTGGATGGTTCCGTTGGCTGTTTCAAATTTTTTCACATTATCTACCATGGCTTTCATAAAGCGCTTGGCATGAAAAGGGGTTAATATGATACGGCTTTTTACTTTACTCTTGGGCGTACCCGGCATCACGTTTACAAAATCTATCACAAATTCGGCGTGGCTATGCGTAATAATAGCCAGGTTGGCATATTCTCCCTCGGATACTTCCTCCGAAATTTCGATATTTATCTGTGCCGGCTGATCAGTTTTTTCCATTTTTTACTGTAAAGATAAAAAAAGAAAACGCGGCAAACACCAAATCAATTACAGTATTTATTAAGGCCAATCAAAACGCTGTAAACAACATTAAACCTACCCTGCCAACAGGTAAAGCACACTTTATATAACAATGACAGCCCCTCACCTTACAATTTCAGCCTTTCATTAACATCGCCTTGCAAATAAACTAAATAAAATAATGGCCGCCCAAAGAGGGCGGCCATTAACTATAAAACGAGTTAAAAAATTACTGCTTAGTCAACACCTCATAAATAATCCTGTCATTTCCTACACCACCCGGTTGATTATTATATGTCCATAATAAAATAAACCTCTTGGTAGTAGGATCATAGGTATGTTGAAACCAGCGAACATTAGATATACCCCCTTCAAACGAAGGTGTTAACGTAACATTCACGTCGGTTATAACGGTTACACCAGGATCAACTTCTAAAGTATAATCCCTATCAGTACCGGCGCCTAAATTTGCCACATACACAGATGTTTTAGTTGGTGTAACAGGAGCCAAAAACTTGGTAGCTGGAATTGCAGCCAAGCTGTAATTTGCTGGTATCACCAATGCTGCCGGATAGGCCCAGCCTGCTTGTGGTGCCCAGCCCTGATCACCAACTGCCGAACAATTATAACGACCCGCGGGCGTTACATTATAAGTACCAGCCAATGGGTTTCCAATAAAATGGAAATAAGCCGTACCGGTACCTGGAGCTTTTACAGTTCCTTCCGCTGCACCCGAAATTGACTTAATACTAACCGGAATCATCCAGTTTTTAGACCCATCGATCAAACTAGGATTAAACTCAATCTGAAATGGAGTTGAAGTAGTTTGACCCGCCTTAATCACCACTGTTTGTGAAGGAAAGGTATAATTACTTGCAGGTAAAACCAGGTATTGCTTTAATGGATCTGTTTGCGTTGCATTATAAGATGCAACCGCAGCAGGATCAACCTCTACAACAGCTGTAATATCCACATCAGATACAACATTGGCCACATACTCCAAATTCATGGAAATAATTTCCGACGTACTGGTTGGCGGATAGGCAAGATTTGTACTATTAAAACCACTGGCTAAACCGCCATATACCTGAATTTTAATAATTTTTTGACCACCATCACCAATTGGCTCATAGGTTACTGCTTTATCACAAGAAACTAAAAGCAATAGCCCAAAAACAAGCGGGGCGATTATAATATTTAATTTTTTCATATTTCTTTATTTTTAATGATTGTTTTTCTTAATCTTCTTATTGATCCCACCAGATTTTGGCATCCTGTGTATCACCGCCTGTTAACCTGCCCACTGCAATAGCAAGCTGCGCAGGGTTTGTAGCCGCTTCGTTTGAACCATACACATATCTGCGTGGAATTTGTCCACCTGTATTGGTTGCAAAACGACTTGGCCTTAGATCAGGAACACCTGTTCTCCTCCACTCTGCCCAACCTTCGTCACCATCAGGGTAAGCAGCCAACCAACGTTGTAACTGAATACGTTTAAGCGGAGTTGAAGTAGCTGCATTTTGAGCTGCCGGAACAGCATCCCATGGAGCCGCATTTTGACCAATAGCCGCAACGCCTGAACCTGAAGTAAAATTAGCAGGACCAGTAGTTAAATAAGTAGCCGGCATAGTTAAACCCCACTGACCAAAAGATGCTGCAACACCTGCATCATAAGCAGCCTTAGCAGTACCATTTGATGCCCAGCCAAGTTGTAAACCCTCGGCCCAGGCCAATAAAGACTGAGCAGCACCAATCATAACAATATTAGACAACTCACCTCTTTTAGAAACAGCCAATACCCTGCCATGACCATTACCCACTGAATTGGTAAACGAAATAGCCAGATCCCTGGTTAAACCATAAGGAAAACCGATACCATTTGATCCAAAAGCAGTACCCCTGTTATCTCCAAGGCCAGTGAGGCAATCAGTCATTGTTTTACTGATAGCATAGTCATCCCTTGCAAAATATAAACGATACCAAGGATTTTGAAAAACCGAACCCTGAGGACCACCTGGATGAGTTAAAGAAAAATTATCAGCATTAGAGGCGATAATACCATTTGGATCAGTTGCAGCAGCTTCAAAAGCCATTTGCGCATAACCACCGATCGCCGGTACTTTTTTTGAAAGTCTTAAAGAAGCGATCAAACGGATAGAATTGGCAGCCTTTTTCCACTTCGCAACATTTCCACCATAAACGATATCTCCCTTCAATGGAGCAGACACCGTACCCAGTTCTGTTATTGCATCAGCCAGATCTGTAAACATCGCTTTGTAAATATCTTCCTGCATATCATATTTAGGAGCCAGATTACCCGCACCCTGCAGTGCTTCAGAATAAGGAACATCTCCCCACCTGTCGGTAACTCTCATTATATAATACGACTTTAAAATCTTGGCTACCGCCTTTTCATGAACAGTTGCCAGGGGCGTATTCAAAATCACCTGCAGATCCATCAGCGGACCAACATAGGTACCGGTAGACTCAAACTGAGGCAATGAGTACAACGATGCATCCGTGTACTGTGTTTCAGCCCCATACTGACAGTACAGGAAAGTTATCGTGCTGGAAGAGAAACCAGGCAAAGAAGACTCCGCACTTGTTATTAAGGCCGAAGGAACCGGTAATGTAACTGCATCCGGGTTCTGATTGGTATCTCCAAAATCACTTATTTTGGCACACCCGGTAATCAATGATGCCGAAGCGATCAGGGCTACCAAAGTTTTTAAATTAATTTTTATATTTTTCATATTCTTAAATTTATCAGTTTTTTAAATTAGAAACCCAGTTTTAGATTCACACCGATCGACCTTGTTCCGGGGAACTGACCATCTTCACCATATACATTACTGATCTCAGATGGATCAAAATCTCTGGTTTTAGCATAAATTAACCAGGGATTACGGCTTATAACAGAGAATACGGCATTTTTAATGTACTTACCGATTCCTAACCTTTCTACCGGAATCCGATAGCCTAAACTCAATTCCCTTAATTTAACAAAGGTTAAGTCATATATGTTATCCTCAGCAATACGGGCATTTCTAAACTGATGGAAATAATCCTGCGCTTCAATATAATAATCTACAGCTTTTCCGGTAGTTGCATCAACTCCGGCTACGTGAACACCACCGCCATCGGCAACATCATCACGTACAGAATTTCCCTTGTCGTTCAATACCGCGGTACGGGCAGTTAAGCCAGAAAAAGTACCCCAATGATCAGACAATGAGAAGAACTTACCGCCATAAGAGAAGTCGATATTAATGTTAAGCGTAAAGTTTTTAAACACGGTAAGTGCACTTTGTACGCCACCGGTATAATCAGGTAAAGCACTACCAAATTTGGTATCATTTTCCTTGATAAATTTACCACCTGGATCGCCCGTTGCTGGATTAGGTGAAGTCAACACCGGGATACCACTGGCATCACGCTGAATTCCACCGCCAAATAACTGACCCCATGGCTGACCAACTTCACTTACTGTGTAAGCAGCAGAGCTGGTAGAGAAAGCACCAGAAGAAGAAACCAAACGGGTAATACCCGGTGCAATTGAAACTACTTCATTTTTCAACAATCTGCCATAAGAGGCTGTAATGTTCCAGTCTATATTCTTAGAGCGAATAGGATTTACAAAAGCCTGAATATCGATACCATTTTTAGCTATTTCACCAGCATTTACCCTAACTCCGGTATAACCGGTTTGACCTGGTAAGGTTACGTTAACAGGGAAATCCTTATTTGTTCTATCCCAATACGTTACATTGAAACCGAAACGGTTTTTTGCAAAACGCATTTCCAAACCAATTTCTTTTTCAGTATTGGCTGCACCTCTTAAGTCAGGGTCAACCAGGGTATTTGGTTCTGGTAACAGGAAGTTACCCGGATTCCACTGGGTTGCATTTTGAACGTAGGTTTGATTTAGATCATAAATACCTAAGGCATTCAACAACTGGCCATAAGAACCCCTGATTTTACCATAGCTGATAAAAGGAATAGCTTTCCTGGTTAAATCACTGAATACAAATGAAGCACCAACCGATTTAGTTTCGATATACGTATCTGCCGGCTCAGTTGATACATAATCTCTTCTGTACGAACCTTCCACAAACAATAAATTACGGAAGCCAATATCAGCACGTGCAAATAAACTTCTACGTTTTGATTGCTGTCTTGCGTCTGCACCAGTAAGTCCACGTCCATAAACAATTGGACTTACCGAGTTAGAAAGAGAGTACAAACCTGGAATATTTAAACCATTTGATGTACTGGCATCTTCCCTTCTGAAGGTAGTATTTAATATATCAAAACCACCAATTACGTTAACTGCAAAGCTTTTAATTTTCTTACTATAGGTGATCAAACCCTCGTAGTTCTGTCTGTCGCTTCTGCTTTGACCTACCTGGTAGGTTGCTACCGATCCGGTTTGCAATCCACTATTTTCAAGAGAACTTGAGGTAATGCTCTCGTAAGCTACATTTAACTGATTTTTACGATAGGTACCTTTAATTTTTAAATCATTGGTTAGTTTGTAAGTAACCGAAACATCACCATATAATCTGTCTCTTCTGTTAGGATTTTTGATTTCGTTAAAGTAACCATAGTAATTATACCAGTAGTTGGCTTTATAAAATCCACCTGGATTAGAAGCTGTGTATCCATCAGGGTTCGTCCTTGGGTTCCAGGTAGCCATTATTCCGTCTGGCGTTCTCAAACTACCAAGTTCTCTAATGATTCCCATGTCCAGGTCGCGGTGAAACCACTGACCAAATCCACCAGCAGACTGGTTAGCATAGCCATCATTATTTTCGGCGTTTCTGTCCTGCGCTATATAGTTGATACTGGCCCCTACGATAATCCTCGGCGTTACATCTATAGTAGCATTCAAACTAACCGTATGGCGCTTTAAAAATTCTGTGGGAACCATACCTTTTTGATCAAGGTTGGTATAAGATAATCTCAGATTAAGGTTATCAGTAGCTTTAGATATATTAATGTTATTGGTTTTGGTAATACCGGTATTGTAAAAATCACGGTTATTATTTGGTTGAGCAACCAAAGCGGCTGTTTTGTAAGAACGCTCATGACCACCGTACCAGGCATACCAGGGAGCATATTCCTGTCCCATCATTCTTGGACCCCAGCTCGCATCATCCGTCATATCATGAAAATACTTACCATCCAGTGCTTTCCAGCCTTCCGGATCACCCGCCTTATAATTATATTGTATTAAACTCTTCTCGGCACCACCAGCATACGTATTCTGGTAAGCGGGCGTTATGTATATTTTATCAAAAACTATACCGCTGTTAATTTCAATACCGATATTGCCTGTACCTTTTTTAGCTCTTTTGGTATTTACAACAATGGCACCATTGGCACCATCCGGTCCAAACAAAGCGGCAGCAGCCGGGCCTTGTAATACGGTTATATCTTCAATGTCATCAGGGTTAATATCGTTTGCACTCGGCATGATCGTTCCGTCAACAACATATAAGGCACCACCGCCGGAACCTAAACCATTTTCACCACGCAAACGTACCTGAGTTTCAACACCCAGTTTAGCAGCCGACTGGCTACGAACCTGCGCACCGGCCGCTTTACCGGCTATGGCGTTGTTGATATTACTCTGACGAATCGTGTTTAACTGATCCCCGTCGATGTTCTGTACATTCGATGCAACACTTCTTCCAACACGCTTGGTTCCAAACGCACCTGTTACCACAACTTCTTTTAACTCGGAAGTGGTTGACCTTTCCATTACCGTATTTAAAGTAGTTTGCGTACCAACCGGCACTTCAACTTCTTTAAAACTGGCTCCGGAAATAACCAAAACGTCTGAAGGATTTACTTTAATTGAATAAGCTCCGTTTGCATCAGCAGATAATCCCTGATTGGTTCCTTTCACTTTAACAGTTGCAAAAGAAACAGGATTACCATTTGCATCGGAAATCTTGCCGTTCACCACCCGGCTTTGCGCAAATGCCAATACTCCGGAGAGCATCAACAATGTAAACAGTGATAAAAATCTTCTCATGTGCATTTAATTAAGTTTAATGATGTGTAAAAATAAGGATAATTTCTTAACGTCAAAATAATGTTAAAATAAATTTCCAAAGTTTCTTGCCTTATAATCAGACAATAAGAGATGCTGAAATGCTGCATTTATGCCAAAATTTGTTAAAATTTATACAACACCTGCAGTTTGATCTCCGATTTAGCCCCTCCCCGGATCTCGTCGAGACCACTGCCAATAAGGTTTTCATCGTTATAAAGGGTTTGCGCCCACCTTATCCATATAGTCATTTTTTTATTAATATCATAATTCATGTTTACGTAGTACCGGTAGCCTTTATCGTAAAAAACAGGGATTGAAAAACTATATAAAATATCATTTTCGTAGGCGTATAAGCGGCTATTATAGCCCCCGGTTTCGAAATACTGCAACCTGATACTTCCGGCATAGGGTTTTAGCAGAGGCTTATATATAAAATCAAAATATATCAAATATCCCTGCTCCCCGGCTGGTCCCCGGCTATCAAACCAGGCTATTTCCGTGCGGTTTCGAAGGGTTATGCTTCTATTTAGCTTGAAACTTACCTGGGTACGCCAGTTTTTTCGGGCTTGCTGAGCTACCGGCGACAGGATGAGCTGATCGGGGTTTGCATTGATGGCTTTGGCTCCGGCCCTGAACCGGGAATAGATATCAAGTTGTTTATTGGGCTTATAACTGACCTGTACCAGGTAATCAGTGCCTGATGACGGCGCATCTACCCTGAAACGCAGCCAGGGAAACTTATAAAAATCGGCATAGGCATCCAGGCGCCAGGCATCGTTGGGCCTCACCGATATGCCCGTATAGAATCCTTTTTCATTATTGGGAAAGGAACTTTCGGTAAAAGCCGACGAATACAGCGACTGATACGAACTTGAAATATTGCGGTATAAAAGACTGAGATCTACTCTGGAAGATGCACTTACCAGTAAGCCGTTAACAAAGGCTTTATCAAAACCCGAAGTAAATGCCGCCTCGCCAAAAATATGCAGGTTTTTCCAGGTATAACTATAGTCGACACTGTAGTTTCCAAAACTGCTGCCAATCAACGCATATTGATTATAGGGTTCGGCCGTTTTTTTAATGGGCAGTTTACATTTATAATGGATACCGTTAACGCCCAGGTGCAGATTTCTATATTTGAAAGACAGGTTTCCACCAACCGCCAGCTGCCTTTGAACATGTTTATCTTCGGCTTCGTTTTTTGTGCGGTGGTAGCCCGATGTTTGCAGGGAAGAAATATAACCGGCCTGGTTTTGCGACGTATCGGCTACAAAATTTCCATCAATATTTTTGTACGAAGCGAACACCGTAAGTTGCCATTTATTTTTTTCGAGGGTGATGCCCAGTCCGCGGTGGAAATTTATTTCGCCGGCCGAATTATAGGGCCTTAAAATATCAGCTTCCCTTTTTGTATTGATCACATCGGCACTTTTTTTAAAGGCCAGGCTTTGCCATTGAATTAAGCCCTGGCCCAGGTTTACCGTGAAATCGCCAATGGCCAGCGACTTAACGAAACCGATCTTACGAACAAAAATATGCGCCGAGTAAAAATCGAATCCTTGTTTTTGAGCGCCTTTAAAAAATTGTTCGCCGGCGTCTTTTTCGGCCACCCATCCATATTGAAATAAATGCTTGTAAACATATTTGTACCGGAGCAAGACCTTCTGTTGCGAACCCGGATAAAAATTTGTAGCCGTTGACGAATCGATCAAATAACCTTTCGATTTTTCAAGTACCTGCGAAGCCCTGATCAGCACCTGGTGATCGCCGTTTCGGATACGGGTGCTGATCGCTGCGGCGGCCGAAACAGACATACTAACGTTGATGTATGGCCTTATTTTTTGTATGGTGCTGATATCCCAGCCGGGTACGGCCTGCAATTCGTACACATCAACCAGGTTACCCACCAGACTACGATACGAAATAAAATATCGGATCTGCATGGGCGATAAGATCCGCAGCCGGCTTATTTCCGCGGCATCTGCCGTATTCAGGTTGATGGGGTTGGCAATAAACTGAACCATTTGCTGCAGGTAGGAATCATCCTCTGTTTCCACGTCATCATTGTTTTCGGTCATATTTTCGAGTTGCTGTTCGGTACTGGTTGTAACGGGTTCGGGTACCTGAGCAAAAGCAGGTAAACCCAAACAACATATAACCATTGCCAGATACAGCTTTCTCATTCGGAAGGTTGTTTAAAATTCATCATGAATAACAGGCCCGGAGAAAATCCAAGCTGCGGATGATAGCCCGAAGAAATATCCAGCCGCAGGTTTTTCCAGGCCATACCCGCACCGGCATAGGCACTGCCCGATTCGCTCAGGAAGCCCGCTTTGGCAAAAAATTGTTTTGCAAACTGGTATTGTACTCCGGCTATTACGTTCACTGCTTTGTCTTCCTCCTTAACGATCTCGGCGCTGATCAGAAACTTATCCGACGCATCATATCCCAATCCCAGCTTATACGCCGAAGCCAGCTTTTCTTCGCTGTTTTTTCCGAGTTTACCGCCAACCGGATTGTACACATGAATACCGGCATTTAATTTATCGGTGAGGTGCATCATGGCACCTATTTCGAAATGAATGGCCGATGCATTTCCATAGGCCGGAATCCGGTAACCGTAATAATTAAATTGTACACCGATATCCAGCAGTTTGCCCAGTTTACGGGCATAGGCCAAACCCATTTTATTTTCATTGAAATTTTTGTATCCGCCATAATTAAGCTGGATGCCAAAATTTCCCAAACGGGTTGGCACCGTTGCGCCCAATGTATACATGCCGGTTTCTTTCAGCATAAATCTTCTTTCACCAAATACAGCGATCCCCGCATTTTTAGTTTGGGCAAGCGCTGCCTGGTTGCCGGTGAACGACAGCACATCGGGTTGTTTTTGACTGTATGCCGATAAACTGATATAGGGCTGTGCCAGTGTATAGCGAAGCGATTGGGGGAACGCACAGGTTAAGGCAAACCCTGCGAAAGCAGTGAGTAAAAGTTTCGTCTTCATAGTAGGGTAGAATTGAAAAAACTTCCAGTACAAGGTAATAAAAAGTTTTGAAAAAAAAAGCCCTATTTGCCAAATAGATATTCAAACAATAGTTGATTACTTTTGTGGCATGCAAATTCTCGATGGAAAGGTTGTTTCTCAATCTGTAAAAGAAAAAATAAAAGAAAAAACGATTCTCTTTAAAAAGAATGGCCATAAGGCCCCACACCTGGCGGCCATACTGGTTGGCAGCAATGGCGCCAGCGAAACCTATGTGGCCAGCAAGGTAAAAAACTGCGAAGAAGTAGGTTTTGCAAGCAGCCTGGTTCGTTTTGACAGTGATATTACCGAAGCCGTTTTAATTGAAGCCATAGAAAAACTGAATAACGATGCCGGCGTGGATGGTATATTGGTTCAGTTACCCCTGCCGAAACAAATTGATGAGGAAAAAATAATCAACCTCATTAATCCCGACAAAGATGTGGATGGATTTCACCCGATGAGCATCGGTAAAATGGTGCAGGGACTCCCCACTTTTATTCCGGCAACGCCTTATGGAATTTTGTTGATGCTGGAACACTATAAAATTGAAACCAGTGGTAAACACGCCGTGGTGATTGGCCGCAGTAATATTGTTGGCCGGCCCATCAGCATTTTACTCAGCCGCAATACCTACCCGGGAAACTGCACGGTAACGGTTTGTCATAGCCGCACCACCAACCTGGCAGCCATTTGTTTACAGGCCGATATTATTGTAGCCGCTCTGGGCATCCCCGGATTTTTAAAAGCCGATATGGTAAAAGAAAATGCCGTGGTGATCGATGTAGGCATTACCCGGGTAAAAGACGAGACAAAAAATCGGGCTTTGCCATACAGGGCGATGTTGATTTTATAAACGTGGCGCCTAAGTGCAGTTATATCACACCCGTACCCGGCGGCGTTGGCCTGATGACCATTGCGGCCCTGCTGATGAATACATTTACAGCCGCCGAAAAAAAATTAAAAACTAACCAGTGACAACAAATGATATGGAGAAAACCATAACCGGCACATTACCGGTTATGGAACATTTTTACACCTTGCAGGGCGAAGGCTATCACCAGGGCAGAGCCGCTTATTTTATCCGCCTCGGCGGCTGCGATGTGGGTTGTGTATGGTGCGATGTGAAAGACAGCTGGGATGCCGCCAAACATCCCCAATTAATTATTGAAGACATCATATTGAAGATTGAAAAAACGCCCGCAAAGCTGGTCGTTATTACGGGTGGTGAACCCCTGATGCATAATTTAGATGAACTTACATCCGTACTTCAGGCAAAAGAATTTGAAACAAATATCGAAACATCGGGTGCGCATCCCCTAAGCGGCAACTGGAACTGGATCTGTTTTTCGCCCAAAAATTTAAAGAACCGCTGCCCGGAATTTTACCCCTTGCCAACGAATTGAAAGTGGTGGTATTTAATAAATCGGATCTTAGCTGGGCCGAAAAATACGCGGCCATGGTATCGCCGGATTGTAAATTATTTTTGCAACCCGAATGGGATAAGGCTGCAGAAGTTACGCCGTTGATCATCGAATACATAAAACAAAATCCTCAGTGGGAGTTGAGTCTGCAGCTGCATAAGTATATTAATGTGCCCTAAAGCTTTGTTATAATTTGATCGGGAGATTAACCCGGCATTCTTTTGGTTTATCTTTATCACCGAATTTATTTACATGCCATTTACAAGATCTCATATCCCGAAAATCATTTTCACTTTACTCATTTTTCATTTTTGTCATTTTACGGCCAGTGCCCAATGGTACGATCCTGAAAAAGTGGATAAAAAAGCCGGCGAAATCTACGGCATGGCTTACGAAGCTGCTATGACCGCAAATTATTCATCGGCTTTAAAATACCTCGATGAAGCCCTGAAGCTGGAGCCCCGGTTCGTAGACGTTTATTTATCCCGTGCCGGTATCTATGCCGAACAAAAGAATTACGTCGCTTCGGTTGTTGATTTTGAAACGGGATTGCGTATGGATTCGGTTTACTCAAAAACCTATTTATTACCCTACTCCATTTCATTGGCCGGCGTTGGAAAATTTCAACAGGCCCTTGAAGCCATTGATGAATTCCTGGCCAATCCAACCTTAAATGGGCAAAGTATCAAAGCCGGCAACTATCGCAAATCCACCTATATTTTTGCAGTTGAATATGAAAAGAAACATCCGGCAAAAGACTATGTCTTTTTACCGGAGAACCTGGGTAACGGTATCAACACAAAAGACCTGGAATATTTCCCCAGTTTAACCATCGATGGCCGCAGAATGATCTTTACCCGGCGTATTGCCAGCGATGAAGATTTTTATGAAAGTGATTTTATTGATGGTCGCTGGAGTGAAGCAAAGCCCCTGGGTGGTAAAATAAATACAAACCTGAACGAAGGCGCACAAAATATTTCGCAGGACGGGCAGTTGCTGATCTTCACCGGATGTAATTATCCCGAAGGAGAAGGAAGCTGCGACCTGTATTTTTCGGTACAAACCAAAAACGGCTGGAGTGAACCGCAAAACCTCGGCCCCATGGTGAATACTGATTTTTGGGAATCATCTCCGTCGCTGTCACCCGATAAAAGAGACCTGTATTTTGCCAGCAGTATGGCCGGTGGATTCGGTGGCCGGGATATCTGGGTAACCCACCGCCTGCCAACGGGTAAGTGGAGCCGCCCCGAAAACCTGGGCGAAGCCGTGAATACCGGTGGCGATGAAAGTTGCCCTTTTATGCACGCCGATAATGAAACACTGTACTTCAACAGCAACGGGCATCCCGGTTATGGCCAAACCGATCTGTATTTCAGCAAGAAAGTAAATGACAGCAGTTGGGTGGTTGCCGAAAACCTGGGTTACCCGGTAAATACCATCGACGACCAGGGTTCGCTGATCGTGGCAGCCGATGGTAAAACTGCTTATTATGCCAGCGATGGAGGCGACAGCAAGGGAGGCCTCGACATCTATTCGTTCCAGTTACGCGAAGATATCCGGCCTTTAAAAACCCTGTGGGTAAAAGGAACCGTATTTGATAAAAAAACGAATGCCGGATTACCCTCAGCCGTTGAACTCGCCGACTTGAAATCGGGTAACCTGATCAGTAAGGTACAAACCGATGAGGACGGAAATTACCTGGTAACCCTGCCCGTTGGAAAAGACTATGCCTTTAATGTGAACAGGCGGGGCTATCTGTTTTATTCGGATAATTTTTCGCTTACAAAAAACAGTACCGACTCAGTTTTTAATGTAGATATTCCTTTACAACCAATTGAAAAAGGTGCCAGCATTATTTTAAAGAATATATTTTTTGAAACCGGAAAATTTGAATTGCAAAACGAATCAAAATCGGAGCTGGATAAACTGGTAACCCTGCTTACTGAAAATCCAAATGTAAAGATCCAGATCGACGGGCATACCGATAATGTTGGGCAGGAAAAAGATAACCTGCTGCTCTCAACTAACCGGGCAAAATCGGTTGTAGGGTATTTATTAAGCAAATCCATTAATGCCCAACGCCTAACTTATAAAGGATTTGGCAGTACCAATCCCATATCAGAAAATAAAACTGAAACCGGAAAAGCATTAAACAGAAGAACAACATTAAGTGTTATCAGCAATTAATTATTTCATGCTGCCACAATCTGTCATATGGTATTCGTTTTTATCGATAAATGCCTGACCGTAAGTACCTCCGCCATTATATTGTTGCCGTAAACCAAAGCCCTGGTAATAACAGGTTTTACCATTGGCATATTTTATAAAGATGGTGTACCATTGATTACTGTAGCGATATACAGGAATTCCGAAATCGTTGTTTACGATTGTCCACCCACCATTGGACGCTGATGCATAAAATTTTACAACTGTATGAGCATCCATTTTATCTGTAAAACTATTTTGGTACATGGATATTAACTGAGCTTGTGTAAAGCCCATAGCAGTTGGATTTGTTTTTTCGGTCCATTGTTTGGGTAATGGCGTTATCGCATTTTTAACTGCGTTGTTTTTAGCTTCGCTAATTGTTTGGCTTTCTTTTACAATATTTACAGCATCTTTTGCTGAAAAATTGTACATAAAATAATCTGCAAAAATAATATCATCCCCATAAACAGGTTTCCCCCAATCATCAACCTTTTCATTTGTTACAAAAAGACCTACTTTGTAATTCCCGTTCTGGGTAAAATTATATTGGTTGTGGCCATAGGCAAATGCTGCCCCTACATAAAAGTCGCTTTGTTTTCCGCTATTAAAAACAGCAGGATCCGGCAAAATATCCAGGGTAATTGATTTACTGTTAGCTTGTACACTGCTGAGGGCAAATGTTTCTGCAATGCTTACAAATTTTTTTATTTTCTCCCCGGCTTCATTGAAAAGTACCAGATAAATTTTAATACCATCATCGTTATCGGCAATTTTAAGCACCTCTTTTAATGTGCCCTTTGCAGCGGTAATTTTTGCATAAATGCGGTTTGCAGATGTAAAAATGTTTGACGGCTGACCATCGCCCCCGTTAAAGGGCACAGCCGAAAATATAATTTTTAAACCGTCGTCATACCGGCTTGTTCCGTTTTCATTTACACAGTAACCGTCGGGCTCTTTTGCTGTTGTTTTGTTGTCCATATTTTTGGCGTATTGAGTTGCAGTGGTTTCAGTTGCTTTATTTATGATACCGCCTGTCCTGGCCTGGGCGCAAACTGTTGCAATAAGTAATAAGCCCTGTAATACTATTTTCTTCATGGTATATTTTTTAGTTTTATTTTTCGCCAACAATAAAATAGCACAAAAAACCGCCTGTTTTATCCTTATAATCATAGGCAACGGCAATGTTATTATCGCGGTAAATTTTAAATTGAGGATCGGTTTTGTATTTTTCGCTCATGGCAGATTGCATGCCCGCTTTAAACTTTACCAGATCAAGATCTTTGTTGCTAACGGTATGTATGGTGTAATGATAAGTGATCATGTATTCATTAAATACGGTAGCGCTGTCCATTCGGGTATTTTCATCCGTGGCTATCGGGCATTTCTTATTTATTTCTTTGGCTGCTGCAAAAAGATTTTGATTAACTGCTGAACCGGACTTTCAATTGATTTCTTTACTTTCCCTATTGGAACAGCTACATAATGCAATTGCAGGTAAAATGAAAATTTTAAAATGTATTTTATCATTACTTTACTTCATTTAAAATGTCAGTTTAATTTAAACGTTCTATTTCCTTATTTTGTATTGCTTTTTCCCATGCTTCTTTACAGTCATTGGCAATGGCTGCGGCATCCAGCATTTTTCATTTGCTTCCTTTTCTGTTTTAAAGGTGGCAACCATTTTTTCGCCAACGCAATCACATATTCCATGTAACCGCTTTATTTCCGGGTCTGTTAGATCGTACTTACCTTTTGAAGCTGCGTCAAAGCAGGTTTTAGAGGCGGTTGCCATATCCCATTTTGCTCCAGGTGCACTGGAGCAGCTGAATAATAAAATAGTAAGTGCCGGAATAATTATTAATTTCATTTTTCTAAATTTTTAATTACCTGTTTTAAATAATTGTTTATCGATTTATTAATTGCTAATGTTGCTATTAGTATAAAACTTATTTTTCTGCTATCAATACTAATTTCTATTGCTGCATTTGGCTTTATGTTTTTATCCGCTTGTGCAAGGGTATCTGCCAAAGCAGCATTAAAAAGCAATTCCAGTTTTTCTCTTTCCTTTTTATTTAATTCCCTGCTTTCATAAGTGCCTCCGCTGTACATACCCGATGAGCTTTCTTTTTTTTGTACCGGTATGTATTCCAATTCCTTTCCTTTTAATACATATTTATTTCGTGCAGCATCATAGTAAGCATAAACAGTATCAGCAATACCCTTTGCTTTTGCATTTGTAAACAGTGTTACCATAAAGAGTAGTACTGAAATACCTTTTTTCATTTAAACTATATTTTACCAGGAGGTTATTTTGTGAATACGATTATCGAATTATCTTTTATACTTTTTAATTTAAAATGATGTCTATTCAATTCCAGTATTTTATGATTGAGCAGTGTATCTGCATTAAAAGAATGTATTTCAAATGTATCTGAACGCCTGGAATTTTTTTCATCAACAATGCCTTTGTACAAGACAGACCTGCCGTTATTCAATACCTGGTTGTAATAAAAATACCCGCTCTCTTTAATTTCCATTCTTGTAAAACCACTATCGCTTTTATTAATCCAGATACCGTCTTTATGATTCATCCCGTTTCCAGAACCGTTTTTTGGCATAAACAGGGTACCTGTTAACCATGCAACTACCAATACTATTATAGATCCGGTAATGGTTAACATCAGCCGTTCTTTTCCTGCACTATTTTTCCCAAACTTTAGCATAGTATTTTAATAAAAAGGTTTGCCGTTTTGTGCAATATGTTTTACAGTTTAAAAATGATGTAATTAAATCTTATTGCACCTCCAAAATTTGCATTCATATCCACTTCGATTAGATTTGGATTTATTAATTTAACTTGGTAAATAGTGCCAGTAACTCCATCAACAATAGATACCAAAACCATGGTATTGGTTAAATCCCATCCGGCAGGCAAACCAGGTATAACATTCACGTATGCTAAATTTAAACCTGGAGTCACATTTTTTATTACTGAGCCACTATACCTTGTTCTTATACCGCCATTAACATCTAAACTAGTAAGCGGATTAGTAGTACCAATGCCTACATTGGTACTTGCAGTGGCGCCGTTTATACCGTTAATACTGCCCAATACTAAAGCATTACTGGCATCAACCCTGCTCCTAAACCCTATAGCTGTTGCATTGGTTAAGTTATTTAATCCGGCATCAGCAAAACCACCTAAAAAAGTATTATTGGTACCACTAAAATTTGTAACACCTGCATTTTTGCCAATGCCGGTATTAAGGTTATTATTGGTATTAGACAGGCTGTTTTCTCCAAGGGCCGTATTCTCATCTCCGTCTGTACTTTCGCCCAAGGCAAAATTTCCAATTGCTGTATTTCTACTGCCGGTTGTGTGGTCTTTAAACGCCCAGGAACCCATGACTACATTGTTTGCACCAAAAGTTAAATTATATGCTGCACTGTCACCAATAGCAACATTCCATTGACTTGGAACTGATTGAAGTGACCTTAATGCATAAGCCCCCACCGCTGTATTTGCTTTACCAGTGTTGGCAAAAAGTGAAAATGCGCCTACTGCCGTATTATTATCTGTTGTTAAGTTATTCAACAAAGCATACATACCAACCGCAGTATTATTATTGGCATTATTATACACGCCAGCATAATTACCAATGAAAGTATTATAAGTTCCAGTTTTATTATTCCATCCGCTATTATCGCCTATAAAACAATTATAGCCAGTTGTATTATTTTCGCCAGCCGAGGAACCAAAAAACGTACTACCCCATCTCTGATTTCTTCTTCCTGCCAAATTTCCAACTATTGTAGTCCAATTAGCAACACTACTATCTCCTGCATAATCACCAATTATTACACTCCGGTAGCCTTCGTTAAAATTATTTATATTATATCCGGCATGGTCGCCAATAATAACAGCACTAGAGGCTTTACCGTTATATGCCACACTATCACCAATGGCTATATTATTTGAGCCATTCAAATTAAAAGCAGATGCAGCTCTTCCCACTGCAATATTTCTTAGACCGTTTACACTATTATACAAAGAACTAACACCAATTGCAACATTGCCTGATCCATTAATATTATTATATAAGGCATCATTACCAATGCCTACATTATAGTTTCCGGTGGTATTTTTTGTAAGTGTCCCTTCACCAAATGCTGTATTTTCAAATCCGGTAGTTGTAGATTTTAGTGTTTCAAAACCAACGGCAGTATTACCTGATCCTGTTGTATTTTCATATAAAGCTTTGCTGCCAACAGCCGTATTTCTTACCCCTTCAGTTGCTGTGGTAATGCCAATGCCATTATTATACAAGGCGCTATCTCCAATGGCAATAATATTATTCTTTTTTGTGCCCAGGTAAAGTGCCCTATCCCCAATAGCTACATTATTATTTCCGGTAGTATTAAAAAATAAACTCTCTGCACCAACAGCTATATTTTTTTGTCCGGTTGTATTTAAAGAGGAGCTATTATACCCCATAGCTGTATTATTGTTACCCGTATTTGCAGCCAATGCCTGAAAACCAAATGCTGCATTATTAGCGCCTGCATTTAAGGCTGTGTAACCTACTGCAGTATTATTATTTTGTGTGGTAATATTTTGCCCGCTGCTGGTACCCAATGTTACATTTGAATTGCCCGATGTGGTATTAATTTGAGAACGGTTACCAACTGCCGTATTATTATACCCCATATCATTGTTGTACAAGGCTGCATTTCCAACGGCGGTATTAGGAGAAAGGGGTACAGTATGTACATCTCTTTCCAATGCACTGGCACCAATAGCTACACTGCCCTGTTCAGTTGTCATTGCCTTTAAGGTGTTTGCTCCAAAGGCAGTATTATTTTGGCCGCTGGTTATTTTCATACTGCTTTGGTACCCCACTGCTGTATTATATACATTAGTGGCATTCATTAATGCTTCTGAACCGATGGCAACCGATGCTGCAAAAGTGTTATTATTTGTTTTTAATGCTTTACTACCAATAGCTACATTACCAAATAAAAGTGTACCACTTGCCAGGGCCGAATCTCCTATAGCCACATTGCCCACATTGGTTATCAGTTGACCTGCACCTGCTCCTAAAAAAACATTCCGGCCCGTGGCATCTATCCTGCCCAGCCATTTATTATTTTGCCTGAAACTCAGGGGTACATTATCAAGGGTACCAAAAAAATGATTAGAAATATTGGTTCCGGTATTTCCTGCTGTTTTCCAGGCAATGGTATCCAAACTGTTTGAAGCAGGTAACCACAACCATTTTGTGCCATCAAAGTAATGAAACCCCACGCTGTCGGGAGCATTTTGAAAAATCAGCAAACCCGCCGCAGGAGAAGAGATAGCATTTTTCTGTAACTTGGACATCCGGGGAACCAATATCCCCTTGTTTGTACTTTTTACATCGAGTAAAGCACTGCCATTAGCGGTACTGCCATCGGTATTGATGGCAAAAGATTGTGCCAAAATTTCATTAGCTGCATACAGAAAAGCTATTGCAAGAATAATTTTTTTCATGAACCGGTTTTTTATTTTACAGGCTAATTTTTCACACTTTTTTCAATAACACTTTTCAAATCCAGGTGTGTTTAACCAATGGTAAACAAATATGGATAACTAACAGATTAAGCAGCATCACGTAAAGGGGTGATTTTTACAGAAAAGCTTGGAGGTTTGAAAAATAAGTGGATACTTTACATTGAAAAAACGATTAATGTACTTATTAAGAATCTATACTATTATTTCACTCCTTCTTTTATTTGATACCAATTCTTTTTCGCAAACGATTAAAAATTTAGATTCGTTAAAACAAGTTGTACTTATTGAAAAAAATGATACCGCAACATTAAATAATTATTTAAATAAATTACAAGCCCTTCAAAATGAGGATATAGCAGCTAAAGAAATTATTTATAATTGGTTGATAAAAAATTGCACGACTTCTGAAACAGAATATTTACTGATTCAAACACTTCAAACACAAGCTAAAAATTATTTAGAAACCGGAGAATACACAAATGCTGCAGAGCTGTACAATAAAGCAATGACAATAGGAAACACCGACAGTTATTACCAAATAAAATGCGATGTATTGCTTGGATTAGGAAATGTATTTTACCACACCGAGCAATTCGACAAAGAGAGAGAATACACTAAAAAAAGTTTTATACTTGCACAAAAGTACAATTACAAAAAAGGAATCGCCAATGCAAAATTGGCAATAGTATCGGATTATCCATACGATGATACCAGAACGGGTAAAGATACTTTTAACTTACTATTTACTACCATGAAAGAATGTTTAAGCTTATGGAAAGAGCTTAAGGATACTTCTAAAATTATATACACCTATACAAAAATGGGCGAGTATTATGCTGAGTATAACCACTTTGATACTGCTTTACAATTAATGAAAGTTGCCCAATCGTACTTTACAAAGTTTGATTATAAAGCAATTGGGAATTACTATTTTTTTCTGGGGAAAATTTATTACCAAAAAGGAAAAGCCAACACAAACAATACTTTAGATTTTAACCAGGCCATAGATAATTTTAATAAAAGTTTACCAGAGGCAATAAAAACAAAAAACAGAAAACTGGAGGCTTGGTGTTACGACTGGCTGTCCATTTGTTATAAAAAATTGGGCAATTATAAGTTATCTTATGACTATTTAGAAAAACATTCTTACCTATACGGTTCAATTGTGGCAGAAGATAATTTTAAAGAGCTTTCAAAAGTTGAGCATAAGTACGAAGTAGAAAAAAAGAAAAAGAAATTATTTCGCTAAACATTCTTAATAAACAAAAATCTACGCTTAACAACATTTTAATTGGTAGTGCAGCCGCTTTATTATTTATTGGATTTTTAGGATATCGTAATTTTAAAACCAAACAAGCGCTACAACTAACCCAAATAACCCAACTGGAAAAAGACAAACAATTATTAGCCATAGATGCCATGCTTAAAGGCCAGGAAGAAGAACGTAGCCGATTGGCTAAAGATTTACACGACGGATTGGGCGGCATGTTAAGCGGCGTAAAACTCTCCTTTGTAAATATGAAAGAAAACCTGATCATGGATGCAGAAAGTGTAACCTCTTTCGAAAAATCTATTTTGCAGTTAGATAATACTATTGCAGAACTTCGCAAAGTAGCCCATAACCTCATGCCGGAAGCATTGGTAAAATTCGGGCTCAAAAATGCTTTACTTGATTTTTGCAATTCCATGCAGCTATCCGGGAAAACAAAAATAATTTTTGAGCAGTTGGGAACCGAAAGGTTACTCAGTAACACCGCAGACCTGTATATTTACCGTATCGCTCAGGAACTGATTAACAATGCAATTAAACATGCAGATGCTGATCAGATTTTGGTACAACTTACCAAAACAACCGAAAAAGTTTTGCTTACTGTTGAAGATGATGGCAAAGGTTTTAATACAGAACTTGTAAAATCAGCAAAAGGAATTGGACTGAAGAACATACAGCAACGGGTAGATTATTTAAAAGGCAAAATAGATATAGCTTCACAAACAGCAGAAGGCACTTCGGTTAATATCGAACTCTATGTATAAAAATGATTAAAGTATTTATTGTAGATGATCACCAACTGGTAATTGAAGGCATCATTTCCTTTCTTCAAAAAGAAAAAAATATGCAGGTAGCCGGTTATGCCACTACTGCAATGGCCTGTCTGGATTATTTTAAAACCAATACAGCCGATGTTATATTAATGGATATAAACCTGCCCGATATGAATGGCATGGATCTTTGCAAGCTGATAAAAACAAACTATACAGGCATTTCCGTTATTGCTTTGAGTACCAACAGCCAGGGAAGCTATATAACACAGATTATTGAAAATGGTGCCAGTGGATATCTCTTAAAAAATGCTGATAAGGAAGAAATTATTGAGGCCATTTTATCAGTAGAAAATGGTAAAACCTATTTTAGTTTTGAAGCAGGAAGGATTTATAAGGCAACAACCGAAAAAAAAAGCGGTTTGCCTGTTTTAAGTAAAAGAGAAAAAGAAATTTTGAAATTAATTGCAGAAGGATTTACCAACTCAGAAATAAGCAAAAAACTTTTTATAAGCATAGACACCGTAGATACGCACCGGAAAAATCTTTACACAAAACTAAATGTGAAGAATACAGCCCTGCTCATCAGGCAGGCCATAGAAAATAATTATTTATAGTATACTATTCAGGTATTTTTTTTAAACTAAACTTATTATAATATATTTACAGGTAATATTATTGGAGTAATGAACAATGATCTTCCGTACCAGATTGCCCTCACCCTTGTACCCCATATTGGCGATGTACACGCCAAGGCATTGATAAATATATACGGCAATGCACAAGCTGTTTTTAAAGCAAAGAAAAAAGAGCTGGATAACCTGGAAGGCATTGGAACCGTAAGGGCAAAATCTATCAAAGGTTTTACCGATTTCACTAGTTCCGAAGAAGAAATAAAATTCATTGAAAAATATAAAATAACACCGCTTTTTATTACTGATGAAAATTATCCAAAACGATTATTAAATTGTTACGACAGTCCTGCGCTGTTGTATTACCGGGGCAATGCCGATCTTAATTGTTCTAAGATCATTGCTGTGGTTGGTACCCGAAATAATTCGGATTATGGAAAACAGGTTTGTGAAAAGTTCATTGAAGACTTAAAATCCGAAAACGTTTTGGTTGTCAGCGGACTGGCTTTCGGCATCGATACCATTGCACATAAAGCCGCACTAAAAAATAACCTGCAAACGGTTGCGGTACTGGCACACGGGCTCGACCGGATCTATCCGCAACAAAATAAAGGGCTGGCCAAACAGATCACAGCAGCAGGAGGATTGCTTACCGAATTTATCAGCAATACCAACCCCGACAAACAAAACTTTCCACGGCGTAACCGCATTGTGGCCGGTTTATGCGATGCGGTTGTGGTGATGGAAAGCAGTAAAAAAGGAGGCTCCCTGATCACGGCCGAATTGGGAAACAGCTACAACAAAGATGTATTTGCCATACCCGGCCGGGTAAACGACGGTAAAAGCGAAGGCTGTAATTACCTCATCAAAAACAATAAGGCAGGTTTAATTGATTCGGCCAATGATTTTTTAGACATGATGAACTGGAAACCACAACCCAAACCTGCCGTCAAAAAACAGCGGGAACTATTTATTGAACTAAGTGCTGATGAAAAGATCGTGGTCAATATTTTACAGCAACAGGAAAGCATTCAGATCGATGAACTGTATTTTAAAAGCGGATTGAGCAGCAGCGCTGTAGCTACTGCCTTGCTGCTGCTAGAAATGCAAAATATTGTAATAAGCTTGCCTGGGAAGGTTTACAAGCTGGCGTAAACCCGAAAACTGCAATCTCTTTAAGCCGCACAATTTTTAATTTTTAATTTTTAATTCTCTGACATACCTTTGCCTATGGCAACAATAAATAACACCGCAAAAGGCAAATCCCAAAAATTTTACGAGGGCTTAACGTTCGATGACGTTTTACTGGTACCTGCCTACTCGCAGATACTGCCGCGTGAAGTAAATATCAGTACACAACTTACTAAAACCATTACGCTGCACGTGCCCATGTTGAGTGCCGCCATGGACACCGTTACGGAAGCGTCGCTGGCCATTGCGCTGGCCCGCGAAGGCGGCCTGGGTATATTACACAAAAACATGAGCATCGATCAACAGGCCGATCAGGTTCGCAAGGTAAAAAGAAGTGAGAGCGGAATGATCATCGACCCGGTAACGCTGAGCCCCGATGCCAGTATTGGCGAGGCTTTGCGGCTGATGAAAGAAAACAAAATAGGCGGTATTCCTATTGTTGATCATGCGCATAAACTGGTAGGCATTTTAACCAACCGTGATCTTCGTTTTGAAACCCGTTACAAAGACAAAGTGAGTACGGTGATGACAAAAGATAACCTTATTACTGCACCCGAAGGAACCGATCTGAAAAAAGCAGAACTCATTTTCAAAAAAATAAGATTGAGAAACTACCGGTGGTTAGCAAAGCCGGAAAACTATTGGGACTGATCACGTTCAGCGATATTTTAAAATTAAAATCACACCCACACGCGGTAAAAGATTCTTTTGGCCGCTTGCTGGTTGGTGCCGGCGTTGGCATCACCGGTGATATCATGCTTCGGGTAGAGGCTTTATACAAAGTTGGCGTAGATGTGGTTTGCCTGGACAGCGCCCATGGCCATACCAAAGGTGTTATGGATGCCCTTAAAAAAATAAAGAAAACCTATAAAA
Organism: Chitinophagaceae bacterium; assembly: GCA_016710745.1. Taxonomy (GTDB): domain Bacteria; phylum Bacteroidota; class Bacteroidia; order Chitinophagales; family Chitinophagaceae; genus Ferruginibacter. The sequence goes on along the minus strand of JADJVB010000010.1, from coordinate 1,141,024 downwards.
ATCTGCAGGTCATTGCGGGCAATGTAGGTACCGGTGCCGGTGCAAAAGCCCTGGCCGATGCCGGAGCCGATGCTGTTAAAGTGGGTATTGGCCCGGGTTCTATCTGCACCACCCGGATCGTGGCAGGAACCGGTGTACCACAGATCACGGCAGTAATGGAAGCCGCCGCAGCCTTAAAAAACAGAAACGTAGGTATCATCAGTGACGGCGGTATACGCTATACCGGCGACATGGTAAAAGCCCTGGCTGCCGGTGCCAGTTGTGTGATGATGGGCAATGTTTTTGCCGGCACCGAAGAAAGTCCGGGTGAAACCATAATTTATGAAGGACGAAAATTTAAACAGTACCGCGGCATGGGTTCACTGGGCGCCATGGCACAGGGCAGCAGCGACCGGTATTTCCAGGATGTAGAGGATGATATCAAAAAATTTGTACCAGAAGGTATTGAAGGCCGGGTTGCTTTTAAAGGCAGTCTGCAGGAAGTGGTTCACCAGTTCACCGGCGGCTTGCGGGCAGGTATGGGTTACTGTGGGGCACAAACTATTATTGAATTACAAAAAGCAAGTTTTGTGAAGATCACCAATGCAGGCATGAAAGAAAGTCATGCACATGATATTGCCATTACCAGGGAGGCGCCGAATTATTCAAGATAATTGCAGGAATAATCTGAGCGGAGTTAAATGATCAATATTCAATGCTCAACGCTCAATATTCAATGGCAGCCAAAAACATAAAGGCACTTAAACTTGAGTATTGAACATTGTACATTGCTTATTGAACATTTCCCTAAAGCTGGTCATTTAAAGTCTGGTAGGTTTCTGGTAATGACTATCTTTATCCAACAATAGAATAACAATGCTAAAGCTCAGGACGGTTATTATATTTTTACTTTTCACTTTTTACTTTTTACTTTTTAATAAAGTCTCTGCCCAGGACAGCTCCCACCTCCGTATTTCCCTGCTCACCTGCACGCCCGGTAATGAACTGTACTCAACTTTCGGACACAGTGCTTATCGTGTTATCGATAGCAGTAAAGCATTTAACGATAATTGGCGTGATGTGGTGTACAACTACGGTACATTTAATTTTGATGATGATGGTTTCTATTTGAAATTCGTTCAGGGTAAATTACTTTATTATGTATCGGTGGTAATTTTCCCCGATTTTAAATTCGATTATCAAACAACCAACCGGGGCATCACCGAGCAGGTTTTACATTTAACCGCCGAAGAAAAGATCAGCATTCAACAATTTTTAAACAATAATATCAAAGAAGAAAACAAATACTACAAATACGATTTCTTTTTTGATAACTGTACCACCCGGTTACGGGATATTCTAAAAAAACAAAACGACTCCTCTTTTACAAAAGTTGCTGTAATGCCCCCGGGAAGCAGGTTCAGGCAAGCCATTCATCAGTACCTCGATAAAAATCATAAAGACTGGAGCAAACTGGGTATCGATATTTTATTAGGCCAGCCCTGCGACGGGGTGATGACTACCGAAAATATGCAGTTCCTGCCCGATAACCTGATGAAAAGCCTGGACAGCAGTGATCACAAAATGATTTTATCGTCGGAAAACCTGTACCCGATCACTGATGAAAATGCCCGCGGATCGATCTTTACCCCATTTGTTGTTTTTTCGATTTTATTCATTGGAATTGTGCTACTTGGTTTTGTAAAAAATAAATTTGTACAGGTTTTTTTGCAGGGCTTCGACGGCCTGTTTTTCTTCCTGACCGGCCTCCTGGGTATTATTTTAATTTTTATGTGGTTAGGTACTGATCACAGCATGACCAAAAATAATTTCAACCTGCTGTGGGCGTGGCCAACACATAGCATTATGGCATTTTTTGTGAACAGCAAAAAACAATGGGTGCAAAAATATTTTAAGCTCACGGCGGTGGCCCTGATGGCTGTTTTGATCAGCTGGTTCTTTTTACCCCAGCAAATGAATAATGGCTTGTTGCCCATCGTTTTATTGTTGATCTATCGCAGTGTGAAGAAGTCCTGGTCTGACGCCCCCGTCTGACCATGTAGTTAAATATTAGCTTAATTTCACCAACACTATGACTGAAAAATACATCACCCATCAATCTTCCAAAATTTTTTACCATACTATCGGTAAAGGAAAGCCGCTTATTTTAATTCATGGCTTCGCCGAAGATAGCGGGATATGGAAAAATCAAATTGAGTTTCTATCCGCAGGATCCGGTGGAAAAGATGAATTTTTGTTGATCGTACCTGACCTGCCGGGTACCGGTAAATCCCAATTAATTGAAGACATGCGTATTGAAAGTATGGCTGAAGTTATCCGGGCCATATTATTGGCCGAAAAAATAACCGAATGCAGGTTGGCAGGCCATAGCATGGGTGGATACATAGCATTGGCACTCGTTGAAAAATATCCTGCTTTATTTTCATCGATTGCCCTGGTGCATTCTTCGGCATTTGCCGACAGTGAAGAAAAAAAGGCCAATCGCCTAAAATCAATTGACTTTGTGAAAAAGAATGGTGCCTTTGAATTTTTAAAAGCAGTTATCACCGATCTCTTTACCGAAACCTGGGCATCAAATAACCGCGAATTGGTGGAGGTTCAGATTGAAAAATGTAAGTCTTTTACTGATGAAGCCATCATCAACTATATTCAGGCCATGATTGACCGGCCCGACCGAACCCAGGTATTAAAAAACATCAACAAACCCGTTTTGTTTATCATTGGGGAACATGATAAGGCTATCCCCTTTGAACAAAGTATGCCGCAATGCTATCTACCCGATGAATCGCATATCCATATTTTACGAAACAGCGCCCATATGGGCATGCTGGAGGAGGCCGAAAAACTAAACTGCGCCCTTTTAGAAATGAAATAATGGCTTTTAACAGGTTTCCGTTTAAAAAGGCAGCGTTTTTCATTATTTTTAGGTCTTCTTATAGCTTTAAACAACATCATGAAGAAGTTTTTTGTTTTCTCTTTTTTCTTTTTTCTGTGTGCCCCATTGTTTGCAAACCATATTTCCGGCGGCGAAATGATCTATGAATACATCGGTCCCGGCAGTTCGCCCAACAGCAAAAAATACAAAATCACATTAAGGCTTTTCAGGGATAACAATGGCGGTGGCGCGGCAATGCCCGGAAATGTATTTATTGGAATTTTTAGCAATGGTTCTTCAACTCCCATTGCAGGCTCGCCCTTTAATGTTGGATTATCAGGCAGTATTACGGTTCCGGTAACCCCGCCACCGATCTGTATGACCAACCCGCCGGATCTGAATTACAGTATGGGAAGCTTTGAATTTACGATCGACTTACCTGATAATACCAACGGCTATACGGCCGCTTACCAAACCTGTTGCCGTATTTTTCCACTACAAAATGTATTAACACAAAATCAACCCGCGCAAGGCGAGGGCTCAACTTATATTTGTACCATACCCGGAACCAGCGTTTTGGGTGCAGCAACTAACAGCAGCCCGCAATTTATTACACAACTTACCCGCGTTTGTTATCGTGCACCATTCACTTTTGATTTTAGCGCCATTGATCCCGACGGCGACTCATTGGTATATTATTACTGCAATGCTTATAATCGGGGAAATGCTACCAGCGCAGCTAATGTTGATCCATCCAGTCCGCCCTACCAATCAGTTGGTTACATCAATGGATTCTCGGGTTCCAGTCCACTGGGAACTACGTCGTCAATAAACAGAACAACTGGTCTGATCTCGGGTATTGCCCCGCAAAACCCCGGCAGGTATGTTGTGTGTGTTTGTATTTTAGAATATCGAAATGGCGTTGTAATCGGACAGCACCGAAAAGATTTCATATTAAATGTTAATGACTGCAATATACCTACCGCTACGCTGCTCGAAAAATACCCGGCCTGCGATGATTTTACCCAAACTTTTTCAAATCTTGGATTACCGGATAACGTGCAAACCTATGATTGGGATTTTGGCGACGGAAATACGTCAACGCTGCCATCGCCAACGCATACTTATGCAGCTGCCGGTGATTATGTGCTAAAACTGGTTGTTAACCGGGGATTACCCTGCTCCGATTCAACCACGTCTATTGTTAAAGTGTATCCCGGATTTTTTCCCGATTTTGAATTTATCGGGCAATGTAAAAACACGCCCATTCAGTTTAAAGATCTCACAACAGCAACCTATGGCTCTGTTAATAAATGGGACTGGAATTTTGGAGACTTTGGCAATCCGGGTAATACATCAACCCAACAATTTCCAACCCATAATTATTCAGCGTCGGGATCTTATAATGTGATTTTTAAAGTTGAAAGCGATAAAGGATGTGTAGGAACAGTAATTAAACCGATTGATATCCTGGACAAGCCGCCCTTTACCCTAACCAATGATACCCTGATCTGTATTATCGACACCCTGCAACTCAACGCCGTGGGAGCCGGTAGTTTTACCTGGACACCCAATTACATGATCAATAATGTGAACATACCCGACCCCCTGGTGAGCCCTGATGTAACAACAACCTATCATGTTCAGATAACTGATGCTTTTGGTTGCCAGGGCAGCGATTCTGTACGCATTGAAGTTAAAAGTTTTGTCACACAGTTTGGCGGCAATGATACCACGATATGCACCGGGGATTCGGTACTGCTTCAACTTACAAGTGATGCCTTAAATTTTCAATGGACGGAAAATCCGGCCGGTAATACGCTTACCAATCCACTGATAAAAAATCCCAAAGCATTTCCGTCGGTTGCCACCACTTATCATGTGGTAGGCAGTATTGGCAAATGCCGGGCTGAAAATGACATTAAAGTAACGCCCGTACCCTATCCGGTGGCAAATGCCGGCCCCGATCAAACGATTTGTTTTGGAGGATCGGCGCAGCTAAATGCCTCAGGGGGTACTATTTATTCCTGGAGCCCATCAGCTTTTTTAACGGCTGCCAATATTCCCAACCCGGTTTCGGTAAATCCGAGCGATAATGTTAAATACATCGTTACGGTGCGGGATGCATTGGGTTGCCCCAAGCCGGTAAAAGATACCATGATCTTATTCGTATCAAAAATAATAGCCAATGCCGGGCCCAGGGACACTTCGGTTGTGCTCGGACAACCTTTACAGTTGGGCGCATCGGGCAGTGTTAATTATACCTGGAGGCCTATTACCTGGCTCAACGACGCCGGGATCAAAAATCCAATCTCTTTGCCGCAAAACGATATTGAATACATTGTACGTGTAAGCGACAATTTTGGTTGTTTTGCAGAGGACAGTATCCGGGTACATGTTTTTAAAGTAAAACCCGATCTCTATGTGCCTAATGCCTTTACACCGAACGGGGATGCCTATAACAATATTTTCAGACCCATACCGCTTGGTATGAAATCGATAGATATTTTCAGGGTGTATAACCGCTGGGGACAAATGGTTTACTCGGGCACGGGTAATGGCGCCGGCTGGGATGGCAGGCTGGGAGGCAAGGCACAGGAAACCGGCACCTATGTTTGGTATGCCGAAGGGATTGATTACCTGAATAATACGATCAAAAAGAAAGGAACTGTGGTGTTGATCAGGTAATTTGTTCGCCGCGCAAATGTATATAACTAAATCGCCGTCTTCTTTGCCGAGACGGCGATTTTCGTTAGTTTTAAGGCCTCCTATTTCACAACAAATTGATTATGAAGAAAATTTTATTTTTCTGCCTGTTTATATTATTGATTTCTGATGCTTTTGCCTCCCATATTTCCGGTGGCGAAATGACCTATATCTACCTTGGGCCCGGTACTAATCCAGGTTCATTAAAATACCAGGTAACACTTAAGCTTTACAGGGATTGTAATTCGACCGGAGCTCCGTTGGAAACGTCGGTTGTCTTCACGGTTTTTAACACATCAACATCGGCTCAATTTTTAAATATTCAGGGCATTCCGGGTTCAGCAACCTTCAATATACGGAAGACTCCCTCTGACCCCTGTATAGACGATAATATAGAACTAGGCGTTTGTTTTGATTACAAAACCTATACAACCGTAATAGATAATATCCCTATTACCCCGGGTGGGTTTACTGTAGCCTTTCAAAGATGCTGCCGCATTGATATGGAAAATATCTTTACGACTTCAAATGTGGGCGCCACCTATTTTACTAAATTACCCGGCAATTTTATTAATGGAGCGGAAACCAATACCAGCCCCGTTTTTAAAACAAGTGATACGGTTTTAATATGCTCCGGCAGGCTGATGAACTTCGATTTCAGTGCTACCGATGCTGACGGCGATTCTCTGACCTATAGGTTTTACAATGCGTTTACCGGTGGCGGTTCCGCAGGCGGAGGAAATGTACCAGATCCTGCATTCCCACCTCCCTATACGCCCTGTACCTATATCAACGGATATTCGGCGATGTCGCCATTGGGACCACTGGTAACGCTAAATCCGCTTACCGGATTAATAAGTGGCACCGCGCCTAATGTTGGCGTACTTGGTAATAAAATATTCGCTGTAACGGTATTGGTTCAGGAATATAGAAATGGAATTTTAATTGCTGATCATTTTAAGGACCTTCAAATCAGAATTGTGGACTGCCAGATACCAACAGCGAATCTTGATCCGGTATTCACCACCTGCAGTGGCTTTAGCGTTACTTTTTCAAACAATGTGCCCAACAACCCACTTCCTACATTCTATTGGGATTTTGGAGATCCTATAACAGGCCCAAATAATACATCTACATTGCAAAGTCCGGTGCACGTTTATTCCGATACTGGTGTTTTTCTTGCAAAGCTGGTATTGAACCAGGGATTACAGTGTGGCGATTCAACAACGATGAGCGTTCGTATATATCCCGAATTTTTTCCCGGATTTACCTCCACGCCACTTTGCGCAAATACACCAGTGCAGTTTACCGATACCACTTATTTCCGCTATGGTAATATGGTTGCCTGGCGCTGGGATTTTGGAGATGGATCAACACTGGGAGATACCAGCCATTTACAGAATCCAATCTATTCATATACAACTCCCGGAAATTACCTGGTAGAACTCAGGGTTACTAACGATAAGGGATGCACCGATATTTATACAAAGAACATAACCATCAGTGATGTTCCGGTAATTGTTTCTCTAACTGCCGATTCGAGCTACTGTGGCCTCGACAGTTTACAATTGAATGCTGCCGGTACCGGCAGTTTTAACTGGACACCGGCCACCAATATCATCGGCGCCAATACGGCTACGCCGTTGGTTTACCCGGCCGTACCAACCTGGTACAAAGCAACACTTACCAATGCCTCGGGTTGTTTTAAAACTGATTCGGTTTTGGTAACACCAAAATTTGACCTGACCAATTCAATTGCAGCCAGCACGATCAGTATATGCGAAGAAGATACCTTGCAACTCACCGGCAGCAGTAATAAAACCAATAACCTGAGCTGGCAATGGTCGCCTGCGGGTGGGCTGGAAACACCTGCCACGCAAAATTCAAGAGCCTGGCCTTCGGCTACAACCAATTATACCCTTACCACTACCTGGGGAGCCCATTGTATAGCAACATCCAGTCAGAATATTACGGTTAAACCTCTGGCCATACCGAATGCGGGGCCCGATGCGGCTTTGTGTAACGGACAGGCATCGATACAATTAAATGCTTTTGGCGGAGATACCTACAAATGGACGCCCATAGCCGGTTTAAACAATCCCAATATTTCCAACCCGGTTGCATCGCCTGTGGTAACAACAACCTACATCGTTGAAGTGGGCGTAACCGGTTGCAGCAAAACCCGGTTCGACAGCCTGGTAATTACTGTACGCAGCTTACCGGCCATCAGCAGCACCAATGATACCATCATTTGTATCAGCGATACCCTGCAGCTTAATTCGACAGGTACAGGCAATTTTACCTGGTCGCCTAATTATATGATCAGTAATACAACCATTTCAGATCCATTGGTTAGTCCGGATGTACCCACAACCTACTATGTTCGTTTAACCGACGGCTTTGGTTGTTACCAGGATGATTCTGTTTTTATTGATGTAGTTACCAGTGTACCTGTTTTTGCCGGCGGCGATACCACCATCTGCCAAACCGATGCCATTGTATTAAACCCGGTGAGCCGGGGATTGTATTATCAATGGACACCTTCCACCTACCTGGATTTTAACAATATTAAAAATCCGGTCGCTACGCCACCCGCTACCATAACCTATACCGTTATTGCCAGCATTGGTTCCTGTGTAGGACAGGACGATATAAAGATCACGGTGGTGCCCTACCCTATACCCAATGCAGGAACCGACAAGTCGATCTGTTTTGGATTTTCAACGCAGCTTAGTGCCAGTGGCGGCAGCAGTTATGTGTGGAGCCCGGCTACTTTTTTAAACGACCGGTTTTCGGCCAATCCAACAGTAACCAATCCAACAGCCAATATTCAATACATTGTGAATGTGCGGGATACCTTTGGTTGTCCCAAGCCGGTGAAAGACACCGTTTGGGTTTATGTGGCCAAACCGGTCATTGCCGATGCGGGCCCTTCAGACACTACGGCTGTTTTAGGCGAACCCCTGTTTTTGCATGCAACCGGTGGCGATAGTTATACCTGGATTCCACCACTTTGGCTGAGCGACCCGTCGGTTCAAAGCCCGGTTGCACTGCCGCAGGATGATATTACGTATACGGTTACCGCTACAACAGCCCAGGGTTGTGTTGGCACCGACCGAATCAGGATCAAATGGTACCGGATGGATCCGGATCTGTATGTTCCAACCGGATTTACACCAAATGGCGATTTAGTGAATAATGTACTCCGGCCCATTTTACTGGGTATGCGGGAGTTACATTTCTTCAGGGTTTATAACAGAAATGGCCAACTCGTTTATTCCACCACCGAAAAAAATGCCGGATGGGATGGGCGTTTTAAAGGCGTTGGGCAAGATGCCGGAACCTATGTGTGGATGGCCGAGGGCATTAATTACCGGGGCGAGCTCCGGCAGAAAAAAGGAACCACTGTTTTAATCAGATAATAGAGATCCCACCAAAAAAAGCGGCACCTGTTGAAATAAACGGGGCCGCTTTTTTATTAAAATGTTGTTTGTGTAAAACCTATGCGCAACTTTCTGGTCATTTTTCAAACAGTTCAATTATTTTGCAGGTATGAATAAAATCGTTTTAATTACCGGTGCTACTGCCGGCATCGGAGAAGCCTGCGCTGTTAAATTTGCCTCAGCTCAATTTGATCTGATTATCACGGGCAGGCGGCAGGATCGACTGAATACTCTACAATCCGAATTAGAAAAAAACTATGGCATTGCCGTACTGCCCCTTTGCTTTGATGTACAGGACAGGCAGTCAACCACATCAGCCATTGAAAACCTCCCGGAACGTTGGCAAAAAATTGACGTCCTGATCAACAATGCAGGATTGGCCCTTGGCAAAGACAGTTTTGAAGACGCCGATATGAATGATTGGGAAACCATGCTCAACAGTAATGTACACGGACTATTATATGTAAGCAAAGCCGTATTGCCTTTTATGCTGGCCAGGGGAAAGGGACATATTATCAATATGGGCTCGGTGGCCGGCAAAGAAGTGTACGAAAAAGGCAATGTGTATTGTGCCAGTAAATTTGCGGTTGATGCCATTACCAAAGCCATGCGCATCGACCTGTTGAAAAATAATATTAAAGTGACCGGCATACATCCAGGTGCTGTGGAAACAGAGTTTTCGCTGGTACGTTTCAAAGGCGAAGAAGCTACAGCAAAAGCAGCCTACGATGGATTAACCCCACTCACTGCCGCAGATATCGCCGATACGGTATTTTACTGCGTAAATTTACCCGATCATGTTTGTATAAACGAATTGGTAATTACCTGTACCCAACAGGCCGGCACGTATTATTTCCATAAAAAACAGTAAAAACAACCGCTAAAAATTAAAATCGTAAAAATCCCAATATTGGTACAATAATTGCCTCTCACTACCCGTTATAAACCAATTAGTGTCTCTGTTATCAATCGGTTACCATGTTGAAACGGGTTAGTTACAGAGAAATTAATAATCCATGTTCCCTGTGTTTAATTAGGTATATGAAAAATCGGCTACAATTTTTTACTTTTTTGGGGTTAATGCTCTTCGGACTATCAGTCACTGCGCAAGACGTGATCCGTCAGCGGCCCTGTATGTCTCCTTCAATTCTGGAGCAGGCCGACAGCATGAAACTTTTATTGGCAAAGCAGGGATTTATGGTGGTTAAAGAGGCTTCCATGCAAATGGTCAGCGAATATGAAATGCCGGTAATCGTGCCTTTAAATGAAGGCAGCTGGTACCAGTTTGTTTTTATTGGTGATGTGACCTCGAGATTATACGAAGTGCGTATGTACGATTGGGATGAAAAAGAAGTTATCTACCAGAAAAAATACTGGGGTGATGTGGATGGTAATGTGATCAGCTACGCTTATACCCCAAAATTTTCAGAATTCCATATGATCAAACCTGTTCAGGTTAATAAAAAGAAAAAAGATATTTGCGGCTATGTAATGCTGCTTAAAAAAGTTAAATAATACCAGTGCTTGGTTTATTATGCAATACCCTCCTGTAACATGGAGGTTTTTTTATGCCCTGTTCAAATTCAACTGGTTTTGATCATCTGCTTAAGCTAAACAATACTGCCCACTGATCTTTATCTGGCAGGGTCACCAAACCCCTGGTTATCAAATATTTTTTCACGGTGTCTGCTTCATAAATAGTCTTTGGCCTGCATTGTAAAACTCATCATAAGATCTAAAAAGCATACCGGGCTGAAACTTTGGTAACCGGCAATGATTAAAAAAAACACAGCATCAACGCGGGTCGATGCTGTGCTCTATACTTAACCTGGCTACCTGAGGCAACCGTTTATTTCTTATTGCGTCAACGAAATCCTCACTTGTAGTCCGGCCCTGGTATTCACCGTTGGCGCACTTGAAGAAATATATGGATTAACCCGGCGTTGTTCGAAGAATAACTTTACATTGATCCGGTTATTGATAAAATAATCTACCGAAGGGGAAATGGTAATATCCCGGCTGCCTCCTGTTGCAAAATTATTATCCTGGTCTAACCGGCTGTTGGCCGTAACATTATCCCTGATCCTGAAATCAAGCTGAAAATTAATTTCATTTTCCAGTTTTTTACCGTCGCCTTCCTTACCTCTTAAGAATTTGGGCCACTTTATTCCGATAAAGCTAAGCGGATTTTTTAACCCACGTTTACGGTAACCCGCATTTACCACAAATTCGCTGCTGCGTACCTCACTCAGCTGATAATCGATCAAACTTAAACTAAGCTGCCTGGTTTTTGAATATTCGAATTTGGCCTGCAGTTGATTGGTGAATTGCATATTGATACCAAGCAGGGGCGAAAACTGCTCACCAATACTGATATTGGGCAACAGGAAGTAAGGCACGTAGTTTTTCGACAGGGTATCATAAAAAGACGGGTATCCATACCTGGACACATCCTGGTAAAGCAAAGCAGAGGTAAATCCGTTCATGCTGAGGTTACCGGTGTAGCCATGAGATACAGAGAAATTAGCGAATATCTTATCCAGCCCTTTGATCCTGCTCAACCCATTATAATCCAGTTTCCAGTTTAGCTTGGGTTTTATACCGCTAAACGGATTCGATTTAATATTGGGATTGTTCTGGTTGATCAGGGAGATCTTATTTGGATCTTTACCGGTATACGCTGCTATAAACGACGGGATCAATACATCAATTGCGTATTTACCATAACCATAATAATAGCCTTCCGCATCAGGCGTTGTTTGCCCGTTAACGATATTATACCGGTTGGCTTTGCCCAAACGCTCGGATAAGATCAGGCGGTAGTCCTGGAATTTTTTAAATGTTTCCGACACCCGGTTAGGATCAAATTTTCCAAAAAGGGTTTTAAAGGCTACATACGAAATGTCAAATCCACCACCTGCATAGGGGTTCAGGTGCTTAAAGCTGTGGTTGATTCCCCCGCTGGTATCAATATACCTGAACGTTTCACTATAATTCTTATTGAAACTTTTACTCAGGTTTAACGTGATATTTAAATCGCGTATGGGTTCCAGTTGAGCAGAAAACGTGATTCGCTGATCATAACTTTGTGTAAATATCGAATTGAATGTGGTATCTCTGGTGATCAGTCCTTTTCGGGCAGCCGCGTTCATCCAGGCGGTATCCGGCTGTCGCCCCAAAATGAAATCAACTCCGGGTGCCATACTCTGCCAATTCTGTCCAACATATTTTGTGCTGTCGGTATAGCCTGGCAGTCGGGTATGTGCATTTTCCGAAATAGAGAAACTCGCCTGTTTAACACTCGTCATCAATTTACCCAAAACCTTCAATCCCTTGCTCACATAAGGCACGGCGGTTTGATCAACCTTTCGGTGCTTCTTAACCACTTTTCTGCCACTCTTTTTAATGATCGTGTCTTTGTACCGGGTAATTCTCGAACGCCATTTTTCCTGGTCGGCTTTATTGCTGGGTTGATCCAGTTGCTTCAGCCATTTTGATTTTTGATACAACCGGTTAAAATCCAATTGTGCAGTAGCTTCACTCTGTTGTCCGTTTTCCAGAATATTACCCAATTCAACTGCTAAACGGGAAGCGCCTATCCAGTTATACGAAGCCTGGTAACGCACATTAATGGTAGTCCAGTCAAGCGCAGGAAATTTAGCTGTTGGCAAGGTATAGGTAAAGTTGGCCGTATGGTTGTAGGTGGTATTACGGCCACCCTTCAATAAATTTCTCCAAACCGTATCTTTCTTTTCCTGTGTATCAATGCGTCCTTCCGGCTCATCGATCCGGCTGTTATTAACTGCTGTAAAATCAAAGTTTATGCTCTTGGTGAGATTCCAGCGGAAAATATAATTGCGCTGAAAGGTATAATACTTGTCATAGGTTTCGGGAATCGAATATTTGGATGTACCGATACTGCGTGGCCTGATAGCACCAAACTGGCGGTTTACGTCGGCCCTGAAACTTAACTGCGACGGTACCAGGTTAAAGTTGAAATCCTTGACCAGGTCGAACCAATGCGTTTTTCTCTTGGTAAAGAATTTGATCTTTTTAAATGGCTCAATATATTTTGGCGAAGGCGCAAAATTATAACCCAATCCATACCGATGCCTGGTTATTTCATTATTCTCGATCAATGGTGAATGACTCTTGATCTTTAAATAAGAATAACTCACATCAAAATTGGAGATATCATATATTTTTGGCGATTTGGTACTGGTTCTGTTTTTACGAACATTGGTAAAGTTTACCGTGGTTGTTGACGTAAAATCAATCGCCGCATTTTTAATAGAATCTTTTGCATCACCCGAAGCATCTCTAAGTTTATCCTTAAGTTTGATATCCATGTCATACGGGTCATACTCCGGTGTACTTACGGTTTGAGAATAACTGGCAAATACGGGGATCGACAGGGCCGCCTTAACCGGTAAAAGCTTACCGAGCTCCAGGTTTGCCGACACATCCACCTGGTAAAAATTATCCCGGAATCTTTCATTTACCGTTTGTTCGAGTGTTCCAAAACCACTGCTGTGTACATTACCCGAAACGGAAATGGTACCCAGGTCGGCCAGGTTTAAGTCGATACGGCCCAAGGCTGCCCAACCGCCTTTTTCATCAATAGAAGAAAGCCGCAGTTCGTTTACCCAAATTTCACCACATGCCGATGGTACCCCATTGGTATTTTCAACTCCCAATAATATACCTCTAACTTCGGCCAGGTTTGGATTTCCCATAACCGAATACATGTGACCGTTTTCCTGCGGCTGCCGGTATATTACAGCCGGCGAAGCTCCCAGATCGTTATTTCGGGCCTGTTTCAGCCTGACCAGGCTCTGCAGATCAATATCGAGCGAATTGCCGGGTACCCACAAAGTATCATTGTACTGCGTGGAATTGGGGTCCATGGTTGTACCTACATCCAATGCCGTTAAATTCAACGGAATTCTTACTTCATAATAATTATTGACGAGGTCGGTTCCCATTCTGAAAACAGCCGTCAGGTCTTTGTCCTTCAGATTGGCAGGACCCGCTTTCTTGTTTTCTTCAGCATGTATATACATCTGCAGTTTACGGAACTGCCTTAAATCACGGTTGGCATAGGTTTGCTGAACACCCCGGGCATCTCCCTTAGTGAGGTTGCAAAATTGTAAACTCAGCGATTGTTCGTTTTGCAACAGGTTTACCCCGTTATTACTCAGGGTTTGTACCCGCTCAATTTCGGTTGGTGTGCGGTAAGGCAATGGCGTACGGGTGTCATTTTCTTCAATATTTACGGCACCCTGGTTAAATACCGTTGAGCCGGTAGGCAGTTGGGTATAAAAACCGGTACTGTCGATCTTATAATTAAACTTACGCCATACATTCCTCGTGAACTGCATTTCACCAAAACGCATAACCACACTGTCGTCAAAATCTGTCAAAAACATCCGGATGAACCGAATCGACTTAAAATCGGGAATATTACCGATTTTATGATCATAGGCTGCAATTGGAATGCGAAACTGATACCAGGTTTCATTACGTGCATTGCCATCGGCGGGATTCACAATAACCGATTTTTTGTCGATAATAAAATTTGAACCGATATTCATTTGGCTCGGGGGCAACACATCTACGATATACTGGAAATATTCTTCTGTTTGATTTAAGGTATTATCCCGGTTGATATCTTCGGCATCGGGATACAAGGTAGCAGCGGATGAAAAGGTTGATCCGGTGCTGGCAACCGGTGAATTGCCTTCAGGACTATTATAGTTTTTATACCGGCTAAGAATTCCAACACCTTGCTGATCCAGATCATCCCCACGGTAATAATGGTAATTGTCGTTGGATGGATCCAACAAAGCCTGCTGATAAGCAGCGGCCGAAACGGTACCCTGCAACTGAGACAGGTAAATCTGGCGTTTGGTTACTTCGGCCGTATCATCCAATCCGTCAAATCCAATATCCTGGTATTTTCTGTCATTGGGATCATTACTGAACGCATTGGTTACCTGTATAGGATTGATAGGCACCCTGCCCCAGTTTGAATTATCTACCGGTGCGGGCGCATTGGGTGTGGGTAAACCATTTTCGTAAAAACGTTTACCATCTTTCAGAATATCTTCAGAAATATTACCCAGGTTAAAATATAATTTACCTCCGGCTGTAGGGGGATAGGATAAATTCTTGGCTGCGTAATTAATAAATGGATCCTGCAACCAGAATTCGATAAACTCAATATTGGCTGTTTCAAAATCGGGCTGATCAATGCTGCGCATCAAGCCTCCCCAGCGGGTTTTAGGATTCGTAAGTTTTCCGTTGGTTTCAACGCCGATGGCATCATAATTATAAGGCCCTTTGTCGGCCGGGTAGTATGCCAAATCAAACGTGTTGAGTAAACTCTCCCCAAAACCGGTAGTTCGTTGCGGAAAAATCTCCCGCGAATATACCTGACGTACCCTGGGGTCACTTAATTCAATGGGGTTGTTGGCAAATGGATTATTTGCGCCCTTGTATTCCTGTAAGGTTTGTTCAATCTGATACCACGCAATCCTGGCCCTGTTTTTTCCTGCGTTGATATCATCGTTCAATTCGGCTTCAGGAAATATCAGGTTGCCATTGCGGTCGGTTGCCTTAAACGGCGGAGAGGCCAATGCCCAGCTGATCGGCGGAAAGCGCAGATCATATCCCGACTGCGTGCCGTCGAAGTCATCTATATTAATAACGCCTTTCGAACCCTTACCTATCTGTGGCGCATGACCGGGTTTTAAAAATGCTCCTTCGGCGAACACATTTAAAGTGGATGGCGCTGTTGTTTTGTAAAAAGGAAGTTTATCCAGCAACTTGGTTAAACGGGGTATTTCTTTCCGGTAATTCACATCAATACCATACATCGCGTTGCGAATGGGTTCGTTGGTACCTCCATTACTGCTGTTATCGTAACTCACTTTGCTGAAGAATGGCCTTTCGCTTAACCGAACTACCGTACCTCCTATGGATAATTGTTCTTTGGCTGTATTTTTCGCCATATAATCCCAGCGCAAAGCCATATAGCTTCGCTGTTGCAACCCGAACGACGCATTATTCTCATAATTAACCTGCACCGGTATGCCCGAATTTACAATGGCCGAATTAGTAATTTTAATGGTACCCAGATCGTAATTAATATCATAGTCTACGCCTTCAATCAACACCCGGCCCCCGGCGGTTACCGTTACCGAACCTGGAGGAATATTATAGCCGATACTGATATCGGAAGAACCGGATATTTTTGCCGAACCTTTTAATACGAAACGGTTCAGATTGGGAAACTGTTGCGCTACCGCTTTTATAGAATCGTAGAGGGCGTAATACAAACTGTCTTTGATATTCGGCACTGCACTGGTATCGGTATAAATACCCACTGCCAGGTCGCGGCCAAAGGGCTGCAGCACCGGAAACATTACCCTGCTGTATTGCGAATACACGGTAAATCCTTCCACATAATCGAACACCCCGTCGGGTTGGGGATCCAGCTGGTTATTTAACCGGTCGAGGTTGATCAGCGAAATGATCGGAGAACCCTGGTTCTTATTTCCGAAAGGCACATATCTCTTCCAGCCCAAACCCGGCTCCTGGTACAAAACATCCAGTTTAAAATCAGTAGGCGTTAGTGTGCCATATCCTATCGCATACACGTTCTTCATCATCAGGCTCCAGATGGGTTGGGTTGGGCGCTGTGATGTAGCTTTCAATAATTTTAAAAATATTATTTTTTGCGTGGCCAGTGCGCTATCGGGAGGCAGATCCTGCGAAAATTCGCCTACCTGGAAAATTTTTCCATTGTATGAATATTGATAGGCAACACCCAACACCTCATCGGTTTGCAGCGGTTGACTTAAGGATATAAAACCAGCCTGCCGGTTAAAGAAATACTGTGTTGAATCCAGTTTACGGGCAAAGGTTTTTTCAAAATCCTGAACCGGATTTAGACCCAGGGCGATCAAATTATTAAACACCGTTGATGAATTTCGGTTACCCGGATTCGATATGATATTTGAATAAAGCGAATTACTGCCATTTGACGGTATTCCGGAAACAGCCCCCCCCGTTTCGCCCAGGTTGGCTAAACCCACCACATCCCTGGTTTCGGTAGTAGTACCATTTCTGTTGGTAACCCAAACTTCCATACGGAGAATTTGTACAGGTGCGGTAATAGCTGGTAATTTAGACATTACCTTATTGTAGTTCTCACGAAAATACTGCGCCAATAAAAAGTGCCTGTTTTCCTCGTATTCGTCGGCCTTTATCTCAAAGAGTTGTGATGCGGTACCACCGGCCAGGTTAGCCGACTGGCGCTGCGATTTTTGATTGGCAATTACCCCGGTTAAAAAAAGTTTACCAAACTGCACCGTGGTTTTTACGCCAAACAGTTGCTGCGCGCCGGGGATCAGGGTACTACGTGACGGAAAAGAAACGTTGCCCAGTTCGAATCGTTTGATGATCTCGTCACCCAAACCGGTATAATCGAGTTTCAGTTGATTTTCCTGTCCGAAATTGGCCAGCGTATTGTAGTTGATGGGGAATTTCAATTTACCGCCGATATCGGCGTTTACATTTACCTGCGCATTCATATCAAAATCGAAGCCCCCGTTTTTTCGGGCTCTTTCGGGCAAGGTTGGATTTTTGATATTCTGCCCCTGGTATCCGGCCGTTAGATCCACATTACCCTGGGGGGTAATATTTATTTTACCATTACCAAAAAGACGGTTAAATAAATTATCGTACAAAGATAGTTTAGGTTTGATACGTCCCCGGTTGAGAATACTCATCAAATTAGCCCGTTTCTGAAAATATTCGTTTTCCAGCTGACGGTCGCGTATTTTCCAATATTCTTCAAAACTATAAGTTGTTGTAGTTCGGTAATACCTGTTGCCGATTTTTTCATACACCACGTATCGGCGGGTTTTGGCATCGTAAACAACCGAATCTCTGATATTCGACGGGTTGTCGAAATCAAATGTGCTGCGGTTTCCGCTCGAAAAATAATCTCCCCGCCGGTCGCGTATGGGATAATGTAAGCTGTCGCCATAATTAGGCACAGTGGTATCACCTACATTAGTATACAGGTGATAATGATAGGGACTGGCTTTAATGGTATCGGTAGGAAGTAAAAAAAATATTACCGCCAACACAATGGAGCCAGTTAGTTTCAAGTTTTTTGTTCTTATAAGCAACATCCGGTAAATCAGTTAACGTAGCGTTCTTTTCAAATGGCTTTCAGGGCTTTTTTAATTAAGTCTTCTAATTGTGATACGGCTGGTTCGGCACGGATAATTTTTTGGATAGCATGCTCGGCCTGGGACCTTGAAATTCCCAGGGCAGTTAACGCATTTAACGCATCTGTTTCCAAACTATTGCCCAATGGTGTGGAAAGATTTGAGTCCAATGTGCTTCTGCCTAATTTATCTTTTAATTCCAAAACCAGCCTTTCGGCGGTCTTTTTTCCTATTCCTTTGACACTTTCCAGCAGCTTTATGTTGCTTTGCACAATCGCTAACCGCACTTCCTCCGGTTTTAAGGAGGACAACATCATCCTGGCCGTAGCAGCACCAACACCCGATACACCGGTTAAAAGTACAAACATCTCCTTTTCCTGCCTGTCGAAAAAGCCAAATAATATATGTGCATCTTCTTTAACCTGAAGATGCGTAAATAATTTCCCCGCATCCAGGTTTTGCAGCTGCGAATAGGTATTCAGGCTGATATTTACTTCGTAGCCCACTCCATTAACATCAACATAAACCTGTGCCGGGCTTTTATAAGTAAACTTACCTTGCAAATATGCGTACATAATTTATACCCTATCGGTAGCGAAAATAAGGATTATTTGTGAGCAAAAGCACCTAAATAACAACTAAGGTTTTTTCTGTATTTTTACGCTTCGTTAGCAAAATAAAAAAATCAAGTAAACAGAAACTTTCATGCAAAAAATAAATGCTGCCATTACTGCTGTTGGCGGTTATGTACCGGAGTACCGGCTAACCAACGCAGAATTGGAAAAAATGGTAGATACCAACGACGAGTGGATTGTTAGCAGAACCGGGATTTCGGAACGGCGGATATTAAAAGAAGAAGGAAAAGGGAGCAGCGATCTGGCCGTACCGGCCGTGTTGGAATTATGCCAAAAAAGAGGCATTAAACCGGAAGACATTGATTGTTTGATTTGTGCTACAGTTACGCCGGATATGGTTTTTCCGGCCACGGCCAATATCATTTGCGACAAGATCGGCGCGGTTAACTCGTTTAGTTTTGATGTGATGGCGGCCTGCTCCGGTTTTTTATATGCCATTACTACCGGTGCCGCATTTATCGAGAGCGGCAGGTACAAGAAAGTAGTGATTGTGGGCGTTGATAAAATGAGCAGTATTGTGGATTACAGCGACCGAACCACCTGTATTATTTTTGGCGATGGCGCCGGAGCTATTTTACTGGAGGGCACGGAAGAAGAAATTGGAATAAAGGACAGTTTGTTGAAAAGCGATGGAAGCGGCAGCAAATTCCTGCACATGAAGGCCGGAGGTTCGGTAAAACCTTCCACGGTTGAAACCGTTTTGGCCAGAGAACATTATGTATACCAGGAAGGGCAATCGGTTTTTAAATTTGCCGTTAAAGGTATGGCCGATGTAAGTTATGAGTTGATGGAACGTAATGGACTCACTGCCGATGATATTGCCTGGCTGGTGCCTCACCAGGCCAACCTGCGTATCATTGATGCCACTGCAAACCGCATGGGGCTGCCAAAGGAAAAAGTGATGATCAATATAGAAAAATACGGCAATACAACGGCAGCTACACTGCCACTGTGTTTGTGGGAATGGGAAAAGCAGTTAAAAAAAGGGGATAACCTGATACTGGCGGCTTTTGGTGGTGGTTTTACCTGGGGGGCTACCTGGGTGAAATGGGCCTATAATAGTTAACGGAGAAAAAAATTAAAAAAAATACCATGAAAAAAATTGTACTCTTTATTTTAATTGGGTTAATGGCCATTTCATCCGAAAGCCAGGCCCAGTTCTCAAAATATATTGTGAAACTGAAAGACAAGGGCACCAATCCTTTTTCGCTCAGCAGCCCCCTTCAATACCTTACGCAGCGCTCCATTGACAGGAGAATAAGGTATGGCATCGCTATTGATTCTTCTGATTTACCCATTACACCAAGGTATATCGACAGTATAAGAATGGCCGGTGCGGTTACCATCCTGAACAGTTCAAAATGGCTAAACCAGGTATTGATACAAACGACCGACGTCGCAGCTTTAGCTAAAATAAACGGTTTCCCGTTTGTGATCAGCAGCGGGCCAATGGCGCCGAGAAATAACCAGGGCATTACGCCGGTGAATAAAAAATTAGACGCTGAACTATTGAATACCCCCGACCCGGTGCCGTCGAATATCATTACCGGCGATTATTATAATTATGGCGCCAGCTATGGCCAGGTACATTTACATAACGGAGAGTTTTTACACAATCGCGGTTTCAGGGGGCAGGGTATGCAAATGGCTGTTCTGGATGCCGGGTTCTATCATTATCTAACACTCAAAACTTTCGACAGCATCCGGATCAACAACCAGATACTGGGTACCTGGGATTTTGTGGCCGGCGAGGTCAGTGTAAATGAGGATCATACACACGGCATGCAGTGTTTAAGCACCATCGCAGCAAACCTTCCGGGGTCATTTATGGGAACGGCACCAAAAACCTCTTTTTATTTATACCGTACAGAGGATGTTAACTCGGAGTACCCCATTGAAGAACAAAACTGGGTAGCCGGCATGGAAAGAGCTGATAGCCTGGGCGTAGATATTACCTCCACTTCGCTGGGCTATTTTACCTTTGATAACCCCATTTTTAATTATACCTATGCCAACGACTTAAATGGCAATACTACGTTAAGTGCCAGGGGAGCTGATTATGCAGCCAAAAAAGGAATGATCTGTGTTATCGCGGCCGGTAACGAAGGCAATAGTGCGTGGCATTACCTGATCACCCCTTCGGATGCGGATAGCGTGATGGCTGTTGGTGCTGTCAGCACCTCGGGTGTTGTTGGCAGCTTCAGCAGTTATGGTCCCAGCAGCGACGGACAAATAAAACCGGCTGTTGCGGCCGTTGGCGTAGCGGCTGTTATTGCGAACGCATCTACAGGCGATCCGTGTTTTGGCAGCGGCACTTCATTTGCCACGCCTAATATGGCCGGCATTACCACCTGTTTGTGGCAGGCTTTTCCCGAAGTCAATAATATGCGGATCATTTCGGTGTTGCAGGAATCGGCAACCCGGGCGAATAACCCCGATAACCGGGTTGGCTATGGCATTCCCGACGTGAAAAAAGCATTTGTAAAGCTGATCAAAGAACTATATACACAGCAATCTGTTGTGAGCAACTGTTCGGTTAGTTTATCATGGGCGGCTAAAACAGATTCGGCGATCGGTATTGTGGTACAAAGAAAATTACCCGGACAAACTGCTTATACTGATATCAGTACCCATACTTCCACCGGAGCCTTTAAGCTGAATAATTTTTCTTACGTTGATGATCTGCGCAGTTTCCCGGCAAGCGGCATTGTGTATCGTTTCAGAATGGATATCGCCACTGATACCAGTTTTTATCTGGATAGCATGACCATCAATTTTACCCCACGGCCTGCCCTGGGCGTAGATAAATCGGTTGGGGTATGTGCAGGCAATTCTTTTGATCTTACCACGCAGTTTATAACCACCGGCCTAACGCCTACCTGGACACTGGGTGGCAATGCAGTCGCAAATCCTGCGGCCGTTATTGCTGCCGGTACTTACCAATTGATTGCTGTTAACAACAGCGGCTGTGCTGATACCGCAGTTGTTAACCTGGCAGTAAACCCTAAACCCAATTTAGGTGCGGATATCACTATTACTAAATGCACCGACAGTATTATAAATTTAACCACGTTGTTTACAACCACCGGTTTAACCACGAACTGGAGCCTGGGCGGCACGGCGGTTTCAACGCCAACGGCGATCACAACAGCCGGCATTTACCGGCTGATTGCAACAAACGGTTTTACCTGTGCGGATACTGCCTTGGTAACGATCACCAATGATCCTCAGGTTTGTGTGGCTGCCATAAAAGAACAACTTGTTATCAGTCCGAACCCGGTGAAAGACGACCTTAAGGTGTTGGTGGAAAGGAAGACCGCTGTTAAGGTGGATATATTAATTCACAATGCAGCCGGACAACTGGTTTATCAATCAACCAACCAGCAGGCGATTGGGGCCACAACCTATAACATACCCATGAAAAAAATGGGTGGCGGCATTTATTTTGTGACCGTGAGGTTGAATGACAATAAAGAAATTACCAGGAAAATAGTAAGACAATAAAACTTACCCTTTTTTAAAAACGGCAACGAACATCGAATCTGCTTTTTTATCATAACCTTTTAGTAATTCCATCTGCAGCAATTGCAGGTGGAATTTTTCTTTGATAAAATCGGCCAGGGCTTCGTTCTCTTTTTTAAAAACAGAACAGGTGATATAAATGAACAGGCCATCCTGTTGTAGATACGGAATAACATTAGCCACAATTTTCCGCTGCAGGGCAGCATACTCATCAATTGTTTTCTTTTTAAAATAATATAGTTGCTCGGTTGTACGGCTCCAGGTGCCGCTGCCGGTGCAGGGTGCGTCGCAGATAATCAACTGGCAACCGGCAACGGGTAAAGGGCAATCGGCATCAGTCAGATCTGCCAGAAAGGATCTGAATTCGCTGATGCCGGCAGTTTCGAATCTTTTTTTAAGGTTTGATAAAATGCTTTCCCGGATATCGGAAACGGTTAATTCCAATTCGCCGTTTAAGATATCGTAAACCTGGATCGATTTACCGCCACTGGCGGCGCAGCAATCCCAAACCCGCACAGGATGAGGCATGCCCGGTGAAATTTCCTTGAGAAAATGTAAGACCCGTTGTGAATTAAAATCCTGGATGATCACTTCTTTATCAATGTCAACAATCGCATCCAGTTTGCTGGCATTAGGTAATGCAATACAATCGTTTTCCAGTTTTTGAAAGGCCAGGCCAGCGCCACTCAGTTTTCCGATAACCGCTTCTGTTTTACCGGGCCTTACCCGAAGGAACAGATCGGGTTGCTGAAAAAAAGAATTACCGAACCCCTCAACTTCGATTCCCGCACTTAATTCATCGGGCCAGGGAAAGACCAATTCAGTTGACAGACCGGCAATTTTCAGTTTTTCACTAAGTGGTTGGGCAACAACCGCATTCCATTCAGGTTTATGAAATTGCAGGAAATCATTGTCGGCCTGTTCACATAAAAATGTAGCGACAATTATTTTTTCTGAAACCGGCAGTTTGGGCAGGGCTTTACCAAGGCGGTAAAAATTATAACAAAGGGCTGCTATTTGCTTCCGGTCGCGTCCTCCGTATTTTTTATTTGCCGAAAAATATTTTTTTATGAAAACAGCAAAGGGAATATCTCCCTTGTACGAATCAATGATAGCCGCTGCTGAGTTTAAATAAGAATGATAACGCATGGAGTAAAAGTAAAGCCTGCAGTTTTATTATGCAGGCTAAATATTTTTTTGCAAAGAGAACAAAACACTTATTTACAATTCCAGTAAACTCTTCACCGGGTCTTTGCCAAACAATAATAAACCGGGGTTTTCGAGTAATTCTTTTACCCTTACTAAAAACCCCACTGATTCGCGGCCATCAATAATACGATGATCATAACTCAGGGCCAGGTACATCATGGGTTTGATCACCACCTGGCCGTTCACGGCCATGGGTCTTTCTAAAATATTGTGCATGCCTAAAATGGCGCTCTGCGGAATATTGATTATGGGTGTGCTCATCATTGAACCAAAAATGCCTCCGTTGGTGATGGTGAATGTACCACCGGTCATTTCCTCGATCGTTAATTTATTGTCTTTCGCCTTGGTAGCCAATTCCACTACTGCGGCTTCAATGCCTGCCATACTTAAGCTCTCGGCATTTCGGATAACCGGCACTACCAGGCCTTTGGGCGCACTAACGGCGATGGATATGTCACAGTAATCGTGGTAAATGATGTTCTCTCCGTCTATATAGGCATTTACCGATGGCCATTCCTGTAAGGCAAACGTACAGGCCTTGGTAAAGAAGCTCATAAAGCCCAGGTTTACACCATGCAGTTCTTTAAATTTATCCTTGTATTTTTTTCTGATCTCCATGATAGCGCTCATATCCACTTCGTTAAAGGTGGTAAGCATCGCCGTAGTATTCTTGGCTTCTACCAAACGGCGGCTGATCGTTTTACGCAGGTTACTCATTTTCTGCTCACGGTCATTCCGCTCAAACAAAACCGTGCCCGGCCTGCGGCCCGGATTATTTAAAGCCTCCATTACATCCTGCTTCATGATACGGCCGTTACTGCCTGATGCAGATACCGATTTTACATCAACTTTTTTATCAGCAATGATCGCGGCTGCTACCGGAGTAGCTTTTATGTTATCATGAGATTTTGTGGCCGTTGTTTCTTTCTTTTCTGCCGTAATTTTCTCAGGCTCTTGCGCTGATTTCTCCTTGGGGGGGGGGGGGGCGCATCGGTATCAATTGAACACACCACATCACCAATATTCAAAGTATCTCCTTCTTTGGCGATGGTTTTAATAACACCGGCCTGCTCTGCATTTAACTCAAAGGTGGCTTTTTCACTTTCCAGTTCTGCAATTACCTCATCCCTTTCGGCATATTCGCCATCTTGTTTATGCCATTTAACCAGGGTTACTTCACTGATACTCTCTCCTACAGTTGGCACTTTTATTTCAATTGACATTTACAGTTTTTTATTGTTGTGCAAATTTCGGGGAAAATTAAGGATTATTAAAATTGAATTTGCAGGCATACACCGGCTTTAAAAACAAAAACAGCCTGTTCACTAGCTGTACTTTTGGTCCCGCAGAAAAGCGTTTTAAGTGCCCAGGTATGATTTCAATAATTTACAGCGCGACGCTGTACGAAGTTTGGTTATGGCTTTATCTTTTATTTGGCGCACCCTTTCTCTGGTGAGGTTAAAATGTTCACCAATATCTTCCAGGCTAAGTGCATGATCCACGCCAATACCAAAGAAGAAACGGATCACATCTTTCTGGCGCTCGGTTAAGGTACTCAATGAGCGCTCTATTTCGGTTTTGAGTGACGCTTTAAATGCCAGCGCATCATCTGTTTTTTCGGCGTTGTGATTTATCAATACATCAATCAGGGTACTTTCTTCACCATCGGACAGCGGTTGATCCATACTTACGTGCCGGGCAGCAACGCCAAGCGTGGCGGCAATTTCATCGGTATCCATGTCGAGTAAAAAGGCCAGTTCTTCGGGTGTTGGTTCGCGCTCATATTCCTGCTCCAATTGCGAATAGGCTTTACTGATTCTATTTGTTAGTCCTACTTTATTCAATGGTAAACGCACGATCCTCGACTGCTCGGCCAGCGCCTGTAAAATACTTTGCCGAATCCACCACACGGCGTAGGAAATAAATTTGAAGCCCCGCGTTTCATCGAAACGCTGAGCCGCTTTAATAAGGCCAAGATTTCCTTCATTAATCAGATCGGGTAATGTTAGTCCCTGGTTTTGATATTGCTTGGCCACCGAAACCACGAAGCGAAGATTTGCTTTGGTTAGTTTTTCAAGCGAATGCTGGCAACCCTGTTTTATTTTTATGGCTAATTTAACTTCCTCCTCGGGCGTTATCAATTCAACTTTACCGATCTCCTGCAGGTATTTCTCTAAACTCTGACTTTCACGATTGGTGATAGACTTAGTGATTTTTAGCTGACGCATGCTCATAAGCCGGAGTTTTAATGGTTAAATATCGAAATTGTTTTCGGGTTAACAATATGTTAAAAAGGACCGCAGTTATTAACGTAATTTATACTTTTTATGATATGTAACCAAAAAAAAGAATCTAAAACACTGGATTTCAGATGCTTAAAAATCATTTTGTTTAACATTTTATGTTGATAACTAAAACAAAAAAAAGCAAATAAATAATTTGTACTGTGGTTTATTTTGTTATTATTGCAACAGCACAAGGCTATTAATTAAAAAGAATGAGTAAAAAAGTTTTATATACATTAGAATACCCCGTTAGATGTTCTCCGGGCATATTGTATGAATTTTTGAGAACACCCGCGGGATTGCAGGAATGGTTTGCTGATAAGGTGGACGAACGTGACGGGCAATTTAGTTTTTCATGGAACGGCAGCGTTGATAATGCAGAATTAATTGACAGTGAAGAGGATAAGTTTGTACGTTTTCGGTGGGATTACATGACCAAGGATGAATATTTTGAATGGCGAATTGATAAGTCGGAAGTTACCAACCAAACCATTTTAGTGATCAATGATTTTGCCGATAAGAAAGAGATCAAGGACCAAAGCCAGTTATGGGAATACCAGGTCAAAGAATTATTTCATCGTTTGGGCAGTTAGGTATTCAACAATCCAATTATTTTTTTAAAGGATTCTTCCAGCAAGATGTTTGCCTCATTCCACTGATGCAGCGGGAATTTTATGGCTATTTTTATGAACTCTTTTTGTTCGATGATATCCCGAATCTCTTGTTCAGAGCGTGCTTTCACCGGCACCATATTATCGTCTTCAAAGTGATGATGCCATTGACTTTTATTGATACAAATAAAATAACCGGCATCGTTGACTATTAAATTCTTCAAGAGCTGTTGCGCAAACATATCCTTATACACGCCCGAGATGAGCAGGGTAATGCTGAAAAAATTCCCCCACCAAAACATGGTTCTTACGGCAAATATATCCGGCCCTGTAAACTGCCTCGGGTAATCCAGCAGCACATAAGGCAGTTGCCTGTAATTTTCGCCCCGGGCTATCTTGGGGGTTGTATGTAACACCGCCAAAGGCAAGCTTTGTTTTGAATTGGCCACCTGTGTTTTAAATGCTTCGGATAGTGTGCCCAACAGGGCGCCTGCTTTTTCGATGATGACACGTTTCGTTAAAATCCAATGGGTGTTATGCACCAGTTGTTGTTCCTCATCAGAAAGCGTTAATTTTGAATCGATATTCATGGCGCATCAAATTACTACAATTAATTTTCATAATACCTGCTCCGTTTCATGATAAAAAAATTAGACAAGCTTATTCTTAAATCTTTCATCGGGCCGTTTATCGTTACGTTCTTTATTGCTTTTTTTGTTTTGATGATGCAAAGCCTGTGGAAATACCTGGACGACCTGGTAGGAAAAGGCCTCGACCTGATCACCATCGGACAGTTTTTGTGGTATGTAAGTGCATCGATGCTCACCCTGGCCATGCCCATCGCCATTCTTATTTCTTCGATCATGACCTTTGGCAACCTGGGCGAAAGTTTTGAACTGGTGGCCATAAAATCCTCGGGTATTTCGCTGTTACGTTTTATGCGCCCGTTGATTTGGGTAGCCGTATTGTTTTGCGGTATTACTTTTCTGTTTGCCAATTATGTGATCCCCTATGCTAACCTGAAATTTTTAGCCTTATACAATGATATCTTTTATAAGAAACCGGCTTTCGACCTCAAGGAGGGGGTGTTTTTTACGCATATACCAAACTATGCCATAAAAGCCGGGAAAAAAGATCCCGATGGTAAAACCATACACAACGTGTTGATTTATGAGCAAAACAATCCGTTACAAAACAATAGCATCATTGCCGAAACGGGTGTGATGACCATATCTTCTGATAAAAAATTCCTTGAATTTAACCTTACTAACGGAACCCGTTACCAGGAAAATGGCAATGCGTACGACAGCACAACAGAATTTATCCGCCTGGGCTTCGGTACTTTTAAAAAACTGTTCGACCTGAGTGCCTTACAAAAACAAACAACCAACGACAGTGTTTACCGAAACAATTATAAAATGCTGAGTGCCCGGCAAATCAATAGATCGCTGGATTCGCTGCAAAAAAAGAACGCGGGTATCAAAACCAATTTGAACCGGAGTATCAGCTATGCGGTGCCTTATATAACCCGGCTTGATACCAGTAACACCGTTGTTCCGGTCATCCAAACCAGTTATAACCGCTTCGATTCGATGATACCCGATTCGGCCAGGTTACCCATAAAAAACCGGGCCCTGTCAACCGCCAATACCTTAAAATATTCGGTCGAAAACACCGGCAAGGAAATTCAGGCGGGAAAAGAAGAGGTTATTTATCATAAGATAGAATGGCACCGGAAATTTTCGTTATCGATGGCCTGTTTCGTGCTGTTTTTTATCGGTGCCCCGCTGGGTTCCATCATTCGCAAGGGCGGGCTTGGGATGCCCCTGGTAATAGCGATCATATTCTTTCTGCAATTTCACCTGTTGAATATGTTTGGTGAAAAATTTGTGAAAGAAGAGATCATGCCACCTTTTATCGGTATGTGGCTGGCGGTTATCGTACTTACGCCGGTGGGCATTTTTCTTACTTATAAGGCCATGCACGACTCGCAGCTTTTTAATAAAGAATATTATTACCGGTCATTTAAGAAACTAAAAATTATAATCGGTAAATTTAGAGGACAATCACCCACTTAAAACATGCATCATGTCAAAAAAATCAAATTCAAGCCGCAGAGATTTTATTTCCAATACTATAAAAGGCGGATTGGCACTTGGTTTCGGCCTTAGTGCGGTATCGCCGTTAACATCCTGCGCTGCGGTAAAAAATATTCCGGTCGCTGTAAAAACAGGGTTTGATCAGCAACCGCTACCCTATGCCTACAATGCGCTGGAAAATGCTATTGATGCCATGACCATGGAAATACATTACAGCAAGCATGCCGCCGGGTATGCCAAAAATGTGAAGGAAGCGGCAGCCGCAGAGGCCGTTGATATGACCAAGCCATTGGAAGATGTGTTGGCGAAAATATCGAACTACTCCGCTAAAATGCGTAACAATGCGGGTGGTCATTATAATCATGAAATGTTCTGGCAATGTATGCGGCCTAAAACAGATGATAACAAGCCAACCGGCAAATTGATGGAAGCCATTACGGCACAATTCACTTCCTTCGAATATTTTAAAAAACAATTTGGCGATGCCGCCAAAACCCGCTTTGGAAGCGGCTGGGCATGGCTGTATATCAATAAGAATAAAAAACTGACCATCGGCTCCACGCCAAACCAGGATAACCCATTGATGGATCTGAGCGACATAAAAGGGTTTCCCGTACTGGCTATTGACGTTTGGGAACACGCCTACTATTTAAAATACCAGAACAAAAGAGCGGAGTATGTCGACAATTGGTGGCAGCTGGTGAATTGGGATTATGTGGAGACGAGATTTAACTCATTAGCCTGATTATAACCACTTCAGATAAAACGATTACCGTTTAACAAGTAAGGCGTTCCTTTGGGAACGCTTTGTATATTTAGGTTGTGAAACTGTTTATGATAAAAAAACTACTGCTCCCTTTTTTCTTAATTGGCACACTGGCCATGATGTTTGTCATGGCCAAAAACGGTGCCATTTTAAAAACACCCGAAGCGCCCAATGGCATTCTCAACCTGGAGTTTGCATACAATACGGCTAAAGCGGCACCCATCATCAATTCCTGGGCCAGTATCAATCATGCAGATGTAATAACAGCTGCAAAAATCAATACGTACTGGGATTTTTTATTCCTGTTTTTTTATGCCGGGTTTTTATTTTTAGCCTGTAAAAAAATTGCCCAAAAAATAAATGGGGGCCTTTCCAAAGCCGGCCATTTAATTGCGAAAGGAGCTTTGCTGGCCGGCTTTTTAGATGTTTTGGAAAACGCGGGCATGTTGCTTACACTTAACCAGCAGGGCTCGTCAACCATAGCTTTTTTTACAACATTCGTTTCTGTGATTAAATGGGGATTGGCATTGATGGCCGTTTTGTATGTGCTTACCGGGCTTATTGTTCTTGCTTACCGCAAAATAAAATAAAAAAAATCCTACAAACCTGCGAAGCAACTTCCATTCGCATCTTCGCATCTCTGCGTTCAAAAAAAGTTGCTTCGCAACTTCCCTTTGTGTCTTTGTGCCTTCGTGGTTCAAAAAGTTGCGTAGCAACCCACCTTCCCAAAATGGACTCAGCCTTTGTATTAGACAGAACCAAGTGCGATCCAACTAAAACAAAGGCTGATAAATTGACAAACAATCTGATGCAAATATATAGGGTCGGCACATAAAATTGCAACACTATTTTTCCCCTTTCTCTAATTTTTTATCTTTTTTAACATATTAACTTTTGCCACCAAAAAACCTTAATTTAGCAAGCCCTGCTTTACAACATTTAATACACAAAAAATTCACATTATGCAAGTTTGGAAAGATTACCAGGAAAAAAATAAAGACCGTTTTTTAGAAGAATTATTAGCCCTGTTGCGCATCCCCAGTGTGAGTGCCAAGAGCGAACACAAACCCGATATGCTGGCCTGTGCCGAAGCCGTAAAGCAACGTTTAATTGAAGCCGGCGTAGATAAAGCCGAGATACATCAAACCGCCGGCCACCCGATCGTGTATGCCGAAAAAATAACCGATCCATCTAAACCAACCGTGTTGGTATATGGCCACTACGATGTGCAGCCCGTTGAGCCATTAGACCTTTGGAACAGTGGCCCCTTCGATCCCACTATCATCGACGGTAAAATTTTTGCCCGTGGCAGTTGCGATGATAAGGGACAGTTTTATATGCATGTAAAAGCCCTTGAAACATTAATACAAACCAATACCCTCGAAAACAATATTAAATTTTGTATCGAAGGCGAAGAAGAAGTGGGTTCACCCAATTTATCAACTTATGTAAAGGCAAATACCGAATTATTAAAAGCCGATTGTGTGCTTATAAGTGATACCGCCCTGATCAGTCTGGATACGCCGAGCCTTGACATTGGCCTGCGCGGACTCAGTTATATCGAAGTAGAAGTAACGGGTCCCAACCGCGATTTGCACAGCGGTGTATATGGCGGCGCCGTGGCCAACCCCATTACCATTTTAGCAAAAATGATTGCTTCGCTGCACGATGAAAATAACCATATAACCATACCCGGTTTTTATGAGGCTGTACTGGAATCATCTACCGAAGAAAGAGCCTTAATGGCCGAAGCGCCCTTTAATGAAGCCGAATATAAAGATGACCTCGGTGTACGGGAATTGTGGGGAGAAGCCGGTTACAGTACCAACGAACGCACCGGTATACGCCCAACCCTTGAACTGAATGGCATTTGGGGTGGTTATACCGGCGAAGGCGCCAAAACCGTTTTACCCAGCAAAGCCTTTGCAAAAATATCTGCCCGGTTAGTACCTAACCAGGGCAGCGATAAAATAACCGAACTCTTAATAAACCATTTTCATGCCATTGCACCACCCTATGTAACCGTAAAAGCCACCCTGCACCATGGCGGTGAGCCTTACCTTACGCCAATCGACAGCAGTGCTTACAAAGCCGCAGCCAAAGCCATGGAAACAACCTTTGGTAAAACACCCATACCGGTGCGTGGCGGTGGCAGCATACCCATCTGCTCCCTATTCGAAAAAGAATTAGACTGTAAAGTGGTACTGATGGGTTTTGGCCTCGACAGCGATAACCTGCACAGCCCCAACGAAAAATTTGACTTAGCTAATTTTTATAAAGGGATAGAGACGATACCTTATTTTCATAAGTATTTTGAGGGGTAAGCCTCTGTCATTTCGATCCCGATGGCTATCGGGAGAGAAATCTGTTTTACATCCCTGCGAGTTGATTGCCGGGATTTTTCTTTATCCTTCGTAGCTTCAGCGAAGGAGGGTTTTGTGGGACAAGCATTTGCTTTTCATGGCGACATCGTTGTGTCACTCACTTGTACGGCATACCATTGGGATACTTTTTTGAAGGGTAGGTTATGTAGGAAGCAGTTCGTTGGAATGGTTCGTGGAGACACGAACCTTTGCGCAGCGGTTATAATGACGAAGGAAGCATCTCGATAAATTATTTAGATGTGGCAAGTTAGTCAGGCAACAACCATTAACCGGCTTTGCCCGTTTTACAAAAGAATATTTCTATAGGTATCTGTGGCGCGTAGGTGCGCTTTGTCCTTGCTTTTAAAAAGCCGAAAATGGGATCATTTATTTTTTGCCGCCGTAGGTAAGTTACCCAACTGGCGCACTGCTTGCCGCCGTCTGGGCTTTGACCAACGGCGTTGCAGACTTCGCCGACCGAAACAATAACAAACTCCATCATTAAATCGCCGCTGGTTGAAAAACAGGCGGCGGCAGCTCAAAAGTTTACAAGTGGCTTTCCCTGTAAGAAGTGGTCTGGTTTGGGAACCATGGCATTATAAATTCAGCAGTGCCATTGACTATTATACTAATGAGCATGGGTTATTAAAGATTGAATATTTGTAGTCCTAAATCCGGATACACCTGTCCCGATAGCCATCGGCAATCCGGTATTACTAAAACGGCACAACTTGTCCCGATCCTTATCGGGAAGTGATCCCATGATCATTTCGGTAAACAATTGACATTATCTACGGGAACACTTGCCTTTAACTTGATTTCAATAAATAATTGGCAAATTTTTCAATGCGAAAAAAATAATTGTTTGTAATACTGTAACATTTTAAACAAGTTGGTATCTAAATAACAAACAGATCATAAAAACAATCAAAATGAAACAAATGAAACAAATAGTAACAGTGTTTTTATTGGGTGCTATGTGCCTGCATGCATCCGGGCAAAACAAAACATATCCATTTGAAGTAAAGATCAGCGGACAGGGTAAACCGTCCATCATCTTTATTCCGGGATTTGCCAGTTCCGGAGAAGTATGGAACGATACAAAAGCCGGATATGAAAAGGATCATACCTGTTACACGCTCACCATGGCTGGTTTTGCAGGCATAACGGCTCAACCAGGTGCAACATTTACAAACTGGGAAACCGGCATTGCCGGCTACATTAAAGAAAACAACATTAAAAACCCGGTTTTGATAGGACATAGCATGGGAGGAGGATTGGCCCTGGCCATTGCGGCAGACTACCCGGAACTGGTTAAAACAATTATTGTGGTGGATGCATTACCTTGTTTACCTGCATTGAATAACCCGGCCTTTAAAGCAGCAGATAAGCCCGATTGTTCAGCAATTACCGGCCAAATAACAGCTGCCTCCGATGAACAATTTTCTCAAATTCAAAAAATGTCAATCGCCAGACTGGTTACCGACACTTCAAAACAGATATTAGTGGCAGGTTGGGGCTTGAAGTCTGACAGGAAAACCTTTGCGGAAATGTACTGTGATTTTAGCAACACCGACCTGAGAGAAAAAATTAAAAATATAACATGCCCGGCATTGATATTACTGGAGGCAGATTTTAAAACGATAAAACCGGCCATAGCCGACCAATACAAAAATCTTAAAACTGCAACCCTGCAATACGCAGATAAGGGACAGCATTTTATAATGTATGACGATAAAGACTGGTACCTGAAACAATTAAATGACTTTATAAACTAACTATCATGAAAAATTTAAATATTTTAATACCAACCCGCCAAGGAATCCTGATAGGTGCAGCAGTAGGAATAGCCACAAAGAATATAGCTGTTGGAATTGTGCTGATCATTATATTCAGCGTAGCTTCAAATATTAAATTGAAAAGAAATAAATGCTAATGCAGGCATTTGCAGATATCTATAAAACCTACTGGCAAAAAATATTTCGCCTTTGTATGGGTTATGTCAATGATGCAGACCTTGCAAAGGACATGGCCCAGGAAACATTTATCATCGTTTGGGAACAACTACCAAAGTTTAGAAATGAGGCAAATATCGGAACCTGGATCTTCAGAATTGCATCCAATAACTGTTTGCGTCATATTGAAAAACTAAATCGTTTTCCCAGGGGCGAATTACCCCCGAATCTTGCTGACGAAAAGATACCCGGCAGTGAACCCCAAATTCAGTTTTTGTACAAGTGTATTGCTGAACTGCCCGAAACTGACCGGATTATTATTTCGCTTGAGTTAGAAAATATAAAGCAGGCAGAAATAGCCACTATAGTTGGACTTTCAGAAAGCAACATACGGGTAAGAATTCACAGAATAAAAGAAAAACTACATCAAAAGTTTGCAGCTAATGGACAATAAAATAAATTTCAAAGATTTGTGGGCAAAACAAACTTCCATTGAGCCCAATCCTGGTGACCTGCTATTGCAGATCAGTAAAATGAAGCGATCCAACCTGAGAAAACTAATTGTTACAAACCTGATGTTAGTTACAGTATCTGCCTTTATTATACTGATCTGGATATACTATCAACCTCAGCTTGTTTCAACTAAAGTTGGTATTCTCCTGATCATTCTGTCAATGACGATCTTTCTTTTTGCCTATAATAGGAGTTACACGCTGTTTAAAGAAGACATCAATTCCAAGAGCAATACAGATTACTTGAAAGAGCTTTTGGCAATTAAGTCAAAGCAACAGTTTATGCATACAACCATGTTGAATGTATATTTCATATTGCTGTCTGCCGGCATTGGTTTATACATGTATGAATACACATCAAGGATGACAATTTTTTGGGGCATTGTTGCTTACGGGATCACATTGATCTGGATCCTGTTCAACTGGTTCTATTTAAGACCAAAACAAATAAAAAAACAGCAATTAAAATTGGACGACATGATCACAAAGTTTAAGAAGTTAAACAACCAACTGGAAGCCTGATAAAGAGGTTCGGCTTTACTTCAACTGCCCACAACAACTGTTTTAAAATGAAAGATAAAATAATCAACATCGTAGCCATTTCAGGAAGTTTAAATCCCAATTCTTCCAACAGCAATATAATAATAACTATAAAAAGCCTGGCTCCTGCCAATGTCGTAATTAAAATATGGGAAGGCCTTGACGAATTACCGCATTTCAACCCATCGACAAAAGAAGAAATTATATCAGTAAATAATTTCCGGCAGCAAATCAGGGAAGCTGATGGGGTAATATTCTCGACGCCTGAATATGCCTTTGGTGTACCCGGTGTTTTAAAAAATGCGTTGGACTGGCTGGTATTTTCCGGAGAGTTGAATGAAAAGCCTGTTATCGCCATAAGTGCATCACCGCTATATACAGGCGGAGACAAATCCCTGGCTTCACTCCTGCTCACGCTGACTGCATTGGGCGCCAATAAAAATACCCTTTCATCAATAAGCATTGGCAATGTAAAAAATAAAATGAACGAAGCCGGAGAAATTACAGATCAAGAAACGATCAGCTCCCTGCAAATAATTCTTGCTACCCTCCTTGAAACAATATCTCTTGCCCGAATTTCCAATTAGTAACAATATCAACAAGGGAAAATTGTCTATCCTATAGTGCTCATTCTCCATTTTTATTCCCTTGTTTTAGCTGCAATTTTTCTGCCGATTTGGGTGTTACCTAAAAACACACGCAAGCCATCTGGCGCATCCGCCCACGCCGCTGCCTGCTGTTATCACCAGCAGCGCAGCTACCCCAAAGTAGTCTGCAATTAAATCTCCCATCCGGCGCAGGTATAAAGTTGGTGACCGGCCGCCAACAAATCAACCATTTTACCGGCAATTGCCAGATAAAATCATTATATTGAATCAACCCAAAACAAAACCCATGCACAACACCCTTAACTGTTTTAATTTTCCCGTATGGGCACTTTTATTGCTGAGCTTTTTATCGGGCTGCAATATGATCATACCAAAAGATTCCCAACTTCCGGCCGACCTGCCCCGGAATGCCACACCTGCAGAAGCTGCTGAATTTGCCTGGCAGAGCTTTCTTACCATCAGCCAACCGGAAAAGAATGGCAACGGAACCCAATGGGAAAACTATAAAGAAGCTTTTGATATTTTTATGCCGGGAGCAGCCATGCCCAGTCCCTGGGGTGAACCCACAGAAGGCGGTAAAACGCCCTGCGATTCGCTTTTTACCGGTAAAGTGTTGCGAACCACTTCCAAGATCAGTCCGCTGATAGATGAAGTTAACCAGGCCGTTGGAGGTGTACTGCTCGACCGCAACTCGAACCCGGTTTTTTATGAAGTGTACATGAATAAACCCATGTTTAATTACATTCTCAAAAATCAACTATACAATGCCGTTACCCAGGCTGGTACGCATATTAATTTTCCGGTGGGCAGTATGGAACTCAAAGCTTCCTGGCGTATACTAAACCCCGCCGTGGATGATACCAGCCGTTACCATACAGCCCGGGCCATTATTTATTTACCCAATACCCATAACATCCGTAATACAGATTGCCTGCCGAAAGATGTGTTGAGAAAATTACAGATTTGTTCACAGGAGTTGGTGGGTTTGGTTGGCCTGCACATGGTGTACAAAGCCCCATCCCACCCCAGCTTTACCTGGATGACTTTTGAACAGGTGGATAATGTGGACAGTAGTAAAAACGGTAGTACCCTCATTCCCGCTTCGTTCATTAATAAAGACAAGGCCATGGCCTACTGCCCCGAAAACAGCCGCCAGTGCAATTGTCCCGAACAGGAAAGTTCACAGATAACAAGGCAAAACCAAATACCCGGCTGGGTTACAGATGCCAACCGCAGCAAACGGGATTCGTTGAAAAAAGCGGGTTCGGTTTGGCAATATTACCAGTTGATTGGTATCCAATGGGCATCAGATACTACCCGTAGCGGCAACCCGATGCTGGCCAACCTGGCCAATACCAGCATGGAAACCTATAACCAAACCTCGAGCAGTTGTATCGGCTGTCATAATTTTGCCCGGTCTACCAATCCAACCATACTCTCAGATTTTAGCTGGGTAATGGGACGAGCCTACAACCCGGTTATGAAATTACCTGATGCCAATGGGCCTGCCCTTTTAAAATATATCATGCGTGAAAGCCCGTATAAAAAATGGGGTACCTGGCCCAACAGCAAATGGAATACATACAGCGGCTTAATGAAAGGCGAAAACCCGCATGGTAATAGTGTACGCATTTATGTAAATGATATTGCGCTGAATTATGCTGCTGCCGACAAGCTGCCTGCGAATCCCCAGCTACCCGTGGGCAGTATCGTGATGAAGGAAAATTACCGTACCATTCAACCCGACCCCGCCGAAGCAGGTGACCTGGTGGAGTTAACGGTGATGTACAAAGCCAATGACAAAGACGGGAATGCAAAATGGTTTTGGATGAAGGCCAGGCCTTACGGACCGGTTGAAATAGCCGGTTTTGACCGAAGCGCCTGTGTGAGCTGTCATGTAAACTGGAAAGGAAACGGTGATGGGTTGCTGAGTTTTAATTTTGGCAAAAGGCCGGTAATCACAGAAACGCCTTATTCGGCAGGTGAATCTGCAAAAACAGCAATTAAAAAGAAAGAACTGAACCTGTTGCGAAAATACCTCGTACAAAATTGATTTTATTATTCGCTATAAAAATCAATACTTTTTTAGCTTGCAAAAGGTAACCTGAAAAAAATAATATGCTGCCATCGCTTTTTATAAAGCCGAAAATGGGATCATTTATTTTTTCACCAGTTGCAGTGTTCTTATATCGCCCCTGGCGGCCTCAAATCTTACTATATAAATGCCGTTATCCAGCAAGCCAATATGCAGCGTTGTTTGCAAGGTATTAGGCACAACGGTATGTTGCTGTAAAACCCTGCCGTTGCTGTTTATCACACTCATCACGGCGGTTACAGGTGAAGAAACATGCTGTATAATAACCTGATCGGTTGCCGGATTTGGATAAGCCTGCATTACTTTACCGGTATTATTTGTTAACCAGGCG
This sequence comes from Chitinophagaceae bacterium, assembly GCA_016710745.1. GTDB lineage: Bacteria > Bacteroidota > Bacteroidia > Chitinophagales > Chitinophagaceae > Ferruginibacter. The sequence continues at coordinate 1,103,227 of JADJVB010000010.1, read as the reverse complement.
GTTTTGGTTAATCCGGTTGTTGCTTGCGCCTGTGTAGCAAAGCTGACAGATATGAGGAAGGCAAAAAGGAGTATCTTTTTCATAGTTGTATATTTTTAATTACGTGAGGGATACTGCCTATCAAGGTTCAACAATGATGCCATACCGGCCCGGTACCTGTTACTGCCATCATGTCGGGTTGTTGAAAAAAAACGTTCAGTATGGGCAATCAGCAGCATGGGCGGGGCTTTCAGCCGATGCCGGGCGGCAGACCATTCGATCATTGGAAAAAACACGGAAACAGAAGTGGGAATTTTGTAATAATAAAGCTGGTTTTACAGATCTGCCCCGCCGAAACCGTAACAAAGCATTTGTATCTGTAAAATCAATTACATATTTTTCGCCGCAGTGTATGTTCTCATTCGCCCGCAAGCCAACTGGCGCACCAGCACTCCCCGCCGTCTGTCCCGATAGCTATCGGGACAGACGGCGGCAGCTCAAAATTGGTGAAGATGCAATTGCACACTATGTTATTGTTCTTGGTTAATTTTGAAATGAAATTTTTAAATTTTACAATCATCGAAAAACAAACTATCTCTGCAATTTGAAAATATTTTATTCCTGTTAATTTTAGCCTGCTTGGTATTACTGGTTGTCGGCTTCATTTCACCGAAAATAAGTTTATTTTGGTATCAACACGAACGAACCAGGAAGAAGTCTGCACAGATCTATGGCCTCTTTCTGGTAACTTTCATTGTCCTATTCGGGCTCTGGCTTACTGCTTAGTTTACAAAGTGCCGGTCGGCTTAAAGCTCCCCTATCTGCCTGAAGTATTCTACAAAACACAAGTAATCCGGCCATACATGATCAAATCAATATCCGGCTTTGATATACGACCACCCTTCTTCCTGTTTTTGTACAATTTCTAAAATGGCTACAGGTACAATAATGGCCTCGGGTATTACACGGCTTTTTTCTATATTTCTTTTCTTCAACGAGTTATTACAAACGGCAAATACAACCCCTTTTTTATACAAGGCTGCAATTTTCGGTTTAAAATACCCGGTGTCTTTTAACAGGGCATACACTGCAAAGCCATGAAATACCACTTCAATTTTTGTGTCGGGCGTTTCAATCAAAACATTGTTTAACTGATTAAATAAAACCCGTTGTTGTGCGGTATCACCGCCGGGCATTTCCCAGATAATTTTATGCTGGGCAGTGGCGGTTACAGAAAAAAATAACAGGAAAAGAAACAGGAATATTTGAGGGTAATATTTCATACAGATGTTTTAAATAAAATTAACCAATCCATCTGACATAATAAACAATTGCACACTGCTAAGGGTAATGCTACCTTTACACAAAGCATGTACCATGATGAATGCTTATGAAAGGGAAGTGAACACAGCATTAACTGCCTGGCAAAAGAAAATGCAGCGCAGGCCATCATTGCTTAACAACCTTTCAAAAAAACTGCAAACCAAAATAAATACCTGGATACCGGAAAAAGTACACCAGGCCATTACGGCCACCATCAAACAAATGATACGGGGTGTTTTATTTGGTGCAAAATATACCAGTGCCGATACCCTCGTAAATGCAGGCCTGCAGGAACGGGAAGAAGCTGTTCAGAAAAAAATAGACTGGTACCGCAAAACTGCTGCCATTGAAGGTGGCATAACCGGTGCCGGCGGCATACTGCTTGGCCTGGCCGATTTTCCTATACTCATCAGTCTTAAAATAAAATTGCTGTTTGATATTGCGGTGTTGTATGGCATGGATGTACACGATTACCGGGAAAGGGTTTACATACTGCATATTTTTGAACTTGCTTTTTCAAGTGATGAACACCGCAAAAACATTTACCTTAAAATGACGGACTGGGAAGAAAAACGTAAACACCTGCCACCCGATTTGAATGAATTTGACTGGCGTAGTTTTCAGCAGGAATACCGCGACTATATTGACCTGGCTAAGATGGCGCAGTTGGTGCCCATTATTGGCGCTCCTGTTGGGGTGCTGGTTAATTACCGGCTTATAAAAAAACTCGGCATCACTGCCATGAATGCATACCGGATGAGGCTGATTAATTTTGGCGATGCATAAACAGTGAAAGAATGAATTTTGTATCTTGAATAGCATTACAAATAAACAATCTTGAAAAAAAGTATTACCGTTTTATTATTCTTTATAAACCTGCAGGCCGTGTCGCAAACAAAAATACTGGGTGAATATACTTTCAGAAAAACAGAAATGGTTGCTGGTTTTAATTTTACAGCTGCCGGTGCTTTTCAGTTTTTTTTCAGTTATGGTGCCGTTGACCGCCGGGCAGCCGGCACATTTACAGTAGAAGGAAATACAGTAAAACTTAAAAGCAATAAAGAAGCCGGAAAAGATTTTACAGTTACCGATCAATCAAAAGAAGCAAGCGGTTATACCATCAACTTCAATCATCCCAACAAATATTTACTTAAAAATATTCTTTGTGTATTTTTTGTAAATGGCAAAGAGCAGCAGGCTGTTACCGACGATAATGGAAAAGTACATGTTGACCTTACTCATTGCGACAGCATTTATGCACAGCATCTTTTATTTCCGGATATTTTAACGCTTGTAAAAGATGCTGCCAATGAAAATAACCGGTTTACACTTTCTCTCAACCCATCGCTGGAGCAGTTTAGCTTTAAAGGCATTGATCTTACCATTGAAAACGATGGATCACTCAGCTGGCTGCCCAATTATTTTCTGAAAATGCCCGGTGTAAAATTTGTAAAGCAATAAAGTACTTGCATCTGCAAAATCATTTGTATATTTTTACGGGGCTTTTCATCTTGCAAAATAAATAAGTATGAAACTTCGCTATCTGGCAGTACTAACCATGGCCGCTTATGTAATGGCTGTTGCTTTCCGTTCGGCCCTGCGCCAGCCGGCTGCACCAAATATGAAACAATGGGTTGCCGAAAAGAAAAAGTTCAGTATCCGCTGCTCGCCTGCTTACAGTCCTGCTGCCGGGGATGATATTCCGCTGTTGACCGGCTGGGGAAATTACAACTGGCCAATCACCAGTACGGTAGACAGTGCCCGCATCTATTTTAACCAGGGCATTAATATGTACTATGCCTTCCACATCATCGAGTCGAGGGCGTCTTTTGAAAAGGCCATTACATTTGACCCCAACTGCGCCATGGCCTGGTGGGGAAAAGCCCTGGCCTATGGACCTAATATCAACGACTTTGGCTACCAACGCCCCTCCCAGGCATACCCATCAGCCAGCAAGGCCAATGCGCTGAAAGCAAACGTAAGCCCGGTAGAGCGTGCGCTGATTGAAGCCATTACCTTACGCTATGCAGCCGACAGTGCCACCGACCAGGCTATACTTAATGCCCGCTATCGCGACGCCATGAAAGCCATTTACAAAGCATACCCCAGTGATGAAAATGTATGCACCCTGTATGCCGATGCGCTGATGCTGATGCATCCCTGGAACCTGTATGATCATGATTTTAAAGCCCTGCCCTGGACGGCAGAAATTGTACAGGTTTTAAAACAGGCGCTTACATTGAATCCCGGGCAACCCGGAGCCAATCATTATTATATACATGCGGTGGAAGCTTCTGCCAAACCGGGCGACGCCCTGGCCAGCGCAACATTTTTAGCATCTGCCATGCCCGACGTATCGCACCTTACCCATATGCCTTCGCATATTTATATCCGCACGGGTTTTTACGACAAGGGAATCACGGTTAATGACCGGGGCCTGGAAGGTTACAATAAATACCTCAGCTATTTTCCGCCAACAGAAGAAAATACATCGTTATACAACCTGCATAATATACACATGAAAATAAACTGCGCCCAGATGGCCGGTAATTATGATATTGCTGCAAAAGCGTCGGCAGAACTGAAACAACAGATCCCGTCATTTTATTTGCAGATACCCGGCGCCCTCGGCAATTATGTGCAATACCTGCACCGCACCGATATCTTCACCTGGGTAAGGTTTGGAAAATGGACTGAAATAATCAGCGATCCGGTTGCCGATACCCTCAGCTTTACCGCTGCGTTACAACATTTTGCCAGGGGTATGGCTTTTGCCAATACCAACAAAATACCCGAAGCCGAAAAAGAACTGGAGATCATGGAAAATAAAATGACCGATCCATCTTTGAAAGAACCACTTGTCCCTTTTAACGCTGTGTATGATGCAGCTATGATCGGTAAACACTTGTTAGCGGGTACCCTTGCTGAAAACAAACAGAACCTGCCGAAAGCCATTGACTTTTTTAGCATGGCCGTGCAGGAGGAAGACAAACTGATTTACAATGAACCCCGCGACTGGCTGCTGCCCGTCAGGCAATACCTGGGCGCTGCACTGGTAAAAGCGGGCCGTTATAAAGAGGCCATTGCCGTATTTAAAAAAGACCTGCAGATAAATCCCAATAATGGCTGGGCGCTTACCGGGCTTCAGGCATGCTACCGGCAACAGAAAAACACGGCTGCTTTATCTGCAGTTCAAAAACAATTGAAAACGGCCTGGTCGATAAAAGATACGCCTGTTGAGGCAGCCGTTTTTTAAGCCCATGAATTGCACTCATTGGAAAATATGCTCCTCAAGTTAGTGTTGCATATCTCTTATCAGGTAGGTGTTCCTTTGGCCCGGTTGACATGGCCGGATTTGATCAAAGCGCCTGTTTCAGCCGTCATGTAAACCGGAACGGAAAAGCTGATGGTATGCCGGGCTCAAATTTTGGTAAACGGCCGGTGATTACTGAAATGCCTTACTCCTCAAACCAGGCTGCGCAAAAAGCAACGGACAAAAAAGAAATAGACAAACTGAAAAAGTACCTGATACAGCATTGATCTGATTTTTTCTTAGCGGCGTCCCTCAGCGGATCGGCATGCAGGCCAACCTCGAAGGAACCTGAACTTATGATCCGTTGTCCGGCTGTTTGGGCTGCTGTTTTTTTACCTTTGTAACTTCATAAGTATCAAAAACGTCTCAAAAGACCATTTGATACCAATCAATCGCTTTATTAAATATAACCTGGTAAAATTTCCGGAAATGTTCCCTTACATTAGCTGATGCCATTCGATTTTAATATTTACAGTTCCCTGTTATTGCCTGCTTTTATTCAGGCCATTTTGTTTTCGGGCCTTTTATTTTACCGGGGCTGGAAAGAAGAAAAGTTAAACGATAAGTTGCTGGGCTTATTACTCCTCCTGAATTCCTTCAAAATAGCTTTTTGGATGTTGGGGTTTGCAGGCTGGTACGAAACACATGATGGCTACACCAGTTTCATGTTTTATTTCCCGTTCAATAATATTATCTGGATGGGGCCGTTGCTCTATTTTTATTTTTTAAGTCTGAGCAATACAGCATTCAAACTCGAAAGAAAACACCTGAAACATTTTATCCTCCCTTTGTGCTGGTGGGCGATGATCATTTTTAAACTGGTTGCAGATCATAGTTTTTATTATCCTTTCCCCGATTCAGCCGACTCGCAATACGGCACCAAGGGTCCCTGGGCCGAATTGGATAAGTTAGATTGGCTGGTTGTATTGTCGTACCTCATATTCTTCTACTACCTGCTGTTGACCATCCGCTCCTATAAAAAATACCGGGATTATGTGAGGGAAAATTTTTCGGCTACCGACGAGATCCGGTTCGACTGGCTTCGAAATATACTGTATGCTATCAGTGCAGGTGTTATTATCGGTTTCATTTTTACCCTGATTGCTTTGTTGCGGGAAAATGGTTCAGCTTATATTTTTGACTGGTACGGTTATCTTTTCCTGGGACTGATAACCTACTATATCAGTATCGCCGGATATTTTATAAAACCATCGAGTTTACAAAAATTACATTTTGCCGCAGAAACCCAGCCCGAAATCCCCGGCGATACCCGGCCCAAACCGGTAGAACCTATACCCGAACTGGACAACTGGAAAGAAAAACTGGTTCGGTACATGGAACAACATAAACCATACCTGGAACCGGAACTGAACCTCAGCGACCTGGCCAAACAACTGGTCACCAATACCTCGGTGTTGTCGAAAGTGATCAATGATGGTACAGGAAGAAATTTCAACGACTTCATCAATCATTACCGGGTAGCAGAAGTAATAGAAAAACTTAAATCAAAAGACCACGAAAAGATGACCCTGCTTGGTATCGCTTACGATTGCGGATTTAATTCGAAAGCCACTTTCAACCGGGCTTTTAAAAAAATGGCCGGCACTACACCAAAAGAATTCATAAGTAATTTACCCGTTTCGGGCTAATTTGATACGACTCCCTTATCATTTGATACTTCGATAATCGTTTCAGATTATCATTTGCAGCGACGGGCCCGCCTGGTTGTCGGATTTTTGAGCAATCATTAATCATTAAAAAAAATATTATGAAAAAAATTCCGGCATTACTAATTACATTTTTTGTATGGGCTGCAGCCCATGCCCAGTCGGTTGGCCAGGCTGATCTTGAAAAGATAAGAGGCCAATGGACAGGTTCGTTAACCTACCTCGATTATACGAGCAATAAATCCGAAACTGTCCAGGCTTCCCTGGAAGTAAGCATGAAAAACAAGACCGTATTTATGTTTGCTTATTCTTATCCAAACGAGCCCGGTCGTGGAGGAAAGGAAAAGTTCAAACTTTCTGAAAACGGATCAAAGATCAATAACATGAAAGTAATTGAACGCATTGAGCAGCCTGAAGGCGGATACAAAATTGTACTGGAAGAAAAAGGCAAAGATGGTAACGAAGGCAGAACAGCGATCTTCCGGCATATTTTCGAGAAGAAAGATCAACAACTTACGATCACCAAAATGGTGAAATTTGAAGGAACAGACGATTTTTTCCAACGCAATCAGTACCAATTTAAACGCTGATCGATCTATTATTTGAGGTTCGCCCGATAGGTAAGGCAGGCATTAAAACCTGCCTTACCCCACCCGCCGGTAAAATAATTTTTTGATCAGTTTTCCCATTCTCAAATATTTCAAACGCCATTCATAGAATTTTCGATCAATTCTGATATTTTTATTTGCCAATGCAATACTTTTATATCAAACTAAACATAACATGAAAAAAGCCATTTTCTTTACCACATTGGTCATTACGTTTTGCTCCGCTTTTACCCTGCTCCATGAACCTGAAAAAGACATCATTGGCCAATGGCGTATTGATGACTCGTCGTTGGAAAAAACCACCAATGCCATCATTGAATTCACCCGAAAATCGAATCCCGATATGGCAGCCCAAATGGACGAACGCTATGAGATGGTTAAAGATATGATCGGGGGAATGAGCTTTGAATATAAAGCCGATCATACGTACGAAATCGTGACGCCGCAAGGCCCTCAAAAAGGCAAGTGGTCTTTTCTGGACGATAACAAATTTCTTCTTTATACAAGAGAGGGACGCCCCGACAGAAAAGACGAAGTATTGGAAATAACGGCCAGCCGGCTACGTTTAGTAAATGGTGAACGCGGCGATACAACGCTATTTGTACGTCCCTAAAAAATCGCACCGAAAATTTGCGCTTGCTGAAAATTTTTGTACTTTGTCGACTCACCAAAAAATTACAGCTATGCGAAATCTGCTTTTTCTGTTATTATTTGCTGCCGGCAGCATCTGCGTCTCCTGCAACAGTGGCGGCATGTCGGCCACGGCCAAAAAAAATATGGAAATCAATGATGCGATCGTGAAGGGATATGGATCCGGAAATTTTGATAAGATGGGTGACTATATTGCGGCCGATGGTATTGACCATGGCGGCGAGCATGGAGATCTTGTTGGCCTAGACAGCATTGTTGCCAATATGAAACGGTACCAAGCCATGATGCCGGATATGAAGTCGACCACTACAAAGGTTTTCGCCGATGATGAATATGTGTTTACCTGGTCAACATCGGAAGGTACCATGGGGGGCCAGAAAATAAAGATGACGGGTGTTGATGTAACCAAATTTAAAGATGGCAAAGCGGTAGAACATTGGGTTTATATGGATCCAAATGACATGGCGAAGATGATGCCACCACCTCCTCCTCCTGCTGCTCCAATAATTGATTCAGTAAGCCCCGGGAACAAGTGAGGTATACCCGGCCCAACCCTTCATACAAATACCTGCATGATTGGTGAATGGATGTTACCGGTCAGTAACTACAAGATAATAAAGGAGAAGCCAGGCATGAAAATCCCGGCTTCTCTTTTTTTTACGTTTTTTTTTCTTTTATAACAGGCAGATACCAGGTTGATAAAACTGATCACCGTATTCCCGCCTCTTGCCAAACCGGCTTAAAATTCCTTATTTTTATATCCATAATTCAGGCCTGTTAATTTTTACCGATGAAAAGGAAGCTCTTTTTTTTTGTATTCTTACTATTGCTCCCTTTTTTATCATTTACTCAGTCATTTAATATTTCCGGAACCGTTCACGACCAGGTTACCCGGGCACCGTTGGCCTTTGTAAGCATCATTATCAAAGGAACCCATACCGGAACCCTGACTGATATCGATGGCCAGTTTAAACTGGATCGGGTACCCGAAAATACGACCTTAGTGATCAGTTATATTGGTTATATAACCAGCGAGTATAGCGTAACGAAAACAGAAACACCCGTTTCCATTTTTATTCAACCGGCAACAGGCGAACTGGAAACGGTGGTCATCTCCAGCACCGAAAATCCAGCCCACCGCATTATTAAATTGATGCAGCGAAATAAAAAAAATAACGATCCCGAACAACAGCCTTCCTTCAAATACAACGCCTATACCATTGCTGCACTCGCTTCGGGTAACCGTTTCTGGAATATGAACAGGAGCAACAAATCAAAAGATCAAAAACTACCGGTAGAAAATATGGACAAACTGGTAGAAAAAGCAAAAGACACTTCGGGTAATAAACTCGGGAATATCCTGGCCAAAAGGTTCAGGGAAAACTATTTGATGCTCACTGAATCTTATACCGAACGTATTTTTAAATTCCCGGGCCAAACAAAAGAGACCGTATTGGCTACCAAATTCTCAGGTTTAAAAAATGCCACATTTGGTGTAACCACGTCCAATTTTCAGCCCTTTGGTTTTTATAAGGATTATTTAACCATGAATGTGAAAAAATATGTGAGCCCGGTTATCGACGGCAGCATCAACATGTATAAATTCAGGCTTAAAGAAACCATCCCCCACGAAAAAGATACCACGTATATCATCAGTTTTGAACCCAGGGCAGGAAAGAATTTTGAAGGATTGAAAGGACTGATCTATATCAACAGCGATGGGTACGCCATTGAAAATGTCATGGCCTCGCCGGCTGATGAAAGAGGGATGATCTTTACTTTCAAAATTCAGCAAAAATACGAACGGGTTACAGGCAAATGGTTTCCGGCGCAGTTGAACAGCATCCTTTCGCAGGTTGATCTGCAAACCGATTCGGTCATGTTGTACTGGGATTCACGTTCCTATATTACCAATGTGGAAATTGGAACCGCCCTGTCGCGTTCCGATTTTTCGGATGTGCAGTTGGAATACCATCCCAAAGCCGGCAGGCGTTCAGATTCATCCTGGACGATCATGCGTACCGATTCGCTGAACGAAAAAAGTAAGATCACGTACGAAACCTACGAACTGTTGCCCGCAAAATATAAGAACATGATCGAAAAAGTGAACAAGGCTTTTCAAATACTGTCGATCGAAGGTATTCCACTGGGCATGGTTGATATCCCGTTTAAATATATCCTTTCGGGTATCAATAAATACGAATCGTTCAGAATTGGCGCCGGTATACAAACCAATTCTCTGTTCAGTAAATGGTTTTCGGCCGGCGGTTTTGCAGGTTATGGATTGCGGGATGGCGCCTGGAAATATGGCGCTAACCTGCAATTTAATATTCAGCAAAGAACCAATACCAGCCTGCGCCTGGATTACAGCCGCGATATTACCGAAATTGGCCAGGTTGACTATTTTTTGCGAAACGGTGCTGTTTTTTCGAACCAGTCGCTGCGTAATTTTCTCAGGGCCCGCATGGACAGCATCGAACAGTTCAGGATCAATTTCAGCACCAAACTAAAAACCGGCATCCAGTCAGATATCTGGCTGTTGAATGAAACACGCAATCCGGCAGGTTACGCTTATGAATATAACAATACCGTCAGCAGCAAAACCTTCCGCCGTATCAAAAATACCGAGTTGGGTATTGGTTTTCGCTTAACCCGCGGCGAGAGTTTCACCCGCATGGGCAGGTCGAAGATCAAAACAAAACCGGCAACCACGCAATTGTTGTTTCAAATAACAAAAGGTTTGAAGGGCGTCATGAATGGCGATCTTGATTATACCAAAGTTGCTGTTCAGCTTAATCACAGTATCTTATTCAAAAAATGGGGACAAACCAATTTTCAACTGGAAGCTGGCCAGGTTTGGGGAGAAGTACCTTATGGATACCTGTTTAATGCCCGGGCCACCCATTCGGGAAAACGGGTAACCCTATACGTTCCCAACAATCTTCAAACAGTAGGGTTGTACGAATTTGTGGCAAGTAAAACAGCCAGCCTGTTCATCGAACATAATTTCGGCAACCTGTTGTTCAAACCGAAAAATATTTCCTTCAGACCCGAGATCAGCATCGTGCAGGCCATCAGCTATGGCGATCTCGACCAGGCGGCTGCTCATCAATATGTAGATTTTAAAGTGCCCGCGAAAGGCTTGTTTGAATCCGGACTGATGATCAAAAACCTGTACCGGCGAAATTTGTATTCTTTTGCTTATGTAGGTATCGGTGGCGGTATTTTTTACCGGTATGGAAATTATGCATTACCCAACGCGGCCGATAACTGGGCATTTAAATGGGGGGTCAGTATTTCGTTTTAAAACGCTGCAAAAAATTACGGTACAGGTTGAGTGTAAAGCCTGCTTTTAGCTGCACCCGTTCAATAAAATACCCTTCGCCGGGTATATCGAAATGGCCCAAACTTATTTACATTTGAAAAGTAACAAATAACAAATCCCATGTTTTCTACCGTTCAAAAAATGATTTTATTTATCTTTTTTTTGCAGTTTTCCGCTACACAACTTTTTGCCCAGGACGAATTAAAACTGAGTGAAGCCTTTCTCAAATCGGTGCAGGAAAAAAACTTTGCCCTGATGAAACCCTGGTTGGGCCAAAATGTCAATGCCATGAAGGAAAAATGGCAACAGGTAGTTAACAATGCCCATCGGGGTGGGTTTGATATCAAGTTGGTTAAAATAAAGAATATCGTACCAGGCCGGCAGATACCAAATCTCCCTATGAAAAGTATCATTGCCGTTTATGAATATGACGGAAAGGACTGGGATGACCTGCTGCTCATGATCACCATGGATAAGAAAATAAAATTGGTGGAGATTCCGCTTAGCTCCTATATGTTTGCTTTGAACGAAGGGCGGCGGGGCAAAAACATAAAAGACGCTGAAAATAATTAATCCGGGTTTGTATACCCGTTACCGACTATGACAAAAAAAATAAAATATCTGATCATACTGATGATATTGGCATGTCAGGCAAATGCTCAAAACCTGTTTTGGTTTATAGAGAATCAACAAATAGGGTTTAAAAATGCAGCCGGCGTTACGGTTATAAAACCACGGTTTGCCATGGCCGGACAATTTACAAATGGTATTGCGTATGCCGGTACCGGCACAAACCAGATCGGTGCCAGATACGGATTTATAAACGAAAAAGGCAATTGGGTGATTCAGCCTCAGTTCGACGCAGCGGATGATTTTGCCGAAGGCAGGGCCAGGGTATTAAAGAACGGAAAATGGGGTTACATTAACACAAAGGGCAAAATGATCATTAATCCGCAGTTTAGTTTGTGCTATGATTTTACGAATGGTTTTGCTGTGGCAAGCAAAGACAATAAAACCTGGGGATTGATTGACAGTACCGGTAAGTTCATCATGGAACCAACATACAATAATATTACTAACGTTGGAAAAGACCGGGTGTTGGCTGTTAAAAAAACCATCGGCAGCCCCTGGAAACTTATCAATATAAAAAATGAATCGGTTAGTGAAAAAGAATTCAGCCTCGTGAGAGACTTTACAGATGGCATAGCACCGGCAAGAGATAAAAATGACAAATGGGGATTTATCAATGTACAAGGCGATTGGGTAATTGAACCGGTTTATACAAATGCAGCGTCTTTTTCGGAAGGATTGGCAGCGGTGGAGATCAATTATGCCAACTGGGGATTTATTGATAAGAACAATTCGCTGAAGATAAAACCCGAATTTGATCGCAGCGCCCTGTTTGAAAATGGCGCTGCATTGGTAGAAAAAGGCGATGAATATCTATATATCAATAAAACAGGTAATATTATACTTCGATTTAACAAATAATACCAGGTGAAGCCGCTTTCATCCTTCAATTTTGCAATTCCCCCCGATTAACCGTAAATTGCGGCTATTCAAAAAAATATCAGATAACATGAAATTTAAAATATTTTCTGCAGCGGCTATCGCTTTGATCGTTTTGGCTTCCTGCGGCGGCAGCAGCGATAAAGATTACGTAGATAAATCAATTATACCGGCTGGCACCGACAGCTTGAACAGTACTTCCGTAACACCGGGCGCCTTGGTACCCGGGGCTAATATTGTTTCGGGAAATGCACCGGTGATTCCGGGTGCAACAACACCTGTTAGTATTGGTACAACCGGACAACCCATAAGTTTAAGTCAAAATAATATGGTAACAACGGTACCACAAACTGCCGGGCAACCGGTTGCGCCGGGTATGAACCCGCCTCATGGCGAACCTGGCCACCGTTGCGATATTTCGGTAGGAGCACCATTAAACAGTAAACCGGCGCCGGCGGCTCAGCCTGCCGCGGCAGCACCTTCCGCAGTTACTATGACGGAAGTTCCAACCAAGGTAAATACAGCACCAGGCATGAACCCGCCGCATGGTGAACCCGGCCATCGCTGTGACATTGCTGTTGGAGCAGCCCTGAACAGTAAACCGCCTCTGCCAGCCAGCGTAGTAAGTACTACACCGCCACCCGCTGCCAATAACGCTGCACAAGACGCAGCCCCGGCAAAAACTGCCATCACTGCAACGCCACCAACTGTTCAAAAAACAGCCCCCGGTATGAACCCGCCGCATGGCGAACCCGGGCACCGTTGCGATATTGAAGTGGGAAAACCCCTGGACAGTAAACCTGCAGCAGCAGTAAAAGAAGCAACGCCCCCACCCCTGCTTACACCGGCAAAATCAGGAGGCAAATAAATTATTTTATTGGATAGCTGAAAACACCAGGTCTTCTAAAAAAGCGACCACTTTGGTTTCATCTTTTTCTTTTCCGAAATCGGTAAGGGCAGGCAGGTTGTGCATAAAGAAATTTTGAAAATGTGCCATTTCCACAATGGTACTCGCCAGGGATTTTGGGTATTTATATTTTGGACTGCATTCGAGTATGATATCACTTACTTTAGCACAAAGATCCTTATACGGCTTAAAAAACTGATCTCTGTTATCTTCTGCTACATGTTTAGTGAAGTAAGCTTTTGATCCTTCTGCTATGATGATCTGGTGAAGAATACTTTCATTAACATAGCTCGTGCTGATATCGTCCTCTACCGTTGTAGCCAGCAATTTGATCACCTTTTTTAGTCTTACGGCCGGGCTTTTGATATTAAGCCCATGCACTGTTACCCGGTATTCGAGCCAGCTCCAGTACCAGGCTGTTATATACATTAATAGCTTATGTTTGTTCTCAAAATAACGATAAACGCCCGCTTCGGTGGAGTTGATATCCTCTGCCAGTTTTTTAAATGTAAATGATTCAAATCCGCTTTTATGTATCAGCAGGATGCTATGCTGAATAATCTTTTTACCCAACTCCGTTTGTTCGGGGTCGCGTAAAAAAAGTTTCTCGTTCATTCTTATTTGCAACTTCAGTTCCATAATTGATCATTCTTTCTGCTAAAATCAGGCAAAATTACCTTTTCTCTTATCAGCAATTGTAAAAATACTGTAAAAGTTTTACATTTTTTAAAGATAGTATTACTATCTTTAAAGATAATACCCCTATATTTGCCTTTCACTCAAAAACGATCATTATATGCAATTTAAAAACCTGTTCAAAGAAATAAAAAGCGATTTGCCCGCCAGCATCGTCGTGTTTTTTGTTGCCCTTCCCTTATGTCTGGGTATTGCACTGGCTTCCGGCGCACCGCTTTTTGCCGGTATAATTGCCGGAATAATAGGCGGTATTGTTGTAGGTGTAGCCAGCGGCTCGCCTTTGGGTGTTAGCGGACCGGCGGCCGGACTTGCGGTTATTGTGCTGGGCGCCATAACAAGCCTGGGCTCCTGGTCCATTTTTTTACTGGCTGTAGTTATTGCAGGGATTATCCAACTATCGCTTGGGTATTTAAAAGCCGGCTTTATCGCTTACTTTTTTCCGTCGTCTGTTATTAAAGGCATGCTCACCGGTATTGGTTTATTAATTATTCTGAAACAGATACCGCATGCATTGGGTTATGATAAAGATGCAGAAGGCGATTTTTCCTTTTTTCAATCTGATGGTGAAAATACCCTCTCTTCTTTAGGGTCTGCATTCGACTTATTTACACCAGGAGCCCTGATCATTGCCGCCATCTCGTTGGCTATTTTGATCTTATGGGACGTGGTACTGACAAAAAAACACAAGATTTTTCAACTGATCCAGGGGCCATTGGTAGTTGTGGTATTGGGCATTGTGATGAATTATATGTACCAGCAGGGAATTCTCAATTTTAGTCTGGATGCCGATCAGGTGGTAAGTATTCCGGTTCCCGAAAATTTATCCGGATTTTTCGGTCAGTTTACCTTCCCCGATTTTTCTGCGTTGGGTAATATAAAGGTTTACGAAGTGGCCATTGTGTTGGCCATTGTTGCCAGCCTGGAAACCTTATTATGCGTTGAAGCCACCGACAAAATGGATCCCGATAAAAGAATTACACCCACCAACAGAGAATTAAAAGCGCAGGGCTTGGGAAATATCGTTTCGGGCCTTATAGGTGGATTACCGATCACACAGGTTATTGTACGTAGTTCGGCCAACATAAATTTTGGCGGTAAAACAAAAATGTCAGCAATATTGCATGGGGTGTTCCTGTTATTAAGTGCCATCACCATCGCCGGTTTATTAAATATGATCCCATTGGCAAGTTTGGCTGCCATCTTGTTAATGGTAGGTTACAAACTGGCTAAGCCATCTTTATTTAAACAGATGTACAAACTTGGATGGGAACAATTCATTCCATTTTTAGCCACCGTAGTTGGTATTCTGGCAACCGATCTGTTGAAGGGCATTACCATTGGTATCTTATTTGGCATTTTTTACACCTTACGCCACAGTTACCGCAACTCACATTATATGAAAGAAGTGGTAAGCACACAAGACGGTCAGGCGTTGCACCACCTGGTTTTAGCAGAAGAAGTTTCGTTCTTTAATAAGGCGAATGTGATAAAAGAACTGGACGAAATTCCCGAAAATTCAAAAGTTATCATTGACTTTTCAAACTCAAAATCAGTGGCGCATGATGTGCTGGAACTGATAGCAAACTATGAAATCAATGCCAAAACGAAGGGTATTGCTGTTGAAAAAATAAATTATATAGAACCAGCCTATTTATAAAAAAATAAAATAAATAAAATGAAAACATTAACTAAAGAAATGCAAAATGCCATAACACCCATGATGGCCATGGACCTTTTGAAAGACGGAAACAAAAGATTCGTAAACAATTTAAAAGTTAACCGAAACCTGTTACAACAGGCCAATGACACATCCGATGGACAACATCCGTTCGCAGTGATCCTGAGCTGTATTGATTCGCGTACATCGGCCGAGTTGATATTTGACCAGGGACTGGGAGATATTTTCAGTGCACGAATTGCCGGGAACATTCTCAACGAAGATATACTCGGCAGTATGGAGTTTGCCTGCAAAGTTGCCGGATCAAAGATCATTGTTGTGCTGGGCCATACTAAATGCGGCGCTGTAAAAGGAGCCTGCGATCATGTGGAAATGGGAAACCTTACTGCCTTATTGAGCAAAATACAACCTGCGGTATATGACGAGAAGACCGTTACCGAAGAACGTAATTCCGGCAATGCTGAGTTTGTGGAAAAAGTGGCAACCATAAATGTGAAGCGTACCGTACACGGCATCATTGAACGCAGTTCTATTTTAAAAGAGATGATAGAAAAAGGAGAAATAGGCATTGTTGGAGGAACCCATGATATCAGTACCGGGGAAGTAACTTTCTATGACGATGTTTTGATCATCAATTAATTTAAAACAATCAAAAAAAATACAGGCGGCATGTATTTGCCGCCTGTATTTACTTTCAACCATGCCCCGTGTAATAATATTAATTCTCTCTTCAATCATTTGTTCCGGTGCATTCGCCCAGGAACAAAGACTGGCCGACCACAACACCATCGGCTGGTTTGCTTATACCGGTTCATTAAAAATAGCACCCAAACTGGCCATTCACACCGAATACCAGTGGCGGCGTGTTGAGGCTGTTAAAAATTGGCAACAGGGGTTGGCGAGAACCGGCCTGAACTACAGTGCATCAAAAAACGTAAACATCATACTGGGATATGCTTTTGCCCAAACCTATGCCTACGGTGATTACCCGGCTGCTTTTGCATTTCCGGAGCACCGGCTTTTTGAGCAGGTGATCATAAAAAATCCGATCGGCGAAATTGACCTGTCGCACCGGTTCACCCTGGAACAACGTTTTGTTGGGAAGGTAACCAGGCCCGACGGAATAAAAAATACGGACTATAGTTTTTTAAACCGGATCAGGTACCGCGTTCGTGGTGAAATTCCGTTGCACAGAAAAAACGCTGCTGTAAAACCATGGTCGGTGATTTTGCAGGATGAGGTTTTCATTGGCTGGGGCCGAAACATAGGTACCAATGTTTTTGATCAAAACAGAATTGGCCTGATGCTGGGTTACCGGTTGAATAAAATAATTAAGTTTGAGGGCGGTTATATTAATCAAACCCTGCAACAACCAAACCGGGTAGGCAACAAGCCTGTTTACCAGTACAACCACGGTTTTGTACTTGCTGCCAATCTCAATTTGGATCTTACAAAATAATAAAAAGCCCCGTTTATTTACGGGGCCTTTACTCATACATCCAAACACAAACAAACGTAAATGCCAATTCCTTAAATGGAATTGGCATTAATATATTAATCAGGTTTTTTACCTTCTAAAAAGCTGTTGATCGTGCTGATCTCTGTTTTGTTATTTTCGTCTGTTTTTACAATGTAATTACTGTAAAAACTCTCAACATCGGCAATGGAATTGTGTAATTCCATGTTGCGGCGAAGGTAAGCAGGCACCGTTTCAAACTCATTATTAGGATCGGCTGCGTTAATGTTGAACGACAAGTTACGCAGTTTCGAAATCCGATCTATTGCCCTGCGCCGAAGATCCTCTGTTTCGTCCTGCATGGCAGGTTCCTCAACATCGGAAATCATGATGGGCTGAGCTGGTTGTACATGTTGCTCGTCCTCCGCCGCTTGATGGGATTTAACTACCAATTGCATGTCAATCACAGGTTCGTCTTCCTGTTTCTTTTCCTGCACGGGTAGTAGCTCATCAGTCGAATTGGATTCTGGTGTTGGCTTCTCCTCCACATATATATGCGAAGGTTTAGCCAGGTACCCCCCAGACGAAGGGGAGCTGCTAGCATCTTTATTAACTACAATGATTTCTTTTTGAACTTTTGCTGGTTTATCAACGGGTGGAGGATCCTGGGGTATATCAAATTCTATTACCGGAACCTGATCATTGGCCGAAGATATTTCAAAAAACTCCGGCGCCGTGTCGAAGTTATCCCCAGTAGTTTTACGGGGTAATTCCACTACCGGTATTTCCTCTTCCGCAATTTTCAAAGTAGGCATTAAATCATCTTCCACAGCCTGAATAGCCGGTGGTTCGGTGATCTCAGCTATTGCCTCGTCTTCATCTTTTTCATCAAATTCCATCACCGGCTGCACCGCCACTATTTTTTCCTCTTTAACCGGCATTTCCAGGGTCATGACAATCTTCTCTTCCCTCACTTCTTTTTTATTTTCTGTCTTCTTCTCAAAAGGGTCTTTGTGGTCAAAACCGGTAGCTATTAAGGTAATACCAATCTTGTCTTCCAGGGTATTGTCGTAACCTAATCCCAATATCACATCGGTGCCTTCTCCGGCCTGGCTTATCAAATAATTCTGGATGATCTCCACTTCGTCCATAGTAAACTCATGCTCGCCCTCTGATGAATTGATATTGATTAGGATCCATTTAGCACCACGGATATCGCTGTCATTTAATAGTGGCGAATTAATGGCATTCTCAATCGCAGCCTGGGCCCTGTCTTCGCCACCTTCTGCAGCGCTTCCCAAAATGGCCACACCACCGTTGACCATTACCGTACACACGTCGGCAAAATCCACATTGATCTGGCCGGTACTGTTGATCACATCGGTGATACATTTTGCTGCTGTTGCCAACACATTATCTGCTTTGGCAAATGCTTCTTTCATTTTTAAATTTCCAAACTGGTGGCGCAGTTTATCATTGCTGATCACCAGTAACGTGTCAACATGATTTTTTAGCAGCATCACACCTTCCTCTGCCTGTGCAATTCTTTTCTTGCCCTCATAAGCAAAGGGCGTAGTTACAATACCTACGGTGAGAATACCCAGGTCTTTACAAATTTTTGCAAGAATGGGCGCGCCACCGGTACCCGTACCGCCGCCCATACCGGCCGTGATGAAAGCCATCTTCGTATTCACTTCCAGAATTCGCTTGATCTCCTCCAGACTTTCCTCGGTAGCCTGCCTGCCGATCTCGGGATTGGCACCGGCACCCAGGCCCTGGGTTAAATGCGGCCCCAACTGAATTTTATTGGGCACTTTGCTCTGCGCAATGGCCTGTGCATCTGTATTACAGATAATAAAATTTACGCCTTCAATATTTTGCGAAAACATGTGGTTTACCGCATTGCTTCCGCCACCGCCCACACCAATTACCTTGATGATGGAGGATTGATCCTTTGGCAAATCAAAATGTATCATAGTTGTTGTTTTTAAGTCCCCTAAATCCCCCAAGGGGGAGTTAAAAGAACTGTTAGAATTTAAACAGCTTTAAATTATTTTAAACCTGCCTATGTTATGGGTTAGTAAGAACTTATTATAAAATGCACTTTCGCTTCAATCTTCTCCTCAACTTCCCCCTTGGGGGACCGAGGGGGCTACAACTTTGAATCCTCCTCTTCCTTGAACAAATCAATCAAACCATTTTTAAATCCATCCATAAATGTTTTTAAAGATTTGCGTGGTTTAACTTCAACAATGTCGTTCTCAACTTCAGTATCCAACGTTTCGTCAACAGGTTGGTGTTTTAATGAACCCGGCACTTCCACTCTTCTGAACTGTTCTTCAAATTGTTTGTTTTTATTTTCGTAATCGTTATACCCTTTCAGGATCAAACCGATACAGGTGCTGTACATGGGCTTGGCCAGTTCTTCAATATGTCCGCCTGATAAATGTTCGTTTGGATAGCCGATCCTTGCATTTAAACCGGTAACATATTCGGTTAACTGGATCAGGTGTTTCAATTGAGATCCGCCGCCGGTGAGTATCACACCTCCATTCAGCAATCTTGTATCGAGGCCAACCTGTTTTAAGTGATAGGTAACAAAATCCATGATCTCACTCATACGGGCCTGTATGATGGAAGCCAGGTTTTTAACCGAGATTTCTTTTGGCGCCATACCACGCAAACCAGGTATGGTTATAAATGCATTGGCTTTTGCTTCGTCGCTCAAGGCACTGCCGAATTGAATTTTCATTTGCTCGGCCTGTGTTTTTAAAACACCCAACCCATTCTTTATATCGTTGGTGATATTTTCTCCACCAAAAGGAATCACCGCTGTATGTTTTAAAATTCCTTCATAAAAAACAGCCAGGTCGGTAGTGCCGCCACCAATATCAACTATGGCGACACCCGCTTCGAGATCCTGATCGCACATGACTGCGGCTGCAGAGGCAAGGGGCTGCAGAACAAGGTCTTTAGTAATTAAGCCCGCTTTATCAACACTGCGGTTTATATTTCTGATCGCGTTTTTATCACCGGTAATAATATGAAAATTAGCACCCACTTTTACGCCACTGTATCCAATCGGGTTTGGGATATTTTGAAAATTATCTACGGTAAACTCCTGTGGTATCACATCAATGATCTGATCGCCTGCCGGAATATAGGTTCTGTATTGATCGGCAACCAGTCGGTCAATTTCCTCCTGCCTGATCTCTTCTTCGATACTTTGCCTTACAATATCGCCCCGGGTTTGTAAACTCTTTATATGGTGGCCGGCAATACCAACATATACTTCCCCGATCTCGAGGTTTGGATTTGATTCGTAACAGTTTTTCAAAGCCAGTTCAATGGCTTTTATGGTTTGATCGATGTTCAACACCATACCGTGTTGTACACCATTACTGTTGGCACGGCCAAAGCCAAGTATTTCCAGCTTGCCGTACTCATTTTTTCGTCCGGCTATGGCAGCAATTTTGGTGGTGCCAATATCCAGACCTACGATGATGGGTTGTTCCTGATTCATAATTGTATGTTTTGTGTTTGTTTACCCCCGCCCCAAAAAGGGGTTAAGGATGTTTGTTTATGTTTGAGTTTCTTGATAATTATTTCATTCATTTTTCTTTCTGTTCTGTTTTTTCGCTTTGCGATTTTTCTATCCAGGGATAGGGGTATACTCATTTTTCTTTTCCATGACCGCTTTGGGCGGTTTGCCTGCTGCTTTTGGCAGTTTGGGCTTTTCCACCGGCTTCGAGACCGGTTTTTTGTCTTTCTTCAAATCTGCTGCCTTCACTGCTTTGGTAACAGGCTGATTATTTGGTTCAGGTGTAACCGCCGGCACACCATCGCCCGCCGACTCCGGGGCCTCATCACGCTGGATGGATTGCTGTATCATGCTGCTGTCAACCGTATTGAATTTATTATCGGGCAAAATGGTTTGTAATGAATCATCAGCCCGCTTTTCGGCGCGATCAGCAATCATTTGCAAAAGCTGCAGGGTACGCAACGAATCGGCAACTATATCCTCAACCCCTTTCTTTTTTGCAACCACCTGGTTTTTATATTGCAGGTTAATTACGCTATATGTATCCCATCCTGCTTTCACCATGATATTCCGGTAAAACATTTTTAATTTATCCAGTTTTGCATCAACATCCGAACCATCGCCAAATACGATCAACTGGTTGCCCATTTTGGGGATCAACATGAACTGGCGTTTATCTGTTATATCTATTTGTTCAATCATTGCCATACAAAAAGAATCCTTTTGCATTGCCATACTGATTGTATTAATATCCTGCAATAAGCTGCTGTCGGCTTTGATCAACACTTTTCTATCAGACGGAAAGCCGGAAAAAACGGGCAGCCTGGCCGAATATTTTTCACTAAGCGGCAGCATGGCCAAATTCTGATCAATATAAAAACTGGCTCCTGTTAAAGTAAAAATCCTGGCTACCGGTTCGCGCTCCTGAACAATAACCTGTAGTGTTTCGTTATTATCAAAGAACAGCTCGGCGGATCTTATCCATACATTTTTCTCCAGCTCCAGCTCCATTTTCTTTAAATTGAAAGAACCTATGGCTTTTCCAACCGGGTTTGATTTTTCACTCAGCGTAATGGCCTGCAGGATATCTTTTTTGTCGACAAATAAATTATTGCTTACACCATGTATATTTATTTCGATCGCTTTGCATAAATGAGCACTCTTGGCTTTGATGGCTGCTACTAGTAAAAAGACCGTAGCTCCGCCCAGGGCAATCCAGAGTGTTGCCAGCATGATGTTTTTTAACCCGTATCGTTTCTTATTATCCAAAGCTTTCTTCTATACTATTTTTAATTGGTTCAACCAGCGTGTCAATATCTCCGGCGCCTGCCGTGATCAACAATTCGGTCTTATTATTTTTTATCCATTCCAATAATTCGGTTTTTTCTAAAACTCTTTTATTTTTATTCTTCATTTTGCCCAGGATCATTTCACTGTTTACCCCTTCAATGGGTAATTCCCTTGCCGGATAAATGGGCAACAAAATCAGTTCATCTGCTCCGTCCAATACTTCCGCAAACCCTTCCGCAAAATCCCGGGTTCTGCTGTACAGATGTGGCTGAAAGATTACGGTGCATTTCTTATCTGGAAATAAAGCTTTAGCTCCCGATAATAAAGCCCTTAATTCCTCCGGATGATGTGCATAATCATCCACAATTACCAAATTGTCGTTCTTGACCACATATTCGAATCTTCTTTTAACTCCCCTGAATGCAGCCACTGCCTCTTTTATTTTTCCGTTATCAATGCCCAGATAATGGGCTACCGAAATCGCTGCGATCATGTTTTCTATATTATGCAAACCGCCCATGTTCAACTCCACCTCCTTTAATTCCCAATACTGCATGATCACATCGAAATGATAACTCCCCTTTGCCATTTTTATATCAGCGGCATATATATCCGCATTTTCATTCTGCAGATGAAAAGTCAGGTGGCTATCTGCCTGCAGATCTTCTGTTCGCTTTAATCCATATTTGCTCAGCAATATGCCCTCCGGTTTTAT
Source organism: Chitinophagaceae bacterium (assembly GCA_016710745.1). GTDB lineage: Bacteria > Bacteroidota > Bacteroidia > Chitinophagales > Chitinophagaceae > Ferruginibacter. Next base: position 1,080,569 of record JADJVB010000010.1, on the reverse strand, counting down.
CCTTGCCGAAAAATCGATAAAAGCCTGTTCCATATTTTCGGCAGTTCCATAGATATCCAGGTGGTCGGCATCCATGGAACTGATGATCGCAACATCCGGACTCAATGTCAAAAAACTTCTGTCGTATTCATCTGCTTCTACCACGCTTACCTTTTTATCGCTGCCGGCACCAGGGGCCTGTAGCCAGAAATTACTGTTGTAGTTTACTGCAATACCACCCAAAAAAGCAGTACACCCATAACCACTGTGCCGGAGTATATGGGCCACCATAGTGCTGGTAGTTGTTTTACCATGTGTGCCGGCAACGCATATATTATATGAATCGTTGGTAACAGCACCCAACACCTCGCTTCTTTTAGCCAGGTTGTAATTATTCTCCATAAAATAATTCAAACCCCGGTGATCTTTCGGAACGGCAGGCGTGTAAACCACCAACTCCGCTTCTTTGTCAATGAACTCAAGACTATCTTCATAATGAACAGCAATTCCCTCAGCTGCCAATTTTTTTGTCAATACCGTTTCTGTTTTATCGTACCCGCTCACCACAAGTCCTTTTGACTTAAAAAACCTGGCCAGTGCGCTCATGCCAATTCCGCCAATGCCTAAAAAATAAACAGACCCAGCATGCTCCCGGCCTCCACCCGCCGGGGAGGAAATTAAATGCGTCACAATCTTATTAATATCATCCATCTCTTAATTTTATAGCCGGCTAATTATTTCTTTTGCAATAATTTCATCTGCCTTATTGATGCCCAGTTTGCCAATATTGTCGGCCAGTTCCTGTTGCTTTTTTTTGTCTTCAGATAAGGCTATGACCGAAGACACCAAAAATTCTAACGCCTCATTATCTTTTATCATTATGCCTGCATTTTTATTAACTAAACTTTGTGCATTAGCTGTTTGATGATCTTCGGCTGCATATGGAAAAGGCACAAAAACCACCGCTTTCTTCATCACACACAATTCTGCAATGGCCATTGCGCCACTTCTGCTGATCACCAGGTCGGCTGCGGCATAGGCCATATCCATCCGGCTGATGAAATCGCCCACCCATATATTCGATCTGCCCTTTGCAACGGCATTTCCTTTTTCGGCATAGGGCTTTCCTGTTTGCCAAATCAATTGCAGGTTATTTGCTTCAAACAAATCCAGGCTTTTATCCAATGCCTCATTTATTTTTTGGGCCCCCAAACTGCCGCCAACAGATAACACTGTTTTTTTTGCAGGATCCAGACCAAAAAACCTGATCCCTTCGTCCCTGCTCACCATGTTGTTTGTAATACCTGCACGCACCGGATTGCCCGTAATGATGATTTTATCCGCCGGAAAAAACTTTTCCATTCCTTCGGTTGCTACAAATATTTTAGTAGCCTTTTTTCCAAGCATCCTGTTGGCCTTACCTGCAAAAGAATTACTCTCATGAATGAAAGTGGGGATTTGTTTTGCCTGGGCAAATCTCAAAACTGGAAAACTGGAATAGCCACCCACGCCAATCACTGCTACCGGTTTAAACTTTTTAAATATCCGGTGCACCTGCACAAAACTTTTCAAAAGTTTAAAAGGTAATCCGATGTTTTTTATCAAAGAACTTCTGTTAAAGCCAGCTATGTCAATTCCTTCAATATTAAATCCTGCCTGCGGTATTTTTTCCATTTCCATTTTCCCCCGGGCTCCTACAAACAAGATCTCCGTTTCGGGCCTCTTTTTTAAGATCGCGTTGGCAATCGCAATGGCCGGAAAAATATGACCACCCGTACCGCCACCTGCAATGATGATACCCCCTGCCCCCCTGCTCCCCGGTAGGAGGTTCATTGAAGTTTTCAATTTTGAATCATCATCCATTTATTATATCAGTTTCACTTTTACTTTCATCATTTTTAGTCTGCCTGAATCCGGGTTCCCCCTTCGGGGGACAGTGGGCTTTCCATTTGCTCCACGTTCCTGGCTACACTCAGTATAATACCGATAGACAGGCAGGTGAATAAAAAACTACTTCCGCCCATACTTACCAACGGTAATGTTACACCGGTATTTGGAAATATATTTACGTTAACGCCCATATTGGCAATGGCCTGAATGACCAGCATAAAACTCAGTGCCAATGCCAAAAAAGCACCAAAAGCATAGGGGCATTTACGATACAAACGAATACAGCGGTATAAAAACAACAGGTAAATGAAAACCATAAAAGTGCCACCAAGTAATCCATACTCTTCCAGAATGATCGCAAAAATAAAATCGCTGTAAGAGTGTGGTAAAAAATTGCGTGCCTGGCTGTTACCAGGTCCAAGGCCCAACCAGCTTCCCTTTGCTATCGCTATTTTTGCCTGATTTATCTGGTATAATTTTTCATTAACATCCTCTTTATTGCTGTACATGAATGTTTGTATACGGCCGATCCAGGTTGGCACCCGTCCAACAGAAAATATGGCAGGCACTGCTTCGGCCTTATGTTCTTTTTTATCATAGGTGCTCACAGCCACCGTAAATAAAATAATAACGGGTATCAGCATAATACCAATCGTGAGTAAAATATGTTTTGTACTCACCCTTCCGATAAACATGATCAATATACTGGTACCGCCAATCAGCAAGGCGGTTGACAGATTTGACGGCGCTATCAATAAACAGATAATGCCAACCGGTATTATGATGGGTAAAAATCCTTTCTTGAAATCCTTGATCACATTTTGCTTGCGGCTTAGCTGCCTGCTCATATACATAAAGAGCGCCAGTTTGGCCATGTCGGATGTTTGAAAGGTCATGTTGATCACCGGCAGCTTTATCCAGCGGGTACCTTCATTTAACCGAACACCAAAAAAGTAGGTGTAGATCAGCAGAAAAACAGAGGCCACAAATAAAATAGAAGCCACCCTGGAATAGATGGTATAGTTAACCAGGTGGGCAAAATAAATGATTAATACACCCAGTATGATAAACCCAAATTGTTTAAATAAATAACTTTCGGTACTGCGGCTGTATTTGTATGCCAATGACCCGGTGCTGCTGTATACCACCAGTAAACTTACCAGGGTGAGGATGATGACGATGCCCCAGATAACACGATCACCCTTGGTTTTGCTAACCAAATTGCCACCCATGTTACCGATATTGGGTGTAAAAAAAGATCTTATGTTTATTGGTTCCGACATATGGCCTCACCCTCGTTCCCTCTCCGATAGAGAGGGAGGCCGGGCATTTAATCTATTTTCAAATTTTGTAATTAAGCATTTCAACTTTTATTTTTCTATTCTTCTTTGTTTCAATCTTCTCCATTTCCTCCCCCTTCGGGATCCCAATAGATATCGGGAGAGGGGCTACAACTCCTTAACCGCTTGTTTGAATTGATTTCCCCGGTCTTCATAATTTTTAAACAGATCAAAACTGGCACAAGCCGGACTTAATAAAACCACATCGCCTTTGCTGGCGAAATGAAAAGCTGCCTGCACGGCATCTTTTGCATTATCTGTATTCACCATCAACGGTACGATATCGCCAAAGGCCTCGTGTATTTTTCTATGCTCAATTCCCATACACACAATGGCTTTTACTTTTTCTCTTACCATATCGGTTAACAGTGAATAATCATTTCCCTTATCTACCCCGCCCAGGATCAATATCACGGGTTTTTCCATCGTTTCCAATGCAAACCAGGTGCTGTTGATATTGGTAGCTTTGCTGTCGTTGATAAATTCTACATTTTTAATGGTAGCCACGGTTTCCATCCGGTGTTCGAGGCTTTCAAAAGTTTGCAGGGCCTCTCTTATTTTTTCCTTTCGGATATCAACAACGGTAGCGGCCAGACTCGCGGCCATACTATTGTATTGATTATGCTTTCCTTTAAGGGCAAAGTCTTCAATACTCATCTGCATCTCTTCGGTTTTCCATTTCAGGTGCATTTTTGCGTTTTGCAAATAGGCGCCTTGTGGCAGTTGTTTACTCATAGTAATGGGGGCTAGTGTTGATTTAATGGAATAGTTGCTGATTGTTTCTCGGGTCACTTCGTCGTCCTGGTTATATATAAATACATCTTCGGGTTGTTGATTGAGGGTAACCCGGTACTTGCTGTTAATATAATTTTCGAACTTATGATCGTATCGGTCTAAATGGTCTTCGGTAATATTTGTCAGGATGGCTACATCCGCGCGAAAAGTATCTATATCATCCAATTGAAAAGAACTGATCTCGGCTATGTACAAATCTTTGGGATCTGTTGCCACTTGTTTTGCAAATGAATATCCAATATTACCTACCATCGCACAGTTGGCTCCTCCTGTTTTACAGATATGCCAGGTTAACGCGGTTGTGGTTGTTTTTCCGTTACTGCCGGTTATGGCGATGATCTTACTATTTCCTTTGAAACGGTATGCCAGTTCCACTTCGCTGATCAGGTTTATTCCTTTAGCCCGGATCTGTTTTACCAGATCGTTCTTTTCCGGAATACCCGGACTCTTGACCACTTCATCAGCCTTTAAGATTCTGTCGGTTGAATGTTGTTCTCCTTCAAATTCAATTTGATGTGCTTTCAGTTCGGCCTCGTAATTGGCTTTGATGATGCCGCCATCACTTACAAAAACATCATACCCCTGTTGCTGTGCCAGTATGGCTGCACCAACGCCGCTTTCTCCGGCTCCCAGTATGACTAATTTTTTCTTCATTTTCCTGCAATTGATTTAATACTTCTTAAAAAAGTAAAAAATGGTTTTTCAACAGCATAGAATTTAACAGGTCAGGTCTTCAAACAGTGCGATCAGTTTGTCTTACAAAGGATATTGGTCACATTGAAAAACTTGGCTTGTGCCAGAAGCAAATGCCAGTTTGGTTTTTCGAAAACGTCAGCGTAGTTTCAGCGTTACAATGGCTAAAACCACACTTAATATTGTTATAATCCAGAATCGAACGGCGATTTTACTTTCGTGATATCCCAATTTCTGATAATGATGATGCAGGGGACTCATTAAAAAGATCCGTCTTCCTTCACCGTATTTTTTCCTTGTATATTTGAAATAGCCTACCTGGATCATCACACTTAAATTCTCTACCAAAAACACAAAACAAAAAATGGGAATCAATAATTCTTTTCTCACAATAATGGCCAGCGCTGCAATGATACCACCCAATGCCAGGCTGCCGGTATCACCCATAAATACCTGTGCGGGATAGGCGTTATACCAGAGAAATCCAATACAGGCACCCACAAAGGCGGCAATAAAAATAGAGAGCTCGCCCAGGTTGGGTATGTACATGATATTGAGGTACTCTGCAAAATTTATATTGCCGCTCACATACGCAAATACACCCAGGCAAATACCAATGATGGCACTTACGCCCGTCGCCAGTCCGTCGAGGCCATCGGTAATATTTGCGCCATTGCTTACGGCAGTCACTATTAATATTACGATGATGATGTACAGAATATAAGCGTATCCTTCCCAACGCTTTGGTAAAAGCTTTGCATAATTAAATTCATGATTCTTTACAAAAGGAATAGTGGTTATAATTGATTTTGCATTCGTGAAAATCCGCTGCTTGCCGTCGATCACAACGGTATCAAACTTTGCATTTTTACGGTCGATCGTTTGTGTAACAGCTTCGCCGGTTTTTATTACTTCTCTTTTTACAACTACGCTGGGTGTAAAATAGAGTGTAGCACCTACGATTATACCCAACATCACCTGCCCGAATATCTTAAACCGGCCGGCCAATCCGTCACTGTCACTCTTTTTGTATTCAACACCTTTTTTCTGCGCTATTCTTTTTGCCCTGATTTTTAAATAATCATCTATAAAACCAATGGTTCCCAACCACACCGTACATAACAACATCAGGCGGATATAAACCTTATCCAAATCGGCCAATAACAAAGTAGGTATCAATATAGCCAGCAAGATGATGATACCTCCCATGGTTGGGGTTCCTTTCTTTTCATTTTGACCAGCCAACCCCAGGTCTCTGACCGACTCGCCCAATTGTTTGTTCCCGAGGTACCTGATCAGTTTTTTTCCGTACACCGTTGTTATCACCAGACTCAATATCATGGCCAGCATCACCCGGAAGGTGATGAATTGGAAAAGATTGATCCCCGGAAACCGGAAACCTTCTTTTGCAAGCCAATCAAAAATGTGATACAACATAAATTCAGTTTGCAGTTCGCAGTTCGCAATTAACAATATGGCGCTTACCAACTGTTAACTGCCCGATGCCAACTTTTTTATTTTTCCAGCAATTCAAACATTTCATTCAAAATTTTCTTATCATCAAAATCATACTTCACGCCGCTTATTTCCTGGTATTTTTCGTGCCCTTTACCGGCTACCAAAACAATATCATCTGCATTGGCCAAACTCACCGCTGTTTTAATAGCTTCCCTTCTGTCGGCAATGGAAATAACTTTTTTTTTTGTTACCGCATTTACACCGGCCTGCATATCTTTAAGAATTTCCAAAGGATCTTCGCTCCTCGGGTTATCCGATGTAAAAATCACTTTGTCGCTGTATTCGCAGGCAACTTCGGCCATAACCGGCCGTTTGGTTTTATCCCGGTCGCCACCGCAACCCACTACCGTAATGATCTGTTCATTACCCTGCCGTAGATTTTTAATAGTGGCAAGCACATTCAACAAAGCATCCGGTGTATGCGCGTAATCAACAATTCCTTTTATTTTTTCGCGCGTACTTACCGTATAATCAAATCGGCCTTCGGCTCCGTCGAGACTGCTCAGTACCTGTAATACCTGGTCTTTATCGGCTTCCAAACAAACAGCGGCGTTGTACACCGCCAACAGATTGTACGCATTAAATTCACCGATCAGGCGGAAATAAACTTCCTTTTCGTTGATGGTCATATGCAGGCCATCCAGGCTGTTATCCAGGATCTTCCCTTTTACGTCGGCCATGGTTTTAAGACTGTAGAAATACTTTTTTGCCCTGGTATTCTGCAGCATCACCCCGCCGCGTTTATCATCGGCATTACTTACCGCAAATGCAGTTGCCGGCAGATTATCGAACCAGGATTTTTTTACGTTGATATATTCATCAAATGTTTTGTGGTAGTCAAGATGATCGTGGCTGATATTGCTGAACAACGCTCCTGTGAATTGTAAACCGGCAATGCGGCCCTGGTGAATGGCGTGGCTGCTGCATTCCATAAAAACATATTGGCAGCCGGCATCAACCATTTGTTTAAGCAGTGCATTCACGTTTACGGCATCGGGTGTGGTATGCGTGGCGGGTATTATTTTACCGCCAATTTGATTTTGCACCGTACTCAGCAATCCGCAGGTATACCCCATGGCTGAAAACAATTTCCAAAGCAGGGTAGCGATCGTTGTTTTACCATTTGTGCCGGTAACGCCAACCAGTTTCAATTTCAAAGAAGGTTCGCCATAAAAATTATGACTCATGAAGCCAGCCGCTTCATTGGCATTTTCTACCTGCACATAAGTAACCTGTTCAGCTATTTCATCTGGAAACGTTTCACAAACGATGGCAACAGCTCCTTTTTCAACAGCACTTTTAATAAATTGCTGCCCGTTTGTTTTAGTTCCTTTCAGGGCAATAAAACAGTCGCCGGCTTTTACCAGGCGGGAATCGATCAGCAGGCCATTTATCTCCATATTGGTGTTACCCTTTACAGAGCGAATAGCAACCTTATATAGTATATCCTGCAGTGTCAATTCAGTATTAAAGCAATGTTTTGGTTTTTAATAAAATTGGTTTCCGGTGCTATCGACTGATTGATTACTCTGCCCCTACCTGTTGCCGTTACTTTCAGCCCCAGGTTCTCGAGTAAATACACCGCATCTTTCAAGCCCATTCCGGCAACGTTAGGGGTTACAGAACCGGATATTGAATTTGAAACAGACGGTGTATTTAGTGTACCCTCATTATTATTAATTTGAACAGATCTCCAAGATCCGGCCCCGGCCATGTCTTTATAACTCATATTCAACGTGGTAAAAATTGAAGCCCATTCATTTTTCATTCCAAAATAATGACAGGCTGCAGAATCTGTTTTACCGGTTGCCATGTATTGCCTTGTACTCAGGTAGCTGCCAAATATCCGGTCGCTGATCTCTTTGAAAACGGTACCCGACACATCGGCACCATAAATCTTTTTTGATTCTTTGCTGTTTTGTATCACAACAGCCATCGTGTACTTTGGATTATCTGCAGGAAAATAACCGATGAAAGATGCCTGGTAAATTTTATTGCCTTTATTATATCCCCGGTTATCCATCGCTGTAACCGCTGTACCGGTTTTCCCGGCTATTAAATAAGCCGAATCTTTTATGATTCTTGCTGTACCATGCTCACCCTGCACTACTGCCAACAGGCACTCCTTAAGCTGGGTAAGGGTTTCATTACTGCAAATTTTATCTACCAGAACCTCAGGCACGATCGATCTTACTTCAACACCATATTGTTTTATTGAGCTAACCAGGTAAGGCTTCATCATTTTACCATTGTTGGCAACGGCGTTATACAACATCAGCATATGCAGCGGCGTAACCAATTCTTCGTAGCCATGGGCCATATAAGGAATTGTTGTTTTTGACCAGCTACGGTTTGCCGGGCTCTTAATGGTTGGCTTACCCGAGGAGGCTGTCAGGTCAACACCCGTCATTTTATCAAGCCTGAAAGACCGTAAATGATCGATAAATTTGTTGGGTTGGCTGCTGTAATATTGATCGGCCAGTTTGGCAAAAGCAACATTACTGCTTCTTTCAAAAGCTTCTTTAACCGTTAATTCGTAGGTACCCAAATGCGAATCTTTAATTGTTAAACCGTAAAAACTCTTTTTACCTCCCTCACAATTAACAACCGAATTAATAGTGACATATTTATCTTCGAGCAGGCTCATTAAAGTTGCGAGTTTAAACACCGAACCCGGCTCAGTTGCCTTTCCTATCCCATAATTCAAATCTTCGGTATAGTTGCCATCGGCTTGTTTTCCCAGGTTGGCAATGGCTTTGATCTTGCCGGTGGCAGTTTCCATAACCATAGCGGTACCGTGCAACGAGTTGTTGTTTACCATCATCCGCATCAGGGCCGATTCGGTAACATCCTGTATATAGGTGTCGATTGTGGAAATAATATCCTTTCCGTTTTCGGGATCAACGTCGCCGCCATCAACCGGCATGTAAGAGCCCGCCATATATCTTACCAATTGTTGGCCTGCTTTACCTTTCAGTAAACTGTCATAACGATGTTCGAGACCAACATTGCTGGCATTTTTCCGGGCCAAACCAATGGTACGGTTTGCCAGCAACACATAAGGGTTAATTCGTTTATCCATTGAATTAATGATAAAACCACTTTTATTTTTACCCAGGTTTACCAGGGGAAAATCTCTTAATTCTTTATATTCTGTAAATGATATACTTTTTTTCAACAGGTAATACCTGGCATTTCGGTCATATGCCTGCTTCATTTCAGCCAGATAGGCGTTGGCTGATTTGTCTTTGAATAAATTGGCAAGACAAGTACTCAGCGTATCAGCATGATCTTTAAATCTTTTTCCATCCTTTGCCCGCAGGCCCTCAGCGGCAAAATCCACGTACACATCAAACACGGGAATAGAAGTGCTCAGCATATTTCCATCTTCACTGTAAATAGTTCCCCGCTCTGCATCAACCGGTAAGTATTTCAGGTGCATGGTATTATCCATATTTGTCCAGAAATGGCCCTCAACACGCTGGATGTAAAAGGCTTTGCCCAGCACTATAATCCCCAGGATAACGATCCCGATGAAACTGAGATAAACCCGCCACAATATGTCTTTTCTTATTTCCAAAATCTATCGGCTGATTAATTTTTATTATCCTTATTCGCTTCTTCCAATAACACGGGAGGCACGGTCAGTTCTTTTAAACCCAGAGGTTCAACTGCTTTTATCAACTCACTTGCTTTACTTCGGAATATCACGTCACTTTTAACAGTCTTGTATTCGTATTCCAGCTCTTTGATCTGTTTTTCCGTCGTATTAATCTTCAGGTTCAGTTTATCGGTATAATGTCCGTTATATATATACAACACCGCCAGAAAGGTTAAAAACAGAAAGAAAGGGATATTTCTTACCACCCATTTGTGGCTGATAAGTTTCTTCCACCCCGCAGCCGCCGGATCTGTTTTTTGACCGGCTGCCGGTTCCTGTATTTGTTTTTCCACTGACATGGCTTTTTTTATGTCTTTATTTTCTTTGTAACTTTTATTACTTCAGTTCTGCGATTCTCAGCTTCGCGCTGCGTGATCTGTTATTTTGTTCCCGTTCCTTTTCGGAAGCGGTTATCGGCTTTTTGGTGATCACTTTTAATGGGTTTTCAAAACGGTGTCCGTACACATCATCAATGGCTGTGTCGTTAAAAGTTCCGTCGCGGAAAAAGTTTTTAACGATCCGGTCTTCGAGCGAATGAAAAGTAATCACGGCCATTCTTCCACCGGGGTTCAACACAGCAACCGATTGTTCCAGTAACTCCTTCAGTGCCCCCAGTTCATCATTCACCTCAATTCGCAAGGCCTGAAAAACCTGGGCGAAATATTTGTTGGGATTGCCTTTTACAATTGGTTCAACCGCTGATTTAAATTCGTTGATGGTTCGTATGGGGGCAAGTACCCGTTGTGTTACAATCGTTTTAGCAAGTGTTTTCGAATTGCTTACTTCGCCATACTGTTCAAATAATTTATGCAGTTGCGCTTCGGTGAAATTTTTAATGATATCAGCGGCTGTGATGGTTTGTCGTTGATCCATACGCATATCCAGTGCCGCATCAAACCGAATGGAAAAACCGCGATCGGCTTCATCAAACTGATGACTGGAAACACCCAGGTCGGCCAGTATCCCATCCACTTTAGCTGCTTTATGCAATCTTAAAAACCGTTGCAGGTACCTGAAATTCTGAGGAACAAAAGTGATCCTGTGATCGGCAGGCAGGCCTGCCTGTACACCCGACAGGTTTTGTTTTGCATCTTCATCCTGATCGAAAACGACCAACCTCCCCAGTTCATTCAGTTTTTTTAAAATGGCGTTGCTATGCCCACCGCCACCAAATGTGCAATCCACATATACCCCTTCGGGTTTGATATGTAATCCTTCTATGCACTCGTTCAACAAAACCGGCATATGGTATTCAGGGAATCGGGAATTGGGAATTTGGTTATCGGCGTTGTTTTTTTTCATTGCTGTTAACTAATTACTAACCTGCCTGCCGGCAGGCAGGTTCCTAAACCCCTTCCTTCCTGTTCATTACTTCATTTGCCAAATCGCTGAACGATTGTGCGGTAAAAGTTTCAAAGAACTCTTTATACTTAATCTTATCCCAGATCTCAATTTTGTTTACCGCCGAAACCAATACGATCTCTTTTTCCAATCCGGCGTGTTCGGCCAGGTTTTTCGGCATCAGTAAACGACCGGCCGAATCGAGTTCCACCTGGGTAGCTCCGTTCAAAAAATATCGCCGAAATTCTCTTACCTTAGGGTCAAATTCATTCAGTTTGCTGATCTCAGAAAAATAGGATCCCAGCTTTGCTGGGGGTATAACGTGAGACATTTTTCAAAACCCCGGTTGATGATAAAATGCGTAGCACCCTCTTCCGGCAGTTGCTTTTTAAAGCCTGCCGGTAAAAGAAAGCGCCCTTTAACGTCTAAAGTGGCCTCATATTCACCGAGGAAACCTATCATTTTCAAGTATTTAAGCGACTAAATAACATATACTCCCACAAAATAACACTTTTTCCCACTTTATAATCAAATTTTGGGGAAAGTTTTTTATCCACAAGCCCGTATTGACCTATAGGTATGACTATCAGGCCAAAAACAGGGAAATTGATGTGAATTGAATGTGGATAGCTGTGGATTAGTGTGGATTACCCTTTTTAAATTTCGATATAACGAAGAAATGGCGGGGGCCAGCAATGCTGTAATAACATTAATTAAAAAATGGGCGCAGGGCCAACAGGAAAGTATGGATTGTTTGATCCCCCGAAAATTATTTTGAGTCATTGAATGCTGCTACCTCCTGCCAGTATGTTAGCGTAGGCGCTATGCCTGATCTTATCCATGTATTCGCAATGAACAGGTTCGTCTATAAAAAACAAATAAAACGGGTACCACGAATTTGAAAGCAACATTCCGATTTAATTGCCTGGTTACCCCGGTAGAAAAAATGCCCGGGTATGCAGTCTTTACCGTTCAGAAAATACCATTCGTGACTATGCCATCGAACAGGGGTTGGTGGAAATCAAGGTTTGCACGGTCGGCGATGCCTGGTGCGCTTTAAAGCTGCTGGTATGGCTTGCCAAACGTAACTAATTATTTGGGTAACGGAATAGAAACACAAAATGAACTCCCCTTGCCCAATACACTTTCGGCTTTGATGGTGCCATGATGGGCATTGACCATCGTTTTTACATAACTTAAACCCAGACCAAATCCTTTTACGTTATGTATATTACCGGTATGGGCCCGGTAAAATTTTTCAAAAATGCGGTGCAGTGTTTCCTTATTCATACCAATGCCGTTGTCCTCTATTTTAATTTTCAGGAAATTACCCGAATTTTTTGTTGTTAGTTTAATGTGCAGGTTGTCTTTCGAATATTTTACGGCATTGTCGAGCAGGTTGTTTATGATGTTGGTAAAATGTACTTCGTCGGCCATGATCAAATCATTTTCGGCACCCAGCTCAACGTCAATTTTTCCGCCCTTTTCCTCAACCTGCAAATGAATATTATTCAAAGCACTTACGATCAAATCGTGTGCCAGCAACCTTTTCAGGCTTAACTGCACTTCGTTCTTATCAAGCAAGGCCGCCTGCAAAATGGTTTCTACCTGCTTGTTCATCCGTTTATTTTCTTCCTTGATGATACCGGTAAAATAACCGGTTTTATCCTTGTCGGCAATCACTTTCTCATTTTTTAAAGCGTCTACAGCGAGGGAGATCGTTGCTAACGGGGTTTTGAACTCATGCGTCATGTTGTTAATAAAATCCGATTTGATCTCACTGAGTTTTTTCTGTTTCAATAAAGTACGCACGGTTATAAAGAAGGCCGTTGTGATGATGATGGTAAACAATATGGCTCCCAGTATGAACCAGATCATTTCTTTCCAGATCAGGCTTTTTTGATTGGGTACAATTACAGAAAGTAATTCCTCGCTGACCAGGTTTTCAAAATTGCTGCCACTGGCCGGTTCCAGGGCAAATACATGATTTACATTGTTGGCGGAGTCTAAAAAGTATTTGTAAAAATTATCGCTGTACACCTGATCGCCGTTTATTGAATTAACGCTTACATTGAATTCAAAAGGATAGCCTTTCAGGTTATTTTTATCAAAACCCATGCGTAAAATATCCGAGATCTCATCTTTCGAAAACCGTTTGATCACCGAGGGTTTAAAGTATTGCATTTGTAACCTGTCGCCCGGAAAAAGCAGGTCGCTTTTACGGGGCAGGGGCATAATAGAAGTTCTTTCCTGAGTTAAAATAGTAGCAGCATAATACACCGCATGGGCAATATTATCCTCGGTTTGTTTGTCTTTTATATTCTTTGCACTTTTAATCCACAGGTACTGAAAGAAAATAAGCCCCAGCAGGGAGAATAAGATCAGGATGGTTATTATTGGGAATATTTTCTTCATTACGGCAAAGGTAATTCAGTATAGGGCTGTAATATAATTTAAAAGTTCTAAACTTTAAATTTAACTAAGGTTTAGAAGTTTTAAATAAAATAAATTACAGCTGCCGCCACGTTATTCTGTATTTTAATATTAATTTAGAAATATGATTGAACCGGCAGCAGGTATATTGTTAATAGCAGATCCTTTTTTAAAGGACCCGAATTTTTTGCGCACGGTAGTGCTGCTGTGCGAACATCAGCCGGAGGGAAGTTTTGGCTTTGTTTTAAATAAACAGGTTGAACAAACTTTGGATGAACTGATCGCAGACTTTGAAGGCTTTACCATACCCGTATATTATGGTGGCCCTGTTCAGCGGGATACGATCCATTTCCTGCACCAATACCCCGAACTCATTCCGGATTCGGTAAAAATAAATAATGATATATACTGGGGCGGTAATTTTGAAACCGTTACTGCCTTGATCAAAACCAACGCCATCGATCTGTCTAAAATAAAATTTTTTATCGGTTACAGTGGCTGGGGCGATGAACAGCTGGCCGGCGAAATGGCCGAAAAAAGCTGGCTAACGGTTTCCGGCAACCGCCAATTGGTTTTTAATACCCGGCAGGATGAGATCTGGAAAAGCAGCCTTAAAATGCTGGGTGGCGAGTACGAATTGCTGATCAATTATCCACTGGATCCACAGTTGAATTAATGACCCGGAACCCGTTGGCAAAGCCTTTTATACCCGACATTTATTTTAATGTTTGATTTATAATTATCTTCCGTTTTCAAACAAACTGCCCATTGCTATACGCTGTTGTAAAAATCATTGCCCGGCTTGCCTTACCGCTTTATTGCCGGGACCTGTCTATTAACCGGAAAGAGCTCCTGAAACACAAGGGGCCGCTGCTGCTGGCAGCAAATCATCCCAATTCATTCCTGGATGCCATCTTACTTTGTACTTTATTCCAAGGCACGGTGTATTCCCTGGCCAGGGGCGATGCGTTTAAAAATAAATCAGCAGCCAGGTTTTTATACCTGTTTAAAATGTTCCCGGTGTACCGGGTTAGCGAGGGCGTTGAAAATATGGACGAAAACTATAAGACTTTTGATCAGTGCAAAGAATTATTTAAACAAAATGGTATTGTACTCATTTTCAGCGAAGGCCGTTGTGTTAACGAATGGCATTTGCGCCCTTTAAAAAAAGGCACGGCCCGGCTGGCCATCAGCAGTTGGGCAGACGGTATTGAACTGGACGTATTACCCGTTGCAATCAATTACAGCTCATTTAAAAAATTTGGAAAAAATATAAAACTGTCATTTGGCGATATGATCACAAAGGCCGACGTTGATTATAAAGACACTCATGGAAACGCCATTAAACAGTTTAATGAAGCATTAAAGCCACAATTGACTAAACATGTTTTTGAAATTGAAGAAAATGATCAAGTGGCTTTACGAAAAGCGTTTTACGTTGAGCATTCTTTACTGAAAAAAATAATACTTTTTTTACCAGCCCTGATCGGTATGTTGATTCATGCACCGCTTTTTTACTTTACCAAATGGTTGGGCAATAAATTAATTAAAGAAGAAGGGCATGATGACGCCAAAATAGTAAGTTTTCTATTTATTTTTTATCCGGTATTCCTTATTCTAGTGAGTTTCTTATTGCTTTATGTCACCCACAATTGGCTGGTTTTTATAAGTTTATTGGTTCTTCCGTTTACAGCCTGGTGTGCTGTTCAGTTAAAGCAACAATTGGATTAAATTTTTTGACTGTGGTTCAGGTCACGCAAGCACCCCGGCTCATAAAAAAACCCACACGCGAGGTATGGGTTTACTTATAAAATTATCTTAGTTTAAACTTCTTCGGCACCTTCAACCAAAACCGTTGTTTTGTTATTCAATACTTCCACAAAGCCGCTCTTAATATTATAACCTGCCGTTTGTGTTTTGTCTTTCAAAATTTTCAGCTTACCCTCTTTTAAGGCGCTCACCATTGGTGCGTGCCTGTCTAATACTTCAAATAAACCGCCAATGCCCGGCAAGATTACACCGTATACATCGCCGCTGAAAATTTTTTGTTCTGGTGTGAGAATCTCTAAAGTCATATACAATTAAGCTTTTGCTGCTTCCATTAATTTTTTACCTTTCTCAATCGCATCTTCCAAAGTACCCACCAGGTTGAAGGCAGCTTCGGGATACTCATCCACTTCACCATCCATAATTGAATTAAAACCACGGATCGTATCTTCAATAGAAACCAATACACCCTTTAAACCGGTGAACTGCTCGGCCACAAAGAATGGCTGACTTAGGAAGCGCTGTACTTTACGTGCACGGCTAACCACCAATTTATCTTCATCACTCAATTCATCCAAACCAAGAATGGCGATGATATCCTGCAATTCCTTATAACGCTGTAAAATTAATTTTACGCGGTTAGCGGTATCATAATGCAGATCACCAACGATCAATGGTGTAAGAATACGCGACGTACTATCCAAAGGATCAACCGCCGGATAGATACCCAGATCCGCGATCTTACGACTCAATACCGTGGTAGCATCCAGGTGGGCGAAAGTTGTTGCAGGTGCCGGATCGGTCAAATCATCCGCAGGTACATAAACCGCCTGCACCGAAGTAATAGAACCGTTCTTCGTAGAGGTAATACGCTCCTGCATCAATCCCATCTCCGTTGCCAGTGTTGGCTGATAACCCACGGCCGATGGCATACGACCCAATAAGGCCGATACCTCAGAACCTGCCTGTGTAAAACGGAAGATATTATCTACGAAGAATAAAATGTCTTTTCCCTGTCCGGTGCCATCGCCATCACGGAAGTACTCGGCTATCGTTAAACCGCTCAACGCCACACGAGCCCTTGCTCCCGGCGGTTCGTTCATTTGTCCAAAAACGAATGTTGCTTTTGATTCTTTCAGTTGCTCCATGTCCACAGCACTCAAATCCCATCCACCTTCTTCCATGCTATGCTTAAACTTTTCGCCATAGTTCATGATGCCTGCTTCAATCATCTCCCTCATCAAATCATTTCCTTCACGGGTTCTTTCGCCCACACCGGCAAATACCGATACACCACTATATGCTTTTGCAATATTGTTGATCAGCTCCTGGATCAATACCGTTTTACCCACACCGGCACCTCCAAACAAACCGATCTTACCACCTTTTGCATAAGGCTCAATCAGGTCAATTACTTTAATACCTGTGTATAAAATTTCATTGGCTGTACTCAGGTTTTCGAATAATGGCGGCTTGGCGTGAATGGGGCGACCGCCTTCCTTGCTAACCTGTGGCAAACCATCAATGGCATCGCCGGTTACATTAAATAAGCGTCCTTTAATCGCATCTCCAACAGGCATGGCAATAGGTTTGCCGGTATCGGTTACAACGGT
Source organism: Chitinophagaceae bacterium (assembly GCA_016710745.1). Lineage (GTDB taxonomy): Bacteria > Bacteroidota > Bacteroidia > Chitinophagales > Chitinophagaceae > Ferruginibacter. Next base: position 1,063,539 of record JADJVB010000010.1, on the reverse strand, counting down.
TCCACGCACCAAGCCCTCGGTTCCGTCCATCGCAATGGTACGCACACTGTCTTCACCAAGGTGTTGTTGTACTTCAAGTACCAGGGTATCGCCGTTTTCACGCTTCAACTCCAATGCATTCAAAATTTCGGGAAGCTTACTGTCGTTATCGAACTGAACGTCTACAACGGCACCAATTACTGATTTTACTTTACCTGTATTAGCCATATAAATTAGGTTTAATTTTCGAGCCGCAAAGGTAAGGCTTGGGGGTTGGAATTAAAAATTAGAAGGGAAGTTTTTTATACCCAACACCAAATACAGCTAAAAGCCGCTCTGATCAAAGCTTTTGGAGTAAAATACTGAACATATTAACAGAAAACCGTAATATGATTATGGGTTGTCGGCTTTTTCAGCCTGGCCAACCATTTGTTCCGGTCATTCGCTGCAATCTTTGCTCCTGCGTCGCAACCGATTTCCGCTGCTGCCCGGCAGCCCGTAAGCTTTTACAGCTTTATTGAACAGGTCAAAATCCGTCGGTATAATTTAATTATAGCAGTTTAAATACCAACGCAGCTAATAAACCGCCCACAATTGGCCCCACCACCGGAATCCAGCTATAACCCCAGCCGCTATTACCTTTATCTTTAATAGGCAGAATAAAATGCATGATCCTCGGCCCCAGATCCCTGGCCGGGTTGATGGCATATCCCGTTGGCCCGCCCAAACTTAAACCGATACCTAAAACCAACAATGCAACGGGAAGCGCATCTAATGCACCCAATTTAACATCGCCGCCTACAATAAAGAAAACCCCAAAAACAAGCGCAAACGTTCCAATGATCTCTGTGGCCAGGTTAAACCGGATATTGGGAATGGCGGGGCAGTTACAAAATACTACAAGCTTGGCATCTGCATCGGCGGTTTCATCAAAATGTTTCTTATAGGCAACCCACATTAAAAATGCACCGATCATGGCGCCGCAAAACTGTCCGGCAATGTATACCGGTACAAGTGCCCAATCAAATTTATCAGCAGCAGCCAGTCCAATGGTTACCGCCGGATTTAAATGAGCACCGCTATGTGCCGCCGAAACATACACGCCCACAAAAACAGCAATGGCCCAGCCAAATGCAATCACTATCCAGCCGCTGTTGTGGCCCTTGGTTTTACTTAATACAACATTGGCATTAACGCCATTGCCCAGTAAAATTAAAAAGGCGGTACCAATAAGTTCGTAGAGGAAATTATTCATAAGCAGTTGGTTGGTTTATAAATCAAATTACACGAATTAAAGAGAATTACACGAATTACGATCGTATATTTTCAATTCGTGTGATTAGTGTAATTCGTCCAAATTGGTGTAACAAAATCATTTATCATCCGCCCAGGCAATAGCAGATTTAATTGCTCTTTGCCATCCTTTCTTCAATTTATCTTGTTCTTCACCCGGCATTGTAGAATCAAAACTTACATCTACCTGCCATTGATCATGTATAGCTTCAATATTTTTCCAGTAACCAACAGCTAAGCCAGCCAGATATGCTGCGCCCAATGCAGTAGTTTCTGTTATTACCGGCCGCACTACTTTTGTATTTAAAATATCTGCCTGAAACTGCATCAACGAATTATTGGCGGTTGCGCCGCCATCAACCCTTAATTCCTTTATAGAAATCCCGGAATCTGCTTCCATCGCTTTTAAAACATCCATGGTTTGGTATGCGATACTCTCCAAAGAAGCACGTGCAATATGGGCGGCTGCTGTACCCCTGGTTATACCCACCATGGTTCCCTTTGCATATTGGTTCCAGTGCGGTGCGCCCAGTCCGGCAAATGCTGGCACCACATACACACCATCCGCTGAACTTACCGACGCTGCAAGTGCTTCAACATCTTTTGAATTTTTGATTATACCCAGTCCATCTCTCAACCATTGCACCACGGCACCGGCAATAAATACACTGCCTTCCAAAGCATAATGTGTTATGCCGTTCACCTTCCAGGCCACGGTAGTTAATAAATTATGGGTTGATAAAACAGGTTGCTCACCGGTATTCATCAACATAAAACAACCCGTGCCGTACGTGTTCTTTACCATGCCGGGCTGTGTACACATTTGTCCGAACAGCGCCGATTGCTGATCGCCGGCGATACCGGCGATCGGAATATTATGCGATGTCAAAATATTCTGCGTAGTACCATATACTTCGCTGCTGCTGCGTATTTGTGGTAACATGTTACCGGGGATATCAAATATTTTTTCCAACTCACCATCCCATTGCAGCGTATGAATATTGCACAGCATGGTACGGGATGCATTGGATACATCCGTTACATGAATTTGCCCCTTGGTTAAATTCCAAACCAGCCAGGTATCAATAGTACCAAAACATAGTTCTCCATTTTCTGCTTTTTTTCTTGCTCCTTCTACATTGTCTAAAATCCATTTTACTTTACTGGCCGAAAAATAAGCATCAACGATCAATCCTGTTTTTTCCTGAATCATTTTATCCAGTCCTTTTGCCCGCAGTTCATCACAAAAAGCGGCTGTTCTCCTGTCCTGCCAAACAATAGCATTGTAAATGGGTTTGCCTGTGGCTTTTTCCCACACAACGGTTGTTTCCCGTTGGTTGGTAATACCGATGGCGGCAATATTTTCGGGCAATAATCCTGCTTTGGTAATGGCTTCGGCTGCTACACCCAATTGTGTACTCCATATTTCATTAGCATCATGCTCAACCCAACCCGGCTGCGGAAAAATCTGCGTAAATTCTTTTTGTGCTATACAAACAATACTACCTTTTTCATCAAAAATAATTGCACGGGAACTGGTGGTACCCTGATCGAGTGCTAAGATATATTGAGCCATGCTTTATTTTTCTTTTGAAGATAACTGAAATATTGAAACTGATGTGAAAATCGTATACAGTGATTTTTGGCCGGTGCGCAGCACACGGCGTGTAAAACGGGGCGTTGTTAAACAAAATTGAACGACGCCTTACCCACTTTACGACAAATTTGTATTTCCAGTTTTATTTGTTGATAAACGATTGACACAGAAAAAGCCGCAGGTTTTAATTCCTGCGGCTTAACATTACATTTAAATAACTACCCCCTTTTTCCTCTTTTTCGAACGGTTGTTTTAACCCGCGTATTTCCCCTTGGCCCGGTAACCCGGGTACGGGTAACTTTATAATTTTTGCGGGCAACAGTGGTCCTGGTTCTTACAATCGGCGAACCAAGCCGGTGTGGTGTGTACACCCGGTGCGCGCTTACTACCCGGTGTGTACGTACAACAGCATAATGACTACGATAACGTACCACCCTTGGATGATAAACATGCCAGGCCAACGGGCGCCAAGGCTTCCACCAACCGGGATAATGACGCCATCTCCATGGAGAAGCCCAGGGTACATAGGCCGGGCGGTAAACAAATCGTACCGATGGCCAGAAAAATACATTTACCACTACCCTGTTCGTTTCATAAATATCAGCGCTTGGGCCTCCCCGATACGCATTGTCATTTTCATTGATTTCCTCATCGCCTTCTTCGGATGCTTCTACGATTACCTGATCTCCAAAAATATCTTCATCACCCACTATTTGTAAAACGGCGGTTTCAGCGCCTGTTTTCTCCAATTCCACCACGGCAATATCCTGGTTTTCCGTTTCGGAAACCGCCACCTGTAAAACAAACGCATGCACGTCTTTTTCGCTCTTATCAATTACTTTGATATAATCAACTTCACCATCCCCATTCAAATCGAGATTATTGACGTCATTGTCTTTTGAGTTGATCAGTTTTTCAAATTCCTCGGGCGAAGCCGCCTGTTTAAACATGTCCACCGCGCCCTGCAGACTAAAATTATCTCCGGGCAAACCGGTAGAATCTGTTTGCGCTGCTGCGCTGAATGCTGTTGTGGTGAAACAAGTTGCAACGAGCAACAACTGTTTTAATTTTTTCATAAATAAAATTTTAGTTATGGTTTGACCAAATGAACTGCTTAAAGTTTATTCAAGCCGGGAATTTTTGTAAACCCGGGTTCAAACATACCGCCAAACTTGTTTTCATTCATCACCCAAAAGGGTTAATAAATGTCTGGTTAAGATCAAAATAATCATTTTAAATAGAAATGTAAAACAGGATCCATAATAATTTGATCTTGTTTTGCGGCTATTTAGTTATTTCCGGGTATAATTTTATTCAACATGTATTAAAAACACGTATATTTGCAACATTGTAGCAAAAATAAAATTTGTCCGAAAATCTATATATAAAAAAGGTGCTGGCTACTATGCTGATGATCATTTTTGCGATCAGCATCACCCCGTCTATCGTTTTTCACGATTGGTTTGCCAACCATACCGATTCGGTAAATAAAGCTGTTGAGCACAAAGGCGACCAATTGAGCACCCCATTATTTAATTGCCAATGCAATCACCTGGTTGCCGAATCGCCATTTACCGAAACAATAAACACGGTTATTTCAGTTGCATTACCGGTTTTTCGGGAACACGATATAAACAAGGATGTCCAATTTAAATCCTGTGTGGATCTTTTCCATTCGCTACGTGGTCCGCCGGTTGCTTAATCATTACAGCTAAACGGAACGGGTACCTGATACTAATGAAGAACCGGTCCGGAATGAAGAACATGTATTAAAGCAACCACTATGCGTATTTCAAGAACCTTATTTTTTATACCCCTTCTTTTCACTTTAGGAACCGCCACCGGAACAGTTCCTGGTTTTGTGTTGAACGATTCGCTCGAAAAAACAGATGCGGTTTACGGTACCTTCTCCGGTAAGGTGACCGATGCCCAAACAGGCCTGCCCATCGAAGCCGTAACCGTATATATATCCGATATCAGATCCGGAACAGCAACCGATGTTAACGGACATTTCCGTATCAACAATATACCCCAGGGTAACCACCTGGTAGAAATTTCGCATATCGGGTACAGCAGCATTGTAGAAAGTATCGTTATCGAGGGCGATGTTAAGAAAGACTATGCACTCAGTGAATCCATTATCGAAAACAATGCCGTTGTTATAACCGGGGTAACCGGGGCCACCCAATTAAAGAAAGTACCCTTTGCCGTTAGTGTGATGCGCAAGGAAGATTTTTTTCAGAACACGTCATCCAATATTATTGAATCACTCACCAAGATCGGCGGTGTATCCACTTTGGCAACCGGTCCGGCCATCTCAAAACCCGTTATCAGGGGTTTGAGTTATAACCGGGTACTCACCATCAACGATGGTGTACGGCAGGAAGGGCAACAATGGGGTGATGAGCATGGTATTGAAATTGACGAAGCCAGCGTAAGTAAAATTGAACTGCTGAAAGGCCCGGCCAGTATCATTTATGGCAGTGATGCTATGGCAGGTGTGGTTAATATCATTTCGAATGTGCCGGTTGCCGATAATACCATCAAAGGCAATTTAAGCACGAACTATCAAACCAATAATAACCTGAGTACGCTGTTTGTGAATATCAGCGGAAACAAAAATGGCCTTAACTGGAACCTGTATTCGTCGAACAAAGCAGCCGGCGATTATAAAAATAAATATGACGGACGGGTATTCAATTCGAAATTCACCGAAAATAATATCGGTGGTTATATCGGATACAATGGCAACTGGGGATTTAGTCATTTACTGGTAAGCCAGTTTAATTTAAAAGCCGGACTGATTGAAGGAGAACGGGATGCTGCCGGTTTTTTTATCAAGCATCTTGCCGGCGGGTTAACGGAGCAGGCTACCCATGACGATTTCAAAAGTTCTACTCCGTTAATTCCGTATCAACATATCCGGCATTTTAAAATAGCCAGCGATAACAATATTAAAATGGGGAAAAACTACATCAACTTTAATATAGGTTACCAGCAAAATAAAAGGGAAGAATTTGGCAACCCGGATGACGTTGCGGAACGGTCATTATTTTTTGACCTGAAAACGATTACCTATACGGCGCAGTTTCACCTGGCGGCTAATAACGGCTGGAAAAACTCTATCGGTATCAACGGCATGCAGCAAAACAACAGCAATCATGGTGTTGAACAGTTGATACCCGATTACAACCTGTTCGATTTTGGTGTATATGCTTTTACCCAAAAAACCATCAATAAAATTACCCTTAGCGGCGGGCTTCGGTTCGACAACAGACATATTAATACCAATCCCCTGCTGGATGGAAATATCACCAAGGGAAATGGGGTTAAGAAATCTTTTTCAAATATCTCGGGCAGTGCGGGATTGGCAGCACAGGTAAGTAAAGCGATAAACGTAAAATTCAATATCGCCCGGGGCTTTCGGGCACCCAGCATTCCCGAACTCACCAGCAACGGAGCGCATGAAGGAACCATCCGGTACGAATATGGTAACCCCGATTTAAAAAGTGAAACGAGTTTGCAATTAGATGGAGGAATAGAATATGCTGCTGAGCATATTTCCATAGGCCTTTCGGCTTTCTACAACAGTTTCGATAATTTTATTTTTTACCGAAAACTTCAGTCAACGGGCGGAGGCGATTCTACCGTTGTGTATAACGGAGCCGCACTTACTGCCTTCACATTTGATCAAACCCGAACTTCATTAACGGGTCTGGAAGCTACTTTTGATCTGCATCCGCATCCTTTGGATTGGTTGCATATACTCAATACCTTTTCGGTAGTAAGCGGACAATTACGAACGCCGGTAGCGGGTAGTAAATACCTGCCCTTTATACCCGCTTCAAAATTGTCGACCGAGTTTAGAGGCAGTTTCAAAAATCTTGGCAAAAACCTGAAAAATTTCTACGTAAAGTTTGAACTTGACAATACATTCAGCAAAAAAAATATTTTCGCTGCGTACAATACGGAAACTACCACACCGGGATATACATTAATGAACGCCGGCATCGGTACCGATTTTGTGAACAGGAAAAATAAAACCCTTTTCAGTTTATCGATCAGCGGCATCAACCTGGCCGATGTTGCTTATCAAAATCATTTAAGCCGGCTTAAATATGCAGAAGACAATGTAGCCACCGGCCGCACGGGGGTTTTTAATATGGGAAGAAATTTCAGTATTAAACTGAACCTGCCATTGACGGTTAATTTAAAATAGAGGTTTTTTGGCAGTGTGCTGCGTACCGGTTATCCCTTGCGGTATTTCCTTCGTTGCAGCCACAACAAAAATCCGGTTATACTCAATAACGCCCCGGTTAACCCAAAAACAAAATAAATAATTTTTATCCCGGCTCCGCCGAAACGCCCCATATGCAGTTGCGAGTTGATGATATCATAGCGGTCGGCGGCATCAATCTCATTCACAAACCGGGTTTTTGCAATCTGGCCCGCGCTGTCTAAAAAAACAGCATCCGCGAATTTTTTGGAGTGCACATAGGCGTTTGAACGCCTGCTGCCATAAACCGCTGTTTTGCCGGCATTGCTTTGCGCAAAATAAATAACATAGGCCGTAAAATCGGGGTACTTTTTTTGCCAGTCTTGCATCGCTGTATCAAAACTGAAAGGCAATGGCCGCGAGGTTTTAAGCACCGGCTCATAGTTATCAATGGCATAAAATTCTTTTTTGAAAACATATCGCTGCATCCAGAAACCAGTAACCGCCATCAACAGGTTAAACATCAGGGCATACACGCCGATGACCTGATGCAGGTTATTTTTTTTGAACACCTTCTTCCTGAACAATAACACCGCAGCTATATTCTTCCTGAAGAGAAACAGACCGGTGATGATACTTACCAAAAACACCCCCGCAAAAAACCAAGCAGCCACTCGCCTGTTTTCCCCAGGTGAAAAGAATTATGAAAAGCAGCCAGCCAACTCATAAAATTATTGCGAATATCTTCGGCACCGCCCCTGGTTTCCAGTATCTGGCCACTGCCGGGATCAACAAATACCTGCATGACAGCTTTGCCACTTCTATAGCTAACGTCGTAAATTGAAAAAACAACCGGCCGGTTGACGGCATTTGGCAACTGGCAATGGTTGATCTGCGCATCCGGGTAATGTTGCTTTACAAGGGTGTACAATTTATTAATATGAACAGCAGTATCTCCCTGGTTTGGTATAGCAGGTGATTGCATCCGGTCGATATCCTCGTGAAAGATCAGCGCCGCGCCCGAAAGCGACATCAATAAAATAAAAACGCCGGAAATCAATCCTGCAAAGGAATGTACCTGAGTTAAGAAACTTCTTAGCATTATTTATCAGTTATGAACAGATTCTATTATCTTGCAATGATACTGCAATAACCTGCAATCCATGAATCGATTTTTTACCCATTTACTGTTACTGATCTGTATTTTCTTTCAGTCGGAGATCCGCGCACAGAATATAGATATTGACATTGTAAAATCTGCAAATGAACATCAAAGTCTCGGTAAAACAAATTTTTGCAGGTTTGATGCCAACAGCGTCACCTTTGTTAACCTGGGTGCGCCGGCAGCTGTGCTTGCGGTAGGTTTGATCAAACACGATAAGCAATTACAAAAAGATGCGGCTTATATGATGGGCGCTTTTTTGTTATCTGCTGCCCTCACCCGGGCCGGAAAAATAATTGTTAAAAGAAACAGGCCCTACGAGGATTACTCATCCATAACCAAATTAAGTTCGGGTGGCGGCTATTCGTTTCCATCAGGCCATACATCGGCCGCGTTTACAACGGCCACTTCATTAAGTTTATATTTTCCAAAATGGTATGTAATTGTACCCGCTTATTTATGGGCGGGCAGTGTGGGTTATGCCCGTATTTACCAGGGTGTACATTACCCCTCCGATGTGTTGGCGGGCGCCGTTGTGGGAGCCGGAAGTGCTTTCCTTACCTATAAAGCACAGAAATGGATAGACAGAAAACAGAAAGCAAAAAAAAATAAACCGCGTCTATGAAGAATGTTTTGCTCGCTTTGGTGCTATTGCTGCCGGGTACCTTATTTTCCCAATCCACTGATTCCTTGAGCATTGAAATCAGGGATACTACAATAGCGGCTCCTCAGAAAGTGGTTTACCGAAAACCAAGACTGTTTTCTTTTATTATCGATATCCCTAAAGATGTTGCGGGTTTCACCAGGAATTCTTTTCAAAAAAAACAAATTAAAGACTGGGCCATCATTGGCGGCTCAACGGCCGTGCTGTTTCTGGCCGACCAGGTGATCGCCAACTCCGTGCAATCAACGTTAACCTCGGCGGGCATTCATGGCCAGGAAGATTTTTCGCCCATTGTTCAATTGAATATCGGTGGTAAGAAAACCAATCTTGGTAAAATGCCCAACAACCTGAATACGGCTTTTTATAATTTCGGGCAGGGATCGTCCACGATGTTATTTGCCGCGGGCTTTTTTGTGTTGGGTAAGATCAAAAAAGATAATCGGGCATTGCAAACAGCCAGTCAGCTCACCGAAGCCTTTATCACGATGGGTGCTGCCACCCAGTTGATCAAATATGCAACCGGCCGCGAAAACCCCAGCGACGCAACCGCGATCAGGGGCAGTTGGCGCCCCTTCCCGGCCTGGAGCGATTTCCAGGGTAATAAAACCAGGTATGATGCTTTTCCTTCGGGGCACCTGGCAACCTTTGTGAGCACGGTAACCATTATTGGCGAAAATTATCCCGAGATCAGGTGGATAAAACCCGTTGGGTATTCCATTGCGGGGTTAATTGGTTTGTCGATGATCAATAATGGGGTTCATTGGGCGTCTGATTTCCCGCTGGGTTTTGCACTCGGTTATGGTTTTGGGAAATTCATCTCCAAAAAAACGCGGTTTACCCTCGTTAATTAAACCGGCCACTTTAAACTAATTTATTGATTGTACTTTTAGCGCATGATTGAGATCAACATCAATACCCCGGCATTACTTTTCCCGGCTATCACCCTGCTCATGCTGGCCTATACCAACCGTTTTTTGTCGCTGGCTTCACTGGTGCGTAAACTGCACAGCGACTATCATATTGGCGAAAAAAACCGGAACGTACTCAGCCAGATAAAAAATATTCGCACCCGGCTAAACCTCATCCGGTATATGCAGGCCTTTGGCGTACTGAGTTTTTTAAGCTGTGTATTGTGTATGTATGCCATTTACCGAAACTGGATCATGATGGCGCATTGGATATTTGCTGCCAGCCTGGTTTTTTTACTGTTATCCATCATGTTATCCCTTTTAGAAATAAATAAAAGCACCAAAGCCATTGAGCTGGTGCTGAGTGATATTGAAGAACTGGATAAAGAAAATATTTTTACCGATATTTTTAAAAAAGCCGACGACTAGTGTAATTCGGTTGGTTCTGTTTGTTCATAATGCGGATCGTATTTTACAAAAAAACGAATATAGATGGTGCGGCTCAACCGCATCAGCCAGGGTTGTGTGATGACGAGTATAGCTGTATTGGTACCCAGCCACCAGAAAATGCGGTTATCATCGGTTGAGATCCCGATCAAAACAAGCCAGGCAACAAAAGTAACACCCGAAACGGCCACTGCCAGCGCATAACTAACATACCCGGTACCGAACCAGAATCCATCTTCCAGGTCATATTTTTGGCGGCAAACAGCACATCGCTCCGGCATATCAAATATACTCGACAGCTTCAGGCTTTTAAACGGATTATTGTTGTTAAACATCGGTCCACGCCTGCATCTCGGGCATTTCATCGAGAATATACTCCAGTAATAATTGGGCGTAGGTTTTTTAGCACTCATACCTGCAAAGGTACTGAAGCCGCAATAGAGTTTCGTAACAAATGATACAACCTACTTAAAACGAAGTTTAAAATACAATAAGATCAAACTCATGGCAAGCACCATGCTGTTGGTATAAATAATAGCGGGATTCATGATCAACAACCCATAGGTTAACCACAAAACAACGCCAAGCATCAGCAGCAATAACATCATCAGGGAAAGATCTTTTGCCGATTTTGTTTGCCATACCTTGATCACCTGTGGCAAAAAAGTTATGGAAGTAATGGTGCCGGCAACCAGGCCTAAAATTTCGATTAAGGGCATTGTAATTAGTTTAGTGCTGTTGGAGATAAGGTTTGTTTTTTACGTTCGCCGATCTGCTGGCGCCACATGGCATAGTAAAGCCCTTTTTCCTGCACCAATATTTCATGCGAACCGGTCTCCACCACATCACCTTTTTCCAAAACATAGATCCTGTCGGCATGCATGATGGTACTTAAGCGGTGGGCAATTAAAATGGTAATCTGTCCTTTTTGTGAAGAGAGGTCCCTGATCGTATTGGTAATCTCTTCTTCGGTAATTGAATCAAGCGCCGAAGTGGCTTCATCAAAGATCAACAAATGCGGTTTACGCAGCAACGCACGGGCAATGGATATCCGTTGTTTTTCGCCGCCCGATAATTTTAATCCTCCTTCCCCGATCATGGTATCCAGTCCTTTCTCGGCCCTGGCCAATAAACCGGTGCAGCTGGCCTTTTCCAACACCATATTCAGGTCTTCTATCGTTGCCGCCGGGTTTACAAACATCAGGTTTTCCCTGATGGTGCCACTGAACAAATTGGTATCCTGGGTAACAAAACCGATCTGCTTACGCAGGTCATCAAACCGGATCTCCGTTTCATCGAGGCTATTGTAAAATATTTTTCCTTCGAGCGGCCGGTACAACCCTACGAGCAATTTCATCAGCGTTGATTTTCCCGAACCCGATGGACCCACAAAAGCAACGGTTTCGCCTATCCGGGCGTCGAAGCTGATATTATTAATAGCTTTATGGCTGGCCGACTGGTGTTTAAACGAAACGCCTTTGAAAGACAATGTTTCGATATTGTTCAACGCCTTTGGACTTGCAGGCTCCAGTTCGGGAACCTTTTTCATCAGTGTATCAAAATTATTTAAAGAAGCTTCTGCTTCACGATAAGACAACAGGATATTACCGATCTCCTGCAACGGACCAAAAATAAAGAATGAAAAAAACCTGCATGGTGATCAGTTCACCGGCATCCATGGTTCCTTTAAAGATCAGCCACATCAATATGGCCAGTATCACCTGCCTGAGTGTGTTTACAAAAGTGCCCTGTATAAAACTGATACTGCGGATACTTTTTACCTTGGTCAACTCGAGTCCGAGTATTTTATAGGTGTTTTTATTTAAGCGCTCAACTTCCTGTTCAGTTAGTCCAAGGCTTTTTACCAGTTCGATATTTCTTAACGACTCGGTGGTTGAACCGGCCAGCGAGGTAGTTTGGCTAACAATATTCTTCTGAATGATCTTAATCTTTTTACTCAGCAGGTTGGTAATGATCGTCAGCAACACAATTCCTATCAGGTACGCCACGGGCACCATCCAGCTGATATACAAACTGGCATATACAAAAACAAAGACCACGCCCACCATCACCCCAAAAAGAATATTGATAAAACTGGTCATGAATCGTTCCACATCGGACCGCACTTTGGTTAATACCGACAGGGTTTCACCGCTGCGCTGATCTTCAAATTCCTGGTAAGGCAGTTTCATGGCGTGTTGTAATCCGTCGGTAAAAACCTTGGCGCCAAATTTTTGAATGATCACATTGAGGAAATAATCCTGGAAGGCCTTGGCAATACGGCTGATCATGGCCACGCTGATGGAGAACAGCAAAATATAAAATACACCCAGCTGTAAATAATTATTGTCGTTTTTTCTGGCGATATGATCGTAACTCCAGATAAAACTATTCCAGTCGAATGCCGGTTTGCCTGAACCGCCTGGTGATCACTCGCCAGGTTTACCAGTTTACCCAGCAATATGGGATCAACCAGTGAAAAACCAATATTGATGGCAGCCAATGTTAAGGTGAGTGCTACCAGCCATTTATAAGGCTTGAGATAGCGCAGTAATATTTTCATTCAGTAGTCTGTTTAATTTAGCATCGAAAAGCTTCAATGTATCAAATATCGTACAAGTTCGGAAAAAATGACGGAAAGGCAGGGATAATGGATAACGGATAATGAATTAATGGATAATTTTTTTAACCTCAAAGACATTTCGCGTCTAAAACATTATCCATTATCAATTAAATAATTATCCATTATCAATTAAAACATTATCCATTATCAATTAAAACATTATCCATTATCAATTAAATAATTATCCATTAACTACCCCGTCCATCCTTCCCTATCCAAACTCCGGTACTGGATCGCTTCGGCCAGGTGCTCGGGTTTGATATCGTCGCTGGCGGCCAGGTCGGCAATGGTACGACTGACTTTTAAAATGCGGTCGTAGGCACGGGCACTGAGATTTAATTTTTCCATCGCTACTTTCAACAGGTTTTGTCCGGCTGTGCTGATGGCACAGATCTCCTTTAACTGTTTACTGCTCATCTGTGCATTGGCATAAACGCCTTCACTTTCTTTGTACCGCTGCTCCTGAATTTCCCTGGCCCTGATCACCCGCTCCCTGATGCTCACACTTTTTCGACTTGTTGTGCTGACGAAAGTTCGCTGAATGCTACCGGTGTTACTTCTACATGCAGGTCGATACGATCGAGCAGCGGACCCGAAATTTTATTTAAATATTTTTGAACAGCGCCGGGCGGACAGGTACATTCTTTTTCGGGATGATTAAAAAATCCGCAAGGACATGGATTCATACTGGCGATCAACATAAAGGAAGCCGGAAAGTCCAAGGCTACTTTCGCCCTGGAGATGGTTACCCTTCGCTCTTCCATCGGCTGACGCATGACTTCCAGCACCTGTCGCTTGAACTCGGGCAGTTCATCCAAAAATAACACCCCGTTATGTGCCAATGAAATTTCGCCGGGTTGGGGAATACCGCCGCCACCAACCAACGCCACATCGCTGATGGTATGGTGCGGACTCCGAAATGGTCTTTTGGAGATCAGGGTAGAATTTTCGGGGAGCTTACCAGCCACGGAGTGTATCTTGGTTGTTTCCAAAGCTTCCTGCAAACTCAATGGCGGTAAAATAGTTGGCAGCCTTTTTGCCAGCATGGTTTTACCGGCGCCGGGCGGGCCAATCAGTATCGCATTGTGCCCGCCTGCTGCTGCAATCTCCAGGGCCCGCTTAATATTTTCCTGTCCTTTAACATCGCAGAAATCAAATTCAAAATCACTTTGGGCGTTGGCGAATTCTTCGCGGGTATTTACCACTGTTGGCTTGATTGACTGTTCATCATTAAAAAATTCCATCACGTCTTTTATATGTTCCACCGCATACACATTCAGGTTGTTAACCATCGCGGCCTCTCTTGCATTTTGTTTGGGAACGATAAGCCCTTTAAAACCTTCCTGACGTGCCTGTATGGCAATGGGCAATGCACCCGTGATCGGGCGTATCTCTCCATCCAGGCTAAGTTCGCCCATGATCACATAGTCTGCTAATTTATCCGGATTTTTTGATTTGTTCGGTAGCACCCAATGTGCCGATGGCGATGGGCAGGTCGAAAGCCGTGCCTGCTTTTTTAATATTGGCCGGCGCCAGGTTTACCACCAGCTTGGTGCGGGGCATAAATAATTTGTTACTCTTGATGGCGCTCTCTACCCGTTGCAGACTTTCTTTTACCGCGTTGTCGGGCAGGCCCACAATAAAATAATTTTTACCCTGGTTGTTTACACTTACTTCAACAGTAATGGTAATGGCTTCTACGCCATACACGGCGCTGCCATAGGTTTTAACGAGCATGGGTACGAATTTTTTCTTAAAGTTAGAAAAAGTTTGTGAGGATAGGTAGAGAAAACCTTATCCGATTAGCATATTGTATACGGCTAATGATTTCATTTTCAAATGAGTCTTTTACAGCCTGGTTATGGGCGCCATTGTATGGTAACCGCTTTGTTGTAGGCGAGGCGACGAACAACGGCGAATGTTGTGGGTCTGGCTACCAACAACGGCAAATGTTGTGGGTTAGGCGACCAACAACGGCGAAGATTTAATGAAGTTGTAAAAATTACCCGAAAGGGTACTTGTATGAATTTTTAATTTTATCAATTTTACATCACCATAATTTCAACCTTTATGTTGTTGGTCAGGCGACCAAAAATGGTGAAGATTTAATGAAGTTGCAAAAATTACCCGAAAGGGTACCGGAATGAATTTTTAGTTTTATCAATTTTACATCACCATAATTTCAACCTGTTATTTATGAAAAAATTATTTTTCCTGGCAATCCTTGTTTATTTCAGCCCCGCATTATTTTCACAGCCGTCAGATGCTGCGATAAAAAAGGATCTTACCAACGAAACAACAATCGATATAAAGTTTACGAAATCCACAGGAACAAGACAATGGAATGCTTCTTTAGGCAACTGGGAATATGTTCGCGGTGTACATATACGAAGAAGAACCGCTGAATATCCGGGGTTAGTAGTTAAAGTAGTTGGCGATGCTGTTTATCAGTCAATGGGGGGGTCAACATATTCCTACAAAAAATTCAGAATAATTTCTAATGACTGGGAGGGGGTGCCTCGTCCAACAGAAGCGGAAATAAAAAAATTTATCGCTACGGATTGGAAAAAATTTTATGGTTTTAGTTACAATAAAATCATAAACATAATCAGCGGGCCCTCCCTAAATAAAGAAAAGGAGTTTACCTGGTCAAAACCAACAAATGCGCTGTTTTATATGACTATACAGGCTGACATTCTGGGAGACAACCTGGCAGTAGAAACCATTGAACAAGACTATGAAATCAGGTTTTTCAGAGATGATATTAAAGGTCCCTGGACAAGTTTTTTAGGAGGCAGCGTTAAAGACAAAAAAGTGCTTTCTACCAGAACCGCAACAGCGCAAGAATACAAAAAATTAGAAAAACAAACCCTGGTGTTTACCGTGGCAGAAGAAGCGGGTAGAAAAGAACTTGAATCGGTTCCGAATATTACCATTCCTGATTTTGCATCGGCGAAAGAGATGGCCGACTTTTTTCATGAGATCCTGCTCAATGGCGATCCGGGATTATTGAAACTCGCTATGCTAAAAACGAGTTCCCGTTTCTTGTTAGCCGAAGGAGTAAAACACAGTTAACCTTACTTGGGCAACAATCTTATGACAAGGCTGTTCAAAGTGCCTATCAGGGAACGTACAAATACAAAGATCAGTATTGCAAAAATTATTCAATTGGCAAAGATAGTTGGGATAAGAAAGTTTATATTAAATCGGCTTTTGATAAAACTGACACTGAAATTGGTTCAGCTCTTTTTCCAGGCGGTTATAAGGACGGGGTTTTGCAAATGAAACGACAACTTACTTCAATTGTAGTTCGGGTAAGAGAAGACGAGGATTATATCAATTTCATTAATTCTTTCTCCGATAAATCAAAACTTTGTCCGGATAATTAAAACGTGTGGCAATAATTTTTTGAATAACTAAAGCCATGTGCATGGCATTGTCGAATTCTCAGACTAGTCTCTGGTGAGTTTTTGTGCAACGGTGCAGGACTCGCCGTCATTCAGTAATACTCGGCTGTAGTTATATTTTTTGCAATACGGTAAGTCAAGAAAGATGTCGTACAATATCCAAACAGACACTCGTCTGAAACTTAAAATAAGTAATTACCATCCGGAGGCCATCACTTATAAGGTTGACGGGCTCCGGCAATAGATGAGGCGCCAAAAAGTTTTAATGTTTCCTGCCAGGGATATTTATTCATGAACATACTCACTTTTGATGTCATGCTTCCCTGCTGGTTCATGCCCAGGGCCCTGGCCCACTGGTTACTGCCCGAATTGGGATCGTAACTCGTGGTCTCGCTATAGCGCGCACTATAAAAGCCTCTCAGATAAGGTTGATAAACCGGTATTATCGGGGCTTTCCCAATATTACCCTTATTTGATGCAAATTCCAGGTCTCCAAACTGATCTACCGTTAATTGCAGTTTGGTGTTACTGGCAGGCGTATAATACAGATCACCGCCTTTGTTCCCAAACATGATGTTGTTATCGATCTTAATAAAATCATCCTTACAAAACCGGCTATTGTCGATGCCACCCATGATACTGGCTCCGATGATATTGTGATGTACATTGTACGTGCACTTGGTCATCAGGCGAACACCATAACCCATATCGAGAAAGTCTTTCAATCTGCTCCAGGTAAATAAAATGGTATTGTACGCGATCTCCACATCGGCGCAGGCAATCATATTAGCCTGTTGATTACTACCGGCGCAAGTGCCGTAAATTTCTATGGCTGCCATTTTGGTGGCCACAAATACATTATTAATGACCTTAAACGATCCGCTTCTAACACCCGCCTGTATTCCAAAGTTTGCACAGTTCGAAAAAACACAATTTTGTATGATCACATGGCCGCCCGCGGTAGCGCTGGCAAATGAAAT
The DNA here is from genome assembly GCA_016710745.1 of Chitinophagaceae bacterium. Lineage (GTDB taxonomy): Bacteria > Bacteroidota > Bacteroidia > Chitinophagales > Chitinophagaceae > Ferruginibacter. The sequence goes on along the minus strand of JADJVB010000010.1, from coordinate 1,046,263 downwards.
GGCCGGTGATTCAACCGTGCTGTTCTTTCCATTGGAGGATTCTGTTGCGTATTTTATCCGCCCTCCTTCTACGCTGTCAACAAAGCCTTCTCTTTCATGATAAAGATTCCGTTCACCCATCTCCCATACCATTCCATCAATAATGGTTCCATCCACTTCTTTGTAAACTGAAGCATGGCTTTTCTTGATTTACCACCGCTCGCATTATCGGGCTGAAAAACAGTAGGATGGTTTACTATATCCTGTTTGGTAAAACCATCGTCCCAGGATCCATATAGTTTAATGGGTTTATCGCTTATCAGGTATCCAATGTCGAACGTACCCATATAAATTCCCCGGGCTACTCTTATTTCATCTCCGGGTGCCGCCTTCAGTATAGCTTTGTCGATATTCTTCATCGGAGCGGTTATTGACCCGTCGTTGCTGTTGCTACCCGATTTTGAAACATATATTACGTTAGATGCAGTTGCTGTTTCTGTTCTCCCATCTGGTCCGGATACGGGATCAATGACGTTTGTATTCTCAACCACCTTTTTTTTAAGGTCGATATCATCCTTTACATTTTTCGCAAACTGTGCTTCTGCAACAGCTACCAGGCCGATAGTAAAAAACAAAACGGTAAGGGAAACAAGTAATTTTTTCATGATCGTATTTTTATGATGTGAATCGTGGAAAATTAGGTCAGCACCATTTGTATGGCAATGACCGTGGTCATGCTTTTTACTTATTTGGATCTGATCCTATCCAGGTTCGGGTTGCCGCGGAACACAGATCCCGGGCAAAGCGGGGATATTTTTTAATCCCCGAATAATGAAAGGGAACCTTTGCTGTTAGCGCATACACGGGATAGTTCACTGCGCTGCAGTATGTTAGGGCAGATTGGGGGTCGGGTGGGGATGTACACAGATCCCGCAGTTCACTACCGGTGAATGAGAACCGCTAACATGATGATTTTAACCACCCCTGTTCGGGGCTCACGAAATAAAAATACGGTGATTCCCTTTTCGGCCATGAACAGGAACAGAAGTTACTCCTGCAGAATTGAAATTTTCATCCTCACATTTTCTTTTGGTCTGTTGTTCTTATCCGTTTTCACAGCCGCAATTTTATCTATTACTTCGAGGCCCTCAACCACTTCGCCAAAAATGGTATAATTCATATCCAAATGCGGGGTTCCGCCTGGGTGGCATAGGTTTTCTGTTGTTTGGCAGTAAAGGTAAAATGAGGTGTTTTTTCGTACCGTTCAACCGAGATCGGATCTGTCAATTGTTGTGTCGCATATTTTAAGCTATCTTCTTTTTCCTCGGCCAGGAGGCGGTTGTAATAGCTTCTGAGTGCGCTGCTTTTGCCACTGAACGCAACATTGTAATTAATTTTTCGCACCAGGTCTTTATTTATCCGCAATTCAGCTTTTCGTAAAGCGGGCGCCTCATAAGTTTTACCCATAACAATATAGAATTGCGATCCGCTTGATTCTTTATTTGGATTAACATCATCCCCTTCCCTTGCCGCGGCCAGCATACCTTTCCTGTGAAAAAGCTTCCTGTTAAATTCAGCCGGGATCCAGTAATCAACATCTCCATCACCTAACAGCGAAGTATCATTTGCCAACTTGCTATAAGGATCGCCTCCCTGTATCATGAACTGATCAATTACTCTGTGAAAAAGTAAACTGTCATAGAAACCCTGCTTAACCAGTTTAAGAAAATTATTTCGATGACCGGGCGTTTCATTGAAAAGCTTCACTTTCATATTCCCATAAGCTGTACTGATCAAAATCGTTTCTTTACTATAGGTTTGACCTGTTGACCTGTTAATGCCTATAAATTGAAAAAACAAAAGGGTAACAAGCAGATATTTCGACATTAATTTGATCTTCATATGGTTAATTTAATGAGATACCTTTATTATAAACGCAAATCCGCCGCAGAACAAGTAGGTTGCGGGGATACACCCAAATGTAAATTAATAAACGAAATGCAAAAGAGAAAATTTACGTTATTGGCCAGGCAACCAACAACGGCGCCAACAAAATGAAAATGCAGCGTAAAAGAAACCCCCGCCTGGTTTGCGGCGGAAGGTAAAGGAAACAATAAATATTTTATTCAGTAAATTAAACGGATATACCGGTCAACTCAAAATACGTTTTTAGGTAATTCATCTTCTCCTTCAGCATAATGTTCATGCGTAACCACCGGTTTGTTATTTCGGTTCATCCGCATTTGAAAAATGCTCACCAGCATTGAAAATGCCATTGAAAAATAAATATACCCTTTGGGAATGTCCATCCCAAATCCCTCGCTTACCAAAGCAAATCCTATCAACAATAAAAAGGAAAGAGCCAGCATTTTAAATGCCGGATGTTTATTAACAAAATTACTGATCGGTTCGGCAGCAACCAGCATTAATAAAACAGTAACAATAATGGCAACATACATTATCCATATCTCTTTAACCATGCCTATGGCTGTAATTATTGAATCAATTGAAAAGACCATATCCATTAATAAAATCTGAAAGATCACCTGGGCAAATGTGACCGCTTTTATTTTACTGGTTTTATTGCCTTGTTCTCCTTCCATTTTATGGTATATTTCGGCAGAGCTCTTGTACAACAAAACAACCCGCCCAATATCAATATTAAATCCTTAACTGATATTCCCGGTTAAAAACCAGAAACAAATCATCGTCCAGTTTCATGACCCATGCCACCATGGCCAGTAATCCCAATCGGAGAACCATGGCCAGTATTAAGCCGTAAAACCTGGCTTTCTTTTGTTGATGCGCCGGTAATTTATTGGCCAGAATGGATATGAAAATCACATTATCTATCCCTAAAATAACTTCCAACACGATCAGTGTTACAAGTGACACTATAATTTGATAGTCCATAGTTTGTTTCTTTAGTCTTCGGTTTCTTCTTTTACCAGGTTTGTTCCATTCACCCGCTTGCTGATCTTGTCGTGAAGATTAAACGCAATGTGCACCAGGGGGGTGGCGCAGATAGAAAAGTCGGTTTGCGGAAATTCGTTTTTCAAGCTTTCCTCAATTTCATTAAACAACATACTTTTTGTTATAAACTGAATAACATACACCTCGGTATGTTCTTTTGTAAGTGAGGCGTTTATATGATAGGAATCAAACACACTGCCAAATACATTCAGGGTAAATTTATTTTTTAGAATAGTATCCGCCACCGCATCACCCAGTTTTTATCCCCACCAGAAGTTTTACTATAATCATGTTAAATATATTTTTTATTACCGATCAGATTGGAAAAACCGGTCACCATTACTGTTTCAATTTACCAAACAATTTCATATGCTACTCTTAACACCGCCATATTTAAATTTTGAACGTTGCTTAGCCAAAACTCCTGCCTCAATGAAATATCCAGTTTGCCCGAACCGAGTTTAATCTTATCGCCCAATCCTATACTTGCTACGGGTCGGGATGAATTCAAATATTTACTCAGAAAAACCACTCCTCCTTCTCCGGCAACATAAAAATTGCCGATATAGTACCTTACACCCAACTTTACCGGAACGGCCATCAGTTGATCAAATTCTTTTCGGGCGATAATAAATCATCAAAGTATCCTTTTCCGTTAAAAATGGATACCCCGCTGTTAATGGTAGCGCTTGCATGTTTGCCAAAAGTACATTCTCCTTTGATGCTGCCGCCAAAACCGATTTTATGTGTCCTTCGTAACGCTGATTCCGGAAAAGTGATCTCAGGACCAAAATTGACCGAGAAACTGTGTTCTTTATTCGCCTGGGCAATCCCCGTTTCGGATATGAAAAGCATCGCTGTCAAAAGTACAATTTCACTAAATAGATATTTCATGATTTCTGTTTTTCGTAATAAAATAAATTCCTGTTGCCTTCATTATTGACCGGCACCGCCGAGTTCAAAATGTAAAACCAGTTTATACGGATCCGGAAACCAAACTGAAAAACAGGATTGGCAGTTACTTCCCTGCCAGGTAATTTTGGTCAGCCGTGTTTTCACATTCTTTCCCGTGTCAATTGATCTTTTTTTTAATAACACAAAGATCGTTTTTTTATCAAATGATAGTTTTACTATCTCATATAATAGTAAACATTTACACAGTTTTAACAAGTAGGATAAATGGCCCGTTTATTTTATGTGCTTCCGTTCGTGCACCGCGAACCGGGGCTGAGCGAATCCTGGGCCGGGCCCGCAATTTGTGTGAAGCATATAAAATGGTCCTTACGCCTGGGCAATCCCCTTGGTAGATTCCATCATTTTGAGGTTTCGGTTCTCTTTTTACTGCGTACAATAAACCTCAAAAAAATCGCTTTATTCATGAAAAAATACCCTATTCCTGAATGCGGTGATTTTCGCATAATAAACAGTCCCATACAGCGTTCCCTTTGTATGGCTCCTATTTTTTTCTTTTACATTTTAAAAACAAATACCTATGAAAAAAAATCATTACTCAACATGATGTTGACCGCAGCCGTTCTCGGCATTTTCTCCTGTAAAAAAGCCGATTTGAATCAACCTTCATCTCAGGCCGGAGTTGACGTTGTTAATCAACAAAAAAACGGGTCAATTGATAATAAAACAACATCGGTGAAAACGGCGGCTTAGCCGGTAGAGAAGGCTCGGGAGATGAATGTGAACCCACCGTGGTTATGCTGGTCGCCGGCCAATCGATCAACGCCGGTACGGTAAGTGTTACCAATGACGATGAATACATTTATGTAACCTATAATACGGCCAATGGCTGGTTTTTAACCGAAACCCATTTGTATGTAGGCGACTGCGCTGCCATACCGGTCAATAATCCGGGTAACCCCATTCCCGGCCATTTTCCTTATAGTGGAACACACGCCAATTTAACCAGCTATACCTACCAGGTACCCATTTCACAAATAGCTCCCGGTAGCTGCGGATGTATTGCTGCGCATGCGGTGGTGAAACAATATAACAGCTCCAACCAGGTCATTAATTCGCAAACAGCCTGGGGTAATGGTACCCGAATCAACCCAAGCGGAGGCAACTGGGGAATGAAATTTGAATATTGCAGCTGCGAGCCGTAACAAAATATCATCCAAAGAAAAACGGTACCTGGTGTACCGTTTTTCTTTCCCCTTATCTGTACGAAAATATAAAAGCTATGTAAACCCATTGCCACCGGCCGGTGGCGTATAGAACGCCTGCCGTTTCGCGATCTCAAAAATTTTTTAAGGATAACCATTCGCTGTGCTCACCTGAGCAATCTGCGACCTTCATTCTATTTTGTTATTGCCCGTGCTGCCAACCGTGGCGAAATTTCATTCATTTTTTTTCAGTTCCCTTTTAACTCCCCATGCAATATGCCATACTTTATCCTGATTGTTACTGTTGTCTGTTTCAAATTCAATTTGCTGGTCGGTGCCATCAGCAAAAAAAAACTTTGTACCTGACTCTTGTTTCAGTTCTGTATCGGCGCCACTCCCTTGATGAATATAAAATTTATCATTTTTTCTAACAAATTCCATAGGGAATGTAGCCATATAGGGAGGCCTTGTAAATTGCATCATATACTTACCACCATATTTATTGAATGCAGCATATCTCCGATCTTCTTGGTGAGCGTAAGGCAGAACTATATTTCTGTTTAAAGCGATAGCCGACAAAGCATCGGAAATAAACGTTGAGTGTGATTCATTATTGGATAGTATGATCACAGTAACATCATCATTGGTATAACAAAGATGCATACTTTCATACCCCGGATATGACCCTTGATGAAAATATAATCTCCACATCATTTTTCCAACTCTTATTCCATAACCAAAATTAACTTTCAGGAAAGTGTTTTGTGCTTGCGTGGAAAGCATTTCGAGTTGAGTTACATCTGTAAGCAGGACTTTATTTTTTGAGGGCCCGGTCCCATTTTAAAAGGTCTCCTGTTGTAGTAATAATCATACCTTCCCCAGTAATACCAGCTAGGTAGGGTGGCCAGCCTGAATACTGGCTGTCAGCCTGTAAATATTTTTTTAAACTATCAGAATAAACAAATCCATAAGCCAAACCTGGAATATTTTCCACGAATCTTGGTCCATTTGCTACCTGGGTATGCATCATTCCCAATGGTTTAAAAACCTGTTCGTACATATACTCTTTATATGGTTTTCCTGAGATCTTTTCTATTATGCTTGCCAGCAGGTTAAAAGCCGTTCCGGAATACATCATTTTTTCGCCGGATTTAAATAAAAGTGCCGGTTTCTTACTTACCAGCAAGCTTATTAAATCATCATTGGAAGCAATGCTATTGTGGTCAAAAAAATTTGAAACTAAGTCGAATCCGTCTGGTATTCCGGAAGTATGAGTAAGCAATTGATGAATGGTGATATTTGAATAGGGAAGTTCGGGAAAGAATTTCCTAAGCGTATCTGTGTAGCTAATCTTACCTTTATCTTTCAATAGCAAGATGCCCATTGCAGTGAATTCCTTCGCTATGGAACCGCAATCAAAAATGCTGTTGCTGTCAAGTTTTTTCTTTGTGTTGTAATCAGCAAACCCAAAAGACTTTTTATAAATAACATTTCCATCTTTTGAAACCAATACATTACCATTGAATCCATAAAGATTGGTTTGACCTTCCATGTATACATCAAAAAGTGAATTATTATGTTGTGCATATAATGCAAACGGGAATAAAAGAAGGAGAAATGTTTTTTTCATAAAAAGATTTACTTGTATTAACTATTCTATGGTTTTAGGAATTGGAAGATATAAACTTATAAAAATTAAACTCCAAGTGAGTTCCTAGTATAACGAACAGGTATTGCCGATGGTGGGAAATTTTATATTCGTCCGCCCAGAACTACTGCCTGGCTTTTTTATAAAGTTAAATATTAAGAACTAATCCCGATAGCTATCGGGAGGGCGTTATTCGTCCAGCCCCGATATGAAGCACAGTAGAATTACCGCTGCTGATTGCTCCAATGTCAAGCCCCACTATTGGCAATACAAATGTTGTAAGGCGTTTTTTTAGAATTGATCTAACATATCTTTAAGTATAATCTCCGAATCGGCAGCTATTTTAAGCGATGTAGTAAACAGGTTTTCAAGAACATCAAAACTTTTGATTTTACAGCTTCTTCTATTTTAATCAGTTCTTCTTTTAAACTGTCAATTCCCATAAAATCGGCCTGTGGTTTTAGGAATGTGCATTAATACGAAGCTGCTCCCAATCTTCATTTTTGAGGTTACGTTTCATTTCGTCAAAAGTTTTTGGCGCTACATCAAGGTATAACGAAATGTAGCGTTTCATTTTTTGAGCATCGTCTTTTGTAAATTTTTTTAAAAAGGTTAAATTGACCATCTATACATTGGCTTTAATGAGTTGAAAAATTTCTTCAAAAGCATCTTGACCTTTTATCACATAATGCACGGCCCCATACATGATAGTTTGTGCGGCTGTACCATAACTTTCCTGGCTGGACAGCATGATTACCGGGAGCGCTGAGTTTTGTTTTTTTATTTCCTTCAATATATCAATACCATTGGCTGCATCTTTTTCTTTTGAATTCAGGTAATAATCCAAAACAACCGCATCTGGCTGTTCATCCAAACTTTGCAAACATGCTTCCCCTGTTGGAAAAGATACGATGTTAAAGTCTGTATATTGCTCCTTTAAATAATCGGCTAGCATTTCGGACAATAATGGCTCATCATCTACAATGAAAACGGTTGGCTTTTTATTATTCATGATCTTTTATTTGTTAAGTTAAAAATTTTATTCAGCAATTCCTTTGTATCAAACGGTTTTGCTATAAAATCGTTCATCCCTGCCTGATAACACAAATCAACTTCTTCTTTGAGTACATTAGCGGTCATGGCAATGATGGGTGTATGCGCCTTTTTCACTGTCCAGGTTTCTGATGGCTTTGGTGGCTTCAAATCCATTCATCACCGGCATTTGCACATCCATCAGAATAACATCAAAAGCAGCAAATTTTAATTGTTCCAACGCAATCAATCCATTTTCGGCAACGTCTACATGCACTCCTTCAATCGTATCTTCCAGTTCTTCCCGGGCAACCACTACATTAAAAGCATTGTCTTCTACCAGCAAAATTCGTATGCCTGTTAGTGCAGCCGCTATATTGGAATGTACATCTTCTGCTGGTATTACTTCAGTGGTAGTTGCTGCCATGACATAAGGAATGGTAAAATGAAACCGACTGCCTTTGCCTTTTCACTTTCTACCCAAATGCTTCCGTTGTGCAGTTCTACCAGTTTTTTAGAAATGCTTAAGCCCAAACCGCTGCCACCAAACTTTCGCGAAGTATCGCTGTAAGCCTGTTCAAATGATTCAAATATTTTACTCATCGTGTCTTTATCAATGCCAATGCCCGTATCAGAGACGGTGAAGTGCAGATTGAGTTTGTCTTGTACTTTTCTGATTGAATGGTTGTAGTTACCAATCCCTTTTCGGTAAACTTAATGGCATTGCCAATCAGGTTGATGAGAATTTGTCGCAGTCTGTTAGCATCCCCTTTCACATTCAATTCTTCTGTTGGCATTTCTTTTTAAGTTCCAGTCCTTTTCTTCAGCCTTAAACTGCATGATGGTGAATGTTATTCAGCAATTCATTTACAGAAAATAGTTCATTTTCCAATTCAACTTTACCTGCCTCAATTTTCGAAATATCTAAAATATCATTGATGATGACCAGCAAAGAATCGGAAGATTGTTTAATGCCGTCTAAATATTCCTTTTGATCTTCTTTTGGATTGCGCCGGATTAAAATATCGGTCATGCCCTTTATCGCATTCATGGGCGTACGTATCTCATGACTCATATTGGCGAGAAACTGATGCTTGGCTTTTTCACTGGCTTCGGCTTTTTCCTTTTCGGCCCTGATGATTTCGTTTTTGTATTGCAGTAATTTTTGGGTTTTCCTGGTATATCGAAGCCTGGCAAATAATCCCAGGGCAAGCAACAAGGCTGAAATGCCTGAAAAGAGGATCCAGTTCTGGTGGACTTTTGTCTGTCCATCTGTGTTTGAAAAACGAGTTTAGATTTTAGCTGTTGCTGCGTAAATTGATACTCCAGTTCCAGGCGGGTTGCTTCGCTGCTATTTCTCCATTTGGCTAATGTATCTTCTGCCTGCCCATGTAATTTATAATTTTTCATTGCATTTTTGTAATCTCCCAGGCCTTCATAAGCTTTGGAGAGTATGTCGTAATTATCAGAAACATCTTTATTAAACGTTTTCTCTGCTACTTTCACTAATTTGATTGTTTGAATGTCACTATCATATCTTTTCAGCCTCAAATAAGCCCTTGCTTTTTCTGTTAAAAAAAATGTTTCTGGCTTTTGCACCTTGCCTTCCATTATAAATGCTTCTACCTCTTTCAATTCGGCTAATGCGCCTGTATAATTACCTGATAAATTTTTGATCCCAGCGTTTAACGTTTTTGAAATATTATAGCAAGGCTCACAGTGTTTTTACGTTTTTCATCACGTACATGGCAGAATCTATAAAAAAGTTGGGCTTTTGCTTCATCTTTTTTAATTTTAGCATTAAATTGGATTTGCCAAGATATGAGCTACCTAGTTGGAGCGTATCTTTTAAAGAATGAGCCACCTGCAGGCTTTTATCAATGTATTTTTCTGCTTCTTTATAATTTCCTATTTGGGTATGAATTCCTGCAATTGCTTCGTTGTTTCGTGCATAAGAAATATCCATTAATTTCAGTTCCTCAGATAATCGTTGGCTTTCTAAAAGGTAGCTTAACGCTTTGGGATACTTTTCTTTCCTACTGTAATAATATCCTAAAGCTAAAGTTGGTTCTCTGAGTTGTTTAAGGTAGTCAGGAGTGTTTGTCAGAGCGCTTTTCATTTTATTGAATTCATTAATCATATCTTCCATCCTTCACGTTTTCATTACATTCAAAAGCTAAAACATAGTACGCCTCAAAAACAATCGGCAATTTAGAAGCATTGGCAACCTTTGGCACTTTCTATTGCCTTGTGGGCAGCAGTACACATACATTCTGTGTTGCTGGCACAAGCTTGTAACGACATCATATAAAATAGTGGCAAGTACCCCTTTATCGTTTTTTATAGTTAGTTCAATGGCTTCTTTTATTTCCTTTTGCCATCTCTTCCACCATTCAGGTTCCTGATTGGGCATAGAATCAATATTCATTCTATCCCAAATGGCTTCTAATCTCACTGTTTCCGGTTTCGATGAATCTTTCCAGATTGTATAAAGCTTATCGTCCGTTTTGGTTTGCCCATAAAGAATGGAGGAAAAAGTATTCCGACAACAATCAGAATGTATTTTAAATGATTTTTCCTGTTTAGTATCTCCATTATGTTATTGACTGGTTTTATATGACTACGTTATTGTTGAATAAAATTAAAGCATAATACTAAAAGGAACCTCATTTGGGTTATCATAAGGTATTTGTAATTATCAAACGGTTTTAAATAGTAATCCCGATTAGACATTAAAATTATACTGTAAGCCTGAGCTTGTCGAAGGCGGGTTCACAAATAAAAGAGGCTCTTTTCCAAATAGCCCCGGTTTCTCCCGATAGTTATCGGGATCAACCTGACAGGTTTTATAAGGATAGATTTAGTGTATAGTTGGTATAATGTATATTTACTTCAAGTTTATTTATGAAACCAATTAAAGCTTTAATAGTTGAAGACAACGCCTTTATGGCAACGGTATTACATGACCTGCTTAAACAATATGCAACTGATATTGCTGTTTTAGATATAGCTAATACCGGCAAAAAGGCACTGCAGCTAATTGTATCTAAAAAACCAAATGTTGTTTTTCTGGATATTGAATTGCCCGACATGACAGGGTTTGAACTGCTTCAACAGGTAGAAAACATCAATTTCCAAACGGTATTTACCACCTCCCATAGCCACTATGCAATCAAGGCTTTTCGCTTTAATGCCTTAGACTATTTGGTAAAACCAATTAATGAAAACGAATTGGATGAAGCGATCAAAACGTTTGCCCAGGTCTGCAGATAACAGTATGGAAGTTAAGCATGCCTGGCTAATTTGGAAGTGCAATCTGTGGAGAATCAACAATTGGTATTACCCCCAGCAAAATGGCACTTTAAGATTGCCATTAAAACAAATTACGCATATTGAAGGAGAACGCAATTACAGTTATATTCATTTATCAAACGGTTCACAAGAGTTGTCATCTAAAAACTTAGCCTTGGTTCGAAGACATTTTGAGCGATAAAAATTTTTTTTCAGAAGCCATCGTTCCTATCTCGTAAACAGGTATCATATTAAAGCATTACTAGAGGGTCATTTTGTTTTAAAAAATGGAATTAAAATACCCATATCAAGACGAAAGGAAGCCGAAGCTAAAGCCTGGTTTTTTAGTTTGCAGTAAAATGCCTTAAAACGGGCGGGGCTTTGCGCAGCTTGGGTACCTGCCTGCCGGCAGGCAGGTTTGTTGCTGTGTCCGACCCCACCTGGATGTAAATTATGAAACAAAATGCAAATGCCAAACGAAATTTCGTCTACCAAACGGTCTAGCCCATGACCGATGATTGGTAGCGAACCGCTGATGAAGATTGTTTGTCCTACCCAAGTTGACGCAAAACCCGATGTTGCCTGCAGGTTTATTTGGTGGTTCCTAAATTCTCCTAATTACCTGAAACATCTCTGTGTATTTCTCCTTAAACATATCTTCTGCTTTTTCTGGAAATCGAAACCCATCAGGTCCTACATAAATTTGAATAGTTGTTTCGTCTTTATTTACTTTTCTCAAATTATTGTATTTGATAAGCCAAGCATCATAATGTTCTATTAATTTAGATGCTTCTTCTAATAATTCTGGAGGTATATGATGTCCATTTTCTAGTAAAATATCACGGATGCGTTTGTTAGAACTGTAAAATATTTCATCTTCATAAAAGGCGTCATATTTTTTAAGCTTCGAATACTTATTTTCAAAAGCAAGTCGTGTCCGGTTTAAGTGAATGTAAACTTGTCCAAGAAGTTCTGTTGTCTTTTGCTTCCAATCAAAGTCCTGAGAAAGTATTTCGAATTCCCTTTTAATTTCAGCATTAGTTCTTTCTGTCTTTTGTGAAATATATAAGCTATAATACTTGTCAGTAATGTCGTTACAATTGAACTTCCTAAAATTATTTTAAACAACTCCGTCATACTGTTTAATATTTAAAAGAGGTTTCGAAAACTTGCTTACAACTCTTGCATTTGCACAATAGACGCAGTATCTTATTGATTATCAATTAACTTCTTTTTCTGTAACTCTCTCCTTTATCCGTTTGTAATCATTTGTATTCAAACAATAACGGCTAAAATAAACCTTGTAACCGGATAATCATATACCACAAACCGGTAGGTTGTACTTTTTTTGCATTTTTTAATAAAACCGGGGCACGATAACCCGTTTTACCCAGCCTGGTTTCAATTAAAGAATTCGCAGTCAGCTCATTAACCGGTTTTACCCCTGTTTTAAGGCTGCCGGCCTCAACCAGCCGGCCAAATCGATCCATCAATTAAATTTGGCTACACTAAAAATCAGCATTAATTTTATGGGTCTTAAAAATTCAACTATTTTTTCCAAAACAGGATTCGGATCAGGGTAAAAGACGTTAACGAAAAGCTAAGTGTATCATATGCAAGTATCGAATCCTGGAAATGGTCCCCTATCCATGTATTTAATTTTCAAAAAACGTTCAACTTCATCTAACATCTCAACACAATTATCTATTATGAAACAATGCTACAATCTATGTATTGGGCTCCTGGCCTTAATTACGGCTTCCATCACCATGTTGCCGGGATGCCAGCAAAAAAATGAAAAAGAAACCGACGAGTACGACTACCCCAACGAAGCCATTCAGCAGGAAATTGAAATGACACGCGACCTCAGCACCGGCAAAGTGCCCTGGGAGAGAATACGATCAGCCATTGAACAAACCGAACAGGCCAAACAATCCTCCAACCTAGTTGCTGCGCTGGCCTGGATAGAAAGAGGGCCCAATGGTGATTTTACCATCGGTGGAAACCCAAGGCCCAATGGCGACCAAACCGCCGGCAGGATACGGGCAGTTATGATCGACTCGCTCGATCCTACCCACAAAACAGTTTGGGCCGGTGGCGTAGATGGCGGCTTGTGGAAAACCACCGACATCACCGTATCACCTTCGAACTGGACGCTGATCAATGATAACCTGGCCAACCTGGCGGTTTCGGCCATTTGCCAGGATCCCAGGCCCGGCTTTCAAAATATTATGTACTTCTGCACCGGCGAATCTTTTGGTAATGGCGATGCAGTACGGGGCATTGGTGTTTTTAAAAGTACCGATGCCGGCGCCACCTGGAACTTTTTGCCCAGTACCTCTTCGTACCTTAATGGCACCAGGATACTTTGCGATTTCCAGGGTAATGTGTACCTGGGTACCCGCAATACCGGTTTACTGAGATCAACCAATGGCGGTACCAGCTGGACAACCATTACGCCTTCATCACTGGGCGCTAACATCTGCGACCTGGAGATCAGTTCAACATCAGCAGCCGGAAGACTGCATGTGGCAACCGGTATTTTCAGTGTTTCGGGATATATGTACACCGATATTCCGGCTACGGTTACATCGGGTTCCGGCTGGACAAATCCAACCACACCGTTCACAACGTTTAGTCAGCGAACCGAACTGGCTATCAGCGGCAATAACCTCATCGCTGCACCTGCCAACGGATCTTATCAGGTACCAACCGTTTGGAAATCATCGGATGGTGGCGATAACTGGACGGCCACGCCGGGTCAGCCAAATAGCGGCTGGGCCAGCGGTCAGGGCTGGTACTCTTTGTCGGCTGCCATCAACCCGGCCAACCCCAACGAATTTATTGTGGGCGGTTTAGATTGCCATAAAACACCCAACGGCGGTACATCCTGGACCAAAATTTCAACCTGGGCTGCCAGCTCGGGTCAATACGTACACGCCGACCAACACAATATTCAATGGTGGGATGGCGGCAGTAAATTGCTGTTTGCCTGCGATGGTGGTATACATTATACATCGGATGGCGGTACCACTATCCGTGACCGTAATAAAGGCCTGCGCCTGAAACAATTTTATTCGATTGCCATTCACCCAACCAAACCCAACTTTTTTATTGCGGGTGCACAGGATAATGGTATGCATCGCTTAGATCACCCGGGCCTCGACAGCTCGGCTGAAGTGGTAGGTGGTGATGGCTGTTATGCAGCCATTGACCAGTCGAACGGTAACTTTCAATTTGGCTCTTATGTGTACAACGTGTACCGCAGAAGTACCAATGGCGGTTTAAACTGGTCAACACCGGTCAATAACCAAAGCACCGGCAGGTTTGTGAATCCCTGGGATTACGACAATACTAATTTTAAAATATACGCCTGCAACGGTGCAGGTACCTTCCTGCGCTGGAATGATCCAAGAACAGGTAGTTCAACCGATGTGGTTACTGCTTCGGCCTTTGGCTCGGGTAATGTTTCTGCCGTACATGTGTCGCCGTATACGGCCAACCGCGTGTACTTTGGAACCGGTATCGGAGGCATTATACGGATTGATAATGCGGATGTTGGCACCTCACTTGCGGGCACCGTAATTAATTCAGGCGCGGGTATGCCGGCCGGTTATGTTAACTGCGTGGTTACCGGATCGGATGACCAGCATTTATTGGCCTGCTTCACCAACTACGGCGTACAGAATATATGGGTTACCAGTAATGGAGGTACCAGCTGGACCGCCATTGACGGCAACCTGCCCGATATGCCGGTACGGTGGGCATTGTTTCATCCTGATGACGATACCAAGGCCTTTATCGCTACCGAAACCGGTGTTTGGGAAACCGACCTCATCAACGGTTCATCTACCGTATGGAATGCAAACGCGAGTTTCCCGAATTGCAGGACCGATATGATCAAGTACCGCTCCGGCGATCGTACCATTGCAGCAGGTACACATGGCCGTGGTATCTGGACGGCAACCGTACCCGGTGCCAGTTGTACACCGGCCACCATAACTTCAAATCCTTCCAATGCGGCAATCTGCGTTGGTAACAATACCAGTTTCACCGTGGTTGCGGGCGGCTCTGCTCCACTTACCTACCAGTGGCAGTTGAGTACAGCCGGCGCCGGTGGCCCCTGGAACCCGGTAGCTAACGGTGGCGTTTACAGCAATGCTGCTACCGCAACCTTAAATATCACCGGCGCAACGGCCGGTATGAATGCCTACCAATACCGATGCGCGGTTACGGGTAACTGTGCGCCGCTAACCGCCACTTCAAGTGCCGGGGTGCTAACGGTTAATGCGGCCACGATCGTGAACACGAACCCGGTAAATGCCACCATCTGTGCGGGTGCCAACAGCTCCTTCTCAGTAACGGCAACCGGAACTTCCATGACCTACCTGTGGCAGGTGAGTACAAATGGCGGAGGCAGCTGGAGCAATTTATCCAATTCGGCGCCTTACTCAAATGTTACAACCACTACGATGAATATTACCGCAGCCACCGGCGGGCTTAATGGCAATCAATACCGCTGCGTGGTAAGCAGCAGCTGTACGCCGGTTAACTCCAATGCAGCAACCCTTGCAGTAAATACAGCGCCGGCTATTACAAGTGCACCGGCCAACAGTTCGGTTTGTGCCGGAAACGCAGCCAGCTTTACAGCAGCCGCTTCGGGAACGGGCTTAAGTTATCAATGGCAGTTCAGCACCGATGGCGGTACGGCATATAATAACGTAGCTAACGGCGGTGTATATTCGGGAGCAACAACCGCTACATTAAATATAACCGGGGCAACCGTTGGTATCACCGGTTACCTGTACCGTTGTGTTGTAAGCGGTACCTGTACCCCCGCGGCAACCAGCACGGCAGGTATGTTGACGGTGAGCACACCCATTACCATCAGTTCGGCACCTGCAGCTGCTTTCATTTGTGCCACCGGCACAACCAGTTTTAGTGTAACGGCAGCCGGTAGTTCGCCAACCTATCAGTGGCAGCAAAGTATTAATGCCGGCGGCAGCTGGTCAAATATCACGAACGGAGGAATCTATAGTGGCGCAACGGGCACCACATTAACCCTAACGGGCGTTACTGCCGGCATGAACGGTTACCTGTACAGGGCAGTAGTTACCGGTACCGCCGCTTGCGGAGCTGTTAATTCTGCTTCGGCCGCTTTAACGGTAACGGCACAGCCTACGGTATCCTTATCGGCATCACCTTACACCAAACTGTTACCGGGTAAAACCACTACCATTACG
Organism: Chitinophagaceae bacterium; assembly: GCA_016710745.1. GTDB lineage: Bacteria > Bacteroidota > Bacteroidia > Chitinophagales > Chitinophagaceae > Ferruginibacter. The sequence goes on along the minus strand of JADJVB010000010.1, from coordinate 1,029,980 downwards.
GCTTCCATAACTCCAACAGCAGGCTTTACCACCGTGTGGACCTGGAACGGGGCTCCGTTAACAGTAACCGGTAACACCTACCTGGTAGATCTAAACCACCTGGGCACTTATACCGTAGTGGCCTCCATCGGTTCCTGCGTATCAAGTGCGGCAAGCATCAGCATCCTGGATTCGGCAAGCAGTAAACTCTGGATCTACCCCAGCCCGAACGACGGCAGGTTCACCATTGCCTACTATACACCCGGTGCATCGATGAGTAATAAAACCTCGCAAACGATCACCATTTATGGCAGCGATGGCAGAATGGTACGCAACAAGTCGTATGAGGTAACGCAGCCTTATCAATTACATGATATGGATCTGCGTGGCTTTGGTTCGGGCGTTTACTATATCGTGTTAACCGAAGCCAATGGCAACAAAATAAAAACGGGTGAGGTTGTTATAAGATAAACCCGCCCTTATAAAATGATGATCCCGTTCTGCTGTTTGCAGAACGGGATTTTTTTAAACTCTTTTTGTTTGCAACGCCCAACAACGGCGAAGTTTTTTTTTGCTTTAAGTTTTCTGGCTGGCCGGGCGATCAACAATGGCAGTTGGCCTGCCAGCACTTATTTTACAGCCTAATGCACGGCGGTTATATTAACTTTTTCAATTCCGTTCAAATGCAATTCAATATGCCGGTCATGAGCTTTGTTTTCATATTCACTTATGATCTCCAAAATATCGTAGTCAATAAAATTACATTCACTTCCATCTATGATCAGTACACTGTATTCCGGAACATTGTCCAATACCTTTCTCAATTTAACTTTATTTAAAAAGGTAACATTGCTGTTAAGTTTTATAACCTTGGTCTCTATTCCATTGTGAATCGTTTTAGTGATCTTGTATTCTGCCTTAAAATTGTTTTGAATGATAAAATAAATTGAAAATAAAAGCCCGATGGTTACCCCAATCAGTAAATCGGTTAAAAGAATCACCAAAATGGTAATGAGAAATGGAATAAATTGTTTCCATCCCAAATGCCACATATTGCGATACAGTTTTGGCCTGGTGAGGTTATAACCGGTTATAATAAGTATGGCTGCCAGCGATGAATAGGGAATTTTATTTAACAGAAACGGAACAAGTAAAACAGCAAGCAGCAGAAAAAGCCCATGGGTAAAAGCAGAAAATTTGGTTCGTCCGCCGGCATCCACATTCGCAGCGCCTCTTACAACCACGGCGGTGATAGGGATTGCCCCAACTAATCCGCACAGCATATTCCCGATGCCCTGTGCAACGAGTTCGCGGTTAACCGGGGTGATGCGGTTTCGTTTGTCTAATTTATCAACTGCTTCTATGCAAAGCAGCGTCTCCAGCGTTGCCAGTAACCCGATCAAAAGCCCATCTTTCCAGATTTCGGATGTTGAAACCAGTTTTGAGAAGTCGGGAAAACTCAGGTTCGCAAAAATGTTCGATGGGATGTTAACCAGTTGGGTTTGCTTGAGCGAAAAAAAACCGGTACTTGTTAAGATCAGGTTTATGATAACCCCGGCAACCACAACCAAAAGCGGTGCAGGGATCATTTTCAATTTTTTAGCAAAAGGTTGTTGAAACAAAATAAGAATCAATAAAGAAACAACCGTGATCAGTATGGTGCCTCTTGTGAGGTGATGATTGAAGTTGTTGATATTACCAAACATATTATTCGGGGAAAATAATTTCAAAAACCCCCCTGTCCAGAATTTTGGCTGATCGTATCCCAATGCAAGCGGGATCTGTTTTGAAATGAGTATAATGCCGATGGCCGCCAGCATGCCCTTGATCACCGACGAGGGGAAATAGTTAGCAATGGCCCCGAGTTTCAACAGGCCTAACAGAAGTTGAAATGATCCGGCAACGATCACGGCGAGTAGAAATACTTTGTAGTCGCCCAGAGAAATGATCGAAGCAGCAACTATTGTTGTTAAGCCGGCTGCCGGCCCCGACACCGCAAGTGCTGATCCACTGACTATGGATACAACCAATCCACCGATGATGCCCGATAAAAGTCCTGCGTAAAGAGGTGCACCCGAGGCCAATGCAATACCCAAACACAACGGAAGGGCAACAAGAAAAACCGAAAGTCCTGCGGGCAGGTCGTGCCTTAGCCAGATAATGCGGTAATATTTAATCGTTCTTTTCATCTGCCCGTAACTAATTGTACTCAAGTTAGGTGTTTTGAGTTTGTAACGTCGTGCAGATAAGTTGTGGCAAAGGGCGGGGCATCCTGCAGTTGAATACCGGCGGCAGGTTCACATCTTGCTGAAGTTCGTTTGTCAAGCCATCACGAAAACTTCTGGGGCCAAAACCCCATGTCGGCAGTTCGTTGTTTTGCCTGGTTGTACCAGGATGTTGAAACGATCAGTCGCAAAGCACCTGTAAAATTTTCCGCTGAACGAAGCCTGTCAATAGCAATGGGAATAAAAAACTGAAGTTGACGTTAATAACTAAAATCCAATTATTTAATCTAAGCCGCCGTGTGCAAGCAGCCCCGTGTGCCAGATCATCTGCCGATGCAGGTACCCGTCATCTTTTTAATTTTTACAACACCAGATAAAAACCCGGGAAAAATGTCCATTTTTTACCACCAACATACCAGCTTGCGGATTCATTTTTGCAATACAAAAACTCAACTATATGAAACGAAAACAATTTCTTCTCTCTTCATTGCTGGCTGCACCTGCGCTTGCATTTGGCAAAACCAGCTTTGTTAATTCGCAATCCATTGGCAATACTGAACCATTTATTGTAGATGCGGGCAAATCCCGATTTGGTGATGTAGTAAAATTTCTCGGCGTTCATCCGAATGATTTAAAAATTTCATCAAAAGACACCGGCGGGCAACTTTCAGTATTTGAGTATATCGGTTTAGGCAAGGTAGGCCCCAGTTTACACGTGCATTTTGAACAGGATGAAATTTTTATGGTTACAGAAGGTAAGTACAGGTTTGTGGTGGGTAACCAAACCCATGAATTAATGGCCGGGCAAACGATATTTCTTCCACGGGGTATCCCACATACCTGGATTCAGTTGACTGATACAGGTAAGATGACCTACCTGCTGCAGCCAGCCGGAAAAATGGAAGAATTCTTTATCTTGATGAATGCGTTAAAAGAAAAACCAACAGCAGCAGAAATAGACCGGATACATGCCGATCACCAAATGAAAGTATTAGGACCACCGCTGACTTTGTAAAATTCTATGTAACTTAAATTCTTTATTCAAAACCCAGTACTTGCTGTTAAAAGATTTTCTGCCGCCACCGGATGTACAGGAGTATGTACAACTGTACCGCATAGTCCATCTCCATTTTGAGAACGGGCAGGAGGTTCCGCATAAGGCATATCCCCCAAGGCCCGAACACTGCCTTGCGTTTTATCCTTTTGATACAGAAACGGTGAAATATTTAAATTCCGGAAAGGAGATAAAAGATGTTCCCGTTGTTTTATACGGACAGTTTACAGAAGTAACCAACAGGATGATCGGACATAATTTTCTTGTATTGCAGGTTATCTTTTACCCGGGCGCATTATACAGGCTCACCGGTATTCCGGCAACGGAAATTACCAACCAATACCTGGATGCAACAACCGTGTTCTCATCTTCTTTAAAAGAGATCAATGAACAGTTATTTTATGCAAAGGATTATGCCGTAATGCTGAACATTGTCAATCAATTTATCCGCAGTTTAATCAACAAAAGTAAAAAACCAAAGCTATTAATTGATGATGCCTCCGCATTACTTTTAAAGGGCGACGAAAAAATGTCGGTAGACCAAATGGCTAAAGCGGCATGTTTAAGCATCAGGCAACTGGAGCGGAAGTTTAAAGAACGCACCGGCATTAATCCAAAATTATATGAACGCATCATACGTTTTGACAACGCTTTTCGCCTAAAAAATTCGCATCCTCAATACGATTGGCTTCGGATCGCGATGGCATGCGGGTATCATGATTATCAGCATTTGGCTAAGGAATACAAAACGTTTACCATGCTCACGCCCACAGCTTTCCACGAAATAGAAAATAAGGCACCCGAAAGAAAATTCGGCCTGATCGAAGGGTCTTACTGATCACCACGCAGGGGTGTAAGTGTTTCCATGCCCGGGTTTAACAAAACCCGATGCCAGCAGTATGTGCTCTGCCTGTCTTTGATTTTGGCTAATCATTTGGTTCCTCCTCAACTATTTTTCCCCGCTCAATCTGTGGGTTCCCATAGTTGAATTTTGTTTCCTTCTTCATCAAGGATATGGATAAACTTACCGTAGTCGTACGTTTCAATACTGTCCACAATGGTTACTCCGTTATTTTTTAATTCTTCAACGAGTGCTTCCAGGTTTTCAACCCGGTAATTGATCATAAAATCTTTTGATGAAGGTTCAAAGTAGGTTGTCGTTTCGGAAAACGGCGTCCATTGTGTTTGCGCTTTTTTTGTACTGTCGGCACCCTCATACCATTCAAAAGTTGCCCCATATGGATTGGTGTTTAAACCAAGGTGTTTTTGATACCATGCTGTTATTTTTTTGGGGTCTTTACATTTGAAAAAAACGCCGCCAATGCCTGTTACTTTCTTCATTTTTGTTATTTGGATATTTTGTTTTGACATTATTGATTTAAATACGAAACCGGAAAGAAAAGATGCGGCAATAACTAAAATTATTAAAGATATCTTTTTCATATGGTTTAAAGATTTATCGTTTTTGTATCGTTCGCCAGGCCTAACGGTAACTGTCGTAGCTGTGTCAGATCCCGCCAACATGTAAATTAATAAACCAAATGAATACTCCAAAAAAATTCGTAGTAGTTGCCGGTCTGGCTCATGGCCAATGATTGCCTGCGAACCTGCCGTCAGTCAGGTCAATGCCGAGAAATCACTGGTCTCACCCAGGTTGCACCGGCTGTAATGCCTTAGCGGAAAAACCCGATGTTAACAGCAGCTTGTATTCGTGATAAAACTATTTAGGTACCTGCATACTCCAGCAATGAAGCCCGCCTCCATTGTGGTTAGTTGCCGCTGTATTTATTTGGTAGATTCGTTTTTCTGGAAAATATTGTTGTAATATCTGTTTTACCTTCTCATCTTTTGCTTTAGAACTTTCTGGTTGCCCTGCTGTCCAGTATTTCGCTTCAAAAACTGTTTTGTTCGTAATCAAAAAATTAAGATAACTACTTGATGGTACAAAATGAACTGTATCGCCAACTGAAAAGCGTTTTTGTTCAAAAAGAATTTGTTGTGAAAGGAACTTTATTTCGTTATTCCTGCTTGTCGTGTCTAATCTAAAAGTCATGTAATCTACATCTGGCACCGGCATTTTAATAATAGTGAATGGCTTCCCATCCTGGTCGGTAGCATTTTTTAATATTTCATAGTTTACTTTCATTCGATCCAGTGTTATTTTTTTTACAGGGTCAAGTGCTGCTTCCAAGGAATCTGGGAAGGAGATCAGAATGGTATTTTCATTTACAAACCGGCAAAATTCATCCAGGTGTCCTTTTACTCCAATGCCAAAATAATTCCCTGTAATTAAAGTTCCATATCCAAATGGGTCTTCCGCCGCACCCTCTTTTAACCATATTATCTTTTTCGCATTAAGAACATTTCTTAGTTCAGCCTCCTGCAATTCTTTAGACATTGTTGGATTACGTTGCATATTTACTGATTCAACCTGTAAAAAGGTTCCTTTCCCGTTCGTTTCAATAGCACCGCCTTCGTTAACCATAGAAGAGGTGAGTACAGGGTATGGAAATGCCTTCATTTGAACAGCATTATACAATTCTCTTTTTATCTTATCCTTGTCTACATAATTTTTAATTGTGGTGTCAAAATACCAGCCATACATATTCCATGCAAAATTTACCAGCTTCTTTTCTCCAATTCCATTCTTTAAAAAGATCACCCCGTCCCGCTGGGCATAACTAAATTCAGTTGATGATGTCAAAAATTGAATACTATCTAAGTTTACACCAACTGCCGATAATTTATTTTGGTAAAATTCCTTTGAAGAATCAGAAACCAGGCAGAAAACTTTCGTTTCTTTCGCAAGTTGACTTACCATTTCAAAGGTGGCCGTATCATCAAGTCCGTTAACAATAACACCCATCTGTGGTTCCCACTCTGCCGGAAGGTAGAATTCAGTTTTATCTTTCCGGTTACACGAATAAAGTAGTGCAAGCAGGACGAAGCAAAATAAATAATTCAGCTTTTTCATATTTCTCTTGTTTAGGAATGTTGTTTTTAAGTTGCAGCAAACGGGCGGAGCATTGTTCAGCTTAGGAACCACCCTGCAGGCAGTTCGTTGCTGAGTCTGATCCCGCCAACAGGTAAATTACTAAACCAAATGAATACTCCAAAAATAATCCGTACCTGCGACCCTAAGCTTTTTCAACTGCCGACGCTTTAGCGAAGGCACGTAACGCCGGTTCGGTTGTTACCGGCCGGGCCCATAGGCCTACGATGTGAAATTGGCGGTCTGCCCCAGACTGCACAACCCGATGTTGTATGCTGTCTTCCTTGTGTTGGTCGTCATTGCCAATAATTTTTCATCAACGCGGCAACCCATTGTGGTTGCCTGATTTTACCAACAGCCTGAAATTCTCTAAAAACCGGTTTTATATCCAGGATTGGTGTCCCATCGATCGCATCAAGATTTTTTACTGTGATTGTCCTGCCATTATGCGCTACAAGTTCCACCGTACAAAGCCCTATTTTGTTTGGTCTGTCTTTTTTCCTTTGTCCCAAAATACCCACTAATGGATAGTTTGGGTTTCCTCTGGGTCGCCCGGAAAAAACGATATTGTCATTTTTTACCTTGTCAAAATAAAAAATAACTTCAAGGTGAGAAAAGTCGGCAATATTGTTAAAAGCCTCTGTCGGCATATTGTCTGTAAGTTCAATAACCGAAACTATCTCAGCCCAATGGTCATCATCAGGCGTTGTTCGCGAGTTTTTAACTGTTGCGATTGGTTTTAGTGTAATGTTCATAAATCTTTTAGCGATGAAATATTTTACTTCGTATAGCTCCGGTTGCCATGTAAATTAAGAAAAGACATGCTAAAACCAAATAAAATTGTTACCTGCGAACCGGCAGGCAGCGCGACGTTGAGAAATTGCCGTACGCCCCCAGCCGTGCAATACGCGTTGTGCTAAGTTTTATACATTACCCCTGAAAATCTCCGCATTCATGCTCTTTGAATTTACTTAATTGTTTTTTTTGCGTAAAGTAAATTGCTATCTTTTTTTCTTTCAGGTCTATTTTACTCCCCCTGATCTCTAACTTGTAAACCGGTGCATTGTCGATCCTGGTAAAAAGAAATTCATTCTTATCTGTATTAATTTTCAAATTGTTATCATCGGTTGAGTAGGTAAACCCTTCTATTCTGTAAATATTATTTTCATCACAAACATTTACCAGGTCAATATGTTTTTTATTGATTCTTATTTCAGCCAAATCACAGGAATAACAATTACCTGAAAAATCAATTCCATATTTTTCGTACACATTCTTGCTTACCGAGTCCTTTATTTCCAAAGGTATTAATTCGGAGTAATCGCCCAGGTCATCAATATTCTGTTTAAGCACCGTGCTTGTGTCTGGCAAAGCGCTTGATTTACCTGTATCGTACTGGTTTTTACTTTGATTTCCCTGTACCGTTTCATGGCAGCCTGAACTGATTATCACAACAAGTGGCAAAAAGATTAATAGCAGCTTTTTCATATTACTGTGTTTTGTTAGAAATATTACACAACGAACAGGTTTGCCCGAAGCTCTGTGGTCAGCATTCCATCTGCCCCATACAACTGCTGATTTTACTTCCGTCAGGCCACACTTACGGGCAAACCCCATATCAGGTGTTCGTTTTTCATTTATTTATACTTTTCCGTTATTCTTTGGGTCAAATTCTACCATCCATTCAATTCCATATTTGTCTCTAAACATACCAAAATAGGAACCCCAAGGACTGTCGGTAATAGGCATTTCAATTTGTCCGCCCACCGAAAGTCCATTGAATAATTTGTCAGCTTCTTCTTTGCTTTCTGAACTAATTACAATTTTGCTTCTGTTCTCATTTTCGTTGGTTCGTCCAAGTATTTCAGGTACATCATTTGCCATTAAAATACTTTCACCAATTGGTAAAGCAATGTGCATTATTTTATTTGCTTCATGTTCTGCAACTGGAAATTCAGCACTTGCTAAATCTTTGAAACGCATTATTTTTGCAAACTCTCCGCCAAATACTGATTTGTAAAAGTTGAATGCTTCTTCTGCATTTCCGTTGAAGTTGATGTGAGGGTTAATTTGTGCCATTTTATTATATTTTTAGATTGTTAATTTGTTTACTTTCTTAAAATCCTATCCAAAGACTTTCCTTTTGCTAATTCATCAACCAACTTATCTAAATATCTTACTTGCTGTGTTAATGGATTTTCGATTTCTTCCACCCGGTATCCACAGATTACGCCGATGATCAGGTGAGTATCAGGGTTTAGTGCTGCATCCTCAAATAATTTTTCAAAAGTTACTTTTTTTTCAATTAGTTTCTGCTGTTTTTTTGCATCGTAACCGGTTAACCATTCAATTACCTGCTGCAATTCTTCCTGTGTTCTGCCTTTCTTTTCTACTTTTGTAACATAATGTGGATATACCGAGGCAAATGTCAATTTTGCTATACGGTCATCCTGTTCGGGGGTTGTTTTCATATTATTTTAATCTTGTTAATTTTCCTTTTCTTTTCACTGTGTTTTTATAATCCCGTTGATTTTGTTACGTTAAAACCCGAAACGGCAATTGAAGCTTATACTGTATATGACCTGTGCAACTCATCATCAATAATATGAGCCGACAAGTTGCACAGTTCAGGTTAGCGTTGGTTTTTCTCTTTAAGTTCATTTGCCATCATTATTGAATGCTTCAAAGAATTGCTATTTTTCCAATCGCTATGGGCTATGATAATAAATGCAGGCTTTTGGCATTTTCGCTGAACCCTTTTTAGTGTAGATGCATATTCTTTTACATTTCCGTCGTCTAAATAACCCAAATTTTCATCATCGGCACCTTTAATTAAACAACCACCGTAGAGAATTTTCTCTTTTTTAAACCAGATTATAATATTGTCTTCAGTATGTCCCTGTCCGGGATAATAGGTTTCAAAAGAATATTGTCCAATGTTGAAGACAGTATCCTTTGTCATTAAAAATTCAGCTCTTTTTTTATTATTCCTTTTACTTAATTCATCTGTAAGGACAGTAGTATAGGTTTTAATTCCCAGTTGCCTGTAGTATTCAAGTCCGGCAGTTTTGTCGCTATGCCAATGGGTCGCAAAACACGTTACCACATTTTTGTTATGCCTTAATTTAATGCTGTCGAGCAATGGTTGAAATTGTGTTGTGTCCCACGGTGTGTCAAACATAACCACTCCATTATCAGTTACGAGGTACATCCCGTTTGCAGGCACTTGATATTCCTGGTAAGAATTGTACGTTGTATAAGTATAAAAATCTCCTTTTACCTGTGAGATTTTAAGTTTAGGATTTTCTGATTGTCCGTAGATATTGGTCAGCCAAAAAATCAGTGCTGTTGTCAATATAATTGTCCGCAACATGTTTCTGTATATTATTTGATGATGGTGGGTAAAAATTACCGCCAGCGGGCGGGACTTTACGCGGCCTGTGTACCTGCCTGCCCGACCCCACCACAATGTAAATTAAGAAACGAAATGCTAATTTTTGAAAATAATATGTCTTAGTTGACGGTCTGCCTATGACGAATGATTGGCAGCGAACTGATGACGAGTAATTGCTGTTCTGCCCCAATTTGACGTAAAACCCGATGTTGACGGTTCGTTGCTGTGCAAGACGAACATTACTTTTTGTCTTGTATACAGTACGAAGTTATTTTTTCCAACTCTAGGTTTTTATTGAAATGATAAACGTCACATGCCCGCACAAATGCAATTCGCTTTCTTTCTTTTACAAATTCTGCGGTACCATCTATTGCAACACGCAGATCTCCAACAATAATGTTTTCGGTTTTGAATTTTGTCGTAATGGATCTAAAGTATACTGACGTTTGCTCGCAGTTTTCAATCACCGCTTTTTTCCCTATAAAAATTTTTTCTCCCACAATGTCCCAAATAACTTTTTCTGATAAGAATTGATATACTTTGGCAAATTGACCACTCGAGAATAATTCTGCAATATTTTGTATCGTCAAGCTTTTTATTTTTTGTAGTATGATGTTATTCTGCAATATGCACCAACGAACAGGGCTTTGTGCAGGTTGGGTATTAGAATTCCATCTGCCCGGAAACGCTGCTGATTGAAAAACTGATGATGAAGTTAACAACTAAAAGCCAAACCTGCCTGCTCGCCTTCGCACAGCTTCTGCGGAGCAAGGCCGGCAGGCAGGTAGAATCCGGTCAAGCCCGATATTAGCTGATAGTAGTATCCCGATAGCTATCGGGACCGATTGTTATTCCGTCCGCCAGCCTTGCGGCAAACCTGATCCTATGTTTACATTTTAATAAATTTACTACACGTTTTACCAATGATGTTTTGAAAGAACAGGGGCAGAATAAGATAGTGTTAGCGGTAGCCTGAGAAATCTGATATAAACTATTTATATCCTTATTACTATTTTATGTCAACTGGTGTTGAATGGATAAGCTCAATTTTCCAGTTTCCCTCAATTTTTCTAAAAATTACACTCTCATTCCAATTTTTTTGCGTTACGTTTCCGTTTTCAATAATATCTGATTTCAGGTTGTAAACAGCATATGCTATGTTATCAAATATCCTGATAAATTTGAAATTGAAATTATCCTTTCTATCAATAATTCTATTGGCGTCTTTCTTGTAACCATCGGCCTCTTTATCCATATCCCATATCTCTCCGTTTTCAATAAGTAAATAATTGCTTGTACAATATCCCCTATGTTTATTTATGTCATGTGTTTGCATGGTTTTGTAATCCTCTTTTAGCAATTGAACAATTTCTATTGAGTCTTTTCCTTCTTGTGCCAAAACAGTTAGGGAATGAAAAAGAGTGAAAATTACTAATCCGTATTTCATAATAATAGTTTTAAGTTTTGATTACCGCCAACGGGAGTTTGTGAAAAAACTCCTTTTCATTATAAATATACACACAATGTTAATAGCTTCAAAGTAGTATGGTTTTTGTGATAAAATGATATGCAATTTATACAAGGACAACCCCGCCAACAAACCTACTTTTCAACTTTAGAAGACCAGGTTGCCGCCGATAATCCGGTAAGGCGTATAGATGCCTTTATAGACAAGGTTGATCTGCAGCAGTTAGGGTTCAAAAAACAGTACAGCAAACAGAGGGTCGCCTGCCTTATAGCCCGCAGGTACTTTTAAAATTATACCTGTATGGCTATTTAAACAAAATACGCAGCAGCCGTAAGCTGGAAAGAGAATGCAGCCGAAATGTTGAGTTGCAATGGTTGCTGCAAAACCTGCAACCAAACTATCATACCATTGCCGACTTTAGAAAGCTGCATACACAGCCGTTGCAGTCATTGTTTCGTTTGTATGTTCATTTTTTAAGCGAAGCCGGGCTGTTAGGTAAAACCACCATTGCCGTTGATGGCAGCAAGTTTAAAGCGGTAAACAGTAAAAAGAACAACTATAACCAAAAGAAGATAGATAAGCACCAGCAGCTGATAAAAGATAAAGCCGAAAAATATTTGCAGGAACTTGATGATCTGGATAAACTGGAACAAACAAAAAGCAAAGATGACCTGGATATTAAAAGAGAAAACCTAAAGCAGGGGCTTCAAAAACTAAAAGAACGCACCATCAAATACGATACCCTGCAACAGCAGTTAAATAACACAACAGACAAACAGATCAGCACCACCGACCCCGACAGCCGCAGCATACTGATCACTAAAAGCAATGTTGAAGTAGCCTATAATGTACAAAATGCGGTAGATGATAAACATAACCTGATTGTACAAACCCAGGCTACCAATACCAATGATGGCAAGGCTTTACACAAAGCAGCCACACAGGCCAAGGAAAACCTGCAACTTAAAAATGAAGATAGCCTGATGGTACTGGCCGATAAAGGTTACCACACCGGTGCCGAATTACAGCAATGCCAGGATGATAATATGATAACGCATGTAGCTTATAAAGAACAACCTGGCGTAAAACATATAGCCAACGAATTTTTGTCAGAAAGTTTTGCTTACGATAAAGACACCGATAGTTACACATGCCCTGCAGGTGCAACCCCTTACAAGCCTTGGCACCTGGCATAATAAAAAAGGCGAAGCAAATGAAACCAGTTACCGCTTTAAAACCTACCGCACCAATGCCTGCAAAAACTGCCCTTTAAAAAGCCAATGTACCAAGCTACCCAAACGCATCATACATCGCAGCGAGTACCAGGATGCGGTGGACATCAATGATAACAACATCAAACAAAATCCACAATATTATAAACGAAGGCAGGCCATTGTAGAACATCCCTTTGGTACCATTAAGCGGCACTTTGGATTCACCCACACTTTACTCAAAGGCCTGCAAAAAGTAAATGGCGAAATGAACCTCATCATGTTTTGCTACAACTTTATGCGAACAAAAAACATACTGGGCTTCAATAAAATGCTTGAAACAATAAAAAACTGGCAACCAGACTATAGTAAAATAGTCTGTGCCTTAAAAAAACGGCTTTGTCAAAGTGATTTACAGACAAAATGAGCCCCGTTATTTTTTACAAATTTATCCGATGAGTTTTTTTAAGGCTGTTTAAATGAACCGCAATAAGCTTTACATGGAATTGTACAGACTGACTTTTAGGAGATGGAAAGTTTTTTCACAGTCTGACGTTCAAGGCTTGCCGCAGGGCTGGAATTGTTGCTGTGTCCGCCCGGCAACTGAAGCCGATTGAAAAACTGATGATGAAGTTAACAACTAAAAGCCAAATAGAATTCGGTCAAGCCCGATATTAGTTGATAGTAGTACAACCGATGATTGTTATTCCGTCCGCCAGCCTTGCGGCAAACCTTTTGTTATGCGCTGCTTTTATGAAACCATATGTTCAATAAGAGAAATAATATCGGCATCAGAGATCTGTTGAAACTTCAATTTATAAGTGTGCATTACATTTCCCCTACCAAATTCATACTCATTAAAAAATTCCGGAGGTTCAAACGAAAAGTAGCAACCATTTTGTTTAAAAGAGTCTGAAAATTTAGATATCCACCATTGACCATATACATCTTCTTGAGTTGTATTTCGAAGTAGTATATTAAACCCAATTTTTTTGCCGTTGCAAGAAATGTTAGTTTCCACTTTACCAAGTAAAAGAACATTGTCAACTTCAATACGTTCAGGAACTTCTTGATTTATAATAGTTCCATATTCTCGAATTTGTGATTCTCGAATTTGTTGCTTCCGATGTTTTATATGAAGAGGAACAATATCTGATGCATAAAACGATATTATTAATGTACCATTTGAAACCGCCATTCTAAATGTACTAGCAGCAGCATTTGTAGGTATAATAAACTTATTTGAACTGATTTTATTATCAATTAACTGAGTATTTACATGATTGCACACGGTAATGAACTGATCAAATAATTGTTCAATTGAAAAATTTAAAAGTCTTTGTCTATTGGCAAATTCTTCTTCGGCTCTTTTGGCCTTTAATTCAGTTTCGCTTTCTTCAATTGCTTTTGTGTGGAGTTTAACTAGTATTGATTGAATATTAATAGCACTATTTTCCTGAGTTTGTTCAAAATTTGAAATAAGTAAACTGATTTCGGACACATCTTTAAATCTAGAACTAAGACTCTTTGCTGTCATTTTGCGTAAAATTTCTAAAATAGTAGCCGGTATATCTGTTCTAATACTTAAAATGCTAGGCAAATTTTCAAATAAATGTTTATCCTTGTACTCCGCCTCAGTTAATCCTTGAAATGCTTTTTGTAAAGTTAATATCTCGAAGAAAATCAGTCCTAGGGAGTAGATGTCCATCTGTTTTGTGTTAGTATCTAATAGCCAGCATTCAGGAGACATGTATGGAAATGAGCCCCAACCTTTATATGTTTTTGTTTTTGTTATTTCATCAACATATTTGGCAATCCCAAAGTCACAAATTTTAAGGCTCCCATCATCTGCAACTAGAATATTTTCAGGTTTTAAATCTCTATGAACAATATACTTATGAGCCTCATGTAAGCCGGAAAGTAAATTGTTGAAATAAGTTAGGCAATCTGATAAAGAAAGAAAATCCGATAAAGAAGAGAGTTTAGTTCTTAGGTTCCCACCTTTACAAAATTCTTGTACACTAAAGAAATACTTCTCATCAGAATCAGACAATTCCGAATAAAAATAAGTCTTAACAATATTCGGATGAGAAAGTAAACTGGCCATTTTAAACTCCTGTTCTAATAATACTCTTTGAGTGTCTTCTACAATTCGGATAAGTTTTATTACAACTGTTTGCGAATTGAAAGAATCATGGGCTGTATAAATATCTCCCATGCCACCAGAGGCCAAATATTTTAAATTTGTATACTGGTTTGTGCTGTTCGGGCCTGGAAGAGAATTAAAAGTCATTTTGCATAGTTTGAGGCTCAATAAAGTGGCGCATAACGGGAGTTTGTGAAAAAACTCCTTTTCATTATAAATATACACACAATGTTAATAGCTTCAAAGTAGTATGGTTTTTGTGATAAAATGATATGCAATTTATACAAGGACAACCCCGCCAACAAACCTACTTTTCAACTTTAGAAGACCAGGTTGCCGCCGATAATCCGGTAAGGCTTATAGATGCCTTTATAGACAAGGTTGATCTGCAGCAGTTAGGGTTCAAAAAAACAGTACAGCAAACAGAGGGTCGCCCGCCTTATAGCCCGCAGGTACTTTTAAAATTATACCTGTATGGCTATTTAAACAAAATACGCAGCAGCCGTAAGCTGAAAGAGAATGCAGCCGAAATGTTGAGTTGCAATGGTTGCTGCAAAACCTGCAACCAAACTATCATACCATTGCCGACTTTAGAAAGCTGCATACACAGCCGCTGCAGTCATTGTTTCGTTTGTATGTTCATTTTTTAAGCGAAGCCGGGCTGTTAGGTAAAACCACCATTGCCGTTGATGGCAGCAAGTTTAAAGCGGTAAACAGTAAAAAGAACAACTATAACCAAAAGAAGATAGATAAGCACCAGCAGCTGATAAAAGATAAAGCCGAAAAATATTTGCAGGAACTTGATGATCTGGATAAACTGGAACAAACAAAAAGCAAAGATGACCTGGATAATAAAAGAGAAAACCTAAAGCAGGGGCTTCAAAAACTAAAAGAACGCACCATCAAATACGATACCCTGCAACAGCAGTTAAATAACACAACAGACAAACAGATCAGCACCACCGACCCCGACAGCCGCAGCATACTGATCACTAAAAGCAATGTTGAAGTAGCCTATAATGTACAAAATGCGGTAGATGATAAACATAACCTGATTGTACAAACCCAGGCTACCAATACCAATGATGGCAAGGCTTTACACAAAGCAGCCACACAGGCCAAGGAAAACCTGCAACTTAAAAATGAAGATAGCCTGATGGTACTGGCCGATAAAGGTTACCACACCGGTGCCGAATTACAGCAATGCCAGGATGATAATATGATAACGCATGTAGCTTATAAAGAACAACCTGGCGTAAAACATATAGCCAACGAATTTTTGTCAGAAAGTTTTGCTTACGATAAAGACACCGATAGTTACACATGCCCTGCAGGTGCAACCCTTACAAGCCTTGGCACCTGGCATAATAAAAAAGGCGAAGCAAATGAAACCAGTTACCGCTTTAAAACCTACCGCACCAATGCCTGCAAAAACTGCCCTTTAAAAATGGTACCATTAAGCGGCACTTTGGGTTTACCCACACTTTGCTAAAAGGCCTGCAAAAAGTAAATGGCGAAATGAACCTCATCATGTTTTGCTACAACTTTATGCGAACAAAAAACATACTGGGCTTCAATAAAATGCTTGAAACAATAAAAAACTGGCAACCAGACTACAGTAAAATAGTCTGTGCCTTAAAAAACGGCTTTGTCAAAGTGATTTACAGACAAAATGAGCCCCGTTATTTTTTACAAATTTATCCGATGAGTTTTTTTAAGGCTGTTTAAATGAACCGCAATAAGCTTTACATGGAATTGTACAGACTGACTTTTAGGAGATGGAAAGTTTTTTTCACAGTCTGACGTTGGAGGCTTGCCGCAGGGCTGGGATTGTTGCTGTGTCAGCCCGGCAACTGAAGCCGATTAAAATTACTGATGCTGAAGTTAACAACTAAAAACCTAATAGAATTCGGTTAAGGTGGATATTAGCTGATATTAGTACAATAGTCGATTGTTATTACGTCCGCCAGCCTTGCGGCAAATCTTTTGTTGGCAGTAGTACCACAAACAAAATTGTCAGCGTGTGTCAACCATTACTGGATAGTGTTTAGATGTTTCTTGAGCATTGTTTTGTATTGAACTATTTTCTCTAAAATCCTTTACGAGTTTTTTAAAGGCTTCTTCCAAGTGTCTTACAAATACATTTGTGTTTATGTGAACTTTTGAACCATTTTTAAAGTATGGGACATCTTCAAAGCCAATACTGTCTATATCAAATTTGCCTTGGGAGGAATAATTGTGGACTAAGCTATTTCTAACATAATTATATAGACCCAATTCTTTGTAAGCATCCATATAATCTACGATAAACTTCTCCGCTCTTTTACTGTGTTTTATTTTATAGTCATATCTAAAGGAAGATAACTGATCAATGAAGCAAATTGAAAGAATAAATGCAGCTATCGGTTTATCTTTATTGTGACGAATATCGCCAAGAGCGTATGTTTCTAACGAATGAATTATTACTTCAATTGGTTGGGTTCCTGGGCCATTTATAAGAATTTATTTCTTTTCCATAATTATCGGATAAACGTTTACTGAACTCTTGTAATCTAAATACAAGTAGGAAAAGTGCTTAAACAAATTTTCTGCGCCATCTTGCAGTAATATTCTAATCCCTACTGTTCCACCGTCTTTGGCTTCAGCTGAAAAGAGCGACATTGTCATATCCTCTTCTTTGTAAGCGCCTAATTTTTTAACGGAGACAAATTCAATAGTCGAATCACCTCGTACTATTTTTAGAGACTCTCCAAACGGTTTGAATAATATTGTATTTCTACTTGGAGTCCAACATTCTGATAATTTAAATCGCCTGTCTTTGTCCAAATATGCGGTCATACTGTAAGCTCCCCTTAAATTCGTGCCATTCAAAAGTATAATTTTTCATTTGTTTTTTGGTTTAACATGGGAAACGGATTAAATAAACTCAACGGGAGGAACAAATCCCAACGCCTGATGAGGTCTTGAACAATTGTAATCCTTTCTCCATTCCTCTGCTTTTTCCCGAACATCGTTCAGGTTGTTAAAAACATAGGCGTTTAATAATTCCTTTCTGATGTTTCCATTGCACCGTTCTACAAAACCGTTTTGCATGGGTTTGCCTGGCTGTATAAAAGCCAGGTTTATTTTGTGTTCCTTGCACCACATATCTAAGCGGTGTGAGATAAATTCAGGCCCGTTATCCACCCGGATAATCTGCGGCAAGCCTCTGAACTCTTTTAAATATTCCAGCACTCTAATAAGCCTAAGTGTTGGAAGTGATAAATCAGTTTCAATGTGTAATACTTCCCTGTTGTAATCATCAATAATGTTCAATAACCTAAAACGCCTTCCATCCCATAAAGTGTCACTCATAAAAATCAATGCTCCATACTTCATTTAATGCCGCAGGCTGATACAATGCCTGTTTTACTCTTGCGGGCGGCGTTTCTTGTAACGTCGTCTGATATCGAGTTTTAACTCAGTATATACCCGGTATACTTTTTTGTGGTTCCAGTTAAAACCTTTTCTCCGGATCCGGTAATAACTCTGCCAAAAACCAATAGCAGGATGTTTATCAACCAGTTCTTTAAGCTGATCAATAACCGGTTCATCCTGTTTGGGTTTGCGTTTGTATTGCACATTACTGCGAGGCAGACTTACTGTTTTACATGCCTGACGCTGGCTTACTCCATGTTCCTGTACCATATGAGTAACCAGGCTGCCTTTTTCATCAGGCGTTACAGCTTTTTTGCCATTGCATCTTTCAATGCTTCATGTACTAAACTTAAATTGGCATACATGCGCTTTAAACGATTATTCTCGTCTTCCAGTTCTTTAACCCTTTTAAGTTCAGCTACATCCAATCCGCCATAGCGTTGTCGCCATTTGTAAAAATTTGTGTTTCGGTAAATCTTGTCTTTTTCATAAATCGACCTTATTTTTAAAGTTAACAATTTTGTCAACTTTTAAATGGCCGAACTTTGGGGGAGCTTACAATACTTTGATAGCTTTCAAATTTAAGGGTTGTTTCAGGGTTTTGGCTTTTAGCTGTGTTGGTGAATAATAGTAAAGCAATTGCAAATAGAAATTTCATAAAAGTATTTTGATGTGTCGAAATAATTGCAGGGTGTCAAAAAAGCACGAACCCAAACGTAAAGCCTCTTAGGTATTACTGCCAACGGGAGTTTGTGAAAAAACTCCTTTTCATTATAAATATACACACAATGTTAATAGCTTCAAAGTAGTATGGTTTTTGTGATAAAATGATATGCAATTTATACAAGGACAACCCCGCCAACAAACCTACTTTTCAACTTTAGAAGACCAGGTTGCCGCCGATAATCCGGTAAGGCTTATAGATGCCTTTATAGACAAGGTTGATCTGCAGCAGTTAGGGTTCAAAAAAACAGTACAGCAAACAGAGGGTCGCCCGCCTTATAGCCCGCAGGTACTTTTAAAATTATACCTGTATGGCTATTTAAACAAAATACGCAGCAGCCGTAAGCTGGAAAGAGAATGCAGCCGAAATGTTGAGTTGCAATGGTTGCTGCAAAACCTGCAACCAAACTATCATACCATTGCCGACTTTAGAAAGCTGCATACACAGCCGCTGCAGTCATTGTTTCGTTTGTATGTTCATTTTTTAAGCGAAGCCGGGCTGTTAGGTAAAACCACCATTGCCGTTGATGGCAGCAAGTTTAAAGCGGTAAACAGTAAAAAGAACAACTATAACCAAAAGAAGATAGATAAGCACCAGCAGCTGATAAAAGATAAAGCCGAAAAATATTTGCAGGAACTTGATGATCTGGATAAACTGGAACAAACAAAAAGCAAAGATGATCTTGATATTAAAAGAGAAAACCTAAAGCAGGGGCTTCAAAAACTAAAAGAACGCACCATCAAATACGATACCCTGCAACAGCAGTTAAATAACACAACAGACAAACAGATCAGCACCACCGACCCCGACAGCCGCAGCATACTGATCACTAAAAGCAATGTTGAAGTAGCCTATAATGTACAAAATGCGGTAGATGATAAACATAACCTGATTGTACAAACCCAGGCTACCAATACCAATGATGGCAAGGCTTTACACAAAGCAGCCACACAGGCCAAGGAAAACCTGCAACTTAAAAATGAAGATAGCCTGATGGTACTGGCCGATAAAGGTTACCACACCGGTGCCGAATTACAGCAATGCCAGGATGATAATATGATAACGCATGTAGCTTATAAAGAACAACCTGGCGTAAAACATATAGCCAACGAATTTTTGTCAGAAAGTTTTGCTTACGATAAAGACACCGATAGTTACACATGCCCTGCAGGTGCAACCCTTACAAGCCTTGGCACCTGGCATAATAAAAAAGGCGAAGCAAATGAAACCAGTTACCGCTTTAAAACCTACCGCACCAATGCCTGCAAAACTGCCCTTTAAAAGCCAATGTACCAAGCTACCCAAACGCATCATACATCGCAGCGAGTACCAGGATGCGGTGGACATCAATGATAACAACATCAAACAAAATCCACAATATTATAAACGAAGGCAGGCCATTGTAGAACATCCCTTTGGTACCATTAAGCGGCACTTTGGATTCACCCACACTTTACTCAAAGGCCTGCAAAAAGTAAATGGAGAAATGAACCTCATCATGTTTTGCTACAACTTTATGCGAACAAAAAACATACTGGGCTTCGATAAAATGCTTGAAACTATCAAAAACTGGCAACCAGACTACAGTAAAATAGTCTGTGCATTAAAAAACGGCTTTATAAAAGTGATTTACAGACAAAATGAGCACCGCTATTTTTTACAAATTTATCCGATGAGTTTTTTTAAGGCTGTTTAAATGAACCGCAATAAGCTTTACATGGAATTGTACAGACTGACTTTTAGGAGATGGAAAGTTTTTTCACAGTCTGACGGGCAGGTATTGCTGCAGGTGGGATATTTTATAACGTCCAGCCCGGAAACGATGCCCAATTGAAAATATAAAGTTGAAGTTAACAACAAAAAGCCAAATAGATATTCGTCTGCCCGAACTAAAGTACAGCGATGCAAACAGCCGAAGTTTCAACGTCCAGCCCCACTTGCAGCAATACCAATGTTAGCGGTTCGTGCTGATTGATAGTTATACTTCATATTTTTGAAAACGCTTTTCTTCTGGTTAATGCTGGCCATAAAATCACATACACCTCTATAATCACAAGCGGTACAACCCAGCATAACCATTCGGAATTTGTTCTTCTTCCATCGGAGTTTCTAAAAATGGAGAATCATTTTTCTACCCAAGTTGGGGAAACAGGCGAAAAAATACAAACGTCAGAGCTTCGGATTAACTTCTCGCCATAAATTGTCTATGGGCATGCAATTCTCTAATACGATATGTCAGCTATCTTATTATCTGTTGTAAAATAGATAGCCATGTATGTTGGTGTTTTATTTTCTTCTGTAATTTCGTAGTAGTTGATTTTTTTTACAAGCACTCCCCATCGCACAAGATTCCTATCTGCCATCCTATCTGTTTTTATACAACTCACATGAATCTTTGTTTTGGAATTAGGAACTTTTCCAGTATATAAATTCTTGACAATTGGATTTGTTCTTTCCTTGAAATTTATAGTAACCACCGAAGTGTCAAACTCTCCTTTACTCATCAATTGATTATAGAAATCATACACTATATTATTCAAGCTACTGTCTGCGGTTGATGCTGTTTGAAATTGGTCAATTGCATTCAATTCGGACACATAAAAACCTGCTATCCTGTAAACATCCACTCCTGGTTGCGAAATTTTCCAAGGTTGTAAATTAGTAAGTACAACCACCGTCAGTTTTTTCTCTGGAAAATGTACAAATTTTGCCGAAAAACCATTCATGAAATCACCCCCATGGCCATTTTCTATATATCCATTATGACAGTTTAATTCCCAACCTAATCCATAACTATATCCATAACTATAACTGCCATAAGCGTCCATTGGTTCAAAACCACTCTTTAGTTTACAAGGAGTCCACATTTGACGCAAAGATTCTTTGTCCAAAATTTTTCCACCTTCTAATGCAATGATCCATTTGGTCAAATCTTTTGCCGTTGTAATAATGCCCATATCACCTTGGGAAGAATAAAAATTGCTGATGTAAGCACCATTAATCAACTTATTGCTATCATTCAAATTATACCCGGTGGCTCTGTCTGGAACAATTACCGGAACATTTTCACGCATTGTTTCTGTCATACCAGCTGGAGTAAAGAGCCGCTCACTCATAAATTCAGATAACGATTGACCACTTACTTTTTGAATGATGAACCCAAGAAGAAAGTAATTGGAATTGCTATATGCAAAACGTTCTCCAGGTGTAAAATTCAAGGGGTCAGTGGTAACTAGTTTAATAAACTGAAGTTCAGAAATCTCTATTTTGCGTTCTTCCAACCCTTCACCTGTAGCTCCGCTAATAAGTGGATAATCTGGATGATCCTGACAATAATCCCTAATTCCAGATGTATGGGTTAGAAGGTGTTTGATTGTGATGGTATTCCAGTTTGCAGGTAAAGAATCAAAGTATTTGTTAACTAGGTCATTGATTGATAACTTCCCATCTCTTTGCAAGAGCATGATGGAAGTTGCGGTAAATGTTTTTCCAATTGAACCGATGTTAAATTTTGAATTTAAAGTTGCAGGAACCTTGAGTCCAACATTGGCTAATCCAAGGGCACCGCTATCAATAATTTTACCATCCAAAACAATGGCATAGGAAAGCCCTGGGATTTGTTGCTTCTTCATTTCCGCTTGCAAATACTTCTCTAATTCCTGTTTGGTGATGTTTGGGTTTTTGTTAGTACACGAAAAAAGCAAAAAGCAGGTTGTTACAAAAAAGAAAATTAGATTTCGTTTTCTGAAGTTTTGAAAGTTTGGTTTCATAACCGGTTAGATTTTTTTTATACAGCCCTTACAGAATCCTGTTTTTATTTTAATAATTGAAGATGTATTTGCTGCTGAAAGTTTTCCAAGTCTCAGCAATCCGTTTTGTAATTTCTTTCGGTCGTGCAAAACCGCCTAAGGCTCTCAATGCGTCAAGAACAGGCCCGAACCATTTTATAAAATCTGTCTGTCGTGTTGTCTTTTTACTCATAAATAATTAGGGTGTTTCTAAATAGCATGACCGCTAACGCCCGGGGCTTTGCGCAGGTGTGGAATTGTCCCTGTGTCCGCCCACAGCCGCTGTTGAATAAAGTTGCTATGTTGAAGTTAAGCACAAAAGCCCAAAGTTGCTGTGTCAGCCCATAACCAATGCCCGGCTTAGTACTTAGCTGAAGTTTGTTTGTCCTGCCACACTTCCCGCAAAACCCTATGTTGGCAGCAGTAAAATTATCTGTACTTGTCATTAATTAATTCAAGATGATATTTTTTTTCTAACTCATCCTCTTGCATAGCTACGATTTTTGCCCATTCAAGTACTTCAGATGCTGACTTCATCATAAAAATTTCCTTAGTTTTAAATATCTCTTGTTCTTTAATACTCAACGAATCCCAACCTTTTCGAAACATTTTAATTTGAACTGGAACTGTCACCGCCCAGGGTTCTTTACCTTTATTTAAAAGAACCAGAAAGTTGCTTTGCATTTCTTTAAATTTCGCAAGTGTCTCATTATTAGTAATTTCTTGAATTGCCTTTTCATAACTTGAGATAAGTGCATTATAATAGATCTGCATTGTATCAACTAAAGTCTTTTCGACTTTGTTATCAAGTGACATCTCTTTACTTAGTGATTTAGAATATGCCACCAATTTATTTGCTGGGTCACCAAGGGTAGTAGTTAAACTGTCTATTAAGTTAATTGCATAAGCAGCATCTTTTCTCTGAATTTTCTGTCCACTTGACTGACATGAAATTAACAGTGAAATAAAATAGATTGAGATTCCAATTTTCATAAAATTAAACATGGGATCATATTTCGATTGAGGTGTCTGTATTTATTGCTGCCAACGGGCGGGGCTTTATGCAGCTTGGGTATTTGATGCTGTGTCCGCCCCCGCCACGATGTAAATTAAGAAACGAAATTTATATTTTAAAAACGAAAAAATGCATAGTACACGGTCAAGCCCATAGCCGATGATTGGTAGCGAACTGAAGCTGAAAAATTGCTGGTCTTGCCCAAGTTGCATAAAACCCGATGTTACCTGCATGTGCTATTGTCTGTCTGAGATGGCCAAAGTAACTTTTTAAAAGCTTTAGAACTCAACTGTCAAGAATTGCTTCTCTGGCTTCTTTTCAGTTGGACAAGGATTATTCACTTGTCGGAACAAGTTCTTAAATCTGAGTGGTGTCATCACCCATTTGAAATCCCCAAAAGTCCATAGAACAAGTTTTTGCTTACCATTTTTTATCTCAACTGTAAATTCCATGTTTCCATCTTCGGCTGCTGCGTTAATATAAAAAGACCTATTGCCTGTCAGCCGAGTAAATTTGTTGATGACAAATTTCGTTGGTGCGTCAAGCTGCCAGTAAATTGTAATATAACCACTGTCAATAGTAATCATTGGCGTCCCTCCATCGCAAGGGTCGTAAACCAAATAACCCAAGCTGTCACGCTCAACCATTATCCATTTTTTAGGAATGTCATTCAAGCTTTTCCAAGTCATCTGTCCAAAAGAAGTCAGTGCTATTGTTGTTAGAAAGAACGATGTTAGGAGTCTAGTCATCTGATGTCAGTCTATGTAATGTTCGAAATGTCGGTAAGCATTGCAGGTAACTCGTGTATTTACGTAATAGGCGCAGTATTTTATTGATTATCAATTTACTAATTTTCCTGAAAGTCTCGCGTTTATCCGTTTGTAATCATTTGTAACCAAATAATAATGGCTAAATATATGCCGATAAATTTGTATTCTATATACCATAAACCGGTAAGTTTTCAAATTCACATCCGTACAGGGGATAGGCATTTACCCCGGCTTACTCACATCTTCTCCAGCATCTCCACTACGCCCTCCCGCTTCAAAATCAAATAACCCAGCCGGTCGTTGCTGATGCCGTCTTTTAAATGATAGCTGAAATGAAGCTGGTCGTTGACCACCGAGGTTTCGAAATACTTAAAATCGATATTGGGATATTTTTTGAGCTCCTCACCTATTTCGTATAAGTGGGTAGAGAGGATGAACAGCGAGTACTTCATTTTTAACAACCCTTCAATGACCGTGCTGCTGCATTTCATGGCATCCTGTACATTGGTGCCTTTAAAGAGTTCGTCGATGAGGATCAGCCATTTTTTGCCGTCGCTGATCTTGGTGATAGTGGCTTTGATGCGCTGCACTTCGTTGTAAAAATAACTTTCGCCTTTGGCAATATTGTCCACCACATTGATATTGCTGAGCATACCATCAAACAGCGTGAGCTGCATCTGTTGTGCCGGCACACCCATACCAATATGCGCCAGAAATACCGCCGCGCCCACCGATTTGATAAACGTGCTTTTGCCGGCCATATTGGCGCCGGTTAAAAATATAAAATTGGTTTTTTGGTTAAGCGCCACATCATAAGCAACGGGCTGGGGTACCAGCAAATGATAAAGGCCACGTGCTTCTATAACCGGCCCGGCATGGTTTACAAATTCGGGGAAAACCAGGCCAAATTTTTGCACTGCCCTGGCCATACCATACCAGGCATCTATTTGGGCATACAGCACCACCAACTCAAGTATATTGTGTTTATACCGATGCCTTACAAAATGGGCAAATTCGAGTTTTTGTGCAGGACTCAGCGCTTCAATGCCGGCGTGCCTGTCAACGATGGCAAATTGTTCTATCCGGATACTTTTTTCGATGGCCGCTAATACCTTCTGCAGGGGCAGCGGAACCGGTGCGCCCGCAAAAAGCTCCAGTACCTGCTGAAACCCTTTTATAAAATCGAAACAATGTTTGGCCGAATAGGTTACCAGCGCAAAATCGGGACCATGCAGTAATTTATAACTCCAGGCTTCCACCACCGAAGGATGCGGCGGGATCTGGCTGATGGGCGAATCATAAAATTTTTCAACCACCATCACCGTACCGTTTGTGATGGTTGAAGGCCATTGCGGCAATTGGGCCAGGATCAGTTTCAGGGTATCCTGCACCGCAATGATCTCTTCCTGCGTTTTTAAGGCCGTGCTGAAATTGATGCGCAACTGCTCGCTGCCATGCGTGGTGCTGCACAGGTCCATTTTACCGAGCATCGAAATATCTTCGCCGGTATTGAACATTAACAGGTCGGTCAGTGTTGTTTTGTCTATCTCCATACTGATCTGATATTGAAGATTTAATATTTAATATGAACTGGCTGTATTCAG
This sequence comes from Chitinophagaceae bacterium, assembly GCA_016710745.1. Lineage (GTDB taxonomy): Bacteria > Bacteroidota > Bacteroidia > Chitinophagales > Chitinophagaceae > Ferruginibacter. The sequence continues at coordinate 1,004,193 of JADJVB010000010.1, read as the reverse complement.
ACTAATGCTGTATTAATATTCAATATTCCATATTAAATATTACCTATCAGATATTACCTGTTAAATAATAACCGCCGTCCTTTTGTTGATTCATCAAAGGCGCCATGGTCATAAACCAGTTTGCCACTTACAAACGTACTTAGTATAGATGCAGGAAACGTAAAATTCTCTAAGGGGCTCCAGCCACATTTGTATAAAATATTCTCCCGGGTTACTTTCGACGGCATTTGCGTGTCAACAACCACCAGGTCGGCATAGTATCCTTCACGAATATATCCACGTTCTGCTATTTGAAAACAATCGGCCACAGCATGACTCATTTTTTCAGCAATTTTTTCTAAACTGATCCTTCCTTCCCTATAATAATGTAACATCAATAACAAAGGATGTTGAACCAATGGTAATCCTGCATGAGCTTTTTCGTACCCACCGGAACCGCTTCGGTCAGTTCCTCCCTTTTCGGGGGAGGTTAGGAGGGGGCCTCCTTTTTCCTCCAGGGTATGCGGCGCATGGTCGGTGGCAATTACATCAAGCCGGTCATCGAGTAAGGCCTTCCACAGTGCTTCTTTATTATGCGGCGCCTTGATGGCCGGGTTACATTTTATTTTATAGCCGAGCTGTTCATAATCATCAGCCGTAAAATGTAAATGATGCACACAAACTTCGGCCGTAATTCTTTTCTCTTTCAACGGCATCATGTTGCTGAATAGCTGCAGTTCCTTTTCGGTGCTGATGTGCAGGATATGCAAACGGCTATTGTATTTCTGCGCAAACTTGATCGCAATCAACGACGATTCAAAACAGGCTTCTTCATCCCTGATCAGGGGGTGATCGGCAGCCGATAATTCTCCTTTTTCTTTTTTAATCCGCTCGTAATTGGCTTTGATGATCCGCTCATCTTCGCAATGTGTAGCGATCAGCATCTCCGATTCCCTGAAAACCTTGTCCAAAGCCGAATGGCTATCCACCAGCATATTACCCGTACTGGCGCCCATAAATATCTTCACCCCGCAAACATCCCGTTTGTGTTTATTCATTTTCAATACCTCCTCCGCATTATCATTGCTGGTGCCCATGAAAAAAGAGTAATTGGCCAGTGCCGTGTTGGCCGCAATGGTATATTTATCTTCCAACAGTTCGGGCGTTAGCGCATTGGGTATGGTATTGGGCATTTCCATAAAACTGGTAACGCCGCCTGCCACGGCAGCCCTGCTCTCGGTATAGATCGTGGCTTTATGCGTAAGTCCGGGCTCACGGAAATGCACCTGGTCGTCGATCACACCGGGAAAAAGATGCTTACCCTCACCATCGATCTCTTCTACCTTAAATTTTGTTTCGATGGTTGCTGCAATTTTTTCTATCCTTTCGCCGTTAGTTAAAACATCCAATGATTGAATTTTTCCTTCATTTACTACCTGGATGTTCTTAAAAAGGTATTTTTGCATAACTTGAATGGTATTACGTGTTAAACTAAAATTATCTGATGCAATTTATTAAAAGCTTAGTCAAAGTCCTGTTTTTTATTTGTCCCGCTTCTGCAACAGCCCAATCCACTTTTTTAACGCCCGGCTCAAAGGATATCCATTTTGTTGACCGTATGGAAATTAAGCAACAAAAAAATACCCACCTCAATTTTTCATCAGTTCGTCCTTTTAACAGAAAGTATATTGTAGAACAAACCGAGTTTATCGACAGCGCCCGCCTGGGTTATACCGATTTGTTAACCGGTCGTGATAAATATGTGGACTGGAACAGCCAGGCACTTACCGATATCGACGAATATAACCTGAACAGCTTTTTAATGAATAACAGCGAGTGGGTTACCGGGCCTACCGACGCATTTAAGAGTAAGAAGCCGATCTTAAAAACCTTTTATAAAACAAAACCCAATTTTCTGGAAGTAAAAACCAATAATTTTTTCCTGGTGGTAAATCCCGTATTTCAATATGTGCAGGGCATTGAAACCGAAACCAAAAAATCGATCTATTTAAACAGCAAAGGAATTACCGCAAGAGGTACCATTGGCCGAAAGATCGGTTTTTCTACGTACCTCACCGATAACCAGGAACGCGGCCCTGTATTTTTTCAACAACAGGTTAACAATTACCGGGCAGTGCCGGGCGTGGGTTTTTACAAACCGTTCAAAACAAACGGGGTAGATTATTTTGATGCCCGTGGCTATATCACGGTTAGAGCTGCAAATGCGATTGATGTTCAGTTTGGCTACGATAAAAATTTCATCGGCAATGGGTACCGCAGTTTATTTTTAAGCGATTGGGGCAATAGTAATTTATTTCTGAAACTGAATACCCGTATCTGGAAATTAAATTACCAGAATCTTTTTATGGAACTGTTTCCTCAGTTTAAAAAAGCCGGCGATACCCTGCTCGACCGTAAATATGCAGCCATGCACCACCTGAGTATGAACGTAACCAAGTGGCTGAACATCGGCGTTTTTGAAGGGGTGATTTTTGGGCGTAAAAACCGTTTTGATTTTCAATATTTGAACCCCATCATTTTTTACCGGCATATCGAAGGCACGGTGGGCAGTCCGGATAATGCCGTGGCAGGCTTCGATTTTAAAGCCAATATTGCACACCGGGCACAAGTGTATGGCCAGTTGTTGCTGGATGAATTCATCTTATCGGAATTAAGGAACAACCCCACCAGTTGGGTTAATAAATGGGGTATACAACTGGGCGTAAAATATGTGGATGCTTTTGGCGTGCCCAACCTGGATATTCAAATTGAAACCAACCGGGTGAGGCCTTTTACCTATGCGCATAACGATACCATTTCGAACTATACGCATTATAACCAGCCATTGGCCCATCCGTTGGGGTCTAACTTCCAGGAGGTTTTGGGTATTGTTCGCTTTCAACCGGCGCCCAAATGGCATGTTTATGTACAGGGCATTTATTATACCAAAGGATTAGACAGCGCGGGCATTAATTTTGGCGGAAATATTTTCAGGAATTACGCTACCCGTAGCCGTGATGATGGTTTTGAAATAGGCAGCGGTGATAAAGCTACGGTGCTCAGCGCTTATTTACAGGTATCGTACGAGTTGAGAGAAAATATCTATTTTGAAATTGCCGGCCAATACCGACGCGAAAAAACGCTCACCAACCCAACCGCCACCACATCAACCATGATCACCGGCGGTGTGCGGATCAACATGTTTAACCGGAGGCACGATTATTAAGGTTGCTGAATTTATTCAACTGTTAACGAGAAAGAGATCATCCGCGAATTGATCTTATCAATTACCCGCGAATATTTTAAATTGGTATCCCGGCTGTGCAGGTTGCCGATACCCCAGCCCATCTTAATTTCGGGTGTTAATACAAATATGGGAAAGTAAAAATGAAAGCCCAGTCCGGCCTCAACGCCATAATCAAACTTCCGGAGTTTAATTTTTTCTTCCGCATTTTTTGCTCCGGCGTTTGATGCCAGGTCATACTCTACCTTGCCGCCTGCCATCATGTACACTTTAAAATTATTGATGCGGTCGCTGCTGAATTTTATCTGTACCGGAATACTCATGGATATGGACTGCGTTTTTTTCTCCGTCACCGGCCTTTCGCCGGCCGGCAGATCGGGATATTTCACATTATATTGAAAGTTCTTTTCGCTGAAAGTAAGGTTTAGTGGGTACGTGCGCAGATCAAAGTGATCGCTGATGCGAAAATTAACCAGCCAGGCCAGGTTTATACCCGTACTGTTGATACTCTCTATAACGGTTATACTATCGAAGGGTGCATTAACCAAAAAACTCGGATCGTGTTCAAAAAGAAAGTGAGAACGGTTCATGCCCAGGTTGATACCAAACCGTATGGGCTTACTGTCGTGCTCCTCATTATTATAATTGTCGAATAATTGAGAAAATCCAATTACCGGACAAAATAAAATAACGGCTAGTAACTTAATTATTTTTCTCCGCAATAAATACTGCATATGCCTAAGCTCAGGGGTTTTGTGTACGTGTTTCGGTATCCCAGTTTATCCAGGATAGCTTTAAAATCATTTCCTTCCGGAAACTTGTTAATTGATTCGTCGAGATATTGGTATGCGTTGCGGTTTTTCGAGAATAGTTTCCCAACATTGGGACAAATAAATTTCATATACAGGTTGTACATGAACTTAACAACTACCGATCTGGGCTTACTGAATTCGAGCACCACCAGTTTACCGCCGGGCCTTAATACCCGGTTAATTTCGGATAATCCCTTTTCGAGGTTTTCGAAATTGCGTACCCCAAATGCAACAGTTACCGCATCAAACGAATTGTTGTTGAAATTTATTGTTTCGCAATCGCCATTTAACAGTTCTATAATGTTTTGTAAACCAAGCTTTTGTATTTTTTCGCGACCAAAATCCAGCATTCCGTCGCTGATATCGATGCCGGTAATTTTATCGGGTTTTAATATACCAGACGCCATAATGGCAATATCTGCGGTACCGGTGGCCACATCGAGTATCGTTTTTGGCTGGGTTTTCAGTAATTGTTTGATGGCTTTTTTCCGCCACCGGATATCAATACCTGCGCTGAGGAACCTGTTTAAAAAATCGTAGCGGAAAGCTATGTCGTTAAACATACCGGCCACCTGCTGCTTTTTGCTGAGTGCCGATTCTTTATAAGGTACAACCGTATCGTGTGCGTATTCTGACATGGTTTGCAAAGATAAGAGGTTTTTGGATGTGGAAAGGTGGATGCTGGATAATGGATACTGGGTACTGGATACTGGATGCTGGATCGCGGCATCTAGTTTTCGGCATCCCTTTCCTATCCAGTATCTTTGCCCCATGCAAATTAAATCGGCAAAATATATCATCAGCAGCCCCGACTACGAAAAATGCCCGGTACCCGACAAGCCCGAGTATGCCTTTATTGGCCGCAGTAATGTGGGCAAGTCGTCGTTGATCAATATGATTTGCAACAATGATAAGCTGGCGAAGACTTCGGGATCACCCGGAAAAACCCAATTATTGAATCATTTTCTGATCTCATCCGCCCCCACGCCAAAAGCCTCACAAACGGCTGCCAGGCCGGTGGGTACCAATTGGGACCAATGGTATCTGGTAGATCTGCCAGGCTACGGATTTGCCAAAGTGAGCATCAGAAGCCGCAACCGCTGGGAGCAGATGATTGAAAATTACCTGCGCAAAAGAGAAAACCTGACCATGGTTTTTGTACTGATAGACTCCCGGCACAGTCCCCAAAAAATTGACCTGGAATTTTTAGATCAGCTAAGAACCTGGCAGGTACCTTTTTGTTTGGTGTTCACCAAATCAGATAAGGAAAATCAACGGATCGTAAGTAAAAATGTAAAGTCTTTTTTAGAAGCCATGAAAAAAACCTGGCAGTTTTTACCGCAACATTTTGTGAGCAGTGCGGTGAAAAAATCGGGGAAGGAAAAAATATTGAATTTTATTGAAGAGACGAATACCCTGCTGTCAGAAAAAGGTTAACTGTTACCTGACTGGTAATTATTGATTTCCGGTTATCATTAATTCACCACCTTATTGGCACAACTGCTGCTGGCAAAGGCTTCGGGTTTGGCTTTGAACGCGAAGCCCATTCCTAAAATATAGCCCATGGCTTCCCGTAAGGCTTCATTACTTTTGAACTGCGGGTTGGTATTGATATCGGCATGTACTTCCATATCTACATCGTACAGGGTAAACAGGTCGCAGAGTTCGTAAGCAATTTCAATACTTTTGGCTACTTCAACCAACATCCTTTCTTTAATGCTGTGTTTTTGTGTGGTTTTTTCATTGTGAATAAACATGAAGCCACCGTGGCCTTCGCGTAAAAAAACAATGACCGTAGCAAACTCGGTTTCCTTGCCCTTTACCTGGCTGTCGGTGCCGATACAAACTTTTAAATGATAACCGGCTTCGGTTTCCCGGGTGATGGCTTCTTCTACAGCATCTTTGATGTGTAATTGAATGGGGTCGCCGTTAAATTTTCTCCATAACATAAAAATGGGTTTTTTAAAGTTACGGATAAATAACAATAGCAAACCCCTCTGCCCCCTAAAGGGGAACTTTGTAACAATAAAATAATGTATGCAGTAATAAGAAACTTAACAGTATGCATGCAAAACATGCTAAAGCATCATGCTCCTGGCTCACCCTTCTCCACAGGATGCTGCGCAAGGGGGCGGAGGGGGTATCGGGAGCGGGGCATGGGCACAAAAAAAGGGGGCAGCCCCTAACGCTACCCCCTGACTTACACGTGAATCTACCTTACTCTCTTTATACTATTTTTTTACTGATTTTAAAAAAAGGGGGCAGCCCCTAACGCTACCCCCTGACTTACACATGAATCTACCTTACTGTTTTATAATACGTTCTGTTTGTCTCCCGAAGGATCCGGTAGCATGATCCTGGTTGAAAATCTGAATAATATTGATTCCTCTTGGCAGGTTCGACACATCTATCCAGTTGATCCCTTTCAGGCCGGTTCCGGTTTTGATGGTCTGTCCGTTTATATCAATCAACGTATATTGATAATTTTCTGCAGCATTAACAACGATCTCGTTACGCACCAGGTTTGATACCTGGAACCGCTTCTCCGCATTATCCGTTGCTTTTAAAGCAACGATATTTGAATACACTGTTTGATCAAGTACCGAGGTGACTTTTAAGCGATAAAAAATATTATTGTTTTTAAATGGCTGGTAAGAGAAATTAGTAGCCGACTGTGATACACTCATTAGGGAACTAAAATGGCTTCCGTCGTTTGATGTTTCTACCTCGATTGTTTTTATGGGTTCATCGGCCACGATCCGCCAGCTCAGGTTATGTTTACCCTTGTCTGCCGTACCTGCTAAACTTACACTGTGTATGGGCAAACCATTGAACGAACCCGCTATGATATACTCACCCAAACTGCCGTAAGCGCCAATGTTTTGGTTTCCGGTACCTGATACTTTGAGGTAATAGCTACCTGCGTTTAAGATCGTATCAATGGTAACTGCCATCGTGTTTACCGGGTCATAGTCCCTGATCAATATGGCAGCCGCATTGTACAACTCAACCCGTACATCAAGGTTGGCACCATTCATGGCGGCCGGTACCGTATACGGAACTACCGTAACATGAAAATTAGAATTCGAATTGAGTGTGAATCTAAAAGCGTCTTTATCCGAATTGGTGGTGATAATACCCGTTGCATTAAAATTATTACCGGTGAGTGCAAAAGTGCCTGCGTTCAGCGTTTCTCCATAATCATCGGCCCGGTATCCAAATCCATTATTCGATACAATCGTCGACAGGTTGTCCTGCACGGCAGTGCATCCATAAGGTGTTGGTCCGTTATTCCAATTCGTCATGTTTTTGCTGTAACTGTTACCCATGATGGGTGCCCAACCTGTTTCTCCGGAGCCAAATCCGGTGCTGTAGGTTTCTATCGGAGAACTGCAATTTGCGATATCGTATTTGGATTGATGAGCTAACCCTACTGTATGGCCGCTTTCGTGCGAGCAACATTCGGCTACATATTTGGCGTTATAGGCCAGCATATTGCTGAAAACAAAGGCGGGTGTATCATCGCCTGCGGTAAAAGAACCCATCCAGGAAATTCCGCCTACACCCATATTCCAGTAATTGGTTGGGGTTATAATGACACGAATTCGCTGGTTTAATGGTGCCGCTAAAAAAACCGTGGAGTCGGTGGTTATATTAACTTCAAAGGGGCGATAATCTTCGGCCACCCGGTTAAAAGCATCAACAATCTGCGGATCAGTTAATCCTGATGCAGCGCAATTTATCGGATTACCGCCATTCCAAATGGTTCCAACAACATACTGCCCGTCGAAGTCAAGAAAAATAGTAGCCGCCGCCGAAGGATAACTGTTAAGTTTGGGAATACTGAAGGCGGTAAAAGAAATCAGTGCCAAACCTGCTATGATGAGTGATGTAAAAAGCTTTTTCATTCTAGGGGATTTTGGAGATTCTTGGATCAGGTTATTTTTTAGGTTTACCTCAATTTATAAATGTGCGCAGTCCGGGACCAAACGATCTGTTTCAATCTTCAACAATTCATAACTGCCCGATGTGTTTCTTTTCAATTCAAAGCCATCGAAAAAACTTCTGTTTAAAATACGGCCAACATATGAAGTGGACCGGTCGGCATTGGTTATTCGCGAAACGCTGAAAATGGTGTTTGGGTAGTCTGGAGATATGACAATAGCCGATTGCAGGTTATCATATTTCGCCAGGTTTGATTTAACGGAGCCCTGGAATATAAAATTATTTGAAAATACCAGTTGAATATTCTGCCCGGCCGGCGTATCAAAAACTTTAGCCAGTTCCGGTTCGCTGCATTGAATGGTTGCGGGAAAATTGTCGAATTGTTTCGGTTTGGTGTTTTGTGAAAAACCGGTAAAGGCTACACATGTTAACAGCACAGACAATGCATAGGGCGCATAGTGTTTCATAGGATAACGATTGGTTACGAGGTATTTGGATTATTCTAAATAGGAAACGCCGTTGGGTCGATTTTATTATCTATTTAACAAAAAAAACCCTCTACAGGCGGTTTGTACGTAGATCTACGAAGGGGATTTTCCGAATTCCCGTATATTAACGCTTAATACTGGCCGGTGTTGAGCATAACCAGGGTGCAGGCTTCAACGGGTTTAATGTTGTTTTTAATGGCCAGTTCGGCCAATTCATCGTTTTCGGCACCGGGGTTAAAAATTATTCTTTTGGGGTGCAGGGAAATGATATAATCGTAGTATTCCTTTTGATGCGCGGGATTTAAATACAGGGTTACGGTGTCAATATCATGCAGGGGTATTTTATCGGTACCGATGGGTGTTCCGGAAACCAGCCCTTTTCTCTTTCCAATGGCCACTATGGGATGATCATAGTTTTTAAGCCGGTTAATGGCCAGGTAACTATAACGGGCCGGGTTTTCGGAAGCCCCCAATACCAATGTTTTTTTTGTATTCATCAAGGTAAGAACCTGGCTTTAATTTCCGGTGAAGGTATCATACATTCGGCACGCACCCCAAACCATTTGTAGCGGTTTTTGGCGATCCAGTTATAAATGCCATCCCGTATGAATTTAGGTACCACGATCAAATAATAACACAGCGGCCATAATCGCCGCAGGTGCCGGCAAACCCGAAGGCCTGCTGTTGATCTTGTATACGCTTTTCCATTTTCGATGAAAATGAAGGATTGCATATTATTTTCGGACAACTTATACTGTTGCAATAATTTTTGTCCGGTTTCGGATTGCAACGGTGCGAACCTGATATTTAATTTCGAATTTCTTTTCAAGGTGAAATTGACAGCACTGTTGCAGAAATTGCAAACACCGTCGAATAATATAATGGGTTGATCGTTCATATCCATTCAAAGTTAGCATTGGTTTTATTAAAATTCATTTATGTTGCAAAATAGCCTGTTAAATTAGCCACAAACAGTAAAATAAAGATCAGTGCAAAAGCCGTAAACATCGTGTTCATCAAAACCTCTCCTATTTTGAATATTCGTTTTTTAGGAATGTTGTACATGGGATAATAAGCAAACTGGGTAATTAATTTACCCGTCCAGTAGGCGGCGATCAGGCCGGTTAATGCCACGGCCAGGCCGGTATTATTCTTTAGCTCGGTAGTAAACAGGATGGAGATCAGGCCAAAAGAAAAATTTAAACCCTGGATATACCGGCCGTAGGTTTTGGCTATTTCCTGGTTAAGTGGCTTTAGCTTTTTGATATCATTATACCAGTCGAACACCGCGTGGCGGATATAGGGATAAATGATGGCGGTAAATATCTGGCCGGCACCGCCGAGTATGATCAGCCAGTTGGGAATAACGATTTTCATGGTTGTTGATTTTATTTGAGTATTGCCAGAGGGCGTGTGTTCATTTCTCTCACTTCTTTAAAACAAAGTCCGGCATAAAATATAGCCATAAAGGGAGAGGCAACAGCCAATAACCAAAAAGATCCAAGCGGCATGGTTACCAGGGCTATTAAACTAATGACCTGGTACATTATCCTGGTGGCCGACATTGGCAATGATTTCCGATAGGCGATGTGCACCAGCATGCTGATCACCTGCCAGCCGCCTACTACAAAATAACCGGTTAAAAGCAATTCAAAATAACCGGATCTATCGTAGTTAACCAGGCAGGCTGTCAGAAAGAAAAGGATCAATACCGTGCTGACTACTACATCTGTTTTTTTAAACTTTTTCATGCTGATATATTTTATATTTTCAGAAAATTTTGAAACATATTTTTCAAATAAAAGCCGGAATTTTCCAGCTTGATTTTTACGATTTTTATAGCGTCATTTAAAGAACTTCAACAGGCTTCCTAAAAACCAGTTTTCGTCTGCTTTGATCATTACATCCAATACCTTATCGGCCTGTCCGCCGAACTTTCGGATACCGCCGATGGTTTCCTTGAACTGTTTCAATTCCTTATCCTTTTTATCGCCTTCTATATTGTCAAGCTGGCTAAGCAATTTGAGCATGGGATCCAGTTCCCGCTTCTTCCTTTCCTTAATGATCTGCGTAGATACTTTCCAGATATCTTTTTCGGCGGTAAAAAACTCCCGGCGTTCGCCTGGTATCAACACCCGTTCTACCAATCCCCAGTCAATCAGGTCCCGCGTATTCATATTTACATTGCCCCGGCTGATACTGAGTTGTTCCATCATATCATCCTGGGTAATGGGCTCGGGACTGATCAGCAGCAGCGCGTGTATCTGCGCCATGGTGCGGTTGATACCCCAATGGCTGCCAAGGGCTCCCCAACTGCTGATAAACTGTGCTTTTGCTTCAGAATAGGTCATGATGATTTATTTATACCACAAAGATAGTAATGTTTTCGAATTTTCAAAAGTTATTTAAAATATAATTTTAATTATTTTTTGAGGAGAAAGGATATACCCTTTTAGCAAAAAAACGGAACCTATTGCGCCGATGACGTTGACCAGCGTGCCAGGTTTTGTACAATAAAAAAGCGCCAGCTTTAAACCGGCGCCTTATTTTATAGATTTCTCTCCCGATACCCATCGTGACCTACGCGACAGGATCACAGTAACAGCGTCACCGGGTTCTCCAGGTATTTTTTAAGCGTTTGCAGGAAAGCCGCTCCCACAGCACCATCCACAGTACGATGATCGCAACTCATGGTTAGTTTCATTAGGTTACTGATGCCAAAACCCTCGCCCTTCCTTACCACAACCTCTTTAATTCGTCCTACTGCCAGTATCGCACTATCAGGCGGATTGATGATGGCGGTGAACTCTTCAATATCCATCATGCCCAGGTTGGAAATGGTAAATGTATTACCGCTGAATTCGTTGGGTTGTAACTTTTTGTCTTTGGCCTTGCCATATAATTCTTTGGCCTCAACGGCAATTTGCGATACCGTTTTTTGGTCGGCGAAACGTATCACCGGTACAATCAGCCCTTCCGGCGTTGCTACCGCGCTGCCGATATGAATATGGTGATTCTGGCGGATGAAATCGCCCATCCAGCTGCTGTTCACCGCCGGGTGCTGCCTCAATGATAAGGCCACCGCTTTGATAATAAAGTCGTTGAAAGAAATCTTAACCGGGCTCAATTCATTCAACTGTGTACGTACATCTATGGCTTTATCCATATTGATCTCCATGGTTAAATAAAAATGCGGTGCAGCAAATTTACTTTCGCCCAGGCGACGTGCTATCGTTTTACGCATTTGCGTTAATGGAATATCCGTATGGCCTTCCTGACCCGTGACCATAGGGCCCTGATTGATGCTGACAGCTGCAACCTGCTTGTTGCTTATTGCCTGTTCCTGGTTGTGGGCAGGCGTATAACTATCAATATCTCTCTTGGTTATTCTTCCTCCATCGCCACTACCACTTACTTTGTTAATGTCGATTCCTTTGTCCGCGGCCAGTTTTTTGGCCAGGGGTGAAGCTTTTATTCTCCCGTTCGGGGTAGTTGACAGCTGCTCTTCCGCAGGACCTGCCGGGTTGTTTGTTGCCAGCTCACTTTCTGCCATCGAAGCAGCAGCAGCCGGCGATGCATTTGCTCCCGCTTTTTCGGCAGCCACATACGCACTTACGTCTGTACCGGCCTTACCAACAATGGCAATAATTTCATTTACCTGGGCGGCTTTGCCTGCTTCGATTCCTACATATAATAATGTTCCTTCTTCGTAACCTACTACTTCCATGGTGGCTTTATCTGTTTCCACATCGGCCAGCACATCATCCGCCTTTACAAAATCTCCCACTTTTTTATTCCAGGATACGATCTTTCCTTCTGTCATCGTATCACTCAATAAAGGCATGCGGATCTCTTTTGCCCCGGCAGGAAGGGAAACAGATCCGGTTTTTGCAGCAACCGGCTTTTCGTCGGTAGCTTTTTCGTCGGCAGCCGGGACTGTTTTGGCAGCACCTCCGTCATTATCCAATAAGTTTTTGTACGCTTCTCCTTCTTTTCCAACGATCGCGATGATCTGGTTTACCTGGGCTGCCTCGCCTGCTGGCACACCGATATATAATAACGTTCCATCTACATACCCATTTACTTCCATCGTGGCCTTATCTGTTTCCACATCGGCCAGCACGTCGTCGGCTTTCACCTTATCGCCTACTTTCTTGTTCCAGGTAATGATCTTTCCCTCGGTCATCGTATCGCTCAACAGCGGCATGCGTATCACTTCAGCCATAATAGTAATATATTATTTTAGATTCAGGTCCGAAATTAAGGCAAAATGAGGAATTCGGCGCAGTTTGGCCTAATAATCGAGTTCTAAGCGCAGCCTGTCTTTTAATTCTTTCACCAGTGGGTATTCTTCAATTATTTTCAGATACTGCTCACGTGAACTCAATGTACGCTCGGCAGTTGTTTGATTATCTTCGTTTTCAATGATAACTACTGTATAGGTCAATTGCCGGTTACAAAAATACTGCTGCAGGTCATCAACCAATTCGGCTCTTTCCTGCTCGATAAATTTTTGTTGAATATTATTGCCGGTAATGATCTCAATCGAGTTGTTATCCATGATCCTCAATTCGGCCATTTTAAAATTGGTAACAGCCGAATGATTTTTCTTTGCCTTGAGTTTTTTTATAAAGGCATCCCAGCAACCTTTCAACGCTTCGGTAGTCAATTCTTTTACCTCAAAACCATTTGCCTTATTCTGCGCAGTTACTTTTTTTCTGATGGCGTCCAGCGATCCCAACGATCTTTTTGGTTCTTCCACGGTTGGCCCGGCCTGCTGTTCAACTTTCTTTTCAAACTGTGGGCCGGGCTCTTCGATGATCAATTTTGCCGCTGATGTTTTTTTATCAGTGGGTTCAGCTAACTCGGTAACCGCAGTTTCTTTTAGTCTTATTTTTTGAATCGATCTGAAGGCTACCGGCCTGGCTGCATCAACTATTTTTTTTTTAGAAACCGTGCCCTCATCATTCGCCAGTTCAACGGCCTGCATCAGGTAACATAGTTTAATAATGGCGAGTTCTACATGCAGCCTTTTATTACGGGCCTGTTTATAATTGATCTCCGATTCGTTCAGTAAATTCAATGCCGATATTAACCAGCCTGTGGAGATCTGTTGCGCAGCCTGTAAATACTTCTGCCTGAAGTCATCGGCCACTTCCAGCAGGATGGCTGCTTTGGCATCCTTACTCACCAACAGGTTTCTTACAAATTCGCTATATCCTTCCAACAACGTATCTCCTTCAAAACCTTTCCGGTTTATTTCATCATACAACAACATGGCATCGCTCAGGTGCTCCTGTTGCATATGATCGAGCATTTTAAAATAATAGTCTTCGTCTAATATATTCAGGTGCTCCAGGGTATTGCTGTACGTTAATTGGCCATTACTGAAACTAACAATCTTATCGAGGATACTGAGTGCATCCCGTAAACAGCCCTCACTTTTTTGCGCTATTACATGCAAGGCTGCTTTTTCGGCCTGGATCTTTTCCTTATCACAAATTTCCTGAAGGTGTTCAATGGTATCGTTATTGGTAATTCTCTTAAAGTCAAAAATCTGGCAACGGCTGAGTATGGTTGGCAAAATCTTATGCTTCTCCGTTGTTGCCAAAATAAAAATAGCATAAGGTGGTGGCTCTTCCAGTGTTTTCAAAAAAGCATTGAAAGCTGAGGAGCTTAGCATATGTACCTCATCCACGATATACACTTTGTATTTACCGGCCTGTGGTGCAAAGCGAACCTGTTCTACCAGGTTGCGGATATCATCTACCGAATTATTGCTGGCCGCATCCAGTTCATGTATATTTAATGAACTGCCGGCATCAAAAGACACGCAACTGTTACAGGTATTACAAGCTTCTCCGTCATCAGTTCTATTTTCGCAATTGATCGTTTTTGCCAGTATCCGGGCGCAGGTGGTTTTACCCACACCCCTTGGGCCACAAAATAAAAAAGCATGCGCCAACTGGTTATTGGTGATCGCGTTTTTCAGCGTAGTGGTAATATGTGCCTGTCCAACCACAGTCGAAAAATTCTGTGGCCTGTATTTTCTTGCCGATACAATAAACTTATCCATTGCCGCTAATTTCGGTAATCTAAACTGTAAAATCGAATTTGTTTTTTAAAACTGCACCAAATAAAAAGCTGTCAGCCTTTTATTTAAACTAAACTCACAGAAGTTTCCATTATTATACCATGGGATGCCTGTGAAATTCCTTCGTTCTGTCGAATAAATAACGATAGGTGGCCAGGTTTCGGCTGCGGAAAGTGTCGCCAAAATTTTCGGCCACATTGATCATTTTGGGATTAAAATCACCGATCCACTGCATTTCATATTCGGTATACAAAAAAGGCGGTGCCTGAATAATTTTACGGCACTCCCCGATGATATAAGAATCGATGCCCGTGCCCTGCCACCCGGGTACCACGCCAAAAACCAGGCCTACAAATTTCCTGGATTTCTTAAATTTTTGCCTGAACACAAATTCCAGTTTCTGCAGCAAACCAAATTTGCCGTTCAGGTGCTTAAAATACTGGTTAATATCGGGCAGGTTGATAAACATGGCAATGGCTGTTCCCTTGTGGTAGGCGAAATAGAGCAGGTCTTCTTCCATCACCGGTTTCATTTTTGTAAACATCATCATCACCTGCTTTTTATCCAGTTGCTTCAACCCGCCATGCCCGGCCCAGGCTTTGTTGTACACTTCCACAAAATCGTTGGCATATTTTTCCAGGTTATTCTTTTTAATGGTATCGAAACTGATATCCGGATCGGCCTCATGAACAGCGTGCCTGTCGAGGGTTTTTTGCGCCAATTGTTTCTGTGCATCCAAACCAAAACAAACCTGGTTATAGAATAATTTAAACCCGTAGTTTTCAAAAAGACGGATACAATAAGGTTGATTAAAATTCATGCAATATAACGGTGGTGTAAACCCTTCGGTAATTAATCCCCACCAGCGGTCGCGTTCGCCAAAATTGATGGGCCCATCCATAGCCTCCATACCTTTTGTTATTAACCAGTGCCTGGCATTATCAAACAACAGGTCGGCAGCAGCCTGGTTATCGATACATTCAAAAAAACCAATACCTCCAACGGGTAAATCGTCGCCTTTATTTTTATACTTTTTGTTTGTAAAGGCGGCAATGCGGCCGATCAAATTCCCGGCATCATCCTGTAAAATCCAGCGAATGGCTTCTCCAAACCGAAAGGCTTTGTTTTTTTTAGGATCAAACACTTCATTAATATCCTTGTTCAACGGCTGAATCCAGTTGGGATCTTTTTTATTGAGCACAACGGCTGTTTTTAAAAACAGTTGGGCCGTTTTATTGTCGGTTACCGGTATTATTTGCATGATAGGTAGTAAAGTTGCAAATATAAGAAAGCCCGCTTACTTACGGTATCCATCGTGCGGACTTAAACCTGTTGGCTGGGTATTTGTCGTGTTCTTTATTTGTTGGCAATGCAATAAACGGTTCAGGATACAGTTATTAAGGCTGCGGTTTCGGCTAAATTGGAGTCATAGGTTGAAAGAACTGTATTCCGCAACATTACTGTTGCCCGATTGACGAATAAACCACCATTGTTTGCGATTTTAAACTACATTTATAGCACAATTTAATTCGATGAAAAAATCCATCTTTTATACGGTGATCATGTCCTCTCTGATCTTTGTTGCCTGTTCAAAAACAGATACTGCTCCTGCTCCTCCGCCTCCGCCTGATCCTTGCCTTGGGGTAACGATCACGCCTGTAGCCAGTGTAACGCATACCACTACGGGCTTAACGCAGGGTACAGTTACGGTAAGCTCACCAATTGGTTCGGGAATAACGTATAGTATCAACGGAATCAATTTTCAAGCTTCAGTAAATTTTTACAACCTGGGGGCAGGTAATTATACCCTTACTGTAAAAGATTCCAGTGGCTGTAGCGGAACGAGCCCGGTCGTAATTAAAGGTTATGGCCCTACATTTTTTCAGGTAAGAACGCTTATCAATGGATACTGCGGGCCCTGCCACCTGAATGGCACTGTAAACGGGGGTAAAAACTTCGACGTGGATTCGGATGTGGTGAACTCCTGGGACAGGATCAAAGCACGTGCTGTTGACGGTATTCCAACTTTTATGCCTGAGGGAGGGCAGTTAACCGCGCTGGATAAACAGAAAATTGTGGACTGGATAAATGCAGGGCATCAAATAACAAACTAACCAAATTTAATGTTGAATAAAAAACCGGTGAATTATGTCACCGGTTTTTTTATTGAATATCATTCAGCTTATCTAACTTTTAGCATGGGCCGCACCTGCTGGCCGGCACCATTTTGCAAACGGGCATAATACACGCCATTAGGCAAATGCGAAGCATCGAAAGGTACAATGATCGTGGTTGCAGCCGGAACATCCTCTTCATAAAGATTTACGATCAGCCGTCCTGCGGTATCCATGATCTGCAACAGCGTATGGCCGCCATCGGTAGAAAATTTGATCTCGGTAGAATTGGTAAATGGATTCGGGTAATTGGTGATCAACGTTGTTCCCGATGGGTTGGGAACGATCACATTATTACATTTATCGCCGGCAATTAAGGGCAGGTCCTGCAACTGGTTGTTTATACCGGGCGGGAACAGCCCTGCTACCGTTTCTTTAGGAACACAGAACCATTTCTGCAGCAGCGTAGAATAAATGCTCCTGAAATCGTATTGCATCGTTACGTTGTCGTTAACATTGGCTACCGGTTGTATGGTTGGGTTATCGCCCAACACGCCGCCATCAATCGGTTTTCCAAATACGAACAGGGGCGCTGCGGCACCATGATCGGTACCTACGCTGCTATTACTCTTAATTCTTCTTCCAAATTCGCTGAACGTCATGCCCACCACCCGATCTTCAATTTCTAAAAAAACCAGATCGTCCTGGAAAGCTTTTATTGCTTCACTCACCCTGCCCAGTAAGGTAGCATGGGTTCCCACCGTGGTATCGGTAGTGGTGGTTTGCAGACTATGATTATCAAACCCGCCAAAACTCACCATATACACTTTGGTTTTTAATCCGCCTTTGATCAGTCTGGCAACAATTTTTAATTGATCGGCCAGACTGTTATTTGTAGGATACGGGCTCTGATTCGTTACCCGGTTGGCCGCATCAACAATGGCACTGGCGTATTGCCGGGTTTGTTTGGCCACGTTGCGCACATAGCTTAATTCCTTACCCGCTTTGGTTTGCGGTACCGGATCGTCGGTTCCGTTGATCAACTGATAAAATGAAGTGGCACTGGTTATACTCATGGCCATATTAACACTGGGACCCTGGGTAGTTAACGAGGCTGTTGAACCGATCTGTATGGCCAGGGGATCAGGCGTTGTAGCGTTCGGATACCCGGTGGGGAAATTGGGATATTCGTAATTCAAATACCTGCCTGCCCAACCGGTAAATACCTGCTGGTCGGTATTACTCGCTGTCATCCAGATATCGGTTGCCCTGAAATGCGAAAAATTGGGCTGTGGATAACCAACCGCCTGGATAACTTTTAATTTCTTTTCATTATACATGGTTTGTAAACCGGTCATGCTGGGATGTAATCCGGTATTAGCATACCCATTCAGCGTCAGGATCCTGTTTTGAGGAATAGCAATATTGGAGCGGGCTCCGTAATACAGGTCATAGGTACTGATCGGTATCACCATGTTCAGGCCGTCGTTTCCGCCGGATAACTGGATGATGACCAGCACGTGGTCGGTATCTGTACCGCCGCCCAGTAAGGCCCGCACCAGGGGTGAATCCTCATTTAATGCCTTAACCGCATACCCGCTGATCAAAGCAGGCAAGGTAATGGCTGCCGATTTTCCTAAAAATTCCCTACGTTTCATGTGATATATTTATTTTGTTAATGCCACATATAGTTCGCTAAAAAACGATGTTTTTCTAATTCTGTTTTGCTCCTTATACCTGAATAGATTTGTAATCAGATCAAGATGCAAATCAACTCAACTGGTACTCGCTTAAGCTCATCAGGTATTTAAACAACTCCCTGATCCTGAGATTCACGATATTAAAATTAGCCGCTGTTGGGCTCGCGATATATGCATGCCAGGCATTCGTCCAGTAATAATCATATTGCTGTCCGCTCAATAAGAGTTGTGTTTTCATTTGTTGTTTTACCTGCGGCGACAATTCCATCCTGAATAAATAGGTTAGTGCTTCGTCAATCAGGTCATTGGGATTACCGGGATTGGCCAGGGTTTTAGCATATTCTACAAAATCAAATTTCATCCTGAAATTATTCCGAACATATCCATTGATGCTTAAAATATCGGTAAACTGATTCCTTTTGGGTAATGTATCAGACGTGATCCATAACTCATGAAACAGGGGTTCCTGGTAATAAGCCGGTATTCCCGCTACATTGGGTGGATCGTGAAGATTAAGACCTGTTAAGATCATAAATGAGTACAGTGTGTTCCAATGGCCATAACTGGTATTCCAGTCAGACGCTGCCGGCATGGCCACATTATATTCTCTCATAGAACCGATTACAATATCAGCCGGTGTTTTAATGATACAGCTCTGGTTTAACACATCGTAAAAATGTTCGCTCTTAAACAGGGCTGTTAAAACGGGTACTATTTCGTAATTGTTGTTACGGAAAATATCAGCCAACGGACCGATCACATTTGCCTCCGTGGCTGCATCAATTTCATAATAAATAAACCAGCGGTAAAATTTACGAACGATATACTTCGCCACTTCGGGTTGGGCAAAGATCATATTCATCAGGTCGTTGATCTCCAGGTCGCCAGCCGTAGCGCCGGTTCTGCCGGTAATAACCGTGTTGTTGTAAAAAGACGAAAATGTTTTATTGGCCGAACTGTGGCGCGATGACGTAAAATAAGGCTGATAGTTGAGGCCATTTATCCGCCAGCCGGTTAATACCTTTGCTGCTTCCTTCACATCTCCTTCAGTATAGTGACTACCAGACCCCTTGCCTACAGTAAACAGTTCCTGTAATTCCCTGGCAAAATTTTCATCAGGCGCCGTCGCGGTATTTAAGTACCCATTCAAATATCGTAACATGGAAACGTCCACCACCATATCCCTCACCATCTGTTTAAAATTGCCCAGGCCATTTTGGCGGATGGTTTGATGTTGAATATAAATTGTGTTCCCATTTCCTACTTCATTGGCCTCGTTTCCGAAATGATCGACCCACAAAAAGATCAACTTCTCCCGGATACTACGGTCCTGGTTCAATAAAACCCCTGTCCACCATTTTTTATAAGAAGCCGTACGCTGACTTTGCACCGTACCGTCGTTGTTAACATCATTAACCCAGGTAGTACCCTGGGCAATATTGCCATCGGGCGTTCCGGGCTGGGTTGATGTGGTGTATTCTTTAACCGGCGGCACAGGATTAGGTGCAGTTGGATTCATCAATTCATTCACAGCCTGATCCATTGATACCGACGCAAAATAGTCGACGTCGGCTTTTTTTGCCCCAAACATCGCTCTCTTCAATAGATGAATAACTTCATTTTTTCTCCAGGGACCCGTATATGGATTGATCCCGCTCGAGGTTCGGGCCGGAGATACCGTTATTAAAGGTTTTGACATTGGGGATGCCTTTTTCTTAGCTTTTCTTACTGTGAGAAAGTCTCTTCTGTCCATAGCAGTTTTTTTTGACTATGATATTAAAAAATTACGACTGATTTAATCCGGTAAAGTTTAATAAAAGGATAAGTTTATTCTATTGGATTCCTGATCTGTATATAACGCTGCCTTTCGATTGTTATTATGCCAGTTTAAAGATAGGGCTATTATTGAATATTTTCGATTATTCCGGCAATACCCTGGCCTCCGCCAACACATGCAGTAATAATGCCAAATTTCTTGTTCAGCCTTTTCATATCGTTGGTTAATTGAACAGTCAGTTTACACCCGGTACAACCAAGCGGATGACCCAGTGCGATGGCACCTCCATTAATATTAACGATATCGGGATTCAATTCCAGGGTTCTGATAACGGCCAGCGCCTGGGAGGCAAAGGCCTCGTTTAATTCGATCAAATCAATTTGTGAGAGATTCATGCCCGCCTGCTTCAGCACTTTAGGCACCGCTTCTACAGGCCCAATGCCCATAATCCGGGGATGCACGCCGGCACTGGCGCAATTTACCAAACGGGCGATGGGTTTTAAACCCAGTTCATTGATCATTTTTTCGCTCATTACGATAACAAAAGCAGCGCCATCACTGGTTTGAGAAGAATTTCCGGCTGTAACCGAGCCGTCCAGGGCAAAAGCGGGCTTTAATTTGGCCAGCCCTTCGGGCGACGTATCGGCCCTTACACCTTCATCCGTATCAACGATATAATCACGTTTTTGTTTTTTGCCTTTGTCGTCAACATAAATTTCATTAACCGTGATCGGTAAAATACCTGATTTAAAATATCCTTCTTTTATGGCATTGCCTGCTTTTACATGACTGTTATAACTAAACGCATCCTGGTCTTCCCTGCTTACCTTGTATTCGCTGGCCACTGCTTCGGCAGTTAAACCCATGGCTAAATAATAATCGGGGTCAGTTTCGGCAATGGCGAACGATGGTACCGTCTTCCAGCCGGCGGTGGGCACCATGCTCATGCTCTCGGTACCACCGGCAATAATACATTCGGCCATACCACTGCGTATCTTGGCCGTGGCCATGGCAATACTTTCCAATCCGCTGGCACAGTACCGGTTAATGGTGATACCAGGCGCATGTATACCCACTGCCCTGGCAGAGATCAAGCGGCCAACCTGCAAGCCTTGCTCAGCTTCGGGTACGGCATTGCCAACAATTACATCGTCCACTCTTTTCACATCAAGTTGGGGCACACTGGCCAACAGGCCTTTAATTACAGTAACTGCCAGGTCATCGGGCCGGGTAAACCGGAATCCACCTTTTTTATTTTTCGTAATGGCTGTTCTGTATCCCGCTACTATATAAGCTTCCTGCATTTTACTTTGAGTTTAGTCTGATAATCCATATAGTTGTTTATGCAACTTTATACACCAAAGTTATAATTTCTGAACGAAAACAAAAAACTGATTGCAGTAGCGTAATTTTGCGCCCATGTACAAGCTGCTGCGTTCTTTTTTATTTATGTTTGATCCGGAGTGGGTTCATTATTTTTCGATGAATTTGTTAAAGCTGGCTTGTAAGATCCCTTTTAAGAAAAAAGCGCTGCAATGGTGGTTTACGCCAAAGGGAAATATTCAATATTCAATATTCAATATTCAATTCTCAAACAGGGTTGGCCTTGGAGCTGGCTTTGACAAAAATGCAAAGTACCTGAATGAGCTGGAAGCTTTGGGTTTTGGCTTTGTGGAGATAGGAACGGTGACTCCCCTGCCCCAGGCCGGCAATGAAAAACCGAGATTATTCCGCTTACCAAAAGACAAAGCGCTCATCAATCGCATGGGTTTTAATAATGATGGCGTTGCGGTGGTTGCTGAAAGACTGAAAAGCTGGCGGTTGGCAGTTGGCAGCCGGCAATTAAAAGCAGGCAGCAAACTGCAAACTGCAAACTGCCAACTGGTTATTGGTGGCAACATCGGCAAAAACAAAATGACTCCTAATGAAGATGCCTGGCAAGATTATGAAAAATGCTTTTTAGCCTTGTATGATTATGTAGATTATTTTGTGGTGAATGTAAGTAGTCCCAACACACCTGGCTTAAGGGCATTGCAGGAGAAAGAGGCGTTGCATAAGATTCTTACCAATCTGCAAAGCCTAAACACTAAACTCCTAAACCCTAAACCAATTCTTTTAAAAATTGCACCCGATCTTACACAGGAGCAAATTGACGATGTTATTGAATTGGCATTCGAAATAAAATTAGACGGCCTTGTGGCATCAAACACCACCATCAGCAGAGACCAACTCCTGACTCCTGACTCCCGACTAACGACTATAGGTGCCGGCGGCTTAAGTGGCTTACCCGTTAAAGCAAGAAGCACCGAAATGGTACAATATATTCATCAAAAAACAAACGGACAAATTCCTATAATTGCAAGTGGAGGAATTTTTACCGGAGCAGATGCAAAAGAAAAAATAGATGCAGGTGCATCATTAGTGCAGGTATGGACCGGCTTTATTTATGAGGGCCCTGCTATTGTAAAAAGAATCTGCAACGTATTAGCCAATATTCAATCTTAAATATTCAATATTACCTACAGCATGGAACATCTATTCACCTCAGAAAGTATCATTAGTTTTTTAATCCTGGTTGTGCTGGAAGTAGTACTGGGTATCGATAACGTGATTTTTGTAAGCATCATTTTAAACAGGCTGGAAAAAATCAAGGACCAGAAAAAGGCCCGCCGCATGTGGATGATCACCGGTATACTTTCCCGTAGCTTATTGTTGATGGGACTGGGTTGGTTGCTTTCGCAAAAAGGGAAATCGGTTTTTGAAATAGCCGGCAAGGGGTTCGACCTGGCGAGTATAGTGATGCTGGCTGGTGGTATTTTCCTCATTTATAAATCGGTGATGGAAATTCACAGCAAACTCGAAGGCGAGGACCCTAATGCATCAGACCTAAAAAAGAAAAAAATATCGCTGGGTAATGCCATCGGCCAGATAATTTTAATCGATGCTGTTTTTTCTTTCGATAGCATTATTACTGCCGGCGGCACAGCAAAATATGTAGAGATCATGATTGCGGCGGTTGTTATTGCCATGATTGTGATGTTTTTATTCAGTCCGGCTATTTCTTCTTTTATTCACAAACACCCAACTTTAAAAATGCTGGCCCTTTCGTTTCTGGTCATGATCGGTTTGAGTTTGATTATTGAAGGCTGGGATAGCGAAGCGGCACATCAATTGAACCTGAAAAATTATATTTATTTCGGTATGGCTTTTTCTTTTGGTGTGGAAATGCTGAATATGGTGATGCGTAAAAGGATGAAGAAAAACAGGGTGGTTAAATTGAATGAACCTGTGTTTCGGCATGATGAAGAAGATTTTTCAGACCAGGCAAAATAAAACAGCAAATGCGCGTAACTAACTTGATGCCCACTGTCCCGTTCTAGAATGTGCGCTCCGGTGAACCAACCGTTACCAATGCTGCGAATTTTTCAAATTTTTTTTAACACCGTTTCGGTTCGCAACCTGTTTCACCTAAACTAACGGGAATAAATTTTTGCAGCCAAAGCCTCTTCGATCTCCGAAACGGTAAAATCCCCTTCCGGCCCAATTAAAATAATTTTAGAAGACAGAGATTCATTGTTCATATCAGCTAAACTTCTTTTAGCACCATCCATACAATGTGCAATAAATTTTTGCTGATGAGTTGATGACTTGATAAGTGCATTAAATTTAGTTGGCTCATGTAAAACCGGCAACCAACACTGTTGGCTTTGCAGCATGGCACTTACCAGAATGGTTTTCATCCGGTCAAACTTAAAACTCGCTTTTTCGGTGCGGCTGCAGATAAGCGGTATAATTTCTGTAACACCAATCTCGGTTGCCTTTTCTAAAAACCACTCAAAACGAGTGTTGTTTTTTACAGGAGAAATAGCGATGGTAATTTTAGATTTGGGATTGGCGATTTTAGATTTTTTTATAATTGAGACAGTGCATCTTTTACGATTATTGTCTGTTATATCAGCGATAAACAAATCGCCTAGGCCGTTGGTGAGTTGTAACTGCTCTCCATTTTGCATGCGAAGCACCTGCACAACATGCTTGCTGGTGGATTCATCCAGCATCACATCCGCACTTGATGCATCTAAATCTTCTTTATAAAAAAACGGTAATGCCATAAATAAAAAAGGAATGAAAAATCAAATTTAATTCTTCATTCCTTACAAATTATGAAAAGCAAAATTGCTCTTCGCCAAAATCTTCCAGTTCCCTCTCCTTCGGAGAGGGGTTGGGGTGAGGCTTTTAAAATGGTGCATCCTCATCAAACTCCCCATCATTCATCTTACTGCCTTTTTGAATATAGAGTTTGGCGCCACCATCTCCATCATCACCCTTAACGGGTTTCCAGTTGCCGCCGGGCAGGCTGCCTGCGAAATCGCCGCCGCCTTCTTCTTCAATAAACTTTTGAATATGCAACAAGGCTTTCAGTTTGATGGTATCCAGGCTGCCATTACGGTGCTTGGCTATTTTTACATAGGTTTCGCCCTTGTTGCTTTCGCCCATTTCGTTACTGGTAATATCATAGTATTCGGGCCGGTATAAGAACATCACCATATCCGCATCCTGCTCAATGGCGCCAGACTCTCTCAAATCGCTCAACTGCGGAATTTTAGCGCCTTCTTTTCTTTTCTCCACTTCCCGGCTCAACTGCGATAAAGCAATGATGGGCACCTGCAATTCCTTCGCCAATCCTTTTAAATCCCTCGATATGCGGCTGATCTCCTGCTCGCGATTGCCGTTTCGGTTTTCGCCGGCACCGCTCATCAACTGTAAATAGTCGATAATAATAAGCCCAACATTGTGCTTATTTTTTAAACGACGGCATTTTGCGCGCAGTTCAAAAATATTTAATGCGGCCGTATCGTCGATAAATATGGGTGCTTTGGATAAACGTTCGATGCCGTTTTTATACAACTGCTTCATTTCATGCTCTTCCAGTTTACCCCGGGCAATTTTTTCGAGCCATATTTCACTTTCGGCACTTAAAATACGCTGGACCAATTGCGAGCTGCTCATCTCCAGGCTAAAAAAACCAACAGCCGTTGGTTTGGTTGGATGCAGGGCCGCACTCCGGGCCAGGTTCAACGCAAAAGCCGTTTTACCAACCGAGGGCCTGGCTGCCAAAACGATCAGATCGGTTGATTGCCAGCCATAGGTCAATCTGTCGAGCGACGGGAAACCAGTAGGAACACCGGTGATATCATCCTGCCGGTTACGCATGTCTTCGATGCGCTGTATGGTCTTTACCAAAACCGTATCAATACTGTCGAAATTTTTACGCAGGTGACTGTTGGTGATCTCAAATAATTTTCCTTCTGCATCATCCAGCATGTCGAATACATCGGTGCTGTCTTCATAGGCATCGCCGATGATCTCGCCGCTGATGCGGATCAGCTCACGTTGAATGAATTTTTGCAGAACGATACGGGAGTGAGCCTCAATATTGGCCGATGAAACAACTGCATTGGTTAATTTGGTCACATAGTAAGGGCCACCAACGGCATCCAGTTCTTCCCGGAATTTTAATTCTTCAACAACGGTGAGCAGATCGATGGGCAAACTTTTGATGGCCAAACCCTGCATGGCCTTATAAATCCGCTGATTGGCATCCACATAAAAACACTCAGGCTTTAATATCTCTACAACGGTATCGAATGCACTTTTTTCGAGCATGATCGCACCCAATACAGCTTCTTCTAGTTCCTTTGCCTGCGGCGGTACTTTGCCATACATCATGTTTCCCAGGTCGAGCGGCGCTTTGCGGCGCAGCTTTTTATCTTTGTTGAAATTAGTAAGTTCCATGTTTCTCTAAATCCTGTTGTTGGTTAGGGTTATTCTATGCAGGCTGGCTAAGGTAAAAGCAAAATCCTATAGGTTTATTAACATTCTCATTTTTTAGATTTCTTATATAGTTTTTCCACAGCCTGTTCACAGGTAAAGGTAGTTTTTTAACCGGTTATGCACTGGTTTATTAACAGGCATTATTCAAATACAGCCTCATTACGTAACAATTTATTAACACGGCTGCTATCCTGATTCTTTTTTTCTGCACCTTAGCGGCGATTATTTTTGTTTGCTTTTTATGAATCAAAATAGTAGTTTCTGCTTCTTTATTTCTACGTTAATATCGAAAATTTAACTCCTAATTTGCCAATAACTATCTTTGCCCCTTAATTATAAACCTTTTTACCCGGATGATCATTAGTTATAACTGGCTTTGTGAGTACCTGCCTACCGGCCAGGCAGGCCTGTCCGAAACCATTGAACCCGAAAAGATGAGTAAGATACTCACGTCGATAGGCCTTGAGGTGGAAAGCCTGCACAAATATGAAGCAATTACCGGTGGGCTGCAGGGTTTGTTCGTTGGCGAGGTGTTAACCTGCGAAAAACATCCCGATGCAGATAAATTGAAACTGACTACGGTTGACATGGGAACCGGAGAAAAACTACAAATTGTTTGTGGTGCAGCCAATGTTGCTGCCGGACAAAAAGTTATTGTGGCTACCATTGGTGCCACCATTCACCCGGTGCATGGTGAACCCCTTACCATGAAGAAGGCAAAGATCCGTGGCGTTGAAAGTCATGGTATGATCTGTGCCGAAGATGAGATTGGCCTGGGCGAAAGTCATGATGGTATTATGGTTTTGCCCGGGGATGCCGTAGTAGGCACGCCTGCGGCAACTTATTTTAAACTGACGGATGATTATATTTTTGAGATTGGTCTTACCCCAAACCGGATCGATGCGATGAGCCATCTGGGTGTTGCCCGGGACCTGTGCGCCTATTTATCGCATCACAACAAAAAAGAAATCCAGGTAAAATCTCCTTTTAAGAATAATTTTAAACCCGATAACCAGGGACTGCAAATGCAGGTTGTTATTGAAAATACGGATGCCTGCCAACGCTACGCCGGTGTAAGTATTGAAGGGGTAACCATTGCGGCCAGTCCCGACTGGCTGCAACAAAAACTAAAAAGCATTGGACTAAAGCCCATTAATAATATCGTTGACATCACTAATTTTATTTTGCACGAAACCGGGCAGCCGCTGCACGCCTTTGATGCAGACGCCATTACAGCCAAAATAATAGTGGTAAAAAACCTGCCCGAAGCAACCCCATTTATTACTTTAGATGAAAAGGAACGAAAATTATCTGCTGATGACCTCATGATCTGCAATGCAGATGAACCGATGTGCATAGCCGGGGTTTATGGTGGAATGCACAGTGGTGTTACTGCAAATACCAGGAATATTTTTTTGGAGAGTGCCTGGTTCAACCCGGTATCCATCCGTAAAACCTCGCTGCGGCACGGGCTTCGTACCGATGCAGCCACCCGTTTCGAAAAAGGCGTAGACATCAGCAATACGGTACCCGTTTTAAAAAGGGCTGCCATGCTTATCAAGGAAATTGCCGGTGGCCAGATTGCCAGTGATATCATTGATATGTACCCGGAGCCAAAAGAAAAAACAGAAGTAGCGCTGAAATATCATTACCTGAAAAAACTCAGCGGCAAAAATTATCATGGCGATACCATTAAAAATATATTGAGTAACCTGGGTTTTGAATTGATAAAAGAAGGCGATGATGAAATGCGCTTTACCGTTCCCTTCAGTAAACCCGATATCCGTATCGGTGCCGATGTGGTGGAAGAGATCATGCGTATTGATGGGCTCGACAATGTTGATATACCCACCCTGATCACCATAGCGCCGGCGGTGGAAACCCTGGCTCACGAAGCGGCCTACACCGAAAAAGCAGCTGAATACCTGGCTGGATCAGGCTTTCAGGAAATTTTTACCAACTCCATTACCAACTCTGCGTATTATAGTGATGAGGTTTTAACCAAGACCGTGAAGATGATCAACAACCTGAGCGAGGAGTTGAATATTTTAAGACCGGCCATGATGGAAACGGGTTTAACCTCCGTTGCGTATAACCTCAATCGTAAAAACCTTGATCTTAAATTTTTTGAATTCGGGAAAACCTATTCGGTTAACGAAGCCGGAAAATATATTGAAAATAACCACCTCACTATTTATATTACCGGCAGTAATACAGCCGACGGCTGGAAAAACAAAGCCGGTAAAACTGATTTCTATTTTGTGAAGGCGGTTTTTGAAAAGATCATGCGTGTGCTGGGTTTACCTGTTGATGCCTATACGCCATCCGAAAATGCAAACCTGTCGGGTAGTTTACAAGCCACCGTAAAAAATGAAAAAGTTGCTGAAATAGGAGCCATTGGCAAAGAAAGACTTGACCGTTTCGATATTAAGCAACCCGTTTTTTATGCCGATCTGAATTGGGATGTTTTACTGAAACTGAACAAAAAAATAAATATTCAGCATAAAGATGTTTCGAAATACCCCGCTGTAAACCGCGACCTGGCCATTATTGTAGACAAGGCCCTGCCTTTTGAAGCAGTGGAAAAAGCGACCGGATCGGTCAGGATAAATAAATTACAATCGATCAGTTTGTTTGATATATTTGAAAGTGAAAAAATCGGTGCCGGTAAAAAATCAATGGCGATCAGCTATACTTTTTTGGATGAAGATAAAACGATGACCGATACCGAAATTGATGGGATGATGAATAAGATCATCGGTGCTTATGAAAAAGAGTTGGGTGCAGAGATAAGAAAATAAGGCCCCATCCCAAGTCCTTTCCCGGAAGGGAAGGACTTAAAACAGTAAGATGAATTAATACACATTTAATTGGCAAACATTTCTGAAAATATTAAACGCATTAACGAAAAACTACAGCAACTGCTGAAGCATTACCAGTTATTGCAAAAAGAAAATAAGCGGCAAACTGAGTTGATCGCTGCGTTACAGCAGGCAAAAGAAAAAGACGTTCAACTGATCGTATCCCTGCAGGAAAAGATCAGTATTTTAAAAGCTGCGGCTGGTAAAATGAACGAGACCGATAAAAAGGCATTTGAGAAAAACATCAACCAGTATATACGTGAAATAGATACATGTATTGGCATATTAAGTGAATGATTATGGCAGAACTGATACCCATCAATATTGTAATCGGCGACCGTACGTATCGCATTAAAACAGCTCCTGCCGATGAGGAATCCATTCGCAGTACCTTAAAAACCATCAACGAAAAAATTGTTGAATTTAAAACCCAGTTCGCCGGAAAAGATATGCAGGATTATGTGGCCATGGTGATGATCTGGTATGCTACACAGGTAAAAGCAGATGATAACCCGGCACTGGAAAAGGAAGTGGAAGAAGCGTTGAAGAAAATTGAAGGTCAGCTGGATAAGGTGAAATAACCTGTTCTTTATTTTGTTTAACAACCGTTTCGTGAAAACCATTTCTCCTAAATCGACAAATCAGTTTCAGTATACCTACCCGGCCCATATTTTTGATGTACGCTTGTACCGGTATTCATTCCGATAACTTCCCTGTTTTTAGCTGGTAAAAATTAAAAAAAGATATTATCTTTCTAAAAACTAACCGCTATGTCAACCAACCCTCAAAAAAAAGAATTAATTAATTTTAAAGACCTTTTTACTTTACACTTTCTAAGGGCCCTGTTTACATCCTTATGGCTTTTTTTTCCGGCCATTTTATTTTTAGCACTTTCCTGGGCTGCTTTCTGGCAACTTTCGCAGGGCAAGGATCTGTTACAACGGACGCTGGAGAACGGGCGCATATTTGTTCTTTTTATAATTGCCGAAGTTTTCTGGACCTATATCACCTGGTACACCTGTTACCTGATCAGTAAAATAAAATTGACGGCACTGCCAAAGCATACAACTGATAAAGATATAATTCACTGGCGGCGTATGCTTACGCAAATGCCGAGATTCCTGGCTTTTAGCTGCCTTACTATTATTGTAATTGCTTTTTAAAATTACATGTGGCTGCGAGCCTGAACTGGCTGTTTTATATGATCCTTGGCGCGTCCACTTTTTTTTATTCGGTGATATATGATCTTTGGAGCACGCTGGCCGACAACGTTGATGATGATGACAGGTTTCCGGATAAGAAGAGTAAAATTAAATACCTGAATACATACCGCTATGTTACAGGGGCTTTTCTTGGAATGGCTTTACTGGTCATCACTTTTTTTCCTACTTACTTTTTCCTGATATCCTTGCTCATCCTTTTTCAGATAGGCCTGGTGCTGTTGCTGGTATTTAAGAAGAAGATGTTTATTGTGGAAATGCCGGTTTCATCGGTAGATCAATCGCCGGATACCTTGGTTGCAAAAGTTAAAAAACAACTCTTTGGAAAAGAAGAACGTTTTTACACGAGGGTGTTTATCCTGGTGCTCGTTAGTGGGTTGTTTTTTTATCTGGGCACAGTGTTTTCAATTTCAGTTTCGGTATTGATAGGTGCCGTACCGTTTATTTTATTTGCGTTTGGTATTTTATTGATATTAGGCAATACCGTTACTTTTTTATCAGCTCTTTTCCGCATAAATCTTCATGTAATAGCCTTGATAACAGCATTTATAGCCGGTTTGGTTTATGAACCTCATTATACACAATTGCCGGATAAAAAAGTGTCGACCCATGATTTCAAAAACCGCCAAACCTTATCCGAATATTTTAAAAACTGGGTTGAGCTGCGAAAAACAGCATTGGACGACAGCAGCAGTAAAGAATACCCCGTTTACTTTGTACTGGCCGATGGTGGCGCATCCCGCTCGGGCTACTGGAGTGCTTCGGTCATGTCGAGCCTCGACAGCCAAACCAACGGAAAACTGGCTTCGCATCTTTTTTGCCTCTCCGGCGCATCAGGTGGCAGCGTAGGTAATGCCGCCTATTTCAATTTATTGCGTGCCAAACAAACCGACTCTACTGTAAAGCATTCGGATGGCGTTAAGATCGTGCAGGATTACCTGGAAACGGATTTTCTAACGTTCACCATTGCCCGTATGCTGGGCCCCGATGTTTTTCGCTATGTGTTGCCTTTATGGTTCATTGATGACCGGGCCGAGGCACTGGCATCCGTAATGGAAACCGGTTCGGGCGATGAAAGCAGATTATATAATACGATGTCGACCGGTTTTTCTGAAATCATTACGCAAAAGAATAAACCCTATCATTTGCCCATACTTTGCGTCAACACTACCCGTATGCAGGATGGAATACCCGCCGTTATCAGTAACATAAACGTTACCGACAACCGTTTTAATAAACGGGTCGACCTGTTAGGTTTACTGGGCGAACAAAGGGATATAAAAATGAGCCAGGCCGTAGTACTGGGAGCCAGTTTTCCGTACCTGAGTCCTGCGGGAAGAATAAATGATACCACCAAAACCAAAGAAAGCAATTATTTTGTTGACGGTGGTTATTTCGATAATTCGGGCTCGGGGATTGTTAGTGAAATGATCAACATACTGCAACAGGATACGCTTTACAAAAAATATGCAGGTAAACTGAAATTTTATGTGTTACATGCAACCAACAGTCCGCAAGGAGATGCCTTTCTAAATCCCGTAAATCCATTGATAAATGACCTGGCAGCGCCGGTAAAAACACTGATCGGCGCTTATGGCACACAAACCATCGTTAACGACCGGCGTTTATGGAACCAGTTAAAAATCATGTATCCGGGGAAGGACCATTATATCAAATTGAATTTATATGATCCCAACATAAAAATTTCTTATCCTATGGATTGGGTAATATCCAACAAGGCTTTGGCAGACATAAAACGGCGGCTTTACACAAGCACCGAAATAGTTAAACTGGCAACCGATATGAATAGGTATTAACGAGCCAATTTAAAGAAAGAAAACATGCTGATATAGTGTAGAAAATCGTGATGTATCTGAATAAGTAGGCTGATCCGCAGTGAAAGAACCGGTGTTTCCTCATTGCGAATATCCGCACCCCCGGATAACCATACTTTACCTATGCTGGCCTAGGCCGTGTACCAAATAAAAATATCTAAAACCCCAACCTGCAACCCAAATCACCCAACCCTAAGTTTCTCCAAACAAATTACTTATCTTCGTTAATTAAACATCTCATTTAACTTGTATATGGATAAAGAGGCGTTATATATGATTTTGAACCGTTTTAAAAAAGAAACAATCAATGGATCCGATTATAATTTACATTATCATTGGCGCTGCAGCGCTGATATTGGGCATCATACTGGGTAAGCTCGTATTTGCCAAAAACACACAAAAACAAATAGAAGAGGCCGCGCAACAGGCTCAAAAAATTATCGCCGACGGGCATTTACAGGCCGAAAATCTTAAAAAAGAAAAACTTTTAGAAGCCAAAGAAAAGTTTGTTCAGCTTAAGAGCGATCATGACAGGGATGTTATGCAACGCAATCAAAAGCTGGTGGACAGTGAAAGTCGTATCAAACAAAAAGAGCAGTCGCTCAATCAAAAAGACCAGAACCTGGAGAAACAGATCAAGGACAATGAAGCCATTAAGGAAAACCTGAACCGGCAAACCGAGATCGTAAACATCAAGCGCACCGAGCTGGAAAAACACCAGGAAGAGCATATACGCCGCCTGGAAAAAGTTGCCGGTCTTACCGCCGAAGATGCCAAAGCACAACTGATTGAGAGTTTAAGGCAGGAAGCCAATACCAAGGCACTTGTTATTCAGCAGGAAATTATTGAAGATGCTAAATTAAAGGCAACTAAAGAAGCCCGTAAAATTGTTATACAAACTATCCAACGTACAGCTGCTGAAGCTGCTATCGAAAATGCCATCACGGTATTTAACCTGGAAAGCGACGAAATCAAAGGCTCTATCATCGGTCGTGAGGGCCGTAATATACGCGCCATTGAAGCGGCTACCGGTGTGGATCTGATCGTAGACGATACCCCCGAAGCCATTGTGCTTTCATCCTTTGACCCGTTACGCAGAGAGATCGCCCGTTTATCGCTGCAACGCCTGGTTTCTGACGGCCGAATTCATCCGGCACGTATAGAAGAAGTAGTGGAAAAAACCAAAAAACAAATTGATGACCAGGTGATGGAAATTGGCGAACGCACGGCGATGGAGCTGGGCGTTCATGGTCTGCATAAAGAATTAATAAGAATGGTTGGCCGTATGCGTTTCCGCTCGTCTTACGGACAAAATCTGTTGATGCACAGCCGCGAAACGGCCAATCTTTGTGCCATCATGGCCTCGGAGTTGGGCATGAATGCAAAACTGGCGAAAAGAGCCGGTCTGTTGCACGATATTGGAAAAGTGCCCGACGAAGAAACGGAATTGAGCCACGCCTTGTTAGGGGCTAAACTGGCCGAAAAATATGGTGAAAACCCGGCCGTTGTTAATGCTATTGGCGCCCACCACGACGAAATGGAAATGCAATATGTGATCTCGCCGATCATACAGGCCTGTGATGCCATCAGTGGTGCCAGACCCGGTGCCAGGCGTGAGATCATGCAGCAATATATTCAACGTATCAAAGACCTCGAAAACCTGGCCATGGCCTATTCGGGTGTTGAAAAAGCCTATGCCATCCAGGCCGGCCGAGAACTGCGTGTAATTGTGGAGGCAGATAAAGTAAGTGATGGCGACAGCGACAAGTTGAGTTTTGAAATAGCACAAAAAATTCAAACGGAAATGACTTTCCCCGGACAGATCAAAGTGACCGTGATCAGAGAAAAGCGAAGCGTGAATGTAGCGCGTTAAAAAGTAATTGAACCATAACCTAAACAGGCTGCTCAAATTGAGCAGCCTGTTTAGGTTAATGATAAAATCGATTACCTGGTATAGCTGATTTTTGCTGCCGAAAAAGCATAAGGTAGGTTACAACTGCAATCGCAGTTTCTTTTTTCGAATGATAAGGTTCCGTTGTCTTCCAACTTTACAATAATGGAGGTACCGGGCACCGGGGCGCCGTAATAATAAAGCGGGTTATAACAAAATATCTGGCCGGTATTGGTTACCGAAATAAAAGGCCGGTCTATTACCCCTGCCCCGGTTTGGGTAAAATTATAAACAGCTGATGGCAATCCCGGCACAGCCGATCCGATTGAAATACGCAGTTTTTCGGGTTCAACATTATCTTTTACAAAGGCAATATGGGCGTCTTCGGGAGAACGGGGAACGCCCTGTTTATACCAGTTTCCCTGCAGGGTTCCGGATAGATCCTGGTTATACTCACCACAAATGGGGGCGGTAATTCGTTTAACCGTACCATTACTATTGCCCAGTTTAGCTTCCAGTTTTACTTTGGTCCCGGCGTTAAAATAATCAAGCGGACAAACGGCAATATTATTTACCCTGAACCCCATATCGAGTGCAAACTGCCCTGCTACCTCATTTCCAGATCCGATGATTTCTCCGGCATTTATATCTAATGAAACCGACTTTCGGCAAAATTCAATGGTACTACCTCCGGTAGAATAGCTTTCACAACTGGCACCGCTGAATGCATCCGCAGCAGCAAGTAAAGCAGGCGATAAGGACGACACATGCGAAAAATAAAGCAGTGTACCCGATTGACTGCCAAAGTCGATACTATAATCTTCGGTAGCGCCTGGTGTGCCGGGATTATTACGAAACCTCGAAATCTGAAAAATATGCAGGTTACCCGGAGCATATACGGGCACCGAAACGCCCGGATTTTTAAAGTAAAAATACATGTGGTCGGTTGGAAAAGTATGTCCGGGCGGATTGAGGTTACCCAACGGTACCAATCCCGAAACCTGCGACGTATCCACCGGCGACACACTCAAACTGGCAGTGGCAATGGCATAAGACGATTCGTCATCGCCCTTTTTGCAGGAAGAAAAAACAATTCCGGTTGAACATAATATCACCCAAAAAGCAGCTTTTTTCATATGTATTTTTTTTATTGATTTACTACCACAAAAACAATGCTACATTAAGATAATTCAGCAATTATTGAACTTCGCTATTTCATGATGAAGTATTTTCGGGTTACCGGTTACATTTTGCCTGATCAGTTGAAAATGAGTGACATTGAAAATATTTTATCCGCTGATAAGCAAAATAGCTCCCGTTAATACCAACAAGGTAAAAAATATTCAACATTCAATATTCAATATTCAATATTAACCCCTACCTTTGCCGTCCGTAAAAAAATCATACTAATATGAACGCAGTAGCATTTGTTCATGAACAACTGGACACAAAAGGAAAAGCAAAACTTCCAAATTTTAAAGCTGGTGACAATGTCACGGTTAACTATAAAATTGTTGAGGGTACCAAGGAGCGTATCCAAAGCTTTAAAGGGGATGTTATCAAACGCCAGGGAACAGGCGCAACCGCTTCATTTACAGTACGTAAAATGAGTGATGGTGTAGGTGTTGAACGTTTATTCCCCGTATTTTCGCCAAATATCGAAAGTGTTGTATTACATAAAGTAGGTAACGTAAATCGGGCTAAATTGTATTACCTGCGCGACAGAAGCGGAAAAAGCGCCCGTATCAGTGAAAAAAGAAGAGCAGTTGCGAAAAAATAAATTATTAATTATTTATATAAAAGGGTAGAAATTAAAATTTCTGCCCTTTTTTCTTGCCTATGTGCAAAATTGGTATTATTATTGCCCCTAGTTACAAAATTCGACATCCTTCGAAAAGACTTTACCACTGATTTATTAACAACTTTAAACCGTAAACCCATGAGAAGGATTGTTCTTTCACTGATCGTATTATTTTCAATTGCATTTTTAGTTTCCTGTATGCGCGGCATTTCGCCCGAGCAGGCCGCCAATGGAAAAGCCAGGTGTGGCAAAAATTACATTCGCTAACGATCTTTTTTCCAGCTGCCGTGGTTAATCACTGGTTAACTTTGTTATTTTAATTAGCGGGGTTAGTGATTAATTGATTTATCTTTGCTGTCTAAATTAAGATTATGACTTTATCTATTTTAAACAACATTTTTTTAATATCCATGCCGGGTGGCAGCGAGTGGATATTGATCATTGTAGTTGTATTATTGATGTTTGGCGGTAAAAAAATTCCCGAACTGATGCGTGGAATTGGTCGCGGTATGCGCGAATTTACCGATGCCAAAAACAATGTGAAGACCGAAATTGAAGAAGGTATGAAAGAAAAAGATCCAAAATAATTAAATAGGAATGAATCATTCCTGTATTTCGGCTGAAGTGCTCCCGCCAGAAGGGAACACTTCAGCCGATTTCATATAATTCGATTCGGAGTTTACTATGTTCTTATTTAAAGACATCAAACAATATCAACAGGATTTAATCAGCTCAAACACGACCTGCCTGGACGCCGTGGAGTTTTACCTGCAACAGATTGCCGATAACAAAAAACTCAACGCATTTACAGCCATATATGCAGAAGAAGCGCTGGAACTGGCCAGGCAACTGGATCTGAAAAGAAAAAACGGCGAACCCCTTAAAAAGCTGCACGGTGTTGTGATCGCTATTAAAGATGTGATCTGTTATAAAGATCATATCGTAACAGCCGCCTCCAGGATTTTGGAGGGTTTTACCAGTTTATATAGTGCCACTGCTATTCAGCGGCTATTGGATGAAGATGCCATCATCATTGGATCCTGCAACTGCGATGAATTTGCCATGGGAAGTACGAACAAAAACTCAGTGTATGGCCCGGTGTTGAATGCATTGGATAATACCAAAGTACCGGGTGGCTCTTCGGGCGGCAGCGCAGTAGCGGTTCAGGCTGGATTATGTATGGTTAGTTTGGGAAGCGATACCGGCGGCTCGGTGAGACAGCCAGCCGACTTCTGTGGAATACTTGGCTTAAAACCAGGTTATGGACGTATTTCACGGTACGGGCTGATCGCTTATGCTTCTTCGTTTGATCAGATCGGAATTTTCGGAAAAAGCGTTTATGATACGGCCTTACTGCTGGAGATCATGAGTGGTGAAGATGAGTTTGATAGTACAGCCTCCCCAAACCCCTCCCGGGGAGGGACTTTTGAACACCGTGATAATTTTATGGCCTATTCAGATATTCAGGAAAAAAGAAAATACAAAATTGCCTATTTTAAGGAAGCCTTGCATCATCCATCACTTGATCATGAAATAAGAGAAAATATCTTTTTGCTGATGGAATCCCTGCGATCAGACGGACATACCGTAACTGAGATTGACTTTGAATTACTGGAATATGTGGTACCCGCCTATTATGTTTTAACAACTGCCGAAGCAAGCAGCAACCTTGGCAGATACGACGGAATCCGTTACGGCTACCAAAACAAGGACAATATAAAAGATTTAACAGAGTTTTATAAGCAAAACAGAACCGGTGGTTTTGGCAAAGAAGTGCAGCTCAGGATCATGCTGGGTACTTTTGTTTTGAGCAGTGGTTACTACGACGCCTATTTTAGTAAAGCACAGCAGGTGCGGAGGCTATTGGTGGATCAAACTGAGACTATATTCGCTGATTATGATGCAGTTATGATGCCCACAAGCCCTACAACCGCATTTAAGTTAGACGAAACCAGTAACGACCCGGTAGCCATTTATCTTGCTGATATTTTTACCGTTTTTGCCAATTTAACCGGTATACCGGGGATTTCTGTACCGCTTTTTAAACACAGCAATGGTATGCCATATGGCCTCCAGATCATGACAAAAAAAACAGATGAACTAACTTTGCTGCAAATGGCCGACTACCTGTTAACCAGGCAATCGCAAAATTAAACCAATCAATGAAGTATTTGATTTCCATATTGCTGTGTCAATTGCTTTTACCAAATGTAAAAGCAGCCCATTTTTCGCCTGTGCAGCAACCTCAAATGCAGGTTGATACCAGTATCATCAATGATGCTGAAGAAGAAGAGATAATTGCCGAAGTAATTAAAACCAAGGCGCCACCCCAAAAGGAAAAAGTACAGTATTTCAGCCAGGTAACACAATATGGTTTTAAAAATTTGTTCGCCAAATACAATTACAATCCTGCGCTGCCTTATTCTTCACAGGTAAATCCAAATGCCGAAAGTTATATGCAGGATTACCTGGCAGCACATAGCAAAAGCCTGATTCAGATGAAAGGCTGGGGACAACCTTATTTCAACCTGATCGACAATGTATTAAGCCAATACGGCCTACCCAAAGAGTTAAAATACCTGGCCGTTATAGAAAGCAATTTAAGTGCGCGGGCTACCAGTTGGGTGGGTGCCGGCGGGCCCTGGCAGTTTATGCCCTACACCGCCCGGGAGTATGGCCTGGTTGTGAATAATGTTTTAGATGAACGCAGAGACTATTATAAAAGTACCCATGCTGCGGCCAGGTACCTCCTTACCTTATATGGCCAGATGAAAGACTGGCTGCTGGTAATTGCAGCCTATAACGGAGGCCCCGGACGGGTTTACAGCGCCATTAAAAATAGCGGGAGTCGAAATTTTTGGTCGCTGCAATATTACCTGCCCGCCGAAAGCCGCAACCATGTTAAAAAATTTATTGCCACCCATTATATAATGGAGGGCACGGGTGGCGTTACAACTTCGGTTAACGCCAGCGGGATGTACGACCCAAGAGGCGGTGTTAATTCATTCGACGCGAAACCCAATTTGTCTGAATTGGAGCTGGAAAATGCAACCACCCAAACTATCTCCGGAAAATACAATTCGTTGGTTATTTCTAAAAACCTGTTGATGGACATTGTATCCTTTAACCGCTACAATCCCGATTTTGATAACCTGATAAGCATTAATGGAAATTACGACTTAAGATTACCTGCTGATAAAATGCAACTTTTTTTAGCCAATAAATATGTTATTCTAAACGAGTGTGTGCAATTATTATTGGGCGATAATACTGAACCGCCACCCAATCAATCGACCATCTATCCAACGCCCAAAAAAACGCGTAAAAAAAGAACCTAATCTTTCCGAAATACCTGCAACATGGCTTCTGCTTTTAGCAGGCTTTCTTCTAACTCCATCAGGGGGTCGCTGTTATAGGTTATACCGCCGCCTGTTTGAAAAGACAAATACTGCGTTGTTTGATTATACAAAATACTCCGGATCACTACATTAAAATCGAAGTCGGGTTCATCTTCACCCGGCTTCACATAACCGATCGCACCCGAAAACAATCCCCGCTTCGTTAGTTCATATTGTTCTATCAATTCCATCACTTTTTTCTTCGGGGCGCCCGTCATCGAACCCATGGGAAAGGTGGCTTTGATGCAGTCGATCCAGTTGAACCCGGCGGCCAGTTCGCCACTAACCGTACTGATCATCTGGTGTACCTGCGGAAAACTATACAGGCCAAATAATTCGTCTACCCGTACCGTTCCCGCTTTGCAGATCCTGCTCAGGTCGTTTCGAACCAGGTCGACCACCATCACATTTTCGCTTTTCTCCTTACTGCTGTTCAACAGCTGATTTTTCAATTTCTCATCTTCCGCCGGATCGTCCAGATTTCTTTTTGCGGTTCCTTTTATGGGTTGCGAAATAATCGAATGCCCGCTTTTCTTTAAATAACGTTCCGGGCTGGCGCATATACAATACCGATCACCCTGTTTATAAAAAACAGAAAAAGGATTTGGCGAAAGTTTTGTCAGCTTGAGGTAGGTGCTCAACGGATCCAGCCTGGTATTTTCGGAAAAAAACTCCTGGCAATAATTGATCTCATAACAGTCGCCCCGCAAAATATGCCGGCGTATTTTTTCAATGATATCAAGATAGGTTTCCCTGTCAATCCGGTTTTTAATAGTTACCAATGAAGCGGGTTCCTCATTTAATTCGATTGCCGAAGCCAGAATTTGTTGGTAAATTTCTTCCGCATCGCTGTCACAGTAAATTTCCAGCTTTTTCTCATGTAGTTCCAATACAATTTCCGGCACAAAAAAATGCAGGTCACTAAACCCGATCCCATCGCTGTGTTTTGACTGTAAATCTGCTGTTTCATTTTTCAGATCGTAGCCTACATGACCAAACAGCCAGTCCTGTTTATGTTGCTCATAAAACTGTTGCAATTCCAAATAGGCAGTACCTGCCTGCCTGTCAATATTCGCCCGGCAGCCGGCAGCCAACAGGCATTCAAAAGCCGGCTTATTAAATTGGTACCGGTGGTTATCCAGCAAACAAAAAATGTTGAACCGGTTTACCCAATTCAACATTTGAATTTTTAATGTATTAAAGTCGTCAACAGGAAAAGAAATAGATTTTTTCACTTGAATATTTTTCCCTGTTTGCAAACATCGCACCAGCCTGTCCGGAAAGCAGGTTAAAAATCGTCGTCATCATCATCAAAATCATCATCCGCATCCAAACCCAGGTCGCTGAAATCATCGTCCAGTTTAAAATCATCGTCATCGTCTTTCCCTTTTCCAGGCTTTTTTAAAGCACTTTTTTTACCACCCGGTTTAGGAACATCAAACTCATCAAAGTCGGGATCCCAATCATCATCCTCTTCAGTTTTCTCCCAATCGTCTTCCACATCAATATCATCGTCATCGTCGTCGTCAGCTGCTTTTTTCTTGGGAGAAGATTTCTTCTTGGGCGACGGAATAATATCAGCGTCATTATCATCGTCGTCATCATCTTCATCGCTTTTTGACTTCGGTGCTTTTTTTATTGCCCTGATTACAGTCGCAAATTCAGTCGCAACGGATTTACTTTTTGTGTCTTCAGATATTATTGTCATAATTCAAACTGGATTAATACTGTAAAATTTCCAAATCTGTTTTACATAGCCAAATAAAACGCTGGTTTTTTTCAACTTTTTTTTACACGACTACCAATTGGTCCCTTCCTGGTCCGTTACTTATATATTTTACCGGAACACCCAGGAACCCGTTCAGGTAATTTATATAATTTTTCATTTCGGCTGGCATGTCTTTAAAATCGGAAATGGCTGTTATATCTTTCTGCCATCCTGCAAAGGTTTGGTACACCGGCTCGAGGTTTACCTTGTTCATTTGAAAAGGTACGTAATTCTTCTCTTCGCCATTGACCATATAACTATTACAAACTTTCAGCTCTTCCAGTCCGTCTAATATATCAGCCTTGGTCATGATGATCTGCGTAACGCCATTAATCATACAGGCAAACTTCAGCGCTACCAGGTCTATCCAGCCACAACGCCTGGGCCGCCCGGTTGTACTGCCAAATTCGCTACCCGTTTTACGAATCAGTTCTCCGGTTTCGTCAAGCAGCTCTGTTGGAAAAGGCCCGCTACCTACCCGTGTACAATACGCTTTTGAAATACCAAACACTTCCTTTATCTTCTGCGGTGCAATCCCTAAACCGGTACATACACCGGCCGATATCGTATTGCTGCTTGTTACAAAAGGGAATGTTCCAAAATCAACATCCAGCATACTCCCCTGTGCACCTTCTGCCAATACCCGCTGGCCCTGCTGAATTTTTTCATTGATAAAATATTCTCCGTTTACAATCTTAAATTCACGTAAAAATTCCAACGCTTCAAAAAATTCCTCTTCCCAGGTATTAATGTCTTCCTGGAAATTAAAATTATCGAGTAGTCGCTGATGCTTCATCCGTAATTTAATATAATCCGTAGTAAAGCTTTTGTCCAATAAATTTCCCACACGTAACCCATTACGACCGGTTTTGTCCATGTAGGCCGGTCCAATTCCCTTTAATGTACTCCCGATCTTTTCATTCCCTTTGGATAACTCACTGGCTTTATCAAGCGCCCGGTGGGTTGGTAAAATAAGGTGAGCCCGCTCGCTGATGAACAGGTTCTTTTTATAATCCACGCCCATGGCTGCTACGTTGGTACACTCTCTTTTCAACGTAACCGCATCCAAAACAACGCCGTTTCCGATCAAATTTGTTTTGTCTTCATGAAAAATACCGCTGGGTATCTGGTGCAATACAATTTTTTTTCCGTCAACATACAACGTATGCCCCGCATTGGGACCACCCTGAAACCGGGCGATAACATCGTAATTTTTAGCAAAATAATCTACTATTTTTCCCTTGCCTTCGTCGCCCCATTGCATACCCAGTATTACGTCTACCATGAATTATATTGTATTTAAAATTTGAGATCTGATATTGCGGGACTTTTCCCCGCGGTAAAAATAAAATGAAATAACCCAACCACCTAAAATGATATTGGGTTGTTTGAAAATTGGGGAGAAAAGCAATGGGTAGCTGATAAATTGGACATAGGGAACCCTGTTCATAACAGGTATACTTTTGTTGAAATTTCCGGGGCAAATGGGGACGTAGGAGCAGGTAACATTTTCATGGTCAGACGGGGGCGTCGGACCAGGTGGCGGACCGGATAACATTTTCATGGTCAGACGGGGACGTCGAACCGGGTGCAATTTTCATGGTCAGACGGGGACGTCGACCATGGGGCGTCGGACCATGGGGCGCCGGACCAGGTACTAAGCGACTTTCAACATGCTCAACTTGCTGCTGCTGAATTTTCGTTGGGCATATTCAAGCGTAACCTCAAATTCTTTTAATTTTTGAGAGGGCAGTTCATACATACTGTCGGTCAGGATGCTTTCGCAGATACTGCGCAGGCCCCGGGCGCCCAGCTTATATTCTAGGGCTTTTTCAACCATAAAATCAAAAACAGCCGGTTCAAATTTCAGGGCAATACCTTCAATTTCGAATAAACGGGTAAATTGTTTGATCAGGGCATTCTTAGGTTCGGTTAAAATGCTGCGGAGCGTTTCTGCATCAAGGGGATTTAAATAGGTTACAACCGGTAAACGGCCCAACAGTTCGGGTATTAAACCAAAATGTTTTAAATCCACGGCATTCACAAAATGCAGCAGGTTATCATGCTGATACTCCTGCAATTCCTTATTCACATTAAAACCAATAGCATTGGTGTTTACCCGGCGGGCAATAATTTTATCAACGCCGTCAAAAGCACCGCCGCAAATGAAAAGAATATTTTGTGTATTTACTTTGATCAGTTTTTGTTCGGGGTGTTTCCGCCCTCCCTGTGGTGGTACCAGCACCTCGGTTCCCTCAAGTAACTTTAATAATCCCTGCTGCACCCCTTCGCCACTTACATCGCGGGTGATTGACGGGTTGTCGCTTTTACGGGCGATCTTATCAATTTCATCTATAAATACAATACCCCTTTCGGCAGCGGGTACATCATAATTACAGGCTTGTAACAGGCGGCTGAGCATGCTTTCCACATCTTCACCCACATAACCTGCTTCGGTAAAAACAGTTGCATCTACGATAGCAAAAGGTACATTCAGCATGCGGGCAATTGATTTAGCCAGCAACGTTTTACCGGTACCCGTTTCACCAACCATGATGATATTACTTTTTTCAATCTCTACATCATTCTCAACTTTTTGGTTCAGCCTTTTGTAATGATTGTAAACAGCAACTGCCAGTATTTTTTTTGCATCATCCTGCCCGATCACATACTCATCCAGGAATTT
The DNA here is from genome assembly GCA_016710745.1 of Chitinophagaceae bacterium. GTDB lineage: Bacteria > Bacteroidota > Bacteroidia > Chitinophagales > Chitinophagaceae > Ferruginibacter. Next base: position 960,745 of record JADJVB010000010.1, on the reverse strand, counting down.
TTTTATTTCAATGGGTTTCTTAACGGTAAGTTTATGTGTAGCTGTAGCTGCCTGTTTATTCTCCTTTGTCAGCCCCAATTCCTGTTCTATGATCTCCTCTGCGTGCTCAACACAATTTTCACAGATATGCCCATCTTGCCCGGCAATGAGTATTTTCACCTCATCGCGGTTTCTGCCGCAAAATGAACAATGTAAAGTTTGTTGTTTAGCCATGATCAAATTCAGTAATACAGAATCGTTGTTTAATAATACGTGTAAAGTTACAAAAAAGTGGCTTATCGAACAGGAAAGACAGCTTAACTGACAATAACGTTGCTTTTTACGTTCAAGTGCGCGCTAAAGCAATTTTTTCAGGTATGATTGCTAAAAAAGCCTCTTAAAGAGGCCTTTTACGTATTTTATAACCGAATTTCTTAAAATTTGGTCAAAACGGCGTCCACGATGCCATAAGCTACCGATTCATCCGCGTTCATCCAGTAGTCCCGATCAAAATCTTTCAACACTTTTTCGGTTGTTTGGCCACAGTTTTTGGAAAGGATCTCGGCACCCATGAGTTTGGTCTTTTTGATCTGTCCGGCCATGATCTCCAGGTCGGCACTGGTACCCTGCCCGCCTCCACTTGGCTGGTGAATCATCACTTCGCCATTCGGGAAAATAAACCGCTTACCTTTTGCACCACCACTGAGTAAAATACTACCCATACTGGCAGCCATACCCATGCACACCGTACTTACCGGCGAGCTGATCATTTGCATGGTATCATAAATAACCATGCCACTGGTAACCATACCACCCGGACTGCTGATATAAAAGGTAATTTCTTTTCCCGGGTCAATCGCTTCCAGGTACATAAGCCGGTTGGTGATGTCCTTGGCACTTTTATCATCTACCACGCCCCATAAAAAAACTTTTCGTTGTTCGATAAATTTTTTGTCAAATTGCCAGCTGCTCATCATTTTTTCCATCGGATTTTCAGGACTGGCTTCGGGCGCTTCATCTTCGTTGAACCGGGTATTATTTTTATAAAAATTCATAATGGTTATTTTTTATTTCTGGTCTTTCTTTTGTTTTTTCTGATTCATAAAAAGCACTTCATCTATCAGGCCGTATTCTTTAGCCTCGGTGGAGGTGAGCCATTTATCCCTGTCGCAGTCTATGGCCACTTTTTCAACCGGCTGATCGGTATGATAGGCAATGATATCATATAATTCCTGTTTAACTTTTTTTACTTCATTAACGGTTATCTCAATATCGCTTGCCTGTCCGCCGGCACCGGCGCTGGGCTGGTGCATCATCACCCGGCTATGTTTTAAAGCCGTGCGTTTGCCTTTGGCACCGGCACACATCAAAACCGCTCCCATACTGGCTGCCATACCGGTACAGATGGTTGCAATATCGGGTGTAATGAACTGCATGGTATCATACATACCCAGTCCGGCATACACACCACCACCCGGGCAATTGATATACATCTGTATATCCCTGGTGCGGTCGGTACTTTCCAGGAACAACAATTGCGCGGTAACAATATTAGCTACTTCGTCGCTGATCGGATAACCCAGGAAAATGATCCTGTCCATCATCAAACGGCTGTATACGTCCATTACGGCTATATTCATCGGCCTTTCTTCGATAATGTTGGGTGTGAGGTTGGTTATATTAGCCCCGGCCCCGCCGCCCTGAGGCGGGAAAGACGCAACAGCATTTGGAATGCTGTGCTTAATATATCCATCAAGGGTATTGCTGCTGATGCCACGATGTTTTACGGCGTACTTTTCAAATTCTTTTCCAAAATTCATATTCATAGTATTAATTGAAGCAAATATATTCTTTTATAGGTTTTCAAATACTATGCTAAAACAATAAAGCAGCCAAAATGACAAAATCGGGAGAAATTTAAGTTCTTCAACTAAAAAAGGAAAAGTGGTTTCAGAAGTAAAATCAGGTTGGATAATCGAAGAATAAAGCCAGGCTCTCAATGAGTGTAACCTCGGGCAGTCATTTTAAGCTAAAGCCCTGCGGCTACAACTCATTGAAAAGACCTGGTATTAACCTCACCTCACTGCAAATAAAGCACAAAATAAAAGGGGCTAAACAAAATTTCGATAATATGGTTACCAGGGCAGTTAAAACCAGACATTAGCCTGTTGATATGTTAAAACTGAACGGGCCCGGGTACCCATTTCACTTTTTGCGAAATGGCAACCGGGCACACAAAGTGTACTACATAGTGCCTGCTGAAAAGTTCCGGATTGCTGGCGTTGATGAGTTTGATCAATTCTTTTTTCAATTCGATGGCATTACCGGGCTCGATGCTGTAGTTATCAGATAATTGCAGGTAATTGTCCTTATTGAATTTACCCACCAGCAGGTTACCATTGAGCAATTGCACCATTAATCCATCCTGTTGCAGGGGAGGACTTACAGAACCATCGCGATGTATATTTATTATAGTCATGCAGATATAATTTAACAGCAGTAGAGCTGCTAAACGGAGAAGAGGTTTAAATAAAAGCGGAAGCAGAGATAAACAAACTGACATTGAATTCTAAAACGTAACCTATAGGTTTTCTTTGATTCCGGGGGCTTGTATTAAAATAATAAACGCACATATTATTTCAACAAACTCTCTTCCGCCTTTATTAAAATAAAAGTAGTTATTAATAAAGCGGCGCTAAATTTTATTCGGTGAAGTTGACTATTTACAGGATAATTAACTAAAATTGGATGCCGAAAGTCTGGCTACTAATCGGGTAATACAACCCAGTAGCAAAGTACGATCCTTCTTCTTTCATCATCCACCGTATAATCATTTATACTTCTGATCGGCAAGGATTCGCCTTTACCCTCTCCAAAATATCTTACTTTAAGTTCTTCGGGATCCTTAAAGCTTTTCGCTTTTTTAAGTACAAAGCGGTCATTTGCCTGATCAGTTCATCTGCCCGCAACTCGGATAATTTTTGATTCAACTCTTCTTTTTCGGCCCTGGGCTTTCTCAATTCATCTAACAGGGTATAATACAATTCCCCGCCTTCAGTTATACCGGTACCATCTGCAAACCCTAAAATGACCAAGGTTGCCGTTCGGGGATATTGGTTATATTTATTTGAAAATTTTATCAAAGAATCTACCACAGGTTCAAAGGCCCTGGCTGCCAGGTCAATTTTATCCTCAGGAATTTGATATTTACCCGGACCAAAAAAAGCGGCCAGGTCGAACCGCTTAAAATCGGCAACATTGATGCCTTCTTTGATCATCATATACAAAGCCAATCTTTCGGCATACTTGTCGCTTTGTTTTTGAAGCGAATCCAACACGGGCACAATAATGGACTTATAATTTTTCTTAGCCGTTTTTTTGTCTTGTAACAGATTTGTCAACTGGTCTACCTTAAACTGCGCTGCATCCAGTTTTACTTTTTCTTTCCCCAACCTGCCATCAATTTTGCCTAAAATAATACTGTCGATCTTATTCTCTTCCAGTTTCGTATCCGCCTCCCTGTTCATCAACTGAATTTCGGTATTTTCCTTTTGCACCTGTGCTTCTATACCCTGTAGTTTTTGTTTGGCAGCTGCGATCTTTTTATTTCCTACACAGGATGTCAATAAGATCCCAGCAGTTAAAACAATTATTATGTTTTTCATATTTTTATTTTGGTACGGGCTTCACATTAAAATCGGACCCAGAAGCCCGTCCTTTTTTTAAATGTTTCAACTTATTCTTAAGTATTGTTTGATAGGCTTTATCGGGGTTGGTTTTGATCTCTTCCATCAGCGATTTAGCTTGTTGAACATCATCCTTGTTGTATTCGATCAGTGAACTTTTTCCATATATACTTAATTCGTTGGCCGAAAGCAAAAGGTCATTTACCAGTTTGTCAGTTGCCTTGTTTTTGCCTTCCGCTACATCTAAATTATTAAAAATATATATATTTTCAAATTTTTCTTCCCGGTTCCACGAAAAAATAATGATCACAGCAACCGAAAATCCGGCTGCCCAAAGTATACCATATAATAATGCTTTTTTGATATCAGGTTTGTTTTATATCGGTTAAATTTTTATATACCTCCACCAGGTCAAGTTTTAACAGCTCCGCATTTTGAAGTATCTGTGAAACTTCTTTCTTTTCGGCGATCGTTCCCTGCAATGCCGTAATTTTCTTCATGGTTTCGCTGGCAACACCCAGCGGTGAAATACTGCTGATAAGATGGTGACAAAAAGCCGGCAGTTCCTTTATATTTTTTGAATCGAGTATATTTTTCAATTTTTCAATTTCTGCGGGCAATTCCTGAATTACTTCCTGCAGGATAAGACCGGCCATCTGTTCATCACCGCCTGCCAAAGCCAGTAAAAAATCATTACTACCACCGGCGTCATCCATATTTTTCTTTACCTCGTACCTGTCGAGATACTTTATCAGGATCTTTCTCAATTCATTTTCATCCAGCGGTTTGGCCAGGTAACCATTCATACCTGCCGATCTACATTTTTCTTTTTCGGCTTCCATCACATAGGCTGTCATCGCCACTACGGGTATTCCAACGCCCATCTTCCTGATCGCTGCACAGGTTTTATAGCCATCTAACAGGGGCATTTGTATATCAAGGAGGATCAAATCAAATTCCTGTGTCTTCAATGCCTCGAGTATGTCCAGTCCATTTTCTTTGATCAGGGGTTCAATATGATACTGCTTTAAAAGCTGGGTAATTAATAATTGATTTACTTTATTGTCTTCGGCTACCAATACCCTGGCGCCGGAAAATTCAACCGGCGAAGCCACAAAAGTTTCAGGGCTTCCATCATCTGGTATAATCACTTTTTTCGAAAAAGGCAGCATCAGGGTAAACGCCGAACCTTGTGTTTCAGTACTTTTTACCGATACAGAACCGCCGAGCAAATGGCACAGGTCTTTTACTATGGCCAGGCCAAGCCCGGTACCTTTTTGAATATTTTCATCCGGATAGCGGATCTGATGAAATCTTTCAAAGATCAATGCCTGCTTTTCTGCCGGTATGCCGCTGCCCGAATCGGTGACTTTGAACTCAAGCATGATTTCATTTTCATTTTCTGATATCTTTGAAACGGCAACCTGCACAAAACCCTTTTTTGTAAATTTAAACGCATTACTGACCAGGTTAATTAAGATCTGGTAAATGCGGTCGGGATCCCCCTGCACATGCTGTGGCACGTCAGCTTCAAGTTGCCAGGAAAAATCGAGTTGCTTTTCCTTTGCCGTATTCATAAACATGTACTCGAGCGTTTGCAACATTCGTTTAAGATCAAACTCCTTGCTGTCAACGATCATGCCGCCCGCTTCAATTTTGGCAATATCCAGTATATCGTTTACCAGATGCAACAGGTTATTGCTGGAATTTTCGATAATGTCGGAAAACTTCAGCTGCTCTTCATTTAGTTCGGTTTGTTGCATCAGGCGGCTGAATCCTTTTATTGCATTTAACGGCGTACGTATTTCATGACTCATGTTGGCCAAAAACTGCTCCTTGATCAGCGCCGATTTTTTTACCTCGGCATTCGCTTTTTCGAGCGCTTTGATCAGGCTTACCTGGCGCCTGTGCCTGCTTATGATGATGGTTCCCAGTATCAGGATGGCAGCAATGGCTATGAGGGCAAATATTTTATTTAGGGTGGCTATTTTTTGTGAAGCAACGGTATTGTTATCAAAAGTACCTTTCAATTTAAGCGCCAGCCCATCTTCAATATTTATGGCCGTTTGATAAATATTTTCACTGATATTCAGCGCTGACAAAGAATCAGCATACGCTTTTTTCATATCGGTATTCCCCGATTCAATGGCATCGAGCAATTTAAAACTGATGGCTACCTGCCTGCCGATCTGCGCATTGAGTTTGATGAAATTATTACGGGTTGTCGTGTCCACATTCAGTTTCTCCAGCACCGATGCATTATACCCTATCGTGGTTAAGGAATCCCTGATGGCTTCGATACTATTTTTACCAGGGTTCCCTTTAATTAAACGTGTTTCCAATACGGCGGCCGTGTTCGCAATTTCCTGTAATTTGTTGTTGATGGTGAACGTAACAGCAGCTTCGCGGTTTCCGGTTTTTAACCCGTTTATATTTTTTATGGTAAATACCTGCCCGGCCAATATCAGCAGCATCAGCACGACTGCCAACGACAATATCCAGATATAATATCCCGCCCTTATTTTCATGTTCAATCTTAGATCAGCTGCAGTTTTTTTAGTAAATCGTTTTTGTAGGTTTCCGAAACAGGCAAAGGTGTAGCCATGATAAAAGCAACGCCGTCTTCAATATAATCGATCTTGGAAACCGGGATCAGGTATCCCCGGTGTATGCGCACAAATTCGGAAGCCGGCAATTTTTCTTCCATATTTTTAAGGGTGGAATGAATGATGTACTGCGATTCAGCCGTTTTTATCTTTACGTAATCACCCTTCGCTTCCAGCCAAAAAATATCTTTCAATAAAATTTTTCGAATTACTTTATTGTCTCGTATAAATATCTGATCGGTGTTAACTTCATTGAGCTGTGCATTTTTCATGGTCAGCAATTCTTTCGCTTTTTCAATGGCCAGCATTACCCGGGCAATAGAAATGGGCTTTACCAGGTAATCGATCACATTCAGTTCAAAAGCCTCGATGGCATAACCGGTTTTTGCGGTGATCAGGATGGTTGCCGGTTTCACCGGTAATAGTTTCAGTAATTCCAACCCCGTCATGCCGGGCATTTCAACATCCAGCAATAAAATATCCACTTCGTTTTTGCTCAAAAAGGATCTGGCTTCAATGGCCGATTCACATTCGCCAACAATTTCCACATCATCGATCTTTTTGAGCATTTCACTCAGCATCAGCCTGATCACTTTGTTATCGTCAACAATTAAAACTTTGTTCATTACAGCATGGTTAATACAAAATAAAAATACGCATTACAAACGAAAGGGTATGGGCGGCTACATCAGATGTATTAGCCAATAGATCGAAAAATAAGGACTACTACATATACAAAGAGAATCTTTAATTGACAAAATGCCTGTTATTATCGATAAACCCCTGTTTTTCGGGGTTGAAACTGCGCTTTTCGGCGGCGGGCTATTTTTGAGAAAGACGGCGCCATTAATCCCTGCTTCGGGATTGATAAATAAGTATATACTGAACCAGCATAGCGATTGAAGCCAATACGGCCACTACATAGGTTAGTGCCGCCCATTTTAGGGCATCTTTGGCCTTTGTTTGTTCTGTATTGGATGTGATTTGCGCTCCATCAAGCCATTTTAAAGCCCTCGCCGAGGCATCAAATTCAACCGGTAGTGTTACCAAAGTAAAAAGCGTGGTTACTGCAAATAAAATAATACCAACCAGTAATATAGTTGGGTTACCGCCGCCAAAACCGAGCATGCCCAATCCCACAATGATGATCCACTGCGATAAAGTACTGCTCACTTTTACAGCGGGCACCAGTTTGCTTCTCAGCATCAGCATCGAATAGGCGGTCGCGTGTTGTAACGCATGGCCGCATTCATGTGCTGCCACCGCAGCAGCAGACACGTTGGTGCCGGCATAAACATCCGGACTGAGATTAACCGTTTTATTAACCGGGTTGTAATGGTCCGACAAAAAGCCATCAACCGAAACCACGTTAACATCGTATATGCCGTTATCCTTCAACATTTTTTCGGCGATCTGTTTTCCACTTAAACCACTGCTGGTAGGCACTTTGCTATATTCGGCAAATTTGCTTTTAAGGCGAAACTGCACCAGCATACCAATACCCATAAAAATCAGCGACACCATCATTATTCCTAAAGTCATAGTAATTTATTTATTGACTTTAATTTACAAAAAAAACGCCAGTTTATTTTTAATGACATTTCGGCAATATCCGAAACTGAAAATCATCCATTGCGCCTTATTTAGGGTTCCCTAACAAAAAAACCACCCTGCCATTTGCAGGGTGGTTGATTCTATTTTCAGATAAAATTGTATTATTTCACTTTCACTTTAAATGACTCAGCCTTTCCATAGTCATTTTGAATCCGTAAAAGGTAAATTCCCGGTGCCAGATGACTTACGTCGATCCTTTCTACCTGGCTGGCTTGATTTACTGTTTTGGATGTAACGATTTGTCCCGCCTGGTTTATGAGGTCGAACGTAGCTGGTTTTCCATACCAACTGTCGGCCAATTTGATATTAAGTACCTCAGTAGCCGGGTTTGGAAAAACAGAAACCCCGGTTTTGTTATTGAAAACCAATACACGTACCTCACTATATTTAATTTCGCCGGTAAGCTTCACTGTTTTTAACCGGTAATAATTAACGCCTGCGAGTGGCTGCAAATCTATTTTTTGATAAACCGACCTGTTATCAGCCAACTGGCTTATGATCGGTAAATAGTTAATTCCATTGGCTGATCGTTCAATGATAAATTCTTTGGCTTCATTGGCAGTACCACTCACCATCCAGTTTAACTCGGCTGTTTCATTTTTCTTAACGGCTGTAAAATCAACCTGGATAAGCAAAGTGGAAGCATTCAACACGCCGGCATCAAAAGTAAGATTTACCGTGGTTGTAGTTACTACGATACCCGTAATGGAACTACCTATTACGTCGCTGTCGAAATTGACATTACCCCCGGCATTAGGAATCGTAAAGGTAACACCCGTTGGCAGATTTGAAAACACCATGGAGTAATTACCCGGTGCAACGTTTGGAAACAGGTAACCGCCGGCACCATCGGTAACGACTGCTGAAACCGGGTTGCCAAAGCCATCAAACAAAGTAATTAACACACCACCTATGCCTGGCTCATTTGCATCCTGAATGCCATTTCCATTTCCATCGGCCCAAACATAGTTGCCGATTACGGCACGGGGGATGTATAACCCTGCATCTACTGTTAAATTGATATCTCCGGCTGCTAAAACCACATTTCCGGTTAAGCCCGTTGAAGGATTTACATCGCTGTCCAGGTTGTCGTTACCTCCAGCATCCAACAAAGTGAAATGGGTACCCGAAGGTATGGTTGTAAAGGCCACCTGGTAAGTACCGGGCAGTAAATTCTCAAATAAATATTGACCGTTTTGATCGGTAATCATACTGGCTACCGGTAACGCATCGTCGGCATTTCCGCCAATACCATCCAGGCCAAAACCTGGCCTGTACAGGGTTACCGTTACGCCTGTAATACCCGGCTCGCTGCCATTCTGAATACCATTGCCATCGGTATCCATCCAAACAAAATTACCAAGTGCGGCCCTGTTGCTGACCAATCCTGCATCCAGGCTGCGGTCGTTACGGTTTCCGGCATTCAAGGTCACATTTACCGTTCTTCCATTAGCCAGGTCGGCATCACTGCCATTGGCTGTATTGGTAAGCGATGCAGTTGTGAAGCTGAAACCTGCCGGCAGATTGCTGAATCCGGTGCTGTAATTTCCGTCGGCCAGGCCGGTAAACAGGTATTCACCATCCACATTGGTTGTGGTATAGGCAATGGCGGTACCTGCATTGTTATAAAGTGTTACCATGATACCAGCTACGCCGTTCTCTGTTAGATCCTGGATACCATTATTATTTCTATCAAACCAAACATAGTTACCCAACGTATTTGTGTTAGCTGGCGGAATTAAACCCAGGTCTGCTGTCATATTATCTTCACCTGTACTCAGGTTATACACTTTAGTACGTGACGCTCCTACTGGGGCACCTCCGGTACCAACCGGACCGCCATCGCTATCTGCTGTTTGATCGGCCACTGCATTTTGAGTTGTTACTGCGTAGCCCGCTGGCAGGTTGCTGAATTGCACTGCATAATTACCGGCCGGCAAACCTGTAAATATATACTCGCCCAGAGCATTGGAGGTTGTGGTGCGACTTGCGCCGTCATCGACGTTGCCCACAATACCATCAAGGCCCGCATCCAGTAAGGTTACGGTAACTCCCTGCGCTCCCAGTTCGCCCGCGTCCTGAACGCCGGTTACACCTGCGGGCAGATCGTACCAAATTTTATTTCCCATACTGCCCAGGCCGCTGGCTACGCCTGCGGTTAAACCGGCGTCTAAACCAAGTAAACTTTGTCCGGCAGTAATAACAAAAGCTGCTGTTCGGCCAGTGCCGGGATTAACATCGCTGTTGGTTGTACCGGTGGCACTGGTTGTACCTGTTGAACCGGTAAAACTATAACCGGCAGGGAGGTTGCTAAAACCAACACTGTAGGTGCCTGCGGCCAGATTTACAAATTGATAAAGTCCATCAGAATTGGTTGCTGTGGTGGCGATGGCCGTTCCGGCTGCATTATACAAAGTAACGGTTACGCCTGCCACATCCGGTTCGCCTGCATTTTGGGTGCCATCGTTATTTGCATCGAACCAAACGCGGTCGCCTATCCGGGCAGTGCCGGCCGGACTGTTTTGTGTTACACCCGCATCAACCGAAGGATTACGCTGACCCTGTTGAATCCGGTAAACCCGGGTAAGGCCGGTTGCTATATCGGCATCGCTATCAGTATACTGATTGGTTCCTGTGTTTATGGCAACGAAACTATAGCCAACAGGCAACACAAAAGCAACCTGGTATTTAGTTCCGGATACCGCAACAGCCGGCAGATCATTAAAGATATAATATCCAAAAGCATTGGTTACTGCTGTGCGGTAAGGCACGGTGGCTTCAGCTCCGTTGATGACGCCGTCGCCATTTGCATCCTGATAAAGATTAACCGTAACGCCGGGTAAACCGGGTTCGCCGGCATCCTGCACATTGGCCGTTCCGCCCGGTAAATCAATCCATACTTTATCACCCAAACTAGCTGTGGCCGAATTGGTTAAAATTAAACCGGCATCAATACCCGTTATCTGGTTACCGGCAACACCTGTGTTAACTATTGCTGATTTACCGGTGGTAGCACTTACATCGCTGTTGATGGTTGCATTACCGGCTGTTGTGCCCGAACTGGTTGTATAAGTTAATCCAACAGGCAATGTTACGCCAACAATATAATTGGTACCTGCAGGTAAACCGGTAAAGATATAATTGCCGTTTGCATCGGTTACTGTGGTGGCAACTATGGTTACGCCATCTGCAGCAAATAAAGTAACGGTAACGCCACTTATGCCTGTTTCGATGCCGTTTTGATTGCCATTGCCATCACTGTCGAGCCAAACCCTATCGCCTATGCTGTTGGTTGTTGGCTGACTGAAAATTAATCCTGCATCAATATTTCTTTCGTTTTCGCCATTGGTTAAAACGATGTTGGCAGATCTGCCGGTAGTTGCATTAACATCGCTGCCATTTGCTCCCGTGCTTCCACCGGTTAAAGTTGTGTTGTCGTTATTATTGGTTTGAGTGGTAAAATAATAATTTGGCGGAGCGGTAAAACTAACCTGGTAGGTACCCGCTGCTAAATTATCAAACAGGTAAATACCGTAAGCATCAGTTACCATATTTCCTATTACGGTGCCCGAATTATTAAACAGGGTAACTGTGATGCCAGAAATACCCGGCTCACCGGAATCCTGTATGCCGTTTTGGTTGTCATCACGCCATACTTTATCGCCGAGAGAAGCCAGGGCTTTAAATCCAAAATCAATAGAATGGTTATTTTGCCCGTAGCCACCAGTTGTTATTGTTACTTCCGGTATGGCCCCAACCATGGCTGCATCATTATCACTTAAATCAGCTGCTCCATTACCAATTTTATTGGTTTTGCTTAAACCTAAGCCCACCAATTGTTGCCCGGCCCTGGGGCCTCCCTGCCCTCCATTAAGTGTAGGGTCCCAATCATCTCCTGCGCCCGTAGCCAATCTAAGCCTGTATTGGGTATTGGGTAATAATGCTACCCCAAAGTTTATTCCTGTTGCATCGGTACCAGTTGCCGAAGTAATATACCAGTTGCCTGTTGCATCTGTTGTTACAAAAGTGGCTTGTACGCCTGCTGTACCCGGGTCACTGTCTACCGGATTTCCTGCGGCATCAACCAATTGTAACGTAACACCGGCAATACCCGCTTCACCGGGTTCCTGTATGCCATCCCCATCTGCATCATTCCAGATACGATTTCCTATTTCAATTGGTGGATTAGGAAGTAGCAATTCTAAATCACCCAGTGCAGCTGATTTACCTAATTGTACTCTACTTAGTGCTCCAAATAGTTGATAATCTGAAGGGTTACTACCATTTACATTGCTCATTTTACTTACACCATTTGTCCATGTAGCCAAAGGATCTATACATGTACTGGCTACTTTGTCATCACCCGGAAGTAGAGCCAAAGCTCCTTCCCCGGTATTGAAATGCCAGTTAGTTCCTTCACCTGCTCCTCCGTTATATCTTTCAAGGCCATCCTGGTAATAGAACTCTCCATTTGCTCCAGAATAATTAGATGGTCCCTGACTGTTACCTGCCCCTGTTGTAGTAATGCCTCCTGCTGTAGCATTGGTTTCCATAACAAAACCACATCCTGCAGGATTTCTATATGCACGGAGAATATCTCCGGTTGTAATTCCATCAATAGCTAGTGAAAGTGCACCATTAAACCCTGTACCAGGTCCTGACAATGGGGGCTGGTCATAGCCGGTTTGATCTCCGAAACGGTCTCTGAAACCGAGGATCATACTTCCGTCGTTATCAAATTCTATACCGGTAAGCATCGGTTGTGCATAATAATAATATCTTGAATCGGCAGGTTGGGATCCGGTAGTTACATGACCCTGTAATGTGTTGGTCCAGGGTTTCCATGTTTCATCTTTGCCATCACCATTGATACCCCTATTAAAATTTTGTGGCTCCTGTAAAAGCGGGCTGGTATTAAAAGCTGCAGTAGCTGCATCAAACTCCCAAACATAGGCCCATAAATCAGTATATTCAGGATTGCCGGTATTATTATCTTTCGTTGACGTTCCGCCGGTTTCACCTGTAGTGACAGCACCTACATATACTTTTCCTCTCCAGAATTTAAGACCAAATGGACGTTGATAACCACCACCTGCAACACCAGTATAAAAATTTGTATTTGAGGCAGCGTAAGTAGTAGCAAAACCACCTCCTTTACTACTACGGGCTGGTGGTGTTGGTAAAGAATAACTTGTTACAGCAGTAACTGCTGTAGGGTTCGTAGCACTATTTAATGTTAAACGGTATAATTTTCTGTCGTAAAGATTTACAACGTATAAGAAAAGCCCGTCATCACTAATTTCAATATCACCCAAACCTACCCGACCAACCTGGCCAAATGCTGCAGGGTCGTTACTTGTATTAGATGTATTAGTGGGTAAAGCTCTTTGTGCATTGGTACCTACTACTCCTATACCCGCAGGCAAATTACTTATAGGGTCTATTGTAGAAACATTATATGTAATGGTATGTGTAGGAGCGGTTCCTGAAATAGAATAATGCGCGGCAGTTCCATAGGTAATCGCACCCTGGCTGCCATTATACCTGGTTGGAATATCATCCGCATTACCGGCAATGCCATCAATACCGTTATCAAAATCAAAAAAAGCAGTTGAAGTCATTGTTCCTGAGGCCAGGTTTGTAATGCTGAAAATCTGCCCAGTGCTTCCTTTTAATCCCCAATGTCTTTTTACATAAGCTGCTGCAAACATCCTGTCTGCCACCCTGCTATATGCAAGGCCCCATATAGATCCCATATTAGAAGAAGCAAATGTTCTGCTTGGTGCAGTAGTTCCTGTATTGTTATAAGGAAATCCGAGGAAACCATCTACGGCACCCGGGCCGGCTGCATTTGGATCGCCATTAGAAAAACGGGTTGTAAATGTAAGCGGATTGGTAGTAGCACCTTTAAAATCTGCAGGATTATGAACGGCATAGTTAACTGTAGTGGCTCCTCCACTGATAAAACGAACAGAGGAACCCACTGTAGAACCGTTTCCGGTGCTGTAATCAATATTGGGATTAAGGCCGCAAACTCCTGATGCAGGAATGATGAATTCCAGCCGTACTGCAACTCCTGTATTTACCGAACCGGTATTAGAACCCGGTGTACCATTATAGGCACTTCCGGTAAGTGGAATACTGAAGTTGGGTGCTGCAGCCGAAGTAGTAGTGTAAGAGGCTACCAGCACATCTGCACTGTTGTATGCATTTACAATAATACCAGCTACAAGGGGTTCAAGATCAGGTGCAGTAGTTTGACGGGTTCCATTTCCATTATAGTCACGAAAAACAGTACCGGTTGTTTGTGCTTGGGTAGTTACGTTAATGGCAATGCAAAAAATGGCCATTAACAGCGTAAGGATCTTATTCATTCGATGGTTTTAAATAGTTTGGGTATTAAAATATTATTCCTTTTACAAAGAAATAATAACCAATGCTTCAATTGTTAAACTTTCGACAGATCGTGTTTTTTAAGGGACAAAAGCCAAAAGTTTACAGTTGGAATACACCATTATTTTTCATTAACGTAGATATACTATGATTATTATAATATTTTAAAAAAATTTAGCTGTTAAATCAAAAAGATTATAAAGCATTGGTAGTTATTGTAGTAAATCAAATTTTATATACAGGGTATTACATTTTTAAAAATTGAACGCATGAGAATAAGTATAAATACTGATTTCTGTATTGCTGAAGACAAAATACATTAGATATTATAAAAGAAGTTGAAGATTATGGTATAAGTATATTTCTGCAGGCTTTAAAAATTGCTAAAGCGACAGTGTCCATTTTTTTGTTTCTTCATCATAAACAAACTTATATATCGTTTCTTGTTTTTCACGGGGAGCAATCAGGTTAAAATTAAATTCTATTCCATGGACAATTAAGTTACACGAATGATCTGAACGGATACGGCGCACTTTATCATCGCCACGCTGGCCCAGGTTTGCCAATGTAAAAGCAATATCCGGTGAGCCTGAAAATTTTCCTTCGGCATCTAACACAACTGATTTAATATCTGAATTCCTGCCGTTACCAAAAAACAACTGCCGCTTTCCGGTTGTGTAGGTTATACCCATACCCATTGCATCTATATGCGTTATCTGGTCAATTATTTTTTTACTTTTCAGATCAATCGCATAAATATGCCCGTTCTCTTCATGCAGCCTCGAGCCTGCTACAGATGAAACATAGAGCGTTCCTGTTTCGCATAAATAAACCATTCCAATAATGCCATAAGGATTTTGCGGATTGATAGAATCTGCAAAAGGCAATCTCATAAACTCCTCCATCACGCCTGTTTTACCATCAACCCGGTAAATGGTATTATTATTTACAATAGGGTTGTTAAGTATATTAATAAATGGCGCCGGCGATGTAAAAATATTTCCTGCATCATCAACAAGAATGGGAGCAAGCCAGCCCCCCTTTTTCCAGCTTGGATGCTGATAAGTTTTTGTTATCCGGGCATTGGGGTTTCCGGGCTGGTCGCTTTGCAGCAACAATAATCCCATCGTTTTTACATCAGAAGTACTGAAAAAAGAATTACTGGCATTAAAACCCATCGTTTTTACAAAAGGGGCATTCTTTTTACAGTTGTTGGCATCAAAATCTACCACTTCTTCATTGCAGGAAGTCAGGAAAACTGGCAATAAGCAACCGGCAATAAGCAAAATGATTACACCGTTTTTATGTAGCTTCAATTTCATTTATTTTTTGATGTTGGTACAAACATGGGGCCCGCAAAACACGGATATGCCCTGGTCACGTATACTCCATGCTCCAGAACCGATTCGGCCCAGCAATATTCCCTGCCTTTTGTATCATCGTTTTTAACTGGGCAACATACCATACTACCAATTTTTTATTTTGAATATTATCCGGAGATGGCTCCATAAATTTTTCGGGTCCCTGGCGGTAATCGGTATTGCAACAGGGGCCAATGGTTACCAGGTCGGCTTCCCCTTCATCAACAGTTGGTTTGCTTTGTGTAACATAAACATAGGCATTATCCCCTCTGCCACCATCTCCAAAATTCCCGTTTCCGGGCTGCATTAAAAATCCATTTCCGTTATTGTCTGTTACCTGGTATTGATATTTGCTTTCGGTATATGCGGTAGTAGATGATTGTAACTGCCATTTTTCTGATGTCCAGTTATTCCAGTTGGTTCCTGACCATTCTGCAAAATTATTTTGTTCGGCCGCAAATGCTATCCTGAAAACCGGGCGGTAAGTTCCTTCATTGCCACAGCCCCTTCCAATGCTGGCTGCTGCCACCCTGAAACGGCCATCTTTATAAAATTCATACCGCTGACGATAATTATAATTACATGGCTGCGGCCATTGCTCACTTTTAAAAACCTGTTCCATTGCAAAGCCTGTAAAATTGCCCGCATCATCTTTTATTTCCATTATTTTAGGTGGTTCAAATGCAATTACTGCTGCCTGGGAAAAATAGGGGCAGCCCACTGCATCACTGTAGCCAAAACCATCGGTGCCACTGTAACTCACATGCCAGTCGACCAGTTTGGCGCTTTGCAAAATGGGTTTTCCATTATAACTAACCTGTGCAATACGAAGGCCATCACTGCTGGTAAGCATGTAATTCAATTTCCAGCCGTATTTTTCCAATGGTGTTTCTTTTTCGCAAAAGCAGGCTGTTAATTTATCATCCTGCAATCTTCTTTCGGTGATCATGGGTGAAGCGGGGCCGGTGGTCCCCACATTTGTCCACCGTACACCCACCAGTTTATGATCGGTTAAATCTATGATGGCCCACAAGGCTTTACCATCTTTTACAAATGTGGGAGCCACACATAAATGCCGGCTTCTTTCGCAGCGGGTTCTGTTGAGTGATGTTTTGGTACTGGCCATTAATGCATCTTTTTCTGATGGTTTAATGCCATAAGCCTCCTGCACTTCGGGCGAATTAATGGCGATTTTTATTGCCAGGTTTTTTAAATGCAAAGGAATTTCCGGGCTGTGTTTGCTGTTGCGAAAAAGTTGATATAACTTTTTGCTGCTTAATATCTACCAAAGCAATTGTAGTTAAATTCAGCGGATAATTATACATTTCCACCCGGTAACAATCTGGCAGGTTTACTTTTTCTTTTACGTTAGACAGATCACTTTCCCTGGCAGGATAAACTCCAAAAATTTCAGTTCTGAATGGAGTGTTTGTACCAATATCCCGGATGCTCCTGGTAAAGACTGAGTCATGTAAGGCAATTATCTGTGCCAGTTTTTGATTGCTGTTTAAACTATCGCCACATAATAAAACAGGCGTTGGTTGCCGCAGCGCATTTTTAATGGCTTCTACCCTTGCATTTACAAAATCAAATGTTTTTAAAGAATCGGCATTGATAACTACAGATTTTAAAACATCTTCATTGTAGTTATTTCCATTTCCTGAAGACGATGTTTGGTTGTTACAGGAGAATAAAAATGCAGCTGATGAAATAAAAAGCAACACCGTAATTTTCATACAATAATTTAGATATTGCAAAATACTACTTCTTTTTTGTTTCATCGTAGCTAAAAGGGTTTTGATAGGCCGGGTTATTAATAAATCCGGTATCCGAAAGGCTTTGTAAAAAATTTATAAGATTTATTTTATCGGCTGCCGAAATGGAGAAACCGCTGATGAAAGCATGTTTGTAAGGGTTTTTGCTTCCATCGCCTTTATATATCCCATCTTCTATTTTTCTACCTCCATTTGAATAGGCTTCAATTACTTCAGTTAAAGATGCAGCACTGCCGTCATGAAAATAAGGGGCCGTAAATGCAAGGTTTCTTAAAGAAGGAACCCGGAACCTGCCCATATCGGATTTATTTTTTGTAAGCTGATAAAGCCCTTCATCATAAGCCGGGTATGCGCCTTTTCCATCAACATTGTATAAACCGGTGTTGAAATAATAAACGGTATCTCCTTTTTCATTGGTTATGGATGGAGAAGAAAAATTGAATCCGCCATGGCAGGAAGCGCATTTCAATTCATTGGAAAAGAATAATTGCAGGCCTCTTTTTTGTGAGATGTTTATAGCGGCCGAGTCTCCTTTCAGAAAAAGATCGTAAGCCGCATTGCCCGAAAAAATTGAATTGATGAATGAACTGATTGCCTGCTTGATATGGAGCCATGAAATTTCTGTTTTAGCTTCAGCAAAACGTTGTTTGATACATTTTCATCAGTTGCGATCTTTTGTAAGATCTTTTCTTCATTTCCCTTCACTCCCATTTCGGCCGGGTGATCATTAAACAGCGGGTTATTCATTTGCTGTAAGGACGACTGCAATGTAGAATCAGCAGCAGTAAAATATTTTAAATAAGCCAGGTTAAAAAGTGGTTGGGTATTTCGCTGGTGCAGGTCGGCATATACACCCAGCGACCGTTTATAGCCATCAGTAAAAGCAAATTGCGGATTGTGGCAGGTGCCGCAGCTACGGGTGTTGTTTACCGATAAGCGGCGGTCGAAAAAAAGAAAACGCCCCAATTCAATTTTGGCCGAATCAATATCAAAGGCAGCTTCATTACTACTTGTAGATGTACAGGAGTATATTACCTGCCCAAAAAGCAAAACAGAACAAATTGCAACAATAGCGTAAAATATTTTTTATTCATCAAGAGTTAATCAACCTAAAAATAAAAAAGCTTCCCGTTAAGAGAAGCTTTTTTAAAAACTATGTTGTATAGATTATTTGTACTGAGGGGTTAATCCTTTGGCCAGTTCGGTTACTTTAGCAATGCCATCATCGCTCAAATTACCTTTCTTAAATTCAGCCAAAACCTCAGGATGTTTGTTTTCCATTTCCATTAAAAAATGCTCTTCAAAAGCTTTTACATTTTTAACAGCAACTTCCCTTAATAAACCCTGTGTTCCAAGGTAAATCATCGCAACCTGCTTTTCAACACTCATGGGTGAGTATTGCAACTGCTTTAAAATTTCCACGTTACGGGCTCCTTTGTCAATTACGTTTTTAGTTGCAGCATCCAAATCACCACCAAACTTACTGAAAGCTTCAAGCTCACGGTAAAGTGCCTGATCCAGTTTCAATGTACCGGCCACTTTTTTCATTGATTTGATCTGTGCATTACCACCCACACGGCTTACAGAAATACCCACGTTAATGGCCGGACGGATACCTGCGTTAAACAGGTTACCTTCTAAAAAAATTTGTCCGTCGGTAATAGAAATTACATTTGTAGGAATATAAGCAGATACGTCACCAGCCTGGGTTTCAATGATCGGCAGCGCCGTTAATGAACCGCCACCTTTTACCAAATGCCTGATTGATTCGGGCAGGTCGTTCATCTGCTGTGCGATCTCATCTTTAGAAACCACTTTGGCAGCACGCTCCAGTAAACGGCTATGCAGGTAAAATACGTCACCAGGATAAGCTTCACGTCCCGGTGGTCTTCTTAACAATAAAGAAACCTCGCGGTATGCCACCGCCTGCTTAGAAAGATCATCATAAATAATCAAAGCCGGGCGACCGGTATCACGGAAAAACTCCCCGATGGCAGCTCCGGCAAATGGTGCATAGAACTGTAATGGAGCCGGATCGGAAGCAGATGCAGCTACAATGGTAGTGTAAGCCATCGCTCCGTACTCTTCTAAAGTTTTCATGATACCCGCAATGGTAGACGCTTTTTGACCGATTGCTACGTATATACAATAAACAGGCTTACCTGCTTCGTAAAATTCTTTTTGGTTGATGATGGTATCTACAGCGATAGCCGTTTTACCCGTTTGGCGGTCACCAATGATCAATTCACGTTGACCACGACCAATGGGGATCATCGCATCAATGGCTTTAATACCCGTTTGCAACGGCTCTTTTACCGGCTCACGAAAGATTACACCCGGCGCTTTACGCTCCAGCGGCATCTCGTACAATTCGCCTTTGATAGGGCCTTTACCATCAATTGGTTCGCCCAGGGTATTAATAACACGGCCGCTCATGCCTTCTCCTACTTTAATAGAAGCGATCTGGCCGGTACGTTTAACTTTATCACCTTCTTTAATTTCTGCACTGTCACCCATCAATACCACACCCACATTGTCTTCTTCCAGGTTAAGGGCAATTGCTCTTACGCCGTTATCAAATTCTACCAGTTCACCGGAACGAACATTGTTCAATCCGTAAACACGGGCTATACCATCACCCACCTGTAAAACTGTTCCTACTTCTTCCAAACTGGCGCCTGCGTTAAAATTGCTTAACTGCTGGCGAAGAATTGCGGAGATCTCGTCTGGTTTAATTTCTACCATAATTGTTGTTTGATATTATTTATAAAAGGCCTTTTTTTCAAGGCTGCAAAGGTAGGGGAACAGGGGCGGAATGGCAAAAAAACAGGCTTCAAATTGAAAAAAAATGATAGTCAGGAAACAATTTTAATTTATATGATGTAATTTTAGCCGTGAGCACCTATTTTAAATCTTTGAAATCAGGTGTTCCCAGCTGAAATCCATATAAAGCGCAACGATATTAACCGATTTTTTGAAAACGAAAACCAATAATCCCGTGTTTAATCCATTCCCCCGAAGCCTTTGCTATATACGATTATACTGGGCGGCCTGCTGTTTATTTTTAGCTGTAATCAAAAGTCCCAAGCAGATGAACCTGATACCGATGCATACGACGGTCCGGCGGAAATAGCCCGCTTTGAATTTGAGCGTACCAAGGATCCCGCTACCGGAGATGTACCCCGCGCGCGATTGGTGCGGGCCATGAGATACACCGACTCTTTAAAAGCAGAATTACCTTTTCAAGTGGTAGCAGGTTATGGCAATTGGGAGGAACGTGGTCCAAACGCTGATGTGGTTGGTCCATCTAACGGCAATACCAGGGCCAATAGTGGCGTAAGTTCAGGTAGAATCCGGGCAATTTTGGTAGATGCTTCAGATGTAACCGGCAATACTGTTTTTGCAGGTAGTGTAGCTGGTGGCCTTTGGAAAACTACTGACATTACCTCTTCTCCTGCTAACTGGACACGCGTTGACGATTTTTTGAGCAATATGGCGATTACTTCCATTTGCCAAAATCCGGCAATCCCGGCTACCATGTATTTCTGTACTGGTGAAGCAAATTTTAATTTTGATGCGGTTCAGGGCGACGGCATATTTAAAAGTACAGACGGGGGCACTACCTGGAGTCAGTTAGCCAGCACAACAGGAGCAAGCTTTGATTACTGCAGCAAAATCTTATGTGATGTGAGCGGTAATGTGTATGTATCAACCAGGTCAGGAGTTTTTCGTTCCAATGATGGCGGTGCAACCTGGACCACCATTTCACCAACTGGTTTGGCAACGAGCCGGTATAGTGATATGGAAATAAGCAGCACTGGCCGTTTACACGTAAGTGCCGGCATGTTTTCAACCTGTGCTTATCGTTTCACCAATAATCCTGCCACGGTAACATCTGCAGGCTGGACAGCGCCAACTTCCGGTTATCCAACCAGCACTGTGAGGATTGAATTAGGCTGTTCCGGCGATATTTTGTACGCTCTTCCATCAGGAAATTCAAGTCCTTACCAGGTTGCCACAATTTATAAATCCACAGATGGGGGCGCCAATTGGGCGGCCACAACTGCTCAACCAACTGCTGGTTGGGCGGGTGGACAAGCCTGGTATTCTCTTGGTGTTGACATAGATCCTGCCAATACTGATAATGTTATTGTAGGTGGATTAGAAGCCTATCAAACCGCGGATGGCGGTGGCAGCTGGACCCGAATATCGAGATGGGTTGGAACCACCGGTCAATATGTGCATGCTGATATACACTTTATTAAATTTTATGGAACCAACCGCGTTTTGTTTGGATGCGATGGAGGTATACATTTTAGCAATAATAATGGTGCAACCATTCGTGACCGAAATAGTGGCTTAAGGATCAAACAGTTCTTTTCCTGTGCTATTCATCCATCAACTACTGATTATTTTTTGGCGGGAGCCCAGGATAATGGCTGCCATAAGTTTACCAATGCCGGATTAAGCAGTACGGAAGAGTTCTATGGTGGGGATGGTGCATTTGTAGCCATTGATCAGGACCAGCCACAGTACCAATTTGGCTCCTATGTGTACAATGTATACCGGCGGAGCACAAATAGCGGTGCAACCTGGAATACGGTTACCTGGTCATCTTCGATAGGACAGTTCATTAATCCATATGATTACGATGATGTTAATAATAAAATTTATGCAGCGTGGTCGGCTAATAATTATTTCCGGTGGGACGATCCACAAACAGGTGCAACAGCAGTATCGCAACCCCTGGCTAATTTGAATGGTAATGTGATCAGTGCCGTTAAAGTTTCGCCGTACACTGGAAACCTTGTATATTTTGGCACTGATAATTCTGCTGCTGGCTGCAGGCTTGTAAAAGTAGCCAACGCCCATGCGGTAATAACGGAAACCAATATTTCAACCGGTTTGCCCACCGCTGCCGATGTTTCCTGTATCAACGTGGGTAGCAATGATAACAACCTGATCGTTAGTTTTTCCAACTACGGTATACAGCAAATCTGGTACAGTACAAACGGAGGCACCTCCTGGACCAATATTGACGGCGACCTGCCGGATATGCCTGTACGCTGGTGTATGTTTGTACCCGGGAATGACAACGCGGCTATTATTGCCACAGAAGCCGGCGTTTACCTTACCCACCTGTTCGCCGGAGGAGCCACGGCGTGGATACCCAGCCCTACCTTTCCCACGGTGAGAACGGATATGCTTGAATATCGCCCTTCCGACGGGCTCGTTGCCGCGGCTACGCATGGCCGTGGTTTATGGACACAGCCCTACCTGTCCATCGTACCCACCACCACATTTTTATTGCGTGGAAAATGGAATGGCAATACAACGGATCTGCAATGGGAGTACACGAAGCTGTCGGCCCATGCGGTCATGGATATCGAGTACGCAACAGATGCGGTACATTTTTCAAAAGCGGGAACGGTGAACAGCAGCAACAGCCAGTTTTATAGTTTTAATTATAAACCTGGTCAAACCAATGTGTATTTCCGGATAAAAAGCACCGAGGCAAACGGATTGGTGAAGTATTCCAATACCATTAAATTATTCAGATCGGGTTTATCCGCGGGGCTGCAGATCACCACGCTTTATCCTAATCCTGTTCAACAGGAGCTTAACCTGGGTGTAACCGCTTCAAGCGGAAAAATTGTGTACTCAATATTTTCTGCAAACGGCCAGGTGATCTGGCGAAAAGAAGAGGAACTTCAGTTTACCGGCAACTATATTAAGACATTGAATATCGCCGGCATTCGCCCGGGCAATTATGTGCTGAGCGTTTCGAATGGAAATACCCAGGCGAGCAAACAGTTTATAAAAAGATAAATACCCAAACAAAAAAAACGCCCCATGGGCGTTTTTTTTTGCACTCATTCTTTTTATTGCCCTCTTCTTTTCGGCATTTGACGTTGCTGATCGTTACGTTGCTTTTGAACCCGGTCAACCAGTTTTCTTTTAAACTCGCCATCCATTCTGAAAAAGCGCTCACAGCGGTTGCTGCCGATTATCGTGTTGAAATTTTGCTGGTATCTTTTTTTAATGTCCAACCTGGCCTGCTGCTTATCCAACTCCGGCAGGTCTTTTTTTACGCCCTTGAGTTCTGTTTCGAACTGGGTATGAACCGGCCAGAATTTTTGCGCTTCGTCGGGTGTAAGAGCCAATTGTTGGGTAACATAAGCAACATAAAGTGCCCTGATTTTTTCCTGCCTGGAAAGATCGTCACCGGTTTGGTTATCCTGGGCAAAAGCCGCAAAAACAGTTCCAAACAAAAGGGTTAGTATAAGTAGATATTTTTTCATGATCGTTGATTAATTTTTTAAATCGTCAATATTAATGCTGTTCAAATAATTATCCAGGGCCTGGTCATCCAGCAGGTAATCTTCCTGGGCTGGTAATTCATTTTTATCTATACTATTGGCAACCATCGCCGCATTTACATCTGTACCGCTGGCTTCCAGGTATTTTACAATGTCGGCATCCGAAATTTTTGCCAGTTCCATATCAACATTCTCCACCTGTAATCCGGCTGTTACGTATTCGGGTAAAACAAATTCGTCGGCAGGTTGCGTAAATTGAAAAACACCCAATGCCATCACACCCGTAAAAGCTGCAGCTACAGCGTACTTAAAGAAAGCACGGGTGCGGCCTTGCATTTTAACAACCTTTGTTTGCGGGATAACTTTATTTACGATGGCACCCGGCAGATTTTCAAAATATCCGGGCGGTACCTGGTAAATCGCTTCGCTTTGAATGCTGTATAACATGGGCGACAAAGCCCTGATCTCTGATACAGCGTCTTCTTCACCGGCTTTTATCTTTACCATAATTGAACCGGCAAGCGAATCAAAATACCCGGTCGGCACATCATCCGCAATCGGTTCAATAACCTGCGCACGGTTTCCATATTCAATGCCAATTCCAATCGTGATATCATCAGGCAATTGGGTAAAATAGCCTTGTGGAACTGTAAAAACGTTTAGTTTTTCTATGGCAGCCAGTGTTGGACTCAGCTCCTGTAACTCGTTCAATATGTCTTGTCTATTTTCCATCTACTTTATTCAGACTGTTTTTTGAGCTTAAAGTTTAACTATTCAGTATAAAATCCTCGATTTTTTTTACTGCGTGGTGATAACTTGCTTTTAACGCTCCTTCGCTGGTTTCCAGAACCCTGCTCATTTTTTCGTATGGCATTTCATCGTAATACCTAAGATTAAACACAACCCGTTGTTTCTCAGGCAATTTTTGAATGGCTGCCTGTAGTTTCCATTCCAGTTTATTGGCGTCAAAATGCTTATCGGCTTCCAGTTTATTACTTAAGCCGGATTCCACATCACTCAGGGAAACCGATGACCTTTTTTTCTCTTTTTCCAAAAAACTTAAACTTTCATTGGTTGCTATCCGGTACAGCCAGGTATATAGCTGACTGTCTTCCCGGAAATTATCCAGTGCCTTCCACACCTTTATGAACATATTTTGCAATACATCATTGGCATCCTCGTGAGATACCACCAATCGGCGGATATGCCAGTATAATTTTTCCTGGTATTTTTTCAGGATCAGGGTAAAACTGCGTTCCCTGGTTGCAGGTTCTCTGAACTGCATCAATAATTCCTGATCGTCTAAATGTTCAGTCATAGTGGTTCAATCATCATGGTTGAGCGAAAAATAAAAAACCAATCTTCTTTTTCAGTTCAGCAATTTAATCAAATTTGATAAGACTGCTTACAACTAAAAACAGAGTTAAGATTGGTTTTACCTTAAAAAGTTTAATGGTTTATTTTCTGGCTATCGCTTTTTCAGCAGCTGCAACTATATGATCAGTATCCAGGCCATACTTTTTTAACAGTTCCAATGGTTTTCCGCTTTCACCAAAAGTATCGTTGGTACCAACGTATTCGATGGGGATGGGAAAATGCCGGGCTGCGGTTTGTGCAATACTGTCGCCCAGTCCGCCGATGATATTATGTTCTTCGGCGGTAACGGCACATTTGGTTTTTTTGATCGAGGCTATGATCGCATCCACGTCGAGTGGTTTGATCGTGTGCATATTAATTACTTCAACGCTGATCCCTTTTTCTTCGAGTATTCTGCCTGCTTCAACGGCTTTCCAAACCAGGTGTCCGCAGGCAAAAATAGAAACATCGGTTCCTTCGGATAATGGTTGTGCTTTACCAATCACAAAATCGGCCTCGTTTGTAAAAATGGGCCATACCGGGCGGCCAAAACGCAGGTATACAGGACCCTCGTAATCGGCTATAGCCAGGGTTGCGGCTTTGGTTTGATTATAATCGGCCGGTACAATCACCGTCATACCGGGTAGCATTTTCATCAAGCCAATATCTTCCAGTATCTGGTGCGTTGCGCCATCCTCCCCCAAGGTAAGGCCGGCATGTGAAGCGCATATTTTTACATTTTTACCGCTATAGGCGATGCTCTGGCGTATTTGATCGTACACCCTTCCGGTAGAAAAATTGGCAAATGTAGTGGTGAACGGAATTTTGCCGCCAATGGTCAGGCCTGCGGCAATGCCCATCATATTGGCTTCGGCTATTCCGCACTGAATAAACCTGTCGGGAAACTCTTTGATAAAACCGTTCAATTTTAACGAACCGGCCAGATCGGCTGTTAGCGCTATAATATTGGGATTTTTGCGTGCCGCTTCCAAAATACCATCTCCAAAACCGCTGCGTGTATCTTTATTACCGGTAACCTGAATGTCTTTAAGCATATGATGTAAAAGTTTAAACTGCTTTCTGTTCATCTGCATGATCCTTTGAACAGAATCCGGTGAACGATTGCCGCAAAGTAAAAGAAAGATTGTCAGGTTGGCAAATGAGAACCCGAAAGTTGCCCACAATATTTTAGAAAATATACAGCCGGGCCGGGTAATTCCGGGTTAATTGAGGTTGGCGTTGCTTGCTTTAAATAATTTTTCATCTTCTTTTAGCTTCAATTCCCAGTTCCAGGCCGAAGCCATCATGTCTTGTAGATTGTATTTTGGCTTCCAGCCCAGCAGGCTTTTAGCCTTATCGTTATTGGCATAAATGGCAACCACATCACCGGGGCGGCGCGGGCCTATTTCGTAATTTAGTTTTACACCACTTGCCTTTTCAAAGGCGCGAATGATCTCCAGCACAGTAAGTCCATCACCGGTGCCCAGATTAAAAATATCGCAGTTGGTTTTGTTGCGGTCGTCGAGTAAATAATGTAAAGCTAACGTATGTGCATGGGCGATATCGCAAACATGTATATAATCACGAACACAGCTTCCATCCTTTGTTGGATAATCGTTTCCCCACACTTTCATCATGGGCAATTTACCCACGGCCGTTTGGGTAATAGCCGGTACCAGGTTTTCGGGTTTTCCCAAAGGCAGTTCGCCCATTAAGGCCGAAGGATGCGCGCCTACCGGATTAAAATACCGGAGTAAAATGGCATGGCTGCCATTGCAATTCACCGCTTCGTTTACTATTTTTTCGCCCATTTGCTTGGTAGCACCGTAGGCCGATTCGGCCGCTTTCATCGGTGTTTCCTCGGTCACCGGAATAACGTCGGGATTTCCATAAACGGTACAGGAAGAAGAAAAAACAAAATTCGGAACGGCAAATTCATCCGCACATTTTAAAATATTGATGAGCGAGTTTAGATTATTTTCGAAATACAGCAGTGGTTTTTTTACCGACTCGCCAACCGATTTGTAGGCAGCGAAATGTATGATGCCAACAATATCGGGATTTTCCTGAAAAATGGCGACGGTGTCATCGTAGATGCAAAGGTCTACTTTATAATTCTTTACCATTTTGCCGGTGATCTTTTCAATCGCATCCAATACATTCTCATTGCTACGGGAGTTATTATCGGCCGATATAACATCGAAACCATTTTCAATCAGATCCACTATGGTATGTGCGCCAATATAACCACAGCCGCCGGTAACCAGAATTTTTTTCATACACAAAGAAAACAAAAAAAACACGCATTCGATGCGTGATTTTTTATTAATTTACCAAGTTCGGTATTATAAGATCTTACTGGCAATAACGTACACCAATGCAGCCAGCAGTCCACTCACCGGTATGGTAATGATCCAGGCCCATAACAGGTTTACGGTAACACCCCAACGAACAGCCGAAAGACGTTTGGTGGCGCCTACACCGATGATAGAACCGGTAATGGTATGTGTGGTACTAACCGGAATCTTCAATGCTTCGGTTACAAATAACGTGATGGCTCCGGCCGTTTCGGCAGCCACCCCTTCAAATGGTGTTACTTTGGTGATCTTGGTACCCATGGTTTTTACGATCTTCCAGCCGCCGCTCATAGTTCCCAGAGCAATGGCCGTATAACAGGCCAGTGGTACCCAGGTAACCATATGATCGAGACTATAAATAGCCGGGTTATACGCAATCAATGCTGCCATGATAATACCCATTACTTTTTGCGCATCATTACCACCGTGCCCGATACTGAATGCAGCCGAGGATACCAACTGTAATCTTTTAAACCATTTATTTGCCCTTGATGCATTAAGGGTATTTAAGAACAACGTAAAAGTTGCCATTATAGCCAAAATTGAACAAAGCAGGATCCATTTAAAATTCTTTCCGTAAAAGATTACTTTTGCCAAATAAGAATCATACTGTACTTTTTTCAGTTTTTCGGGATTAAACTCCATATTATAATACAGAAAAACAACTACTCCGGCAATAATCGAAAAAGCAATGATTTTAGGTATCCATCCTTTTTTAAAGGAATGTATAAACCAGAGGGAAATGATAAAAGCGATGATCATGCCCACTACCGGTGCCAGAAAAATAAAGGCCGCTGTTTTATAAATCACGGCAGAGTTTACCACTTTAAAACCACCAAAGGCAATAGCAGCACCCGAAAATGCACCCACCAACGCATGTGATGATGATGAAGGGATACCAAACCACCAGGTAAGCAGGTTCCAGAAAATCGCAGCAATCAATCCCGAAAAAATCACCACCAACATTTGATGCCCGAATACAAAATCGGTTTTGACCGTTTTGGCAATCGTGTTGGCCACACCGTGATCTTTAAAAATAAAATAAGCCACAAAATTAAACATGGCTGCCCAGATTACAGCCTGAGTGGGGGTCAATACTTTTGTAGAAACCACGGTGGCAATTGAGTTTGCGGCATCGTGAAACCCGTTGATATAATCAAAGATGAGTGCTAACGCGATTATTATTACAAGGAAAGTCATATTGTTTGCAATGTGCTGATTCACCAAATACAGGAATCTTGCTGGTTATTCAGCATTTTGGCTAATCAGCTAATTAGTTTAGGCATACTTAATTATAATCGATTCAATGACATTGGCCGCATCTTCACATTTATCTGTAACCATTTCCATTACCTGGTAAATCTCTCTTTTCTTGATCACTTCCTTTGCATCGGGCTCGGTAGCAAAAAGACGTTCAATACTCATATCAAAAATATCGTCGGCCTGATTTTCCACGCTGTTTATCGACACCAATGCATCAGTTATCAGACGCATATTTTTCATGTTGCGCAATTCTTTAACCGCAATTTCAATTTGCCTCGTGCCCAAGGCAATAAGATCAGCCATCTTATTAAATCCCATGTCATTGGGATTAACCCGGTAAAAATTTATTTTTTTTGCAGATGCATAGATATAGTCAGCAATATCATCTAATGAAGAAGCCAGATAATGAATGTCTTCACGGTCGAATGGAGTTATGAAATTTTTTCCCAATTCTGTAAAAATAGTATGCGTATAATCGTCATTGATATGTTCCATATCCTCAATTTCCTGGATCAATTGCCCACGCTTATCAAAATCCGGTTCATTAACCAGATCTTTTAACCTGTCGCCCATTTTTACCAAAACTTCCGATACGTTCTCAAACAACTGATAAAAAACCTTATCCTTTGGTAAGAATATCTTAAGAATTGTATTTATTCCTGCCATAATTTTATATTTTCAAATTATTAAAAGGGTGTTGTTGATATACTATTTTTAATCCGCCAGTGATAACTTATCGTCAAAAATTTATCTGCCCCTGCAGTCGCAGAAAATTTCCTTTTTGCAAATTGTTCTTTTGCTTGCCATCCTCAAATCTTCTTTCCGAGACCACATATGACACTGTTAGTTCAAAGTATTTATGCAGTTGCCATTCGATCCCTGATTCAATTTCTTTCATATCATAACTGCGGGCATCCTGCTCATGCTTTTTACCGCCTTTATATTGTTGAAAACGGGTGAAAGGAAAGAGGACCATCCCGTTTTTCAAAGTTTTTTTATATGAAAGTGTTACATAACCTCCACTCAAATTCTTAGTTTCAATTGAATCCATTGCCGGATTATATTGCGGGCCTTTCCCCCAGTTATATTCAGCCTGAATACCAAATGGTTTAGGGTAAACAATTAAAGAGGTAGCAATTCTTTTCTCATCAAATTCAAATCCATTGGCGGCTTTAACTCCCGTAGTTCTTAAATCGGTTGGCAGTACGTACTTGCCCATATAAGCCTGTAATCCCGGCTCAATAACCTGTGACTTAATTTTTAGCGGATAACTAAATCTGGCAACTGTATGTAAGCTATTATTTAAATCTGACTTATTTGCTGTTTGCCCGTTAAATACGCCAAATCCAAAAACTCCATAGTCTCCACTTCCTTTGAAATTGTCTTTTACCAGTGAAGAAAGCAGCTCTCTTTTTGCTTTTGGCGCCCAATAAAAGAATGCGCCCAAATCCCGCTCGTTTGAAAAAGCACTGTTTATGGCATCATCCCTGTCGAGCGGCAAACGGTTCTGGCTGCTCTGCAAATTTTCAAAACCAAATGGTATTTTACTTTGTCCGATACGCAACCGGTATTCATTCTTTTTATCAAAACCAATATCAAAAAAAGCATCCCTCAACTGCATTACGTTTCCTGATGAACCTACGCTGCTTGCAAAATCGGGTTGAATATAAAAATAGATATTGTTGGTGAGGTTACCACTTATTTTGATACGGCCCCGCCTGATAATAAATCCACCGTTTTCACCGATAGATTTGTCGCACTGATCGCATTTTAAATTAGGATTGGTCTCCAGCAGGCGATTATAACGCACCTGCACATAACCTCCTATATCTATAAACTCGTACCACTTTTTTGATTCTTTTTTGGCAGAAGTGGTTTTGGTGCCGGTTTCGGTATTTATAATTTGTGCCGTAATAGTGCTGTGTACAAAACACAACACGGCCAATATTAATAGCCTCATTTTTTATCTTTTATTGCAGCACAAAAATGCCGCTATTAAAAAAGAAACCTCCGTTTTCAATATTACCAAATTGTTAATTATAGAAATATAGCCCCACTAAGGAATTAGCGGGGCTTGCAATAAAAAGATAAAAATTGCCAATGCTGAATTTATCCTCACCCAAAATTGGCAGGCCTGTGTTACCAAATAGTAAACTAAATGTTATCATTTATTAAAAGCTGATCATAATCCAATTGTTCATGTTTTCTTAACATTACAGTAAAGTGGAGGTAACATTGAAATCATCTCTTTGCATCAAATTTATAAGGCATGAGATTTTTAATACTTATTGTTTCGCTTTTGTTAAGTACAGGTTTATACGCACAAACCGGAAAGATTGAAGGAAAGGTATCAGATTTAACAACAGGTAATGTGGTTACCGGTGTTTCAGTATCAATTGATGGCGATAAGGCAATTGCATCTACGAGTGTTGACGGATATTTTATAATTACCCTTGATGCCGGAAAAAAATATACGATCAAATTAACTTCTGTTGGTTATCAGCCAAAAGAAATTACAGATGTTGAAGTGACAGCAGGCCAGGTAAATAATTTGTACATTTTTATTGAAAAGGCTTCTAAAACCGAAGATGCAGTAGTTATCAGGGCATCGGCACGTAAGGAAACAGCTGCGGCATTAATAACTTATCAGAAAAACACAACTGTTGTTGCTCAGGTGATAAGTGCCGAAGCCATCAAAAGATCTCCCGATAAAAACACAGGTGAAGTATTAAAAAGAGTGCCCGGCGCATCAGTGCAGGAAGGTAAATACCTAGTGGTACGTGGTTTAGCCGACCGTTACAATCAGGCTATGTTGAATGGTATTTTATTAAGTAGTACCGAACCCGACCGCAAAACATTCAGTTTCGATATCCTGCCGTCGAACATGATTGATAATATTATCATCAATAAATCATTTATACCCGAGTTGCCAGGAGAGTGGGCAGGTGGCCTTATCCAGGTAAATACAAAAGATATACCGGCAAGAAATTTCTTTAACGTGCAGTTAGGTACAGGCTTTAATTCTCAAACAATAGGAAAGGAATTTTATGATTACAAGGGAAGCAACACCGACTTTTTGGGTTTCGACAATGGTACAAGGGGCTTACCCGCCAACCTACCGTTAAAAGCCGAATTTGCTACTTTAACACAGGAAGAAAAAACAGCTTATGCAAAACAATTTAAAAATATCTGGACTGCCGATAAGAAAAATTCGAACATCACACCATCTTTAAATCAAAGTATCTCTCTTAATGGCGGTTTTAAGAAAAGGTTTGCAAGAAAGAACACCATTGCCGCCATATTTGCAGTTAATTATAACCGAAGTAACAAAAGAGTGGTTTATCAAAACCAGGTAAATACCGTTGAGAACAACATACCTAATTTAAGTTTCGATTATCAGAATATAAAATACAGCAAAGATATCCTGGCCGGTGCACTTGCCAATTTCACATTGCAGCTGGGAAGCAATCATAAAATTTCTTTCAAAAATTTATTGAATGTAAATACAACCAACTATAGCACCTTAAGAGAGGGTAAAGATTTTGATGCCCCCATTGATCCGGTGCTGGGCGATAATATTAAAGCAACAGAACTGGCTTATAAAGCAAACACTTTTTTCAATACCCAATTAACCGGCGATCACAAATTCAGAAAACAGGAAGCCGCTCTTCATTGGTTTGGCAGTTTCAATATTCTGGATCAGTACGTTCCTGATCAACGCCGTTTACAATATGTACAGGATGTATCCGCCGACCCAAACTCGCCATACCGGGCCGCTATAGGCGGTTCAAATGCCTCGCAAAAAAGCGGAAGCCGTTACTATGGATTTTTAAATGACTACGTGTATACCGCCGGGGCCGACCTGAGTAAAGATCTTAAACTCGGTAATCAAACACATACCGTAAAAGGCGGGTATTTTTTTCAGGTAAAGGACAGGATTTTTGATTCACGCCCATTTGCGATTTACCTGCCAACGGATAACAAGGAACTACGTTTATTGCCGGCAGATCAATTATTTGCAGCAGAAAATTTTGGTAATGGTACCGATAACAAATTTGCATTTAATGAATTATCAGGAACCAGTTACAGGTATATCGCCAATTCCATTTTAAATGCAGGTTTTTTACAGTTTGACAACCAGATCACCAAAAAACTGCGTGCCGTTTGGGGTTTGCGGGTTGAAGATTTTGACCAGGTAATTGGAAGTACCAATAAAAATGATTCCCGCCATGTACATAGCAGGATAACTGATTTTTTACCTGGCGTAAATCTTACCTACAAAATAAACAGCAATACAAATATCCGCCTTTCGGGTTCTCAAACCGTTATCCGTCCCGAGTTCAGGGAGTTGAGTACATTCCAATTTTACGATTTTGACCTGGGTGCAACCGTGGCAGGTTTCACCGGCTTAACCAGAACCAAGGTTTCGAATCTGGATCTGAGATATGAATTGTATCCACGTGCCAGTGAGCTGTTGACTTTCGGTGTGTTTTACAAGTATTTCAACAAGCCCATTGAAGCCTATTTTAACCCAAGTTCGGGTGGTGCCAGTACCTACAATTTCTTAAATGCGGATGAAGCAAACAGTTTTGGTATTGAATTGGAGTTCAGAAAAAAACTTGATTTTCACGCAACTTTGAAAAACTTTACGGTACAGGGAAATCTATCTTATATCTACAACAGGGTTTCGGGCATTGGTTTAAACGAATCAAGGTCGATGCAGGGGCAAAGCCCTTATTTAATAAATGCCGGCATTCAATACGACCTGGAAAAATACGGTATCAATACCACCTTATTATTTAATCAGATAGGCCGAAGGATTGCCTTTGTTGGTGGCGGCGATCAACCACCTATATGGGAGAATCCACGTCCGCTGCTTGATCTGCAAATTGCCAAAAAAGTACTGAATAATAAAGGCGAAATAAAAATGAATATTTCGGACATCATTAATAAACAGGCGATTTATTACACAGACCTGAATGATAATAAAAAATATGACAACCTGGTTGATGCTTTCGCTATCAAAAGAAAGTACGGTACCAATTTCAGTTTAAGTTTCAGCTATAATTTCTAACCCATGTACTAATTACTTAAAATCTTCTAAAAAAAATAAACACATGAAAAAGTTATTCTTATACAGCGTATTACTTGCAGCAACATCACTCAGCTGTCGTAAAATTGAAGTTGATGGTGCAACAACTACGGTGGTTAGTGGTAGCGGCACCACTGAAAACAGCATCTTAGAAGGCAGGATCAGCCAAAACCGTACTTTGAAAGCTCAATACACTTATAAATTACGTGGCCTTGTGTACGTAACAAACGGCGCTATACTTACTATAGAGCCCGGAACAAAAATTGTTGGCGAAAGAGGAAGAAATGGTGGACTGATCATCACCCGCAGCAGTAAAATAATTGCAGATGGTACCGTCAATAATCCGATCGTATTTACATCTGAAGAAACTACACCTCAACGCGGCGATTGGAGTGGACTGGTAATCTTAGGTAATGCGCCAACCAATGCTTCATTTAACGGAGTGGCCGGAGTTGGAGAAATTGAAGGTGGTGTTAATAACAGCGACGGATTGGGCCTGTATGGCACCCCGGCAACCCAGGCTCAAAACCCGGCAGATAACAGTGGAATTTTACGTTATGTGCGTGTAAACATGACGGTGATGGGGCCAAAAGCCACTTTAGGAAATACCGGTAATAATCTATTTGTATGGGGCGCACAAATTAGGAGAAATTCGAGCATGTCCCTTTTCAATTCAATCATCATGGGTTATCCAAATGGTTTGTACATTGATGCCACGAAGGGTGTACCCACCGATAATAATATTCCAAACTCATTATTTGTTCAGAACAATATTATTGCCGGATGTACCAACCCCATTCTATACAGCATATCGGGTAATTCAAATACACCAATAACACCAAACACAATAGCCAGTATCACCGCCTGGTATAATAACCCTGTTTTTGGCAATCGTGTTTTAACCAATAACAGCGATGTAGCTTTGGTAGCAGCTTTTAATTATACTACGCCCGATTTTAATCCAACAGCAGCTTCACCTGCAGTTACAGGTGCAAGTTTTGCCAACCCAAAATTATCCGCCGGATTTACCCCGGTTAGCTACAAGGGAGCCTGTGCAGTAGGCGATACCTGGTGGAAAAACTGGACAAGATTTAACTAATAAGAACAAGGATTTTCTTAAGTAAATAGCAATCCTGAGCTTAGCCGAAGGACTCATATAAAAACCACCAGGTATTCATATCCGGGTGGTTTTTTTCGTTTCAATCTATTAGTAAATATATCGTAACCAGCAGATTGACAGGTAATCCGAAATTGTTAACGTAAAATTAATATTGAAATAACAATTATACAACATGATAATAGGTGCTTTGCAGCAATTTATAGAAAAGAACGAAAAACTAAAAATCATTAACATGTATTCAACAATAAAAAAAATAATGCCGGCAATCGTTGCATTTGCATTAATTGGTTTTGCCATCGCAGGTTGTAACAGTAATTCAGGTGACGAACGTTCGGACACAGCTAAAGGTGATGATAATACGTTATTAGGTGCCGGAAGTACATTTGTATATCCCTTGTTCTCAAAACAATTTTCGGAGTATAACAAACTAACTGGGTTAAAAATAAATTACCAATCTATTGGCTCAGGTGGTGGAATATTACAGTTAACCAACAAAACAGTTGACTTTGGTGATTCTGATGCGCCTTTAAATGAAGAACAGGCTAAAAATATGGGCGTACCTGCTTTACATATTCCGATGTGTTCGGGTGCGGTAGTTGTTAGCTACAACCTGGCAGAAGTAAAAGACACCCTGAAATTAAGTCCCGAAGTGCTTGCTGATATTTTTCTTGGAAAAATCAGCAAATGGAATGATGCGAAGATCGCCGCTATAAACGCCGGTGTAAATTTACCGGCAATATCAATTGTTATTGCACATCGTTCGGATGGTAGCGGCACAACAAATATTTTTACCGATTACCTGGCTAAAGTAAGTGAAGAGTGGAAAATAAAAGTAGGCAAGGGTTCGGCTGTAAACTGGCCGGCTGGTTTGGGTGGTAAGGGTAACGAAGGGGTTGCCGGCCTTGTTAAACAAACACCGGGAGCTATTGGCTATATTGAGTTAGCCTATGCTATGCAAAACAAAATGTCCTTTGCTAAAATACAAAACAAGTCGGGCCATTTTATTACACCAAACCTGGCTTCAACCAGTGCGGCCAGTAATATTACGCTACCTGCCGATTCTAAAGTATCGCTTACAAATACCGAAGCTGCCGATGGTTATCCAATTAGTGGATTTACCTGGGCTTTGATATACCAGGAGCAGAACTACAATAAGCGTTCGGAAACAAAGGCAAAGAACCTGTTAAAATTATTATGGTGGAATATTCATGAAGGTCAGCAGTATTGCGAGGCCTTACATTATGCGCCACTTTCACCTGCCGCTGTTACAGTTGCTGAGGCCATATTAAAGTCGGCAACTTTTGATGGCAAGGGGATTTTAGAATAAATTGCTATACACTGATTTATAAATAGTAAATCAGAAAATTTCCCACGGTGATCAGTTGCCGTGGGAAATTTCATAATAATCAGCATGGAAGTTTGGAAAAATATTAAGATAAAAAGGTCCTTCAGGCAGATACGCATGGAGAAGATCTTCAGGTCTTCCCTGGTGTTGATAGCACTAAGCATCCTGGTAATGGTATTTGCTTTCATGCTTACCTTGATCATACAATCCCTGCCATCAATAAAAGCACTGGGTTTTGGTTTTTTGTATGGAAAAACATGGGACCCGGTAGCTAATATTTACGGTACTTATCCTTTTTTACTGGGTACATTACTCACCTCTTTCCTGGCCTTACTTATTTCCATTCCATTTTCGTTCTCAATCGCCATTTTTTTGGGCGAATATTATCCGAGGGGTTGGTTTTCGGAGTTTTTGAAAAATGCTATCGAATTGATTGCTGCAGTACCCTCCGTTATTTATGGCTTTTGGGGCCTGTTTGTTTTGGTACCCATCGTTCGAAGTATCGAGCTCAAGATGGGTATTACGCCTTATGGCATCGGCATTTTTACCTCATCGTTAATATTGGCCATCATGATCATTCCATACGCTGCATCGCTTGGCCGCGAAATGATCCGCATGGTGCCGGCTGAGTTAAAAGAAGCTGCTTATTCATTGGGGGCCACCCGCTGGGAAGTGATCCGAATGGTGATCATCCCTTATTCCAAATCAGGCTTGTTTGCCGGTGTTCTATTATCGCTCGGAAGAGCACTCGGCGAAACCATGGCGGTTACGATGGTTATCGGTAACACCAGCATTATTCCAAAAAGCATTTTCGATCCGGGAAATACCATGGCCAGCGTTATTGCCAATGAATTCACCGAAGCAGCAAGTACACTTTATTTATCGTCGCTGATCGAGTTAGGATTGATATTGTTCCTGGTTACGGTAGTAATAAATATCATCGGAAAAAAAGTTATTTCAAGATTTACACAATAAATATGTCGCCAAACATAAAATACAGATTGGGTAAAAGTGGGGCTTTCAAAGGATTGGTCATCTTCTTTTCTGTGCTTTGTACCATTCCGTTGATGTTGATCCTTTTTTATATCATCCGGGAAGGCATCACAAAGATCAACTGGAATTTTTTGACCAACTTACCCAAGCCGGTTGGTGAAACCGGCGGAGGAATTTTGAACGCACTTGTAGGTAGTTTATTGATCGTTTTTTATGCCGCATTGATCGCCATACCATTTGGAATCATGGGTGGTATTTATTTGAGTGAGAACAAAAAGAGCTTACTTGGATATTGGGTACGCCTTTCGGTTGACGTATTGCAGGGAACGCCATCGATTGTGGTGGGCATCGTTATTTATTTTTGGATCGTTAAACCATTGGGTACTTTCTCGGCCCTGTCGGGAAGTATTGCATTGGCAGTT
Organism: Chitinophagaceae bacterium; assembly: GCA_016710745.1. Lineage (GTDB taxonomy): Bacteria > Bacteroidota > Bacteroidia > Chitinophagales > Chitinophagaceae > Ferruginibacter. The sequence continues at coordinate 923,063 of JADJVB010000010.1, read as the reverse complement.
ATGATGTTACCCATCATTGTAAGGAGCACGGAAGAAACATTAAAAATGCTCCCTTCATCCTTAAAAGAAGCCGGACTCGCGTTGGGTTTACCTTATCATAAAGTGATGTTGCGGATTGTACTGCCCTGTGGATTCAGTGGTGTACTGTCGGGAATAATATTAGCGGTGGCCAGAATTGCCGGAGAAACAGCACCTTTGCTATTTACCGCTTTTGGAAATCCATATTTTACAACAGATGTTACAAAACCGATGCAAAGTTTGCCCTTACTGATCTTCAATTATGCCACCAGTCCTTATGACGAGTGGCACGACCTGGCCTGGGGAGCCGCATTTATTTTATTATCATGGATATTATTGTTGAACATAATCACAAAGATCACAACCAGAAGATGGAAAATACAATTTTAAAAGCGGTAGATTTTGATGCATTTTTTGGCGACAATCAAGTGGTCAAGAAGGTAAATATTGATATCCCTAAAAACAATGTTATTGCGGTGATGGGACCATCAGGCTGTGGCAAAACTACTTTCTTGCGTGGTATCAACCGTATGCACGAACTGATTGAAGGTGCAACCACCAAAGGAAAAATGCTGTTAAATGGTGAAAATGTTTACGACCTACACCCGATATTTGTAAGGCATAAGATTGGGATGGTTTTTCAGCGCCCGAATCCATTCCCTAACTTAAGCATCTATGATAATGTTATCGCGGGCTATAAACTCAATGGCATGAAGATCGCCAAACCGGATAGAGATGTTATTGTTGAACAATCTTTACAAAAAGCAGCTTTGTGGAACGAGGTTAAAGATTCATTGCATAAAAAGGGAACATTTTTATCGGGCGGTCAACAACAACGTTTATGTATTGCCCGGGCTATCGCCATGGAGCCCGAAATATTGTTACTTGACGAACCCACTTCGGCACTGGATCCCATTTCCACCTCGAGCGTGGAAGTTTTATTGCATGAGCTTAAAAAGAATTATACCATTATTATTGTAACCCATAATATGCAACAGGCTGGCAGAGTAAGTGATAAAACTGCCTTTTTTTATATGGGCGAATTGATCGAATTTGATAAAACCAAAAACATGTTCACCAATCCAAAGGATGAGCGAACACAAAATTATATCACCGGGCGCTTTAGCTAAAGAAAAAATAAAAATATGACTCCGTTTGAAACAGATTTGCAGGATCTAAAAACAGAAGTGATCAACATGTGGCAAATGGTGCTGCTTCAGTTATCTAAAGCAAAAGAAGCCTTGCTCACCTTTGATAAAGACCTGGCCAGAGAAGTGATCGCCAAAGAAAAAAGGGTGAATGCACTTGAATTAAAAATAGACCGCGATTGTGAGAATATTTTTGCCCTTTACTCTCCCGTTGCCGTTGATCTGCGCTTTTTACTGGCAGCGTTAAAAATAAATACCAACCTCGAAAGGATTGGTGATATTGCGGAGGGTATTGCAAAATACATCGCGGATTCTCCACAAAAATTTAACCCCGAAATGCTGAAAACAGCTCAGCTAATTGAGATGTTCGATGGCTCCATTAGTATTCTTACTGATACCCAAACAGCTTTCGAATTTGAAGACACCATACTGGCCAGAACGATTTTTTCAAGAGATGAGGTTTTAGATGATATCAATAAAAAAGCCGATGGCAATATTTCAGAATATATCAGAAAGAACCTTGACAATATACCCGAAGCGTTATACATCTTGTCGATGATCAGAAAACTGGAACGCGTTGGCGATCAGTCGAAAAACATTGCAGAAGAAATTATTTTTTATATTGAGGCAAAAGTACTTAAACACAATAAAAAGGCTGCAAATTAAAAGTATCGCTAGTCTTTTTTACTGAACAAAGTAAATCCAAAAGTACTACCTACATCTATTTTGCTGCGAACATGAATGGTTTGCCCGTGTGCTTCAATGATATGTTTACATATCGACAATCCAAGGCCACTACCGCCTACCTGCCGGCTTCTGGCTAAATCGGTCCGGTAAAACCGTTCGAAAATGCGGGCCAGGTGCTCTTCGGCAATTCCACTGCCATCATCACTTATTTCAACCAGGATACTGGATCCATCCACTTTATAAAAACTGGCTTCGATGGTGCCAAATTGTTTACCATATTTTATGGCATTGTCGACCAGGTTTATAAATACCTGCCTTATTTTTTCCTTGTCGGCATAAACGGTTAATGGAAATTCGCAGCCTTTTTTGACAATACATTTTATTCCCTTTTCGTCCGACTTAAACGACAGGGTTTCGTACACTTCTTTTAAAAGATCCTGAATAACAAAATTATCCATCAATAATAACTGGCCACCGCTCTCCAATTTCGAAATAGCATCCAGGTCATCAACGAGGTTTACCAACCTGTCGATATTGCGGGAAGTACTTTGCAGAAATTTCTTATTTACTTCGGGCTTTTCCATCGCACCGCCAAGCAAGGTATCCACGTACCCTTGTATCGCAAAAATGGGTGTCTTTAACTCATGACTCAGGTTTTGTAAAAACTCTTTACGGAATGCTTCGTTTTGCTGCAGCATTTCAATCTCCTCCTTTCGCTGCTCAGCCCAGGTTTCAACATCTTCCCTTACCTGGTCAATGCTTTTTTGCGGCAGAATATTTTTGAGGTAGTATTCTTCCTTTCTGCTGGCTTTGGTTTGATAAATAAATTTATAAATGAGTTTCATTTTGCGATAAATAAATGTCTGCAGCGTGTACAGAATTAAACCATAAGCACCCACAAAGATCACTACCAACGACGCCAGGGCGATCCACCAAACCGGTTTAAAAAAAAAGATACCCAGTGTAATGGGCACAGAAAGCCCCAAAGCGGTAAGTGCTGCTAACTGTTGCGGAGAAATATTTTTGGAGGTTGCCATAAAAAAGGGGTTAGCTGTTAGCTGTTAGCTACCAGCCTCGTAACAACCGCAAGGTAATATTATTTTAGCTTGCCGCTTACGACCGGTGGCTACAGATCAAACTTATAACCAACTCCTTTTACGGTGGTGATACAATCGAGGCCGAGTTTCTGTCTTACTTTTCGTACATGAACATCAATGGTACGGTCGCCAACGATCACTTCGGTTCCCCATACCTGGTTCAATATTTCATTACGGAGGAACACTTTGCCGGGCTTGCTGGCCAGTAAGGCCAGTAATTCAAATTCCTTGCGGGCCAGGATAATTTCTTTGTCGAAATAACTAACCATATATTTTTCGCGGTCAATTTTCAGATCCCCTAACTGCAGTATGCCGGTATCTTCCTTATTCAATCTCCGGAACAACGCATTTACCTTACTCACCAGTACTTTCGGACTAACCGGTTTGGTGATATAATCATCTGCTCCCGTTTCCAAACCCTTTACTTCGGTTACCTCATCGCTCAAGGCTGATAAAAAAATGATCAGTGTATCTTTAAAAGCAGGCTGCATCCGCAGCAGATTACATACTTCAATACCGTTCTTACCCGGCATCATGATATCCAGGATGATCAGATCGGGATTAAACCGTTTTGCTTCTTCCAGCGCAATAAGGCCATTTTTAGCTGTAGCAACCTCGTAGCCTTCATTTTGCAAATTGTATTGGATGATCTCCAGAATATCCGGTTCATCGTCGGCAATTAGTATTTTTTTAACAGAATTGGTGCTACTCATATCCTGCAAAAATAGTCTTTACCGTAAACCGGGAACGCTGTTTGTACAAAGAGTCGTATTATTAAATTGTTAACTGAATTACGCTCATTAACAATAAATTGAACATAAAAACGATTCATATTGCAGATACTGCTGTAATTTTATACCCGGCCCCTGAACAGAACGATGAAAAGAAATTTATTTATTTGTTTACTCCTGATATCTGCCACTCCTGTTTTTGCTTTACAGGATTCGGTTATTGTACCTATTTACCGGCAACTTTTTCATGACAAAATTGATCATGAGCAATACCTGCTCGATCAACTGGATGGCAAAGCAGATGGCCAGGTCAGAATCACCCATAAATACGAACTCAACCAGGCGATCACAACCCTGATTACCGAAAAGATCAATGACCTGGAGAATTTTATTGAATTAAATGATCAGGTTGTTACCAACAATCAAAAAATAAGGAAGCTGAGCTATATCGAAAACCTGTTAAAAGGGCTGAGGTATGGCCTGCGTTCAAAAGAATTTAATCCGGCACTTACACCCGATCTGGTTGAATCTTTCGAAAAAATCATGAAAGCCGATATTGACAGTATCCCTATGACTGCCGAAATTGATAAAGCACCTTACCCGGTTGGCAAAATATTAGTAGACATCTTTACTGAAAACAGCGGATATGCCGACAGTAAAAAACTGATGTATCAGAAATTTTGTGCAATAAATCCCGACAAAATTCTGCAAACTATTGGTCCGTACATCAACGAACCCTTTGCCGATTCACTGGTTACACGTAGTTGTAAATTTAATCCTACAGCCGTATATAACATTGCCCAGGCACCAAATTCTTCATTGGGCAAACTCATACACCGCAATACCAGTCCGGTTGTTAAAACGGTCGTCGCGCTTTCGAAAACCCCCAATGCACTTTTATATTTTCCTTTTTTAGATGATCTTTTGTCGGGAACAAAAACAATAGCAGGCATTAAAAAATACGTAGGGGAAGATGGAAAAGGATACGACAGTATTGGATATTTTAAATTGCTTGTACAAACCGAGATCGCTTATTTCAAACGCATGACTTCGCCGGCAAGGGATACTGCAATAGCTATGTTTGGAGCCAATGGCTTAAGGGAAAAACTGAAAGAAAAAGCTATCCGGCATTTTATTACGCCCATCAACGAACAGCACGATTTGAGCAATATCGGCGCTCGCATGCGTGCCACCGATTCTTTATCGTCGGTGGATCTTTATTATATGATGGTCATGGGCGAAAACGATATATACACGTCAAGTTTTAAACATAGCTATACCCGTTTTTTACAGCGCCTGGGCAAAACAGCAAAAACAGACTCCCTGTTGCTTTTGGTCCATTTCGACTATTTTAAGAAATTTATTAAGATGCTGGCCAATTTTAATAAACTCGACGATTTTTTAAGTTACATGCCCAAAGAGAATTCCGAAACGTTGATGCGTGGTTTTATTGCAAACCTCGATAACACCGGCAACCTCGAAGATGCTATTGATGTGGCAGATTCGTACAGCAGTATTACCGACAATGATTTACGGGCTGCTATCCTGGGATATGTTATAAAGGATGAAAATGAATGCATTATCCGCAATAACAAAAAAGGGGAAACCATTTACGGATTGTTGAAAACTATTTTCCAATCGGCCGACAGTACCAATAAAGTGGATCTAACCGGTACACTGGGAATTCCATCTATTTATGAGATCGAAAATAAAGAGATGCAGGACGACAGCGGCAGGATCATTCAGCAGGTTTACTGGTACGGCGATAAGGACGGAAAATCATTCTTCCCGTCTTTTATTAATTCTTTTTCGCCCAGGGAATGGATCGTCAACTCAAACGATGAGTGGTACCAAATCAGGTCGAGGAAAGGAAATGTTTGGGTTTATGCCAACCGCCCGCTTGATAATGACGCTAACCTGGATGATAGTGCGCAAATTCATTTAAACAGTTACCTGGCCGATAACGGTTTGCATCCATCGGTGGTGGTACATCGTGGCCACAGTTATTGGTTGCCGCGTACCATCAAACGCATGGCCGGTAATGCGAAAATCGTGATGCTCGGATCCTGCGGTGGTTTTAAGAACCTGAACGATATTATTGAAGTAAATCCCAGTGCACACATCATTTCTACCAAAGAGATCGGCGCCGGCGATATCAACCGCCCTATTCTGAATTACTTAAACCAGACCTTTGAGTCGGGCAGTACGCTGGTTTGGAAAACCATGTGGGCCACCCTTTCAAAACTATTTGCCGGCGACCCCAATAATGCCATCCGCGAAAGCTGGGATAATTATATACCGCCGTATAAAAACCTGGGTGCCATTTTTTTAAAAGCGTATAATAATATGGTTGAGGCGGAGTGAGGGGTATTAGTGGTTGGCGGTTAGCAGTTAGCGATTAGCAGTTAGCGGTTAGCGGTTAGCAGTTAGCAGTTAGCGGTTAGCGGTTAGCAGTTGGCGGTTGGCAGTTGGCGGTTGGCGGTTAGCGGTTAGCGGTTGGCGGTTGGCGGTTAGCGGTTAGCGGTTGGCGGTTAGCGGTTAGCGGTTGGCGGTTAGCGGTTAGCAGTTGGCGGTTAGCAGTTGGCGGTTAGCAGTTGGCGGTTAGCAGTTAGCGGTTAGCAGTTAGCGGTTAGCAGTTAGCGGTTAGCAGTTAGCAGTTAGCAGTTAGCAGTTAGCAGTTAGCAAAAATAAAAAATTACTCAAATTCATTATCGACAATCCGACTTTGTGAAAGTTTGGCTTAAAATCTGTTATCCCCGCTTACCTTTGCGCAATGGCCGACAAAGCAAAAAAAATAATTATTAATTTTTCATTGCTCCGCAGGGTATTTCATTTTGCGGCTCCTTACAAAAAAAAATTTTACAGCTCTTTATTGTTGGCGCTCATACTGGCAGCCATAGCGCCGGTTAGGCCATTACTGATTCAATTGACCATCAACGAAGGTATTAAGAACGATACCGCATCTTATTTTATCAATGGGCCGGGCGGCTTTATTATAGAAATCACCATTATTCAAATTGCGCTTTTAATGCTGGAAACCGGCTTCCGATTCCTGTTTACCTTCTTAACGGCCTCGCTTGGACAAAATGTGGTAAAAGATATGCGGGTAAGCACTTACAATAAAATACTCCACCTCAATTTATCTCAGTTTGATAAAACCCCCATCGGCACCTTAACCACCCGAACCATTAACGACATTGAATCGATCAACGAAATTTTCAGCCAGGGCCTGATCCCGATCATAGCCGATCTGCTGTCTATTTTTTCGGTACTGTGTTATATGTTTTATGTGGATTGGCAGTTAACCCTCGTATGCCTGGCGCCGTTTCCTTTTTTGATCGTGGCTACCTATTACTTTAAAGAAAGCGTTAACAAATCCTTTATCCGGGTGCGTAATGCGGTTTCCAGCCTCAATGCTTTTGTTCAGGAACACATTACCGGCATGGCCATCATTCAGGCCTTCGCTTCTGAAAAACGGGAGTTTAAAAAATTCAACCGTATTAACAAAGAACACCGCAATGCCAATATCAGGGCCATTTTTGCCTACTCTATTTTTTTTCCGATCGTGGAGCTGGTGATGGCTTTGTCGATCGGTTTGCTGGTTTGGTGGGCCGCTAAAGATGTTGTTGGTGCCGCACAGGCCGAAAAAGTAGCCGGGGTAATTACGGCTTTTATCCTTTGTCTTAATTTATTGTTCAGGCCGCTTCGGGTGATCGCCGATAAATTCAATATTCTGCAAATGGGCATGATCGCCGGCGAGCGGGTTTTTAAAGTGCTGGATAATGAAGACACTACTTTAAATGAAGGTGCGCTTTCGGGAAAAAATATAAAAGGCAAAGTAGCATTTGAAAAGGTTTGGTTTGCCTATATCGATGAGCAGTATGTTTTAAAAGATATCAGCTTTTCGCTTGATGCGGGAGATACCCTGGCCATTGTAGGCCATACCGGCAGTGGTAAAACCTCCATCATCAGTTTATTAAACCGGTTATACCCGATCAATAATGGGTGTATTAAAATTGATGATATACCTATTGAAAACTACGGTCTCAACGACTTACGATCTAAAATTGCGGTGGTATTACAGGATGTTTTCCTTTTCAGTGGTTCGGTAAAAGACAATGTAACACTCCGTAACCCGTCCATCGGGGATGAGGATGTGGTGCGTGCTGCAAAGATGATCGGTATGCACGATTTTATCATGCAGCTTCCGGGTAACTACAACTATAATGTGATGGAAAGGGGGGCTACCCTGTCACTCGGTCAGCGGCAATTACTTTCCTTTGTAAGGGCATTATTATACGATCCGGCCATTTTAATATTAGACGAAGCCACCTCATCGGTTGACACTGAAAGTGAGGCTTTGATACAACACGCTATCGACCAATTGATTACCAACCGAACGTCCATCGTTATTGCACATCGTTTATCAACCATTCGAAAAGCCAATAAGATCATGGTACTTGATAAGGGTGAGATCAAAGAAATCGGCAGTCATGATGAATTGCTGGAAAAACAGGGCTTTTACTATCAATTGCACAAAATGCAGTTCGAAAAGCAGGGTAATTTGGTATAAAAACGCGTTAAAGGCCCAATTCGCTAAATTCTTCCTCCTCAATTTTTAATTTCACCCCGCCACCCTTATCTTTGCGCCAAAATAGCGGCATATTATGGCATCTAATAGCATCAAATCATTACTGGTAGCGGTTTTCAGCACATGTTTTCTGTTTTTTTCTAATATAAGTTTAGCACAGGATACCCATACCGAAGGCCAGCCAAAAAAAGAAAAGATATTTGATGCCAATGAGGTGATCTTCGGCCATATCATGGATGCACACGAATTTCACTTCTTAACCTACAAGGGTTCCGATGGCCACGATCATCATGTAAGCATCCCGCTTCCGGTAATTGTATATGCAAAAGGTAAGGGGATTTCGTGTTTTATGTCTTCAAAATTTGAACACGGACACCACGACGTAAACGGTTATACTTTATTAACCAACGAAAAAATTGATCATTTAGGTTTAGATCGCAATAAACATTCGGCCGGTCATATCGTAGCAGTTGATGCAGCAGGAAATATCGACGCATCAGTTAGTGTGTTGGATCTGTCGCCTACCCGTAACGTGGTTCAAATGATACTGGCATTGGCTTTACTGGTTTTCCTGTTGATCAAAATAGCAGGCCGGTATAAAAAAGGCCAAGGTATCAAAACAGCCCCAACCGGCTGGCAAAATACCATGGAAACGGTAATCAATTTTGTAGATGACGAAATTTGTAAACCCAACCTGGGCGCCAAAAGCAGAAAATACCTGCCCTATATTTTAACCGTATTCTTATTTATCCTGATCAACAATATCTTTGGATTGATACCCGGCTCGGCAAACGTAACCGGCAATATTGCTTTTACTTTTATTTTATCCATTATCTCCTTTGTGATCATCCTGTTCAGCAGCAACAGCCATTACTGGATGCACATCATTAACCCTCCGGGCGTACCGGGTTGGGTTAAGATCATTTTAGTGCCGGTAGAGATCCTGGGCATTTTCACCAAACCATTTGCCTTAATGATCAGGTTATTTGCCAATATGGTGGCGGGTCATATTCTGATCATCTGTTTGATCTCCCTGATATTCATCATGGCATCTTTAAACCAATATGTGGGTTGGGGCTTTGCTCCATTCTCCATTGCCTTTACCATTTTCATTTATTTTATTGAGATACTGGTTGCTTTTTTACAGGCCTTTATCTTTACGATATTAACAGCAGTATTCATTGGCCAGGCTTTCGAAGGCGGGCATGATGAACATGCACATGAAGGTGATGAATTATATCACTTTTAATAATTTTTTTTTAACCAACATAAATTCACAATTATGAATTTTTTCTTATTAGAAGCGTTAGCGAATGCAGGTGGTGCAATCGGAGCTGGCTTGGGAGCCATCGGTGCCGGTATCGGTATCGGTCAAATTGGTAAAGGTGCCTTGGAATCCATTGCACGCCAACCCGAAGCCATCAACGATATTCGCAGTAACATGATCCTTACCGCCGCTTTGGTAGAGGGAGCTGCGTTATTTGCAATCATCATTGGTTTCTTAGCTATGGTGCTTTAACAACCTTTACTGCATCCGAAGTACAGGACGGAGGATGCAGTAATTTTTCCCGCCGCCATTAACCCCTTAAAGGGAACACATAGCGGAGTAGGTTTTTTGGTGACGTACATCTGTTTTTCAGGGCATTCCCATTAGTTATCGGGGTTTTGTTGCACACTTGTACCATTTGCCAATACTGAGTATTTAAGAATTTTTTATTTTATAAATTTTATAGAATGCAATTATTAACACCGGCCTTTGGCCTTATTATCTGGACGCTGCTGGCATTCCTGATCGTATTTTTTCTGTTGAAGAAATATGCGTGGCCTATGATATTAGGCGGACTGGCAGAACGCGAAAAAAATATTTCCGAATCGTTGGCTACTGCCGAAAAGATCAAGCTCGAAATGGCGCAGATGAAAAATGACAATGAAGCCATTCTTACACAGGCACGTGAAGAAAGAGCTATCATGATCAAGGAAGCCAAGGAAACCAAGGATAAAATGATCAACGATGCCAAAGAGGAAGCCAAAGTTCAGGCTGCCAAGATCATTGCCGATGCACAGGTTACCATCAATAATCAAAAGATGGCCGCTATCACCGAAATGAAAAACCAGGTAGGGAGCCTCGTTTTGGAAGTGAGTGAAAAAGTATTACGTAAAGAATTAAGCAATAAAGCCGAGCAGGAGAATTATATTAAGACCCTGGCTGCGGAAGTGAAATTAAATTAAAAAAGCTGTTAGCTATTAGCTGTTAGCCGTTAGCATGTACGGACCAGCTGGAAGCTAATGGCTAAAAGCTAAAAAATGAACAATCCACGTTTAGCAGGCCGTTACGCAAAAAGTTTACTGGATCTGGCAACAGAGCAAAACCAGGTAGATGCTGTATATGCAGATATGAAATGGATTCATAAGATCTGTAAAAGCAACCCCGATTTTGTGAACATGTTGCGCAGTCCGGTTATTAAACCAACAGCCAAAGGAAAGATCATTGAATCCATTACCAAGGAAAGAGTAAGCGTACTAACCAGTGCTTTTATTCAGTTATTGGTTAGAAAAAACAGGGAAACCAATTTACCTGAGATAGCAACTACTTATATTGACCAGTTTAACGAACTGCGCAATATTCATAAGGTGAAGATCACAACGGCCGATCCGATCAGTGACGACATGTTGAATGCCATCATGGCCAATGTAAAGGCCTCAGCCACGGCCGGACAAACTTTTGAAATAGAAACTAAAGTCGACAATGAATTGATTGGCGGTTTCTTACTGGAAACATCTGGCACCCTGGTTGATGCCAGTATCTTAAGGGATCTGAAGGATATTCAAAAGCAGTTTATGAATAATGATTATTTACACAGGATAAGATAATGTTCACGTAAAGAAGCTAAGAAATCAAAAAGCCGCAAATTATATCTGCGGCTTTTGTATTTCGTATCTGCGCCTCTGTGTGAAAAAAATCAAAACTCAAACACCGGCGTTTTAATATCATGGTAAAACAAAAAGGTCCATTTCTCTCTTTCTCCCCGCTCCCACCACTGCTGACGCAGTTCCATACATTTTCGGCCGTCGAAATCGTATTTGGCAATAAATTTATTTTTCATTTGCTGTAATTGTGGTGCCACATCGCCGCCAAAAAAAACGGTTTGCCCCTCTTCTTCAATCCAAAATACCTGGTGGCAGGGACTATGAGCACCGGTTACTTCGTACCTTATATAGCCGTCAATTTTACCCTGGCTTTCTTCTAAAAAAACTACCTGGTCGCTGTTTTGCAGGTCTGTAAAGTCAGCAATATCGTAAGATGGAGCGCCTTTTTTAAAGGCAAAGTCCATTTCATCTTTATGCATATAGTAAGTGGCGTTTGGGAAACTCAGGAATTTTTGTTTCAGCATATCATCATGCTTGTACAAGCCGCCGGCATGATCTTTATGCAAATGGCTCATCAATACTTTGGTTACTTCCAAAGGGCCAATACCATTGTTCAGTAAATTTTGGTGAATCTGTAAAGTACCATCGGGCATGTTAAAACCGAGGCCGGTATCAATGACAATAATATCATTTGCAGTTATAACGGCGAAAGGTTGAATCTCTACCAGCAAACTACCGCGGGCACGCTGCTGCAGATCATCTTCAATTTTATTAAAGGGTACAAATTTCTTTGTAGCATCAACGGTAAATGCACCTTCGCTGAGCGGAATTATTTTCATACTCTACCCCCTAATCCCCTACAGGGGGAATTTTGGACCCTGCCAAAGCAGCGATCTGTTAGTTGATAAAAGCCTGAATTTATCAATAGTCTCCTAATGTTTCCGGCAATTGTGCCAGAGCTTTTTGTAATTGCTCATCATTGGGTGCAATGCCATGCCACTCGTGCGTGCCTTCCATAAAATCGACCCCCTTGCCCATGGATGTTTTCATTAAAATAACAATGGGTTTGCCTTTACCTACAAATGTTTTGGCCTTGTTGAGGCCTGCCACCACGGCATCCATATCATTGCCTTCCATTTCCAGCACCTGCCAGTCGAAGGCTTCAAATTTTGCTCTGAGATTTCCCAGGTTCATAACGTCTTTGGTAGTGCCGTCAATTTGCTGCCCGTTAAAATCAATCGTAGCGATCAGGTTATCTACTTTTTTATGAGCTGCAAACATGATGGCTTCCCAGTTTTGTCCTTCGTCCAGTTCTCCATCTCCATGCAATGAGTACACAATGTTGGTATCGTTATTCATTTTTTTTGCCAACGCTGCACCAATGGCCACACTCATGCCCTGTCCTAAAGATCCGCTGGCGATGCGCACGCCGGGTAAATGCTCATGCGTTGTTGGGTGGCCCTGCAAACGGCTGTCGATTTTTCGGAAAGTATTTAATTCTGCAACCGGAAAATATCCGCTTCTGGCCAGGGAACTGTAAAAAACCGGCGAAATATGTCCATTGCTCAAAAAGAACAAATCCTCACCAATGCCATCCATATTGAATGTTGGATCATGCTTCATAACATCAAAATACAGGGCGGTAAAGTATTCGGTACAGCCTAGTGATCCCCCCGGGTGCCCGCTTTGCACGGCGTGTACCATTCTTACAATATCCCGGCGAATTTGCGATGCGATCTCTTTTAAATTACTCATTTCGAATATATATTTATTAATTTTGCCTGTAATAGTATAAATCCTGACAGTTACCAGCGCTGCAAACCTAGTTTAAAATCATATTACTTTCATCGTTTAAAGCAGGTGGGTAGTAAAAAGTTAATAATAAGTTCAAAAGATTTTCGTTATAACCCCGGGGTTCGGCAAAAAAATATGTTTTTTTCATGCTAAAGGCAAATCAGGCATCTAATTTGATAAAACCAGCGTCTGAAAGATAGATTTTAGGTTTTTATCCTCGAAACATATTTAATACTTTTGCTTAACTGTAGACACAGAATCAAATTACTGGAATGAATAATATTTTATTAAGTGGCGGTCTGGCTTTTCTAATTACGTTTTTTGCAATACCGGTTATCATCCAGGTTGCTAAAGATAAAAAATTATTTGACGAGCCTGATGAACGTAAAGTTCATAAAAATGTTATTCCTACATTGGGTGGTCTGGGAATTTTCGCTGGTTTTATTATCGCAACGTTAATGGGTGTTCCTTCCGGCATAACTTCCGAGTTGCAATATTTCGCTGCGGCGGCTACCGTCATATTCTTTCTGGGTATAAAAGATGATATCCTTGTTTTATCCGCCAGTAAAAAATTCATTGGACAACTGATTGCAGCCGGCATCATCATCAAATTTGGCGGCGTTCAAATTACCAGCTTTCACGGCTTTTTGGGTATCTACGAAATATCGCACATAACCAGCATTGTTTTAACCCTGTTTACAATTATCGTTATTACCAATTCGTTTAACCTGATAGATGGTGTTGACGGTTTGGCGGGTAGTTTAGGTTTATTAACGACATTGGTTTTCGGTATTTACTTTTTTTATGCCGGACAACTAACCTATGCCGTTATGGCCTTTGCCCTGGCCGGTAGTACCGTTGCCTTTTTAATTTATAATTTTTCTCCTGCAAAAATATTTATGGGCGATACCGGTTCGCTCCTATTGGGTTTAATAAATGCCATCCTCGTTATTAAATTTATCAACGTGGCCGGCAACCCGGCTTCCAATTTTCCGGTAGAAGCCGCCCCGGCCATTGGTTTCTCCATTTTAATGATTCCGCTGTTTGACACCTTGCGTGTATTTGGATTAAGGATACTGGACCGGCGTTCGCCATTTAGTCCGGACAGAACCCATGTACATCATTTTTTACTCGACCTGGGCCTCAGCCACCGCATGGTAACCATTACCTGTGTTTTGGTTAATATGACCTTTATCGGCATGGCCTTTTTTATGCGTTCATTGGGCACTACTACCGTTCTGGGAATTTTATTATTGTCGGCCTTTATTTTCATCGGTATAATATATTACAGCAGGCCAAAACACAGACTTACCGTTACCAAAAAGGTTGAAAATACATCTGTGTTAAAATCGCGTAAAATTCTTTCACTTGCCGGTGAGGCGGTTGAAGCCGAGTAAATCTTTCTCTTTTAATTATAAGCCTTTTAACTATATTCGTTTGATGCCGGATTGAATATAACCCGCATTTTTTATAGCTTTGCAGCCAAATAATAAACCTACTGTATGTCAGAAGAAATTAGTAAGATTATCAGCGATACCGAAGATTTTATGCAAAAAGCGTTGAATCACCTGGAAACCGAACTGGTGAAAATAAGGGCGGGTAAAGCAAACCCGAACATGCTGGAGGGCATAAAAGCAGATTATTACGGAAACCCAACCGATATCAACCAGATCGCCAATATTTCGGTTTTAGATGCCCGCACCATTTCTGTTCAACCCTGGGAAAAAAATATGCTGCAGGCCATTGAAAGGGCAATCACTATGGCTAATATTGGTATAAATCCTCAAAACGACGGAAATATTATCCGCCTGTTTCTGCCACCGTTGACTGAAGAAAGAAGAAAAGAACTGGTTAAGAGGTGTAATGTTGAAGGTGAGCATGCAAAAGTATCGGTTCGCAATATCCGGCGCGATAGTATTGAAGCCATAAAAAAATTACAAAAAGACGGGTTAAGTGAAGATATCAGTAAGGATACCGAAAAAGAGGTACAGGATTTAACCGACAAATACATTTCGCTCGTTGATAAACATTTGCAGGCCAAGGAAAAAGAGATCATGGCGGTTTAGCAACAGAATTACGCATTTATTTTTACCGAATGCCTTCAGCAAGAGAATCCTGGTTTCTGTTACTCTCGATCCCGTTTTATATGATCTTAATCGGGACCGAAATTCTGGTCAGTAACTGGAAACATAAAAAAATTTACACCGTCAGGGATACCATCCAAAATGTTTACTTTACTGTATTGAATGCGGGGCTGGATGGTTTGATGCGCTGGCTTTTTTATATAAGCGTGCTGGCCTGGAGTTATCAGTATCATGTTACCTATTTCTCTAACGTTTACCTGTATTGGTTTGTATTGTTTATATTGGTTGACCTTGCCTTTTATTTCGAGCACCGGGTCGACCATTATTGCCGCCTCTTTTGGGCCGTTCATGTTACCCATCATTCCTCGGAAGAGTTTAATCTTACCACCGGCTTCAGGTCTTCGGTTTTTCAGCCGGTGTACCGCTTCGTTTACCTCACGCCCATTGCATTATTGGGTTATACGCCACTTGATATTGTTTTCATGTATTCTGCCACCCAAACTTATGGCATCCTGGTGCACACCCAGTATATCAACAAAATGCCACGGTGGTTTGAAGCCGTTTTTGTAAGCCCAAGCCACCACCGTGTACACCACGGGAGCAATGTAATTTACCTCGATAAAAACATGGGTATGTGCCTCATCATCTGGGATAAATTGTTTGGCAGTTTTCAAAAAGAGTTAGCAGCCGAGCCGGTTACTTACGGACTAACCAAACCCGTAGAAAATGCCGCCAATCCGGCAAAAATAATTTTTCACGAATGGCAGAATCTATTTCGGGATCTGCGATTGAAAACCTCTTTTGCCAATAAACTAAAATATATTTTTATGCCACCGGGATGGAGCCACGACGGACATACCAAAACGGCCAGGCAGATGCGCCTGGAGCAAAAAAGAAAATTGATTGAGTAAAACCAGGCATTGGCATAACCTACCTGATCTTATTTATTGGTTTACCCTCGGCGTTTGTTCTTAACTTTATCAATCATTTAATCAGATCCTTTATGTATCAGCAAGCAATCGAAAAAGTATTACAATTTACCCGGCCCCTGCATTCGATTTCGAGAACGTATGGTGGCATGATATTGCCCGGCAGTTCTACCTTCTTTTTTGTAAATGATCAGGGGGTGGCCATAACCTGCAAACATGTAATGGACCTGATTCCGGCAGCAGAAAATATCAATAAACAATATCTGAATTATAAAACTGAAAGAGACCGAATTCCCAATGACGGAAAATACAAAAGGAATATCCAGGGCCTGCTAATGAAATATAAATACCTGCCCGAATCAACAGTTCAGTTAAAAAATAATTTTTTGAATTGTTTTGATACCATACAGGAGATCACCTGCCATGCACACCCTACACTTGATCTGGCTATCTTAGAATTTAAGGGATTTAATAAAATATATTACAACGGGCATGCCGATTTCCTGAAAGACAGCAGTAAAATAAAACAAGGTAAGTCCCTCGCAAGAATTGGCTTTCCCTTTCCGGAGTTCAATAATTTTAAACATAACCCCGATACGGATGATATAGAATGGACCAATACCGGAAACCCCAATTCTCCTTCTTTTCCCATAGACGGCATTGTTACCCGTTTTGTGGCAACACAGCCGGATAACGGCATTACAGGTATTGAGATGAGCACACCGGGATTACGCGGACAAAGCGGTGGACCACTTTTTGATACCGATGGAAAAATTTATGGAATGCAGTTTGCCACCAACCACCTGCACCTGGGTTTTGATATGAAAGATTTTGAGATCATCAATAATGGTAAGAAAAATAAGATATCGAACAACCCATTTTTGCATGTAGGTATTTGTGTGCATGTAGACCGGATCAAAGATTTTTTGAGAGAAAAAAATATTTCTTTTTCAGAATCAGATTAATGCGTTTAAATAGCTGGTTTTCTATTGGCCAGGTAAACACCAACCAGGATCAGTAACAGGCACCCAAACTGCTTCCAGCCTACTTCTTCGCCATATATCAGTCCCCAAAAATTAGCAATGACGGGTATGCCGTAGGTCACCATAGAAGAGAACACAGCGCCGGCCCTTTTTACCAGTACGTAAAAAATGATAGAGGCGATCGCGGTGGCAAATATACCCAGTAAGGCGGCGTGAAAAGTAGAATATAAAACAGCTGAATCACTTAATGGTAAACTGAAATAGCCGGTTGCATACAATACAATCAATGCCGGTATCGCATTCAACGACAGTGCAACCGATGCAATTTGTAAAGAACCAATATTATGCAGATGCTTGTAAACCATGTTTACATTGAGTCCGTAACAAATAGTTGCCATCACCACAAAGGAAACATAAAGCAGGTTCTGACTTTCGGGGATATGCCCCTTGCTTAGCAAGAGCAGGATACTGCCGGTAAAAGCTACAAAAATACCCAGTATTTTATTGCCCTCGGTTTGGGTACCAAAAAACAACAAGCCGGTAATGATCACAAAAATGGGTGTGAGTGAGTTGAGCGTGCCTGCCAATGCACTGTCGATACCCAGTTCGGCCACACAAAATAAATAGGCCGGCAACAGGCTGCCTAAAACGCCCGACAAAAAGATCAGCAGCAACTTATTGCGCGGAATTTTTGCAAAATGCCTGATAGCCGAAGGCAACAGCACGATACCTGAAAAAACGATACGGAGCGAGGCAACCTGGAATGCTGATAAATGCAACAGCCCTTCCTTCATCATGATAAAACTACTGCCCCATATTATGGATAGCAGAATAAAAATAAACCAATTTAAAAATCCTTTATTCATATAATTGAAAGTGGTTGCAAAGTTGTGTTTTTAATTTTAAGTAAAGAAACTTGTTTTAGCGCTGTTAGTAAACGAAAACATCTTCAAATTTGAAATAATTAAACTATTTCATTACATTTACAGCAACCTCTTCCTCGCTATCAAATTATTTTAAACATTAAAACAAAAAACATGGGATTTATCAAAGAATTTAAGGAGTTTGCTATGAAAGGCAGTCTCGTTGAAATTGCTGTTGCCTTTGTAATGGGCGGCGCATTTGGAAGAGTGGTATCATCTTTTACTGATGGAATCGTTTCTCCAATAATCGGATTGTTCGGAGGAGGCGACCTGAGTAAAAACATGTATGTGCTCAAAGAAGCGGTGTTGGATGCTTCGGGGGCTGTAGTAACCGAAGCTGTAGCGATTAAATGGGGCGATTTTTTAACCGCCATCATTAATTTCATTATTGTTGCCTTTGTGATGTTTATGGTCATCAAAGGAATAAACAAAATGGAGAAAAAGAAGGAAGAAGCTGCACCGGAAGGACCTTCATCAACAGATGCCTTGTTAATGGAAATACGGGATTCTTTAAAGAAATAACCTGTTTCATACAACCCTTTTAATAAAAATGCAGTCTATACGACTGCATTTTTATTTATTAATTTAATCGGAAAAGATGAGAGTAATTTTAGTTTTAAGTATTGCATTATTGGGTATCGCTACATCCCTTAGGGCCCAGGACCCTGCAGTTAAGGATTTGAAAAACGAAGCTGCAAAAACGATCGCAAAAGACCCCAAAGACACTACGGTTAAAACATGGAAACTGGGCGGACTTTTTAATTTAAATGTAAACCAGGGTACGCAAAGCAACTGGTCGGCCGGGGGCGATAAATTTTCATTTTCGTTGAATTCCTACCTGAATGTCTTTGCCTTCTATAAAAAAGGCAAACATGCCTGGGACAATAGCCTGGACCTGGCTTATGGTATCGTAAATACAACCAGTTTAGGTTCCCGCAAAGCGAGCGATAGAATTGACCTGTTGTCGAAATACGGTTATGCGATATCACCAAAATGGAATGCCGCTGCCTTATTTAATTTACGCACCCAGTTTGCCGAAGGATTGGCCTATTCGAAAACCGCAGCCGGTCTGGATACTTCCAATGTTATTTCCAAATCATTTTCTCCGGCTTTTGTATTATTATCATTGGGTTTTGACTACAAACCAAAAGATAATTTTTCATTATTTATTTCACCTCTGACCGAACGTTGGGTTGTTGTAACCGATGCAGCATTAGCACCAAATTTTGGCGTACTGCCCGGAAAAAAATCCAAAAATGAATTGGGCGCTTTTATAACGGCGAATTATACCGCAAAGCTGGGTGCCAATTTTGTTTACAAATCGAAATTAGACCTGTTTTCGAATTATAAGCAAAAACCGCAAAACGTTGATATTTACTGGACAAATGCCCTTACGGCCAAACTGACCAAATACATCAATTTTTCATTTAACGTGGATATGATCTATGATGATGATACCAAACATGTTGACGCCACCAGAGGTCCGGCTGCACAGTGGTTGCAGCTGATGGGTATTGGATTTGCCTATAATTTCAACAAAAAATAACAGGTACTTTTCTGTTTACCTTTACTTTTGGTACAATTTGTATGTTTTTTCCACATTGATGGCATACACCGGGAATTCATACAAAACTTGGCCAACTTATCAATACTTTTGCTCCTGATTAAACAGGAGCTTTTTTTTATTAATAATATCATTTAAGGTGAACACTACATCGTACCAGATCAAGTTAGAACAGTTTGAAGGGCCTTTCGATCTTTTACTGTTTTTCATAGAAAGAGATGAACTGGATATCTATAATATTCCCATCACCAGGATCACCAATGATTTCCTGGATTTTATACATAGTTCGGAGAAGCTGAACATCGAGTTAAGCAGTGAATTTATCTTGTTCATCAGTACCCTGATGCGGATCAAGGCAAAAATGCTGCTGCCACGTAAGGAAATTGATGCTGATGGTAATGAAATTGATCCGAGACAGGAATTGATCAACAAAATACTGGAGTATAAAAGATTTAAAGAAGCAGCCACCAAAATGGCCGAAATGGAAGCGCTGCGCATGTTGATGGTAAAAAGAGGCAACCTGCAGAAAGAGATTTCACAGATCGGTGAAGAGGCAGGAGAAGGTACTGAAATACAAACCGTTACGCTGTTCAAGCTGATGAAGGCTTTTGAAAAAGTTATTTTGAAATTACAGGAACGTAATTTTAAACCGGTTCATACGGTTGTTCGGTATAATTATACCATGGAAGAAAGCCGGGAATATATGCTGACTATCTGCCGCAATGAAAAAAATGTTTCGTTTGAAAAAGTATTTGAGGTTTGTGAAGACCGTATTCATGCCATTTTCCTGTTTCTTTCACTGCTCGAATTGGTGCAATTGCGTTATATGAGTTTACTCACCGGCGAGGGCCGCAATAATTTTATTGTAGAATGGAATGAAAACCGGGAAGAAGAGGTAGTTGGCCTGTTACCCGGCGAAGAAGCCCCGGGTCTGAATTAATTTTATCCCCGTTTTACGGGGATTTTTTTTAGTGGCTCACCGGGAAGGCCAATTTGTCAGTTTTCAAAAAAGGCATTATTTTTGATGTTTAAACATTGAATTTAAAACTATTCATCATGAAGACATTATTATTCAGGGCGGAAGACAGAGGGTCGGCTGATTATGGCTGGTTAAAACCCAATTATTATTTCAGTTTTGCACAATACCAGAATCCTGATAAAGTACATTTTGGAGCCCTGCGTGTGTTAAACGATGATTTTATTGCCGGCGGTGGCGCCTTCCCTACCCATCCGCATGATAATATGGAAATCATTACAATACCATTTACCGGCGGGCTAAAACATAAAGACAGTACGGGCGGAGCCGGCACCATTAAGGCTGGTGATATACAGATCATGAGCGCCGGTACCGGTGTACAACATTCCGAAGCCAATGCTTCGGCCACCGAGCCCGTTACGCTTTTCCAGGTGTGGCTGTTTCCAAAAGAACGCAATATTACACCCCGGTACGATCAGAAGACTTTTGATATTCAAAATCGGGTTGATCAATGGCAGATCGTGGTATCGCCCCGGGAAACGGATCAGGCACTATGGATCAACCAGGATGCCCGTTTTGCACTTACCAATCTTACAAAAGGCAAAAACATTACTTATACCAATGCTTTTGAAAATAACGGCGTTTTTCTTGTTGTTATAGAGGGTTCGGTAACCGTTGATGGTAAATTATTAAACAGGAGAGACGCTATTGGAATTTCTGAAACCGAAAGTTTTACGATAACGGCTTCGGAAGATGCAGCCTTACTGGCTATAGAAATACCCATGTTTTAAACCGCAACGGGTTCAAAGAGGATTGCAAAATAACGGACACCGGCAGAAAGGAAATCAATAATAGATCCAAAGCAGGATTGGTTCCTGTGCCTCATCCATCAGTATTTTTAACTGGTCGAAAAACTCAGGAGATACAGTTGGACAGCCTTCACTTACGCAAATCTGGTTGGGGTAAACTTCCTTGTTGGGAACACCATTGAAGCAATGCAGTACAACCGAACGCTGAAAGGCATTGTCGTTGCTTTTCTCAAGCCCATGTAATTTGTAAGAAAGACCAAATAAGCCATTATAGGAATTACCCATTTTATATTTACCCAACGAGGTACAGTTGCTGTTTGGTTTGTTTGAAAAAATCAGGTCATCAGATCCATTCTCCGACCCTTTACCATGGGTTACCAGGCCAGATAATTCAAGCGAATCCTTCAACATATTGTAAACAAAAAAACGGTTTTTACCGGATGGTAACCGCATATCTATTAAGAAACAATAACTAACATCAAACCCTTTCTCATCTACATATTCTTCTGCCAACTGAACCTTCTCCTTCAACCGGTTCATAGCCTCCGCCTTACTAATATCCTTACGCTCCGCAATATTACGGTGAGCCGGATAAAATCTTGATCCGGAATCATGCGATAAAAACACCCCGAATACTGAGCCCGTTAACAATAAACCAAAAGCCAGTATCCAGGATTTTGATAAGACAGCTATGTTATTTTTGATGGGCATAACACAATAACGTTAACACAACAAATTTAATTGTATAAGGTCGTTTATAAAAATGTTTTTGCGTTAATTTACCCACATCAGGCAGGTACTAATCATAGATCCACATCATAATTGGGACCCTGCTTTCGGCTATATAATCTGTCAGCCTGGTCAAAAAGGATCCGGATACCGTAGGACAACCCTGGCTTAAACAGATCCGGAACGGGTAAACCTCTTTATCGGGAACACAGTCGTATGCATGAAGCACGATAAAACGGTCATAAGCCTTACTGTTGCTCGGTTCGAGCCCATATAACTTATAAGCCAGTCCAAAATTACCATAATACCCATTCCCTATTTTATACTTTCCCAAAGAGGTGCAGTAGCTGTTTGGCGTATTTGAAAAAATAAGCCCATCCGAACCGTTTTCAGAACCACCGCCATGGCTAACAAGTCCGGCAATTTCAACTGAATCCTTTTCGAGGTTATAAACAAAAAACCGGTTCTTCCCGGAGGCAATCCGCATATCAAGTAAAAAACAATGTACTGCATCAAATCCGTGATCGCTGATATATTCTTTTGCCTGCCCGGCTTTTTGCTTTATCCGAACCGATATTTCAGCTTTATCCTTTGTCTTTTTTTCTAAAAATGCGGTATTGGTTTTTTGGGTGATGTTGCCAGATACCGGCTGATACCAATAAAGATAACCGAAAGCCGAAATGGCGAAAATCAAACTACAGGTAAACGCAATTGTTTTAAAAGCCATTGTCGTTCAGGTTTTAACGTTAAGACTCATAACGACCTGCAATCCACAAAAGTTTTTTTGGGCTGTTAAATAAAATAAAAAACCCGGTTGTTAAAACCGGGCTATCATTTTTCGAAAATTCATCATTAACTGACTACACTTACTTTTACCGGCACCATGGCCCTTAAAGCTGCAGCAATACCATTGGCATCAATACCAATTTCATCATACAATTGTTTTGGTGTACCGTGTTCAATCAGCCGATCCGGTATACCCATTATTTTTACATCGGCTTTATATCCATGTTCGTTCATGAATTCCAAAATGGCCGATCCAAATCCACCAACCACCGTTCCGTCTTCAATGGTAATTACTTTGTTGAATTTGCCGAAAACCTCATGCAGCATTTCTTCATCCAAAGGTTTTACAAAACGCATATCGTAGTGAGCCGGATTTATGCCTTCAGCCTTTACATCCCTGATGGCAGATGCGGCAAAATTACCCACGTGACCAAAAGACAAAACCGCGATTTCGGCTCCATCTTTTACTTTTCTACCCGTACCGATTTTTACTTCCTTCATGTCCGTTTTCCAATCGGGCATTACTCCCTCGCCTCTCGGGTAACGGATCACAAACGGCAATGTATTCGAATCCAGTTGGGCGGTATACATGAGATCCCGTAATTCCCCTTCGTTCATCGGTGCACTCACAATCATATTGGGTATGCAGCGCATGTAAGCGATGTCGTAACAGCCATGGTGTGTAGGACCATCTTCACCAACCAACCCTGCCCGGTCTAAACAGAATATCACCGGCAGTTTTTGAATGGCCACATCATGTATCACCATATCATAGGCCCGTTGCATGAAAGACGAATAGATATTACAGAACACCTTCATACCCTGGGTTGCCATGCCGGCACTTACCGTTACCGCATGCTGCTCACAGATGCCCACATCAAAAGCCCTGTCGGGCATTTTCTCCATCATAAATTTTAAAGAGGAGCCGCTCGGCATGGCCGGTGTGATACCAAAGATCTTCTTATTTTTCTCGGCCAGTTCAATGATCGTATGTCCAAATACATCCTGGTATTTCGGCGGCTGCGGAATATCAAATTTCTTCTTTTGAATGACGCCGGTCACTTTATCAAACAGGCCGGGTGCATGCCACTTGGTCTGATCTTTTTCTGCCAGGTCGTATCCTTTCCCTTTTACCGTTTTTATATGCAGAATTTTCGGGCCCGGAATATCTTTTAAATCTTTCAGTGTATCAACCAGCTTGGTAATATTATGGCCATCTATCGGACCAAAATACCGCAGCTTCAGCGCTTCAAATAAATTGCTGCTTTGGCTCACCATCCCTTTTAAACTGGCTTCCAGCTTACTTGCCATGCCCCGGCTGAATGATTTGCCTACCGGTAACTTACCCAATGCTTTCCAAACATTATCACGCAGATCATTATAGGTATGCGAAGTGGTTATATCCGTTAAATATTCTTTCAGTGCACCCACATTAGGGTCAATGCTCATGCAGTTGTCATTCAGTATAATAAGCACATTGCTTTTTTCGATCCCCGCATGGTTCATCGCTTCAAAAGCCAGTCCGGCCGTCATGGCACCATCACCAATGATGGCAACATGTTGTCTGTCGTTTTCACCTTTATAATGCGAAGCCATGGCCATACCCAAAGCCGCAGAAATAGAAGTAGAAGAATGGCCTACACCAAAGGTGTCGTATTCACTTTCGCTGCGTTTTGGAAATCCACTCAGACCGTTATATTTTCTGTTTGTTGCAAAATTATCGCGGCGACCGGTAAGAATTTTATGCCCGTATGCCTGGTGGCCAACATCCCAAACCAGTTGATCGTAAGGTGTATTAAAAACATAATGCAGGGCCACACTCAATTCAACTACCCCCAGGCTGGCTCCAAAATGCCCGCCATACACGCTCACCACGTCAATGATATATTGACGCAACTCGTCGCATACCTGGTGCAATTGCTCCCGGTTTAATTCTTTAAGATCGTCGGGATTATTAATGTTAGCTAATAAAGCGCCGGCTTTAATGTCCATGTTCCATGTTTTATCTTGTACTATGCCGGCAGCGCCAACAATACAAAGTTTATTAATTTGTAAAGTTACTGCTTTTACCGCCATCTGGTGCGGTTTACAAACAGTTTTTAACTACTTATGTTCATTTAAATATTGTCTTTTTAACCTATCTTGAAAATAAAATCTTTGCATTTTCCGGTAACTATTGAGTTTGGTTCGGTTAAAATTTTGGCTCATGCCATATTAGAACCTTTGGGCATATTTGTTGGGTTCAGGTATTTTCTGTATTTACGTAAAGGAAATGCAGATGCTATTGAAACCGGGCAACGTATCTGGATCATCATTGGCGCCATCTTTGGAGCCCTGTTAGGATCCAGACTGGTAGGAGGTTTTGAAAATCCTGCCGAGCTTTTGGCCAGCGACAACCCTTTACTTTACATCTACCAGAACAAAACAGTTGCGGGAGGTTTTTTAGGAGGATTATTTGGAGTTGAATGGGTTAAAAAACTGATAAAAGAAAAGAAAAGCAGCGGCGATCTGTTTACTTATCCCATGATCATGGCATTGATCATTGGCAGGATTGGTTGTTTCACCATGGGTGTTTACGAAGAGACTTATGGGTTGCCAACCAGCTTTTTTGCCGGGATGAACCTGGGCGATGGCATAAACAGGCATCCGGTTACTTTATACGAAATTGTATTTCTGCTTGTACTTTGGATTAGTTTAGTTTGGCTGGAAAAAAAATATACACTTGCCGATGGCGGGCGTTTTAAAATTTTCATGATGGCTTATTTATGTTTCAGGTTGATGCTTGATTTTATAAAACCTCATTACACTTTCAATTTCGGTTTATCTACCATTCAATTGGTTTGCCTGGCCGGACTATTTTATTATGGCGCCTATATTTTGAACCCCAAAAAATTAATCCTGTATAAACATGCCTGAACGCCCTTATACCTATTACGACTTCACGCTGAGCCTGTGCAGCACCTGCCTGCGACGCGTAGATGCGAAAATTGTGTTTGAAAACGAAAATGTGTATATGCTAAAAACCTGCCCACAGCATGGTTTTGAAAAAGTATTGATTGCCACTGATATTGATTACTATAAGAACATCCGAAACTATAACAAACCCTCGGAAACACCACTGCATTTTAATACCAAAACACATTATGGCTGCCCTTACGACTGTGGCCTTTGCCAGGATCATGAACAACATAGTTGCTTAACCGTGATCGAAATAACCGACCGATGCAATCTCAGTTGTCCGACCTGTTATGCCATGAGCTCACCACATTATGGCCGGCACCGAACCGTTGAAGAAGTGGAAAAAATGCTCGACATTATTGTTGCCAACGAAGGCGAACCGGATGTGGTACAGATCAGCGGTGGCGAACCCACCGTACATCCCGATTTTTTTACCATCATGGATATCGCCAAATCAAAACCCATCAGGCACCTGATGCTGAATACAAATGGTATACGCATTGCCAAAGATTTTGAATTTGCGAAAAAGCTATCAGCCTATGCGCCCGATTTTGAAATTTATCTTCAGTTTGACTCCTTTAAATCAGAGGCATTAAAACAGTTGCGTGGCGAGGATTTAACGGCAACACGGAGGAAGGCCCTGGAGCATCTGAATGCGTTGAACCTGTCCACAACCCTGGTTGTTACCCTGCAGAAAGGCGTAAATGACGACGAGATCGGCAAGATCATTGAGTTTGCCCTGCAGCAAAAATGTGTGCGTGGGGTAACCTTTCAGCCTACGCAGATCGCCGGAAGGGTAGAAAATTTTGATCCCGAAAAAGACAGGCTTACGCTTACCGAAGTACGCCAGTCTATTTTAAACCAAACCGGTATTTTTACCGGCAAGGACCTGATACCGGTTCCCTGTAACCCCGATGCATTGGTCATGGGCTATGCTTTAAAACTGGCCGGACAAACCTTTCCATTAACCCGGTATATCGACCCGTCGCATTTACTGGATAACAGCCGTAACACTATTGTGTATGAGCAAGACAGGGCTTTACACGAACAGATGATCAATATTTTCAGTACCGGTATTTCGGTTGACCGCGTAGAAGAAAACATGAAGCAGTTGCTTTGCTGCCTGCCACAAATAGAAGCGCCTGGCCTGGGTTATGAAAATCTTTTTCGTATCATTATCATGCGGTTTATTGATGCCTATGATTTTGATGTGAGGGCTATCAAAAAAAGCTGTGTACATATCGTTCATAAAGATGGAAGAATCATACCTTTTGAAACGATGAATTTATTTTACCGGGACGATAAGGAAGAATATTTAAAAAAATTACAACAGGAAAGGCAATCAGAGCTGTTTCCTTTAAAAACTTCGTTATGAACAAAGTGATAAAAATTGTGCTTATCAATGCTGCGGTAGCTATTGTATTTGGGTTGCTGGTGTCGCTATCGGAGGGCAGTAACCCCTATACCAATTTTATGACGTGGTTTGGACTGGGCTGCCTTGGTATTGCCGTCCTCGATCTGTTTGTTGCCCTTATTCTATTTTTAACGGGGAAACAGAACTATGAAGCAGGAAGAGGTTTTCTGTTAAGCAGCGGCATTTTACTTTTAGTTGGTTTTGCAATTTGCAGCGGTGCAACGCTAAATTTTCATTGATGCTTTCGCCGGGGTAGGGGCGCTTGCTTTTGCAAAGCAAAAGTGCAACCTGTACCTGCATCAAACATATTGCATCATATTCACAATCAAATCAGCATCCGGACAATTGGCCAGATAGACATCCCTTTCGGAAGGTTTGCATACACCTGGGTAATCGCCCTTTTTTTCATGCATGTCGTAAATGATCTGAAAATGCAGGTGCGGCGGCCAGTTCCCATTTTCGTCCGGAGCACCAAATTGTCCAATTACTTCACCCCTGGATATATAAGCACCTTCGCTTAATTTGGAAACATCGGCCCGGCTTAAATGACCATAGAGGGTATGAAAGGCAACGGTATCCAGTTGATGTAATAAAACAACAGTAGCGCCATAGTCGCCAAAATTATCGTTACAGGCAAAACTATGTACCATTCCGCCTAATGGGGCATATACGAGCGTTCCTGCCGGTCCCCAGATATCAATACCCAGGTGAATGGAACGTGCTTCTTCGCCATCAAACATATCACTGCGGCGATACAACTTCCGGTTTTCGTTATAGCCGCCAATGCCATATTTGGCTCCGCTATCTTTTAGCTGAAGATTGACATATTCAGCAAAAAGATTGGTATCAGCAATCGTTTCAGCACGCAATTCCGTATTGCTGTCCGTAAAATCAAATGGAAATAATTTTTCCGTAGCAGCAACAAAATCCACCATAGGGTGAAAGTTTGAACGGTTTTTTGCTAAAGCGTTTTCAAGTTCAGTTATCATAATAATTTTTGATAAAATTAAATTACCACATTGATCATTTTGTTTTTTACAAAGATGATTTTTTGGGGAAGTTTGCCGTCCAGCCACTTTTGCACAATTTCATTTTGCAACACAAGCTCTTCAACCTGCTTTTGATCCAGATCCAGCGAAAGTTCCATATTGGTTCGCATTTTTCCATTGATAGAAACCGGGTATTCTTTTGTACTCTCAACCAATAATGCAGGATCGAATGCCGGATAAGATGCATTCAATACAGAACCCTCATTGCCCAGTTGGGTCCATAGCTCTTCGCTGATGTGTGGAGCATAGGGTGTAAGTAAAATCAACAGCTGTTCTAAAACCTCTTTTTTATGACATTTTAGATCGGCCAGTTCATTTACACAGATCATAAATGTACTTACGGCAGTATTGAAACTGAAACGTTCGGTATCTTCTTCAATTTTTTTAATGGTGCGGTGCAGCACTTTTAATTCGGCATCAGTGACCTCAGCCCCCGCCCTCTCCAAAGGAGAGGGAGCCGCAGTCGTCCAAATTGGCCCTTTTACATCATCATTAAAGAGTCTCCATAGTTTTCTTAAAAAGCGATGTACTCCTTCAATACCCTTGGTATCCCATGGTTTGCTGGCTTCTACCGGGCCGAGGAACATTTCGTACATGCGGAAGGTATCAGCGCCGTATTTTTCACAAAGTTCATCGGGGTTTACCGTGTTGTATTTTGATTTGGACATCTTTTCGGTTTCAACACCGCAGATATATTTGCCATCCGCCAAGATAAATTCTGCATCCCCGAATTCACCTTTTTTCCATTTCCTAAATTCATCAATATTTAATTCAACACCATCAACCATATTTACATCAACATGAATTTTATCAAACTTCGATTCATCACTAATAAGATCATGTGAATGAAATTTATTGGTTCCTGATTCCCTAAACACAAATCGGCTACTCCCCTGTATCATCCCCTGGTTAAGCAATTTCTTAAACGGCTCTTCAAAACCAATCATTCCCAGATCATACAAAACTTTGGTCCACATGCGGCTGTAGAGTAAATGCCCAACGGCATGCTCCGTACCCCCAATGTACAGGTCAACCTGATTCCAGTAATCACTGACATTGCGGTCGCAAAAGGTTTGGGTGTTGTGTGGGTCCATGTATCTTAAAAAATACCAACTGCTGCCTGCGTAGCCGGGCATGGTGGATGTTTCCCGTTTGACCTCACCCCCAGCCCCTCTCCCAGGGAGAGGGGAGCCTGACCCTGCTTCTTCTGCAACAGTTTCTTTATTTAAGAGAGCCTGTTCCATATCTTTTAAAACAGTATGTAGATTATTATTTACCTGATCATTTGTAAATCTTATCATGGTAAATCCAGCTTCTTCAAGCCAGCCTTGCCTTCCTTGGTCAAATATTTTTTGTTCATCGTCATTGTGGTATTCTCCATCTATTTCCACAATCAGTCTTTTTTCAAGACAAACAAAATCGGGAATATAACCAGCAATGGGATGCTGTCGGCGGAATTTGTGATCAGCTATTTTTCTATTTCTGATTTCTTGCCAGATAATGTCCTCTTCAACAGTAGCTTCTTTTCTATTTTGTTTTGCAAAAGCAATCGTCTTTTTCCAATCTTCCACAGAACTGTGAAAATATCCGGGGGCTTTAGTCCCCTCTCCTCCGGAGAGGGGTTAGGGGTGAGGTAAACCCATTCTTTAATATTCGCCAACGGCCCTTCCCCTTCAGGCCCCGGGCCGTAGGTATCTACATGTGGTAATTCCAAAGGCAGTTCATCGGCATCCAGGGGAATCGCCATTCCATCTGTCCAGATGATCGGGAATGGCTCGCCCCAATATCTTTGGCGGCTGAAGCCTGCATCCCGCATGCGGTAGTTCACTTTCTTTTTACCAATACCCAGTTCTTCAATTTTATTAATGGCAACAGTAATGGCATCTTTCATCAACAGGCCGTTCAAAAAACCGGAGTTCTCCAAAACAGCCTCCTTGGTGGCATTGGCTTCTTCACCATTAAAATGGGCACCAATGATATTGGTGATGGATATATCAAAATGTTTGGCAAAAGCAAAATCCCGTTGATCGCCACAGGGCACAGCCATGATAGCGCCTGTACCATATCCTGCCAACACATATTCAGCGATCCAGATCGGAATTTCCCGGCCATCAAAAGGATTAATGGCATAAGCCCCTGTAAAACAACCGGTGATCGTTTTCGCTTCGGCCAGCCGTTCGCGTTCGCTACGACTTTTCACATATCCAAGATATTCATCGATAGCGGTTTTTTGCTCAGCTGAAGTTATTTGTGATACCAGTTCATGCTCGGGAGCTACCACCATAAAGTCAACGCCAAAAATAGTATCAGGCCTCGTTGTGTAAACCTTCAATTTACTATCGGCGCCTTTAATTTTAAAATCCATTTCGGCACCTTCGCTTTTGCCTATCCAGTTACGTTGCATCTCTTTCATGCTGTCACTGAAGTCAACTGTTTCCAGGCCTTCCAGCAACCTGTCGGCATAGGAGGTTATCCGTAAATACCATTGGCGCATTTTCTTTTTCTCCACCGGGTGTCCGCCCCGTTCACTAACGCCATTCACTACTTCATCGTTGGCCAACACGGTTCCCAAGGCTTCGCACCAGTTTACTTCCCCGTATTTGCTAAACGCCAGCCGGCGATTCATCAATATCGCTTCCTGTTCATTTTTAGTATAGCTATTCCATTGTTCGGCCGTAAAATTTTTATTCCCCTTGGTTTCATATTTTTTTATCAACGCAGCAATTGGCCTGGCTTTTTGTTGTGTATTACAGAAATAGCTGTTGAACAGCTGCAGAAATATCCACTGTGTCCATTTGTAATATTGGGGATCACTGGTACGTATCTCCCGGTCCCAGTCGTAACAAAAACCTATTTTATCCAGCTGGGCTTTAAAAGTTGCGATATTCTTTTCGGTTGTTGCTGCCGGGTGCTGGCCGGTTTCCAACGCATATTGTTCGGCAGGCAATCCAAAACTATCGAAGCCCATCGGGTGTAAAACATTAAAGCCTTTTAATCTTTTATACCTGCTGAAAATATCACTGGCGATGTAGCCCAATGGATGCCCCACATGCAAACCGGCTCCGCTGGGATAAGGAAACATGTCCAATACATAATACTTCGGTTTTGCCGCGTTGTTACTCACCTTGTAAGCATTCGTTTTTTTCCATTCGGCCTGCCAATGCGGCTCAATCTTTTTAAAATCGTATTCCATACCCCTATCCCCAAAAGGAGATTTGTTTTATTTTGATTAAAAAATATAATGCCCTTTTTCCGTCAACAAAATGTGAAGGAAAAGTTATTTAAACCTAAATCACTATTCCACTTATACAATTACAAAAATAAATTTAGCAGGCAATCGTTTTGAAGAGGGCAAAAATACGGCAAAGCAGCTAAAATCCTTTATTTTTGCCCGTCTTGAAAAACGAAAATATACTAACTCCCTAACAATAGTAATTTATGGCACAGTTCGGAAAAGCAAGCAGCAAACGAGGTAAACCAACTTATGCTTATGCAATCATCGGTGTTGCCCTGATCTTATTTTTATTTGGAATAGTTGGCTGGTTCTTTTTAAACCTGCGTAAAACAGGTGACTATGTAAAAGAAAATATCCAGGTACACGTGTACATGAATCCAAACGCCCCTAAGAAAAAGATCGACAGCCTGCAAAACTATATAAAAGCCATTCCATATGCCAAAGAAGTTCAATATGTTACGAAAGATATGGCCATTGCAAAATGGAATGCCGCAAATGATACCACCTGGAAGCAGTTTTTAGACCAGAACCCGTTACCGGAAAGTATCGACTTCTATATTAAATCTGATTATGTACAAAAAGACAGTCTGGACCTCCTTTCGCTCGATTTACTGACGCGGTTTCCGGGGCTTATCAATGAGTTTCAATTCCCGACAGAAACTATTTCGCAAGTGAGTAAATTTGTGAAAACAGCGGCCTATATCTTTTTATTTGTTGCTATCCTGCTGACCATTTTGGTGGTGTTTTCGATCGACAATACCATCAGGCTTGCCATGTACAGCAACCGGTTTTTGATCAAAACAATGCAAATGGTTGGGGCTACCCGCTGGTTTATTGCCAAACCCATCAATATACGGGCCATCATAAATGGCCTGATAGCGGCCATTATAGCCAATATTGCCGTTTGGTTTACGATTATGCTGATTGAGTCTTTTGCACCCAGTTTCAAGGTTTTACATGATAATACCAGTTTGTTCCTGTTATTTTTAGTGATTATTATTTTGGGCATCAGTATTACTTTGATAAGTACCCACCGCTCGGTTATTAAATACCTGCGCATGAAATTGGATGATTTATATTAATTTGCAGCTTCAATTAAATAATAATGAGTAAAGAAAAAAAACAACGTTCTGCGGGTAGCCAGGTTGCGAGTCCTTTATTTGATAAGGAAAATTACAAATGGATGCTGATCGGATTAGGGGTATTGGCCCTGGGCTTTTTTTTAATGGCGGGCGGCAAGAGTACCGATCCCAATGTTTTCAATGCCGATGAAGTATACAGCACAACCAGAATTACCATTGCGCCTTTGCTGATCATTGCGGGTTTCGTGATCGAGATCTTTGCGATCATGAAAAAATCGAAAAACAGCTAAAGTAATTTTTTGTATAGTAAAACTAACTGCGGAGATTAAGGCTTCGCATTTTTTTTAAAAAGATAAATGAGCAGTTTACAAAGCATCATCATTGGTATTGTAGAAGGGTTAACGGAATTTTTACCGGTATCCTCAACCGGCCACATGATCATCACCGAAAAACTATTGCACATCAATGCGGATGACTTCAGTAAGGTATTTACCGTTGCCATACAATTGGGTGCCATACTGGCCGTTGTTGTTTTGTACTGGAGAAAGTTTCTGGATTTTAAAAATTGGCAATTCTATGCAAAAATTGCTGCAGGTGTAGTTCCTGCTTTGATATTGGGTTTTTTGTTTTCGAAAAAAATTGATGCCCTGCTAGAAAGTTCAACAACGGTAGCGATTTCGCTTTTAGCGGGTGGTATCATTTTACTCTTCATCGATAATGTTTTTAAAAATCCCGAAATTGATAAGGAAGAAGATATTTCCTTTTTAAAGGCCATCATCATCGGGATATGGCAATGTATTGCCATGATACCGGGTGTTAGCCGCAGTGCCGCTTCAATCATTGGCGGTATGCAGCAAAAACTAACCCGCAGTGCCGCAGCCGAATTCTCTTTCTTTTTGGCTGTACCTACCATGCTCGCCGCAACCGGGTATAAACTGTTAAAGTATTACCAGGACTATGGCGGTTTTTCATCTAACGAAATAAAACAATTGGCTATTGGCAATATCGTTGCCTTTATTGTAGCCATGCTGGCCATTAAATTCTTTATTGGCTTTTTAAAAAAACATGGGTTTAAAGTTTGGGGCTATTACCGGATAATTATTGGTATCGTATTGCTCATTTTGATCTATACCGGCCATATCAGTTCTTAAAATACCCACTACCGGGTATCGAAGATTTAGCACAAAAACGTACCTATGCACTATAATAAGTGCCGGATATACTTTTTTTAATATTCTGGATTTGCATTGCCCGGCAACATTGACAAACGGGGCCGACACTAACTGCTATTAGTTGCAATCCAATGCCCCTGTATAAATACAGGGGCTGTTTTTTTTATGGTAATCCGCTGATATTCCCTATTTTCATCCCTGTTTAAATAAAAACCATGCAAACTGCTTCAAAAAAAGTGATCAACGGATGGGCTATGTACGACTGGGCCAACTCGGTGTACAACCTGGTAATAACAACTACTTTTTTCCCGGCTTATTATGCTTTTGTAACGAGTACTTCAAATTTCCCTGATGGCATCAGTTTTTTAGGAAGACGATTTGTTAACACCGAGCTTAAAGACTATGTACTGGCGTTCGGCTTTTTGGTGATCGCCTTGCTTTCACCCATTTTATCTTCTATCGCCGATTACAAGGGCAATAAGAAAAATTTCATGCGCTATTTCTGTTACATGGGCGCATTGAGCTGTTCGTTACTTTATTTTTTCGATAAAGATCAGGTTACGCTGGGCCTGATGTGTTTTATGTTTGCCGGTATTGGATTTTATGGCAGCCAGGTTTTTTATAATTCTTACCTCCCCGAAATTGCGGCAGAGAAGGACCAGGACCGCATCAGCGCCCGTGGATACAGTTTTGGTTATATCGGCAGCGTATTGATGCAGCTGATTGGTTTCGGACTGGTTATGATGATGCCCGACAGCCAAACACCACTGAAGATCACGTTCCTCCTGGTTGGCCTTTGGTGGGTTGGATTTGCGCAGATCACTTTTAACCGCTTACCCGCTAATCCTAAAACTGAAAGAAAATCAAAAAAGCATGCACTGGTAAACGGCTTTCATGAATTGCAGATCGTTTGGAACCAGGTGAAACGTATGCCTCAACTAAAACGGTTTTTAACCGCTTTCTTTTTCTATAGTATGGGTGTGCAAACGGTTATGTTGGTTGCTATCGACTTTGGCATTAAAGAATTAAAATTAGAAAATTCAAAGCTAATCATAACAGCTGTGATCATACAAATAGTAGCTATTGTTGGGGCCATTGGCATGAGCCGCTTATCAGATAAGTTCGGAAATATAAAAGTGCTGTCATTAACCGTTTGCCTTTGGATAGCCGTTTGTTTTGCGGGGTATTTTATGCAAACGGAATTGCATTTTTATATCATTGCATCCCTGGTTGGCCTGGTGATGGGCGGCATCCAGTCGCTCAGCCGCTCAACCTACAGTAAACTGATGCCGGAAACAAAAGACACTGCATCATTTTTCAGTTTTTACGATGTGACCGAAAAAATAGCCATCGTAATTGGTTTATTCAGTTTTGGTTTTATTGAGGGCCTTACCCATAATATGCGTAACTCGATCCTCGTACTGATCATATTTTTTGTACTAGGCCTGATTTTTTTAATTTTAACAGCACAGGCAAAAAGAAAACAGGGTGTAACTTTGTAAGATGAAATTATACACGATCAATACCGGTTTTTTTAAACTGGATGGCGGCGCAATGTTTGGCGTGGTGCCAAAAAGCATGTGGAACAAATTAAACCCGGCCGACGAAAACAATATGTGCAGCTGGGCCCTCAGGTGTTTATTGGTTGAAGATGAAGGCAAATTAATTTTGATCGATAATGGCATGGGTGATAAACAGGATGCCAAATTTTTTGGGCATTATTATTTACATGGAGATGATACACTCGATAAATCACTGGCGCAACATGGATTTAACCGGGATGATATTACGGATGTTTTTTTAACCCATCTCCATTTTGATCATTGTGGCGGCAGTATCATACGTGAAGGAGATCGATTGGTACCGGCGTTTAAAAAGGCAACCTACTGGAGCAACGAAAATCACTGGAAATGGGCCACCGAACCCAATGACCGGGAAAAGGCCAGTTTCTTAAAAGAAAATATTTTACCCATTCAGGAAAGCGGACAATTGAAATTTTTTGATTTAAATACCGGGGCCGGCGATAACGCCCCGCTCCCGATGCATGACTCCCGACTCACAACCAACCTCTCGTTTTACACCGTCTCAGGCCATACAGACGCGATGATGCTGCCTAAAATAAATTACAAAGGAAAGACCATTGTATTCATGGCCGACCTGCTTCCCTCGGCTGCCCATATACCGCTGCCGTATGTGATGGCTTACGACATGTTTCCGCTGACCACCTTAAATGAAAAGAAATTTTTTCTTACAGAGGCTGAGCAAAATGACTATATCCTGTTTTTTGAGCACGACCCAACAATTGAATGTTGTAACCTGCAACTTACAGAGAAAGGCGTTAGGATGAAAGAAGCTTTTAAATTAAGTGATCTGTAACTGTGAGGCCACAACAAATACAGCAAAAAATAAAGCTGTATATTTCACTGAAGCCCTCAACTAAATCAATATTTCGGTGGCCACACCGTAATCCATCCTGCTTCACTTGCCGGCGATACAAACACCGCCTGACTATCAAAGCCATTTATTTTATTGAAATAAAAAAAATACAAAATAGTGGTCAAACAATTTACTATCTGGTACTGATCAACGAACTCAGCGGATGTCTTAAATTTTTATAGCTCATCATATCCACTTTAATACTACCCACAGCAATCGGGCTTTCGGCTCTTAACAACACATGATTGGGATCATCACTGAGCCAGGCTGTCATCTTTTCTCCGCCTTCAAAAATGGTTCCTTTGATCAATAGTGGCCTGATCTTGATGGCATTAAATTTTCCGTAGCGGGTTTTAATGGTTTCCTTACCCAAATAACGGATGTACATATGAAAGACCTCATCGTCCAGAAACATATCAAACAAGATCTTATCATCTTTTTTATATCGGTCGAAATCGATATTCCGCACATAATACACCATGCTCACCACATCCTGGATACAGTCGCTTACCTTAAAAACGCCATTGGTGCTGATCGCCGTATTGGCATCATGGTTAAATGTTACATTATTATATTTTTTATATCCACCCTCTTCCACATTACGGATAAATTTAACCGGCAACAGGTTACTGGTATCTACCAGACTTTCGTACTTATCCCTAACCTTAAAAAAATTATCAAAAAAAGAATAGGTTGATCCGGTTCCGGTAAAATGGTAAACGGGCTTGCCGTTAAACCGCTCAAGTGAAGAAGTAAATACGGCCTCTCCTGCTCCAACATACATACCCAACGTACTGTAAAATACTTTCATTTTTACCTCCTCCTCGGCTTTAAAGGCATTGTTTCGTATGTTGCAGGTATCGCCATATTCAGTGGTAAAACTCAGGCAACAAAATCCACCAAGCAGTAAAAACATTTTTAGATATGCTGTCATTTTTCTTTCTTTATTTTAATTCCTAAAATTAATAAACTCCCTATTAAAGCCGGTATAAAAAGATTTATAAACCATATTCCAAATGTGGCCGTTAATATTCCTAATGTATTGCTGCTATACGCAAATAATGTTTTAGCAACCGTTCCCCTGATACCCAGTTCGGCAATGGCAAATGATGGAATGATTGCCAAAATCCAGAACATGACTGTTACCATCCAAAAACCAATCCAAATATTTTGCTCTACCTGCAGCAATTGTAACATAAAGATGTATTGTAAAACGAAAACGATGTATCTGAAGAGCGATACGGAGAGTAACCTTAACAAAATTTTTGCATCAAATGTTTCTAAAACGTTAATGTATTTCGAAAAACGGCCGGCATAAGGCAGTTTTCCGAGCAACCGGATAAACCAGTTCATTCTGAAAAAGAAAAAAATAAATACAGCGGTCCCAAAAAAACTGCCGTACAAAAATATCCGGATCCAAAAAACTGAGATACCCATCAGGCTATCGGTGGCATTCATAGTAATCAGCAAATAGGTCAATCCCAGGCAACCCATCAGCATGGTGATAATCAGCTGTGCCATTCCCCCTGCTACCGACAGTGTAACGGCCTTTAAGCGATTGCCTTCATTAACAAAAAGTATCCGGCCACCATACTCGCCAATCCGGTTAGGTGTATTTAATGAAAAAGTTACACCACACAATACCGCTTTATATGCCGTGTAAAAGCTAATGGGCTGCAGGGCTTTCATCAGAATCTGCCATTTACGGGCCTCCATCCCCCAGTTTACAAACACAAATGCGATCACCACCCAAAACTTCCAGGCGGCTGAGCCAAAAGGCAGGCTTTTAATTAACGCAATAGACGCCCCAATATCGGGCTGCGCCTTTACCTGCAGGTATAATGAATAAAATAACCAGGCGGCCAGTAAAGGCCCCAAAAACCATTTGATTAATATTTTGATACTTTTGTTCAACACACAATGTTAATTCAATTATTACGAAGTACCGGTTTGGCATTTGTGAGGTAACGGCATCAATGAATAAATCAATGGAATTGCAAAATAAAACAAATATCATTTTAGGAATTGATCCGGGTACCATCATCATGGGTTACGGGCTGATCAAAGTACAGGGCACCAAAATTTCGCTGCTTGAAATGGGTGTGCTGCAACCGGGCAAAGTGAAAGATAGCTACAAAAAACTACAGTTGATATTCAACACCGTTAGTGGCTTAATTACCAAATACCAACCTGATACCTTTGCCATTGAAGCTCCTTTTTTCGGAAAAAACGTACAAAGTATGTTAAAGCTTGGCCGTGCTCAGGGTGTTGCCATTGCAGCCGCCATGCGGCACGGTATAACGGTCACGGAATATTTACCCAAAAAAGTGAAGCAGTCCATTACGGGTAATGGCAACGCGTCTAAAGAGCAGGTTATGAAAATGCTGCAGCAAATACTGGCTTTTACCGAAGACCCCGGGCATTTTGATGCCACGGATGCGTTGGCTGTTGCCGTTTGCCACCATTTTCAGCAAAAAACGGTTTTAGGCGGAACCACGGAAAAAGTAGCCGGATGGAAAGATTTTATGGCAAAACATCCCCACAAAATAAAGGCCGGCAGGTGATACCGGTTAACTTAACCCGCTTTTAACAAAAAATAAAATACATCAGGTTAATTTCATTATTCATAAAGAGATCAAAAATTAATGGTCATTCGTTCCAAAACTTTGCGGCTGGTAATTTTAATCAGCACGGTACTGATCACTATTATTGTGGCCATACAACTGGTATGGTTACAAAAAGTATATCTCTACGAGGAAAAGCAGTTTAATATCAACGTGTCGAAGAGCATCCGAAGCTTATATACTGATATGGAATTGGTAAATGATGCAACAGATAATGTGCAGAAAGTTATTGAAAACGTAAACCCGGATGTCTATATACTAAAAATTGACTGCAGCCCCAACCTGGAGCAACTCTGGGAAAACCTGAAAGGCGAACTTACCGATTTTGACGTGTATACCGATTGCCGGGCAGCCATTTACGATTCGGCTTCAAAAAAATATATTGCCGAACAATATATAAACCTGCCCGATGCCTATTTCGCATCAGACAAGGAAAAAGAATTACCGGTGTACGACCGCGATTTTTCGTATATCGCTCTGTACTTCCCCCACCGCGGACAATACATTGTAAAACAAATGATATTCTGGATAGCCTCGAGTGGCCTGCTGTTGCTGGTGCTCATCGGGTTTGGATTCAGTATTTTTTACCTGTACCGGCAAAAATTTTTCAATGAAACCCAGAAGGATTTTGTGAATAATTTTACGCACGAATTCAAAACGCCCCTGGCCGTTATTAAAATAGCTGCCGATGTTTTACAGCAAAAAAACATAGTTGAAAAACCCGACAAACTGAGCAACTATGCGGGTATTATCAATGAGCAAACCTCGCACCTTCAGTCGCAGGTGCAGCGGTTGTTGGAAATTGCCTATACCGACAGAAGCAGCCTGCCGCTTGAAAAAGAAAAATTTGACATTAATTTATTGATCGAGGAATCCATTAACGACCTGCAACCGTTAATAGAACAAAAGGGTGCCTTGTTGCAGACCAATTTTGCCACAGCTGATCCGATGCTTTATGCCGACAAGCCCTATTTACGATTGTGCCTGATCAACCTGATTGAAAATGCGATCAAATATGCCGAAAACCCTTTAATCGACATTAAAACGGAGGTTGATTCGGGGCATTTTTATATTACGGTTAAAGATAATGGCATAGGTATTGCAACTGAACATCAGAAGAAGATATTCGACCGTTTTTACCGAATTAAGGATGGCGAACTGCATACCAGTAAGGGATTTGGACTTGGATTAAATTTTGTAAAAAAAGTTATTGATACACATAAGGGAAAAATTGAAGTGAGCAGCGAGCCCGGAAGAGGAAGTGCGTTTACGATCATATTACCCCGAAAATAAAACTAGAACTATGTCAAAAGGAAAAGTATTGTTGGCCGAAGATGATCTTTCATTGGGTTTTGTAATAAAAGACTCGTTGCAGGATATCGGTTTCGAAGTTACCCACTGCCCGGATGGAGAAGTGGCCTGGCAGCATTTTCAAAAAAAAGAATATGATATATGCCTGCTCGATATCAATATGCCGGTTCGGGATGGATTTTCGCTGGCAAAGAAAATCAGGCAATTAAGCGATGTCATGCCCATCATCTTTATTACGGCTAAAAGTTTGCAGGAAGACAAGGTAAAAGGCTTTCAATCGGGTGCCGATGATTATATAACCAAACCTTTCAGCATTGAAGAACTTATTTTACGAATGGAGGTTTTTTTACGACGTACAAAAAAATTACAGGCCGATTCGGAAGAAATTTATCATTTGGGTAAATTAAAGTTTGTAGTAAACGAATTAAAAATATATAATGGAAAAGAAGCGATCACACTAACCCAAAAAGAATCGGACCTGCTTCGTTTTTTTGCCCAACACGAAAACAAGGTTTTAAAGCGGGAAGAAGTGTTGTTACATGTTTGGGGAAAGGACGACTATTTCCTTGGCCGCAGTATGGATGTTTTCATTACCAAACTGCGCAAGCATTTCAAGGCCGACCCAAACATTGTGCTGGAAACCATTCATGGCGTGGGTTTCAGGCTTCAGGTAACCTGAATATGAGCCAGCACTTTTTGTTGTACCATTTTTAAATCATCCATCGACGGATGACGCTTTGGCCTGGTAAAATTCAAGTCATCCGGCGAATTGATCGGAATCAGGTGCATATGGGCGTGCGGCACTTCCAGTCCGATTACGCTGATGCCACACCTTTTGCATGTAAAGGCTTTTTCAATGGCGTGGGCAATTGGTTTTGCAAAAACAAGCATGTCGGCCAGGTAATCATCAGGCACATCAAAAATTTTATCCACTTCAATTTTAGGTACCACCAAAACATGGCCGGTTACCAGGGGTTCAATATCAAGAAAAGCGATAAATTTTTCGTTCTCTGCAATTTTATGGCATGGAATTTCTCCCTTGATTATTTTTGTAAATACGGTCATACAATTCTTTTTATGAAGATACGATACAAAAAACCCATCCACCTTCCGGTGAATGGGCTACCCTGTTTTTTGAATTACAATTCAATTTTTTCGACCCTGAATTTTAAAATCCCGGCTGGTACGGTAACCTCAACGAGGTCGCCAATGACTTTGCCCAACAGGCTATGTCCGATCGGTGAGGTAACCGAAATTTTCCCTTCTTTCAGGTTGGCTTCATTTTCCGAAACAATCTTATAGGTTACCTGTTTCTTCGTATTCATGTTGGTAAGGGTAACCCGGGTAAGTATCGACACCTTGCTGGTATCAATATTACTTTCATCTAAGATCCGGGCATTGGCAATTACACCCTCGAGCTGCTTAATTTTAGCTTCCAGCATCCCTTGTGCTTCCTTGGCTGCGTCGTACTCGGCATTCTCTTTTAAATCACCTTTTTCCCTCGCTTCGCCGATGGCATGACTGGCAGCAGGCCTTTCAACACCTTTCATATGCTGCAGCTCTTCCTTTAACCTTTCAAATGTCTCGGCTGTTACATAATTTGTTGTGCTCATATTATTCAGTTTAAATAAAAAAAAATACAACGCCTCAGATATCCTAAGGCGTTGCATGTATCACAAAAGTAGTAAAAATTTTAAATCTCCAGCTTTTCAATTATAACCGCGCTCATTTTATAAAAAGCTTCGTGGGAGTAACCGGCTATATGCGGGGTTAGTAATACATTAGGTTGTTTGGTAAGATACTCTATTTCATTCATTTCTTCAGGCGAATAACTGCTAAATTGTTCATTTTCCAGTACATCCAGTGCGGCACCTGCAATTTTGTTCTGTTTCAAGGCATTTATTAAGGCCACGGTATCGATCACAGATCCTCTTGATGTGTTGATGATATATGGCCTTTGTGCCAACGATCCAAAAAAGCCGGCATTGGCCATATGCCTGGTATCATCCGACAGCGGAACGTTGAAGCTGATGACGTTGGCATACCGGCAAACCTGTTCCAGACTTGCTTCCTTAATATAGCCGGCTCCAAATCCGTATTTATTTTTATCGTAAGCCAGTACGGTTACATCAAATGCAGAAAGTAAGCGGGCAAAACTGCTGCCGGTATTTCCATAACCAACGATACCCACTGTTTTACCGGCCAATTCCGTACCCCGGTTTTCTTCACGTTTCCACAAGCCGCCTTTAATTTCATCAAAACTGCTGCTGATCCTGTTCATCAAATTCAACAACATTCCCAAAGCATGCTCGGCTACAGCATTTCTGTTTCCCTCCGGACTGCTTACACATTTTATTCCCCTGCCTTCGGCAAAGGCAACATCAATTAATTCCATACCACTGCCCAGCCGGCCGATCCATTTTAACGCAGCAGCCTTGCTGATTAAGTGGCTGTCAATTGTTAACCGGGTGGTAACAATAATTCCTTCAATATCATCAATGCAGTTGTACAATTGATCATAGGTGATCTCAGGTTGGTATATCACGGTAAATCCCTTTTTCTCCAACGTGCTAATTAATACCGCATGCACTTTAGCTGTTATGATCACTGATTTTCCGGTACTCATTGTATTGCGATCATACTAATTTCAACATTAACATTTTTAGGCAGTCCTTTTACGGCAACGGTTTCCCTGGCCGGGTAATCCGAAGTGAAGTACTTTCCATAAATTTCATTAACCTCAGCGAACAGGTTCATATCACTTAAAAAAATGGTTGTTTTTACCACATGATTAAAATCCAATCCCGCTTCCTGCAAAATGGCACCCAGGTTGTTCATTACCCGGTTTGTTTCCATCGTGATATCAGCATTTGCCAAATCGGAAGTGCCCGGTATTAACGCGATCTGTCCCGAAATAAAAAGCATATTACCATTCATGACAGCCTGGTTATAGGGACCAAT
The DNA here is from genome assembly GCA_016710745.1 of Chitinophagaceae bacterium. Taxonomy (GTDB): domain Bacteria; phylum Bacteroidota; class Bacteroidia; order Chitinophagales; family Chitinophagaceae; genus Ferruginibacter. Next base: position 880,104 of record JADJVB010000010.1, on the reverse strand, counting down.
CGGCGCCGGTGCTTTCTCTGTGTTAATTATTTTTTTCATTTATTTTTAGTTTATTTAGTCAATTGCAAATATATCTTTTATCAACCACCTATTTTTGTAAAAAATAATTATGCATATCATTGTTACAGCTACCGATGATCAATGGAATGAACTGACCCAGACACGATCTGATATTGACTGGAAAAGGGTAGCTGACACTTCAGCATTTGAGACCTATAATGATGCGGCTGCTTTCTTCTGCTTGGCCGAAATTACTTCATTGGAAAAATTAAAAACCTTGGATAAACCGGTATTGGTTAACTCAGTAAACCAAACCCTGGCCGAACTCTGGGCCCCGGCAAATGTGTGCCGTATTAACGGGTGGCCGGGTTTTTTAAGTCGTGCCGTTTGGGAAATTGCAGGTGCCTCCAATGCCGCCGTTGGCCTGGTATTTGAAAAACTCCACGTAAAAATAAAATGGGTGAAAGACGAACCCGGTTTTATTACAGCAAGAATTATCGCCATGATCATAAATGAAGCTTATTTTGCTTTAGAAGATGAGGTAAGCAGTAAACCCGAAATAGATACAGCAATGAAACTGGGAACCAATTATCCTTTTGGGCCTTTCGAATGGGCAAACCTGATCGGAGTACACCACATTGCGTCTTTACTGCAAAAGTTGCAGGTAAAAGATACCCGCTATAAACCATCAATCCGGCTGCTAAAAGAATCAGCCGAAAATAATTCATGAGCCTACTTTTAAATATAGATACCGCCTCTGAAAAAGCGCATGTTAGTTTTGCCGAAAATGGTGAACTGATTGGATACCTGGTCAACGAATCGCAAAAAGATCATGCAGGATTTTTACAGGCGGCTATTGCCGAATTAGTTAAAACCACCGGGGTACTTTTAACCGATATTGACGCTGTTGCGGTAACTGCCGGCCCGGGCTCCTATACCGGTTTGCGTGTTGGAATGGCAAGTGCCAAGGGCCTTTGCTATACACTGGGAAAACCTTTAGTAACCCCCGGAACCCTTGATGCGTTAACAGCGTCGGCTTTGCAAGTTTTTCAACACCCGGGGCCTTCCGGTTTATATTGCCCGATGATTGACGCCAGGCGTATGGAAGTTTTTACCGCCATGCTTAAACCCGACCTGACGTTTGTACAGGAACCCCTTGCCCTTATTCTGGATGAAAGATCTTTTGAAAAAGAGCTGAATCAAAATAATATTCTGTTTTTTGGAAACGGATCCGGCAAATGGGAACGAATTTGCAAACATGAAAATGCCCTGTTTCGGCAGGTTATCCTATTGCCTGAAGCACTGAGTAAACTGGCATTCGGGATGTTTTCTGAACAAAAAATAACGGAGCTGGCCTACAGCGAACCATTCTATCTAAAAGAATTTCAATTATTTACGCCGAAATAAAATAATAATCTCTAAAAAAACGTTATACTTAGAAAAATATCTGATTGCATAAACAATAATTAGTATATTTGTAAGGTTCAAACATTGTTCAAGCACAATTAAAATTTATCCTCATGATGGTTGCGTCTCAAACACGTGAGCAGGACACTGCAGTTCCTGCAAAAAATTCTCCAATTAATGTAGATTATCATGCACTTAAAAAAGCGGCATTGGTGTTAAGGGCTTTAAATCATAAGCTACGTCAGCAACTTCTAAAATTAATTGAAGAAGAAAAAAAGATCACGGTAACAGAAATTTATGTTCGTTTGCGTTTGGAGCAGTCTGTGGCTTCACAGCACCTGGCGATTCTGAGAAAAGCAGGTATTGTAAATACAGAGCGCGATGGAAAATTTATTTTCTACACGGTTAATTATAAGCGCATTGACGAAATCAGTCAATTTGTAAAAGATTTGGTTGGTTAATTTTTCTGCAAAACTTGTTTCAGCGTTTGGGCTAATTGCCTGAACGCTTTTTTATTTCTACCTTTGTTGGCCAATTTTTTTAATCAAATTTTGTTATTATGTTGATCAAACAACTATATACCAATTGCCTGAGCGAGGCAGCCTATTATATTGAAAGCGAAGGAGAAGTGGCAATCATTGATCCGTTGCGGGATACCGATGAATATATACAACTGGCAAAAGATAATAATGCGGGCATCAAATATATATTCGAAACTCATTTTCATGCTGATTTTGTGAGCGGACATGTTGACCTGAGCAAACAAACCGGTGCGCCGATTATTTATGGCCCCGGTGCAAAAACCGATTACGAAGTGTATAACAGTAAAGACGGAGAAATTTTTAAATTGGGCAAAATAAGTATTGAGGTATTGCATACGCCCGGGCATACACTCGAAAGCTGTTGTTATTTATTAAGAGATGAGTGGGATAAACCACATGCGGTTTTTACAGGCGACACTTTATTTGTGGGCGATGTGGGTCGTCCCGATCTAAGCAGCGGTAATATGAGCAGTGCCGAACTTGCCGGAATCATGTATGATACGATTCAAAAAAAGATCCTCCCGCTGGCCGACGACATTATTGTTTACCCGGCACATGGCGCCGGCAGCAGTTGCGGAAAAAATATGGGTCCCGAAACCTTTAGTACGGTTGGCGAACAAAAGAAAAAAAACTATGCCTTACAGCCACAATCCAAAGAGGATTTTGTGGCAGCAGTAACCAATAGCCTCGCTGTGGCGCCTAAATATTTTGCCATTAATGCGAACTTAAATATGAAGGGATACGAAAGTCTGGCCACCATAAAACAAAAAGGGTTAAGGGCCTTATCCATTCAGGAATTTAAACAACTTCAGGCGGATGATGTTTTGGTATTAGACACCCGCCAGGCTACGGTGTTTACCCGGGGATTTATTCCCGGAAGTATTTTCATCGGGCTGGAAGGTCGTTTTGCAGAATGGGCCGGAAGTCTCTTATCCTTTAATAAAGCCATGATCATTATAACGGATCCGGGTAAGGAAGAAGAAACGATCATCAGATTATAAAGGGTTGGCTTCGATAACATACAGGGTTATTTAGATGGCAGTTTTGAAGCCTGGCAGCGTGCAGGCGAAGCCGTTGATATGATCATTGACATTGAAGCTGACGAGTTGGCGATGGATATTCCGCACGACCCCAATTTGGTGGTGATAGATGTAAGACGGGAGACAGAATTTGCAGACGGACATATTGTTAATGCTCAAAACCTGCCACTCGATGAAATGAATGATGTATTGAACCTGTCGCATTTTGAAGATAATCAAAACCTTTATATACATTGCGCCGGAGGATATCGTAGTGTAATTGCTGCTTCACTTTTAAAACGTGAAGGAACACATAACCTCCGAAATGTACTAGGCGGATGGGGCAAAATAAAGGAGCAGGAAACGATAAAGGTTCAAAAAGAAGCCCGTGTATTAAATTAACAGCTATACTGGTTTTCTGTCGATCCACATAGGCCGGTATTCTTCTTTCCATTCAAATTTAAACCGTTTGTGACTCCACAGGTACATATCAGGCTGTTGCCTGATAATATCTTCTATAAAATCGCGATACATAATGGTTAGTTCTCCGGGTTTTAATTTGGAGGCGTCTTCGCAGGCAAGCACCAGCCTGGAGTTGTACTGCCCTCTTCCCGTTTTAATGGCCTGGCCAAAAATAACCGGGCATTTTTTCATCACGGCATTTTTTTCGGGCCCGGTAACGAATGCTGTTGGCCGGTTAAAAAAATAAAGCCAGAATTTATGTTCGGGGCTTCCGGGTTTTTGATCGGCTATTAATCCCACACAGTGCGGTTTATTGCGCCAGTTTAAAAAACCCCTGGGATTGGTTGCCGGAATTAAATGTGTTCCATACTTCGATCTGAAATGAAAAAATAACCTGTCGAGTGGTTTATTGCTGATGGGCATGTAAACAATTACCAGCGGTTGCCTGAAATGAACAGACCAATGTAAATTTATCCACTCCCAGTTAAACTGGTGGCAGCCGTGCATCTGGCAGCTGATCCCTTCGGCAGCATATTTATCGAATAATGTGAAATCTGTTTTACAGTGTTTGTCGTAAAAATTTTTAGGAACAGAAAGGCATTTTACGGTTTCGATAAATGAGTCGGTGAAGTTCCGGCGAAATTTCCGGGTTATACTTTTTCTTTCTTTCATTGTTTTTTCCGGAAACGCTATCGAGAGGTTCAAATCAATCACTTTTCTACGGTAACCAAAAACCCGGAAGAGAAAAAAAGAGATCATGTCACTCAGTACATACAGGGCACGTAAAGGCAATAGAGAAAGTAAATAAAGCAGTGTGTAAATCACATAATACATGCGGGCCTGTATACATTTAATTTGGGGCAAAGATACAGGGCGGCGGGAATAATTCAAGCCGGGCTATTCAATCCGGAATAACCCATCCGGGCATTTTTTAAAGACCGGCGCTCTGTTTTCGAAACTCAGGCACGAACATTATCTATCCAGTTCTCCTTGTAAGTTTCTTTGTAATCCCATTTCCAGCGCTTGTGGCTCCACAGATAATTGGCCGGTTCTTCCCTGATAATCCTTTCAAGAAAATCGCGGAATGAGCGGGTAATTTCGCCGGTAGAGGTTGACGCTGCGCTTTCGGTACAAAGTGTACATTCCAGCACATAATGGCCTCTTTTGGGTATCCTGGATCGCACAAATACAATAGCGGTATCATTTTTAATACCACCCTGTTCAGGTCCGGTAATAAATGGAGCCGCTTTACCAAAATAATTTTGCCAATAAGCCGCCGCCGGATTTCCCGGATTTTGATCAGCGGCTAAAAAGAATACAAATCTTTTCTTAAATATCTCATCCCGCCTTTTCCTGAATTCGGTGGCCTTTATAAAAATGGTGCCGTATTTTTCCCTGATCTTCAAAAACATTCTTTCCATTGCCGAATTATTGATTGGCATATAGATAGCGTAAGTAGGTATCAACTTGATGACTTTCGACATATACAAACTGCCAAACTCCCAGTTAAACTGATGACCGGCATGCAATTGCACATTCTTCCCTTTTTTTATCAGGTCTTCAATCAGTGAAAAATCGCCCTGGCATCTTTTTTCAAAAATGCGATCGCTCATCGAAATTAACTTGATGATCTCAATAAATGTATCGGTGAGGTTGCTGTAAAATTGTTTTGCTATTCCGCTTATTTCCTTTTCTGTTTTATCAGGAAAAGCGATCTTCAGGTTTGCCATTACGGTTGATTTTCTGTAACCAAATACATGATAAAGAAAAAAATAAATAGCATCACTGAAAAAATATAAGATCCGGAGAGGTAAAAGAGAAAGCAGGTATAAAAAACCAAAAATAATATAAAACATGATATTGAATTTAAAACCAGCAAACGCCAGCGCACGTTCAAAGATACGCCGTTTAACTGAGTCATCGCCTGTCTGGGCAAAGCTATTCTCTCTTTCTGTCTGATGCCGAAATTGTTTACAAAATAATATTCTGAATCATGGGCAATTTTCCAGGATAGTCTGTATTAAAATGCAATCCCCTGCTTTCGTGCCTGAACTCGGCCGATTTTACGATCAGGTAAGCCACCGTAATCATATTCCTCAACTCGCAAAGCTGAGGCGAAACAACCGTTTTTTGGTAAAGTGCTTCCGTTTCAACATACAACAGATCAAGCCTTTTCATGGCCCGGTTCAATCTTTCATTATTGCGTACGATACCCACATAATCGCTCATCAGCAGTTTAAGTTCCTTAACGCTTTGCGTGATCAGGATCATTTCTTTTGGGGCATTGGTGCCGTCGGTTTTCCAGTCGCCTACCAAATTACCACCAAAGGGTTCGTTTTTACGAAAATTGAAATCTTTCACAGAATCTGTATATGCCCGGTGCGCAAACACCATCGCTTCCAATAACGAGTTACTGGCCAGCCTGTTCGCACCATGTAAACCGGTGCTGGCACATTCGCCGGCCGCATATAAATTTTTTATAGAGGTTCGGCCATATTCATCGGTTTTAATGCCACCGCAACTATAATGAGCAGCGGGTGTTACCGGTATCAGGTTTTTGGAAATGTCGATACCGATACTCAAACATTTTTCATAGATGTTGGGGAAATGTTCAACAAATTTTTCTTTGCTGAAATGACGGCAATCCAGAAAAACATGTTCGGTTCCGGCAATTTTCATCTCGTTATCAATGGCTCTGGCAACAATATCGCGGGGAGCCAGGTCTTTTCTTTCATCGTAACGTTCCATAAACGCCTCCCCGGCATGGTTTCTTAAAATTCCGCCATCGCCGCGAACAGCTTCGGTAATTAAAAAATTGTGTCCGCGTATACCCGTTTCATATAGTGCCGTGGGATGAAACTGGATAAACTCCATATTCTCGATCCGGCCCTTGGCCCGGTACACCATCGCTACACCATCGCCGGTGGCGATCGCCGGATTGGTGGTTGACCGGTACACCTGCCCGTTTCCACCGGATGCCAACATGGTAATTTTGGCCAGTATTTTTTCTACTTTATTGGTGCCCAGGTTTAATACATATACACCATAACACTCCACATCCACGGTAGATTTGGTGATGAGGTAACCGAGGTGATGCTGGGTGATGATGTCTACAACAAAACAATGATTGAGTAATTTAATATTTGGCTTTTGACCAATGGCTTCCAGCAGGGCCCTTTCCATTTCTTTACCCGTAACATCTTTATGATGCAGTATCCGCGATTCGCTATGCCCTCCTTCCTTACCCAGTTTAAAATCGCCGTCCGATTCTTTATCGAAATTGGCACCCCACTCAATGATCTCCTCGATGCGCTCAACCCCTTCTTTTACCACAATTTCTACAATCTTTTTATTACACAACCCGTCGCCTGCGATCAATGTGTCTTCAATGTGCTTTGCAAAACTATCTTTATCAAAATCCATTACGCCGGCTATGCCGCCCTGTGCATACTTGGTATTGGTTTCGTCGCTTTGAGTTTTAGTGAGAATGGTAACGGTTTGATCAGGACAGGCTTCAGCCACTTTTAAAGCATAGGTTAACCCTGCTATACCACTACCTATTACAAGAAAATCAGTTTGCATACGCCTGGTCCCTAACGGGAATTTTGTGTTTTATATTAAACATCCTCAACGATACATCGTTCACAAGAGACTGGAATTTTTAAACTCCGGGCACCCCCGTCAGGAGGAGGTCTCCACCCAGGCCTCATTCTCCTTTAGCAATTTTATTAATTCATCAACTGCAATATCGCTGTCGATATTTCTTTTTACAACCTCCTTCCCTTTGTATAGGGTTATTTTACCAACACCGCTACCCACATAACCAAAATCGGCATCAGCCATTTCGCCGGGACCATTAACAATACAGCCCATGATGGCAATCTTTACACCTTTCAAATGATTGGTCACCGCACGTATCCGGGCAGTGGTTTCCTGCAGATCAAATAAGGTACGTCCGCAACTGGGGCAACTGATATATTCTGTTTTTGAAATGCGTGTACGGGTTGCCTGTAAAATTCCAAAAGCAATCGAATTCAATAATTTGGTTTGCGGAGGTACTTTATTGTTTCCAAAATAGTGCCCAAAGCAAACCCCATCGCCCAATCCGTCTAATAATAAACCGCCGGCTTCTATTGCGTAATGGATAAGGCTTTGATCAGTTGTGATATCAGTGCTGTTGCAAATATGAACAACCGGATTTTTTATTTTGCGGTTCATCAATTCTACATACATGCCACGGATACTTTGCATGGCATTTTTATTTGTACTGCTCAGGCAAATTACGGCTGTGCTATCTTCCTTTAGTTTGGCAAACAGTTTATCCAGCGACTGATCAGGATACCCTTCCGAATAACAATCAATCATGACAAAATTCAGGATGGCAGATTTTTCGAGGACTTCGTTTAGGTATTGATCCCCATCCATGATCGGCAGGTACTTCAATTTGTCGGGCGCAGCCAGCCATTCATTCTGGTAAAGAATAACTTTTAAAGTTCCGGGCAGATCAAATGTTAAAGGGTGATTACAGAAAATATAATCGGCGGCGGCATCTCCAATATTCCATTTGTCGGTTGCAGCATAATAGGTATAGCCAATATCTTCCAGGTCTTTTGCCGTGATGATTTCGAACTTGCTGAAATCGGCAACTACAACGGGTACCTGCTTTTCACCAATATTTGACACGGCAAATGTTTCTCTTCTGTTGTATTCAAAAGGAGAAAAAGGGAGATGAATTTTCTCATACGCTCTCAGATCATCCCTTTGGGGGGTAGGGGAAATATATCGTTTAACAATATCCTGACAAACAGGTATCTCCAGTTCCGGGTCTTCGGTTAAGGAAACACGAATGGTATCGCCAATCCCGTCTTCGAGTAATGTGCCAATACCAATAGCGGATTTTATCCGGCCATCTTCTCCGTCGCCCGCTTCCGTAACCCCGAGGTGCAACGGGTAAGCCTCACCAAACTCATCCATCATATGATTAACCAGCAAACGATAAGCCTGCACCATCACCTGCGGGTTGCTGCTTTTCATGCTCAGTACAATATTGTGATAATCTTCGTCGCGGGCAATTCTTAAAAACTCCATGGCACTTTCCACCATGCCCATCGCTGTATCTCCGTATCGACTCATGATCCGGTCGCTTAAACTGCCATGATTGGTACCGATACGCATCGCGGTTCCGTATTCCTTACAAATTTTTACCAGTGGTGTAAACCGCTCCCTGATCCGCTCAATTTCTTCGGCATACTCCGCATCGGTATATTCAATTTGCTCAAATTTTTTCTTGTCAACATAATTACCCGGGTTTATCCTCACTTTTTCAACGATCCTGGCGGCTATTTCGGCTGCATTGGGTGTAAAATGAATATCAGCGACCAGGGGGGTATGATAACCTCTTTTCCTTAATTCATCTCTGATATTTTTCAGATTTTCCGCTTCGTTCTTCGATGGCGCTGTAATTCGTACCAGCTCGGCACCGGCTTCTATACAACGGATAGATTGCTCAACAGTGGCCATGGTATCCATGGTGTCGGTGGTGGTCATGGTTTGCACCCGAATAGGATGACCATTTCCTAATAAAAGATCACCGATGATAACTTCCCTTGTTTTAAGACGAACATAAGATGTGAGCGACTCGCTGTAAAATTGCATCTTGCAAAAATAGTGATTATTGGGGATGGATTAATTGTTCGGTTATTCATTGAATTTAATAAACTCTTGGTCAGACGGGGACGTCAGACCAAGGAGCATCATCTGAAGGATACGTCGGACCAATTACCAGTCTTTCTCTGGTTTGGCAGATGTTGCGGTATTCACTTTTCTTAACCGGTCCTGCAGGTTTTTTTCCTGCTGCAGTAATGCTTTCAGCTTTTCTTCGGCATCGTGTTTGTTTAATTTGGAAGGTTGGGGTTTGGGTTGCTCGTTTTTCTCATCATCTTTGGGTTTGTCTTTTTCCTTATCTTTTTTATCGTCCTGCTTTTTCTTCTTATCATCTTTCTTATTATCATCCTGCTTTTTTTGCTCTTCCTTTTGTTGTTGCAGGGCTTTTTGCAGGTTCTGCCTGGCATCTTCATCCTCCGGATTCAGTTTTAACGCATTCTTATAGGCTTCTATACAGTCCGGGATCTTTTTATTATTCTGTAACACAACGCCTTTGTTATAATAGGCTTTTGATTTATCTCCTTTGGATTCGGCACCCGACAATGCGAGCTCATAGGCCTGTACAGCTTCATCATTCTTTTTGTTTCTATACAAAGCATTTCCGAGGTTGTACTGTGCTGTGGTATTTGTTGCAGCTTTTTCGGGAACTTTTTGGTAATTGGCTATAGCCTGTTCATAGTCCTTTTTCTCATAAGCCTCATTACCCTTTTTGATGAATTCTTTATCGGTTTGTGCCGAAGAAGCAATTGGTAACAGGCAACCGGCAATCAGCAAAACGCCAACAATTCCCGACTTTGCCAATCCTATTGATTTAGTGAATGTTTGCCTGGCTCTCTCCGAAACAAACAATTCAATCACCAGCAGGATCAACGCCAGGAATAAAAAATAGGGAAAATAATGCTTGTAATTGACCAGGGAATCTTCGGTAACGGTTCGTTGATCCATACTGCCCAACTGTGCATCCAGCGTAGTTACCAGCTCGTCGGTGTTGGTAAAAAGCTGATACAGCCCGTTACCCTTCTCTGCTATTTTCCTTAGTTCTTCTTCGTTCAATCGGGTGATAACTGTATTGCCGTTAACATCGAGTTTTTCCTGACTGGTCAATTCATCAATGATAACCGACCCCTGTGGCGAACCGATACCAACGGTATTAATAACGATGCCATCTTCGGCCATCCTGGCTGCTGTTTTTAAAGCACCTTCGTCATGATCTTCCCCATCACTGATCAACACAACGGCCTTATATTTCTTTTCTTTGCTGTTGAATGATGCATAACACATATCCAATGCATCGGCTATAACGGTGCCCTGCGTGGGCACTATATCGGTAGAAGCGGAAGAGAGGTACATTTTGGTTGCACTATGATCGCCGGTTAAAGGCATCTGCAGGTAAGCCCTGCCGGCAAAAACCACAATGCCTACCCTGTCGTTACTCAGTTTATCGATCAATTTGCTTAAAGCCTGTTTTGCACGTTCGAGTCGGTTTGGCTTAATATCCCGTGCCAGCATACTTTTACTTACGTCGATTGCGATCATAACATCGATGCCGTTCCGGTTCACTTTTTCAACGCCTTTGGGAGAACGGAGGTTGGCCAAAGCAACAACACCAAGTAAAAAAGCGGCAAGTACCAGGGTAAATTTCACTGCATACTTATGTGGCGAATAATTTTTGATCATTTCCCTGACCAGGTTTTCATCACCGATCTTTCTTATTGTTCTTTTCTTCCAGCGCAATACCAGCAAATACATAACCAGCAACAAAGGGATCGCTGCCAGGGCAATAAAATATTCGATGTGTTGAAATCGCAGGTCCATATTCTACGCAAATTACCTAATCTGTAAAAAAGGGTAATGTTAAAAAAGAGAATGTATGCTGCAGGATCTTATTTCGTTCCGCAATTAATTATTTTTTCCCTTCAAAAAAACCAAATTGCTTAAGAATGGAGCGGGTAATATTCATTCGTGCAGCATCAATTTTAGTGTCTTTGTCAGGAGCTTTCACAAAGGTCACAAAAAAGTATACGTGTTTGTTTTCTTCAATCCAACCGGTCACCCAACCGATGGCATTTCCGTCTTCGGCATAACCCCACCCGGTTTTATAGCTTAACTGGTAAGCCGTATTGTTTTCCTGCATCATAACATCCCTCACCATTTGCTGCACGCTTTTTCTAAATGGCAGCTGATCAAAATACAACCGCTTCACCAGGCCCAGTTGTTCGTCGGGCGAAATTTTTAAAGTATTATCCAACCAGAAAGAATCAATGGGCCCGCTTATATTTCTGTTACCATAACCCAAACTATCGATCCATTGCTGCATGGTATCTTTTCCGATTCGGCGGGCTACTTCCTGGTAATAGGGAACGCAGCTCACTTTAAACGCTTCGGTCATATCCATATCCCTGTTCCAATCGCTATTCCATCGCTTGATACCGTCCCATTTGATCTGCATTTTTTCATCGGTAATCACCCCGGTTTGTAAACCTACCAGGGAGTTGAATATTTTAAACGTTGAAGCTGGAGAAAACCGCATGGTATCATACTTCATATTATACACGGTAACCTTACCATCAGCATTGTTGAACATGGTAAAACAGCCATCTACTTTGTTTTCGTCGAAGTACTTTTTTAAGCTATCGTCGTTGGTGGCTTTGTTAACCGAACAGGAGGTGATAAGCAATAAGCAAAAAGCAACCCACGGGGTCCGGTGGATTGGCAATTGGCAATGGCCAATCGGTAAACCAAATTTATAGACAGATTTCATTTTTGTATTTTAACTTATTTTTTATTGAGATGTTCGGCAGTTGCTGTTAAAGCTTCGTAGAATTTTTTACCAAATTTCCGGATCAGTGCTTCTTTTAAAAAAACATATACCGGTACTTTTAATTTCTTGCCCAGCGAGCAGGCGGCTTTACAACTGTCTTCCCTTGGTTCGTAGTTAACGTAAACGTCAGTGCTGCGTTTACTTTCCTTAATAATTACCGGAAACAGGTGACAGCTAATGGGTTTTTTCCATTTTATCTTTCCGTCGATATAAGCTTGCTCGATACCGCATTTTACAATCCCCGCCCGGTCTTTAATACCATAAACGCAAACCTGGCCAATGATGGCCGGGGTTACCCATCCATACTCACGATCGTACACATACCTGCCCTGGCGATCGATTTCTTTTCGGCTTTCGGGGCTCAGATAAGGCAGTACTGCCTCCTGTACCTCATTTATTTTGTCCAGTTCATCATTCTCCAGCGGGGCACCGGCATCGCCATCTACACAACAGGCGCCTTTGCATTTGGCCAGGTCGCACACAAACTGCTCTTTTACCACCGCATCAGCCACTAAAATATTATCGATCGCGATCATGGGCACAAAGTTAATAAATAAGGGGTTAGTGAAAACGGAATATTTGAATGGCTTTTACTTCGCCGGACGTAATTCGGCTACGGGATTACAAAATGCCAACATGTTTTTTGTATAAAGATTTTTCAAAATTGTACAGATTACGTTTAAAAATGCCAAAAAAATTGAGAAAAAAAATGGAAACAAAAAAACGGTAAATGTTTGATGATCTTAATTACCCGACACCGGTTTGCCAGTCCACTTAAACGTATTGATCAGGTGGTCGATGTCGGCCTGCAAAAAATCCTGTACCGGCCGCAATGAATCTGCATTTGGTGTAACGTCAAAATACAGCGCACCGCGAAAAAAATGGTTTGTGGTATCGCTCATAAAAAACTGCTTGGCGGTTGCTGCATTGCCACCTACACGAAAGAATACGCCGGTTATGCCATTTGCTGTATGAAACAGGCTATCGTTAATAGACGAAGCCACCGACTCGTTTTTGTTGGTGAGCTTAAACGCGTCGTTTACCATATAATCAAATACATTGGTGCCCAACGAATCTTTATAACTTCCATCGGGTTGTTTTACTTTATAGGTTGATTTACCACCAACGGCTTTATAACTTAAAAATATCCTGGCACCAAAGCCGGGGAAATCAATATTAACCCAAAACGGATTTTGAACATCCTGTTCAAAATAGGTGCTGTCTTTAGCAATCCGGGCATAGGCCGGATATTCGAACGAATAAGGAAACCCTTCTTTTTGAAAGGGCACATAGGCTCTTTGCGGAAAATCAATATGGAAATAGCCTGTTTTTTTTGATGTATAGGTTGAATTGCACGACATGATCAGCAGGCACCCCACGATAGGCAACAGGTAATGGGCAATAGGTAATCTCTTATAGTTTCTCGGTTTCTTCATGATGTTATTCCTGTCCTCAGCCAGTACCACCCGTTTTAATGGTAATTTTTATTTTATCGAGCCTGTTTTTATTGATCTCCAGCGGAATAAAAATAAAATCACCGCTTACCAATTCAGCATTAACCTGGGGGAACTCGCCGGCGATCTCAAGCACCAGTCCGGCCAAAGAATCGCTTTCACCACGAACCGCCTCAAAAGTTTCGGACGGCAAACCAATTGCCTTGCACACATCGTTGATCATAGTTTTTCCCTCGAAAATATAGTTATGATCATCAATTTTTTTGTTGTTGTTTTCTTCGTCATCAAATTCATCTTTTATTTCGCCGATGATCTCTTCCATCACATCCTCCAGGGTTACGATCCCGGAAGTACCGCCAAATTCATCCACCACTACGGCAAAATGCATATGCCTGTTTCTGAATTCCTGTAAAAGATCTTCTATCAACTTTTGTTCGTGTACAAAAAAAGGTTGCCGCAATAAAAGGTGCCAATCAAAATCATCGGGATCATTTAAATGAGGCAATATGTCCTTGGTATGTAACATACCCACTACTTCGTCGAGATTATTTTTATATACCGGCAACCTGGAATAATGCAATTCCTCTATTTTTTGTATCGTATCAGTAAAACTGCAATTAACATCAATACCGCTAACATCGAGCCTGGTACGCATGATCTGTTTTACCGTGGTATCGCCAAACTTTCTGATTCCTTTAAGGATGGATTTCTCTTCGTTTGTGGCTTCATGTTCGGGCAGCAGATCGATGGCATAATCGAGGTGGCTGCGATCCATGGTGGAGGAATTGGCAGAAGCAAATTTCTTTTCGAACCGATCACTGAACCGAACCATCCATTTGCTGAACCGGTAAAATATACTTTTGAAAATTTCAACGATCAGTGAAGCGGTGGCTGCAAACCAGATCTTATGATGGGTGGCCCAAACCTTGGGCAAAATTTCTCCGAAAAGCAGCAGTAAAAAAGTTACGGAACCTACTTTTATCAAAAACACCGGCCAAAAAGTAAAATGATAGCCGGCAATCCAGTCGTTGATCAAAATATTAGAGATCAGGATGATCCCGATATTTACAAAAGCATTACTGATAAGCATCGAAGCCAGCAATGTTTTGGGTTCTTCGAGTAAACTAACAATTCTACGATAGGCAGGCTGCTTTTTTGAGCGCAGCACGTTAATGTCTTTAAATGTCAGCGAAAAAAAAGCGATCTCTGATCCTGCCAGTAAAAAAGATAACATGAACAGAATGACCACTAAAAATAAAAGTACAGTTGTGGCGGCTGGTGTAATTAATAAAAATTGAAACCAAAATAATTCGTGAACCGAATGGTAATCCAAAACGCTGAGTTTAAGTGAACAAAACTGGCCCGTATTTTTCTATTTTAAAAGACCAGGTGATAGAGAAAAAAGACAACCGGGAGTTTTTCCCTGTTGGCAAAACAATTAAAAAGGCAGCCGTTCGGAGCCGTCATCATTTGCAGGTATATCGGTACCGTGATCGGGCTCATTAAAATCTTCCGATCCGGGTGTTCCCGAACCGCCTTCCGATTTTCTATCCAACATGATCAGGTTATCCCCCACAATTTCAGTGGCAAATTTTTTATTGCCGTCCTTATCTTCCCAACTGCGGGTTTTTAAACGCCCTTCAATATAAACCAGGCTTCCTTTGTGTAAATATTTTTGAGCCAGTTCGGCCAATCCGCGCCACAGCACAATGGTATGCCACTCGGTTTGAGAAATCAACTTACCACTTCTGTCCTTGTAGGTTTCCGTGGTAGCCAAAGAAAATTTAGCCACCGCTATATTGCCTTCCAAAAATTGCATGTCCGGATCCTTGCCGAGGTTGCCAATCAGCATAACCCTGTTTACCCCTCTCATATAAAGTTATTTAGTACGCCTGCCAGTTAACCTGCTGAATACACTTGCCATCAGCAGTCCTAATCTGTTCAACAAAATTAAAGATACATTTTTATCCTGCAAATGCTAAGAGCTCATTTTTGGCCAAGTAACCGGTAATGAATTTAGGGAACGCCAGCTTTTGAAGCTGTTTATAACTGATTGCTTTATACCCTTTTATTGAAATGGATTGGTTAATTGAACATTGAATAAAGCGGCCCAGTATGGTTTGGTGGGTAAGTTGCTGCCTGTTTATTGCCGACACTGTTAATACGTCAACTTGGTTTACCCCAATCAATTGCTTCACTATATCACCCGACTTCAATTGCTTAACCGGTACCGGTTGGGTTGTTTCTGCGAGGGCAAACTCGTGCAGATTTTCCCAAATATCGTTCGGTCCTCTTTTTTTAACGTAAACCTTTCCTTTATAATCAATGATAAAATAATAAAAGAGCCTTGTTTTTTTAGCCGGCTTTCCGGATTTAACAGGCAGTTTATCAATTTTGTTTTGTAAAACCGCGGCACATTGATGACTTAGCAAACAATTGCTGCAAAGCGGATTTTTTGGTTTACAAACAGTTGCCCCGAAATCCATAATGGCCTGGTTATAAATACCGGGAAGTCTTTTATCCAGGAGTTTGGTTGCCAGGCTGGTAAATATCTTTTTTCCCACTGCACTGTCAATCGGTTCCTCCATTCCAAAAAACCTGGAAAGTACCCTGAAAACATTTCCATCAACAACCGCGTAAGGCAAATTAAAAGCAAACGAGGCGATGGCTGCTGCTGTGTATGGACCAATGCCCTTCAATGCCAGGATGTCGTTGTAATTGTCTGGAAAAATTCCGCCATCCCTTTTTTCAATAATTTTTGCCGTTGCAATCAGGTTCTTGCATCGGGTATAATAACCCAGTCCTTCCCAAAGCTTAAATATTTTTTCCTCAGGTGCATTGGCTAATTTTTCAATGTTTGGAAAAGCCCTGATAAAACGATTATAATAAGCCCAACCCTGTTCAACCCTGGTTTGTTGTAAGATGATTTCACTCAGCCAGATCTTATAGGGATCCTTCTCCCCTTTCCAGGGCATTTGCCGCCTGTTCTGGTTTTTATTCCAGGATAATAATTTTGCTGTAAAATATTTATTCTTCGGGATCATGAAATATTGTCTACAATTGAATCATTTTTTAACTATCTAGTCAAATTCTAAATACTTAATTATCACTACTTTACAACGCATAGTATATATTGAGCGTATCTTTACAATCAAACAAAGTACTTGATAATCACCAACTTATTTGGAAAATTCGGATTTTTTGTTGTATTTTTCTAAACATCACAATTTTTAAACTAAATTAATATGAGAAAAGCAGACCTCATTAATCAAATTTCTGATAAAACCGGCATCCCCAAAGTAGATGTACTGGTTACTTTGGAAACCATGTTTAAATCTGTTAAGAACGCCTTAGCATCAGGTGAAAACATATATATACGTGGTTTTGGAAGTTTTATAACCAAAAAAAGAGCTGCCAAGATAGGGCGTAATATTAAAAAAAATATTGCCGTGGAAATTCCGGAACACTTTATCCCTGCTTTTAAACCCGCCAAAGAATTCATGCAGGAGATAAAAACTTCGAAAAATGTTAAAGAGCATAGCGAAAAAGAGGATGACAGCGATGACTAACGTACCTTTGCCAACCTGTTAAATAACTACAGGTTCTATTCATGCTTCAAAAAAAAATACTGATCGCCATTGCGGGATTGGCCATAGTTATCCTGGTTTTCCTGTTTGGAACAACAATTGCACCTAAAAGCAAAACAGAAACTCCGGTAGCTTCCGGCGTTAAAACATTTGATATCCAACAATACATCAGGGAGGAAAAGAAACATTTAAGCAGCAGCCAGGCGGCCATGTTGGATAAATTAGAGAATAGCGTAACGCGTGGAGACGTTAACAGTCAGCTCATTATCGCCAATACCCGGCTTGCCGAATTTTGGAAAGACAGTTCTCACGCGGCTGAAGCTTATATTTATTATTTATCTGAGGCTGCTAAATTGGATAAGTCGGAAAAAAACCTCACCTTTGCTGCCCAATTAATTTTAGATAACCTGCGGTTAGAGCAGGATGAGGCTAAATTAAACTGGAAAGCAGAAGAAGCGATAGCCTTATTTGAAAAAGCCATAGAACTTTACCCCAACAACGACGATTTAAAAGTTGGTTTAGGAAGCGTTTATGTGTTCGGGAAAGGCAGGGTTGGCGGGCCTGAAGAAACGATGAAGGGAATCCAACAACTGCTGGCTGTTGTTCGAAAAGACTCTAATAACATGAAGGCACAAATGATGCTGGGTGTTGGTGGGTACGTTTCCGGGCAATATGATAAAGCGATCGAACGTTTACTTAAAGTAGTTGACGTTCAACCCGATAACATCGAAGCCATTGCTTTTTTAGCCGATACCTATTCGGCAAAAGGTGATAAAAAGGAAGCGATAAAATGGTACTTGATAAGTAAACGGCTGGTAAATGATCCGCATTACAGCAAAGAAGTAGATGAACGGATCAAATCATTACGGTAGAACCTCGAACTGAAATTCGATTTATACCGACCAACATTATTAGAGTTCGACAGTTTACTGTCGGCATAATACCATCAAAGTTTTACCTTTTGTCCTGCGGACAAAATAGAAAATCAAAATGGTAATATATATTTTAAAAAATTATTTTAAACACAAAAAAGACTAGTTATGCCTTGTGGTAAAAAGAGAAAACGTCATAAAATCGCTACTCATAAGCGTAAAAAACGTTTAAGAAAGAACCGTCATAAGAAGAAGTAATTTTTCTTATAGGTGTTCCAATTCTCCATCGGAACACCTATGCTATATGCATTCATAGCTACACAACGTAGTTATTATTGTGTGCAGTTATGTTTTTTTAACGATGTACTGGTCTTACCAAAAAATTACGCTTGACCAAGGAACTTATTATAAATTCTGCTCCGCAAGGAGTGGAAATAGCCTTATTAGAGGATAAAAAACTGGTAGAGCTGCATAGCGAAAAAGCTGATGCCAGCTTTGGCGTAGGGGACCTCTATCTGGGAAAAGTTAAAAAACTGATTCCCGGTTTAAATGCAGCTTTTATTGATGTTGGTTTCGAAAAAGATGCATTCCTGCATTATACCGACCTCAGTCCTTATGTACGTTCCATCTTAAAGTTCACGCACGAATCGATTCATGATAAATCGGAAAACGGTTTCGATTTTGCTAAATTTAAAGTAGAGCCGGAAATTGTAAAAACAGGTAAAATTGCCGAAGTACTTTCGGGCAAGCCACATATATTGGTTCAAATATTAAAGGAACCTATTGCGGCAAAAGGCCCGCGCCTCAGCTGCGAACTTTCCCTGCCGGGCCGTTTTGTAGTGGTTACCCCGTTCAATGACATTATTGCCATTTCACGCAAAATTCATTCATCGGACGAAAGGAAAAGACTGCACAAGATCATCGAGGCCATCAAACCCAAAAACCTGGGCGTTATTGTAAGAACGGCTGCGGAGGGTAAACATACAGCCGAATTACATGAAGACCTGTTAAGCCTGGTTGCCACCTGGAAAGCCATTCAAACCAATTTAAAAGGTGCTACACCACCAACAAAAATTTTAAGCGAGGCGGGCAAAACCACCAGCATACTTCGTGATTTGCTGAACGAAGACTTTAATAAGATCGTTGTCAACGATAAAAATATATACAGCGACGCCAAAACCTATATTCAGCGCATTGCACCGGATAAGGCTGATATCGTTTCACATTATAACAACGGTTCTCCCATATTCGATAGCTTTGGCATCACCAAGCAGGTTAAGGCGGCATTTGGTAAAACCGTAAACCTGCCCAGTGGCGCTTACCTGATCGTAGAACATACCGAAGCCCTTCATGTAATTGACGTGAACAGTGGCTATAAAAGCGTTAGTAATAACCAGGAACAAAATGCCCTGGAAACCAACCTGGAGGCAGCAGAGGAAATTGCCAGGCAAATGCGTTTACGCGACCTGGGTGGTATCATCGTGGTTGACTTTATTGATATGAAGTTAACCGAAAATAAAAAGAAGCTGGCCGATGCCATGGATGGATATATGCGCGCAGACCGGGCCAAGCATGCCGTGCTGGCCATCAGCAAATTTGGGTTAATGCAAATTACCCGGCAGCGGATGAAGCCGGAAATGAATATTAATACCACAGAGGTTTGCCCCAGTTGCAGCGGCACCGGAAAAATTTCATCAACGCTTATTCTGGAAGACGAAATAGAAAAGAACCTCAGTTACCTGATCATGCAAAAGCATACCGGATTAACTGTTGAGATCCACCCGATCCTGCATTCTTACATGACAAAAGGACTCTTATTTTCGAAACTGAGTAAATGGCGCCGTAAATATAAACAGCGTATTAAATTAAAGGCCAACTCCAATTATCATTTAACCGAATTTCATTTCTTTGATGATAGTGATGAGGAGATAAAGTTATAATTAAGATGCCGGAAGTATGGTGATCAGCAACACCAGCTGATCACTACTGCCCAACCTCCTTTTCAATCTTCTCCACCTTCTTCTTCAACTGCAGCATTTCTTTTTCGGCTGTTTCAATTTTCTTGTTGATATCGGTAAGCCGTTCTAAAAACTGATTAAGCAATTCGTTGGTGCCGCTTTTCGTGTTTTTAAACATGCCGGTCTTTGCTTCAATATTTTGCCGGGCCTGATACAGGCGTTCCATACCTTCTTCTTTACGCACTAAAGCACGCTTGAGGGTTTGCAACAGGCCCTGCAAATGTTCGTTATTTTCCTGTTTACGCCGGGTAAAATATTCATCCTGCTTTTTATTTAGTTCCTCAAAAGCTGTGCGCAGCCTGCCAAATAGCTCATCCTTATGCTTTCTGTTCAACCGGATTTCCTTCAGGTCGTTTTGGGCCGATGTTAATATAGCCCGTGCATCTTTGAACAATTCCGATTCGCTACCACTGATTATGGCCACGTCAACAATTTTTGTTGCCAGTTCAAAATTCGCTTCGTTCTCTTCGTCGGCCTTTGATTTTATGGTAGTAAAAGCCTGGTCTAATTTCAGGTAAAACCCATCCCGGGTTTCCTTGCCCAGGTTGCTGATATTGGTGAGTTCCTGCAGGTCTTTGAGCATGGTAAATCCTTCACTGAAATTCAAGGAAAGTGCCTGAGGTATAATGTCGTTGTACTTTGCCTGCAGAGTATTTGCCGCTTCCGTTCTGACCAGATTTTGATCAGTACGCCATTCATCATGCCGGGCATTTATATTATCAAAAGCCGTTCGTATGCGGGCGATTAACTCGTCTTTTTGCCATCGGTTCAAATTCGCATCAAACAATTCTTTCTGTAACGAAATTATTTCTTTACGGGTGTCGTTAAAATTTTCGCTGCTTTTGCTTTGCGCATAAGCCGCTTCAACCCTGGCGCCTAAAATATTGTAGTTGGTAAAAAAAGCTTCTTCCTTAACCTCTTTTAGTTTGCCGAACAAGCTGGCCAGCAACTCTTTTAACAGCAGGTATCCATCTGTACCTATGCTTTCCTGCACAAAGCCTTCTTTCAAAGAAATATTCTTTGTAGCGGCTACTGCTCTTTTTATCTCCTGGTCAATTGCCTTTGCCTGGTCGGTTATTTGTTGCAACAATTCCCGGCCGCTATCTTCCTTAATTTTGTCAATTAAGGCATTTACCTGGTCGGTAAATTTTTGGGTTTGCGTTTCGTTAAACTGCAGTTGAATTTTCTTCTGTGCTTTTCTGGCCAGGTATTCATTTTTTTCGGGCTGCAGCATAACCGTTGGTATCAGATTTTCCTGGCAATTCCACTGGTAGTGACTGGCCGGTATGGTAAACAAAACTTGCTCACCGGCCAGCCATTTTTTATATAACCATTCAATATTTTCGTGAAATGGAAGAGGATCAGCTTCGTGATCAGCGCTTTCAAAATAAAAAACAGGGTAATTAAACATATCGGCGCTTTCCCAATCAATGGCGGCAAACTGTGTATTGTTGCCAGATGCACTTCTTACAATTTCTCTCATAAAAAACTAAGCTATAAAAAAAGAGAACGGGTTAGATTCTCTTCTTAAAATTTTAAATTTAAATATTAATGCTGATGATTATGCTGCATAGCCGTTAACTCTTCGGGCGTAACCATCTTTTCTTTTGTCTTGGCCTGGCTTTCGATCCAGCCAAATAATTTCTCGGTAATTAAACGGCGATAGCTGCTGTCAACCTGCTTTTCATCTTTCATCATGCGGTCAATATAGCTTTCGATCCAGCCGGTATCTTCACCCAGGTTCATGGTTCCAAAATAACGCATGATCTCCACTTTCATATATTCCCTCAACTCTTCATTACCTACTTCCAGTTTATTATCCTGAATCAGCTTGTCGCTGATCAGGGTCCATTTTAGCTGGTTGCTGAAAGCCGGAAATTCTGTCTCCACCTGTTCTGCTGTTTTTTCTTTATCGCCACCGGTTTGTAACCAGCGCTTCAAAAACTCAACCGGAAATTCCATGTTGGTTTCATCCAACAGGTAATGATACAATTGATCCTGCAATTGGTTTCGGCTCTGGCCCTCCCAATATTTTTCAATTTCGTCTTTAATGGCTTCTCTTAATTCGGCCTCGGTTTTAATTTCCTTGCCGGGGTAGATCTCTTTAAAAAAATCTTCATTAAGCGCACGTTTTTCAACCAGTCCGATCTTTACGATATCTAGGTTGAAGTATTTTTTTGCTGCTTCCTGATCATCCTTGTCGAAACCAAGATCCTCTAAAAACATGGCCAGTTTGTCATCATCAAAAGCTTTGCTCAACTGCACGGTAACCGAATCCCCAACTTTTTTCCCCATAAATTTCTTTTGGGTAGCGGAAGTTAGATATTTAAGGATCACTGAATTTTCCTTACTTACGCCACCATCCATTACCACAGCTTCTTTATTAGCTTCGGTAAACAGGATATTTAACACATTTTCCTCATTGTCGATGGTTTCGGGTTCGGTCATATTACCGCCCTTGATCTGCATACGGGCAATTTCTTCATCAACCATAGCATCGGTAGCAGCAACTTTATGCAGGGTAACTTTTGCTTTGGCAATTTCAGCCATGGTATAATCCGGCTTCAGGCCAATTTCAAACCCAAACTCCACATCAGCCGGGTTATTCATATCTAAATCCCGTAAATCATTCTTTAGTGGCAGTGGCTGACCAAAAATATCAGGCTTTTCGGTATTTAACCAGGTGTACAGTTCTTTTTCAACCGATTTTAATATCTCATCAGTAAAAATAGAAGCACCGTACATCTTTTTTACCATGCCAACGGGCACCATCCCTTTTCTAAAACCCGGAATATTGGCCGTTTTGCTGTACTCTTTCAGCTTTTTATCAAACGCCGGTAAATAATCTTCCTTACTCAGTTTCACGGTTAATGTATCATGTAATAAACCGATGTTTTCTCTTGTAACTTTTGCCATTTGTAGTGTTTAAAAGTTTAAAAAGGTTTAAGGGTTTAAAGGTTGTTATTCGAGTGTGCTACACTTTAAACCCTTAAACCTTTAAACCTTTAACCTCAAGTTTGTGCGGATGATAGGGGTCGAACCTACATGGATTACTCCGCTAGATCCTAAGTCTAGTGCGTCTGCCAATTTCGCCACATCCGCTAAAGGGCTGCAAAAGTAAGGGTTTTTGGTAAAACAGAAAACAGATTTGTTTACGTAAATTCGTTGCGATAAATACCGGGATGGAAACAACCATAGACATACCTAAATACAATCTTAACGAGGAAGAGGAGAAAAAAGAGATATTGCGGCATTACCGCGGGCTTTTGCGTGTGGTAAAGTCGAAATTGAAGCCTGGTGACAAGGAATTGCTGCGAACCGCCTTTCAAATGGCAGCCGAAGCCCACGAAACCATGCGTCGTAAAAGCGGTGAACCCTACATCTTACACCCCATCGCTGTGGCAAAAATTTGTGTGGAAGAAATCGGATTGGGCATACGCAGTACCATTTGTGCGTTGCTGCACGATACGGTTGAAGACACCGATATCTCTTTAGATGATATACGGCGTGAATTTGGCGTTGAAGTAACCAAGATCGTTGACGGACTTACCAAGATCAGCACGGTAATGGATACCAACAGTACCCAGCAGGCCGAAAATTTCAAAAAGATCCTGCTTACCCTAACCGATGACCCCCGGGTAATTTTAATAAAACTGGCCGATCGCCTGCACAATATGCGAACGCTGGAGAGCATGAAGCGGGAGAAGCAATTAAAGATCAGCAGCGAAACCATTTTTGTATACGCGCCGCTGGCCCACCGCATGGGTTTGTACAATATCAAAACCGAGATGGAAGACCTGGCCATGAAATACATGGAGCCGGATACGTACAAGTATATTGCTCAAAAACTAAGTGATACCAAACGGGAAAGAACCAAGTATATCAATGACTTCATCAGGCCCTTAAAAGACAAACTGGATAAAGCCGATTTTGATTTTGAAATTTATGGCCGGCCAAAAAGCATTCATTCCATCTGGAATAAAATGAAAAAAAAGGGGGTTAGTTTTGAAGAAGTATATGATTTATTTGCCATCCGGATATTGGTTAATTCGCCTGTCGAAAAAGAAAAGGAAGACTGCTGGAAAGTATACAGCATTATCACCGATGAATATAATCCCTCGCCCGAACGACTAAGAGATTGGTTGAGTAACCCTAAAAGCAATGGTTATGAAGCCCTGCACACCACGGTGATGGGCCCGCATGGCAAATGGGTGGAAGTGCAGATTCGTACCAGCCGTATGAATGAAATCGCCGAAAAAGGTTTAGCTGCACACTGGAAATATAAAGAAGGCAAAGAAGATGAAAGCCGCTTCGACAAATGGTTTCAACAGATTAGGGAAGCGCTCAACAGTCCGGATGACAATTCTATAGATTTTTTGCAGGATTTTAAAACGTCGTTTCTGGCCGAAGAAATCTATGTGTATACCCCCAAAGGCGAAGTTAAAATGTTACCCATTGGTGCATCGGCACTGGATTTTGCTTTTGGGGTGCACACAGCCGTTGGCAGTAAATGTATTGGTGCCAAGGTTAATCACAAACTGGTACCCATCAGTCATAAATTACGCAGTGGCGACCAGATAGAAATTATTACCAGCGCCAAACAGAAACCCAATATAGAGTGGCTGAATTTTGTTGTTACCAGTAAGGCCAAATCAAAAATAAAAGACACACTCAAGGAAGAAAAGAGAAAGGTGGCGGATGAAGGAAAGTATACATTGAAAAGAAAACTGGAAGGCATGGGTGCTTCGATGAGCCAAAGCAACCTGGAAGAACTGTCGAATTTTTATAAAACAGGTTCATCGCTCGATCTTTTATATGATATTGCTGTTAAGAAAATAGATCTCAAAGAACTGAAGGAATTTACCGTGCATGGCGACAAACTGGTTGCACCAAAACCTTTAAAAATTATTGTTGAGGAAAAAATCGAAAAGGATCCAACCGTTCGGGCTTTCGATAAAAAAGATGCCGAGCTGATCATATTCGGCGAAAGCAGCGACAAAATACAATATAGCCTGGCCAACTGCTGCAAACCCATACCCGGCGACGATGTATTTGGATTTGTGACTACTGGTGAGGGTTTAAAAATACACCGTACCAATTGCCCCAATGCCACCCGCTTAATGGCCAATTATGGTCACCGGGTGGTGAAAACCAAATGGGCAAAAAACAAGGAAATCTCGTTTCTTACCGGTTTGAAGATCATTGGCTTGGATGATGTGGGCGTAATACATAAAATTACCAACCTCATCAGCGGCGAATTGAAATTTAATATTGCGGCCATGACCATTGAAGCCAGGGAAGGTATTTTTGAAGGCAATGTAAAAATATTTGTACACGATAAGGAAGAACTGGATGAACTGGTGGACAGATTGAATGGTATGTCGGGTATTGAACGGGTGGATAGGTATGACACGGAGTAATTGCAGATATAAAATTAAAAAGCTTAAAAAATAATCATGGAAGAATTAATAAACCGTTTAAAAGTAAATGCTGGCATTAACGATGAGCAGGCTGCAAAGGCACTGGAAACCATCAAAGATTTTGTAAAAGAAAAATTTCCGATGCTGGGTGGAGCGGTTGATAATATGTTTGGCAGTTCAGCCAAAGATGATGAAGACGGATTGTAATACAAGGAGTTTCATAAAAAAACTCCGGTAAAATACCCGGGGCAAAAATTATTTCAATACTTCCCGGCTGATAACCAGTTTCTGAATTTCACTGGTTCCTTCACCAATGGTGCAGAGTTTGCTGTCGCGGTAAAATTTCTCTACCGGAAAATCCTTGGTATAACCGTAGCCTCCGAATATCTGAACCGCATCGGTACTTACCCTTACCGCCACTTCGCTGCTGTAATATTTGGCCATGGCCGATTCCTTGGTCATGGGCAACCCCCGCATTTTTAAATCGCAGGCCTGTTTGATCAACAGATCAGCGGCTTCAATTTCGGTTGCCATATCGGCCAGTTTGAAACTGATGCCCTGGAAACTGGCAATGGGCTGATCAAACTGGTAACGCTCTTTGGAATATTGTAAGGCAGCTTCATAAGCGCCCCTGGCAATACCTAAACCCAACGCTGCAATTGATATACGGCCACCATCCAGCACTTTCATACTTTGTTTAAAGCCCTGGCCAACTTCGCCGATGCGGTTTGCATCAGCAATCCGGCAATTATCAAAGATCATCTCGGCGGTTTCACTGGCACGCATACCCAGTTTATTTTCTTTTTTGCCGGCGCTTAAACCTGCTGTTCCTCTTTCCACAATAAACGCCGTGGAATTATCTTTGGCTCTGGGTTCACCTGTTCTGCAGATCACTACCGCCACATCACCGCTTTTTCCATGCGTGATCCAGGACTTGGTACCATTAATAACCCATTCATCGCCCTCTTTACAGCGGTGGTTTTCATATTACCGGCATCGCTTCCGGTGTTGGCTTCTGTTAAACCCCAGGCGCCAATAAATTCGGCGTTAGCCAGCTTTGGTAAATATTTTTTCTTTTGCGCCTCGCTGCCAAATGCCAGAATATGGCCGGTACACAAGGAATTATGTGCTGCTAAAGACAGGCCAATAGAGCCGCAAACCTTTGCTACTTCCTGAATGATCTGGTTGTATTCGTAATACCCCAGGCCACTGCCGCCATATTCTTCAGGTACCAGTACGCCCATCAGGCCCAGTTTACCCATTTCTTTGAAAACGGCAACCGGAAATTCCTGGCTCTCATCCCATTCCATCAAATGTGGCTTAATATGCTGCAAAGCAAATTCTCTGGCAGTTTGTGCAACCTGCGCAGTAAGTTCAGTTGTTGTAAAATTCATATAAAGCAATCGTTGAGGCTGCAATTTACGGCATTTTACGATAACAGTAAATTAGGTCAGATTATTTTACGGTGAGATAAGGTGCTGCTTTATCAAATAACTCAGCTGTAAAAATGGTTATTCCTCTTAAATCATTTATTGAAGAAAAGTTACCATGTTGATTTCGGTATTGAACAATGGCGTTGGCCAGGTTATACCTGATGTAGGGATGTATTTTCAGCTCATCAATGGTAGCCGAATTAATATTGAGTTGATTAACGGACCGGCTGCTTAATACCAGTTTATTTTTGATTTTTTGAAACGTAGAGTCGGGCAAAGCAAATGTTTCAGCAACCTGTTCTACTTTATAAAAGCCGCCCAGTTTATCTCTGAAATTAATGATCCTGCCGGCCAGTTTACTGCCGATTCCGGGAAGTGCAATAAAAGCTGAACTATCTGCCTGGTTGATATCTACCGACGCGATCATGTTTACCGGCTTTTCAAATTTTTTAAATGGCGCTGTTTTATTCGGCTGATAATTCTCCGCCGCTGAATTGGATTCTATCTGCACATAAGGTATGAGCCTGTTTATTTCATCTTCATGCAGCCCCCAGATCTTTCCAATGTCTTCGGGTTTATAAAACCGGCCGCCTTTGGCGACAAAGTTTTGAATGGTATTGGCTGTTTTTTCCCTGATGCCCAGTTTTACCCAACCGGTTGCAGGCAAGGTATTGGGATCGAAATAAAATAATTCGCCGCGGAGCTGTTTACTATAATCAGTACTACCAGCTCTTCGTAAATAATGGGGATTGCTTTTTTCGTAGGTCGATCCGGTAAAATATTGATTACTGTCTTCCTGCAGGTTAAGCACCGCTATTTCTTTTTCAAATGCGGTATGATCAATCGGCTTTGATTTGATAAAAAAAGGAAATAGAAAGGGGGCTATAACGAATGCCAGGATAAATGCTACGATTACGATAATACCGGTTCGTTCCTTACGGGTAAAGGATAGGTATTCGGGCAGGTATTTTTTGGGGCGGTTCACAAGGAGGACAAGGTAGAAATTCAGACGTGCCGGGCCTTGCGTGAATCATCAACATATAAACAGAAAAATAACGGAAATAAATGCGGTTTTTCTCTTCCACAAACACCTAAACCTATCAGGTGTTATTTCAACTATGCGTTTCAAATTGCAAACCATCCCAGGCCAACGACATCCCTAAGGGCAATGATTCATTAACGGCTTGATGCAGGCCCATCTGGTGACTAACATGGGTAAAGTAAGCCCGAGGCACTGCTAATTCCCGCACAATGGATACGGCTTCATCTAAGTTAAAATGCGAAATATGGCTTTCCCTGCGCAGCGCATTCAACACCATGATATCGCTGCCTTTAATTTTTCTTTTTCTTCGGTTTCAATTTTGTTGGCATCGGTGATGTAGGTAAAATTTCCAAACCGAAAACCCAGTACCGGCATTTTCAAATGCCATACCAGTATCGGGATAACCGGTATGTCGCCAATTATAAAAGGACTTTCATCAATGGTGTTTAAATTGAGATTGGGCAGGCCCGGATATTTTTTATCGGAGAAAGCATAGGCAAACTCTCTTTTTATCGCTTCCTCGGTTAACGAATTGGCATAAAGCTCCATTGGCTTTTTTTCAACATAATTAAAGGCTCTTACGTCATCCAGACCGGCAATATGGTCTTTGTGGGGATGCGTAAATAAAACGGCATCCAGTTTTTTTACCCCGGCCCGCAACATCTGGTATCGAAAATCAGGCGTGGTATCAATAACAATAGTTGTGTTTTCACTTTCAACCAAAATGCTGGAGCGAAGCCGTTTGTCTTTTTTATCAGTTGACACAACACACTTCACATTGGCAGCCGATCATCGGCACACCACTGCTGGTTCCGGAACCAAGGAATGTTATTTTTAATGGAGGTGATTGCACGCAGCAAAAATAGGCAATTGGTGGTTAGTTGGTGGAAGTTGTTAGCTGCAAGCTGCTTGGGCGGGAGAATGGTGTAGCACCCGCTATCGTGCCAGATATTGAATTAGCGGGAACTGCTAACAGACATTACTTCATCGTAAACCTTCTGGCTTTCGTGGGTAAGGGCATCAAAACTGATCTCCAGCTGGGGCATCAGGTCGATAAGGGCATTCATGCGGCCCTCTGTTTGAAAAAATTTATTGATCACAATCACTTTCCTGTCCTGCAGAATGCAGTAACCGCTTTGAAAAGTGCCTCTTTCGTAACGGATAACATACCCACATTCTTCGGCCACTTTCTCGATCTTATCCAAATTATGTTGTGTGTATTTCATACCCTACATCCCTACAGGGACTTTTGAAGTTTATTAATTAGGTGCAACCTCACTTAATTATAGAGTTATACAAAATATAATTTTCAACAACCGTTGATAACTAATAATACAAAATCTTTCAAACTCAGTATACCTTTTAAAACTAAAGACTCCTGATAAGCCCCTCAAGGGGTTTGGGGTAAGGATCCTACTTATTTGTCATCCTGATCACCGGTACAATCATCTCCTCCAGACTGATGCCGCCATGCTGAAAAGTATTGCGGTAATAATTGGCGAAATGATTATAATTATTGGGGTAACACAAATACAGATCGCCTTTGGCAAAGATAAAAGATGAATTCACATTGGGTACCGGTAATCCCGCCTCCCGTGGATCCCGGAATGCCAACACATCTTTCGGTTCATAATTTAAATTTCGGCCATGTTTGTAACGCAGGTTTGCCGTTGTTTGTTTATCCCCGATAACTTTTGCGGGTGTATTTACGCGTACACTTCCATGGTCGGTGGCAACGATCATGTTTAATTTTTTATCGGCCACTTTTTTGAGTGCCTGGTGCAGGGGCGAATGGGTAAACCAGCTTTCGGTTATACTCCGGTAACTGGTTTCATCACCGGCCAGCTCTTTCAATACTTCCATTTCGGTGCGGGCATGGCTGAGCATATCTACAAAATTGTACACAATAACATTGATATCATTATCCATCATGTTGTGGATATTATCCACCAGTTTTTGACCGTCGTGGTTATTGGTGATCTTGGTATAGGAATATTTCAGGTCGCCTTTGCCGGACGATTTTAACAATGCCTTAAAAAAATCTTCTTCAAACATATTCTTCCCACCGTCTTCATCATCATTTTTCCACTGCACCGGAAATTTCTTTTCAATATCCACCGGCATCATACCGGCAAAAATGGCATTGCGTGCATATTGCGTAGCGGTAGGCAGTATGGCATAAAAGGTTTCTTCCTCGTGTATGCGAAAGCTTTCAGCAAAAATGGGCTGAATGGTTTTCCATTGATCAAAACGCAAATTATCGATCAAAACAAAAAATAAAGGGATGTTTTTCTCGAGGTGAGGAAATACTTTAAACTTCATCAGGTTATGGCTCATAATGGGTGCATCGGAACTTTTTGGACTTACCCAGCCGGCATAATTTTTCGAAATGAATTTAAAAAACTCTGTGTTGGCTTCTGTTTTCTGAGTATTAAATACTTCCTGCATTTCGGGACTATCACTCTTCTTCATCTCCAATTCCCAATACACCAATTTACGGTACAGCTCCATCCATTCGTTATAACCCGGATTACTGTTCAAGGCCATAAACAAACTTCTGAATTCCTGCTGATAGGCTGTTGTTGTTTTTTCGGCAACCAGTCTTTTATTATCAATCAGCTTTTTCAAACTCAGCCAAACCTGGTTGGGGTTAACCGGTTTAATTAAATAGTCGCTTATTTGTGAACCAATAGCTTCATCCATTAAATTTTCGGCCTCGTTTTTTGTAATTAACACCACGGGCAAATTACTTTTCAGTTCTTTTATCTGCTGCAGCGTTTGCAGACCGGTAATACCGGGCATCGACTCGTCGAGCAGGACCACATCCACAATATTGTCCTTTACATATTCAACAGCATCGAATCCATTGGTTTTGGTCTGTACTTCGTACCCCTTATTTTCCAAGAACATAACCTGCGAAGTGAGGCTGTCAATTTCATCATCTACCCAAAGAATTTTTGCTACACTCATATATATATTTTAAGATTTCTTGTGTGCTCCAGGTCCGGTTCATTCGGGCGGTTGTTAAATACCGGCCTGCTTTTAAATTTCCCTTTCATTTTCGATCAACGGTGGTTTCTATCCGGGTTGGTTACACCGGAGAATTTTAACCGACGGATCAATCGCAAACTAAAAATCAACTGGTTATGCAATTCTTACAAATTTAATTTTTTATATCAATGATGCCCGCCTTTATTTAGCTTTGTAATACTTTTAACATATGGTTTGGGTGTTGATCCAAACAAAACCTATCCCGTTTAATCGCCGAAACAAAATATAAACCCATTCATGTCTTTCAGAAAAATTATTAACGACCCCGTTTACGGCTTTATCACAATCGACGATGAACTGATATCGCATGTTATCGCCCATCCCTATTTTCAGCGTTTACGCCGGATCAACCAAATGGCGATGGCCAACCTGGTTTATCCGGGAGCCGTACACAGCCGGCTTCACCACGCTTTGGGTGCTTATCATTTAATGGGTATTGCCATTAATGAGTTGAAAAACAAAGGCGTTGAAATTAATCCTGCCGAGGAACAGGCTGCAAAAATAGCTATCCTCCTGCACGATATCGGGCACGGCCCGTTTAGTCATGCGTTGGAGCAGGTACTGGTTGATGTAATGCATCACGAAGACCTGTCGCTGATGATCATCAAGGAATTAAATAAGCAGTTTAACGGCCGTTTGAGCCTGGCGCTCGACATTTTTACCGACCGGTATCACAAAAAATTCCTTTACCAGCTCATTAGCGGGCAACTGGATGTAGACCGGATGGATTACCTGAACCGGGATAGTTTCTTTACCGGTGTTAATGAAGGCGTAATTGGATACGACCGTATTTTAAAAATGCTTACCGTGCATCATGGCGAATTAATGGTGGAAGAAAAATCGATCTACTCCATCGAAAAATTTTTGGTTGCCCGCCGGCTCATGTATTGGCAGGTATACCTGCATAAAACCGTTCTATGTGCCGAGCAAATGCTGAAACGTATTATTAAAAGAGCAAAACTTATACAGGCGGCCACCAGGCAGCCCCTGCATGATTTTATTACACAACCCAGTGAAAATACCAGTTTGGAGGCTTTTTGCAACCTGGATGATTATGATGTAATGGCTGCGATAAAAGGCTGGTGTTTTCATGAAGACAAGATCCTATCAACCTTATGTAATGGAATTATTAACCGGCAATTGCTGAAAGTTCAGTATTTTGGTAACGCGGTAGACGAAAATTTGATACAGGAAAAACTTGCCGATGCCTCTGCCAGGTTGGGTTTAAGTACCGAAGAAGCCCATTGGCTGGTATTTACGGGTGAGGCCGTGAGCAGTACGTATAATCTGGATGAAGAACATATTCATATTCTTTTTAAAGATGGTTCAGTAAAAGACATATCAGAAGTTGATAATGCCCTGATTAACCAAAACCTGATGGGCAAGGTTAAAAAATATTACATTTGTTACCTGAAGTAGCTGTTAGCTATTAGCTGTTGGCCGTTAAAAAGGCATAGCTAAAAGCTAAAGGCTAATAGCTAAAAGCTTTTTAATATGCAATTTACCGCAGCACAAATAGCGATGATCATCAATGGCAAAGTGGAAGGCAATGCCGATACCGCTGTGGTCAGTTTCGGAAAAATAGAAGAAGCACAGGCAGGGCAACTGGCATTTTTAGCCAATCCCAAATACGAAGAATATTTATACAGCACCGGGGCCAGCATTATCATTATTAATGAATCACAGGAATTAAAACAAAAAATCAGTGCTACACTGATAAAGGTACCGGATGCCTATTCGGCTTTTGCCACGCTTCTGGATAGATACCAGCAAATTAAACGGCAGCAACTGGTTGGTATACAGCAACCTGCCTATATCGCTTCAACGGCTAAACTGGGCGACCATGTTTTTATTGGCGCTTTCGCCTATATAGGCGAACACGTGATCGTGGCTGATGGCGCCAAAATTTATCCAAATGCATACCTCGGCGATAATGTAACGATTGGTGAAAACACAATCATTCACCCCGGCGTTAGAATTTATCATGATTGTATTATTGGAAAAAATGTGTCTATTCATGCCGGCACGGTGATCGGCAGCGATGGATTTGGTTTTGCACCACAGGCTGATGGCACGCTGAAAAAAGTTCCGCAAATTGGCAATGTAATTATTGAAGATGGGGTTGAAATTGGTGCTAACGCAGCCATTGACCGGGCAACCATAGGAAGTACCCTGATCAAATCGGGCGCCAAACTGGATAACCTGTTACAAATTGCGCACAATGTTGAAGTGGGAAATAATTCGGTGATTGCAGCGCAAACGGGTATTAGCGGCAGCACCAAGATCGGTAACCATGTAATGATCGGCGGCCAGGTAGGGATAGTTGGACATATTAAAATTGCAGATGGCACTAAGATCAATGCCCAAAGTGGCGTTAGTAAAACCATTAAAACACCTAATACCGCTATAACCGGTTCGCCCGCTTTTGACTATACCGCAGCGCTGCGCAGCCAGGCTGCCAGCCGCAATTTACCCGGACTGGAAAAAAGAGTACTTGAACTGGAAAAACAGTTGAAAGAAATAATAGAAAAGCTAAGCTTAAAATCGCACTAACCAATTTTATTGCCCGCCTGGCTGCCCTCTGGCAGACATTTAACATTACTCAGCGATTACTTTATTTCATTAGCTTAAAAAATAAAATACCTTTGGGTGGCAGACAACCAAAACAGACCAGTCAAACGTACCTATAAACAAAATTATTATTTCTTGAAAATCTTCAGAATCAACATACTATTTTTTATTCTTTTATTCGCTTGTGCTTTTTCATTCGGACAGTCGCTGACCATTTCCGGAACCGTGCTCGATGGTCATACCAAAGAGCCGGTGAGTTATGCATCGGTGTATTTTACCAAATCGGGTTATGGAAAAATAACCGATACGGCCGGACACTTTTCGTTTGTGATCAATAATTTCAAAGACGATACGTTACAGGTTAGTTTTATCGGTTTTGCCTTGTATAGCCTGCCAATTAACGGTTTGCAAAATAATAAAACGCTCAACATACAATTAGAACGGGGCAGTGCCAAAGGCGAAGTAGTTGTTAAGGCCAAGTGGAACCGGGGCCTTTATCTATGGAAAAAGATCATGAGTAAAAAGAAACAGTATAATCGATATGACCTGGGTAATTTCAGTTACGAAGCATACAATAAGCTGGAGATCGATATCAAGAATTTTAATGCCGATAAAGCCAAAAAAAATTTTCTGCTGAAAAACTTTTCTTTCATTTTCGATAATATCGACAGCACGTCCGAATCTACTCCGTTTTTACCGGCTTATTTAATAGAAACCCTGAGTGACTATGCCTATCAGAACAATCCGAAAAAATTTAATGAACATGTAAAAGCCAGCAAAACTGTTGGTTTTAAGAACGAAAGTTTTGCAAAATTGCTGGGTGTCATGAATCAGAACGTGAGTATTTACAGTAATTATGTAAATGTAATGGACAAGGATTTTATCAGTCCGTTTCACGATAATGCCGACGCCTATTACATTTTTACTGTTCCCGATACCCAGCTTGTTAATGGTACCAAATTGTATCATTTTGTTTTCAGGCCAAAACGCCCCGGTCAAAATACGTTTGAAGGAGATGCCTGGGTAAAAGAACAATCGTACCAGATCACCAAAATATCGATGTACCTGGGTAAGGATGCCAATATTAATTTTATTGACCGCATCAGCGTTTTCCAGGAATATATCCCAATAAATGATTCTACCATTTTCCTGAACCGCGATAAATTTTTTGCCGATTTCAGGGTGATGGGTAAAAAATCGCTTACACTCATTGGTCGTAAAACAACATCCTATAAAGACATCAACATCAACAGCGATTCCTTAACGGCTGCCTTTAAAGACCAGCGAATTGAAGAGCTGGTAACCTCCGGAAAAAATGTGATTCAAAACGCTGATTCTGTGTGGAAAGATTTGCGGCACGACAGCCTGTCGAAAAACGAGAAAACCATTTATGCAACCATTGACAAGTTGATTGAAATGCCCAAGTTTCAAAAATTCCAACGCAACTTGAGATTTTTAGCAACCGGGTATAAAGATTTTGGGAAGATTGAACTGGGGCCCTGGTTTAACTGGATAAGCGCTGATACGGTGCAAGGCACCCGATTCAGGTTTGATGTGGGAACCAACAGTAAACTGATGAAAAATGTTTACCTGCATGGTTACCTGGCCTATGGCTTACGAGATAAAAGATTTAAAGGGCAGGCCGAAGCCTATTGGATCGTTAACAGAGAACCCAAACGGATCCGGTTGCACCTGTCGTACCAGAATGATGTAGACAATGGGATCAACCAGGTGGGCGAAGTGAGCCAGGATAATGTTTTTTCGCTGGCCATCCGAAAACCCAATAACAACAGAAAATTCATCAACGTAAGAGACTTGCGGTTTGAAGTGTTTAACGATTTAGGCAAAGGGTTTTCCTCAGAGTGGTTCGTATCGCACCGGCATTACACGCCACTGCTTAACCTGCCACCTGATTCAAATTTTGCGGTAACAAGTGGCACGAAGCTCACTAATTTTGAAATTGCCCTGAAATTGCGCTTTGCTTACCTCGAAAGATTTATTGAAACAGACTATAACCGCTATTCATTGGGCACCAAATACCCCATTGTAGAGCTACTGGTAGCTAAGGGATTTGCCGGTGTATTTAACAGCGCCTACAACTATACCAAGTTATCACTTACCGTAAAAGACAACTTGAGAATATCGCCATACGGTATCATTTCCTATAAAGTTTTTGGAGGTAAGATCTTTGGTACCATGCCTTTCACCAACCTCGAAAATCACCAGGGCAACGATATCTTCTATTACAGCCAAAGCGCCTATAACCTGATGAACCGCTTTGAATACCTAAGCGATCAATATGCCGGCGCAAATGTAGAGCACAATTTTGGTTCGGGCATTTTCCGCTTCATTCCATTTACCCGAAAAATGAAATGGCGCCAGTTTTGGAATGTTAAGGCACTTTGGGGATCATTAAGCGACGAAAACTACGCTTTAAATTATATTGTGGATGCAGATACCAGGGCCAAAATTCCAGCCTTTAAAAGACTAAACGATCAAACCTATATTGAAGTTGGAACCGGAATAGACAATATTTTCAAGGTATTCCGACTCGATTTTGTTTGGCGGGTTTCACCCTCCTC
The DNA here is from genome assembly GCA_016710745.1 of Chitinophagaceae bacterium. Taxonomy (GTDB): domain Bacteria; phylum Bacteroidota; class Bacteroidia; order Chitinophagales; family Chitinophagaceae; genus Ferruginibacter. The sequence continues at coordinate 844,159 of JADJVB010000010.1, read as the reverse complement.
CACCTTTGCCGGCAAGCAAAACCAATTTGGCATATTTGGAAGCTTCAGGATACAGTTTTAGCAGATTACAACTTGCTTATATCCCGGGGTACTTGGGCAGGATATTTTGAATATCTTTGCCAACAAAATTTAGCCGAACACATGGATAAAAATTTTAATCCAGATAAGCAACATACTTTAGTTAAAGCAGTGAGTATATCGGGAACAGGCCTTCACTCCGGAATAAACGTTGATATGACACTGAAGCCTGCCAACCCGGGTTTCGGCTATCAATTTCAAAGAACCGACCTTCCCGGATCACCCGTTATTAAAGCCGATTGTGATTTGGTTACGGATACTTCCCGAGGCACCACTCTGGTAAAAGGCGATTGCAAAGTGAGCACGGTTGAGCATATTTTGGCCGCACTTGTGGGCATGGGCGTTGATAACTGCCTGATTGAATTAAATGGGCCGGAAATACCGATCATTGACGGCAGCAGTGGCCCTTTTGTAGATATCATTGCCAAAACCGGTGTTTTGGAACAGGATGCTGCAAAGGTCTGGTATACGATTGATACCAATATCTCCTACTTTGATGAGTTGAAAAAAGTAGAGATGACCGCAATGCCTTCGGTTAATTACCAGATCACCACCCTGATCGATTTTAACAGCCCGGTTTTAGGTACCCAACATGCCAGTTTGAAATCGATGAAGGAATTTCAGACAGAGATTGCCACCTGCAGAACTTTTTGTTTTTTACATGAACTGGAAATGCTGCTCGATAATAACCTGGTAAAAGGTGGCGATATCAATAATGCCATTGTAGTGGTAGACAAGCCGGTTACAGAAGAAGAAATGGGCCGGCTGGCAAAAGCATTTGGCCGCCAAAAAGTTGAGATAAAAAGTGAAGGCTATTTAAATAACCTCGAACTGCGTTTTGCCAATGAACCAGCCCGGCATAAACTACTTGATGCGGTTGGCGACCTGGCCCTGATCGGTTATCCTATTAAGGAACATATTCTTGCCAACCATCCCGGCCACCGCAGCAACGTGGAGTTTGCAAAAAGATAAAACAATACATCAAAAAAAACAGGCACACCAAAGATATTCCGGTTTATGATCCTAACCAGGAGCCCGTTTATACACAGCAGCAAATAGAAAAAACCCTGCCACACCGTTTTCCATTTATCATGGTTGATAAGATCATTGAACTAACCGATACCCAGATCGTGGGTATTAAAAATGTTACATTCAATGAATATTTTTTTCAGGGGCATTTTCCCGGAAACCCGGTTATGCCCGGTGTTTTACAGGTTGAGGCCCTGGCGCAAACCGGCGGCCTGCTTTGCATCAATGCCATGCCCGACGGGCAATACGATACCTATTTCTTAAAAATAGATAACTGCAAATTCAAACAAAAAGTAGTGCCAGGCGATACCTTGGTTTTGAAAATGGAATTAACGGAGCCCATTCGCAGGGGTATTTGTGTAATGAAAGGAAGTGTATACGTAGGCAATAAACTGTGTACCGAGGCCGATTTAACAGCGCAACTGGTGAAGAGAAAATAAATTACAGGATCAACTAAAAAAACTATTTAACCAATAAACAACCTGATGATTCATCCGCACACATATATTCATCCAAATGCGAAACTGGCAACCAATGTTAAAGTTGATCCATTCAGTGTTATTCATCAACATGTGGAAATTGGTGAAGGCACCTGGATCGGTAGTAACGTTACCATCATGGAAGGCGCCAGGATCGGTAAAAACTGCCGCATTTTCCCGGGCGCTGTTATTGCTGCCATACCCCAGGACCTTAAGTATGAAGGCGAAGAAACAACCGTTGAAATTGGCGACAATACAACGATACGTGAATTTGTGACCGTAAACCGGGGTAGCAAAGACAGGTGGACCACCAAGGTTGGAAACAATTGCCTGATCATGGCCTATAGCCATATCGCACACGATTGTGTGGTTGGCAATAATTGTATCATGAGCAATAATACCCAGATGGCCGGCCATGTAACCATGGGCGACAACTCCATCCTGGCGGGTATGTGTGCCGTTCACCAGTTTGTACAAATTGGTCAGCATGCGTTTATTGCCGGAGGTTCATTGGTGAGTAAAGATGTACCGCCGTATATTAAAGCCGGCCGTACACCGCTAAGCTATGCCGGCGTTAACTCGGTAGGCTTAAAACGCAAGGGCTTTACCTTAGACCGGATCAATAAGATTTTGGATATCTACCGGATCATCTATAACAAATCGATGAATACTTCACAGGCGCTTAATTTTATTGAGGAAGAATTACCGGCAACGGATGAACGCGACGAGATCGTAACCTTTATCAGGGAAAGCGGACGGGGAATCATCAAGCGTTATACCAAGGGAAGTATGGAGGATGAGTAAAGCGGCCCCACGCCTGTTCTCTCCCTAAAAAGGAGAGAGAAATCTGGGAGACGGGAGTAAAGATTATGTGTTATATATTTTTTAGCCCGGCAGAAGTTTTTCATAGCATCATCGTTGCATCGTTCGCAGAACCGGAGGGCATATTTGTACTGTAAGATATTGATTCAGCTTTTATCAAAGCGAAGAAAAAAAGCCAAAAATATGATGAACCTTACAACATTGAACTCCCCAGCCGGGTTCCCTCTCCTTTGGAACGGGGTTGGGGTGAGGCTTTTTAACGTTGGTAAACGATTTAACCGGGAGTGGATCTTTCGCCGTTTCAATCATGAGTTCGTTACGGGAAAAAACTATGCCATCACCGGCCCCAATGGCTCAGGAAAATCAACATTACTGCAGGTTATCGCAGGTGCAACGCTTCATAATGAAGGAACTGTTGAATATCATACAGGACAAACAAAAACCACCGACGAAAAACAATATTCTTACATCTCCATAGCAGCTCCTTACCTCGAATTGATTGAAGAAATGACCGCAAAAGAAATGCTCGACTTTCATTCAAAATTCAAACCATTGATTCAGTCGTTGACCATAGAAGAAATGCTCACCGTTGTTGGACTGGAAACTGCCATCAACAAACAGATACGCTATTTCAGCAGTGGCATGAAACAAAGGTTGAAACTGGCACAGGCTTTTTTCAGCAATACGCCCATACTTTTATTGGACGAACCTACCACTAATTTAGATGCCGATGGAATTGCACTCTACCAAAATCTCATTAATCATTACACAAAAAATAAACTGGTCATAGTAAGCAGTAATGTAAAACAGGAATATGATTTTTGTGAAGAAGTGATCGAGATCGGTGATTATAAATAAACCTTAGAAAAAATAAAATCCCAGCCCTGCCGATAAAACACTGTTTCGCGGCTTCTGGTTAGCATAATAATCGGAAGACGTTGACCTGCTGGCCAACCCTTTTCCATAATTAACATACAAAAATAATTTTTTAAAATTAGCGGTGACATTGATATCTATTCCATAATCAATGGGCCTAAGATATGCCGTACTGTTATCCGATTGTTCTGTATCAGAAAATTTTATCTTCCGGTCGATTAAATAAACACCCGCCAGACTTGAACCGCTGCCTTTTTCGGTACCCGATATCCCTTTCGCTATAAAAGGCCCTGCCGCAAAGGCAATACCAGCTACCCGGCCCAATGAAAATTTATAGCCAACCAGGATATTACCCTCCAGGTAATTTATCCGGTAGGTTGATTGCCGCCCGGCATCGAGTATTTCCTGGCCGTTATCTACATAATTTCCCTTCTGATTAAATAAAATATTAGTTCTCAACAGCATCTTCCTGATCTTTACTTCCCCCAACACACCAACCTGGAAAGCAGTAATATTATGTTTAATCAGGCCATCCGGATTCCTATAATCGGCCCAGGCATTGTTGTAACCGGCTTTTATACCCAGGCGTAGTTGGGCATTTGATGAGAAACACGAAAATAAAATCAGGCAAATAGACAAGATAATTTTCATACCGGTGTTTTAGCCAAGACGCCGGGAATTATCTTCCTGCTGCTTTGTCTTGATTTTTATATACATTAATCATGAAATCTGCGTTACCGTTTACTCGCTATCAGTAAATTCAAATCTGTAAACTTCAGATCAAATCGCTCGCTTAAATAAAAATTGGTAAGACTTCCCTTGTACAGATAAATACCACTTCGGATATTTATCTTATGCCAAACGATCCGGTCAATGCCGCCATCCTCACCGGTTTCGAGCATCAGTGGCATCAATACATTACTGATAGCCTGGGATGCCGTTCGGGCAAATCCGCTGGGAATATTGGGTACACAATAATGGATCACTTCATATTTGCTAAACACCGGTTTTTCGTGGCTGGTTACTTTACTGGTTTCAAAACAACCGCCATGATCGATACTTACATCAACAATTACACTGCCCGGCCGCATATTGCTTACCGTTTCTTCGGTAACAACAATCGGCGTTCGGCCCGCTGCACCACTAAGCGCACCAACTGCCACATCGCAGGTTTTCAACTGCTTGGCCAAAATTTTAGGTTCCAGTACCGAGGTCCAGAGCCGTACACCAATATTATTTTGTAACCGCTTTAACCGGTAAATGCTGTTGTCGAAGATCTTCACGCTGGCCCCCATGGCCAATGCTGTGCGGGCCGCATATTCCCCCACAATACCGGCGCCAATAATGATCACTTTGGTGGGTGGTATACCGCTGATGCCACCAACCAGAACGCCTTTACCATTATTTGTTTTGCTTAAATATTGCCCGGCAATCAGCATCACAGCACTGCCGGCAATTTCACTCATGCTTCGTACGATGGGATTGTGCCCGGTATCATCTTTCAAATTCTCAAAACTCAGTGCGGTGATCTTCTTATCCATCATCTTCTGCAAAATATCCCGTTTCATAACGGCCAAATGTATCGGAGAAATTATGTACTGATTGAGTTTCAATAGTTCACATTCGCTTTCGCTCACCGGTGCACTTTTCACCAGTATATCGCATTCGAAAACTTCTTTTTTATCATAGGCAATTTTGGCACCGGCCTCACTGTAATCTTTATCGGTATAACTGGCTCCGTCGCCGGCCTTTGACTCTACCACCACCCGGTGTCCGTTGGCAATCATCACACTTACGGCTTCCGGTGTTAAGGCAATACGGTTTTCGTTAAATGAATTTTCCCGGGGAATGCCGATAAACAACTCGGCCCCTTTGGGTTTAATATCCAGCGTTTCCTCCAGTGTTTCATAAGAGAATGAGGAAGATACAAATGGTTTTGATTTTGCCATACAGTAGTTTTGAAAAAATACAAATTACAAATTAAATTTCAGCTTTCTGGTAATATCATCAACTGAAATGATGGTAATATGTAAAGTATCCTCGGGAAATAAAGCAGGTGCCTTATCAGGCCACTCAACAAAACAAAAATGGCCGGAGTATAAATATTCTTCAACCCCGGCATTAACGGCTTCATTTTCATCCTTTATCCGGTACAGATCCATGTGATAAACCGGCTCCCCATCTTCTGTTTTATATTCATTGATAATCGAAAAGGTTGGACTGCTGATTGTATCCGTCACCCCCAGGGCATCGCATAACGCATGTACAAAAGTTGTTTTACCGGCCCCCATGTCGCCGTGAAAAGCAAATACTTTGTATCCGGCAGCTTCCGCCAGGAACGCAGCGGCCGTTTTGTCAATCTGTTTTAATGTAAAATTTACCTCCATGTTGCAAAGATATTTTCCCTGATTAGTAATATAGTCACAATTTCAATGAATAATTTTGCATTATGGAAAAAGTTGAATGGAAAGTAGAGGGAATGACCTGTACAAACTGTGCTTTAAGCATTAACCGCTACCTCGAAAAAGAAGGTTTAAAACATGTTCAGGTAAATTTTATTGGTGGTGAAGTGAGCTTCGATCTCAACGGTAATAAAACCAAAGAAGAGATCTCAAAAGGAATTGCCAACCTGGGATATAAAGTGATCAATGAAAATGTTGGATTATCGGCTCCCGGCTCCCGGCCCCCGACCCGTAATTTTTTCTCCAACCATCTCCAACGTTTCCTCTTCTGTTTGCCTTTTACCGCTGTATTGATGTTGCACATGTTGCCCTGGCATCCGGCTTTTTTAATGAACCCCTGGATTCAGCTGGCCATTTGTTTGCCGGTTTATATCGTGGGCATGGGCTATTTTGGGGTAAGTGCTGTCAAAAGTTTGAGAAGCGGTATTCCCAATATGAATGTATTGATCGCGATCGGCGCCACCGCTGCGTTTGTGTATAGCCTGATCGGCAGTATCGGCAACTTCGGAATGGACTATATTTTTTATGAAACCGCGGCCACCATCATCACCCTTGTTTTTTTGGGTGAATGGGTTGAACACAAATCAGTAGCCGGCACACAAAAGGAACTAAATAAACTGGCAGCTAAGCAAAAAGTAATGGCCAATATGATCGCTTTTGATGAAGAACATAAAGAATTGATCTTTCCGGTGGAGAATACCACGCTGCATGTGGGCGATCTTATTTTGATAAAAACGGGCGAACAGGTACCAATGGACTGCAAAATATTATGGGGTGATGTATATGTGGATGAATCTTTGCTGACGGGTGAAAGCAAACCCATACCCAAAGGGAAAAAAGATAGTTTAATTGGAGGCAGTATCATCACCGGCGGTACCGTTAAAGCGCAGGTTACAGCCGTGGGAAAAGATACGGTGCTCAGCAATATTTTAACTCTGGTGAAACAGGCACAGAGCGAAAAGCCACCCATTCAGCAACTGGCCGATAGGATCAGCGCCGTTTTTGTACCGGTGGTATTGGGCATCGCTGTACTTACTTTTATAATTAATTATTTTGCTTTTGATATCAGCAGCACCCATTCATTAATGCGCAGCATTGCAGTATTGGTCATCAGTTGCCCCTGTGCCATGGGCCTGGCAACACCTGCCGCCATTGCCGTTGGGTTGGGGAGGGCTGCTAAAAACGGAATTCTTTTCCGCCATGCAAAAAGCCTGGAACTGTTTAAAAATATTACCACGGTAGTGTTTGATAAAACAGGCACGTTAACAAAAGGGCAAATGGTAATCAGCCATTGGCAAACTGATCTGGATGAGCAGGTATTCAAACAGGTAGTTTTTTCGCTCGAAAAATATTCCAATCATCCGATAGCCAAAGCCGTTACCACCGAATGGAAAATCAACAATCCCATTCACTGGAAAAAAATTGAGGAGATAAAGGGTTTGGGCATGCGTGCCGAAGATGCTGCAGGCGACAGATACCAGTTGGGTTCTTTCAAATTAACAGCCGGGCAAACCGATGATCAATCACATGCTGCTTATCTTCTGAAAAATGACAAACTGGTAGGTTGGTTCGATTTGGAAGACGAGATAAGAACGGAAGCCAAAGGAGTGATTGAATACCTGCACAGTAAACATATACGAACCATTTTGCTTAGCGGAGATAGTTTGGCCCGTACACAACAACTTGCTGATACCCTGGGAATCGAAAAAGTTTACGCGGAAAAAACACCCGAAGAAAAACTGCTCATCATTGAGCAACTGAATAATGAAACACCGGTTGCCATGGTGGGCGATGGCATAAACGATGCCCCTGCGCTGGCAAAAGCAACCATCGGTATTTCGATGAGTGACGCTACTCAACTCGCTGTACAGAGTGCCCAGGTGGTTTTAACGAACAAAGGTATTCAGCATTTACCCCTGGCACTGGGACTGGGAAAACACACTTTCATTACGATCAAAGGAAATTTATTCTGGGCCTTTATTTACAATATAATTGCCATTCCCATTGCCGCAGTTGGCTTATTGCAGCCCGGCCTGGCGGCACTGGCCATGGGTTTCAGCGATGTGGTGCTGGCCATAAATTCTATCTGGTTGAAGTATAAAAAAGTGATCTGAGGAATTTATGCATTCAGGATAGTAAAACCGCGATGGCTTGATATCCAATTTAAGGACTTAACGATCATTTCTAAATTAATAGAAAAGAAAATGATTTAATTTCAAGCCATAATTGACCATGGCGAACATCCACGAAATTTTAAAAACATACTGGGGTTATGATAGTTTCCGTCCCTTGCAGGAAGAAATCATCCAATCGGTGCTTGACGGAAAAGATACGCTTGCTCTTTTACCCACCGGTGGTGGTAAATCCATATGCTTCCAGGTTCCGGCCATGGCTAATGAGGGTATTTGCCTGGTGGTAAGTCCGCTGATCGCTTTAATGAAAGACCAGGTAGAAGGTTTAAAACAAAAAGGAATTCCCGCACTGGCCATTTTTTCGGGCATGAATTTCATAGAGATCAGGAAGACCTTACAGAATGCAGCATTCGGCAATTATAAATTCCTGTACGTATCGCCCGAACGGCTGGAAACCAATCTTTTTTTGAATTTCTGCCGGCTATGAATATCAATTTACTGGCCGTTGACGAAGCACATTGCATTTCGCAATGGGGATACGACTTCAGGCCGCCCTATATGCGGATCGCTGCTTTACGCGAACTGATACCCGAAGTACCTGTACTGGCACTAACGGCATCGGCTACCAAGTTGGTACAGGATGATATTTGTGATAAACTAAAGCCCCGCCACGCTCCAATGGGGCGAGTCCTGGAGCAGGCGAACTCAGTTGAGAACTGGACTATTTTTCAACAGTCATTTGAAAGGAAAAACCTGTCCTATAGTGTCTTTAATGTTCCATCAAAGCAGAATAAATTATTGGAGATCCTGAAAAATGTTCCGGGCACAGCGATCGTATACTGCAAAAGCCGGAAGCGCACCCTGGAAATTGCCGATCTGCTGAGGCTGAATACAATCAATGCAGATTACTACCACGCCGGATTAACCAATGAGGTGCGCAATAAAAAACAGGAAGACTGGCTCCATAATAAAACAAGGGTGATCGTAAGTACCAATGCCTTCGGTATGGGGATCGACAAACCTGATGTGCGTGTTGTTGTGCATTATGAAGTACCCGATTGCCTGGAAAATTATTACCAGGAAGCAGGGCGTGCCGGCCGGGATGGCAAAAGAGCTTATGCTGTATTATTATATACCGACAAGGAGATTGAAAACCTGGAAGAACAGTCTGCGATCCGCTACCCCGGTGAAGCCGAAATTAAACAGGTGTATATCGGGCTGATGAATCACCTGCAGATTCCGGCGGGCAGCGGCGAAGGTATCAGTTATGATTTCGATATCGCTGCTTTTTCCTCAGCATTTAAAATAAATATCCTTATGGCAACCTATGCCATCAAAGCTTTGGAACAGGAAGGGGTCATCAGCTTCAATGAAGTATTTTTTAAACCGTCAACAGTGGTGTTTACAACATCCCGGGATGAGTTGACGGATCTTGAAAAACAAAAACCCGAATTGGAGCCGTTGGTAAAAGGATTGCTTCGTTCGTATGAAGGTATATTTGATTTTCCGGCAACCCTTTACGAAAACAAGTTGGCACAATTCATAGCCGTTGATATAGCAACCTTAAAGAAGAACCTGAAAATCCTGAATGATTATGGCATAATCAGCTATTCGGCGCAAAAAGACAAGCCACAGGTTACCCTGCTGCAAAACAGGATGTACCAGGATAATTACCTGCTTAACACTACTGACTACCTGAAACGAAAAGAAAAATTTGAGGAACGTGTGAAAGCGATGGTTGGTTACATTGCAAATTCGGGTATATGCCGCAGCCGGCAAATAGCCGGATACTTTACCGATGTAAAAATAAATGCCTGTGGTATCTGTGATAACTGCATCAACAAAAAGTTGATTGATCTTTCGCCGGAAGAATTTAGCAGCATCGCAGAGAAGATAAAATTGCTTACCAACGAACTGCCTTTACCCGTAAACGACATATTCGCCGGGATGAAAGGCATCCAAAAAGAAAAAATATGGAAAGTGATAGATTACCTGTTGGCGGAGAACAAAATACAGGCAGATCAGGATGGTAATATCTGTTTTTCGAAAAAAACGGCAGGTATATAAATAAAAAAAGGGACCAAGATAGAAATCTAGTCCCGCTTTAAAATCCAATATCCTATGAAAAACCGAAACGAAGATAAAGGGGTTTTCATAATTATGCAACATTTTTATCAAGTAATTTGAAAAACAAGTAGAAATACCCAATCGTGGGTATGAACATATACCAATCGACCACATTTATACTAATTTGAATATAAGTCAATTAGCGGATATTTTGTGTTTATCTTTTGACCTTATATCTCCCGGTTCGATATAAAAAACTTGCTCCCTGGTACCAGGCAATGGCTTCTTTTACCAGGCTATCCGAAGTAGAAATCAGGGTATTGGCTCCTGTTATAAAATCGGGTTGGTACATTTTCACTTTTTGTTGCGGCGATAAGATAACCAGTTTGCCATCTTTTACATAACCCATATCCTGGTAAGTACTGATAAAAGCCCGGTCGTTCTTCGGATTCATATGGTAAATATCAAATCCCATAAAACGGCTGGTATAATTCAGGTTCATCAATCCTAAAATAGTAGGTGCCAGGTCGATCTGGCTAACTAACCGGTTTTCAATAGCGGGCTTTATTAACTGAGGTGCATAAATGATACAGGGAATATGGTATCGGTCAACCGGCAGGTCGGTTTTACCGGCGCTTTTCGAACAATGGTCAGATACAATAACAAACAAGGTATTGTTGAACCATGGCTTTTTCTGCGCATCCTTTAAAAATTTATTGATGGCATAATCGGTGTATTTAACAGCGCCCTGATATGATTGGGTTTGTGGCGATATATCTATCCTTCCTTCGGGATATACGTAGGGCCGGTGATTACTCACCGTCATCATATGATTAAAGAACGGCTTTCCGCTGTTATATGATTTGTCGCATTGCTGCAAGGTAAAATTGAACGACGCCTCATCGTCAACGCCCCATATCGTGGTTAGGTTTACCAGGCTATCCGGTATTTCGCCTTTATCAAGCACGGTATACCCACAGCCTCCGAAATAGTCGCCCATATTGTCGAAGAAAGCGTTGCCGCCATAAATATAACGCACATCGTATCCCTTCGATTTTAAAACACCGCCCATCGTAAACATATCATCATTATCGGGCCGGCGAACAATGGACTGCCCGGGCGTTGGCGGAATGGCCATCGACAAGGCCTCTAATCCCCTTACCGTGCGGGTACCCGAAGCATAAAACTGATCGAACCATAAGCCATGCGGAATAAGCGAGTCGAGGTAAGGCGTAATGTTTTCGGTATTGCCAAATCTTTTCAGGTAGTCGCCGCTGTAACTTTCCACACTGATGAGTACTACATTCCATTTGCGTTCCGGACTGTCGCTAATAATCTGTCGTTCAATACTCAACGGGTCATTGGTGAAAGTAGCGTTGGGTGCCGACAGCAAATTTCGCAACACTTTTATATTGGCCGTATCGTTCCGGGTTTTATAAAATTTGTCGTAATCTATTTCGTTGTGCCAGAAGGCATATCCAAACTCATAAATACCATTACCCCCCAGCTCATTTACATAATTATTATTGCTGATATTTTTAATACTGTTATTGCTTAAAAAATAACCGGCCACCGGAAAGAGCATGAAAAAAAAGAAGAAAGCGGTTCTTTTTTTGAAGCGCATGCTTACCTGCTGCGATTCGAATAGTTTTTCCTGACCAAAAAAAGAATGGCTGCCGTAGCCAGCCCAACAAAGGCCGCGATCAGCGGAACATTATACGACTCCAGGATATTGCCGATAACTTCGGTTGTATAGATCAGGTAATCAACGGCTATAAAATTATAGCGCACGTCAAACTCTCCCCAGAAAATAATTTCGCCTCCTACATTAACAACCAGTATCAGGGTGATGATAAAGAAAAGTAAAAACAAGGGCAGCCGTTGCCATTTCTTTTGGTACCAGCTGTCTTTCATCAGCCAGCAATACAAGGCAACCGGAATGGCGAAAAAACTGCATACCACCAGATCGTAAAACAAGCCGATAATAAACAAGCCCAATAAACGAAAAACAGAAAGTTCCAGGTTTGACCAGCTGATGATCAACAAGGTCAGCCTGGTGGCAAAACTCAGCGAGAACAAGATTAAAGCCAAAACGGCCAGTGGGCCAAACCGGTGTTTAAATACTGATTTGAATGTATGCATGTGGCAAAAGTACGAAGAGCCGGTTATTATACCGGCTCTTCTAATAAAATGACGAATCGATCAGCTAAACCAGCCTTTGCTTTTCGACTTACTGCTGCGGCCACCCAAGCCAAGCGCTCCCAGTAAAGAACGAACGATGATATTGCCGCCTGTTCGCACCATACTTTTCACGATTGTATTATTGGCTACTTTTTCAAGTGCGGAAGGTTCTTCCTTTGCTGTCTTTTTTGACGTTGTTGCCGTTTCTTCCTGTGTGGATTTCTCCGCAGCCTCCTCCAGTTTCGCCGTTAAAATTTCATACGCGCTTTCGCTGTCGATCGTTTTATTGTATTTAGCCACCAATCTTGATTTTGAATTGATCGCGTCTATTTCCTCTTCTGTTAATACGTCCATGCGGCTTCGTGGCGCGCACAGCATGGTATGTGCCAGGGGCGTTGGGATACCCTTTTCGTTGAGCATCGTTATCAATGCTTCACCTATACCCATTTGGGTGATCAGGTCCTCTGTTTTATAATATTCAGTTTCGGGATAATTCTCGGCCGTTTGTTTGATCACTTTCCTGTCGGCTGCGGTAAAGGCACGTAAAGCATGTTGCACTTTCAATCCCAGCTGCGATAAAACGCTGGCCGGCACATCCATCGGGTTCTGGGTACAAAAGAAAATACCAATCCCTTTTGAGCGAATCAGTTTTACAATGGTTTCAATCTGCTGTAATAATGCCGAACTGGCCTCATTAAAGATCAGGTGCGCTTCGTCAATGAACATCACCAGTTTAGGCTTGTCAAGGTCGCCTTCTTCGGGACAACTGGCATATAACTCGGCCAGCATCTGTAACATAAATGTAGAGAACAGCTTGGGTTTGTCCTGCAGATCGGTAACGCGCAACACGCTGATCATCCCGCGCCCATCATCAGCGATGCGCATCAGGTCATCTACTTCAAAACTTCTTTCGCCAAAGAAAATGTCGGCGCCCTGTTGCTGTAATTCTATCACTTTACGCAGGATAGTGCCGGTAGATGAGGTGGAAATTTTTCCGTATATCTTTTCAATTTCGGCCTTGCCTTCATCACCTATATATTGTAAAACCTTGATAAAATCCTTCAGATCGAGCAAGGGTAGTTTGGTATCATCACAATATTTGAAGATCATCGCCACTACACCGCCCTGTGTGTCGTTCAACTCCAGTATTTTGCTCAGCAACACCGGTCCAAATTCACTAACAGTAGCCCGCAGGTGCACTCCCTTCTGCCCGGTTAGGGTCATCAACTCGGTTGGAAAAGCGTCGGCTTTAAATACCATATTCAGCTTCTGGTAACGTTCATCGATCTTGCTGTTGGTTGCCCCCGCAGCGGCAATGCCGCTTAAATCGCCCTTAATATCCATCACCAACACCGGTACGCTGTTATCGCTTAAAAACTCGCTGATCACCTGCAGGGTTTTCGTTTTACCCGTACCGGTTGCACCGGCAATCAGGCCATGGCGGTTCAACGTTTTTAGCGGCAGGAAAATACCTGCTTCGGCAACCACTTCTCCATCCAGGATGGCAGCCCCCAGCTTTACCGATTCGCCCTTAAATGTATAGCCCTTGGTAATGGCTTCAATAAATGCATCTTTGTTTAACATGAATGATATTTTTTTGAAAGTTACGAATGGTTAGGCAATTGCCATAACACAAAAATGCCCGGATTTTCTATACACCGTTTACTATTATCGGTGAAACGAATAAATAACCCGATAAAAGCCTTATCTACCATACCATTACTCCCCCTTTCGGCCCATTTATCAATTATTTTGCATATTTAGTATGGTTACAGGAGCTTAACGGCTTAAATTTGTCACCTAACTTTTATAATTATGAAATGAGCCCGAACAAAAGCTGATATCATCAGTAAATGTTTATTGGCGAATTACATCGCTTGTCCCGCTCCGATAGCTATCGATATCCGGGATGATCAAAATCAAAAAAAATAAACTCATGAAAAAAGGAATTTTGTATGCTTTGCTTCTGGCTTCGTCGCTACCGGCCCTGTCGCAAAAAGTTGCTTACACCGAGTATAAACTTAAAAATGGGTTGGGCGTGATCCTGCACCAGGATAAGAGCGCTCCGGTTGTTGCCGTTTCGGTCATGTACCATGTGGGAAGCAAGGATGAAACACCCGACCGTACGGGCTTTGCACACTTTTTTGAGCATTTGCTGTTTGAAGGTTCTCCCAATATCAAGCGCGGAGAATTTATGAAGATCGTGAGTGCCAATGGTGGACAAAACAATGCCAATACCACACAGGACCGAACTTTTTATTATGAGGTTTTTCCGAGCAATCAGCTCGAAACAGGCTTATGGCTCGAAAGCGAAAGGATGCTGCACCCCATCATTAACGAAGTGGGTGTAAAAACGCAAAACGAAGTGGTAAAGGAAGAAAAACGGTTACGGGTGGATAATCAACCTTATGGCAATTTCCTGGCCGAAACCATGAAACGACTGTTTACCAAACACCCCTATACCTGGGTACCTATTGGCAGTATGGAACACCTGGATGCAGCTACCCTGCAGGAATTCCAGGCTTTTAATAAAAAATATTATGTGCCCAATAATGCCGTATTGGTAATTGCGGGTGATATCGATGTTGAGAAAACCAAAAAACTGGTGGCTACCTATTTCGATGAAGTACCGGCAGGCGCACCCGTTGTAAAAACCAAATATATAGAGGTTCCGATCAGCAGCCAGATCATTGACACTGCTTATGATCCAAACATTCAGATCCCTGCAATAATTACCGGATACCGGGTTCCGGGCATGACCGACAAAGAATCCACCACGCTGGATATGGCTTCGGCTGTTCTCAGCCAGGGCAGCAGCAGCCGGATGTTTAAAAAAATGGTTGACGAAAAAAAGAATTCCCTGCAGGTTGGTTCGTTTAGTTATGCACTGGAGGATTATGGCGCTTATTTTATGTATGCCTTACCCAATATGGGCACCGAACTGGATACCCTGGCAAAGGATATGGACGAGGAAATTACCAAACTGCAAACGGAGTTGATCAGTGAAAAAGAATTTACCAAACTGCAGAACCAGTTCGAGAACCAGTTTTTGGATAAAAACAACCGGATGCTGGGCGTAGCCGAAAACCTGGCCGATGGATATACATTTTATAAAAACACGAACCATGTAAATACCGAACTGGAAGAATTAAGAAAAATTACGCGGCAGGACATTCAGGATGTTGCAAAAAAATATTTGAATAAAAATCAGCGGGTAATGCTGTATTATTTACCTAAAAAATAATCATTCTTCCATTTCATAAAACGAATACAATGAAAAAAATAATTATAGCTGCTGTAGGTATGTTGATGTTGCAAATGAGCTTTGCGCAAACAAAATTAGACCGCAGTAAAAGACCGGTTGCCGGGCCGGCTCCAAAAATCACCATTACCGAACCGGTCATTTTCGATATGCCCAATGGCCTGAAAGTATTGGTGGTTGAAAATCACAAACTGCCGAAAGTAAGAGCCAGCCTGAATATCGACTGGGGCCTGGTTTATGAAGGCAAAAAAGCCGGCGTGATGGACCTCATGGGACAAATGCTGGGTGAGGGTACCAAAACCATGACCAAAGCTGAATTTGACGAAGCAACCGATATCATCGGCGCTGATGTTTTCCTGAGTTCTTCGGGTGGGGCAGCATCGGCCTTAACGCGGTACTTTGATAAAGCTTTTAGCCTGATGGGTGATGCGTTAAGAAACCCTGCGTTTCCCCAGGAGTCATTCGATAAATTAAAATCGCAAACCATCACCGGTTTAAAAAGCCAGGAAAAAAGTACTTCGGCGATTGCCGGCCGGGTTTCGTCAGCACTTAACTATGGAAAAAATACGGCCCAGGGAGAGTTCACCACGGAGGAATCGGTAAAAGCACTGACACTTAAAGATATACAAGTTGCCTACGAAAATTACATTACGCCTTCGCGGGCTTATCTCACTTTTGTTGGCGACATAACACCCGACCAGGCCAAAACGCTGGCGAACAAAATTTTTGGAAACTGGACCGGCAAAAAACTGGAATTACCAAAACCGGGCGACGCAGTCAATCCCCAAAAAACCGAGATCGATTTTGTTGATGTACCCACGGCCGTGCAGGGCGAAATGAGCATGGGTAACCTGATCAAAAACCCGATGAATGGAAAAGACTATTTTCCCTTGTTACTGGCAAACCAGATCCTGGGCGGTGGTGCTGATAGTAAATTATTTATGAACCTGCGGGAAAAACATGGATTTACCTATGGTGCTTATTCGAGCACCGGTAGCGGGCGTTTTCAAAGTTTGTTTAAAGCCAGTTCGGCCGTACGTACCGAGAAAGTAGACAGTGCCATAAACGAAGTGGTGAAAGAGATCATTAACATGCGTGATGGAAATATAACCCAGGAAGAACTGGATATTGCCAAAGCAAAATTCAATGGATCTTATGCGCTCCGTATGGAAGACCCATCGATCACCGCTACTTATGCCTCCAATATTCTGATCAATAATCTGCCCAAGGATTTTTACAGCAGCTACCTGCAAAAAATAAACAGCATTACCATTGATGACATTAAGCGGGTTTCGAAAACCTATTTTAACGAAACCAATTCCAGGATCGTTATTGTGGGCAATGCTAAAAAGATCATTCCCAACCTGGCCAGGCTGGGTTTCCCGATCAAAAAATACGACCGCTATGCCGATCCGGTTGTAGAAGAAGCCAAAGAAACTGATGCCGCTGAGTCGGCCAAAACAACAGATGCTGTTTCGGGTTTCAGTATTATTGAAGATTACCTGAAAGCGGTTGGTGGCAAAGCCGAGATAGAAAAAGTAACCAGCGTGAAAGCGGTGATCAGTATGGACATGATGGGACGATCCTTTTCGGGAAATTTCCTCAGACTAAATCCATCTAAAACGATTACTGAAATAAAAATGGGCGACATGACGGTCATGAAAATGTTGTTTAATGGGGAAACCGGTTATAATATGCAGATGGGGAACAAAACCGATCTCAACGAAAATGAGATCAAAGAACAGGGTGATGAAAAATCGATTGTTCCACAATTGTTTTACAATACAGCTGCCTATAAAACTGAATACCTGGGCAAAGGAAAGGTTTCGGGTGAAGAAACGTACCGGCTAAAAGTGGTGATGCCGAGCGGCAGAACCTCCGTACAACAATTTGCCATCAAATCGGGCCTTTTGTTACAGGAAGAAACCACCACCTTGGCTGGCGATGCAGAAGCTTCGGTTAGCATCGAATATAAAAATTACCAGAAAGTGGGTAATATCCTAATGGCCACACAAATTGTGAGAAGCGTTGAGGGACAGGAATTTACTGTTAACCTGTCGGATATTAAATTCAATGAGGGTGTAACAGACACTGATTTTAAATAATTGCTTTTTATTTTTGAAACAGCCACCTGAATCCCGGGTGGCTGTTTTATTTTTGTGATATGAAGAAGTTGATTGCTATTTTATCGCTTATTGTTATTTTTTCACTTTTGTATGGATTTGTGGGCAATGGTATTAACAACAAAGCCCAACTGGGTAAAAAATTATTCTCCGAAAAAATACTTTCCAAAGATTCTTCGGTGAGTTGCGCCAGTTGCCACAATCCAAAATTCGCCTTTGCCGATACCGTTGACTTCAGCAGGGGAATCGAAGGAAAATTGACCAAACGCAATACACCATCGGTTTTAAACATGAAGAACCGTCCCTATTATTTTTGGGATGGAAGGGCTGTATCACTTGAAGAGCAGGCATTAATGCCCATTCAAAACCCTGATGAAATGGGCCTGCCGGTTGAAGAAGCGGTACAAAGGTTAAATAAATCGGCAGTATATAAAAAACTATTCAGAAAAGTATTCAACCAACAACCCAATGCAAAAAACCTCGCAGCCGCATTCGCCGCATTTGAAGAAACCCTGGAAACGGTTGATAGTAAATTCGACGACTGGAGTAATAACCTCAAAAAATTATCTGCTGCAGAAGAAAGAGGAAGGCAGTTATTTATAGGCGACAAAGCCAAATGCTTCGACTGCCACCGCATGGAAGATTTTACAACGGATGAATTTAAAAACATCGGTTTGTATAATGGAAAGGATCTGCATGATGCCGGATTATACAATATCAGCAAAAAAGAAACCGACCTTGGAAAATTTAAAACACCCGGCCTTCGCAATATTGCGGTTACCGCGCCCTATATGCATAACGGTATGTTCAAAACCCTGGAAGAAGTAATTGACTACTACAACGATCCCCGTAAAATTGTTAAAGATCCCGTAAATATTGACGAAGCATTAAAGGACCCATTGGGGTTAACAGACAATGAGAAAAAAGATTTGATTGCCTTTTTAAGAACACTTACCGACAAAGTCTATCTTAGAAAATAATTTCAGTGCTTCTGGGTATACGTGGCGATTTTTAGCTTTAACAAAAAATTAGGCACTATATTCGCTGTATAAACTTTGATTTAATTTTATTTGTAATAAACCTAAAAAACATGGACCCAATTAAACCACAGATTCTTTTGTGCGAAGATGATACAAACCTTGGCATGGTGCTGAAAAACTACCTGGAGCTGAACGACTACAACGTAACCCTCGAAAGAGACGGTAAACTCGGACTGGCGGCTTTTCAACGTGAAAAATTTGACCTTTGCCTGCTGGATGTGATGATGCCCAATATGGATGGCTTTACACTGGCAGAAGAGATCAGAGACGTAAATCCGGATGTACCCTTATTCTTTTTGAGCGCAAAAACCATGAAGGACGATATCATACAGGGATATAAGCTGGGTGCCGATGATTATATCACCAAGCCATTCGACAGCGAAGTACTATTGCATAAGATAAAAGCGATTTTAAAGCGCAATGAAGAATTACACCGTGAAGAAGCTAATGCGGAATACGACCTGGGACAATATCATTTTAACCCCCGCCTGCGTGAATTATCGATCGGCGATAAAATGCAAACCCTTTCGCCAAAAGAAAATGAATTACTGAAAATGCTGAGCGAATATAAAAACGACCTGCTGAGCCGCGAAATTGCGTTGAAGAAGATCTGGGGTAGTGATACCTATTTCAACGGTCGGAGTATGGACGTGTATATTGCCAAATTACGCAAGTATCTAAGAGAAGATCCGGCCATTGAAATTGTGAATATTCATGGTAATGGATTCAGGTTGGTGGTAACTGAGTAAGTTTTCATTTTTTATAAAAAATAGTAAGTGCCGCTTTTTGCGGCACTTTTTTATGCGTATGATGTTTAGGGGTCTGATGGCTTGATCCCTTATTTCACGGCCAACATCAGTTTCTGCCAAAAAAAATTATCAAATGAAGAGGGGCCTAAAACCGCACTACCGCTGTCATCCCCATGCCTGATCACGACCAGGTCTTTAGACGGAATAACGTAGATCTTCTTATCTCCTTTACCCAGTGCCGAAATCATATCGGCTGGCGCTTCGGGATTAAGCATCCCCGGAATAACAACTGTAAAACCGGGCACCATAAAAGACGATTTGCCGTTTAACCACCACAGGTATCCATATGAATTATTCAGGTTCTGCGAGGTATTGGTCATGGCTGTAAAATAAGCCTGATCGGTCAGGATGGGATTCCCGTTCCAGGTTCCTTTATTTTGTATCAATAGTCCAAAACGGGCCATATCGCGGCTGTTGAGCCATAAGATATAGTTAACCCAGGTAAAATTTTTCATACCGATCTTATCGGCCAGTTTTATTTTCGTATAGGTATTGTAGTTAGTAGCTGTTGCCGAGGCAATTACATCCTGCACCAGCCGGTAGGGGGCATTGTAATAGTACCAGAACGAACCCGCATCTGCCTTATAGGTTAAACAGGCCGGTGTTATACAATTTTCATCGGGTACATTATATTCCAGTCCGGTAGTCATAGTTAACTGATGCCTGACGGTGATCAGGTCTTCTTTGGCTGGCGGGGCAGAAGTCCAGCCGGTACCCAGGTAGGTGCTTACTTTATTGTTGATATTCAACTGGCCTTCCTGTTGGGCAATGCCCGCTAAAAAAGCGGTCACGCTTTTTCCGGCCGAAGCAATGTAGTACACGGTATTTTTATTCCAGCTATTCCAGTACTTTTCGGCCACGATCCTTCCTTTGTATAAAATGATGAGCCCGTAAGTATTTTTGGTACCCGCATAATCAATAGCCTCATTTAATTTAGCAACATCCCAGCCCAGGGTTTGTGGCGTCACGGTTTCCCAGTCATCACCCGTAAGTGGGGGAAAATACATGCCCGCAGGTGGAAGAACCGGTGCAGTGGGTGTAATAGTTGAATCGTCTTTTTTGCAAGATATAAACACCAGGCTTAACCAGACAACAGCAACAATTGATCTCATATAATAAAGGTTGAATTTATCTGACTATAAACCAGTACCAAAGTTTAACGTTACTTTCTCTTATTTGGTATCACCGAACAGTAAATTCTCATTACCGCCCAGTAATTTTTTACCCAGGTGTTCATAGGCTTTGGCAGTAGCTTCCCTGCCCCTGGCGGTGCGTTGTAAAAAACCTTCCTGGATCAAAAAAGGTTCGTACACTTCTTCCAAGGTACCCACTTCTTCACCAACGGCCGTAGCAATGGTGGTTATACCCACCGGGCCGCCTTTGAATTTATCGATTATGGTATGCAGGATACGGTTGTCCATTTCATCGAGACCATGCTTATCTACATTCAAAGCTTTTAATGCATGTTCGGTAATGGCCAGGTCTATCACCCCATTGCCGATCACCTGTGCAAAGTCCCTTACCCTGCGCAGGAGGCCGTTGGCAATACGCGGCGTACCCCGGCTTCGGCCCGAAATTTCTTTAGCGGCATCGCTGGTAATTTTAGTGCCCAGAATCTTTGACGATCGCAGGATAATATTTTTCAGCGTAACCGCATCATAGTATTCCAATCGCGATTTAATACCAAAACGTGATAACAGTGGCGCCGTAAGCAATCCGCTCCGGGTAGTAGCACCGATCAGCGTAAACGGATTGAGGTTGATCTGCACGCTACGGGCATTAGGTCCGCTGTCGATCATGATATCAATTCTGAAATCTTCCATAGCCGCATATAAATACTCTTCCACTACGGTACTCAGCCGGTGAATTTCATCAATAAATAAAACATCATTGGGTTCTAAATTGGTAAGCAACCCGGCCAGGTCGCCGGCTTTTTCAATAACCGGACCGCTGGTTTCCCTGATACTAACCCCCAGCTCGTTGGCTACAATACGGGATAAGGTTGTTTTGCCCAATCCCGGCGGACCATGAAACAGGATATGATCCAGGGCTTCGCCACGCATTTTCGCGGCTTTGATAAAAATGGTAATATTCTCAATGATCTGGGCCTGGCCCGAAAAATCGTCAATCGCAGCCGGCCTGATGGTGTTTTCGAATTCCTTTTCGGCCGAATTCAGGTTTTCGGCTTCATTATTTAAATTGGGGTTGGCCATGAACAATTTTTATTGAATGCTGTAAAACTAATCATTAATCGCTAAAATCAATTCACCGGCCTGTGCCGGTAACCTCCCAAACCGGCATAGCGCCATTAGTCAAAAGAGCCGGTAAATTCGCTATATTGAGTGGTACTTTTGAGTTATGGAAAAACCAAACGTAAGATATTGGATTTGTCAGTTCACAGGATGGGGAGTATGGGGACTTATTTTATTATATTTTAATTTCATTGTTTTTGGCGACCGCTTTAAAGAAGAAGGTGGCCAGAAAGAATATGTGATCAGCCTTGCCATTCTGTTGGTTTCAGGAATCCTGGTTACTCATTTACTCCGTTTTATCATAAAAAAAACAAACTGGTTAAAATTTTCATTCAACCGTATCCTTATCCTGTTTATCGTATCTGTGGGCGCTACCGGTACAGTTTTGTACTACGGCAGTAACTTTATTGAGGCAAAGTCGGGCTACTCGCACGATGCCTACTATAATAATACGAGGCTGGAAAAGGCAAAAAAAATGGAATCCGATTTTGGGATGGATTCGATCGCCTATTTTAAAGAAAATACGTTCTTAAAAGACAGTTCGATAAAAAAAGGAATTTCTGAGATCAAAAAAGCAACCGGTTGGGCAAAAAATAAAAAAGGCGAATGGGTTTTCGAAAGCAAGTCGGACCTGTTGGGCATTTACTACCGCCTGTTGTTGATTGCTATCTGGATGTTAATCTATATCGTATACCACTATGTTGAACGAAACCGGAATAACGAACTGGACCGGTTGAAACTGGAAACCACGGTAAAGGAACTGGAATTAAAAACCATCAAATCACATATCAATCCACATTTTATTTTCAACTCGTTAAATAGTATTCGTGCCCTGGTAGATGAAAATCCAAAACGTGCCCGAAGGGCCATTACCGAATTGAGCAATATCCTGCGTAGCAGTATGCAGGCCGAGAATTCGGAAACGGTTACCCTGGAAAAAGAACTGGATATTGTTAAAGATTACCTGGCACTGGAGCAAATGCGTTTTGAAGAACGATTAAAAATTGAAATGGACATTGATCCCGACACGCTGCAGCAACCCGTGCCCCCGATGATGTTGCAAACCCTGGTTGAAAATGCCATCAAGCATGGCATCAGCAAGCAGATAAAAGGCGGGGTGGTTCGGGTGGTAGCCGCTTTCCATGATAATAACCTGGAACTATTGGTACAAAACACCGGGCAATTATCGCTGATCCCAAATGGCGAAGGTTTTGGGATTAAAAGTACGGAGGATAGACTAAATTTGATGTACCAGGGCAAGGGCGTTTTTGAAATCAAAAACCTCGACAACAAGATAGTACAGTCAAAAGTTTCTTTGCCGGTAAGTATATAGTAACTCAACATAAAAACAACAGCATGCAGAAGGCTTTAATCATTGACGACGAACGTTTGGCCAGGAACGAACTAAAAAAATTATTGCTTGAATTTCCCGAAATTGAAGTAATTGGTGAGGCCGCCAATGCAACTGAAGGTTTGGAAAAGATTGAAAACCTCTCTCCCGACCTGATTTTTTTAGACATACAAATGCCCGGCAAAACAGGGTTCGATATGTTAACCGAACTGGACAGCGCGCCGCACGTAATTTTCACTACGGCCTATGATGAATATGCGTTAAAGGCTTTTGAAGTAAATGCGCTCGATTACCTGATGAAACCGATTGAGCCAAAGCGCCTGGCCGATGCCATTCAGAAATTACAAATGGCCGATGAAAAAGAAATGGCGGCAACCATGGCGGGCATTAACCGCGGCACCCTGACCGACAAGGACCAGGTTTTTGTAAAAGATGGTGAACGCTGTTGGTTTGTTAAACTGGGCGAAGTAAGGTTGTTTGAAAGTGTTGGTAATTATGCCAAAGTATTTTTTGGCAGCTACAAACCTTTGATTTTGAAATCGCTGAATGCACTGGAAGAAAGGCTCGATGAAAAAATATTTTTTCGTGCCAACCGCAAACATATTGTAAACCTGCGGATGATTGAAAAAATTGAACCCTATTTTAATGGTGGCCTTTTACTGGAACTGCAGGGTGGCGAAAAAATTGAAGTGAGCCGCAGGCAGGCAGTGAAGTTTAAGGAGATGATGAGTCTTTAACGGCCCCACCTAAATCCTCCCCAAAAGGGAGGACTTACAACAGTTCATAAATTTTAACCCTTTAAATATTTTAATGAGATTAAGTTTAATTTTTGCATTAGGCTTATGGTGCAATTCCATTTGTTTTGGCCAGAATATCAATAAGATCATCAATGCTTCGGAAGTGGAGCGGATAGAAAAATATTATCAGCCGATGATATGCAAGGCCGGAAAACCTTTACACCGGGTATTGACCGGGCTGCGGATTTTATCGCTGCTGAGTTTGGGAAGAGTAAGCTGCAGTTTTTTGGCGATAGTAAAAATTACTTTCAGGAGATTACGATGATCAAGGCAACGCCGACTGAAATTGCAGGTACCCTCGATGGAGAACAGCTTGGTGCCGATAATGTGGCAGCTAATACCACTCAGGCGCAAATTCATATTCACTCCCTGACCGATTACACGCTGGTGTTGGTAAAAAAAGAAGATGATTTTAATAAAACCGTTTTTCCCCTGTTCGACCGAAAGGAGAATTTGTTGATCCTGGTGGATACAGCGCATGCCAGTCGTTTTAAAAGAATGAAGCGGTTTGCCGGGAATGCAAAATTTGCTTCGGGTTTCTCACAGGTTCTTGTGCTTACCGGTAACATGAACCCGGCTACTTTAAATCTGCACATCACAAACGAACTCAGCGATCAAAAGCTTAAAAATGTATTGGGCATTTTACCCGGCAGATCCAGGAAGGATGAGTTTGTAGTTTTCGGCGGACATTATGATCACCTCGGCATTGGGAAACCCGACGCGAATGGCGACAGCATTTACAATGGCGCCAATGATGATGCTGCCGGTACTACGGCCGTGATCATGCTGGCTAAATATTTCAGTGCGCTGAAAAATAATGAGCGCACGCTCGTGTTTGTGGCATTTACTGCCGAAGAGATCGGTGGTTATGGCAGCCGGTATTTCAGTCAGCAACTGGATCCCGAAAAGGTTGTAGCCATGTTTAATATTGAAATGATCGGTACCGACAGTAAATGGGGCGCCAACAGTGCCTATATTACCGGCTACGAAAAAAGTGATATGGGCAACATATTACAGGCCAATCTCAAAGGCTCAAAATTCAGGTTTGAACCCGACCCCTATCCCAAACAAAATTTATTTTACCGCAGCGATAATGCCACCCTGGCGGCGCTGGGCGTACCTGCCCACACCATCTCAACTTCAAAAATGGAAGAAGCGCCCAATAATGAACCCAATTACCACAAACAGAGCGATGAGATAGGCACCCTCGACATGAATAATATGTCGGAGATCATAAAAGCCATTGCCATCAGCAGCAAAACGATCGTGAGCGGAAAGGATACGCCCAGCCGGGTGGAGAAGGAGAAATAATTTTCGATTTTTTTTGCTTCCGTTGCGCCATCAAGCCTTTAAAACCTGCTTTTTTTGCATGCAGACACATAAATAAATTTATTATACGAAATACAATTTGTTGTATTTATAAAATAGAATTAAGTATACATTTTCCGGCCAAATTATAAATGTGTGTGGGAAATGACCTGCGTTCATTAATAAATTATTTGCAAGCTTTTACCCTGAACTTTACAGACCGCTTACCTTTATCAGAAAAAAGCAGTTTAATTAAACTTGTATACGAATTACCGGTCTACAGATAACCAAAATCTAATTCTATGAACAGGAATAGAACAAATGTTAAAATGTATGACATGCCACTTATAGTACTTTTAATTCCCTTCCTTTTAAATTATTCCTGCAATAAAAATGATACCAATAGTTCAACTGGTAAAGCATTTCGGGAAACCAGGGAAATTGTTTACAACAATATTCGCGTGGCTGTAGTAATTGATAAACCCGAAAATGATACAGTAGATGTGTTGGTAGCCTATCATGGAACAGTTGCATATGATAACAGAATTTTAGAAGCGGCCAATACCACGCTCGATAAGGTAAAAAGTTTAACAACCAGAACAAATATGATGATTGTAAGTGTCGCCTATCCGGAAGAAGGAAAATTAATGGGCGATAACATATTTGAATCAGAGGCGGCACTGCTATGGGTTAAAAATAAGGCCAATCAAGAGTTGGGTGTTTATGTAAAAAAAATATTTCTGGCAGGTCACTCGCAAGGTGGTTATATAGTTACGCGGCTAAATACACTACATGCAACCAATGGAGCAATTGCAAATGGCCCGGGGCCGCTCAACCTTGAGTTTCGTTGCCAACTGGAAGAAAACAATCAGGCACCGGGAAGCGAAACATGCGGTCTGTTAAAAAACACGTATGGAAGTGTGTCAATAAATCCAGGGCCATACAGAGATCGTTCTCTTTTGAACTTTACCAACAATTTCAAATCCGACATACTTTTTGTTCAGGGGCTGGATGACTCACAAATACAATTGGCATCCTGGCCGGCTTTTAAACAACAGGTAACAAATTGCACAACTTGTTATATCACTCAATTTTTAGAAATAGCTAATTACGGCCATACCGCACTTTTTGATAGCCCCGAAGCAAAAGAGGCCTATAACAATTTTATAAACCGGTAAATACGGGAAGGAACGTTTTAATCCTGATGCCGGGTAACTCCTCAGGGAAAAATATCCATCCATCTGCGTTCATCATCCATTTTTTAAGGCCTGATGTTGATGCACTTTTGTGTTGTCAATAACGACATCAAAAATTAAAAAATAAAAACAATGAAACAATTCACAGTTCCCACAAGAGATGAAGTTGCCCCAACCAATCAAGCCATCTTCGACAACCTGCAAAAAGCCCTGGGCTTTGTACCCAACCTGTATGCTACCATCGGCTATTCTGAAAATGGATTGGCCCGTTACCTGGCCTATCAAAATGCGAAAACAACCTTAAGCAACCGGGAAAAAGAAGCCGTTAACTTAATTGTTAGTCAAATCAACGGCTGTATTTACTGCCAAAGTGCCCACACGGTAATTGGTAAAATGAATGGTTTCACTGATGAACAGGTGTTGGATTTCCGCCTTGGTAAATCAGACAATCCAAAATTAGATGCATTGGTAAAACTGGCGGCCAGTATTACCAAAAAACAGGGCAAAGCAGATGCCGCCGCAGTTGATGCTTTCTTTGCACAAGGTTACAACAACGAAAACCTGATTGATGTGATTCTGCAAGTAGCAGATAAAATTGCCATGAACTATGTTCACAACCTTACCGAAGTTCCGGTAGATTTTCCGTTGGCACCTTCGCTGGAGTTGGCTGCAGTGAGCCTTAATTAATTTCTCCGCTGACAATTAAAAGCCGGTAAGTCATACCGGCTTTTTTGCTTCTTCATCCATCCAGGGAAAATTGTCCATCCCTTTGCGTTCATCATCCATTTTTAAAGGTCCGGATTTACCAGACCTTTGTATTCTAAAATCAAACAAAATGACAGCAGTTACGGTTAATAAAAAGGCACTCAGCAGGGGTGATTATAAAAGCTATCTGCAGAAAGGCATCAGCTACAACCAATACAAACAGCAAATGGCCGAAGACCTGGCATTGAATGCCGACTTGAAAATTAAAGAACACATTAACCTGAATCAGCGCCGAATGTACCGGGTGGAAAAAACCTATCACGTATCTGCAGAGCTGGCTGAGCAAATTAAAAAGATAAAGCATAAAACCTGGTGGCTGGTTATAACTGAACATTGGTGTGGCGATGCCTCTCAAACCCTGCCCGCTTTGCATGCCATGGCTGAATTAAGTGGAGGAAAGATAGAGATGAAACTGGTATACCGTGATCAAAACGATGAACTGATGAATACGTATCTTACAAACGAAACAAGGTCTATCCCCAGGCTGATACAGTTAGATGAGCGTTTTAATGTAACGGGTATTTGGGGTCCCAGGCCTTCCCAAGCCCAAAAATTGGTAAAGGGATTAAAATCCAATGCGGCAACGGCTGCTACCTATGGCAATGAGTTGCACCTTTGGTATGCCAAAGACAGGCAGCAGTCACTGGAAAAAGAAGTGGCACTATTAATATACCGGGCCAATTTATTTTGTCCTGATTGTTTATCATAACTAATAAATTAAATATCATGGAACAACGACATCCCCTCCCCCCTTTTACCGAAGAAACGGCGAAGCAAAAAATACAAATGGCTGAAGACGCCTGGAACAGCAAGGACCCGGCAAGGGTTTCGAAAGCATATACCATCGACAGTGAATGGAGAAATCGCAATCTGTTTATTAACGGAAGAGATGAGATCGTTGCTTTTCTTACCGGCAAATGGGATAAGGAGTTAAACTACCAACTGAAAAAAGAATACTGGGCACATGCCGGAAACCGCATAGCTGTTCGATTTGAATACGAATATCAAAATACAGCAGGCCAATGGTTCAGGGCATATGGAAACGAGAACTGGGAGTTTGATGAAAACGGATACATGGCTAAACGCTATGCCAGTATCAATGATTTGGAAATTGCCGAATCGGATCGAAAATTTAAATAAGCAGCATGGCAAAAAATTTCGCGACCTTGGCGTTTACGGATGCAGTAAAAGATTTGCAGGAGAAAGCAGGCAGCAGATCAAGTTACGCCAGAATGGAAAGGGAAAGCTTTGTGGATGGTTTAACAGAAAGTGAAATGGATTTTATCGCAGAACGGGATAGTCTCTATATGGCCAGTATCGGTGAAAATAATTTCCCCTACATCCAGCATCGTGGCGGTCCCAAAGGCTTTATCAAAATACTGGATGAAAAAAGGATCGGTTTTATAGATTTTCGCGGAAACATGCAATACATTACCATAGGTAACATGGCTTCCAATAATAATGTAGCCTTGATCATGGTAGATTATCCGGCCAGGGCAAGATTAAAAATATTAGCCAGGGCAGAAGTGGTTGATTTAAAAGACGACCCTTCGTTGTATGCATTACTGGACCTGGAGAATTATAAATTCAAACCGGAACGGATGATGGTATTTCATATTGAAGCATATGACTGGAATTGCCCGCAACATATAACTCCCCGCTATACAGTAGAAGATATTGAAGAAGCTTTTTCGGGTCAACGAAATCATATTGCGAAACTGGAAGCGGAATTGAAAGAATTGAAAAATAAATTAAAAACAACAGGATAGTAAACACCCAGGCATATGCTAACAAAAACATTGTCGGCCTTATTCACCCGTGATCTGAATAAACTAAAAACAGAAATCGCGGCCTATAAAAATGAAGCTATCATGTGGGAGGTGTCGGAAGGAATTGCCAATTCGGCTGGAAATCTTTGCCTGCACCTGGTTGGCAATTTGAATGCGTTTATTGGTGCTGAGCTGGGTAAATCGGGCTTTATACGCCAGAGGGACCTGGAATTCTCTTTAAAAAATGTCCCCCGGGAAGAAATACTTGAAAAAATTGATGCCACTATTGATGTGGTAAATAAAGTACTTGAAATGGTCACCGATGAGCAATTGAACAGCGCGTATCCATTGCTTGTTTTTAAAGAACCCATGACAAGCGAATATTTTCTGGTTCATTTGTCTTCGCACCTAACTTACCATCTCGGGCAAATTAATTACCACAGGCGATTATTGGATCACTGATCAGGAAACCCGAATAAATAATAGAAACAATGAACAAAGAATTAAAGCGTGTGGTCATTACGGGTATGGGCGCAATTACTCCACTGGGAAACTCGGTATACGATTTCTGGAACAATATTGTTGCAGGTAAAAGCGGTGTGGATTTTATTACCAAATTTGACACGACAAATTTCAAAACAAAATTTGCCGCTGAAGTAAAAGGTTTTAATGCGGCCGCTTATTTTGAAAAAAATGAGGCCCGCAAATATGATCTGTTTACACAGTATGCGGTGGCTGCTGCCGAAGAAGCCATTCAGCATGCGGGGCTCGATTTTGACAAACTGAACAGAAACCGGATTGGTGTGATCTGGGGTTCGGGCAACGGGGGTATTGGCACCTTCCAGGATCAACTGGAAGATTTTTTCAAAGGCGATAAAAACCCGCGATTCAATCCCTATTTTATTCCGAAGATCATCGCTGATATCCCATCGGGCGTCATTTCCATCAGGCACGGCCTGAGGGGATTGAATTTTTCTACGATCTCCGCCTGTGCTTCTGCCACCAATGCCATTATTGATGCTTTTACTTATATTCGATTGGGAAAAGCAGACCTGGTTATTGCCGGTGGTTCGGAAGCCCCGATCAATGAAAGTGGTGTGGGTGGATTCAATGCATCCAAAGCATTATCTACACACAATGAAGATCCACAACAGGCTTCCCGCCCTTTTGACGTGAAGCGGGATGGATTTGTGATCGGCGAAGGCGCCGGCGCATTGATTATAGAAAGCCTGGATTCGGCATTGGCAAGAGGCGCTGCTATACTTGCGGAGGTTGCTGGCGGCGGTATGGCCGCTGATGCCTATCATTTAACCGGTACGCATCCCGAAGGCGAAGGTGCTTATCTCGGTATGCTGGATGCGCTGGATGATGCGGCGATTGATGCTTCCCAAATTGATTATATTAATGCCCATGCTACGTCTACTCCTTTAGGTGATGAAAGTGAATTGAAAGCAATGGCAAGGGTGTTTGGTGAGCGAAGCAGTTTACATATCAGCGGCACCAAATCAATGACGGGTCATTTGCTGGGAGCTGCCGGTGCCATAGAAGCCATTATTACGGTTAAAGCTATCCAGGAAAACATAGTACCGCCTACCATCAATACAGATGAAGTAGAGCCGGAATGGAAAAATATATTCAACCTTTCTTTGGGTAAAGCGCAATCAAAAGAAATTAATTATGCCATGAGCAATACATTTGGTTTTGGCGGCCATATTGCTACCGTGATCTTTAAAAAATATGTATGATACAGCACCAAGTTGATCTCCTGGCATTTGGAGCCCATCCCGATGATGTGGAGTGTGCAACTGCGGGTACGCTGCTCAGGCATATGGCCATGAGTAAAAAAGCGGCGATCGTTGATATAACAGCAGGGGAAATGGGAAGGTATGGAAGGCCCCTTAACGCAGCCTATGCCGAAGGGTTTACATCCATTCGCTTTGTCGGCGTGCCTGATCTGTTTCAGTTAATTTAAATAATAATTGCTAAAAGAACCCATTCATGATGAATCAATCAGCGTTCACCCTGGTGAATCCGCAAAACGGGAACCTGGCCTTTAAACTGTTTTCGTTTGAAGACAATGCACATTTCGACCATATTCAGCGGAATAATTATTTTTCGCTGATCTGGGTGCAGGAAGGCAACGGAAAATTGAAAGCCGATTTTGCAGCATATGATTTTGAAGCAAATACGTTATTTGCCTTTTCGCCTTACCAGCCCTATATGATTACTGCCGATCAACCGGTAAAAGGAATTGCTATTTATTTTCATTCTGAGTTTTTCTGCATCTTCAAACATCATAAAGAAATTTCCTGTAATGGTGTGCTGTATAATAATATTTATAATCCACCTTTTGTAAAAGTTGATCAAGCTTCAGCCGCAACTTTCCAAATGTTAAACGAGCAGATAAAAACAGAGATGCAGAACGCCGACCTGGCACAATATGAATTGCTGGTTTCTTACCTCAAGATCTATCTCATTACGGCAGCCCGGTTAAAAACACAGCAACAACCGGATGCTGCGGAAGCCTTAAAAGATCAGAAGGAGCCATTCATCTTACAAAAACTGAAAGATGCCATTGAAGAAAACTTTAAAACCAAGCATTCACCGGCGGATTATGCATCGTTGCTATACATCACCCCCAAGGCATTGGCAAAAATCACCAAAACGCATTTTAATAAAACACTCAGCAGTTTAATTAACGAACGCATCATCATCGAAGCCAAACGGGAATTATATCTTACCGATAAAACGGTTAAAGAGATTGCCTACGAGTTAGGTTATGAAGATGAATATTATTTCAGCCGTTTCTTTAAAGTAAATGCAGATGTGTCGCCACAACTATACCGGGATACCGTTGGGTATGCAAAGGCTATGGCATAAAGATACCAAACAAGGTATAATGGTGAAGTACGGCAAGCCAATCCCGACAACAGAACCCTCCGTGTTCCTGCACTTCGTAGACACGCCCATAAGTAACAGAACACGGCATGCTGATGTTTATACCCGGTAGAAAGCCAACTTGCAAAACCGGGCTTTGCGCGACCGTAGTAAGCCGCCGTTCTATGCTATTGTCATTAGTTCCAAAATAAAACCGCAACTTCTTTTACATGTTATTCTGAGGATCGGTAAATTTATCAAATAAACCATCCTAACATATGAAGCATAACGCAAATTCTATTCGAGCCTTTATTGGAGCCCGGGATTTTGAAGTATCCAGAAATTTTTACAAAGACCTGGGTTTTCTGGAGTCAGTGATATCAAAAAACATGTCGTATTTCGGTGTAACCCATTCAGTAGGCTTTTACCTGCAAGACGCTTATGTTAAGGACTGGATCGATAATACCATGATATTTCTGGAAGTTGACCGTGTTGACCGTTACTGGGATGAACTGAACGCCCTCGGGCTTCATCTTAAATATGAGGGTGTAAGACTAACACCCATCAGGCATGAAGATTGGGGAATCGAATGTTTTTTACATGACCCTTCGGGAATATTGTGGCATTTTGGGGCATTCAAAAAATAGCTTTTCAGAAAATATAGGGTTTGAAAATAATCGTTGAACGGGCTTCCCCGTCTGTTTTCCGGAGCAGCTTATACTTTCACCGCCACACTATGCACCGCCGCTGCCATTTCTTTTATCAGGTTGGGGTCCTTTTCAATGGCATTGCCAACAACGATCACATCGGCACCGGCTTTGCAATTTACGTAGGCTTTTTCGGGTTCAATGATACCGCCTCCGATGATCAAGGGTACTTCAATAACATTTGATACGGCACTGATCATGTCTTCACTGATGGCACGTTTGGCGCCGCTGCCGGCATCCATATAAATAAGCTTCATACCCAGCATTTCACCAGCCATGGCGGTACACATAGCAATCTCCCTTTTATCAGCAGGCAAAGGTGTGGCATTGGAAATATAAGAAACCGTAGTAGGGGCACCCCCATCAACCACCATATAGCCGGTCGATAAGATCTCAAGTCCGCTTTGTTTAACTACGGGCGCCGAAATAACGTGCTGGCCGATCAACATATCCGCATTGCGGCCGCTGATCAGCGAAAGATATAAAAGCGCATCGGCATATTTGCTTACCTGGTTAGGGCTGCCGGGAAAAAGTATAACCGGAATATGGCAGCTGCGTTTTATCAGTTGCACACATTCATCTAAGTAATTGGAAATTACCAAACTGCCTCCCACCAAAAAATAATCAACCTTGGCTTCCACAGCCAATTCAATTAACGGTTCAAGGTTACTGTCGTTAACCTTGTCGGGGTCAATCAAAACAGCAAACGACTTCTTATGTTGTTGCTTGCGCTCAGTTAATGAATGATAAATACCTTTAATCATTTCCAATCCGTTGATTTCGTACAAAAATCTGTAAAAAATAGTTCTTATAGAAATATAAGACCCATTTAAAACGTCGATAGGTGCAAAATCGTACTTTTTCTGCTTAAATTTGTCGGGATGTTGACGATTACTAAAGAGATTAAGTATAAAACAGCCCGAAGTGGTGGCAAAGGCGGCCAACATGTGAATAAGGTGGAGACCATGGTGGAAGGCTACTGGCATATCGGATCCTCGTCATTGGTAACCACCGAAGAGAAGATGATATTGTCGGAAAAATTGGCAAAAAAAATAAATTCGGAAGGGTTTTTGATGATAAAAAGCCAGAGCGACCGCTCACAATTGGGCAACAAGCAGCAGGTTGTCAAAAAAATGACTCTATTGGTAGCAAAGGCACTGGTTAGGCCCAAAACACGCAAAGCAACCAAGCCATCAAAAGCTGCAAAAGAAAAAAGACTGGAGGGTAAAAAAATAACAGCCGAAACAAAAAACAACCGTAAAAAAATTATTTTAAAATGAATACATGTAAGAGCCTGATGTTTTGTTTATTGAGTATATTTCTCATAAACTGTCAGAAATCGAATATCGATGAGCTGCAGACCGGTACCCTGAAAATTACGATCAAAAACACGGTTAAAGGTGTACCGATTGTTTTAAATACGGTAAATTATACCAACTCCCATGGTGAGCAATACAGCATTTCTAAATTTAAATATTACCTGAGCAATATAAGTGTTACAGGTACTGCATCAAATCCGGCTGTTGCACAATATTTTTTAATTGATGAAAGCAATCCGGCATCTTTAAGTTTTAGTTTAACCGTTCCGGTAAGCAGCTACACCGGTATTAGTTATTTATTGGGTGTGGATAGTGCCCGAAATGTCAGCGGTGCACAAACGGGTGCTCTTGATCCCCTGAACGATATGTTCTGGACCTGGAACAGCGGCTATATCATGGCCAAGATGGAGGGCAATTCGCCCCAATCAACTGTTGTAAATAATAAAGTTGAATATCATATTGGAGGATTTGCAGGATCAAATTCGGTGTTGAAATATGGCGGATTTTCGCTTCCAGGTTCGGCTGTAGATATAAGGCCGGGTAAATTAAGTGAAGTTTTTATTGAAGCCGACTTTGACAAATGGTGGCAGGGCTCCTACGATCTGAAAATTGCTGATAACCCTGCGGTTACAACACCCGGCACTTTGGCAAAAAGCATTTCGGATAATTACAAAAATATGTTCACGATCACCGAAATAAAAAATTATTAACTTGAAGTTCAGGATCATTTTACTATTATCTGTCTCCATGTTGCTTTCTGCAATACTGATCAGCGCATGCAAAAAAAATGATACCGTTACCGAAACCTACAACCCTACCTACCTGAATTTTACAGTTCCAGCAGGCTGGCCAACACCGCCCACCAATATTTTTGCCAATAACCCATTAACTGAAGAAGGTTTTCAGTTAGGCAAGAAATTATTTTATGATGGAAAATTAAGCAAGGATGGAAATTTTCCCTGCGCCAGCTGTCACCAGCAGTTTGCCGCCTTTGCCACTTTCGACCACGACTTTAGCCATGGCTTTAATAATTCTTTTACCACCCGCAATGCACCCGGGTTATTTAACCTGGCCTGGATGACGAAAATGCATTGGGATGGCGGTATCAGCCATATTGAAGTGCAGCCATTGGCGCCCATTACAGCACAAAACGAAATGGCCGAAACCATTGAAAATGTATTGATCAAATTAAATGCTGATGTTGACTATCCGCGTTTGTTTAAATCGGCTTTTGGCAGCAGCGATATTACCAGTCAGCGTATGTTAAAAGCACTCGCCCAGTTCATGGGAAGCATCATTTCCTCCAATTCGAAATATGACCAGGTAAAAAGAGGCGAAGCCAGTTTTACGTCGAGCGAACAGAACGGGTATACTTTTTTTAAAGCCCACTGCGAAACCTGCCATAAAGAACCGCTGTTTACCGATAACAGTTTCAGAAACACCGGCATGGCCGTAAATCCATTTTTAAATGATTTTGGCAGCATGCGGATCACAAACGATCGAAACGATTCTTTGAAATTTAAAGTACCCAGCTTAAGAAACGTGTTACTTACGTTTCCCTATTCGCACGATGGCCGGTTTTATTCGTTAGGCGCGGTGTTGGATCATTACCGTACCGGTATCATCACCACACAACCTACGCTGGACCCATTGCTGGTTGGCAGAATAGCTATGACGAATAATGAAAAAAACGACCTGATCTATTTTTTGAATACGCTTAGTGATACTACCATGACCAAGGCGGCCAGATTTGCTCAATAACTTTATTGCTTACGACCGGATTTTAAAGTTTCCAGTCTCAGCTTTTCTTTTTCCATATCAGCCTGTTGCTTTTCCTGGTCTTTTTTGTTGTTCTCAATATCTTTTTCAATGCTTTTTCTCTTTTTCTCCAGGCTCTGTCCGTCCTCTACCAGGTTATTATATTTTTTATCTGCCTTATCAACTACATCCTGCTGTTCATTGATCTGCTGTTCAAGGTCGTAAGCAGTAATGGCCGGCAGTATATTATCCAGGTAGGCTTTCGCCTTACGCCATAAATCAGCATCCTTTTTTGCTGTCGCAAAATCATCGGCCCCTTTTGATATCATCAGGGTAAGTGTAGCATTATCTTTATTGCGCCTGCTTTTGCGCTCCGCCATAAAATACAGGTCATATTCACCAGTTCCCAACTCCGCCAATCTCACCGACTGGTAAGCAATAAATCCCTTTGCCTCTTTACCCTTATAACCCAAAACTGCCATTTTATCTTCAATGGTACCCATAATCGTTTTCTCGGAAAAAGGAATTTCATTGGCAATAGCTTCCCTTTCAATTTTTTGATAATTCACTTTTACCGATTCCGATTGAGCAAGTGCCAACTGGCAAAATCCTGCCAATGCCATACATATCCCTATTTTTTTCATTTGTTTTTATTACGAAGATATATATTTTGACATGTTAGTCCGGGCATTTTAAATAGCGCTTTATTAAAATTATAACGGTAATTTTGAAACCAAATTAAACGATAGTTGAGCGGGATAAAAAAATTAGCGGGGCAAACGATGTGGTATGGTGTACCAACGATTGCCAGCCGTTTCCTGGGTTATCTGATGAACATGGCACTACCGTTTTTTATTGCCATGCCCGAAAAAACTGCCGATCTGGTGCAGGTATATACTATTATTCCGTTCTTAAATGTATTATACGCCTATGGTTTGGAAACGGCTTATTTTCGGTTTTCTCAAACACACGATAAACAAAAGCTTTATAACACGTTATCCCTTTCGCTTTTGTTCAGCAGTATATTTTTTACCGTTGTTTTATTGCTAAGTAAAGATTTACTGGTTTCAGCAGCCGATTTAAACAATCATCCCGATTACGTGCTTTGGATGATCGCTATCATTGCCGTAGATAATTTAAACACCCTTCCCTTTGCCAAGCTGCGGCAGGAAAACCGGCCCAAACGATATGCCTTTGCGAGGGTGGCCGGTATCGTGGTCAATGTTTGTGTGGTTATTTTTTTTATGGGTGTTATTCCGAAAATACTGGAATCGAATCCCGCTCATTTTTTAGGAAATTTTTACAGCCCCGGCTTTGGATTGGGGTATTACCTGTTGGGTAATCTTTGTGGTAGTTTATTTACGTTATTGGTTCTTTCTAAGGAAATTAAACAGGTAAAGATCCGTTTCGATTTTACGCTTTGGAAAGAAGTGATGCGCTACAGCGCACCCCTGATTATTGTAGGATTAGGTGGTATGATCAATGATGTGTTGAGCCGGTTGATATACCGTCATGTGGTTGACTTGCCGCAAAACCAAGCCGATCATGAATTGGGTATCTTTGCCAATATCTTCCGCATTGCCCTGCTCATCACGATCATGATACAGGCTTTTCGCATGGCAGCCGAACCTTTTTTCTTCAATAAAAGTGGCGATGAAAATGCCCAAAAAACCTATGCCCGGGTGATGAAGTTTTTTGTGATTGCCTGTTGCTTTATGTTTTTATTCATCGGTTTGTTTTTGGATGTATTCCGCTGGATATTTTTAACTTTTGCAAACCCAAGCTGGACAGAGGGTTTGGAAGTTGTACCGTTTTTGGCATTGGGTAATATTTTCCTGGGCATTTATTATAACCTGAGCGTATGGTATAAACTCACCAACAAGAACAGCTATGGTGCCCTGATCACCATTGGCGGTGCCATCCTCACCATTGCACTCAATATATTGCTGATACCGGTGCTGCATTATACCGGCGCTGCTATCGCCACGTTCAGTTGTTATTTGTTTATGATGATCTGCAGTTACCTGTTGGGACAAAAATTTTATCCGGTGCCCTACCCTGTAAAAAAATTAACCGCTTACCTGGTGCTTTCTGTCGGCATCTATTTTCTGCACATGGGGCTGATCAAACTCGTGCCGGATTCATTAGCTTTTTCGCTGGGTTCCGGCTTTGTATTATTTGTTTTATTTACCTGGTTTGTATCCAGAATAGAAGCGAAGGAACTGGCGAGGCTTCCGGTGGTAGGCAAATATTTTATTAAATAAACTTGACGGCATCAATCATCATCGTCATCTTTTGCAGTTATTTTTACAAATGCAGCCCGTTTAGGGGCTGGCATCACCGCGTGCAGGCCTTTCACGCCTTTCCATATTACTTCACTGAACTCCAGGTCGGGCGCACGGTCTTCCTTGCTAAAATCAAAGGCGGCAGAACGTTCCGACAATTCATTCCATACCACATTTTTATCAGACAGATCAACATTGGATGGCAGGGCTTTGAAGCTTGTATGATCCGCAACCGGAGTAAAACATTTCCACATAGGTATTGCT
This sequence comes from Chitinophagaceae bacterium, assembly GCA_016710745.1. Classification (GTDB taxonomy): domain Bacteria; phylum Bacteroidota; class Bacteroidia; order Chitinophagales; family Chitinophagaceae; genus Ferruginibacter. The sequence goes on along the minus strand of JADJVB010000010.1, from coordinate 806,151 downwards.
CCGGCATCATACTGGCTCATCGGCGGCAGCCCCAAAATTAGTTCGATAGTGCGTAACATACCACTTGTGGTATAGGCCGTATGATCAACAAAATTCCTTTTAACGAAAGGGCCGGCAACATAAGCTGTTGTGCGGTGTGCATCTACATGATCGGGGCCGTTTTGGGCATCATCTTCAACTATAAATACCACACTTGTTTTCCATATCGGACTGTTACTCAAATATTCCAAAAACATACCCACAGCCAGATCGTTATCGGCCACATGTGCAAAGGGTGTTGGCTTGTTCAAGCTCATCCCCTGCGTGTGATCGTTTATCAAACGCAGGGTATTCAATTGTGGTACGGCATTGATCGCAACCAATGAATCAAAATCTCTTTTCCACTGTCTAACCCGTACTGTATCCTGCACACTTTCGTCCCAACTGGTATAGTACGTGCAGATATGGTCTTCTAAAACCGGGATATTGGCTTTGTAACCATCTGCAAATTCACCATAACTGCGATAACTTATACCGGCCTTTTTACATTGGCCCCAGATAAAATCCCCTTTATTGTTGGCAATTTCCCTGGTACCTTCTGCGTCATAGCCTCCGCCACGTCCGCCATAACTGGTTACCCAGTTCTTCTCCAGGTAATCAGTTGCATAAGCGCCCATGCTCCAGTTATGCCCGTCGGCACTCACTTCACCGTCCACATAAAAATTATCCAGCAGTACAAAATCTCTTGCCAGTTTGTGTTGATTGGGGGTGATGCGCTCTCCAAACAATACCAGGCTGGTATCGCCATTGCCTTCTTTTATATCTCCCAAAACCTGGTCATAGGTTCGGTTCTCCTTAATTATATAAAATACATGCTTGATGGGAGATGGGTCCCCGATTTTTCCGGGAATCGGGTTGCCCTTTTCAACCACACTGTACAATTCTTTATCTTTTGTATAAGGCGTGTTTTTATAAACCTGTTCGGAGTATATGCTTAATTGCTTTTCGGAAGGCATATCAATGATACTCATGGTTCCTTTAAATAATCCACCAATATATTGTACTTCCTTTTCCTTATTACCTCCCTGATAATCTACTTTTTGTTTTTTTCTTGCCGGGTTGGGCCCATCAGGATTTGCAAATGAAGTAAATCCTTTTCCGTTGGCAACCCATATTTTATTACCCACCACTCTTACGCAGGTAGGATACCAGCCCACTGGTATGAATCCTTTTGAAGAGCTGAATCCTGGATGGCTTACGTCGAAAACGGTTAAACAGTTATTGTCGGCATTAGCTATAAACAAGGTTTTATCATCTTCACTCAATGCCAATCCATTACTGGTACTGCCCGGAGGTGCATTGGGATACAATGAAGCGGTAAGGGTTTCGATAACTTTTCTTTCCTTTACATTAATAACTGATACGTCATTATCATTGGCATTGGCAACATATAAAAAATTGCCGTCTTTACTAACGCAAATATCATTTGGGTTATCACCTATAGGAATTTGAACGACGATGTTTTTTTCTGTTGTATTTAATATGATCAGGCGATCGCAGCCCCAGCAACTGATATACAGTTCTTTTTTATCAGGCGACAACTGGCAGGTATAAGCTTCTCCTTCCAGCTTAACTTGCTGCAGAATCTGTTTTGTAAGCATATCAATGATATACAGCGAATTGTCGTCTTTGGTAACAACATACAGCAATTTTTTTTCATCATCAATTTCAATACCGGCAGGTGATATTCTGTTTGGCCATTTTTTACCCAACATAAAACTGTCTTTCAGCTGCAGTTTATTTTTAAGTATTGCATATTGCAATATCCAGTTGTCATTGCCACCCCCAACAAACAGGTATTTTTCATCACTGCTGAATTTTAGTCCCAGCCAGCTTTTCCTGATTTCAATATTATCCAGGATCTTTTCCGTTTTTGCATTGATCAATTGAAGGCTTTGTTTACTCTGTCCATTATTGGTTACAGCGATCAGTTTTTTTGAGTTGCTGACCGCAATATTTAAAGGCAAGTCTCCCAAAAGCAAACTTCTTCCTGCAGGCGAAAGCGACCACCCATTAGGTAGCGTTACTGTTTTTTGTGCATTGACACTTATTGTAAAAATAAAAAAGACAACAACAATTAGTTTAAATTTAAACATGATAGCAGTATTATTAGCTAAAGTTAACAAACACAACCCTGAATTATTAATACCAGAATGATCTATAAATTAATTTTGTGTTACGTCTTATTCCAGAAAGGGAAAGCAAAAATAAAATTTAATATTTTTTATACAGATCGTAGATGATCCTTTTGTCGCCATCAGTAAGTACCGACACAGAATCATTCTGCACAAAATGTAATTTAAATGCCTTGATGGCCGCGATGGAATCCTGGGTATCGTAGCCAATAATCCGCAGCGCCTGCATGGCATCAAAATTTTCGGGATATTTTGTGCTAAGATCCCCATACCAATAACCAAAACCCTGCTGCGCCAGTTGTTGCCAGGGAAATAAACGGCTGGGATCAACTTTTCGCGAGGGCGCAATATCGGCATGGCCAATAAAATTAGCGGTGGGAATATTGTAACTTTTTTTGAGTGCTCTCAAAACGATCAGCAGGTTATTGATCTGTGCTTCGGTAAAAGGCTCAACACCGTTATTGTCGAGTTCAATACCAATGGATACCGAATTGATATCTGTTACATTGCCCCACCGGCCCGCCCCCGCATGCCAGGCCCGCAGGTAATCGCTCAACATATGTTGCACGGTACCATCTTTACAGATCACATAATGAGCGCTAACCTCGGTACGTGACAGGGTAAAGGTATTGATGGTTTGCACGCAGCTGTTTTGAGCCGTGTGATGCAGGATGACAAAATTTGGTTTACGCAAATTAAAATTAACCGTTCCTGCCCAGTCAACAGCGGCCTGGGTACTATCGATAGTGGCGGGTTGTTTTTTAATTTCATCGGCAAATGCCTTCACCTGGGTTTTATATAATTTATTGCCGGCTGCATATTTACTCACCGTACAGCTGTTGCTGATGAAGGCTATAAAGATGAAAAAAAATATTTTATACTGCATACGTATTTTTTGAAAGGAAAGGTACATTAAAATTAAAATGCTGTTTTACGTCAATAAAAAAAGCTGCATCTGCATGCAGCTTTCGAAACCTATTTGTTTACATACGATTATCGTTAAAGCGTTGCCATATCAATCACAAACCGATACCGCACATCTCCTTTTAACATGCGCTCATATGCTTCATTTATATCTTTCATGGCTATAACTTCTACGTCACTTACAATATTGTGTTCGGCACAATAGTCAAGCATCTCCTGCGTTTCGGGCAGGCCGCCAATTAAAGAGCCTGCAATACTGCGGCGCTGAAAAATAAGGTTAAAGGGAACAATTGGCTCCGCCGGAGGTGGCGCACCCACACAAACCATGGTGCCATTTGTATTAAGCATGTTTAAATAAAAATTATAATCATGTTGCGCCGATACCGTATCTAAAATGAAATCGAAGTAACCAGCAACAGTCTTTGTTTGCTCCTCATCACTTGTTAAAACAAATTTATGAGCGCCTAATCTTTTTGCATCGGCTTCTTTTGACGGCGTATGGCTGAGCATAGTCACTTCGGCGCCCATTGACACCGCCAGTTTAACACCCATGTGGCCCAAACCGCCTAAACCTAAAACACCAACTTTTTGTCCTTTACCTACATTCCACCTGCGCAAGGGCGAGTAGGTGGTGATACCGGCACAAAGCAGTGGTGCAATGGCTTCTAATGGTTGCTTATCAGAAAGATGCAACACAAAATCTTCATGTGCCAGTATGCATTTACTGTAGCCTCCATAGGTTGCGCCGCTACCATCTTTTTCCATACCACCATAAGTGCCCACCCAGCCATTACTGCAATATTGTTCAAGGCCATCTTTACAATTATGGCATTCCCTGCAACTGTCAACCAGGCAACCAATGCCTGCTAAGTCGCCTACTTTAAATTTAGATACTTTATCACCAACGGCTGTAACAATGCCTACAATTTCATGCCCGGGTACCAACGGGTAAACAGACATCCCCCAATCGTTTTTGGCAAAATGAAGATCACTATGGCAAACACCACAATATTTAATGTCGATCTGAACATCGGTCGGTTTTGGATCTCTCCGGTTAATAGTCCAGGGTGTAAGCGGTGTTGTTTCGCTTTGCGCTGCATATGATTTTGTTGATGACATATTTGAGGTTTTGGTTAATGAGATACCAAATATAACATTTACCGGGTGGAAATTAATTGAAAAAATGAAGATTGTCCGAATATTCGTTTAATCGGTTTAACTTTCACCTTTAATAGAACGAATATGAAAAAATATATACTTATACTTTTAATTACCCTGATTGCCATCCCGATTTTTGCTCAGCAGAAGATGCCCTATGTGTTATATAACGCTGAGGGCAAAAAAGTATCCTATAAAAAGATGATTAAAACGCTGGCTAAAAAAGATATTATTTTATTTGGTGAATTTCACAACAACGCCATTGCGCACTGGCTGGAACTGTCGGTAGCCAAAGACCTTAGCGATAAACGAAATTTGATTTATGGCGCCGAAATGTTTGAAGCCGATAACCAACAGGCTTTAACTGATTACCTCAACGACAAAATTACCGCCAAAGGGCTCGACTCGGCTGCCCGGTTGTGGAATAATTACAAAACTGACTACGCCCCCATTGTAAATTTTGCCAAAGAAAAAAAGGCTCCTTTTATTGCTACCAATATTCCCCGCCGGTATGCTTCGCTGGTTTCTAAAAAAGGATTTGAATCATTGGATACATTATCTGTTCTGGAAAAAACCTGGATAGCCCCACTGCCCCTTGACTACGATGCCAACCTGCCCGGGTACGTAAAAATGGTGGAGATGATGGGCGGACATGGCGGCGCCAATATGCCCAAGGCTCAGGCTACCAAAGATGCGACGATGGCCTATTTCATCTTACAAAACTTTAAACCCGGTTCTTTATTCATCCATTACAACGGTGCCTTTCACTCCGATAACTACGATGGCATCAACTGGTATTTAAAAAGAAAACAGCCTGACCTGCAGGTTGCTACTATCAGTACCGTTTCGCAAAAAAATATAAAAGAATTGTTAGCCGAAAACAAGGGTAAGGCCGATTTTATTATTTGTGTAGACGAAGACATGACAAATACCTATTAAACCGGCTGCTGACATAACCTTAATAAGTTTTTATATCCATTAAAACATTTTTACCGGTCATCCGTCTTCTTTACTAACAACAAGACGAAGCAATGACAGTAGCAATAGATATGGCGGCCGAACGTAATAAAAATATCAGCAGCACCATTAAGGATATAAGCAGCCGTTTATTTGGTTTCATCAAACAAAGGGTTGCCAGCACCGAAGACGCTGAAGATATTTTACAGGAGGTTTTTTACCAGTTTGCCGGTAATACCGAGCCCATCGAACAGGCCACCAGCTGGCTGTACCGGGTTACCCGCAATAAGATAATTGACAATTACCGCAAGCACAAGCTCCCCCTGGCTGACGATGTTTTTCAGAACCAGGAAAGCAACGACGACCCCTTCAACTGGAAAGAAATGCTTTTGCCATCCGACAGTACTCCGGAGACAGAATACCTGCGCACTATTTTTTGGGAAGAATTGAAAGCGGCACTGGATGAACTCCCGGCCGAACAAAGGGATGTATTTATACAACATGAAATTGAAGATATTTCCTTTAAAGAAATAGCTGCCCTTACCGGCGAATCTGTAGCCACCCTCATCAGCCGTAAAAGATACGCTGTATTACATTTGAGGGAACGCCTGCGAAATTTAAAAGACGAATTACTGAATTATTAAACTTATAAAATTAGACACGATGAAAAAATTATGGATTAAAAAGGGCATTATGATTCTGATCTTTGGTATAGCTGCCATATTCATTTTTGGCCTGCTGGTCATGTATTTATGGAACGCTATTTTACCGGCTGTACTGGGCGTAAAAGCCATAACCTTGATACAGGCATTAGGCATTTTATTGCTGAGTAAAATTTTGTTTGGCGGCTTTGGTGGCCGTTGGCGCGGAAGCCCGGCCTGGAAACAAAAAATGAAACAGCGCTGGGATAAAATGACGCCCGAAGAAAGAGAAAAATTTAAAGCCGAATGGAAAAACAAGTGTGGAAACAGGTGGTCGGCAGCGCCTTTATCTGCCGAAAATCAACCGGATATAAACGCAGGTTAAATATTTTTACTTTTTGTTAATGCAATTGATTATTTCGTATACCTTTGCCGACATTAATAAAAATTAAAATATAAAAATGAAGACTTTATTTTCGATCTTGACCCTGTTAATCCTTACGGTATCTGCATTTGCCCAGGAAGGAGACTATGATGAACTAATGCAAAAATCACGAAAAGCCAGAACCACCAGTACCATTATGGTTGCAACCGGCCCTGTTATTGCAGCAGCGGGTATCGGTACGTTGATTTATGGTTTGATTAAAAAAGAAGATGTATTTACCGAATACGATTATAACGGTAACCCAATTCCAACAAAAAACACTTCTACTGAAATTATTGTTGGGGCAGCTGGTGCCGCGGTTGGTATTGCGCTTGCACTTACAAGCATACATTTTTCGAACAAAGCCAGTGACCTGAAGCGGGAAGCACGTCGGGCAAAATTAAAAACATCAATGGATCGGATCTCCATTCCGGGATTTCAAAACGGATTTGCCAGCAACCGTACCAGGCAATTCAAACTTTCGTTAATTGTGCCATTTGGCAGTTAATCAGAAAAAATATAGATAAAAAATGTTCCGCTCCCGGCGGAACATTTTTTATTGTTCCGACGCCCGAGTCTGACCAATAAAAAACAACGCTCAGCCATTCAAAACCAAAATGATCACCTATATCGTTCGCCAGCCATGCGGCAAACCTTTTGTTGGCAGTAGTTGTTATTCAACAATGTGTGTATGATCTACCAAATGCTACTAACAAACGCGAAGGCTGGAAACTTCTCTGCATTGTTTGCATTTCTCAATCCTAATAAGAAATCATACTAAATAATACTTCAACAATCCATAAATTCAGTTACCCGATATTCCCAGGTGTCTTTTGGTAAACTATTATTTAACATTTGAAAGGGCATAACGAAAAACACCTTGTGTGTTTGTTGCAGCTATAATATATTTATCATTGAGTTCTATATCAAAAATAGTTAAATCGGTTAAGCCAGTATTAATTTCTGTCCAGTTATTTCCATCGTCTTTAGAATAAAAAACACCCGCTCCAAACGAACCCGCAACAATTAAATCGTTGTTGCTGGCAAAACCTCTGTATGAACCAGATGCAAGTCCGCCTGCTAACAATGTCCAGTTAGCACCCAAATCTGTAGAGCGATAAACACCTGTTCCTGTTGGACCAGCAGCAAACAGTGTATTCCCTTTACTTTCAATAGCTCTAAAATTGGTGGAGCTTCCTAAACCATTATTAACCGCTACCCAATTTGCGCCCCAGTCTGCACTTTTATAAATGCCAGCACCATTGGTACCGGCAAATAAGGTGTTATTAATTGCTGCAATACTTCTTACATCAGTTCCCGATAAACCTGCGGCGTTCCAGCTGTCTCCCTGGTTAGTTGATACAAAAACTCCGGTAGGTCCAACATAAAATAATTTTGTGTCCACATGTAGAACCCCACTACCCCGCAAATCTGATAATCCAGCACTTTTAGAAACCCAGGTAGCACCATTATCTGAACTTCTATAAACACCTTGACTGGTACAGGTATAAATAAAGGTATTGTCTTTTGCAAAGCCACGAGTAGGGCCTACAGCATCGTTGCCGTTATTAGCGGATGCATAGTTTGCCGCAGTATCTGTTGAAAGGTAAGCACCAGTTTGCCCACCGGCAAAATTGTAACTACCATAAGTTAACAATGACTGCATATTTAATCCAGCTGTTCCAGCAGATTGTTGCCATTGACCAATAGTAGGGTTTACAGTAGTGGGTTGAGCATCTTCTTTACTACAGCTTGTTACAGTTACCAATACTACTCCTAACGCGAGCAATGATTTCATTAATTTTTTCTTCATGATTGTTTATTTTATGTTTTTAATAATTTAATCGGCAACTCTTTCTACACGAAAACCTACCCCTGGCCCCTTTACAAACTTAGGCGCCCCCACTGCTCCCTTCAAGTAGCTCCATGGTTCGGGCAACACGTCATTGTCCCCGAGCTGCAGGAATTTGCTAAAGAGACCCTCGTGCCCCATAACCTCCTCGCAAGACATGCCAATAACATTGATCTGGTATTGACCTTTCGGAAATTGCTGACCGGCGATCACTTCGTTAGTCGTAACTTCAACAATCCCACACGATGGAGTTTGTGGACCTTGTCCATAAGTGAAAAAACTAATACCACAGAATAGAATACTTAGAAATGTTAATTTGTTCATGATTGATTTTTTTATAATAATGGAAGAGACAAAAACACTTTCGATATTTGTATTATTTAGTTCAAATCGGAGTAGACTAAAGATATCTAGGGATATGCTATTTTTTTCGTGAATAAAAATCAATCGCCAACTCTTTCTGCACGAAAACCTACCCCTGTCCCCTTTACAAACTTAGGCGCCCCTACTGCTCCCTCCAGGTAGCTCCATGGTTCTGGCAATACCTCATTGTCCCCGAGCTGCAGGAATTTGCTAAAGAGACCTTCGTCGCCCATAACCTCCTCGCAAGACAAACCAAAAACATTGATCTGGTATTTACCTTTCGGAAATTGCTGACCGGCGATCACTTCGTTAGTCGTAACTTCAACAATCCCACACGATGGAGTTTGTGGCCCTGGCTGTTTACTGCAGCTTGTTACAGCGATCAATACTACTCCTATCACAAGCAAAGAGTTCATTAATTTCTTGTTCATAATTTAATTGTTTTAGTTTCTATTGACTGCTAAAATAGATTGATTGTTTAAAGGCTTTTTAAAAGTGTAGACGAATGAAGTAATGTGTAGATAGAAACTAAGAGTCTTGCTTAGATGCCTTTATATTTGATAAAAAAATCGGCTGCAAAAGAAGCCCCAATGGGAATTAATTTGTGCTCAATAAACAATTGCGTCTTTTGTGTTGAAGTGATTTTGGTAATATTTACTATGAACGAATTGTGCACACGATAGAATATAGACAGTGGCAACCTTGCTTCCATGCCTTTTAAGTTAAGCCGGGTGAGGATGGGGTATTTTGTATTTGTTAAATAAATTTTTACATAATCTTTTAAGCCCTCTACATACAAAACATCACGGTACAATATTTTTAATTCTTTGTACTCAGAATGAATAAAAAAGAACCCAGCATCCTGAACATGAATTGCGCTTACATTTCGGAAATTGAATTGTTCCTGAGCTTTAGTTACAGCTTTCAAAAACCTATCAAAAGAAAAAGGCTTCATTAGGTAATCAACTACATTTAGCTCAAATCCTTCCAGGGCATATTGTTCATAAGCAGTGGTGAAAATAACCATGGGTGGATTAACCAGCGTTCTCAAAAATTGCAACCCCGATACAACCGGCATTTGAATATCTAAAAAAATTAAGTCTATTTTTTCTTTAGTCAAGATATTGTTTGCCTCAAACGTATTTTTACAGCACCCTTTCAGCATTAGAAAAGGGATTTTACCAACATTATCCGTCATCAAACTCCTTGCAGGTTGTTCATCATCTATGATCATACAGTTCATCAACATAACTCAATCTTTAAGTCAACAATAAACCAATCTTCCTCGTTTTGTATTTTCAGCTGGTGCCTGTTAGGGTATAGCAATAAAAGTCTTTTCTTTACATTCTCCAGGCCAATTCCAGATGAATCATCGGATGGTTTGAATTCAATGTTAAATCGGTTCTTCACTAAAAACTTAAGCAGACCCGATTGTACTGATAAATCTATTTCTATTTCAGGGTTGGCAATAGTGTTCATCCCGTACTTAAACGCATTTTCAATAAATGGAATCAGAATCATCGGCTCTATTTCAGATTCCATGTTGTCAACATTTATTTTCTTTATTATGGGTAACTCTTCCCCAAACCGCAATTGCTGAAGTTGAATAAAACTTTCCAAATACTCCAGTTCATGTTGTAGCGAATTTTTTCTATCGGCTCTATTGTACAGCATATACCGCATAAGCTGAGATACATTGATTATTACACTTTCGAGCTGATCAGACTTTTGCCGGGCAAGGGAGCTGAGTGTATTTAAAATATTGAATAAAAAATGTGGGCTGATTTGAGAACGTAACAAGGCAAGTTCCGTCTGAGATGCTTCATACTCCAGGTCCTTTTTAAATTGCGCTTCCTTTTTTCTGAAGTTTGCAAGCCCTATGCTTGTGCTTAATGAAAAAACAAGCAGCAAAAGAAAAATAATTAATGGAGGTATGGGAGGTCTTCCAACAACAAACATTGTACCTGCTAATATGAAGCGAAGTACAATTAGAGATAGTATGAAAATAATGATGAAAGCACCAAGATAAGGCAACCAACCTCTACGCTTAAGCACAAAAGGTACGAGCAAATACATATTTAAGTAAAACATGCTTAATAAAAGCAATACGATTTTTAATAACCCATACTGGTCATTTATTTTATTGTTTGTTCCAACAAATTCCCGGCCAGGGTCGAACCATATTGCCAATGAAATGAATATTGCAATGAGCAGCAGGTTTAAAACAATGGTTGGAATATTTATTTTGCGAGCCAATAGTTAAATAAATTAAAAATTCAAATTAACGTAAATGTTTGATATGAAACGTTGTTGTGCCTATACAGAAGGGGTTTATGTAGATTAATGAATGTAGAAATAATTGAGTAACGATTCGATTTGGCTCTTCCTGCAATATCGGCTTCTACGTGATGTTTTGTGGCGATGATGGTCCAACTGTGTGGTCAATACAGAGTAGGCCCCTCCTTAAAATACGAACTGTTGGCCGGATTATATTTTGCTCAGTTCCCTATTTAATTGCTTGTAAAATCCACTTGGTACCGAAGTTATTCAATTGTCAACTTTCGAAATCATTGTTAGTAAAGTGTCATCCGTTAGATTACTAAATAGCAGGTCTATACAACTACTGTCAACTCTTGTATTGTCCTCCAACTGAATACAAGACATTGGTGATCTGCCCCCTGGTTCAACACCCCCGTCTCACCAATAAAAAGCGGCGCTATGCTGTTCTAAACGATAGTGATGTGATCACATATTTCTTCTGTATTGTCCGCCAACCGAATACAAGGCATTAGTGATCTGCCCCAGCGAACAGTATTTTACCGTTTCCATCAATTCAGCAAAAAGATTTTCATTGTTAACGGCGGCTTTTTGCAAACGCTTCAGCATGGCAGCACTTTTTTCGGCGTGACGTTTATGAAATGCCTGCAGGGTATCAATCTGGAATTCTTTTTCTTCTGTGGTTGAACGAATCACCTCGGTGGGCAAAATAGTAGGACTTCCTTTTTTATTCAGGAATGTATTTACACCAACAATGGGGTACTCGCCTGTGTGTTTCAATGTTTCGTAGTATAAACTCTCTTCCTGGATTTTGTTACGCTGGTACATACGCTCCATAGCGCCCAGTACCCCACCCCGTTCAGTTAACCGGTGAAATTCGGCCATCACGGCTTCTTCTACAATATCAGTAAGCTCTTCAATTAAAAATGCGCCCTGGTTTGGATTCTCATTTTTGGCAGTACCTAACTCGCGGTTGATGATCAACTGGATAGCCATGGCCCTGCGCACACTCTCTTCCGTTGGGGTTGTTATGGCCTCATCATAGGCATTGGTGTGCAGGGAATTGCAGTTATCATAGATCGCATATAATGCCTGCAAGGTAGTGCGGATATCATTAAAATCTATTTCCTGCGCATGCAGCGAACGACCTGATGTTTGAATATGATATTTTAATTTTTGTGAACGGCTGTTGGCTTTATATTTATTCTTCATGGCTTTTGCCCAGATGCGGCGGGCCACCCGGCCAATCACACTATACTCCGGATCCATTCCGTTGCTAAAGAAAAAAGAAAGATTCGGTGCAAAGTCGTCGATATTCATGCCACGACTTAAATAATACTCTACATAAGTAAACCCATTAGATAAAGTGAAAGCCAATTGTGTAATAGGATTGGCACCGGCTTCGGCAATATGATAACCGCTGATACTTACACTGTAAAAATTCTGAACCGAATTGGTAATAAAATATTCCTGCACATCACCCATTAATTTCAGTGCAAACTCGGTAGAGAAGATACAGGTATTTTGCGCCTGGTCTTCTTTTAAAATATCGGCCTGCACGGTACCACGCACTGTTGCCAGGGCTTTCGCTTTTATGGATTCATAAACATCTGCCGGCAACACATCTTTTCCGCTCAGGCCCAGGAGTCGCAATCCAAGACCGTCATTACCTTCGGGCAGAGCCCCCCCGCCCCCCAAGGGGGGAGTTAGCGCACCCGCAATTTTCTGCAGCGAGGCGTGATGGACCGGTATGCCGTCAGTGCCTATATATTTTGGCAGATCTTCAACCTTGCATTTTGATTCAATGATCTTGTTTACTTCTTCCCGTAAATTATTTTCAATTATGTATTTTTCGCATTGCTGATCAATGGCGGCATTCATAAAAAATGCCAACAGCATGGGCGCCGGCCCGTTGATGGTCATGCTTACCGATGTTTTTGGATCGCAGAGATCAAAGCCACTATATAATTTCTTAGCATCGTCAACCGTAGCAATACTTACTCCGCTATTGCCTACTTTACCATAAATATCGGGCCGGTGATCGGGGTCTTCGCCATACAACGTAACACTATCGAAAGCCGTACTCAAACGCTTTGCAGGCTGGCCTACGCTTACATAATGGAAACGGCGGTTGGTTCTTTCGGGTCCGCCTTCGCCGGCAAACATACGGGTAGGATCTTCCCCTTCTCTTTTTAATGGGAATACACCTGCGGTGTATGGAAACTCACCCGGTACATTTTCCTGCAACTGCCATTTTAATATATCGCCCCAGTCTTTATATTTTGGTAAAATGACTTTAGAAATAACGGTACCCGATAAACTTTTATATGTAAGTGGCTGCCGGATCACTTTATCCCGTACTTTAAATTCATAAAATTCTTTCTGGTAACGCTCAATAACCCCGGACCAGGATTCAATGAGCTTTTTGCACTCCGGATTCAATTGGTCCTCCAACGAATTCTTTAACTTTTGTAACTCCTCTTTAACTGCGGCAGATAACGCAGCTGTTTTAATTGTTCCGTCCAGCTGGTAAAGTTTTGAAGCCAGGGTTGACTGTTCAATTACCCAGCTATCATAAGTTGAAATAGTTTCTGCGATCTCTGCCAGGTATCTTACGCGTTTAGGCGGTATAATAGTTGATTGGCTGAAGGTATCTTTGGTATGTGCATGGTGCTCTATCTCACCCTGAAATTTTACACCGGTTTTTTCTGCTACTTTTTCCATCAGCCTTTCAAACAATTCGTTTACGCCGGTATCGTTAAACTGGGCAGCAATAGTACCAATGATGGGTAATTCTTCGTCTTTTACCGACCACAAACCATGATTACGCTTGAATTGCTTTCGTACATCATGCAGGGCATCCAACGCCCCTGCTTTATCAAATTTATTTACACAAACCACATCAGCATAGTCAAGCATATTTATCTTTTCCAGTTGCGATGCCGCGCCATATTCAGGCGTCATTACATACATGCTCACATCCACATAATCCAAAATGGAGGCATCACTTTGTCCAACACCGGCACTTTCCAAAATAATAAAATCGTATGCCGCTGCTTTGCAGATGTCAATGGCCTCCTGTACATATTCACTCAGGGCCTTATCACTTTCACGAGTTGCCAGGCTTCGCATATAAGCCCGGGGCGAAGAAATGGAATTCATCCTGATCCGGTCGCCTAATAAAGCACCACCTGTTTTTTTCTTGGACGGATCAACCGAAATAACAGCGATGGTTTTATCTTCATATGCATTCAAAAAGCGACGTACGATCTCATCAGTAACCGAAGATTTTCCAGCACCTCCTGTACCGGTTATTCCCAATACAGGGACAGCCCCTCCGGCCTCCCCTAAATCCCCTCCCAAAGAGGGGACTTTAGACTCTGCTAACTGATTCCATTTTTCTTTTATTGCAGCAGTGACAAAATCGATATGATGTAGTACTTCATCATTTGAAAATCTGATAACGGTAAAACCGAGTTCATTCAATCTCGCCGTCCTTTGTTCATCACTTTCTTTATTCTCAGGCAACTGATGAATTGACCCATCTACTTCCACAATCAACTTATTCTCCAATGAAATAAAATCTGCTATATACCTGTCAATTATATGCTGCCTTCTGAATTTTATTCCATCAAGCTGTTTATCTCTCAAATATCGCCAGAGCGCATTTTCGGCCTCCGTTGGTTTACCCCTTTGCAGCAAAGCAAACTCTTTCAACGATTTGTAGTAAAAACTATCGGCTGTTTCAAAATATTCATGCTCAGCTTTTCCATTAAACAGATGCCTGTAATCTTCACCATTTTCAGCCATCGTGATAGCCCGTGCAATTTTTTTTACATCCTTCCACTCTCCCAAAGCATATGTATTATTGCCGTTAGCAGACTGCTTCAAAGTCCCCTCCATGGGAGGGGATTTAGGGGAGGCCGAGGGGGCCGCAAAGTCGCAAGAAAGAACCACGTCTTCAATCATTCCCTCCAGTCCCATTCTGCGACCATCATCCGGGCTGTAAATTTTTGTAATTCCGTAAGTATGCAGTTCTTCAATTTCACTTGGCAAAATGGTGCCGCCACCGCCACCGAATATTTTAATATGTCCGCAGCCATTTTCCACCAACAGGTTTTTCATGTATTTGAAAAACTCTACGTGCCCGCCCTGGTAACTGGTAATAGCTATACCCTGTACATCTTCTTCAATGGCACATTCAACGATCTCGGCTACACTGCGGTTATGGCCCAGGTGAATAATTTCGGCGCCTTTGGCCTGCATGATACGACGCATAATATTAATAGCAGCATCATGGCCGTCAAATAAGGCAGCCGCTGTAACGATCCGTACTTTGTTTTGAAGTGTAAATGCCATAATTAATCAGCAATTATTTTTTTTACTTTACCATTGGTCTAAAGCAATACAATCGAATAGCAAAATTACTGATTAAAGACTGGAAAAAAAGAAAAACAGCATTTAATGGATTACTCCTTGCTTTTAGCAAATAATGCCCCTATATCAACCCAGGTGCCTATGGAAAAGTTAAATTTACAGTAGTCAATATAGTCACGGGCCATTAAAAAAGATAACCCTCCCTGCCCCCGAGACTTGCATTCGAATAATAAGCTGCTAATTTAACATCGCCTTTTTTAGTAAATAACGGTACAATGGTTGCTGCCGGGGAGTACACATACCTGAGCGAGTAACAGGAATTCATGACGGTTAACATGAAGAGAAAAAACAGTAATTTGTCAATTAGTGAAGATATTGCTATCTCAAAATAAAAGAAGCTGCTTAAAAAGCAGCTTCTTTATCGTTTTATTTTTCTTTCAACTGTTACTTTAGCGTTCTCATGTAATTCACAACGGCCCAAATATCATCGGCATCTGGTATTTTTTTCTTAAAGGAAGGCATATCTTTTCTTCCCTCATAGGTTTTATAAAACAGCGCACCGTCGGTTTGACCTGCAAGATCTTTTGTAAAATCTCCGCATTCTGTATCCAACTGAGAGGCTTTAGATCCATCACCCTTTCCTTTGGTGCCATGGCATGATTTACAATGCGTAGTGTACAATGATTTTCCGGTAGAGATTGAAGCGGCATCACCTTTTAACGGGTTCACCTTATTTTTAGCCGCATCGGGAACTTTCCATGTATCCTGCATTGTACTATGCGGAACAAAAGCCAGTAAAGCGATCGCAAATAATCCGGCAAATAACACTGATATCTTTTTTTTCATTTTTATTGGTTTTAATTAATTAAACAATCAGATACAAATTTACAATTTTATGACAATTATTTTTGTTAAGTGTTCGTTAGTTCAGGCTTTGGGTGAGGTTCCTCTTTCCGTAACCTGAACAGTTCAAAAATGATTACAATATAATGACCCCATACCACGGTCATCAGTACAACAAAAGTTACCATCATCCATATAGGTGGATGGGCACTCCAAAGCGCCCTCGGTGCTGCCTGTACAACATCAGAAACCGGTACCCCCCAATTAACCACTGTACTTGTTTCCAGATTTCCATATAACTCGCTTTCGTCCAGTTTGGCTATCAAGGTAATATCACCTTTTGCATTACCCGGAAGTTTGCTGGCTATTTCTACAGATGCTTCACCGTTTTCATCAGTAGTAGCGGTTCCGATCTTCAATGGTTTAAAAAGTCGCTTCACAAAAACGCCCAAATCAGTTTCCGGCACAGGAATCTCTTTACCGGATCCAACATCCACCAGTTTAAGCTGGACAGTATACACAGAGTCTTCTTTAACCGGTGTTAGTTCAATACGGGCCCTTTTAATGGTAACCGCAGCATCCGCCGGATCCATCGATTTATTACCCGCAAATACCGCTTTAAAATTTATTTTTCCTTCATTGTCGGCTACAACAGCATTGGGTTTACAGGTAAATACTGCCTTGCCTGCCCGATCGGTGATCATGGATCCGATCTCTTTTTCTTCATCGCCGATTACCTGCAAAAAACTGACTTTCAACAGGGGTAATTTGTGAAATACCTTATCAACCTTGGCTTGAATAGCTACCTTCAGATCAATACTATTGTCGCCTTTTTGAACTACAATAAGATCTAACGAAGGAGAAATCATTTCTTTCTCTTCTGCAACAACTTCTTCTTTACTTGCTGCACTGTCTGTTTGTGCTATCAGCCCGAAGGGCATCATTAACGACACAAACAGGAAAACAAACAGCAGCTTCTGTTGCCTTATTTTTTTGAAATATATTGATACATGTTTCATAAACTATTTTTTTAAGCAGGAGCAATTTCAGTTTCCGGTAAATTTTCTTTTGAAGGAGCCACAGCCTTTTCCTTATCGCCAAATTCCGAGATCGGAATAACCGTCATGAATTTCGACATCAGTGTAAAAAATAAGAAGAAAGTGGCAACACCAGCCAAAGTAAGTGCCCATTCAACCCAGGTTGCAGAGTATTTAACATATTCCATCCGGGTATCCTGCATCGGTAATAAAGGACTTTCTAAAGTGGGTACGATGATCAGGTACCGTTTAATCCACAAAGCGATCACCATAAAAAACGAAGCCATGGCTATCCAGTTTGGCGTTCGGGTTTTCGGAATGGCAACGATAACGATCGGGAGTAAAATTCCGGCCACGTTGGCAAACAGGAACCACCAGCCATATTCCTGCATACTGAATAGTTTTGAGATCACCTCGCTTGTCCATTTTTCCGACGCAAACCAATCTGTCAGGTATTCCGAAAAAGTAAAATAACCATAGCCTGCGCCCAGAATCATCATGATATACCCCAGGTATACAAAATGTTTATCAGTAAGATAGCTGTCGAGTTTGTATATTTTCCGATAAACCCACATGGCCATAATGAGTACACCCGTGCCCGAGTAGATAGCAGCCAATACAAAATAAGGACCAAAGATCGTACTATGCCAGCCCGGCCGCAGCGTCATTCCAAATATCCAGGAAAGCACAGAGTGAACAATAATGGCCAAAGGAACGATCATGATCGCCATCAGGTTGGTGGAAATTTTTATATGCCGTTTTTGGCTGGGTGTGCCCCTGTATCCGATAGCCAGGATCTTATACAATTTCTGCCTCCATTTAGGTATGTTTAATTTCGCATCCCGGTAGATCGCAAAATCTTTTATTAAAGCCAGGTAAAGAAAAATAACACTACCGGCAAAATAAGTTCCGATGGCCAGTACATCCCAGGTGATCGGCGATTGCAACCGCGGATAAATAAAAAGATGATGCAGTCTGTCAAGCCTGCCTATGCATAATAAAATGAATATCGGACCAATAATGGTAGCTATAACAGTGATCATTTCTGCAATTCGTATGATGGGCTTACGCCATTCTACCTGAAGGATATGGAGTATCCCGGAAATAACGGCTCCTGCATAACTGATACCGATAAAGAAAATAAAGTTGGCAATGTACAAACCCCAAACCACATTGTCGCGCATGCCGGTAACCTCATGTCCTTCGGCAATTTGCAGATAGAGGGCATATCCGCCAACCCCGATCCACAAAAGGTAAAAGATCGTCCAACCCCAGTTTTTTATCCCAAATTTTTCAATTACCGGACGTTGCTTTTCGAATATTATCTTTTGATATGTATTGAGTTCCATGATTATTAGTGTTCATTAATTATTAAAATAATTGCTGCTTTAATCAACTCTTTTGCTCCAGTATTCCTTTAAACCTGTCTTTCAATTTTTCTGGAAGATCATCATAACCTCTTTCCACCGGAAATTGTCTGTCTTTCGGTGGCAGGTAATATACCCTTGGTTTGGTGCCCAGTTCTTCCTGGAAACGATAGGCGGCACGGTCTTTTATCAATTGTTTGAAACTGATAGTTTCATCGCCATTACTAACGGTATCCTCATTCTCATCGCCAAAATAGAATACACCATTAGGGCAGGCTTCTACACAAGGAGGCAATAAACCTTCTCTTGAGCGGTCCGGACAAAAATCACATTTCTCAACAGTACCGATCCGGGCAGGTATATTTGTTTCGGGGTTGGAAACCAGTCCTTTTATATCGAAGGGTTGGTGAGGTTCTTCCCAGTTAAATACCCTGGTGGAATATGGGCAGGCAGCCATACAAAATTTACAGCCAATACAACGGTCATTATCAATCAGCACCAGACCGTCATCTCTTTTAAACGTGGCATCTACCGGACAAACTTTTACACAAGGCGGATTATCGCAATGAAAACATTGTTTGGGGAACCAATAGGGTGCCCCCTCTTCACTGTCTTTCATTAATTTTACGGTCAACCATTCCATTTCCTCAGGGCGATAATGCCACTTTTGGCAGGCGCTTACACATTTACGTGCATTCTTACACCTGGAAAGGTCAACAACCATTACAAATTTCTTACCGGCCATTCCCTCCCTGGCTTCCAGTTTGGATACGATAGCCATGTGCTCATCGTGGTTTAAATAGGCCGAATCTATTTCAACGATTTCACCGTCGGGTGATAGCAGCCTTACTTTTTTGTTGGTAACCGCTACATCCGTTTTGGATTTGCAGGAACAGGACAAACTGCCACAGGCTGCTGTAGCAACCGTAGCGATCGCTACATTCCTGATAAAACCCCGGCGACTATTGCCATTATTTTCTTCTTGCTCTTTCATATTACAGTTGTTTTGAAAAGATCAAATATTTTTTTCTTTTGACGGATTGTCCATCCAGTCGTAGATCTCCCGGTTGGTGGATTTTTGTTTCGTAGAGGCCGCTTCAACAATAGCTTTATCAACCTCAACGAGTTTACCGTCGGCCGTCAGCATTTTAATTTTGTTTGAAGTGGAGGGTTGAGTTTCTGCAGAATTGAAAAGGGATAAAAACCACCTGCGATTTCCGTTTTTTGGTTTATTGGTATCACTCATATTTGTAAACTTTTTTGAATTATAATGCAATGTATTAGTTAAGATTCGGGCATAATATGATAATTATCAAAAAGAAAACTGAGATATATCAGTTGATTACAGGTATATAACTGCATGAGTGAAAAACTGGTTTTCCAGCTTTCTTCAACGTATAACATCAACTAATCTGGGGGAAACGGTAAGTTTGAACATAAAGACAAGGACGTAATCGCCTTCTATTCAAAATAAAATCCCAGGGCTGTTTCAATATTCATCATATCTACGAACTCAGGTTCTTTGCCAGGCGTAAACAAATATAATCCGTACATATTCGGATTGGTATCCAGATCAATTAGCATTTTGGTATGGTCAGCTTTGAGAAATAACAGGTAACGGATCTCTTTGGCTTCAACGATTCTGACCTTTGGCCAATATTTCTTTAAAACTATTCTGGCATTTCGCATTTGAAAAAAACTTTCATGGGTAACCGTTTCATATTCATTTTTAGGACTTAACGTTTCGAATTTTTCAAGTTGCACAGAATCGGGATGATAAAACACAGCAGCCTTTTCGCTTATTAGCAATGTGTCTTTGAATAATGATGCCGGTTTTACCTTCTTCTTTGCTGACACAGCTGATTTACCGTCGGTTTTCTTTTCTTTACCGGGATCATTACTGCATTGCAAGCTCGTCAACAGCATAAGCAATAGTAAGCCCGGGAAGCATATTGATCTTATTATCTTAATTCCGTTCATGCCCATTTATAAAACTATAAAATATTATTAAGTGGTAAGAACAAACCAAAAAAAAGCCCCTGAATATTTTACTTTCAAAGGCCTTTGATATAACTGTTACTCTTCTTTGGGTTCAGTTTTGCAATATGATTAATAATTCCAAAGCCGGGTTATATTAAACCCGATCACGAAATTACCTCCTCTCACTTCTGTATTAGTTACCTTATCGGTATACGTGAACGGATTGTAGTTATTATACAGATTATTTTGCTGTGGCACCAGGTTATAAAAGTTGCCTGCAAATATCTGGAATGAGTGACTGCTTGTATTCATCTCTAACCCAAAGGATAAATTTGGATTTGGGTTATTGGAAGCATGCTTGGTTAACGGTTGATCATAGTTGACCATAACGGATATCACATTGGTAAGTTTATACCTGGCAGACAAAGCAATGGCAAAATGATCAAACTTCATCTCTTTATATATTTCAGTGCCGGTACTGTCATTTTTTGTAAAATACCCGTTCACCCCGTTTTGGTGCGACAGGCTTGGTGCCACCTGCACGGATAATTTATCGGTTATCTTCCTGGCTATAAGCAATTGATGAAAGAAAGAGAATCGTTGAGACTCGTACTTAAAAATAGTGCCATCCTCATCTTTACGCGTATCATAGGCCATGTTGGTATAAAAACTCACACTAACCGGATACTTATGCGGTGTTTGGGTGATGATGGAATATTTGGCACTACCATCCCAGATCATATTTCTTTTAGTAATGCCTATACCCAGCTGTAATTTATTGATGGGTACATAACTCACACCCAGCCGTATATTGGAGGACGCAAATAATCCCCAGAAATCTTTATACCCTTTTTGAATGGATCCAAACCGGTGCATGATATCCATTTCCAGTGTTTTTTTAACCGGTACCAAAACTGTTTGGTTATCGATGATCCATACACTTTGAAATGTATTTTTTACCGGTTTGGCCTTGGCTTTCTTTTCAACAGCTGGGGTTTTCTCATCCTGCGCATGGGCTATCAACCCAAACAGCATCAGAAAACTAAACAGACACACTGAAAAAACAAGCAGTCGGTTTGATATTTTTATTTTGTGTTTCATTTTTTTAATTTTTAAAGTCACTTAATTATTGGGAGCCCCGTTCCTGATCCAGTCGTACACTTTTTGCCTTTCCTCGGCCTTTGGAATATACTCTTTCATACTTTCGTTGATTTTCTTGTAGAGTATACTTTGTTTGGGTATTAATGTATTTACGAATCCGCCGCTGGTAATTTCCCTGTAGGAATCTGCCGTTGGCAAATAAGGCTTATGTGAACCTGAAACATGGCAGCCCGCTATTGCACATTGTGTATTAAAAATTGGTGCCAATTCTGTCTTATAAGCGACCGCCTTCGGAGGACCGTCCGGATCAACAGCTGCATCCGGAATAATAACATCCTTGTAGCATCCGGTAATACTCAACAGCATCGTACCTGCCAATAACAGTCCCAGGTATATTGATAATTTTTTCATTGTAATTCGTTTTAAGATTACTTGTTATTAAAGTTCATGTTACACTCGATATCAATCTTGTCGGCAATACTGGTACTGGTAATTCCATAATCCCTGCAGTTAAACTGGAATTTCAGTTGCAAACCAAAAACATCGTAGGTTCCGCCTATGTTTGATTTCGAAATATATTTTAACTTTCCTACTATCGTAGTGGTGAGCGGTGCAGTCAATTTACCCTGCCAGGTTAATGTAAGCGTGACAATATAGTCATTGCTCAATGGATCAAATTCTACTTTGGTCGTCTTAATTTTGGCTAGATTGGTAACCGTAAGGTTTTGGGTTCCGGCAACAATCGCAGTAGTTCCCATACCGCCAACATTGCAACCTGCATCTCTGCCAGGTTCACCGGTGTTGGAAGTATTAATTTGTACATAACCGTTGAAGTAGGTTTTTGCTGGCTCGTTTTCGTAAAATGCCCAGGAGCTATCTAATAATGGTTGTCCGGCTGTAACATAACTGATCATTTTTGCAGTGGTCACGTCATGCATACCAAACTGGTTAAACCGTCCGGTAAGTAACCCTGCCGCACCAACATAAGGTGTAGACCATAAAGTACTGGAGTGTGTTTTATCCAATTTCCATTCGTTAGGATTGGTTGCCGTCATATTACCCGGTAAGTGAACGTTGGTTCCCCTGGTAGCGACAAAACCTGTAGAGGCAGCCGGAGGCGGGAAAGAATTGTCGTGGGTACAACTCACAATATATCCAAAACCACTCATTAGCATTACAAGAACCATCAGGAGCTTGTTATTTACGTGTTTCATAACAATTATTTTTTAGTGTTTAATTAATTTTTTCTGAGACAAAACTATTTATGATACGCTTAACATATTATGACCCAACTCAAAACAACACATGACATTTGTCATCTAACAATATACCCATGGTCATCTATTAGAAAAATCAGTGACGGTAGAAAGGAAAACAGCAGTTAAATCAACTGAACACCTGGTTTTACCGGGGTTCCCCGGAAATCGGGATGTGAATAAACCTGAAAAAAAAGACTATTTTCTTTTGTCCTTTAAGAACAACAAGATCAGTAAGGGTGTAAGCGTAAGCTCTAGCACCATGGCACAAAACAGGCATAAACTGATCAATAAGCCGATATAAAATGTGCCACCAAAACTGGAAGACAACAGTGTCATAAAACCGGATAACAAGACCAGGGTTGTGATCATTATTGCCTTCCCGGTTGACAGGTAGGTACGCTTAACAGCATAGGGTAATGAAAGCCCTTTCGACAGCTCGAGCCTGAGCCTGCTGATAAAATGAATCGTATCGTCAACAGCCAGACCAAGTGCTATCGCAAAAATAACGGAAGTGTCAGCTTTCAAATTAATTCCCATAAACCCCATAACGCCAGCCATAAAAACGAGTGGAAGTACATTGGGAATTAAAACAATAAGCATGATTGCCCAATTTCTCAAAAGAAAAAAGGCGAGCAGGCAAATCACCAACGCATCAATGAGTATGCCGGTGAAGAGGTTCCCGGTTAGTGAATAGGTTACCTTATCAAGTAAAACTGCTGAACCGGTTAACTGGTACGAAAATTTATAGGCTACTTTTTTAGTTGCAAAAAACCGGTCAATTTTTTCTTTTAGCGGTTTAAATTCCTTTACACTCAGGTTGGGTAACCGGCCACTGATGCGTATGCTGCTGCCATCGGCCAGCATATAATGTTGCATTTCATCGGCAAATTCGGTTTGTGTAATGCCTTCATAATACCGGGCAACTTCCGGCTGCGACTTCGGCAAAACAAAGTGCGCATTTTCGCCGCCGTTAAAAGCTTTGTTGGCACCTTTGAATAAAGACAAGGGAGATATAATGTATCCAACACCACAACTGTCTTTGAGAAATGTTTCGATCTCTTCAACCTGCTTCATTTTATACAGATCGAAAAATGATGTATTCTTTTCTGTGTTTGTCAGTGCCAGTTCAAATGGCCTGGTGCCTGCAAAATCTTTTTCCATAAACCGGTAATCATCCAGCATCGGATTTTTTTTTGGAATTTCCTGCAGCAAACTGGAGTTGATCTCTACTTTTGAAGCATTGTAAACAGATACGCCTACAAGTACTGCCAGCAAACTAAAAACCAGTAATTTGTTTTTTATTATTGATTTAAATGAGATGGCTAAAAACCGGTTCCACCACTGATCGGCTTTTTTTTGATACACTACTTTGGGTATCGGTGTAAATAAATAAAAGGCATACAGGGAGATCATGGTAATACCAAAACCCATCAGTATGCCGATGGCGGCAAAAAAACCAAAATTTCGAATGGGTATAATATCGGTAATGCCTAAACTGATGAAACCCGCGGCAACCGTACAGCAGGTAAAAAAGGTAGCGAGCCCGTAATATCCAGCGAATGACCCGTTACCGCAATAAAGGATAGCGCCCATATGATGGTAACTACAATTATCAGTAAAGGAAGAATAATGGTTTTAACCGACCTGAACAATACGAAAAGAGCCATGCATATGGCCAACAGCGAAAGCAGCAGGTATTTTTTCAGATTCTTTTCGATCTCCGAGATGTAAATTCTTTCAACACGTATTTTGGCAGTTATATGTGTTTCATCAAAACCCAACGCATCCATTTTTTGTTTGATGCCGTTAAGTATTATGTCTTTCTGCTTATCTGATAAATTTTGTTCGTTAAATGCGGCAATAGCAATTGATTTGCCATCTTTTGAAATCAGCAGGTTCCGGTATTCTTTAGACTGGAACAGGTACACCGAATCAGCAGCGTACATTTCCGGCCGATCGATATGGATCAGTGGCCTTGCATTCAGTTCCTCTTTATTAAAATAGATCAGATTAAAAGCGGTGAGCGAATAAATTTTGATAATATTATCCAACCGGCTGATATACTTCGAAAGGCTGTCTGTTTTCACTAAAAAATCGTGATCAAATATTCCGGAATTATTCTTTAGCCCGATAAAAATAAATTCGTCATCAATTTGCGAACTGAACCGTTGTTGAAATTCCTGGAAAAAAGCCAACTCAGTATCTCCGGCCGGAAATAATTTTTCGATATTAAATTCAAACTTAAGTGAACGAAGAGGGATAAGACTCAGCAGGGTTATCAACAAAATAACAATAACCGCATTCCTGCTTTTATTTTCGTTCATGCCTAAAGTTAAATTGTTTATTCAAAGTTGGGAAATAATTCTAGTAAAGGTCACCCTTTATCATCATCGATTTTGTTTGCCTTAACGATTCCATGGCTTTTTCATGTTTTTCAACCGGCACCAGGTAGCTGATCGCTTTTTCGGCAAATTTGTCGCAGTAGTTGCATTCATTACAATCCCTGTTACAATGCCCCTTGTGAAAGAAATCCATAAACCCATCCAGTTTTTTGTTGTCGATATACAGGTCAAAGCTTTCATTAAATGCCTTTTCTTCCCTGAGGGTTTTCAACTGGTTTACCAGTTTATGGGCCTTGAAAATATTGATCTTGGAAGGTTGTAACAGGTATTTTAATCCTTTCCAGTAATATTTGTCCTTGTTATAGATAATGTATTTAGAAAGGCCATGTATCAGGTCCATCATATTACCGTCATATGACCTGACGGTGTAGGCTTTTACAATTCTTGCAAGGGCATCAGTGGTCATACTTCTTTCCACCAGTTTAATATTGTCAACCCCGGCTTCTTCATAGTAATGAATATCCTCTGGCCTGATGAAAGCTGATTTTAAAATTTCAACCGGGTTCGACAATAATTTTTCGGCACAGGAAAAAAGGTAATAATCAAAACTGAAATTATTATTCACATGGTTTTTTTGCGAGGCGTGGGCATTGTAATTGGCATGTAAGGTTACCATGGGGCATTTATTCATGCACATCAGGTTGGCAATAGTTTGAATTTTACAGGTGGTCTTTTCCTTTATCTTTTTAATTTCATCAAAATTCTTATTGATATCCACATAAGAGATATTGATCTTATCCGCACCCAGGTTTTCCCAATACCGGGCCTTTTCGAAACCATCGATCCGTACCTGTACCGATGCTGAAATAGAAAACTGGGGAT
This sequence comes from Chitinophagaceae bacterium, assembly GCA_016710745.1. Classification (GTDB taxonomy): domain Bacteria; phylum Bacteroidota; class Bacteroidia; order Chitinophagales; family Chitinophagaceae; genus Ferruginibacter. The sequence goes on along the minus strand of JADJVB010000010.1, from coordinate 780,193 downwards.
AGTTTTTTTTGATGATCTCCATGACCATGGGCAGTGACACTGAAATACCATCTACCTGCATATCGGCCAGCCAATCCAATGTTTTACGAATATCCTTATACCCTGTTTTTGTTATCTCCAGGTTATCAAAGCAGGTACCGTTCATCAGGTAATTGAATTTCAGGTTTTTTTTATGGGCCTCTTTAACAAATTCACCCACTTTTTCTTTTTTAACACCTGGCAGTGTAAGTGAGGGCCGGCCACCGCCGATAAGGCCAACATTTAGTTTGCCGTAAATTTCTTCCGTTTGAGAAAAGTCGATCTTTTCAAAATAATCATCTTCCCAATTTACCGGTATTGTTAATTTCATAAAATTGATATGAATCTGGAAATCTAAGTAGTCCTTTTAATTATTTCAAAATAAGAGATAACGCACGGTAAAAAACCTGATTTAAGTCAGACCAACAACTGACTCTTATAAGTTTATGCTCTATTTAAAAATACCGGGTAGTTTAAACTGAATAAGCATTCACCAATTAGATAAACGGCATCTATTAAAAAAATGCGCCCCTTTATTAATGGGAGCAATAAAATCATTTACCTGAATGGATATTTTTTCATTAACATGATTTATATCATCTTTTGAAATGGCTTTTGTCATGGAATTGTAATAACGGGTTTCTTTGCTTTGTTAAATAAATTTTTTACTCCAAGAAATAATAATTTACTTTTTATGAAAAATATATCGTTAGTAAAAGCAACAACAGCCTTCTTCGTTGTTTTGTTCCTTTCTGCGTCTCTTATGCAGTGTAAAAAGGAAGGAGATATTATAAAAAATCTCAACCGGGCGTATACCGGGTCAACAGACTCTACCGTATACGCATCCTTTTATGACAACAATAATATCAGCGTTGCCGATGTGCCGGCAGATGTTAATGATGTTATTTCATTCAGGGGCGTACAAACCATTTTGCATGAATATTGTGCAACGTCTAACTGCCATGGCGGGCCAATCAGTCCAAAGTTCGACAGTTACTCCGACGTTATGGGTTTTGTGGCAGCAGGCAACCCCGATGGCAGTCAATTATGGGAGTATCTTACTACCAATAATTTTGACAAAGCCATGCCGCCGGTGAATTCAAATCATGAAATGACCACCACCGATAAATCAATTATTTATAACTGGATAGTAAATGGTGCCAAGGAAAGACCCGACCTCAAAGATTTCAGACCAGCTGCAGTGGCGATTATCAGTAGTGGATGCGGATCTGCCAACTGCCATAACCAGGCTACCGCAACCGGTGGATGGGCCAAAGCAGGATTTATCGCCGGACTGCTCCCTACGGATACTACCTCTTATATTTATATTAACCCAATAACCAGTGCTGTAACGGTATATACCCAGCTTTCTAATCCGGTTAAGCTTAACCAGGTATGGACGGCTTACAAAGACAGTGTAAAGAAATTTTATGCCGACCCCGTTGCCAATGCAAGCTTCCGTCCGTGGTTAAAGTTTTCATCGCCCCGCTCCGGTGCAAGCACCCGGGGGCCATTAAATAACTACGATGATATCCTCCTGGATATTATGTATCCCAAAGGACAACGAAGTTCCTCATCTGTTCAATATACCGACCCGGTAACATTATACACTTATTATGTAAATTCCAATAACCTGAATTCTACCAGTTCTTTGGTATCCAGGATCGACTCCACACTTTTGCTGGCTAATCCATTTACAGGAATCTATGCTACATCACACCAGGGTGATATGGCTTATGGCGATGGCGGTCTCAAATCAAATGAAGTTGCGCTGATAAAAGCCTGGTATTTTGCCGATCCCAATATTCCCGCCGTGTGGAAATACGGAAATGCGAATGCCGGTATTTTTAAATACAGGAAAACAGGTCATATCATCAAACAATAACTGAAATAATTATTCTAAAATGACAGATTTATGAAAAAGATAGTATTAACAATGTCGGTGATAATATCCATGTGTATTTATTTACTGCCATCCTGTTACAAAAACAAAGAAGATATACTTGCCCTGCCCACCATTTCCTTCAGGGGTGATGTAGTACCCATTATTGTGTCTGGTGGCTGTGGCTGTCATAACAATGGCCAGGGGCAACGGGCCGTTCAGTTTTCGCATGGTGATACCATTTTTTATGATGCTATTCTTTCGCGCGCTGGCCTGTTGGGTACCTGGGTAAATGGCGGATCACATCCGGGAGAAGGTGCAGTAAATTTTACTGCAACTCAGGCAAATATTATTAAACATTGGATTGACCAAGGTGCTAAAGATGATGGAGGCGGATGTAATGTTACCGGTGCCATAACGTTTACCAATAATATTCAGGCCATTTATACCACAACCTGTAAAGGTTCAACCTGCCACGGCGGCTTGGCATTAACCCTTGATTACAGTAAGATGGTGGCGAAAAAAGATGTTCTGTCTGCGATGATGAACAGCGGCGGAAGTTCCGGACACCCGGGACCGGTACTTAGCCTGAGTTCCTGTACCGCCAATACCATTTTAGAATGGATTGCCCAGGGGCAGCCTCAATAATTTTTAATAAAAAAAAACAATAGGTGTTTCAAAAATAAAATAAGAAATAATGAAAAAGATACTATTGCTTCTCGCATTTTCCCTTGGTTTTGCAGCCCTTACAAAAGCCCAGGATGTAACAGAAAAAACCACCAAGGAAGCGCCTAAACCTAAATATACCCGGGCTATATTTAGTGCCACCAAGATCATCAATATGCAGAGTACCGAAATTGTGAGCCCCGGTGTTTTACAATTTATGATCTCTCACCACTTCAGTAATATCTGGAACAAGGATGGGGGATCACAGAATATTGCCCAGTTTTTCGGACTTAACTCCGGCGTGGCACATACTTATTTATCATTTGACTATTCCCCGTTGAAATTTATGAACGTGGGCGTTGCTATGGCGGGCAATGCCAGGTATGAAGGCTGGTTAAAGTTCAGGATTCTGCGCCAACAAACCGGTGTTAGAAATATTCCTGTAACCATAGGCTGGTATTCCATGGCCAATGTAAATACAGCCAAGGACCCTGACAATGAATTTACCGGTAACAAATTCTCCTTTTTGAACCAATTATTGATTTCGCGCAAATTCAATGATAAATTTTCGCTTCAACTTATGCCTACCTGGATACACTTTAACGTAGTGCCTTACGGAATCAATAACAGCAACGAAGTGTTTTCGATGGGAATTGCCGGAAAATACAAAGCCACCAGCAAACTGAATATTACCCTCGAATATGCCCGCCAATTAAATATGCACAAGAATTTAATAAGCAAAAGTGGTTCAATAGTGAATTACAATCCTGACCTGCTTTCATTAGGTGTTGAACTCAGCACCGGTAATCACTTGTTTCAATTTTATATAGGTAGTACAACCGAGGCATCTGCCATTGACCAGTTAACCAGGAATAACAGCAGTATTAAAGATGGAAACTTAGCATTTGGTTTCACCATTAACAGAAGCATGAATTTAAAAAAATAAGAAAAAAAATCAATTACCCCAAAAACGTTCTGCTAAAAGCGAACGTTTTTTTTATTAAAAGCAGCCATTTTATATGATTTACACCTGTTTCATTCCGCGATATTCCTCAGCAGGACGAATATTTTTCACTGTATCAATTTCGCACCCAATATCTTCCTTTGGGCGGAATACGGGACAGGCCTAAAAAATAACATTCGGAGAAGCAAAATATAAATCAAATAAAAAACTGTTCGGCTATAAAACCACCGATTTGTTGCCACCAGTTTGCCAACCTGAACATCCAGGTTACATGAAAACTGATCAAAAAAACCAGGGTAACCAGGTAAGGTTTATAGGGTGCCTTTTTAATAAGGTCGAACACGATTAAAACAATGGTTAATAATTCAATCACAACTACAGAATACAAAACAGAGTGTTCGAACGATACATCTGCATATAATTCCAGGGCCCTGCCTACTGCCGGACCAATAACAAACAACGCCGTCGCGATCATGTAGCGCATATGACAAGCCTGCTTTTTTCTGTTAATCATAGCAAGTGCGTATAACAAACCAAAATATAGCATGCCCGGAATATTTAAAGCAATCATTCCGATATTATTTTCAACCGAAACATAGGTATCGAGCCGGTTGTATTTTTCTTTCGACACCAGGAAAATGGAAATAACAATTAACGGCGCCAATACATAGCTGAGCTTCCCCAACATCCGGTGCCACCTGTATTGTTTATACCTGATCAAAAAGGGTTGAACGATCAGTAATAACAGCCACCCCAGCAGCACCACACCATGAAAGTGGTAAATTCCGGCAAACGTGTTTGTGGTGGGTAATTGAGAAAAGTACGTCCTGTAAAAACTCCACACAACAAACAACAACAGGAAGATAAAAACATATCCGATATTTCTATACGCTTTTTCCAAATTAGTTCGTTTGATTATGGCTTTTAAAAATATAGATAATTAATGAGAGTCTAAAATAAATACTTACCGTATAACGGCGTCTACTGCATTTGAAAAGTCAGCCTGGCAAAATCTTCCACGCTCAAGGCTTCTGCTCTTTTCAAAAAAATCTCATCCTGCAACACCTCAGCCGGAAACAAACTTTTTACTGCATTGCGCATCGTTTTCCGGCGCTGGTTAAAAGCTGTTTTCACCAACACCCAAAATGCCCTTTCGCTCTTATAATTAACCGTTGCTGCTTTTCTCTTTAACCGGATAACACCGCTTTGTACTTTTGGTGGCGGATCAAAACACTCATTACCCACATCAAACAGGTATTCAATATCATAATAGGCCTGCATTAATACACTCAGCACTCCGTACACCTTACTTCCTTCTTTCGACGCTGCCCGTTGCGCTACTTCTTTTTGAAACATGCCAATGATACAGGGCACCTCATCCTTCCACTCCAGGGTTTTAAAAAGAATTTGCGTAGATATATTGTACGGGAAATTGCCAATGATGGTAAAGGGTTCATCAAAGGGTTTTTCCATATCTAAAAAACTCCTGCTGATTATTTTTTCCCTGAGCGCCGGATAGTTATTGCCGAGATAGGCCACTTTTTCATCATCCAGTTCCACGGCTTTAAAATTAACAGCAGGCAGGTTCATTAAGTATTTGGTTAACGCACCGGTACCGGGCCCCACTTCCAGTAAATTGCTGAACGTTTCCTCCTGCAGTACCGCAATGATCCTGTCGATAATACTTTTATCTTTTAAAAAGTGCTGGCCCAGGGATTTTTTATGTGTATACATCCGCACAAAAGTAGTATAAAATAGGCCTCTACAACTTAATGAAGAGGCCTAAAAAGAAACGGGGGCTATATTTCTATTTTTTTATCATCAGTTTTTTTATAACTGTTTTTTCGTTAAAGCTGATTTTAAGATTGTAAATACCATCACTGTATTTATAAAGATCTGTAATCCCGATATTATTAAAACCTTTAAAAACTTTTTGTTTTTTGTAAAACACTTTTTTACCGGCATTATCAAATAACCAGATGGAAGCATCTGTATCTTTTATAGCGTAAAAACTAACCGTAAAAATAAAGTTGGCCGGGTTAGGCGATAAGGTTATATCGATATTGTTGTTCTGTTTCTTTACATGAACGATATTACTGTATTTAACCGATCCGGTTTTACCAACTACTTTTAACCGGTAGAAGATTATTTCACTGTTTATATTTGACACATCATCGGTAGCTGAAAAACTTTGCTGTTCATGCAAAAAAACCGGTTTTGTAACAGTCCCTGTTTTTATAAAATTACTGTTGTCTATGCTTCGTTCAATTTCAAACCGGTCGACTTCTTTATCGGCAATGATTGTCCAGTTAAGCAACACATTATTATTATTGTTTGAAGCCGTAAAACTCAAAAACTGAACCGGCAACACAAAACCCACGTCGCGCCAGTCGCGGTTGGGTTGCGGTGCATTGGTTCGTTGAACAGTGGTTCTTGAGCCTGGCGTTGGATCGCCTGAAAAGAGCCTCCGTTACCCATGAGGTACGAAGTACCTTTTATATTGGTTACCGAATTCAATGAATCAAAACGGTCGTCCAAACCATCCCCATCACTATCCAGTCCGGTTAAGGTTACATTATCATCGGGTATCCCATTGAGGTTAAAGTCGTTTCCTTCTACCCGGTCTATCAGGCCATCGGCATCGGTGTCCAGATCCCGGTAATCGGGTGTGGCATCTCCATCGTGGTCGTACACAAATATCCCTGATCCGCCAAAGGCTGCCGGTAGATTATCATAAGGATTCATCAAACCATCACCATCAGCATCAACCAATGTTGGTAACAGGTAACCTGCTGTGGACATGCCTTCAATATTATCCGGAATACCGTCATCATCAGCATCAATATCAAGAAAATCGAAATTTCCCGTCCCGTCGGTATTTCTGAGATTAAGTGCGGGCATTGCCGATACGGTTGTTGACCATCCATTGGCACCGATAGCGCCATCTGCTATTCCATTAAAGTCAGCGTCGGGCAATCCGCCTTCAATTACGTCAACAATACCGTCACCATCACTGTCCAGGTCATACGCATTGGGCCTGAAGTCTCTATCGAGGTTCTTATTCGGATAACTATCCGCCCGTCCATCGCCATTGATATCGGCACCTGTTCGCAACAACGCTGTTGCGTTGATATAGCCATCATGGAGGCCATCGTTATTGGCATCAACAAATCCATCTATTTTTCCATTATTATTTACGTCGGGGCCTCCGGCTTCCACCACATCCGGAATGCCATCGTTGTCGCTGTCAAGATCAAGAAAATTGGGCACTATATCTCCGTCCAAATTAGGTAAGCCCAGTCCTATACCGGTATTATAGGCACCATTGAAAAGGTTGATGCGGCTGTCAACATTGTCGGAAAGTCCGTCGCCATCAATATCAACATAATTATCTATTTTGCCATCTCCGTTGGTATCTGCCCCATAAGCTTCTACCACATCGGGTATTCCATCATTATCGCTATCCAGGTCAAGCATATTTATAATTCCGTCGAGGTCGATATCAAATCGGTCATCTATTCCGTCGGCATTGGTATCCACCCGGCCCGGAAAATCAAGATCCAGGTAATTCGGAATGGCGTCATTGTCTACATCACCGTCGGCCTGGTAATTGTCGTTCACATAGTCGTTATTATTATCAACGAAACCAGGCGTTAACGGGTCGTATGCGTTGATAATGCCATTCGGCGGCACATCCAGGAAGGCGGCAGCCATATTACTTTCAACAAAGTCGGGTATACCATCATCGTCTTTATCTACATCGCAATTGATAAATATGGTAACGGCCTGGCAGGACGTAATATTACATTCACCTTCGGCCCTAACATAATAAGTGGTGGTAACGGATGGCGTTACAGTAACTGTAGTTCCGTTACCCAGGAAAGCACCGGAACAACTTCCGGCATACCAATACCAGTTTGCGTTGGTACCCAAACTTCCTCCGGTGACACTCAGGTTAACCGAAATGCCCGGGCAAATATTATTCTTATTGACATTTGCCGACGAAGGTGCCAGCGAAGGATTTTTCCCGGTAAGCAATATACCCGGAGAATTGAACCGACAATTCGGTATGCCCATGTTTCCAGCTGCGGCAACTACCAGGCGGTAGTATTTGCCGGTATCTGCCGGTGTTACCGGGTTGATCGTGAAGGTTGGAGATGTGGCTCCGGCAATATTCACATAGGGCCCGGCCAATGCAGGAGCCACCTGCCATTGGTAATCTTTGGCTCCCGGAATGGCGCCGGGATCGGTAAGCGCACCGGTAAATGAAGAAGAACCGCCGATGCAGCCCGCTACCCCACTGGCATTAACTACCGGAATGGGATCACAGGAACCAAATTGAATATCATCAATAGCTATATCGTTACCACAACCGCCGGGGCCATCGTTCAGCATTTCGAACAGGATGGACGTGTAGGTACCCGGACTAACAAATTTTAAACCGTACTGCTGCCAGGTTGTACCGGTAATGCTGGCCGTTGACCTTTCTGTTATGATCAACCCGGAAACGGCGTCTCTTACCCTGATCTTTATTTTAGGATACCTGAACCCGCCAAAACCATCACAAAGCGTTTGATAAGCTGCGTTACCAATAAAGGCAGCATAAAACGAAATAGAATACTGCTGGCTGGGGCAAAGGGTATAGGTAAATCCGCCCTGGTACATTTTTGTATTATTGGCATCGGCGTTTACAATCAACATACGCCCATTGGCATTTCCAGTATGGTCGGTATTACTTATAAAATGTGCGGCATTGGCATTTTGTGCATTGTTGGTTACGGTATAGGTTTCAACAGGTATAGGAGGAGTAGTACTACCGGTATAGGATACACTACTTATACCACCCGATACGCCCGGTCCCAATACTGCGGCCGGAACTGACGTACTCAATCCTGTACCAGTTCCGAAATCCTGCATATAAAACACGGGTAAGCGACAAACAAGGCGGTGTTTGAGGCGTAACAGAGATCAGGAGTGGTGTAGGCTGGTCTTCTCCGATATCATCGGGTTTGTCGTTGGAATTCAGATCAGGATTATTGCCATTGGTAGATATATCTTTTAAACTGTTGTTATTAAAATCAGTTCCGGTTACGGCGGCACTATTATTATACACAATACCGCTTAATATATTCGACAGCCTGCAGGATATCCGGATCGTAAAACTGCTGTTGGCAACCGGGTAATTGGGTAGCACCGGTGAGCCGCTTAGTAAATTATAGTTTGTGGCGAGCGGCCCAACCCCATTATAGAGCGGGTTAACCGCATATCCGTTGGGATTGACCGGAATCGTGACCGAAACGTTTGATACATTTATTGCGCCGTTAATATTGGCAAGCGTGTCTCTTACCTGTATTCCATTAACATTCATATTGCCGTAATTTTTTACAACAATATCATATACCACATTGTATTGATTGGGCGTTCCGGTAGGAGTTACCGAAACCAGGTATTTTGCTGCTCCAACCCCCGAAACAATGGTGGCGAAATCCACGGTTTGATACACCGCTGTTGGCAAATTATTTTTTGTTATAGGTACATTGATGGCTGTTAAGGGATCAACTTCATCAAAGGGACAACCGCCACCCGAGTAGGCCGCAATGGTTTCGCCTTCGGCATACGTAAGACCAACAAAGGCATTGCTTGTTCTAACTGTATCAATATACGTACAGGTTAAAAAGATCCCGTGCCGGTATAGGCGGTATAGTTTGGCGTGAATAGTTTGTTATCTACCACAAAGAACATCTGTCCGGAAGGCGTCATGGCCACATCACCATTTCCGGTGAGATAGATCACCGCACCACCGGTGAAATTCAGGGTATCGGCCCCACCTATCGCACCTGTTGCAAAATCAATCGACTTGATCCATGCCTTATGTGGCACTCCATTGGGTTCCGGGCTGAATTCGAGTAGGTAACCGTTGCCGTTATTATCGAAAGCCACACCCAGTATATCTGCGCCGAAAGAAACCAGGGTGTCTAATTTATTAACCGCCGTTCCCGGGCAGGTGCCATATGGCCACCTCCAGGCATAGGTTCTGGGAATCGAAATGTTGGTCCATAAATAATAGATCTGGTGATCCTTGGGATTGAAGGACACACTCGCCAGATTTGACGTAAATCTTTGCGTACCATTTGGTGCACCTCCGATCCGGAGCTGGGGAATACAATTATTTACCAGATTGCCGGCAACGCCGGTGTGTGCATTTTGGATGATATTGTTTACGCCGTCATAGTTATAATAATGGATCTGTCTGGTTCCAGCTCCGCAACTTTGCCTTCCAACGGCAAAGGGATACGATTTGGTGGCTTTTTGCCCGGTTGAATCCTGCAGTATGCAGATCAATGACATAACAAATAGTAGAAGTTTTTTCATAGTGGTACATTTTGAGTAATACTGGATTCGTTGTTCGCCCTTATCATTGAACAACTAACTTATTTGCTTCTGTTACCTGGCCTTGTAATACCACCTGAACCAGGTACATACCAGGTGCCAAATGGCTGATATCGTAATGAATAAAGGCGTTATTGGTCGATGATTCAATCAGCACCTTTCCACGGGTATCAATGATCCGTATGGTCGCTTTCTCACGTTCCCTATTGTTGAAATTTATTTGAACCATTTCATGTGCCGGATTAGGTATTACCGTAATCGATCTGTCGGCTACCTGTTGTACTTTCACAATGGATGAAAACTGTATATCGCCACCGGAATAGATCCTGGCCCGGTAAAACGTTATATTTGAAAATGGCAGCAGGTCATTATAATACAGTTCTTTATTAGCTCCGGTTGCGAAAGTTTCCTGCATAAAACCGGCGTCGGAAAAATGAGTGCCATCGGCACTTTTCATCAGCACTACTTTCTCAATGGGATCGCTACCGGCCAGTGAGAGTTTTACCAGTTACCTATCTGTGCTTTCTGCGCCGTAAAGTTTACCGTGCTGGCATTAAGCGGACCGCCAAATTGGGTCAGGCTTCCAACAGCCATTGTTCGGTTGTCGGGGTCAATCGTTGCAGAAGCAGGTGCAAAAGGTAAAACATAGGTAATAAAATCGTCTCCGGCCGGACCAACGCCATACAATTCGTCGGTATAGGCCAATTGCGTTGGCGAATAATGATAGATCACGATACTGGTGTCCTTTGTGTTTCCGGCATTTGCAATTTTAATGACAACCGGCATAGGCATAAAAGGATTGCCGGCTGGATTTCTTGTTTGCACCAACCTGAACTGAATCAAATTTCCCGAGGTATAATAATTCCCTGTATAATCGGTACTGCCTGTTCCATTTACCCAGGCGTTAAAAAAACGGACTAAGGTCTACACCCACCAACTGATTCTCCATATTCCTTTGTAAATCGGCGGTTGTTGCCGATTTGTAAGCCGGGAGAGGATCATTGAGGTAGTCCCTGAGGCCCCGAAAAATCTGGTATCCCCATCATCGTCCTCAGCATGGAAACGATCATGGCTCCTCTTTGGTAAACAGCATTGTCATTGGCTGCTGTCCACATGGTATTTGAACTGGCAATACTGGCTGCACTTAATAGAACCGGTGTAGTATTGGTTGCCCTGGCCGTGGCTTTAATACTTCCGAGGTGCGTTACCGGATTAGCGCCCGTGGCAGGAACCAATTCCGCAGCCAATACTTCCGCATATTTTGCAAAACCTTCTGCCAGCCACAAATGATTCCAGGTAGAAAAAGTTACTTTATCACCAAACCACTGATGCCCAAGTTCATGAGCAATTATTGACCAGCTTTGCATACTGCCAGAGCTCATTCCTGAGAAGGTTTGGTGCTCAATACCGCCACCCCAACCATGTTGGTAATAACCGTGTTTTTCGCTGGCAAAAGGATAGGGACCAAATTTATCACTGAAAACCGCGAGCTCCGTTTTAGATACATCCATTTTCGACAATGCATTCGTTAATGTGGCACCTGTCATATTCGGGTAGGTGTAATACATCACGGGTACATTTGTTCCGGCAATGTTTACTGTGCCTCGGTGATGCCGGTTGTATTTGGCAATACCAAGACCTATTAAATAGGTTGCGATCGGGTACCGGTGTTGGTACCTGAAAGTTCGGTAAGCACCGTTTATGGCTGAGTCGACCAGCTTTCCATTTGTTGCAACCCAGTAGGCGTTAGGCACCGTAACATTGATATCCACTGAATCGGCTTTGTCCTGCATATCTGCTTTACAAGGCCACCAGTCCTTATCCTCATAGGTTTCCGAAAGCGTGTATATATACCAGTTACCGGAACCTGCCGGTGACTCCCCGCGTTGATACCCTTCGGCCTGCCCGGATACAGCGGGCGGCGTACCAGAATAGGTTATACTGATTGAATCAAGTGTTCCTGCAGTAACGATAATAGCTGGCAGGTTAAGGGTCAAGATGTTCACATTCCCCGCAACCGGAAAAGAATTTGAACAAGTGACTCCATGATACTTCGGTACAAGGGCTGCATTGTTGAAGGCGCTTTTTCTGAGATCAAGGGTTATAGCAGCAACGTTGGCAGCGGTAGTTTTAAAATACGTTGTAACCGTACCGGAAATATTTTTTGTAGCATCGGACGGGTCTATGGTCCAGTCGCAACGATAATAAACCACATCAATATTGGCACCGGTTCCGCTATAGCCTGTTGAGTTTTCAACACCTGGTGCGCCAAAACGATTCGCTGTTGGTTTGCGCAGGCTATGCTGCGCAGCGCAGCCCAAAGACAGTAATGAAAATAAAATAAACGGGTAGAGTTTTCTTTTCATCGGGATCGGATTTATTGGTTATGATTAAACTGTTTGATCTCACTGCCACAGTAAAGTTTAATAAAAACATTCAATTTAGTTCAGCGTTTTTCGCTGATTTTTTACGGTACCAAACTGATAAACTACGCTGTAATTCTACCAAATAATATGTAAGGTGTAATCATTCAGGTGTTTAAGTATTGTTTCGCAGGTAAAAACCAAATGATGCCTGTCATATTCAATTCGGAGCCATTCACTTATCGAACACGCCTAACCGTTATTAACATGTTATGCACATTTTCGCCATTGCCCTTTGTCACCATCATTGATAACACTGAATAAAATATAGATTCTCAGGCAAAATTATTTGCTGCTTTATGCACCAAAATAATTACAGGCGATCATGCCGAAAGCAACTATAAAATTGCCTTGCCGATTAATGGGTTGTTCAGGGTAGGTAGGTAGAGTGTAAAGCCCGAAAGAAGAATTTTATTTGCCGGAACTGGTTTTCCTGAATGAGATGTAGCAGGCCGGACCGGTTCCTTAATAGCAACGGATGTTTGGGATCTTTATTGCGCCCGGGCACAATTATTTTTTAAGGACTATAAATAAGGCTGCCAGGAATACTGAAATGCAATAACACCCGATGATGGAGTTTAGGGAAAATCGAATACACAACATGTGTAGCATCAAGCGCGGGTAGCTTCATGTCATTTCGACTCAACAGATCAGCATATTTCTATAGGAATATACCCACGTTAATTCCTTCGCCTCAAGATAAACCGGCAGCAATGAATCGTTTTAAAACAGGTTTCACAACCGTAACGGATTCCGGGCTGCAAATTTGAGGCTATATTCCTGGTAACGGGGCAATCTGGTTTACCTGGAAAAAAAATTCAGACCGGTACTATTTTACTTTCTTATTCCACTGCAGGGAAAGGCCCGCGTAATAATTTCTTTTAGGAGCGGCGTTGTAATAACGCCCGGCGAAAGCGTTGATATCATTTCCTAAACTGTAATTTGAATTGAGGAGGTTATCTATGCCGGCGTATATGTTTATTTGCAGCTGCGATTTTAAATTGTGCTTCCAGCCTGCCCGGCAACCTAACAAATGATAGGCATCTGCCGCAGCCGTATTGGCATCATCCAGAAAAATTTTATCTGCATAATAATACGTGGTATTCAGGTAGATGTTTTTCTTAAACTGCAAATCGGCTAAAACAGAGATCGTATTTTTGGAACGCTTGGTAAAATATTACCGGAGAAATCAGTTTTCCCTTTTACATAATCACCATATTTAAAATCATTTAAGGTAAATGCAGATCTAACATCTACATAGGTAAGTATTGAATGGCGGAAACCTGTAGCAAAATCAGCGCTTATTTCTAATCCCGCCTGCTTGCTGTTTCCGGCATTTACAAAGTAATCAGCATTAGCGCTGTCTTTCCGGGTAACCAATGCATCGTTCAGTCTGAAATAAAAGCCTGTTGCCTCGAGGCGTAATTTCTGTTTTAGCAAGGATACGCGGCCTCCGAACTCATAGTTTATACCTTGCTCTGCTTCCAGGTTTGTACTCACCACTCCTGTTGAGGGCAACAATTCTGAAATGGTGGGAGGAGAAAACCCTTTGGAAATACTGGTAAACAGGGTTGCGTTACTGCTCACCTTCTTCTGCAAAGCTAACCTGGGCGAAAATTCATTCTTATAGGTTCGCCCCTGGCTCAATACCGGGTATTCATTCAGGCTTGCAAATTCAACTTTTGATCTGTTCAAACTTACACCGGCCGTTATGATCCAGTTGTTCTTTATATTGACGTCTCCCTGCATAAAAAAACTACTGGTGGCATATTGTATATCATCATTGGTTTGCAGTTTATCAGGATAGCCATTCTTATTATCCGAAACCTGGGTATTAAAAAAGGCATATTGTAATTCGGCACCGGCTACAAGCTGGATGTTGACCTCATTTATTTTTTTTTCATAAATAAAAGAAGTTCGGCCCCCAAAGCCCGGCTCACTGCGCTGCTCATAATTTCGGATAGAAGGATTTTTTATTTGATTAAATGTACCAAAAATGGTTGTTGAGTTTTTAAAAGCTGAGTTGAAACTGTACCGTTGATTTAAACCAATTGTAAAATTTTTCTGATAGATGGCCGCTTTTGTTTCTATAGCACCCGGGGATGCTCCGGCTGCCGGTCTGGCCTGTGTTGGATCGGCCAAAAACTGGGTTTGGTTTAGTCCGCCCGGTGTTTCATAAAATAAATTATTGTATAAAACACTGCCGGTTATTTGTTGTTTTTCCGAAATTTTATATTGGGTAACAAAACTCAGATTATCTTTCCTGCTTTTAGTTTGTTGGCGGTATCCGTCGCTTTGATTGTGCGCGTACGTGATCTGGCTTTGGCTGTTCTCAGCCCCAAAACTTACAGCCGCTAATATATTTTGCAGGCCATAGGTACCGGTAACATATTCGAAATTTACCGCCGGGTTCCACGAATCTTTAAAACTATGCATTAAAATGGTTCCGCCTGTACCGGCGCCGTACAAACTACCGGCCGGCCCTTTGATAATTTCTATCGACGAAAAATTATTATTCGCAAACTGGTTGAAATAAGTATTGCCACCGGCATCAGTTACCGGTATATCATTCCAATATACTTTTACATTTCGAACACCAAATGGCGACCGCAGTGAACTGCCCCGTATATTAAGGCGATAACTGCCCGGAGAACGTTCTTCCATCCGCACGCCTGCTATGGAATTAAAAGCATCTACCAGGGAAACCTTATTACTCCTGTCGGCATTATTACGATTGATAACTTTTATGATGGTGCCATTGCTGACAACCCGGTTTTGTTCAAATGCGGTAATAACAATCTCATCCAGTGTTTGCGAAGAATCCGGGATCTCGGCTTTGTGCTGTGCAAAAGAAAATTGCCGGAACAGCAACATAACAATGACGAAGGGTATAATCTTTTTCATGTAAGTCGGTTAGTAAGTAAAGTAAAATTGTACCTTATTAAGGCGTGAACAAAGATCTTTTGAGAAGGTTGGGCTTCTCAAAAGATCTTGTGATCGATCACGCCATATTTATTTTATAGTTTTTTATAATTTTTGGAATTGGGTTTTTAGATCGATGTTGTTTCCTTTGATATTCAAATAATAGGAGCCGGAAGCAACCTGGCTTACATTTATGATCAGTGTATTCTTACCTTTTCAAGCGAGGCATTATTTCTCAATAAAACCCTGACGGCATTATCTATGATCTGCCATTCAACCTGGCCCGTTTCTGCTGCGATGATGCTTGCATTCACTTCACTTCCCACCGGATTCGGCGCTACCGTTACTTCACTCTGTACACCAGGCAGTAATACCCTAACGATATTTGAATACCTGTACGTTCCGTTTTTGTCATACATTTTCAAACGGTAGTAAACCACTTCCGATTGTTGAAACGCAACATCATCATCGTTGAAATTATACCTGCTTTCGGTTGAAGCAATTCCACTTGCCTGTACTGTTCCGATCGGATCAAATTGCTGCGCATCTTTACTTCTCTCAACAATAAAGTGCGAAGTATTGTACTCGTTTGTAGTTGTCCAATTTAATACCGTTGAATTATTTTTTAATGTACCGGTAAATGTCAGCAGTTGCAAAGGTAATGCCGAATTGTCGGCGCCAAAATAAAACGAGGAAAATCCGGTAACATTAACCTGAACAACATAGCCATTAGCCCCGTGTTGTAAGTCAGTAAGTATCGTATTGGTTGGTGTTAACAGCGTAGTTGTTGTAGACACAATTCCGGAACCGCAGGGATCATTATTTTTTATAACTTTCATCTGTAATATAGAACCCACGCCACTCAACGGGTCTGCAGCCAGCGCATCAAATTCGGCTTTAGACATATAAAGCCTTACTTTAACGGGTGTACCAAAGCTGGTAACAGTTGGTGTAATGGTGATATTTCTATCCAGGTAATGAAGACTACCCTTTACACGAATAGCACCCGAATTTTGATAAAACGACGAAGTAACAACACCAAGGCTTTGACCCATCGCATTTATTTCAGCCATTATATTTCCATCGGGTCCGGTAATGGGTACCCATAAAAAATTATTAGACCCATCTATAGTAACCGTTGTACCCTGATTACAGGTATTAGCGGCCCCATCGGTAACCGCAACTGTTTTAGGAATTGTGCTTAATCCACCTGCATCACCATAACCCAGGAAAGAATATTTGACAACGCAACCGGGGCATGCTGCTACAGTAGGGTTGCCTACACCGGGACCGGAAGTAGCAGAATTATTATCCATTACCAAAAACATATCTTTTCCATTAGGGGAAAAAGCCAGGTCCCTGTATCGGTTAGCACTTTGAAAGTAAGTAATCGTATCGCCTGCATTGGCGTTGCTACCGGTAACATTACTGGGAAGTGTTGCCGTACCTGTGGCATTAAGTTTTAATCTTATTAAGCGGCCCCACTTTAAGCCTCCGGCAACTAATGATCTGTTCCAGCCGGGTATTATTTTATTGCTGTACAGGTCTAACCCACTCCAGGCTTCTGACATCCAGTTCGCATTTCCCCCCGGACTCTGCCAGGTAGCCGTTATAGAAGGCACGGCATAAGCACAAAAAAGAGGGTCTTTGTACTGGCCATTACCACTTGCATTAATAGTTGCAACATTCGTGGTTTCATTGCCAATTGGCGGGTTTGTTGATTTACCATTATAAGGCCCCACATTAAAAGGGGCAGGTAGGGCAGGACTAGGGGCGGTAGCATCATTATAGGCAGCCCCTGCCGACACACTGGTATTTGTACCATAAGCCGCGTTTCCATTATAATTTCCATCGGCTGAGTATCCGATTACTAACGGATGGCCATGATTTACAAATCCTTCTAGTATATTAATTTCATCATCGCTGTATGGGCCGTGTTTAGAACCGTATAAAGTATTAGTAGCTGTGTCATAAGCTAGTCCCTGATTATTTCTCATGCCAATGCTCCATACTGCACTATTACCCCCCTGGTATGGATTGTCGTTGGGTATCCATTGTGTAGAATCTGTTTGGCCGGTAACCGGGAAGTCCGATTCGAGATTTAACCGTAAAATTTTCCCCTCATAAGATGCCGGGTTTTGCGCATTCTGGGGCCTGAACTTGTTTCCAAACTGGCCGGCTCCCATATCGCCGGCTCCCATAAATAAATACGGAGTGCCGCCTTTTGTAACCGGAGCAATGATCAATCTTTGAGAATTGTGATCCTGGCCTCCGGGCAAATTATTGAGTAAAACAACCGGACTTTCTAACCTGTATGTACTGTTGTTGTAGGTAAACCGAACTAATTTATTTCGGTAATAAATGCCATTGGGCGCAGTGCCGCTAAGATACCTGTGTACGTATGTAACATATACAAAATCATGACCACTGTTATCGCCCATCTGAGGGTGCACAGCAAGACCCGCAAAGCCACCTTGTGGCCAGCCATTGGGGTTAGCCGCCATTTGCGCCAAAGTTTGTTGGGCATATAAGGTATCTGCACCGCCGGTACCCACGGCGCCAAGCCAGGTGCTTGTACTTGTAAGATCAAGTACTGTTCTTTTTCCTCCATTGGAAGAATTCATTTTATAAACCTTGTACCCCCTTGCCTCAGTTATCCATAAACTATCATCGTTACCATAAGTAATTTCCCAGGGATATAGAAGTACGCCTGATCCAGAAAGCACGGTTTGAGCAAAAATTTCGTTCGTACGGCCCCCTTTTTCCAGGGGGTCGGTAACACAAATATCAAATGTATGATTAGCAGCTATAGCGCCAGCTACATTTTTATGTATTCTTATATAACAGGTATCGCCAACCGGAAGCGGATTGGCAAGAGACGGGGTAACGAAAACGGTGGTTGATCCAACACCACATGCTTTTTCGGTAAAAGAACCGCAACTGCCCGAAAACAGCTGAATCATGACGTTGCCAATACCACCCCAACCGGATCCCTGGTTACTTATCATTACAGAAGGGTTAGGGGTTTTAGCTACGAACTTATACCATACATCGCGAGCTGTAGATAGATAGCTGCATACAGAGGTAAGTGTATATGCCTGGTTAGTTGCAGCTGTTAAGGTTTGCCCGGTAAGCCGGCTGGCTCCTGTTACACAGGCCGAGTCGGTTGCAATAAGCCTCGCGTTTGCACAATTATCATTGGCAGGTTGTGCCCATAAATCCTGGCTCAAACACAGCGCGAGAAAAAAAAACAGCGTGTGGGTTATAAAATTGGATTTCATAATCAATTGGTTAAAGGTGGATATTGGTAAATTTTATTGCTTGTCAGGATTAATAAACATAAAAATTCCGGAATTATTGTGGACCTGAGTAAATCTACCTGTTCTTTTAAGTAAAAAAGGCCTCAAGAAATGCAGCCAAATCGTTTTTACACAATAATAATCGCTCCAGTTCGTTTGTAGAAGGAAGATTAGGTTTTGTAGCGTTTCTATTACAATAGATCACTTACAAAACATTTTTTTTGGAACCCAGTACCTTTTAAAACCAATATCCTTTATATGTATGTGATTTTTTACGCTCCCAAAACGTTACCGTTAAACAAATCTTGCAGGGAATCAACTGATTTCTCTCTACCCACTGTAATCGTTGGCGACATCAATTTCGCGGAATTAATCAATATTTCTACAAATAATTTTTGCCCTTTTAAATAATTAAAACATTTTTAAGTGAGACTCTTATTAGCCATACTAGTACTTATTTCGGTTAACTGCTTCGGGCAAATAACCTATTTTGGCTCGGCGTCTACCCCAGGCGACAACGGAAGCCAAACCGGTGCAACTACAGTTGCGGTAACGCCTCCGGCTTCCATGGTTGCGGGCGATCTGGTGGTCATGACTTCTCATAGCTATGTTACCGGCAATACACATACTTTAAACAATGCCGGTGGGCAAACCTGGACCTCAGAAACAGCAGCCAGCACAACCAGCAGTACCCAGAGAATATTCTGGTGCCGGTTTAACGGAACCTGGGCTGCCAATCCCAGTGTAAATTTTTCCACAACAAATACCACAACTGTGGTTATGCATGTGTTTAGGCCTACAACCGGAACTAATCTTTGGGGAATAGATGCTGCTCAGCAAACCGCAACATTTACCGCTGCCAGTACAACGATAACCAGGGCAGGTCAAACAACCACAAACAACAGTACCGTTACGTTGGCATCCTGGTTTTCGATTGATGATAACAACTGGGGAACCCTTACCGGCGCCGGGTGGAACAATACCGGCCTGGCACAGTATAGAAATAATACCAGTGGTAATGATAATTCATCAACCAACGCACATCATATTTTATTTGGTTCGCCCGGGGCAACAGGGAATGTAAGTGAAACACAGACTGCGAGGGGACCGGATGCCGGGCAAACATCCATAATAACTTTTTACGAATATGCGGCAGGGCCACCACCACCGCATGCTAATGATTCCTGCTCCGGTGCCATATTATTAACCAGTGGCTATACCTGTACCAATACATTTGGCACTTTTCTTTCTGCAACGGCTACGGCGGGCTTACCTGCTTGTGGAAATGCGGCTTCGCCTGATATATGGTATCAGTTTGTTGCACAATCGCAATATCCAATTATCACGTTAAGTGCAGTAGGCGGTAATCTTGCTACTGCAGGGCCCCGCATTCAATTATTTACCGGTACCTGTGGATCTTTAACTGAAGTTCCGGGTACCTGCCAACCATCACCTCTCAATACAAATATAAACCCGGGTGGGGCTGGTTTATCCATTGGTACTACCTATTATGTACGGTTAACAACTACTAACTTAACCGGGCCCGTGGGTTCGGGATCCTTTAATTTCAGAATTTGTATTACAGATATAGACTTTACCGGCAGCGCAAGGGTAGATTATGGTAAAACCTATGTAAATATAACAGATGGTACCGTGGGCGGTACTATTGATCCGGGTGATACCCTGGAAATAAGGGCCACATTTGTTGTTCAAAGAAATCTGGCAAATCAACACCGGGCTGTTGACAGTATCAGTTTTTACGATACGTTAAAGGCAGCCAGTGGATTTACGTATATCCCCAACACGCTTTCCTTAACAACAAACGAAGGAAAACTTTACCAATCCTTTACCGATAGTAATGTGGATCTTGATCCGGGTTGGCTCAGCACAGTGGGAGCGGATACGGTTTTCCAGATCAATTTTGGTATTGGTGCCTTAAAAACAAGAGGAGGGATTTTACGAAGCAGCTCCAGGCCTTCCGTGTTTGGTGGATCCTGTATAGTCATGGCTACCTATCGTGTAAGGGTTGATGCAGCCTACGATACAAAATTAAATTACGGAGGTGGGGCGTTCAGGTACCGGGATTCGGTGACCAGCGTTTTCATTAAAACCAATTTTCCGAACGATAGCCTGATCGTATACCAAAGTCCTGATGCATGTCCTGATGCGGTATCCCCAGTTAACCTGTTAGGCGACGAATTTAACGGAACATTTGGCGCACCAGCAGCCAGCCCCGGTTCGCAAAACAGGGCCGCTTCAGCAAACACGTCATATATATATGCAACGTTTGGTGCGAATGCACCCCAGGATTACTATTACGGCGTGGCAAATAATACCAGCGCAAATAACTCAATTATTCAAACGGTGCCCAAACCGGCAGCGGCAGGGCCAAGGGTATTCGGTCATTGGGACATCACGGGAGACCATACCGGGGCAGTAAACACGGGCAACACGTCAAAGGGCAATAAACCCTGCAATGCTGCATTGCCCATTAGTGCAACCAATCCATGTGGCTATATGCTTGCCATTAACTCGGCATACCGAACTGATGTGGCTTTTGAATATAATGTAACCGGTGCCTGTACAGAAACCTTTTATGAGATCTCTGCCTGGTTCAAAAATATTTGTTACAAATGTGGTTGCGATTCAACCGGAACGGCCTCCACTGCTGCAGGATACCTCCCTACGGCACCCGGCGACTCCTCAGGTGTACGGCCCAATATTGCCATTGAAATTGACGACATTGATTACTATACTACCGGAGAACTGAGGTACCAGGGATTAGGCGGTACCCAAACAGGTTCGGATACCTTAAATAAATGGGTGAGACGCTCTTTTATTTTTAAAACCTTATCAAACCAAAATAATTTTAAAGTAACGTTTAGAAATAATGCACCCGGTGGCGGTGGTAACGACTGGGCTTTGGATGATATCAGTATCAGAACCTGTTATCCCAATATGACCTACTCTCCTTCTTCAAACCCCACGGTTTGTACAGGTGCCACACTTACCATTACCGACACCGTAAGGTCGTTCTATAATGTATATATTTATTACAAATGGCAGCGAAGTACAAATGGTGGCGCCACCTGGACAGATATTCCCGGAACCAATGGGGTTGCCAGTACCGTTTGGAATGGCACTACATACGAGTATATAAACTCATATACACTACCCCCCACCGCAACCACACCCGCAAATAACGGAGACCAGTACAGGATGGTTGTAGCTACAAATGCCATTAATCTGGCAGGCAGCTCCTGTAACTATTCGGATGTTACACCGGTTACCATTATCATAAATAATTGTATTGATATCGACGATGATAATGACGGTATTCCGGATTATGTAGAATTTAATAACCCGGTTGCTCTGCAGGATGCCAATTCCAACGGCATACCTAACTGGAATGACCCTACTTACCCGGGTTTTGTTGATAATAATTTTGACAGCGTAAACGATAATTTTGATTGGGGCGCTGATTCGGATAATGATGGTATCCCTAATTATCTTGATATTAATTTCCTCCCCTTCATAGATACCAATTTAGACGGCGTAAATGACCTTGCCGATAAAGATTTAGACGGTATCATCAATCAATATGACCTAGACAGCGACAATGACGGCATACCGGATGTGGTTGAATCCTATGGCGTTGATACCAATGGTGACGGTGTTATTGATAATTATGTTGATACCGACAACGACGGGTTTTCTCAAAACGTAGATGCTAATAATACCGGCGTTAACAGCTCTGGCAACGGATTAGGCGCTCCTGATTTTGACGGCGATGGCATACCCAATTATTTAGATACGGATAGCGACAATGATGGTATACCGGATGTGGTAGAGGCAGGCGGCGTTGACGCCAATAATAATGGCTTGGTTGATAATTTTGTAGACACAAACCATGACGGGATGACTGACAATAATTTTGCCGCCAGTGCTTTATTAACAACCGGTTTAGATATTGCCCCCGTTGATGGCAGGGCTGATAATTATCCAAACAAAAATATGGACAGGGATTTCAGACCCAATGCCTACGATCTGGATAGTGATGGTGATGGTATTGCCGATGTTATTGAAGCAGGTTTGCCAGATGCAGATCTGAATGGCCTGGCCGACGGTGTTATTGGAGCAAACGGTTGGTCAACTACCGTATCGGGTTTTGTCTCACTGAACCTGAGAAGCACAGATGGAGATGGCAAATTCGATTACCTGGATATTGATTCAGACGACGATGGTATTCCGGACAATATTGAAGGCCAATCGACCGCCGGTTATCTGTTACCTGGTCTTACGGATACTGATGGAGACGGAATAGTAAATACCTATGATTATTTGCCGCTGGCTTTTAGCGGATCGGGCATATTTGTTTATGACCACAATGCCAATAATTTACCCGACTACAGGGATCCGGATTCTGACGGAGATGGCCTGATAGACCGGGTGGAAGGAAATGATTTTAACCTCAATAAAATAGCCGATGATGACGTAACCCTTACCGGGCTGGATACTGATGGAGATGGACTGGACAATAAATTTGATTCGTTGAACTCGGTAACCAATATAAAAGGAACGTCGTACCGGATGGGCAATTTAGGTTCCTTTGTTGGTGATGCGGCTCCCGGATCCAGAACAACCGTACAAAAATCGCTGGTTTCGCAACCAGACAGGGATTGGCGCTTTGTAGGTTATGTATTACCCGTAGAATTCTTAAGCTTTACCGGAACACAAAAAAGCAACACGGTGTTATTGAAGTGGTCGATAATTGCCGAGAAAGAAGTTGACCGTTTTGAA
This sequence comes from Chitinophagaceae bacterium, assembly GCA_016710745.1. GTDB lineage: Bacteria > Bacteroidota > Bacteroidia > Chitinophagales > Chitinophagaceae > Ferruginibacter. The sequence continues at coordinate 756,829 of JADJVB010000010.1, read as the reverse complement.
ATTGAAAGAAGCATTGATAATGTTAACTATTCAAATATCGGCATCATAACCGATGCTGTACAATTACACAAGGAACAACATTTTAATTATACTGATGATATAAGCCTGATAAACAATGATATCATTTATTACAGGCTCAAAGTAGTGGGTAAAGAAGGGCAAATAAAATATAGTCCCGTATTTATCGTCAGGAAAAATCAATCTAACGTTCCGGTTACCATTATGCCAAACCCGGCCAACAATTATGTGAACGTAAATTTATTCGTCGACAAAGATATCCCGGCAACTTTTGTGTTGATCGATAAGGTCGGAAGCAGGGTGTTAATACAGCAGGAAAAGTTAACCAGGGGATTTAATAATATCAATCTCGACCTCAGTAAGTTCAGTTCAGGTTCCTATGCAGTCATCATAGAAACTGATTCGGAAAGGATTGTAAGGCATATCATGATAATTAAATAATTCGCTGTGTTATGATGACCGGGCTGCTGCATAATTAAATGCATCAGCCCGGTTCTTTTATACCCTTCATTTGCCCAAATACTTTCAAAACGACATGTTTTTCAAAGCCCATTCCCGAAATTTTAACCGAATCCAAAAACTTACCACTAAGAATTTGTATTTTTACTGATAAACAATTATGAATATGAGTTCTTCTTCAGATAAAAAACCTGTGATCGGGATCAGCGGTGGTGATCTAAATGGCATCGGTATCGAGATCATCTTAAAAACCCTGTCGGATAACCGGATCCTGGATATTTGTACGCCCATTTTATTTGGTAACAACAAAGCCGTCAACTTTTACAGAAAAGGCCTGCCGGATGCGAACATTAATTTTTTCTATATCAAAGAATTGAACAGGCCAAATCCCAAACAGGTGAATTTGTATAGCTGCTGGGAGGAAGAAGTAAATATTAACCCGGGCATTTTAAACGATATTGGCGGCAAATACGCCGTTATCAGTTTAACGGCAGCAGCGCAGGCCTTGAAGGATAATTTGATCGATGGCCTGGTAACAGCACCTATTCATAAAGCTAATACGCAGAGCGAGTATTTTAATTTCACTGGCCACACGCCCTATTTAAAAAATTTATACGGTGCCACTGATGTAGCTATGTTTATGATTGCCGAAAATATGCGGGTTGCCCTGGTTACCGAACATGTACCGGTACAGGATGTTGCCAAACATATTACCCGCGAAAAATTGTGAGCAAACTGCAGATCATCAATAACTCATTAAAAAGAGATTTTAATATTAACAAACCAAGAATTGCTGTTTTGGGTTTAAACCCGCATGCCGGGGATGATGGTCTCATTGGTAAAGAAGAAGAAGAGATCATTAAACCGGCCATTAAGGATGCCAAACAGAAAGACATTTTTTGTTTTGGCCCCTACCCGGCCGATGCATTCTTTGCCCGCGGGCATTACCAAAAATTTGATGCCGTGCTGGCGATGTATCACGACCAGGGTTTGATTCCTTTTAAATCGTTGGCCCTTGGTGAAGGGGTGAATTATACAGCCGGTTTGCCCGGTGTACGTACCTCTCCCGATCATGGCGTGGCATTTGACATTGCCGGAAGCGGCAAGGCCGATGAATCTTCTTTCAGGGAAGCCATTTTTAAATGCGTGGATATTATACAGGGCCGGTATGAATATGACGAGCAGCACAAAAACCCGCTTGACAAAAAAAGTGCGGTTGTTAACGCCAATATGGTTGATGAAAGAATCAGTGAGTTGCCCGAGTAACCGTTTGATGGATCACCGATTTCTATTTAAAAACAGCATCACTGATGCCCTTGTTGATGGTATAGGAACCGATCGCAATTTCTACTTTCCCTTTTTGATTATTACGCTTTTCTGCCGGGGTCTTCTTAGTGCTCCCATCCTCAAAATCGAAAGTTACCCCCTTGGGTAATTTATAATCCTTGGTATTAAACGAAAAAATAACCTTGTCGGGTAACCCGTAAGCAATATATTTTCCATAGCTCATCTCCAGCTCATAGGTTCCGTTATCCCTGGTGGTGGTTTTAGATTTGAGCACAACCAGTTTAAGCGGATCGATGTACAAGGTAGATAATACCACATCAGCATTATCATCTTCGGGGAGCAACTTTACCACGGTAACAACCGTGCCGCCTATTTTATCGGCACCTGCATCCAACACACTGTATTTTCCATTGTTGAGCACGTTGTTCAGGTTTATATTCACCGCCGTTTTAGGAACAAATGAAATACCTTTTTCATTTTTGATAAGGAGCTGATCAGGTTTTTTAAAATATAATTTTACAGTAGCTACCGGTACTTTTAAAAAAGCAATATTGGTTTTCATTTTACCATTCGCTTCATAATTATTCACCAGGCCAATTTTGTCTTTTACTTTTTGTACCAAAATGGCCGCATCCTGCGCCCGGGCAAAAAATGAAACCGGGATAAGCAAAAGAATAAATAATTTTTTTTTCATGAAACGGATTTAAGATAAAATATCTTTTTTACGAAAAATAAAAACGGATGCCGAAACCAATGCCACGATATACAGCAACAAGGCACCCACACTTTTTAAAATGGCCGGCAAATACTGTATCGACCCCTTAATGGTTTCTCCATCAGCAGTGGATCCTATATAAAAAAATCCCTTCCAGCCCAGCATATAGGTGGTAAACAGGTAGGGTTTGATATATTTTTGATACAGCGGTATCTCCATTTCGCTGATCAACGTACACACGATGATGATACCTACGGTAGCCACGATGGGGCCAATCGAATTTTCGGACAGGGTAGACAGTAAAAGTGAAATAGCCGCCACCACCATCATGGCAATAAAGGCAAAACCAAAGGCGAAAAAATACCGCCACAACACATCACTTGATTCTATCAATTGCAGTCCGCTGGTTTTTGCCACCACCAGGTCGTTCTTACCAAAAACCGCAAGACTTACCACCAGGGAAATCACGGCGATCCAGGCCAGTAAAGCAAAAACATAAACCGCAGTGGCAAAATATTTGGCCAGTATGATCTGCGTTCGGCTTACGGGTTTGGCAGCCAGCAATCTCAACGTGCCCATACTGGCTTCCCCCGATACTACATCGCCGGCCACCAGGGCCACCAGGATGGGCACGTGCACCAGCAGTAAGTTCAGCACAAAAAAACAAACTGCATATCCGTTCACCAGTTTCCCATAATCGATGTTCATGGTTTCGCCCAGGGAGCCCATCATAAACATCATCCAGTCTTTACCATTTACCAATAACCCCAGCTGAATTAAAAAAATAAAAGCCGCTATGATACCAAAAGCCAGGTAGGTTCTGGGCTTCCGCATTATTTTAAACAGTTCAATTTGCAGTAGATTCCACATGGCCTGGCTGGGTTGTTAGTGAAAGAAAATAGTTTTCCAAAGAATGCATAGGATTAACAGAAAGCACCTGCACCTGTAATGATACCAGGTGAGCAATTAACCCGGCACATCTTCCTTATTCATCCTTAACCGCAGGAGTTGTTCATCAGGTTGCAGCATGGCGCCCCATGCCGTTTGTTTTAGTTTTTCCCGGGTAGCGGTATTATTGTTTGTTTCTAACTGTACCAGTGATTTTGAAGGATCGAGCAGTTCAGCAACTTTACCCTCAATTATTTTTCTTCCTTTGTGAATGATCAGCATCCGGTTGGCGATCAATTCAATTTCGCTGAGCAGGTGCGATGAAACAACAATCGTTTTACCCATATCGCGGCTCAGCTGCAAGATCAGGTTACGCATATCGGCAATGCCTTGGGGATCGAGCCCATTGGTTGGTTCATCCAATATGATCAGTTGAGGATCGTGTACCAGTGCCACGGCGATGCCCAACCGCTGTTTCATCCCCTGGCTGAAGGTTTTTACCTTGCTGTTGGCCCGTTCTTCCAATCCAACCATTTTCAAGCGATCCATCAACAAAGTTCTTTTTGGAACAAGGCCGCTTAGTTTTGCAAAAATGGAGAGGTTATCATAGGCCGACAGGTATTTATACAGATCAGGTTTTTCGATAATTGCGCCCACCTGCTTTAATATTTCGCGACGATGGGTAAAAAGATCTTTTCCAAAAATGCTGATCTGCCCGGCTGTTGGCTTTATCAAGGTTAGCAGCATGCGTATACTGGTGGATTTACCTGCTCCATTCTGGCCCAGGAAACCATATACATCGCCTTTTTCAACGGTAAACGACAGGTCGTCAACTGCATGAATGTCTTTAAATTGTTTGGAAAGATTACTTACCTGAATAATGGCCGCCATGTGTATCGATATTACCAAAGGTAAAACGGATACCTATACAAAAAGTTTACAAAAACCAAAATAGATGCTAAATTATTCAGCGCCTGGCTTCATGTAGGATTGAAGGGCGTTCACATAGGATTCGAAAGCCTCAATACCCTTTTTGGTGATTTTACAGATCGTTTGCGGATAATTATTACTGAATTGTTTGGTTACATCCAAATAACCGGCGTCTTTCAGTTTGTTGATCTGCACGCTCAGGTTACCGGCCGTAGAATTGGTTTTCTCCTTTAAAAAAGTGAACTCCGCCTCGCGCACACTGATGAGCAGGCTTATTACGGCAAGCCTGAGTTGTGAATGTAATATGGGGTCGAGTTCTTTAAATTCCATGTACCAATTTTTTTCTACAGTGTCTTTTTACTTTTTTTATGTTGCAACCATAAAACCAATCCGGGCAGAATATAGCCGGTTAATATAGTGGCTGCCATGATCAACATATCGTATTTAAAAACGGTACAAAAGAATATACCTATTGCGCCTGCCCAGTTGATCAACGCTCCGGCCTTTAATGCCCACGACTTTATGGCGCCTCCTTTAACGATCATCAGAAAAGCAAAGATCATCAGGAAAAAACCGAAGCCAACATTGGGGCTTACCGAAATATTAATAGATAGAATAACGGTGAAAAGGCAGATCATAAAACCGATATCAACCCATTTAAGTACATCATCGATATAGGTTTTTACCAATTTTTTCTTTGGCTTGAATATGTCGTACGCCAATAAAAGAATCGAGATGAGTCCGAATATATTCCAACCCAAATAGATATTATCCGAACCAATATCTATAAAAATATAGGTGGATAAGGAAGTTAAAAACAGTAAACTGCCCCATAACAGCCAACTCAGGCCGTTATCGGTAATATTGGTTTTAGCCTGGCCGATCATCTGGTGGATGATCTCCAGACTTTCTTCTTTGGATAGTTGTTGTTCGTGTTGCATGCTGCTTGATTTTTCTTTACGATTTATTTTGTTGATTATATTTCTTGCGAAGTATATATCCCGGAATGATCCAGGCGCTGATAACAGCAGCCGACAACAGCAATAAAATGTACATGGGAGCGATAAAAACCGACAGGATAGCAAGGCACCAGCAAATAATGCCGCCGATCACCAGCGGCTTAAACTGCATCGCTATACCCGATAAAAATGTAGGTGTTCCATAAAGTAATAATACCAATGAATTGATGATTTCCCAATTATTGGATTTGGCTACAATGATGGAGATGATCAACATACATACACCAAAGTTCACCCACACAAAATTGATGATGTTTTCGCTGTATGTTTTTACATTCCCTTTTTTTTTCCGCCTGCTCAAATAAACAACTTGAAAAATAGCTGCCAACCAGCAACTGACCCATATTATTTCGGGATGTTTGATCAGGTTCAGTTTTAACAGAATAAAATGAGCAATTGAACAGAAAAGAACCAACCAGCCCCACATCAGGTATAAAAATCCGTTTTCGCTGAACCGGTTTTTTGCCTGGTTGATCATGTTATCGATCAACTGCAGACTGTCTTTCGGTGAAAATTTTTCGTCTTGCATATTCATTAGTTTATGTCTTTTTGTATGTCACCGGTACCGGTATCTCAAATAAAAACAGTTATTTACATTCGCCGATCAACATCTCCGTTCTTTCCCTGCCCCAGTTGGGATGTAATTCACTGGCGGGTTTAAACACACCGTATTTATCCAACGAAGATTGTAGAACCGGCTTGGCCGTTCCGCATCCGCCGCCAAATTGCTCAGGTGTATATTTTAATCCCTGTCCTTTTAAATATTCAGGCCTGGGGTTGGTCGGGTCCTGTTGCATGGCATCATCAATGAACGTCTGGCTTTCCATTCCGTATTCCATAAAGCGGGTCATTGGATCAACCATCATATGAGCGCTGGCGATCATGCTTTTAATACAACTGATCTCCGAGTTTTTGGGCTGCAATGCATCAGCTTTGTCGATCAGTTCGGTTGCCTTATCGGCGATGCCATCAATTTTTGATTTATCCTGCTCCATATAAGTATAATTTACCTGGCAAAGTGCAGCATAATAAAACGGTAACCATTGGGTTTTTTCTGCATTGCCGATGCGCTCAAATTGGTTAGCCAGGGTTAACAGGTTTTGCGGGTTTTTAAAACTGGTATCAATAGCATTAATATTGCTCTTCATAGCTGCCATATATTTTTCACTCTGTGCAAAAGCGGCTGTTGTAAATGAAGCAATAGCCACCATAAGAAATAATTTTTTCATTGTTTCTGTTTTTTTAACCTCACCCCAACCTCTCTACAAAGGAGAGGCACCGGAAGATATTGGCGATGATAAATGTTATTTATTTTTTGATTTTTTAATTTTTCGTACTCACGTTCTACCGAATTGGTTTTTGGAAATAGGTAAGCGCCGGCAAAATGAAAGGCCAGTCCGATTCCCCATCCGATCATCGGCCATACCGGCCAGGGAAAATGACCCCAACCGTAACGTTCGAAACCCATTTCGTGGCGGCTGCTCGAAAAGAACCACACTGCCCAAAAAAAACAATTCATGATCAGGTAGGTTAATGCGTGTGTTTTAAAGGATGCCCGTTTTTGTGCGATCTCCCACAGGGCGGGGTCTTTACCTTCGGGAGCTGGTTTGTAATCTGACATAGTTTTAAGTTTGGCCTCATTCCAACCGTCCCTCTTATCTCCCCCAAAAGGGGACGGAATAGAGAAGATCAAGTAAGAGAATTCAGCGGTGATCAATTTTATTTATTAAAAAGAACATAGATAATTAAGGCACCCCGGCTTCCCCCTTGGGGGATTGAGGGGGCTACAGATTGTTATTTATCGCATCCTGTGTCCTGTCGATGCCGAAACTCATAAAACAGCCAATGAATATAAATCGTTTAGACGGCGGCGTAACAGCCTCCTTCCTGGTTCCGGCATTATTATAATTGTAACTGAAAACCTGGTCCTGCCCCAAAACATTATTAATACCCAATACCCAAACCACAAATGCCTTTGGATTCTTTTTTCCAATGCCGGGTAAATAATTCACACTAAAACTCATACTGTTATAGTTGATGGTTTTGCCGGCATCGCCAATTACGTATTTACCCTGTGCGTTATCATAGGCAAAATGGTAATAGGGCCTGCCGGTGGCAAAATTATAGCTGAGGTTAAACTGCGTTTTCCATGACGTTATAAATTTCTTCACCACCAGTGCAGCGGTATGATTGGCTGCAAAAGACGGGGTAATGGCCTGGGGGTAATTCAGAAAATCTCTTTTCGTATCGAGGTATGAGTAGGATATCCAATAGTCTACATCCTTGAATGTTTTTTTATCCCTGAAAAATAATTCCAGTCCCTGCGCGTGCCCAAAACCGTTATTATTAGTGGCTACTTCCCTTCCTGTTACAGAAGATGCTGTTTTATACAGGTCGGTGTATTTTTTATAAAAAGCTTCCACCCGGAGGATACGGCCATTGTTCATTTTTTGATATTGGAGTATATAATGTGCTGCCCTCGAAAAATCCAAACCGGCAACCGAGGGTAAATACTTTCGTTCGGGATTCTGGTAAAACAAACCATAGGCAAAGGATGCCTGGCTGTTATCCCGGAATTTATAAGCCACTGAAACCCGGGGCGCTATATTCCATTTGGCCAACAGCTGCGAATGTTCCAACCGGCCGCCAATCTTTGCAGCCAGGTTATTGGTAATAAAAACATCCGTTTCGGCAAAAACCGAGTTCATGTTATCGGTTACCGATTCGCTGAACTGGGATCCATCATATAATGTGTATGTTGATTTTTCTTCGCTGTAAAAATAATCCGATCCAAACCGGATGGCATTTAGCCCGCCTAGTTTTTTCTCCAACACAAACCTGGCCTGCGCATATTGTGCCTTATTCTTTAGTTTAAAATTTTTAAACGCATAAAAAGAGGGATTGGTAATGGTTTGTTTTTGATTATTGGCATCCTGCAATTCATTGGTAATATCATCTTTGTTGGTACTGTAGCTCACACCGGTGGTCATTTTCCAGGCCGATCCAAGATTTTCACGCCAGTTAATATTTTGATAGGTATTCAGATTTTCAAGGGCAAAAGCATTTTTTAATACCACCGAATCAATATCGGCATCCCTGAAGCCCACTTTATTGGTACTTATATAACCATAATATTTGATCATGCCTCCGGATTTGGTTCTGAACCTGAGATTAGCATCTCCCTGGTGATAAACCGGTATTTGATAAAAATCCTGTTTCTGTTTATTGATGGCGAAACCGAGCCAGAGATTGGCATAATTATACGATATACCCCAGGAAGATTTTTTATCCTTCGACAATTTTTGAATACCGCCACCAATACCGATTACCGATACACCCAGATCAGCCTGGGTTCTTTCAGGCAGATCAATGGTTTCCAGGATCAATGCCGAGGAAAGCGCCTGTCCGTATAATGCCGAATATCCACCCGAGCTAAAAACAGTACCCTTAAACAAAAAAGGATTGAATCGGCCCCGGGTGGCAATGCCCGGTGTGCTGCTGTAGAAAAAATTATTGACCAGGTTGCCATCCATATAGATCTTACTCTCTGTAGCGGATCCACCTCGTACAAAAAGCCCCTCGCTCTCTCCTACTTGCTGGGTGCCGGGCAGTGATTTAAAAGCGCTGGTCACATCGCCGTTGGCACTTGGCGTGGTAACAATATCCAAAGCCGATAAAACGGCTCCTTTGCTTTTGTCGCTGGCAACAAAAGAACCTGCAGATATTACAACAGCCTTTAATTCGGTAATCAGCTCCTTCATAGCTATATTTAATCTAATATCCGAGGTCCCAATTTCCAGTTCCTGTTCAAGAGGCCTGAAACCAATAATAGATGTTTCTAATATATGTTTCCCTTTTTCACTGGTAGAAAATGAAAAATTCCCCAACGAATCACTGGTGCTCCCATCGTAGGTGTTCTTCAAAGTTATACTTACGCCCGCAACTGATTTTCCCCTGCCATCGGTTATATTACCGGCTACCTTAACCTGGGCTTGAACGGTTAATGCCGGCAACATGACTAATAAAGCAAATACCCTTTTCATTCTTCTAAATTTTTAACAAACGTAAAGTAGTTTATTTTATAAACCAAATATTTTTTCAAATTTATTTTTAGATTTTAGTGGCATATTTACAATAAATTAGCTCCCCATTTAGCTCGTATCTAATTGATTATCTTTAAGTTAGTTATAAACTCAGGGTAGCTGATCCTGGCGTAAAAGGCCCTATGAACTTATTCACATCCCCGAAAATTTATTTTTTTATGTGGGCTGAAATTGTAATTTAGCAATAGAATTTAATGGGTTAGTAAGTACAAAGGGTCAGCAGAAATGTTGACCCTTTTACTTTTTGGTCACTCCCAAAGTGCTATCGTACGCTCCTTTGCGAAACCCATAACGAAGAGGAAACCCGGGTACCAAAACCCCGTTTCGTAAAATCTTTTCCTGATGAAATCTCTCCCTGCCCTTTCTATTTCAATTTGTTTTTAGTCAAAGAAAAAATTCTACAATACTTTCGTAGTTGATAAATTTTAAAACCAAATGAGTAAAACCAGATCCGCATTTTTTTGTCAGCATTGTGGTCACGAAAGTGCCAAGTGGTTAGGTAAGTGCCCCGGCTGCAATAATTGGAATACGTTTGTTGAAGAAATCATTGTGAAAGGATCTGATAAAAAGGAAAAAGATGATTGGCGGGATTTTGCAGGATTGGGAAAACAAAAAACCATTTCGATAAATGAGGTAAGCAGCGCCGAAGAAAAAAGAATACTCACAACCGACGCCGAATTAAACCGGGTTCTTGGGGGCGGTATTGTATTGGGCAGTATTGTTTTAGTAGCCGGCGAACCCGGCATTGGCAAATCAACGTTGTTTTTGCAAATTGGTTTACAACTTAAAGATGTGGTTACGCTATACATCAGCGGCGAAGAAAGCGAACAGCAAATTAAAATGCGGGCCGACCGCCTGGGTATCAGCAGCGACAATTTTTATATACTTACTGAAACGAATACCCAAACTATTTTTCAGGAAATAAAAAAACTGAAACCGCAGCTGGTCATTGTAGATTCGATTCAAACCCTGCAATCGCCCTTTGTAGAAAGCGGGGCTGGTAGTGTTAGCCAGATCAGGGAATCAGCAGCCGAACTGCAGCGTTATGCCAAGGAATCAAATACCCCGGTTTTTTTAATTGGTCATATTACTAAAGACGGAACCATTGCCGGGCCAAAGATCCTGGAACATATGGTGGATACCGTTTTACAGTTTGAAGGTGACAGTCATTATACCTATCGTATTTTACGCACACTTAAAAATCGTTTTGGCTCCACGGCCGAGTTGGGTATTTATGAAATGCTGGGCACGGGCATGCGTGCCGTAAACAATCCATCCGAATTACTGATCACACAAAAAGAAGAACAGCTCAGCGGCATTGCCATTGCTGCCACTATGGAAGGGTTGCGACCCTTGTTGATTGAAGGACAGGCACTGGTAACCCAAAGTGTTTACGGCACCCCGCAACGTACCGTGAGCGGTTTCGATTTAAGGCGCCTGCAATTACTACTGGCCGTGCTCGAAAAAAGAGGCGGATTTCATTTCGGCGTAAAAGATGTGTTCATCAATATTGCAGGAGGTATTAAAGTTGAAGACCCTTCGATCGACCTTGCCATTGTTACCGCTTTGCTCAGCAGTTATGAAGATACTGTTGTTAACCAACACTATTGTTTTGCCGGCGAAATTGGTTTAAGCGGTGAGATCAGGGCAGTTAACCGCATTGAACAACGGATCGCTGAAGCAGAGAAACTGGGTTTCGAAAAAATTATCGTCAGCAAATACAACCTCAGCTCCCGGCAGGCAGGCGGCAAATCGCCAGGTAAACAAAACTTCAATATTGAAGTGGTTCCCCTTGGAAAAGTTGAAGAATTGTACCAATATTTGTTTTAACTTGTAGCTGTAATTCGTTAGCCGGTGATTACCGCACTCAAAAATATTTATAAAAGTACCCTCCATCTTTTCTACCCGCACAACTGTACCGGTTGCGGGTCGGATTTACTTCAGGAAAATAACCTGCTCTGCCTGCGTTGTATTCATGACTTGCCGCATACGCATTTTGCTACATTGAAAAACAATCGCGTTGAAAAAGATTTTTGGGGGCGGATACCATTGAAGGCAGCCTACAGTCAGTTTTATTTTTCAAAAGGGTTCCTGATGCAGCAGCTCATCCACCGGTTAAAATACAAAGGTGATACTGCGATCGGTTTTTACCTCGGCGAAATGATGGGTAAAACAATGATCAGCAGCGGGCGCTTTGATACCATAGACGCATTGATTCCCCTTCCCATGTATGCAAACAAAGAAAGAAAACGTGGTTATAACCAGGCAACGGTTATTTGCCATGGAATTGCAGCGGTTATGAATATCCCGGTATTGAACAACGCTGTTGTTCGGCAGCTGGCCACCGAAACACAAACCCGAAAACAAAGAACTGAACGCTGGGAGAACGTAAAAAGCAGTTTTTGCGTGGCCAGGGCGAACGAGTTAACAGGTAAACACGTTTTACTGGTTGACGATGTGGTAACCACCGGCGCCACGTTAGAAGCCTGTGGTGCCATCATACTCGCTTCGGCACAAACGAAATTGAGCATCGCTACACTGGCCTGCACAGGCAAATAAACAAAACCGAATACGGGTGTAAGTAATAATGTATAAATTTGAAAAATGAAAATGTTTAACTTCTGTATTCGCAGATCAGGCCTTGTTTTTTGCTTATTGCTCATGGCAGGTTCTGTATTGATAAATTCCTGTAAAAAAGATTCGTTTATCAGCAGTGAATTTGCCCTGTTGAATGTTACTACCGACACGTTAAAATACGATACTGTTTTTACTACTACCGGCTCCATAACCAAATTTTTTAAGATCATCAATGAAAACAACCAAAAGCTTCGGTTAAGTAAAATCAAATTGATGGGCGGCGCAGGCTCTGCCTATAAAATGAATGTAGATGGAGCAGCCGTAAACGAATTTAATGACCTGGATATTGAAGCCACCGACAGCATCTATGTTTTTGTATCGGTAAACATAAACCCCAATGCGGCCAACCTGCCTTTTATTGTAAGCGATAGTATTTTGATAAACTATAACGGCAATAACCGCTTTGTTCAATTGCAGGCCTTTGGGCAAAATGCCAATTTTCTGCGCAACCGGGTTATCACGGGTAATGTGGTATGGACCAATACCCTGCCTTATGTTATCCTGGGCAGCATCCGCATCGATACTACGGCATCGTTAACCATTCTGCCAGGCTGCAAAATTTATTCGCACGCCGACGCACCTTTTATTGTAGATGGAAATTTAACGGTTAACGGCACGTATGCCGATCGGGTTGTTTTTACGGGTGATCGTTTAGACGAGGGATATAAGGACTTACCTGCAAGCTGGCCAGGTATTTATTTCCGCGGCAGCAGCCAAAATAATATACTAACCTATGCCATAATTAAAAATGCCTACCAGGCCGTGGTTAGCGAAAAGCCATCAGTCAATGCAAACCCAAAACTGATTTTACATCAGTGCATTATTGATAATGCCTATGATGCCGGCATTTATTGTGTAAACAGCAGTCTGCAGGCCGATAACAGTTTGATCAGCAATTGTGGCAGCAATATTATTTTGAGCTACGGTGGTAACTATAATCTCACGCATTGCACGGTTGCTGCTTATTCAACAAATTTTATTATTCACGAGAATCCGGCGCTCGTTGTAAATAATTTTACGGAACAGGCAGCCGGAACACTAACCGCCGATTTAAATGCTGTTTTCCGCAACAATATTTTTTGGGGCGATGAAGGAATTACTGAAAGTGAAGTGAGTGTAAATAAGCAAGGCACAACCACATTTACCGTTTTATTTGAAAAAAATATATACAGGGGATTGGCCGATCCCGCTAACAGTACGTTGTCGGGCAATATATTAAATGTAAACCCCGGCTTCGACAGTATAGACGTGTTTAAAGGAATATTCGATTTCAGGATCACCAAAAATTTGGTAGCCCCCGGCATTAACGCAGGAACAGCAACCGGTTTTGTAAAAGACCTGGATAATAATAACCGTAATGTGGGCCTGCCCGATTTGGGCTGTTATGAAAAACAGTAGGGTGTAGGGAGTTTGGAATTAGGAGTTTGGAATTAAACAATTTAAACAGAATGTTGTTATCAACATATTAAACCGAATCAATCATGATCAAATTAATAGCATTCAGCGCAGCGCTGCTTTCATGCAATCTGCAGGCAAACAATACCAGTCCCGTTTCAAAATCCAACGTTTCCATGAGTGAACCTGCAAAATCTATCTATGAATTCAAGGTTGAGGGCCTCGAAGGCGGCACCATTGATTTTGCAGCTTTTAAAGGTAAAAAAATACTGATCGTTAACACCGCCAGCAAATGTGGGTACACACCACAATACGAAGGGTTGCAAAAATTATACGATACCTATAAAGACAAACTGGTGATTGTTGGTTTTCCGGCGAATAATTTCGGCGGACAGGAACCTGGTTCTGCGGCAGAGATCCAGGAATTTTGTAAAAAGAACTATGGCGTAAGCTTTCCCATGGCGGCAAAAATTTCGGTTAAGGGTGATGACATGGCACCCATTTACAAATGGCTTTGCAATAAAACAGAAAATGGTGTTTTAGACGCCGAAGTGGGTTGGAATTTCGGAAAATTTTTATTAGACGAAAACGGGAATCTGTTAAGTTATTTCCCCAGTAAGGTTACTCCCATGAGCGGGGAGATCACAAGCAAACTGTAAATATGATCAGGCTGATAGCAATTTCCATGGCATTTTTCTGGGGCAACTCATCAACCGATCCCCGGGCAACGGTACAAACAAAAACGATCTACGATTTTAAAGTAGAATCCTTAACCGGCGACAGCATCGACTTTGCGGATTTTAAAGGGAAGAAGATACTGATCGTTAACACCGCCAGTAAATGTGGATTTACCCCACAATATGAGGGCCTCGAAAAACTCTACGAAAAATATAAGGACAAGCTCGTGATCGTGGGCTTTCCTGCCAACAACTTTCTGTCACAGGAGCCGGGCAGCAACGAAACCATTGAGGCTTTCTGCAAAAAAAATTATGGCGTAAGTTTTCCTATGGCGGCAAAAATCTCTGTAAAAGGCAGCAGCATAGCACCCATTTACCAATGGCTTTGTAATAAAAGTGAAAATGGCCAAATGAACGCAAAGATCAGTTGGAACTTCAATAAATTTTTACTGGACGAGAACGGCAAACTGATTGCTCATTTCAAAAGCAAGGTAAAGCCAATGAGTGAGGAGATTACCGGGAAACTCTGATCAAATGCCAATTTTTTCCCGTCCTCGTCTCTCACGAGGACGCTCTGGTTTTGAGTTTTCAACTCAACCCACTTCTACTATCTTTGCTCTCATGCAATTTCAATCCATCACCGGACAAAAAGAAACCAAAGAGCAGCTTGTTCAAATGGTGCAGCACAACCGCCTCAGCCATGCGCTGTTGTTTTTAGGCAAGGAAGGAAGCGGCGCTTTACAACTGGCATTGGCTTTTGCTCAATACATCGTTTGTAATCCACAGCCAAAAGAAGTTGATTTGTTTGCCGTTGCAGCGCCTGCATCCGAAGACTCCAATTCCCTTTTAGGGGTAAAGGGCATAGACTCCTGCGGCACCTGTCCCGCCTGCAAAAAAGCAACCGAACTCATTCATCCCGATATTCATTTTTCTTACCCGGTCATTACCAAAAAACCGGGAGAAAAACCGATCAGCACCGATTTCATTAAAGAGTGGCGCGAATTTATAAGTGAAAATCCCTACGGCAACGTGTACGACTGGTTACAATTTATCGGGGCCGAAAACAAACAGGGTAATATTACTGCGCATGAGTGCACCGATATCATCCGTAAACTCAACTTGAAAAGTTTTGAAAGCGAATACAAAATATTGGTCATGTGGATGCCTGAGTTCCTGGGTAAAGAAGGCAATAAATTACTAAAGCTGATAGAAGAGCCCCCGGCAAATACCCTGTTCATTCTCGTTGCCGAAAACGAAGACCTGATATTGCCTACGATACTGTCGCGCACACAATTGGTAAAAATACCTTCGCTTAGCAATCTCGAAGTAGAAGCCTCACTGGAATTGAATGCAGGCGTTGCCATGGAAAAAGCCCGGCAAATTGCAGCCCTGGCCGAAGGGAACTACCGCGAAGCCCTTCAGTTATTGCAACATGCCGATGATAATTGGGAACTATTGTTAAGAGAATGGCTGAATGCCATTATACGCACCGGGCCCCTTGCCCAGGTAAAATGGATTGATGATACGGCCAAACTGGGCCGCGAAAAACAAAAACAGTTCCTCAAATACTTCATTCACCTGCTCGAGGAAGCGATAAGACTGAGGGTAATGGAGCCGTTTGACAACAGACCGCAGACAACGGATCATGATTTTGCCAGCCGTCTCAATAAGCTCTGCGACCTCAGCCAGCAGGAAGCCATCATCAACGAATTAGATAAAGCCAGCTACTATATTGAACGCAACGCCAATGCAAAAATGCTCTTTCATGCCCTTTCTATCAGGTTATATCATATTATTAACAACAAATCGTTAATTTTGGTTAACTAAGGCAGAGAGCTGAAGGGAACAGAAATTACGGAACCAGGTTGATATTTGTGTATTATATATTTTGATACCGGCTTTTTCAACAATATTCAACATCGTTGTCACGATAGCTATCGTGGCTCATTTGTACGGCAAACCAATAGGAACTTTACTTGACTGGTAGAAAATAAAGTACAGGAACGTTCCAATTGTAATTGGGACCATCGATGAGGACAAAAGTATTTCTGCAACACCTTCCTTAATCTCTCCTTCACCTGCCTAACGGCGGGGAGGTTTTTTATTACTAATTCTTAATTACCAAAATATGGGATGTGGAAGCGGAGGTTGCGGAACCTCAAAAGATGGAGCACCAGGTGGTTGTCAGAGCCATGGCAGCTGTGCAAGCGGCGGCTGCAACCGTATGAATGTGCACGACTGGCTGGCCAATTTACCATTTAGCGACCCCGAGAGTGGATGTCGCATTATTGAAGTGAGTTTTAACAATGGCAGCCGAAAAGATTTTTATAAAAATACAACAGTACATCATTTCGAAAAAGGTGATATGATTGCCGTGGAAGGTGTTGGTGGATTCGACGTAGGTATGGTGAATATGACGGGCGAACTGGTTCGTTTGCAAATGAAAAAACGCCGGGTTGACGAAAAAAGTCCCGACATGAGAAAGATCCTGCGACGTGCAACCGAAGCCGATATTTCTAAAATGATCGAATCAAAAGCCCGTGAAGCCCATGTTCTGATCCGCAGCAGGGCCATGGCACGTTATTTAAAACTCGACTTAAAAATGGCTGAGGTGGAAGTTCAGGCCGACAGCCGTAAAGCCACTTTTTTTTATATTGCCGACGACCGGGTTGATTTTCGTGAACTCATTAAACAATATGCTTCCGAATTCAAAGTTAAAGTTGAAATGAGGCAGATAGGTGCCCGCCAGGAAGCCGGGAAAGTTGGCGGAATAGGCAGTTGCGGCCGCGAGCTTTGCTGCAGCAGCTGGTTAACCGACTTTAAGAGTGTAAATACCAACACAGCGCGTTACCAAAACTTAAGCATTAACCAAACCAAATTAAGCGGCCAATGCGGCCGGCTGAAATGTTGTTTAAACTACGAACTGGATACTTATATGGATGCGCTTCAGTTTTTTCCTGAAGACGCCGATATGCTTGAAATGGAAAAAAGCCGTGCTTTTCTTGTTAAAAAGGATATTTTCAGAAACCTGATGTGGTACACGATGCCCGACAGCAACAAACAATATCCGCTGACCATCGAAAGGGTTAAAAAGATCAAAGAGTTAAACAAGCAGGGTATTCGTCCTACTGACCTTGAACCGGTTGAAGTAGTAAGCAGCAAACCAAAAGAAATTGAACCTACTTACGCCGATGTGGTTGGGCAAATCAGTTTAAAGAGCCTGGAAAAAACCAGCCGAAAAAGAAGAGACCAGGAGAAAGGTAGTAATCAGCCGAGAAGAAACAGACCAGGCCGTGGAGGTGATCAGCAATCCACAGGATCCGGAGGACAGGGCCAAAACAGGCAACAGGGATCCGGCGGCAATCAACAAAACCGAAACCAGCAAGGCGGCGGTAACCAGCCTTCGGGTCAAACCGGTCAATCTAACCGACCTGCCACAGGTACGCGCGGACAGCAACCCGGGGGCAGCCAACAAAATAATAATCCGAACAGACAAAAAGGACCAGGTAACAACCGAAACAGGCCGGGCAAAAACAGACCCGGACAGGGCGGTAGGCAACAACCAAACCAAAAGCCGGATAATAACCGCGGTGACAATACATAACGAAGTTTTAAAAGCAAACGTCCGGTTTTACACCTGACGTTTTTTATTTTTGCAATACATGTCAATTACAGTAACCAACCTTTCAAAAAATTACGGAACACAGAAGGCCATTGATGCCATTTCGTTTACTATAAACAAGGGAGAAATTGTTGGCTTTCTGGGGCCCAATGGCGCCGGCAAATCAACTACCATGAAGATCATAACCGGTTACCTGACCGCAAGCGCGGGAACAGCAGTGGTTTGTGGTATTCCGGTAGAAGAGAACAATAATGAATCGAAAAAAAGGATCGGTTATCTGCCCGAAGCCAACCCGTTGTATCACGATATGTATGTGCGGGAGTATATTGATTTTGTAACCCGCTTGCATGCGGTAACAAATAAAAAGGAAAAGATTGAGGAGATCATCAAAACCGTTGGACTATCCGTTGAAGCCAATAAAAAGATCGGTCAACTGAGCAAGGGTTACAAACAACGTGTAGGTTTGGCCGCTGCCCTCGTTCACGATCCGGAGGTATTGATACTGGATGAGCCAACGAGCGGCCTCGATCCCAATCAAATTGTTGAGATCAGGGAGGTTATAAAAAAACTGGGAGTAAACAAAACTGTTCTATTTTCTTCACATATCTTACAGGAAGTGCAGGCTATCTGTGACCGGGTGATCATCATCAGCAAAGGAAAAATTGTGGCCGACGATAGCCTGTTGAACCTGCAAAAAGGAAAAACTGATGAGCACTTTGTTCTGGTTGAGTTCAAGGAAACAGTTTCACCCGACTTGCTGCAAACGCTGGATTATATTTCGGATATTGAACACCTGCAGGCATTTCAGTTTAAACTAAAAACCTTCAATCCGGAAGCAGTAAGAAAACAATTACTCGAATTGAGTTTGAAAAATAATCTTAACATTGTTTCTTTGCAAAGTGAAAGCAACAGCCTCGAAGGCATTTTTAAATCACTCACCAATTAAGAAATACGATCTTTTAACAACAAAACAATTAAACAGAACATGAGTTACATCGCCTCCATCCATGCCCGCCAGATCTTAGACAGCCGTAGTAATCCAACTGTTGAAGTAGACATCCTGACCGAGAACGAACACCTGGGCCGTGCTGCTGTTCCAAGCGGTGCCAGCACAGGCATACATGAAGCTGTTGAACTGCGCGATGGTAATAAAAAAATATATGGAGGCAAAGGCGTACTTAAAGCGGTAAAAAATATCAATACCGTTTTGGCCGACAATTTATTGGGATGGGATGTTGCCGATCAAACCGGTATTGATGCCATGATGCTTTTGCTGGATGGCACCCTTAATAAAGGAAAACTTGGAGCCAATGCTATATTGGCGGTAAGTATGGCCGTAGCAAAAGCTGCAGCGCTGGAGGCTAACCTGCCATTGTACCGCTACATTGGCGGAACCAACGCAAAGATCTTGCCCATACCCATGATGAATATCTTAAACGGCGGTTCACATGCCGATAATAAAATAGATTTTCAGGAATTTATGGTGATGCCGGTTGGTGCCTCATCTTTTAGCGAAGGTTTACGATGGGGTGTTGATATTTTTCATGCTTTAAAAACCGTGTTGAAGAAAAAAGGGTATAGCACCAATGTAGGCGACGAAGGAGGCTTTGCACCAAATATCCAAAGCAATGAGGAAGCCATCGAAACGGTAATGACCGCTATCGCCGCAGCCGGCTATAAAGCTGGTTCTCAAATTGCCATTGCATTGGACCCCGCAGTTAGTGAAATGTACGATAAGGCGAAAAAAGTATATCATTTCCATAAAAGCGACGGCAAAAAACTAAGCAGCGAAAAAATGGTGGATTATTGGGCTAATTGGGTAAAACAATATCCTATTGTTTCGATAGAAGATGGTATGGCTGAGGATGACTGGAAAGGTTGGAAATTATTAACAGATACGGTAGGTAAAAAAATTCAGCTGGTTGGAGATGACCTTTTTGTTACCAATGTTACCCGCCTGGAAAGGGGAATTAAAGAAGGTATTGGCAATGGCTTATTGGTTAAAGTAAACCAGATTGGTACCATCACCGAAACCATTAACGCGGTAACCATGGCACAAAATAATGGTTATAACACGATTATGAGCCATAGAAGTGGTGAAACTGAAGATACTACCATTGCCGACCTGGCTGTTGCACTTAATTGTGGCCAGATAAAAACGGGATCGGCATCCCGTACCGACCGAACGGCCAAGTACAACCAGTTAATTCGAATTGAAGAAATGTTGGGCGAAAGCGGGGTATATCCAAAAGGAAAGATTAAATTTGGTAAGTAAAACCGGGAAAACGATGCTGGATAACGGCTTCCAACATCAAGGATCCAAAATCTAGTATTAAGTATCGATAACCAAGCAGTTAGCATGAAATACATAAACCGCATTCCTTCCTGGCTAAAAAATAAATACCTGATAACAATTGCCTTTTTTGCTGTTTGGATGCTTTTTATTGATCAAAAGGACGTTTTATCCGATTTTGAACGAAGATCTAAGCTGGAGGAATTGGAAAAAAGTCAGCAACACTTGAAACAATTGATATCAGCGTCCAGACAGGAACTTGATCTTTTGAAGAATAATGCCGAAAGTATAGAAAAATATGCTCGTGAGAAATATATGATGAAAAAAGATAATGAAGACCTTTTTATCGTTAAATCCCCCCCCGAAAACAAATAATTTTTTGCGTAAGAAGCAATATTACTAAACGACAGCCGTTTATATAACCGGATAATGACTGCCTGTCGGCGAGACAGGGATATTTAATTTCTTAACACAAGCAACTTAACCTTAACATGCACAATTTTACCCCGGAAGACCTCCTGCAATATTTGTATGAGGAAACTTCCCCTGCAAAAACAGCCGAAATCAAGGCTGCACTTGAAACAGACTGGAGTTTACGTGAAAAATTTGAAGTGATAACCTCAGCCCAAAAAAGGCTGGAAACGCTTAAAATGTCGCCCAGCCAGCAAACCATCGATAATATTTTGAATTATGCCGAAAAAGCCGTTTCGGAGCTAACCCCACACGCTTAATTCGCACATAATTTTATTGTAATTTTAAACTTCCCCTAAAACGGGGAGTTTTTTTATGACTAAAAAGGACAGGTACCGGTTTTTAATCGATTATTTTTTAAAACATGCGCCCGATGCTGAAACAGAGTTGATTTACGACGATCCTTTTCAGCTGTTGGTATCAGTTATTTTATCTGCGCAATGCACCGATAAAAGGGTGAATATAACCACCCCATTGCTTTTCAAACATTATCCGGATGCGGCACACATGAGCAAGGCAACATTTGACCACCTGTTTTCGTTAATTAGAAGCATTTCCTATCCTAACAATAAAACGAAGCATTTGATTGGTATGGCACAAATGTTGTTGGATAGGCACGGCGGCCTGGTACCGATGACTGTTGCAGAGTTGATTGAATTGCCGGGTGTGGGTCGTAAAACTGCAAATGTAATTACCTCTGTTTTGGACAATCAGCCAAATATGGCGGTTGATACGCATGTTTTCAGGGTAAGTGCGAGATTAGGTTTAACTACCCGGGCAAAAACTCCCCTGGCAGCCGAAAAACAACTGGTAAAAAACTTACCGGAACAGTATATTCATATTGCCCATCATTGGTTAATATTACACGGAAGGTATATTTGCACCGCCCGAAAGCCGCGGTGCAGCGAATGTGGTTTACAAGGTATCTGTATATTTTCGAATAAAAATTATCAAAGTTGAATTGATTATTGCAGAATATTCGTTTTATTTGCAAGTATATACGAGCCTTTTGTAACCCCAGCCAATACAAATAAAAAAAGGACAAAAATAAATGAAAAAAATTACTCTGATTTTTAGCGTTATTTTAATGCTTACACTGTCTGTAAACAAAGTTTCGGCCCAGTACTATTTTTATGATAATAAATACTATGATAACCCCATCACTTTTGAAATCGGTGCGTCTGTTGGTGCCATGAACTGCTTAACAGATTTGGGCGGCAACAAGGGAATTGGCAAAAAATTTGTAAAAGATCTGAATTTGGGCAAAACCAACATTGCCGGAAGTATTTTTCTTAGTGCCATGTATAATTATATGTTCGCCTTAAGGCTGGAAGCAACTTTTGGTAAAGTGTCGGCCAATGATAATGTACTCGAAAAAGTAAAGGAAACTACTTTTGGACGGTATGATCGAAATCTAAATTTCACGTCGAAGATCACAGATTTTATGTTGGGCTTTGAAATTCACCCGCTGTATATTTTAAATGCCAATAACGAGGATAAAGAGCCTCCTCTTTTTTCTCCTTATTTATTTGGCGGAGTAGGATATTTTTCATTTAATCCGCAAACTAAACTGAACGGAAAAACCATTGATTTGCAACCATTGAGTACCGAAGGTCAGGGGTTTGCAGAATTTCCTGACAGGAAACCATATAAATTAAGCCAGTTGAGTATACCATTCGGAGCCGGCGTTAAATATGACATTGGTACAGCCTTTAGCCTGCGTGCCGAATTTATATACCGCAAATTAAATACGGATTACCTGGATGATGTTAGTCAACAATATTATATCGATCCCATTTTATATTCTAATTATTTTACCGGCGCTAAATTAAGCAACGCATTGTTGTTAAATAACCGTCAATATGAATTAGACCCCGGCCATAGTTATAATACAGCAGACGAGCGTGGCAACCCAAATAACAAGGATGCCTACTTCACGTTCAATTTAAAAATTGGATATACTTTTGGCAGAGAAAAAATAAGATAAAAATAGTTTCTTAAATACAGAAAAACCCTTTCAAAATAAATTGAAAGGGTTTTTTATTTTTACTTCTATGTTTATAGCAGGTTTTTGATTTCGTCGACCAACTCTTTTTTAGTAATGGGAATGCCCATAATTTTATTAAACGCTTTTGCATCAACATAATAAACGTCCCTGATGATCTTTACCAGTTGCCCGTTATTTATTTCGGGGATTAAAACAGAGTCAAAGTTTTTGATAATATCACCCAGATTTTTAGGAAATGGCCGGATATACCGCAAATGCGCGTGAGATACCGCGTGCCCTTGTTTCTGTAACTCAGTACAGGCACTTTTAATAACACCATAGGTACTTCCCCATCCCAAAACCAGTACCTTTCCCTTTTCTTCACCACTATCCAAATGCTGGTCGGGAATATGATTGGCGATCCGATCTACCTTTGCCTGCCTGGTTTTTACCATGTGTTGATGATTCTCTGCCCCATAACTGATATTTCCGGTTAAATCCTCTTTTTCCAACCCACCAACCCGGTGCTCCAAACCGGGTGTGCCGGGTATGGCCCAGGGGCGAACCAAATTTTCATCTCTTTTATAAGGTTGAAATTTTCCGTTACCGTCCATATTCTCCGAAAAATTTTGTGAAGCAAATTGTGTTTTTATTTCGGGCAGGTCTTTTGCCTCCGGAAATTTCCAGGGTTCGGCACCATTAGCGATATAACCATCGCTTAAAAACATCACGGGTGTCATATGTTGCACCGAAATACGGGCAGCTTCATATACGGCGGCAAAACAATCGCTGGGCGTAGAGGCCGAAATAACCGGCATCGGGCATTCACCATTTCGGCCATAATAGGCCTGCATCAGGTCGCTTTGCTCTGTTTTGGTTGGCAAGCCGGTTGATGGTCCACCTCGTTGAATATTAATAACAACCAATGGAATCTCCAACATAACAGCTAAACCCATTGCTTCGCCTTTTAAGGCAATACCCGGACCACTGCTGGTGGTTACGGCCAGGCTGCCACCATAACTGGCACCAATAGCCGATGTTATCGCCGCTATCTCGTCTTCGGCCTGAAAGGTTTTAACACCGAAATTCTTGTACCGGCTCAGTTCGTGTAAAATGTCGCTGGCCGGCGTTATGGGGTAACTTCCCAAAAAAAGCGGCAACCCGCTTTTTTGAGATGCGGCAATCAGTCCATAAGAAACGGCCTGGTTGCCCATGATGGAACGGTAAGTACCGGGATCCATTTTTGCCTTTTCAACTGTATACCGGGTAGTAAAGGTTTCAGTTGTATCGCCGTAATTATACCCGGCTTGTAAAGCCTTCACATTACTTTCGAAGATCTCCGGCTTATTGCCAAATTTTTCTTTAATAAAACCAACGGTACTGTCCATATCGCGGTTGTACATCCAGTATAAAAAACCAAGTACAAACATATTTTTTGCACGGTCTTTTTCCTTTACGCCCATAGTAATTTCCTTAAGCGCCTCCCGGGTCATCTTGGTTACATCCATCCTGATCACTTCATAATTGCTTAAACTGTCATCTTCCAGTGGGTTTACGCCTTCCGGATAATTCGCCAATCGTAAGTTCTTCGCATCAAAACCATCTTCATTGGCAATAATTCTTCCGCCCGGCTTCAGGAAATACAAATTTGTTTTTAGCGCCGCAGCATTCATTACCACTAAAACGTCGCAGGCGTCGCCTGGCGTAAATACCCGGTCAGATGAAAACCTCAGCTGGTACCCACTCACTCCGGGCAACGTGCCGATCGGCGCCCGTATTTCTGCCGGGAAATCCGGAAAAGTAGCCAGATCAATGCCCAACATAGCCGTGTTATTGGTAAACTGGCTGCCGGTTAACTGCATACCATCGCCGCTATCCCCTGCAAATTTGATCACTACGTCGTTTAATACTTCCTGCTTATTACTCATGGTTTCGTTTATTGTACAGCGAAGTTAAGAATTTACGATAGTAAAAAACAGAACATTTTATCATTTTTTAGCCCGATACAACCCGATTCTGAAATTAATAAATTAGGTTTGTTCAAATTTCTTACATGTACGATCTGCACGATTTTTTAACCCCGATTTCTGCTCATGAACTGAATGGCGACAACGGATATACAGATGGACAACTGGCCAAACATATTGCCATGTACGAAAACGAGCTACCCGACATCTCGGGGGCTGATATTGTTTTGGTAGGTGTACAGGAAACCAGGGGAAGTGGTGTACATGAAAATACTTTGTATGCCGCCGATTGTATACGTAAACAATTGTACCAATTGCATTACTGGCATACCGATATTGAAATAGCAGATATCGGCAATATAAAAACCGGTGCTACTTTACAAGACAGTTATGCAGCTGTACAAACTGTACTGGCCGAATTATTCAGGATGAATAAAACGGTGTTGCTGTTGGGTGGCTCGCACGATATAACCCTGGCTCAGTATTTTGCTTACAAAGAAATACAACAGGTTATAGAAGCTACCTGTATTGATGCAACCATAAACCTGAAAGGTGAAAATCCACTGCGCGGCGAAAATTTTTTGCTGGAAATGCTGACCGGCGAACCTAACCTGGTTAGGCACTACAATCATATTGGTTTTCAAAGTTACTTTGTGCACCCCCGTATGCTTGAAACCATGGATAAACTCAGGTTTGATTGTTACCGGGTAGGCACAGCCAGGGAAAATCTGGAAGAGATGGAACCGGTGATCCGCAATACGCACTTACTAAGTTTTGATATCAGCGCAATCAAAAACAGCGACTCGCCGGCCAGCCTCGAAAGCCCAAATGGTTTTACCGGTGAGGAAGCCTGTACACTGGCACGATTTGCGGGTTTGAGCAACAAACTAAGCAGTTTTGGCATTTATGGCTACCTGCCACAACATGATGTGAACGATTTAAGTGCTAAACAAATTTCGCAAATGCTGTGGTATTTTATTGATGGCAAAAGCCGCAGCAAACAGGAAGCATCTCTTGAAGACCGTGATCAATTCAACGAGTACCATACCAGTTTTACCGAAGTGGAATCTGTTTTTCTGCAAAGTAAAAAAACTGGTCGCTGGTGGATGCAGTTACCCAACAAAAAATTCATTCCATGCAGCTATAAGGACTATATAAATGCCAGCCAGAATGAGATACCGGAACGCTGGTTAAGGGCACAGGAGCGGGAGTAGGGTGTAGGGAGATAGTGGTTGTGACTTAAGGCCGGACAGTTGTTTACTTATGTGCTGTGCAAACAGCTGATAACATCAAAGATTTAGATAAGCTTGTTTGCATTTTTTATTTGCTCATCGTTACCCATGATAATAATTTTTTGTCCGGGCAAAATGATATGCGATGCTGCAGGATTGACGGTGTAGTTATTGTCCTCATCTTTTATGCCCAGTATAGTACAATTGGTTTTGTTCCACAGATCAAGCTCAGCCAATGAAATATTTTTCTCCGTAACTTTTTCTACGATTTTAAATTTTTCATTATTCCTTGTTGCCATGATGGATAACAGTTCCACCACATCCGGTAACATTACGAGTGTGGCCATATGTGCGCCTCCGATCTTATCAGGCATGATCACATTGGTTGCACCGGCAATTTTTAATTTACTCACCGACGAATCCTGGGATGCCCTGCTGATGATCATCAAACCCGGATTAAGTTGCTTGGCGCTCAGCACAACAAAAAGATTATCGGCATCTACCGGGAGTGCGCTGATTAAAGCCCTGGCATTTTTTACTCCGGCTTCAAGTAAGGCTTCATCTTTGGTTGCATCGCCCTTTAAAAAATAGTCTACGGCAAACCCTACGTCAGAAAAATCTTCGATCTTTTCTTCGAGAACCACAAACTGGATACCGTTATCGTGCAAAACCTGGGCACACTCCTTACCATTTCGGCCAAAGCCGCAAATGATGACATGCCCCTGCAATTTTTGAATACTATTTTCCATTTTAAACAATTTATATTTTTTTATAAACTCCAGGTCAAAAAAATAGCGGGAAAGCAGGGTTATAAAATAGGTAAATAACCCCAGGTTCAGCACGATGAGAAAAATCGTGAATATTCTGCCGGATTCGTGCAGCGGCCTTACTTCCTGAAAACCTACCGAACCCACAGTAATAATGGTCATATATACGGCTTCCAAAAAACCATAATGCTCTATGATCATATAGCCCAGCGAGCCGGCCATCACCAGACCCCCCATTAATAAGATGGGTACAAACAGTCCTTTGAATAAATTGAGCCTTTTTATAAAAAACATAAGCTGGTATGTTTTTGGAAATTAAACCATTAATATCAAATGAAGAAAGAAAAATCGAAATCAGGCAAACAGCCACCGTGCTCAGGTGATATTCATTTTATAGCCTCAAAACGACCATCGATCAAAATATGATCAGCCGGTACATACCGGTTTTTAGTCTCCAGCTAACCCCCTGACCCGCCAAATTCCTGATTTTTTCCATTTTTGCTCGTTATTATATAACCCTTGTCGGCTCCTGAAACTGCCTTTCGGAGCAGTTTTCAAAGGAAAATTTAAAAAAATTTTGAAAAATCCGTTTACCTTGGGCAACAGTATTTAACCTCCGGGTATCTAACTAAAGCAATAAATCCCTATTTATCCTTTAACCAATAAACAGAATTTATGAAAAAGATTTTTACCCTGCTGTGGCTTACCCTCGCAGCATTTATGTTTAAAGCCTCCGCGCAAACAACCAATTGCAACGCAGAATTTGCTGCCCAATATATTAACAGCAATACGGTAAAGTTTAATCCGTTGATTACCGCCGGGGCGCCGTTGGTAAGCCATTACTGGCTTTTCGGCGACGGCAGCCCGGTTGATTCAACCGTTTCGCCAACACATATTTATACTACATCAGGAACTTATGCGGCTGTACACACTATTGTTTTACGCAATAACAACGGAGCGCCGGTTTGTACCCAATCGTTTACCAGGCAGGTAACCGTAACTGCACCCTGTAACCTGGTAGTTGATTTTAGCTGGAGTACATCTACCACAACCGCATTAACCATTAACTTTCAGAATTTATCGGTACCACTTTCACCAACCGATTCAATAACCTGGCAGTTTGGTGATGGCTCATCATCGCATGATGTAAATCCAGTACATACTTACGCAACCGCCGGAACCTACACGGTTTGCCTGATCGTAAAGAAAAATACAAATACCACAGCGGCTCCTTGTATAAAATATATATGCAAAACAGTTGTGGTTCAGCAAACCTGTAATTTGGTAGTTAATTTTAGCTCGACCGCAACCGCCAGCAACCCTTTACAAATTGAGTTTCATAATTTAAGTACACCGATTTCCAATACCGATTCGATAAAGTGGACCTTTGGCGACGGCAGTTCTTCAACTGCTGTAAACCCGGTGCACACTTATAATGTGGCCGGCACCTACACCGTTTGTTTAAGAATAAAAAAACTAACCCCGGCTGGTTCGGCACCTTGTATACGTGAAATTTGTAAAACAATAGTAGTAAACGCACCTTGCAATATTCAGCCAAATTTTACCTGGACGGCAACTGCCACTAATCCGTTACAAATTGAATTTCATAATACCAGTACAAATACAGCATTATCTGATTCGATACGCTGGACATTTGGTGATGGTGGTACTTCGAACGTATTAAACCCGGTACATACCTACAATGTTGCAGGTACCTATACCGTTTGTTTAAGAATAATCAGGTATTATTCCGGAAGTACTACGCCCTGTATCAGAGAGATTTGCAAAACGATCGTAGTTTATCAACCTTGTAACCTGGTTGTTAATTTCAGCTCGCAGCCTAATCCTTCCAATCCATTGCAGGTTAGCTTCACAAATCTGAGTACACCGAGCCATGCTACTGACTCCCTGAAATGGACCTTTGGCGATGGCACTTCATTGTCAGGCGTTCAGGGTGACCCCAATGTGGCCAATCCTACCCATGTGTACGCTCATGCCGGCAGTTTCACGGTTTGTCTGCTGGTGAAGAAAAATATTAATACTACACCCGTTAGCTGTGTTAGAGATAAATGCGAAACGATCACCGTACATGCTCCTTGTAACCTCGTTGTTAATTTTACTTCGCAACCCGACCCCAATCATCCATTACGGGTAAAATTCACCAATACCAGTACACCACTTCAGGTTACCGATTCTATTCGCTGGACCTTTGGTGATGGCACTTCCGTGAGTGGCGTTCAGGGAGATCCCAATGTGGCCAATCCCACCCATAATTATACAAGTGCCGGTAATTATATTGTTTGTTTACGGGTTAAGAAAAACATCACAAGTACACCGGTTCCCTGCGTGAGGGATATATGCCGAACAATTGTTGTTACAAACCCATGTAATTTTAATGTAGACTTCAGCTGGAGACTGGATTCGGCAAATAACAGAAAAGTTTATTTTACCAATCTTACCAATTCGCCAACAGCCACGGCTATCGCTGTTTGGAATTTTGGTGATGGAAGTTCAGCAACTTCCTGGAATGCTGTTCATGAATATGCACAGCCCGGCCGGTACATCGTTTGCCTCCGCATTTATGCAGGCACAAATACCACCTGTGTTCGTGAGAAGTGTGATACAGTTTTTATTCCGCATCCCATGCCGTCGTGTCTCGAATTGTCTAAATTTCATTTCGAAAGGTTCAGTAATGATAATCAGAAATTTACATTTACTGCCGACTATATCAATCCAAACCTGCAGTATACCTGGACCTTTGGCGATGGTACCGGAAGTCAGAGCCCGGTTGCCATTCACCGCTATGCGCAACCCGGTACCTATACAGCCTGTTTAACCGTATGGCGTGGGCCAAACTGTGCCTCTACAACCTGTAAAGTAATTAATGTACAACCACAGGTAAATTGCGATACATCGCATGCAGGCTTCACCTATATGCGTTTTCTGAACATGCCAAACAAAATTCAGTTTACAGCCCATGGCACGTTGCCCATACTGGATCAAACCTGGACGATCACCAAACTGGGCGTAGCTACGATGCCACCTGTTGTCCTTCATCAAAATAATCCGGTGTATGTTTTCCAGGATACGGGTCATTACCGGGTTTGTTTAAGGGCCGTTATGCAGGGCGGTTGTGTAAAGGAATTTTGTCAGGTCATCGTAATTGAACACGTTTCCAACGCCTGTATCCTGCAGGTATTCCCAAGCCCGGCATCCACCACGGCAAATGTAAATGTGTATTTAACACAGCCCGAAACAATTCATGCTTATGTATTCAACAGCCAGAATGTTTTGGTATTGGATAAGCATCAACAGGGGTATACCGGAAACAATTTGGTGAATTTGCAGGTAGCCAACCTGCCCGCGGGCCAATATGTGATCAGGGTTATTTATGGAAATAAAGTTTGCTATGGCATTTTCCAAAAGTTGTAATGATAGGGTTATTTAAAGCAAAGCCTGCAGCAGCCATGTTGCAGGTTTTTTTTATTCGAAGCGCGATCATCTCCCGAACATTTTATCCAGCTCTTCTTTTTTAAATTCGAGATAGGTGGGTTTTCCGTTTGCCGTGCTGTTTGGAACCTGGCAGTTAAATAATTCTTCGATGAGTACCTGCATTTCCTTCAAGCTGAGCGAAGTACCTGCTTTTATTGATTGCTGCAGCGCCAGCGAACGTAATAATTTTTCTCTTTTGCTGAATTTCAGATCATTGCTGAAATGCTTATACTGTTCCAGCATTTTCTCGATTGCTGTTTTCTCACTCACAGCGCCCTGCGGGTTGCCCAGGGTGAGGTCGGCCGGTGTACCCTGAATCACAAAAGTGTTGTTGCCAAAGGGTTCCAGCAGGTATCCCAAATGATGCATATCCTGTAATAACTCTTTCAACAATACAGCATCGGCAGCGGCAAGCTCTATTGTGGACGGGAACAAACTCCGTTGGGTGGCCATGGGTTTCCCATCTACGGCCAAAGCAAACCGTTCGTACAAAATGCGTTCATGTGCATTTTGCTGATGAACCAGGTAGTAGCCTTGTTTGGTTTGAACAGCTATAAAGCTATTGTGCAATTGTAAGAGTTGATCAGTGGTTACCGGTTGCCCGCCCGCAGAACCGAAAGGGTTGTGTGGATGTATATTTTGTCCGGCAGTGAACGCTTCCCCGGTCAATGGAGAACCTTCAACAGCCAACTTCTCCCCTGGTTCATAAAAGTCTTTCCAGTGTTTTAGATCGCTTTTGCTTTCAATAAAATGTGATTGGTTCTTTTTTGTGAACGTATTGTATAAGGATGTGGCCGCAGCAGAAGATCTCTTGTCATCGGTGAAAGGTTTCGATACCGCATCCAAACTTTGAATGGAAGCATCCAGTTCGAAATCCAAAGTAGGTGTTATGCTGAACTGGGCAAGCGCATGCTTGATGGCACTTTGCACAAAAGCATATACAATTTTTTCATCTTCAAATTTTATTTCCTGTTTAGTGGGATGCACATTGATATCGATCTGCGATGGATCCAGATCGATAAACAGACAGTACATCGGAAAACTGTCTTTTGCAATCATTTCATTAAATGCATTCATCACCGCGTGATTCAGGTAGGCACTTTTAATAAACCTGTTATTTACAAAAAAATACTGGTCGCCCCTGGTTTTCTTGGCGGTATCCGGCTTGCCAACAAAACCATAAATATTCATATAATCGGTTTGTTCCTGCACCGGAACCAATTTGGCAGTATAACTATTGCCCAATATCTGCACAATACGCTGTTTCATCGTACCCTTCTCCAAATGAAAAACCTGTTGACCATTGCTGGTAAACGAAAAGAAAATCTCGGGGAACGACATGGCTACCCTGATGAATTCGTCTACAATATGCCTCAATTCGGCGGCATTACTTTTTAAAAAATTACGCCGGGCGGGTACATTAAAAAAAAGGTTCTTCATGGCAATGCTGGTACCCGTTGGTACAGCGATGGGTTCCTGTTTGATTACCTGGCTGTTTTCAATTTCAATAAAAACACCGGTTTCATCATCCGTTCTCTTCGACTTTAACTCAACCTGGGCAACCGCCGCAATGCTTGCCAGGGCCTCGCCCCTAAAGCCCATGGTTTTGATCCGGAACAGGTCTTCAATACTTCTTATTTTGGAAGTAGCATGCCGTTCAAAGGCCATCCTGGCATCTGTTTCACTCATGCCCCTGCCATTATCTATCACCTGGATCAAAGCTTTGCCCGCATCATTTACAATCAGCCTGATGTCATCGGCGCCGGCATCAACAGCATTTTCCATCAATTCTTTCACAGCACTGGCGGGCCGTTGAATGACCTCACCCGCCGCAATCTGGTTGGCGATGTTATCCGGCAATAATTGAATGATATCGGTCAAAATCCTGTAATTTAGAACGACAAAAATAACATATCCCGGCCACTATAAATTATTTGAACAGTATGCGAAAATTCCAGTTGATATTATGTCTTTTTTTAACAACTCATGTCTTTGCTCAACAGGAAGCCGCGGATGCCTGGGTTGACAGTGTGTTTAAAACCCTTACACAAGACGAACAGATTGCCCAATTGATGGTGGTGCGGCTGTCTTCCATCAATTCAAAATCAAAAGAAATTACTTTTTACGATAAGCAGGTTGCCGACCTGATCACGAAATATAATATAGGTGGTGTTTGTCTTTTCCAGGGCAGTCCGGTTGAACAGGCAAACATCGTAAACAGGTTGCAGTCAATTGCCAAAACACCGGTGATGATGTGTATCGATGCCGAATGGGGCGTGGGTATGCGCATGACCGACAGTGTGCTGCCGCTACCCAAACAGATGATGCTGGGTGCCATGGACGACTCGTCGATTGTTTATGAATATGGAAGAATTGTTGCAGAGCAATGTAAACGTATTGGCATACAGGTGAATTATGCACCGGTGGTGGATGTAAATAATAACCCCAACAACCCGGTGATCAACGACCGCAGCTTCGGCGAAGACAAATTTAAAGTGGCGTCTTTTGGCATTCAATACATGAAGGGTATGCAGGACCATGGCGTAATGGCCTGTGCGAAACATTTTCCCGGCCATGGAGATGTAGCCGTAGATTCCCATTACGATCTGCCGGTGATAAAAAAAACGATGGAAGAACTGGAAGCGCTGGAATTATATCCCTTTCGGGAAATTTTTAAAGCAGGTGTTGGCAGCGTGATGATCGCACACCTTTATATTCCGGCCATAGACAGTACAGCTAACCTGGCAACTTCACTTTCGAAAAAAAATGTGACCGCATTAATGCGGGATAAACTGGGATACCAGGGCTTAACATTTACTGATGCACTGGAAATGCAGGGAGTTACAAAATTCTTCCCGAATGGAGAAGCATCAGTTGAATCAATCATCGCCGGCAACGACATGTTGTGTTTACCGGGCGATGTACCACAGTCAATCGCCAAAATAAAGGAAGCCATTAAAAATAACCGGTTGACCTGGGCCGACATTGAAATGCATTGCCGAAAAGTATTGGCCGCAAAGTATGCATATGGATTGGCACACCTAAAGCCAATTGATACTGATAATATCACCAATGACCTGAACAGCGAGATCGGCCCCATGCGAAAGTTGATCGCCGAAAATGCATTGACCGTATTGAAAAAAACAGATGATGTATTTTTTCCGCTAAGAACAAATACCGGTCAAGCGAAAACAGATATCGTATATGTGAGTATCGGAACAACAAGCGACAATGCTTTTGCCAAAAGAATGCGTGCGGATTATAATGCCGATGTTATTTACTTCGACTACAATGATAGCGCCGCGAGGATTTCGAATATAGTTGCCCGGGCGAAAAATAATTACAAAAAAGTAGTAATTGGGGTACACGGTTTCGGAAGATCTCCGGTTAATAATTTTGCCCTGAGCAAAAATGCCATTAATCTGGTAGCGCAACTGCAACAGAAAACAAAAGCCATCAGCTTTATATTTGGCAACGCGTATGCCATTAAAAACTGGTGCGGGGCTAAAAACCTGGTAGCCTGTTACGAAGATGATGAGATCATTCAAAATACGGCAGTTGATCTGTTACAGGGAAAGATTGCGGCCAGGGGCAAATTACCGGTAACTGTTTGTCCTCAATTTAAATATGGAACAGGCTTTACATTTAATGCCACGGCGTTTTCGGCCGGGACAAATAAAAGCTGGCTTGATCCGGAAAAGCTGCTGGTCATTGACTCCATAGCCAATGACGCTATTGAAAAAGGTGCAACGCCGGGTGCGGTTGTTTTGGTTGCCAAGGACGGCCGGATCGTGTATCACAAATCGTTTGGCAACTTTACTTATGATAAAAAAGTACCCGTACATACCGAATCAATTTACGACATGGCTTCCGTTACCAAAATTTGTGCAACTACGATTTCCATCATGAAACTTTATGATGAAGGCAGGATCGAACTAAAAAAAAAGCTCGGTGACTACCTGCCCTGGGTTAAAGGAACCAACAAAGAGAATATTAGTATCGAAAATATTCTATTGCACCAGGCGGGGCTGGTTTCCTTTATCCCTTTTTACAAAGAAACCATCGACCCAAATGGTATCCCTTATCTCAAATATTATTCAACCATACCGAATGATTCTTTTAATATCCCCGTGGCCAAAAATTTATTCATGCGCGGCGACTGGGAGGATACCTTGTATAAACGCATTGTAGAAAGCCCCGTTGGCCGCACGGGCCGTTATGTGTATAGCGATAACGATTTCATTTTTTTGGGTAAGGTTGTAGAGGCCGTCAGTGGAATTCCGCTGGACGCTTTTGCTGAACGGGAATTTTACAAACCCATGGGATTAACTTCAGCTGCATTTAAACCCAAAGAACGATTTGCTTTAAACCGGATCGTGCCCACTGAACAGGAAAAACAGTTTCGTTATCAACTGCTTTGGGGCGACGTGCATGACCCCGGTGCTGCCATGTTTGGCGGCGTGGCCGGTCATGCCGGCTTGTTCAGTACGGCTTACGATATGGCCGGCATTATGCAGATGCTTTTAAATGGTGGCACCATGAACGGTAAAAGATTTTTAAGCGAAGAATCAGTTGCCTTATTTACTGCATACCATAGCAACACCAGCCGCCGCGGTTACGGTTTTGATAAGCCCGAGAAAGACAATAGCAAACGCCCCGACCCTTACCCCTGCCGTTCGGCGTCGCCGCAAACTTTTGGCCACACCGGCTATACAGGCACCTGCGTGTGGGCCGATCCCGCATACAATTTAGTTTTTGTTTTTTTAAGCAACCGGGTCAATCCGGATGGTGGCGAAAACACAAAACTCTTACGAATGAATGTTCGCACCAATATCCAGGAAGCGATTTATAAGTCCATCGGGTTATAACTTCTTTGCAATGCCCGGGCAAGTTTTTGTTCGTATTGCTATTCTTGAATAGAATACAATATATACCCCCCGATGTTTATTTCAATTGGCATTATTTGATGAGCCAATCTCATTTTTTAAAGTAATCCTGAGGGTAAAGTACCCAATTAACCCGGCGATTAATGATGCGGCCAAAATTGCAAATTTTGCATTATTGATAATGCTGTTGTCTTCAAAAGCCAACAGGGTTATAAAGATAGACATGGTAAAACCAATGCCTGCCAGGAAGCCTGCACCCAAGATATTTTTCCAGTTCAGGTCGCCGGGTAATTTGCATATCCCAAAACCTACAGCCAATAACGACAACAGGAAAATACCCAATGGCTTACCCACAATCAATCCCAATGAGATACCCATACTATAATTTTCGGTAAGTGTTTGACTGATACCCGGACCCAGAAATATGGCCGTATTGGCTAATGCAAAAACAGGCAGGATAAAAAATGCCACTGGTTTATGTAAGAAATGCTGCAGTTTATATGAAATTGATTTTTCATCACCGTTACCAAAAGGAATAGCAAAGGCCAGCAGTACCCCTGTGATGGTGGCATGTACACCCGACTGAAGCATGAAGAACCACATTGCTGCACCTCCTGTGAGGTATACTGCCAGGCTATTTATCTTCATCCGGTTAAAAACCAGTAATGCAGCAAAAATTCCAAGCGAAATAAACAGGTTGGTTAAAACCAGGGACTTGGTATAAAAAACAGCGATAACAAGTATAGCAAACAGGTCATCTATCACAGCCAATGCTGTTAAAAAAATCTTTAAAGACAAAGGTACCCGATTACCCAATAGTGACAGGATACCGAGGGCGAAAGCAATATCGGTAGCCACGGGAATACCAATACCGGATTGAGTTGTTGTGCCGGCATTAAATACAAAATATATGGTAGCGGGCAATACGATACCACCTATTGCGCCAAATAAAGGCAAAAGAGCATCTTTGATATTGGAAAGCTCTCCTTTATAAATCTCCCGTTCCAGCTCCAGGCCTATCAACAAAAAGAAAATGGCCATCAATCCGTCATTAATCCAGTGCTCAATACTTAAGCCACCGAGTTTGGATTGCCAGAATTGACCATAACTTTCGCCGGCACCTGCGTTTGCAATCACCAGCGAAACAACGGTACAGGCTATCAATATTAATCCGCCAGCTTTTTCACTGTTGAAGAATTCGTTAAACAGTCTGGTTATTTTCATTTCAAACTTTTATCATACCGAGCGATACAAGGCTAAGGCGCCAGCAAACCTGCAGCCCATTTCAGTGTTGCTGCAGTCTTATAATATTTTACTTTTAGTTCCTGTAATTTTTGCAAAGCCTCCAATGCCTTTGTTTCCCTGCTGTTAATCAGGAACAAAGAACTTTCACCGGACCTGAACCTGATCTCCTCTCCACGTTGCAGGGCATAGTAATTATTATAGGCCCGTTCCTGCAAATTTACCTGGTATTGTAAAGCCAGCAACTCGTTAAAGTAGCTTTTCACTTTATTTTCTACCTGCAGCATTTTTTGCTTTTGTTGCAGTTCTGTTTCGGATATTTTCAATTTTGCTTTTCTATATTCGCCCCTGCCTGCCGAAAAACGAAGAGGAATACCTACCGTAATGCCATATTGAAAATTATTTTCGAACAATGGACCACTTGCTGTTTTCAACAAATTATATCCCCTGCCCAGCTGGTTGTACCTGAACCGCACATCGGGTAACAGCTCCTGAAATTTTAATTTCTTATCTACATCTAATATATTCAATTTAAAATTGTACAGATTGATTTCGGGATGATTTTTACGGGCTGCTTCCAGCAACTGCCCAAGATCCGGCAGGTTTTCGGTTGCTGTATTTTGCAATAGCGCTCCATCTGCAGGTATCATATCCTCTGCCAAAAGTACGGGATTCATGTTGGTGCTCCACAAATGTACGGCCAGTTCAAGGCCGCTGTTTTTAAACTCAAGCTGGGCCTGGCTTTGCTGTAGTTCAAAAAACTGTAACTGGGATAATGCTTCTACGGTATCAATAGCCGGCCTGTCGCCCAGAGTAAAGGCCATGGTAACCAATCTTGTTCTTTTCCTGTTCACTTCTACTGCATCCGTTAGTATGGTATACACTTGATATTGCTGCACCCAGTTCCAGTAAGCTTTGGTAACATCCAGCATCAGGTTATTCAATATGCTTCTTTTTTCAGTTTCGGAAGCCGTACGGTAAAGTTTAGCCGATCGCAACGCTGCCCTTCTTTTATCCATCAGCAGGTTTTTCGCCAGCGGTACACTTATTCCAAGGTAACTGGTTTCTCCTTTCGTTTCTTCGGGATTGGTTTGATTACCCGATAGGTATTCCAATCCAGTGGTCACCTCAATTCCAAACCAGGTCGGCACCAGCAATTCGGGGCGGTTGTAATTATAGTAGTTTACCCCGTCGAAGGTTTTTTGCGCTGCTTCGTTTTTTAATACCGGATCAAACATTCCGCGGGCAATGGTGACGTCGGCTTTTGATTTTTCCACCAATATATCGGCCTGCCTGGCTACAGGATGGTTACTTGTAACCATTTCAATTACCTGGCTTAAGGACAATGATTTTGTACTATCCTGAGCATGTACCCCATTTGCAGTAACTATTGTAAGTAATAAAATTATGAAGCGGTTCATTTCTTGTTTTTGTTTTTAAGATCCTCTTTTTTATAATAATCGGGCGGAAAACCGTTAATGTTACGCCACAGTTCGTACCATACCGGTACATTGTTCAGCAGGCTGATACCCTGTGCACCGGTACCCATTTTCAATTCTACAGGCCAGGGTTTATCCTTATCATCTTCCTGTACCAGCACCCTGAATTTTCCATTAGCACTTACATTGCTCTCCACCGCAACAATTTTTCCGCCAAAGGTTCCGGATGAAGCCCCGGGCCATCCGCTGAATACAATCGCCGGAAAGCCATCAAACAGAAAACGAACTTTTTGTCCGGCAGCAATCAAAGGCAGGTTAAGTGGATCCACATACATTTCTACCGCATATTCAATTTTATCAGGTACAATTTCTGCGATCATATCGCCATCTTTTACAAACTCGCCTATGCCCGCTTTTTGTGCTTTTACAATTTGCCCGCTTTGCGACGCCAGTATATAGTACATCCCGTTTCGAATGCTGTAACTGGCAAACTGGTTTTGTAGTTTGGCAACATCCGACTGTCCGGTTGCTATTTGGGTAAGTGATTGAAATTGATCGCCCTGTGCTTTGGAAACCTTTTCCAGGTTCTCCTGTTGCAGGGCACTCATTTCAATTCGGGTTATGGTAATTTCCTGTCCGGTATTGGCCAGCTTATTTTCGGCACTTATTTTTTTTGCAAGTGCCTGCTGGTACTGATGGTTTCGGGTTTCTAACTGGGTTAGCGAAACCAACCCGCTGTCGTACATGTTTTTTTGGCGGCCGAATTGTTTATTGCTGATATTAAATTCATTAATGGCAGCCACCATGTCCATGCTGTCTGATTGCATTTTTAAATCAAGCTGTTTAAGCTTATTGACCAACTGGTTCAGTTTTAATTGAAGCCCGTTATTAATGGCGTTAATTTGCTGTCCGGTTACCCCTACTTTGCTTTTGTAATATTCAACAGACTGTTGCTTACCCGCCAACTGTTCCTGTGTACGCTGTAATAATGCTGGATCAAGGTAATCGGTTTTAACCTCGGTCAGTTGCACAAGGGTATCTCCTGCCTGTACATAATCTCCTTCCTTTATATGCCATTTCATAACACGGCCGCCAATAATGGTGTTCACCTGCTGAGGCCGCTGATCCTGATATAAAGTGGTTACAGTTCCTTTTGCCCGGATATTCTGGGTCCAGGGCAGAAAAAGAAAAATTAAAAATACCAGTATGCAAAAGAAAAACCACAACCTTACCTTACTGTTTTTATTGATCAGGTAAATGTGTTTATATGAATTTAAATCCGAACTGTTCATGTTTTTTAATTTTTTAGCGTTAGTTGACCATCACGAAGCTCAAATACCTTGTCGCAGGATTTGGCAAAAAACTCATCGTTAGTAAACACTACTGTTGTGGTATTGGGTATCTCATTCAAAATAGATATTATACCGTTTCGGTAATTTTCATCAGCATTAATCCAGGGTTCATCCAGCAACAATAACCGCGGTTTTGAAACAAGGGCCCTCACCATCATTATTTTATTCACCACGTTTCTGGGCAACCTTTTACCTGTTGGATCAAGCTGGCTATCGTACCCGTTTTGCAAACCGTTAATAAAATCCTGCAGGCCCGTTTTTATTGCATATTCCACCACTGTGTTCATTTGTACCGCCTTATTCCCAAGCGAAATATTCTCCCATAATGTTCCCTGGAAAATATCCTGCTCATTCATCACCACACCTGTTTTTGAACGTATGGATGCCAGGTTGTAATTGGCAAAGGGAAGATCATCCAGCACAAAACTTCCGGTAAATCCGGTGTTAGCCCCCGCCATAATGCGTAACAAAGTACTTTTACCGGCACTATCTCTGCCCGTTATGCAAACTTTTTCACCGGCGTTGATCTGCAGGGTTATATTATGAAACAGTTGTTTTTTACCAGTGTAGCCAATAGCCAGGTTTTGCATTTGCAGTTTAATACCTATGTTTTGGGCACCCATTTCCATAGTACCGTTTTCTTCCAGCTCCGTATCGGTAAGATTCGAAAGTTTTTCAATAGCTGTTAAGGTATCATACACACTGGCCAGGTTTACGATCAATTTTTCTACCGATGTGAGAATTAAGAGGATGATAATTTCCGCTGCAATAAACTGCCCTATATTAATTTGCTGGCTAACCAATAAAATAGTGCCTACAATAAGCATGGCTGCTGTGATCACTGTTTTAAATACAATGAGTACATTAAACTGAAAGAGTAAAACCTTAAAATGTTTTGTACGGGCAACCAGGTAATTCGTAACATGCTCATCTGTTTTTTTCATATGCAGGTCATTATCCCGGGTCAGCTTAATTGTTCTGATAACCCTTGCCGTTTCTTCCAGCCAGCCCGCAACCTTATATTTATACGTACTCTTATCCAGGCTGGTTTGTAAGCCCAGCTTTCCACTGTACAACATAACCAACCAGATCAAAATGATAAGTACAATGCCAAAAAATATAAATGCAGGATGATAAAAGCAAAGCAATATCAAACCAAACAGGATCTGAACAGAAGCCGTTGGAATATCCAGCAATATTTTTGACAGACTTTTTTGTAACACCGGGATATCAAAAAAGCGATTGATCAGCTCGGGCAGATAAATGTGATCATTCTTATACAAATCCATTCGGGGTATATGTTCTGCAAATGCGAACGAATAGCGGGCAAACAATTTTTGTTGAATTTTTTCGATGATCTTCATCTGGTTTACCTGCATGATACCGGCCACCAGCACACCAATAACCACCAGGGCAATCAATACCACCAGGGATGCCCTCATAGATGCACCGAGAACAAAACCTATTATAGCCTGCACGCCCAAAGGCAGCGACAGCTGTATCAATCCATTTAAAATGGCATAAAAGTATACAGCCGATATTTCCTTACGCTCCAGCTTTACCAGACTTAATATCCTGGCAACCGGACTTAATGTTTTAGTCATTTGATTATTTAATTAATGTAACGATGCGGCCGCTGCGTTTAAAGCAACGTGAATTTAAAACGATTCTTTGAAATAATTAACTAAAATCAGGGGGGGGAACCGGCTTTTCAAAGCTTGGATACGGCAGAATATGACTGGCCGTTCTACAGTGCGTATGTATTTGGAAAGCATCGACCAGGTTTATCGACAAATGCCTGATAAGATCCTTCTTTTGTGTTGATTCTTCTTTATCTATTTTGCTCTCTTCACTGATATCGGTCATCACTATCATATCACTACCCCAAATGGATTGTACCATGGGTATAACCTGTGCCAATAAGAATAACAAAAATAATATGGTGGCTGCCTTTTTCAATGGGTGCAAAAGTATAGCAGTAGTTTGACATTTCACACAGGCAATTGTTTTAAAATTGTCAAATTTTTGTCAAAATTCCCGCAATTTAAAAGGTATTACTTCAGTTCCTG
This sequence comes from Chitinophagaceae bacterium, assembly GCA_016710745.1. Taxonomy (GTDB): domain Bacteria; phylum Bacteroidota; class Bacteroidia; order Chitinophagales; family Chitinophagaceae; genus Ferruginibacter. The sequence goes on along the minus strand of JADJVB010000010.1, from coordinate 715,882 downwards.
ACAACGCTCAGGTAAATGGTGGCACACCCCCTTATATGCATAATATCCAAATATCATTAACCCAAGTCGACAGGGGCAAAAATAGTAATCATCCAGGGTATGGGTTGGGTAATATCCTTTATACCACTATTACTGGTATTATGCACCGGACTCTTTATCAATAACTCATGCGGGTGCCAGAATTATCCAGACAATGCCCATTGTTTTTTAACCGTAATCATGCAAATTTTCACTTGCCGGGAACCTGGTCATACGTTCTGCTGAATTCCCGGCTGGTGGTCAATCGTTAACGTCTTTGTCGATTCTATTACTTAGGTATAAAGCAGCAATTATAAAACTCAGCGCTGCCGCAGCAATCGGGTACCAAAGCCCCACCAACGGATCCCGCACAAAAGTGGTAGCCAATAAGATAGCCATAAACAACACCAATCCGCCAATTACCCCGTCACTAAAATGATTTGGCAGGCTCGTGAACGTGTATTTTTTTTAGGGACTAACGCTACCAAAAAAGCAGCAATAGGGCCATAGGTATCGCTACAAAATGATCATCTCCCAAACCAGGAAGATAAACTTCCATTTTTGTGAGGGAATAAACACTTCGCTGTCATAAACCTTAATAACAAAACCGAAAAATGCGCAGCAATAATGGCCAGTCTACTCAAGCGTACCACCGTGTTATTTCCTTTGGGGAAAACCTTGCCGAAATGGTTTTGGCAAACATCCCGAAAATTCAAAAAAAATGTACCATTCTATTAAGGTACCCAACGGAGAACAAAATATTATTTTGCCAATTCCGCTTTCGGGTTGCCGTTGCCATATTTGCTTTTATCAAGAAATTTGAGAGTAAGTACTTATAAATATATTAAATTGTCGCAAAAGTAAACCCACCGATCATCATGAGCTATCCATATCAAATTAAATCAATAGAGCAATACCACGAAGATTATAAAAAGAGCATAGAAGATCCTGAAGGTTTTTGGAGCAAGATTGCAGAAAATTTTCAATGGCGAAAAAAATGGGACACCGTATTGAACTGGAATTTTACCGAACCAAAGGTAGAATGGTTTGCGGGTGCCAAACTTAATATCACCGAAAATTGTATCGACCGCCACCTGCCATCGATGGCCAATAAACCGGCCATCATCTGGGAACCCAATAATCCCGAAGAACGAACAAGAACGGTAACCTATGCCCGTTTGCACAAAAGGGTTTGCCAGTTTGCACAAGTGCTAAAAAACAATGGCGTTAAAAAAGGCGATCGTGTTTGCATTTATATGGGTATGGTACCCGAGTTGGCTTATGCGGTGTTGGGTTGCGCGAGAATTGGCGCAATACATAGTGTAATTTTTGGCGGCTTCAGTGCTCAGAGTATTGCCGACAGACTCGATGATGCCAGTGTTGAATATATTATTACCTGCGACGGCGCCTTCCGCGGCGGAAAAGACATTCCTTTAAAGAGTATCATTGATGACGCCTTGATTGGCAACAAAACGGTAAAACGTGTTATCGTTTATACCCGAACCAGAATTCCGGTTTCCATGATCAAGGGCAGAGATGTTTGGTGGGAAGATGAAATGCTGCATGCAGAAGATCAACTGGAACATAATGGTGTCATTGATTTCCCCGCCGAGATCATGGATGCGGAAGACCCACTGTTTATCTCATATACTTCGGGCCGTACCGGTAAGCCAAAGGGTGTGGTACATTCTTCCGCAGGCTATATGCTGTGGACCAACTACACTTTTGTAAATGTGTTTCAGTACAAACCAGGTGATGTGTTTTTCTGCACCGCAGATATTGGGTGGATTACCGGGCACAGCTATATTGTTTATGGCCCATTGAGTGCCGGCGGCACCAGTTTGATGTTCGAAGGCATTCCCACCTGGCCCGATGCAGGCAGATTCTGGGACATCATTGATAAATACAAGGTAAATATTCTATACACGGCGCCAACGGCCATCCGTAGTTTAATGAGTTACGGACTGGACCCGTTAAAAGGAAAAGATCTTTCTTCTCTTCGGGTATTGGGCACCGTTGGTGAACCCATCAATGAAGAAGCCTGGCATTGGTATGATGAACATATCGGCAAAAAAAAATGCCCCATTGTTGATACCTGGTGGCAAACGGAAACAGGCGGAATTCTGATTTCGAACCTGGCAGGTATCACCCCTGCCAAACCGGGCTGGGCTACTCTGCCAATGCCGGGCGTGCAACCGGTGCTGGTTGATGAACAGGGGGCCCCCTCCATCTCCCCCGAAGGGGAAGCGTTAACGAAGGGAAATTTATGTATTTCTCTTCCATGGCCCGGAATGTTAAGAACTACATGGGGAGATCACGAAAGATGCCGAACCAATTATTTTGCTACCTACGAAAATTTATATTTTACCGGCGATGGTGCTTTAAAAAACGAAGAGGGGTTTTACCGAATCACCGGCCGGGTTGATGATGTGCTAAACGTAAGTGGCCACCGCATTGGCACAGCTGAGGTAGAGAACGCGATTAACATGCACGCCGGTGTTGTGGAAAGTGCGGTAGTTGGCTATCCGCATGATGTAAAGGGCCAGGGCATTTATGCCTATGTTATCATGAGCCAGAAACATGGTGATGATGAACAAAGTAAAAAAGACATTCTACAAACGGTTACCCGGGTGATCGGCGCCATTGCCAAGCCTGATAAGATACAGTTTGTTACCGGTTTACCAAAAACACGCAGTGGTAAAATAATGCGGCGCATCTTAAGAAAGATTGCCGAAGGTGAAATGCAAAACCTGGGCGATACAACTACCCTGCTCGATCCTGGGGTGGTGGAAGAAATTAAAAAGGGCAAATTATAAGGGATCAATTTTCTGCCTGATTTTTTAGTTTAATTTTATCATTCTGTATATTTAGTTTAATTTTATCATTCTGTATAACTTAATATTGAATGAATAAAAAGTTCACTTTTTTCTTTTTTATCCTATCCCTTTTTACCGGCGTTTCAACCCCGGTTAATGCCCAGATGAAAAGTTGCTGTGAACCCGATGGTACTATCCTGGTTTCAACTGTAAAACAAACGGCCGGCACGTTAAAGATGGCACAGATACTTGACAGCATTGGGCGCCATGCCAACCCCGAAAATTTTTACCTGATGAACAATGCCCGCATGGCATTATTCGAAAAAAAACTGGCCATTGAAAAAGATCCCTATAAAAGGGTCAGCTATTATTTCCAATACGCCAATGAAGCTTTAAACGCCGGAAAAACAGACGAAGCTATTGGCGTGTTGCAACAGGTAATAGCAGTCATGAAATTTAATGCAGAAAATTTAACGATAAAAAACAGATTATTTTTCGACCTGTTGGCCATCGCTTTTATGCGCAAGGGTGAACTGGAAAACTGTGCTGCCAATCACACGGCACAAAGCTGCATTATTCCCATACAGGGCGGTGGCTTACATACCTTAACTACCGGATCCGAGTCGGCCATTGAGATATATAAAATGTTGCTGACCCAATTCCCGGATGATCTACAATCGAGGTACTTACTGAATATCGCTTATATGACACTGGGAAAATACCCGGCCCAGGTGCCCAAACAATGGTTGATCGGATCGGCCATATTCAACCAAACCAAATCAGACATTGTTTTGAAAGACGTTGCTGTTTCAAAAGGCGTCGACATGAATGGCATTTCGGGCGGCTGTGTTGTGGAGGATCTGGATAACGACGGATTGCCGGATATTATGGCATCATCGTACGGCCTTAGTGATCAGATCAGGTATATGCACCAACAAAAAGATGGCACATTTAAAAATGAAACCCTGGCATCCGGACTAGTAGGTATAACCGGTGGATTGAATTTGATTCATGCCGATTATAATAATGATGGGTTTGCCGATATCATAGTTTTACGTGGAGGTTGGCTGGGGAAAGATGCAAGATTTCCGTTTTCACTTTTAAAAAATAATGGCCAAAATAATTTTGAAGATGTTACGATTGACGCCGGACTTTATTCTGCGGCACCTACGCAAACGGCCAGCTGGGGCGATTTTAATAATGACGGATGGATCGATCTCTTTGTATCCCATGAAGGTTATCCCTGTCAGCTATTTATGAATGTGAAAGGAAAATTTAAAGATGTTGCTCCGAAATATGGATTGAATATTTTGGCCTTTGTAAAAGGTTGTATTTGGGGCGACATCAATAATGATGGCTTTCCTGAGCTATATCTTTCCGTTTTAAACGGGCCAAATAAATTGTGGCTTAACAAGCCGGGTAAAACTCCCGGTGAAAGAACTTTTGAAGATATTTCAAAATCAGCAGGCGTTGAAGAACCCATACACAGCTTTCCCACCTGGTTCTTCGATTTCGACAATGACGGTTTTGAGGACCTGTATGTTTCCGGTTACGATACAAAAATGTATTCCGATGTAGGAGGTGATGCAGCACGAGATATGTTAGGTATACCAACCCTGGGCGAAAAACCAAAGCTGTACCACAACAACGGCAACAATACATTTACCGATGTAAGTGCGGCTTACGGTGTTGACCATGTGAACTATACCATGGGTTGCAATTTTGGTGATATTGATAATGATGGGTGGCCGGATTTTTATTTAGGGACAGGTGCGCCGGAATTTACAAGCATTGTCCCTAATAAGCTTTACCGAAATATGGATGGTAAAAGGTTTGAAGACATCACTTACGCAACCAACACCGGCCACATACAAAAAGGGCATGCCGTGGCATTTGCTGATATTGACAACGACGGTGATCAGGATATATATGCTGTCATGGGCGGCGCAACCGAGGGCGACCGGTTCAGAAATGTGCTGTTTGAAAACAGTACCAACAACGGCAACCGCTGGATAAAATTAAAACTGGAAGGCACCACTTCCAACAAAGCTGCCATTGGCGCCAAAATAAGGATCAAGGTAAAACAGGCAGATGGCAGTTTTCAAAACTTTTATCATGTGGTCAATACCGGCGGTAGTTTTGGATCAAATCCATTGTTGGTGACCGCGGGTATAGGCAAAGCCATTTCGATTGAAGAAGTTGAGATCAAATGGCCGAATGCAAAGAACAGTACAGGAACTTTAAGAAATCTTGCAGTAAATAGTTTATTTAAAATAAAAGAAGGTTTCGGTATTCAATAACTTTGCTGATCTAAAACCCGCGAATTTCCGAACTCCCAATATCGTGCCTACTATCCTCGGATTCCTCATTTGATCTCCCTCACCAGTTTATCACAGGGAAGTAATTTTAATTCACCTTCATGCAGGATTTGCATTTTTTGTTCAGCGCTGACGGTTATTTTATATTTATAGATCCCGGCTTTCAGTTCATACAAACTCTCCTGCGAAAAGGCAGATAATGTGAGCATTAAAGGTTTTGTATCATAGTTGATTCCAACACGCAAATACAAACTCACTTCAACGTTCTTATCCGTCTTGTTTTTGAAGCTGATATCAGCCAGTTTTTTTGCACTACAACTGTCAACATAGGTAATAGCTGGTTGCATATTCGTGCTTACAACAACGGCGGGTGCCCGAAAAATTCTAATCAATTCTACCAATGTCTTTCCTCCTTCAACGATGTCGGATGTCAACGTATTCTGCGCATATAACCCGGCAGGAATAAACACGGCGGCCACAAACAGTAATTTTCTCATAATGCCTCATTTAAAAGTAATCAATTAAACCAAGGATGCGTTTATACCGAAAAATACACACGCGAAATTTATTTTTTCTCCGTTTAGTTGATAAAAGATCTTTGCGATGTACCTTTATCACAACTGAAAACTATATGAAAAGAATATTGCGGGTATCCCTGAAAATAATTATCGTCATCTTCCTTCTTGTTAATGTAGTGGTTGCCTTTCATGCGTATAAGTTCACCCATTTTTACAATCGGGGAGAAATTGCTGTGAAAGAAAACACCGAAAAATCGGGCTGGGATAAAACCAAAGAAATACTGTTTGGCATCAATGCGGTTAAAAAACAAAATACGGTTATTGCAGATTCCACATTTCAAAACATAACCTTAATAACAAAAGACGGGCTGAAACTGGCAGCCTGGTACATTCCGGCCGACAGCGCGTTCGGTACCGTTTTACTTTTTCATGGTCATGGTGGCACCAGGTCAGATGTTATAAAAGAATCCGAATCATTTAACAAGATGGGCTATAATACCTTGCTGGTCGATTTCAGGGCACACGGCAACAGTGAAGGAAACACCTGCACCATTGGTTATGATGAAACAGAAGATGTAAAACTAGCCTATGATTTTATAAAGAACAAAGGCGAAAATAATGTAGTACTATGGGGGATCTCCATGGGCGCATCCACCATAACCAAGGCGGTAAAAGATTATCAACTCGAACCGAAAAAAGTTATCCTGGAAATGCCGTTTGGCACGATTGAAGATGCCGTTGTGGGCCGTGTAAAAATGATGGGCCTGCCGCCGCAACCCGTTGCTGCTTTACTAACTTTTTGGGGAGGTGCCGAACACGGTTTTTGGGCTTTTGGTATGAAACCGCAGGAATTTGTCGCCAGTATCAAATGCCCTGTTCTATTACAATGGGGTAGGAACGATCCGCGGGTAAGCAGAAGCGAAGAAGATATTTTGTTTTCCCATATTGCCAATGAAAACAAAAAATGGGTTGTTTACGAAACCGCAGCACACGAAAGTTTGTGCAAAAAAGAACCCGGAAAATGGAATACCGAAGTTGCCGCTTTCTTAAAATGACCCACCCGAAAAAAATATCAATTCTCGATTTTACCTATGCTCTTCCGGCTGGCAGGATCGCTGCCTATCCTTTACCAGAAAGGGATGCGTCAAAATTATTGATTTGCAATAATGACCAGCTACAGGAAACTACTTATCGAGATCTATACCAATATCTGCCCGAAAACAGCCTGCTCATTTTCAATAATACCAGGGTGATCAAAGCCCGGATCCTATTCACCAAACCCAGCGGCGGAACCATCGAAATATTCTTACTGGAGCCATTCGAAACCGACTATACTACTACCTTATCTGCCACAAAAAAAACCAGCTGGAAATGTATGGTAGGCGGATTAGCCAAATGGAAGGGTGGAGAAATAACCATTGACAATGGGCCATTGGCAATAAAAGCTGTTATCATAAATAAATTGCCGGATGCAACCATCGTTGAATTTTCCTGGACGCCGGCCGATTGGAGTTTTGCCGAGGTATTGGAACAATGTGGTGATATTCCCTTACCGCCTTATATAAAACGGAAAGCCGAAAAAGAAGACAGGGAGCGTTACCAAACCATTTATGCACAGGACGAAGGTTCGGTTGCCGCACCAACTGCTGGTCTGCATTTTACAAAAGAAGTTTTTGACAGCCTGGCAAAAAAAAATATTAAAACTGAATTTGTTACGCTGCATGTTGGGGCCGGTACGTTTAAACCGGTAAAGGCAGCGCTCATGCAAGATCATGAAATGCATGCCGAATGGATCGATGTATCCGTTGATTTGATAGAAAGCCTTTTTGAACAGTTGGATAAAACGATTGTGGCCGTAGGTACCACGTCATTAAGAACACTCGAAAGCCTTTACTGGCTTGGTCTGAAAACATTGTTCAATCCTGCAATTGAAAGCATCTCATTGGATCAATGGGAGGTTTATGGATCGCCATTTGTAAATAGTGAGGTGTCTGCTTCTGCGGCATTGACATCGCTGCTCGGCTGGATGAAGAAGAATAATAAGGAAAGACTATTTACCCAATCACAAATTTTGATCGCACCGGGTTATACATTCAGGATAACCAATGCACTCATCACCAATTTTCACCAGCCTCAATCAACCCTGCTGCTGCTGGTTGCTGCCGCTGTAGGCAACGATGGGCCTGCCGGACAGGAACGCTGGAGAAAAATTTATAATTACGCCCTGCAAAACAATTTTCGATTTTTAAGTTATGGCGATGGCAGTCTTTTATTCATCAATAAATAATTATCGCAGCCATTCATTTCAAGTGGCTTAATTTTATAAAAATATGCACCCACAACTATGACCTTAAAAAATATGCTGCACGCTTTTTTTAACCAAACCGGAATTTACATCGGCAAGAGACCTACAGTAAATGGCAAGGCCAATTTCAGTATTGATGGATTTCATTATGGTTTTTCGTTTCCATCTGCCAATTATGCTCCCTGGCGGGGTGACGAGGCCTTTATGAATATCTACAACCAGATAAAAAGCAATACATTGGTTGATATTTATCGTTGTTACGAACTCTGGCAGCTGGTACAAAAAGTGAATTCATTAGATCCGGAAGCCGCCATTTTAGAAGTGGGTGTTTGGCGTGGCGGTACGGCGGGTATCATGGCGCAGCAATTGGCCAATCAAAAAAGTAACGCTGTTTTATACCTGGCCGATACATTTACGGGTGTTGCCAAAGCTGGCACCAATGACAGTTACTATACCGGTGGAGAACATAGTGATACCAGCCAGCAAATAGTGGAAGATGTATTGAATACTAAAAGCAATTACCCAAACTACAAAATCTTAAAAGGTATTTTTCCGGATGATACCGCTCATGAAATAAAGCCCGATGAAGTATTCGGCCTGTGCCATATTGATGTGGATGTGTACGAATCGGCTAAAGATATTCTGGAATGGGTCTGGGATAAATTAATTCCCGGGGGTGTTGTGGTTTTTGATGATTATGGATTTCACAGTTGTACGGGCGTAGCTAAACTGGTTGATGGGTACCGCCATTACCCCGACAGGCAGATCATTCATAACCTGAATGGCCACGCGGTCATGATCAAACTGAAATAATTTTTAGGGGCGAATAGTAACCGGCGTACCCACTGGTATATAACTGTAGAGGTCTTTCATTTCGGTGTACTTCACTGAAACACAGCCATCGGTCCAGTTTTGAAAATTATCAATGGTCCATTCTTCCTGCGGCCGGGTGGCATGTATAGCAATTCCGTTTCCTATTTTCGCGTTTTTAGGCACTATTCCTTTTGCTTTTCTTTCATTAAATTTCCTAACGCTGGCTTCATTAGGATAATCGAGCAGCAACTCGGGGCCCCATTTATTGTGAATCTTTTTAAGGATCACTTTAAACTCGCCTTCCGGTGTTTTCTTATCTCCTTCACGCATCTTATCACTTAAATCCTTGCTTCCAAAAACAATGGGATAAGTGGCATACCAGCCTTCCTCGTCATATACATATAATTCATAGTCGCTTTTATCTACGATTATATAATAGGGATTATCCGTAGTATTCTTCGGTGTTTTATCCGCAGTCTTTACGGCAACTGTTTTCTTCGCGGTCTTTCTTTTTTTATTGACAGATACAAACGACAGTAACGACAGCACTGTTATCACTAAACCGATCTGGTATAACCTGGTAAATTTCATCTGCCAAAAATAATTTTCTTTTCAAACTCAAACACCGTGCCGCATACAAATATTTTAATCTTTTCAAAAATATTAACAAATGTTAAGGGCTCCGGAAAAATAAGCAAATAACCCCAATTGAAAAAACTTCCGGGTTTCCCGGAAGTTTATTATAAACCCGCCCCCCCGCCCATGTTGGTCTTAACCGCAATGGGCAAGGGATTGGGAGAGAGAGCTATTTTACCAGTAACTAAAACGGAACCCTACGTTGAATGGCCTGATATCGAGGCTTCTTTCATACATCGATTTAGGGCTGTACGAACCATACAGCAGTACCGGGCCAACACCCAATTCGGCTACATAAGAAAATTTGAGCCTTTCCAGATCGTAATCGCCTTTGTTCTTCTGTTTTCCCCGTTCGTCGCTTTTTTGTTTGTTGCGCTGGCTGTATAAATAGCCTGCGCTTACCCCCATACTCAAACTAACACCCTTTTTGTGTCCTCCGGGATTACTCACAAAATTCAACATAACGGGTACCGTAACATAGTCGGCTGCCAGTTTATTTTTAGAAAACGAAACAGAGTCCCTGAAAATAAAGGGGGCATTTGTTTGGGCGTTTGCGGTATACGGCACCAGTCCATCTTCCCGGTAATGTATGTCTGACTTATAACGATAGTTATTCAGTTCAACACCAAGCCCGTATTTGAGGTTTACGTAGTTTTTTACCAGGCTTACCCGCTGCATAAAAACCCAAAGGTTTACGTTGATACTTTTACCCGTGCGAAGTTTAAAATCATTTTTATCTAAAGCCGGGTAGCCGGGCCTGTTAACCAGGTAATTGCCGGCGTTGGCATAGTTTGTCTGGTCATTATAGTTAGAAAATCCGAGGTCGATGATCCACCAGTTGGTGCTCACTTTTTTATTTTTTCGGTGTCTGTTGCCACCCAGGTTTACCTGCAGGTCGCCATCTTTGTTGTTCTTCCCTTTTTTAACAATGATTATTCCGCCAACACGAATGGTATCTTTATTACTTTCTGTTTTCTTTTGTTCATCCTGAGCCCAAAGGTTTATGCAAACCATGGCCAGGGCTAAAAGTAGAATTAGCTTTTTCATCTGTTTTAAATTTAAGTGATTATTTTAATGCGATCTCAAAACCGGCAATTTTAACGCCTTCGCCGGTATTGATGTTGGTTGTACGTTCCAGCACCCTTTTTGCTTTTCGTAAAAATCCGCCCAGGGCCGTACGTTTTTCCTTCCCGTCATTCACGTCTAAATAACGGGAATCTTTATTCTCATTGGCGGTGTTGTTATTTACCACTTGCGTAGCGGCTATCATTGTTGGATTGGTTTTGTTTGATTTATTCAGATCAACAACTGCCTGGTTTTCTGGTTTTTCATCGGGTTTGATTTTGGCGACAACATCATTGTTTCCGGAAACCCTGTTGCTTGTCTTGTTCTCCGGTGATACGTTTGCAATTAGGGTTTCGTTACGCGGCTTATTGTTAATATTATCAAAATAGGGCTTCGGCAAATTATTATCCTGTTTTTTTATATTTCTGTCTTCAACAGCTACATTATCATTGGCAACCGCTTTGTTTTCTTTTTCATTTTTTTTAATCTCCGCCGTTGCTATTTCCTTTACCGGTTGACGAACCGCTTCCTGTTTGTTTACCGAAGCCAGCGTTTCCTGCACCGCAGGTTCTTTTACCGGAATAATTGCAGTTGAATTATCGGTTGTAACAACAGGATCTGTATTTTCTGCTTTACTGCCCCCCGTTTTTACCAACTTGTTGGATTCATTTGTTGCTTTGGATGAATTCTTAATAACCGAAACTGCTGTCCAGAGCCCGGCACCAATCAGTAGAGCCGCTGCGGCGGCACGCCACCACCGGAAACCAATAACCCGTCCTCCTTCGGTTCTGTAAAGGGATTTCTTATCTTCAAAAACAATGGACGTATCAGGCTGAAGTTTTGTTTTTTGTAATATACCCCATTCGGCCGCAGCCGTCTTGTCGGTATTGAGTAAATGCACCACCGCCTTTCTATCTTCATCAGTTATTTCGCCATCGGCATACAATAAAAGGCTCTCCTGTAAGGCCGTAATATCTTCTTCCCTGTACAGCCAGTCTTTCTTACCTAAAACAGTATTATCTGCTGCTACAATGGTTTGTTGTAACAGCTGCAATTCCATCTGCAGATCAGGGTTTTCACGAACAAATTGGTCCACAGCTTTCCTGTCGGCAGCAGATAATTCCTTATCTACGTACAGCAGAAAAAAAGCTTCGTAATTATGTCTGTTTATATTCATAGCCTCCCTAAATCCCTCCTTTGGAGGGACTTTTTACAGTTTTTGCAATTCATAAAGTTCACAATATTTCATCTAGTTCAAATTATTATACTCCAAAGTTTCCCCTTTAGGGGGAGGAGGGAGTTTTTTAAATTACATTTTCCGGACTCACAATATACTCCCGTAATTGTAACCTCGCCCGGTGTAAATATACTTTTACCTGGCTTTCATTGAGACCGGTTATTTTTCCAATTTCATCGTAACTATACCCCTCATAATCCTTTAATAAAACCAGGCTTCTTTGTTGTTCATTTAGTTTAGCCAGGGCTTCATCTAATATCCTTTTGGTATCATGCCTGTTACCTGTTGACCCTTTTGCATTTTCACTAAAATCCTCTCTAAGAACTACCCTTTTATTCTTACGTATATGATCAATCATCTGATTATAGGCAATCGTAAACAAATAACTTTTACTTCGGTTATTATCAACGGTATTCCTGTTAACCCATAATTTTTCGAATGCACCCTGCACCACGTCCTTGGCATCTTCATTATGCCTTAGATTTTTCATGATAAACCGGTACACATTGTCTGCATACAGGTTTACGCATTCATTATATTCTCTCTCCGTCATACAGGTGGTGGGTAAAAATTTACCTCAATAAAGGTTGGTTTGCCTATAATACGAAGGTGGCGAATAAAAAGTTACAGAAAATAGAAAAAATGGGGGGGGTCCCCCAACTCCGGCTAATTTAAGGAGGAGCCTGTGCTAAATGGCCGGGAGGTTAACGTGAGGCTTTTTATCTTATTTTTACCCCAAATTAACCCCTATTATATATGAATGAGAAATTTGTCAGCCGCATAGCAAACGAAGTTGCCGACATTGAAGCAGCAGGCCTGTCGAAAAAAGAGCGCATCATCAGCAGCGAACAGGGTGCCGAGATCATCGTTAATGGCAAAACCGTGTTAAACTTTTGTGCCAACAACTACCTGGGACTTTCCTCCCATCCAAAAGTTGTGGCAGCGGCAAAAAAATATATCGACCTGCGTGGTTATGGAATGAGCAGTGTACGCTTTATCTGCGGCACCCAGGATATTCATAAAGAGCTGGAGCAGAAACTGGCCGAATTCTTAGGCACAGAAGATACGATCTTGTATGCAGCAGCTTTTGATGCCAACGGTGGTGTTTTTGAACCCCTGTTTGGCGAAGAAGATGCCATTATTTCGGATACCTTAAATCACGCATCCATTATCGATGGTGTTCGGTTATGCAAAGCGCAACGTTACCGGTACCTGCATAATGATATGGCCGACCTGGAAATGAAGCTGGCCGAAACACAACATCTGAGAAGCCGCATTATTGTAACCGATGGCAGTTTCAGCATGGATGGTACTATTGCGCAACTGGATAAAATATGCGACCTGGCCGATAAATATGACGCCATTGTAATGATCGATGAGTGCCATAGCAGTGGCTTTTTGGGCAAAACGGGCAGGGGAACCCATGAGTATCGAAATGTAATGGGCCGTATCGATATTATCACCGGTACCTTAGGCAAAGCGCTTGGCGGTGCCAGTGGCGGTTTTACCAGTGGCCGAAAAGAAATTATTGAAATGCTGCGGCAACGTAGTCGTCCCTATCTATTCAGCAATACCGTTGCACCGAGCATTGTTGGTGCATCTATTGCTGTATTGGATATGCTGAGTGAAACCACCGAGCTGCGGGATAAACTGGAAAGCAATACCAGCTACTTCAGAACAAAAATGACCGAGGCCGGTTTCGATATAAAGCCCGGCGATCACCCCATTGTACCCATCATGTTGTACGATGCGGTGCTGGCGCAGAATTTTGCTGCTAAATTGCTTGATGAAGGCATTTATGTGATCGGGTTCTTTTTCCCGGTGGTGGCCAAAGGACAAGCCAGGATCAGGGTGCAGCTTAGTGCAGCCCATGAACAAAGACATTTGGATAAAGCGATCGAGGCATTTACCAAAATTGGTAAGGAGTTGGGTGTATTAAAAACCTGAAGACCATTAAAATAAAAGGCCCGACTGATACGGTCGGGCTTAGTTTATAATTCATATCAGGGTTTAGCGTATTTCTTTTAAAGCTATCGTCCAGCCAAGATCCATTCTTATTATAAGCGAATTACTGGAGATATTGTTTATCCACATTGATTTATTACCGGTACCATCCGCAGCATTGTCAATCACAAAGCATTCGATTTTTTTGTTCTCCCCCTTTATTTTTACTGTTGGGTACACTTCGTCATCCGCAGGCCGGTAAAATGTTTCAGGACTGTTGTTATCTATTTGCATGGTCGTTTTCTTAGAAGGCATATCTGCAAAATTTTTGTCTGATAGCCAAACGGTACAGGCATCGGTTAAATTCAAATCTCCCCCGCGGAAATAATTCACATATTTGGAGGCTTCGGCTTTTGCTTTGGCGCTGATGGTTACGTGGCCCCGCGTGTTGCTGCTATTCGTCATCTCATAATTAAAATCAATGCCATTTTCAACACTTTCGGCATTTATGGTAACAATAAAATCATATTCATTGCCACCTGCATTTACCTGGTAAACCAGTTGATCTCCTTTTTTGAGATCATAAGTTTCGCTGCTGCCATCGTCGTTTTTGATCACAATGGGCAAATACATGGCACGCTGGGCTATGCTGCTGAATGCAATTGCCAGCATTGAAATGAAAAGTATCAAATGCTTTTTCATATAAATTCATTTAGATTGAATTATAAATTTAGTGTTTCTATAAGAGCCGGGAATACCCTTCAGTGGGTATTTCATGGGCTTGATCAGGATAAGGATGCGAGGCTTTTGCGGCCCAACTTCCTGATCAAAACTCTATCTTTGTTCTCTAAAACAGGATATAATAGATATGTCGGAAGAATCCCAAATTTTTATAGCTAAAAGCACCGTAAAATCTGCTGACCTGGAACATAGGCGAAAGATCAATTTTAATATTGGTAAGTACAATGCTGCAGTACCGAAGGGAAAGGAACAGTTTGCCAATGTAAGCCTGGCCCGGGAAAGGGCTAAAAACGTGAAGTGGCGTGCCATTGAAACCCTTGATAAACAACTGGAAGACTTTGAACTCCATTTCACCAAAAGGGGCGGCAAAGTGATCTGGGCCGAAAACGGCGATCAGGCCATCGAAGAAATTATAAAGATATGTGCTGCCAAAAACTGCAAGACCCTGGTGAAGAGCAAGAGCATGGTTACCGAAGAAATTCACCTGAACGATGCACTGGAGAAAAATGGTATTGAAAGTGTGGAAACCGATCTGGGCGAATACATACAACAATTGGATGGCGAAGCCCCCTATCATATTGTTACACCGGCCATGCACAAAAGCAAGGAAGATGTAGCCAAATTATTCAACAAAAAACTGGGTACCTCTATTTCTTTAACTCCTGAAGAACTTACTCAGGTTGCCCGGGGAATATTGCGGGAGAAGTACGTACAGGCCGAAGTGGGTGTAACCGGTGCCAACTTTATCATCAGCGATATTGGCGGTATCGCCGTTACCGAAAACGAAGGCAATGCCCGGCTAAGCTGTGCATTTCCCAAAACACATATCGTGGTCGTAGGTATCGAAAAAATGATTCCCTCCTTAACCGACCTGGGCTTATTTTGGCCCCTGCTTTCCACTTTTGGAACCGGACAAAAAATCACTGTTTACAATACCATTATTACCGGCCCCCGGCAGGAAAATGAAAGCGATGGGCCTGAAGAAATGTATGTGATCTTGCTGGATAACGGCCGTACCAATATCTTAAAAAATCCAAAACAACGGGAGAGTTTGTACTGCATACGTTGCGGCGCCTGTTTGAATGCCTGCCCGATTTATAAAAACATTGGCGGTCATGCCTATGGTGCAACCTACAGTGGCCCCATCGGCAGTATTATTACACCGCATTTGCAGGGCATGGAAGAATATAAACACCTGAGTTTCGCCTCTTCGCTTTGTGGTAACTGCACCGAAGTATGCGCTGTAAAAATAAACCTGCACGAGTTGTTGCTGGAAAACAGGCACGAATCGGTAGAAGCCGGATTGGTCAGCTTCAGCGAAAAAATGGCCTGGAAGCTCTGGCGGCTGGCCAGTTTAAAAAGAGGCCTGATGAATGCAGGTGGCGGGAACTTAAAAAACAAATTAGTTAATGGCATGTTCAAAGGCTGGAATAAGAACCGAAGCGACCTGGATTTTAGTCAGAAGACCTTTAACCAGCAATGGAAGGAGCGGTTTAAGAATTAGATGTATAAGCTGATAAAATACTATTTAGTTCCATTTTGGTGGAACTTTTTTACTTTGCGACAATATGCTGCTTATTTACTCCCATACCGTTTCCAACAGATGGCAATATATCTGTTCCTTTATTTTTAAAGAGCAGCTGGGTATTGATTTTAAAATAACCATCGACTCCCAAAAATTTAAAGAACAGGAAGTACCCAAGATCAACTATAGCGATTCAAAAATTACGGCAACCGAATTCTATATTAAAAATCACGCGCTACTTTTTGAACAACAAATAAAAGAGCAGGTGATTGAATGTTTTACGGAAAATGAGCACAAAGCCTTTTTTAAAACGGAAAACAGCGATTTCCCTTTCGATCTCTTTGCCGCAGCGTTTTACCTGCTCAGCCGATATGAAGAATACCTGCCCCATGAAAAAGATATGTACGGCCGATACGGGCACCAAAATGCACTGGCTTTTAAACAGGAGTTTTTGCGTTTGCCTTTAGTGAATATCTGGATCAACGAATTTGCAAAAGCACTTTCTCAAAAATTTTCTTCCCTTGCCGTACAATTACCCGGCTTCAAATTTGTACCCACATACGATATCGACATTGCCTATTCCTACAAACACAAAGGTGTTTTGAGAAATATCGGCGGCTTTTTAAAGTCTCCCTCTTTGGCAAGAATAAACGTGTTAGCCGGTTTTCAAAAAGACCCTTTCGATTGTTATGGCTGGCTAAACGATTTACATCAGCAGCATAACCTGAACCCGATCTTCTTTTTTTTAGTGGCTGAAAAAAACGGTTCGTACGACAAAAACATCCTGCCGCATAAGGATACTATGTGGAAGCTGGTTAAGCAACACGCTAAAAAATACCAGGTTGGTTTACATCCATCCTGGCAAAGTGGCGATGAGATCAGTTTATTAAAAAAAGAAAAGGAGCAGTTGGAAGCCATGTGTTCTCCGGGTCTGACCGCAGGAAGCGGTGTGACCCGGAGCCGGCAGCATTATATCCGTTTTCATTTACCCCAGGGATACCAACGATTAATTGATGCCGGAATTACAGATGACTATTCGATGGGATATGGCAGCATCAATGGTTTCAGGGCTTCTGTGGCTTCTTCGTTTTATTGGTACGATCTGGAAAATGACCAGCAAACCAGCCTTCGCATCCATCCATTTTGTTTTATGGAAGCCAATTCGTACTACGAACAAAAGCAAGATTCTGCCCAATCATTCGAAGAGATGATGCATTACCTGCAGGTTTGTAAAAAAGTAAACGGAACCCTGATCAGCATCTGGCACAATAATTTTTTAGGCACGGCAACTGAATTCAAAGACTGGAAAAATGTGTACGAAAAATTTATATTTCAGGCTCAGCAATAATTTTTTGCTGGCTGCGCCTGATACTGTAATTAACCAGGAATACACCCAGGAGGGTTACCATTGAACCCCACAAAATATAAACCGTTAATTCTTCGTGCAGCACAATGGCAGCTACAACCATAGCTACCAAAGGATTTATGTAAGCATACAATGATGCAACCGCAACCGGTAAATGTTTCATAGAATAAATAAAAGCTACAAAACTTAAAATTGACCCCATTACAACGAGGTAAGAGATACTCAACCATGCCTTACTGCTTATGGCTGCCAGGGGTATTGCCTGGCCGGTTACTTTTGCGAAAATAAAAAGCAAGGCGGCGCTGATCAGCATCTGCCAGCCCACCGCATAATACGGATCCATATTAATATTGCCCCTGGTTAAAATAAGCGTTCCCACACTCCAGCTCAACATGGCTATAACTGAAAGGCCAACACCCAACAA
Organism: Chitinophagaceae bacterium; assembly: GCA_016710745.1. Lineage (GTDB taxonomy): Bacteria > Bacteroidota > Bacteroidia > Chitinophagales > Chitinophagaceae > Ferruginibacter. The sequence continues at coordinate 698,156 of JADJVB010000010.1, read as the reverse complement.
AAAACCGGCAGGTTGATGATGAAAAGCCGACTCGTAAAACACGATACCTATGCCGGCTATTCCCAACAGCAAACCGATAAGGGTGGACACCGTTAAATTCCGGGTTTTAAAAAATACCATACCGATAATTACAACGCTCAGGGGGTATAAGGCGCCAATTAACGCACTTAGCCCCGTAGGAATAAATTTCAAACTCCAGGTGCTGAGCCCGTTAGCCATAACAAACATCAGCACAGCCAGCGTGAACAACCTGGCAAATTGTTTTTTGTTGGGAAACGGCAATTTTTTCTTCAGCATAAAAAACAATACAAAGCAGCTACCCCCAATCAATTGCCTGATGGAAGCCATTTGCAGTGCAGGAATATCCGAAATAGCGATTTTACTCACCACCCAGGTAGTTCCCCATACCACACAGGTTATGGCCAAAGCAATATAACCGCTGCCTTTTGCCTGAGGTAATTGAGGGTTGTTTGACATGAAGTTTTGCGGGTATTAATGTTTAAAATGCCGTTGGCCGGTTAATACCATCGCCAGGTTATTGGTTTTGCAATAGGCTATCGAATCTTTGTCGCGGATTGAGCCACCGGGCTGAATAAAAGAACTGATGCCGGCTTCATGCGCAATTTTTACACAATCATCAAAGGGGAAAAAAGCATCGCTGGCCAATACGGCACCGGCTAAATCAAAATCAAACTGTTTTGCTTTTTCTATCGACTGACGAAGTGCGTCAACCCGGCTGGTTTGTCCGCACCCTTTACCAAACAACTGTTTGTTTTTTACCAGAGCAATCGCATTGCTTTTTAGATGCTTGCAAACAATATTGGCAAAGATCAGGTCTTCTTTCTCTGCCATAGTGGTTTCTCTTCCTCCTTCCTCCTTCCAATCAGTATAATTCCCTGTATCATTTTGTTGTGTAAGGATGCCGTTCAGTACAGATCTATACTGGTGGGTAGCGGTAAGCTTTGTTTTTTGCTGTAAGAGGATCCGGTTCTTTTTTGTTTTCAAAATATCCAACGCAGCTGCGTCAAAAGCGGGCGCTATCAATACTTCAAAAAATATTTCGTTGATGGCATTGGCTGTTGACAGATCGATGGCTGCATTGCAAACCAATACACCGCCAAAAGCACTTTCGGGGTCGCCCGCCAGGGCAGCATCCCAGCTTTCCTTAACCGTTGCCCTGGAAGCAATGCCGCAAACATTGGTGTGCTTTATAATAGCAAAAACAGCTCCAGCCTCCCCTAAATCCCCGCCCGGGGAGGAGATTTTAGCATCCGGAGAAATTAAACTGGATTCAAATTCCTCAATCAGTTTTACAGCTGCGTCCAGATCTACTAAATTATTGTATGAAAGTTCTTTACCGTTTAGTTTATCGAATATTTCGTCCTGATTACCATAATAGATTCCCTGCTGGTGCGGGTTTTCGCCATAACGTAAAACCGATTTTTCTTTATCAAATGGGTTTACAAATTCAGCTTGATTAAAATAGTCGGAGATGGCCATATCGTATCCCGTACACACATCAAAAGCCTTGATGGCAAACATTTTTCGCTGCTCCAGGCTTGTTTCGCCTTGTTGATCCTGTAAAATTTGCTCCAGTAAACGGTAATCTTTTTTTGCGGCAACCACCACCACGGATGCGTGATTTTTTGCGGCTGCCCGAATCATGGAAGGACCGCCAACATCAATTTTTTCGATGATCAACCGCTCATCAGTTGTTGACTTTACGGTTTCCTCAAAAGGATATAGATCCACAATAACCAGATCAATTTCAGGAATATTATATTGCTTCATTTCCTGCAGATCGGTTTCATTATCCCGACGTGCTAAAATGCCACCAAATACGGATGGATGTAATGTTTTAACCCTTCCTCCTAAAATCGACGGGTAAGTTGTTAATGACTCAACCGGTATACAGGGTACATGTAACTCTTCAATAAATTTTTGGGTACCGCCGGTTGAATAGATCGTAATGTCCAACTGATGTAAAAGATGAACAATATTTTCTAACCCGTCTTTATAAAAAACTGAAATGAGTGCCGACTGAATTTTTTTCTGCATCTGACTGGATTATTTGGCCGACTGTAGTGCCAGACCGCTGATGAGTAATAATTTCGCCGCAAAACTACTGATTTTAAGATTAGGAATTTGGCGAACCCTGTATATCACAAATTATTTCCCGGAACCGAACCATCTTGCAGATCGGCAGTAATCTTAGTTTTTGATGATCTTGATTTCGGCCCTGGCATTGGCGAGCACCTGCTGCGGGTTTTTTGCCGGATTAACCGGCCTTGAAATTCCGTAACTCTGAACCGCAATTATTCTGGACGGATTGATCTGCCGGGATATCAAATACAATTTCACAATTTCGGCCCGGCCGGTTGCCAATTGCTGACAAAATGAGTAGGCGCCTTCGGCCAGGTTAGCATGGCCTCCGATAGATACTGTTGCCGTTGGATCTTTTTTCAAAACCGAAACCACACTATCAAGTACATAATAAGTTTTCGGCGTTAACCCATTATCCTGAAGTGCGAAGGGCACAAAAATATCTGGCTCTTCGGGGCAACCCTCTTTTTCGGAAATACCAAATACATCGGGGCATTTGTCTTCACTGTCTTCCACACCATCTTCATCCCGGTCCAAAAATTCGATCTTTTTGGGTGGTGGTGGATATACCAGCCGCAGTTCGGCCCTGCAGTTAACCCATAAACCATTGGCGTCTTTATTTCGGTATTGTTGACGGGTGCGGCCCCAGGCTTTGATATTCGATATCCGCGTTAAGGCTACCCCGCGGCCTAATACATAAGTCTGTATGAACAGCGCCCTGTTCAGCGACAGGTAATAGCAAATATTGTCGTCCCCCTCGTCTTTATAGGCATAGCCATCAATGGCCAGTGTGATCAGGGTGTCTTTTAGTAATATTTTGATAACACTGTCGAGCGTTTCCAGGGTGTATTTGTGGTACAAGGCCGACTGCTTGTATTCGAAACGAATTACGATCGTATCCTTATTGTCCGGGGGGGATTGTTTATTGGCAACCGGCTCCAACATATTCCTTTGGCCCGGATTCGCTTCGGTATTAGCTACTCCCGCATGAACAGAATTGGAATAACTAAAAAACAACAAAAAAGCCAGGTGCCGGAAAAGGAGCATTTTACAAATTTAATATAAATTCAAAGGTAATTAACCTTGACATACGGGTTTAACTAAAAGCAGGTGATAAGTTGCCTGTAACGCAACTTATATGACAATATTGTAAATAAATGCCCCCTCATCGGGCACCGAATAAAATGTTAATCCCAATGATCGGCATTCAGCCTTCCATTGTTCTATTTTCCAGGCGGGGTTAGATGCATCAAATACAAACATTTTACAATTAAATATCGAAACCAGTTGGGCTATCGAATTTCGGCTGTTTTTTGAAAAGATCATAAGGTCAAGTTCAGTTTTCCGGTTGGTTACAGGAATTCGAAAGGTGGTATCCACTAATAATATCTTTTTATTTTTAAAAAAAAAGAACCTGTTCTGTTGGTATAAAACGGGGAGTGACTCGCCGGGATTGTTGAGTTGCAGATCAATTCTGGCTGGTTTTAGATGAAAATTCATCAATAACCCATCATTCTTCAAAGCTTCGTCAGCAACGAACTTATATCTGTTTCCATTAATAAAATCAATGGCCTGGTGCCGCGGAACATGGTAAACTATTATTTTTTGCTGTTTGGCGGTTTGCCAATTTAACAAAGCGAGCTGCATTACAAAAGCAAGCAATGCCGGCAGCGCATAGTAAAAATATTTTTTCTTTTTACGAATCAACCAGGCGCTAAAACCAAGCACAACGGCATACAATAACCCCGTAGATAGTACCGTGGCAGAAATGCTGTCCCAAACAGCAAACGAAAATCCATTTACCCAACGTATACATGTATTCATCAGCCAGGCCAACCCGCCAACCAGTTTACCCAGGTAAACATCCACACCAGGCACCCAGGAAAAGCCTACCATCACGATAGCAGCATACAATAAAACGGTAGCCAGCGGCACCGCAACAATATTGGTTAACAAAAACATATTGGGGAACTGATGAAAATAATAAATGCAAACCGGAAAAGTAAGTATTTGTGCGGCTGTGGACACCGACATCAATTGCCAAACTTTATCGAGCCACTTATTTTTTATGTAAAAGCAATGGTACAGTTGTTTTTGAAATAGTACAATACCCAAAACAGCCAGGTAAGAAAGCTGAAAGCCTACGGCCCATAAGTAGTAAGGGTTGTAGCAAAGCAAAATAAATGCCGAAGCCGCCAGTGAACTGTATATGGAGACCTGTTTCTTCAAATTTTTTCCAATGGCAATACAGGAAAACATAACGGCGGCACGTAATACCGATACAGATGCACCGGTTAATATAGCAAACAACCACAGGCAGATCAGTATAAAAATGAGTTGTGCGGTTTTTGACCTGCTTATGACCGGCATTCTCGCAAAAATAAAGATCAACAATACATAGATCAAACCCAGGTGCATACCCGAAATGGCAATGATGTGCACCACGCCTGTATTGCTATATGCCTGCACCAGGTCTTTGTCCAGGTCGTTGGTATACCCGATCAACAATGCCTCAGAAATTCCCAGTTCATCTCTGTTGTTAATGGCTTTCCTTAAAACAGACAGTACGTATTCTCTGACCTTGTATATGAACTGCCAAAAACGATTGGCTGCTGATGCCTTTGATTGTTCCAATATCACCCAGTCATTTTCTGTCAAAAAAACCTGGCGAAAAAACCCCTGAAATGCTGCGTATTGTTGATAATCAAAGGCCGCCGGATTACCCGAATTTTTTATGGGCTGAAGATTTTTATGGATAAGGATCCTGTCGCCATATTGTGGAATTTTACGTGCGCTGTCTTTATTGAAATACAATAAAAGCTTACCCTTACAATCAACTGATTTGCCATTTTCAATGATCGATCGCACGCGGCAAGCCACTTTAAAAGATTTGGCTTTTTCCACGGGCGGTTCATCGATTTGTACTGCCAGGTAACTGCTATCGGTATACCGATTCCCATACCAACCGGCCTGGTGCCGGACATCTTTTTGCCAGGTAAGCAGCATACCCAAACTAATGAATATAAGTTGAATGAACACCCCCTGCAGGGGTTTTAGTTTGTATCGCAATGCCATTGGCAGCAGCAAAAACAATATAAAAGCCAATCCAAAAGAAACTAAAGAAAATACAATGGCTGTAGCAGAAATTTGAAAATACCATTGCAGTAAAATACCGGCAACGAGGGGCAACAACAGCCTGATAAAAGGTGCTTGTTTCCATACAGGAATAACAAAAGGGCGGATCATATGACAAAATAGAAAATCCCTTTGAAAAAACCAATAAGTTTTCTATTTACTCAAATGCATACTCCGCTCCTTATACAATTGCCGGAAATAAGGATCCCTCAGATCTTTGATAAACCGAATAGCTTCACCGGTACTCTTCATCTCAGGACCCAGCTCTTTGTTTACACCCGGGAATTTATTAAAAGAGAAAACCGGTTCTTTGATAGCAAAGCCGGTGAGCTTTTTCTCGAAAGTAAAGTCTTTTAGTTTATTTGTGCCCATCATGATCTTGGTGGCAATATTCAGATAAGGTATCTGGTATGCTTTGGCGATGAAAGGTGTGGTTCGGCTGGCACGCGGGTTGGCTTCAATCACATACACGTTACCATCTTTAATGGCAAACTGAATATTGATGAGGCCCTGGATTTTTAAAGCCCGGGCAATTTTTTCGGCATACTCTTCCATGGTATGCACAATCAAGGGCGACAAATTAAATTGTGGCAACACGGCGTTACTGTCGCCGCTGTGAATACCCGCAGGTTCAATGTGCTCCATCACACCCATTACATGAAAATCGTCGCCGTCGAAAATGGCATCGATCTCTGCTTCCTGGCAACGGTCTAAAAAATGATCAATTAAAATTTTATTGCCGGGCAAATGTTTTATTAAACTCAGCACACCTTTCTCCAGATCCTCATCATTGATAACGATACGCATACGTTGTCCGCCCAACACATAACTCGGCCTGATCAATACCGGGTATCCAACCTGCCTGGCCACTTCAATGGCTTCATCGGTATTGTAGGCGGTGCCATAATTTGGATAAGGAATTTCCAGTTCTTTCAGCATATCACTAAATCTGCCGCGGTCTTCAGCGATATCCATACTGTCGAAAGATGAACCGATTATTTTGATACCTTTTTCATGCAGGCGCTTAGCGAGTTTCAAAGCCGTTTGCCCACCCAACTGCACAATTACACCATAGGGTTTTTCGTGTTCGATAATTTCCCAAAGATGCTCCCAAAACACGGGTTCAAAATAAAGTCTGTCGGCCATGTCGAAATCGGTTGAAACCGTTTCGGGGTTACAATTCACCATGATGGCCTCATAACCAGCCTCTTTTATGGCCAGCAACCCATGCACACAACAGTAGTCAAACTCAATACCCTGGCCAATTCGGTTGGGGCCACTGCCTAATACGATGATAGACCCCTTGGCCCCCCTGCCCCCCGAAGGGGGGTTCTTAGACTCTGCTGATTTTGCAGAGCTTATTGATTCATTGTGAATTATTGAGCTACCTTTTTTAGCAGACTGCTTAAAGCCCTCCCCTTCGGGGAGGGTTTGGGAGGGGCTTTCAAATGTAGAATAGAAATACGGCGTTTTTGCTTCAAATTCGGCACTGCAGGTATCCACCATTTTATACACACGGGTGAGACCCATGGTTTTGCGGCGTTCGTAAATGGCATCGGCATTTTCCTCTTTCATGATGCGAACGATCTGCTCATCACTAAAGCCTAAAAATTTCGCTTCGGTTAAAAGTTCATCGGGCAGGGTTTTCAGATCGTATTTTGCAATTTGTTTTTCGCAATCACAGATTTTTTGGATCTGGTAAATAAACCAACGGTCAATTTTAGTGCTTTCGCAAATGCGTTTAATGCTGGCACCGGCCATCAGCGCATCTTTAATTCTGAATATCCTGTCCCACTTGGGTATCTTAATATACTCGATCAATTCATCAGCATGCATCAAACTCTTGCCATAATAACCTAACCCAACAGCTTCATTCTCCAGGCTCTGGCAAGCCTTCTGCACGGCTTCTGCAAAGCTTCGGCCAATACCCATCACCTCACCCACGCTTTTCATCTGAAAGCCAAGCGTATCTTTCGCTCCTTTAAATTTATCAAAATTCCACCGGGGTATTTTTACTATAACGTAATCAAGCGCCGGTTCAAAATAGGCAGAAGTTGACTGGGTGATCTGGTTTTTCAATTCATCCAGGTTATAACCAATAGCCAGTTTGGCGGCAATTTTTGCAATGGGATAACCGGTGGCTTTACTCGCCAGGGCCGATGAGCGGCTAACCCTTGGGTTTATCTCAACCACAATGATCTCCTCAGTTTGCGGATTAAGGGCGAACTGCACATTACAACCACCGGCAAAATTGCCCAGGTCACGCATCATACGAATCGCTGTGTTTCGCATCAGCTGATAGGCTGTATCACTTAAAGTCATTACAGGCGCCACAGTGATGGAATCGCCGGTGTGCACACCCATGGGATCAAAATTTTCGACGCCGCAAATGATCACCACGTTGTCGGCATTATCCCGCAAGAGTTCCAGTTCAAACTCTTTCCATCCAAGTACGGCTTTCTCAACCAGCACCTCATGAATCGGGCTTGCAATTAACGCATAATTAAGCGCCTCATCGAGCTCATCTTTGGTAAACACGATACTTCCCCCGGTGCCACCCAGGGTAAAAGAAGGGCGAAGTACCAGCGGAAATCCAATCTCCTGGGCAAACTCCTTTCCTTCTAAAAATGAATTGGCAATTTTTGCCTGGCATACGGGAATACCCATTTCGATCATCCACAGGCGGAATTTTTCCCGGTCTTCTGCCTTTTCAATAGCCTTAATATCTACACCAATCAATCGAACACCGTGGCTTTCCCAAATACCCAGCTCATCAACTTCTTTACAAAGATTGAGCGCCGTTTGACCGCCCATGGTTGGCAATACTGCATCAATTTTATTTTCTTCCAATATCTGTTCTATACTTTCCACGGTGAGTGGCAACAGGTAAACCCTGTCGGCCATCATCGGATCGGTCATGATGGTTGCGGGATTACTGTTGATCAGGATCACTTTAACCCCCTCTTCACGTAAAGAGCGGGCCGCCTGAGTACCCGAATAGTCAAACTCGCAGGCCTGGCCAATAACAATTGGACCGGAACCGATAATTAAAACTGACTGGATGGAATTGTCTTTTGGCATAATAGAATTATTGCTGATGTGGCGTGCAAAAGTAATTGTAAAAGCTGTAAATAAAAAACGGGTTTATTGCCCTACATGATTTACGGAAATTGTGGCCCGATAATACCATTAAAACGCCTATCGTGAGCCAATATTGATTTAAACCCGGGATAGCCTTATAGCTGGCTAAGCTGAAAAAATAACCGCAATTAGTAAGGCGATTATTATTTATTAACAGGGACGATAACATCCCATCCACCTTCTTCAAAAATTTCAATCTCTAAAATAGACTGTCCAAAATTAAACATTGCCCTGAAAGGAAATACAACACCCCGAAATATAGTTATTTCCGAATTCGTCATGACATTATTCGACTTACTTACATAGGTACCCCTTGTTATCGCATAGCCTGTCATGACCACGCGGCTATTGAATCCCTGGTCGCTTTTCAGGCCAGATACGGAAACGGAAACCGTTCTATCGGTGTTGCTAACTTTTGATATTTCAACCCTGTTTATATCAGTTGTCTGGTTCTGAATAACATACGCGTCTTTGTATTCGCCGCGGAAAATATCATTTTTCCAGTAACCGTCTATCATCGACTCAACTCCGTTTTCAAATTGATGCATTTGTCCCTTTCCTTCTTTTTTACCTCTTTTCCAGGTTCCATAAAAATAGTCGCCATTGGCCCAGGTATATTTGCCCATTCCTTCGGGTAATCCGTTTTTAAATTCACCATCGTATGTATGCACTCCTTCCGACTTACCGGTACCGCTTGCTTTACCGTTTTTGCAATCGCCGGTATAGGTGCCTTGAATAGAATCTAATAATACTTTACAATCCGACTTCTGGGCCGAAACACTATTAATTGCCAACAAGCCAAAGAGGAAAAAATACAAAGTTTTCATAATAGTTGTTTTGAATTAAAATTGATTAAATTGATAAGCAGTATTTTTGCTATTCGGTACATATACATATTTAAAACCTCCTCTCTTATAAATATAATGGTTATTAATATACAAAAGCTTTTTTTTCTGTTAATTTTCGTTCTTATTGCGAGTCGCGGTTTTACTCAATTTTTCGAAATAAAAAACTATCCCCAAGACTATTTTGCCTATCCCGTTGATGCCAAAAAATCCCTTTCGGCCAATTTTGGTGAATTAAGGCCCAATCATTATCATATGGGGCTCGATTGCCGCACCGACCAGGTTCAAAATAAAAAAGTGGTGGCTGCTGCCGATGGCTATATCAGCAAGGTAAAAATTGAGCCCTGGGGTTATGGCCGTGCCATTTACATAAATCACCCAAATGGCTTAACTACTTTATATGCTCATTTAAACGGCTTTTATCCCGAACTGGAGGAATATGTAAAGGAGCAACAATATGCGTTGAAAAGCTGGGCTGTGTTTATCGACATCCCGGCAGATCTTTTTCCGGTAAAAAAAGAAATGTTTATTGCCTACAGTGGTAATACCGGTGGTTCCATGGGACCGCACCTGCATTTCGAGATCAGGGATACCAAAACGGATAAAGTGCTGAATCCCTCTTTATTTGGATTTCCTATACCCGATAATGTACCGCCGGATATTTTTAAACTGGCCATTTACGACCGCTGCATCAGCACCTATGAGCAAACACCCCTGGTTATCAAAGTAAAGAAAATAAATGGTGTTTATGTGCCAACGCCATCGTTGATCATTGCAAAAACAGATAAGGTTAGTTTTGGAATCGTGGCTTCTGACCGGTACACCGGTTCGGCAAACCGCAATGGAATTTATGAAACTGTTTTGTACGACAATGAAGTGCCCACGGTTGGTTTTCAGTTAGACAGTATTGATTATGATGAAACCCGTTATATAAATGCGCATATCGACTACACATACAGAAGCAAGGGCGGTTCGTACATCCAACATGTTTCAAAATTACCCGGCTTCAACAACAGTTTGTATAAAACCGGCATTGGCGATGGTGTGATTGATATCGACGATGACAGCATTCATCAAATAAAACTGGAAGTAAAAGATGCCTATGGTAACTTGTCTAAACTGCTGTTTTCGGTTAAACGCAATCCAACTGTAACCCAAACAAAGCAACAGGATGTACCTGGCGATTTTCCCGAACAACTGTTCCGGCCGGGTTTTGTCAATCTCTTCGAAAACAGCAATATCAGCTTTTATTTACCCGAAAACAGTTTGTACGATTCCATCCGTTTTCAATTTAAAGAAATACCGGTGAAAGACGGATTTACCATTTTTCAACTACACCATACCGGTGTACCGGTGCACCGTTATTTTCCAATCAGGATAAAGGCCGAAACAGCATTCCCAGACAAAATGGTAATGCATCGTTTTGCGAATAATAAAAATGACTATGCAAAGGCCGAACCGGTGAGTATGGGAAAAGATCCGGGCTGGTACAAAGCCAGTTTCAGGGATTTTGGCAGTTTTCAACTGATGATCGATACAGTGCCTCCTGTAATTACACCCATTGGTTTTAAAGATGGCATGAACTGCAGCAAACAAAGCCGGCTGGTTTTTGTTATTAATGACAATACCGAAGACCTGAAGAACTTTACAGCAACATTGGATGGTAACTGGCTTCGCTTCAGCAACGATAAAGGGCGCCGGTTTATTTATGATTTTGACGACAGGTGTGCTCCGGGTGAACATGAATTGAAAATTGTGGCTGAGGATATGGTGGGGAATATCACCGAAAAAAATTACAGATTTACAAGATAAATTATGGCTACTCATTTAACAGAAGGTAAAAAAGCGCCGGCATTTAAAGGCAAGGATCAAAATGGAAACCTGGTTTCCCTGGCCGATCATACAGGCAAAAAAATAGTATTGTATTTTTATCCCCAGGATGATACACCCACCTGCACGGTGCAGGCCTGCAACCTGCGTGACAATTTCAGCCTTTTAAAAAAGGAAGGCTTTGTTGTGTTGGGTGTTAGTCCGGATGAAGAAAAAAAACACAAAAAATTTGAAGCTAAATACGACCTTCCTTTTACCTTAATTGCCGATACCGATCATCAAATCATCGATAAATACGGTGTTTGGGGAGAAAAGCAATTATACGGAAAAGCCTATTTGGGACTTCATCGTACCACTTTTTTAATTGATGAAAAGGGAATCATCCGAAAGATCTTTCTCAAACCAAAAAGTAAACAACATACCGAAGAAATATTACATGCCTGGTCCGAAATTGAACCATAATCATTTTATCATCAAAGAAAATTCCTGGCTGGCAAAAATGGCAGCAATAAAACTGGGTACCAAAGCGGTTGCCATGGTTTTAGGTAAAACCATTCACCTGTATAACACCAGTGAAACCGAATTTTTAAACAATGAAAAATGGGTTAAGCACGAGCTTTGTCATGTGAGGCAATTTAAACAGCACGGCTATTTTTGTTTTATTATTAAATATCTCTGGGAAAGCCTGCGAAAAGGATACTACAATAACCGGTTTGAAGTGGAGGCAAGGGCTGCCGAAGCATTATAAAACCCATTCCACTTCGCCGAAATCAAATTCACGCTCCATCGAGTCAACGGTAACCAAACGCCCCTGTGGTGTTACCTCTTTCACCAGGGTTTCAAATTTTACGGCATCCTTTTTTAAGGTAACTGTTTTATGTAGTCCATAAAGCCGTTGATTGTATTTTGGCAACAGCCTTTCCATGGGTTCCAGGTTGGCCAGGTTCTTTAATAGCAATTCGTACAATTCCAACGCCAGTTCTACCTGGTCGAATTGTTTGCCGGTGATTTGTTTCAGCGACACCGGGTTTATCAAAAATGTCTCAAACCGGGTTTGGTTTATATTGATGCCGATACCAACTACTGTCCATTTCCAGGATGTACCCTGAAATATATTCTCGATCAAAATACCCCCTGCCTTTCTGTCACGCCAAAACAAATCGTTTGGCCATTTTATTTTAGTTTCGTCACCGGCATAGCACTTAAAAAATTCAAAACAGGTTAACGCAACCGCCGCATTTAAATGAAAGGGATTAGTAATGTGTGCCCGGCCCGGTTCAAAAACAACGCTCATCGCTATGTTTTTTCCTTTTTCCATGGCCCAGGTTTTACCCCGCTGGCCCTTTCCTCCTGTTTGGTCATGCGTAAACCAGCACATACCACTTTTAGCCAATCCCGCATGCACCTGGCCGATGGCATAGTTATTGGTACTGTCAACCGAATCCAAAATGGTAAAAAAACCGTCATTGGTCATAATAATTCAAATGGCAAAGAAGTGTTACTTTTGCCAATATTGCAAGCTACAGGCAAGCTGGTAAAAAACAATAAGAAATCCTGTATTGATGATGATTTTCAATATAGGCTACAAAAATTAAAAATTACAGCAGATTTGAACAATTTAAAAGTATTAGATACCCGTAAAAAAAGCAGTATCGTACGGTTGACCAGAAACAGTAAGATTTTCAAAACCATCATTAATGCTATACAGGAAAAAAAAGGCGAAAATATAATCAGTCTTGATCTCAGAAAAATTCCGGAAGCAGTTGCCGATTTTTTTATAATTTGTCAGGCAGGAAATACAACACAACTTCGTGCCATTGCCGATTTTGTAGAAACAGAGGTAAAGGAAAAATGTTTGGAGGCAGCCTTCAAACACGAGGGCCGGCAGGGCCAACAATGGATCCTGATCGATTTTGTAAACGTGGTGGTTCACATTATGCTGCCCGAACCCAGAAAATTTTACCAGTTGGAAGAGATGTGGAGTGACGCCCCTGTAACGGAGCATTTAGGCTAACTCCTTCCGGCTAATTCCGGATTAAAATAATAGTAAAACATAAACGTCTGTAGTAAAAATAAACGGTAACGACGCAATAAGTACCCCTTACAATAGCATAAATATGAACCAACAAGACAATAAAAGAAAATATAATCCCGACAATATACCTCCGAAAGGAGGCGAAGGCGACAAAAAGAAGCCCAGGTTTAATATATATTGGATATATGGCATCGTTTTTCTGACCATTATTGGTTGGAATTTATTAAGAACGGTTAATAGTGCGGGTATTGAAATTGACCAACAGAAATTTTACAGCCTGGTGCTGCAAGGCGATGTGTTAAAAATGAAAACAGTTGGTAATAAAGACATTGTTCGTGTTTTCGTAAACAAAGACAGCCTGGCCGCTAAAGCCGGGTTCTACAAACAATTGTTGAATACAAAACCAGAGGAAAAGAACTATGAAGCTGCAGTAGCAGTAAAAGCCGATCAGCCACAATTGTTTTTCAATATCGTGGATGATAAAACGTTTGCCCTGCAAATGATCGAGTTTTACAAAAACAATCCTTCGGTTAAACAAATAGTCGACAATCCCGAAAAAGAAGGTGAATTATTCGGACAGATCATCAGCACATTATTACCCATCTTATTAATTGTTTTATTGTTTGTGATGATGATGCGTAAAGTAGGTGGCCCGGGCGGCGGCGGTGGCGCAGGCGGCATTTTCAGTATCGGAAAATCCAAAGCCACCTTATTTGAAAAAGGTACCCGGGTTAATATCAATTTCGGCGATGTGGCCGGCCTCGATGAAGCCAAAGTGGAAGTAATGGAGATTGTAGACTTCTTAAAAAATCCTAAAAAGTATACGGCCCTTGGTGGCAAAATTCCAAAAGGCGCCTTATTGGTTGGCCCTCCGGGAACAGGTAAAACTTTATTGGCCAAAGCGGTTGCCGGTGAGGCACAGGTTCCTTTCTTCAGCCTGAGCGGAAGTGATTTTGTTGAAATGTTTGTTGGCGTGGGTGCCAGCCGGGTGCGTGATTTGTTTAAGCAGGCCAGGGAAAAAGCGCCTTGTATTATTTTTATCGACGAAATTGACGCCATTGGGAGGGCCAGGGGGAAAAATATGATGATGAGTAATGATGAACGTGAAAACACACTGAATCAATTACTGGTGGAAATGGATGGTTTTGGAACCGACCTGGGTATCATTATCCTGGCGGCAACCAACCGGCCTGATGTATTGGACTCCGCTTTATTGCGCCCGGGCCGTTTTGACAGGCAGATCTCTATCGACCGACCAGATCTGGTAGGCCGGGAGGCTATTTTTAAAGTACACCTGGGACCAATCAAAATTTCAGAAACACTCGACATTCATAAGCTGGCAGAGCAAACGCCCGGTTTTGCCGGTGCGGATATTGCCAACGTTTGTAACGAAGCTGCGTTAATTGCAGCCAGGAAAGGAAAAGAATCTGTAGATATGTCTGATTTCCAGGATGCCATTGACCGGGTTATTGGCGGACTGGAGAAAAAGAACAAGATCATTTCGCCCGAAGAAAAAGAAATTATAGCTTACCATGAGGCCGGCCATGCCATTTGTGGCTGGTATCTGGAGCATGCCTACCCATTATTAAAAGTAACGGTGGTGCCCAGAGGCACAGCAGCATTGGGTTATGCCCAATACACACCAAAAGAACAATACCTGTACAACACCGATCAGTTAATGGATCAGATTTGTATGACGCTGGGCGGCCGGGCCAGTGAAGAAATTTTCTTTGGCAAAATAAGTACCGGTGCCAGCAATGATCTGCAGCAGATCACCAAGATCGCATATAGCATGATCACCGTTTACGGTATGAATGAAAAAGTAGGCAATATCAGTTATTACGATCCTAACCAGGAAAATGTATTTACCAAACCCTTTAGCGAGGAAACCGGTAAAATGATTGATGAAGAAGTTCGTAAACTGATTGACAAGGCCTACCAGATGACCAAAAAACTGTTAACCGAAAAGAAAGGTGATGTAGAGAAACTGGCTAAAGAATTGCTGAAAAAAGAAGTATTGTTTAAAAGTGATGTGGAAACTTTGATAGGCAAAAGACCATTTGAGGAAAAAAAGGCCCTGGATATTGCAGTTGATCCGCCGGCAGAACCTGGTGAGCAGGGTACTGCGCATGAAAAAGAAGGGGTGGCCGAAGAACCTTCTACAGCCATGCCGGAAGAATTGAAAACACCACCGGCTATATAAATTCGGTTATGCCTGTAACACCAGCTAAAGAAAATATATTAAAACGAATAAGGCAGGCACTGAGTCATCCGGTGCCTTTGCCTTTTCCGCAAAGTGAGGGAAACAATTCTGTATTTAACCCGCCCGCCGATAGTTTGGATGTGGTATTTGCGCAGGAGTTCATCAACATGCAGGGGAAATTTGCTTTTTGCATTGATGAAAACGATATGCAGCAGCAGTTACGGCAACTCATCGATGAAAAACAATGGACGAAGATCTATTGCAACACCGATGCCTGGAATACCCAATTCAGCAATACCATTAACCTGGAAGGATGCGATGCGTCGATCACAGACTGTGAGTTTTTGGTTGCCCGCACCGGCACCATCGTTATGAGTGCTGCACAACAAAGTGGGCGTACAGTAAGTGTATATGCGCCTGTTCATATCTGCATTGCGTATACCAACCAGTTGGTGTACGATGTAAAAGATGCCCTGCAAAAAATAAAAGAAAAGTACGCCGGAAATATCCCTTCACTCATCACCTTCGCCACAGGACCCAGCCGTACGGCCGATATTGAAAAAACACTGGTAACGGGTGTACACGGCCCAAAG
Source organism: Chitinophagaceae bacterium (assembly GCA_016710745.1). Taxonomy (GTDB): domain Bacteria; phylum Bacteroidota; class Bacteroidia; order Chitinophagales; family Chitinophagaceae; genus Ferruginibacter. The sequence continues at coordinate 682,271 of JADJVB010000010.1, read as the reverse complement.
GAAGTGTATTGCTTTTTGGTGGAAGCATAATTGCGTTTTTACAAGTATCTTTATTGTATCATGAATAACGAAAATCATAAATTATTTGTATACGGTTCCCTGCGCAGCGGATTCCGTAATCCGGTATATCAATACCTCACGAAGTATTTTACTTTGGTTGGCGAAGCCGTGGTAAAAGGTAAGCTCTATGATCTGGGCGATTATCCCGCCGCAGCTACAACAGAAGAAGAAAAATTCATTTCCGGAGAACTGTATGTTATCAATAACCCTTTGGAATTTTCATGGGCCATTGGCCAACTTGATGATTATGAAGGCCTGAATGTGGAAGCGGGCGAAACGCCCATGTATAAGCGCGAGGAAGTGACAGCCTATCACGGGGGTAAACCCCATACTACCTGGATCTACTGGTATAACGGCAACCTCAGCGGTAAACCCGAGATTGAATCCGGCGACCTTTTGCAGTACCTGCAGCAAAAAAACAAACCTTGATTACATGGAAGTAGCACACAATAAAAAGATCTACTTTCTTTCCGATTTTCATCTGGGGGCACCCAATGCCGCCGAAAGCCTGGTCAGAGAAAAAAAGATCATCCGTTTTCTCGAAGAAATCAAAAATGATGCAGAACAGATCTTTATTGTTGGCGATCTATTTGATTTCTGGTACGAATACAAAAAGGTTGTACCAAAAGGCCATGTACGTATTTTGGGTAAATTGGCTGAGTTAACTGATGCGGGAATTCCAATACATTTCTTTGTAGGTAACCACGATATGTGGATGAAAGATTATTTTCAAAAGGAACTGAACATACCGGTTTATTTTGAACCGGTACCATTTGAATTCAATGGCAAAAAATTTCTGGTGGGCCATGGCGATGGCCTGGGCCCCGGCGACCATGGATATAAATTTATCAAAAAAATATTCCGTAATAAAGCCAGCAGTTGGTTATTTGGTATTTTACCGCCCTATCTTGGCATGGGTATTGCCCACTATTTCAGCAGAAAAAGCAGGGCGCAAACCGGGCAAACCAATGAAATATTTTTAGGTGAGGATAGGGAATGGCTGATCATATATTGTAAAGAAGTTTTGCAAAAAAAATTTTTTGATTACCTGGTCTTTGGTCACCGGCATTTGCCCATTGATTTCAAATTGAATGCCGGCACGGAGCAGGAAAGCAGGTATATTAATTTAGGCGATTGGATACAGTATTTTAGTTATGCCGTTTTTGATGGAAACAACCTGGAGCTGAAATATTATACAGCCCCCGCCTGAACTTCATTCGTTCCCTTAGCCCGGTACCCCGTGCGCAGCATCCTGCGAAAAAGGGGAGCAAATGAAGACGATCAAAAGAAGATTGAACTATTAAACAATACGATTAGAATTGAAAAAGCGAAAATCTATATTCCCTTTTCTGTGCTCCTGCGCTGCTCTGGCCATTTTCGTTGCAACACCTGCGGCCACGCAGGCCCAAAGTGATTCTGTTTTTCAATTTGTAAAAACCATCAAAGGCAATTTTTCTTATTTCAACGTCGACAACCTGGATAATCTTTACCTGGTTACTGATAACAACCGGTTAAAAAAACTCAACGAAAAAGGAGATTCGGTGGCTGTTTTCAACGATGTAAAAAAATACGGTAACCCTTCCTATATAGATGTTACCAATCCACTCAAAGTACTGCTGTATTATAAAAATTATTCTACCATTGTTGTACTCGACAGGCTGATCACCGTTCGTAATATTATCAACCTGCGCAAACAGAATATTTTTTACGTTAATGCAGTCACGCTGTCCTACGACAATTATATCTGGATCTTTGATGAAGAAGATTACAAATTGAAAAAGATTGATGAAGATGGTAAACTGGCACATGCATCGATCGATTGGCGCATGCTATTTGATTCGGTTCCGGCTCCCGAAAAGATCATCGACAGAGATAATTTCGTATATCTCTACGACCCCGAAAAAGGCTTTTATATTTTTGATTATTACGGTGCTTTCAAAAACAGGTTGGCTTTTTTAAACTGGACAAGTGTGGAAGTAAACGGAAACACCGTGTATGGTTTCAATAATAATATCCTGTATAGTTACGAACTGAAATCGTTGCAGTTGAAAGAATATGTGCTACCGGCTTTCTTTGGAAAATTCTCTTCAATAAAAGCAATGAACGGAAAAGTTTATTTGCTCAACGATAAGGGCCTGGATATTTACCAGATAAAGTAACGGGCACTATTTGTTAAGTATGGCCGCCAGCTCTTTGTCCCATTTGCCGGTTTTGCCATATTCCACCACCCGGTCTATTTCCTTACCATCTTTCATAATTATAATGGTAGGCACCAGGGTAACATTGAACGCCTTCGCGATATTACCCAACGACATTTTTGCCCGGTTAACCCCATACAACGTAATGTCATCATCAGCTATGCCGCTTGCTTCCTGTATTTTAAAAAATTTGGGCAAAACAAACTGTGTATCCTCGCACCAGGTACCTCCAAAAACAACAAACTGGTATTTTCCTTTTGCACGCTCAAATGCATTTAAGGTAGCGGTATCGGGTTTATAATAGCTCTGGCTCTGGCCATACCAGGCAAACGCCGTATCATTTTGTATCAGGTATTTGTTAACCAGGCCCCTCACAACTTTTACACCGGGATGGTTAGGCAAATCCTGACTCGCTTCGTATTGTGCCTGGGCAAACAAGCCGGTGGCAGCCATGTTTAAAAACAACAAACTATAAATATATTTTTTCATAACGCTTAATGTGAACCGGTTATTTTTTACCATAGGATAAATGTGGTACCAAATAAAGTTCACTACTTATTTTTTCAAATGCCCGTTATACGGGCAAACCTGATTCGCAGGTATTATAAACGCTTCGCTATAAATCAGCCTTTAATTCATTTAAAAATCCTTTCAGTTTTTTCAACGATTGGATCAGTTCAAATTTTTCATCGGTTCTTTTATTCTTCTTTAGAAACTCCTTGGCGCCTTCCAATGTATATTTTCTTTCGCGAAGCAAATGGTAAATCAGTTTCAGGTTTTTAATATCCTCGGGCCTGAACAGCCTGTCGCCCTTCCCGTTTTTACGGGGCTTCAGGATATCAAATTCGTTTTCCCAAAACCTGATCAACGACTGGTTTACTTTAAACATATCGGCCACGATACCGATGGCATAATATTTTTTCTGAAAAAGTATTTCATCTTCCGGTACTTCAATCAAATCCGCACCCGATTCTTTTTGTTTCAAACTTACCCGGCCGCGCGTTGTTTTTTTATTATCTCCCCGGGCCTTGATTTTTTCGGGCAATGGTTTTTGGGGCACAGCTGCCTTCTGCTCCGGTTTTTTGTTTACCGGCTCATCGTCAAATGAAAAAGCTATTTGTTGTAGCGCCATAATTAAAATTAGTCAAAACTTTTGGCACTGCCTGTAGCAGCAATTTTTAATACGCGGTCATATTGCTCGGCCGTGAGGTCATTAAAGAAAAAGTAAACCGGATCAACCGGGTTGCCATTAATATGAACTTCATAATGCAGGTGTGGCGCCGTACTGGCGCCGGTACTGCCAACCCAGCCAATAACTTCGCCACGTTTTACCCGTTGGCCCGCAACAGCTTTGATCCTCACCAAATGCATATACTCCGTTTCGTATCCGTATCCGTGATTGATAATAACATGGTTGCCGGTTCCGGTGCCCACACCGGCCGTAGTAATCACCCCATCTCCTGTTGCATATATGGGCGTTCCCTGCGCTGCTGTAAAATCCAACCCATAATGCATTTTGGCAATGCCATAAATGGGATGAATACGCATGCCAAACCCGCTCGCGATCCTGTTTAACTGTTTATTGCTGATTGGCTGAATGGCAGGAATACTGGCAATCTTGGTTTCCTGGTTGCTGATCAGCTTTTCAATGGCGTTATAACTCTCAAACTGGTAAGCAACCCTTGCCGTGATATTGTTCAGGGTCCTGGCAATCTCCGTACCCATCGCGTCGTCCTTAATCAGGTTGATCTTAGCAATTTCCTTTTTCTTTTCAATCGATTTTGTTCTGGCACTGTCGGATAAAGGATTGGCTTCAAAAATAGACCGATACACTTCATTATCCCGCTTTTCCAGCTCAGCCATCTGCTGTTGAAGCATTTTGGTCTTGTTCTCAAGTGTATTATAATTATCTTTAATAATTTCGTACTTCAAGGCCGCTTCTTTATCTACCGCCCTGGGGAAAAAATTGTTGTATATGTAAATAACAATGGCTGATGTTACCAGTGCAGCCGAAATAAACCCAAATATCCGCAATAGTTTTACCCGTAGCGGCGTAACCAGTTTCTCATACCTGAGCGTATGCGTATTATAGTAATATTTAATTTTTTTCATGCTGAACTTCCAGATCCCACTCCGGTGACAAGGAGTTGGGGTGAGGCCGCTTTTTCCTACATTTGCAAAAGTTTACAAATATAGCCCCATATACAACAAAAATCAACCCATTTAAACAATTGGCATATGATGACGAGTGCTGCAATAAGACAACAATTTCTCGACTTTTTTAAATCGAAGGAACATGCCATCGTTCCCTCGGCTCCTATTGTAGTAAAAAACGATCCCTCCCTGTTATTTACCAATGCCGGTATGAACCAGTTTAAAGATTATTTTCTGGGCAATAAAAAAGCCTCCGATAACCGGGTGGCCGATACGCAAAAATGTTTACGCGTTAGCGGAAAACACAACGACCTTGAAGAAGTGGGCGTAGATACCTACCACCATACCATGTTTGAAATGTTGGGTAACTGGAGCTTTGGCGACCCTGCCCGTACGGCAGGCGGGTACTTTAAAAAAGAAGCCATCGCCTGGAGCTGGGAATTATTGACTGATGTGTACAAACTCGACAAAGACAAATTATACGTTACCATTTTTGAAGGCGATAAAAAAGAAGGCCTGCCCCGCGATGAGGAGGCATTTAACGAATGGAAGAAATTTATTGCCGAAGACCGCATCCTGCTCGGCAATAAAAAAGATAATTTTTGGGAGATGGGCGATACCGGTCCCTGCGGACCCTGCACTGAAATTCATGTAGACTGCCGTACAGCAGAAGAAAGAAAAGCCGTTGATGGCAAAACGCTCGTAAATAATGATCACCCGCAGGTGATTGAAATTTGGAACAATGTATTCATCCAGTTTAACCGAAAAAAAGACGGCAGCCTCGAAGAACTACCGGCCAGGCATGTGGATACCGGAATGGGGTTTGAAAGATTGGTACGGGTAATACAAAACAAAACGTCTAATTACGATACCGATGTTTTTACCGGAACAATTGAAACCATTGAAAAAATAACGGGCAAAAAATATGACTACAGCGATAGCAAAGAGGCCATTGCTTTTCGGGTTATTGCCGATCATATCCGCGCCATCAGTTTTACCATCGCCGATGGACAATTACCTTCCAACACAGGTGCAGGCTATGTGATACGCCGAATTTTACGCCGGGCCGTTCGTTATTACTATTCTTATTTAGATTACAAACAACCCTTGCTTCACCAGCTGTTGCCGGTTATTGCAAAACAATTTGAAACGGTTTTTCCGGAGTTGGAAAAACAGCTCGACTTTGTTGGTAAAGTAGTGAAGGAAGAAGAGGATGCATTTTTAAGAACCGTTGACAATGGTTTGTCGCTGCTTGAACAGGCATCTAAAAACATTACCGGTAAAGAAGCTTTTAAGTTATACGACACGTTTGGTTTTCCGCTCGACCTGACCAAATTGGTAGCAATCGAAAAAGGATTAACCGTAGACGAAAAAGGATTTGAGGTTGAAATGAAAAAACAAAAAGACCGCAGCCGCTCGGCTGCCGTTTTAGATACCGAAGATTGGATTGAGGTCAATGACCTTCCCTCGTCAAAATTTGTAGGTTACGATTCTTTAGAAACCAAAGCACAAATTGTTAAATATCGAAAAGTAACCGCCAAAGGAAAAGAACAGTATCAGATCGTTTTGGATCAAACGCCTTTTTATGCCGAAAGTGGCGGACAGGTTGGTGATACAGGCCAATTGGCCATTGGTAATATGCAATTGGTAATAACCGATACAAAAAAAGAAAACGATCTGATTATTCATTTTGCAGAATCTATCCCAACAGATTTACGCGGTGAAGTAATGGCCATAGTTGATGCTGTTAGAAGAAAAGATATCACCCTGCACCACAGCGTTACCCACCTGATGCATGCGGCCTTACGCAGTGTGTTAGGCAATCATGTGGCACAAAAAGGAAGTTTGGTAAATGAAGAACACCTGCGTTTCGACTTCAGTCATTTTGCCAAATGCAGCGATGAAGAAATAGCTGCCGTTGAAAAAATGGTGAATGAAAAGATCAGGGAAAACATCCCGGTTATAATTAAGGAAATGAATAAAGAGGAAGCCATTGCTTTGGGAGCGATGGCTTTATTTGGCGAAAAATATGGCGATAACGTTCGGGTGGTTATCATGGATGAACAATATTCGATCGAATTATGCGGAGGTACGCATGTTGGTTATACCGGCGAACTGGGGTTGTTTAAAATAAAACATGAAACGGCGGTAGCGGCGGGTGTTCGCCGGCTGGAAGCCGTGTGCGGAAAAGCTGCCGAAAACCTGGTGCATGCCGAATTCAGCAGTTTACACCTTATCCGGAATACTTTAAACAACCCGGCAGACCTGCAAAAGGCACTGGAAAATTTACTGGCAGAAAGATCTTCCCTGCAAAAAAGAATTGAAAGCCTGGAAGCCCGGCAACTGGTAGCTATCCGTAATGAGCTGCTGCAAAAAGATGAGATCATCAATAAGGTAACTTTCATAGCTGATATTGTTGAAGTGCCGAATGCCGATGCACTGAAAAAATTATGTTTCGATATTAAACATCATGTAAACGACCATTTGGCCGTGCTGTGCTGCAATATAGACGGTAAAGCGCATGTAGCTATAAGTATAGCCGACACGGTGGTTGCTGCTAAAAACCTCGATGCCGGAAAGATTATTAAGGAGCATGTGGCTCCTTTAATTAAAGGTGGCGGTGGCGGACAAAAAAACCTGGCAACCGCCGGTGGGCAGGAGGTGGGTAATTTGCAGGCGGTGATTGATACCATAAGAGGATTATTATAATTATCATGCACATCGTGTTTCAAACGCCGCGGCTTATCCTTCGCCGGTTTATCATCGCTGATGCGCCCCTGATCCTAACGCTCAACAGCGATCCCGACATTGTTAAATATGTGCACGAACCCGTATTAAAAACAGAAGAAGAGGCGAAAAAGATCCTGGTCAACATTATCTTACCTCAATACAAAAACAACATGGGGCGCTGGGCTATCCATACCCGGCACGATATGGAATTTATTGGTTGGTGCGGATTAAAATACCGACCATTACCCGGTGAAATTGACCTGGGCTATCGCCTGGTAAAAAAAGCCTGGGGTAAGGGCTATGCCACCGAAGCCGCGCAACATAGTTTGGATCACGGTTTTAACAACCTGCAAATCAAACTCATTACCGGCCGGGCACATATCGAAAACACAGCTTCCTTTAGCATACTTGAAAAAATAGGGATGAACTTTATCGGTGAGGGTATTGTCGATGACTGCCCGGTAAGAACTTATACCAAACACAACCCCAGTATATCGTAGCCTTTCACCTATTTCCTGCTTTAAATTCAGTCGTAAATGAAGCTAATCCATAAAAATTATGTTAAAGCCGGAAATTTATCTGCGAAATATTTCGTAAATCAAAAAAAGACAGTAGATTTGTACTACTAAAAATTTCGTATATAAAAAATCAAGTCATGAAAAAAATTGTTTTTACCGCTGCGGTTCTGTGTTTTACGGCTTTTACCGGATCTGTTTTTGCACAAAATGAAAATGAAGAAAAAATTATCGAAAAATATAAAAAAGAAAGCCAGGAGATCATTATTCGCAAAAAAGGAGACAAAGACAGCAAGATCACTGTTGAGATCAAAGGAGATAAAGTAACGGTGAACGGAAAGCCATTGTCCGAATTTAAAGATGATGACATCACAGTTAACAAGAGAAAAGTGATCATCAGAGACCGGAACCGGATGGACTTCGAAAATTTTGATCTGGCCGATGGTAAGTACCTGGAAGGTTTAAATTTCATGAGAGAAGGAAAAGAAGGTTCCTCCGCATTTTTAGGGGTAACAACCGGTGTTTTTAACGACGGCAGTGAAGAAACCAAACCAAAAGGTGCTCAAATCACCGACGTTTCTGAAGGCAGTGCAGCAGCAAAAGCAGGTTTAAAAAACGGCGACGTTATTGTGAAGATCAATGACAAACCGGTTACAGATCCGGCTTCCTTATCCGATGTGGTTACCTCTTTCAAACCAAAAGAGGAAGTAACGGTATATTATACCCGTGACGGCAAGGCCGGTTCGGCAACAGCCGTTTTGGGCGAGCGTAAAAATTCAAATGCCATGGCATATTCCTTTAGTGGCCCGGATGGAATGACCAGGTCATTTACCGTTCCGCGTATAAAAACACTTCCCAATATGGAATACTGGAACGATAAAGAATCGGGTGATATGTCACCGCGGGTTTGGACACCCGGATCGGGAAATAATTTTGAATTCTTCGGTAATGCTTTCGCAAACAAACAAAAACTGGGTTTAAAAGTACAGGATACCGAAGATGGCAATGGCGTAAAAGTTTTGGAGGTAGATAAAGATTCGCCTGCAGAAAAAGCCGGACTAAAAAAAGATGATCTGCTTACCGAAATTGGCGGGAAAAAAGTTGCTAATACAGATGATGTACGTGAGCAGTTACATGATAACGCCGATAAATCGACCTATACAATTAAAGCTACACGAAACGGCAGCAGCCTGAATTTTAATATTAAAATTCCAAAAAAATTAAAAACAGCTGATTTATAAAGTAGTTCTGAGTATAAGCTATGAATAGTATGAAAAAACGTCCTGGATAATTTCAGGACGTTTTTTGCTGATGCTGGATGCTAACCGCTAATAGCTAATTCCTAATCCGCAGAACCTTGAGGGTTGCCCATTGCCCTTTGCCCATTGCCTCCTACCTTTGCACCCTTGAACAAAAAGGATAAATACCAGATAGTAATCGGATTGGAAGTACATGCACAACTGCTCACGAAAAGCAAATTATTTTGTGGCGATAGTGCCGCATTCAGTACCGATCCAAATACGCATATCAGTCCTGTTACACTGGCACACCCCGGCACTTTACCCAAAATGAACAGCAAAGCGATCGAATATGCCATTACATTGGGCCTGGCATTGGATTGCGAAATTGAACAATATAATTATTTTGCCCGCAAAAATTATTTTTACCCCGATCTGCCAAAAGGATACCAGGTGTCGCAACATACCACACCTATTTGTAAAAACGGATCAGTCCCCATCAGTATTAACGGAACAGATAGAAAAATACGTCTCAATAGAATTCATATTGAAGAAGATGCCGGCAAAAGTTTACACGATGTTGATGAAAATTACACCTGCATTGATCTTAACCGTGCCGGCGTTCCGTTGCTGGAGATCGTGAGCGAACCGGACATGCACAGCAGTGAGGAAGCCTTTGCCTACATCACCGAATTGCGCAAACTGGTTACCTGGCTGGGCATCTGTGATGGCAATATGGAAGAAGGCAGTATGCGCTGCGATGCCAATATTTCTATTCGTTTAGCCGGCGAAAAAAAACTGGGAACCCGGGTTGAAGTAAAAAACCTGAACAGCATCCGAAATGTAAAAAGAGCGATCGACGTGGAAGTAAATCGTTTGATTGAACTGGTGGAAAATAACCAGCCCGTTATACAGGAAACCAGGAGTTACGATGCCGACAACAATATTACTTTTTCCTTACGAAGCAAAGAAGATGCAGATGACTACCGGTATTTCCCCGAACCAGATCTCACACCGTTTCAAATCACTGATGATTATTTGGTGGAGATCAGAAACAAACTTCCGGTTTTGCCCAATGCATTAAAAAAGCGGTATATCAGGGAACTGCAACTATCAGACTACGATGCTGCTGTTATATGCGATGATAAAGATCAGGCTGATTATTTTGAGGCTGTTGTGCAACATACAACCAATTATAAAGCCGTTGCGAACTGGTTATTGGGGCCGGTTAAAAACCAGTTGAACGATCGAAAGATGTGGTATACCAATTTTCCCCTGCCGGCCGAAAAACTGGCTTTACTGATAAGCCTGGTAGATACCGGAACCCTCAATTTCGGAAACGCCTCTTCAAAGGTACTTCCTGTACTTATTGATCATCCCCAAAAACAACCCCTGCAAATCGCAACCGAACTGAATTTAATCCAGGAAAGCGACAGCAGTGCTGTAGAAAACTGGGTTGATGAAGTGATCGCCAACATGCCGGATAAAGTAAAACAATACCAGTTGGGCAAAAAAGGGCTGATCGGTTTGTTTGTTGGAGAAGTAAAACGACTCAGCAAAGGCAAGGCCGATATGCAACTGGTCAGTAAAATTTTAGAACAAAAACTCAAATAATAATTCATGAAAAAAATATTCCCCATACTCGGTATCACCTTACTATTATTTTCCTGTAAAAATGGGACAGACAATGGAAAATTTGTTCTCAGTGGAGAATTAAAATCAACAACTGATCAAAAGATCTACCTGGAAGAACTTTTTTTTAGTGAGCAACAACCAGAGGTGCTCGATACCGGTGAAATAAAAAATGGCAAATTCACCGTTTCTGCAGTCGCTCCCGAAGAAGGACTATTTCGCCTGCGTAATGAAGCCGGCGATCAAAATTATATTTTTATAAATGATGGCCCCGGTATTACATTCACTGCAGATGCGGCCAACCCGGAGGTCATCAATCGCTCGGTAAGCGGGCCGGCAAACAGCTCCTTGAAAAAATTATTGCTGCACACCGATAGTATTGGAAAAATGATCTCAGCTAAATATCGTTTGCTGGCAGAATTTACTAAAGCCGGCATACCGCAAACGGACAGTATATTTATAGCTACAAGTGACGAATTCAATCAGCTGAACGAACAGTTCAATGCCTACTGCTTTGGCTACGCAGATAGTGCAAAAAGTCCGGTTGTATCACTTTACGCCGCTACCATGCCCCCGGTTGAGATCAGTAAATTTGAAGCCCCGGTTACGGCACTTACCAAACGCTTTCCAAAACACCAGGGAATCGCAAACGCACTTGTATTTATCAAATCAAAAGCCACAGCAAAAACACCGGCTCCTGCACCCGCTACACCCAATGCTGGCATAGGCAGTATGGCTCCAGAACTAACAATGAATGATGTGAACGACAAACCATTTTCATTGAGCCAGTTACGTGGCAAATATGTTTTGGTTGATTTTTGGGCAAGCTGGTGTGCACCCTGCCGGGAAGAGAATCCAAATGTGGTTGCTGCCTTTAACCAGTTTAAAGACAAAAATTTTACGGTACTGGGTGTTTCTCTTGATAAGAACAAACAAGCCTGGATAAACGCTATTAAAGAAGATCATTTGAACTGGCAGCATATCAGCGATCTGCAATACTGGAGCAGCGCCGCTATACCGCTGTACGGTTTTGATGGCATTCCTTACAATGTTTTGGTTGACCCACAGGGAAAAATTATTGCAACCGGTTTACGGGAAAGCGCTTTACAAAATAAACTGGCTGAAGTTCTGTAATAGCTATTTACCAAATCAGTAAATGTTATTAGAACCCGGAATGCTGTTCCGGGTTCTCTATTTTGACATTATCCGGTGCCTATTCGGGATATTTTTCGGGAGAGAAACCTGTTTTTCTTCTGTCATGTCGACCGAAGTGAGAAATCTGTTTTTCTTCTGTCATGTCGAACGAAGTGAGAAATCTATCATCCGCCCTGGTGCGTGGCACAAAAACCAAAACCATGCATTCCGTGATCTTCTCCTATTGACGGCGAGTCCCGGGCCATCTCACAAGGCTTTTACAGAATCTCGCCTGGGAAAGAAAAATAACAAACAAAAAACGTCCTCCGCAGCTACGGAGGACGTTGACCTTATAAAGTAATTACTAACGGTTCTTATCTTACGATCACCATCGGGAACTGTGCCCTTTCGGTTTCATTATAGATCTCCAGGAAGTAGGTACCAGCTGCCAGCTCAGGCATCGCCATCGGTATCACCGAACCATAACGCAGACCCGTAATATGCTGCGAACGGTATACCCTGCCGATCGCATCGATCACCCGTACATTGAACTCACTATAAATATCGCTGTTGAAGCGGATATTAAAGTAACCACTGTTCGGGTTTGGATAGATCCGGATCGCTGTCGCAAATATATTGTGACGCTCCTTACAATCATTAACCGTAATATTAAAGTAACTCGTTTGGTTACAGCCATTGCCATTGGTGAAGCTATAGCGCAACACATGTACGCCCAATCCGGCCGACGTGGCCGAGAAGGTATTGCCCGTTACACCAGTACCCGACCAGGTTCCGCCTGCAGGACTAACCTTCAATATCACTACCGTATCGGTTAAACATACCCTCGGTGGTACATTATCAAACACAATATTCGGTAATGGATTGACCGTGATCGTAAACGATCTGCTTGCTCCCGTACAGGTAATGCCGCTATTGGTATAGGTTGGCGTTACCGTAATTGTAGCCGTTACCGGCGACAGCGTTGCATTGATCGCTACAAATGCCGGTACCGTGCCGATACCGCTGGCTCCCAGCCCGATGGTGGTGTTGTTATTGGTCCAGGTATATACCGTGCCCGCTACCGCACCACTAAATGGTACGGCCACCGTGGTATTGCCAGCACACAGCGTTTGATTAGCCGGCTGGTTAACCGTTGGTGTGGGCTGAACCGTGATCGTAAAGCTTACCGTGGTGCCACCACAACCCGTTGAGTTGGATGTTACCGTGATGGTAGCTGTTTGTACCGTGGCCGTAGCATTGGTAGCCACAAAGCTTGGGATATTACCCGTGCCTGAAGCCGCCAGGCCAATGCTGGTATTGTTGTTGGTCCAGCTGTACGTAGTACCCGGTGGTAATCCGGTAAAGTTAACCACTGACGTAGTAGCTCCGTTGCACAACAACTGGTTACCCGGCTGATCCATCACGGCACTTGAATTTACCGTAATGGTACCCGTTGAAGATACGTTTCCACAACCACCCATCAGGTTCACCGTATAATTGAACACGCCGGCTGCTGTTGGCGTTCCGCTGATCGTGGCCACATTGGCTGCCCAGTTGCCACTCACGCCCGGAGGTAATCCACTGAAGCTCGCTCCCGTGGCGCCCGTTGTATTGTAAATGATCGGTACGATCGGCGTAAACTGGCATACCGTTTGGTTATTGGAACCTCCACCAGGTACCAGGTAATCCAGTACAATGCGATAATCTGCCACCTGGCCATTAACTATATTGGTTACCAGAAAGTTGATATTGGCATTGCCCGGTGCCGTAAATGACCATACAATGGTATTGCCTACCGCTACACTTGATCCCGGATCGCCCAGCCAGTTGGTACAAAGCGCAGCCAGGTTTACAGGTCCATTGTATGCCGCTACAAAACTGAAGTTCGGGTTGGCATTCGGTATACTGTAGGTTACCGTTACACACTGCGGCGTTGGCATCGGGTTGGTCCAGGTTAATATATCGTACTGGAACGTGCCGGCAAGTGGTGCCGTACAGGTACCCGGTACCGCACAGGTCTTGGGTACACCATCCCGGAACGAACGCAGGTTGGTCGTTGGATCGGTATTGTTGATCTGGCCCGTAAACGTTGTCGAAGCTGGTGTGCCACCTGCCGTCAGCACAATCGTATTGTTCGGATTAACCGTGATCGTAAAGCTCATCGTTGGCCCTGTACAGGTTACTCCACCGGCAATAAATACCGGTGTTACTGTAATGGTGGCTACTACCGGTGTTATACCGGCATTCAGTGCCGTAAAGCTTGGGATATCTCCCACACCGGCTGCACCCAATCCAATCGATGGCTGGTTGTTCGTCCAGGTATAGAATGCCCCGCTCGCCGTTCCCGTAAAGGTGATCGGTGCGGTGGCTGAGCCGGTACACAATACCTGGTTGGCCTGCTGGTTCACCGTTGGCGTTGGATTAACCGTGATCGTGAAGCTCGTTGAAGCTCCCGTACAGGTTACTCCGCCATTGGTGAACGTGGGCGTTACCACGATCGTTGCAAAAATCGGTATCGCACTGGTATTGGTGGCCACAAAGTTCAGGTTGCCTGTGCCGCTGGCCGGTAAGCCAATGGCGATATTGTTATTGGTCCAGTTAAATACTGTACCCGCTGTGGCTCCGCTGAATGGTACAGCTACTGTAGCTCCGCCACATACCCTGATACTCGCTACCGGGTTAACCGTTGGTATCGGATTTACCGTGATCGTGAAGCTCGTCGTTGGGCCCGTACAGCTTACCCCGCCATTGGTATACGTTGGCGTTACCGTGATCGTGGCTACCTGTACCGTGGTACCGGTATTGATCGCTATAAAGCTTGGAATATTACCCACACCATTGGCGCCAAGGCCGATGCTGGTATTGTTATTGGTCCAGGTAAATACCGTGCCCGCTACCGTGCCACTAAAGGTTACCGGTAGTGTTGGTGAGCCATTACAATGTGTCTGGCTCGCTACAGGATTAACCGTTGGCGTTGGGTTAACCGTGATCGTAAAGGTTATCGGCGCTCCCTGGCAGGTGACACCTGCATTGGTATACGTGGGTATCACCGTAATGGTGGCCGTTAAGGGTACCGTTCCCGGGTTGCTGGCGATAAAGCTCGGGATATTACCCGTGCCATTTGGTCCAAGCCCGATATTGGGACCCACATTGATCCAGTTATATACCGTGCCCGGTACTGCTCCTGTAAATATAATGGCTGCAGTTGGCGCCCCGTTACATACTACCTGGTTGGCTACCGGGTTAACTGTTGGCACCGGGTTAACCGTTATCGTAAAGCTGATTGATGATCCTGTACAGCTTACGCCGTTATTGGTATAGGTTGGCGTTACCGTGATGGTACCGCTGATCGGTGCCGTACCCGGGTTGGTGCCGATAAAGCTTGGAACTGGTCCCACGCCCGATGCACCCAGCCCGATGGCTGTATTGCTGTTGGTCCAGTTATAGGTCATCGTACCGCCCGTGGTTGGACTGGTAAATACCACCGCCGATGTAGGTGATCCGTTACATACCGCCTGGTTAGGTACAGGGTTTACTACCGGTATCGGATTAACCGTGATCGTAAAGGTTCTCGACTGGCCCGGACAACTTGATCCGCCACCCGTATAGGTTGGCGTTACAATGATCGTTGCCACATTGGGGGCATTGGTACCATTGAGGCCAATGAAGCTCGCAATATTACCCGTGCCACTGGCAGCCAGACCGATCGTTGTGTTATTATTGGTCCAGTTAAAGACCACAGGGCTTGATGGACTGCTGAAGGTTATCGCTGCCGTTGGCGATCCCGTACATACCGTTTGGTTAGCTACAGGATTTACCGTTACAAATGGATCTACCGTGATCGTAAAGTTCATCGACGGACCCGTGCAACTTACCCCGTTATTGGTATAGGTGGCCGTTACCGTGATCGTGCCCGTGATCGGCGCTGCAGTGGCATTGGTGGCGATAAAGCTCGCTATATTACCCGTGCCCGAAGCTACCAACCCGATGGCTGTATTGGAGTTCGTCCAGTTGTATACGATCGTGCCGCCCGTGGCCGGACTGCTGAACGTTACCGCTGCCGTTGGTGATCCCGCACATACCGTTTGGTTGGCTACCGGGTTTACTACCGGTGTCGGATTAACCGTGATCGTGAAGGTCTTCGATGGACCTGTACAGCTTACACCGCCATTGGTGAACACCGGTGTTACCACGATCGTACCTACATTAGGCGCATTGGTGGTATTTAATGCCGTAAAGCTTGGAATATCGCCCGTACCTGCCGCTGCCAATCCGATCGTGATATTGTTATTGGTCCAGTTAAATACAAGCGTTCCTCCTACCGAAGTGCTGATAAATATAACCGGCGATGTCAGCGCTCCTGTACATACCGTTTGGTTCGCCGGCTGGTTTACCTCAGGGGTTGGGTTTACCGTGATCGTAAAGATCATCGGTGTGCCCACACAACTGATGCCGCCATTGGTATAGGTTGGCGTTACCGTAATGGTAGCCGTTACCGGCGTATTTGCCGGGTTGGTCGCGATAAAGCTGGCAATATTACCCACCCCTGATGCGGCAAGGCCGATCGATGGTAAGCTGTTTGTCCAGTTGTACACGATCGTGCCGCCCGTGGTCGGACTGCTGAACGTTACCGCCGCTGTAGGATCTCCGTTACATACTACCTGGTTCATTACCGGATTAACCGTAGCCGTTGGATTCACCAGTACCGTGGCCGTGATCGATGGACCCGTACAGGTTACCCCGCCATTGGTATAGCTTGGCGTGATCGTAAAGGTTACCAGTACAGGACCCGTGGTGGTATTGGTTAAACTGCCAATGATATCACCCGTGCCGGTGGCTGGTATGCCCGTGGCCGTGGCTACATTATCTCTAACCCAGTCAAATACCGTACCCGCTACCGTGCCGGTTAACACAATCGTGGTAATGGCATTACCCGAACAGATCGTTTGACTCGCCGGGGTGGCCGTTGCGTTTGGCGTTGGGTTAACCGTGATCGTAAAAGTCTGTGATGGACCCGTACAGCTTACACCGCCATTGGTAAATGTTGGTGTTACCGTGATCGTGCCTGTTATCGGTGCATTGGTGGTATTGGTGGCCGTAAACGTTGGTAAGCTGTTACCTGTGCCCGTGCCGCCCAATCCGATATTGATATTATTATTCGACCACGAATAGGTGGTTACACCACCGGTGGCCGTTGTGCTGAAGTTATACGTGCCCGTTGGCTGTAGCGTTCCGTTACATACCGTTGCATTGGCAGGTACCGTTACCTGTGGTGTGGGATTAACCGTGATCGTAAAGATCTTTGGTGAACCCGTACAGGTTACGCCGCCATTGGTATAGCTCGGCGTTACCGTGATCGTGGCCACTACAGGCGTTGTACCGGTATTGATGCCATTAAAGCTCCGGATATTGCCCGTTAAAGGACCCGCTGCCAATCCTATCAAAGGCGTATTGTTCGTCCAGGTATATACCGTGCCCGGAGGCGATGTTACTGAGCCCGTGAACACTACTATTGCCGTTGGTGATCCGTTGCAAACCACCTGGTTCGCTGGCTGGTTCACATCAGGTATCGGGTTAACAATTACCGTAGCCGTTGTGCTTGCTCCTGTACAGGTTACTCCCGCATTGGTATAGCTTGGCGTTACCGTAAAGGTTACCGTGATCGGTGAGTTAGTAGCATTGGTTAATGTACCGCTGATATTACCCGTGCCGCTTAATGCAATACCGGTTGCAACCGGGTTATTCCTGGTCCAGTTAAATACCGTACCCGCTACCGTGCCGCTGTTCACGATTGTTGTAATCGCCGAACCTGAGCAGATTGTTTGTGCTGCAGGGGTAACCGTTGCGTTCGGGGTTGGGTTAACAGTAATGGTAAAGGTTATTGGCGTACCGTTACAGGTTGTACCGCCATTGGTATAGCTCGGTGTTACCGTGATCGTGGCCACTACAGGCGCTGTGCCTGCATTGGTGGCTGTAAAGCTGGCTATATTGCCCGAGCCTGCACCCACAAGGCCAATAGATGGGGTATTGTTTGTCCAGTTGTATACCGTACCCGGAGGCGCTGTTACTGCGCCACTGAAGGTTACCGCCGTTGTTGGTGCACCATTACATACCACCTGGTTGGCAACCGCATTTACAGTAGGTGTTGGATTTACTACCACCGTGGCCGTGATTGGCGTGCCTGAGCACGTTACACCGCCATTGGTATAGCTTGGCGTTATCGTAAACGTTACCGTGATCGGTAAATTGGTCGGGTTCGTTAACGTGCCTGATATGTTACCTGTGCCACTGGCTGCTATGCCCGTTACTATGCCGTTATCCCTTGTCCAGTTATACACCGTACCCGCTACTGCTCCGCTGTTTACTATTGTGGTAATGGCTGAGCTACTGCAAATGGTTTGTGATGCAGGGGTAGCTGTAGCGTTAGGGGTTGGGTTAACGGTGTAAGTAAAGGTTTTGGGAGTGCCGGTGCAGGTGGTGCCGGCAGGTCCTCCCGCATTTACTATCACTTTTGCAAAATCTCCCGACCAGTTCCCGGCATTTCCTATGTAGGCAGATAAACCTACGGCATTCCCTTTAACTGCCATAAGTGGACTTCCATCGCTCCACGCCGCTACCTGTGTAGCGCCGGGTGCTACAGAGACCAAAGCACGATAAAAAGCTGTTAAAGATGTTACACCTTGCATCAGCGGGTGACCAACCGTGTAAATACCCAGATTGGCTGTTGAAAAAACATTTGAAGAAGAAATGAAGGGGGCATAACCTCCAGAAAGCCATCTCCCAGTTATCGCAGCGAAATTTGGCTCCCATCCAAAAGTAGTTGCAACTACTTTGCCGCCGCCATCAATATAGTCCGCCAAGTTATTTCCTAACAAAACCGGGTTTGTGGGCGCACTATTAGTTAAAGCTACTACAACATCATATACCTGCATTTGAACTAATGAAGGCGTAGTTGCGGTTGTGTTTACATAATCAACCTGAGTTACTCCTGGTATTGCTAATAATTGATTTATCAATAAGGTAGTTGTTGCCCCACTGAATTCTGCAAATGCAAGGAGTATCTTAGCTGCACCGCTACCACCTGACGTTGTTGATGGCGTTACCGTAACTGTTGCCAACACCGGTGCCGTACCGGTATTAATGGCATTAAAGCTCGCTATATTACCTGTACCACTCGCAGCAAGGCCAATGGATGGCGTATTGTTTACCCAGTTAAATACCGTACCCGCAACCGAACCCGTAAAGTTTACCGGCGCCGTGGGCGCTCCATTGCAAACCACCTGGTTGGCAGGTTGGTTTACATCAGGGGTTGGGTTTACCGTTACTGTAGCCGTTACCGGGGTACCAGGGCAGCCATTGGCTGTTGGCGTTATGGCAAATGTTACAGTTATTGGGGTATTAGTTGTATTCGTTAAGGCTCCGCTGATATTGCCCGAGCCACTGGCTGCAATACCCGTTACGGTTCCTGTATTATCTCTTGTCCAGCTATATACTACACCCGCTACTGCATTGCCCGTTATTACTATCGTGGTAATAGGCGTTGCAGAACAAATCGTTTGCGAAGCCGGTGTGGCTATAGCTGTTGGTGTTGGGTTAACCAGTACCGTTGCGGTAATTGGTGTACCCGGACAACCATTGGCTGTTGGCGTAATGGTAAAGGTTACCGTTACTGGTGCCGTGGTGGTATTGGTTAAGGCACCACTGATATTACCTGCACCGCTGGCTGGGATGCCTGTTACTGCAACCGTATTATCTCTTGTCCAGTTATACACGGTACCGGCCACATTGCCTGTTATGGCTATCGTAGTGATGGTTGCACCTGAGCAAATCGTTTGACTTGTTGGAGCTGCCACTGCGTTCGGTGTTGGGTTAACCAGCACCGTTGCGGTTACCGGTGTACCTGTGCAGGTTACACCTGCATTGGTATAGCTTGGTGTTACCGTAAACGTTACCGTTATAGGTGTATTGGTTGTATTGGTTAAGCTACCGCTGATATTGCCTGTGCCACTGGCCGCAATACCCGTTACGGTGCCCGAGTTATCTCTTGTCCAGTTATATACTGTACCCGGTACCGTACCGCTGTTTACTATTGTTGTGATCGCTGCGCCTGAGCAAATCGTTTGACTTGCAGGTGTAGCTGTTGCGTTTGGTGTGGGGTTTACTGTTATGGTAAAGGTTTTTGGAGTGCCAGTGCAGGTAATGCCTGTTGAATAGGTTATAGTAACCCGGCCATTCCCTAAATTTACTCCAGGGGTTGTTACACCTGCAGTCACACCTCCAATATAACTCGATCCTCCACCACCGGCACCATTTCCTGTATATGGTGAGTTACTCACTGCGCCGCCTCCGTAATAACCGCCGCCGCCGCCGCCGCCGTCGAAAAATGCATCACTGTTTTGTCCCTGTCCGAGACCGCCCCCAGTACCAGGTGTACCTGCAGCAACTTGAGTTCCGCCAGTTGTCGAAACATTCTGCGTTGTACCCGAGGTACCCGTTAAGCCTCCGCCATCCCCGGCCAGATAACCACCACCGCCAGTATACATCCCTCCACCGCCACCAGCGACTAAAACACGATCCGTCAAAGTAAATAAAGAAATTCGCACATCTGACGCACCTCCACCGCCGTTGACCCACTGTCCAGTTCCTCCACCATTAAAACCTCCGACCCCGAAGCCTGAACCTTGTCCACCTACATAAATATGTAAAACCTGACCAGGCGTAACTGCCAGATCTCCCTGTGCAGACCCTCCTAAACCTCCCAATCCCGGCGAGTTGCCTCCCGAGGCTCCGAGGGCGCTTAATTGAAGTGAGGTAACTCCGGCAGGAACCGTAAAGGTTTGCATGGCCCCTGTATAATTAAATGTTTGTGTTATTGGTCCGCCGCCACCACCTGATGTTGTTGAAGGCGTTACCGTTACTGTTGCCACCACCGGTGCTGTACCTGCATTGGTTGCTGTAAAGCTGGCTATATTACCCGTACCACTGGCTGCAAGGCCAATAGATGGTGTATTGTTTGTCCAGTTAAATACCGTACCCGCTACCGTACCTGTAAAGTTAACCGCCGTTGTTGGCGCCCCGTTACAAACCACCTGGTTAGCAGGTTGGTTTACATCCGGTGTTGGGTTAACAACTACCGTGGCTGTTACAGGTGTTCCGGTACAACTGCCTGATGTAGGCGTTATGGTAAACGTTACCATTATCGGTGCTGCCGTTGTATTGGTAAGAGTGCCACTGATATTGCCGCTTCCGCTGGCCGCTATGCCTGTTACTGTTCCGGTGTTATTGCGGGTCCAGTTGTAGGTTGTTGCCCCACTAAGTACTATTGTTGTAATGGGTGCGCCTGAACAACTGGTTTGAGAAGCCGGTGTAGCTGTTGCAGACGGCGGTACATAAGCCGGACAAGATCCGGTTGCATTACCTGTTGTCCAGTTGGATGTAGTGCCATTAAGTGCAAAGGTATTCAGCGTTCCGTTATTGGCGTTAACCGTCAGATCTGTAAGCGTAGTCTCTGTACTGTTATTTCCATTAACATAACCCTGGTTAAAACGATAATATCCCACCAGACCGCTGAGATTGGTTGGCACTTCGCATGAAAGATAGTTTTGTATTTCGCCGCTGCATAATCCGCGGTTAAATATTCTCAATTCATCCAGTGTTCCTGTAAAGAAATTATCAAAAGGTGCACCACCTCCCCGTTTACCTAAAAATAAAGGTGAGGCATTGGAGGTAGTACCTGTAGTGTTATCTGTAACAGTTCCGTTGAGTATGCCATCAATATATAAATACATTGTACTGCCTGTTTTAACAAAACTAATCTGGTGCCAGTTGTTATCATTTATTGTAGCAGTAGATAATATATTTGGATTATTACCACCATCAAATCTTGCTACCTGAACCTTACCATTGTTTGCTCCTGCATTTTGGTTAAACATCCGAATAACAAATGGATAACCACCTGCACTGCTCCACTTTTCTACAATATCATTGTCTGTATTACTCGTCCATACCTGGGTTGCGGGAGCTTTAACATTTACTGAAACGGTGAAATCCTGGTTAAATGCAAAGTTGTTATTTGCTGTACTTGGTATACTTACAAAATCACTGTTGCCATCAAAGTTGAGGGCAGTGGCAGGTGTTAATACAATAACATTTAATGTTACATTCCCTGCAGCGGGTGCATTATACTGTATCCCCCAGGCAAGGCCGGGCGATAATGAAGGATAATTAATTGTAGCAAATGTTCCGACCAGTGTGGTTGAGGTCATAATCGTATAGCTTTCGCCGCCAACAGGTACGTAACCGCCAAACAACTGCACATCCAGCGTACCACTCAGTGTAGCCGTACCTGTAACCTGCAACTGATCGTGCAAGGTACAAGGCGTGATACCACCAATCTCGATCACTTCGGTACCGGAACCATTCGTATAACCCGCAGCAAATACGATGCAGCCCGGTGAATTACCCGGAGAAACAACACCGCCGGTATTATTAAATAAAGCGCCGGTGAAGTTACCGGTTCCCATATAGGTTCCACCTGTATTGGTTAAAACACCACCTCCATTTAAGTTCAAAGTTCCGTTATTGATCAGGGTGTCGGTTAAACCGATATTCCGAACCTGTGCTGTTCCGGTTCCAATGGTACAGGTATTGGGCGTACCGGGTGGAATAGCCACATCGCTGGTTGCTGTAGGCACGGTGCCGCATGACCAGTTTGTTGCGGTAAACCAATCGGTACTGGTTACACCAGTCCAGCTATTGGTAGTACAGGTGGTTACTGTAATAGTACCGGTTGCGGTAATGGTTCCGCATCCGCCGGTAAGCGTTACTGTATAATTAAAAGGAGAACCAACCGCTGTTGTTGGTGAGCCACTGATGGTTACCACATTACCCGACCAACTACCTGATACACCTGCTGGTAAACCCGTTACGCTGGCACCGGTGGCGCCGGTTGTAGCATAAGTAATATTAGTTATCGGGGTGTTGATCAACACCGTTTGTGCATTGGTACCAACAGCCGACGTGCGTGTAACGGTATTGGTTGGATTAACCGTTATGGTAAAGGTTTTTGAAGCCCCCGTGCATGATGGCACATTGAAAGGAATAAAATTACCTAAACTCTGCGGTGCAGCAATTCCCCCAATAGTTTTTGCAACTGTATTGGTGGCTGTACTGATAACTGTTACATTATTGCTGGTAAAATTGAGTACACAAACCTGGTTGCCATCCGGACTTACAGAAATACCGTAAGGATTTGTTCCTGCAGGTACTGTAGTAATTACGGTATTGGTTGCAATGTCGATCACGGTTACATTAGCGCTTCCATAGTTTGCCACATAGGCTTTTGTGCCATCGGGCGTAATGGTAATACCAGCGGGATTTGTGCCTACCGGGATCGTAGCGATGATTGCATTAGTGGCCGTATTAATTACGGTTACGTTACTGCCACCATTGTTTGTTACATAGGCTTTAGTGCCATCGGGCGTAATGCTGATACCAGTTGGATTTGTACCTGCCGGAATTGTACCTGTAACCGTATTGGTGCCCGTATTGATCACGGTTACGGTATTACTAATACGGTTTGCTATAAAGGCTTTTAAGCCATCGGGAGTAATACTGATACCAGAAGGATTCGACCCTCCTGTAGGAACAGTACTAACAACAGTATTGGTCGTTGTATTGATGATCGAGACCGTGCCATCTAACAAATTTACCACATATAACCTGCTTCCATCAGGAAGCAAAGCTATACCCTCTGGTGAATTCCCTATATTAATGGTTGCAACAACCGTATTGGTAACTGTATTGATTACATATAATTGGGTTGTGCATAGATGAGACACATATAGCCTGTCACGTGCAGGATTGAATGCAGTGCCAAAAGGCTGACAAGCTAACCCTGCTGAGCCAATAATGGCATTGGAAGAGGTATTAACCACGGCTACATTCGCCGAGAGGATTCTGTTAATATAGGCTATTGATCCAAGCGGTGTGCTTGGCGTAACCGTAATGGTAGCAGTTAGAGGCAAAGCGCCGGGGTTGGTAGCTGTAAATGAGGCTATATTTCCGGTTCCACTGGCAACAAGGCCGATGGATGGATCACTGTTTGTCCAGTTAAATTCGGTACCCGGTGCGGCACCGGTAAAGGTAACTGTTGTAGTGGCTGCGTTATTACATACAGTCTGGTTAGCAGGCTGGTTAACATCCGGTGTAGGATTAACCGTAATTTTTCCGGTGGCGGTTAAAGTACCGCAACCTCCTGATAAAGTGACTGTAAAAATATAGGGTGACCCTGCTGTGGAAGTAGGCATTCCGGTAATGGTAACCACATTGGCTGACCAGCTACCGGTTACCCCCGGTGGCAGACCGGTTATGGTTGCTCCGGTTGCTCCGGTGGTAGCATAGGTAATATCAATGATGGGTGTATTAAGACATACCCATTGTATATCTGTACCTACTGCTGATGTACGGGTGATGGTATTGGTTGGCGGTGTAACCGTTATCGTTCCGGTTGTTGTTAATGCACCGCAACCACCCGTTAATGTTACGGTATAGGTAAACGGAGAACCTACCGTAGTTGTAGGTGAACCGCTGATGGTTACCACATTGGCAGCCCATGAACCGGTAACACCTGCAGGAAGACCTGTTACGGTTGCTCCTGTAGCTCCGGTGGTAGCATAAGTTATATTAGTAATTGGGGTACTAACACAAACAGTTTGTGCATCGGTACCCACAGCAGATGATAATGCAAGGGTATTGCCCGGTACACCATAATTACTTGAACACTGTACTCCAAAGTTAGACGTTGCCGGCGTGGTGCGGAAAGGTGTGTACACAAAATCATTCAATGAATACACAATGCCTGCTGGAGTAGGCGAAGTACCACGTAAAGTGGTTTCTTTCAGTAAGCCCGATCCGGTACCACCCGGATTGGTTACATAAGTAGGCCCGTTGGCTGTACCCCAGTAGTTATTTCTTAAGTTATACAAATTCAGGTCATCGGCTGTACCAAATAAACCATTGGGAGCTATGCCTGCAATGTGTGTAACACCGTAACTGCCCGGTATCAAATTGTAAAAATTATTATTCGTGATGTTTTTTGTATCTGGCGAATTCTGCCATCCGGCTATCTCAATAGCCAGGCCATTGAAACAATTAGTAACTTCATTGTTGTGGATATTAACCCCATATATATTATTTTGTAAGATGGTGATGCCCCCAATGCCCGGACTGTTGTTGAGGTTGCCACTTTCAATATGATTATGGCTGATATTGACCCCGTTTGAATAATAGAAAGCACCCGCAGAGAAACCAATCTGAATACCTGCATCACGGGTAATATCGATACGGTTTCTCATAATGGTGGCAATCTCTGTTGAAGCAACGGCATTATCACGGCCCTGGCCCACACATAAAATACCTGCCCATCGTGTATTAATGATATCGTTATCAATAATATTACAATTGAATCCGGCCTGTGCCAGCCAGATACCTGAAACTGGGCCTAAGGTACAGCCTCCCGGGTTACTGGCTCCTATAAATTGAAACCTGTTACCGGTAATTTCCCAGATGCTTCTGTTCAAAACACCATCGCTGGGATGGTCATCTGTTTTAATGCCATGTCCATACGTACCATTTACAAAATTACTCTTGATGGTTACGTTGCTGGTTTGTGTACCTGCATTGGAATTATAGAATGCATTAACCGGAACCCCCACTAAGGTAAGCCCCTGGATGGTGATGTTGTTTCCACCAACGATGGCAAAACCACGGCCAGTAATAGTTGTAGTGGAACTGCACCAGCTTCCCGTATTGGAAGTAATGATCAGGTTGGTTTTTCCGCTGATGGTAATATAATTGCCACTGGCCAGTCCTAAAGAACAACCTGGAACAACGGTATGGTTGTAAGTACCTTCGGTTATATATACCACATCTCCGTTGGCTGCTGCATTAATAGCTGTTTGAATATCGGTATAGGTAGTTGGAGCCGTGTTATAAACAAGACAATTCACCGCCACCTGTGCAGGCCTGGGCGCTGCCACATTGTTTACCCAGCGGGCCACACCGATAACACCGGCACTGATATTTAAATTATATACTCCGCTAACACCGGTACAACCATTGGCATCGGTTGCCGTTACCGTAATAGGGAACAAGCCGGTTTGCGTTGGTGTACCATGCAGTAAACCAGAGGTAGTAAAGCTAAGTCCTGCAGGTATTGAGCCGGCTGCTGTAAAAGAATATGGTCCTGTACCACCCGAAGCAATAAAAGATCTGCTGTAAGGTACAAGCTGGGTTGCCGTTGCCAGACCCGGGTTTGCGACTGTGATGGCGGGACAACTGTTGATCACCAATGTATAGGTTGAACTGTTACCTGTGCAGGTATTCACATCTGTTGCCGTTACTACGATCGGAAAAGTACCTGAAACAGTTGGCGTACCGCTTAATACACCAGCGGCAGATAAGGAGATACCGGCCGGCAACAGACTGACTGTTGTAAAATTGACCGGGGCTGCACCGCCGGTTTGTGTAAAAGTCTGACTAAAGGGAACCCCTACCAATCCTGAAGTGACCACCGGATTGATAACGGTGATCGCTGGACAAATACATAAAGACACCGTTTGTGGTATACTGACATTATCGATGATGGCAACATCGGCCTGTGAGTTGGTGAGTACAACAATTCTTATCTGAATCTTATTACCGGTAATACCTGTTTGCGTTACCGTGAACGAACCATTTTGGTCAACAGAAGGGAATGCATATTGTATGGTTCCGGCACCGCCGCCAAACTGGTTGGGGATGGTAACAAATGCACCGCCATTTATACTGTACTGAACTAAAATATAATCCTCATTGTCGAAACCAGTCCAGGCCAGGTCAACCGAAAACTGTACCGTTCCTGATGCAGAAATATTTAATTCCGGGCTGGTCCAGTAAACATCCATGTCGGTATCTACTGCTTCTAGTTTTCCAAGCGCTGTGGTTTGAAAATAATCACCATTATCCCTGCCGATACCAGTTGGAGGTTCATCGAAAGTCCAGGGAGACATAGTCCAGTTCACCCCAAAGAAATTATTTACCTGGTTTATCAGATATCCTTTTCCCGGCACACTGAAGGTTTCATTGTATGGGCCATTAAGCGCGGCAGCAACTGTATAACTGGCGGTTGATGTGCAACCCGGAACAGAGGCGTCGGTAATGGTTACAGAATAATTGCCCGCTGCCAGCCCACTAATGTCCTGCGTGGTGGCACTATTTGACCATAGGTACGTATAAGGTGCATTACCGCCGCTGACATTAAGATCAATAGTTCCATTGGCCTGGCCACAGGAGGCCGGGCTGGTAATAGCCGATTGCACTATGGGTGACGATATTACTGTAGCAGTTGTAACCTGGCTGCATGAAGCGGCATCAGTTACCGTAATGGTATAAGTCCCTGCCGTTAACCCTGCAATAGTATAGGTTCCTCCCGATGCAGCAATTTCTGTGCCGGCAGGATTACCGCTTGAAGGGCCTGTCCAGCTAACATTATATGGTGCAGTTGCACCGGTAGCCGTTACATCAATGGCACCAGATGATGCCCCATTGCAAACGATATTCCTGAGCGTTGTAGTGATTACGGGTTGGGTACAGTTTAATGTAACGCCAGCTTGGGGAACTGAAACATTGTCTATCGTTACCATTTCGGCATTGGCATTGGTAAATACCACGACCCTGATCCTTAGTGAATTACCTGAAATGCCCCCCTGATTTACTGTTGTTGAGGCTGTAAATGGAGCTCCAACAGCTCCAAACGGATAAGCAATTGTGGCGCAGGCATTGCCGCCTACCTGATTGGGAACCATCGTGTATGCTCCGCCATTGATGCTGTATTCCACCCTGATGAAATCACCCGAACAGTTATTGGCAGCAATATCCGTATCAAATCCGGCCCAGGTTAGGAGCACAGAGATTGATACAGTACCTGCTGCACTGATGTTCAATAAAGGGCTTTCCCAATAGACTTGCTGGTCCAGGTCAATGCTTTCTAAAACTCCACCCGCAGTTGTTTGAAAATAATCAGCTATATCCCTTTCGCCACCTGCGGTGGCCCATGGGGAAAGAGTCCAGTTCACGCCGCCAAAGTCGTCAACTAAATTCAGAAGATACCCTTTGTTAGGAACAGAGAATATTTCACTATACTGAGCATGCAATGTGGTATTAACCGTTAAGAATAATAATGTTGAAATAAGCATTTTTCCAAAACGGGAATTGAATAAATTCATAGCAGTGTTTTTGTTTGGTCTTAGTGGTTTACCGGCTGTTTTAAACAGCCGTATTTTTTTGTTGAATATGCTTTGATCTACTTTTGTTGTACCGCTGCCACTTCATCATACAGGTACCACATCATTTTATTTTTCACCAACACGCAAACCCGCACCGGGCATAGATATATCCAAAACCTACCGAACCATTGGTTAAAAAAACTGCGGCGCCCTTTTACCTGCTGATACATGCAAGTAAAAAACAATGGTCAGTAAAAAACTCAATAAATTTCTCTATCAAGTCTGTTTGAATTGAGGTGTGGTAAATTGGAAATTGCCAGTTTGGTATTAGTGTAGTTGAAATTATTGCAAAAATCCGATGTAACCTAATTAGCTTGACCATTTTTCGCATATATATTACTCTAATATAAATAGACTACTGCCGGTTGTATTTTACAAATTTCGTTTAGGTAAATGGGTAATCTGTTTCTTATTAATTGCCCGGATAGAAATTCATAAAGCGCCCGCTAACGAGTTATTTCAATGGCCGGCGGATGAAAAAAAACGCCGGTCAGTAACTGACCGGCGCTTTTTTCAATTTAATTATTTTTTAGTAGCCCGGGTTTTGAGCGTAATTAGGATTGATCTGTGTTTCGGTTTGTGGTATAGGCCACAGGAAACGGTAATCGCTATATGGATAGGCCACCTGCGATGTTGGTGGTACCGCATTGGTAACACAGTTGTACATAGCAAATAATGACTCGCCTACACCCACTTTTGCCGGAATTCCACCCGTTCCAAAAACAGCATCGGTACCATTACGGTGAATATCGGCCCAACGTTTTCCTTCCGCAATAAACTCAATCCGGCGCTCCTGTAAAACGGCTTTAACAAACGCATTGGCATTGGCAAAGGACCCCGCTGTATAGGTTCCTGCAGGAGGCAGGTTAAAGGTTCCGGGGCCGCCGGGCAATGCCCTGTTTCTTACTTCGTTCAGCAACCGCAGACTTTTGGTTGTGATACCATTTTGTCTTCCTTCGGCCTCGGCCAGGGTTAATAAAACTTCGGCATACCGTATCATGGGCGCCGGGTCGGTACTGGTAACCGGATCAATATATTTGGTAGAAACATAATTAATCGCTGCGCCTGTTCCTATTTGGCTCATCATCGATCTCCTTACATCGTTGCAAAGAAACTCCGGTAAATTATAAACGATTGGGCTAACCCTGATGATTCCCCTGCCACCAATACTGGTATTGCCCAACATATTGGGTAAGGCACCGTTTACGCCGCCATTATCTGTAGCTGCGTTCCTGATCGAGAACATAGTTTCATTTCCCTGCCATCCACCAGCTGTAAATGGTGTAACCGGTGATGTTTCCAGTTTCCATCCGCCAACCTGGCTTACAAATCCGGGATAGGCACCCAAATTCGGCGTGTTAGGAACTATTTTAGCTCCATCGGTAATCACACCCGGCCAATCGCCCATATGCAGTTTTACCCGCATTTTCATGGCAATGGCTGCCGCTTTGGTTACCCGGTAAGTTTTATTGGTAGAGGCATTAACGGGCGACGGTGCGGCCGACGTGGATACCGGTAAATTAGCTTCTGCATAATCCAGATCGGCTAATATTTTTGTATATCCGTCCAGAACGGATGTTCTTGTCTTGGCTGCCGCGGCTGCTGAGGTAGCGTCGCTGTTGATGCCAAAATCGCGGTAAATGATACCCTGTTGACTTCCGTTACCATCGCGATAAGGCCGGGCAAAATGAATTAATAATTCGTGATGCGCCATGGCCCTTAAAAAGCGGCATTCAGCTTTATACACATCACCCAGCGAATTAGATATAACGCCGCTTCCCACGGCACCGGTAACACCTTCTATAGTTAAATTAGCTTTGTTGATCAGGGCATACAAAGTTTGGAAATGAAAATCATTATTGGCAGATGAAACATTATACGTTGCGTTATAAGTAATCGCATAAAAAGTAACAAAAGTCAACATATCCTCGCCACGCATATCGCCCTGTTCGATACTGGCGGCTCCAAAGGGATAACCCCGTATCGCGCCTCCGGCATAGAAACCACTTTGTGCGGCATCGTACACACCGTTTACGGCACTCTCAACCCTGTCGGGTGTTGTAAATGTGGTAACATCCGTTAACGAGTCATAGGGACCGATGTCCAACACTTTTTTGCAGGAAGTATTTAAAAACAGCGCCAACACTGCCAGTAAAAAGCCTGTTATTATTTTATTCATAGCTGATTTCATTTTATATTTTTAATTACGTTTTTTAGTCTAGAATCCAACATTAAGGCCAAAAGTAAATGTCCTCATTTGCGGAACAGATGAATTATCCGCACCACGTTCATTCGTATTTTCGGGATCAATTCCGGTATACTTTGTCCATACAAAAAGATTCTGTCCCTGCACATAAAAACGCATTGACTTCATGATTCCCTTTGATGCGGTTTCCAGCTTTTTATTATCCAGCGTATAAGAGAACATCAGGTTCTGAAGTCGCAGAAAATCTCCTTTTTCCAGGAACCTGCTGTTAAGCTGTCCATTAAGATTAGTGAGGTTATCACGGCCATAAAACAATTTAGGCACATCGGTCACCTGGCCGGGTTTGGTCCAGCGGTCTAATAATTCCACGCCATTATTTACAAATCCCTGGCTGTTCCAAACTTCCTGGCGGGTTTGGTTAAACACATAGTTTCCGCCGCTATACCGGAAAAATACTTCCATCGAAAACTGGTTGTAACTAAGGGTATTGGTAAAGCCACCATACCAGGTTGGCAATGGCGACCCCAATAAATAGCGGTTACCTAATGTTGTTGCCACACCTAAATTGGGATCATCTTTATTAATGGCGTAGTAATAACCGGCTGCCGATCCGGTTACATTATTGTATTGCACCAAACTTCCATCTTCTTTATACCACATGGGGTTTCCCGTAGCCGAGTTTACACCTGCCCAGGCATAACCATAAAACGCCGAGATAGGTTGATTTAATCTGATCAGGTTATAGGCGCCATCTGCATATTCCGTAGCACCGTCGCTCAGCGTCAACACTTTATTGGAAGTAGAAGTGAAGTTTGCATCCAGCCTCCAGCTAAAAGCTTTACCTTTTACCAGTTGAGCACCTAATTCAATTTCTACACCTTTATTTTCCATGGTGCCGATATTTTTGGTTATGATATTGCCCGGGATACCGAAAGATACCGGCTGCTGCACATCCAGTACCTGATCATTGTTTCTGTTCTTAAATATGTCAACCGACAAATTAAACCGGTTTCTGCCAAAAGTCATGTCAAAACCATAATTTATTTTCCTGCTAACTTCCCAACTAAGGCTAAGATTGCCAATCCGGTTTGCCGCCAGATCGGATGCTCCTCCATATGGTGCTGCGCCATAAGTACTCAGGTAAGGAAACCTGGCCGTTGGTTCATTACCTACTTCAGCAAGACTTCCCCTGAATTTAAGTTCATCAATAAATTTATTCAGACCTGTTTTATTCCACCATTTTTCTTCGCTAACCCTCCAGCCCAACGAACCGCCATAGAAATTACCATACTGGTTTGCAGGCGACAGACTACTCAACCCATCACGACGCAAAGAAAACTGAAAAAAGTATCTGCTCGAAAAATCATAATTCATCCTTCCAAAAAAAGATTGATACCCTCTTTTTCCGTAGAAGCCTCCTGAAAACTGGTTCACATAGGTATTACTTATCACACTGATCGTTTGAAAGAACGGGTCAGATACAGAAGTTCCTCTTCCAAAAAAGTTTTGCGTATTTGTGCGTTGCATTTCCGTACCAATAACAAAGGTTCCGGTATGACGCTTGTACGACTTGTTTATGTTAGCATAATTTTGCCAGGTAAGCAAAGTTGACTGCAGATTTTGATTAAAAAGAATCCCGCCTGCACTTCTTCCGTCACCATGCACTTTATCAAGGCTCTGAAAATCAACACCCGTTTGATAATCAACCGAAGCCTGGCTTCTTAAAGTAAGCCATTTATAAGGCGTAATTTCTAAAAATAAATTGTTTATCACCCGCGTGCGTTCGTTTGTAAAAATGTTTTTATCTAAAGTATAAACCGGGTTGGTATAGTTGTTCTCAATTACACGCGTATTAGCGCCCGAACCCAAGGCAGAATTATCCGGTGTAATATTATAACCGGTAGGATGTGTTGTACTATAGATAGGCACATTGGGAAGTGCCCTCATACCACTAGCCATCGCCCCACTCAACGAGTTGCCGCCATTATTCTGGTCATTATCTTCGGTACGGCTCAAGGTGATGTTATTACCAAACTTAAAATACTTGTTAGGCTTATGTTCCATATTGGCCCTGAAATTATATCGCCTGTTGGTATTGGTACGAATTGAGCCTTCCTGATACAGGTAATTAACAGACATGTAATAGGTAGACTTTTCAGATCCGCCAGAAGCCGAAACCGTATGACTTTGTACAAATGCATTGGTTCTGAGTGTGGCAGCCATCCAGTTGGTATTGGTATTGTTTGCGTCGGCAAAAGCGCCATTAGAGAGGCCGGCGTTATTCAATTTTTCGTTAGAAAGCGTAATAAAATCGGCTGCCTGCAGCAATTGGGGTGTATTAAACGGACTGCTAAAGCCCATATACATATCATAGTTCACGTTCAGTTTTCCGCTCTTACCTTTTTTTGTGGTGATCATGATCACACCATTGTTAGCCTTTGAGCCATAAATAGCTGCAGCGGCACCATCTTTTAAAACTTCGTAAGATTCAATATCGGCCGGATTAATATCGCTCAGAATATTGGTTTGGGCAACGCTTGAAGGTCCGTCAACGCTGAATACACTCGGCATACCCGCTGTTGGAATACCGTCGATCACAATTAACGGGTCGCGTCCCTGTGTGATAGAATTTACCCCCTAATCCGGATTCTCGGCGAGGCGCCGATCAAACCAGAACTGGCTACTACCTGTACGCCCGAAATCCGGCCGGCCAATTGTTTATCGAAACTGGTGGTTGCCAGCGAAGCAATTTTATCTCCTTCTACCTTGCCAATTGAACCGGTTACTTTTATCTTTCGTTGCGTACCATACCCTATTACAACCACTTCTTCGAGGTTGGTATCTTTATTTTTCAATTTTGCGTTAATTACCAGCAGTTTTCCAACAGGTATCGATTGTGGCTCGAAATTTACATTTGAAAAAACCAGTGTTTTAACTGACTCCGGAAGGGAAATACTGAATTTTCCGTCTTTTTCAGTTTGGGTTCCCTGTTTACCGTCGGCACTGGTAACGGAAACGCCCTCGATGGGTGCCCCTTTTTCGTCAGTAACTTTACCGGTAACGGTACGGTTCTGTGCAGCTGCCTGTAGTACAAATACAAAAACAGCTGATAAGATTAAAATCAATTTTCTCATTTGCGTAATAGTTTATGGGAACAAATATAATTCACATTCCCTGTAATAATCAAATAGTTTGACACTTTTATTAACCTTTCTGCTGCTTTTCATTTTCCCACTGGGTTTCAGGCCGTTGATTATCAACATAACTGAAAATACCCGGCCTGTTTTCTAAGACATTACCGGTTTTTACCGAGTGGCTTCTTGGGCGCCAACAATAACAGCAAAACCGGCAATAAAACCAGGTTGGTAAGGGTAGAAATTAACAACGTGGCAGAGGTTAGCCACCCAAGCGCTATGGTGCCGCCAAAACTGCTTCCACAAAAAATAATAAAGCCGGCAATTAATACCAGGGCCGTATATACGATACTTAAACCCGTGTTTTTAATCGTGGCACTTACGGTTTCGCGAACATTATAATTGTATACCGGAAGCTCCTGTTTATAGTTAACGAGAAAGCGTATGGTGATGTCCACGGCGATCCCCAGCGCCACGCTAAATACCAATACAGTAGAGGGTTTTAACGGAATGCCCACCCAACCCATGATACCAGCCGTGATCACCAGGGGGATAATATTGGGAATCAGGGAACATAATAATATACGGGCCGATCTAAACAGGTAAAGCATACACAGCGCGATCAATAAAAACGCCCAAAAAATACTATCCTTCAGCCCATTTACGATAAAACGGCTTCCTTCTAAAAACGTGATGCTGGTACCCGTAAGCTGTATTTTATAGGAGGCTGTATCGAAAATTTCATTTGCCTTTAGCTCTATGTTATTCAGTAAAACAGGGAGTTTTTCGGTGCCTATATCAGCCATATTCATGCTTATGCGGAGATATTGTTCCGTGGAATCTAAAAATGAACCCATTAATTTAAGTGTGGCAGAGTCCGACGCCGTCATCGCCTTATTTTGTCGGCGGGCATTTAATTGAAGCAACTGCTTATGCAAATCCTGGAGGGGATTGCCAAAAGCAGGCAAAGTATAGGTAGAATCGCCCCGGCCTTCGCTGGCTGCCTGGTAAAAAAACTTGATGCCATCTACTACAGAAAGCGGCTTTGCGATATCTGGTTGTTTTACTAAAAACGAATCCTCGAACAAAGCAATTTTATGAATATCGATCCGGGGACTCAAAATACCCTTTGCCCTTTTGGTGTCCACCACAATTTCGAGCGGCATTACCCCGCCAAAGCTCTTTTCGAAAAATTTAAGATCGGTATATACTTTGTCTGTTTTGGGCAGGTCATCCACAATAAAAGAAACGCTTTTTAATTTAAACACACCAACCACCGAAAAAATTAAAACGACAGCCGTTACGGCATATACTGTTTTTTGATGATGAAATACCCAACGTTCTATGCGTAACAGGAGATTGATGATCCACTTATTGTTAAGGTATTTGGTTTGCGACGGTTTTGGTGCCGGCAAATAACTTAAGGCAGCCGGCAATAAAATAAACGACACCACAAAAATGATCATGATACTGATACCTGCCACCACACCAAATTCCTGCAGGATGGCACTTTTGGTTAAAGCAAACACACCAAAACCAATAGCTGCCGTTAAATTACAAAACAAGGTAACAACGCCCATCTTGCTAACCATATCAAACAGCGACTTTTCTTTA
Organism: Chitinophagaceae bacterium; assembly: GCA_016710745.1. GTDB lineage: Bacteria > Bacteroidota > Bacteroidia > Chitinophagales > Chitinophagaceae > Ferruginibacter. The sequence goes on along the minus strand of JADJVB010000010.1, from coordinate 647,331 downwards.
TCGCCATGCTGTAAGTACGAACTATGGTATTTGTTAATAAAATAAATGCAGTTGGGTATGCCAATGACCACAACGAGGCAGGGCACCAATGCAGTAAGTATGGTGATCTGGTACCCGCACAAATATAAAACACCCACACTCCAAATTACCCCCAAAACCACTACCAGCAAAGAAAGTATAGTGGTACTGACAGAGCGAAAAAAAAGCGCCAGTATGATCACACTTAACAGGAGCGACCCAAATAAAAAATATTTCATTTCATTTTGGATCCGGTCGGCCACTACCGTTCGTATCAGCGGAAGGCCGCTTAGGTAAACCGTGGTTTTCGTCTTTTTTTCGAACCTGTTCACCGCATCTGTAATGTCGTTTATAACGGTTGTACGGCCCTTTGAATTAAGTACATCCTTATTAATACGTACGGCCATCAGGTAGGCTTTTAAACGGGGATTGTATAAGCGGCCACGGTAAAACGGTAAATTATTAAATTCCCGGGCAGCCGTATCCAATGCTGCCTGGGTATTGATGGAATCCGAAAATATCTTCACGGCAACCAGTTTCTGCGAATCCGCCTCCTTGATGAGGCTAACTGCAGCCGGTATGCTTAACACATCTTCCACATAATGGATCGCTTTTAGCTGCTGATGGAGTTCTTTGTACGCATTAAAAAATGGCAAACTAAACAAACTGTCGGTTTGAATACCTGCAACCAATATATTTCCATCATCGCCGAATTTCTCTTTAAATGCGAGGTATTCCTTGTATTTGATATTACCAGCGGGAATGGCTTTCGAAAATTCGTAACTGAGTTTAACTTTGGCGGCATAAAAACCCATCACCACCGTTATCATCAATAAAAGAAAAAGCAAAGGGCCCCTGAACGTAAGTACAAATTTTCCTAACCGCTGATACATATATTATTTCAGATTTTAGATTTTAGATTTTAGATTGTGCAAAGAACGTCAATTTGCATTGTTCTGCACAGCTAAACGGCCATTATGTTTGGGCATTTTACTTATTACAACCAGGAAAGGCATAACCATGACGCATAAAACCAAAGGCATAGTACTCCGAAGCATAAAGTACGGCGAAACCAGCCTGGTGGTTACCATATTCACTGAATTGTTTGGCATACAAACCTATATGGTAAACGGCGTGCGTACGTTGAAAAAATCATCGGCCAAAGCCAATCATTTTCAACCGGCAGCCCAATTAGACCTGTTGGTGTACCACAGCGAAAACAAGGCGATGCAGCGCATCAAAGAATTTTCGTGGTTGGTTTTATATGATGACTTGCTGAACCATGTTATTAAAAACAGTATCGCTTCCTATATGGCCGAACTCCTTCAAAAATGCCTGAAACAACCCGAGCCTAATACCGACCTCTTCGATTTTTGTGCCAGCTCTTTTATGGAACTGGACAAAGCTGATAAAAAAGTAACGGCCAATTTTGCCCTTTTTTTTACCCTGCACCTGCCCCATTTTTTTGGGTTCAGGATAACGGATAATTATAGCTCCGTAAATTTGGTTTTGGATCTGCAGGAAGGGAATTTTATCGACCAGCAGCCAACCCATCCTTATTTTATAGATGGAAAAAATGCCGAATTAACAGCCGAATTACTAAGAGTGATGCAACCCGGTGAACTGGAAGAATTTCAACTGAACCGGGATACCAGAAGAATTTTATTATTAAGATACCTGGAGTATTATGCTTTGCATATCCCCGATTTTGGACAGATAAAAACACTGATGATAATGCACGAAGTGCTGTAGCCGGGCCTGCAGGCTAAATGCCGCCGGAACCATAAAACATCAGACAACCCTGGTCACTGATGACATGTTATTCAACCGCAACCGGTCCGTTCCCGAAATCAAAACCACCCCCGGCTGCTTTCCTTTTTCAAAACTTCCCAGGCTGTTGTGCATATGCAGTGCCCGGGCACCATTACTGGTAGCCCATTGCAGGATGGTTGCTAAGTCTATATCATTAAATTGCTGTTGTATGGTTTTTAACTCTGCCAAAATACTCAACTGATCATTCGATGCCAAACTATCGGTACCGATCACCAGGTTATCACCATGTTTCATTAGCATCGGCACATCAGGCAGGCTGTTACTGATATATAAGTTAGCGTTCACACACAGGCAGATGAAAATCGGCGATGAGGAACCCTCCGGGGCCTGTGGATGAGTATCCCCCAGAGACCTGCGGATGGGCAATTTTGCAAATACCAGATCTTCTTCGGTTGTACAAACATTATGTACCAGTATAAGCGTTTGCCCTTTTGTAAAATACGGAAGCCAGGTTTGCAAACTGGATCTTCCGGAAGGTTCAAAAAACGAAATATCGATACCCATTTGTTGATACATCCGCAACAGATCACCGGTACCCGTTTTAAAAAATTCGTTTTCGGCCCCGGTTTCCTGGTTGTGAATGGTCAAGATGTCATTTTCGGGAAATTCATTGATCAGGGTAAACAGTTGGGGCGATACTGAATAAGCGGCATGGGGATTTATCGTTGTTCGTCCGCAGAACCCTGTTTGTTTATCGTTATTCGCAGACCGATATTGGTTGACTATTGTTTTGGCTTTTGCAAACCTGCTTTCAGCAACGGTTGGTGGAAATCCAGCCGTTTCAATAAAATTATGGTATTGTAATCTTCCCTTACTTTTTTGGGGAATCGTTAATCCATTATTACAAATATCGCCAACGGCCACGATACCGTTCTGCCACATCTCATTTTCGGCAGCTTCTATCGCCGCTGCTATTTCATCTTCCCCAAAATGCCGCTCATTTACTACTGCTTTCACAAAATCGACCAACCCGGTTTGCTTTTGGATCAGGCCTTTCATATGCGACAGCTCCAGGTGACAGTGTGCGTTGATAAAACCCGGACAAAGAATTCCATCCATCCGCGCCACATCTTCACCCGCTTCCTTTTCATCAACAAATTCAACAATAACGCCCGTATCGGTGGTGATCAACACCTGGCTTTGACGGAACTTGTATCCGTCGAAAATAGTATCTGCTAAAAATTTTCTGTACAAAATGATTGGTTGATATAATGTAAATTTGCCGCCCATACCTGGTCTGACGTCCTCGTCTGACCAGTTAACAACAGTTTGCATACAAAAATTTCACTGTGTTCCGGCATGTGCCGGAGTAAAACATGGTAAAAGCACAACAAAGGTATGCGGTACAAGTGTGCAACGCAACGATGTTTGGTTTTTGTTTGAAGCTGGTAACAAAATTAATAACAAAAGATAATCGTCCTCACCGAGGTTCGCCACGAGCGAAGCGAAGTTTTAAAGGGCACATAACCATGTTAGATAAATTAGATGCTATAAAGGCCCGATTCGACAACCTGGGTGTTGCGCTTACCAATCCGGAAATTGTAAGCGATAATAAAAAATTTACGGCAACGAGTAAAGAATACCGCAGCCTCGAAAAGATTGTGGTGGCCCGAAACGAGTATGTAAACCTGCTGGGTGATATTGCTTTTAATAAAGAAGTGCTGGGTAGCGATGACGAGGAAATGAGAAACCTGGCTAAAATGGAACTACCCGGACTGGAAGAAAAAAAGGAGGCGATGGAAAAAACGCTTCGCAACATGTTGATCCCTAAAGATCCATACGATGAAAAAAACGCCATCCTCGAGATCAGGGCGGGTACCGGTGGCGACGAGGCTTCTTTATTTGCCGGCGATCTGTTGCGGATGTATTTGAAATATTTCGAAAAGAAGGGATGGAAGTCGGCTATTTTGAGTGAGAGTGAAGGTACTGTTGGGGGATACAAGGAAGTACAGGTGGAAGTGGTTGGCGATGATGTGTATGGCGTTTTAAAATTTGAAAGCGGCGTACATCGGGTTCAACGGGTGCCCGATACAGAAGCCAGCGGCCGGGTGCATACCAGTGCCGTAACCGTAGCGGTAATGCCCGAGGCGGAAGAGGTGGATGTAGAACTGAAGGAATCGGATGTAAAAATGGAGACTGCCCGAAGCGGCGGTGCGGGCGGACAAAACGTAAATAAAGTGGAAACCAAGGTTTTTCTCACGCACAAACCAACCGGTATTGTGGTGATGTGCCAAACAGACCGTTCGCAGCTGGGCAACCGGCTTAAGGCAATGGAAATGCTGAGAACCAGGTTATACGATGAAGAGGTTCGAAAAGTGGAGGAAGCCACCGCCCATATGCGGAAAAGCCTGGTGAGTACCGGCGACCGCAGTGCCAAAATACGAACCTATAATTTTCCGCAGGGCCGGGTTACCGATCACCGCATTGGATTAACCGTGTATAATTTAGACCAGGTTTTAAACGGCGACTTACAGGAATTTTTAGAGGCACTTCAATTTGCCGAAAATGCGGAAAAGCTGACGGCACAGAGCTAAAAAATCATATTTTTCAATACCTTCAATGAACAATAACAATTAACCTCTCCAGTTTTTTAAAATATTTATCACTTAAACAAAAAATTATGTTAGAAGAATTATTCAATCTGGTTAAGGAAAACGCCTCGGATGTCGTGATCAATAACCCGGATGTACCCAATGAAATTAACAACGAAGTAGTTGCCGAAGCTACCAATACCGTTGCCGGAGGCTTGCGCAATATGGTTGCCGGCGGGGGTATACAAAATATTATTTCGATGTTTACCGGAGGCGGACAGCAGGGAGCCGACAAAAACAGTTTATTAAACAACCCGATCGTGAATATGATGATCGGCCATTTTGCCGGAAAGCTGATGAGTAAATACAATATTGGTGGATCGCAGGCCAATAATGTAGCCAACAATTTAATACCCAATGTGTTGAGCAATTTGATCAGTAAAACCAACAGTTCAGAAAACAATGGTTTTTCGTTAGAAGGATTGTTGAATTCGATTACCGGCGGACAAACAGCACAGGTGGTTCAGGAGCAGCAAAGTGGTGGAAACAGTGGCTTTGGTTTTCAGGACCTGATCAGCCAGTTTACCGGCGGAGGCAGCCAATCTGGCGGTGGTGGCGGTATTATGGACATCGTTTCCAAATTGGCAGGCGGTGCCCAGGCCCAGCAACAAAGAAATGGTGGCGGGGGATTAATGGACCTTATTAAAGGTTTTATTAAATAGCCAAAAACTAATAAAATTGTTAAAGCGCACTGATAATCAGTGTGCTTTTTCATTTTAGTTAAACGCCGGATCAATAAAAATGTCTATACCCAGGCGGGCTTTTATACCTAAAAAAAGTATAAACAGCCCGGTTTAAAAATAATCAGTTCTTTTTTTCGTTAAACAGGTAGTAAATATGGCTTTTGAGGGGTATTATGAAATACTTAACAGTTAGCACCAAACCTTTGGCATCAGTTTTGCGTTTACTATAATAACAACGACTCGATAATGGAAGTGGACAGGGATTTGGTGGATAAAGAGTTGTGTTAAAATCGACAATTCAATTTTCTCATAAGCAGTTAGTTTTGGTAACGGCCCCGGTTTCTACCGGGGCTTCTCTTTTTTATTACAGGCAACTGCCTGATTAAAGCGATAGAACTTTACCTTTGCAATCCCCGTTGCAGCAAAATGGAAGCCGTCGGGTAAATTTTACAGAATTGGCTACAGCATCATCAGATAGAAAACAATTTTTTAAACGGCTGCGAAGCAAGGATAACCCCGAGCCCGAAGAAATGTCGTTTATGGGGCACCTGGAGGCCTTGCGGTGGCATTTGATGCGTTCGGTAATCGTTTGGTTGGTAGCTGCTATCGTAATTTTTGTTTTCAGAGACTGGGTATATGATTATGTTATCCTGGCGCCCTCGGCCGAAAACTTTATAACGTATAGCACGTTATGCGATTTTGGCCATTGGCTGGGCATTGGCGACAGTTTATGTATGCCCCCGGTAAAAATTAATTTTTTAGTTACCCAGGTGAACGGCACGTTCACATCAGCCTTAACCATTGCCATGATCGGTGCTGTTATCATTGCATTTCCCTATATTTTTTGGGAACTCTGGCGCTTTGTAACACCAGCATTATCGGCTAAAGAAAAAAAATACGCCAGGGGTAGCATTTTTTGGGTATCGCTCTGTTTCTTTTCCGGTGCGGCTTTTGGCTATTATTTATTGGCACCGTTTACATTTAATTTTTTAGCATCTTTTACATTGGGCACAACAGGCGCCATACAATACCAACCTACGATCAATGATTATATAGACAGTTTAACGAACCTGGTTTTAGGCTGTGGTATCGCTTTTGAATTGCCGATATTGGCATTTGTTTTAGCTAAAATCGGCCTGATTACATCTACTTTCCTCAAAAAATATTCGAAGTACGCGTTTGTATTGATACTGCTCGTAGCTGCCGTTATTACGCCTTCGCCCGATATTTCGAGCCAGGTCATTGTGGCTCTTCCTTTATTGTTTCTTTATTGGATCAGTATTTTAATGGTAGCCCGGGTAGACAGAAAAAAGCCAGAGAAGAAAAAGAATGGAGTTGATGATAATGCGGAAATTTTGAAGCGTTCGGTGTCATTATTTTTTCCGGGCTAAAACGCGTATATAATCCAGCTTTGCAAACATAAATCCAATACTGGCTATCGACCATAGGAAATTGTATTTAAACAGCAGGGCTACGGGGCGCTTCCTACACCATTTTCTGAACGGAATGGTCACTTCATTTTTCAATTGTTCAACTTCTAAAATTTCTAATCCGCATTTCTGCATAAGCAAAACATAATCATCATAGTCATACACATTTTCACCAGGTACAGAGAGCGTCTTCATAATGCTTTTTACTAGGAGTTTTTGCATGCTGCTGCGGGGTTTACATATGATCAAATCGGCCAACGATAAAATCCCGCCCGGTTTTAACACCCTCATTACTTCTTTTAAAAACAATTCGCGGGTTTCAAAATGAAAGGCTGCTTCAATACTGATCATCTTGTCTACGCTTGCATCAGCAAAGGGCATACTTGTAGCTGATCCCAAAATGACTATTGCTTTTGCCGAGTGACCCTCCTGGTGTAAATATCTATTGGCCCATGCTGTTTGAATCGGTGAAATATTAAGCCCTACTATATTATTTATCTTGTGATTGTCCAGGCAATATTTCATATTAGTAGCGAAGCCACATCCAATATCAACTACTTTTTCGTCATTTTCCGAAAACGAAGCCGCCTCGCTTACCAGCCGAAACATAGCCCTGTTTGCCTGATGTATTTTATCAGACTTTGTATCATCTATATGTTTCCAGTAACCCATATTCACAGATGGGATATTTGTTTTTTTATCAAAAGCCAACCCGGTTTCACCAAGCATATCATCATAAACCAAGGCAGCAGTATTGCCATTTGCCCGTAAAAAATTAACGGCCTTGATAAAGGAGTTAAACATGAAGATTAAATAATGTACTTAGATTTTATTAATAAAGGAGGTTGAGACAATATGCTGATCTGGTTGCATACTAAAACTAACATAAATTGACCGATAACGAATATGTACACCACAATATTTTGAAAATAGTTTACCGGAATGTTATCTAAATTTTCTATTGCATTATTATAAGTGTTAATTTAGCTACCAGATTAGCGATTGTTTCATTATTAATAGATACAGCATGTCTCCATTCGATTTAACTAAACCCATAGCCATTGGTTGCGATCATGCCGGATTTGATTGTAAAGAAGATTTGATCTCTATTTTGGAAGGAGAAGGTTTACCATTTAAAGACTTCGGTACCTATAATAAAGATTCTGTTGATTACCCCGATTTTGCCCACCCGGTTGCATCAGCCGTAGAAAAAGGCGAAGCGGCTTTCGGTATTTTATTATGTGGCAGTGCCAATGGTGTTGCCATGACCGCCAATAAACATGCCGGTATCAGGGCTGCTATTTGTTGGGGAGAAGAGCTGGCCGAACTGGCCCGTAAACACAATGATGCCAATATCATTTGCATACCTGCCCGCTTCGTGCGTGATGGCGATGCCGAAAAAATGCTGGATGTTTTTATGAATACCGCATTCGAAGGTGGCCGCCATCAAAACCGGGTTGAAAAGATTTCCTGCTGATTATACGAAAGATTATCCCGCCGTTTATCAAAAAAAAATACATTGCTTTGATGTTTTAATTATTTTGCCTTCAACCGTAAAACCTGTTGAAGGCTTTACCCTCATTTATTTACATTCAACATTGATTTATTCATTGTAAAACTTAAAAATGAAAAAAATATTTTCTCTTATTTGCCTGTTTGCCTTTGTAAATAGTTTGTTTGCGCAAACCGATGCCAGCGGGAAATATGCTTCCGTAATTACCGGCAACAGCCTCAAACAGCATCTCAGCATTATTGCCGGCGCCGATATGGAAGGCCGGGAAACCGGTACCGAAGGGCAGCGCAAAGCCGCAGCCTATATTGAAGCACAGTACAAAGCGATGGGACTGAAATCCGTTCCGGCTTTAAAAGGCTACCAGCAGTATTACCCCTTGTACCAGGATAGTTTGAAAAAAGGCGAATTGGAAGTGGGTGGCGCTGATGCCGTGTTTGGTACCGACTTTATCGTTCCTTTAAACAACAACGAAAGCGGAAAATTTAAATCAAAGAAACTGGTATTTGCGGGTTATGGTATCGATGACGAAAAATACAGCGACTATACCGGTCTGGATGTTAAAGGCAAAACCGTGGTGATATTTTTGGGCGAGCCACAACGCGATGGCAAATATTTTTTGAGCAATACCAGCCGTGCCAGTGAGTGGACATTTCCGGGCATTGCTAAAAAAATGGCTGTTGCCGCTTCTAAAGGGGCTGCCGGTGTTTTGATTATTAACCAAAACCAGGCAAGTTTTAATCAACGATCAGTTGAGAACGGCAAAAAAACCGGCGTTTATTTTCCCAGTTCAGAAAAAGACAGCAAGCAGGCAAATTTTGCACAGATATCGCATGCTTTTGCAAAAACTATTTTAGGTAATGATTTCGACAGCCTGGCGGCATTGGTTAAAGCCCGTGCTGAACTGGCGGGCGTATTACAGACAGAGAAAAAAATAAAACTTGAATTTGAATTTAAAAAGGACCGCACAACCATAAATGCCAGTAACGTAGTTGGCATCATCGAAGGCACCGATAAAAAAGATGAATATGTTTTTATTACGGGGCATTACGATCACCTGGGTATGCGAAACGGACAGATCTATTATGGCGCCGACGATGATGGCAGCGGCACCTGCGCTGTTATTACCATGGCCGAGGCATTTATGAAAGCAACCAACGAAGGACATCGGCCCAGAAGAACCATGGTGTTTATGACCGTAAGCGGCGAAGAAAAAGGCTTATGGGGCAGTGAATATTACAGCGATCACCCTTTTTACCCGATCGAAAAAACAACGGTAGACCTAAACATTGATATGGTGGGCAGGGTTGATACCGAGCGCATGACGGACGACAGCCTTAATTATGTGTATGTGGTTGGCCACGATAAACTCAGCAGCGACCTGCCCATCATTAACGAAGGTGTAAATAATAAATATACCAACCTGGTACTGGATTATAAATTTGACGATCCCAATGATAGGAACCGGATCTATTTCCGCAGCGACCATTACAATTTTGCACGCAAAGGAATACCCGTTTTATTTTTTTATGATGGTATGTTAAAGGCTGATTATCATAAACCATCCGATACGGTTGACAAAATAAACTGGAGCCTGTATGAAAAAAGAACCCGTATGATCTTTCATACGGCCTGGGAAATGGCTAATAGAGATGAGATGTTGAAGCGGGATACACCGTTGAATATGGGGACGAGGTAAGGCCCTTCCCAACCCAACCCCAAAAGGAAGAAAAGATAAAGCGATAAGACGATGCCTGCAGTCTTTGCGGGCATCGTTTTATTACCTGTTCTTTTCTGATACAGCAGCCTATCGACAAACCCGGATGCATTGGTTTTGAGACTTTGGCCTTATCAGCAGATTGAAACTTCATTTTAAATTATTTTATAATATCTAACTAAAATCATTATATTTACTTTTAGTAAAATAATTTAACATCAAAACATTTTATCTATGATCAAAATTAATTTAAGAAGTACTATATTATCCTTATTTACTGCAGGTTTATTAATGACCTTTTCGGCTTGTAAAAAAAGTGATGATACCAAGTCCAGAACAGAATACCTGATACAGGGAAACTGGAAAGAGATAAAATATGAACAAAGAGTCGGTACTGGTGCCTGGGTTGATCTTACCGGAACTCCCGCAGCCTGCGAAGCTGATAATTATGTAAAATTCAGCAGCAATGGCACTTATGAATCGAATGAAGGAGCAACCAAATGTAATCCGGGAGATCCGCAGATTATTGATACCGGCACCTGGAGTTTTTTAACTAATGAAACACAAATAAGTATTACATCCACCGGTTCTACCCCCGACGTGGGCGACATTAACCAACTCGACGATAATACATTTGTGATAACAACCAGTTATGTATTTGGTATCACTACTTATTACGACAGGTATACTTTTTCACATTAGTGATTGACGAAAATATATAAACACCTCAGGAGTAAATGCCTGAGGTGTTTATTTTTGGGTCTTTCTCGTCCTCGTCTCTGACGAGGATGCCCTGGCTCTGAGACTCCGTCCACTTTTCCCGTCCTCGTCTCTGACGAGGATGCTCTGACTTTGAGACTCCGTCCACTTTTCTCGTCCTCGTCTCAGACGAGGATGCTCTGGCTCTGAGACTCCGTCTCATGAATAACTCACCAACCCAATATCCACGCAAATATCAACGGTGCCACGATCGTAGCATCACTCTCTACAATAAATTTTGGTGTATGAATATCCAGCTTACCCCAGGTAATTTTTTCGTTAGGTACTGCACCCGAGTACGAACCATATGAAGTTGTTGAATCACTGATCTGGCAAAAATAACTCCAGAACGGCACATCATGCCACTCCAGGTCCTGGTACATCATCGGTACCACACAGATCGGGAAATCGCCGGCAATACCGCCACCGATCTGGAAAAAACCAACGCCCTTTCCACTTGAATTGTTACGATACCAATCGGCCAGCCAAACCATATATTCAATGCCACTCCTCATGGTAGTGGCTTTCATTTCGTTTTTGATGATGTAGGAAGCAAAAATATTTCCCATGGTGCTATCTTCCCATCCCGGCACCACGATCGGAATATTTTTTTGAGCCGCTGCCAGCATCCAGCTGTTCTTTGGGTCTATCTCATAATATTGTTCCAATACGCCGCTCAGCAACATCTTGTACATATACTCATGTGGAAAATATCGCTCCCCTTTATCATCCGCATCTTTCCAGATTTTATGAATATGTTGTTGTAATCTTCTAAATGCTTCCTCTTCCGGAATACAGGTATCGGTAACCCGGTTATAATGATTTTCGAGCAGGTCCCATTCTTCCTGCGGACTCAGATCCCGGTAATTAGGCACTCTTTTGTAATGACTATGTGCCACCAGGTTCATGATATCTTCCTCCAGGTTGGCGCCGGTACAGCTGATGATGCTCACTTTATCCTGGCGTATCATTTCAGCGAGGCTTAACCCTAGCTCTGCCGTACTCATGGCGCCGGCCAGGGTGATCATCATTTTTCCACCTTCGTCCAGGTGGGTTACATATCCTTTGGCGGCGTCTATTAAAGCCGCTGCATTAAAATGCCGGTAATGATGCTCAATAAAATTTGAAACAGGTCCTTTGCTCATGATGTTTTTTTTCTTTGATTTGATTGACTAGTAAGCTGCAAATGTAATTTTATTTTTTTAACCCGGTTCCCGGGTCAAACGAAGGCGTCAGACAGGAAAAGCCGATCACATGGTCTGACGACCTCGTCTGACCAAGAAGTATCTCCCATGGTCAACCGGGATCTTCGTAACTGGTTATACAGTTAAGTGGATTGAATCCCTCTCTTGACCAAAATGCAAGGTCCTCGGTCAGACGATGGCGTCAGACCGGGGTACCTCCGAACAGGATTCACGGTTGGGCGAGGTCGTCGGACCGTGTACACAGCTTTCTTTGTATATTTAATTTCAAACCTGATATATGAAACACTGTCTGATTCCTGTTTTTCTGATTTATTTCAATATTGCTTTCTCGCAAACCACCATACTACGTGATGCGGATATTGAGAAAATGGTGCTTGAAGTTTCTCCCGACTCCTTACAATCCTATATCAGAACAATGGTGGCTTTTGGTACCCGCAATACCTTAAGCATACAAAGCGATTCCAAACGGGGTATTGGAGCCGCCCGTAACTGGGTACTCGCCAAATTCAACGAATTTGCAAAAAAATCAAATGGCCGATTATCTGCCTTTATTGATACCACTACTTTGCAACCAAATGGAAAACGAATAGATGTTACTACGCTCCTTGGAAACGTAGTGGCCACTTTAAAAGGTACGGATCCGGATGATAAACGCATTTTCATCATCAGCGGTCATTTAGATAATATGCGCAGCAGTCCTACCGAACGTATCGGCGATGCACCCGGTGCCAACGACGATGGCAGCGGCACGGCAGCTGTAATTGAGTGCGCCCGCATCATGAGTAAAAATAATTTTCCGGCCACCATTATATTTGTTGCCGTTAGCGGAGAAGAACAGGGCCTGCTGGGTTCAACATTCATGAGCGAAAAGGCAAAAAATGAAAGCTGGCAAATTGAGGCTGTATTAAACAATGATATCATGGGCAGCAACAACAGCAACGAAACCAATATCATCAACAATACAAAAGTTCGTGTATTCAGCGAAGGCATTCCTGCTTATGAAACAGAGAAAGTGGCTGCCAACACACGTAACTTGGGTTTGGAGAATGATGGAAAATCACGCCAGCTTGCACGTTATGTTAAAGAAGTTGGCGAGCGCTATGTAGACCATATCGAACTGGTTTTAATTTACCGAAACGACCGCTTTTTACGCGGCGGCGATCATACCCCTTATGTGCAGCGCGGCTTTGCTGCTGTCAGGATCACCGAAATGAACGAAAATTATACACGCCAACACCAGGATGTAAGGAAAGAGAATGGCATTAAATACGGCGACCTCGAAGAATATATCGACTATGAATACCTTCGTAAAAACACAGCTGTAAACCTGGCTAATTTAGCGAACCTGGCCAAAGCCCCATCCAGGCCCGATTCGGTAAAAATTGAAGTAAGGAAATTAACCAACTTCAGTTCACTGAGCTGGAACGCGCCTGCCACCGGAAAAACAAAAGGCTATTATGTATTGGTGAGAGAAACAACCAGCGCTTTCTGGCAAAAGAAATATTTTACAACCGAAACAGATATACGGTTGCCCTTTTCGAAAGACAATTATTTTTTCGCTGTCCAGGCGGTAAATGAAAACGGAAATGAAAGTCTGCCTGTAGTACCCATGCCCGGGCGATAACTCTGCTTTTTAAAAAATTTCTTCCTGAAAATTTGCGTTTTTAAATTATTATTTAGATATTTGTCTAAATATATAAACATAGCGAATGAATCCCTTTTTTAAAGCATTGAATGATGGAACCCGGCGGGAAATACTTGAGCTGCTTAAAAAGGGAGATCTCACGGCAGGCGATATTGCCGACCAGTTTGATATCAGTAAACCCAGCATTTCGCATCACCTGGATTTGCTGAAACAGGCTGGCCTGGTAAACGCGACCAAGGAGGGGCAGTTTATCTTTTATTCACTGAACACTACTGTCATGGATGAGATCGTGAAATGGTTAATGACATTTAAAAAATAATCAGGCATATGAAACAGTCAAAATTATTTTATCTGGTGCTGCCGTTTATTGTACTGGCGATCCCCTGGGCTTACCTGGCCTTTGTATGGAATGAGTTACCGCAAACTATCGCCACCCATTTTGGGATAGATGGTACGCCGGACAAATTTGGCAAAAAAACAGAGATTATATTTGGTCCGCTGATCGTGAGTATTGTGGGCTTGCTCACCTATTTTCTGCTGCGCAATATTCATAAAATTGACCCTAAAAAGAAATACACCGAAAAAAATGCGTCGCTGATGCGGAAGCTATCTGTGGTGATGCTGATCTTTCTGTCATTTATTTCCATTTTTATTATTTATTCATCACTGGTGGGGAAGATTGCCGGCATATCCCTGATGCTCTGTGGACTGGGATTGTTCTTTGCGTATATCGGTAACCTGTTACACAGCATCAAACCCAATTATTTCGCAGGCTTTCGAATTCCCTGGGCCCTGGAGAATGAGGACAACTGGCGAAAAACACACCAGTTAGCCAGTAAGGTGTGGTTCATCGGCGGGCTCCTGCTGGCATTTTTATCGTTGATCCTTACAACGAAAATATTATTCATCGTATTTTTTGTAGTGGTGTCAATCATGACAATCGTACCCATCCTGTTTTCGTATAATCATTTCAGAAAGCGTCAACGCAATACCTAAACTATTTATCATGATCAAACTGTTTTTTTCGTTCTTCGCCCTCGTTACTACTACGGCAATTTTTGGCCAGTCCCTGGTTGGCGATTGGGAAGGTGCAGCTATAGTACAGGGTACCGAACTACCCATCATTTTTCATCTTTCGAAATACAACGTGGACAACTACGGTGCCACATTCGACAGCCCCAAACAACAGGCTTTTGGAATCGCCTGCAGCGATGTTATCGTAAAAGAGGATAGTGTTATTATTTTGATCCCGGTTATAAAAGGAAGTTATGCAGGCAAGCTGAACAATAATAAAAGAGAAATCACGGGAAACATGTATCAGTCTGGCGCTGTACTGGCGTTAGACCTGAAAAAAACCAGCGATGTTTCGACGGTTAAAGAAATGAAACGGCCCCAAACGCCAAAGCCCCCTTTTTCTTATAAATCGGAAGATATCATTTACGCAAACGCCGATAAGTCAATTCAATTTGGCGCCACATTCACCGTTCCTTTACCCGAACCGGGCGTAGATTATTTCAGGGCACCCATTTATCCAACCGTTATTTTAATAAGCGGCAGTGGAAAACAAGACCGGGATGAATCCATTTTTGGTCACAAACCTTTTGCTGTGATAGCCGATCATTTAACCCGACAAGGAATCGCCGTTTTAAGGGTTGATGACAGGGGAATGGGCAAAACCACAGGTGATTTCAATAAATCGACTACTTCAGATTTTGCAGAAGATGTAGCGGCAGGCATTGCTTACCTGAAAACCCGAACTGATGTAGACGTTGACCACATTGGCCTCATTGGTCATAGCGAAGGGGGGCTCATAGCTCCTATGGTGGCTTCCCAGAGGAATGACGTAACGTTTGTCGTTTTACTGGCAGGTCCGGGTATTCCAATCCTGGAAATGATGGAACAGCAAAGTGCTGATGTAATGTCATCAAATGGGTTAGAAAAATCGGATATAGATCAGTACCGGCCCCTATACAAAAATACAGTAACAGCGATAGTCAGTGCAAAAGACTCTGCTACTGCATCAAAGCTGGTCTTTGATATTTTTAAAAAATGGCAGGTGGGTAAATCTCCACTTATGGTAAAAAACACAACAGGTGTTGAATCGGAAAAAGATATTACTGCATTTGCAAATGCTTTTATAAGAGACCTGATGAATCCCTGGTTTAAACATTTTATGAAAATGAACCCACAGGATTACCTGTCGAAAACCAATTGCGCGGTACTGGCCTTAAACGGCGAAAAAGATATCCAGGTGGCGGCAAAATATAACCTGGCAGGCATTCAGTCCACCCTGGAAAAAAATAAAAATAAAAATTTCAAGGTACTGGAAATACCGGGTTTAAATCACTTATTTCAACACTGCAAAACCTGCACGGTGGAAGAGTATGGCGGGTTGGAAGAAAGTTTTGATACGGCCACGCTTGAGCTTATAGCGAACTGGATAAAAACAGAAAGTACCAAATAAAAAAATCCCCGGCCATCAGCCGGGGATATCACCCAAAACTCAAACCACTATTTCTTTGTTCTTTGGTCCAGTTCCATGTCTCCGTTGCTTAAACATTTCAACTTCAGTGCCTCCATTTCGTTTTCAATCTTCACATAGTACCTGGTTACCCCTTCAAAGGTTAACTCAACAGCCGAATTATCAACAGTATACCCGGCATATCTTTCAGCGATTGCTAAAGAAATGCTTAATGGCATCTGTGCAGTTGTAATTCTTCTTGCTGTACCCAGTAATTCACCTTTTTCGGAGTAGGCGGCGTCTACCTTCACCTCATTAAGCGTAAAGGATGCAAAATAAAAATCGCTTGTTTTCTCCCAAATCACCTGCCTGGCTTTGGAAAAATCATTTTCAAATGCGGCTTTTACTACCGGTGATACGTTAACCGGTTCTGTTGCAAAAGCGCTTGTTGCCAACAGCATTACGATTGCTGTTAAAACGTTTTTAAACTTTTTCATAACTATACTTTTTGTTTGTTTACAATAACTGCCTCATGACTGGCAGCTTTAATTACAACCCAAAAATAGTTGTTGAGGCGGTTTACCAAAACCAAAACTCCACGAGCTTTGTTAAGAAAATCCAAAGGCGTTACAGGCGGTAACTTTGTTATGCAAAACCCGGAAGCCCACGTCTTTGTTGGCGTTGATTATACCTGCTGTAATCATTTCTTAAAAAAAACACAAATGTGGATATGGACTTGTTAAAAAGTGAATCCGGCATTAACTTTTTATTAATCGGCAGGCAATCCGCTGCCTTTCAAAAACCGTTTTAAACTAAGTACCTTTAGCAATATGAATTATCTGGCCCATGCCTACTTATCGTTTAATGACCCCGACATTTTGGTTGGTAATATGATCAGTGACTATATAAAGGGTAAAAAACAGTTTTTGTATCCAGGCACGGTTCAAACTGGTATCCGGCTACACCGCCATATTGATAACTATACTGATGCCCACGATGCTACCCGGGAACTAAAATCATTTTTCAGGCCACAATACCGCTTATATAGCGGCGCCTTTGCCGATGTGGTGTATGACCATTTTTTAGCAAACGATAAAAATGAGTTTCCCGGAGATACCAGTTTGCAACAGTTTGCAACAGTTACTTATCAGATGCTGGAACCCTATGTTGCTTTATATCCCCCTTATTTCGCAAAGATTTTTCCCAGTATGAAGGAATATAACTGGTTGTACAATTACAAACATAAATGGGCAATCGAAAAAAGTTTTGGGGGCCTGGTTCGCCGGGCTGCCTACCTGAACGAAAGCAAAATTGCATTCGATCTTTTTAACGAGCATTACCAGGCCATGCAACTTTGTTACCACAAATTTTTCCCGGATCTGAAAATTTTTGCGGGAAAACAACTCGAAGAATTGCGGCATGGTAAATGAAAACAAACCCTAAACCATGGGTATTTTTATTCACACAATGGTGCGGGGGATTTACTGATTTCGTTATCTTTAAACAAAAAAATATGAAGTATATATTGTTAGCCATTACCTGCCTTTGTTTTTCAACCACCGAGCTGCAGGCGCAAACAGCATTTCCCGAATTAGATAAATCGCCGATGGATATGAGTTATTATCCCAACCGGTATCCTGTTTTAAAAATACAGGAAAAAGTTACTGAGCGCCCGGTTGCCAGGGTTGTTTACAGCCGTCCTCAAAAAAACGGGCGGGTGATATTTGGCGCCTTACTCGATTATGGAAAAGTTTGGCGACTCGGTGCCAACGAGGCAACTGAAATTGAATTTTTCAACGACGTTAAGATCAATAATACTAAAATCAAAAAAGGGCGGTATAGCCTCTTCGGCATACCCGATTCTTCAAAATGGACCATTATCATCAATAAAGAAACAGATACCTGGGGTTCATTTAAATATGATGAAAAAAATGACCTCCTTCGGGTGGAGATACCGGTTCAGGTGCAAACCGAAATTACGGAGGCTTTTGCCATGGTATTTGAAAAAACAGATATTGGCGCCGACCTGGTTATTGCCTGGGACGACGTAAAACTTAATTTACCTATAGTATTTTAATAAGAAATAACATGCTTACAAAAAAAGGCGCTTTATTTGCCGGTTTTATTTTTACCGTATTTTTATTTGCTGCCTGTGAGCAAAAATCAAAAACGGTTTTACCCAAACCCGATTCAATTCGCATTCCGGTTGCTTTCAACGACAGTTCCATTCTGTCGATTGATAAATCGCCCATGGACATGAGCTATTTTCCGGAAGATTATCCAAAACAAAAAATGATAACGCCGGATATGCCCAATCCGGTGGCCCGCGTGATCTACAGCCGGCCGAAAAAAAACGGAAGGGTTATTTTTGGCGATTCTACAGTAAAAGAAAATGTAATACAAAGGTTTGGGCAGGAATGGCGCCTGGGTGCCAATGAAGCTACAGAAATTGAATTTTTTAAATCGGTTAATATCAACGGAAAAAATCTGGCCGCAGGCCGCTATATTATGTACTGCATTCCTTCACCCGATAATTGGAAAATAATTTTTAATACAAACCTGTACAGCTGGGGATTGCATTTCGACAGAACAAAAGATATTGCCGAAATTGATCTGCCAATTATTAAAAACGATGTTTCGATAGAATACTTTACTTTATTATGTCAACGGGCTGGTGGTGGCTTCGAAATTGTAATGGCCTGGGGCGATATGAAAGCGCTACTGCCCGTAAAGATTAACTAACTAATTTTTTTCCTTACATTTCATCAGATTTTTTTATTGATATTTACACAATGTGTGGAATAGCAGGAATCATATTGCAGCAGGCCAACCCCCTGGCACCGGTACATCTGAAAAAAATGACTGATGCCATTGCTCATCGGGGACCGGATGGGGAGGGACAATGGAGCAATAACGGTAACAAGGTACACCTGGGTCACAGGCGGTTATCCATTATTGATCTGAGCGAAAACGCGGCACAACCCATGGGATATGCCAACCGGTATCAGATCGTTCATAATGGTGAGATCTATAATTATACCGAGATCCGGACTTTTCTGTCAAACAAGGGCTATCTTTTTAAGTCGCAGTCGGATACCGAAGTGATCCTGGCTTCTTACGATTACTGGAAAGAAAAATGCCTGCAACAGTTTGATGGCATGTTTGCCTTCGCTATTTGGGATAATATAGAAGAAAAATTATTTGTAGCCAGGGATCGTTTCGGTGAAAAACCTTTTTATTATTACGAAGATGAAGGCCATTTTATTTTTGCCAGCGAAATGAAAGCGCTCTGGGCCATCGGCGTTGAAAAACGGATCGATAAAAAAATGTTGCTCAACTATATTACCCTTGGGCATGTTCAGAATTGCGTAGATAAGGAACAAACTTTTTTCGAAGAAATTTACGCCCTGCCCCCGGCTCATTACCTGAGTTATCAGCCGGCGCAAAAACAGTTTTCAAAAATTACCCGGTATTGGAGTATCAACAAAGAACTAAAAATAGACGTGTCGGCTGCTGATGCGGTTGAAAAATTTACTGAACTTTTTAATAGTTCGGTTAAAAGAAGGTTGCGTGCAGATGTTCCCCTGGGAACAAGCCTGAGCGGCGGCCTCGACAGCTCAACGATTGCTTACACCATCACAAAACTAAACAACATCAATAAAACGGCGGGTGCCGATCGCTTACAAACATTCTCCGCTGTTTTTCCGGGTTTTGAAAACAATGAATCTGCCTATATTCAGTCGGTTGTTTCAAAACTCAATCTGATAAATCATCAAACCCAACCCAATACTGAAGACCTGATCGCGGATTTTGAAAAACTATGCTATCACCAGGAAGAGCCTTTTCAGTCATCCGGGATCTTTGCGCAATACAAAGTTTTCGGCTTAGCCAAACAGCAGCAGGTTAAAGTTTTACTGGATGGCCAGGGTGTAGATGAGATCCTGGCCGGTTATCCCCGGTATATACACTGGTACCTGCAGGAGGTATTGAGCCGGCATAAATTGGGAGCCACGCAAATTGAACGGAAAGCTTTTCGAAAAAATGATCAACCTTTTCGATGGGACATTAAAAATATGTTTGCCGCTTTTTTACCCGCCCATGCCGCCATGCAACTTGAAAAAAATGAATATCGTAAAACCATTGGCCATCCGGATATTGATCCTGATTTTTTAAAATTATCCAAAGGACATGAGTGGGAGGGTATTCATAAACCGATCGTTACCAAATTAAACGATATACTGCATTTCAACACCACAGAAATGGGCCTCGAAGAATTACTTCGCTATGCCGACCGAAACAGTATGGCTCATGGAAGGGAACTCCGTCTGCCTTTTCTACATCACGAACTGGTTGAATTTGTTTTTTCGCTGCCCGCTCAACTGAAAATGCATGAGGGCTGGACTAAATTCCTGCTTCGCAAAGCCATGGATAAAAAGCTACCCGATGATATCGTCTGGCGTAAACAGAAAGTGGGATTTGAACCTCCCCAAAAAAACTGGATGGAAGACAAGGCTTTGCAGGAATATATACAGGATGCAAAAAGAAAATTGGTGAACGTCGGTATTCTTTCAAAAAAATCGCTCGATAAAAAAATCGTGCCCCTGCCGGCTCATGCTGATAAGAATTACGACTGGCGATATCTTTGTGCCGCTCAGCTATTGTAACTTGTAAATCCCTTTTATTTGCAGACCTTTGCAGCTACCTGAATAATCATTAAAATATCATATACATGAAGATTGCTACTAAATTTATTCATGCCGGTGCTGAGCCCGATCCAAGCACAGGTGCAATTATGACCCCAATTTACCAAACCAGCACCTATGTGCAGGAAGCTCCCGGTAAAAACAAAGGATATGAGTATGCCCGCAGCCAAAATCCAACCCGAAAAGCGCTGGAAGACGCTTATGCTGTAATTGAAAATGCAAAATATGGCCTGGCATTCGGTAGCGGTGTTGCCGCAACCGACGCTGTCATGAAACTGTTGAACCCCGGCGATGAAGTAATCGCAGCAAATGATATGTACGGAGGCAGCTACCGTTTGTTCACCAAAGTTTGGGAACGTTACGGCATCAAATTTACCTATATAGATACTACTGATACAGAAAATGTACAAACCGCCGTTACCCCAAATACCAAATTGATCTGGCTCGAAACGCCAACTAATCCGTTGATGAATATCAGCGATATAGCGGCTATAGCTGTAATAGCAAAAGCGGCCAATGCGTTGCTTTGTGTAGACAATACTTTTGCCTCTCCCTATCTGCAAAATCCGCTCGACCAGGGCGCTGATATCATCATGCATTCCGCCACCAAATATTTGGGTGGCCATAGTGATGTTATCCAGGGTGCCTTGATGATGAATGACGCGGAGCTGAGAGAAAAATTATATTTCATTCAAAAAAGTTGTGGTGCCGTACCCGGCCCGATGGATTGTTTTTTAGTTCTGCGAGGCATAAAAACCCTGCATGTGCGCATGAAACAACATTGTGAAAACGGCGAAAAAATTGCACATTGGCTTCGCAAGCATCCTAAAGTTGGCAAGGTGTACTGGCCCGGATTCGAAGACAATGCCGGCTATGCAGTAGCTAAAAAACAAATGCGTGGTTTTGGCGGGATGATCAGTTTTGTTTTGAAAGATGATACCGTTGAAACAGCAACTAAAGTATTGTCATCAACCCATCTGTTCTCTTTGGCCGAAAGCCTGGGCGGTGTAGAATCGCTGATCAATCATCCGGCCAGCATGACACATGCCAGTATACCCAGGGAAGAGCGGATAAAAAACGGACTGGTGGATGGTTTGATCAGGTTAAGTGTAGGTATTGAGGATGCTGATGACCTCATTGAAGACCTGAGCCAGGCAATTGGATAAAAAGCGAAGATGAAAAAATTTTTTTTTGGTGGCAACCCTCTTCGGTTTCTCCGGATTTAACTGTGCTCATACTCAAACAAACGGTCTGCCTTTGGCTTCCTTTGTACAAAAAACATCAGGAATAAATTGACCACAAAAAAACGGCACATGTAAATGCCCGGCCGGCGATAGGTTTGTGCTGGCATTTTTTAAATGGCAAGAAACAGGTTTAATAAAAATGCAACTCCTGAAGACCAGGTGTGAAGATCATACAAAAACTAATCAGTGAAAAATGAACGGAATCAGTTAAAACATTTTCTTGATCAAAAAGTGGTTCTTTATAATAACGCATCTTTTATAAAAGATGACCCCATCTCCGTACCGCACCAATTTGCAAAAAAACAAGACATTGAGATCGCCGGCTTTTTTGCCGCCATTTTTTCCTGGGGTAACCGAACTACCATCATCAATAAATCCAATGAGCTGATGCGCCTGATGAACCAGGCGCCCTATGATTTTTGCTTACATCATTCGGATGCGGATCTAAAAAAATTACTTCCGTTCAAACACCGCACTTTTAACGCCACTGATCTTTTGTATTTTGTTTCATTCTTTAAAATGCATTATACTAAACACGATTCGCTGGAACCCGCATTTACCAGCTGGATGCATAAAAAAGACCTGACCATTGAACATGCATTGACAGGCTTTTATCATTATTTTTTTTCGTTGCCCGATATTCCCGAACGCACCAGGAAGCATATTGCTTCTCCTGAAAAAAAATCGAGCTGTAAAAGACTGAATATGTTCTTACGCTGGATGGTACGCAGTGACGGCAGTGGAGTAGATTTTGGTATCTGGAAAAACATTAATCCGTCGCAGCTGATCTGCCCCCTGGATGTACACGTTGCCAGGGTTGCAAAAGAACTAAATATCTTACAAAGGCAGCCGCCAGACTGGGAAGCTGCATTGGAACTAAGCGCTTATTTACGTACATTGGATAAAACCGACCCGGTGAAATACGATTTTGCACTGTTCGGCTCCGGGGTGATGGAAAAGAAACGGTAATTGAAAATGATCAAATGCTTTCGCAGATGGAGAATAATGAATTGATACGAATACTGAATACCGAACTGGTAATCAATTTTGCAGAGGAAATGCCCGATGCTGAATTACATGAACGGCTGGCCGGTTATATCAATGAACTGATAAAATTTGATTTTGATAAATTGATCGCTTATTTATACCGGATCGATGTAAATGAAAAAAAATTAAAATCCCTGTTGCTCGATAATCCACAGGAAGATGCCGGGAATATAATGGCATCCCTGATCATTGAACGGCAACAGCAGAAAATAAAAACCCGTCAACAATTCAGTCCACGGGAAAATAATATTAATGAAGAAGAAAAATGGTGAGCCTTACTGCTCCTGCAATTGCTTCCGGGGAGCAGTTTTACCGCTAAACATCAACTCCTGCACTTTCTCCTTATCTTCTTTTTCTTTTTTAAGATCGAACATGGTACCAAAAACATGATCCCATAAAGTAGAGCTTACACCAAATCCCAGCTCCACATTCTTATAATGATGCAGGTGGTGGTTACGCCACAGGGGTTTCATCCACTTAAAAGGCGGGTTCCAGGCGTGGATGGCATAATGCATCGTTCCATAAATTAAATAACCTAATATAAATCCCGGAAAAAAAGCAAAAACATAGCCTGTTGCGCCAACTAAAAATCCTGCCAGGTACATCAGGCCAAATACGGTTGATGCCAACAGCAAACTGGGTACCGGTGGCATAAATAATCTTTCTTTATCTCTCGGGTACTCGTGGTGGTTACCGTGTATTACATAAACGATTTTTTTTGCCCTTTCACTTTCGGCAAAAAAGTGAAAAACAAAACGATGTATGCTGTATTCAAACAATGACCAAAAAAGCATGCCGGTAATAAAAACGGTAGTAATTTTTAGTGCGCTAAAAGCCAACGAAACCCCGCTGAAATAAAGCATAAAGCCTAAAATAGGCATATACATGCCCCATATAACCAACGGGTGTGTTTTGGTTAAATACTCGAGGTACTGGTTATTAAATAACCTGGCCTGGCCTTTATTATGAATTTTGTCGAACTTCATCTTGGTTAATACATTACAAAACTAATTAAAAATCAATAAAACACAATTCTTACAATAAATTTTTACTCGGGTTTATTGGTTATTTTTGAAGCTATTAACATATATATTATGAAATTAGTCACTTATTTAAAAGATGGGCATGATCAGCTGGGTATAGTCGTCGATGACAAAATTTATGCCATGGATGAAATACATAACGATATACCGACATCGATGTCGATGTTTTTAAACTTTTGGGATGAATTGATACCCCTGGCCAGGGTGGTTGAGCAGAAAATTAAAGATGGTGTAAACAGAAATATATCGGCCACGCCGATTGACGAAGCTACCCTGTTTGCCCCTGTTCCACATCCTACCAGCTGCCGGGATGCCTATGCTTTTCGGCAACATGTGGCGGCAGCCAGGCGCAACAGAAAGGTTGATATGATTCCGGAATACGACCAGTACCCTATTTTCTATTTTACCAACCATAATAGTATTCAGGGGCCCGGCGATATTGTGTGTATGCCCGATCATTTTCAAAAACTTGATTTTGAACTGGAAGCAGCCGTTGTGATTTGCAAACCTGGACGAAATATTAAAGCCGCCGATGCTGATGAATATATTGGCGGATTGATGATCATGAATGATATGAGCGCAAGGGGCCTGCAGATGGAAGAAATGAAACTCAATCTGGGCCCGGCCAAAGGAAAAGATTTTTCAACGGTTATTGGCCCCATGCTGGTTACATTAGATGAATTGGAACAGTTTGAAGTTCCCTGTAAAGAAAATCATACAGGCAAAGCCTGGAACCTGGGCATGAAATGCTGGGTAAACGGCAAACAAGTAAGTGAGGGAAACCTGGCCGATATGGACTGGACCTTTGCCGAAATAATTGAACGCTGCAGTTATGGTGTTGACCTGATGCCCGGCGATGTAATTGGCAGCGGAACTGTAGGTACGGGTTGCTTTTTAGAATTGAACGGCACCGGTTTATTGAACAATTCCGATTTTGTACCGCAGTGGCTGCAGGAAGGGGATGTGGTAGAAATGGAAATTGATGGTTTGGGTAAACTGAGTAATACGATCGTGAAGGATGAGGATGATTTTTCTATTCTGGCACTGAAGAAAATGTAAATTGATCACACCGCTTAGTACGTAAAGATATTTGCACGCAGATAACAGCAGAGGCGCTGAGAACGCAGAGAGCCCTCAGCGATCCCTGCTTCCCTGCTCACTCAGCGTGAAACCCCAAATCCTAAATTAAAAACATGTTAACACTAAACTTAAAGGACATTAAACCCGCCGATGCTCAAAATTATCTGCAGCATGCCATTGCACCAAGGCCCATTTGCTTTGCATCAACCATTGATAAAGTGGGAAATGTAAACCTGAGCCCTTTCAGTTTTTTTAATTTATTTTCCTCAAATCCACCGGTGGTTATATTTTCTCCGGCACGGCGGGTGAGAGATAATACTACAAAACATACACTGGAAAATGTGCTGGAAGTACCCGAAGTGGTCATCAACATGGTAGATTATGATATGGTGCAGCAGATGTCTTTAGCCAGTTGCGAATTTCCTAAAGGAACCAATGAATTTACCAAGGCCGGGTTTACCGAAGAGAAAGCGACACTGATCTCACCACCAATGGTAAAAGAAAGCAAGGTAAAACTG
This sequence comes from Chitinophagaceae bacterium, assembly GCA_016710745.1. GTDB lineage: Bacteria > Bacteroidota > Bacteroidia > Chitinophagales > Chitinophagaceae > Ferruginibacter. The sequence goes on along the minus strand of JADJVB010000010.1, from coordinate 621,844 downwards.
GAATGCAAAGTTTTAGAAGTTAAACCGCTGGGCAGTGAAGGCGGGGCCGGTAACCTGGTAATTTGTGAGGTGTTATGCATGCATATAGACGACAGCATCCTGGATGAAAACAATAAGATAGATCAAACCAAATTACATCTGGTCGCCCGACTCGGCGGCGACTGGTATGCAAAAATCGACGAAAGCAATTTATTTAAAGTGGCCAAGCCAAATATGCAATTGGGTATCGGCATAGAGGCGCTGCCCGAAACGATCAGAAAAAGCAAAGTACTTACCGGCAATAACCTGGGGCAACTGGCCAATGTAAGCGAAATGCCCTTTATTGATCCGGCTTTTACCGACGACAAACTCAAAAACATCATCCAGTATTATTCCATCAACCCCGATGATATGGATGTTGAATTACATCGCTATGCAAAAGAATTACTGGAAGCCGGTAAGGTTATGGAAGCCTGGCAGATATTGTTAGCCGACTACTAACAGTTGTTTACAAAAATCCACCAAAAACCTTCTTCAGCAGATCCGTGGTTCTCGCCGCAAAATTATTCCGGATATTTCTTTCCTCCTGGGCAACCAGATCAAACAGCGCATTGGTAGCCTTGGTGGTTACATAACCGGTAAGATCGGGATTTACTTTTTTTACAAATGGCAAACTGTTGTATTTGGTAACCATATCGCCATAGTATTTGGTTGCATTTACTTTATCCAAAGAAGATTTAATAACCGGCGTGAAAGCCGAAACCAGCGCTGCGGTCGTTTTCTCCCTGAAAAAATGCGTGGCGCTGGTATCGCCGTTACGAACTAAACCAATGGCATCCTGGATGGTTATATTTTTTATGGCATTTACAAAAATCGGTTTGGCATAGCCTGCCGCATCTTCGGCACCGCGGTTGATCTGCAAAATGGCCTTGTCTACCATACTGCCAAAACCCAGATCCCGTAAGGTATTCGCTATTTTTTGGGCATCCTCAGGCACCAATATTTTATATAAGGCATCCTTAAAAAAACCATCTTCTTTATTTAACTTCAAAACAGCACCCACCAGGCCCTGGCTAAGCGCCTCCTTAATACCTTCCCCGGCTTCAGCCTCGGTTACCCCACCACCCATCGTTGGTAATTGTTTGATAACATCGCAGCCGCAAAAAAAGCTGGTGATCATAACGGTAATTAATATCCTTTTCATTTTTTATCTTTTTAGCTATCCTTAAATATAAGCAAGATCTGGCGATTATTGACACCAAGAGCGGCTAATACAAAAATGGGTTGTATCCGGTATCTTTGCAGCCAATGTAAACAGATTTTAGTCTTTAGCTGTTGGCTATAAGCGGAAACCCGGCTTTTTTTCAACAGCAACATGCTAACTGCTAAGATCTAATAGCTAATTAATATGAGTACACAACATTTATCAGAACAGGAGATTATCCGCAGGGAAAAACTCGAAGAACTTACCAAACTGGGCATTAATGCCTATCCGGCTGCCTTATACCCGGTTAATACCACATCGGTAACCATCAAAGAAAATTATAAAGGCGACGAAAATAAAGATGCCTTTGCAGATGTTTGTATCGCCGGCCGTATTATGAGTGTGCGGGATATGGGCAAAGCTAATTTCGCGGTATTGCAGGATTCGGTTGGCAAAATTCAGTTTTATATCAAGCAGGATGATATTTGCCCCGGAGAGGACAAAACCATGTATCAAACGGTTTGGAAAAAATTAATTGATATTGGCGATATCATTGGCATTAAAGGGTATGTGTTTACCACCAAGACCGGCGAAACGTCTATCCATGTACGGGAGTTTACCATACTTACCAAGGCATTAAAACCGTTGCCTATTGTAAAGGAAAAAGATGGCGAATCATTTGATGAGGTAACGGATCCCGAATTCCGTTACCGGCAACGCTACGCCGACCTGGTCGTTAATCCCGAAGTAAAGGAAACCTTTATCAAGCGTACTAAAATGGTAAACGCCATACGGGCATTTTTAAACGAACGGGGTGCCTTGGAAGTGGACACACCGGTACTGCAGTCGATACCCGGTGGCGCGGCTGCCAGGCCGTTTACCACACACCATAATGCACTGGATATGCCCATGTATATGCGTATTGCCAACGAATTGTATTTAAAAAGATTGATCGTTGGCGGGTTTGAATGGGTGTACGAATTCAGCCGAAACTTCCGAAACGAAGGCATGGACCGAACCCATAATCCCGAGTTCACCATTTTAGAGTTTTATGTGGCCTACAAAGATTATGAATGGATGATGGATACTACCGAACAACTGTTGGAGTTTGCCGCCATCGCTACCAATAACAGATCAAATATTACCGTTGGCAAAAATGAAATAGAATTGAAAGCGCCTTACAAGCGCATAACCATGTACGATGCCATCAGGGAACATACCGGTATCGATATCAGCGAAATGGACGAAGCGGGCATAAGAGATGTTTGTAAACAATTGCATATTCATGCCGACGAAAAATGGGGCAAGGGAAAACTGATCGATGAAATTTTTGGTTCAACATGTGAAGCCAATTATATACAACCCACTTTCATCACCGATTACCCGGTGGAGATGAGTCCGCTGACCAAAAAACACCGCAGCAAACCCGGACTGGTAGAGCGTTTTGAGTTGATCATTAACGGCAAGGAAATTGCCAATGCGTACAGTGAGTTAAACGACCCCATTGAACAGCGTGCCCGTTTTGAAGAACAAACCAAACTGATGGAACGCGGTGATGATGAAGCTATGTTTATTGACCACGATTTTTTACGGGCGTTGGAATATGGTATGCCGCCAACCAGTGGTATTGGTTTTGGAATCGACCGGATCGCGATGTTATTGACCAATCAGCATTCAATACAGGATGTATTGTTTTTCCCGATGATGAGGCCTGAGCATAAGCCGGAATAATAAAACTAAAATGGTACATTAGCAGTATGAAAACAAATATTTTCATACTGCTTTTTTTTGCCTGTTTTTCAAATCTCCACGCTCAAAAAAAAATAACCTGTATAATCAAAACAGATCGTGGTAATATTACTGTTGAATTATATCCTGGAAAAGCACCGTTAACCGTTTCAAATTTTTTACGGTATGTTGATGCTCATTTGTACGATAGCAGCACGTTCTTTCGTTCTGTTACACTAAGCAACCAGCCCAAAGATTCTATAAAGATCCAGGTGATCCAGGGAGGAAGCATCGATTCCACAAAAGAATTTGCTGCCATTCCGCTGGAAACAACCAAGCAGTCCGGTATGCTGCATAAAGATGGAACCATTTCCATGGCAAGGGGTAAACCGGCAACGGCAACATCCAGCTTTTTTATTTGCATCAACGATCAACCTTCATTGGATTTCGGCGGAAAGAGAAACCCCGACGGGCAAGGTTTTGCGGCGTTTGGAAAAGTTGTTACAGGCATGCATGTTGTAAAAAAGATACAGACGCTGTATCCTGAACAAGGGCAATATTTTAAACCTCCGGTATATATTCTAACCATCATCAGAAAATAAATAACCATGCAAAAGGTATTACTCAGTTGTACAACCCTTGTTTTACTCACCATTTCAGCTGGCCATATTTCGGCGCAAAGCTTTGTCAGTAATCAGCGTCCTTCAAGCGGTACCGAACGAATTGCTGCATTTAAACAACACCAGGCGCTGCTAAACACATCTCCATACAAAAGCCTGACATGGCGAAATGTTGGCCCTGATGATGTCAGCGGCCGGTGTACCGATGTTTGGGGCATTTCGGGAAATAAAAATATTTTATACGCTGCATTTGCTACCGGGGGTTTATGGAAATCGGAAGATGCCGGAAAAACATGGAAGCCCTTGATGGACCAGTTTGGCACACAGTCGATCGGCAATATGGCCTTGGCGCCATCCAATTCCGATATTATCTATGTGGGTACCGGTGAAGCAAATATTTTCAGGGCATCGTTACCGGGTATGGGTATGTTTAAATCGGTGGATGCCGGAAAAACATGGCAACATATCGGACTGGAAAATACGGGCACCATCGCAAGGGTCGTTATTCATCCAACCAACCCCTCCATTGTATATGTTGCTGCCGGGGGTAATGAATGGAGCTACAATAACGACCGAGGGGTGTATCAAACAACTGATGGCGGAAAAACATGGAAGAAAATATTAGGCAACGATGACAGATCGGGTTGCATCGACCTGAGGATGGACCCAAGTGACCCCAATACGATCTATGCCTCCATGTGGAACCGGATACGCAAACGCTGGAGCGACCCCGTGCCGGAAGATGGTGATCATATTTACAAGTCAACAAACGGCGGTATAACATGGAAACCACTTACCCATGGATTGCCCGATACCAAAACCACCGGCAGAATCGGTATTGACATTTCGAGAAGCAACCCTTCGGTCATTTATGCCTTTGTTGATAACCATGATAAAAAAAGAGAACCCAAAGAAGGAGAACTGGATAGCTACGGCAGAATAAAAGAAATTGTGGTAAAAGGGGTTGAAGTATACAGGAGCGGCGACAAAGGAGAGAACTGGACAAAGATGACAGAGAACAACGATTATATGGAGAGGTTTTGCGGCACTTATGGTTGGGTAATGGGACAGATACGGGTAAATCCACTTGACGAAAACTGCCTGTATATTTTGGGTTTGGCCATGGCCAAATCAAACGATGGCGGAAAAACATGGAATCGCTTCAGGCCAACAGACACAACAAGCGATCACATACATGGCGATAACCATGCGCTTTGGATCGACCCGCTCGACTCGAACTATATCATTAACGGAGATGATGGTGGCATTGCCGTTAGTTACAATGGCGGAAAAAAATGGAAAAATTTTTATACCGATATCCCCACAACGCAATTTTACAATGTGGCTTATGATTCGAGAGTGCCTTTTAATATTATTGGTTCTGTACAGGATGAAGGATCGTTGACGGGAAGTATCAATAATACATTCGGTATAAAAGATACAACCATCAAACAATGGCAATGGGGCCCGGGCGGAGAAGGTGTAATTCATGCAATGGATCCGGGTGATGCAAATACCATTTATACATCGTCGTTTTACGGCCGGCTGATAAAAGCAAATATGGATCTGCCGGATTCTTTATGGGATCGAAGCATTGCTCCCAAAAAAGCAGACGAAGAGGAAACACACAGAGGCGAATGGTTGGCATATACCCTTATTTCGCCGCACAACAGTTTTACCGTTTATCACGGTATGCAGTACCTGTTCAAATCGGCAGATAGCGGCCAAACCTGGAAGAGAATAAGCCCCGATCTCAGTTATAACAACAAACAAAAAATGGGCAAAACGCCATACGCCATAAATCACCAGGCCATTACGGCCCTTGATGAGTCTCCGTTTAAAAAGGGATTACTGTATGCAGGTACCGATGATGGAAGGGTTTGGATAAGCCAAAACGATGGCAGCAATTGGGTGGAAATAACCAGGGGATTACCTGCAAACACACATGTATCGAGGCTGATTGCGTCGATGTATAATACGTCAACTGTATATGCAACGCTGAACGACAGAAGAGAAGATAATATTACGCCGTTCCTGTATAGATCTGATGATTTTGGTAAAACCTGGGTTAGCCTGGCCGGCAATTTACCATCAAGTCCGTTAAATGTTATCCGCGAGGATCCCGGGCGCAAAAATATTTTATACTGTGGCACTGATCTGGGAGTTTATGTCAGCAAAGATGCCGGTCATAAATGGATACCATTAACCAATAATTTGCCTGCATCTGTTTCTGTTCAGGATCTTTTTGTTCATCCCAAAACCAATCAGTTGGTGATCGCTACCTATGGCCGTGGTATTTATGTTTTAGACAACATCAGCATGTTACAAAAATAAACGAGCTAAAGTTCCATTGTACAGATTTGGTCTATAACCCATTTATCTATTTGCGGCGATTAATTACTTTCAAAAAAGTTATCTTGTATGCTCAATTAAAAAATATATTTGATATGACACTGAACCTAAAGCAAATGTCCACATTGGCCGTGGTATTGATTCTAAGCCTGTCAACCCAGGGACAAAAAAAGGATCTGGGTGATGACCAGTATTTTAAAAATAATTTCAAAGGCATCACCCAAACACTTCCATCGGTGGTGAAATGGATCGATGACAGTCATTTGATTTTGAAAAGAGATGGCAAAAATTATGAAGTTGATTGTAAAAACGGCGAAGAAAAAGTATATGTGGAAGGCAATATCAATAAAGGGAGTATTGCCACCACGCCCAACGTCATTACCAAAGGCAACGACCTGTACCTTTCAAAAAATGTAGAAGATATCCGGCTTACCAATGATGAGGATAAAGAGATAAACGCTACCGTTAGTCCGGATGGCAATTATGTGGCCTACACAAAAAATAATGATTTGTATACGGTTAATTTAACCACGCTGAAAGAAAACCGGTTAACCAAAGACGGCAGTGAAACTATTCTGAATGGTTATGCCAGTTGGGTGTATATGGAAGAAATACTGGGCCGCAGGGGCCGGTATCGTTCTTTTTGGTGGAGCCCCGATAGTAAGAACATCGCTTTTTTCAGATCCGATGATTCGAAAGTGCCGGTATTTACCATTACCGATGCACCCGGCTTACACGGCATTGTTGAAACACAGCGATACCCTAAAGTTGGCGACCCCAACCCGGAGATAAAAGTGGGCATTGTAAAGCCTGAAGGCAGTAACATTGTTTGGGCAGCTTTTAACGAAAAAGACGACCAGTATTTTGGATTGCCTTACTGGAAACCGGATGGCAGTTCTTTGTTGGTTCAATGGATGAACAGGCTGCAGGACAACCTGATCATTTACGACGTAAACCTGTTTACCGGCGCTAAGGCTGAGTTTTATAATGAAAAACAAAAAACCTGGATCGACCTCGATGACCAGGGAGACCGGATCCAGTTTATGGAAGATAAAACCGGTTTTATACTACAAAGCGATGTTAGCGGATGGAATCATTTATATTTTCACGATATGAAGGGTAAATTGGTTAACCCGATAACCGTCGGAAAATTTACCGTTACAAACGTGAATTATGTTGACGAAAAGAAAGGCATTGTTTATTTTACTGCACGAAGCCTGGAAAACACAGCCCGTAACGACTTCTACCGCGTGAATATAAATGGTAAAAATATGGAGCGTTTAACTGTGGGTGACTATAATAATTCCATCAATCTTTCTCCGGGTGGTTCTTATTTTGTAACCTCATATAACAATACTACAACGCCAACGAAAATGACGCTGATGAGTACGAAAAGGAAGATCATCAAAGACCTTGGCGATAGTAAGGGAGCCGAGTTTAATGACTATACGCTGGCGAAAACGGAGATCATCCGCGTTAAAAGTGATGATGGATTATATGATTTACCGATGAAGGTTACCTGGCCGGTAAATATGGACAAAACAAAAAAATACCCGGTATTGATCTCTATTTATGGCGGACCCAACGCCGGTACGGTAATGGATACCTGGAGTTTGAACGGAAACCAGCAATGGTATGCTAAAGAAGGACTGATACAGGTTAGCATGGATCACCGGGCCAGTGGCCATTTCGGCAAAGAGGGGGTAAGTAATATGTACCATAACCTGGGCTATTGGGAAATGAAGGATTACAGCACCCTGGTAAAATGGCTTATAACCAACGGTAATGTTGATGCTTCAAAGGTTTGTATAACCGGTTTTAGTTATGGCGGATACATGACCTGCTATGCACTTACTTATGCCAGCGACGTGTTTACACATGGTATGGCTGGTGGCAGTGTTACCGACTGGACCTTATATGACTCTCATTATACTGAACGTTTTATGGGCACCCTGGCCAATAATCCTGAAGGATACAAAAGCAGTTCAGTATTGACGCATGCAGACAAATACAAAGGCATGATACAAATAGTACATGGCATGATCGATGACAATGTGCATATGCAAAACAGCATTCAGTTCATCAGCAAATTGCAGGACCTGAAAAAGGATTTTGATTTTATGCCTTATAGCAGCGGCAGGCATGGATGGGGTGGCAATAAAGGCACCCATTTTCAAAACAGCAAAACAAAATTCATTTATAAATATTTACTGGAAAAAGAAGTTCCGGACACGATGTTGAAGTAATTTTTCAGCTTTCTTTATTAATGCCGCAGTTGTTTGATACCTAACCACTGCGGCATTTTTAGTTTGCCACTGCTGGTTTTTACAGCAGGAATTCTGGCCCAACATTGCAAATCCCAATTATTATTCGTATTTTATGTCAATAAAAACGAAACAATTATGAAATATCTATTTCCTACAAGGTTAGCCGAAATACTGTATGCCCTGATTATGGGGTTTTTTGGCGTAGCTCATTTTATGAATGTTGACAAAATGACCGGCATGATCCCTGATTACTTACCGGGCGATGGTAGTCTTTGGGTTTACCTGTCGGGTGCCGGATTGATTGCTGCTGCCCTGGCTATTTTGATCAATAAATTCAAAATGCCGGCCTGCTATCTATTGGCTTTGATGCTTATTGTTATTGCGTTGATAATACATTTGCCTGCGGTTCAGGAGGGTAACCCCGGGCAACTTTTAAAAGATTTGGGGCTGGCCATGGCTGCCCTTATTATTGGTAATAAAACAGGCAGAAAATAAAAATGCCCCCATGGAGAGGGAGCATTTTCAGTTTCCAAATGTTCGGATTCAACTCTTTTTCCTGAGTTTCTTTTTCAGGGTTAGATAATCCAGAAAATAGATAACCCTGAGTGACAGACTGGTAAACTGATCCCCGTCTACCGTATTTCCCAGATTTTTAAAATATTTTGGTTCAAAATCACCACCAAACTGATATTGATCCGCAATATCCTTCCAAACTATACTCACAAAACTACCCTGGGCAAACTGCCAGTTAAATACCATATCTGCAGTTAAGGAATTATAATTTTGATGTACATTTTGGGTAAACGGGATGGTTGGTGTTTGCAATTTTCCATTCAAATCCAATTCATAAAACTGTTTCGGGGTTACTTTACTCCAGTAATGACGTGTCCTTAATGTAAGGCCTATCCGATTGGTAAAATTATATTTAATATTCACTTCATTGACTATGGTTTTAACATCGCGCCGCGAAAAAATGATGCTGGGATCACCGTTTATTGTTTTATCTCTCCCGGCAAATCCGGCCTGATCAGCAGCAGAAGAAACGCTGGTACCCAGATCAACAGAAAATTTACTGCTGAACCTGATCTTTCCACCCAAACCAAAATCAAGTGATCTTCTGTTAAACACACCCCCCGTACCTACAAAGAAGTTACCAAACCAGGATAATTTTTTTGCTGAATTACTTTCCCACCAGGCATTCATTCCAATTCTTCCTTTATCCTGAAAAACGCGGCCGGGAGACCGGGGCTCATAAAAATCATTGCGCTTTGGTCCACCACTGATATTTAAACCAACCCACCATAATTTCTTTGTTTGTCCGTTAAAGTTGAAATTAATCCCGGCACCCTGGTACATCATCTCCCTACGTTTCAATACATCAATGGGTGTAACTAACCGGCTATACCAAAAATTGGCATTGATGCGGATCTGATTGAACCAGCCGATTGGCCTGGTCCAGTTATAGCCAAACCAGGCACCCTGGTCCATGGTATTGTTGTTGGTAAAATAACCAAAATCGCTTTTGTCGTATTTGTCGTTGTACAAATCCTGCCAGATCCTGAAATTAAACCGGCCGCTGGTTTTACCGAAATAAACACTGTGGGCATAGCCTGTTTTAGTACCCTCCTTACTATCAATCAGGTTACTAAAACTAACATTGCCTCCGATATTCCATTTATTCTTCTTATCATTAAAATCGAAGAGGGCCGAAGTAACGTTGGCATCATAATCATCTCCGCTTCGCCATACATTGGTATTGATCAACGACACGCTGCTGTTATTTTTTAAAGTTTGATCAAAAACCAGGATATTAAAATTGGTGAGCGGCATATTTTCCTCGGTATACTGCTGCCCGGTAATGTTATCCTTGAATGTGGCGAATTGCCTTTGCGTAATGGCGTTCAATACCCCGATCCCTAAACCTTTTTGTGTTCGTCCGCTGATTTTGGTAGCATTAATGATTTTTGCCTGTCCGGGATATTCCAGGGAAATATCATTTTCTGAGCGGGGGTTGAATTTACTATAGGCCGGTTCCAGGCCAATTCTTCTGCTGTAAAACAGGTCTCCTTTTCCAAATAGCTCTGTTCCCTCGGTAAAAAAAGCGCGGTTCTCATTAAATTTCTGTTCAAAAGGCGAAAGATTTAAGATCCGGTTATCCGATTGTACCTGTCCAAAATCCGGTATCAATGTCATATCTAACGTAAAGGCCTGGTTGATGCCGTATTTTACATCCATCCCGCCGTTAAAGGTTGTTTTGTTTTTATTTTCCTTTGCCGCTCCATCATGATTGATATAGGTAGAAAAATAGGGTGAGAACTGCAGGCGCATGGGAGGCTTAATATTCTCCAGCCCGGTAAACAAGCCTTCCTGTGTTAAAAAACCATTGGCATTTGGATCGATGGATTGCCAGAAAAGCTGCTGGCCGCTTTTTTGCCTTCTTCTTACAATATTCAATCCCCAATCCTGAATATTTTTATTACCAAACCTGATGGCCGAATAAGGTATAAACATTTCAAATGTCCAGCCATCAGCCTGTAATTGCGATTTACTCTCCCAAACCGCATTCCAGCTAAAGTCTTCGCTGTTGCCATTCGTATTGGGCGACACTTTTGAATCCATTTGTTCGCCCAGCGGCGTAACAAAATATTCAAACCCATTGAGCTTATCATTATATGTATCGAAAATAACCCCAACAAAATCATTATTGCCAAAACCATCTCTTCCTGTTAATTCAGCCGCAATACTATCCTTCGACTTCTCGTGCAGGTAACCGCCTACATAAATACCTTCATTATCGTACAGGAAATAGATTACTGTGGCATTTTCCGGACTTTCCGGAATAAACGGGGTTGGCCTTAATGAAATGAACTTGTCGGCAACCGGCGCCTCTTTCCAGGCCGCTTCATCCAAAATCCCGTCAATTTTAATAGTTGAATTAATTCGTTTGGCAGCTAATTTTCTCTTTTCAATTTGGCCAAATGCGACCGAGGTTAACAGTATGCAAAAGCACACTGCTTGCAGTTTAAAAAATTTCATGGCTATACTTTATTGGTTTGCGAATACATCATTCATGGCGTAATGATGAAATACGAAATTAAACGTACTAATGCAGGAAATGTTACCGCTCATCAAAGAGCGGGTGGGTTTTAGGATTTTCTTAACAGGGCATTTTAAACAAAAAGGTCTCTATACAGTTGTGCTCCCGGCACCACGGAATATTTTTCCAGGTCGGTAATTCCTTCGGCAGCCAGTACATCCTCGTCAATAAAAGTATTACCGGTACAGGTAGTTGATGGCTTCGATAAAATATAATAAGCAGCATCGGCAATGATATCAACCGTGCGGCTCATATTCATCAACATCTCGCCACCCAGCAAATTATTTACTGCTGCTGTAGCAATGGTGGTACGCGGCCACAAGGCATTGGCGGCTACATTATATTTTTTCAGCTCGGCCGATAATCCCAGTGCGATCATACTCATATCGTATTTGCTGATGGTATAAGCCAGGTGGTTTTCGAACCACTTTAAATCCATATTTATGGGTGGAGATAAATTCAAAATATGCGCATTGGTTCCTTTTTTCAAAAAAGGGATACAGGCCCTGCTCATCATAAACGTACCCCGCACATTAATATCATACATCAGATCAAAACGCTTGGGTTCGGTTTGTTCGGTAGGCGTGAGGTTAATGGCTGATGCATTGTTGATCAGGATATCAATACCACCAAATTTTTCCACGGTTTTATCAACCACGTTTTGGATCTGTTCTTCAAAACGAATATCGCACTGTACCGCCAAAGCTTTACCACCGGCCGCCTCCATCTCGGCAGCAGCCGAAAAAATAGTGCCCCCCAGTTTTGGATTTTCTTCCACACTTTTGGATGCGATCACAATATTGGCTCCTTCAGCGGCCAGGCGCAAACCAATGGCTTTTCCTATTCCACGTGATGCGCCGGTGATGATAACTGTTTTGTTTTGAAACGACATGTGCTGGTTTTTTATTTCGGTCAAAAATAACCAATTTAAGGTTTATAAAATTGATTTTATAAGCGTATTGATGCCTGTAAAAACAGATTCCCCTGCGATCACAGCGTATCACAGGGGAATAATAAAAAATCAGATCCTGATCAATTCAGACTAACCTCATAGGTTTTATCAACATTCAGCAGTTTAGAGATCAGGCAGTTGGCTTTCACATCGTCCATGCAGGTATCAAATTTCTCCTGGTCAATACCGGGCACCGTTGCCTTAACTACCAGGTGTGCATTGGTAATAGCACCTCCTTCTAAAGTGATGGTGCTGTTTACGTCGATGGTATCGGCCGTAAATCCGGCCCCATTTAATACAAAACTTAATTTCATTGCAAAACATCCCGACAGGGCTGCAGCTACCAGTTCTTCAGGATTGGTACCTACGCCTTCTTCAAAACGCGAACTGAAATTGTACTGTGTTTTGTTCAATGTGGTACTTTGTGTTGTCAGGTGTCCATTACCTTCTTTACCAGTGCCGTTCCAAACGGCGGTTGCGTTACGTTTCATAATTTTTGTTGCCCCAAATCCGCCGCCTGGCGGAGCTTTATACGCTATTTGTCCGGGGTCTTTTTTTGAATTGTTAAGATATATTTATTTAAAAGTCTTTTTATATTCTTCTTCATCAAACCCAACCAGCAATTCCCTTCCAAATTCAATAACCGGTCTTTTGATAATACTGTTATTTAGCATCCTCTGCTTTATGGCAGCCGCGGAATGGGTTATTTTTTTCTGTTCTGCTTCCTTTAATTGCCGCCAACTGGTACTTCGTTTATTGAAAACCGTTTCCCAACCTTTTTTATCACACCAGTTTTCCAGTTTTTGTTCACTGATACCGGCCAGTTTATAATCATGAAAAGAAAAAGCAAGTTTATGTTTTTCCAACCAGGCCATTGCTTTTTTAGTGGTATCGCAATTGGGAATTCCATACAGTTTTATTTCAGCCATGTTAAAAGTCGGGTAATGTAGGTTTTGTTTTCATGATGCTTTCGATCTTCTCCATTACTTCTGCGCCAAGCTTTTCAACAACATCCAATGCTTTCAAATTATCCAGCAATTGTGATTTTTTTGTAGCTCCTAAAATAGCCGTCGTTACATTTGGATTTTTAATGCACCAGGCGATACTTAATGAGGCTGTACTTACGCCCAGTTTTGTTGCCAGGTCGGTTAGCTTTTTTACTTTCTTCACCTTTTCATCTATGATCCACCTTTCCTTCAGCCAGTCAAATCCTTCCAGGGCAAAACGGCTTCCCTTTGGCACGCCATCATTGTACTTACCGGTTAAAAGCCCCGATGCCAGCGGGCTCCAGATGGTTGTACCCAGGCCAACATTCTTATAAATTTCCAAAAATTCATTTTCAATTTTATTGCGCTCAAATAAATTGTATTGCGGCTGCTCCATGGTGGGACCAATCAACCTGAATTTTTCGGCAATACGGTGAGCTTCCATGATCTCCACACCACTCCATTCGCTGGTACCCCAGTACATTATTTTTTCCTGCTGTATCAGGTGGTTCATGGCCCAAACCGTTTCTTCGATGGGCGTGTTTTTATCGGGGCGGTGGCAAAAATAAAGATCCAGGTAATCCATCTGTAATCTTTGCAAGGCTTCGTCGCAGGCTTCCAATAGATGTTTCCGGCTGCAGCCGGTTTGGTTCGGCTTATTGGCAGTTCCCCTCCATCCCCAAAAAGCTTTGGATGAAACGGTATAGGAACTGCGGTCCCATTTTTTCTTCTTCAACACCCGGCCCATCATTTTTTCGCTTTCGCCCAACGCATACACTTCTGCGTTATCGAAAAAATTGATGCCTTTATCATAAGCAATGCCCATTAATTCATCAGCCACTTTATCATTAATTTGCTTACTAAAACTCACCCAACTGCCAAAAGACAGCACACTTAATTGTAAACCGGATTTTCCCAAGCGACGATACTCCATAATAATTCAGCATTTTAGCATGTAGCTAAAGATACAGATTCAGCTATTTTTTGCCGTTTTAAATTTTTGAAAAGAAATACCCTCTATGCTAACAAATCAAACGAATAATTGTTTGGCTGTTTTAATCTACCGGAAACTCCGAACCAGGCACTTTCATTACACCCACCGGGTTGAGGATGACCCAGTTCTTAAAATCCTGTGCCGATTCCATGCCGGTACCATTGGTCCATCCCGATTTTTTACGGATTCGCACAGGTTTGTCGGTGTAGAATTCGCGGCCCAATCTGTTTCTGTCCCACCATAGTTCATTACAATACAATGTATCGCCTAATACATTCACCACTTTTATACTATCCTTTAAAAACACTTTGCTTTCCTGTTCAAAGTATTTTCCGTACAAAGCATCCAGCCTGCTTTCCACTTCGCCGTTTACATTATAAAAATCAACATGCAGGGTTTTCGGAAATTCAACATAGGGTCTTACTTCCTGCACCCGAAGCATTACAGGCGATAGTAGTTTGGCTTTGGCTTTACCTCCCAAGGTATAGTTAATATCAGCGTTAATGATCTCCTCCACACCCAAACTTTTACTATTAAACGCACTGATCTCATTGTCGGTATTGCCGCAGGAGATACCTGCTGAACATAAAAAAAGGAATAGCACCGTTTTAGTTAAAACAATTTTATTGAAAGTTATGCGCAAGCCCATCTTATCCCTTTTAGATCGGGATAATGATTTGATCAACATTTCCATAAATGGTTATACTTATGTGTCAGCTTAATTACTGGTATTTCTGTTTTCTGAACCAGCGGGCGTTCATGGCAATACCCAGGCTGAATCTAACCAGGTTTTCCCGGAGATTGGTTTGCTTGTTGCCCCGGTTGCCAATTTCAAGCGCCGTATTTAACACCACATAGTCGCCGTAAATATTTCGTTGCTTTAAAGAAGTTAGCGGCAGGCCGGCACCAAGGGAAACTCCATATTCGGGCCTGTTTGAATTGGTATTAATATAATCGGGACCATAATAAATACCGGCCCGGTATTTTACATACTTAAAATATTTAGAAGTTGGGGTACCCAATTTAAAGGGGCTGTACTGCGCACCTAGCCTTACCGTCCAGTTATTTTGTACCTGATCGGTTTGGCCATAGTACCGGTAAGCAGACCAATTACCATATTCAAAATCAAGCCCGATCATCCAGTTGGCATCCTGGTACACACCGCCAATTCCAATCATGGCCGGATAGGTAATTGTACCGGCTACATCTTTTTCCTCGTAAACGCTGTCTACTCTATAATAGCCACCCGACTGATCGTATATAATAATCTCTCTCACCAGGTCATTTTTGGCTTTCAAATTCTGTTTCATATTCCCAAATACGCCCAGCCTCAAATTCTGCTCAGTATTATTTTTATCATCTTTTCTCAGGGTAATATCGTACTGCAATCCGCCATTAATGAAAAAACCACCAAACGTGGTCACATCTGCCGAGTTTGATTGATGGTAATATACGGTATCGTCAATAAAAGAAACCTTGGTACTGTTGTCTTTACTGCCAAACATGTACCCGGCATTGATACCGAAGCTTATGTTTTTATATTTCAATGCTGTTCCCAAAAAAACCTGGTTAACGCCACCTTTTCCTTCATATAATGTATTTATACTGTCAATACCGGCTAAGCGTTCAGTTTTTTCAATCTTGTAATTTATTTTTGATACTGGTTTTAGTCCAAGACTCATCGCCCAAAAAATATCTTTTTTAGCCATCTTTGGTGTTGTTAATGGAAAAGCAAGCTGCAGGTAAGAAACGTACGTATTTGCCGATGTAAATTTCTTAGCAGGATTACTGCTTTTAAGAATACGGTAATCTATTTCGGTACCTACGTCAAAAATGGTATTGTTAATGGTGGTCAGAGACGACGGGTTTGTATAATTAATGCTGTTAAAGTCGGCTATCGCGGCCGAAACGCCGCCCATGCCCCTCGACAAAACATTTTTATTAGGCGTTAAATCTCCGATCCCATATCTGGAATACGGAGAATTTTCCTGAGCAGATACACTCATTTGCAAGCTACAAGCCACAAAAAACAGGATCAAAAATTTAGCTATTGTTAGTTTCACTGAGTGCATACAAACCTTTAAATAAGAAATTAGAGTCGGCAAATATCTTGTTTTTAAGTTGACCAGCAAAATAGCTTGTATCACCCCCGGTTAAAACCACGTTAAAGTTGCCGTATTTTCGGGCATATTCCGCTATAAATCCGTCTATTTCATAGGTAATTCCGGCAATTACCCCACTTAATAAATTTGTTTTGGTATCGTAGCCAATGAGTGGAAAATTCCACTCTTTTTCTACTAAAGGCAGTTTTGCGGTGAAAACCTGCATGGCTTTAAAACGCATTTCCATGCCCGGTGAAATACTGCCACCAATAAATTCGTGGTATTGATTGATGAAGTTATAGGTGATACAGGTACCCAAACCAACCACCAGGTTATTTTTACCCGGAAAAAAATGAACGGCAGCGGCAGAAAGCGCCAAACGGTCGGCACCAATGGTTTCGGGTTTACCAACCGGTGTAGTAAAATTGGCTTTGGTAAGGTGAGAAAGTTTGTGAAATCTTGTTTGTGAGGCCAGCAAACCTTCTATTTGAGAATTGTGTTCAATAACCGACGACAAAATGGTTTTCTGCGGCTGATATTCGGCCAGTAATTGTTCTATGGTTTCCAATTCATCATTGAGCAAAATGACCTCTTTTAAAAAAGATTCATTTTCAAAAATAGCCGCCTTCCTGCGTGTGTTTCCAAAATCGAAGCAAATGGTTTTTGTCATTGATTTATAATTAGAACGTTTTTCGTCATTGATCGTTTATTATTGGTTATTGGTCATTAGCCTTTCTATGTCAAAACAAAACCTCGACAAATGACCAATAACTTTCTTTACCCATCAAGTCCTTTTACATTTTTAAAATGCCCGTTAAGTTTAATCTTTTGCTTTAGCATGTCCATTTCGGCAATTACCGGAATAACTTTGGTCAGGTGCCGCTTAAGGTATTCCTGGCGCTGCAACTCATGCATCAGCTCGAGTAACTCATATTCTTCGGGTAACGACATGCCCGCATGATGGGCTACATCATAACTCCACAGCTCGGAATCGGGTTTGGGGAATTTTTTTTCGATCGTCAGCAAATGATGCAATTCCCGTATCCCTTTAATGATACCGGTCATTACAATCCGGTTTCCGGTCAATTCATTCTCGGGGTAATTTACGATGGCGCCGCTGTATAATTTCTCGGGCAATTCGTTAATTAATTCCAACATCCTGAAAACCTGCAAGCCTTCCGTTTTAATATCCATTTTGCCATCTTCGTAAACCTGGCTTATTTCCTTTACCCGAACCAGCGTTCCCATCTCCTTTATTTTGTCATCAATCACCGATGGAATGCCAAATGGTTTTTGGGTTTCGAAACATTCCTGTATCAATTGTTTATACCGGGGTTCAAAAATGTGCAGGTTTAGTTGTTCATTGGGGTATACAACAATGCCAAGGGGAAATATGGGAATAAAATTGGTCACGTTTTTTTTATTTTTTTAAGATAAAAATATTTTAAAAAAGTATAGCGGGCGGTTGTTTTAGCTATGATAAATCCTTCTTTACCGTCTAAAAAACCCAATCGGAATATATAATTTTGCAAAAAAGAAAAGGCCGGCGAGAAATACTGTTTACCAATTCCGGCGGTTTTGCCGGCAGCGCTGTATTTTTCCGCATTCATACTGGCATAGCGGTCCATTTTCGCGATATAGTCCTGTTGATTTTGAACGGTGTAATGAAGCATACTGCCCTTTATTTTAGTAGTGATAACGCCTTCCGGAAAAACGAGGTTTTCATGAACAGTTGCGTTATTCCAGCTTAATTTATTGCGGTTAAACAACCGCACATGCCAGTCGGAAGCCCACTCGCCAAAACGAATCCATTTATTACAAAAGAAATTTTTTCGCCGTATACTGAATACTTCGTTTTCGTTTTGTAAACTAAGCTGCAACAGGTTATGCTCTAAAGCCTGGTCAATGGCTTCGTCTGCATCCAGACTCAGTATCCAGTTATGTCTGGCCGCTTTGATACCCCTATTTTTGTTGGCACCGTAACCAGCCCAGCCGGTTTGAATAACGTTGGCTCCCATTTTTTTACAAATGTCCACTGTTTCATCGGTGCTTCCGCTATCCACTACCACTATATCATCAGTAACCCGTTGCACGCTTCGCAACGTATTGGCAATGATATGTGCTTCATTTTTAGTAATGATTACCACCGAGATCTTCATCCTGCAAAGAAACAATAAAATAGTCCTTGTTTGAAACTTTGGCAAGGTTTTGCATTTTGGCAAATTTTAGGCAGTTAATTAATTTGGTAAATGCATGCAGAAAAATGAAATTTGTTCCATGTGGGTTCAACAAATCAATGAAATTAAGGCGGGCAATGCCAAAACACTGGCCCGCTGCATTTCTTACATAGAGAATGAAACTGCCGGTTACGAGAACCTGCTGGAGCAGTTGCCGGTTGTACTAACACCCGTTATCGGTATCACCGGCCCGCCCGGTGCCGGTAAAAGCACGCTGGTTGACGCCTTGATCGGTTTGCTGGTTAATGAAGGAAAATCGGTTGGGATTATCTGTGTTGACCCCTCCTCGCCATTTAATTTAGGTGCTTTATTGGGCGACCGGATCAGGATGAGCGACTGGTATAACAACCCAAAAGTATTTATCCGTTCGCTGGCCACCCGTGGCTCACTGGGTGGCTTACACCCCAAGATCATTGAGATCAGCGATTTAATGAAAGTTGCCGGTTTTGATTATGTAATTGTGGAAACCGTGGGGGTAGGACAAAGTGAAATTGAGATAGCCGGCTTGGCTGATATAACGATTGTGGTTGTGGTTCCCGAAGCCGGCGATGAGGTACAAACCATGAAAGCCGGACTGATGGAGATCGCCGATGTTTTTGTTGTGAATAAAGCCGACCGGCCCGATGCCAATATTTTTGTAAAAAACTTAAGACTGATGCTGGCACCGGCGTTTCACAATCATACAATACCCGTACCTGTTATAAAAACCATTGCCTCGCGAAAAGAAGGTATTCCCGAATTACTGAAAATTATCACCGAACAGGTAAGCCTTAAAAAAGATAACGAAAAAAAATCCTGGTTGCTCGCTGAAAAAGCTTTTCACCTGATACAGCAAAAGAAAATGAAGCCTGTTGATAAATTAATGTTGAAACAAAAAATTGAAGAAGCAGGGAAAGATTTTAACCTGTATACGTTTATCAAGCGTTACTATTGAAGGATCTGTTAAATCAGGCTGTTAGCTATTAGAAACTGGATGCTGGATGCCGGCTGTTGGGCGCTAAAAGCTAACGGCTGGTGGCTAGCCAGCTACTTCCTCCTCCTCACGCTTCTTATTCCCTTTCCACCAGCGGAAACCGATAAAACCAATAATGGCAAAAGGCGCCGCCATTAAATACAATATGGCCGAATTGAGTCCCTGTGCCGGTTTTTCGCCGAGCTGTAGAGCTGTTTTAGTACACACCGCACATTGTGCCTGCAGGGTTTCGGAAAAAAGCAAAATAAAGATCAGAAAAAATAATATGTGTAAAATTCGTTTCATTTGCAGCTGCAAAGTTAAGGCAGCAACGGTTAACAGAAACATTCCTTTAACAGAAATTAACGATTTAATTTATGGTATAACCTGTAGATGTTTTTAATTTGCACGAAATAAAACGATCCATGTTGAAAAAATGTATACCCGTTCTGGTTTTCATATTATTATTTTTCGGTGCCGATGCCCAGCAAAAGAATGCCGCTTATTACTTTCACCAGGGCATCCAATTTAAAAACAATAACAATCCGGCTGATGCTGCCGCATCTTTTAATAAGGCTATTTCGTTGAACAAAAAATTCGATTCAGCCTATGTTGAACTGGGCCATTTGTACACCCAGGCACGTAACACCCCCGCCGGCATCTATAATTATAAAAAAGCATTAACGATCAACCCGGCCTATACGGTTGCACTGACCAGCCTGGGTAGCATTTATAAAAATGTAACGCAAAACCTCGATTCTTCGCTTTATTATTATCATGCGGCTTTACACACAGATAGCAGCGACAGGGAAACTTATACCGCAGTGGCCTGGATATATAATACCCAAAAAGACTTTGATCAAGGCATTTTTTATGCTGTCAAAGCACTTGATGTTGATAATAATTATAAGCCGGCCTATGGGGAGCTTGCACATGCTTTCCGTTCTACAAAAAAATTTGCTGAAGCCATCGTACAATTTAAAAAAAATCTCGCTATTTCGGTTGTTGATTTGGCTTACCTGTACTCCGGGTATTGCTACACCGAACCAAACAACAAAGAAGGTGCCATGGAACAATACGAGGCATTGAATAAGATCAATGAGAAAATGGCAGCTGCCCTAAAAAGGCAAATTGACAAAATGCCCGCAAATTAATTGATCCCTGTGCTGTTTCAGGTTCGATTGGGATTCCATAAAATTTATACGCTTCAATAAATAAAAGTTAACTACTTTCTTTTATTTACCTTTATTTGAAATGGTCTTTAATGAGTAAAGGAACCCCACTGGTAACGGTTGCCATGGCAACGTACAACGGAGAAAAATACATCAGAACGCAATTAAACAGCATCTTAGATCAAACGTACCGCAGTATTGAAATTGTAATAACCGATGATGCCTCTGCTGATAACACCGTATCCATCATTAAAGAATACCAAACCGATCACCCTTTCATTAAACTGCATATAAACCAGGAAAACAGCGGCGTTACAAAAACTTTCGAAAACTCGATCAGGGCGGCCAGCGGTGATTTTATAGCCATTGCCGACCAGGATGATATCTGGGAACTAAATAAGATCGAAACACTCCTGAACGAGCTTCAGCAGGAAGATGCTGTTTATTCCAATTCGTTATTGGTTGACAGGGAAGGAAAGTCCCTGGGAAAAGATTTTAAATCCATTATGCATTTACGTTCCTATTATGAAGGCAGTCCTTTTATGATGGGCAATTGTGTGCCGGGCCACACCATATTAATGAAAGCCGCGTTTGCAAAAAAAATATTGCCGATCCCTGCCGAAATCATGTTCGACCGCTGGATCAGCTTTTGTGCAGCCGGAAGCAATGGCATACGCTATGTTGACAAAACACTGGTACATTATCGCCAGCACGAGAGTAATACCATCGGCGCCGGAAAATCGAAAAACAAAAAAAAGCGGAAAACAAAAAGAGAAAAATTTGATATCAAACTGGCTGAGTTGACGGTTATGAACCAGGCACCGATAACGAATCCCGTAACTAAAGAATTACTGGGCCAAATGTTGCAACTGTTTACCCATAAGCTGAGTTTTAAACGCAGCGCCTTTTTCTTTAAACACTTAGACACTATTTTGGTTATTAAAAATAAACCCCGCTACCGGAAGATCCTGTACGCCCTGAAAATGTTTTTTAAAGCAAATTATTAGCCCAACAAAAAAAGGACAAATACGGTTTGTATTTGTCCTTTCACTTAAAAATAAAATTATCTAAACGGCTTCAGCCTTCATTTGTTTCGACTGTTTGTTACGCTCGTTCTCATCCAGTATCACTTTACGCATACGAACACTTTTTGGCGTTACCTCAATACACTCATCCTGCTGAATATATTCCATACACTCTTCCAGCGTCATCATAATTTTTGGCGCGGCACGACTGGCATCATCGCTGCCACTGGCACGGTGGTTGGTTAATTTTTTTGGTTCCGTTGCATTTACATTCAGATCGCCCGGCTTAATGTGCTCGGCAATGATCTGCCCCGCGTACACCTCTTCTCCCGGATCAACAAAAAACCTGCCCCTGTCCTGTAATTTATCAATGGAATAACCCGTTGTTTTTTCTGTGTTTTTCGACAGCAACACCCCATTACTTCTTCCTGGAATATGTCCTTTCCAGGGCCTGTAATCGGTAAAGCGGTGCGCCATTACGGCTTCACCGGCTGTATTGGTGAGCATATTGCTACGCAGGCCAATCAAACCCCGTGACGGGATATCAAACTCCAGGTGTTGCATTTCACCCTTACTTTCCATGATCAGCATCTCGCCTTTACGTTGCGTTACCAGGTCGATCACTTTACCACTGAATTCAGCAGGAACATCAACTACGAGCGTTTCATATGGTTCGCATTTTTTACCATCAATCTCTTTTACCAAAACCTGCGGATTACCCACGGTCAATTCAAACCCTTCCCGGCGCATGGTTTCAATTAAGATACCCAAATGCAGGATACCGCGGCCATACACCAAAAAGCTATCTGCACTATCTGAATCTTCAACACGCAGAGCCAGGTTTTTTTCTGTTTCCTTCATCAACCGGTCACGCACATGCCTTGAGGTTACAAATTTTCCTTCGCGGCCAAAGAATGGCGAGTTGTTGATGCTGAACATCATACTCATGGTTGGCTCATCTACACTGATAACGGGTAATGCCTCCGGAAACTCAGCGTCGCAGATGGTATCACCAATATTAAACTCGTCTAATCCTACTATCGCACATATATCCCCTGCACTTACTTCCAGGGCCTTCTTTTTACCCAGCGCTTCAAAAGTGTACAATTCCTTTACTTTCATTTTTTTAATGCCGCCATCGGCTTGCACCAATGCAATTTGCTGTCCTTCTTTTACTGTTCCTCTTGCCACTTTACCAACGGCTATACGCCCCAGGAAGGAAGAGTAATCCAGTGAAGTGATCTGCATTTGCGTAGTTCCTTCATTAACTTTAGGCTCGGGTACATGTTCCAGTATGGCATCCAGCAATGGAAAAATATTATCCGTTTCAGTTAGTGTTGTATTCATCCAGCCATGCTTGCTGCTTCCGTAGATCGTTGGAAAATTCAACTGCTCTTCTGTAGCATCGAGGTTAAAGAATAATTCAAAAACGGCGTCGTGTACTTCATCCGGACGGCAATTTGGCTTATCAACCTTATTGATAACCACAATCGGATGCAAACCCAATTGCAACGCTTTTTGTAGTACAAAGCGGGTTTGTGGCATGGGACCTTCAAAAGCATCCACCAATAACAAAACGCCATCGGCCATTTTTAATACCCGTTCTACCTCACCACCAAAGTCACTGTGACCCGGTGTATCAATTACGTTGATCTTAACGTCTTTATAAATAACTGAAACGTTTTTACTGAAAATGGTTATCCCTCTTTCACGCTCCAGATCATTATTATCCATGATCAACTCACCGGTTTCCTGGTTGTCGCGGAAAATATTGGTGCTGTGCAGGATCTTATCTACCAGGGTAGTTTTACCGTGATCTACGTGGGCAATAATGGCAATGTTTCTGATATTCATTTTGAAAAGCTTTTAGCGATTAGCTATTAGATTTTAGTAAAAGCAACAGCCAATACCTAAAAGCTAACAGCTAAGGGCTGTTTTTTGAGGCGCAAAGGTACGCCAAATCACCCGTATAGCAACGTTAATTATCAATTAAAATGAGTTTGGATTACTTTTAACTGGTTTGGGGTATTAATACTAAATAACACTGATAATGAGCACGATAAGAAAGATAGGTATCAGAAAACGCATCGCCTTGGTGGCCCACGACAATAAAAAGCGCGACCTGCTGGAATGGGCCGAACATAATAAAACCACCCTGGCTAAACACGAACTCATAGCAACGGGTACCACCGGCAAATTGCTGGAGGAACAATTAGACCGCTCTGTTAAGAAAATGCTTAGTGGCCCTTTGGGCGGCGACCAGCAGATAGGCGCCATGATCGCCGAAGGTAAGATCGATATCCTGATCTTTTTTTGGGACCCTATGGAAGCGCAGCCGCACGATAGTGATGTAAAAGCGTTATTAAGGCTTGGTGTGGCCTGGAATATTTTACTGGCCTGCGACCGGGCAACCGCCGATTTTGTATTAACCTCGCCGTTGATGCAGGTTGAATATGAAACGATCATCCCGGATTACAGTACTTATATGAACAGGAAACTGGAAGATTAAAACTTTTCAACACGCCTTATCGCGGCATAAATATTTGTAACTTTAAGTATCATCATCTTGAACTTAACCTTGCAACTATGCCAAAGAAATGGTCACGCCGCGATGCCATACGCGCATTAGGACTTTCACTGGGAGCCGCTGCTATGCCAACCTTATCATTTGCCGTTGACGAACAGGAGCAACCCATTTTATTACCCGATAAAAAGATCAGGCTGGATAAACCCGTTACCGCCATCACCTGTGGTGCAGGAAACCGGGGTAACGTGTATGGCGGCTATGCGCTTGCCTATCCCGAACAGTTGGATATCGTTGGCGTGGCAGAACCCATTCCAATCCGCAATGAACGATACATGAAGAAACATGCTATCAAACCCGAAAACAGTTTTGTTACCTGGGAAGATGTGTTTAAACGGCCGAAGTTTGCCGATGCCATAATCATCACCACACCAGACGACCTGCATTATGGACCCTGCATGAAAGCCCTGGCCATGGGATATGATGTGTTGCTGGAAAAACCTATTTCGCCCAGCGAAAAAGAATGCCGGGATATTTTAGCCCTGGCAAAAAAATCCGGGCGTATCGTTGCCGTATGCCATGTATTGCGTTATGCCCCTTATTTTGTTAAGTTAAGGGAGATCATACAGAGTGGCGTACTCGGAGAAATCGTAAGCATACAGCACCTGGAACCCATAGAGCATATCCACATGAGCCACTCTTATGTACGCGGTAACTGGCATAACAGTAAGGAAACCACGCCGATCATACTGGCAAAATCCTGTCACGACCTGGACATACTTCGCTGGATGGTGGGTAAGCCCTGCACCCATATCCAGGCATTTGGCAGCCTGCAATGGTTCACCAATAAAAATGCTCCTCCCGGAAGCACGGCACGCTGTACGGATGGTTGTACAGTGGAAGCTGCCTGCCCTTATTCAGCCCTGGAGATCTATTACCGGAAAAGACAACGCAATTATGTTTTTGATCTGCCGGAAGATAAAAGCAAACAGCCGGAATATGTGATGGAGCAGTTGAAAACCACCAACTACGGCCGTTGTGTTTACCGGATGGATAACGACCAGCCCGATCATTATACTACGAATATTTTATTTGAAGGCGGATTGACCGCCGCTTTCTCTATGGAAGCGTTTACCTCCTACGACGGCCGGAGAACCAGGGTGATGGGCAGTCTCGGTGATGTAGTGGGCGACATGACGGCGTTTACCATGACCGATTTTTTAACCGGCAAAAAAACAGAATGGAAACAGGAATCTGATGGACATGGTGGTGGCGACTGGCGACTGGTTACCGACTGGCTGAATGCCGTTTCAAAACATGACCCAACTTTACTCACGTCAACTATTGATGCTTCAATTGAAAGTCATGTAATGGGTTTTATGGCCGAAAAAAGCCGGAAAGAAAAGCAGGTAATGGAAGTTAAATTATAACCTTTACATTTTACACGCTTTATTTTAGTGGCCCTGATTCGATACTATGGAAAAAAAGAAACTTTTTCTGCCGAATATTTTCCTCTGCATATTGCTCGACCTTATTGGCATGGCCAGTTATCTCATTCCCGCATTTGGCGAATTTGGCGATACCATCTGGGCTCCCATCTCGGGCTTTATTTTTTATATTTTATTTGGTGGCCGTTTTGGTGTTATTGGCGGCGTACTTAACTTTTTAGAGGAGATCATTCCGTTTACCGATATCATTCCAACATTTACGATCGCGTGGTTTATCAGGAAAAGAGAGGCAGATAAACTGATAACATAGCCCTCAAAAGGGTTCCCAACCTTCGTTAAAAGGCATATACTCTAATAAAGGTTGGGAACCCTGCAACCCTTTGAACCAGCTTTCGTAAATTGCCTGTCCAATTATGCCATTTCAACTTCAGTCACCATATTCCCCTGCCGGCGATCAGCCGGATGCCATCCTTCAGCTAACGGACGGGCTTATCAATGGCGAAAAATATCAAACCTTGTTGGGTGTTACGGGCAGTGGTAAAACCTTTACCATGGCCAATGTGATCCAGAACGTGCAAAAGCCCACCCTGGTGATCACCCATAACAAAACTTTGGTGGCACAATTGTACGGCGAGTTCAAACAGTTTTTTCCCGACAATGCAGTTGGTTATTTTGTTTCTTATTACGATTATTACCAACCCGAGGCATACATGCCCGTTAGCAATACCTACATCGAAAAAGACCTGAGCATTAATGAAGAACTTGATAAACTTCGACTGCAGGCAACGGCCCAATTATTGAGCGGGCGAAGGGATATTATTATTGTTGCGAGTGTAAGCTGTATTTACGGTATGGGTAACCCTACCGATTATGAAAATGGTATCATCCGTATTCAGCAAGGACAGGTAATATCCCGCCAGGGATTCTTACACGCACTCGTAAATTCCTTATACAACAGAAGTGAAGGTGATTTTACCAGGGGAACGTTTAGGGTAAAGGGCGATACCATTGATATCAATTTACCTTACGTGGATTTTGGCTACCGCATTACTTTTTTTGGCGATGAAATTGAAACCATCGAAACCCTGGAACTCAGCAGTGGAAAGCGTATCAGCAGTGTAGAGAACGCAGCCATCTTCCCTGCCAACTTATATGTGGCGCCTAAAGATGTGTTACAGCAGGTGATACATGAGATACAGGATGAAGTGGGGGCACAGGAAACCTATTATAAAAATTCGGGAAAATATATTGAAGCCCAACGCATTAGCGAACGGGTTAATTACGACCTGGAAATGATCCGGGAGTTGGGCTATTGCAGCGGTATTGAAAACTATTCCCGCTTTTTCGACCGAAGAAAACCCGGCACCCGGCCTTTCTGTTTACTCGATTATTTTCCAAAAGATTTCATTTGTATCATTGATGAAAGCCACCAAACCATTCCACAGGTAAGCGGCATGTATGGCGGCGACCGGAGCCGCAAACTGGTACTGGTTGATTATGGATTTCGTTTGCCCTCGGCATTGGATAACCGGCCCCTTAATTTTAATGAATTTGAATCGCTGCTGAACCAAACCATTTTTGTATCGGCCACACCCGGCAAATATGAATTGGAAAAATGCGAGGGCGTGGTGATCGAGCAGGTGGTGAGACCAACGGGTTTACTGGATCCGCCAATAGAAGTACGTCCTTCTATCAATCAAATAGACGACCTGCTCGACGAAATTGACAAGCGGGTTACCAAGGGCGACCGCGTGCTGGTTACCACCTTAACAAAACGGATGGCCGAAGAAATGGACAAGTACCTGCATCGTATCGATATAAAAAGTAAATACATTCACAGTGATGTAGATACGCTGGAGCGGATTGAAATTCTTCGTGAACTTCGCCTGGGCGTTATTGATGTGCTGGTGGGCGTAAATCTGTTAAGAGAAGGACTGGACCTGCCCGAAGTATCGTTGGTGGCTATTTTAGATGCCGACAAAGAAGGATTCCTGCGCAACGAAAAAAGTTTGACCCAAACCGCCGGACGTGCTGCCCGAAATGTTGACGGGCTGGTTATTTTTTATGCCGACAAGATGACCGATAGCATGCAACGTACCATTGATGAAACCAACCGGCGTCGTTTAAAACAAATGGCGTTTAATATTGAGCATAATATTACGCCAACCACCATCATAAAAAGCACCGAGCAGATTATTGCACAAGGCTCGGTACTGGATGTAAAGGGTTACGACCCCGCAAACCCTTATTCGCTGGCGCCGGATGAAGAACTGGTAACTGTGGCAGCAGAGGACCAGGCGGTTTATTCCACCATACCGCAACTGGAAAAAGCCATTGTTAAAACTAAAAAGGAGATGAACAAGGCTGCCAAGGACCTGGATTTTATGGAAGCCGCCCGGTTACGGGATGAAATGTTCAGGCTGCAGAAAAGTTTGGAAGAAATGAAAGGCTGATCTATTCCCCCTTCGTATGCCACCAGCCATTACAGGATTAAACCAAAAAAGGTACCCCTTTCTTTAAAATAATTTACTATCTTAACCCTCCTTTATCAATAAAACTCTTGCTATATGACTACAATTGCGCTCTACAATCTGAAAGGGGGGGTGGGTAAAACCGCCAGTTGTGTGAACTTTGCATACCTGGCTGCGGCCGATGGTTTTAAAACTTTATTATGGGATATTGACCCGCAGGGATCCTCCTCTTTTTATTATAAAGCCAAACCCAAAACCCATCCGGGTATCAAAAAACTGGTAACCAAGGATGCAGACCTGGAAAACGCCATACTAAGTACGGATTTTGAATTGCTGGATGTAATTCCGGCCGATAATTCCAGTAAAAGTTTTGATATCATGCTCGATGAAATGAGGGGAAATAAAAACCGCCTGAAATCGATTTTAAAGCAATTACAGGGTGAGTATGATTTTGTTTTTATTGATTGTCCGCCCGGACTTAGCGCGCTGAGTGAAAATATCTTTAATGCGGCAGATATCGTGCTGATGCCGGTTATACCGTCCACCCTCTCCATCCGCACCTATCATATGGTGAAGGATTATTTTAAAGAAAAATCGTTAGACATCAGTAAGATGATGTGTTTCTTCACCATGACCGACCTGCGTAAAAATATGCACAACGAGATCATGGAAGAACTGTACAAAGACAAACGGTTTTTTCAGAACTACATCCCGTATTTAAGCGATGTAGAAAAAATGGGTATTCATAAAGCGCCGATTATGGAATTTGCCAACAGCAGTTATGCTGCAAGCTGCTACCGGGAACTTTGGATTGAAATTAAAGAGGGAGTTTTGGAATAATCGGGTTTAAAAAATTATTTCCTAGTTTTGCCGCTTATGAAAAGAGAATTGAACAGTTGGTTTAGTCCTGCCCTGCAAAAGGATATGCCCATCGTTACCTATGGCGATTATGGCACTGCTATTTTATTTGTTCCAACTGCCGCGGCAGATTACCTGGAATATGAGCGGTTTCAAATGATGGAGACCCTGGCGCCTTTTATCAATGGCGGAAAAATAAAGGTGTTTTCAATCAACAGTATCAATAATGAAAGCTGGCTTAACAAAGAAACCCAGGGTGAACACAAGGCCATACGCCAGAACCAGTTTAATGAGTATGTTTTCAACGAAGTGGTACCGTTTATTAAAAACAGTACGTCTAATGAAACCGAGATCATTACCTGCGGCGCATCCTTTGGTGCTTTGCATAGTATGAATTTGTTCTTAAAACGCCCCGACCTGATCAATGGCGTTATAGCCATGAGTGGCGTATATGACCTCACCGAATATACCGATGGTTTTTTTGATGAACAGGTTTATTTCAACAGTCCGATGCATTATATCCGCAACCTGGAAGATCATCATGTGTTGGAAACCATTCGTAAAAGTAACCATGTGCACATTTTAACGGGAAGTGGTGCCTACGAAGATCCTAATGCATCCAAAGCCTTTGCCGGATTGCTGTATAGCAAAGGAATTAACTATGAACTGGATGTTTGGGGTGAAGAATGGAAACATGACTGGCCAACCTGGAGGCAAATGTTACCGGTATACTTCGACACGAGGTTCTAAATTTCTGCCCTTTTACACAATAATACATGCCTTTTTCAGTTATCTAAGAACCAATACTCTTAATAATATGAAAAAGCCAGTCCTCCTGTTCGCTATTAAGTGTTCCGTAATACTGTATTTCGCTGCCTGTACCAGCATTGATGAATATACTACTGCAGATTCGGCCACGCCAAGAGTTACCCAGGGAACCTGGAAAGTAAATTTATTTATTGAGGCTGAAAATGACAATACAAAAGTATTTGACGGCTATACACTAACCTTTCAGCCCAGCGGA
Organism: Chitinophagaceae bacterium; assembly: GCA_016710745.1. Classification (GTDB taxonomy): domain Bacteria; phylum Bacteroidota; class Bacteroidia; order Chitinophagales; family Chitinophagaceae; genus Ferruginibacter. Next base: position 591,852 of record JADJVB010000010.1, on the reverse strand, counting down.
AAAATAATCGCTGCAAAAAATACTGAGGAAATTACCGGCAACTGGTCTGAAGACAATATACAAAACAGAATTACCATAAATCTCGATACAAAAGACCCCGCCCTGGCTAAACTGAATAAATACTGGAATATTTCCAATATCAGCAATGCCGGACTTAGTTTTCAAAACGCCGAAAATCCTTCCAGTGGCTGGTTGCAGATAACCAGCTTATAATAAAAAAATTGTTTTTGTTTATTTGAGTTTACATGATCTTAAAAAGCTGTTCCCCCGGGGAGCAGCTTTTGAGTTTATAACTACTTGTTGATTGTCAACTACAATTGTTTTACTTTTATGGCATGCCAAAAAAACTATTCTTATTAGATGCATTTGCACTGGTGTTTCGTGCCTATTATGCGCTTATTCGCAACCCACGTATTACCAGCAAAGGCCGTAATACCAACGCCCAGTTCGGTTTTACCAATACCATCATAGAGCTCATTAAAAATCAAAACCCCACGCATATGGCAGTGTGTTTTGACACCCATGCACCAACCGAACGCCATACCGATTTTGCCGATTATAAAGCCAATCGCCAGGAAACTCCCGAAGATATTTTATCGGCAGTGCCGGATATAAAACGAATTATAGAAGCACTCAATATTCCGGTAATTGCCATTGATGGTTACGAAGCCGATGACGTAATTGGCGCGCTGGCAAAAAAAGCAGAGAAGGAAGGATACGAAGTATACATGGTTACACCGGATAAGGACTACGGACAATTGGTGTCGGAAAACATTAAAATTTATAAGCCTCCCTACCAAGGTGGTAAGTTTGAAATAATGGGGCCCAAAGAAGTATGCGAAAAATGGGATATAGAACGGGTTGACCAGGTGATTGATATGCTGGGCTTAATGGGGGATGCGGTGGACAATATCCCCGGTATCAAAGGCGTGGGTGAAAAAACGGCTTCCAAACTGTTAAAAGAATACGGCACCCTGGAAAATATTCTAGACAATGCCGATAACATTAAAGGCAAACTGGGCGAAAAAGTGAGAGATGGGAAGGAACTCGCCGTGATCAGTAAAAAATTAGCTACCATCATCTTGCATGTACCTGTTGAATTTGATGAAAAGAATTTCCTGATTGAGGAGATGAACAAGCCGGCGCTGAAAGAGATATTTGAAGAACTGGAATTTAAAACATTGGGCAAAAGGATCCTTGGTGATGAATTTGACTTAGGTGCAGCCAGCGGAAACAGTTCGGTCGTCGATTCAAAATCTCAAAAACCACCACAAGCGCAGATGGACCTTTTTGGGAATATCATTGAGCAGCCCGAACCCGAACTGATAAAAATAAAGGATGAAGACAATATCATCCTGGTTGATAAAAATATCAACAACACAACACATGATTATACCCTCATACAAACAGATGCTGAGATCAAAGAACTGATAAAACATTTGTCATCCTTCGATGAAATTTGCTTCGACACGGAAACCACCGGTATTGATGCCAATGAAGCCGAAATTGTGGGTATGAGTTTTTCTGTTAAAGCCGGCGAAGGTTTTTATATCAATTGCCCGGCCGATCAGCATGAAACGGCAAGAATAATTACATTTTTCGAACCGCTTTTTTCAGACCCTTCCAAAACCTGGATTGGCCACAATATAAAGTACGACATGTTGATCCTGAAATGGCAGGGCATTGAACTGGCTGGCAACACGTTCGACACGATGCTGGCGCATTATGTTATTGATCCCGATGGTAAGAACGGCATGGATGCTTTAAGTGAAAAATTCTTAGGTTACGAGCCTGTCCATATCGAGGAACTGATTGGCAAAAAAGGCAAAGGCCAGGGAAATATGAGAGACCTGGAGCCTGAAAAAATTAAAGATTATGCCTCGGAAGATGCTGATATCACCCTGCAGCTAAAAAATGTTCTGTTACCCCAATTAAAACAAAAAGAAGTAGAAAAAGTTTTTTACGAGGTAGATAACCCGCTGGTAAAAGTGCTTGCTGCCATGGAGTTTGAAGGAATAAGAATTGACGAGGGATTTTTAAATGAGTATTCCAAAGAGCTGGAAAAAGAAGCAAAAACAGCGGAAGAATCGGTGTACAAACAGGCCGGCCTGCGTTTCAACCTGGCATCTCCAAAACAACTGGGTGAAGTATTGTTTGATAAGATGCAAATTGACGCCAAAGCTAAAAAAACCAAAACGGGCCAATACGCAACCGGTGAGGACGTTTTACAGAAGCTGGCGGCAAAAAATAAAATTGTTGACGACATCCTGGTTTTCCGTGAGTTCACTAAACTCAAGTCGACCTATGTTGATGCCTTGCCCCTGATGATCAATAAAAAAACCGGTCGTGTACATACCTCTTATGCACAGGCAGTTGCAGTAACGGGCAGGTTGAGCAGCAATAATCCAAACCTGCAAAATATTCCTATCCGTACCGAAAGAGGCAGAGAGATCCGCAAGGCGTTTATCCCAAGAGACAAGGATCATGTTTTAATTTCCGCCGATTACTCGCAAATTGAATTGCGCATTGTTGCCGCCATCAGTGGCGATGAAAATATGTGCGAAGCGTTCAAAACAGGTAAAGACATTCATAGTGCAACGGCCTCTAAGGTTTTTGGCGTTGAAGAAAAAGACGTGACCAAAGAAATGCGTTACAAAGCCAAGAGTGTGAACTTTGGTATCATTTATGGCCAGGGAGCGTTTGGCTTGGCCGAAAATCTGGGCATCAGCCGCGCCGAGGCCAAAGAGATCATCGATAATTACAAAACGCAGTTCCCCAACATTCAGAAATATATGGATGATACCATTCATTTTGCACAGGAACACGGCTATGTGCAAACGCTGATGGGCCGCAAGCGCTGGCTAAAAGATATTAACAGCGCCAATTTTACGGTTCGGGCTTTTGCCGAACGTAATGCCATCAACTCGCCGATACAGGGATCGGCCGCTGATATGATCAAGCTGGCGATGATAAAAATTCATGCCGAATTCAGTAAACACAATTTTAAATCGAAAATGCTGTTACAGGTTCATGATGAACTGGTTTTTGACGCCCATAAATCTGAAATTGAAAAGATAAAACCGATCATATTAAACTGCATGCAAACAGCGCTGGCATTGCCTAATGATGTGCCTACCGATGCCGAAATGGGCATGGGTGATAACTGGCTGGAAGCGCATTAGGTCAAATAAAATATACCCTGCCAAAGGTATTGGCGCTGTTCAGTTTATGAGTACTTTAGATGCATGAAATCCGTTGTTGTTTTAATTACCTTTATTTCGTACGCTTCATATGCACAGCAAACACCGCAATCATTAGGTATCAGGCTGGTCAATTCTATTTCCTGCAGTCCCGTACAGGACCAATACCTGTCATCCACCTGCTGGAGCTTTGCAAGTAATTCTTTTTTGGAAAGTGAGTTTTTTTTAAAAACCGGGGAGCGGGTCAACCTCTCCGAAATGTACATTGCCCGTTATTCCTATATCAATAAAATCATTCAATACCTCGCCCGGGAAGGTGGAACTTTCTTTACTCCGGGAGGACAGTTTCATGATCTGCTTAAGGTTGCAAAACAATATGGGATGGTACCCGAGTCGGTTTACACCGGTAAACCTAACGGTGAATTAAATCACAACCAGGCGATGCTCGATACGCTCATGTTTCATTTTGCACAATCTTTATTAAAACAGGGAAAAACCAAACCGTCAGACAAAGATTTGGCCTATATAAACAAAATACTGGACCAGCATCTCGGCAAAGTCCCGCTAACATTTCTATACCAAAATAAGACCTATACTGCGCTGGATTTTACTAAAAAAATATGGCAGTTTAATACAGATGATTATATTGAAATTACCTCCTACACGCATCACCCGTTTTACAAAAGTTTTGTGCTGGAAGATAAATACAACTGGACAAAGGACAAATACTATAACGTTCCCCTTACTGATTTTATGGCGATAACCGATTCTGCCCTGGCAAGTGGATATACGGTTTGTTGGGATGGCGATGTTACCGAAACCGGATTTCTTTACGAAAATGGAATAGCCGGGCTGGATCATCAAATTACTGATTTTACCAGGGAAAGACAGCTAACTTACCAGGACAAAAGCAGCACTATTGACCATATGATGCAAATTACCGGCATAGCCAAAGACAAAAACAACCGTACCTGGTATTATGTAAAAAACTCCTGGGGCAGTTCTTCCAATAAACTCGGCGGTTACCTGTTTATGAGCGAAGATTACTTTAAAATAAAAACAATAGCCATCATTGTTAATAAAAAAGCCATCCCATATCCGGTTCGTGAAAAAATGAAACTTCAATAAAGCCTTACAACTTTTTTATGGAAATGTATTGGTAGTTATCTTTGCCTGATGAAACCAGCTCTTATTTACTGTTACGATGCCTACTGCGGCTGGTGCTATGGATTTAGCCCTGTTGTTAAAAAGATTGCAGCCGATTATACTGATACGCTGGATGTAGAAGTGCTGAGCGGTGGCATGATGACCGGTGAGCAGGCTGTTCCCATTGAAAAGATAGCTCCATTCATACTATCGGAATATAAAACCGTGGAAGAATATGCCGGTGTAAAATACGGTGAAGACTTTCTCTGGCATATCAACAACCCGGATAAAAGCGACTGGATATTAAATTCGGAAAAGCCGGCGATTGCCTTATGTATACTAAAGGAATATTATCCCGATCGGCAATTGGAATTTGCATCAGACCTGCAGCACGCGTTGAATTATGAAGGCAGAGATTTAGATGATGATGAAGCTTACCGCCACCTGCTGGATAAATATAATATTCAGCCCGAAGCCTTTTACAGCAAATTATCGGCTCCCGAATATAAAGAGATGGCCTATTATGAATTTGCCTTGATGAAGCAATTACAGGTAACCGGTTACCCCACCGCTTTCATTCAAACCGGCGAAACCAAACTGTTTATGATCGCACGCGGATTTACGAAATACGAAGATGTGAAACAACGAATTGAAAATGTGCTTACTGAATTAAAGGATCAGCAGTAGTTGATTTTTCCAGCATAGATCGAACAATGGCAGTTTACCCTTGAACGGTTGAGTTAACGTTTATCCTTCCATATTACTATCTGTCCTTTTAAGCTTTTATTTCAGCTATTATTTTTGTACTTTCCAAAAAAATGAATTATGAAAAAAATCACCCTGACTTTTTGTTCGGCTGTATTTTTAATGGCAGCCTGTAATAATAACGGCGAAACAAAAAATGCTAGTGCCGATTCAGCTTTACAAACAACAATCAAGGATGGTAAAAAAGATACGGCAGTGGCTATGCCCGATATGGAAGCCATAACCAAAGCCTGGACCGAATTTATGACACCGGGTCCCATGCACAAATGGATGCAAAAAACCAACGGTACCTGGGAAGCAGAAATAAACCAATGGATGGATCCATCGGCACCGCCAACAAAATCGAAAGCGACAATCGCTCAATCTTCTATTTTGGGTGGACGTTTTGTGGAGAGCAAATTTTCGGGCAGTTCTATGGGGCAAGCCATGAATGGTATCAGTACCATGGGTTACGACAATGCCAAAAAACTATTCGTGGCTACCTGGATCGATAATATGAGCACCGGTATTGCGTACATGACAGGCACCTATGACTCAACCACCCGCACGCTTAATCTGAAAGGCCTTCAAACTGATCCGGTAACCGGCAAAGACAGTAATATTCGCGAAGAAATGACGATTATTGACAGCGACAGCTATTCTATGGTTTTGTTTGGAGACGGTATGGATGGAAAAGAAATGAAAATGATGGAAGGAATATACAGACGCAAGAAATAAAATTATACATCGAATTTAAAACAGGCGAGCTTTGAAAGCTTGCCTGTTTTTTATTAACCTGCCTGATCGTAAGATCGTTTTATCCAGCTGATGAGTTCTTTGCCAATCGCTTTTTCCTGTTCTATTTTTATCCGGTGTGTACACATGGTATTCCAGCTGCCGGCGGCCTCCACATTACCTGAAGGCGCAACGCCTTTGATATTTAAACCGATATCCATTCTTGTTTTGGTCGACGGCTGAATGATGGCAAATTGTTTCTTGCGCCTCAAACTTACATAAGTCTTTTTTGGAGCCACTTCTATATCCTTCCCAAAGGCTTTGATGGCTTCCATAAGTTTGTCGTACCATTCTTTCATATCGTCCTTACCCTTGTATTGTTCAGCAATCCAATCAGTTTCGTTTTCAACTGCACCGGCATGCGATTGTTTTGCAAAATGCACCACAATGTTTGCATTACCGTAGGTAAATCCATGCTTCTCTTTAAGGAATTTTACCAGCTCTCCGTGTTTTTCAAACCCGCTTTTGTTTACAATAGTTATCCAGTCTTTAATTTTTTTGCCGCTGTGCTTTTCAATATTGGCAATTTGTGTTTGGACGGCCTTGTCGATTGTTTGGGAACTCATGATTTTATTTTATGTTATAAAAAATTATCCGGGAAGGCGGCTTTAAAAGCCACTTTCCCGGTGCGTTATTTTTTTATCGCCTTTTCATAAAATTCAAGCCATTGCTTCGGCGTTATTTTAGACGCCAGTTGTCCTATCAGGTCAAAGGGTATCATATCCATTTTTTTAAACCGGATACAGCTCTTTCCCATATCCAGTTTCCCAACGCCGGCTTTGGCATACTCATTGGTAAACCATTTTAATAGCTTCGGATCTGCGTAAAGGCCCATACTATATACGGCTACAAAATTCTTTTGCGACGCCAGGCTCATGAATGGTACCGGTACTTTTGGATCGCAATGATACCCGGCCGGGTACATCGAATGCGGTATCACATAGGCTATCATGCCATAACCCATACATTCCTCAAAGCCTTTGGGTAAATTTTTCTTTATTTGTTTTCTCAATTGCGAAATAACCTTTTGTCTTTCTTCCGGCAATTCGGCAATGTATTGATCAACGGTTGTTGCTTGCGACTGCATAATTATTTTTAGAATTTTATATACGAAAACAAGTTAATGGCTGTACTAAAAAACAAAATTCATTTCAGAATTTCGCATACAGTTAATTTCATTTTGCCATTTATTTTACATCGATGCCGGAACATTATGCAAGGCAATGCGGTTTCCTTCTGTATCAGCAAAAACGCCCATATCGCCATACTGTTCGCTGATAGCTGTTTTGGGCACCAGTATTTTTCCGCCGGCAGTTTCAACACGGTCTAAAAATACCTGTACATCCGGATTGCCATTTAAATAGATCAACGGGCCGTCGGTTGCGGATGGTTTATGAAAACCACCGCTGTCAACCAATGAACCGCCAATGCCATTCATTGGATCATCCAATGGAAACATACGCATTTTTATATTTGGCATATCCATGGGTATCATGGTTATCCCAAAAACTGTTTCGTAAAATTTTTGTGCCCGGTTAATATCCGTAGTGGGTATTTCGAACCAGCTGATTACGTTTTGCATATTTGTATATTTTATTTTATAAAATCTTTGTTCAGTTTTTTACCAGTAGGCATCCTGTAAAATTTTCCATTGTCCGTTTTCCTGAATAAAAACCAGGGTGAAATTTACTTTATTTATCTTACCTTGTTTATCTGTGATTACAGATATCCCTTTCTGCCAAATCTGTTCACCTACTTTCTCTGTCTTGATATTGCTCAGTTTCCAGGTACCACCCAATCGCTTGAAGGCCTGCCAATACGTTAAAATATCGTTGGCTCCGTTGATTACGGTATTGGCACCAACTACTTTTCCGTTTTTTGAGTAATAACCAGCAATATTTTCATAGTCGCCCTTGTTATAACTATCTTCCATGGCTCTTAAAATTGAATCAACCATAACGGCGACGTTATCTTTCTTTCTTCTGTATTCCAGATCGTATTCAGTAGCCCAGGTTTGTCCTCCGTCTTTACTGATCTCACCATGCTGCCGGAGTTTCTCTGCATTCAAATTGGTGAAGGTCATTTTCCGGATGGCCATGCTGTCTTTATTGAATTTAAAAGGCGTGGAAATATAAATAATCTGGTTATTTTCGAACTTCCCCTGCATGTACTCATTGGTACCGCCCGCATTGTCGACCCAGGTTTGTTGCCATTGTTTGGAGGCGGCGTTGTACGTGTTGAAACTTTTTCCTGCATATCGAAAACCTCTTTGCGATGCTGCACTTGTCCATTCTTCCAGAATAATGCAACTGTCAAGCATCATGCTTACTTTACTGTCGCCCGCCTTTTGGCCATTGGTACCAAAGGCTTCCCATTCGCCGAGCCAAAAATCGAATTGCCTGTAAACAGGCTTACTGCAGGGAAGCCCCTGGGTAAATCCGTCAGCAACCAAAATGCCTGCAATCAGTATCAGGATCAGCTTTTTCATATTTATATTATTTAATGTAGTTGGCTTATCTGTTTCATATAATCGTCTTTCAAAATAAGAAATAATAAATGGAATTTAAATAAATTATTGATCGGCGGTGATACATTAATCATCATTTTCCATAAATATTTGTTTTTTATCTCTTTACCTTTTTTTAACAAATAAAATGTGTAATTGACTTTGGGGTTTCATCCTATACCCAAATTCAACTGTTATGCATGTCAACCAAATTTTTAAAGATGCCCGATACTTTCAAATTATTTTTCAAAGTATTTTTTTATGCTATGGACTGTATTTTCTGCATTGGAACAGCGAGTACTGGTTATACGCAACCTATTTTGTAAGTTGCCTGGCCACCCAGTTTATTGGCGAATGGCTTTTAGGAAATAAGAATATTCCCTTTTTAACAAGATACAAAAGTGGAATCCCTTCGGTACTCATTTCGGCTTTTGGTTTAAGTTTATTGTTAAAGACAAATGTTACGGGAGTTGCCGTTTTTGCATCGGCCTTTACCATTGCATCGAAGTATATTTTCAGGATAAACGGTAAACATATTTTTAATCCGTCGGCTTTAGGTATCGTGGCTGCCATATGGCTCACCGGTGATGCCTGGGTTAGTCCCGGCCAATGGGGTAGTAATGCCGTGATTCTGTTCGCTGTTTTGAGTTTAGGATTTATCATCACCACCAGGATACAAAAACTGGATGTAAGCCTGGCCTTCCTGGGCGTGTTCGCGGGCCTGGTTTTCATCAGGCAGATCATTTACCTGGGATGGCCTATCGATCATTTTATACAATCAGTTAGCACCGGAAGCCTGCTGATATTTTCTTTTTTTATGATCACCGATCCAAAAACTATCCCTAACCATACCGTAGTTAGAATAATTTGGAGTGCCGCCATAGCCGCCATCGCATTTTATCTGGCGGCATTTAAATTTATCAATGCTGCACCCATTTTTGTGCTGGTGCTGGCACAGCCATTGGTGCCATTACTCGACCGCCTCTTTAAAGCGAGGAAATTTGAATGGGCACCCGTTAGCAGGATAACGCCTGAGGAGAAAAATTTCCTGCAGATCGTGTATTCCAGATCAACCATGTAATTATTCACAAAAAAAATAAATTATGAAAAAGAAACTATTCATTATTGGAGGCCTGGTAGCGATAGCGCCAACCTTGCTTTCCTTCTGCGGCTTTTATGTAAGCAAGGCTGATGGAACGTTAAAAAACAAAACCAGCCAGGTTATCCTGGTAAGGGATGGAAATAAATCGGTGATCACCATGTACAACGATTTCAAAGGCGATACCAAAGATTTCGCCATGGTAGTGCCTGTGCCGGTAGTGCTGCGGAAAGATGATATCAAGGTAGTTGATCAATCTATTTTTCAAAAACTGAATGATTACAGCGCTCCAAGATTAGTGGAATATTGGGACGAGAATCCCTGCAACAGCTATCGTAATGAAGACAAACTGATGCGATCTGTTTTGGGAAATGCACAGGAGATGTCTGCTCCTTCCTCCTCTGTAGCTAAAAAATCATCAGTTAAAATAGAAGCTCAATATATTGTTGGCGAGTACGATATATTAATACTAAGCGCCAAAGAAAGCACCGGCTTGAAAAACTGGTTAAACGATAACGGCTATAAAATTCCAGCTAACGCTGAGGAAGTACTTGACCCCTACATAAAAAGCAATCTCAAATTTTTTGTGGTGAAGGTTAATGAAAAAGAAAAACGGAAATTGAATAGTAATTTTCTTCGCCCTATACAGATCAGCTTTAATTCACCCAAATTCATGCTGCCCATTCGCCTGGGAATGGCCAATGCCGATGGCGACCAGGACCTGATCGTTTATGCTTTTACCCGGAAAGGAAGAATTGAAAGCACCAACTACCGCAATGTTGATATAGCCAGCAACAAAAATATTCCCCTCTTCATTCAAAAAAACTTTGGCGCCTTTTATGGTAACCTGTTTACCAACCAATGGCAAAAGGAAAATAAGTCGGTTGCTTTTTTGGAATATGCCTGGAATGTAACACCCATCAACCAAATGAAATGCGATCCCTGTGTAGGCAATCCGCCTACTGAGCAGGACCTGGTGCAGAGCGGTGTTTGGTGGCTGGGTAACAAAGACTGGACCGACTACAGCGACCTCGATAATGAAGAGATCGATAATGGCAGCAGAAATGTGCATTTTACCAGGCTGCATTTTCGTTATAACAGAAGCTCTTTTGCTCAAGACCTGCAATTTCAGGTAACACCCAATACCGAAAACTACCAGGCCAGGTATATTATTACCCACCCGGCCACCGGCAGTTTTAGTTGCGCCAGCGGTCAGAAATATTTAAAAGAACTCAGGCAAAGAAGAAGGAAAGAACTATTGGAACTTACCGCCTTAACCGGTACCAATATGAACAACTGGCAGGAAGAAGCCACGGTAAAAAATGATGAAGAACCCAATGTTTCGGCGCAATATGCCACCCTGATTCCACAGTTAAACCGCGAAAGCGATAACCAGAACCACCCTGCAGGTATCCTGCTATTAGGAATTGCCATGCTTGGAGGCGCCGGTTTAATGCGCTGGAAAGGACTAATATGAACCTGATTACATTGACTTTATACTGGCTATACCCGTTGTGAACCCGGTATCTATCGGGATGGTTCATGCCTCGCTTTAAGCGGGGCATTTTTTACAAAAACTGGATATTAATGTACTTTATTTTTACTGCCCTATCTTTTGTATCTGTGAGCATCACAAAAATCAGATAAATTTACATATTGAATCTTGTTGCCAAATTAACTGACCTTTACAAGCCTGACAATCTATTGATGATTCGGGATTTTCACCAGGATTAATTTATTTTTATAACCATGATGAACTATTCGCCCGAAGCGGCTTTTCAAACCAAAGAAGAAATAACGGCCATGCAGGAGACCAAACTGCAGGAAACGATTGCCTATCTCAATAAAAATTCGCCCTTTTACAGGGAATTTTTTGCCAAGGCCAGGTTCAATCCATCCGGTATCAAAACCATGGAAGACCTGAGTGTAATTCCGGTTACCATTAAGGAAGACCTGCAACAGCGCAATGAAGATTTTTTATGCGTACCCCGTAATAAGATCATCGAATACAGTTCTACTTCGGGCACATTGGGAAACCCGGTAACCATCATGCTTACCGAAAACGACCTGAGCCGGCTGGCCTGCAATGAGTATGCATCTTTTGTAAGTACCGAAGGTTCTGTAAATGATATTTACCAACTCATGCTTACACTGGACCGCCAGTTTATGGCGGGCATGGCCTATTATTCAGGTATTCAAAAACTGGGCGCCGGCATCATCAGGTTGGGGCCGGGTGTGCCATCGCTGCAATGGGAAACCATTTTAAGGCTAAAGCCAACCGCTATCGTGGCTGTGCCGTCTTTTATTATCAAACTGATCAATTATGCGGCTGAACATAAAATTGACATTAACAGTACTACCGTAAAAAAAGCGATCTGCGTTGGCGAAAATATCCGCAACGCCGATTTTTCGCTGAATCCCATTGGCAAAAAAATAACTGATGCCTGGGATATAAAATTATTCTCTACCTATGCATCCACCGAAATGCAAACGGCATTTACCGAATGTACCGAATGCAGGGGTGGGCACCTGCAACCCGACCTGTTGATCGTTGAATTACTGGATGAAATGAATAAAGCAGTAGCACCGGGCGAACCTGGCGAAGTAACCATTACCACTTTAGGCGTTGAGGGCATGCCCCTGCTGCGTTATAAAACCGGCGATATTTGTGTGTTTGATGATACGCCCTGCGCCTGTGGCAGAAACAGTTTAAGGCTTTCGCCGGTGATGGGACGAAAAAAACAAATGATCAAATTCAAAGGCACTACTTTATACCCGCCAGCCCTTTTTGATATTTTGAATGAAATGGAAAATGTGATCGATTTTGTGGCAGAAGTATCCTCAAACGAAATGGGAACCGATGAGGTGACGTTGTACATTGCCCCTGACAATTTTTCGGAAGAGATCAACAGAAAAATAAGGGCCAACCTGCAGGCCCGGCTCCGGGTGAGTCCGCATATAAAATATATGTCGGAAGAGGAGATCAAAAAAATACAAATGCCCGAAGCCGGCAGAAAGATCATTCGGTTTATCGACAGGCGGGATTAAGAGACGGGTTATCAACCTTAATTAAAATAGATAAGATTAAATAAACTTTGCAAAGGTTGGCAACCCTTTAGCCCAATGCCTTAATTTTATATTCTAAAAAACGCTGTTTATGAAAGATCAGTATGATGTAGTGGTCCTGGGGGGAGGACTGGCCGGCCTTACTTTATCCCTGCAATTAAAAAATGCCAAACCCGGCATTTCCATCCTTGTTTTAGAAAGACGGGAAACAGCTGCAGCAACTGCGGCGCACAAAGTTGGCGAATCAACGGTTGAGCTCGGTACTCATTATTTACGCGAAGTTTTACAGCTCACCGAATACCTGGAAGCGCATGAACTACCCAAACACGGCCTTCGTTTTTTCTTTAAAAATAATACCAAGGAAGATATTGCCAGCCGGGTAGAGCTTGGCCCACGCCTGCGGTTACCCGTACCCAGCCACCAGGTTGACCGGGGTACACTGGAGAATTATTTAATGACACACACGCAGGAAAAAGGAAACGATCTGGAACTGGGGGCCAAAGTATCGGCTGTTGATATTTTACCGGAAGATAACCACGTGGTAACCTATATCAAGGATGGTAAAGAGATAAAAGTTAAATGCCGCTGGGTGGCCGACGCATCGGGTCGGGCCAGCGTGATGAAACGAAAATTACAGTTTCAAAAACCGATGGAACACCATAGCAATGCAGTATGGTGGCGGCTAAAAGGCGTTATTGATATTGATACCTGGACGGATAATAAAAACTGGCAGGGGTACCTTGAACCCGGCCTTCGTTATTTGAGTACCGTGCATTTTATGGACAAAGGCTACTGGCTTTGGGTAATTCCGTTGGGGTCGAAAAACACCAGCATTGGTATTGTAGCCGATCCGGCGGTGCATCCCTTTGACACGTTCAATACTTACGAGAAAGCAGTTGAATGGATGAAGGTTAACGAACCGCTTCCTTATAAAATGTTGGTGCCTTTGGGACAGGGAGATGGTTTACTCGATTTCAAGATTTTAAAACATTATGCTCACCATACCGGAAAATTATACTCGAACGACCGCTGGGGCGTAACCGGTGAGTCGGGCGCTTTTTTAGATCCATTGTATTCACCGGGTACCGATTTTATTGCAATGAACAATTCCTGGTTGAGTGATCTGATCCTTCGCGACCTGGATGGTGAGGATATTGAAACACGGGTAACCGTATACGAACAATCGCACCTCGCGTTGGTTGATGCCTGGATTCCGGTATATCAAAACAAGTACCTGCTGATGGGAAATACCCAGATCATGGTGATCAAAATTTTCTGGGATTGGGCAACTTACTGGGCCGTGCCCGCGCATCTTTTTGCCAATAAGGCTTTTGTGAATATGCGGATACTAAAAGACCTGTTTGCAGCAAAGGATAGCCTGGGCCGAAAATTCGGACAACTGAATAAAATTATGCAGGACCTGTTCCTGGAGTGGCGGCCATTTGAAAATGAAATTTTTTCGAATCGGTATATCGATCCGTTCGACCTGCAGTTTTTAAGAACATTCCAGGAGGGTATTGAAGTGCAGCGTGAACCCGCCGATTTAACCGAGCAGATCAAAACCAATATGAACAAGCTGGAACAGTTGGCTGTCGCCATCTTCCGGCTGGTCAGTGCCCAGGTTAACGGCACATCAACCGATATAAAAGTGAACCCGTATACCATCAACCTGGGTAAAAATGATGAGGCGATGATGCTGGATACCGAATCGGAAAATGCGATCGAACCCAATGAATCCATCACGAAGGATGTGGAGGTGATGTGGTTTTACCCAAAAGTTTCCATGCAGCCGGCTTAAATAAACACGGGCAAGATTGCTGATCTTGCCCGTGTTATGATTAATATTCTGTTACATTTAGTTTACCGTGATCAGCAAGGGTTGATATCCCCCTCTTTTCATTTTGGCCCTGCCAATATATTGATTGCCGTTTATTCTTTTAAACTGTGAAGGGAAGAGTTTCACTTCTTCTTCACGGGTATCAAAAACAAGTTCTTTAGATACCACACCGGCGTTATCAACTTTAGCTACAACCACCTGGCCGCCGAATCCATCAACATGATATTTGGGCACTTCATCTTCTTCCAGTTCCATATTCTTCTTATTGTCTAAATACAGAAAATAATAACCGGTAGGGTCACTTACCAGTTTAAAACTCATGGTTCCCCTGCCATTGCTGCCTCGTTGTTTTTTTGGCAGTTTTCTCAGCCATTCAAAATTTCCGGTCATGCTTATTTTTGCTCCCAGCATGTCCTCATAATAATACGTAGTGGTTGTTTGCGAGTTTCCACGTGAGTCGTAGGAAGTAGTTACTACAACATAATACTCTTCCAGTGCTATGAACAAACTGCCATCGGCTTCCACCACAATGTTTCGTACCAGTAAATTTGGCGCTTCATAATCTTTCTTTCTTTCCATTTTTCTTTTACTCCTGGCCGATTCAAATTTTTCAAGTTCGGCCAATGGGAATTCATAATACCCGTTTTTGTATTTATTGATCTTGCCTGCCTGATCCATCAGCGCCAGGAAAACGCCGTCGGTTCCGTTACTTTTTGCTTTTTTGCTGTAGGTGCAGGCAATCACCATATCGTGCGCAGTATTTTCGATCAACGAAGCTTCTTTAATAAAAAAATCATCGATGGTAATCGTGGTGTTAATGATCTTCTTGTTGTCTTTCGAAAACTTCAGTACTTCGTAATGATAACCCGCCCGGCCGGTTTCCTTATCTACTTCTTTTCTTTTTTCCGACTCGTACACTTTGGCCAGCATATAGGCATTTCCTTTTGAGTCGACCGAAAAATCGATGTTATCCATGATCTGTTCCGTATAGGGCATGGTAAACTCGTTATTCCAGATCTTGTTCATTTGGTCATCATACACATAGAAACCCAGTTTATCATAGCTTTTCTTATCGTTCTTTTCTTGGGGTGCCAGCCGGTAGCTAACGAGTAATTTGGTATGATCCGCATCGAATTCAAAATTGTACTTATCGGTCATCTTGTACTGGTAAAACCCGGTCATCCGGGCGCCGCTGCCGCTGATCTTTTCGGCATCGAATAATTTTTTGTTCGATTCGGTGATCTTTCCCGAAACCAGGTCTATTTTATCATAGTAAAGCGATTCTATTTCATCTTTTTTATCCCAGTCGCTGTGTATCCAAAAGTAGTTGGCACCAAAATCAACAACCGTTTCGCTGTTGAAATTTTTGGTGAGCTCGGGTAACTGGATGGTTTTTTCGGATGTTTGAGCCAGGGTTTTTGGATCGAATCGTAAGATATTCAACTCTTCTTTTTTTAAAGTAAGGTTTACGATACCGTCTTTGTCGTTGCCGAAAAACGCCAGGTCCTCAGTTTTGCGGGGCAGGTCGTATTCGGTGCCCAGTTTAAAACTGAATTTTTTGCTTTGTGCAAAGCCGGCAAAAGTTATAAAACTCAACACAGCCAATAAAGGGTACTTTATTTTCATCACGGGGTAGTATTTGTTTAACATGTAAAAGATTATTTATTGTTTTTGGTAATGAATTTCCCAACTTTTTGTCCGTCCATAAAGTAGGCATCACCAATCCGGGAGGCCGCATCAAAAGCGGCGCCACGCCATTTAGATTCGGGGGCTCTTTCAACAAAAAGCACGGCCAGCTTTTTATCGCGTTTGGCGGTTTCAACGAGTGTAACGGTACCGTCTACACCTGCATTTCTTTTGGAAACACCAACCTGGTAACCCGGCTCCAGCGCTTTGGAATTAAAAATGAGGGTATATTTGGCTTCCGGGCTAACCGTCATTTTATTCTGTTTGGTAAAACCCAATGAAAATTTTTCAACAAACATTGTCTTTTTATTTTCTTCCCACTTAACAGCCCAGGTATCGCCCGTACCGGGTTCCTTGGTATTTAACTCCTCTATCCGCTTTTTTATATAGTCGGCCTCTTTGCTAAAATCTCCTACGGCCATCTTTTCATAGGTTAATTCGATGTTAATGGACGTTTCTGCCTTTAAAACAGACAGATCGCCTTTGGTGATGTCTACCTCCTGAGCAAAAAGACTGGTGCCGCTCAATAATAAAAAAGCACTGCTTACGATTAGTTTACATGTTTTCAATGGTTTCATTTTTGATTAAAAAAAAAGACCTCCGTGAGGAAGTCTTTGCAAAGATGTATTTTTATTTTGATTATTTCAGGCTTTTTCCAATTGATTTCCCGGCTTTGGCATAAGCTTCTGCAATCCTTGTACCGGTATCAAAATCGTAACCAAAGGCGGTACCCCCGGGCACATTATTAATGGTAAATGTGGCCAGTTTATTGCTTTTATTGGCGGTTTCCACGATCCAAACCTCTGCATCAATTTCTGCATTTTTACGGCTGATGCCTATATTCCAGCCCGGTTCGATGGACGTGGTTTTGAATATCAACGTGTATTTGGCACTGGTTACGATATTCATACCGCTTTGCTCTTTAAACAAATCAATAAACTTGGGTTCAAACCTGGCTTCTTTGTCTCTTTTCCAGCTGGCCGCCCAGGTATCGCCTTTACCGGCCTCTTTTTTATTATATTCATCTGTTTTAGCTGTAATGTATTCCTGTTCGTTTTTGTACTTGCCCACACTGATATCATCGTAGTTAAACTCGATATTGATATCGGTTTCACTCTTCAAAATATCTTTATTGCCGCTGGTATTTTTTACCCTTTGTGCCGTGGTATTCAGCGAACCAAATGTAAAAGCCAGCAAGGTCATTAAACTCAGTAATTTTTTCATGTTCAATTTTTTTTAGTTTATAAGGCTAAGTTAGCTAAAATCCCGACACAATAAATACCCATTAGCCGCAAATTTGAAGCGTCATCTTTTGCTTATCTTTATATATGAACGCTAAAAAATAAAAATTTGAATTCTTTATTCTATTTTTACTTCTTTAGTTATCAATCAAAATAATAGCATATAAAATTCGGACCATGGTACATGTAGGTGATAGGGCTCTTTCGCTGGATAATTTTTCTGATATACTATACAAGGATAAAAAAGTCGCTTTAGATACATCGACACTTGAAAAAGTAGATCAAAATTTCAAGTTTTTACAGAAATTCTCCTCAAATAAGCTCATTTATGGCATAAATACGGGATTTGGGCCCATGGCGCAGTATAAGGTTAATGAAAAAAACCTGCTGCAGCTTCAGTATAATCTGATCAGGAGTCACAGTTCGGGTGGCGGTAATATCATGAATCCCATTATGGTTAAAGCGGTGATGATCGCCCGGCTCAACAGCCTGATGCAGGCCTATTCAGGCGTTCACCCCGAGATCGTAGACCTGCTTAAGGAACTCATCAACAAAGATGTTTCGCCCTGTATTTTTGAACATGGCGGCGTAGGTGCCAGTGGCGACCTGGTTCAATTGGCACACCTGGCATTGGTTTTAATTGGTGAAGGCGAGGTCATTTATGAAGGCGAGGTACAGCCAACGGCCACTGTTTTTTCCAAATTAAAAATAAAGCCACTTAGCATCCACATTCGCGAAGGGCTTGCTATTTTAAACGGCACGTCGGCCATGACGGGTATCGGTATGATGAACATCATCCAGGCGCAAAAGCTGCTGGAATGGTCGGTGATGCTATCGGCCATGATCAATGAAATTGTGGAAGCATTCGACGATCATTATTCGTACGAATTGAACATCGTAAAACACCACAAAGGACAAAATAAGATTGCGGCCCAGTTACGGGATATTTTAAAAGACAGTAAGATGATCCGCAGCCGCTCCGAACATTTGTATAACCCCGAAAAGCTCGACCAGGAGGTATTTCAGGATAAAGTACAGGAATATTATTCCCTGCGTTGCGTTACCCAGGTACTGGGCCCGATCTACGATACCATTTGCAACGCCGAAAAAGTGGTGGTGGATGAATTAAATTCGGTAAACGACAATCCCGTGATCGACCACCAGAACCAAAATATTTTTCATGGCGGAAACTTCCATGGCGATTATGTGTCGCTGGAAATGGATAAACTGAAGATCGCCATCACTAAATTATCGATGCTCAGCGAAAGGCAATTGAATTATTTACTAAACGAAAAATTGAACCAAAAATTTCCACCTTTTGTAAACCTGGGTGTGTTGGGCTTTAATTTCGGGATGCAGGGCATGCAGTTTACAGCCACATCAACCGTTGCCGAAAATCAAACCATGTCATTTCCGATGTACGTGCACAGTATTCCCAATAACAACGATAACCAGGATATTGTAAGCATGGGTTGCAACGCAGCCCTGATGACCAAAAGGGTAATAGATAATTCTTTTGAAGTGTTGGCCATACAGATGATGACGGTTTTACAGGCCATCGATTATTTAAAATGTACCGACAGGTTATCAACCGAAACACACCATATTTATACCGAAGTAAGGAAGATCTTTCCGAAGTTTATTGAAGACGAACCCAAGTACAAAGACATGGAAAGGATCAGGAAATATTTTGAAAGATCGGATCCTGTTGTATCTTTTAAGCTGGGAAAAATACACAAACAGGTTACATCCTGATTGATGCGGTTGGAAAAAAAATTATCTTAATAGTTAAGGAGGAAAATATAATTCACATGAAATTTGCGTTAGTTACAGGAGGTTCAAGAGGAATAGGCCGGGCAGTTTGTATTAAAATGGCCGAGATGGGCTACAATGTGCTGATCAACTACAAATCCAATGTAGAAGAAGCGAATAATACGCTGGCGCTTGTTAAGGAAAAAGGCGTTGACGGAGAGATCATTCAGTTTGATGTATCAGACAAAAATGCTATCAACAGTATATTAAGCGCCTGGATGGAAGCCAATACAGACAAGATAATTGAAGTGTTGGTAAATAATGCCGGCATCAGGGACGATGGGTTGATGATGTGGATGAAAGATGAGCAATGGGAATCGGTGATCAAAACCAACCTCGACGGATTTTTTCATGTTACCCGTTTGGTGGTAAACAGTATGTTGCAAAAAAAATACGGACGAATTATCAATATCGTGTCGTTATCGGGGCTCAAGGGTTTACCCGGTCAAACCAATTATTCGGCAGCAAAGGCCGGGGTGATTGGTGCTACAAAAGCCCTGGCACAGGAAATTGGCCGAAAAGGAATTACCGTAAACGCGGTAGCACCCGGTTTTATTAAAACTGATATGACCGAGGGATTAAATGAGGCCGAACTAAAGAACCTGGTGCCTTTAAAACGATTTGGCCTGCCCGAAGAAGTGGCGCATACCGTTGGTTTTTTAGCAACGGCCGGTGCGGCTTATATTACCGGTGAAGTAATTTCGGTTAACGGTGGGTTGTATTCTTAGTAAGACACCAGTTGGCGTGTTATCATCAATTCGTGTAATTTGTGTAATTCGGATAATTAGTGTCATTAAAAATTATGAACAGAGTTGTAATAACAGGTATGGGCATTTATTCCTGCATAGGAAAGAACCTGGATGAGGTCAGGGATTCCTTGTACAAAGGAAAATCCGGCATCGTTCTCGATCCCATGCGAAAAGAATATGGTTACCGTTCTGGTTTAACTGGTTTTGTTGAATCGCCCGAATTAAAGGGCATTTTAGACAGGCGCGCCCGTATTATGTTGCCACAACAGGGTGAATATGCGTATATGGCAACCATCGAAGCATTAGCCAATGCGGGTATTGATGCCGATTACATAGCACAAAACGAAATCGGCATTTTATATGGAAACGACAGTACCGGCAAATCCATCATTGAAGCCAATGATATCATCCGGGATAAAAAAGATACGATGTTGGTTGGTTCAGGTGCAGTTTTTCAAACCATGAATTCAACGGTAACGATGAACCTCGCTACTATTTTTAAACTGCGGGGTATCAATTTTACGATTAGTGCCGCCTGTGCCAGCGGATCCCATTCCATTGGATTGGGCTATCATTTTATTAAAACCGGTATGCAGGAACGCATCATCTGTGGCGGCGCTCAGGAGATCAACCATTTATCCATGGGTACTTTCGATGCCTTGTCTGCTTTTTCTATCAGGGAACATGAACCCATGAAGGCTTCCAGGCCGTTCGACAGAGATCGTGACGGGTTGATTCCCAGTGGTGGAGCCGCTACCGTTATTTTGGAAACACTGGAATCGGCCCAAAAAAGAGGTGCGAAAATTCTGGGTGAAGTGATCGGCTATGGATTTTCATCCAATGGAGGCCATATTTCCAATCCAACGGTGGATGGCCCCGTGAGATCGCTGAGTATGGCTATGAAATACGCCGGTATACAGGCCAGGGACGTGGATTATATCAACGCCCATGCCACGTCAACACCCGCCGGCGATAGTAGTGAAGCCAAAGCCATTCATGAGGTGTTTGGTGAACAAAAACCGTTGGTAAGTTCAACAAAATCCATGACCGGACATGAGTGTTGGATGGCCGGAGCCAGCGAAATCGTGTATTCTGTATTAATGATGCAAAACGCTTTTGTTGCTCCCAATATTAATTTTGAGAATCCCGATGAAGATTCTGCCAAATTGAATATTGCAAAAGTGGCTGTTGAAAAAGATATAGTTGTATTTTTGTCCAACTCCTTTGGATTTGGAGGAACTAACTCATCTTTAATTATCAGGAAGCTGATATAAAGTACTGCTTATGACAAACAATGAAATTATCGAGAAAATCAACGAATTCCTGGTAGAGGAATTTGAAGTGCAGGCCGAAAAGCTGGTACCGGAAGCGAATTTGAAAGACACGCTCGGACTGGACAGCCTGGATTATATTGACCTGGTGGTGGTGATTGAAACCAATTTTGGATTTAAAGTTAAACCAGAAGATTTTACAGATATAGCAACTTTCCAGGATTTTTGTGATTATGTGATCTCCCGTGTAAATTCAAAAGAAATGGCATAATGTCGGCCTGGCACGGTAAATCCAAAGGAACACCACTGGGATACCGGATTTTTGTATGGGTATTAAATACATTTGGCGTTTTGCCGGCCTATTTTCTGCTGCGTTTTGTTGTTTTGTATTATTTCTTTTTTTCTTTTCAGGCTTCCCGTCAAATTTATCAGTTGTATCGCCATAGGCTTGGGTATGGCCTGTTTTCATCAATTTTCAAAGTATATACCAATTACTTTTTGTTAGGGCAAAGCATCATCGATAAGGTGGTGGTTATGTCGGGCATTAAAAATAAATTCAGTTTTGAATTTGACGGCGAAGAGAACCTGCGAAAAATTGCATCACTCAACAAAGGAGGTATCCTGTTAAGTGCCCATATCGGCAATTGGGATGTGGCCGGGCATTTCTTTAACCGGCTACAAACATCCATCAACATTGTATTGTATGATGGTGAACACGAAAAAATCAAGCAATACCTGGAGGGCATAACCGGCAAACGAAACATAAATATCATTGTTATTAAAAACGACCTCAGTCATATTTATGCCATCAGCGATGCGTTTTCAAAAAATGAACTGGTATGTATGCATGCCGACCGGTTTATTGAAGGAAACAAGACCCTGGACACCAATTTCATGGGCGAAAAAGCCCGGTTCCCTATGGGGCCTTTTTTACTGGCTTCAAAATTTAAAGTGCCTGTTTCGTTTGTATTTGCCGTAAAGGAAAGTAAATTACATTATCATTTGTCGGCCAGCGAAATAAAAGACTATTCCATATTCAAAAAAGAGGAAGTGATGCCGGTGATGTTGCAGGATTATGCAGCAGAAATGGAGAAAAAACTAAAACAATATCCGGAGCAGTGGTTTAACTATTATGATTTTTGGGAGGGTTCCAACAAAGGTTGACAACCTTTTGGCCGAAAAATCCGGTTTCGTTTTTGCCCGGAATAAAAGCAACGACTAACCTGATTACCGTTCAGGTTGAAAACAATTACCAAATGATTACAGAAGAAAATATTGCGCTGCTGATACCGCAAAAACCGCCTTTCGTGATGGTTGATAAATTGCTTTCATTCGGCGAAAACTCTGTTACTACCGGATTTAGTATTCCGCATGATAATATTTTTGTTGAGCAGGGCCTGTTTAAAGAACCCCGATTGGTTGAAAATATTGCACAAACCGCAGCCGCCAGGGCAGGCTATGTTTCAAAAACCGAAAACAAACCGGTAGCAGTAGGCTATATTGGTGCCGTAAATAACCTGCAGGTTTTCATGTTGCCCGAAGCCGGCGACGAATTAATTACCGAGATCACGATAGATAATCAAATATTTGACGTAACATTAATATCCGGAAAAATTACCAGCAAAGGGCGACCCGTGGCTCAATGCAAAATGAAAATATTTATTAATAAACTTTAAAACTCCTGATCATGAAACGTACACAAAAACTTAGCGTGCTGTTTGCTTTGTTGTTTATCATCGGTAGCAGCAATGTATCATTTTCACAAACCATTAAAGATTTTTTTAACAACAGTTCAACACCGCTCACTTACCTGGGTATTGATTATACAAAGAACCGCCTGATAAACGATCCCGGTGGCAATGCCAGCGATATAAAAAGCCGTTTATATGCCAGTATGAATGATGTAGTTGTAACTGAGATGAGCCCCAAGAACTATAATATGGCCGGCGCCTTCGACCGCAGCAGCGGTGTTACATCCGATATCAGCGCGGTTACAGAAAACAATGAAAAGATCAGTGCCAAGGATATTGTGTCGTACAGCGAATCGGATTTTAACCGCCTGACTGAATCGGATATTGCCGGCTGTGTAAAGGGCCTGGGGTTAAAAGGCAAAGATGGCGTAGGATTGGTTTTCATTATGGAAGGCATGAAAAAAGTAGATAAAAAAAGTTATGGTGCGGTTTGGGTTACCCTGATTGATATGAAAACAAAAAAAGTATTGATGACCGAACGGATGGAACAGGAAGCCGCCGGTTTTGGTTTTCGTAACTTCTGGGTAAGTATTATTAAAAAAACGATCATCGAAATTGACAAGAAAAAATACAAGAGCTGGAAGAGTACCTATGGCGGCTGATTAAAAACACTATGAAAAAAGAACTGAGCAGCAAAACGGAAATTCAGGTAAGATTTAATGAGGCTGATCCGTTGGGTATCGTATGGCACGGGCATTATATCCGTTATTTTGAAGATGGACGGGAAGCTTTTGGTAACCTGCACAACCTGGGCTATCTTGAAGTGTATAAACTTGGGTTCGTAATTCCGGTGGTAAGTGTTCAATGCGATTTTAAAAGGTCGTTGCGTTATGGCGACAAAGTTATCGTTGAAACCAATTTTGTACCCACCGATGCAGCGAAATTAAAATTCACCTATCGCCTGTTTAATGCAGCGACTGGTGAACTGGTAGCCACAGGTTCATCTGTACAGGTTTTTTTAAGTAAAGAAGATTCCATGCTTCAACTGGCAAATCCGCCCTTTTTTGAAGACTGGAAAAAGAAACATGATTTGTGCGACTGATTACTTCGCCATTGGGATAATGCCATGCGGAAGTAGTAATGAATAAGAAACAATGACAGATATTTATATTAGCTCAGACAACATTTTATCCCCTGTTGGATTAACCACTGCTGAAAATTTTTCGCAACTTAAACAGCAGGTTTCGGGTATTGAACTACATGATGACCATGCGGTTTCTGACCAACCATTCATGGCGTCTTTATTTTCTGATGCGAGTGGTTTCAACGATCAGGCAGCAAATAATTATACAAAATTCGAAAAATTACTGATCGCTTCCATCAGCGATGCCCTGGCGAAAACTGATATAAGCCCAACCCATCATAAAACAGTGCTGATCATTTCCTCAACAAAGGGAAATATTAGTTTGCTTGAAAAAGCCGACATGTCGGACTCACTGGCAGAAAGGATTTCACTTACAAGTTCTGCCCGCCTGGTGGCCGGCCATTTTGGATTTTCCAGTAAACCGGTTGTAATTTCCAATGCCTGTATATCGGGCATCCTGGCCATTTTAACCGCCATGCGGTTATTGCAATCGGGGCAATACGATCATGCCGTTGTTGCCGGAGCCGATGTGATCAGCAAATTTGTACTTTCCGGTTTTCAATCCTTTCAGGCAATAAGCCAGGCAGCCTGTAAACCTTTTGATGCAGCCCGGGATGGTATAAATTTAGGCGAGGGAGCCGGCACCGTTATTCTTACCAGCAATAAAGCACATTCGTCGGGCATCCGGGTAACCGGCGGGTCGGTTAGTAATGATGCCAACCATATCAGCGGTCCTTCCCGTACCGGCGAAGAGTTGAACCTGGCCATAACAAAAGCCATGCTAATGGCCGGGCTTGCAGCCGGCGATATTGACTTTATATCGGCCCATGGTACAGCCACTTTGTTCAACGACGAAATGGAAGCCAAAGCCATCACACTGGCCGGGTTGCAGGCTGTTCCGGTAAACAGTTTGAAAGGATATTATGGGCATACTTTGGGAGCTGCCGGACTGATCGAATCGATTATTTCTATACAGTCGATGAAAGAAAACCTGGTTATCCCTACACGGGGTTTTGAGCATTTGGGAGTTACGCAACCGATAAATATTTGTACTACTCTATATTCATCATCATTAAATAATTGCTTAAAAACGGCCTCCGGGTTTGGTGGCTGTAATGCAGCTATGTTATTCAGTAAGCAATAAAAATTGAAATTTTATTATGAATTTTTTTTCTAAAGACAAACACTCGGCGTTCGGGTCGAAAGAAAAAGCGCAATGGATAGCTTTTGGTCCGGTGATCTTCCAGGTAGCCCGCGTACTCCGAAATTCAGGTATCCTCCAGTTGATTGATGACAGTGGCCGGGCGGGCCTAACCCAGGACGATATTATCAGCAAGACCGGTATGTCGGAATATGGCGTACGGATATTACTGGAGTCCGGTTTGGGTATGGGGCTGGTTTTAGTTAATGACAAAAAATACAGTCTGGGTAAAACAGGCTATTTCATGTTACACGATGAGTTAACCAGAATCAATATGGATTTTATTCATGATGTAAATTACCGGGGGCTTTTTTCACTCAATGAGAGCATTGAGCAAGGCAAGCCTGTTGGATTAAAAGAATTTGGCGACTGGGATACTATTTATGAAGGTTTATCAAAATTACCTACGCACGTACAAAAAAGCTGGTTCGATTTTGATCATTTTTATTCAGACGATGCATTTCCATTAGTACTGCCGATGATATACGACGGTGGCGCTAAAAAAATACTCGATATTGGTGGCAATACGGGTAAATGGGCCATTGCATCGGCTAACTATTCGCCTGATGTACATATTACCATCATGGATCTTCCCGGGCAACTTAATGTGGCCCGAAATAGGATCACCGAACTTTGTCTTGACGAACGGATTTCTTTTTTGCCGGTTAATATCCTGGATGAAAAAGCGGTTATTCCAAAGGGATATGATACGATCTGGATGAGCCAGTTCCTCGATTGTTTTTCGGAAAAAGAAATAGTCTCTATTCTAAAAAGATGCTATGACGCACTTGATGAAAACGGGCAGGTTGCTATTATGGAACCATTTTGGGACAGGCAGCGGTTCGAAGTAAGCGCCTTCTGTTTGCAACAGATCTCAGTTTACTTTACGGCCCTGGCCAATGGCAACAGCCAGATGTATAGTTTAAGTACTTTTATGACCTGTATTGAGCAGGCCGGATTTGAAGTTGTTGAACAAACAGATCATATTGGCGTTAGCCAGACGCTATTAAAATGTAAAAAAAGAAAATAACATGAAAACTGAGCAGGTTGATGTGTTGGTAATAGGTGCCGGCCCGGCAGGAACAGTAGCTGCTTCTATTATCAACAAAGCGGGTTTTAAAGTTAAGATCGTGGAAAAAATGAAGTTCCCGAGATTTGTGATCGGCGAAAGTTTATTACCCCGTTGTATGGAAGCCCTGGAGGAAGCCGGTTTTCTGGATGCCATTAAAGCATGTGGTTTCCAGGAAAAATTCGGTGCCAAGTTTGTGAAGAACGGAAAAGTTTGCGATTACTTTTTCGCCGATCAGTTCACGCCCGGCTGGAGCTGGACCTGGCAGGTACCCCGGGGCGAATTTGATAAAACACTGGCGGATACTGTAGAATCCATGGGTGTACCCATCAGTTACGAAACAACTGTTACCGGTATCGAATTTACGGGTTCCGATTCGGTAACAACCGTGGAAGATATCGACGGAAACAAATCGCAGATCGCTGCCCGTTTTATTGTTGACGGCAGCGGCTACGGCAGGGTGATACCCCGCCTGTTCAATATGGATCAACCCTCCGATCTGCCTCCCCGTAAAGCATTATTTACACATACTGTTGATACCAAACGAACCCTGGATGATGAACCCAACCGCATCACCATCATTGTTCATAAAAAAGGAGTTTGGATCTGGGTAATTCCATTTTCAAACGGAACTACTTCGGTAGGATTTGTAGGCGATCCCGGATTTTTTGACGAAACCGCGGGTATGCCCGAAGAGCAATTAAGGGCCCTTCTCTCAACGGAACCGTATCTAAGCGAGAGAATGAAAGCTGTTGAATTTATGTTTGAGCCAAGGGTTTTACAATCCTATTCGGTAAGTACAACCAAATTTTATGGTGAAGGTTTTGTTTTAACAGGCAATGTAACTGAGTTCCTGGATCCTGTATTTTCTTCGGGGGTTACACTGGCAACTGTGTCGAGCCAGATAGCAGCACAACAGGTTATCAAAAAATTGAATGGCGAATCCGTTGATTGGGAAACAGCCTATACCCAACCGATGATGCAGGGCGTAGATACTTTTCGTTCCTATGTAATGGCCTGGTATGAGGGCACACTCGATACCATTTTCTTCGCTGATAACCAGGTACCCGAAATTAAAAGCATGATCTGTTCGGTCTTGGCGGGCTATGTTTGGGATACCGAAAATCCCTATGTTAAAGACCACAAAACGGCTTTGCATAAGTTAGCCAAGCTGATCAAGATCAGGGATTCTATGAATACCTAACAAATAAAATTACTGAACGCATTGCCTAAACAAAACTATATCAGCGCCCATTGTGTGATCACCAATAATACAGTTTATAAAAATGGGCAAGCCCTTTTTCAATTTACTGAAAAGGATCTATCGTCATATTTGATCGCCGCTTACCGGCATTTCGATGGGCAATATCCAAAATTCTTTAAAATGGATAACCTCAGTAGAACAGGGTGGTTGGCCTGCGAGGTTCTGTTGCAGGACAGTTTCGACAAAGCTGCGTACAAACCGGAAGATATTGGTATTGTACTGTCGAATGCCAACAGCAGCCTGGATACGGATATCAAATATTTTGAAACTACGAAAACCATGGCCAGTCCGGCACAATTTGTATACACATTGCCGAATATCGTAATTGGAGAAATTTCAATCCGGCACCAGTTCAAGGGCGAAAATGCCTTTTTTATATTTGATCAATTTGATGCTGCTTTTATTCAACAATATGTAAGTAACCTGTTGGATAATGATATATTGCAATGCTGCATCTGTGGATGGGTTGATGTACTGGATGATGCCTGTAACGGAAGTTTATTTTTAATAGAGCGAGAAAAAAGCGCTAATTCAACTATTTTTACAGAAGAAAATCTAAATAATATATATCAGTTACAAAATGGATAAATTAATATCAGATCTGAAGACACAGATCATCGCCCAATTGAATTTACAGGATACAAAACCTGAAGATATAGGCGATGATCAGCCTTTGTTTGTAGAAGGGCTTGGGCTCGACTCAATTGATGCACTCGAATTGATCGTTTTATTACAGCAAAATTATAAGATCAAATTATCTAATGCCGAAGATGGCCCTAAGGTTTTTAAAACAGTAAAAACCATGGCCGAGTATATCACTGCCTACCAGGCTCAGAATTCGTAAAACATGGAGGAACCCGTTTTTGTAGCCGGTACCGGTATCATTTCGGCGATTGGAAACAATGTAGCCGAATGTTTGGCTTCGCTGCAAAACGGAAAAGCGGGCATGGGCGACATGCAACAATTAAAGTCTGTTCACCAGCAACGGTTACCGGTTGCGGAAGTGAAACTCAGTAACGAAGAACTTGCCGGGCTTGCCGGACTACCCAAAACAAAAAGCAGAACCGCCTTATTAAGTTTAATAGCTGCGAAGGAAGCGCTGGCCGCCGCAGGTATCAACAACCTGGCTGCATTGCGCTGTGGTTTTATATCGGCCAACTCAGTTGGCGGAATGGATAAAACAGAAAATTTTTTCACCGAATTTTTAACGGATAACAATACAGGAAGACTACGAAATGTAGTAAATCATGAATGTGGCAGCGTAACCGAACTGGTTGCCGATGCACTTGGTATTAAAGACTATGTTACCACCATCAGTACGGCCTGCTCATCTTCGGCCAATTCCATTTTTTTTGGCGCCCGGCTGATCAGGAATAATATAGTTGACCTGGTAGTTGCCGGTGGTACCGATTCACTCACCAAATTTACCCTGAATGGATTTAATACCCTGATGATCGTTGATGAACAATTTTGTCAGCCATTTGACGAAAACCGCCGTGGGCTTAACCTGGGTGAAGGTGCCGGCTATGTTGTTTTGGTTTCTGAAAAACTGGCTGCAACCCTGAAGAATAAACCGGAGATCATATTGAGCGGTTATTGCAATGCCAATGATGCCTATCATCAAACAGCATCATCGCCCGATGGAATCGGTTCTTATTTGGCCATGAGTGGCGCGCTTAAAAAAGCGGGTTTGCAGCCAACTGATATTGATTATATAAACCTGCACGGTACAGGTACACAGAACAATGATATTGCCGAAGGAACAGCGATCAAAAGATTATTTGAGGGGCAGTATCCAAAAATGAGTTCAACAAAAACATTTACGGGCCATACATTAGGCGCTAGTGGTGGCATAGAAGCTGTGTTTTCAGTGTTGGCCTTACAACACGGCCTTATTTTTCCAAACCTGCGTTTGCAAACGCCCATGGTTGATCTGCCATTTGTTCCGGTAAGAGAGTTGGTAAAAGATGCAGAAGTTAAACATGTGCTTTCCAATTCATTTGGATTTGGCGGAAATTGTTCATCATTGATTTTTTCAAAAGTATAAACATGTACATCAGGGCAACAGGAAATATCTCTCCGCAAAAAACCTTTGGCCACCAACCATTGCAGGAAGCTGTTGCCTATACCGGAAACCGGCTAAGCTGCATTGAACCCGATTATAAAGCATTTATCGATCCCAAACAGATCAGGCGCATGAGCCGCATCATCCGCATGGGTGTGGCCGCTGCCATGGAATGTTTACAGGAAGCAGAGCTGAAACAACCCGACGCCATCGTTACCGGCACGGCCTATGGTTGTTTGGAAGACACTCATTCATTTATAAGCAAGATGGTGGAATTTAATGAAGAATTGCTAACCCCAACGGCTTTCATACAATCCACCCATAACACCATTGGTGCTCAAATTGGTTTACTGCTGCAATGCAATAATTACAACAATGCATTTGTACACCGTGGTTTTTCTTTCGAGAGTGCCCTGCTCGACGGGATGATGCTGTTGAAAGATAACGACGCGGCTAATGTGTTGGTTGGCGCCATTGATGAAATCACCAATACCAGTCATACAATCCTGAGCAGGCTGGGTCTGTATAAACAGGGCGACACATCAAATCTGAATTTGTATTCCTCCATCCCAACAGGTATCGGCACCAAAGGAACCATTGCCGGCGAAGGTGCATCATTTTTTCTGCTGACCAATCAACCCTCCGGCTCAGATTATGCAAAACTCGATGGTTTGCATACCTTTTATAAGCCAGACGGCATACCTGAAATTGAAAAACAAATCACTGGTTTTTTAGAAAGTCAGGATATCAGTATCAACGATATCGATCTGATCATAACCGGCAAAAACGGTGATGCCGGTGGAGATTTGGCTTATGACCAATTGGCCCAATCAATCTTTGCAGACAAAGAATCAATACATTATAAATGGCTCTGTGGCGAATATCCCACAGCTTCGGCTTTTGCCCTGTGGCTGGCTGCCACCATCATCAAATCGGGCGAACTGCCCCCGGCCCTGCGTGGTAGCGGGTCGTTGGATAAAAAGATTGGACGCATTTTGATTTATAACCATTACCTGGGCATACATCATGCTGTATCTTTGCTTTCGGCATGTTAAACTTTCGAAACACAAATATCCTTTTTATTGCATTGTTCGCGGTGCTAATTGTCATGCACGTACAAATTGGCCTGCCTTTATATGTATACTTCCTGTTGCTTATTGCCTATTCATTAATTGTTTTTTGGGGTTGTTATTACGTAGGTTCTAACTTTTTTATTAAGATTACCTGTAAAGCAGAAACCGATAAAAAAGAGATCGCTATCAGCTTTGATGATGGACCGGCTGCAAATTACACTTCACAAATATTACAGATATTGAAAGCTGAAAATGTACCGGCCACATTTTTTTGTATTGGCAACCGGATTGCAGGTAATGAGCATTTGTTGAAGCAAATCCACGAAAACGGGCATCTTATCGGCAACCATAGTTTCTCTCATCATTTTTGGTTTGATATGTACCCGGCAAAAAAAATGCTGGATGACATGAAACAGATGGATGCCGAAATGCTGCGGGTTATCGGAAAAAAGCCAAAACTCTTCAGGCCGCCCTACGGTGTAACTAATCCTAATTTAAAAAAAGCAATTATCAGCGGTGGGTATACACCGGTTGGCTGGAGTGTGAGATCATTGGATACGGTGATCAGGGATGAACAAAAATTACTGAACAAAGTGAATGCGGAAATACAACCCGGCGCTGTTTTTCTTTTTCACGATACCAGCGAGGCCACATTAAAAATACTGCCCGCATTTATACAAGAAGTTAAAAAAAGCGGCTATAATTTTATCCCGTTGGATAAATTGTTAGCTTTGAAGCCTTATGAATAGAATTATACTCACCGTTGGCATACTTATCGCCTCATTTTCGCTCCAGGCGCAATATCCCGGATATAGTCCGGTAAGCGATCTAGCCAAATTCAAAACCGAATTTTCGGCGGCCGCACAGAGAACAAATACCATCAAAGCCGATTTTATACAGGATAAGAACCTGAGCATGTTGTCAGAAAAAATTACATCGAAAGGAAATTTCTGGTTTAAAAAAGACAGCCGGGTGCGCATGGAATATAACCAGCCTTTTAAATACCTGATGATCCTGAACAAGGACAAAGTATATGTGAAAGATGGTGCCAAAGAAAGCCGCGTATCTACCCGTTCCAATAAAATGTTTCAGCAGATCAATAAGATCATGGTTGATTGTATGCAGGGTACCATGCTGAGCAATACCGATTTTAAAACCCGGGTTTTCGACAGCAAGAACAGCGCACTGGTTGAACTGGTGCCGGTTTCAAAGGGGATGAAGGAGATGTTTAAATCAATCGTTGTGGTTGTTGACCGGAAAGATTTTTCGGTAAGCAGCATTCAAATGCTGGAACTTTCCGGCGATAATACCATCATGCGTTTTACCAATAAAGAACTGAATGTTTCCATTCCGGATACCTTATTTGATATTAAGTAGTTGCTTCCTGTTAACTATCTGGGTTGTGATCAGCTGCACACCTGTGCATAATCAAATGCAATCCGCACCCACCGGTTACCGCGATTCTGCAAGCCATTTACAAAAATTTAAACCCGCTTTTACTGTTGCCTTATATAGCGCCACGGTTGATGTGGTGGGCAATCACCTGAGCGGCCTGCTGCTCATTAAAAAAATGCCCGACAGCAGTACCCGAATGGTTTTCAGCAATGAAATGGGCCTCGGTTTTTTCGATTTTGAATTTGCGGCTGACGGAAGTTTTAAAGTGTATTCCATTATCAAAAAAATGAACAAAAGATCGGTGATCAAGACCCTGCAACACGATTTTGAGCTGATCCTGATGAATAACCTCAAGTATTCAGCAGCCAGGGTAAAAACCGAAAACGGATTAATTTATTTTATCTTCCCGCAGGTAAAGGGATTCAATTACTATATTACCGATCCGGCGCTGACCGAATTGGTACGTTTGGAAAGGGCTTCAAATAAAAAAACGATCGTTGAAGCCATGATGAAAAATTATACGAATGGTATTCCCGATACCATCGGCATTTCGCACAAAACATTTGAATTTAATATTGGTCTAAAAAGAATTGAAAGATGATACTGCTAAACGATTTTTTTAACATTACAAATACCGAATCATCGGCCACCGAAATATGGGCCGAGCTGGTCATTAATACCCGTCATAAAATATTTGAAGGACATTTTCCCAATCAACCGGTAGTTCCGGGTGTTTGTATGATGCAGATGGTGAAAGAAATACTTGAACAGGTGTTGGGCAAAGAAACCAACCTGGTACAAGCCGCTGAATTAAAATTTTTAGCCGTGATAAATCCGCAGGAAAATAATTTGATACAGGCAACGATCATGTATACCACTGATGAAAACGGCGCCATCAATATTACGGCTTCACTTTTTAAAGACGAGCTGGTGCATTTTAAATGTAAGGCGAAGTTGCACGTGTCTGGCCACTAAGCAAACGTTTACCGTATTTGGTTTATTAACTAATCCGCTTTCTTTTACATTATTGGGATATTTGTAAATACTTGAAATTTGTGAATGTGTCTGGCCACCAGGCGGGGTTAATTTCAATCTATTTAACAGCAACAAAACTTTCTTTCACAGGCAGGAGAATTTGAAGTGGCCTGA
This sequence comes from Chitinophagaceae bacterium, assembly GCA_016710745.1. Classification (GTDB taxonomy): domain Bacteria; phylum Bacteroidota; class Bacteroidia; order Chitinophagales; family Chitinophagaceae; genus Ferruginibacter. The sequence continues at coordinate 558,649 of JADJVB010000010.1, read as the reverse complement.
CACCTAAAGGCCCGATACCAAAACAAAACTATGCTGCTCACCCTTAAAATTATTGTACATCAAAATATTCCTGTACGCTTTTTTTGTTGATTCTTTTTAAACAGGTGGGGTGGAATTTCCTGCGTTTGTAAAATCTGGCAGGCATACCATAGCCCGATTGCAGACGCCGTTGCATACTCGCCACACAGATGTTTAAAACGAAGAACAGTGGTATCGGTATTCAGCAGGGTTTCGCAGGCTTCGTAAAAAGGAAGGGTTCGGGTATCGCCATTCTCGCCGGAAATGAACAGATCGATCTCGTCTGAATCCTGGTTATTTTTTTCGAGAAACAATTGCAACTGCTGTTTTACCAATTCAACGTCATCGGTATGAATAGTTTGTATGGCTTTAATTTTGGCTATGGCTGCATCTTTATCAGCACTCACCACAAACATGGCAGCACCTTCGCCCGGCAGGCAGCCCGGCGTATTTGACTGATAGATTTCTTTATTGGAAATATCTTCCTTTTTATAGGCCCCATTTAAGGTTTCAATATTGTAATGGAAAGGCGATATTTCATCAACCCCGCCCAGCAAATACGAATGTGCAGGATTTGTATTTAATTGCATGATGGCATCAATCACCGCATTTTCAAACGCCAGGCCCTGGTGCATATGGGTAATATTATACCCCTTGTTTTTACTGATCAAGCCTAATTGGCCGGCAATCACGTTGCCGGTACTCTGTACAAAATTGCCCGGAGTTAGTTGCCCTTCATCGTAGTCAACGATCTGGATCAAAAATTTAACACACTCATCCAGTCCGGCGTTGGCTGAACCGATGATGATACCATCAACCGGATTTATTTTATCCAACAAAGGTAAAGCCGTGCCTACACCCATCCGGATGGATTTGCCCATGCGTCTGAGTACACCCGGTGGTATGTGTTCGTAGGAAGGTTCAACAGCTAACAGTTTTTTATCAACCGGTTCATTGATGCATTCAATATCAGCCTGTAAAGGGTCCTGCTGCGGCGAAATGCAATATATTTTGTGGATATACATCAGGCTTTTGAAAAAATAAGTGATGAACAATTACCACCAAAACCGAAAGAATTACTCATCACATGATTCACCGGCATCTGTTTATATTCCAGTACCGGTATCAGCCCGGTTGAAGAAATGGCGTTTTTGAAATGCAGGCTTGGATATACTTCCTGGTTGAGCAAACTCAAAATACTATATACGGCTTCAATGGCACCGGCAGCACCCAACGTATGTCCGATATTGCCTTTGGTTGATGCAAATACCGGTGGCGTACCAAACAAACGTACCATTGCCCTGCTTTCCACTTCATCATTATTTTCGGTTGCCGTGCCATGCGCATTGATGAAATCAATCTTATCTGCTGTAAGATCTGCAATCTTTAACGCCCCCTGCATCGCCAAATAAGGACCGTCGCCTTCATCAGATAAGGAAGAAGGATGATAGGCATCATTGGCATTACAGTAACCTGTTAGTTCGGCATATACTTTTTTCCCATTCAGGTCTTCTTCTTTTTCAAGCACTAAAAATGCTGCCCCTTCGCCCAGGTTCAATCCCTTACGGCTTTCATCAAAAGGTGTGCAAAGATCGGAGGATAAAATATGTAATGCATTGAAACCATTGATGGTAAATTTTGCCAGGCTGTCGGTACCGCCAACGATGGCTCTTTTGGCAAAACCATGCTGCATTAACATAGCACCATACATGATGGCATTAGCCGAAGAGGAACACGCCGTGTTGATGGTATTGATAACACCCTGCATCTTATTATGCTTCTGCAAAAAAAGGTTTACCGAAGCGCAGTCATAGGAGTGTGTGTATTCCGATCCGGCTTCGCTGGTATTGGCATCATGATACAGTTCATCGGTAAGGCACATACCACCAACGGTATTTGCGCCAATCAATGCGGTTTCCGGGGAACTGATATCATCAGCTGTAATTCCGGAACATCTTACGGCTTCGTTAAAAGCATGTAATGCCAGCATACTGGTTCGGGTTACGCCGGGCTCCTTTACCTGTAGTTTATTTTGTAAAGATTCGTTACTTATGGGTACCTGGCCAAAAGGCATCAGGCCTTTATATTTTGAAGGAAAAAGATCGAGTTCCTTTTTAATACCACACACACCGGCTTTCAGCGCCTCGTGATTTTCTGCAACAGAATTTCCAATCGCACTTATAACACCGATGCCTGTTATGAAAATTTTGCTCAATAAAACCAATTAAAAGTTGAAAATTCGTTTGCCATGCGCTACATAAAGTTAGGATAGGCCACCCTGTTTTTGTACGAAGTACAAAATAAAAAAAATACTTTATTACTATTTAGTCCGATGTTCCTCAATATAAGCAACCATCGTATTAATATCAGTCAACACCTTACGGCCTTCTTTGGGATCCTTGATCTCTATGCCATATTCACGCCCCAACAGCACGATCAATTCAATGGAATCAATTGAATCCAACCCCAATCCTTCGCCAAACAAGGGCTCGTCATCTTTAATATCTTCAGGTTTAACCGAGATCAGGTTCAAAAATTCGATGATCTGCTTTTTCAGCTGCTGCTTTAATTCTGCTGTTTCCATAATAAGTTAGTTCAAATCAGGTTCTTTCTCTTCAACCCGTATATTGTTATTAATTGTATAGTCAAGGTAATCCCCAATAAAGGTATAATATTTACGATAACATCTTTTAATGTGCCACCTTCCAAAAATAACCCATAATAGGCTTCCAAACACCAATGCAGCGGCGACATTTTCATCACCACCTGAAACGAATCGGGCATGGCGAAGCTTGGCACCAGTAAACCACCCACAGCTGCCATCAATACAATGGATACGGCCCCAATACCATTTGCCTGTTCCTGCGTTTTTGCAAATACGCCGATCATAATGGCATAACTCACTGCACACCAACCACAGATAAGGGTTACAATAATAACGCCGGTAAGGTCTGATGGCAAATTCAGTTTGGGTAACCCCATGGATGGAAACAGCCAGATGCCGATCGAAAATACCACTGCCGCCTGCACAAAAGTGACAAATAAATAAGAAAGTTGTTTTGAGATCAGGGCCACGAGGTAATTGGTGGGTAAGGTTTTTAACCTGATAAAGCTGCCATTCAGTTTTTCCCTTACCACACTGCCACCCAATGAAATAACGACAAAAAACATGGCAAAAACTGTCCAGGCCGGCACGTTATGTTGCGAAGCATTGGGAATATTCCGGCTGCCATCTCTCGACACCGGAATTTCATTGATACCCACCTGGCTGTTCATCAGGTCCTGCTCCAGCGAATCGGGTAGAGCGGTTTCATTCAAGGAAAAATAGATGCTTTTAAGCACTTCCTTATTTTGCACCACCTGTAAGGCACTGCGCAGGGCACCCTGTATGGAATGGCGAAAAGATTCCTGCAGCACCGGGTGATAAAGTAAAGTGATGGGTTGAACGGATCCGGTATCGATCCTTGCCGATTCTGTTTGCATCCCAAAACTATGTAATGCTTTTTTTGCGGTAGCGTCTGATTTTTGTTTTAGTTTTTGCGTAAAGTCGGCCGGAATGATGATGGCGATCACCGCATCCTTGGCGTGCATCCTGTCGGAAATTTCCTTATCCGTTACATTTGGCGTCACCTGCTTCAGATCGAACATACCCACTTTCGTGATAGCGGCTTCCATTTGTTTACCCGCTTCGCCGGTATCGCGGTTACAGATCAGCATAGGAACCGTGTTGGTATTCAGCATCTCAAACGTACTGTTCTGCACAGCGGTGATCACCACGGCCAGTACGATGGGCATCACGAACATGAATATTAAACCCAGTTGATCGCGGGTTAAAATGCGGACGTCTTTTAATATGGTGCTCCAGAGTTTAAACATTATGAATCCCTGTACGATTTACCGGTTAAATTAATAAACAACCCTTCCAGCCCATCCTCTTTATGCTCGATCATCAACCTGGATAGTGTGTCATGTGCAATTATTTTTCCATCATCGATCAGCGCCACTTTATTGCATAATTCCTCCGCCTCGCTTAACTGGTGCGATGTATAGATCAACGTGGTTCCGCCTTCATTTAATTCCTTAAGATAACTGATAATCGCGTGCCGGGTATGCACATCTACGCCCACGGTGGGTTCATCCAAAAATAAAATCCGGGGATTGTGAATAACGCCAATGGCCAGGTTCACCCGGCGTTTCATCCCGCCCGAAAACTCCTGTACTTTTTTATTACGAACTTCTGTAAGTCCCAGTACTTCCAGCAGTTCGGCCGTTTTATTTCTTATTTCGATTTTATTAAGGCCCGACCAGGCGCCAAAAAAAGCGAGGTTTTCGGCCGGACTTAGCTCCTGGTAAAAAGAAAAATCCTGTGGCACAAACCCAAACAGTTTATTGACTGATTTTTTGTGATGGGCGATCTCGTTTCCCAGCAGTTGTATGCTTCCTTCCTGGAATTGCAGCAGGCCGGTCATGCAATTCATCAACGTAGTTTTGCCCGCACCGTTAGGACCAAATAATCCAAAGCGTTCGCCTTCCTGCACTTCCAGGTTCAAATTACTGAAACAGGAAACAGGTTCACGGGGATAGGTGAACCCCAGGTTGTATATCCGCACGGCCGGGCTACTCATGAATTCCATTTTATTTTACTCAACGCCTGAAAAGCTTTTTTCTCAATAGCCGAAATTTCAATGAGGTAATCTCCCATTACATCAAAATCGGCCTGGCTGCCTATACGGCCTTTATAAATACCGGCTGCCTGCACGGCAGCGTTGCGCCACTTGTCGCCGGCTTCGGTAAATATGCCCGAAATTTCCAGCAGTTCATCTTTTGGATGAAAGGCATGGGCTTCCTGTAAAAATGCAGCATAGATATAGCGAAAGCCGCCACCCCCGGTTCCAATCTCTTCCTGCATACGCACCAGTTGGGCCAAATACAAACCGGCTTTTTGCTGGCCAAGTTTGTCGCGCCATTTTTTAATTTTTCTTCCCGTGCCGGCAATCCCTTTTACCCCGGCAATATTGCCCGGTATCTTTATCATGTGGTTGATATTTCTTTTAATCCCTTTTACAATGGCTTTACCCATTTGTTCATCGGTCACTATTTTTTTTTCCAGGGGGTAATACAATTGACCACGCGGTGCAAATGCACCTTTGGCAAAACGTACCCGGTCTAATTCATAATCGGTGAGCGAGGTAACAGTTTCCATTACCGGATCGCTGATGAGGTAACGATCTTCTTCTTTTCCAAACACGATCATATTATGCGCATTGAAATGGAAGCGATATTCTTTGGGGAAATACGTCAGGTAGTAAACGCCTACCTGGCAACCCACAGGTTGTCCTTTAGCGAGGCAATCGTCTAAATAATTTTTACCCGTTTCTCTTGATGAAAATTTCTTTCTTACAACAGGAATATCGAGTGCGTTGCAGGTTCTTTTAAAGATAAGTCCGGGCATGGTACGAAAGGCAATGGCCGGCCCGTTATTGATCACCAAAAAAGGCAGCTGTACATAAAACAAACCTGCGCCAATGCCAAAGGCCAGCGGTTCGGTAAGTTTATCGGCACCAGCCGATCGCAATAGATTTGTTGTAACGCCATTCTCGCAATGAGCCGCCTGTAAATGTTCAAATTCAGTCTTCATGCACGTTCATGGTTTTTAATTCCTCCACGCTTATATTAAATGCTTCGGCGTATTGCTGTAATTTTTTTTCAGATAATTTCTTAAATGCAGCCGGCTTTATATGTTGCCTGATCGTCCATTTCCAAAAACCGGTATAGGCGGCCAGAATTCCGATATCCATCAACCTCAGCTCAATAAAATATAAAACAGGACTGGCTTCGTTCCTCAAAACTTTTTGCCGGGCCTCTTCTATTCTTTGTTGAATATCTTCCCAGGCGAGGTCAAGTGCTTTTGTTTTAACATCCCAGCCGGTACTTAATTCGGAAGAATACTTTCCGTTTTTGTCAACCGCATAAACCACTTCCTTGGTTAGTTTATTAAGCGCGCCATCATCCTGCGGAATTTCTTCTTTTTTCATTTGAAAAAGCTTTTGGTTGGTAAGCTGATGGCTGTCAGCTAAACGCTAACTGCTAATGGCTTTCCGTATCAACAAACAGTAAGTAAACTGTACATATAGGAGAATCGAGCACTTTCCGGCACCAGTAAAAATATCTTATCTCCTTTTTCAGTTTACCGCTGTGGAACAGTTCATCAACCATAAAATAAACCGAAGCAGCGCCAACATTGCCCACCCGGCTCAGGTTTACAAACCATTTATCATACATGATGCCCGTTTCGTTGGCGATGAGTTGTTGGTATATTTTGTCTTTAAAAAATTCACTCGACATATGTGGCAAAAAATGATCGATCTCTTCCGATCGTACGCCGTGTTTTTTCAATGACGCGGTAACGCCGTATCCACCATATAAAACAATATTTTTGCTGAGCAGTTTTACATCCTGTTTAATGCTGAGTATGGATTGCTCCGTTAATTCCGCAGGACTGTAATCCTGGTAACCTTTTAACGTACCGTCTTTTAATTTTTCACATCCCTGGTACATACAGGGTTCCAGTTCGTTGGCATAGGAAAAGCCTTCGATCCATTCAACCTTAAGGCTGATGCCTGTTTCATTTTTTTTATTGGATAGCAAAAAGGCAGCAGCGCCGTCGGATAGCATCCATCTTAAAAATTCTTTTTCGAAACCGATATAAGGATCTTCAACCAGCGCCTTTAGTCTTTTGGCTTCATCTTCGAAATTGTCGGATACCAATAAAACTGAAAAGCGCTCGGATCCGGTTGCCACAGATTGTTGTACCTGGCCGGCTTTGGTTGACAAATACGCATATTTAAATGCATGCATGCCCGCGCAACAAACACCCGAGGGCGATACTACTTCAACCGGGTTTGTTTCGGGTAACCAGCCATGAACCATAACACCATGAGAAGGCATTAACTGGTCGGGTGTGGATGTTCCGGTGCTTAACAATTCCATCGACTTGATATCATCCGGATTGTCTTTAAACAATTCCTTAACTGCCAGTGCGGTCATCTGGGCATTGGTGTGTGTGGGTTTTCCTTCCTTGTTAAGAGCGTAAAACCTGTTTTTTATACCGTTATTACGCAGCACAATGGCTTTCGACCGGGAGGGTGTATCGTTAATTAAACCCAGGTATTCTTCCATTTCATCGTTTGAAACCGGATCGTTGGGGAAAAAAGAAGAAGTATTTGTAATGTAAACCTCGTTTAATGACATCTGATCTATAAATTAATTGATACCTGAATATTGTTGTTTTTGCCTTTTAATGCGTGCCGATAAGAATGGTTTGAAGAAGATAAAATCTACAGTTAGTATTATCGGCGCCGCTATAAACAGTGCAATTAAAAGATAATATTTGAATGCAACAAGCCAGGCCGTCTTTTTTTTCTTTTTAGCTATGATGTTAGCCCATATAGCAAAAATTTTACTTGCCTTCGACTCGATGAACATGGTGTTATAATTAACTTCAATGGCTTTTTGCTGAATCAATTCATCCTGCAAACCTTCCCAATTCCCGGTATTTAGATATTTGTGAACCGTATTTCCAAAAACAGCCGTATGGGCAATATCCGCATCGGCCACGCCGGGTGTTGGAAAGATGTTGAGCCAACGGCCTTTTTTACCTTTAAACATCCAGTAAAAAATGGTGATGAAGCTGATGAAATTATGATGCCTGTCGTACAAGGCAATACTGCCCACCAGTTTGGCCTCCGATTTTTTCAATATTTTTTTGATGCGCTCCATGGCGCTGATCCACATATTACGTGCACCGGTTATGGTTATCACAGGGGTGTTTTTTAAAACCGCCTGTACCGATGGATGGTTTAATATCGAATTAGTGGGAATACCGGGCGACAGAAACCAGGCCTGGTATCCCAATATAACCAGATCGTAGCTGGTTTCCTGTAAAGTAAATGGTTTCAATTCGGCAGGCACACCTAACACACAATCGGGCATAACCGCAAAAAAAGCCTTGCCCGTCCAGGGAAAAGGATAATCATGTTGCATATAAACCCGGATTTTTTCTACGGTATTGCCGGCATCAGCCAATGGAGCGGTAAAGCTATTGAGGATATCTTCCAATTGTCCGGACTGCGTATAATAAATGACCAGAATTTTTTTTCCCATGCTATACAAAGATAAGGCTAGAGCAGGTTTAAAAGCTTTGAATTTTTACTGTAATCCTGCACCGCCTGCTGAACCACCAAAGAAAGTTTTTTGAAATTCGACTGTATGGCGGAAACGTCGTTGTCGAGATCATTACGATAATTAACCGCCTTGGGTGCGTGTTCCTGAATGATCAGCCGAAGAAAACAGAATTCGATATTCCCGGTATTTTTTTTGATAGATGCCTCCAATTTTGCACGCCCCGCCTTAAAGAGGCTTAATTTCTCTTTGGCTTTGCTAACCAAACCTGCTTTTTTCATCAACAAAGCTCCTTCGTAAGCTTCTTTTTCGCTGATCACTGCCAATTTTAGCACGCCTAATTGTGCGTTTACCAGTACTATATCGTTTGCAGCCATAGCCTGATAAAATGCCGACTTATCGAAACCCGCCTGCTGGGAGTTGCCCTTTACAGTTAGCACAGCAAACAAAAGCAACAAATTAATAAAACCCTTCATCACACTTTAAATTAAGGTACAAAGATAAAGATTTGCAAAGGCAAATTTGAATTAATCAATTTCACCGAAAAAAGCTATACCCATGAGGGTAAATACTTTACCAGATCAAAAAAAAGGGTAAAGTTCCGAAGGGTAATTACGGGATTGGATATACTGATAAAATATATCTGTTTGTTATTGACATTCTAAACAATAAAAGCTGCTCTTTCAACGATTTATACAAACAAATCCGATAACCTTTGAATCAGACTGAAACCACTTCCTGTAACAAATCACACCTGATTTGCTTTACCAGTAGTAAACTCAACTGCTTCATGTAATAACAAACTGATTTATTTAAGATACTTGCATTGAAAACTATATTTCCTCTACAGTTTTAAAGTTTTTATTGTTAGGCACGACAGGAGAAAGGGCTCTGCATTTTGCAGGGCCTTTTAATTTGTTAAGGAAGGAAAGCGTTAAAGGCCGACTTCCTTTTGAATATATTTTATAAGATCACGAAGGCTGCGGCAAACTGGCAAATTAACCCAACCAGCAAACCCTGGTAAATTTCCTTTTGGGTATGATCGCTTACGATCATACGGGATGTGCATACAATGCCAGTTACAAGCAAGGCAATGGATAATGGCCAGGTCATTAACATGCTGTTGCTGTACATAACAATGATAAACAGGCCGAGCATTCCACCACAACCGATGGCATGCATACTTATTTTAGAAAAAATATTGGCAATCAGGGCAATGGCTGTTGTTAAAAACACACCGGTCATAAAAGCTGCCAGTACCGGGGTAACTTCCGGTTTAAAATTAAACAGTACCCTGGCCATCCAAAAATAAAAGATCATATTGGCCAGGTAGGGACCGATCCTGTCTTGTTGGGTATGCAAAAAAACAGATTTTACAAATCCCAGGCCCTTCATCACCAGCAAAGCAAAGGCCGGAAAAAGAATAGTATTAACAGCTACTGAACGCAGCAATTCAAATTTTGAATAAAAGCCAAAGCCGGAAAAATAAGAGGGATGATAGTACACCAAAAACGCGATCACATACATGGGTATAAAAAGCGGGTGAAAAACCACCGAGAATACATGGGCAAAAAACGCGTGGTTCCCGAAAATACCGGATTAGCCGGTATTTCTGCATTTGCGAACTGCTCATTGGAAAGGGTAAACTTGTTCATCATAGTTCTTTTCTTAACCGGGCAACCGAAATATTCAGTTGCTCCCTGTATTTGGCTACCGTGCGTCGTGCAATATTATATCCTTTTTCCTGTAACATCTCCGTTAACTTCTCATCGCTGTAGGGGTGTTTTTTATCTTCGGCTTCAATGATATCGCTGAGAATTTTTTAACTTCCCGGGTACTCACTTCTTCGCCACTGTCGGTTTGTAAACTTTCGCTGAAGAAAAATTTAAGCCGGTAGGTCCCAAATTCTGTTTGTACAAATTTGCTGTTGGCCACGCGGCTCACGGTAGAAATATCGAGGCTGGTTTCTTCGGCAATATGTTTTAAGATCATCGGCCGCAGGTCGGTTTCATCGCCCGATATAAAAAATGCATGCTGATAATTCATGATCGCCTCCATCGTATTCATCAAGGTATTGTGCCGTTGCTTGATCGCATCGATGAACCATTTGGCGGCGTCAATTTTTTGTTTGATAAAAATTATCGCTTCTTTCTGCCGTTTATCTTTTTTGCTGCCCCGGTCATCTTCCCTCAACATATCCCGGTATCCTTCGCTGATCCGCAGGTCGGGTGCATTTTTATTATTGAGGGTGAGTTCCAGTTTGCCTGCATTGTTATAAATAAAGAAATCGGGTACCACATAACTTTCGGCGCGGCCGGTTTCACCCACTGAACCTGCCGGCTTGGGGGTTCAGCTTTACGATCTGATTGATGATCTCCCGCATTTGATCGTCATCCAGATCAAATCCCCGCTGAATTTTTTCATAGTGCTTTTTAGTAAACTCCTCAAAATATTTCTCCAATACTTTGATGGCCATTTCCACATGTATTCCCTCGTCGAGTTTTCGTTCAAGTTGTAATAACAAACATTCCTGCAGGTCGCGGGCAGCAATACCGGGTGGATCAAATTGCTGGATCTGTAATACCAATTGGGCAATTTCTTCTTCGGTGGTTGTAATATTCTGCCTGAAAGCCAGGTCATCAACAATTGCCGAAAATTCCCTTCTTAAGTAACCGTCATCATCCAGGTTGCCAATTATTTGCAGGGCTACTTTGTTCTGGTGCTCATCAATAGTCAGCATACCCAACTGCTCCAGCATCAGTTCATTAAACCCTGTTTCCACTTTTATCGGAATAACCCGGTTCTCGTCAATTTCGGGATAATTGCTGTCCCTTAATTTGTAGTCACCCACTTCATCATCACCTTCTTTAACATACTCACTGATATCAATATTGTCGTATTCATCTGCACTACCGTCCATTTCAGTCTCCTCATGCTCATTTTCAGTAAACTCATCTTTTCCGTCGCCCTCAATTTCGTGCCCATCTTCTGCTTCTTCCAGGGCCGGGTTTTCTTCTATTTCTTCTTTGATGCGCTCCTCCAACAGGGCAGTGGGTACCTGCAACAATTTCATTAGCTGAATTTGCTGAGGCGACAATTTTTGTAACTGCTTTTGATATAGACCCTGACTTAAAGCCATAAACAGGTTTGAATGGGGTAAAAACTTGATCCCTTGGTTCAATAATAACGTAAATTTACAGAGATAAGTCTAAGCATTATGTTTAAAAAAGCTAAAATTTTGATTTTCTGCATGATTTTTGTGGGGGGCAGCGCTTTTTGTCAACATTCAACGGATAAACCATCTGATATCCCCGATTATTACAATATAAAAGATTGTTTTAGAACGGATCAGATTTTCAGTTTATACAAGCCGGCCGATAAGCAGCGGTTTAAAAAACCCATTCAGGCCTTACCGGGTAAAAAATTGCCATACCGGCTAAACTCCCTTTCCCCTTCAATTATCGAAGCTGATTTTTATACCCGGAATTTTGGTTTTTTTGTAAGCGGGAATTACAATTGGAGAAGGCGACAAAAGTTCCACTGCGGTTTCGCCTGGGTTCGGTTTCCTATAACGATTACCTGGAAGGAAAGCCGAATGCGGGTATAGTTCCCAACTATTAAAAAAAATTGTTGAACCTGATACGTAGAGTTTTACCTGTGATAATTTTAAACAGAAACCTTCTGCTCACGCAATACTTTTTTAATCACAGCTACCAATTGTTCTCCCTTCGTTTTCAATTGCTCGTCGGTCCAGGTTAAGCCAATCGCGGTAGATATACAGCGACTCATGATGGCATCACTGGCACTAAAATCCTTCGTAGCGTGATGCATAACCGCAGCTTTCAGATCGGGATGCAAACCATTCAGGGTGGTTGCCTGCTTGAGGTGGTCCCATTTGCTCACATAATGCCAGTTATTTACAAACCAGTAAAAATTACCGGCTAAAATATTTTGTGCCTTTAATTCTGCAACAACCGCGTGGGTTACTTCTTCGGTTGGTAAAAACCAGCTCAGGAAGGTACAACTATCGCCGCTTTCGTCGGGAATCCTTCTAAAGCTAACTTCGGGTATGGAAGTCAATGCCTCTTTTAAAACCGAATGATTTTTTTTCTGGATCGCTAAAAAATTATCCAGCTTTTTTATCTGTGCCAAACCAACAGCCGCATGTAATTCGCTGATCCTGAAATTATATCCGATAAACGGGTGCAGGTCGGCACCACGGTCGGCACCTTTATGATCATGACCATGATCGCTGTATCCGTCGCTTGCTATATAAACGTCTTCCCGGTTGGTCATCACCACGCCACCTTCGGCGCAGGTAATGGTTTTTACAAAATCAAAACTAAAAGTTCCGGCATCGCCGATGGTACCCAGTTTTTTTCCTTTGTAAGTACCTCCGATGCTTTGGCAGGCATCTTCGAGTAATACCAGGCTATTTTCTTCACAAATGGCTTGCAAAGCATCCATATCGGCCATGCTGCCGCACATATGTACGGGCATGATGCATTTTGTTTTTGGCGTGATGGCATTGCGAACAGCCTGTGGATCCAACGTAAGCGTATCATCCACATCTACAAAAACAGGAACAGCGCCAACGCTTATCACGGCTTCAAAACTGGCAACAAAAGTAAAAGATGGCAATATCACTTCATCACCGTAGCCGATACCCAATGCCCCCATGGCTGTTGTTAATGCGGCCGTACCGCTACTTACCAGTTGTGCATGTTGGCAACCAAATGTTTGGCAAATCGCATCTTCCAGTTCTTTGGCTTTCCAGATTCCTTTGCGTGGGCCGTCAAAACCATAACGCATAAGAATACCTGTTTCCAACACATCGTTTACTTCTTTTATCTCTTCTTTTCCAAAAAATTCGAATCCGGGCATATAAAATAATTGATTATGAATAAAAGATAATGCGATCCGCAACAGCGCTTTATCGGGCTGCAAAGATAAAGAAAAGGCAGGCTGAAACAAAGTTGGAGCACAGAGAAACCGCTATACTGTTTAAACAAGGCAACAAGTGAAGATCTATTTCAACCAGTTCATCACCGGCAAGGCAGCCGGTTCCTTAAAGTAATTCAGGCGCAGGCTGTCGCTCCAGCCTTTAGGGTTTTTCATGAGTATACTGCTGCTGTAAAATGCCATGCCCTGTATGTTTGGCGTATTCCTGATCGCTTCAATTTGCCGGGGAAGTTGGGTATTATCGCGCCAGGCCGCATTGCTGTTGGCTCTGTAAATGCCCAGCCCGATATAGCAGTTTCGGCCATAAGTATGTTTACTCCACCAGTTGAGCAGGGTTTCAAAGGGTGCTACCCGATGCCCAAACTCCCAATAGAGTTGGGGTGCCACATAATCTATCCAGCCTTTTTCAGCCATAGCAAAATGTCGGCATACAGATCGTCATAATTGGATTGGGCACCGTTTGTTTTACTGCCGTGTACAGAGTCTTTGGCCTCGTTGCGCCAAACACCAAAGGGGCTTATCCCAAACTGGCATTTCGGATTTTCTTTTTTTATGATGCTGCTCAACATACAAATGATAGAATCTGTATTGCTCCTGCGCCAGTCATCTTTGCTCATGCCGTTCCCGTATTGCCGGTAGGTTTTATAATCCGGAAACTCCCTGCCCGGAATTTTATAAGGATAAAAATAGTCGTCGAAATGAATGGCATCAATGGCGTAGCGTTTAACCACATCCTTTACTACCCGGGTGAGGAACTGCTGTGCTTCCTTGTTCCCGGGGTCGAAATATCTTTTATCACCGTAAGTCAAAAACCATTCGGGATGTATCCGGGTAATATGATTTGCCGCAATGGATGATCTGCCAATATTAAACACGGCCCGGTAAGGGTTCATCCACGCATGAAATTCCATGCCCCTTTTATGCGTTTCTTCAACCATAAATGCCAATGGATCATAATAAGGCACGGGTGGCTGTCCCTGGGTACCGGTAAGAAACTCACTCCAGGGTTCAAATTCGGATGGATAAAAAGCATCACTTACCGGGCGTACCTGTACGATTACAGCATTGATGCCGAGGCTTTGGTGATAGTTGAGCAACTTAATAAATTCTTCTTTCTGCAAATCCGGATTGTAGTTGCCCCTGCCCGGCCAGTCAATATTATCAACGGTTGCCACCCAAACGCCACGGAATTCGGGTTTATCCTGTGCCTGTGAAATACCCGGCAACAGGCAACAGGCAATCAAAAGCGTATGATGTATAAAGAAGGAAATGAAACGGGTGATTTTCATGAATAGGTCTGGTTAACCGGATTGACGGATTTTATCAAGTAAATTATTTAAAGTTTTTGATTCAGATTCTGAGAGGTTACCCAGTATGGCATCCATATCCTTATCATACTTATCCATTTTTTCGAGCAGTGATTTTCCTTTGGTACTGATACTTACATCGACCAGGCGTTTATCGTTTTTACAAACCGATTTTTTTGCCAGCCCCTTTAGTACGAGGCGGTCAACAATGCGGCTGGTATCACTCATTTTATCCAACATCCGTTCCCGTATCTGCAAGGTTGAAATGGGTGTTCCTGCACCCCGGAGGATCCGGAGTATATTATACTGTTGGGCAGTTACCCCCTCCTTATCAAAAAAACTGTTCATCTTTTCATTCATCCAGTTATAGGTATAGATCAGGTTGACGATACTTTTTTGATAGTCGTTCCTGAATGCCCGTTGGTTAATATCTTTTTCTAAACTCATATTTACGTATTTTTCGCATCGCTTGTCCCGATAATCGGAGCTGTATCTGTGTCAGCGTTGCTGAATTCATTAATATAAATTTTTACCATGATGATGAAATAGCTGACCAGTAGTGGTCCAAAAATAAGCCCCATAAATCCAAAAAGATTGAGTCCTACAATAACGCCTAATACCGTCACTAACGGATGCACATCGCCCATGTATTTCATAAGCTTAAGCCGGGCAATATAGTCTACATTACCCGTAACAACTACACTGTAAATGGCAAGTCCAACGGCAGGCCACGTATTACCATGTAAAAAGAGATAAAAAATAAGCGGCACCCAAACTATCATGGTGCCTACCAATGGAAAAAAAGCAAATACACCTGTTACAAAGCCCCAAAGCCCCCAGTCTTCAACACCAAATATCCAATAGCCCAAGGTGGCAAAAAGTCCTTGTATAATGCTGATAATGGGTATGCCCAACGCATTGGCCCTGATCATCATTTTTGTTTCGCCGGCCAGTGTATTTATGTTTGCCGGTTTTAACGGAATTATTTTGCTCAAATATTTTTCAACACCGCTACCATTTGCCAGCAAAAAGTAAAAGAGGAAAAACATCATTATCAGGTTGGAAATCACTACAAGGGTATTGTTTAAAATCATAGGAATAAAAGCGGTTACCTTTTCTGCGATTGTTTTTGCGCTGCTGCCCGATAAGATAACAATACCTGCTTTTTCCTGAACTTTTTCTGATATGGATTTGATGCCAGCTACTATCTGATCCTGGTTTTCTGTTATAGAACGTATTTTAGGCGAAACCAAACTGATGCTTAAATACACCGGCAACGCAATGATGGCGATATAACCGACAATAAATAGTAATGCTGTCCAGCCTTTCTTCCATTTTTTTTTATAAATCAGCCTGAAAAATAAAGTCCTGCTTAGTATATATAAAGTGATACCTCCCAACAAGCCAGGTATAAAAACCGTAAGCTGACTTATCAACAATGCAGCTATCAACAATATCAGCATCAGAATTAATATCTGCCTCAGGCGTTCATTAAAACCGGATCGATTCATAAAGAGTGTTTTTTTAATGATTAATCTTTCCACACAGAAACACCTTCACTGCAGTTGGCACAAATATCTATATTTTTACGGCTTTTCTTCAACTCGGTTCTGAACTGTTTGTAGTTACCGTTATTCCAGATCTCTTTAAAGGATTGATTTTTTAAATTCCCCAGTTGGTGGGTGGCGTCTTTATCAAAACAACAGGGAACCACCAGACCGTCCCAGGTAATCACATTGGCATGCTGCATTTTCCAGCAACGGTTGGCTAATTTATTCTTGGCTGTATAGCGGCCATCTGCATTTTTTTTATAGCGACTGAATTTATCGATGGTTGGGATCAGGTTATTGGGATCCGTTTCGTATTCGTAAACCTGCGCTGTTTTAAAACGCACTTCATCCACGCCTGCTTCTTTTGCCAACCGTTTAATATCCTCAATCTGGTGTTCGTTTGGCTTAACTACCAAAAACTGAAAGAAAACAAAGGGCGTTTTACTTTTCAGTTCTTTTTTCCATTTCATGATATTTTTGGCGCCCTCCAGTACTTTTTCCAGATTACCACCCACGCGGTACTGCTGGTAAACATCCTGCGTGGTGCCGTCTATCGAAATGATCAATCGGTCCAACCCGCTTTCCACGGTTTTTTTTGCGGCTTCGTCATGTAAATAATGTGCGTTGGTAGACGTGGCTGTATAGATTTTCTTATCGCTGGCATATTTAACCATCTCCAGAAAATCAGGATTTAAATAAGGTTCTCCCTGGAAATAAAAAATAAGATACAATAACTCGCGGTGAATGTCATCAATGGTTCGTTTAAAAAGATCGTTTTGTAACATGCCGGTTGGCCGGGAGAATTGCCGTAAACCACTGGGGCACTCGGGGCAACGCAGATTGCAGCTGGTAGTTGGTTCAAAGGAAACAGACACGGGATAGCCCCATTGTACCGGCCTGTTTAACAAACGGCTTACATAGAAACTGCCCAGCACTTTGCTGCCGTTGATAAACCTTTTTACCGTAAGCTTACTTAATAAATTTTTGCTATCGTTCCAATTAAATTGGGGCATACGCAAAGGTATGCCGATTGAAAATGATATCTGAAGTGAAATAAAATATTAACGCTTTTCGAAACCGGTACCGGCCATTGTCATTTTTTAATTGTTGCTTCAGGCAAAGCCTCCGACATATTGCTGTCGAAATTTTCGATCTTAACTTTCAGCGGGCTAAACAATAGTGTGTTATCCGAAAATTTTTCGTAGTTGTGAAAGATCACATTGAGGGCGATAAAGTTCATTACGTAGGACTGCGTTTCGGCAGGAAGAAAACCCTTGATGTCCCAAAAATCCGGATCAGTTAAACCGCTTTTTTTCATGGCTTCCCAAACATTACCAATACCACAATTGTAGCTGGCTACCATCAACAGTAAATTATTATCCAGGTTTCTGCTTCGATCTTTCAGGTACCGGGCAGCAGCATAGGTTGACTTATAAAAATTCTTCCTGTCGTCTTTCACCGGAGCCGTTTTCTTTGTTCCCGTTTTTGCAACCCCCTTTTTTTGAAGTTTCATTTTTTCTGCACCCGTTAATGTGGGTGCATATTTCAATCCATATTCTTTAGCCACTTCATCCATGATCTGCCAATAACCCACGGCACCGGCTTTCGATACGGCATTGCCATTAAAAGCGCTTTCCAATGCCAATAAAACTTTGAGCTCCTGGGGCAGGTTTTGTTTTTTTAACACGGTGGTAACTTTTGGGAAATATTTTTTGCTCCGGTTATAAGTACGGATCAGGTAAGCTCTCCTGTTAACTGAAAACTTCTCGATATAAGAAAGCGCTTCTTCCTCATTGCCCGTCAGTACTTCGGGGAAAACAACATTAGGTTCAAGTGTAATATAACCGGCGTTTTCATTTTTCCCCGCAGCAGCCAAAAGCTTTTTACCGGTGGTATCAGCAACAGCGCCGGCCCGGGCTGTAATGCCAAGTATACAAGAAAAAAAAAGTATCCAAAAGAATTTGGATACTGCAGTAAATTCCAATTTTTGATTGCTCATACTTAATTATATTTTCAATGGGGGGTACAGAATTAATTACGGGCAATGTCTATAACGGAGGAGATAACACATTATTGCCCTTTCACAAAATTTTATGACCTTTACTATTCTTGTTGATCAGGTATTAATTCAATTAAATTATCAAGTATGCGAAACCTTCTTTTTTTTATATCCCTGTTGGGTTGCGCAAACCTGGCGGCTCAGTCACCGTTAGCTACCTGTAAACAGGTTGAGGATATTCCTTTAATGGAGCAATTAGCCAGGTACAGGCTGATCACAGAAAACAATGCGATCAACGGTATTACATCGGCGAGTAATAATTATGATGTGACATATTACCGATTGGAATGGGAGGTAGACCCGGCGATCAGGTATATCAAAGGTAAGGTCACCGTTTATTTTGTGATCCGTTCAGCAACCGACAATATTCAAATGGACCTCATGAATGGGTTAACGGTAGACAGCATTAAACAAAGGAATGTATTGTTAACCAGGCAACATAGCAACAACACACTGTCGATCAATTTTCCAACAACATTAAATACCGGTGCACTGGATTCGGTTTCGGTTTATTATAAGGGCATACCGGCCAATAATGGCTTTGGTTCCTTTGAAACCACCACGCATGCAGGGGTTCCGGTGATGTGGAGCCTCAGCGAGCCCTATGGCAGCCGCGACTGGTGGCCCTGTAAAAACGGTCTTGACGATAAAGCCGATTCGATCGATATCTTAATTACCGCACCGGCGCAATATAAAGCCGCTTCAAACGGATTGCTGCAAAGCGAAACCCTGATCGCAGCCGGCACAAAAAAGCTTACTTACTGGAAACACCGGTATCCCATTGCTTCTTACCTGGTTTGTTTTGCTGTAACCAATTACTCGGTATTTAATAACAGTGTTTTATTGGGAAGCACCAATCTGCCCATGCAAACTTTTTGTTATCCCGAAAACCTGGCTGCCTTTCAAAACGGAACGCAAAACACGTTAGATGCCTTACAACTCTTTCACAATAAATTTGGCGACTACCCTTTTATTAAAGAAAAATATGGCCATGTGCAGTTTAGCTGGGGCGGCGGGATGGAACACCAAACCAGCACGTTTGTTGTAAATGCGGGCGAAAGCCTGGTGGCCCACGAATTGGCACACCAATGGTTTGGTGATAAGGTTACCTGCGCCAGTTGGGAAGATATTTGGCTCAATGAAGGATTTGCCACTTTCCTGGCAGCTTATTATATCGAAAATAAATACCCGGCCAGTACAATTAACAACCGAAAATCGGTGATCAATAATATTACCTCGCAGCCCGGGGGCTCGGTATGGGTTGATGATACAACCAATGTGGGCCGAATTTTTTCGGGCCGGTTGAGTTATAACAAAGGCTCCTACCTGTTGTATATGCTTCGTTTTAAATTGGGCGATTCGGCTTTTTTTAACGGGCTTCGCCAGTATCAAAAAGATCCCAAACTGGCTTATGGTTTTGCCACAACCGATGATTTGAAAAGAAACCTGGAACAGGCCAGCGGACAAAATCTCACCGAATTTTTCAAAGACTGGTTTACCGGCCAGGGTTATCCAAGCTACCGGGTTGAGTGGACACCTATTGGCAGTAGCTACGTGAATATTAAGATGAACCAGACAACCTCACATACTTCGGTTGATTTTTTTGAGTTGCCGGTTGCCCTGAAATTTAAAAATGCAACGCAGGAAAAAACCATCGTGGTTGATAACAAAACAAACGGAGAAACCTTTCTTAGAAATATCGGCTTTGTGGCCGATTCGGTTTTTATCGATCCCGAATATTGGCTCGTTACCAAAAATAATACAACAGCAAAAATTCCTGATCCAACCGTTGGAACAAATATTGTTCAGGTTTTTCCAAATCCGGTTCCCGACCATTTTACTGTTTATATGCGTAAAATGGTTGCAGCAACTGCCGATATCATTTTATACAATGCGGCCGGGCAATTAATTTATACCAGGACAGTCAACCTGGTTAACGGGGCTGAATATGTTGACGTACCGGCGCAGCATCTTGCGGCGGGCGCCTATATTTTGCGGATTATTGCGGGCGATTTTAAGTATACAAAAAAACTGATCAAATAAATTAACCCCGATTTGTTGTTATTTTCGACCCGCTGTTGGTAAAATTTACAGCGATTAAGCCTTGGCAAAAAGAAAGAAACGTATTTATAAAATTGTATTTATTCCGGTACTGTTGCTGGCCATCGCTGCTTCGGCCGTCTATTTTATCAACCATTACCTGAATCGCCCGAAATTTATCCGCTACCCGGCATTCGGTATCGACCTGCCGGCCGACTACAGCATTCATGGCATTGATGTAAGCCGTTACCAGCAAAACATTGACTGGAAAGCGGTGAAGGCCATGGAGGATAAAAAGATAAAGATCGGCTTTGCCTTTATTAAAGCCACCGAAGGGCTTGGCCGGGTTGACAGGGGTTTCAGGAAAAACTGGTTTCTTGCAAAACAGGCGGCCTTACCAAGAGGAGCCTATCATTTTTTTATCAGCAGTAAAAGTGGAAAAGCGCAGGCCGAAAATTTTATAGAAACTGTTCAACTGGAACCGGGAGATCTGCCACCGGTGCTGGATATCGAAACCACCAATGGCGCTTTTGCCGAAGATATTCAACAAAGAGCCGGCGACTGGTTGCAACTGGTAGAAAAACAGTATAAAATAAAACCCATCATTTATACCAATATCGGTTTTTATGAAAACTTCCTTGCCGGTAAATTTGACGACTATCCACTATGGATCGCCCACTATTATGTAAAAGACAAACCCCGGATCGAACGTAACTGGATCCTTTGGCAACACAATGAAAAAGGCCGCGTAAATGGCATTGACGCTTTCGTTGATTTTAATGTTTTTAAAGGCGATAGTGGAGCATTTAAAAAATTACTGCTGAAATGATAAAATCTAAAGTCTAAATTTATAACGCAAACGCATTGTATATGGGGATGGAAGATGATACAAGAGAATTCCTGGTGAGGATCATGAACACGGTTGCCATCGTATTGCTATGGATGATGGCGAATGTGTTTATTGGTATTTATAAAGGTTTTGCTTTTTTTGAAAATATGCCCGACTGGACAAACTACCTGTACTATTGTTTCCTGGTGATCAGTTTTGTTATTTTGTTTATTCACCTGAAACGAAAATGGAAATTATGATTAACTGCTGTGATCGGCAACGATCACCCATTTGTTTTTAACTTTTTTGAACAGCAGGGTAAAATGTCCGCCAACATCGCCAATGCTCCGGGCTAAATGCCATTTGCCCACCACAAAAAAATACATCACCGATAACCGGTTAACTTTTAGAATATCGAAGTTCAGTTTGCCCATAGCGGCGGTATCGGGGTATCCTCGTTTATAATTATCCAAGGTATTTTGCCAGCCATAAGTAACGCCGCTTTTACCAATAAACATCAGGGAGTCGCTTTGCCAGTAGGTTTCCATAAAATTTTCAAGATTGCCCGCATTCCAGGCCAGGCGCTGATCTTCAATAAGCGCCCGGATGGCTTGTTCATCTCCGCCTGCCAAACGGGCAGGCTTTGATTGCGCCGACACGGTAAACAGAAAAAAAGTAAACAGGCAGGTTAGCAAACTCTTGATCATAATTAATTTTTTGAACAATAAATATAATTAATCCAAACCGAATTAAATTCTTCAGCTAAAGTCGCATTTGCATTAATGCTTGTGATGCGGAGAGGCGCATTTGCTTTTGTGGCATATCCGGTAATTATAAAAATGAGCGCTGATGATCAGGGCTACAGCAAGTATCAGGAACGGAATTTCATGCTGCGTAAAAAATTGCTTTAACACCAGGAACACAAACCCGGCACTGAAAATTAAAACCGGTGTGAGCGACCGGTGATGTTTTATATACCCATGAAACAGCGAATAAGACCCAACCACAAATGCCAGCGCGATCATACCCCATTCAAAAAATAAATTATGAATGATATTAATGCCAAATACGGGCAGGGTGGATAAAACAACAGGCAGCAAGGCACAATGAATAGCGCAGGCTATTGATGTGGCGATTCCAAGGGCATCCCAGTTTAATTTAATATTCATCATGATCGGATGCGAAGTTAAGATATTTGCAATAATGTTGCAAATATTGTTTAATCGCAACCAATCTTAGTTGAAAGGGGCGTAAATTTGCAAAAATGATTTGATATGGGCAGGCGGATCTTGTTTTACAGCAGTTTTTTTGTGGTGCTGATCGTGGCATTTCTCTATTTTGTGTACAAAGATGAAGATCTTACCAGGTCGCTGCTGCCGGTGATCAATGCGGATGTGCAGCCTTTTTCGTTTACCAACCAGAACGGAAAGGTGATCACCGAAAATAACGTAGAAGGAAAAGTGTATGTGGCCGAGTATTTTTTTACAACCTGCAAAGGCATTTGTCCGAAAATGAACGCCAATATGCGCCGGGTTTTTGACAAATTTAAAGACGAACCCAATTTTTTGATCCTCTCGCATACCTGTATGCCCGAAACCGATTCTGTTCCCTTGTTAAAAGCCTATGAGGCCAGGATGCTCGATGGAAAACTGGAGAAAAACGATGACGGCTCATATAAAATTGAGTATGATACAGCCGCTTATACAACCAGCACTAAAACTGTGAATCCCAATTGGAATTTTGTTACCGGAGACAAGGCAGCATTATACAAAATGGCCCGCCAGAGTTATTTGATCGACAATAATAAACCCGATTCGAGCCAAACCATGGCCGATCAGTTCATACATACCCAGTTTTTTGCCCTGGTAGATAATCAGCGAAGGCTGAGGGGGATCTACGACGGATTAAATGAAGAAGATATGCAGAAACTTTTTAAAGACATTAAGGGCCTGCTCAAGGAAAAACTCACTACCAAACGATTTATGAATGGGTTTAGCAACACACCGAATTGAAGGATCTGGGAGTCGTTGAGTCATTGGTCGGGTGTTGTTTCATATTTACGACATACGCTCAGTACGATTTAGGATTGTTAATAATAATTAACTTTATAGCAGGATGGATAACTTACTCGACATATTAAAAAAGAACCAGCTCAGCGTGACCGAGGGCCGGAAGAAAATACTTGATCTTTTTTTAACCAGTCCGGGTGCTTTAGCGCATGCCGATATTGAAAAAAGTACCGATGCCAGCTTCGACCGGGTTACCGTTTACCGAACCCTGCAAACCTTTGTGGACAAAGGAATCATCCATAATATTCCAACCACAGACAACTCTATTTTATATGCGTTGTGTAAAGACAATTGCGAAGCCGGCCACCACCACGATAACCATGTTCATTTTATCTGCGATGTATGCGATAAAACCATTTGCCTGGATAATGTATCCATGCCCGAAGTAAAACTACCGAAAGGATTTAAGCAAAATCAAATGGATGTGGTGGTTAGCGGGATTTGTGATGCGTGTGCTTAAATGAGTCAAAGACTCAGGGCCAAAGCATCCCTGTTTGCCCACAGGCAGGCACGTTGGAAACGAGGACCAGAAAGGAAATATAATGAGTCGAAGACTCAGGGCCAAAGCATCCCGTTTGCCCACAGACAGGCACGTTGGAAACGAGGACCAGAAAGGAAATATAATGAGTCGAAGACTCAGGGCCAAAGCATCCCGTTTGCCCACAGACAGGCACGTTGGAAACGAGGACCAGAAAGGAAATATAATGAGTCGAAGACTCAGGGCCAAAGCATCCCGTTTGCCCACAGACAGGCACGTTGGAAACGAGGACCAGAAAGGAAATATAATGAGTCGAAGACTCAGGGCCAAAGCATCCTCGTCGGAGACGAGGACGAGAGACGAAGGCGGAAGAAATCAGCGATTTATTTCATCTTTTACAAATTCCATCAGCCCTTTTATCTTCTCCGGACTAAAATCAAATTCGAGGCCGGCTGCTGTAAATAACTGCGGTAAGGTTTTGGTGCCGCCTAATGCAAGCGCTTTACAATAATTGTCCATCGCCAATTGCTTATCGTTTTTAAACTGCATCCACATGCCAATAGCGCCCAATTGAGCTATACCATATTCGATATAATAAAATGGCACTTCAAATAAATGCAGTTGACGTTGCCAGTTATTGCTTCGGTATGCTTCCAGGCCATTATAATCAACTACATCATCCTGGAATTCCAAAAGAATCCTGTTCCAGGTGGCGGTACGCTCTTCATGTGTATGTACCGGGTGCTCGTAGATCCAGTGTTGAAATTTATCAATGACGGCGATCCAGGGGAAGATCGTGATCACCCGTTCGAGCTGATGTTCCTTTGCTCTGCGCAGATCATCTTTATCCGAAAAAAATATTTCCCACTCATCCATACTCATCAGTTCCATCGCCATGCTGGCCACTTCGGCTATTTCCATCGGGTATTCCTTAAAGCCGCTGAGCGGCAGGGGATGTGCCAAAAAAGAATGAACAGCATGGCCACCTTCGTGCAACATGGTGGTAACGTCCTGCATTTGTCCGGCGGCATTCATGAAGATAAATGGCGCTCCGCTTTCGGCCAGCGGGCAGTTATATCCACCCGGTGCTTTTCCTTTTCTGCTTTCCAGGTCGAGGTGATTTAGTTCCTGCATTTTTTTCAGGCAATCGCCAAAGAAGGGTCGCATTTTTCCGAAACAGGCAATTGACTTGTCAATCAATTCTTCGCTGCTGCTGAAAGGCCTCAGGGGTTTAATGCCTTCGGGCTCCGCTTCCAGGTCCCATGGACGCAGGGTATCCAGCCCGAGTTTTTCTTTTTTCTTTTGGTAGATGATATTCACCAGCGGTAACACATGCTGCTTCACCGCTTCGTGAAACTGAAAACAATCTTCCTTGGTATAATCAAAACGGCCCAGCTCTTTAAAACGGTAGTCGCGGTAATTGGCAAAGCCGGCATTCGTGGCCTCCTGGTTTCGTTTAGCTATCAGTGTATCAAACAAGCTGTTCATGGATTCTTTGTCAACCAGCCGGCGATCATTGATCTTTCGATACACCTCTTCCCGGATCTCTCTGTTGGGGTTTTCCAAAAATTTCGCCGCCTGTTGTAAAGTATATTCTTCTTCCTCAACCGTTACGGTCATCTTACCCGAAATAACACCGTACTGCTGCTGCAGTACCGATACATCAGCCTGGATGGGAATATTTTCTTCTCTGAATAAGTCAATGCTTTTACGGATACTGCGCAGGAAAGTAAAATATTTTTCTTCGTCCAGTTCATGTAATACCGGATGATTAACCAGTTTCCTGTTCAACGCATCGGCATAAGGCTGGATCTTTGGCTGAATTTCCATACAGAAAAAAGTAAAGGCTTCTTCCAGTGTTTTGTTCTCTGTATCGCAGGTCATTTTGATCTGCCGCCAGCAGGCATCTTCATTCACCAGGGCTTCCAGCTCACTCTGGTCCTGTAACCATTGCTCCAGCTCTGCCTTTGTTTCAATTTTCCTCTCCAGCAGGTCTTTAAAATACGGCTCCAGGCCTGGCCAGTCGGTTACCGTAAAGTCTTTTGGAACAAAGTGGCGCGGGAGTTTTTTTATATTGGCTGTATACATAGTCGTGAGTCGTGAAATTTAAAATCCTGCCGCAGGAATATTACCACGGCAGGATTCAAATATTTCTAATCTGTGTTAATCAGTTTATTCTGTGTTATCCGTGTTCTTTCTTATGCCATCTTCCTCGGTGTATTTATCTTCTTGGGCGGCGCTGCTTTTACGGCTGCAGCCTTTCCTTCAGCTCTTGGTTTATTATCCGGAACGGGGGCATCGGTATCCGGTAATTCGGATAATTTGATCTCTACTTTATTGGCTTCCAAAATGCCAAACCATTTTACCATCTTCTTCATATCGCTGGCATAAACCCTGCTGAAATCCATGGTTGGATAAACGGTTTCGAAATATTTTTTTACCGCCGCCGCGTCTGTTTCAACCGGCATTTTTTCTTCACTGGCTGCCATCGCCGTAAACACATCTACCAAATTCACATTATCTGCTGTTGTAAAAACCTCAATGCTTTCGAGGTGAGAGAAATTATGAACCCGCGTACTTACAAATTTTGTGCTTTTGTCTTCCAGTGATTTTACCACACCGCCATCGGCCTTCGAAGATAATAATTCAAATAAGCCAGGCAGGCCGGTCACTGATACCAATTTACTGTATTCCATATTCGTCTGTTTAAATTTTAGGGCTGCAAGTTAATTCTAAAACGGCATATTAACTATTTGTAATACCGCCAGTGAATGATACCGGGTGATTACCGTTCATACTGTATATATGCCTTACTTACCGAAATAGACTGTTTTTCACTGAAAACGCTGCCTGCCGCGCTGGTTTATTTATAGTTCGTCGTCTAATCAGGCATACAAAAGAAATTTTATGAGATTACAATCGGTTTTATTGGTTTTTGTTTTTAGCCTGGCTGCCGTAGCAGCAAAAAGTCAAAATATCACCCTGAAGGGTAAGTTGATGGATAAGGATACCAAAGCACCCATTGAAGGTGCTACTGTTTCCCTGACTGCTTCAAAAGATTCACTCCACCCAAAAGTTGTTCTTTCGGATGCCAAAGGTAATTTTGAAATTAAGGGATTGGCGGTAGACAGGTACAGGCTGGTGACCAGTGTCATTGGATTTGATATCATTATTCAGAATATCAATTTACAGGCCAGTAATAAAACGCCTTTGGAGTTCAGCCTGTCGAAAATGGCCAAGGAACTCGACGAAGTGGTTATTAAAAGTTCAAAACCGCTTGTTGCTCAAAAAGGCGATACCCTTGAATTCAATGCCAGCCAGTTAAAAGTTAACCCGGATGCTACCGCTGAAGACATGATCAAGAAACTACCCGGCGTAGTAGTTGATAAAGACGGTAATGTGACCGCCATGGGCGAGCAGGTAAAAAAAGTAACCGTGGATGGCCGCGATTTTTTTGGTGATGATGCCACGGCTGCCTTACGTAATTTACCCTCTTCGGTAATTGAAAAAATACAGGTTTTTGATAAGCTCAGCGACCAGGCGCAGTTTACCGGTTTCGACGATGGCAACTCCACCAAATCGATCAATATTGTAACCAAAGCGAATATGCGAAACGGCCAGTTTGGAAGGGTATATGCCGGTGCAGGCACCGAAGGCACCTATAATGCGGGCGGTAATATCAGCCTGTTTAAAAACAATCTTCGTTTAACTTTTGTGGGGTTAACCAATAATGTGAACCAGCAAAATTTTGCTTCGGAAGATCTGTTGGGCGTCTCCAGCAGTGGCGGCGGTGGGCGTGGTGGCGGACGTGGCGGACGTGGTGGCGGTGCCGGCGGATTTGGTGGCAGCGATAATTTTTCGGTTGGTGCACAGAGTGGTATCAGCAAAACCAATTCTTTTGGTATAAACTATTCCGATGTATGGGGTAAGAAAAAGAAAGCCGAAGTAACCGGTAGTTATTTTTTCAATAACAGCAATACCAGCAATGATCAGTTGTCGAATATGGAAACCTTTTTGAGCAGCGGTAATAACCAGATCTACAACGAGAATGCCCTTTCCAGTTCCAAAAATTTCAATCACCGGATCAATTTCAGGATAAACTATAAGATCAATGATAAAAATTCTTTGATGATATCGCCCAGTTTGAGTTTACAGGATAATAAATCGGTAAACGGATATACGGGGATAAATTCACTTAAAACAGGCAGTATTACTAACCAAACGGTAAATAATACCGAAAGCAAAAATTCGGGATACAATTTCAATAATAATATCCTGTTCCGTCACTCATTCGCAAAAAAAGGAAGAACACTGTCGATTAATTTTAATACGTCTGTCAATAATAAAAAAGGCGATACCTATACCACAAACGATATCAGAACTTACGACAGTATTGGCAATTACCATGATTCACTGCAGCAGCAGTTTAACGATCTGAAAACAAATGGCTATCAGCTATCGGCCTATATTGCTTATACCGAAGCCATTGGTAAAAAAGGCCAGTTGCAGTTCAACTACTCGCCTTCTTATTCGAAAAGTAAGTCGGACCAGGAGGTTTACCAATACGACAATATTAACGCCAAGTACTCTTTGTTTGATGACTCCCTGTCGAACCTGTTCGATAATATCATCACCAAACAAACTGTGGGGGTTAGTTACAGACTTGGCGACAGGGATAATATGTTTTCGGTAGGCGTAAACTACCAATATACCGAATTGAACAGCGACCAGTTATACCCTTACCCGGTTTCGGTAAGTAAAAATTTTAATAACGTGTTACCCAATCTGATGTGGCGTAAAAAAATAAATGCCCGCAACAGTATCCGCTTATTTTACCGGGCCACTACCAATACACCATCTGTTACGCAATTACAGGATGTATATAATAATACCAATCCTTTGTTTATCACCGCCGGTAATACAAACCTTAAACAACAGGTTGGCAATATGATCAGTGCCAGGTACCAGTTCACCAATACGGGCAAAAGCAAAAGTTTTTTTGCCAACGTATACCTGCAGCAAAACAGCAATTATATTGCCAATGCTATTTATACATCCAAACAGGATAGTGTGCTGAACAGCTCGGTAACATTAAGGAAGAATGGTGCACAGTTATCAAAACCGGTAAACCTGAATGGCCAGTGGAGCCTGCGTTCGTTCTTAACCTATTCCATGCCACTTAAATTTATCAAATCGAACCTGAGCATCAACGGTGGCTTAACATATAGCAATACACCGGGCCTGAACAATAATATTGAAACAAAAACCAAGGCAACCACTTACAATGCCGGTGTTGTGATCGCCAGTAATATCAGCGAGTTTATAGATTTTAACGTCAACTATTCGGCTAATTTCAGCGATGCTAAAAACTCGCTGTCGCCATCGCAGGATAATAAATATGTATCCCAGACGGCCGGCGCACAAATAAACCTGTTAAACAAAAAGGGTTGGTTTTTACAAAACAGCATCAGCAATGAATCTTACAGCGGTTTAAGCACCGGTTTAAATCAGAGTTATTGGTTGTGGAATGCAGGCATTGGAAAAAAATTCCTGAAAAAGCAGGCAGGCGAATTAAAACTTACCGTATTTGACCTGCTGAAACAGAATCAGAGTATTCAGCGTATTGTTGGCGATAATAATATTCAGGATATACAAAACCAGGTATTACAGCAGTATTTTATGCTGACGTTTACCTATAGCCTGAAGAATTTTGGCACTGCAAAAACAGTAAGTACAGGCAATGAAGAACGAAGAGGTGGTCCGGGGGTGGATATCGTCCGTTTTAATTATTTTTAGGTTCTACTAATAAATGAAACGTTTTGAACCAACCGGAATTGATTGCCCAACTGCAGCGTGGAGATGAATCGGCTTTTACGAGGCTGGTGGATGAATACCAGGATCTGGTTTACAATACAGCGCTGGGGATCGTGCAAAACGAAGAAGATGCGGATGATATAACACAGGAGGTTTTTGTACAGGTGTACCAGTCAGTTAGTTCTTTCAGAGGCGATTCAAAAATGTCTACCTGGCTCTATCGCATTACCCTGGGTAAGGCGCTGGATCATGAAAAGAAAAAAAAGCGTAAAAAACGATTCGGCGTGATGCAACGGTTGTTTACCGGGGAGCGGGAAGATGGATTAACAGCAGCCGAATTTAATCATCCCGGTATTCAGTTGGAGCAAAAGGAAAATGCCGCCGCTTTATTTTATGCGTTGAAGCAGATACCGGAAAATCAACGGATCGCTTTTACGCTGCATAAACTGGAAGGGCGAAGTTACCAGGAAGTAGCTGAGATCATGAACACCAGTTTATATGCTGTTGAATCGCTGATGGGCAGGGCAAAGGGAAATTTGAAAAAGGAATTGGAAAAATATTACGCCCGATAATCCCGATAGCTATCGGGGGGAGGGCACGGAACAAAAAATATCCGTTATGAATAAAAAAGAAAATATGGATAAGCTGGTTGAAGCGGCGCTTGGCAGTTTTGACAATGCCGCCCGTGCTGAAGCAAAACCATACCTGCTTACCCGCATCCGTGCCCGTATGGAACGGGGTACAGAATCGGTTTGGGAAAAAGCCGGCTGGTTCATCGGCAGGCCTGCCGTGGCGTTTACCGGCCTCTGCCTGGTAATTTTAATAAATGCCATGGTGTTTGTATTTGGTAATACACCAGACAAGGAAACCAAAACAGAGCAGGTTGCACAAAACCCTACGGATGAGTTTTCTTATACCGTGGCTACTATTTACGACTTTGAAAACACACAGCCATAATGACAACAACTAAAAATAAAACGAAGTTACTTGTAACTATTATTGGTATTTTATTGGTTGCCAATATTGCCCAGGTATCTTTTTTCCTGATGAAAAAAGATGGCGGCAAACATGAAAAGCGGCCCGACAGAAGAGCCGTGATCGCCAATTTTTTGAAAACTGAAATTGGGTTTGACACCGGGCAGCTGCAGCAGTATGATTCCATCAGCCTGCAACACAAAGAAAACATGAAGATGATCTTCGACAGCTCGCGTAGTGTAAAAGACAAACAGTTTAAGGAATTAACAACCGCCAATTTCAGCGATTCAGTAATGAACCATATCGCCGACCGGTCGGCAGCAACCCAAAGAAGTATGGAATTACGTATGTTTAATCATTTAAAAAATGTACGGCTGCTGTGTAAGCCCGAACAATTACCTACATTTGATTCGCTTTTTGTGAAAATGCTGAACCGGAGAAATGGAGAAGGAAGAAAAAAGACAGCCGATTCGGCCGGGGCAAATAAACACTGATTAAGCAACCAAAGGATTTAATAATAATGATCGTATAAAAAACAAGTCACAAACCTTAAAAAAAAATAAAATGAAAAAACAATGGGTATTACTGGTAATCGCTGTCCTGTTCAGCATTACCGCGGTGCAGGCACAAGGTGGTGGCGGTGGCCAACGTATGTCGCCGGAAGAAAGAACAAAAGCTACGATGGAAAAAATGGAGGCATTAAAAATGGATGATGCCACAAAAGCCAAGGTTGAAGTTATTATCACTGATTTCAACAACACCAGCCAGAAAGAAATGACAGCCATACGTGAAGCCGGTGGCGATCGTGAGGAAATGATGGCCAAGCGTAAAGAACTTAGTGATGCCCGGGATGCGAAGCTGAAGGAAGTTTTAACACAGGAACAAATGAAACAATGGAAAGACGACATTGAGCCTTCTATGCGTCCACAAAGAGGTGGCGGCCAGGGTGGCGGAGGCGGAAAATAGCTTTACTTAAAGGTGAATGCGAACAAAAAGGTCCTGTAATTTATTGCAGGGCTTTTTTTATAATAGGCGTCGATCGCAGGATATTATTTTTCGCCGTGGTTCCTATTCCTGCTTCCATTAATTTAACAGGTTTTCCTTTCGGAACAACACGGCGCTCAGCGGAACGCAGTTGGCTTACGCATATTTTTGGGAAACACCAACCGAGGCGAAAATTTTGCAGACAAATATGACCTGTTTGCATATTATTACCAACAAAATGAAAACAAATAAAGACCTTTGGCTCTTTCCGGTTGGAAATTATAACTCATGAAAAAGTCATTTGTAGTTTTATTTAATGTAGGTTTTTGGGCTTGCTATTTTATATTGATAGTGATCATGCTGAGCGTTTACTATCGAAGCAGTCTTCACTTAGCTAATCCCGACGCCCGAATTATAAATGCCATAAAAACACTGCTGCTTTTTGCATTCGTTCCATCGGTCATCTCCTATTTCTTCTATTACTTTGTGTTGTTTCCTAAATACCTGCAACAAAAAAAATTCCTGCTTTCGGTTATTTTTGGCATCCTCATTTCAGCTTTGGCGGCCACTGCAGGTTATATTTTACTGAGATATTTCATAGAATCAGGCAGCATTATTGATATGGATAGCAGTGGTCAAAATGGAAGATCCACAGCGATCAGGGTGATCATGTTTATGACCTTTATTGGCGTGGTATGTGGCATGGTAGCATTGGTGATTAAAGGTTTTATAACCTGGTTTAATGAAATTAAATTGAAAGAAGCCCTAAAAGAGAAAACCTATGAAATGGAAATGGCTTTGATAAAATCGCAGCTTGACCCTCATCTCTTATTCAATACCATTAATAATATTGACGCACTGATTTTAAAAGATGCGGTGGCTGCATCGGACTATTTGAATAAGCTGTCCGACATCATGCGTTTTATGTTGTACGAAACAAAGCCAGATCAGATTCTCCTTTCCAAAGAAATTGAATACATAGAAAAATATATAGAACTGCAAAAAATAAGAACGGCAAACCAGGATTACGTACATTTCACCATAACCGGGAATGTAGGTAGTAAAAAAATCGCACCCATGGTTTTTATTCCGTTTATTGAAAATGCCTTTAAACATACCAATAATAAAAAGCTCGAAAATGCCATTTCTATTGATATTTGTGTAAAGGCACAGAAAATACAGTTCAGGTGCGAAAATAAGTTTGATTCAAAACCATCCGCCCGGCAACCCGACAGCGGCCTGGGCAATGAACTTATTCAAAAACGCCTGAACCTTATTTACCCGGAAAAACATACTCTGGAAGTAAAAAAAACAGATGAACTATACAGCGTAAACCTAACGATCATCAATGGATAAATATACCTGCATTATTATTGAAGATGAGCCACTCGCGCTGGAAAAAACCAGGGACTTTGTAAATAAAGTTCCTTTTTTGAATTTAAGCGCAACCTTCGATAACGCCCTTACCGGACTCACGTATTTAAACAATAACAAAGTGGATCTGCTTTTCCTGGATATCAATATGGATGAATTATCCGGTATAGAATTGCTCGAAAGCTCAAAAATAACCAGCCAGGTGATCATTACAACAGCCTACCAGGAGTATGCTTTAAAGGGCTACGAACTACACATAACCGACTATCTTTTGAAGCCGTTTACTTTCAACCGGTTTATACAGGCCGTAAATAAAGCACAGGAGAATTTAACCCAACGCATAGCCGAAAAACAGGTGGATTTTATTTTTGTAAAAACCGAAAACCGGCTGGAAAAAATCATGATCAACGATATTCTCTACATTGAGGGTATGAGAGATTACCTGCGCATTCACTGTGTAAGCAAAAAAATCATGACATTACAGAGCTTTAGCGAGCTTGAACAATTGATACCTGCCCACCTGGTATCCAGGGTGCACAAATCATATATGGTTGCCATCAACAAAATAGAATCTATCGAACGCAGCCGGATCAAAATTGCCGATCAATTAATACCCGTTTCAGAAACATACAAAGAAGCTTTCCTTCAGCTCATTAACAGCAGGGCATAGATCTCCCAAAATTTCGCAGATTAAAAACAGCCATTTGCAGACATACTCCCTGGGTTTGCATAGCTGAATTGTAGGCCCATACCCATTCATATACTTTTGCTTCAGATAATTAATTCAAAACAATTAAAACAAAAATTATGAAACAAAAAGTACAAACAGGGCTCCTGATCGGGATGCTTTTCCTGTCAGCAGCCACATTTGGTCAAACCAACCGGGCAGAAACAAAAAAAGTAATCGAGGGTAAAAAAACTGCAAAAACCTATTTCGACCTGATGGTGAATGTGGTGGGCACAAACCTGAATTACGGCGGATCAAACAGCAGCCTGGCTGATTATAAAAAGACAAACAACGGTATTCAGGCCGGGGTATCCTTTCAGGCAGGTATTACCTCCGCATTTTCACTAGTTTCCGAATTATATTTTATGCGTAAGGGTGGTAAGTTAAAAGCTAACAATCCATTATCCGTCAGTGAATCAAGTCTTCATTTAAATACTTTGGAATTACCGGTGCTGGCCCGTTTCCAGGTTGGTAAGTTTTATATGAATGCGGGTCCGTCTATTGCATATAATCTTAGCGGAAAAACTAAAGTTGATGACCAGTCAACCAAACTCTCTTTTAATAATTCAGCAGATGGATTTAAAAGGTTCGAAGCCGGTGTACAAGTGGGCGGAGGTGTTGCCTTTCCATTTAAACAAAAGAGAATTGCACTGGATATAAGGTATAGTTATGGTTTAACCAATATATCCTACAATAAAGAATTGCATAACAGAGCGTTGATGGTCAGTGTACATTTTTCTACACCCTGGAAAACAAATCCGCTTGGGAGAAAATAAAAATATACTACCGTTCACAGCCATGTTGCAGTTTACCTGACAAAAAAATAGTGTATACTTTAAAAAACGAAAAATGAATGCAAACATAAATACTACAGGCAACAAGGAGGTATCAACAGAACGAGTTCAGGTGAACTCATTGCGGAAGACCTCGCTGCTTGCAGGCGTTCTCTACCTGATCACCTTTGTCTCAATTCCAACGCTCGCTATCTACGGCCCGGTAAAGAGTGCAAACTATATCCTCGGGGCCGGTCCCGACACGTCGGCCATCATTGGCGGTATCCTTGAGATCATTGTGGCCCTCGCCGGCATCGGCACTGCCGTTGTATTGTACCCGGTACTCAGAAAGCAGAACGAAACTACCGCGCTGGGTCTTGTGGCCGCCCGTATCCTGGAATCCGGCACTATTTTCGTGGGCGTAGCGTTCCTTTTGTCGATCGTAACCCTGAGGCAGGAAGGAGCCGGAGCAGATGCGTTAGCCTCTGGTCATGTTTTGGTCGCCCTTTATGACCGCATCTTCCTGCTCGGACAAAGTTTTATGCCGGCAGTATGCGACCTGTTGCTGGGATTGCTGCTATATCATTCACGCCTGGTACCCAGGGGTCTTTCCCTGATCGGTATTGTTGGAGGCCCCATACTTCTCATTGGCTACTTTGCTATACTATTCGGCTTCATCGGGCAACATGCGCCATTGGCTGGGTTGTTCGCCATTCCGGTGGCACTTTTTGAATTTTCGTTGGGCATCTACCTCGTGGTAAAAGGTTTCAGGCCTTCACCCATCACTGCAGGCAGTTGATACAAAAGGAAAGTAAATGATGCAACTCCGGAAAGACATGATGATATTCACTTCACAGAGGTATTGTCGACAACGCAAAAATAATATTTCAGAAACCTACGGCCATGATCGTTTTAGCGGTAATTTTCGGAATCCCTGTAAAAAAAACAGACAAATTATGAATAGTAATGAAAGTTGGACATCCAGATGGGATGACCGGTATAGTAAAGACGAGTATGCGTATGGCGAAGAACCAAACAAGTATTTAGCGGAACAGTTGAAAAAAATACCCGTTGGAACAATACTTTTTCCGGCAGAAGGGGAAGGAAGAAATGCAGTTTTTGCAGCCAAACTTGGCTGGACTGTTGCTGCATTTGATATTAGTTTTGAGGGGAAGCGAAAGGCTGTAAGACTTGCCGAAAAAAACAATGTGACAATTGATTATAAAGTAGGTGAATTACAGACATTGGATTTTAAAGATGAGCAATTTGATGCCATTGCCCTGATCTACGCACATTTCCCGGCAGACATTAAATCACTCTATCATAAGGCATTTGACAAATTCCTGAAAAAAGGTGGAACAATTATTTTTGAATCTTTCAGTAAAAAACACCTTGACTATGTTACTGCCAATGAAAAGGTTGGGGGACCTAAGGATTTGGATTCTTTATACTCAATTGAGGAAATAAAATCTTACTTTACAAATTATGAGATCATTGAATTGGCAGAAAAGGAAATTGAATTAAGCGAGGGTCTTTTTCATAATGGCAAGGGTGCGGTAATTCGATTTGTAGGACAAAAAAAATGAACTATGGTTACCATGGGGTTTGCTGCTATATTGGCTTGACGTAGTAACAATCAGCTGCATATCGATATCAGGTAATCTTTTAAATCAATCTTTAAAAATAACATGAAAACATTTTTTTGTTCTTTCACCTTACTGCTTTTTTCTTTTTGCGCCAAAGCGCAGGAAAACAACCCTTTTACCATTGGATTTGAAAAAAGCTCCCCATCAAAAATATTAAGTGAACAGCGTAAGGTTTGGATTCATATTCCAAACATAAATGGAGGAAACGACAATACCGGTAGAGGACATTACCCGGTAATTTATTTATTAGATGGAGATGCAAATTTTAATGATATTGTTAGTATCACTGAATTTATGAGTAACGCTGGTCTTTGTCCGCCCATGATCGTAGTCGGCGTTTTACATCCTGCCCGGATGACGGATTTGACGTTTGGTACAGACAAGGAAACGCCCGGTATCGTTGGCAATGGAGAAAATTTCATGCGCTATGTGGAAAAAGAATTGATGCCATTCATCGAATTAAATTACCCAACAGCACCCTATAAGATCTTCATTGGTCACTCTGTTGGCGGCCTTACTGTTGTGAATACTTTGATACATCATCCTGATTTATTCAATGCCTATGTTTCCCTTGATGGAGCTTTGTGGTGGAACAATCAGCAAATTGTAACAGATGCAAAGACGATCTTAGCCAATCAGCATTATAAAGGAAAAACCTTATTTATGGCTTTGGCAAACCGGATGGAAAGAGGCATGGATACGCTGCAAGTTCAAAAAGATACTACCGAGGGTACTGAACTTATCCGCAGCAACCTGGCATTCATTCATGATATTTTCAAAAACAAAACAAATGAACTGCGTTTCAAACACGTATTTTATGAAAATGACGATCATAGCTCCGTCCGGTTGATCGGGGAGTATGACGCCCTCCGTTTTATTTTTGATTATTACAAACTTAAAATATATAATAGTGAATTAAACGATCCCGATTTTAAACTGGATTCTTTATTTGTAACACACTATAATAATGTTTCTGATCAAATTGGCTACCTCGTTAAACCAGCTGAAAGCCAGGTTAATGGCCTTGCGTATTATATGTTGAGCCAAAAACAATTTAATAAGGCAGAAGCATTGTTTAAACTGAATATTACAAACTACCCCGAAACGGCTAATTGTTATGATGGACTGGGAGATCTGTACCTGGCAAAAGGAGATAAATTAAGAGCAATAGAGAGTTTCAAAAAAACTTTAACGCTTAAACTGATTCCTGAAACAAAAGAAAAACTCGAAATATTATTAAAGGAAAATAAATAAGGTTTACAACGCAGCAAGCCATGTAAAACTTAACAATAATACTTCTCTTTATAAACACGGAATGGTATTTCTGCACTATGATTTTCGCACTACGGTTGATGTTCCCGCTTCCACATTACCGTTCTATCACCAGCATCGCACAAGCCATCGTTTTCACATGCGATAACGAAACAAAGATCTTCCCCAACTTTAATCCGGCTACTGTTTCGGCTGTGGTGCCCAGGAACCTGATCTCGGGTTTTCCTTCCTCGTCGTTATAAATTTCAATTTCATTAAAAGCCGTGCCTTTGGCCCAGCCCGTGCCCAGGGCTTTTAAAAAAGCTTCCTTGGCGGCAAATCGAACAGCAAAGTGCTCGTAGGTATTGGCCCTGGCCTCGCAATAAACGATCTCATCGGGCGAAAAAACCAGTTCTTTAAAACCCAGTTTCTTCTCCATTTTTTCGGCTACGCGGTCAACCTCTATCAAATCGGTTCCTATTCCAAATATCATCGCTTGGTCTTTTTATGTATTTTCTGTATCTGTTCCCGGATATGATCTTCTTCTTTTTTGGTGGCGATCACTTTGGTTAATGCCGTTGCATAATTTTTCAACGCTTCGGTATAATTCTTTTGCTTATACAAATAATCACCGGCTAAAATATAGGCATTGTAAAATTCGGGATTGCTGGCCACCAGGCTGTCTGTGTTTACACTGCCGCCATCCAGTATACGCTGTTTCATGTTTCTGAAAACCTCAAATTTCCTGTACGCCGTGGTCAGCAAAAATGTGTCGGCAGCAATACCTAAACTGCTGTCGGCAATTTCTTTATTCTCCTTCATGCCGGGCAGGGCAAATATTTTTTTCAGGTCATAGGCCACATATTGCCCCAGTTGCCAGGGCGACGTGGAAACCCAAACGATCAGTTTTTGAGGCTCAAAAACAACAGAATGATGGGCGATCAGCTGGTTGATGGCTTTTTCGTTGCCCATGCCTATATTGGTGCCATCCAGGCCTTTTTGGTCGCGCAGGATATTGATCGTTTTTTGAACCGTATTTTTTCCGTTGGCATCCAGTAATTGGGTTAGTCGTTTATACCTGTACATCGAGGCGCTTTCATTCTCCTGTTCCTTATTCAATTTCGTCTTCCCCAATCCGTTACTTTGAAAATGATTGGTACAAATGATCGATTCCTTTTGAGGATCGTAAATGTCCAGACTATCGGGGGTTTTTTCAATGATCACAGCTTTGTTATCGGCCGCCGAAGCCACCAGAAAGGATTCGGATACAAACATTTTTCTTCTTTTGGCAATGGCAATGGCCTCGGGTATATTCTTTGCGTACTGCAGAATTTCGCGGGTAACGATCGATACCGGGGTTGCCGAACCAGTTGGCAAATCTGTTTTAGCCGCATTGATGGTTACCGATAACCCCTGGTCGTTCATGCCCGACACCGCGCCGATAAAACCGCCCCAGGTAACCGTCATAAACTTATGTCCCGACGTGGGATTAAAAAAAGCAACGATCTTGTCTTCGGCAAATTTATCCCCTACATAAAAATCAAAATTGCGGCCAATGATC
Organism: Chitinophagaceae bacterium; assembly: GCA_016710745.1. Classification (GTDB taxonomy): domain Bacteria; phylum Bacteroidota; class Bacteroidia; order Chitinophagales; family Chitinophagaceae; genus Ferruginibacter. The sequence continues at coordinate 520,051 of JADJVB010000010.1, read as the reverse complement.
ATCGTACTGTCGGCCGATTTACCACCCCAGGTACCAAAGGAGGTACAACCCACCAGGGCCAGGTTTTGCACCGCATGGCCAATATCATGTGCCGCATGGTAATTTAAAATGCGCTGGTAATTGGTACCCAGGTATTGGTATTTGGGCGAGGCCGATTCGGATATACCGTAAATTTCTTCCTTATATTCTTCGGTTAAATTCTTATCGAGGTTGCGGTTAAACCAACCGATCAGGTATTTTAAAAAACTCCGTTTGAATCTGGAAGGCACCATTTTGGTGATCTGCTCGGCAAAATGATCTTCCTGCCTCACCACCAGCTCTTCGGTTAATTTTCCGTTGATCACGCCACGCTCAAAGGGTGCGCCTTCTACATACAACTCGTACAATCCGCTTTTACTATGCCTGAACCAATTATTTTTTAATGTATAAAATCCGTTTCCATGATCAGTTCGCATCAACTGCAAACTGCTCATATCAGCCGGCCTGGGTGGCGGCACTTTGGTAACGATGACCAGATACAACGCCCCTGCCAGCAGTAAAATAAAAATAACTGCCAGTACCCTGAGAAAACGCCTGCCGATCTTTTTTTTGTTAAGCATTTCTGATTTTGTCGATTATGTCCTCGCTGCCCAAAAATGCAACGCTGGTAACCAGGCCACTCATGGTAGCGCCCAATATGCCATGCAAATTAAGATTTTGCCCTGTAAGATACAGATTCGGAATCTTGGTTCGGGGCGATATGAATGTTTTTAACGGATTGTTGTAATCCTTTACTATACCATACATGGAGCCATCGTCATTGCCGATATAATCCCGGTATGATAACGGTGTAGCCGTATAATAGTTTTTGATAGACTTCCTTATTCCCGGAAATTTTTCTTCAACCAGGTCAAGTAATTTTTCTGCTTTTCTTTTTTTAAATTCTTCGTACGCTTTACCCCGGTCATCTTCTTTTGACACCGTATTATGGGTGTCGGCCCATTCCTTAACATCATCAAACTTCATATAAGTAAGTAAAGTCATCGACTCAGCATATAAAGGCGATCTTGATGAAGCAGAAAAAATATGGCATAACAGGTTGGCCAGTTCTCTTCGGTGTACGCTGTCAGGATCCATTCCTGGCCTTCTTTTACATAATAAAAATTGTTTTTTATATAGGGATAGGCATCTTTTTCGAAAACAATGTTGAGCACAAAACCACCTATTGAATTTTCCAGGCCCCGAATACGATGCCTATATGCCTGTTTAATGATGGTGCTTTCGATCATATCGAGTGTTCTCACCGGATGCATATTGCTGATAAAATTTTTTCCATACACATGGGAACCATCGGCCAGTTCCACAGAATTTACTTTTCCTCCTTCAACAACTATCTTTTTTACCTCCGTGTTACGATGAATAACACCGCCATGATCACGAATATTCTTAACCATATATTTTCCAATATCCGAACCGCCATCAATACATTTCCAGGAGCTTTCAATATAGCTGTTCAGGATCATCGCATGCACATAAAACGGCGTTTTATCCGACTGCAAAACATAGAGCATGCTATTTCCAATCAGCACCGTTTGCAGTTTCTTATTGTTGGTTATTGATTCAATAAATCCTTTTGTATCAATACCCAGTACAGCATTTTTTTCATCGATATTTCCGCCGGCGCGTAAATTGTATAAAGGAAACTTACTGCATACTTCCTTTATCTTATCGCAATACAACCGCAGCGCTTTTTCCTCGTTGGGGAAATCTTTGAGCAGGTGCTGAATGAAATTTTCGTAGCCCTGTGCAAACACATATTCTTTTTCATCGTTTTCAATAATAATCTTATCAAACACATCTTCATCCATTTTCTGCAACTTCAGTTTATCCAGGATGCCCAGGTATTTAAAAACCTGGTACAGGTTTTGACCTTCGCCTAACCCACCCAGGTAGTGCACACCCGAATCAAAGATCACCTTATCCCGTACATAGGTTTGCAAACTACCGCCTACCTGTTTGTTCTTTTCCAGTACACAAACGGTATAGCCTTCGCGGCTAAGTATGTCGGCACAAATTAAACCGCCCATGCCGCTGCCGATGATCACGATATCAAATTCTTCTTTCATGGTTCTGTTGTCTTTAAATCTACGCCCGGTAGCCGCTGTAAAATAAATAGGGTATTTGATGTGCGTTTCGAGTCGGGCATTTCGGTACAGCCTAATTGATGTTCGGCTGCCAAACTTCTGATCATCCCGCCTGATAAAAAACTCAATCCGGTATCTTTTGTTTTATTGAATTTAAAAACCCGGGTTGAAAAAAATTCGGTCAGCTTCGTATTCTTATGTTGTTTCGTTTTGTCGGCATCACCGTCGCGGATGATGATACGGCCACCCGGGTTCAGGTTGGCGATACATTTACCAAGCACCTGCTTTTGTTCGGCATCGGGCAGGTAATGTAATATATCGGCCAGGATAATGGCATCATATTTTTCAAATGCAAAACCCAACACATCGCTGTGCACAAAATTAATCCGATTGGTTTTGCTGAAGCAATGGTTAGCGGTATCAATTTTTTCTTCATCATAGTCGATGCCGGTAATTTCTCTTGTTGATGAGGCAAAAGCCAGCATATACGACATAAATCCATACCCGCAGCCAATGTCCAGCACCCTGGCATCCCGGGGCACCAGTTCATGAAAGGTTTGGTAGTTTTTTTCCATACGGGTTTTAATACGCATATACCATTCCAGCAGCGGGCTTTTGTAAATATAGTTATAGATCAGTTTCTCTCTTAAATAAGCCGGCTGTTCAATCTCATCCCGGAGTAATTCAAATTCCTTCCTGAAATAGCGGCCAATATATTTTGCTCTTTCGGCATAACCCTTTCCATAACCGGTATCATCCGGTTTTATCCGGGGTAAGTATTTAAGGGTAACCTGTCCGTTTTTCAACAGGGCATCTTTTTTGGTGAGCGTATGGTTGGTGCCATGGATGATGATGGGTAAAATATCGGCCTCCAGTTTTTCGGCCAGGTAAAAAGCGCCCTTGTGAAAACGGCCAATGGTCCCATCCTCCGACCTGGTTCCCTCCGGGAAGATGATCAACGAATAACCATGTTTCATCCGGTCGGCGATCTGCTCCAGTTTCTGCTCCACCTGTTCCGAAGGAAAATAATCGGCCATGCGGATCACCGGACCAAAAAACGGCGCATTCCATTTTTTGTTATTGGTGAGCATTAAAATTTTAGGATTCAGTTTGATCAACGGAACAATATCCAGCGAAGACTGGTGGTTACAGATGATAATGGCCGGTTTTTTCAGATCTTCTTTTAACGGGTTGATCGTTTTCTTTTTTACATTACCCATCACATTCATCAGCATCCAGCAGGCTTTTGAAACCAAAAAATGATAGAGGTATTTCCCTTTTTCTCTTACCTGCAGGCGGATAAAACTCCGGCCCAGCACGGTAAAGAAAAGGCTTACCGAAATGAATAAAGAAAAAGCAAACGAGGATTTGATAAAGCCCCAGAGCGTCCAGGGAAAACGATTTTTGTTAACCCTGTTTTTGATCAGCACCGAAAAAAAGAAGGGGATCAGTATCTGCGACATGATCACCACGCAGGCAATACCAATGATCGAGATCATCGCGATAGACCTTAGGGCCGGGTGTTTTGCAAAGATCAACACACCCAAACCGGCAATGGTAGTTACGGCCGATAAAATGATGGAAGACTTAAAAGAAGACAGGTTCTTTTTGCCCGTCTTGTATTCCTGTAACAGACCATCCATGATAAAGAGACTGTAATCGTCGCCGAGGCCAAAGATCAATGCCGATATGATGATGTTGATGATATTGAACTGGATACCCACCAGGCCCATGATACCCAGGATCCAGATCCAGCTGAACGCCATGGGAATAAAAGAAACCAAAGTTAATTCGATGCGGCCGTACACCAGTAACAGCACGATGAACACCAACAAAGAGGTCATCAGGGCGATCTTTGAAAAATCGGCGTTGATAATTTCAACCAGGCGGTTGGTGAGGTATTGTTTATCCAATACGGTTACATGTTCTTCGTTTTCGAAAGCCTGGTACACCCGCTGCCGTTGTTGCGGGATGGCTTTTACCAGCGTTACAACCGTTGCTTTGCCCGGTTTTTCGGTAATATAATCATCCAGGAAATTTTTACGCACGTCGGCCATAGCGTCTTTGCCAACCGGTTTATAATTATTGTCGAGCATCGATTTAAACTGATCGAATGCCGAGGCGTTGAATTTCAACGCTGTTCCTTCGTTGATCAGCGTGGCCATCAGGGTTGCCTTTTTTTCTGCCGTCCAGTACCGGTTCCATCTTTCAATTCTTATTTGTTGCAAGGAATCGGAAATGATCAGGGAAGAAACGCCCGAATATTTTTTAATGACCTGTTGTTCCTGCAGTTTTTCAATTTGTTTAACCAGTTTTTCATTGTTCGCCAAAGCATCGTCGAGCGTTTTTCCTTCGGTTACCAGGTAAATCGATTGTAATGCATATTGATTGATCTGGTTCAGTTTTTTCTCCGACGCCCTCAAGGTACTGCTCATGAAATTCATGCTTTGCAAATCCGATTCAAAGCCAACCTTACCGGCCCAGAACGCGAAGAATACGGTGAGGCCAAAAATGAGGATCACCAGGTATCTGTTGTATTCCGGTTTTAAAGAGGCTACCCGGTCGATCCAGGAAAATTCATGCACCCGGTGAGCAGCCTGTTCTTTTTTACCCGCAATAAAATGGGGCAAAAAGATCAGTGAGCTCAGCGAGGCACCGATCAAACTGAATGCAGCAAAGAGTCCCAGGTCTTTCAGCATCTCTGATTCAACAAACTGCAAACATAAAAAACCACCCACCGTGGTAAAACTGCCCACGGTCATGGGTAAGGCCAGATCGGCTATCAGTTCTTCAATATTTCGGGTATGCCGGTAATGATTAAATACGTGCAACGAATAATTAACGGCGATACCCAATACCACCGAGCCGGTTCCTAGGGCGATCACCGAAATACTTCCCTGTAAAAAATAAATAGCGGCTAAAGAAAACACGGCACCAAATACAACCGGCACTAAAATGATAAAAGGCGCTCTTTTTTTCCGGAAATAAACGCCCAGGAAAATAATAATGAACAAAACGGTGATGCCCTGTGTGAGCAAGGTATCTTTTCGCAGCTGCAAGGCATTGCCAACCGAAACGGCGGTCGCCCCAAAATAACTAGCGGTTACGGTACCGGCAGTATTTTCAATCAGGCTGTCGAGCCCTTCCAGCAACAAGGCATTTTTACCGGTATTGCCGGGCGGATATTTGGGTGTGATAAAAAGCATCAGGTGCTTTTATCTTTGGTCATGATATAATTATCGTACAGCTCAAAGTTCTCGTCGTATTGTAACTGCTGCAGTTTTCTCAATCCCGGAAAGCTGATACCCACCGGGTCTTTGCTGATCATGTTTTTAAGGGCAAAGCCGGCCGGTGAGGTGAGGGTTCGAAAATTTTGCGCCAGGGTTTGTTTTATCCTGCCGGGGGTAATCAGGGAATCAATTTCCCGATAATCTTTCTCCTCCAGGTATACGGGCAGGTTATCGCTAACGGTGCCGAATAGCTCCAGCGCCAGTTCATCATCTACCTTACCATTTATTTTACTTACAAAGGATGTGAGTTTTTCTTCAATATTTACTGCCAATGCGTCGGCATACGCCACCAGGCTATCCGGTTCGGCAGCGGCCGCCGTATCCCGCTGGGAAACGGTAACCACCAACTTATCCATGAACCGGGAGTTTTGAAAAACTTCGTTCAGTTTTTCGATCTTTTTATCTTTTGGTAAGATTTTTGAAATATCCTCTTCAAATTTTACCTGCAGGGCAAACCAGCCGGCTGTTAAAAAGATCACGGCAAAAAGCAGGTACAGGGCGGGCCGGCGCTTTTCGAAATAATGATAAATATGTAGTAATATTTTCTGCATCTGCTATTCTGCCTTAGAAACAACCGCCTGTTTTTTACTGATCAGTTTTAAAATAATATAGGTAACCAGCCCAAAAATAACACCGGCCATTACAGCCAGCGATACGCTTCCCATTACATACTGGAGCAGGTTTTTTTTGATCGAGTCAATCGTAATGGCATGACTAAAATCGATGTTCATCGCCTGCGCACCCATCCACAAAGCGCCGGTTTTATAACTCAAAAATATGATGATGGGTATCATGGGCGGAATGCTGATATTGGCAGCAATGATCACCAGTGGTTTGTTCAGTTTAAATAAGATGGCCAGGAAAATGGCCGTCGCCAGTTGAAAACCCCAAATGGGAACAATGCCCATGAATATGCCGAAGCCCACCGAAATGGCTTTTAATTGTGGCGTATGGTGCGGGTTAAACAAATGCTCGTCCAGCACTTTCTTCATTTTTTCCTGGCTGAACAGGGTTCGAATAAAATCACGTGGTTTAATGTACAGGAATGCGATCAGCACCAGCAAGGTATTCAACACACTAATGCGGAAAAAATCTTTGTAGGGCCTGAAATGGGAGATGCGTTCTTCTTTGGGTGCATAGTACACCGTTACCGGAACTGAGGTTACCGGTACGCCTTTCCAGGCGGATCTTACCAGCACTTCAATTTCGAACTCATATTTACGGGTGAAGAACCGCATTTTTTTCAGCGGCTCCAGCGGGTATAACCGAAAACCAGATTGTGTATCCGGACTGCTGATACCCGTTTCAACCTTAAACCAAAAATTGGAGAATTTATTGCCGAAACTGCTGCCGCCGGGCACCGAATCCTGTCCCATATTACGGGCCCCGATGATCAGCGACCCGGGAAATTTTTCAATGGTATCTATAAAGGCCGGCAGGTCTTTGGCAAAATGCTGCCCGTCTGAATCGATCGTAATGGCATATTGATAGCCCTTTTGAATGGCGTACGTAAATGATTGCCGGAGCGCCCAGCCCTTGCCCACATTTTTGGGATAGCTGATAAGCTGAACGGATGGGAATCTGGCCACAATCTCCACCGTATTATCGGTTGACCCGTCGTTAACCACAATAATATGATCGCTGTATTGGGATACATCGGCAATAACGCCCGCCAGTGTTGCTGCGTTGTTATAGGTAGGAATAATAACACAGGCTTTCAAAACATCAACTTTCTCCCGCTGGGAAACAGAACCGGTCATTATTATCAATTATCATTTAATGAAAAAATTTATCCTAATCCGGATAAAATTAAACCATAAAAAGGAATTAGCGCCGTCGTTTAAACAGCGTTGCTCATTTTATTTTCGGTACGCTTTTTTTTATCGGCCACCCGCTGGTGGATCCAGTCGGGCCATTGGCTGCTGTCTTCGGCATCGTAAACCCGCAGCACCTGCGATTCGTCTTTTTGAATCAGGTCATCTTCGGTGCAACCCAATACTTCGGCGGCTGTTTTTACACCCGAATAACTGGCCCCCGCCACCCCATGGCTCATGATGCTGGCGCCGCACATATACAGGTTTTCGATTTCGGTTTTGGCTTTGTACGAGAAGGGACCTGTTTGCATAAATCCTTTTTCGGTGCCATATACATTGCCCATGGTGGAGTTGATATAATACTCGTTGGTGATGGGTGTACCCACTTCGAGGTGCACGATATGATCATGAACAGCGGGTAATATTCTTTTAAAGGTATTCATCAGTTTTTCGCAGAGCCTTTCTTTTACTTTTGCATATTCGCTGTTTTTGTCTTCCCAATTGCTGTAATCGGCCTTAAAGGAATTATAATCAATAAAGGTCACCACTTCCATCGAATGTTGCCTGCCGTTATAACTCAGCGGATCTTTCAACGATGAGCAACTGATGAACAGCGATTCAAACTCATCCCTTTCCAGTATGGATACCCGGGTGAGGTCTTCATAAATTTCGTCCATATCCTTATTGGGCATGAACCAGATATTTCCCGAGTCGATACCGGCTTCCCGTACATCCATATCTACCGTAATAAAAAACATCAGGGAGGTAACTGAATACCGTGTGGCTTCCAGTTTTTTGATCAGCTTCTTACTGAGGTTTTCGTGCCCAACCAGCTTATAGGTAGTAGCCGGATCGGCATTGGAGATAACACAGTTTGCCCTGATGATCTCTCCGTTTTCCAGCTCCACACCCACGGTTTTTTTTCTTTCTTCTCCGGTAACCAAAATCTTTTTTACGGCCGTGCCGGTTTTTATTTCACCATTGTATTTTTTAATGCCATTGGTCATGGCTTTTACGATTGCCGCTCCTCCACCCATGGGATAAAAGCCACCATTAAAATAATGGTCCATCAATGCACAATGAAAAGGAAAACTGGCTTTGGCCGGCGGCAGGCCATGATCGCCGCATTGAATATTAAGTACTTTTTTCAGCAGCGGATCTTTTATATGCCAGCCAATCACGCGTTTTAACCGGAACAATCCATATTTACCCAGGTGCCGGGTGCGGTAGGCGATGGTCACGTTATCCCAAAACCCGCTCATTTTGGGAATTAAAAACAATTCCCTGGATACGGTTTTAACCAGCTTGAGGTATTTTTTGATACCCTTTTTTTCTTTCGGAAATTGTTCCGAAAGTGAATCCACCAGCCGGTCGATGCCCGCCGGCATATCAATTTTTTGATCACCGATCCAACAATGCTCGTACCCGTCTTTATTCATCCTGAAAAAAACCAGTTCGTTGGCAATACCCAGCCCCTCGTATAAATTACAGGTAGATTCGCCTTTGTCCAGGCCGCCTATATAATGTACACCCGGACTAAACCGGTGGCCATCAATATAAAAACTATGGCACCAGCCGCCCGGCACATAATGCTGCTCAATAACAGCTACTTTTTGTCCGGCACGGGCCAGACAAAGCGCTGCCGATAAACCACCGGCTCCCGATCCAATGATGATGGTATCAAATTCTTTCATGTACTTGTTTTGTAATTCCCTGTTTACTATCTGATTTAGCGAAGAAATACACCCGCCAACAAATCTATGTTAAAGTTTTAGCATTCAGACACCAGCACTCGGTAAACCGGCTGCCTTTTACCCGTTTTGACAGCAAAAGTTATAAACAAAAAAAAACGTTGGCATGATTTTGGACTTTCTGCTAATACCCCCGGCAAAAAGAACAAAATTATTTAACGTACATATTAAAATTAAACGACCATGTCTGAAACAAATTTCCCGCAAGCGCCGGTTCAACAAAAAAGCGCGAAGAGTTATAAAAATGTAATCATCGGTATACTAGGTGCCGGCCTTATTGCGGTGTCGGCCTATGCCCTGTACACAAAAAACGATGATTCGCAAAAAATACAGCAACAGCAAACGCAGATTGCTGCCGTTACAACCGAAAAAAGTGATGTGCAAACCAATTTTGATGCATCACTGGCCAGGCTGGACTCGATGTCGACGGTAAACACCGGGCTGGAAAGCCAGTTGGCCGACAGGAACAAGGAGATCGCCAGTGTAAAATCTGAGATACGCAGTATACTCAACAAGAAAAACGCAACAGCGGCCGAGTTGAACAGGGCAAAGACTTTGATTGCCTCTCTAAACGAAAAGATCAGTTCGCTTGAAACTGATATCGCCAGGCTTCAGGAGGAAAACCTCTTGCTGGCAAATGATAATGTTGTACTCAAGCAGGAGAAAGAAGCTTTAACACAAAACCTGGTGGCTACCAATGAAGTAAAGCAGAACCTGGAAAAGAAAGTTGATATCGCTTCCACATTAAATGCAAGTAATATTGTTATTACACCTATCAATGTAAAAAAATCGGGTAAAGAAATAGTGTCAACCACCGCCAAGCGGGTAGATAAATTTCTGGTGAGTTTCGACGTCGACAACCGGATCGCCCAGTCAGGTACCACGGATGTATATGTTGTTGTTTTAGGTCCGGATGGTAAAGCCATCAACACCGGAACCGAAACATTTACTACACGTGATGCCGAATCAATTGCGTTTACCGCTAAAATGCCGGTTGACCTGGAAACAGCCAAAAAGAAAAATGTAGAATTTGCTTTTTTACCGGGCACCAATTTTGTGCAGGGTAACTATACCGTACAAATTTACCAGAATGGCTTTTTAATAGGACAAGGAACCCGTGAATTAAAGAAGGGTGGTCTGTTCAGTTAACACGCTGCTGGTTCTATATATACGATTACAGTTTGTATTGGAAAAGCTGCCCGAAATTCGGGTGGCTTTTTTTTTGGCTTACACGCCTGCCCGAATGAACTTGTTCAGGCGGGGATCCATGGGATTGAAAGGGTTTTCACAAAAAAGAGATCGACCCATTTGTTGAACAAAGCCGCTGATCTTTAACCACTGCCTTAAACCATGTTTCGTTTTGCCGCCTATTGATTAAATTTGCTTTTTTATTGTATGAAGAGATCGATCAAAACCGTAGCCATTATCGGCGGAGGCCCTTCGGGCTGCGCACTCGCCACTTTGTTAAAAAGAAAAGGATTTACCGTTGCCGTTTTTTACCTGGAGAAAAGACCGGAGATTATTGTGGGTGAATCGCTGGTGCCGGCCATCATTCCGTTTTTACGCAAACTGGGTGTGGAGGATGAAGTAAAAACCTACAGCACCTATAAACCCGGCGCTTCGGTTTGGGTGAATAAGGATGAGGAAGCCACTTCGCCTTTTAGTTTTGGCGGCGGCGGACTACCGCATTATGCCTACAATGTACCCCGTACCCAATTTGATAAAACCATTTTTGATTTGGCCTTACGGGAAGGCGTAACTTTTTTTAACCAGGCAGCCAAACTCGAAAAAACCGGCAATGGCGATGAGCTGAAGCTGGGCGATGAAACCCTGGCTTCGATCCATGGTTTTTTTGGCGGCCAGCCCCACCTCATTGTAGATACCAGCGGCCGCTCGCGTACCATTGCCCGCCTGCTGAACATACCCACCAGGGCCGGCTACCGGAAGGATGTGGCCTTATTTGCACACCTGAGCGGCGCCGAAAAAATTGAACCCTATAATATTCACCTGCACCGGCTCGCGAAGGGCTGGACCTGGCGTATACCCTTACCCGATCGTATCTCGGTGGGCGTGGTCATTAATCCCGAACACCTGGGTGAATACGGCAGCAACAAGGAAGAGCAGTACGATAATATATTAAAGCGCGATGAAACCCTGGTGAAGTTCACCAAAAATGCCAAACGCGAAACCGGGGTGATGCAGTATGATAACTACCAGCTCATCTCTCAAAAAATGTACGGTAAGAACTGGTTGCTGGCCGGTGATGCCGGTGGGTTTTTAGATCCCATCTTTTCCTCCGGACTGTTTTTAGCCATCAAGGGTGCTTTTGCCGCGGCCGATGCCATTGAAGCCGGCACCGACAAGGCTTTTTCAAAATACCAGCGATACCAGTTGTATGAGCTGTCCATCTGGCAAAAGCTGGTAGATACCTGGTACAGCGGCAGCCTGTTTACCCTGTTTAAAGTGGGGCAGGACCGTATGGATACGGCTTTTGGCAGGTTTATTGGTCCGCATATGCAGCGGCACCTCACCCGTATATTCTCCGGCGAGGCGGTTTATCGCTTTTATAGTCGCGGTTTTTTAAACTTTGTGCTGGGCCCCATGATCAGTTTGATGAAGCTGGGGCGGTTGCATAACCGTAATATTAAGGACCTGGAGATTAAATAGGCCGAAGCAGACAAATACATATATATAATATAACGGGAAGCGGTTAATCAGCCGCATGCACGGGTTCTTCCACACCATACCCAATGGGCTGTTGACTTGTTATAGACGCTTACTAATTGCCAAATGGGAATATATTACCTCCACTTCGTTGTTGTAAATACGGTCGCCACGAAGGCACCAGGCCACAAAGGGAAAATGCGAAGCATTTTTTCTACTTCGTGTCTTTGTGCCTTCGTGGCGATCCCACATTACTAAATCAAAAGCCTTGAATAGCCGGAAAGGGGGGAAACACCTGTTTTCAATGCTCCAAATTTTCCCGTTTTTCCGGCTTCCCGGCATTCACATATAGATAAAACCCGGTTTCGAGCACCTGCATCTGGATTCAAAAACTACCAAATTCCAAAATTTGTTTTGAGCTCCCGCCGTTCATCAGCCTATTTTACCGTTCGCAAAATCCCCTTATTTTCTTTTTTGTAGACCCCCGTTTTGCAAAATCCAACACCAGTAAGGCTTTCAGCCAATAAAACACTCCTAACATTAGCCTATTACTAAAACATACTTAGTACTTTGTTTTGCATAGTACTAAACAACTCCCTATCTTTGTGTTATCAAAGTAAGCGAAGCGAAAAAAAGCTGACATACTAAAACAAATTATTAAAACATAAAAAACTAAAGTCATGAAAAAGCAATCAGAAAACAACAGCAACAACAGCAATCAAAGCGTTGAAAATTTAACCGCAGTAGTTAACCAAACCATGCCAAGCGCCCAGCCTAAAACTTTCACAGCCGTTGATATGTGGAATATACAGCGCCGTAGCGTAACCATGTATCAGAGAAGGAATTGCGCATAAGCCGATATAAAAAGTATAGCCAACTGTTTAATCGCGTTTTCTAATGCCGATGCTGACCAGGTCCGGATCATATCCGGGCCTTTTTTATACCCCGCCGAGGTTCCCTATATAAATACCGGCAATTAATTGGTTTTTATTTTTTTGTGAAAGACAAAAAGACCTATTTTTGCAACCCGTAGAAAATCTCAATGAAGATTTAATATGGAGTAAATTCCTCCTTAGCTCAGTTGGTTAGAGCATCTGACTGTTAATCAGAGGGTCTCAGGTTCAAGTCCTGAAGGGGGAGCTTCAGAATCAAAGCGTTACAGAATTATCTGTAGCGCTTTTTTATTGGGCTACTTAATAATACACCTGATATTATTTACCGTCCACCGATCCATCCCCTGACAAAATAAGTAAAGAACTCCGGGTTGCCCCCCATGATCGATATCGTGATATTCAGGCCGCCATATTTTAGTGATGGATCCCAGGTGGCTGTATAGGTTTTGGAGCCGCCATCTTTGGAAATGACCGGTTTGTCAGAAACCAGCACATCCACATTTGAAGATTTGGCCATTACCTCTGCTTTAAAATCATAATAGGAAATACCCCCAAGTGCGGTCAGCTCAATGGTGATCGTAACAGGTCCGCTACCTGCTACATTACCCGTAAATTCAGTACCGTTATTGCGCCATCCCTGACTGTCGCTTGTTTTAAACTTGGCCAGGTTACTGATGGTCACTTTGATATGCGACCAGGAATCGGCCGCACCTTTTTCAACAGTGAAGGTCTGACCGGGTGCCATATTTACCGCTGGTGTTGTGACTACCGGTTGTACTTTTTTTGGAAAGTACGACCTGGCGATCTCTGCAAACTTAGCTTTATAAGCGGCTGTTCCCCCCTGTGAAAAAGCCATGAATCAAGCCAGGGCCTCGGGGGAATATACGGGATTGCCGCTATTCAGTGTTCTACCCACGACCCAGGGATCTACGCCTATGGAAATAAGGTCTCGGCATATTGCCCGGTTGAGCCAAAGGAAGCGGTCGAAGACCTCCGTCTCTTTGCTAACGCCATATTGTTCCATATGTTTTCGAAAATCAAAGATCGTACCTCCCTGGCTTTCCATTCCTTTGAACATATCATACATGTGCTCCAATTTCACTTGCTCGGCCTGAGCAGCATCCTCATTTTTTCGGGTGGCTTCAAACAATTCTACCATCTTGGCATTGATCGCATCATTACTAACCGATCTGCCCTGGAAATATTTCTCCCTGACATACGCTGCTGATCCGCCATACATCCTTACCAGTCCATCGCTTCCATATTCCTTATATTTTTGGTAAGCGGCATCAAACTGGTTGTTCGTAAGAAAATCCCAACCTGCTTTCTCTATGCTAATGGCCTGATCAATTCCTTTGCCGATAGCGGTCTGCTTCCAGATAATTTTACCAATGGTTTCTGAGCCTTTGTAATAATCACCACCTGCAATGGCACCAAAGGCCTGACTTGCTTCGGCCGCCACATCGGGATATTTAGTCAGGCCTTTCAACAGGGCCGACATATTACTTTCCGGCACATTTTCTGCAATGATCTTTCCAATGAGGAGCTGAGTGCTTAATGCAGCAGCCTGCACATCGGTGGCGGAAGCACCTTGGTAGATCTGCTTCAGATTGCTCTTGTTATTGGCTATTGAGGTAATGATCTTGCTGGCAGTATTCTGGTCCAGTTTATTCTTTGTAATAAATTCTTTCACACCATCCAGCAGAATGTCTTCGGTCTTGTCCTTCGCCCAGTCGTTTGCCCGTTTTGCCATTACCTGAGCCTGCTTTTTAATAAAGGCGTTAATCTCCTGCGACCTGGAGGCTTTGGGCAACTGCGCATAACCAGTAAACGGAATAAAGAGGATGAAAAAAAGTATTAAAGGCATCAGTTTATTTTTTCCTGATGATCTTCCGCAAATGAATAAGGAATTGTTCATGGGCTTTTGTTTTATGTGTTGCCATGAACCCCATCAAACTATTAAGCACTGGTGCCCATGAGCAGACTTGAAATATTATTCGTAACGGTTCTTTAAACTTCAACAGCTAAAGTTAATCAGCAGCGCTACAATTAAATATGATATGCGTCATGAAAACATCTGTTGTATTTTCGCCCTGCAGGTGTTCCGCAAAATCAGCCGAAAACGATTCCCTCACTGGCACAAGTGTTCCCTTCCCTAGTGATTAAATTAAAAACGAAATGCTCATAGGATCAATTGATGCCTTTTCAAATCTACCGGTTTGCAACCGGAATTATAAAACAAAAGGTTTCTATTTCTACGAGAGCAAAATCAGAACCCAAAATATCATCTAAATAAAAACCCGGTGAAGATGCTATAGCCCATTTTCTAACATTTATCAGGCCTTCCTGCCGGTTGCGCGCCATTCGGGCCGGGTAAACCTTATCGTGTTTCTGTTTCTCTTGCGAACCGGTATTTTCGACTACCCGTTATTTTCCCTGCCCACCACACCTTAACCAAGGGTACTTGCTTTTACTTGGGCATGTTAGCTGAATGTAGTATTTTAACACACTAAAATGAATACGCGTTTCGGTTGCCGGGGACAGCAACCGATTGTAAACCGCAGGAATTTTTTATATCAACAACAGTATGGCATCGTTATCACATATACCAGGCGCAACCGGGTTACTTTTTATTGGCGATACCATTCGTTTTTTAAAAAAGCCACAGGAATTATTTAATAAAAAGCAACAACAATACGGCAATATTTTTAAGTACCGGATGTTTGGCCGGGATTATGTTTGTATCATGGGTGCCGCCGGCAACCGGTTTGTACTGATAGAGCAAACGAAACATTTTTCCAGCAAAGATGGATGGCTGCTGATTAATGAATTGTTTCATGGTGGATTAATGTTGAGAGACGGGGATGAACATAAACAGCACCGGGGTATTTTGCAATCCGCTTTTAAAAAAGAAGCATTACAGCATTACCTGGAAGCCATGAACCCGGTTGTAAAAGCATACAGCAAAAAATTAGTACAGCAAACGGAGGTTAACGTATTTCCAATCATTAAAGAACTTACTTTACAGCTGGCCGGAAAAGTTTTTTTTGATCTCGATTTTTCAAATAACCTGCAGCATATCAATCAGGCCATTATTAACTTGGTTACTGCATCCATTACGCCATTTCACATTAACCTTCCTTTTACCACTTATGGCAAAGGCATGCAGGGCAGAAAAGTATTACAGGCTTATTTTTCCACCATCATAAAAGAAAGAAGGCAACAGCCCGGCAATGATATGCTGAGTAATTTATGCGGGGCTACAGACGAAGCAGGCAATATGCTGAGCGATGATGAAATCATTGACCACCTTATTTTTTTTATTATGGCAGCGCATGATACCACGGCCAGCTCTTTAACCAGCCTGGTGTACGAACTGGCCATCCATCAAAACTGGCAACAACAATTGAGGGAAGAATGCCGGCTCATAAACATGGATACCGTTACCGATGGCAGGACCATTCAGCAAAACCTGGATGCACTGGAAAAAATGGGTTGGGTAATAAAAGAAACATTGCGTATGCACCCGCCGCTTATTCTTATTCCCCGCAGGGCACAATCGGATATGCATTTCGAAAACACCCATATACCTGCTGGCACCAATGTAACCGTAATGCTTTATCATAACCATAATAACAGTACCTATTGGAGCAATCCGGATTCATTTAACCCGTACCGGTTTTCTGCCGAAATCAGCGAACACAAAAAATGCCCGCATGCTTATGCCCCTTTTGGTGCAGGGCAACATTTTTGTTTAGGCCATGCTTTTGCCGATTTACAGATGAAACTGGTGCTGTATCATTTATTAATAAATTATACATGGCAGTTGCCCGGTAATTATCAACCGGTTTATACGCATATCCCCATTCAACACCCTAAAGACGGACTGCGGATGAATTTTAAACCTTGCTCACAACTGGCTTAAGTTTGGCGTTGCGATAAGGATCGGGACAGGTGTAACCGGATCTTTAAAAAGAAATGTACTAATTTTAGTCAACCAATTGTAGTACCATTCTTCAAAGTACCGGGTTCATGAAGATGTTACAGCACACTTGGTAATCTTCACCATAGCAGAGATATCAAACCCGATCAAATAAATAGTTGGTATACAATGAAACTGCCTTACCTGATTATAGTTTCCTTCACCCTGTATGGTATTACCGGCTGTTTCAGCGTGCGCAGTAATAAAGGTTTTTCGTATAGTAAACTCAGCCCGTCCGAATATGCAGCGGTTTTAAAAGACAGCAGCAATTATTACCTGGTTGATGTTCGCACCGCAGCCGAATACAAACGTTCTCATATAGCCGGTGCCGTTAATTTCAGTTACCTTAATTTTCATATCGGCCGGGATGTTGACTCCCTCAACAGGAATAAACTCGTGATGGTTTACTGCCAAACATGCCACCGCAGCCCCCTGGCTGCCCGTAAAATGAAAAAAATGGGTTTCAGGAAAGTGTACGACCTGAAGGGTGGTTATCAAAAGTGGACGGGCCATCGCCCCGGTTAGTAGCTGATGAATAGGTATTATGAGATCTGCCTCGATTGTACATGGTACCACAGAGCATGTTTTAGACCTGCATCCTGCGGTACAGAATACTGCGGTACAGTATACTGCGAAATTACAGCAGGCACAAAAAGGAGAACGGCCCATATGTTTATTGGTAGATCCGGAGAGCGGCCATCTTGATAGTGAAATGGAAACCATATATATGTACAAGTTTGCACCGTGGCAAACGGACATCCGGATTTTCAAATGAATAGATAGCCTCATTTTTAAAAGTTCTAGTTTAATGCGATTATTTAAAGATTATTTAAACTTTAGGAAAATACATTTCTGGACCAGCCTTATAATTATTGCCGGTATAGCACTTCGCTGTATACATTTCTTTGGCCGTTCCTCTATGTGGTTTGATGAGCTCACCAATGCACTGAATGTTCAGTCGCATAGTTTTTACCAGTTAGTAACACAATCATTAGATTTTAACCAGGTGGCCCCTGTTGGATTTTTATTACTCGAAAAAACAGCCACCACCATATTTGGAGAAAACGATCTTGCCTTCCGTTTTTTTCCCTGGGTTTGTTCCATTGTATCCTTATTTCTTTTTCTCAGTATTTGCAAACAATTCCTGAAGGGGGGTTTTTTATTAGCTTCCTTTATCCTGTTTGCGGGCAGCGTAACGCAATGGTTTTATGCCGGGGAGGCCAAACAATATTCCGGAGAGGTTACAGCCGCATTATTTTTAACCTGGTCCGCTTTGCAAATGATGAAACCTCAATTGAAAAGACCGGTGCTGTGGACGATCGCAGGTGTTGGATTCATATTCATTCTTTCCTCATTTTCCGCAATGGTAATAGCACCCTTTGTTTTAGGAGTTGTTCTTTTACCGTTGTGGAAAAAACGTATTGATCTACCCAAAAGATATTTCTTTATAATCGCTGGCTGTTGGGCCATTGCCTGTGCGCTGGCTGCGTGGTATGCAAAATTCGTAATCAGCAGTACGGTAAATGAAGCCATGACAGGTTATTGGTCAAGAGGCTTTGCTCCGCTACATAGTTTTACCGGATATTTGTTATGGATACCTAAAACCTTATTTACGGAACTTTCATTTTTCTTATCCGCATGGATGGAGTATGCCGTTCCATCAATTACTTTAATCGCTGCAACATTATTGATATTATCCATACCCGGAATTATTTTCCTGGCAAAAAAATATGGATCTGCAACCTTAATACTATTTGCTCCAACTCTTGCAGCCATAGTGCTTGCCACATTCAGGGTTCTCCCGTTCGACACGCGGGTGGCTGTTTATGCTACATGGCCCTTTGTCATCAGCGGTATTGCCGGTATAGCTTCGTTGAATGCCTGGTTGCCATTTTTATTCAGGCCGGCGTTGAGTATAGCTTTAAGTTTACTGATTGCGTTTCCCATCATCTGTATAACAATAATATTTCCATCAGAGCGCCCTCCTTTTAATGCCCAATCGGCACAGCCTCTTTTGAAAGAGTTGAAAAAAAAATTACAGCCCGGCGATAAATTATACGTGTATTACCGGGGAAGACATGCCATGCATTTTTACGGGCCAAAAGAGGGTATTGCGGAATCGGCTTACCTCGTAGGCGGTGATCATAAAAATATCGTTCCTTACCTGCGCGAACTGGATCAGTTTAAAGGCAGCAAAAGGGTCTGGTTCTTTTTTACACAGTGGGTGCCTCCCAAACCTTACCCCGACAGTATGAAAATATATTTAGGAAACGTAATCGGGAAAGAGATCGGGAAAATTGCTGACCCCGATGGCAATACAGAAGATATGGAAGTGGCAGCGCATTTGTATGATTTGACTGAACAAAAATAATACCTGACAAAAAATATAGCTATGAAACAGGTCCCATTGCTGGCAACATTAGTGATACTTGCAGTTTTTGCAACAGCACAAACTATTCAACCCATTGATAAGATCAAACTGGAGAAAAAGCTGGACAGTCTTTTCAGGTTTTTCAATAATAAAAATTCTCCGGGCTATGCCATCACTGTTTTGCAGAACGGGAAACCGGTTGCCAAAAAAGATTATGGCATGGCAAGCCTCGAGTTTAAGATTCCATTTACACACAATACGGTAATTACTTTACCTTATTCAGAAGGAAGGGAATTTATTTCCATTGCAGCCGTGCTGATGGAAGAAGAAGGAAAATTAAAATTAGAAGATAAGGTAAGAAAATATTTTCCTCAACTGCCCGCATGGAGTGATGCAGTTACAATTCAGGACCTGCTCAACCACAGCAGCGGGTTTTGTGACGAATGGGCCACACTGGCTTTAACACAGGCCAGTATGAATAACAGGCTGGATGTTTCGCAGTTCCTGAATTTTCTATATCGTCAGCCCGATCCGCAGGTTGAACCCGGTAAGGGATATATGTATTGCAATTCAGATTTTGGTTTACTGCGGTTGATCCTTGATAAAGTATCTGGTGAACCCCTGCCCGTTTACCTGAAGCGAAAAGTCTTTACCCCGCTTAAAATGTATGCTACCAGTATGCAGGTTCGTAAAGATGACATGATCCCTGATCATGCTTTCTCATATATTTCTGACGGAGATAACGGGTACAGGCCTCATTTACGAAATAAAACATCACCGGGAGGAAATTACTGGATGCTGACTTCGGCCAATGACCTGGAAAAATGGACGGCCATTCATGCAGACGGAAATTCATTTATTTCAAAAGCCATCAGTCGTTTAAAACAACATGCCCGGCCTATACCGGTATTGAAAGGAACAAGTTATGTGTTTGGCCATAAAATAAACAGGATGGGTAATTATGAAGTGATATCCCATAAAGGCGTGTCGGGTTATGCTTATGTAACCCGCATTCCTTCGGCAACTATTTCGGTGATATGTGTAAGCAGCTATTGGCAACCTTATGAGGAAAAAATCGACGAATTAGCAAAATGGCTTTTGCAGGTTAAGGATGAAAAGCAGTCCGACGTTAAAAAATTCCCGTCAACAGCAATAGCTCTTTCAAAAGAGGAGTTGCAGCAATTTACCGGGTATTACCGGGTGCAGAATGCATTAACGTTTCAAAGTACGGTTGAAAAGAAAAGTTATAAGGAATTTAAACTAGTTGGTGATAGTTTGAGTTGGGTTTATACCAGCGATGATATCTTTGCGGTGATGCCGGTTGGTAAAGGAATTTTTAAAGATCCTGGCTTTCCGGTATGGCTTATTTATGATCAACCGCATCCCGATTCAGTAATGACCCTTGAAATACATTCGCAATTTGAGGGTAATGTTGATGTAGAATACCTGAGAAAAGATACAGCAGCAAGGCCGCAATATTCAAAAGAGTCCCTGCAGAAGATCACAGGGAGGTATTACAGCCCTCATCTGGATTTTTACTGGACCATCATGCTGGATGATGAAGGAAAACTTGTTTTAAAAAGGCCAACCATTGCAGATAAATACCTGGAGCCCGGCCCTGATGGCGAGTTTATGTTGAAAGTGCAGTATTATGAAGATGATGAATCAACTAACTGGATCCGTTTTTATTATAATGCTGCAGGTGAAGTCACGCATTTTAATATATGGCATCCGAGACTGATGCATCACCGGTTTGATAAAGTGGCAAATTGATCCATAAAATAAATCTCTGCGGGCTGCTGTTATCACCACCGGCACTACAGCCGAAAAATGCGCACGTTTTTCTGTTATCCGCTGGTCGCTGTTCTCACCGAACGGAACGAATTAATTGATAAAAAACCAAAATAACAGGCAGGTCTTAACTTCTCCTTCAACGAAAGTAAATCACCGGTTAATACACCTGCGCCCTCGTCGTTTCATTTATGATGGTAGCAGGGGCAACCAGGTTCACAATGCTTGACCGGATTACACCAATACCACGGGCAAACCATCTTTCTTCTTCAGCAACCGGTACATCACCAACGAGCAACACGGTTGCTGTATATGCATATTTTACCCGGATAACATTAGCGTACACAATTGATGCTACTGTTTGGGTTTCACCCTTCCCCAGAATTTCTGCATCTACCCTGATATTGGTGAGCGGAAATCCCATAGCCACATTGGGCCCGAAATTAGCCGTCCAGGTTGCATTTACTGCCAAATTGGAATCCAGCACCAGATATTCCTTATTGATCGGGTTATCTAATACGCCTAAATTGCCATCGATGTATTGATAATATAGGCCCCCGTTTTTTCGGTTAAAAACCGAATCGGTGGGTACACCCATATCCTGAACTTCAAATATTTTATAACTGTTGGCACCAAAAGTTTTTGAGTTGGCGCTTACCTGTACATAGGTAGTATCTGCCGGTGTGCCGCCAACCAAACGCGAGCTCCAGTTACTGAAAGATGTTTGCGGTACATAATCCAGGTTTGGTGGCGGTGCAGGCGCAGCCACGGTTATTGAAAATATACAGGTAGAGGTACCACTGGTTACGGTATAATTATAGGCCGGCGGACTGGCCGCTGCAGGTGTGCCGCTGGCAGTTAATATAACCTGTGCATTGCCTGTGGCTGTAAAATTGCCCGAACCCGAAAACGATACGCCATTAACCGCTGCTATATTGATTGTATAAGGTCCCGGGTTGGTTACATTTACATCCAGCGTTACGGTATGTGTTGCGCCAACAACAGTACCTGCTGTATACACGCCGGCGCCATATAGGGTACCGGCACAATTAACAAAACTGAATACCGCATTCGCGGGTGCGCCGGTACCCACCGTTACATCTATGGTACAGGTACTGGTACCAAATTTTATGGAAAATGTTTTTATACCGGTAGCGGATGGGGTGCCATTACCAGCCAGGTTAACTACCTGTACCCCCGTTGAGGTAAAGGTACCGCTGGCTATAAAATAAAAACCGGCAACGGTATCACTTGCTATCTGGTACGTGCCGGTAGCCGTAATATCGGCAGACACCTGTATATAGTTCGTCGCTTTTAAAACAGAGTCCTTGGTATATGTGCCATTTATGGATTGGGGTAAACAGGTTCCGGATGATGATTTTAAAGTGCCAACAGCCTGCCCGTTTGTGGGCAGGTCTTCAAAGTTCAATTCCTTTTGGCAGGCAGTAAAAATAAAGACCAGTAAAATTATGGCAAACCCGTGTACAGAATTTCTCATGCAACTATTTTATGTGCTGATAAATTTACAACCTTTACTTCATCAAAAATCCGCAGTTTAAATTTTATGGTAACATTATTTTCAGCACGGCAGATCCTGCATGCCACACACAAGATCGGGGCAGAGGCCCGCCCGGAAAATTAAGATTAACTCAAATTTTCATACATTTAGACTGGTCTTAAACCCATTGCTATTCACACGAAACAATAACTCTTGTACGATATCATCGGCGACATACACGGCTACTGCTCCAAACTAAAAGCACTGCTCACAAAACTGGATTATACCCAAACAGACGGAATATGGAAACACACCGATCGAAAGGTAATATTCGTAGGTGATTTTATCGACCGTGGCCCCGAAATACGGGAAACCCTGCAACTGGTAAAAGGCATGGTAAGCAATGGACAGGCATTGGCCGTAATGGGTAATCATGAATATAATGCCATCGCATTTGCAACGCAAAGGGTGGGTGGGGGCTATTTACGGAGCCATAGTGCCGTACATCAAAAACAACACCGGGCCACATTGGATCAATTCGCCAACTATCCCGATGAATGGTCATTGTACCTCGACTGGTTTCGTACATTACCTTTGTTTTTAGACCTGGAACAATTGCGGGTAGTACACGCCTGCTGGGATGCCAGTCATATTGAGTGGCTAAAAAGCAAAAACTTTGTCACACTACATGATGAACTGCTTTTTGCTTCTCATCAAAAGGGTTCGCTGGCTTATGAGGTCATTAATGATACTTTAAAAGGGAAAGAATTTAATATACCCGAAAAGGATGTTTGGTTTGACAAAGATGGCCATGCCCGAACAACAAACCGGATAAAATGGTGGGTGGATCCCGGATCAAATTATTTTGGAGAATTCCTGTTTAACTGCCCGCAGGCATTACGATCCGAAATAATTCCGGAAGACTTAAAATTCAATATTTACCCCAAGGATGCGCCTCCGGTGTTCTTTGGTCATTACTGGCTGGAAGATCAATTTCCGGTTGTACAATCAGCAAACGTGATCTGCCTGGATTACAGCGTTGCAAAAAATGGCTTTTTAGTTGCCTACCGGTGGAGTGGCGAAGAACTGATTGATAATAAACATTTTGTTTTTGTTGAGTAGGCATTCCCCTCGTCCTCGTCTCCGACGAGGATGTATTGGTTTTTAGACTTTGTCTAACCTACCTGTCGGCAAACAGATCCATGCCGATGCACCAAAATATTTATTTACCAGCTTAACCCAAATCCGTTATTTTGTACATGGAATATCCAATACTATCCGCCTCACAGGTAGGTTCCCTGACCAGGATCTGGCAAAAAGCCATTCATCCGGATTTGATAACGACGGATACCTGGGATAAAGATCTGGGCCATGTATACGACCTGGAAATAGGGATGCAGGAGATGTTGTTGTACTTATATACCCAGCAACCCGATCTTATTAACTTCCTGCAATGGGCAAACGAAAAAGCCCGCATTACGGAAACGGCTAATAGTATAGAAACCGATGTGCTTTCGGAAACAGATATCAGGCATTGGCGGGAAAACGGATACGTGGTTTTGCGGGAAGCGGCAACCAAACAGGAACACATAAACGCCAACAAGGCTATCTGGGAGTTCCTGGGTGCCAGCCCCGAAGACCCTGCAAGCTGGTATAAGCAGCACACTGCGATGAGTGGGCTAATGGTTGTTTTTACACAGCACGAGGCATTGCATGCCACCCGTAATTCAACAAGAATACGCAGAGCATTTGAACAACTCTATGGCAATACGGCCATAAAAAAAATCATTGACAAAGTCAGTTTTAACCCTCCTCAAACCGATCAGTACACATTTAAAGGCAGCCCTTTGCATTGGGACACCAGTCTGGAATTGCCTATACCGGAAAGATTCCAGGGATTACTATATCTCACAAACGTAACCGAAACCGGAGGAGCATTTCAATGTGTGCCGGGCTTTCACCGGCAAATCAACGAGTGGATAGACACGGCGCCGCCAAATATCGACCTGAGGCGTTATGCGTTGGAAACATTACAACCGGTTCCTGTTCCGGGCAATGCCGGCGACCTGATCATCTGGCACCAGGCACTCCCGCATTGTGCCTCAGCCAATCTCGGCCAGGAGCCCAGGCTGGTGCAATACCTTACTTATATACCAGATAATTATGAAGACCGGCGTGCATGGATATGAAAGAATTCACCTGTAACGCACCGGGGCGCACTAAACAGAATAAGGCAATTTGGTTCCTGTGCCACGAATAGCGGAAATTGTAACGTCAGGATTATTTTTATCTAAATGAAAGTTTGGTCTATAGTATGATATTATTTGGTCTGATTTATTCCCCCACAAAGCGCCACCTGCAATATCATACATATCTACAATTGGCAACGGTTGACCTGATTGGGTATAGCGACCCATTTACAGGGGAAACTCCATGCGACCCTGTGCTAGCAAAAAGAAGAAAAGTAGAGGCAGAAAAGATTATAAACAACCAAAATTAGAACTGCCTGAATCAATAGTATCTACATGGAAGCCTTATAATGATAATGACGGAGAAGATTTATCATTTTAACTACAAAACCCTACAACCACGAAAAGAAGAATAACTGTACCTCTGTTAAGGTTTTTATATTTTTCTTGTAGAAGGAGAAGTAAACCTTGTGTTTGTGTTTGTCAAGGCAAAAATTATCTTGCGACATATATAGTATATAACCACTCTGGTGCTCTTTATTATTGATCAGCTCAATTTTACGGGTCAAATAAAACAAACAGAGAACGATTTCACCCGAAGGGCAATTGAATTTTTTTTCAATATCGTCATGGTCCTGTTCAAGCAATTCTTCTCCTTTCAATTCATTTTAAATGATCACCTGGCAATTGTACATATTTATCGAACAAAAATTTGAGCCCCTGATTATTTTCATTATTCGCTTCCTTTAAATATACCATTTTTAAATAGCTCTATAAACCGGCATCAACAGGGCAATTGCGTTTTTCTGGCGAGATTCTGAAGGAGCTACAAACTGTAAGCCAGCATTCGCCTGAGAATAATAATCATGCCCACGCCCTGCTTAACCATGATATTGCCCGATTTATATCCTCGCCTGATACGTAAACAACTCATAATACCTGCCCTGTTTCGCGATCAGCTCATCGTGGTTACCTCGCTCTCTTATTTCGCCCGATTCAATAACCAGTATCTGGTCGGCTTTGCGGATGGTACTGAGCCGGTGGGCAATTACAAAGGTGGTTCGCCCCCTCATCAACTCATTTAAACTTTGCTGAATCAACGATTCGCTTTCCGTATCCAGGCTGCTGGTGGCTTCATCCAGGATGATCACTTTTGGATCGGCCAGGATAGCCCGGGCGATGGCGATGCGTTGCCTTTGTCCGCCCGACAGTTTTACACCCCTTTCGCCGATCACGGTATCCAGGCCTTTTTCAAAACGATCGGTGAACTCATATACATAAGCCGATTTCACCGCGTGAGTCAGTTTCTCCTCTCCGGCGTCAGGACGGGCAAATAAAATATTTTCGCGGATGGTTCCTTCAAACAAAAAATCATCCTGTAAAACTACGCCCAGGTGTTGCCGGTAGTCTGATAATATTACCTTACTTAAATCGGTTCCGTCGATGGTGATCTTACCCGAATCGGGTGTGATAAAAGTGGCGGCCAAACTGGCAATGGTAGTTTTACCCGAGCCCGAGCTGCCTACCAAGGCCGTTACTGAACCGGCCGGTGCATCAAAGCTGATACCACGCACTACTTCTTTCCCTTCTTCGTATGCGAATGATACATCCTGGAATCGTATATCGCCTTTTAAAGTTGGTAAAGGAATTATCCGAACTGCTTTATCATCCTCCGGATCCATATTCATGATCTCTTCGGTTCTGTCGAGCCCCGCAAAGGCTTCGGTGAGCTGACTTCCGATATTACTCATCTGAACGATCGGGGCGATCATAAAACCAAGGTAAAGGGTAAACGCCAAAAATTCACCAAAGGTTAATTGCCCCTGGATGATCATGTATCCGCCAATACCCATTATTCCCGCCGATGCCAATCCCAGTAACAGCGTGGCCGAACTGGTGATGATGGCTGTGGAAGTAAGGCTCTTCTTCACATTCAGAAACAATTGCTCCACGCCTTTCTCAAAGGTTTTATTTTCCTGGATTTCGGCGTTGAAGCCTTTTATCACCCGAACCCCGTTGATACTTTCTGTTAAACGACCGGTTACATCGGCATTGATAACGCCCCGCATTCTAAAAATCGGACGTATATACGTAAACGCTTTTAACGCCACTACTGCAAAAATGGCCACGGGCACCAATACGTAAAAAGTCATCATCGGACTGATCCGGATCAGCAACACCAGAGAAATAATGGCCGTTAAAAATCCACCGATTAATTGCACCAACCCGGTGCCTACCAGATTACGAACACCTTCCACATCCGTCATGATGCGGCTCACCAGGGCGCCCGATTTGTTGTTATCGAAATAACTAATAGGTAGCGAAAGAATTTTTTTCTGTACTTTAATTCTTAACTGGGAGATCAGGTGCTGGGCTTCAACACTTAATAATTTAGTAAGCAGATAAGAAGTAACTGATTGCACAACAATAGATCCGGCAACAACTGCCAACAGTATCCACAACATGTGCACGTCTTTTTTCACGATCACATCATCCATCAGATATTTACTGGCACCCGGCAGTACCAGGCTGGCCAACCGGCTGACGACGATCAACAATAATCCAAAGAACACGATCTTCCGCCTGGGCCAGATGAATTCTTTAAATGCCTGTGCAAGGGTAACTTTTTGTTTGGGCTTATCCATGGTAATTTCTATTTCGCTGCAAAGTTAAGCTTTGAACAGGGGCTAAAAAGCTACAACTTGCTATTCTGTCATTTCTCCCCGATAGTTCTCGGGATCGAAATGACAGAAAAAAACCGTCCAGCCTGAGGCTGAACGGTTTTAGTTTATTATGATGCGATTGGTTATTTTACTGCGTGATCACTTTACCCGTTGCCAACACAAATTCGCCGGTGGCATCGGTTACCATCACAAAATAAGTGCCCTTGCCCAGGTTACGGATATCTACATCCATTGCACTGTATGGCGCCGTGATCGGGAAGGTTTTATCATACACTTT
The DNA here is from genome assembly GCA_016710745.1 of Chitinophagaceae bacterium. Lineage (GTDB taxonomy): Bacteria > Bacteroidota > Bacteroidia > Chitinophagales > Chitinophagaceae > Ferruginibacter. The sequence goes on along the minus strand of JADJVB010000010.1, from coordinate 492,724 downwards.
TTGTCCAAGTGCACTGAATATCACCAAATGACGCAATGCACCATAGTTCTGGTAATTGCTGTAGAACCTCACTTTGAACGCACCGTTGTTTGGATTTGGTGAGATGAACAATTGGTTCGAACTTTCTGTGGTAATAGCCACCGCATTCGATAAGGCTGTACAGCCCGCTCCCGTGGTTACCCGAACCGTGTATACACCCAGTTTGTCGATATCTACAACTAAGGTTGTTGACGTAGCGCCAGGCACCACCACATCATTCCTGTACCAGGTGATCGTTGTACCCGTTGCCGGTGACACCGCCGCTGTTAACGTGGTCGTTTGTCCCGGACGGCTTAGTACCGTTACCGGTGAAGCCGACAGGCTTACCGTTGGTTGTACGTTTACCGTTACCGATACACTAACACAGGTAGTTGTGTTACAAGCGCCTTCTGCTCTTACAAAATAAGTGGTCGTTGCACTTACCGGAATCGTGATCGTGGCACCGGTGCCTACCAGTGTTCCACCACATGATCCGCTATACCATTTCCAGCTCGCTCCACTTCCCAGTGAACCACCCGTTACCGCTAAGGTTACTGAGCCTGGTCCGCACAGTGATGATGGCGTGGCCGTGGCTGCTGTAGCTGCGGTTGACAGCGACTGAACCGTAATGGTTGTCGTGGCTGTTACTACCGGGCATCCGCCGCCCGCTGCTAAGGTATAAGTAACCGTATAGGTGCCAGGGGTACTGGTGCCCAGGGTTACGGTTCCTGTTGTTGGACTAATGCTTAAGCCTGCAGGTGCTGCTGAGTAGGTTCCGCCTGCATTACCTGTTCTGGTAACATTAACCGTGTTTGGTACTGCATTCTGGCAGAATGGATTGCCGGCATAGCTTATTGTGGCTGTCGGCAAGGTGGTTATGGTGATGGATGTTGTTGCTGTTACAACCGGACATCCGCCGCCTGCTCCAATGGTATAGGTAACCGTATAGGTGCCGGCTGTGCTGGTGCCCAATGTTACGGCACCTGTTGTGGCACTTATCGTTAAGCCGCCCGGTGCTGCGCTGTACGTACCACCTGCTGTACCTGTTCTGGTTACATTGGCGGTGCCTGCATTGGAGCAATACGGACTACCCGTGTACGCTATCGTAGCTGCCGGTAAGGCCGTTATCGTGATCGTTGTTGTGGTGGTGTAGGTAGGACATCCGCCGCCTGCCAGTACCGTGTAGGTAACCGTGTAGGTTCCCGGTGTGCTCGTGCCCAGGGTTACCGCTCCTGTTGTTGGATTGAGCGTTAGGCCCGGCGTTGAACTATAGGTTCCGCCGGCAGGTGAGCCGGTAAGGGTAACCGTTGCCGTGCCTGCATTGCTACAGTATGGTGAGCCCGTATAGGCGATCGTGGCTGTTGGTGCTGCCGTGATCGTGATGGTGGTTGTTGTTAGCGTGATGCCACAACCGCCTGAGGCCGGTACCGTGTAGGTAACCGTATACGTTCCTGGCGTACTTCCACCTAAGTTAACAGCGCCCGTGGCAGGAGTAATACTTAAGCCTGGCGTTGAACTATAGGTTCCACCCGGTGTACCAAATCTGGTTACATTGGCTGTTCCTGCATTGGAACAATATGGATTACCTGCATAGAAGATAATGATATTCGGTGCAGCTGTAATGGTGATTGTGGTGGTGGTTGACACTGCTGGACATCCGCCTCCGGATGCAATCGTGTAAGTAACTGTATACGTACCAGGGGTGCTCGTTTGTGGCGATACCGTACCGGTTGCCGGGTCTATCGTTAAGCCTGCCGGTGCGGCACTATAGGTTCCGCCGGCTGTGCCCGTACGGGTAACCGGTGCCGATACTACCGTTGCGCAGTATGGTGAGCCTGTATAAACGATCGTTGCCGATGGTAAAGCTGTTATTGTTATCGTAGTACTGGTTGAAACTGCCGGACATCCGCCTGCTGCTACAAATGAATACGTAACCGTGTAGGTTCCAGGAGCGCTGGTACCCAGGGTAACTGCGCCTGTTGCAGAGTTAATTACTAAACCACCAGGTAGTGCGGAGTAAGTTCCACCGGCTGTACCGGTTTGGGTTACGTTGGCTGTTCCTGCGTTTGAGCAATACGGTGAGCCTGAATAAACGATCGTTGCTGATGGTAAAGCTGTTATTGTTATCGTAGTACTGGTTGAAACTGCCGGACATCCACCCGCCGCTGCAATGGTATAAGTAACAGTATAAGTACCGGGGACACTGGTGCCCAGGGTTACGGTTCCTGTTGTTGGACTAATGCTTAAACCTCCAGGCACTGCGCTATATGTACCGCCTGCAGTACCTGTTTGGGTTACTGTAGCTGTACCTGCATTAGAGCAATATGGTGAGCCGGTGTAGGCTATCGTTGCTGTCGGAAGGGCTGTAATGGTTATCGTTGTTGTTACAGGTACCGCAGGACATCCGCTGCCTGCTGCAATGGTATAGGTAACAGTATAAGTACCAGGGGCGCTGGCGCCTAAGTCAACCGCACCGGTTGAAGCATTTATGCTTAAACCTGCTGTAGAACTGTAAGTACCACCTGCTGTACCGGTTTGGGTTACAGTGGCTGTACCTCCGTTAGAGCAATAAGGACTACCCGGATAGCTGATAGTTGCTGTTGGTAATGCTGTTATGGTAATAGATGCCGTAGTTGTAAATAACGGACAGCCACCACCCGAACTCACGCTATACGTAACGGTATAGGTTCCAGGCATACTGGCGCCCAGGTCTACCGCACCGGTAGATGTATTCAGGCTTAATCCCGCTGGTGCTGCGCTGAATGTACCGCCCGATGTTCCCGTAAGCGTTACATTGGCCGTTCCTGCATTACTGCAATAGGGTGATCCCGCATAACTTATGGTTGCTGTCTGAATCACATATACATCATCTATGTATACGCCCGTTGAGGACACACTGTTATCAGTTCCTCTCCTGAAACGGAATATTACATTCTGTCCGTTAGCACTGGCCGGAAGATTAACCGAAGTAGTGATAAAACCTCCTGAAATGCCAGTCCAGGCCTGCCGGGTTCCAAGCGGATTGCCGTTGCCGAGAAGGGCTGCGCTGTAACCTCCGGTTACAAATGTACCGCCGGCAGCAAGAATATCAACAAAAGCGCCGTTATTGACGGAAATTTCCAAAACCATACCATCAAAATTATTTTCTAAAGCATAGTTATTCATGAAGTATAAACGACTGAATCCGGCTGCCGGTAACGCGTATGGCCGGGTATCCAGGTACTCATCCGAAGCACTTCCCGGATCATTTGTAAATGCCGAATTGGGTGCGCTTGAACTGGCTGCATTGCTGGTAACCCAGGGTGTAGAACTTCCGTTAACCATACCGGTTGATGCGTACCAGGCACCGGGTAATGCAGGCACCATAACAGCATCAAAATTCTCAGCGCAGGTATACACCGGCGGTGCGCAGGTTAGTTTTTGGTTATCGTTGGTACCAACAAAACCTGGAGAAGCAATTGAACGGCCTCCAATTACATGGAAGCTCGCCCCCAGCGTCGCTCCAGTCATCCGTGCGCGCTCGCCGAGCATATTTACAACCGGCGACCAGGTATTGGTCGTGAGATCCCAGTTTAAGGCGGTGTTGGAAATGTTGTTACCGTTAACATACCCACCTGCAACAATAAAGTTGTTATTATAAATAGCTCCTGCTGCACCCCACCGGGTTTGCGGGAGGTCGGCAATCGCAGCGTCGTTCCAGCTATTGGCAGCAGGGTCGTAGCGGTAAGTTTTAAGTGTTGCCACAGAAACGACATCAATTCCGCCGGCTGAGTAAATAAAATTACCTTTCGCAACCGCGGTCACAAAACTGAGGGACGCAGGATAGTTGGCACCCAGGCTCCAGGTATTGGAAGCTATGTCATAGATCTCCAAAACATTGGTTGAGACTGAAGAAGCAATAGTACCACAGAATTTATAGAGTTTGTTGTTTAAAAATACCAGCGACTGGTTCCAGGTTCCGGTGGTGAAAGAAGCCAGCGTGGTATAGGTATTGGTTGCCACATTATACCGGTACAAAGATGTTTGGGGTATGCCGCTGCCATTTGCACCACCGGCAACGTAAATATTTGTACCATCGGTGGCTGCAGCCGGGAACTCAAGCCCAACCGGTAATGGTGCGATTGCCGTCCAGGAAGCACCGTCAAATTTATAGGCATTGCCGATGATCGATGTACTTACACCGCCAAAAGCATACATGTTGCTGCCAACGCTCACTGTGGCCTGATCCAAAACAGTAATCGGATAAACCGCATCGGCAGTCCATGTGCAACCTACACAACTGGAAACAGTAACCGAAGTTGTGGTGGTAAATACCGGGCAACCACCGGCAGCCGCCACCGTGTAGGTAACGGTATAGGTTCCGGGTGCGCTTGATACCAGGGTGATGTCCCCGCTTGCTGTATTCAGTGTTAAACCAGCCGGTGCGGCTGAATAGGTACCACCACCAGTTCCGGTTTGGGTAACTGTTGCGGTGCCACTGGTTGTACAGTAAGGCGAACCGATATACACTATGGTAGCATTAGAAGCCGGCGTTACTGTTATTGAACCGGTAGCAGTAACAGTACCACAACCTCCCGTTAAGGTAACGGTATAACTGAACGGACCGCTCGCCGTTGGTGTACCACTGATGGTTACCACATTGGCAGCCCATGCTCCTGTTACGCCGGCCGGTAAACCGGTTACCGTAGCACCGGTTGCTCCGGTTGTTGAATAAGTAATATTGGTGATCGCTGTATTGATACATACCGTTTGTGCATTGGTACCTGCAGCAGAAGTTAAGGTAACCGTGTTATTTGCTGTTACTGTTATTGTACCGGTTGCAGTAACTGTTCCACAACCACCCGTTAAGGTAACTGTATAACTGAACGGACCGGAAACTGTTGGCGTACCACTGATGGTTACCACATTAGCTAACCAACTACCGGTAACGCCTGCCGGCAAACCGGTTACCGTAGCACCGGTAGCACCGGTTGTTGAATAAGTAATATTGGTGATCGCTGTGTTGATACAAACCGTTTGTGCATCGGTACCCACAGCCGAGGTTAAAGTAACCGAATTGGTTGGGTTAACTGTAACAGTAGCAGTAAATGTGGCAGGAGCCGCACAGTTATCAGCATTTAATGCGGTAATGGTAAAAGTAACTGTTACCGGTGATGCCGTAGCATTAACCAGCGTACCGCTGATATTACCCGTTCCGCTGGCTGCGATTCCGGTTACGCCGGGATTATCTCTTGTCCAGCTATAAGAAGCCGCACCACCTGAAAGAACGATAGTCGTGATGGGAACGCCCGTACAAACTGTTTGAGAAGCCGGCGTAGCAATATCACCTGAACCAACCGCTACAAATTCATCCGCACCCATATCCGGTGTTGTTACATGCCTGGTATCGCCATCAATATCTGTTGTGATACCAACAAGGGGTGTAGCTGTGCCATTTAAGCACCAGTTTGCACCGGCTGCTGTACTCAAATGCAGGTCGTTAGCACCAACAAATACCGGTAATACATTCTTTGAATTAAGATTACCGCCAAAGCCTGTTTGAATATCGGCAAGTGTTGTTCGGTCAACACCAATAAATCCAAGGTTTGGTCCGGCGCTTGAGTAATCATTATAGTCAATAGTTCCAAACACAGCACTGGCAGCAGCCGAATAGATCGCATACCGGTTGGTTCCTGTTGTTTGGTTGGTTGCCAAAATATTATTGCGCAGGTTAATTGCACCTGCTGCAGTAACTCCTGATGTAATATTAATAGCCATTGGCCTGCCGGTTGCACTAACCTGCTCCGTATTCAGGTGTATTGTATTGTAATCAATATTATATCCGCCGCCTGCTGTAACAATAATTCCATAACCATTGTCACCTAATCCGGCGCCGTTAAAACCATTTCCGGCAATATCCCAGACAAAATTATTATTGACATCAATATTGGCTCCGGTTAGTGTAGTGGCCAATTGAATGCCATTACTACCAAATCCGGTGCCGTTGGTATTTTTAATGTCGCTGATCTTGTTTTTGCTTATTTCAACATCTCCGGTGGTGCTAAACAGAAAAATACCTGTTGTTGTTCCGGTACTGGATGATGTGAGGCCATTAATAGTATTACCGGTTACAACAACATTGGTGACAGCAGCACCGGAAGAAACTGCAATTCCCCTTGGAGCACCCGAAGTGGTGCTGATGCTGGAAATGTTATTACCAGATATCGTCGTATTTACCGTTCCCGTTGCCAACCAGATAGCTGTTACATTGGCCGCGTCCAATGTATTGGCAATATTACCGAGGTTATTATTGGAAATCGTCGCCCCATCAATACCCTGCACATAAACCGGTACCAACCTTACTGAATTTGCACCGGCTGTATTGATATCATTTCCGGTAATTAACAAACCGCTACCATTGCCAGGTGCAACTACTGCAATATTATAGTTGGCGATATAGGCTTTTTGAATGCTGTTGTTTTGGATGGTGATATTGTTAAAATAACCGGCTGTTCCAGGCGCTGTTCCATCGGAAACCACAACTGCGGAATTGGTATTGGCACCATTAATTAAAATACTGTTTTTTACGGTTACGTTGGTAACAGGTACCGTACCTGTTGAACCAATTAATAAAACACTTGGCGTGGTGGTCGTTGTATTTTCTATGGTAAGATCCCTGCTGGTTGAACCATTATTAGATCCGTCTATGATCACATTATTGGATAATATCCTGATCAGGTAGCCGGAGAAAGCATTGCTAAGCGCAGCCGTAACACCTGTATTGGGTTTGATGGTCAATGTAAACGGACCACCGCAACCATAGGCCATCTGGTTCAACGCATTAGTTCCCGGTTCTGTTATGGTTGCATCAAGTATGTTTGCTATTACATTTCCGGTTAATCCTCCGGCATTCAAATCAGCAAATAAACCACCGGCGCCGGTTAACGTAGGGTAAGTACCTGCCGCTCCTATGGTTACTGTTCCACTGATACCGCCAGCTCCTATGTTGTAACTGTTTATTGTTCCTGTAATCGGGAAATTGCCTGCAGCCAGGTTAACGCTGGCAGGGGTAGCATTAAATACACCACTGTTAATTCCTACAACAGCCGGCGTTGCCAGATCCTGGGCTACCACGAAATACTGAATGATATCGCCGCCGGTTACCGGTGCCTGTAATAAAGCGTAATTGGTAGTAAAGCTAAATGGCGAAGCGGCGTTTGTTGCCTCTACATATTTCCAGCCATTGTCGCCACTTGTATTACCGGCGAATGTATTGGCATCAGTTGATTTTTTGAAATACATACGGGGCTTGGTTCCTGCAGTTGTATTTATTCCACTATTGTCAGTAATAACAGCTGATAATGTTACGTTGGTTGCGCATAAAGTTCCTGACAGCGGTGTGTAAGTTATAGCCGGAGGTATAATATCCAGATACACCCCGTCAAATTCATCAGCACCCATATCCGGTGCAAAAGCACCACCATTTACAGAGCCAATAGGGCCGGGACGTACCTGATTGTCGTAGTCAATAGCGATTCCTGCTATTACCTGTCCGCCGGATTCGATGGCAGTTGGTGTAACTCCAAAATTCAAATGCAGATCAGCGGTTACTGTGTTAACAAACGGTACCGCAACAGCCGATAATGAAGCAGCATCACTTACCGAAACTGTTTTCCAACCTCCAAATGTTTGAGCTGTTTGCCAATGGCCGATGGTTGCAGCATTTGCATTAAGAACGTTATTATTTGATGCGTTAGCACCCCATCCTACAGCGCTCACCGTTGTTGCATTGAAAAAATTACCGATAGCGTAGTGTGCTCCTGTTCCTCCGGAACGGGTATTGTTGAAAATGTTATTCCGTATGTCAACTACAACCTGGTTTACCGGAGTAATTGCAAAGTTGCCCCTGTGAAATCCAAAACTTGGATTTGCTCCTGAAGCTGCAACGCCCTCAATATTTACGGTGTTATAATAAATGTTATCATTGGGATTAGGTGAAGATCCATGGTTCGCCCAAATACCGATAAAACTGGTGTTGGTGGTCTGCCCGTTGCCCAACGATATCATATTGTTGACAACATTAACATTACCGGCTGCAGTAGCACTTCTGATAAAAATTCCTGATGCAGTGCCGGGCGTAGCCGCAGTTACCGATGTGCTGGCATTTCGTAAATCATAGATTTTATTCCTGGTAATATCCACCGGGGTATTGGCAACACCAATACCCGAAACGTTTGTTCCGGTAGTAACCGCATTGGCTAATTCGAGGTTATTAATAGTATTCTGGCTTATAACAGAGCCAGCTAATCCCCCGGTATGCAAAATACCAAGCCCGGCTAAACCTGCGGTTGCTGTAGTTATATTGGCAGATCTGCTGGTTATATTGTTTATTATATTGCCGGTTATGCTATAAGTTCCTCCTGATATATTTATACCTCTGAATGAAACACTGGTACCTGTGGAGTTTTGAGACACATTTTGGATAATATTTGGTTCGGCTACTGTACCAATAATAATCGCACCTGTGGCAGAGTTTAGAATTCCCTGGAAAACACAGGTACCCGAAGCAATGCCAAAAGTGGTTCCTATGTTTGAAAGGTTTCCTCCAGTGGTTAAGTTACCCATTCTTAAACCCGGATTGGTAGCATTACCAATTGTGTTTCCTGTAATCGTTATAACTCCCAAGGTTCCAGCTGTATTGATACCTGTGATACCACCCGAAAGTGATGCTGTGGTACCCATTGCATCTAAAGCTCCTATTGTATTGTTTTTTATTACAACTGTATTCACGCTGGACGCATAAATACCAACAATAGCCCCCCCTGTTGTTGTACAGGCAGTGTAAACAGAACCGTTTCCTGAGGTGGCTCCAATTGTATTGCCTGTTGTTGTACCAATATTTACATTACCCGACGTTACATTTATACCGCACCAGATACCATTAGTTGTTGTAGCTCCGCTGGATGTGTACAAGGCAAATCCTGCGATGGTATTGTTTTGTATTTCAGATACTGTTCCACCAGCCGTAAATGCACCACTGATGGCGATGTACCTGGTTGCGTTGGCTGTACCTATAGTTGTATACGCACTTGGGAAAGTACCGGTAAGATCAACACTGTTACCAACTAAATTGGTCGTTCCGGTTCCTCCAATATTTGCAAAACCAATGGTGTTACCAGTTATAGTATAACCCGAACCCGACGTAATATTAATACCATTGTGAGTATTTGCAGTGGTAAAACGACGTGTTGCGGTTTGGTATAATTTATTATTTGTAATAACCCAGCCCGAGTTATTGGAATTAATATTCATTCCATTGGTTGCCGAAGCTGCACTGAAATAATCAAAAATATTATTTCCAGAAACGGTGTTGCCGCTGTTATCTATAGCTGCACTGCTACCCAGAGAATAAATTCCGTTCAATGGCAGATTTGCCCCTGAAGGACCGATATTATTATTACTAATGGTATTGTTGTCGTTACCAGTAACTGTTCCTGTGCTAAATAATACCACACCAAATGAAGTTGTAGTAGATCCGGTTATTGAACAATATTTTACTGTATTATTCACCGCATCATTAATAAAGCGGGTAGCCACTGCCGAACCGGTAGCTGTATTTGCAATGGTTAGTTGAGAAGTAACGCCCACACCTCCTGGCCTTCCATCAATGGTTACATAGCTGGCGCCATTGAAATCAACGGTAGCTGTTGCATTGGAACTGGTGATCACCAATCCCGCTGCACCCGTTACCGGTCGAACGGTAATTGAATTAACTGGTCCGGTACAGCCATTGGCAGGGAATGTAATGGGGTAGGTTTCAGCTCCGCTTGTATAGGTTGTTTGCAGCTCAAATATCACCGGCCCGGTAATTCCACCGGACGTTGCCGCGATGGCTGCCGTAAGCGTAGTATAGGTTCCTGTTGGACCAACTGAATAAGTTCCACCTGCCAGTCCACCGCAGGCCGGTGTTGATTGTGTACCCGTAAGCGGTGTTACCGTTCGGTAAAGCGGTCCGCCTCCGCAAGTAGCACTATTATAAGCATACACATAAAAATCATAATTGGTATTTGCTGTCAGTCCGGTGGCATTAAACGTGGTTGCAGCAAGAGCAGAAACTACTTTACCCAATCCCAAATTGGAACCGGTAGTGTAAGTAGTGCCGTTAGCTGGTGCTGTGGTTGCAGACCCGGCCGGGTATCTTACTGTAAGGTACCCATCAGGAGCGCCGGCAGCAGCCGTAAAGCTGCCATCAATCTGACTTGTAGAAATAGGCGTTAAACCCAATACAGTTGGCTGGTTGGCAGGCGCCGAGGCAATACTGCTCACCAAAGAAATCTCATCGATTGATCCGGGTTGAGGTCCACCAAGTGATCCATCATTTGACCACATAAAAACCAAACGCCTTGTAGTTCCGGCATAAGCTGCAGGTAAGCAAATAGTCTGTGTTTGATAGGTAGCTTGAACATTTAAATTTGGAGGTGTAGCATGTACAACAGCTCCAGAATAAGCCGTAGGTATGTTTAACCAGCTTTGAGAACCTCCTGCCGGTGAATTAAATACCGGCGTTACAGAAGTAGGCATTGAATATACGGTTACATAATCATAGTTACCTTCTCCTACCGCTTTCCATTTAAATGATAATACAATATTAGTTTCTCCTGCAGGGAAAGTTATATCCCTGTAAAAATGAACCGTAGATGCCGAAGAATTTAAATAATTATATGTAGCCCCAGCAACATCGTTGGAAATATAGGCTGAGTTAGTACCTGCTGATGGTACTGCAACTGTACCCACAAACCACTGGTTGGTGGCGCCGTTTACTACGGTCCATCCGTTAGCCGCAAAGGTTGCTCCGTTCTCAAAGCCTCCTTCACCGGTTGGACTGATCAAAGTTGTTTGTGCCTGACTGGAAACTGCAGCTAAAATAGTAAGCAGCAGAAAGTAGATCTTCTTCATAAACAGATTTTTAGTTGGTTTTGATTTCTATTTTATACAAATAGCCTCGTAAGGTATTATTTTTTCTGATTGAAAAATTTTTTAAGCAAGATATTTTTATAACTCGCAAATATATTTTACTAAACACGTTGCTATATATGTTCATTTTAACCATATAATTGACGGATTTGAAGAATCAGGTGATAATTAAGGAAAGCAGAAATCTAATGAATCGGGCAGCGGCAAATTAATATCATATTCCTGGTGGGGATCTTGAAATACAAACAGAAGAAAAACATAATGTTAAATAACCGGCTTTGTTTCGAAACTAACATAAACGCCATCCTCCCTGGACTCTATTCGGAAGCTTTTTAAAAAATAACCCTCCCCACTGATATTTCTACCATTGGCCGGGTTGAATTTATACCGGTGAAGCGGACAAACCAGGTTGCCCAGGGCATCAATATACCCATCGGCCAGTATGCCGCCGGCATGGGGACATTTTTGGGTACAGGCAAAAAGCTGCTCATTGTGTTTGCCGATGCAAAGCTTTTTACCGTTTACCTCTATTTCGGCGAGACCACCGGAATTAAAATCAATTTCGGCTACACTTTCGGCTATTTTGTACCAGGTATGTTTTTGGGGATTCGACATGAATTTTTTTTATTCCCTTCGGGTATATGTTTGCCACGAAAACACAAAGGAAAACATGATCTTCGGGCCTTTGTGACTTAGTGGCAAAATTAATTTTTGTTACGAAGCAAAAAAAATCCGTGAGTAAACTTTGCCGTTGATTATTTTAAAAAAAGAACTCTGCCTTATATGGATACCGTATCCGGTACATTTCTCTTACCTCATTTAAAATGGTTTGGCGTAGCCCATCCAGGTTGGTACGTTCGGTAGCCGAAACAAATACGCAGTTGCCCTTGGTTTCATTTTGCCAGCGTTGTTTTAAATCGTTCAGTATGTCAGTCTTTACTTCAGGTTCCAGCCACTGGTCAAATGCCTGTTCTTCGTATTTATCCATCTTATTAAAAATGGTGATCACCGGTTTATCGTTGGCACCCAGCTCAGCCAGGGTTTTATTCACCACGTTAAATTGTTCTTCATATTGCGGATGGGCAATATCCACCACGTGCAGTAACACATCTGCTTCACGTACCTCGTCGAGGGTACTTTTAAAGCTTTCTACCAGGTGATGCGGGAGTTTTCGGATAAACCCAACCGTATCGCTCAATAAAAACGGGGTTTGTTCAAACACCACTTTACGGGTGGTGGTATCGAGGGTGGCAAATAATTTATTCTCAGCAAAAACATCGCTCTTGCTCAGGATATTCATCAGCGTTGATTTTCCCACGTTGGTATACCCCACGAGAGCTACCCGGATAAACTCACCTCGGTCTTTGCGCTGGGTAACCGATTGCTTGTCGATCTCGGCCAGGCGTTTACGTAATAAGCCGATCTTATCTTTTACAATACGCCTGTCGGTCTCGATCTCCGTTTCACCCGGGCCCCTGGTTCCTACACCGCCGCCCTGCCTTTCCAGGTGTTTCCACATACCCTTCAACCTGGGCAAAATATACTGGTACTGCGCCAGCTCTACCTGGGTTTTGGCCTGTGCGGTTTTGGCCCGGCTGGCAAAAATATCGAGGATCAGATCACTGCGGTCGATGGTTTTAACATTTAGCACTTTTTCAATATTCTGGATCTGGGAGCCGGTTAGTTCATCATCAAAAATAACCAGGCTGATATTTCCTTTGAGCAGGATATATTGTTTGATCTCTTCCAGCTTTCCCTTGCCTACAAATATCTTACTATCGGGGTGCGGGAGTTTTTGCGTAAACCTTTTTACGGCAACGGCGCCAGCGGTTTCGGCTAAAAAAGTCAGCTCGTCGAGGTATTCGTTCACCAAAGGTTCTGTTTGCTCCTTGTAGATCAATCCCACCAGTATGGCCTGTTCTTCCTGCCTGATTATTTTTTTAGTTTCTATCAAATCTTTTGATTGTAAACCCGGTTGGGGTTGTTATAAAGTTATCAAAATATAAAGTGGTCGCCTCTTAAAAAACCAAAACGTTCCGTTTTTTATCCGGAACGTTTTACTATATTTTTCGAATCTATTAATTTTTTGCAGATGCGGGTCCTTTCATCCAACGGGCCATTTCGGGACAGGATTTAAACTCATCGTCTATCCGGATATAATAAGTAACTACTTTTTTACCAAACCAGTCTTCCAAAGCATCGTTCTTTTTATCTTCCAGGGCTCTTTGGGCAACACGGCCATAATCATCTTTAAGGTTCTCGCGGTGCGGCTCTGTTCTGGTTTTTAAATACACCAGCCGAACGCCTTTTCTTCCACGTTCATCCATAAACTCGGTGGGTTGGGAGTACTGTCCTACTTTTAGATCTTTCAACATAACCACCATGTCTTTGTCGAGCTGATCGATCGTTACATAGGTGCTGCCGTCGCGGCCGGTAACCTGTCCGGCTGTAAACTTACTGGCATCATCATCACTATATTTGGCAACTGCTGCTCCAAAATCAATGGTACCCGATATCAGGTTTGCCCGAACTGAATCGAGTTTTTCAACGCCTCCCCTTATTTCGTAGGAAGTAACCTGCGGTACCAGCAATAAATGTCTTACCGAAGCATCATCGCCGGCGCGGCTAACCAATTGCATGATATGATAACCAAAACGGGTTTTAAACGGATTGGATACCTGGCCCACTTTCAACGTAAATGCCTTGCCGAGCCAAAGCGGATCCAGTTCTTTCGAATACCTGTTAACGTCGTATTGACCGCCGGTTTCCTTACTTCCCGGATCATCGGTATATAAACTGGCGAGGGTAGCAAAATCCGACTTCCCGGTTTCAATTTGCTCTTTATATTCCTTTAGCTTTTGAATACAATATTCTTCTGCTTCGCGGGTGGCTTTTGGGAAGGATACGATCTGGTTGATCTCCAGTTCGCTTTCGTACAGGAATAAACTGTCTTTGGGAATTTTATTGTAGAATTCATTTACTTCCTTGGGGGTTATGCGTACATTCTCAACCACTTTATTACGCATGGCTTTGGCCAGTTCCTGATCACGGATCGGTTCCCTGAAGTCTTCTTTAAGTGCATAAATGGTTTTACCTGCCACTCTTTCCAGTTCCTCTTTTGACCCAAATTGCCCAATAAACTGCCGAATTTTATTATCGATAATGGTTTCCACTTCCTCATCTGTAACCGGTAAAGAATCTTTTTCGGCCTGTAAAACCAGGGCTTTAATGCCCATGGCCTGCTCAAGCACCAAACACCTTCCGTTTTCGGGCACGGCAATATTCTGTCGCTGCATATCCAGGATACTGTTATCAACATCACTTTTTAAAATAACCTTATCACCAACAACGGCTACGATCTTATCGGCAACCACCGGTTTGGTTTTGCCCGGTTGCGCCATGGCTGCCAAAACAAATCCAAAGCTGGCAATAAAAAACAGTACATACTTTTTCATCAAAATAATTTTAATCGTCTGGTTCCGTTGTGGGTTTACCGGCGGCAGCATGGCATCAAAAATAAACCTCTGCATCAGAAACAGGCTGGTCGGGCAGTTCATTTAACAAAAGATTGAGAAGAATAGCTGTTAGCCGTTAGCTTTTGGCTATTAGTAAAACAGTTGCCGCTAAAAGCTAATACCTAGATGCTTAACGCATGCTTACAAGGTACGCTTAACTTCAATTTCTTCAAATGCCTCCACGATATCACCTACCTTAATGTCGTTATAGTTTTTAATTGTTAAACCACATTCCATGCTCGACGTCACTTCTTTAGCGTCGTCTTTAAAACGTTTCAGGCTTCCCAGTTCGCCGGTGAATATGACAATGCCATCACGTATCAGCCTGATGCGGCTGTTGCGCGCCATTTTACCATCCAGTACAAAACAACCGGCCACGCTGGCTTTATCGAATTTATACACTTCCCTGATCTCCACATTCGACAATATCTTCTCTTCAACACTTGGTTCCAGCATTCCTTCCATGGCACTTCTGATCTCTTCGATCGCATTGTAGATAACAGAGTATAATTTGATCTGAATGGCTTCCTGCTCAGCCAGTTTAGCTGCCTGTAAAGCAGGCCGTACATTAAAACCAATGATGATGGCGTCTGAAGCATTAGCCAGGGTTACATCACTTTCGGTAATGGCACCAACGGCTTTATGAATAACTTTAATTACAATTTCTTCGGTGCTTAATTTTTGCAGGGAATCGCTTAATGCTTCAACTGAGCCATCCACATCACCTTTAATAATTACATTCAATTCTTTAAAGCTTCCGAGTGCCAAACGACGGCCAATCTCATCCAGGGTAATATGTTTTTTAGCACGCATACCCTGCTCGCGCAGGATCTGTCCGCGTTTATAGGCATTTGAACGGGCATCGCTTTCATTGGCATACACTTTAAACGTTTCACCGGCCTGTGGTGCACCATTCAAACCCAATATCAATACCGGTGTTGATGGCGGCGCTTCCTCTTCCCGTTGATTGCGCTCATTGTACATGGCTTTTACCTTTCCAAAATACTGGCCCGATACGATCATATCGCCCACTTTCAAAGTTCCGTTTTGAACTAAAATGGTGGCTACATAACCACGTCCTTTATCGAGTGTTGCTTCAATAACGGTACCGCTGGCCTCCCGGTTGGGATTGGCTTTGAGTTCCAGAATATCCGTTTCGAGCAGTATTTTTTCCATCAACAGGTCGATATTCTCACCACTCTTGGCACTTATTTCCTGGCTTTGGAATTTACCTCCCCAGCTTTCCACCAATACGTTCATACCGGCCAGCTGTTCTTTGATCTTTTCGGGATTTGCTCCGTCTTTATCCATTTTATTAATGGCAAATATCATGGGCACATTGGCTGCCTGGGCATGCGAAATAGCTTCTTTGGTTTGGGGCATTACGGCATCATCGGCTGCCACAACGATCACGGCAATATCGGTAACTTTAGCACCACGTGCCCGCATAGCCGTAAAGGCCTCATGACCGGGTGTATCCAGGAACGCAATATTTCGGCCATCCTTCAAGGTTACTTCATAAGCACCTATATGCTGGGTAATTCCTCCGGCCTCACCTGCAATAACATTGGTATTTCGGATATAATCCAGCAGCGAGGTTTTTCCATGATCCACGTGCCCCATGATGGTAACGATCGGCGCCCTGGGTTTTAAATCGGCTTCATCATCCTGATCTTCTTCCATGTCCAGGTCACTGGCGTCTTCCACTCCGATAAATTCCACTTCAAAATTAAATTCACTGGCTACCAGTTCAATAACATCAGCTTCCAGACGCTGATTGATGGATACCATGATACCGAGGTTCATACATTTGCTGATAATATCGGCAAAACTTACTTCCATCAAACCTGCCAATTCACTTACAGATATATATTCTGTTACCTGCAGTTTATTTCCTTCCTCGCCTCCAACACCCGCCTGTTCGGCATGTTCATCACGCTTGGCTTTACGGTATTTGGCTTTCAAACTTTTTCCACGGCCGCCGGCGCCGGCTAATTTGGCCTGTGTTTCCTTAAGTTTATCCTGAATTTCTTTTGCGTCAATTACTTTGTCTTCCCTGCGCCCGGTTGTTGGTGTTCCCGGTCTGCTGAACCTGCCGCCACCGGCCCGGTTTGAGGCACCTGTACCTGTTGTGCTTCCGCCCGTTCTTCGGGCAGCAGCACCGGTATCCGGTTTCTTTTCCATCGGGATACGCTTTCTTTTTCGCTTCTCTTCGGCTGTTCCCTTTTTAGGCCTGGTATCATTATCAACGGGCAAGTCAATTTTACCCATGATCTTTGGACCTGTCAATTTTTTTGCCTGTATGTTTTCAATGACCCGTAAATCCGTTGCCTTCACTTCTTCCGGTTTCTCTTCTTCTTTTTCTTTGATTGCTTCAACCGGCTCTTCTTTACCCTCTTTTTTGGGCTCTGCCGTTTTTTTGGCCGTTACTTTTTCGGTTTCTGCCGCAGGTGCTTTTTTTGCCGATTTTTTGGGCCTGGTTGAGGAATCTATTTTATCCAGGTCAATTTTATCAAGCACCACCGGCGTTTCCAGTTCGGGTGCTTTTATGTTAGTGAGTTCGGGATCTTCTGTTTTGGTTTTTTTATCTTTTGCCTTAACTTCTGCCTTTACTTCGGCTACCGGTTCTGCAGGTTCCACTTCTGCAACGGGTTGTTCGGCTGGTTTTTCTTCTTCTGCAACCTGGGGCTTCGCTTTCGTTTCTTTTTTGTTAAACGACAAATCCTGCTCATCTTTTTTCTTTTTCGGCTCACCTGCGCCTGCGCCCTTGGGAAGATCGATCTGCATGGCTTTTTCATGGGCTGCCTTATCCTGCTGAAACTCACTCTGCAGCGCCCGATACATGGGTTCGGTTAGTTTTGATGATGGTTTCATGTCCGCATCATCGAAACCTTTGGATACAAGAAAGTCTACCAAGGTAGCCGTACCTATGTTAAACTCTTTGGCCGCTGCCATCAACCTTGGTGTTGTTACTTCTGCCATTCGATTTTTTGTTAGTCCGATATTATAAAAATAGGGACCGATTTTTCTTTTTAGTGTTCTAAATACTTCTCCGTAAATAAAAAACCCGTTCTTATTCTTTTCCAAATTCTTCCTTCAGTATTCTTCTTACGTCTTCAATTGTTTCTTTTTCCAGATCGGTTCTACGTTCCAGTTCTTCGGCTGTTAATTCCAAAACAGAACGTCCGGTATCGCAACCAACCCTTTTCAGTTCGTCAATTACCCATGATTCAATTTCATCTGTAAATTCATCCAGGTCAATATCAAACTCTTCCACCTCGCCCTCATTATCGCGGAATACGTCAATTTCGTAACCGGTAAGTTCGCAGGCCAGTTTGATATTAACCCCCCTGCGGCCAATAGCCAACGATACCTGGTCGGGTTTTAAATATACATTAGCATGCATTTTTTCATTATCCAGTTCCATACTGGTAATTTTAGCCGGTGTTAAGGAACGCTGAATCATTAACTGGGTATTGCTGGTCCAGTTGATCACATCAATATTCTCATTTTTTAGTTCGCGAACAATACCATGAATCCGGCTACCTTTCATACCTACGCAGGCACCAACCGGATCTATCCGGTCGTCGTAGCTTTCTACCGCCACTTTGGCCCTTTCACCCGGATCACGTACTATCTTTTTCACAACAATCAAGCCATCAAATATTTCCGGTACTTCAATTTCCAATAATTTTTCCAGGAACGCGGGGCTGGTTCTGGAAAGAATAATCACAGCCTGGCTGTTTTTAAGTTCCACTTTTTTAACAACGCCCCTTACGCTTTCGCCTTTCTTGAAATAATCGGTTGGTATCTGTTCTGATTTAGGTAATAACATTTCATTACCCTCTTCATCCAGCAGCAATACTTCTTTCTTCCACACCTGGTACACTTCGCCGCTCACAATTTCGCCAACACGCTCTTCATATTTTTTGATCAGGATATTTTTCTTCAGGTCGTTGATACGCGCTGCCAGTGTTTGTTTACCGGCTAAAATAGCCCGGCGGCCAAACTCTTTCTGAATATCCACTTCCTCATATAACTCTTCACCCACCTGGTAATCGGGTTCAATTAAAATAGCATTCTTGTGCTCAATTTCCGTGAGGGAGTTATACAGGTCGTCATCGTCAACAATGGTCCGGCGACGAAATATTTCCAAATCACCTTTCTGATCGTTTACAATTACATCAAAACATTCGTCGCTGCCGTATTTTTTACGGATCAGCGTTTTAAACACATCCTCCATGACTTTCATCAAAGTGGGACGGTCGATGTTTTCTGCCTCTTTAAATTCCTGAAAGGAATCAATTAAATTAATACTTGCCATATTCCGCTCCGGCCTCATTCCCGATAGTTATCGGTGTTTTCCCCGCCGGGGAAGGGGTTTTATTTAACAATTAGAACTTTATCTGAACCTTGGTTTGCCTGATATCTGAAAAAAGAATCTCATCGGCTTTCTGTACTGCCTTTTTTCCTTTTCCTTCTGTATATTCGATGGTGATCTTTTCGTCTGATACCGCTGTTAGTTTTCCATCTTTTTTTTGATCATCCCGGGTTATTACTTCAACCTCGCGACCGATATTCTTTTTATATTGCCTTAAAAGCTTTAACGGTTCTTCTAAACCAGGGCTGCTTACTTCCAGGGAAAAATCACCTTCGGGATACATGCCCATCTCTTCCATTATCTTATATAGTGCCCGGTTTATTTTAATACATTTTTCAATGCCCAGTCCGCTATCTGCGTCTACATAGATCTTAAAATTATTGGTGGGCTTTATTTTAATGTTTACCAAAAAAATATCATCCTGTAATAAAGGTCCAACTAATTTCTCTACTGCCTGAATTTGTGTGTCCTGAGTCATGATAAAAGAAGAAGGGAACGCCACCGTTCCCTTCTCATACTTCTTTGTCCGGTGCAAATATACATAACGCACCTGTAATTGCCAAAATGTAGACTAAAATCCATGTTTTTACCCCTATCCCAAAATTTAACAGGAAAAAACGGGTTTCCTCAATAACTTTGCTAAATGGGTATTATAAGAGTCATATTTGAGCTGCTTGTATTGTATTTGGTCTATAAGCTGATCTTTGATTTCATCATTCCGGTATATAAAACCACCAGCCAGGTTAAACAAAAAGTTGGGGAAATGCAAAATAAGATGAATGAGCATATGCAGCAGCAAAAAAACAGGCAGCCGGATACCGGCGCCGAAAAGGCTTCCAGGCCAAATAAGGAAGATTATATTGAGTTTGAGGAGGTGAAGTAGGGCAGTTAGCAGTTAGCAGTTAGCAGTTAGCAGTTAGCAGTTAGCAGTTAGCAGTTAGCAGTTAGCAGTTAGCAGTTAGCAGTTAGCAGTTAGCAGTTAGCAGTTAGCAGTTAGCAAAAATTAAATTTTTAAATCAAGCATTTCAATTTTTTCGGATGGTAAAAGCAGGTGGGTTTTAAAGCCCATTTTTTGCGCTGTTTCAATATTGCTTATTGTATCGTCGATAAACAGGGTTTCCGCAGCTTTTAGATTTTCATCCTCTAAAACAAAATTAAAAACTTCTTCGCCGGGTTTACGCAGGCCTATTTCATTGCTGTACCAGGTTTTGGTGAAATACCTATCCAGTAACGGTTTGCCGGTTTCCCTCGTAAATAAATCTTTAAAACACTTCAGGTGAATACGGTTGGTATTGCTGAGCAGGTACAATGAATATTGTGGGGCAAGTTTTTCCAGGTATACCAGGCATTCGGTCCGGAAATGCAGGATGAGCGCATTCCAGGCCTGATCAATTTCCTGATTTGTGATCACCCGTTTGGTTCTTGACCTGATTATGTGGTAAAATTCATTTTCGCTGATCTTCCCGGTCTCCAGTTTTTCGAACAATTCATCGGCTTTGAACTGCGAAAACATGTCGTCGAAATTTTCCAGTCCGAGTTGTGTAAAGGCATCAATACTTTTTTGGTAGTCTATATCCAATAATACGCCTCCCAGGTCGAAAATTATATTTTTAGTTTCAGTCATTGTATTAAAAAAGCGCCCCGGAATCGCGGGACGCTTGGTGGGCCCACCTGGGCTCGAACCAGGGACCACCTGATTATGAGTCAGGTGCTCTAACCAACTGAGCTATAGGCCCATTCTTCAGCTTGTTTTTGAAGAATAAGGCTGCAAATATAATCAAAGCTGTTTAATTTAACGCTTCATTAAATTATTTGCCGTTAATTTGCAACTTCAAAATTACTTATGAAGAAATTATTATTTATTTTTTTAGCCCTGGTTTCGGTGGCTGTAGCAAACGCCCAGGAGAAAAAAAAACCAGGTGGTTTTATGAACCGTACAGGCGACCACCTGATGTTGCAGTTAACCAGCGACTACTGGTCGGGAACACCCGACAGTATCGACAGCAGAATAAATGGTTTTGCCAGGGGAGCCAACGTATATGTGATGTTGGACAAACGTTTTAAAGGCAGTCCGCAATGGAGCGTTGCTTTTGGAGTGGGTGTGGGTACCAGCAATATGTATTTTAGAAATATGGTTGTGGATATTAAATCACAAACCAATACGCTGCCTTTTTTAAATGTTGACAGTATCAATCATTTCAAAAAATATAAGCTAACCACAGCTTTTTTAGAGATTCCGGTTGAATTGCGGTTTACGCTGCACCCCGAAAGAGAAAGCAAAAGTATTAAAGCGGCATTGGGCTTCAAAGTAGGTACAGTATTGAGTGTACATACCAAGGGGAAAAACCTGGAGGATAAAAATGGTAACTTATTAAGCAGCTATAAACAGAAAGAAACCGAAAAAGGATATTTCAATTCTACCCGCATGGCGGCAACGTTTCGGGTTGGTTATGGTAATTTCTCCTTATTTGGGAGTTACCAGATCAATAATATCCTGAAGGACGGTGTAGGACCCGATCTGAAGCTCATTCAGGTTGGTTTAAACTTTAGTGGATTATAAAACCGCGTTTTCATATTATACCTGATCCCCTGTCTGGTGCAGGGGATTTTTGTTTGTTGCTCCTTTTTAAATCCTTAACTTTGCGGCTCTTCCGATAGCTATCGGACCCATATCATGAGCGACGACATTAAACACGAATGCGGCCTTGCTTTCATTCGTCTTCGAAAGCCTTTCAGTTATTATCAACAGCAATATGGTACCGTAATGTATGGTATTAATAAGCTTTACCTGTTAATGGAAAAACAGCATAACCGGGGGCAGGACGGTGCCGGTATTGCAGCTGTTAAATTGAATACCGAGCCGGGTTATCCGTTCATGCATCGGTTGCGGAGCGGAGCCAGTCAGCCTATTGCTACCCTCTTTGCACAGATCGGAAAAGAATATGATGAAGTAGAAAAATATCAACCCGATATTAAAAACCATCCGGGCTTGATGAAGGGTCATTTGAATTTTTTAGGGGAAGTATTACTGGGCCATTTACGATATGGTACACAGGGGAAAAATAATGAAGAATTCTGTCACCCCTTTATCAAGCGACACACGATTCCCGTACGCAATCTAGCATTGGCTGGAAATTTTAACCTGGTGAATACCGAAGAATTATTCGCCCTGGTGAATATCGATCCGGGTGAATTTCAGCGTCAGAGCGACCTGGCAGCCATGATGGAAGTACTGTATCATTTTTTGGTGAAAGCCGATGAAGCCTTTCCTGGCGAAATGGACATTGCCAAAGTTTTAAAAAAAGCGATTCCTTTATTCGACGGTGGGTATCATTTCGGCGGTATGTTGGGCAATGGTGATGCCTTTGTGATGCGCGATGCACATGGTATCAGGCCATCATATTATTATATCAATGAAGAAGTAATTGTAGCGGCCAGTGAAAGAGCGGCCATACGCACTGCTTTTCATCTGGAAGAAAATGAAGTGAAGGAATTGATGCCCGGCCATGCCCTGATCGTAAAAGCAAACGGGAGCTACTCCATTGAACAGATTGTGGAACCGAAGGAAAGAAAAGCCTGCAGCTTCGAAAGAATCTACTTCAGCCGGGGCAGCGATGAGAAAATTTACCGGGAACGAATTGCACTGGGTTATCATTTAAGTAACCGGGTTTTAGAGGCCATTGACCATGATCTGAAAAACACTATTTTTTCCTTTATCCCCAATACGGCCGAAACCGCTTTTTATGGCTTAATTAAAGGTGCCGAAGATTACCTGAATAAAATAAAAATTGAACGTATACTCAGCTGGGGTAAGGACTATGACGAGGAAAAGCTAACCGAAATGGTTAACCGCCGGATACGTATTGAAAAAATTGCGATCAAAGATGTGAAGCTGCGGACTTTCATTACCGAAGACAGCAGCCGGAATGAAATGGTACAGCACGTATACGATATTACTTATGGTACCGTTCGAAAAAACCTGGACACCCTGGTGGTAATCGACGATAGCATTGTACGGGGTACTACCCTGAAGGAAAGTATTATCCGCATGCTCTCGAGGCTGGAACCCAAAAAGATCATTGTGGTATCTTCGGCTCCGCAAATACGTTACCCCGACTGTTATGGAATTGATATGAGTAAAATGGGGGATTTTATTGCCTTCAGGGCAGCCATCGCTTTATTGAACGACACCGGGCGGCAGGGAGTTTTACAAGAGATGCTGGACAGATGCAGGGAGTTGCAACGCAATAACCAATTACATACCGAAAATGTTGTACGGCAACTGTACAAAACATTTTCACCGGAAGATATTTCTGAAAAGATAGCTCAATTGATCACCGCTCCCGAAATAAACGTTCCGGTCAGCGTCATTTATCAAACTATTGAATCTTTACACCAGGCTTGCCCTACCAATACCGGCGACTGGTACTTTACCGGCAACTACCCCACACCGGGCGGAAACCGGGTTTGCAATAAAGCCTTCATGAATTTTATGGAAGGAAAGGATGTGAGGGGGTATTAGGAGTTAGGTATTGGGAGTTAATATCCAATATCAAGAATCCAGTATCCAGCACTTTATCTAAAGATATCATTCAGCAGCCAGGCCAGGTGAACACCTCCTTTTAACAGCTGTTGGTTAAGAATGGCGTTGTATTTAAAATCATAATCATATCCCAGCTTATCGCCCGACTTTACTTCTCCGTAAATTTTTCCGGCTACCTGATATGATTGCCAAACCCACTCACTAACGGGCTCGGCCTCCCATGCTTTTCTTTGCGATTTGGTTGTATAATTAATGGCCGATGCATACTCGGTATAACTCAATTGCTGGTATTCGATAAGTTTCGAATCCCAAACCTGGTGCAGGTTCACCGAATCTTTGAACCAGGTCACCCTTATTTTATTTCCACCAAGATCTTCGTACCGGCCTACGTGCAACGGTTGATGTATATCACCAACTAAATGGATCAACAGCCGCAAATAGAATCCCTTTTTATCCTGCTCCAGTTCTTTATTCTTCAGCTGCCCGCTTAGCCAGTTTATTTTGGTGTATACATCAGTTAATGAATCCGTGGCCAGATAATCTTTTATTTCTGCTTCGCTGAAGCCTCCTTTAAAATTGATGTAATGCCAATTGTTCAGGTAAGCATAGGCCGGATCTGATTTTATAAAGTCGGGCCAGTTACTGGCCATCGCAATGGATTCGTTACCCAGTATATTAAATATTTCCTTCTTTGTTTTTTTGGTAAGATAAGAGTCGGCGATCTGCCCCACAATTCTATGACCCAACATACCCCATGCCATGCCGCAAAAAGGTAAACATAAAAACAACCCAACCAGTAGGGTATTATTGAATTTCCTGATCATTTTTTATTTTATTTAAGTTCAAAGCTAACCAAATATGTCCGAATCCCGAGGTGCAGGCTACTCCATTATCTCAAATAGTAATACCTGTGATTTTTCATAATCATTAAAATTATTATCTGCTATAAATAAAAGGGTTTTATGTCCGTTTGGCAGCAGGGGGCCAAAAGTTACCCCTTCAATATTGTCGATATAAATACCCAGGTCATCCATATTCAATACCTCCTTTTTTACAGCCGGCTTAAAGCCGGGATTTGCCGCCAGGTTTGTTTGGCTGATATCAGTAGCCCCATTTAGATCTGCAACAAAAACCTTGATTGTATTTTGCAACCTGCCTGTTGAAAAAGAGCGTTCAACAACCAACAACCTGTTATTTCCCAGGCTAAGTATATCGGGCACACCATTAATTTTAAAAGCCGATTCGGGATTTGCTTTGAAAGCCACCGGCTCTAATTTATAAGCATATTGGGCAATACTTTTTTTGCCCGCCACATCAAACCTGATTATCCTGATAAAAGCGTTGTTTTCAAATACCTCAGCCCGGGGGCCGTCTTCATACAAGGGCTCTTCTACGCTAACATACAGGGTTTTAAAATTATCGGCAAAACTCATCCCTTCCAGCACGGCATTTCGTCGGGGTCCTTTTTCTGTTGGTTGCATAAACAAATTTGAAGGCAATGCAAAACGATCTATGTACATACCGCCGGTATCCATAATAATCACTGCCGGATCTACCAAAACGGTATCTTTTGAATTTATGATTCTTTCGCCCTCGCTGGTCCAAACCAGTTGTTGAAGAACCGGGTTATACCGAATCGCCTCCGGGTCGGGCGTTTTAAACCGGTCTTCTTTATCGTTTGGATAGGTTTTTCCATCGGGTTGTAACAGTTCCCTCACATCTGTAAATACCAAACTGTCAATTCCTTTTGGCGAAACCCAAATATTTGCCTGGTAAAAACGAGCGGGACTTCTTTCGCTCCGGTCATCAGAGATCAAATAGTATGCGTTGTTTTTTGCGTCATAATCAATACCCGACAATCCGCCAACCGTGGTACCGTTAAACTCATAATCAAATGATATTTCATAGCCACCCAAATACCTGAGCGCGGTAACGCCGGTTGACCCCTGCATAGTATGCCTGGGGGCTGTACAGGAAAACAACAACTGACTGATTGAAATAACCACCAGCAGGCGGGCAAAATAATAATACATACATGGGTTTGGCAGCAAAATTGCGGAACTTTGCTTTTACAATAGCCCGATTGGTAAAATATTTTATAAATTTATAGAAAAGCGCCTATTTATTTCACACACAGGTTTTACCGCCGGTAGACGAAGCACCGGTTATTACCGAATTAAAACAGGACCATTGAAAACAATCTATATCATTCGTCACGCTAAAAGCGATCAAAGTTTTTTTGGTAATGATTTTGAAAGGCCGCTCAATGAAAGAGGCAGGGCGGATGCGCCTATGATGGCGAAGCGACTGGCCGATAATCATTTTACAATTGATGGCCTGGTTTCAAGCCCCGCCGTGAGGGCAAAAAAGACAGCGGAAATTTTTGCTGAAAAATTAAAGATCCCAAAGGACCAGATCATGTATATTTCTGCGTTGTATCATGCCGACGCCGAAGTATTTTACGAAGTTATTAAAGGATTACCCAACGCGTTTGACTCGGTTGCCCTGTTCTCACATAACCCAGGCATTACCTATTTTGTAAACAGCCTTGATTCAAAAGGCCGGGTAGATAATATGCCCACTTGTGCCATTTTTGCATTATCTGTAAACATTAGTGAATGGGCCGGCTTTTCCAAAGCAAAAAAAGAGTTTTTATTTTTCGACTACCCAAAAAACAGTCTGACATGAGGCCCGAAAATTTTTCCGGTTAATTAAACAACCAGGCCGTTTAATTGTTCGTATGTATTAATATGAGTTTGAATCTTTGCTTTAGCATATAAAATGCTGCAATTATGAAATTACTGCTAACATTTGTTTTATTTTTTTGCTCAACCGGTTGCTTTAGCCAGGCGGGAGATTACCTTATAAAAAATAACGGAGATACCATTTGGGGCGATATTAAACTAAAGGGTTCTGTATTTTATGTTAAGGGAGCAAACCCTGCTTCATGTAAGGCTGAAGACGTAAATAAAATTAAAAGCAGGAGCTATAAAGGAAATACCGTGGTTACCTGTACCCTTCAGTTATATACCGATAATATCGAATATCTTGAAATGGATTATTTGGCAAAGGAAGCTGTTGACACCGTGATGATACTTAGTGAGATCTACAGTACACCAAAAATTAATTTATACTATGGCGTTGATGATTTTAGAGCGCCCTTCTATTTTTATAAAACGCCAACAGACGCTAAACCCATCCAGCTCGTGGTTCGCTTTTCGTTGGAGGGAGGTATCAATGGCTTGTACAACGACCCCACAAAAAATATTTCCGGCGCATCAAGAATAGCCCTTGTGGAAGACAGGGGATATGTTAACCAATTGCACACCCTAATGGGGGATTGTGAAAAAATTCCTGATTTTATGTGGGAGCTTTTGTCGTACCGGATTTACAGCCTTAAACAGCTTATTAAAAATTACAACAGTTGTAATTGATCATATCTTTTTTTCAAAATAAAGGGATCTTTCGTCGGGATTATGATAGTAGGCCGGAATTTGATAAAACCCAAATTGATTGTACAGTTTGATGGCAGGCTCCATATCATCTAGTGTATCTAACCTGATGCAGGAATAGCCACATTCGCCTGCCAGCGTTATTGCCTTCTGCAACAATATTTTTCCGATTCCCTGTTGTTGAAAATCGGTTCGCACAAACATTCTTTTTAATTCGGCTATTTCGTTGCTTATTTTTCTGATTCCTGCACAGGCAATAAACACATCCCCTGCCTTGCAAAGTACTATTCCGCCGGTTACTGCAGCATACACCGTTTGTATATGCTTCAATTCATCTTCAAATTGCTGAAAACCTAAATCTATATTCAACCAGGCGGCATATTCTTTAAACAAAAGTGCGGCAACCCTATAATCATCTTCACTGTTAGCTATAATAAATTTCATTATACTTTTTTTGGTTTATTGGCCAGGTAAACCCCGGCAAATATCAATACAGCCGCAACTATTTTGTAAATCGCCAGTTGTTCATGAAGAAAAATCATAGCAATCAGTGCAGCAAAAACCGGTTGTGTATAGATATAAAATCCCGCAACAGAAGCACCGAGGTTTTTTATGCCATACAAGTTGAACAGGTAAGCCAAAAAAGTACCACTGAACACAACGAGCGCCAAACTGGTGAAGTCAACAGCCGTATACCGCTCCCAGGGTATTTCTGTAAATTCTATCCAGCCAACAGGAAGAATTAAAAAAAGGCCAATCGTGAAGATCCATCTTAAAATGACGATGGGGTTATATTTAAGCATCAATGGTTTTACCAAAATAAAATAAATGGTATATGATATGGCGTTAATGATAATGAACAGATCGCCCCACAGCACGTCGCTGCCATTACCCGAATGGTCTTTTGCCAAAACCAATACCAATGCACCCGAAATACCCAGCGCCAGTCCCAACATTTTCAACAGCCCCAATCTTTCTTTCAAAACCCAGGCCGCTATGAAAACAATGAGGATAGGCGTTATCAGCAATAACAAAGCGGCATGTATGGGGTAGGTGAGCGAAAGGCCTTTTAAAAAAAATAACTGGTTGATGGCGATGCCGCTCAAGGCACAAAAAAAGAGCCTCAGCCGGTCGGCCTTTTCTATTTTAATATTTACAGGCTTTAATACATACAAAAACCATAACAGCAAAACGCTTACCCCCACGCGAACGACATTTATGCCAAAAGGTTTGGCCAGGTGCAGGTTTGTAAGGTGCTTTACCGCGGTCAGGTTTATCGCAAAAAAGATATTTGCAAAAATCAACGCGAGGTGCGATATGGTTTTTTTGTTCAAAATTATGTATGAGCCTGTGGGCACGCCGGCAAAAATAGGTGAAAAAAAGCCGCGTGATATTATTCACGCGGCGGTATACTTACTAACCCAATAAGTAATGATTTATATAGGCGCTCAGATAAGTAATGATTCTTTTACTTTTTCCCTGATCTGGGCTTCAATTTCATTGGCCATTTCCGGGTTATCCAACATCAGTTGCTTTACCGATTCGCGTCCCTGCCCCAGTTTATCGTTGTTGTAACTGAACCAGCTGCCACTTTTTTGAATAATGCCCAGCTCAACACCCATGTCAATGATTTCGCCCACTTTGGAAATACCCTCGCCATAAATAATATCAAACTCAGCCTGGCGGAAAGGCGGTGCCAGTTTATTTTTTACCACTTTTACTTTAACATGGTTACCGATGGATGAGTCACCATCTTTGATCGTTGACATACGACGAATATCAAGCCTCACCGACGAATAAAATTTCAAGGCATTACCACCTGTAGTTGTTTCGGGATTACCGAACATGATGCCAATTTTTCACGTAGCTGGTTGATGAAAATACAGCAGCTGTTTGTTTTATGTATGGTTGCTGTAAGTTTTCTCAGCGCCTGGCTCATTAACCTGGCCTGTAAACCCATTTTACTGTCGCCCATTTCGCCTTCCAGTTCACTTTTGGGTACTAATGCTGCAACTGAGTCGATAACGACCACATCCAAAGCACCGGACAGTATCAGGCGGTCGGCAATTTCCAAAGCCTGCTCGCCATAATCGGGTTGGGAGATCAATAAATTGTCTATATCCACCCCAAGTTTTTTCGCATATACACTATCAAAAGCATGCTCAGCATCAATAAATGCACACATGCCGCCTTTTTTCTGTGCTTCTGCGATAACGTGAATGGCAATCGTGGTTTTACCGCTTGATTCGGGACCGTAAATTTCAACAACCCTTCCTTTGGGCAGGCCGCCAATACCTAAGGCCATATCCAATCCTATCGATCCGGTAGAGATGACTTCCTGCTCCACGATTCCCTTGTCGCTCATCATCATAACCGAACCTTTGCCAAAATCTTTATCGATTTTGTCCATCGTTAATTTAAGCGCCTTAAATTTTTCTGATTTT
Organism: Chitinophagaceae bacterium; assembly: GCA_016710745.1. Classification (GTDB taxonomy): domain Bacteria; phylum Bacteroidota; class Bacteroidia; order Chitinophagales; family Chitinophagaceae; genus Ferruginibacter. Next base: position 463,418 of record JADJVB010000010.1, on the reverse strand, counting down.
TCCGTTTTTTCTAAATTTTCTGCTTTGCTCATTGTCTGAATTTTTTTAATTGATGTATCTGGTTTAGCGTTGTAAATGTAAATTCGGAATCAAAGATAATCGTTTAATTTTATTAACACTAATTATTTTAGTATTTTTTTGATAATTTTTTTAGCGGGGCAGTATGGGCTATAAAAAAAGACCCATCCCGAGGAATCGGGACGGGGATGTGTTCAAGCATGAGAAAAATCCACAAAGGAAGAATTCCCTTTGTTCTCAAAAAGGTTCGGTCTTAAATACGGGCCAATATTTTTTTATGACTATGAAAAAAGCCTCGTAATTAATAGTAAACAAATAGAAGACAGTTTGATGAACAAAACAATACCACAAAGTGGTAATAGAAAGCGGTACAAATTGACGGATTGGGGTAGTATATATATTTAATAAATAATAAGCCGGCGTTTTTTGTAAAAATCAGCCGCTAAATGTTCTCAATCTGGTTAACATAAAATCCCTCCCATTCCTGTAAAAAATATTATCCAGCAGTTCATCCACTTCTAACTCATCGGCTTCAATATTTTGCAACGCTTTGAGCATATCATGTCGTATGTCTTTTTTAAGATCGGCTAAGCCAATAGCCGTTTTGCAACAATCAATGGCATTGATCAATCCGTCGAAATCGGTTCCGATACAGATTTGTTTGACAGCATCCGTTATTTTGATCGACTTATTTTTACCCGCTACCCATAGAATATGAATGATATTATTGGCCAGGAAACGGCGTTGGGTTTCAATATATAATGATTGATCAAGATCCTCAAAATCTTCGGCCGACCAAACATTGGTATCATCCGGCCAAACCGGTAATGCGGCCGGCTGCGACCCAAAAAAGAAGGCAGCCTCCAGCTCACTAACATATTCTACATCATGCGGTACCGTTAAACCCGGCAACCCGGTTTCATCGGCAAAACCCAAAATGCGCTGATCAAAAGAAAGGCCGATGATACCCCCTGACAATAAAATATTTTCTATATCCTCGTCGTACAAATTAATACTGCTGCAATTATGGTAGGTTTTTTCGAAATGGCGGCTGGCCGGTTTAAGGTAAACAACTTCAAATGCCGGTCCTTTATCTTCGGGTACTTTGTATAGATACGTACAACGATCGGCAATGGACAAGCCGGTGGTACCCGCATGCGTACAGATCAGGGGCTGCAAATAGGTATTTATTTCATCAGGATCCTTATGTGTACGGTATAGTTCCAGCCGGGCTTTTAAACTCATGTGTTTAATATCAACCAGTATGTTCTTTTGGGTCATCAATTCAATCATCTCTTTCCCAAAATCGGTTATACTGTTGCCGATCGGGTAAAACAGGCTGGGGTTAAAAAACTGTATACCATGTGCATGATTGCAAAACAGGTTTTGCTGCATATGGCAAACATTAATGGCCAGTACAGAATATTTTTTTGTAAACTTCCTGAAATTTTTCAGGTAGGTCTTTTTGGCATCAGGTGCATCAGGATCGTCGAAAAAACAATGTAGCCCCTCAATGATCAACCCGCCAAAAATAGTATTGGCTTCTGTTTCGTAAAAATCGGCCGGCTGTTTTAACAGTTTAATTTTATAGGTATCTGCAGGTGGTGTTGAATGAAGCAGCCAGTTCAATTCTTCGTTAATTAATTCAAAAGCGTGTTTTCCGGTTGCGATATAATTCAGCCGATCCTTATTGATCAGTTCAACACGGCCACGGTCAACAATACCCTGGTCGCCAAGTGTCGTTGCAATATTTTGTTCGGGTGCATGCAGCACCAATCCAAACATTTTTACATCGGCTTCCAGGAGCTGACTGCAATTAGCCTGGGAATCGAGTACCTCATTAAAAAGTTTATTGATCCCAATGGTTAAATTACCGGTAATGGTAAGTTTGGCTTTGATGTTATCCCAAACCGAGTTTTTGAGCCCGGGGTCGGAGAATTGCGGTTTTAAACCCGGGTGACAATGAAAATCAAAAAATGGCATGCCGGTATAATTTAATGCTATTAAATATACCCTTTATACTTATCAATTAAAAGCAATGTCACGTATTTAATTTTGCCGGGGATCTTTGTTACGGGGGCAACCAAAAGCCCTTGCTATAATGCAACCTGCTTTTCGTTGATCATTTTACGCAGGTTCAACAACACATACTGCATTAATAAAAAAAGCTCAGTAAATCTGTAGCCAGCATTCGTAACTTCGCCACATGAAGTACTTAGACGAACTGAATGAACCGCAGCGGGAAGCAGTGATGCATGTAAACGGACCCTTGATGATCATTGCCGGTGCAGGCAGTGGTAAAACCAAAGTGCTTACCACCCGGATAACACACCTGATGGCAGCACATCAGATCGACAGTTTTAATATACTGGCACTTACATTTACCAATAAGGCGGCAGCCGAAATGAAGGCCAGGGTGGAAAGAACCCTCGGCAATACCGAGGCACGTAATTTATACATCGGCACTTTTCACAGCGTGTTTGCCAGAATATTAAGGGCCGAAGCTCCCAAACTGGGTTTTCCCTCAAACTTTACCATTTACGATACCGATGATGCAAAATCTGTTGTAAAAACCGTCATCAAAGAACTGGCATTGGATGATAAACATTATAAACCCAACGTGGTGTACAACCGCATCTCATCGGCAAAAAACTCGTTGATCGGTGCCGCTGAATATATGAACGACTGGGCCCTGCAGCAGGAAGATAACCGGGCTAACCGCCCCGCCATTGGCCAGATATATGATGCCTATGTAAAGCGCTGTTTTAAAAATGGTGCTATGGATTTTGATGACCTGCTGTTTAAAATGTACCTGTTACTGAAAAATTTCCCCGACTCTTTAAGCAAGTACCAACGCAAGTTTAAGTACGTGATGATAGATGAGTATCAGGATACGAATACCGCGCAATACGAGATCATTAAGCTATTGGGAGCCATGCACGAAAATGTTTGTGTGGTGGGAGATGACGCACAAAGTATTTATAGCTTCCGTGGTGCTACCATCGAAAATATACTGCAGTTTCAAAAAGATTACGATGAAGTGAAAGTGGTGAAACTGGAGCAGAATTACCGCAGCACACAGAATATATTACATGTGGCCAATGAGATCATCAGTAACAATAAGGGTCAGATCGAAAAAAAATTATTTACCGTTAATGCCGAAGGTGAAAAAATAAACCTGGTACGCACCATGACGGATAATGACGAAGGTAAAATGGTGGCCGATACCATACAGGAACAAAAACTAAGGAATCACTATTACAATAAAGACTTTGCCATACTGTACCGCACCAATGCCCAAAGCCGCAGTTTTGAAGAAGCCCTGCGCCGCATGGGTATAGCCTACCGCATTTACGGCGGCATGAGTTTTTATCAGCGCAAAGAAGTTAAAGATTTTATTGCATACCTGCGTTTGGTAGTAAATCCCAGAGACGAAGAAGCGTTAAAGCGCATTATTAATTTCCCGGCCCGGGGTATTGGAAAAACAACGGTTGATAAAGCCGTGTTATATGCCAATGAAAACAACCTGAGCATGTGGGATATCATCAGCAATGCCGCTATGTATGGATACCGCAGTGGAACCCTCGAAAGCATCGATAATTTTGTAACCATGATCAAAATGTTCCAGAGCGAGCTGGAAAAAAAGAATGCTTATGACCTGGCCGTGATCGTTGGTAAAAGTACCAATATTGTTAAAGAGTTGTTCAATGATAAGACCACCGAAGGCCTGGCCCGCTACGAAAACGTGCAGGAGTTATTAAATTCAATTAAAGAGTTTACCGAAACACCATCAAATGAAGAAGATGGCGAAGTTGGCGACAAGAGTTTAGGCGCCTACCTGCAACAGATTGTTTTATTAACCGATGCAGATGGCGATGATAAAGAAAACCAGGATGTAGTAAAACTAATGACCATTCATGCGGCCAAAGGTTTGGAGTTTCCGGTGGTGTTTGTGGGTGGACTGGAAGAAACACTTTTTCCCAATGCCATGAGCATCAATACCCGCGAAGAACTGGAAGAAGAACGCCGTTTATTTTATGTGGCCATTACCCGCGCCGAAAAAAGATTGTGGCTGAGCTATGCCAATGCACGTTACCGGTTTGGCCAACTGCAGCAAAATGACCCCAGCCGTTTTTTAGAAGAGATTCCGGAACTGTATCTGGATAAAAGCTCTGCGGGTGGCGCTGCCACCAATGGAGGCTGGAACCAAGGTGGCGCCCGCGAACGTATGCAACGCAATTTTGGCGGTGGTGGATGGAACGCAGCCCAGCGGGCCGAAAAACAATACGGTGCCCCACCCGCAAAAAAACCGGTAGAAACATTTTATTCGAAACCGGCAACCAACAAAGCGGTTGAACATACGCCCAGCGAAAATTTTGAACCCAGCGATACCAGCAACCTGCAAATCGGCACCAAGGTTGAACATATGAAATTTGGCTATGGCGAAGTAATGAAACTGGAAGGCGCCGCACACAATCCAATTGCCACCGTATTATTTGATTTGAACGGAGAGAAAAAGATCATGCTGAATTATGCCAAGTTGCGTATTGTTGATTAATATATCAGTTAGCGATATGCTGTAGTTTCCTCTGCTTTTGGAGAAGGCTGAGGGTGAGGTGTTGAATTATACCAAACTTCAAATTATTGAATAAGAGATTTTAGTATTTTTGATTTTATGCAGCATTCAAACAACCGTATAACATTTAAAAGCCTTCTGCAGGAGGTCTGGCACACGCTTACCCATATAGAAAAAGGCCTGCAAACTACGGTTGTGGCCCTGGCCACAAGGCCGGGCAAAATGATCAGGGAATATATTCATGGATCCCGCAAGTCTTATCAGAAACCATTCTCATTTTTATTTATAGTTACCACCCTGTTTGCCTTGCTGCTATATTGGTTACACTATCATAATGAAAAAAAACTTTTTGACAACCCTTCGGTTGATTATAATACCCGTTTCATAGTTACTGCCGATTATCTCGAATCAAAATTCTATTCCTGGCTTCATATTGGCCTGCTGCCGTTATACGGCATTATAAGCCTGCTTATTTTCAGGCAGGTTAAATACAATTGGGCCGAGTGGATGGTTGCCTGTTGCTATATTATCTCTTTTATTCTTTTACTGCTGATTCCTTACCAACTTTTAAATAAGGTCTTTAATTTCAATAACACTGCAAATTTTTACATTCAATTGCTCATTATTATTTCCTATTCAAACCTGGTGATGACCGAATTGGTGCCGGGCAAACAGCGATTAATAGTTATTTTGCAAACACTCTTGTGGTGTATTTCCGTTTTTATGCTATTTCTATATACGGTTCAGTTTATTGCCTGGTTACTTACTTATTGATATAATTCGGTACAAAGCAGCTTTTCGAAATCCGAAAAATCTCCCATTTAACAGCATTTTCAAACCAAATCAGCCCAAATCTTGTTAGTTTTGCACAGGCCACCGAAGATTTAGCGTAGGTGGCCGGGTAAAAACAAGTATTATGATCAAAACAGGAAATCCGGTAATCAGCATTTATACCGAAATGACGCCCAACCCCGAAACGATGAAGTTTGTGGCCAATAAATTATTATACCCGGGTAAGAGTATCGATTTTGCAGATGAAGCCGGCGCCAAACCGTCGCCGTTGGCACAGGAACTGTTTACCTTCCCTTTTGTAAAAGCTGTTTTTATTGCCAGTAATTTTATTACCCTTACCAAAACTACCGATACCGAAGACTGGCAGGATGTGATCCCTTCCATTAAACAGTTTTTAAAAGAATATTTGGAAGAAGGAAAAGTAGTGGTGAATGATGAAGAAGTAGCTGCCATGAAATCGGAAAGCAGCAATGTGATCAGTGCCGATGACGACGATGTGGTGAAACGCATTAAAGAACTTTTGGAAAATTATGTAAAGCCGGCCGTTGAGATGGATGGTGGTGCCATACAATTTAAAAGCTATGATGCAGGAACGGTTAATTTAATGATGCAGGGTAGTTGCAGCGGTTGTCCGAGCAGTATGATCACGTTGAAAGCCGGTATTGAAGGCATGATGAAGCGTATGATCCCCGAAGTGAAAGAAGTAGTGGCAGAGGCTGAATAAGCCTTGCCCGAACGGAATTTTCTATAAAATAATGTGAGCATCTTTTACCAGATGCTTTTTTATTGCAGTTGATTGTGCTCACATTGAAGTTGCCTGATAACATGAAATATAATCCGGTTTTATATATTGCTGCCGTTTTATTTGCGTTGGCCGTTTCCGGCTGCTCAGTCAGCAATAACCCGCAGCACAGGGAAATCAAGTTGCTGCAAAAAGGAAAACTTACTGACGATACCAGTTTTGTTTATCATCTTCCTTACGGGGAAAATTCAAATCATCTGGTAGTACAGGGCTACTTCAGTATGTACACACACAAACACCGGGCAGCGCTGGATTTTAAGATGAAAAAGGGAACGAAAATTTTTGCCGCAAGAGATGGGATCGTTTTGCGATTAAAAGAAGACGGTGACAAAGGCGGTGCTGATGCCAAATTCCGGCCTTACGGAAATTATGTTGTGATCCAGCATGCCGACAGTGCCCGAACGGGCTATTGGCATTTACAGTATAACGGTGTGCTGGTAAATGTTGGCGACACGGTAAAGCAGGGTCAGGTAATTGGCCTCAGCGGCAAAACCGGCTATACCTATTTTCCGCATTTGCATTTTATAGTATGGAAAACCGATGGTAACGGTAAGTGGACACAAATTGGCACCCGGTTTCAAACCAATAAAGGAATCCGTTATCTTCGGCCTTTGCGTTTTTACCGAAATTCATTACCAACCAAACAGATCCATTGAGCTTAACCGAAATTTATCAGCAGTTTATTAACGATCTGTCTTTTACCACCTGGTACGAGTATGTTGCCGTATTTGCCGGTATTGCCAGCGTTTGGTACTCGCGTGCCGAAAACATACTGGTATACCCCATCGGCCTCATCAATACCATCATCTATATTTATATAAGTGCCAATGGCCATTTGCTGGGCGAAGCAACTGTCAATTTATATTATACCATCATGAGTATTTCGGGCTGGTATATGTGGAGCCGGCGCGATCTGCAAAAAGAAATTGTACTGCACATCAGCTATTCCGATAAAAAAGGATGGATACAACAAATTGCCTTCTTCGGGTTTTTTTATATCAGCATTTTTGCGGCCCTTACCTATTTTAAAACGGCTTTTTTTGATGGGGTAATTCCCTGGGCCGATGCCCTGGCATCGGCAACAGCATTTACCGGCATGTGGCTGATGACCAAAAAGAAAGTAGAAAGCTGGTACTGGTGGATCGCCACCAATATCGCTTCTATACCCCTGTATTTTGTGAAGCATTATGTTTTTACAAGTGTTTATTATCTTATACTTTTGGTGATGGCTGTTTTCGGCCTGATTGAATGGATGAAAAAAGTAAAACAAACAAAACATGAGTTACTGCAAGGCGATCAATAATATAGAACCCGGTGAACCTGGAGTTCACCGGATTTATCATGATACCCAGTATGGCTTTCCCATTGATGATGATAATGAATTGTTTTGCCGTTTGATTCTGGAGATCAATCAGGCAGGACTCAGCTGGACCACCATTTTAAACAAACAGTACAGTTTCAGAAAAGCCTATCATAACTTCGATATTAAAAAAGTAGCGGCCTATAAAGAAAAGGATTTTAACAGGCTGATGAACGATGCCGGCATTATCCGCAACAGGCTTAAGATACATGCGGCGATCGAAAACGCGAAAACAATTCTATCGCTGCAAAAAGAATTCGGTTCTTTTAATGCATGGCTGGCACATCATCATCCCAAAACCAGGGAAGCGTGGACAGCCCTTTTTAAAAAGACCTTCAAGTTTACAGGTGGTGAGATCGTGAACGAGTTTATTGTAAGTACTGGCTACCTGCCGGGCGCACACGACAAGGACTGCCCGGTTTACAAAAAAGTTTTACAGGCAAAACCAATGTGGCATGCAAAATAAAAAACACTGGCTGATGATCAAAGCCGGATTGATCGTGCTGTTTACCCTGATCATCTTTTTCATGCCTACGGATGATCAATTTAGAAAATGGTTTCGCTTTATCATGCTCACGTTTTTCGTGATTAGTTTTATAATTGATCTGAATAAATACAGAAAAGACAATGGTTAAAAAAATTGTCATCATCGGGCCCGAATCAACCGGCAAAAGTACTTTGTGCCAAGAGCTTGCTGCGCACTACAATACGATATGGGTAGCAGAATATGCCCGCGCATATCTTTTGCAGCATGGAACGGATTACCATTTTGAAGATCTGCTTACAATTGCAAAGGGGCAGATCGCCGCTGAAGAAAAGGGTATTGCATCAGCAGCATCGAAAAACGCCAGACTCTTCATCGATACCGATATGTACGTCATGAAAGTATGGTGCGAATTTGTTTTTGAAAAATGTCATCACTGGATACTAAACCGAATTACCGAACGAAAATACGACCTGTACCTGCTTTGTAATATAGACCTTCCCTGGGTAAAGGACGAGTTACGGGAGTACCCTGATTTAGAAAGCCGGCAAAAATTGTATCATCACTACAAAGATATCCTGGTTAATCAAATGATACCATGGGTTGATATCAGTGGTAATCATCAGGAAAGACTTGAAAAAGCGATTGCTGCAGTAGATCAATTGACCTAGCTATTTCAGCAATGCCACTATATCCGGATCGCCGGCCAGGTTATTCATTTGCCTCACAATATAATTTTTACGCCCAATAACATAATTGCCAAATGGCTTTTTTCCCAAACGCTTGGGGCTGGGCAATAATGCGGCAATCTGTGCCGCTTCGGCCATGGTTAACGCTTTGGCATCCTTATTAAAATATTCCTTTGCGGCAGCCTGCACGCCAAAAATGCCCGGTCCCATTTCGGCGATATTTAAATATCGTTCCAATATCGTGCGCTTGCTCCAGATTGTTTCTATCGAGAAAGTATAAAACACTTCTATTCCTTTTCTTAAAAATCCACCGCCCTGGTATAAAAAAACATTCTTGGCTACCTGTTGGCTGATGGTGCTGCCTCCCCTGATCTTGTCCGGGTGTTTTTTGTTGTACTTCATCGCTACTTTGATCGCCTTTAGATCAAAGCCATCGTGGTCGGGAAAAAGCTGGTCTTCACTGGCAATTACGGCCAGTTTTATATTGGGCCCCATATTTCTATAACTCACATAATCTCTGTTTAAACCATAGCCTTGTATTAAACTACCCAGTTGTGTTAAGGTAATTGCCGGATTAAATAAGATACCTGATAATAAATACAGGATTGAGGAAATATAGGCAATAAAGAAGATCTCTTTTAAAACAAAGTAGGCCTTTTTTACAAAAACGATCTGGCGAAGCCAAAAATAATACAGTAACCCAATAACCAAAATAACAGCCAAAACAATAAGCATTTTAGTTTGCAGGTTTGCAATGGTAAACCCACTAACCGAAAATTTTTGAACAATGAAAAACAAAAACCAACTGATGTGTACAATAAAGATCCCGAAAAAGATCTTCTTCAATAATCTCCAGGTATTCTTCATTTGTGCTTTGCGTTTTGCCGGTAAATATACAGGTGATTATTTGTATGTGAAAGCGTGTCATGTTTTCTATTTTTTTTCAGTACTCATATTCATATAAACCAGTTTATATTTTTTGCCGATCACCATGCCGCTCCCCTTTTTTCCTTTGGCCATAAAATAACCCAGGGTTCCTAATCCAACGGCCGCCAATAACAAGGGTGCGCTGAACTTTTCTTTGTCGGCCAGGTAAACCACGCCGCTCCCTAACGCAATTAATGCACCACCACCTAAAAGCGCAGCTCCACTGCCCCTGGTATTAAAATTCGTATTTGCCTTTTTGCCAATGGCAGCAACCTGATTGTAATGGTATTTGTACCGATAGCTCCCTGCGGTATCAACAATATAAGTACCGATATTGGTGGGCAGGTAACGAATAATAAATTCCTGTAAGTAAAGCGTATCATTTTTTATTCCGTTGATATGGGCATTCAGGTATGCCCCGCTTTCGGTAGTAAGGGCTATTTCCATACCGCTGTAATAAGTAGTGATGGTTTTATTCTTTTTTTTGAGTTGAATAAAATCGGCTGTTTGAGAAAAAGCAGCGCCAGAAAATAAAAGCAGGTAGGTCAACAATATTTTCATGCAACAAAGTAAACGGCAAACGAAGGAAAACCTGACATTTACTGTTAATTTTTTACCAATGTGTAGATAATGCCCGCTAAAATTACAAAACCAAAGATCAGGTACAATACGCCGGATACCCGGTTAATGATAAGGATAACCCGATCGCTCAGTTTTTTTCCGATATAACCCGCGCCCATCACTTTGCCAACATCGGCCAGCATATTTACACCCAGGCAGGTAGAAAAAATGACCACCCGCTCGTATAAATTATACACCGAGGCCAGCGAAGCTGCCATGATCACCCAAAAAGAAATCACGGCCGGATTTAACGTATTAATCAGAAACCCCGAACTCAGGATGGCAAAATAATTGGTTCGCTTACCGGTGAGCGTATATTCGTCGCCGGCAATTACTACAGATTCCTGTTGATACCGGGGTTTTATTTTTTTGATAAAAGCGAAATAAATGCCCATACCTATTAAAAAACAGCAACCGGCTATGCCAATGGGAATCTTAAAATACATCAAAGTATGTATGGCTTCACTAAACCCATTACTGAGTACCACCCATATCAGGTCGCTGATCCAAACGCCAAAAATAAAACTGAACCCGCCGCGGCGGCCGTGGTTAATACTTTGTTTGATGATGGTAAAAATTACCGGACCAACCGAAAATATCAGCAGTAAACTAATAGCAAGTCCTTTTATGAAAGCATCAACCATGCACTAAATTTAAGAAACCATTTCAATTATGATTCATTTAACATTTTGGGTAACAATCTAAATTACAATTTCGCGTTCAAGAAAATAAATGTTTTTATATGAATTAATGGCTACCCGATCATTTTAGTTTTGCAAACTGCATGTATATGCCATCGTACCCATTTGCAAAACTGAATGCACATACCAAATCGCTGCTTTCATTAACTCAAACTAAAACAGATTTTTTGAAAGCATTAAGAAAAAAAACAGCCATTATTCTCGTTTCCGTTTTACTATTGGCAAATACCGGCAGTGCCCAATTCTACAAGGATATGAGTGTAGGCCTTAACGGCGGAATCTACTTTTACCAGGGCGATCTTACCCCCGAACGGTATGGCTCCACCACCACCATACAACCCGGTTTCTCACTGTTTGCCAAAAAACCGATCAATTACTTCCTGGCTGCGCGTTTTCATGTAAGCATCGCCAAATTAAAAGGCGACGACAGCCGCTATGGCAGCCCCGAATTCCGGCAACAGCGAAATTTCTACTTTACTACTCCGGTAAAAGAGTTTTCGGCGCAATTGGTATGGAATATTTTTGGTAAAAACTATGAAGATATTGGCCTGATGCCCTATGTTTTTTCGGGCGCCGGTATTTCATTGATTGGCGTAAAAAAGGATTATAGCCGGATGGATACTGCCTTTTTCAATAAGAATGCGCCCGAAGTAATAGATGGCCTCGTTGCTGATAATGCCCACGGAACACCGCGTGCCGTTTTTTCGGTACCCATTGGTGTGGGCGTTGAATACCCGATATCGAACCGGTTGTCGGTAAATATTGAAACTTCTTATCGTTTTATTTTTACCGATTACCTCGACGGTTTTAGCCAGGCGGCAAACCCAAAACGGCAGGATCATTACCACAGTACATCGGCGGGTATAATTTATAAATTTGGAAACAGGGATAAGGGCATTGCCTGCCCCGTTATCAACCCTTAGGTACGGATTCGTTTTTTAAAAAATTCTGCCAGTCTTCCAGCATGTTGCCTTTGAGTACCCTGGGAAACTTATGCTGGCCGCCAATTTTTCCTTTGAGTTCCATAAATTTCATAAACGTGCTTTCAGGTAAAACTTCAACCAGTACTGCTTTCAAAGCATGTTTGCGTTCCACTTCATAGTCGTCATTCAACTCCTTAAGCTTGGCATCGATGCGGTTTTTCAGGTCTTCTTTGTCAACCTTATCCTTGGTGGCCACATACCATTGGTGTGCAAAAAATGTTCCATGTGGTACGCCGGCAACGGTAAATTCCGGTATAAAAATATTCAACTCTTCGGCCACCATTTTTATGGCTTTGTTCATATTGTCAACACTCAGGTGCTCGCCAACCATGCTCAAAAAATGCTTGGTTCGCCCGGTAATTATGATTTCGCTTCTCTCGCGGTCAACCAGCCGCACGGTATCACCAATGGCATACCGCCAGGCTCCGGCATTGGTGCTTATTAAAATAGAATAATCTTTGTTCTCTTCAATTTCATGTATCATATATGCCTCGGGCTCCTCTACCATATTTCCTTCGGTATCAAAATTATTTTGATCAAAGGGAACAAACTCAAAGAACACATTATTGTTCAATGCCAGGTGCATGCCTTTTGCATCCTGCCGGTTTTGATACGCTAAAAACCCTTCACTTGCCAAATAGGTTTCAATATATGTAATGGGCTTACCCAGTATTTTTTCAAATCCTCTTTTGTAAGGCTCCATGGCAACGCCTCCATGAACATAAAATGCCAGGTTGGGCCATATTTCATGAATATTCTTTAATTCATATTTTTCGATGATCTTTTCCATGCACAACTGCAGCCATGCAGGTACGCCCACGATAAAGCCGATATCCCAGTTGGGGGCGTTATTAACTACTTCTTCCAGTTTTTTTGCCCAGTCTTTTTCTTTGGCAATTTTTTTACCGGGTTTATAGAGTCCAAGCCCCTGAAACCAAAAAGGAATGTTTTTTTGCTGAATACCACTCAGGTCGCCGGCAAAATAAGTTGGGCTTTTTGCAGCTGCGTACTGCCGCCCAATATCAGCCAACCCTTGCCCACCGAGCTTCTGGGAATATTGGTATAACTTCTTAAACTCATTAGCTGGTTGAAGCTGGTTACGGTATTGCTCCTGATCAGATCTTTGGTAATGGGAATATATTTACTGGTTGCATCACTGGTGCCGCTGCTCAACGCAAAATATTTTATTATACCGGGCCAGCAAACGTCCGGACTACCATCCTTGGCTTTATACCACCAGGCGTCATAAATTTTGTTATAGTCGAATGTGGGCACGTTTTGCTGAAATTTTTTTCCGGGATCATTGCTCATTAAAGCATCGTCGAAACGATAACGCTGTCCAAACTCGGTAAACCTTGCTTTTTTCAACAATTTTTTCAGCACTTTTATTTGCTGGCTGCGGGGATTGCTTACAGGAATATTGAGCGCCCGGGCAATTGACTTAGGTAGCTTAATATCGAAAAGAGGCATTGGCAGTTATGAGGTTAAAGAGAACAAAGATAAAGAAAAAACAGCCCCCTCTATCTCCCCAGAAGGGGGAGGAAACGGAGACGATGAATATGAAGATCTGGTAATGCCAAAGCCGGGCTGCAAGATCAACTGATGAAATAGGTAAAAATGATAATGTGGATGATACGATGCCCGGATTTGTTTAATGTACCGCCTCCACTCTTTCGGAGAGGTTACTGAGCAAAGCGGAAGTAAGGAACAAGGTTCGAGGGAGGAGAGGCCGGATTTGGCGTGCGGTAATTTATCATTAAATTTGTGTCTACTAAAAACAAAGTTATATGAAGAAGATTATTATTATGGCTGTGCTTTCGCTCAGCCTGTTCAGCGCAAGAGCTGATGAGGGCATGTGGTTGCCCATGTTATTAGGAAAACAGGTTTATGCTGATATGGTTAAAAAGGGTTTGAAACTTACAGCCGAACAATTGTATTCCGTAAACAAATCATCTATTAAAGATGCCATTCTCATTTTTGGCGGCGGGTGTACCGGAGAGATCGTAAGCAACCAGGGTTTGATCTTTACCAACCACCACTGCGGTTACGACGCTATTTCGGGAGCCAGCACGGTTGAACACAATTATTTACGTGATGGGTTTTACGCTTATAATAAAGACCAGGAAATTAAAAGTAACCTGACTGTTCAGTTTTTAGACCGCATTGTTGATGTTACCAAAGAGGTTGAAGATGCGCTCAAAGGATTGAGTTTCGAGGAAAGAAGTAAAAAAATAAACGACGTCTATAAATCAATTACAGATAAAGTAGCTGATAAGGAAAATGAACTGGCAGGAAGGATCTATGCGATGTTTAAAGGCAACCAACACATCATGTATGTATACAAAACATACCGGGATATTCGCCTTGTGGGCGCACCGCCCGAGAGTGTAGGTAAATTTGGTGGTGATACTGACAACTGGGAATGGCCACGCCATACCGGCGATTTTTCAATCTTTCGCGTATACAGCAGCAAAGATGGCAAGCCGGTTTCGTACAGTGCAGACAACGTGCCCCTGAAACCAAAACATTTTTTACCGGTGAGTATTAAGGGATTTAAAGATGGCGATTTTGCCATGATCTACGGCTACCCGGGGGGTACCAACCGGTACGAAACCAGTTATGGAATTAAGTTGAAAAATGAAATTGAAAATCCTTCGCTGGTTGGATTACGCGATGTACGTTTAAAGTTTATGTACGAGCAAATGATCAAAGACCCTGCGGTAAAATTGAAGCTTGCAAGTAATTATGCCGGTGTTGCCAATTACTGGAAATTTTTTGATGGCGAAACCAAGCAATTGATCAAATACAAAGTATACGACCAAAAGCAGGCTTATGAAAATAAGTTTTCGGCCTGGGCCAAGGGAAAACCCGAGTATGAAAATATCATGGATGAATATGCAAAAAATTATGCTACCTGGACGCCATATAGCAAAATGCGCCAATATTTAAACGAGGGCGTTTTTGGTTCACCGTTGGCAGGTGCTGCATCCCGGATGCGTACGTTGGAAGATAAATTGATCAAGCCAAATACCCCGGCTGCCGATCTTAAAAAAGCCATTGAAGCCGCTACTGCAACCCGCGATGATTTTAAAGAAGGCGAAGATCTGCCAAGCGATGAAAAGATCCTGGCAAAAACCGCGATGATGTTTTACCAGGACGTGGATAAAAATCAGCACCCGATTGGTTTTTATGAAAATATGAAAGCGTCTTACGGCAGCCTGGATGATGAAGCTACCTATAAAAAATGGGCGCATGATGTATTCACTAAAACCATGATGCTGGATGATGCCAAATGGAAAGCATTCACAGATGCACCAACAGCGGTGGCACTGCAGGAAGACCCTGCTTTTGCTTATGCCTCCGCTTTTCTGGGTAACTATCTCGGTAAATACAGCAGCCTGTTTGCTGCTTTCAGAACCAAGAATGATGAACTGGGCCGCGCCTATTTAAAAGGTATTATGGAAATGAACCCTGCGGCGGTTAATAAAATGTATCCTGATGCCAACTTTAGTATGCGGGTAAGCTATGGCAGCGTTAAAAGTTACAAACCACGGGATGCCGTGTTTTACGATTATGTTACCACCAGCAAAGGAATTTTAGAAAAATACAAGGCCGGTGATTACGAATTTGATCTGCCTGCCAAACAAATTGAACTGCTGAAGAAAAGGGATTTTGGTCAATACATGGATAAATCTAAAAACGACCTGGTGATAGGTTTTATTACCACCAACGATATTACCGGTGGTAATTCGGGTTCGCCGGTTATGGATGGCAGCGGTAATTTAATCGGACTTGCTTTCGACGGTAATTACGAAGCCTTAGCCACAAAATTGCGTTCGACAAAGACCTTAACCGCACCATTAATGTGGACGTGCGTTATGTGCTTTGGTGCATTGATAAATTAGGTGGTGCAAAAAATATTATTGATGAATTGAAGTTGGTGAGGTAAGATATATACCGCTTTTATTAACCGCCCGGTTTAAGCCGGGCGGTTTTTTTATCTGATAAAATGATGTACAGTATTAAATATCAGTTTGGTAATTTACCTCGCTCACTTCGAAAAACGGGTGAATCGATCTCCACATTCTATACAAAACAATCACCGGAAAAATTACCCAGGCCGCATTTGCCATTAATACCCTCGCCAATTCGGGCGAGGCGAATTCCCCGTTAATCTCTTCAAACAAAATAATGGTTACATTGGTAAGCATTACCGAGGCCCAGATGATGGCGCCAAAACGAATCCAGTTTTTGCCTTTTATAAAGGCATATATGGCCACCAGATAAAACGGGCCAAAGAATAAACTGTCGATCCAGATGGTTGCCCGCCACCATGCCGGTCGTGCCATCAGCACCGGATCAAAGTTCTTTCCATACCAGTGCACCAGGTCAACCAGCCAACGGGGTGGCCACACCGGGTATTGAAAATTATCTGTGTTGGCAATCACCAGTTGTTCAACATCGATCATATAGGTTATAAAGAAAAAATTGATGATGAAGAAAACGATCAGCGCAATATCAACCGGTCTTTTTTTCAGCGGAATCGGGGTTAAAGCCATTTTAAAGTAGTTTTATTTTTAAACGAATAAAGAATATATTTTTGACAGTATTAAATTTATTTATGTTGATCCTTAATATAGAATTTAAAGCCAACACCAACAACCTCGGCGGGTTAGAAAAATTATTGCTTGATCGTGATCCGGCGTTTATCGGTGAAGACCATCAAATTGACACCTATTTCAACGTTGGGTTGGGTCGTTTAAAACTTAGGGAAGGCATTATTGAAAATGCCCTGATACATTACGAACGGGAAGATTTTGCCGGAGCCAAATCCAGCCAGGTGATGTTATACCAACATCAGCCCGATAAAACACTTAAAGATATTTTAATAAAAACACTCGGCATTAAAGTGGTGGTTGATAAAAAAAGAAAGATCTACTTTATCAACAATGTAAAATTTCATTTTGATACAGTAAATCAGCTGGGCACATTTGTAGAAGTGGAAGCTATTGATAAGGATGGCAGCATCGGAAGAGAAAAACTACAGGCACAATGCGATCAGTACGCCGCGTTGTTTAATTTAACAGCAGCAGATTTTTGTTCGGTATCGTATAGCGATATGATCCTGCAGAATAGGTAAACCCTGCGCCCGCCATGCTGAGTGATGGCAGAGAATATTAATATAAGGATGAAAAGATGCTTCGTTCCACAGCCTGACATAGAGAGCTTATCTTTGCTTTATGGCAGAAGACTTAACAATCGCAGAAGGCGCTAAGGGCGATATTTATCAATCACTTATCCCACAAATAAAAGGCTTGCTGGAAGGTGAACCCGATCTGATCGCCAACCTGGCTAATGTAGCCGCGGCACTTAAGGAACAATTTAACTGGCTTTGGGTTGGTTTTTACCTCGTGAAGCCTTCTTCAAAAACTGATGGTGAATCAGAATTGGTTTTAGGGCCGTTTCAGGGGCCTGTAGCCTGTACCCGAATTAAAAAGGGCAGGGGTGTTTGCGGTACTGTTTGGCAAAATGCCGAAACGTTGATCGTGCCCGACGTAGAAAAATTCCCCGGCCATATTGCCTGCAGCAGTTTATCAAGATCCGAAATCGTGATACCACTTATTAAAGATATTGAGGTGATCGGTGTTTTGGATGTTGACGCAGACAGGTTGGATCAGTTTGATGAAACAGATAAAAAATATCTGGAAGAAATAATTTCACTAATCTCTGTTTAGTAGTAAACTGTTGCCCTAAGTTCGCTCTTTAGGGGACGGAGGGGGTGTGGTATCCTTCCAGCCCCACAAATACCTGCAGGCATATGTTCGGTAAGGGCTCCATTTTTTTGAAACAGTAAGCATTTTTTCTTTCATTGCCTTTTTTTCTGTGGCATCAATACCATAAAGCCTGCAAACAGCCTGTTGAATACCCAAGTCATCAACAGCAAAAACATCTTCGCGGCCAAGCGTGAACATGAGTATCATCTCTACCGTCCATTGACCAACTCCTTTAATTTGGGTAAGATATTGTATCACCTCTTCGTTGCTCATCTTATACAGGATCGTATCGGTGATTTTTTCTTCAATAAAAAAATTACACACATTTAATACGTAATTGGCTTTGGCATTACTCAGACCGATTCCTCTTAATTTTTCAAAAGGCGTTGATGCAATTTCGGCGGCTGTCGGGCTTTTGGTTTCGTATAAATTAATAAAGCGCTGTTGAAAAACATCAGCTACTTTGGTACTCAGTTGCTGACTCATAATGGAGTTACACAAATGCAGGTAAACATTTTTTCTTTTCACCAGTTTAAAGGGTTCCTGTCGTTCAAGGATTTTTTTCAGACGCTTGTCTTTCGACAAATGGTGAATATGTTGCATTAAAAATTATTTCTCTCAAGGTCAGTAAATTTTCTCAAAATAAAAGCGGTGAAATGCTTTCATACATTTCACCGCTTGTTTATTTCCTGAAAACCTTTAAATTTTACGGAAGTAAAACCCGGTCAATTACATGTACAACGCCATTTCTGCACATGATATTAGTGCCTACAATATTAGACGTGCTGGTACCATTACCATTGCCTTTAATGGTTGGGCCACCGCCTGCTCCATTCGATAAATTTATGGTGGTATTGCCACCTGCCAGCATGGGAAGGCTACCATTTGCCAGATCGGATGAAAACGCCCGACCGCCAACAACGTGATACTTTAATACCGCCAACAGCGTACCCACAGGTATATTGTTAATGTCGGTCAGCGATAAG
This sequence comes from Chitinophagaceae bacterium, assembly GCA_016710745.1. Taxonomy (GTDB): domain Bacteria; phylum Bacteroidota; class Bacteroidia; order Chitinophagales; family Chitinophagaceae; genus Ferruginibacter. Next base: position 444,705 of record JADJVB010000010.1, on the reverse strand, counting down.
GCGCCAAGCAATTGTGTAAAAGCTGCATTGGTTGGTGCAAAAACAGTTATGGTTGCTGTACTTAATGTGCTGATCAAAGTTGGATCGCCTCCAGGCGCATTGTTAGCCCGTACAATAGCTTTCACCAAGGAATCTAAACCAGATCCGGCAGCCTGTGCAGTAGCCACCACGTTTCCTGATGGTTTATTCAGGGCCTTCGACAAACGGTGTATCACACCGTTAACAGCGCCGATATCGGCCTGGGCCACTGCAATTCCATTTACAAAAACACCAGCCGCGTTTCTGGTTACGAAAACCGAATCTCCCCCTGCCGTTACTACTTTAGCATTAGGGCCGGCAGGCACATTTGCTGCTAAAATTCTTGAACCGAGTGTGTGGTATAACAATAAATCACTCAAAGCGGAAGCCGGCAAAGAAGCTACCACCCCCGAATTGATACCGGCATTTGCAAAAGCCGTATTGTCCGGAGCAAAAACCGTAAACGGACCAGGGCCACTTAGGGTGGTTGATAAACCGGCTTTTACTACTGCTTCTTTCAACACACTGAAATTGGGCGTGTTAACTACTACGTCGACGATAGTACTGTTATCGACAACTACTCCAGGGTCATCTTCCTTGCTGCAAGAAGTCAGGGTGATTAATGAGCCGAAAAGAACGGCTAACATAATTTTGTTGAATGTTGTTTTCATCTGTTTAAGTTTTAAGTTATCCTCTATAAACAGAATGAGTTTCAGGTTTGTTGGAAGCCAATTGTAAAAAAAGTGTAAAAAAAATCTGTTTTGTTTAAAAAAATAAATAAAAAAGCTGCTTACGAATAAACAGCTTTAATAAAAAAACATATCCAGCGTCTTAAATTATATCCCAACTCATGTCCCCGCCTTTTTCGTCCTTCAAATTGATCCCGATTGCTGCCAGTTGGTTTCGGATTTTATCACTTGTTGCAAAATCTTTCTTCAACTTTGATTCTTTTCTTATCTCTATCAATAGTTCCATCACACCATTCAACGGCTCGTGCTTAACCGTGTCATTTTTCAATCCAAATACATCCTCCAAATAGGCCTTGAATTTTTGTTGAAGCAAAACCATCGTTGAAGATGAAATGGCATCAATACGGATCAGCCCGTCTTTTATGGAATTGATAACCGGCACCAGTTCAAACATGCTGCCCAATACTTTGGCCGTATTAAAATCATCGTTCATAAACTCATCAAATTCGCCAACAAGTTTATTTACTTTGGCATCCAGTTCTGTATCTGTTGCCGCTACGTTGGTTGCTGTAAGTTTTTGTAAAATTTCATACGCATCCCATAATCTTTTTAATCCTTTTTCAGATGCCTGCAGCGCCTCATTGCTAAAATCCAATGTGCTCCGGTAATGCGTTTGCAACATAAAGAAACGAACCGTCATGGGTGCATAGGCTTTCTCCAGCAGCGGGTGATTTCCGGTAAACAGTTCTTCCGGCAAAAATCCATTGCCCAACGATTTACTCATACGGGTACCATTTACCGTTAGCATATTGGTGTGCATCCAAAAATTAGCCGGACTGGTATGATAACAAGCCTGGCTTTGCGCAATTTCATTGGTATGATGCGTGGCAGCCAGGTCCATTCCGCCGCCGTGAATATCAAATTTCTTTCCCAAGTATTTTTCACTCATGGCCGAGCATTCGATATGCCAGCCCGGAAAGCCCATTCCCCAGGGGCTTGGCCATTGCATCAGGTGCTCGGGCTTGGCCTTTATCCATAACGCAAAATCAAGGCGGCCACGTTTCTCATCCTGTCCGCCCAATTCCCTGGTGCCCTCCAGCAGGTCTTCCATTTTACGGTTGGTTAATATTCCATAAGGGAGTTCGGTGTTGTATTTTTCAACATCAAAATAAACTGTGCCGTTTACTTCATAGGCATACCCGTTAGCCAATATCTGTTTGGTTATTTCAATCTGCTCGGCAATATGCCCGGTAGCCGTTGGTTCTATTGAAGGGGGTAAATTATTGAGCAGCTGCATTACATGATGAAAGCCAAGTGTATATTTCTGAACGATCTCCATCGGTTCAACTTTTTGCAGCCTGGCCAGTTTACTGAATTTGTCATCCCCCTCATCCCGATCACCTTCGAGGTGGCCGGCATCGGTGATATTACGCACATAACGAACCTTGTAACCGAGGTACACCAGGTAGCGGTAAATAATATCGAAGGAAATAAACGTACGGCAATTCCCCAGGTGTACATCGCTGTAAACCGTAGGACCGCATACATACATGCCCACATGGTCGGGTGTAAGGGGCGTAAAAATTTCTTTTTCTCTGGATAGGGTGTTATATATTTTTAAAGGCATAAATCTGTTTGATTAAATTTCGGCAAAAATACCTGCGACAGGTAAATGTAATGATTACAAAGATATTAAGCTATGCCGCAAGGGCAACAGAAAAGATGGTATGTGCAGAACAATTTCATTTGAGACCGCTAAGGTATTACTTTTTGTTCATTTGTACATCAGCCACGATGGGAAAATGGTCGCTTAGCTTTTTCTTGATCAGCTGATATTGCAGTACCTCCAACCTTCGGTCAACAAAAATATTATCGATGCGTAAAACCGGTGATATACCACTGAATGTGCGGCCCAGTCCCGATCCTTTTTCTACAAAAGCATTATTTAATCCCTTACCGATGGTATGATAGGCATAGCTGTTGGCCACATCATTGAAATCGCCGCTTACCAATACCGGGTAAGGGCTTTTATCTATCTCCTCCCTGATACGGTCGGCCTGTACCTGCCGCCTTAAAAAACCGGTTTTAAACTTACCGATTATATTTTTTGACTGTTTAATAGCTTCCTCATCTTCAACGCTGGGTTGGTCGAGGTATTTTAAATTAGACCTGCTGAACCGCAAAGACTGCAAGTGAATATTGAACACCCTGATAGTATCTGCGCCCTTTACAATATCCACATATTGAAAAATAGAATTGTAATTGCGCGGATACCAGCTGATCGTTTTTTTGTTGATGATGGGATATTTCGAAAAAATAATAATGCCGAAATGGGCATAGCCCCAAAAATCTTCTTTGCTGTTGTAGGCATAATGATAATCGGCGAATTTGAGTTGTTCCAGATAATCATCTACATGCCCGTGGTCTTTTACCGTGCTGTCTTCGGCGACCATTTCCTGGAAACAGGCAATATCGGGCTGATATTCGTTGACGATACCAAACATTTGTTTTTTTACGGCCGGGTTTTCCTTATCTCCCATAACATTGAACTGTGCTACATTCCAGGTCATTACCCGCAGGGTGTTTCCCTTCTTTTCCAAACTAAAAAGTTGAGGTATGCGGGGTGGCAGGATATTACTGACAGGCCCCAGGGCCAGGGTGATGGCGATCACCGAAATCAATGCCCGAACCGGTTTTATAAATAACCAAAACAGAACAAAGGCCAGTAAGATCAACAGAAAATAAAACGAGGTGAGCGTTAATAATCCGATAGGCCAGAAATATTTCGGGTTGAATAAATATCCGTAACATCCCAACAAAAAAAGTATGGCCGCAATGAAGTTTACGACAATGAAAAAACGTTTTGTGAGTCTGCGGAAAATATTTTTCGACATGGCATAAAGATAATGCTAACTGGCATAAAAGAATGTGAAAGTGGTAATCAGTCTTCGCTGGCCCTTTTTAAAATTTCTTTCTCTTCTTTGGTAAGATGGTCGTATCCTTTTTGGCTGATCTTGTCGAGGATTTCATCAACCCTTTGTTCGGTTACGTTGGCTGTTTTTTGAAACGGGTTCCGGTTACCGGTATTATAAAAAACTTTTTCTTTTATGGTATTCTTAGGTTTGTTTTTGTTTGGATTAAACAGGTTGATAAACCAACTATAGATTGAATTCATCCATACACTGCCGTCCATTTTATGTTGCAGGCCAACAATAAACAGCAAACCCGCCAATGCGCCGCCCAGGTGGCCAATGGGTACAGCCGCGGGCCTGCCGGCTACAGCAGCAAGGTCAATTACGATATAAACAACCAATAATGTCCATATAGGTACACCCCGGCCAATGTGTTTGAAAAAACGATAATTAGGTGCAATAACCGTAGCTGCAACGGCAACGGCCATCACCGCCGCGTTGGCACCCAACAAATTTGAACTGCTGATTATTTCTTTGTTTGAAGGTACAAGATAAGAGGCCAGAATAAAAAACAGTCCGCCTGCAAAACCTCCATAGAGATAAACCGGTATCAGTTTTTTATTGCCTGTTAAATTTTGGAGAATGTTGCCAAATGCCCAAAGCCATAGCATATTGCTTAATGCCCTGAACAGTTCTATATCGCTGAACATGAACGTGAAAACCGTCCAGGGTCTGTTACTCAAGCGACCAAGATCGGCAGGTAAATAGAACCAGTTAACCACCTGCGAATAAAAAACGGCATCAGAATTATCGTTTACCGAAATAGCTGCTTTAATAGTTGCCAGTATCAAAAAGAAAATAACGTTAAACACAAAAAGCCACATCAGGGCATTATCGGGTTGCCCCAATGTAAAACGTTGCCTTCTGTTACCGTAATCAATATATCTGTCTGATTCTCCCATATAATTTATTCGGGTATCTGTAAAATTACAAACAGACACCACAAGTAGCTGACTCTTTTAATAGAAAGTTTTCTTATTGGTCTTGTTCCAGTAAATAACCAAAATGAATCCCATGACCAACCCGCCCAGGTGAGCAAAATGCGCAATATTACCGGCAGCATATACGCCGCCAAATAGATCATAGGCCGCAATTAATGCCACGGCATATTTTGCTTTTACCGGTAGTGGAATAGGAAAGATAATCAATTCGGTATTGGGAAAAAGATAGGCGAAAGCCGCCAGTAAACCCATGATGGCGCCAGATGCACCAACCGCCGGCGAAAACTCCAGTAACAAATGTGCCACTCCGGCGGCGAGGCCACAGGCAAAATAAAATATTAAAAACTTCTTTGGTCCCCAGGCTCTTTCCAGCAGCGAGCCAAACATCCACAATACAAACATATTAAACAATAAATGAAAAAATCCACCATGAGCAAACATGTGCGTGACCAGCTGGTAGGGTTTAAAAAAACTGGTCTGGTAGGGAAACAGCGCGATCTTTGCTGTTATTTTCTGGTCGAGTACACTGCCTGTATCGGGACCATCGAACATGTATTGTACCAGGTACACCAACGCATTAATGATGATCAAATTCAACACCACCGGTGTTGTACGTTGAAACTTGTTTCCGTAATTATTAAAAGCCATTTTACAAATTTAGTTGATTAATCCCTATTTCAGTTTTAACAACACCACGCATTCAATATGGTGTGTGTGCGGAAACATATCTACGGGTTGAATTTTTTCTATCGTGTATTTTTCGCTCAGTAAACCCAGGTCCCGGGCCTGTGTTGCCGTATTGCAGCTTACATACACGATGGTTGGTGCGGCTATTTCGAGCAGTTTGATCACCAGTTTTTCATGCATGCCCGCCCGTGGGGGGTCGGTAATGATCACATCGGGCCGGCCATGGGCGGCAAAGAATTCATCATTGCATATTTTGATAACATCGCCACTGAAAAATTCTGCGTGTGTTATATTATTTAAGGCTGCGTTTTCCTTTGCATCAACGATCGCTTCTTCAATTACTTCCACGCCGATCACCTTCTTTGCCAGTTTGCTGACAAAAATGCCAATGCTGCCGGTACCACAATAGAGGTCATACACGATCTCCTTTCCGGTAAGCGCCGCAAAATCACGGGTGACAGTATATAGCTTCTCTGCCTGTTTGGTATTGGTTTGAAAAAAGGATTTGGGCGAAATTTTAAATTCAAAATCATTGCCACCCGGCCCGGTAGACAGTTTTTCTATCACGTAACCTTTGCCAAAATAAACCGCTGGTGTAAGGTCATAAATACTGTCGTTCCATTTCGGGTTGATGGTGTATAATAAAGTAGTGATTTCGGGTACTTCGTGCAACAGGTGATCGAATAGTTTTTTCCGGTCGGTTTCTTCATCATGGTTTAAACAGATATTCACCATTAATTCGCCGGTACTGCATAGCCGAATGATAATATTCCGCAGCCAGCCGGTGTGTTCCCTGATATCGTAAAACGAAAATTTATTTTCCAATGCAAAAGCCCGCACGGTATTCCTGATCCTGTTATTCACTTCATCCATTAAATAACAGGTATCAATATCAATTACTTTATCAAATATGCGGGGAACGTGGAAGCCTAAGGCCCCAGCCCCCCCAACAGCCCCCCCGCCCCCCAAAGGGAGGATCCTGGAGTCTGGCAATTCAAATAATTTTTCCGATTCTTCAGTGTCTTTTAAAACCCCTCCCTTGGAGGGGCTTGGGGAGGCTTTGGCGGACGGGGGGGCCGGATAATACTCCTTATTACTAAACGTAAACTCCAGCTTATTTCTGTAATACCGCGTTTCGTCGGCGCCTATTATCGGCAAGATCGGGGGCAGGTCAACTTTACCGATGCGACGGAGGTTTTGCTCCACTTCCTGTTGTTTATATGCCAACTGTTTATCGTAGGGCAACATCTGCCATTTACAGCCGCCACAAACACCAAAATGCCTGCAAAATGGTTCAACGCGTTCAGTCGATTTTTCGATGATCTTTAATACCCGGCCCTCGGCCCAGTCTTTTTTGTTCTTTACCAGCATCACATCAGCCGTATCACCGGGTACGGCTCCCGATATAAAGATCACTTTACCCTCATGCCGGGCCAGGGCCTTTCCTTCGGCCGCATAATCGGTTATTAACAGACCCTCCAGTACGATTTTCTTATTTTTTTTCCTCACGGCTGCAAAAATACCGCATTAATCTTCAATATGATTTTGTTAATGATTTGTAATTGTTAAAGTGCTGCCAACCGTATAACTGTGTATTAACCATCAATTTTAAATACATTTGCTATCCTTAAATCAACATGAAAAAATACATCGTTTTCTTTTTTGCCCTTTTATGTATAGGTTCAGCATTTGCCCAGGGCTTTCAGGTCAATTTTAAAGCACCGGGATATACGGGCGGTATCACCTACCTGACTTATTACATGGGCAACAATTTTAATATTGTTGACTCTGCTGCTATTGGTAATAATGGAACAGCGGTTTTCAAAGGCCCGGTAAATTTAATCCCGGGCATTTACGCCATTTTTTTTCCGGGAAAAACGATAAGAACAGAGTTTTTAGTTGATAAAGAGCAGATTATTTCTGTTAGTTCTGATACTTCAGATATCGTTAACAAAACCGTTGTAAAAGGTTCTAAGGAAAATATTTTATACGAACAATATCAAAAAATTGCCGCCTCAAAAGGAAAGTTGATCCAGAAAGAGCTAAATGCATTCAGGTCTTCAACTACATTGGAAGATTCGCTGCTGCATGAAAAAAATTATACAACCTATAATAATGAATTGAATGCTTATCGTGAAGGCATCATCAAAAAGCAGCCAAATTCTATGATGGCGGCACTGCTGCAGGCCATGAAAGAACCCGTTGTTTCTTCAAAAATATCCGTTACCCGGCAGGATTCGATTGATAGCTACAACGAATACAAAATGCATTATTGGGATGGGATCAGCTTCATGGACGACCGGATAATCAGAACACCTTTCTTTTTAAAAAAAATGGAACGGTATTACCGGGAGGTTATTTCGCCCGATCCCGACAGTATCATTAAAGACATAGATTACAAATTACTGCTGGCCAGGTCCTCACCGGAAATGTATAAGTTTTTAATAAACTGGCTTACCGATGAATATATAAACCCGAAGTATATGGGGCAGGATGCCGTGTTTGTTCATCTTTTTGATAAATACCACAGCAAAGGCTTAACGTCGTGGCTTAATGAAAAACAGATGGAGGCTATCAGCCGCCGTGCTTATATGCTGATGGCAAATTTGATCGGCATTCAGGCCGCCGATCTGGATATGCTGAATACCGAAGATAAGTCGGCCAATTTATACAGCCTCGCAGCAGATTATACGATCGTTTGTTTTTGGGATCCCAATTGCGGACATTGTAAGGAAGAAATTCCCAGGCTGGATTCGATTTACCGGGCCAGCTGGAAGCAGCACAACGTAAAAATTTTTGCGGTACTAACCCCCGAAAACAAAGCAAATGTAAAACCGGAATGGACCAGGTTTATCACCGATCATAACCTGGGCGAGTGGACGCATGTGTATAAAACAAAAGAAATGGAAGATGCTGATTATGCCGCACAAAGGCCGAGCTTCAGGCAATTGTATGATATCACAATGACACCAACCATTTACCTGTTAGACAAAGAAAAAAGGATCATAGGTAAAAAACTTACCCTGCTGCAACTAAACGAATTGTTAGAAGTAAAGTGGAACGTTGCCGCATCGAAATAAAACTAACTTACTGATGAAAAAATTTTTATTGCTTTTTGTTTTCGCGGGCTTAACAACCGGCGTTATAGCCCAAACCCTGTTTACCTATGGTAACCTGGCAGTGGACAAGGCTGAATTTATCAGGGCCTACAATAAGAACCAGGTACCGGTTACCGATAAAGAAAAAGCATTAAGGGACTACCTTGATCTCTATGTTAAATTCAAACTGAAAGTGAAAGCTGCGATGGACCTTGGTATGGATACCATGCCCCAGCTGCAATATGATGTACAAAGTTTCAGAAGCCAGATACTGGATAGTTATTTAAATAACGAAAAAGCGCTCAATGGTTTACTCGACGAAGCTTTTGAGCGCAGTCAGAAAGATCTGCAGGTATTGCATTTTTATATTCCTGTTGCTGCTACCCTGCAGCCGAGTGACACCCAGAAAGTAGCTAAATCAATATCGGAGATCTACAGCGCACTGGCAGCGGGTAAAACCGATTATGATAAAATTTGTGAAACCACCCCGGTTAAGGCCAATCACTCAAACCTTGGTTATATTACCGCATTTAGCTTGCCTTATGAATACGAAAATATTGTCTATAATCTGAAACCTGGTCAGGCCAGCAAACCGTACCAATCAAAAAACGGCTGGCATGTGTTTAAATTGATCGACGAAAGAAAGGCTGTGGGCAAATGGAAGGTTGCCCAAATTCTATTTTCTGTTCCACCGCAAGCGGGTGAAACAGAAAGAAATGAATTTAAGAAAAAAGCAGACTCCGTTTACCAGTTGCTTCAAAAAGGCGAAGACTTTGGTAAGATGGCCAGGTGGTTCAGCGATGATAAAGTGACCTACGGCAATAGTGGAGAAATGGCAGAGTTTGGTACGGGCAAATACCGGTCGTCGTTCGAAAATGAAGTATTCAAACTCACCCGGAACAACGAGATCAGCAAACCTTTTTTAACCGAATACGGATATCATATCGTAAAAAGATTATCTCAGACACCGGTATCAGCCGACAAAAACGACAAAACACTTCAATACGAACTGAAGCAAAATATTCAAAAGGATGCCCGGGTAAATATTGCCAAAAACCTGTTTACCAAAGAGATATTCAAGCAGGTTAATTTTAAAAAACTAACCGCCGTTAATGATGCAAATCTATTCCGCTATGCCGATAGTGTTATCAGCCAGCCAAATTCAAAAACGGATAACCTTGCTGTATATCCGATAGCCAATAAGCCTGTTTGCAGTTTTGCCAAAAAGACACTGACGGGAAAAGACTGGCTTGACTTTATAAGAAACTATAAAGGATCGGGAGAATTGTACCAGGGCGAATCCAACGCAGCGCTGATTGATAAATTCTTTACCATTTCGGTGATGGAGTATTACAGGGATCACCTGGAAGATTTTAATGCCGAATTCCGGTATCAAATGGACGAGTTTAAAGCGGGCAATGTTCTGTTTGAAATAATGGAGAAGAATATTTGGGGAAAGGCAGCGGCCGATACGGTGGGTTTGCAAAAAGTATATGAGCAAAACAAACACAAATACCTGTGGGCGGCCAGCGCCGATATCATTATGTTTAATTGTGCCAATAAAGATATTGCAGAAACCGGAAGGTCGGCCATTTTAGCGGGAAAGGATTGGCGGCAGCTGGTAGCGGAAAGCAATAACAATATTCAAACAGATTCGGGCAGGTTCGATCTTGCCCAAATACCGGTAACCCTTGATCCGGATATGCAGGCCGGAGCCATTACAAAGATCACAGAGAACCCGGCCGATGGCAATGCCAGTTTTGTTAAACTGGTTAAACGATATGAAGCTAACCTGCAACGTAATTATGAAGAATCGAAAGGGCTGGCCATTAACGACTATCAAAATGCACTGGAGGACAACTGGATAGCTGAGTTGAAAAAGAAATACCCGGTTAAGATCAATGAGGCTGTTTTTAAATCCTTATTAGTGCCATAACAAAATATGATAAATGAAAAGCCCGCCTTCACATTCAGTTGGCGGGTTTTTATTTTACAATATTTCTCTTACTACATTGCCCACTATGTGCGGCCTTCCCAGGGTGTAATAATGTAACACCGGAACACCAAATTCTTTTAATTCCTTCGATTGTTGCAGCAACCACTCGGTACCCACCTGTTCAACATCCTCATCGGTTTTACATTTAATGATCTCCCTGCTTAATGCAGTTGGCAGGTCGATATGAAAAATTTTAGGCAATACGGTCAGTTGCTTTTTTGTATAGATCGGCTTCAATCCCGGAATAATGGGAACGGTAATGCCTATATCCCGGCAGGCTTTTACAAATGCAAAAAACTTTTTATTTTCAAAAAACATCTGCGTTACAATATAGTCGGCACCCAGGTCAACTTTCTCCTTCAGGTAGTGCAGGTCGCTTTCCATATTCGGTGCTTCAAAATGTTTCTCGGGGTACCCGGCAACGCCAATACAAAATTTTGTCTGGCTGGTATTTTTCAGGTCTTCTTCGAGGTATTTACCGGCGTTTAGGTCAAGCACCTGCTTTAGCAGGTCGATGGCGTATTCATGCCCGCCGGGTTCGGGTAAAAAAGCAGTTTCATTTTTAGCGGCGTCGCCACGTAACACCAGCACATTGTCGATACCCAGGTAATTCAGGTTTATTAAGGCATCTTCCGTTTCATTGACCCCAAAGCCGCCACAAATCAAATGGGGTACCGTATCTACATTGTATTTATTCATGATGGCCGCACAAATACTTTCGGTGCCCGGCCGTTTACGCACTACTACTTTTTGAAAGGTACCATCGGGCGTTTTCTTAAAAACGTGTTCACTACGGTGATAGGTTACGTTTATAAAAGCCGGCTTAAACTCCATCAGGGGGTCAAGATGCTGGTATAGAGACTGAATACCCTTGCCTTTTAACGGCGGTAAAATTTCAAAAGAAATAAGTGTGTCGGTAGCCTGATTTATATGCTCTGTTACTTTCATTTACTAAATTAAGATGCAAACTTAGGTAAGCTATGATAGATTATCAAAATGTTGAGGCATATCGGGCTTCAAAATGAAAATTTGCACAGTAAATCAGCAGCATGCAAACCCCCAAAAAATAACCCGGTGAAATCGACTTTCACCGGGCTCTCCTGCCTTTTTCTATATTAAAATCTGAATCCGATACAAAGTCCGGACCTTAACCCGCCCCAGGGACCCTTGAAATCCATAGTAGCGCCTGTTCCGGTAACGGTATAAGTAAACCTGGTCAGCGGTATATCTAAATCCCTTAATTCATCTCTCAGGTCTTGCTGCTCATCAACATCCATCACCTTCTGGCCGCTTAAGCTCCCGGATGAACTTCCATAATTGGGGCCCAATATCCACCAATCCAGGTAAATTTTGTTGCTGAGTTTAAATTGGGCGCCGATCATTAATCCACCGGTTATTCCGGTAAGTTTCCCTGTCATCGGGATGGTTTCCTTGGTTCCGCCATTGTCGTACTCAAGCGGAACGGTTGCGCTGTAACTGGCCATGTTGGCAAACAACCCGAGGTAAAAACCATGAAAAGCGCCCCTTTTTCCAAAATAATACCTTACCTCGGGCATAAAAGCAAAATTACCTACGCTCAAATTATTGATCTGTTTTTCCACATCCGGATCATCGGCATAGTTGATAAAGGTTTTTTTTAGCGGAATACTGCCCTTGGGCATAAACCGCAGGGTACCTGCCACCGTAACTTTTTTAGCAACAGCCCTTTCATATTGAAGGGTTACATTTTTTAGCCCCAGTGCAAACAGGTTCAGCTTCACTACATTTTTAGTGTTTGCCGTTTCCTTTTCCTGGGCATACAGGTTGGTTGTACACAGTGCTGATAATAACGATAAATAGAATAATTTCTTTTGCATTAGTTTGGTTTTAAGTGAATAAACTGCCTGTACAGCAAAACCGAAGATAAAAGAAGCCTATCCCTGACTGTTATTTAATAAACCTTTTTTAATCAGGTGTTTTAACCCTTTTAAGGTCAGCCAGGCAAGTAAGAGAATCCGTTTAAAATTTTGGTAAACTCCCGTATTAGTTGCGGGCTTTGTTTTTGTTCGCTTATTTTTGTAAAAAAAGCAGTTTGAGTTTAATCATCCAAACCAAAGATCTTGTAAAAATTTACGGCAGCCGCACGGTTGTTGATAAGGTTTCCTTTAATGTGAAACAGGGTGAGATCGTAGGTTTATTGGGGCCGAACGGAGCCGGCAAAACAACCTCCTTTTACCAGGTGGTTGGTTTGGTAAAGCCTGATGAAGGTGAAGTTTTTTTAAACGATATCAATATTACCAAATTGCCCATGTACAAAAGGGCGCAAATGGGTATTGGTTACCTGCCGCAGGAAGCCAGCGTTTTTCGTAAACTGAGTGTAGAAGATAATATACTCGCGGTGCTTGAAATGACAAAGCTGAGTAAACAGGCTCAAAAAGAGAAATTAGAGTCTTTGCTTGATGAATTTAATTTACAACGGGTACGTAAAAACAACGGCGACACATTAAGTGGCGGCGAAAGGAGAAGAACCGAAATTGCCAGGGCCCTGGCCGTTGATCCAAAATTTATATTACTGGATGAACCCTTTGCCGGTGTTGATCCCATTGCCGTTGAAGATATTCAGGCTATTGTTGCCAAATTGAAATTCAGGAATATTGGTATACTTATCACCGACCATAACGTAAATGAAACCCTCTCGATCTGCGACCGGGCATACCTGTTGATCGACGGAAAAATATTCACCCATGGCACCGCTGAAGAACTGGCCAATGATGAGCAGGTGCGCCGTTTATACCTCGGTAAAAATTTCGAATTAAAACGCAAAGATTATTTGCATGATGAAGCTGCCCGATAATTATTTATCTTGTTGGCGAAATGAAGCTTCTCTCTTCAGCCATATCAAAATTAGCCCGAATGCGTCTCTGGCGCATCGAAAACTGGAGCAGCCATCCCATGGCGGTACAGCGTGAGGTTTTACAGGATCTGGTTACCGCTGCCCAATACACCGAGTTTGGCAAAAAATATAATTTTTCGAAACTGTTTACATTAAAAGAATTTAAAAAAAAGGTACCCATCCATGAGTACGACGATATAAAACCATACATACATCGTATGATGGAAGGAGAGCAAAATGTATTATGGAATACCCCGGTGACCTGGTTTGCCAAATCATCGGGCACCACGTCCGACAAAAGCAAATTCATACCCATAAGTGATGAAAGTTTGAAAGAAAATCATTTCCAGGCAAGCAAAGACCTGTTAAGTCATTATTACAAAAATTTTCCATCAAGTGATCTGTTAACCGGCAAAGGCCTGGTTGTTGGAGGCTCGCACCAGATCAGCAAAGTAAATGAAGATATCCAGTACGGCGACCTGAGTGCCGTATTGATGCAAAATTCGCCTTTTTGGGGACAATGGATACGTACACCCGAACTTAGTGTGGCCCTGCTTGATGAATGGGAAGAAAAAATTGAAAAACTGGCCCGGGTAACGGCCGAAGAAAATGTAACCTCGCTGGCCGGCGTGCCCACCTGGACCCTCTTGTTATTAAAACGCATCCTGGAAATTAAAGGCAAAACAACCATCAAGGAAGTTTGGCCCAATTTGGAATTATACATCAATGGTGGTGTTTCTTTTGTACCCTATAAAGAACAGTTCGACAAAATCTTTGGCACCAAAATAAATTATCTCGAAATATATAACGCCAGTGAAGGTTTTGTTGCCGCCCAGGTAAATCCGGATGATGATGGCATGTTATTGTTTACCGAACACGGCGTTTTTTATGAATTTATGCCTGTGGAGGAATATGGAAATAAAAATCCGAGAACTTTTGGCCTTAACCATGTTGACACGGGAATAAATTATGCCCTGGTGATGAGTACAACCGGTGGCTTGTGGCGTTATTTAATTGGCGACACCATTATGTTTACCAGCCTCCATCCCTATAAAATTAAAATTACCGGCCGGCTAAAACATTATATGAATGCTTTTGGTGAAGAGGTCATTGTTGATAACAGCGATAAAGCCATTGCATTGGCTGCAAAAAAAACCGAAGCCATCGTTAATGATTACACGGCAGCACCTGTTTATTTCAGTGAAAACAGCAACGGTGCACACGAGTGGTTAATTGAATTTGAAAAAGAGCCCGACGATTTTAATACCTTTATCGAAACGCTGGATGCTGAATTAAAGAATATCAACAGCGACTACGAAGCCAAGCGACATAAAAATATTGCATTAAGACTTCCCATTGTTCATAAACTACCAGCAGGTACTTTTACGGAATGGTTGCGTAGCAAAGGGAAACTTGGCGGACAGCATAAGATACCCAGGTTGAGTAATGAAAGAACCATGCTGGAAGAGATACTTAAACTAATAAACTAAACAGCGAATGGCTGAACAGCAATGTAAAAACTGCGGCAATAACTTTTGGGGGAAATACTGTAATATTTGCGGCGAAAAAGTGTATACAGAAAAGGATAAAACCTTAGGCCATATCATTGGTGAGGGGCTACATTTTCTAACACATTTTGAGGGAAAGTTTTTTAATACTTTGAAAGTAATCTTTTTAAGACCAGGCAAATTATCTCTCGATTATTGTAATGGTATCCGGAAAAAATATTTTAAACCGCTTTCCTTTTTTCTGATGTTGGTGATTCTTTACCTTTTGTTCCCGGTTTTTCAGGGATTGAATATGAAGTTGGAATATCATGTAACACATAATCTTTATGGTAATTTTGCCTCGAGTGAAGTAGCAAGCATACTTAACGTAACCCATGTTTCTGCTGCAACGCTGGCCGAATCTTTTCATCGTGCCGGAGAAAAAACATCAAAGTTTCTCTTGTTTCTTATTATTCCATTTGTTGCTTTATTTTCCTGGTTATTAGGCTATAGAAAAAGAAAACTATATTACGATCACTTTGTTTTTACAATAGAAACCTGTTCTTTTTTTATTCTCTGGGGATTTTTAATACTTCCCTTGTTTGTTATTTTATTAAACCTGATAACCAACATCAGAATAAATTCCGAAAACAGTATCGGATTCTTTATACTTGGTGTTTTTGCAATTTATACAATGGCAGCTTCTAAAAGATTTTTTAATTTTAGTTGGTTGTACAGTATATTGTATGCCATATTAATGCCCGTGTTTCTGGCTGGATTTATCGAGTACATTTATAAATTTATTCTTTTTTATATTGCCATAAAGCTGGCTTAAGTATCGGATCAAAATAAAATATTTTATGAAATTATTAGAAGGAAAAAATGCAATAATTACGGGTGCAGCAAGAGGGATTGGCGAAGGCATCGCCATTAAGTTTGCAGAGCAGGGTTGCAACATAGCATTCACGTATGTAAGCGACAGTAGTGCCGAAAAAGCAAAGGCACTTGAAGAAAAATTAACCGCTATGGGTGTTAAGGCAAAAGCTTATCAAAGCAATGCCGGCGATTACGCTGCGTGCGAGGTTTTTGTAAATGACATGGTAAAAGAGTTTGGCAGTATAGATATTTGTGTAAACAATGCAGGTATTTCGAAAGATAATTTATTGCTGCGGATGACACCTGAACAGTGGGACGACGTAATGCAGACAAACCTGAAAAGTGTTTTCAACATGACCAAACAGGTGATACGCCCGATGATGAAAGCCCGCAGCGGAAGCATTATCAACATGAGCAGTATTATCGGCGAAATGGGTAATGCAGGCCAAAGCAGTTATGCGGCCAGTAAAGCCGGTATCATCGGGTTTACAAAAAGCATCGCCAAGGAACTGGGCAGCCGCAACGTGCGCTGCAATGCCGTAGCGCCCGGTTTTGTAGAAACTGATATGACGAGCTATTTAAAAGAAGGTGAAGGCGCTGATAAATATAAGGCCGATATTCCTCTGGGGCGTTTTGCCAGTACCGAAGATATTGCTAATGTATGTTTGTTTTTAGCCTGTAATATGGGAAGTTATATTACCGGGCAGGTGATCAGTGTTTGTGGTGGGTTGAACATTTGATAGCTTACGGCCTCGTCGGTTTCGGACTTTTACAATTTCTTGGGTTCTTCCAAAAATGTCGTTGGCGCAGGGATACATTTCTCCGGCGATACCGATCATTAACCAGTCGCCCGCCGTCCTTTCATTACTGCTTCCATCGTTTCCACTTCAAAGGGTTCGCTGATCTGTATACATCGAACCGGAATTGGTTTTTTTATTGCTCTTTCAAATTTGAATTCGGGTATTTAACCTGCCTTAAATTTCTTCATCAGTTAGGGCTTGGTTTTAAATTTTTCGATAGCATTTTTGGTAAAATCGCTGAGTACCAGTTTGCCGCTGATAGCGGCCCGTTCTTTCAGTAATTTGTCCCAATGTTCGGTGCCTGACCAAAAGGTTGTTTTCATTTCGGCCATCGCATCCGGGTTCGAGTGGGCTAATATATTCGCTAACCGGTAAACGGCCTCATCCATATTTTCGATACTTTCATGAACTTCTGCAAAAAGGCCTTTCCTTTTTGCCCAGTCGGTACTGCGCCAGCTGGTAGCATCAATGGCCAGCGCCGTAAATGGCCCGATTCCGATCTTACGTTCAACCGCCGGTCCCACTACAAAGGGGCCAATACCCACCGCCAGTTCACTTAGTTTAACTTCGGCCCTGCTGGTTGCAATGGCATAATCAACTGCCGATGCCAGGCCAACGCCACCACCAACGCAACGGCCCTGGATACGGCCAATAATAAATTTAGGGCATTTGCGCATAGCATTGATCACATTAGCAAATCCACTAAAAAACTGCAAGCCTTCTTTTTCATCCTGTATGGCAACCAGCTCGTCAAAACTGGCACCCGAACAAAATGTTTTTTCGCCGCCGCTTTTTAAAATGATCACTTTGGTATCATCGTGCGTACCGGCAAAATGAATTTCACGCGCCAACTCCTCCAGTATTTTACCTGGTAAAGAATTGCTTTGCGGATGAAAAAATTCGATCGTGTTGATGCCATGTTCAATATGGCTTTTTACGTAGGATTCGCTCATAACTGCGTTTTTTCAAATTTACAAAACAAAACCGGCTATAATGAACGATGCAATAAAATTATCGCGCAAATCGTGTTAAAAACTCAAAATGCTTTAGATTCGGTTTTCAGTGAACCTGCAAAAGATGATCACATGAAATTGTTGTTTTTGTTTTATTATTATTTACTGGCCAACGGTGTTGTTTTGTTTTTTATCGGCATGTTTCGTACAAAACGAAACCCTGCCAGCAAGTACTATTATGTGCAATACATTATTTTACTGATCCTGGTGGCGGAATTTATTGTTACCGAATACGTTTTCAGGCATTTTACATTCTACTGCTATTCTGATTTTCCCATACGGTTTTTACTTACGCCTTTTGTATATCTGTATGTTTGTAAATACACCAATCCGCAATACAAACCTAACCGAAATACCCTGCTCTGGCTTTTTGTACCGGCAGTTATTGAACTGCTTTGTTTTACCGCCATCTGTATTTACTTTTACCGGCATCCGCACACATTTGAAGACAGGCTACGGATCGCCAATACCTCAACCTATTATATTATCCGGACTTTTTTAGCGTTGTTGTTTAATATCATTGTTGTATACTTTGCCTATTCCAAAATAAAAATGTTTTCCTGGAATATTTTTAAAGTACTTTCCAATTTCAGGCAACTGACCTTTACCTGGCTAAAAGTAATTCTGGCCATCTCTGTATTTCTTTGGATCTACTGGTTAATCACTTTTGCCCTCGAAGTTTTTCTTCCGGTGGGGCCAGTGGTCATTTATATGTATTACCTGTTGTACCTGATGATCGCATTGGTTGTTTTGGTTTTTGGATATTTTGCTATTTTGAAGCCCTATGTACCCGAAGCTTATATGCGTGCCACCGAAGAAATTAATACGGCATCAAAACAGGGTCAACCGGAGATAAATACGGCACCAGCCGAAGAAAATGCAGAGGTTGAGGTGAATACTGCTGAACCAGGTATTTTTAAACAGTATTTCATTTTACTGGAAGCGTACATCAACAAAACAAATGTCTTTACCAATGCAGATATTACTTTGGTAGACATTGCAAAAGACCTGAACACCACTTCTTTTAATGTATCAAAAGCTATTAAAGCATATTCTAAAGAAGGTAGCTTTTACGAATTCATTAACCGGTATCGGCTTATTCATTTTTTGGGTTTATTAAAAGATCCCGGGAATAATCAATTCACCATACATGCCCTGGCGTTAAGATCGGGCTTCACTTCTGCCACCACGTTAAACAAATACTGTAAAAAAATCACCGGTACAACAGCAGCAAAAGCCAAGGATTTGCTGGCAGCCGGCAAATCTGTAGAAGATCTGCTGCACAGCTAATTAATACAGTATCTTTCAAAGAGATCCGGCAATCCTGGTTTAACAGGTAGTGCCCTGAAAATCAAGGCATTGAAGTGTCAACTAATTAACTGCTCAATGTTATACGGCGCCTTGTATTTCTTTTAACAAAACCCTCTCGTTGTAGCCCCGAAATTTACGTTTATCATTAAAATTTGGCCTGATTTTGGGATGTACAGATTCAGCCCCATTAATCAACCTGGTAATCAACAACTACTTATATGAACAACAAAAGCGGTCTACCCAAAACATTCCTTATTACATTATTTGCTATTGGTTTGTTTACATTCAATTCCTGCGACAAAATTCCTGCGGGTGGCGGAGGTACGGGCGGCAGCGGAGGAGGGGTTCCTTCCAATTTACCGCAACGGGTTATACTGGATACGGCCTATGGTAACGATGCTAAACAAAAAATGGATATTTATTTGCCGGCAGGGCGCAACAGTACAACCAAAGTAATCATCATGATCCATGGCGGTGCCTGGCAGGCGGGCGATAAAAGTGAAGTAACTTTTTTCAAAACCATGTTCTGGCAAAGATGGCCCGAAGCTGCCGTGGTTAATATAAACTACCGTTTGGCAAGCAATACCAACAATATACACCATGCCGAAATTATGGCGGATATAAAAAATGCTGTGAATTTCATAACAAACAACAAAACTACTTTTGCTATTTCGGATACCCTCGCCCTTTGGGGTAATAGTGCCGGCGCACATTTGGCTTTATTATATACCTATGCCGAAAACACGAACAACCATGTAAAAGCGGTCGCCGATCTCTACGGTCCGGCAAAGATCAACGACTGGAGCTGGTACAACAGTTTTAATATTTTTTTAGGACAAAGTATTAAGAATGTGCTCACAACGTACAATGGCAGCACCTGGGAAAATGACTCAACGTATTACTATTTAAACAGTCCATGGGAACGTGTCAATGCCAATTCCAAACCTACGATCATATTTCACGGAACAATTGATGTGATCGTTCCGCTTTATCAAAGCCAATGGTTGCATGGCAAACTGAACAGTTTAAACGTACCTAACGAATATTACGAGTACTTTTTAGACGGGCACGGTTTTAATCAGACCAATAATACAGATTGTGTGAACAAGACCGTTGCATTTTTCCAAAAACATTTGAAGTAATGTTGTACTTTTAATTACCTCATCTCAACACTCAATTTTTTAACACTTAAAATATTCAGTAATGGGAAAAGTTATCATCTCTACCAGAAGCAACGGCGAGTTTCAGTTCAATTTAAAAGCAGATAACGGGCAAACTGTTTTGAGCAGTGAAGGTTACAAAACAAAGGCCGCCTGTACTAATGGTGTTGAATCTGTAAAAAAGAATTCGCAGAGTCAGGACAATTTTGAAAGGCTGGTTGCCAAAAACGGCAAACACTATTTTAACTTAAAAGCCGGCAACGGACAGATCATCGGCACCAGCCAGATGTACGAATCGGAAGACGGCATGGTTAATGGCCTGGCATCGGTTTTAAAAAATGCACACAATGCTGATGTGGTGAATGAAACAGCTTAATTTAATCTGAAGAGCAGGACTAAAATCCTGCTCTTTTTTTATCCTTTCATGGCCACCATCGTTAATATCGTTGCAACCCCGGTTACCTCATCGGTTTCATCGATCATCTCCACCAACCACTTCACAATTCCCTTTTCAATGTCGTCGCCGCGTTTCATGTCCTCAGGGTTTTCAACAACCCGTTTATCATTCAGTAATTTTTGCTTGCAGGTAAAGCGAATATGAATGTCACTGCCCGGATAAACCGGTTTGGTAAACCGCAGTTCATCAATACCATAATTCAACAGCACCGGATTTTTTTCGTAACTGTCAACAAACAATCCGGCTGCCATGCTCATGATAAAATAACCATGTGCCACCTGTTGCTCAAACATGGTGCCTTCAAAATCGGTGGTTTTTATGTGGGCGTAAAAATGATCGCCACTCAGGTCTGCAAACCTATCTATGTCTTCAGATGTGATGGTTCTTTTTTCCGTAATGATCTGTTCGCCCACTTCCAGCTCTTCAAAATATTTGGTAAAGGGGTGTTTGCCGGGATCTTTTCCGTTGGCATATTGCTGATAAATATTGGTAATAGCAGTGATCGTAGATGGCGAGCCCTGTATGGCTGTGCGTTGAAGGTAATGCTTTACACCCCTTAGTCCGCCCATCTCTTCGCCACCGCCTGCACGGCCGGGGCCTCCATGTACCAACAAAGGCAATGGTGAACCATGCCCGGTGCTTTCTTTGGCACATTCGTTATTCAACACTAAAATTCGGCCATGGTGCGACGCGGCACCAATAACATACTGCTGTGCCATTTTATTATCAGCGGTAACGATGGTAGATACCAGGCTTCCTTTGCCCAGCTTGCTCAGGTTGATAGCCTCTTCAGTTGTTTTGTATGGCATGATGGTACTTACCGGACCAAAGGCTTCCACTTCGTGAGATGGGTTTGTTGAAAAACCCGGAACAGTAGCCCAGGGATTTTCGTTCATCAATAATAACGGGCTCATAAATGCGCCGTTGTTTGCATCTGCACCAACCACATCAACGCTTTCCAGGCTACCGTAAATGATTTGTGAAGACGACAGTAGTTTTTGAACCTGCTCTTTTACTTCGTTGCGTTGTGTTTGTCCGGCCAGTGATCCCATTCTAACGGTTGCATTCAACGGATCGCCTATTACGGTTTGCGAAAGCGATTTACCGATCTCCTTCCAAACATCGTCCATTTTATTTTCGGGAACAAAAATGCGTCGTATACCGGTGCAACGCTGCCCCGCTTTTAAAGTCATTTCCTTACGCACTTCTTTTATAAAAATGCTCCACTCAGGCATATCGGGTGTTACGTCATTTCCCAGCACAATACAATTCAACGAATCGGCTTCCATATTAAACGGTACATTCTCTTTTAAAATTATCGGGTTCGATTTTAACATTAATCCAGTTGTTGCCGAGCCGGTAAAAGTGATTACATCCTGCGAGCCAACATGATCCAGTATATCGCCTGCACTGCCGCATATCAACTGCAAAGCACCTTCGGGCAATATTTTACTCCTAATAATTTCTTTAACCACCGCTTCGGTTAAATAACTGGTAACCGTAGCCGGCTTTACTACGCAGGGCATACCTGCCAACAGGTTAACAGCAATTTTTTCCAACATTCCCCAAACCGGAAAATTAAAGGCGTTAATATGTACTGCAATGCCTTCCTTAGGCACCAGGATATGAGTGCCCATAAAAGTATTGTTCGTACTCAGGTTATGGCTTTCGCCATCAACCACAAATGTTTCGTTTGATAATTTCCGGCGCAGCGATGCATTGGCAAATAAATTTCCAATCCCACCTTCAATATCTACCCAGCTATCAGCTTTGGTTGCGCCGGTTTTATAACTGATGGCATAAAAAGCATCCAAATGGTTTCTCAAATGCAGGGCCAATGCTTTCAGCATATTTCCGCGTTCATGAAAGGTCATTTTGCGAAGGGCAGGATTACCGATAGTTCGGCCATATTCCAAAATGGATTTAAAATCGAGTCCTTTTGTTGAGGCAGCAGTAATGGCTTCGCCGGTTACTGCGTTATAGAGCTGTTGTCCGTCGCCATCCCCGGTAATCCAGTTGCCGGTTATATAGTTTTCGAGTTTCATCAATCGTTAAATTTAATCTGCTAAGTTAGCTCAAAAAAAGAGGTATAAAAAAGGAAGTCAAGCTTTAAAAGCTTGACTTCCTTACCCGTTTATATCAATCCAAACTGCCTCAAATGATGCGTTACATGTTTGTAATGCAGTAATACCCATTCTTCAAAATTTAATGCTCCAAAAACAGGGTGCAGTGTTTTTTTATCAGCATCATCTTTAAAATAAATATCAAAATAGGCAATGGATTTTTCCAGGTTTTCCAGCGCTTCCTGCATAGTTGCATATCGCAACGGCAGGGCGTCTTCACCTATTACATTGCCTGGTGCTTTTGTATTTTCCCTGAATGCTTTATCGCTATACAAGAACTCCCTGTACTTTGGCAAATGCTCAGCCGGTGTTACCAGCTCAAATTTTATTTTTTCGGTTGAAACATAAAAAAAAGCTGCCACATGCTCTATCATTTGCTGGCCGTTCATTTTTCCCCAATTACCCATAGTATTTCCAGACAGATTTTTAAATAAGGGCATCGCCTGTTTAGTAATAAACTGATGTTTCTGTTCGTCCATGGTCTTGTTTTAGTTTCACAATGTAAAACAAAAAAGCACCCAAAAAAAAGGGTGCTCAATACTTTTATACTTTATATACTATTCACGCTCTTTTATCAATTTCAGTACAAAGTCGCTCAAAAATTTCATCAACCGTTCCTTCTCCCTTTACCATCACCACTTTATCAAACTGTTTATAATAATCTGCAACAACAGCCGTTTTATCGCGATATTCCACAATTCTTGCCCTGATCACATTTTCGTTATCATCATCGCTGCGGCCGCTGGTTTCGCCTCTTTTTAATAATCTTTTTATCAATTCCTCTTCACTAACCTCCAAAGCCAGCATGGCGGCGATCGGCGCTTCTTTTAATTTTAATAGTTTATCCAGCGCTTTTGCCTGGTCTGATGTGCGGGGAAAACCATCAAACAAAAATCCTTTTGCATCAGGATTATCATCGAGTGCCGAACTGATCATACCAATTACCACTTCATCGGGAACCAAAAGACCTTTATCCATAAAATTCTGTGCCTCTTTACCCAACGGAGTTTGCCGGCTAATCTCACTTCGCAGCAGATCGCCCGTGCTCAGGTGCTTCAGGCCATATTTGGCCATCAGTTTTTCGCTTTGCGTTCCTTTGCCACTTCCCGGAGGGCCAAATAATATCAAATTAAACATATACTTACTATCCTTATGAAGACAGCAAATATAACAATCGTACTTTAAATATTCATTAACATTATAATTAACGCCTTGAAAAACTTAAAATCTCCGTATATCGTATATTAAACAAACTATTTAAACCGAAATTTGTTAAAACCTATGCGACAGATAACTTTTACAGCAATTATCATTTCTTTACTCATATCGAGCTGCGCTAACTCGCAGGTGAAAAAAAAGGACAACCAAAATATGGAACCCGTTAAAAACGAAAACCCGGTTTTTTCGAAAACCGATACCGCCAAAGTAGAGATCAGCAATGAAGAGTGGAAAAAGATATTACCCGATGAGGTATATCATATTTCCCGTGAAAAAGGAACCGAAAGGGCCTTTACCGGAAAATTCTGGGATTTTAAAGAAGGCGGAACTTATTACTGCAAAGCCTGTGGCAACCCCTTGTTTAACAGCAACGGCAAATTTGAAAGCAGCTGCGGTTGGCCCAGCTTTTTTGAACCCATCAGCAAGGGCAGTATCATCTATGCTCCTGATAATACATTTGGCATGAAACGTACCGAAGTGATGTGTGGTAAATGCAAGGGCCACCTGGGCCATGTTTTTGAAGATGGTCCGCCACCAACCGGTTTACGTTACTGCATCAATTCGGTTATTCTTGATTTTGAAAAAGCAAAAGAAGTGGAAAAGGATTTCGACAAAAAGCAATGATCAATCAGGTTTTCTGACACATACTAAAGTACATCGGTCTACTTTCTGTACATTATAAAATGAGTTGCTGTAAAAATATTTGGTAACCGCCTGGGTTCCATTTGCTTCGGTAGAACTCCAGATGGTCGTTTTCTCATCTAAATTTAATTTTTCATAATTCAGGGAAATAATATCAGTTTCATCTTTACAGGGCAGGTACCAGTCTGTATAGCCGCCCAGGGTTAAGCTGTCGCAAACCTTCGCTGCATAGGGTTGTCCTTCGTACCCACTGTTTTTACCCACAGCCACAACAATGGCCCTGGTATTGGCCGCCCCGTCGGTTTCGCTTTGGGCGGCTTTGCCAATTTGCTCATATCCTCCCCAGGTTATGCGGTCCATACTACTCATATCGGCAATCATTAATTTTTTTCCATTGCCTTCAATGGTTGACATTTTTTGAGCCGATGAACCAAGAGAAAAGAGCAAAGCAACGATCAGTATATATTTCATAACAAAAGTTTTAGGATGTAAATAAAATATAATTATTTGAATTTTTCAGGCCTTTTATTTTAACAGCAGCTCAATCCGCCCCATTCATCATTTCTTATTTGCCTGATCAGCCTTTTTTTTGCACCTTCATAGCCTAAAAATCAACAATGAAGAAAACCCTCCAGCTTGTTTTAGGTATTATCCTGATTGCTTTTGGCCCTGATACCGCAGCTCAAAAGATATCGCTTGATCAATTTAAAAACCTGAAACCCCGCAGTATTGGCCCCGCCGGCATGAGTGGCCGTATTACCGCCATTGATGCCCTGATCAGCAACCCAAATGTTATTTACCTGGGAACAGCCTCAGGCGGTGTGTGGAAAACCGAAAACAGCGGTAGCAACTGGACACCGGTTTTTGATGAGCAGCCCACTTTAAATATTGGTGCTGTTGCCATACAACAAAGCAACCCATCCGTGGTTTGGGTGGGCACCGGCGAAGGTAATCCCCGTAACTCCATCAATATTGGCGAGGGCATGTATAAAACCATGGATGGCGGCAAAACCTGGAAGATGCTGGGTTTGGAAAAAACAAAAAATATTCACCGGATCATTGTAGACCCAACTGATCCCAACACCGTGTATGTTGCTGCGATCGGTAATCCATATGGCGTTCATCCCGAGCGTGGGGTGTATAAAACCACCGATGGCGGCGATACCTGGAAACTGATATTGCATACCAACGACAGCAGTGGTTGTGCCGACCTGGTGATAGACCCTACCAATCCCAATAAATTGATCGCATCCATGTGGCAGCACCAGCGCACGCCCTGGAGTTTTTACAGCGGTGGTAAAGGCAGTGGCTTGTACATAACCGTTGATGGTGGAAAAAACTGGAAACAATTAGGTAAAGATGACGGCATTCCGGC
Organism: Chitinophagaceae bacterium; assembly: GCA_016710745.1. Lineage (GTDB taxonomy): Bacteria > Bacteroidota > Bacteroidia > Chitinophagales > Chitinophagaceae > Ferruginibacter. Next base: position 418,970 of record JADJVB010000010.1, on the reverse strand, counting down.
AGGTGACCTCGGAAGAATTGGTTTAACCATTTCCTATAACGAACCGTCAAGGGTATACGCTTTAATTGAAGCCACTAAAAATGGTTTATACCGGTCTGATGATGGCGGGTTTAAATGGGAACTCGTTAACAGCGATAAATCGGAAGTGACCAACCGGGCTTTTTATTTCCAGGACATACGCGTTGATCCGAAAAATGAAAACCGTTTGTACAATATCAAACAAACCATTACCGTGAGCGAAGATGGAGGAAAGTCTTTTAAAACCATGATACCATATTCCGGTATACATCCCGATCACCATGCCTTTTGGATAAGCCCGGCCGACCCCAATTTGATCATAGATGGAAACGATGGTGGCATCGGCATCAGCCGCGACCGTGGGCGCAACTGGAACTTTAATGAACGCATACCTGTTGGGCAGTTTTATCATATTGCAGTTGACAATAAAATTCCATACAATGTAATGGGCGGTATGCAGGATAATGGCAGCTGGCGGGGACCGGCGTATACCTGGCGGGGTAGCGGCATCCGCAATTATTATTGGGATAATATCGGTGGTGGCGATGGTTTCGACGTTTCGCCCGACCCGGATGACAATGACTGGGTATATTCCATGAGCCAGGGCGGCGAACTGGGAAAGATCAATGTGGCCACCGGCGAACGTATGGGTTTGCAGCCGCCCATGCCCGATCTGAAAACCAGGCTCCGCTTTAACTGGAATGCCGCTTTTGCACAGGATCCCTTCGATAATAATACGATCTACTTCGGCAGCCAGTTTGTGCACAAAAGCACAAACAAAGGACTTACCTGGGATATCATTTCACCCGATTTAACCACCGATAATAAAGTGCAACAACGCCAGGATGAAAACGGCGGACTATCGATTGATATTACCGGTGCCGAAAACTACAACGCCATTCTTTGTATTGAACCATCGGCCAGGGATAAAAATGTGATTTGGGTAGGAACCGATGATGGCAATGTGCAGCTGAGCAGGGATGCAGGAAAAACATGGACAAATTTCCGTGGTAAAATTGCGGGTATGCCATTGGGTGCGTGGATACATCAAATTAGAGCCAGCCGGTACAATGCCGGCGAAGCATTTGTGGTTTGTAACGATTACCGCCGGGCCGATTTTAAACCCTATATTTTCCGCACCCGCAATTATGGTCAAACCTGGGAGCGTATGATTGATGAGAAAAAATCCGCAGGATCCGGTGGAGTAAATGGTTATGCGTTGTGTATGATACAGGACCCGGTGGAACCCAACCTGATTTTTGTGGGAACCGAGAACGGTCTTTGGGTAAGCTTTGACAACGGCTCAAATTTTCAGCAATGGAAAAACGGATACCCTTCTGTTTCCACGTATGATATGGCGATACAGGAACGAGAAGCTGATTTGGTGATTGGTACTTTTGGCCGTGCCATATATGTTTTTGATGACATCAAACCATTACGCATGGCCGCCGCAAATAATGGCAACAACTTCACAAAAAAATTAACTGTATTTCCTGCGCCGGCGGCTTATATGGCCAGGTTTAGGGCACAGCCGGGTTACGACTGGAGTAACTGGGGATTGTACGAAGGAGAAAACCGTGGGCGTGGAGCACAATATTCATTCTTTGTTAAACCTGCCGAAAAAACCGACAGTTCAAAAAAAGCAAAATCTGATTCTGCAATGGTAAAAATTTATGACCAAAGCAATAAGCTGATACGAAGCATGAAAATGAAGGTAGATACCGGTTTAAACAAAAGCAGCTGGGGATTTGAGATGAATGGTATCCGTCAGCCCGGCTCACCCAAACCAAAGCCAAATGCCAATGAACCAAGAGGGTACAGCGTTTTTCCCGGCACGTATAAACTGGTGATTACGGTTGGTAAAGAATCTGATTCTACCATGATCGTTGTAAATCATGATCCGGCAGCGCCGGAAGACAAGGCGATTTACGATGCAAAAATGACCATGATGAAAAGGCTTGATAAAAGTACGCTTCGCCTTACAGAAATAACCGACCGTTTAACCGAAGCTGAAGAAACCATAACTAAAATTGAAGCCCAGTTAAAAAACGAAGAGGGTAAAGAAATAGACAGTCTGAAAAAAGCCGGCAAAATAATGGGCGATTCCATCAAGAGCATTCGCCATTTTATTTTTGGCAAGCCGCAGGAAAAACAAGGTTATGGCACCCCGTTTCAAATTACGGTGAATGACGTGCTGGGCGATGCCCGTGGCGAAGTGATGCGTAAAATAAAAATACCCGACCAGCAGGAGCTGCGCATGGCAACAGAAGCTGAAGGATTGGTTGATGAAGCGGTACAAAAAACAAACCTGTTTTTTAACACGAAATGGGAGGATTATAAAAGCTGGTTGAAAAACGCAGCTCAGTTTGTTTAAGCCTTACAAAATGATAAAGTAGATCTATCTTAAATTTTAAAGCGGGGTGTATATATATGTACAACCCGCTTTTTTATATCACTTTCGCTATATATAGTTTGAACAAATAAATTTCTTATTGTTAAATTATTTTACTTCAAACCCTTGCCTGTATAATGTTTCAGCGTTTTCTATAATTTTTATTTTCGTGTATATTTTAACATTTTTGCATACATTTACAAAGCCAACATACCTGTGCTGATCCGTATTTTTTAATTCCTAAACAATACAGATGAATAAAATATTTACGCTTGCCATACTCGCTGCCTTTATACCAAATCTTTATAGTGATCTGCCTGTTGATTATAATAGCATCTCTTTAGTTGAAAAAACAGGCTATTTTTTCAACTTTAAAAATAATTTACCCAACCCCTTTGAGCCCGAAAAAAAACCTACCGAAGCCTGGAGCCAGAACTGGATGGGGCAGGCACAGGAAAATATCCGCAAAAGCGAGTATCATTTTAATTGGGAAGAAAAATTAAATGCTTATTGTACGCCCAACCGTAAAAACAACCTGCGTTTTTTTTATGATGATAATGGTTTTTCTGTTGAGCCCCGTACAACTAAAATACCAGTTGGCGAATTTGATCCGGTTGCCCGGCCCGATGAAAAAAAATACCGTTATCTCCCCAATTGGAAAATTAATTTCAACCTCGATAAAAAACAGGTAGGCAATGGTGAATGGCGAATAGCAAATAACAAAGCTGAATACATTACTGATAATATTACCGTGCAGTATATTAATAACGATGCAGGCATGCGTCAGAATTTTATTGTGCAAACTCCGCTAACAAATGACGGGGAACTTAAACTAAATTTCAGCATAAAAACAAAACTTAAAACATATTTGCACGGCAACCAATTACAGTTTTTTCATAAAAAAACAAACGTGTTAAACTACACACAATTGAAAGTGTGGGATGCAGAAGGCAAAGCGCTTGAAGCTTCTTTAAAAAAATTAAGTAAGAACAATTTTTTTGTAGAAGTAAATACCAAAAATGCCGTTTACCCTATAACCATCGACCCTTTAAGCGAAACGCCCGACAACACACCCGATGATGCCGACCAGCCCATCGCTAATTTTGGAATTTCGGTTGCCAGTGCCGGCGATGTAAATGGCGACGGGTATAGCGATGTAATTATTGGTGCAAACCTGTTCGATGATGGCGCAAGTACCAATGAAGGAGGAGCTTTTGTTTATCATGGCTCAGCCACGGGACTATCTGCCTCGCCAAACAGTACGCCCGATGATGCCGATCAGGCCAACGCCAATTTTGGTTTTTGCGTTGCCGGTGCAGGCGATGTAAATGGCGATGGATACAGCGATGTGATTATTGGCGCATATCTATATGATGAAGTGGCAAGTACTAATGAGGGAAGAGTTTTTGTTTACCATGGATCAGCCACGGGCATATCAGCAACACCAAACAGCACACATGCAGATGCTAATCAGGCTTTTGCCAATTTTGGAATTTCTGTTGCCGGTGCAGGCGATATAAACGGCGATGGATACAGTGATGTAATTATTGGCGCTCATCTACATGATGATGGCGTAAATACCAATGAAGGAAGAGCCTTTGTATATCACGGTTCGGCAGCAGGCGTTTCGGCTACGCCAAACAGCATACGTGATGATGCCAACCAGGCTAATGCCAATTTTGGGCGTTCTGTTGCGGGTGCAGGCGATGTGAACGGAGATGGATACAGTGATGTAATTATTGGTGCTTATGGTTACACTGACGGTGCCAGTAACCAGGAAGGGAGGGCTTTTGTATATCACGGATCGGCGGCTGGCATTACTGCCACACCCAATACTATATTGGATGATGCAAACCAGGTACTTGCCTTATTTGGATGGTCTGTTGCCTGTGCCGGCGATGTAAATGGAGACGGGTACAGTGATGTAATTATTGGGGCATATAACTACGATGATGGTGCCAATACTGATGAAGGAAGGGCTTTTTTATATCACGGATCGGCGGTTGGATTATCTACGACTCCCGCCATTATACTTGATGATGCTGATGTTATTTTTGCCCGTTTTGGACGATCCGTTGCCTGTGCCGGCGATGTAAATGGAGATGGATATAGTGATGTGATTATCGGGGCTTATGGTTTCAACGATGGTGCAAATACAGGTGAAGGCAGGGCTTTTGTTTATCACGGATCGGCGGCAGGACTCTCTGCCACACCAAACAGCACACCTGATGATGCCGACCAGTTTAATGCCTCGTTTGGGAATTCCGTTGCCTGCGCCGGCGATATAAATGGCGATGGATACAGCGATATAATTATTGGTGCTAACCTTTATAATGATGGTGCAAATAACCAGGAAGGCAGGGCTTTTGTGTATCACGGATCTGCGGCCGGCATTAATACAACTGCCGCCAATTCTGTTGAAAGCAACCAATTAAATGCTCAAATGGGTATTTCCGCAGCATCGGCGGGCGATGTAAATGGGGATGGGTACAGTGATGTGATTGTAGGTGCATATTTTTACGACAGTGGCGAAACAGATGAAGGCGCAGCTTTTATTTATCATGGATCGGCAACAGGTATTAATACAACGGCCGCGGCTTTTGTTCAAAGCAACCAGGCAAATGCATTCATGGGCGTTTCCGTAGCATCGGCAGGTGATGTAAATGGTGATGGATACAGCGATGTGATTGTTGGAGCTTATGAGTACGACAATGGTGAATCAAATGAAGGTGCTGCATTTATATATCACGGTTCGGTTACAGGTATTAATACAACAGCCGCCGCTTTTGTTCAAAGCAACCAGGCAAATGCCAATATGGGAAGTTCTGTAGCATCGGCAGGCGATGTAAATGGCGATGGATATAGTGATATTATTGTAGGGGCCTGGACCTACTTTAATTTTGCCATCAATGCAGGTGCCGCTTTTGTATATCACGGTTCGGCAACGGGTATTAATACAATAGCTGCAGCTTTTTTAACCCTTAACAACGCATACGCCTATATGGGCAGATCCGTAGCATCGGCTGGCGATGTTAATGGAGATGGATACAGCGATATTATTGTTGGCGCTTTTTCCTACTTCAATGGTCAACCTGGCGAAGGTGCGGCTTTTGTATATCACGGTTCAGCTGCTGGTATTAATACTACAGCAGCAGCTATTTTAGAGGGCAACCAGATTGCTGCACAAATGGGTTTTTCCGTAGCTTCGGCTGGCGATGTAAATGGCGATGGGTATGGTGATGTGATTGTAGGTGCTTATGCATACGACAATGGCGAAACAGATGAAGGGGCTGCTTTTATATATCATGGCTCGGCAGCAGGTATTAACACTACCGCCGCCTCTTTTGTTCAAAGCAATCAGGCAAATGCAAACATGGGAATTTCAGTAGCATCAGCAGGTGATGTTAATGGCGATGGATATACTGATGTAATTGTAGGAGCATTTTTTTATGACAATGGCGAGACTGATGAGGGTGCTGCTTTTATATATCACGGTTCGGCAACGGGTATAAATACCATAGCTGCCGCTTTTCTTGAAAGCAACCAGATAAATGCACAATTTGGTAATTATGTGGCATCGGCAGGTGATGTTAATGGGGATGGGTATAGCGATATTATTGTTGGTTCTTATCAATTTGACAATGGCCTGTCGGATGAAGGTGCTGCCTTTATTTATCACGGAAATAGCCCGGGTACCAATACCCGCAACAATCTGCGTTTATACAATACCGACCTGTTAACCCCCATCAACAGCTCAAATTTTATACTTGGCAATTTTGGTGCCGGCCTGTATGCCAAATCTTTTTTTGGTAGAGCCAAAGGAAAACTCGTTTGGGAAACCCGGTTAAATTTTGATCCTTACAGCGGCACCCCAATCACCAACAGTACTTTTTTTACCAATCAGCAAAGCAGTTATACCGATCTGGGTTTAGCCGGCACAGAAATTAAAAACCTGGTTAATAAGATCTGGTACGGTGGCAGGTACACCAAGGTAAGGGCCAGGATAAAATACGATCCGGTTACTGCGCTTACTGGTCAGGTGTATGGACCATGGCGTAATCTGTCTTCCGTTATTGATGCCAATCATTTAGGTGCGCTGCCGGTTGATCTGATTTCCTTCAACGCCGCCTGGTTACAAAAAGGCAAATCAGCAAAACTCAATTTTACCACCGATAAAGAAAACGGCATATGTTGTTTTGATATTGAAAAGAGTACTGATGGTTTTAATTTTTATGCCATTGGAACTGTGGCTGCAAAAAATACAAGCAGCTTGCAATCCTACTCTTTTATTGATGGCAATGCTAACGATAAAAATCAATACTACCGGTTAAAAATAAAAGGCCTTTCGGGCAAAACCGAGTTAAGCAATATTCACCAATTAACGTACGATAAAGCAATAGAAATTTTGGTTTTCCCTAATCCAACAACCGATGTGTTGCAATTGCAATTGAATAGGTCGTTTGATAAAATGAATTTGCAGATCGTAAACAGCAGCGGGCAAATTGTAAAACAGTTAACGGTATCAGCATCAAACCAAACCATAACAATACCGGTACAAAATTTAGCGGCAGGTAAATACTGGTTGCGTTTACAAAGCGGCGATGATAAACAGGTATTGCAGTTTGTAAAGCAGTAAATTTATAGCAGCCCTTTTTGATAAGCCAAATGCAATGCCTGTGCCCGGCTGTTTACATGCAGTTTGTTGTAAATGTTAATCACGTGTTTTTTGGCCGTATTGGGACTGATATCCAATCCGGTTCCGATTTCTTTGTACGATAATCCCTGCACCAGTAATTGCAGTATTTCTTTTTCCCGGTCGGTAAGATCAAATAATGTTTTCGAATCGGCATCGGGTTGTTTTTGCAGCAGGGTTAATTTATTGTTTTGTACCAGTTGCAGAATTTTATGCGCAATACCCGGTGATATAGGACCGGCCCCGCTTTCATGCATCTGCCAAAGCATATCGGTAATGTTTTCTGCGCTTTCGTCTTTTAATAAATAACCAAAAGCGCCGGCTTTTATTGCTTTAAAAATCTTTTCCTCATCATCAAAAATGGTAAGCACCACAAATTTTACATTGGGGTAAAACGACGAGCCCGCAGCAATCGCATCCACACCATCCATATTGGGCATTTCCAGGTCCATCAACACCACATCCGGCAATTGCTCTTCGGGCAGTGCTTTCATTTTTTCCAGGAAATCTTTTCCGTCTTCAGCAAGCAGCACTATTTCAAAATGGCCATGCCTCAGTAACTTATCCCTAATAATATTACGGTTGCTGGCTTTATCGTCTGTTATCGCAATTTTTATCGGCATTTTTTTATTCAAACAAATATTTGTTTTTAATTCCGTTTTTGTAATAATCCAACCGGGTACTGTGCTAAATCAAAATGCGAACATTGGTTCCCTTGCCGGGCTCAGAAACCATGTCAAATTCAAACTGCGAATCAACGGCACGTTGTTTCATGTTCATTAAACCATTGCCTTGTTCTGCCTGTTTCGTTATTTCATAATCAAATCCTTTTCCGTTATCGGTTACGCTTAATTCCCATTTACCATTTTTTTGATTGCTTGATAATACAATACTGCCTGCTCCCGAATGTTTTAATGCATTGGTAACCGCTTCCTGTACAATACGTACCACATTCAATGCCCTGGTATGTTGCAAAGATTTTGCGGCATCTGCCTTGCCTTCTGTTTTAAACTGTATATCCGGATAATAGCGAGCCAGCGCCTGTATAAAATTTTTTAAGCGAATCAAACATTCTTCGGCTGTATAACTATCTTTCTTTAAAGCCCATACTGTTTCTCTTAAAGAAGTGATGATATCTTTGGATGCAAATTTCAATTCCCTCATTAATCCTTCTTTTTCACTGCTCCCCTTTTCTTTCTGCAGCAATTCGGTATTATATAATACAGCATTGGCATAAGCGCCAATGCTGTCGTGCAGGTCGCGGCTGATGCGTTCACGTTCCAGTTGAATTTTATGTTCGCTTTCAAGCACCGCCAGTTTTTTCTGGTATTTACGTTTGTTGTACCGGTTAAAGGCGTAAGCCAATGCCACAATAGATAACAAAACAATGCCTGCAATAAACCACCAGGTTTTCCAAAAGGGTGGATGAATGGTTATATGTATGGTTTTCATCGCCACCGCATCTTTATCAAAGAACCTTGAAGCGTATATCTTAAAAACATATTTGCCCGGCGGTAAAAGATACCGCACGGTTTGCAGGCCGTCGTTTTGTATCCAGCCTTCGTCTATCCCTTCCATCATATACTGATAAATATACTGGCCGGGGTTATTGCTGGCCATCGCTATAAAATCGAACGAAAGCGAATTTTGCTGGTAAGACAGGTTAATTGTTTTAATATTTTCTACTGCGGTATCCCTAAATGCCTCCTCGTTATTTATTTTTATGCGGGTAACGAGTAATTGTATTTTCTCTTCAAAACTGTTGATGGCTGCCGGGTAAAAACTGCTGATGCCATTTACGCCACCATAGAACAATTCTCCATCATCTGCCGTTGCCACTACGTTGGTGTTGAATTCGTTTTCCTGAAGGCCATCTTCTTTTTTTAATTGCAGGATGCTGTTATCGGCGTTTATTTTAAAGATGCCTTTATTACTGCTGCACCAGAGAGCGCCTTTTTCATCAAAAGCTATGGCATAGATGCACTCATCGGGTAAGCCGTTTGCTTTTGTAAGATGCGCCAATATCCTGCCATTAATATCTATTTTAAAAATTCCCTTGTTGCAACCCATATAGATATTCCCCGCTGCATCCTTTACAATACAACGTACATAGCCTGTATTTTTAAATGGTATCCTTTTTAACTCTCTGAATGTTGCTGCATCCAAAAAAATAAGTTCGTCGTTGGCATGGCTGATGATGGTTCCATTATAATACAATCCACCCATTGTATACGAGCTGGTGAATTCATATTCTGTGCATGTATTATTAACAAAGTTTGTTTTGTACAATCTTCCCTGCGCCTGCGTAATAGCCATTTTTTCATCCTGGTAAAGTGGGTTTCCAAAATAATCAATATTCATCATTGGGCCCGATGCAGGAGTTGAGGGAAACAGGCTTAGCCGTAAAAGGTCGGCTGACAAGACCCAGATCTTATCGTCGCTATTGCAAAAAAGCAGGTAATTACCCTTGTTGTCTTTTACAATACTGTTGAAATGCTTTGGTAAGCTGTCGCCCGGTATTGTTCTGATATGCTTCACCAGCCGCTGCAGGGTATCAAATACCAGCAAACCATTGCCCGCTGTGCCTGCCAGTATCCTGTTATTTTTCTTATCCGGAAAAATACAAAGTGTATTATTATTGTCATCCTTTTTCAATATGCCATAGTATCTAACCGGATAATTATTCCTTATTATTTTTTTTATACCCGTGGTAACTGTGCTCAGGCAAAGGTTTCCAAAATTATCGGCCGTCATTTTTGAAATGGTACCACTGGAAGGTTGGTTTTGAAAATTCACCAACTCGGCGCCAAGCGACATTTTTGCCGTATCAAGTTCGTACAAGTGGTTATTGAAACTGATGAGTGTTTTATCTAGCCAGGGAAAAATGATGCAACGTCCGATACCCTGGTTATCCTTTCCCTTAACAATTATAGCTGTGCTGGAATTGGTGTTGAAATTATAAAGTTGAAGGGCATTATTGGTGATATAGTCGTAATAAAATACCTCCTGTGCAGATCTCATGCTCAAAAAAAATGGGGAGAGTGCTTTAATGGGTGCAGATTGCCCGGTCAAATATCCCTTTTGCAGATCCCAGCAATACAGCACATCATTTACCCTTATTATAGTTTTATGATCAATGATATTACTGCTGAAAGACGGCCTGTTATCAGAGTTTGAGGCAGGGTTCGGAAGCCCGGTTTTTACATTACTCATTAACCTGAAGCTCCGGCTATCAATTCCGGTGATGGTACCGGTTACGGTGTAGAAGTAGATAATATTGTCGTCTTCGCCAATGAACTGTGCTCTCTTTTTTTCGTCCGGCAGGTTGTATACCTGTATAAACCTGTTGCCTTCAACCAGGTATTTACTGATTCCCTGCGAGTGGCTGATGAGCAGCTCGCCGTTTCTGCAGCGGAAGAACAGCACGAACTTATCATCAGGCAGGCCCGGTTGTACGGGCACAATGGTAAACTCCCTGCCATCGAATTTTTGAATACCGTTAGAGAAACTTACCCAGCAAAAATTGTTTTTATCATAAGCAATATCTGTTATCGTGCTTTGCAGCAGGCCTTCATTAACGCTGTAGTTAAAAGTATTAAAGCGCTCAATACGCTGCAACTGGGCAAAGCATGGCTCACATGTAAAAAGAAAAACGCAAAATAGAAGGATGGTAATTCTCATGAGTTATTGTGCAGGCTATTCATTTCAAATTTAGTAGGGTGTCAGCCTGAGCTTGTCGAAGGTGGGTTGCTTTTGATAAACCGGGTTCGACAGGCTCACCCTGACAGCTTTCTGGGCATCTGCATCAAATTACGCAATCCTTATCAAACAAAGTAATAATCCAAATGGATTATTTGCAGCCAGCCGCCGATGTACTTATTTTATAAACAAAATCCCATCCTGGCAAAGCCATTTTGTTTATTCAAACGTAAAGGATGTATAAAATATTTACACTTGCGGTGGCAGTATCTGTTTTACCAATCTCAAAACAGTACTATCCATCGGTTATTGATGCTGATGATGCCAGGGAAAAAAAGGCATCTATCTTTCCGTATAAAAATAGCACTACAAATTTTTTTGACCCTGAAAAGAAAGTCTCAGAACCCTGGAGCCAAAACTGGATGGCCTCCGCACAGGAAAACATCCGCAAAAGCGAGTACAATTTTGTTTGGGAAGAAAAATTAAAAGCTTACTGCACACCTAACCGAAAAAATAATCTTCGTTTTTTTTATGATGATAATGGGTTTGTTGTAGAGCCACGCCTGACAAAGATGCCGGTTGATAAAGTTGACAAGTTGACCAGGCAGGAGGACATCAAATACAGAATCATACCGAACTGGAAAGTAAAATTCAACCTTGATAAAAACCAGGTGGGTAATGGTAAATGGCAAATAGTAAACAACAAAGCCGAATACATTACCGATAACATCACCGTGCAATACATCAACAATGATGAAGGCATGCGGCAGAATTTTATTGTGCAATCTCCCCTAAGTAATAATGATGAACTGAAAATAAATTTCAGCATCAAAACAAAACTAAAAACTTATTTACACGGCAACCAGTTGCAGTTCTTTCACAAAAAAACAAATGTGTTGAATTATGACCAGTTGAAGGTTTGGGATGCAAATGGAAAATCACTAATCGCATCAATCCTCCTTCGTCAAGACTACGGAGGACGAGCAAAAAGAAATAAATTTTACATACAGGTAGATACCAAAGGCGCTGCTTACCCGATTACCATTGACCCTTTAAGTAATACACCTAACAGTACGCTGGATGATGCCAACCAGGCGGGATGTGCTTTTGGCTATTCCGTTGCATCAGCGGGTGATGTTAACGGCGACGGGTATAGCGATGTTATTGTTGGTGCTCCTTATTATGATGAAGGGGCGATTGTCTCTGAAGGCCGTGCATTTGTTTATTATGGTTCTGCTTCAGGATTATTGGCCACGCCAAGCAGTACACCTGATGATGCCAACCAGGCTAGTGCTTTCTTTGGATGGTCTGTAGCATCTGCCGGAGATGTAAATGGAGATGGATTCAGTGATATTATTGTTGGTGCATATGGTTACCAGGACGGTGCAAATACCTTTGAAGGCAGGGCCTTTGTTTATCATGGTTCAGCAGCCGGTTTGTCGGCCAGCCCTAACAGCACACCGGATGATGGGAATGCAGTCAATGCTACTTTAGGCTATTCTGTCGCCTGTGCCGGAGATGTAAACGGAGATGGCTACAGTGATGTTATTATTGGGGGAAGATATTATAATAGTGATGAGGGGCGTGCCTGGGTTTATCATGGATCGGGCAGTGGTTTATTAGCAACTCCCAGCAGTATCGCAGATGTTAACGTGGCGGGCGCTTTTTTTGGAAATTCAGTTGCGTCTGCCGGGGATATTAATGGTGATGGATACAGTGATGTGATCATTGGCTCTACAGATAATAATGGCGGGGCCTATATTTATAATGGATCAGGTACAGGTATATCTGCAAGTCCTACCCGGATAATACATGATGGTGCTTCAGGTGATTATGTAGGGCCTATTGTTACCAGTGCCGGCGATATTAATGGTGATGGATATAGTGATGTGGCTTTAGGAGGCGGCATAAACAGGGTTGTGATCTATCATGGATCTGGAACCGGATTATCAGCCAGTGCTAACAGCACACTTACTTACTCCGGTCAGACCTTAACATTTTTTGGTATTTTTATAGCATGTGCCGGCGACGTAAATGGCGATGGATACAGTGATTTAATTGTTGGCGCTCCAAGATATGATGATGGGGCAAATGTTGATGAAGGGGCTGCTTTTATATATCATGGGTCTTCAACAGGTGTGTCAGCCTCACCCAACAGTATGCCTGATGATGGTAACCAGGCCGGGGCCTTATTTGGGCAATGTGTTGCCGCTGCCGGCGATGTAAATGGCGATGGTTACAGTGATGTTATTATTGGGGCTTTTCTATTTGATGATGGTGCAAATGCAGGCGAAGGCCGTGCATTCGCTTACCACGGGTCAGCCGCCGGTTTATCTGCCAGCCCCACCAGCACACCCGATGATGCCAACCAAGCGGGTGCAGCATTGGGTATTTCTGTAGCTTCGGCCGGTGATATAAATGCTGATGGGTACAGCGATGTAATTATAGGTGCCAATGCTTATGATGATGGAGCCAATGCCAATGAGGGTCGTGCTTTTATTTATCATGGGTCTGCAACTGGTTTATCAGCAAGCCCCAACGCAACTCCCGATGATGCTAACCAGGCAGGCGCCCAATTCGGCCAAAGTGTAAACACTGCCGGCGATGTAAATGGGGATGGATATAGCGATGTGATTATAGGGGCACCCAATTATACCGATGGCGCAAATACATTTGAAGGCAGGGCTTATGTATATCAGGGTTCGGCTGCCGGTTTATCCGCCAGCCCAAACAGCACACTGGATGATATTAACCAGGCTACTGCCAATTTTGGCATTTCGGTTGCCGGTGCCGGGGATATTAATGGCGATGGGTACAGCGATGTGATTGTTGGCTGCCACAATTATAATGACGGGGCTAATGGTGCTGAAGGCCGGGCATTTGTTTACCACGGTTCGGCAACGGGCTTATCTGCCACGCCAAATAATATGCCTGACGATGCCAACCAGGCGGGTGCTAATTTCGGTTATTCGGTTGCTTCGGCCGGGGATGTAAACGGGGATGGATACTGTGATGTAATTATAGGTGCTATTGGATATGATGATGGGGCAAATACGGCTGAGGGGCGTGCATACGTTTATCATGGTTCCGCAACGGGTTTATCTGCCAGCCCCAACAGCACACCAGATGATGCCAACCAGGCTATTGCCCAATTTGGATTTTCGGTTGCGTCGGCCGGAGATGTGAATGGTGATGGTTACAGCGATATAATCATTGGTGCTATTGGATATGATGATGGCGCAAATATAAATGAAGGCCGTGCTTTTGTTTATTATGGATCGGCTGCTGGTTTATCTGCTTCTCCAAATAGTACACTAGATGATGCCAACCAGGGAGATAGCTGGTTTGGTATCAGTGTAGACTGCGCAGGTGATGTAAATGGTGATGGTTATAATGATGTGATTGTGGGTGCTTATGAATATGACGACGGCGCAAATGCTGATGAAGGCCGTGCATATATTTATCATGGATCGCCTTCGGGCCTTTCAACTTCTCCTAATAATACGCTCGACGATGCCAATCAGGCAGGGGCTGTATTTGGAACTTCTGTCGCCTGTGCCGGCGATGTAAACGGCGATGGATACAGTGATGTGATCATCGGGGCAAGACTTTACGATGATGGTGCAAATACAACAGAAGGCCGGGCCTTTCTCTATAATGGAAACGAATTCACTTCCAACGAACGCAATAACCTCCGCCTCTATAATACCAATCTTACCACAACCATCAACAGCAGCAATTTTATACTGGGTAATTTCGGCATCGGGCTTTTTGCAAAATCTTTTTTGGGCCGCAACAGGGGTAAACTGGTTTGGGAAACCCGCCTCAGTCAAAATGCATACAGCGGTAACCCCATTACCAATAGTGTTTTATTTACCGGTCAGGAGGCGGCTTATAGTAACCTGGGCACAGCCGGTATTGAGCTGAAAGAAGTGATTAGTAAATTACTCGGTGCCGGTAAATATACCAAGGTAAGGGCAAGGGTTAAATACAATCCGGCATTGGCTATTACGGGGCAGGTTTACGGGCCATGGCGTTATGTTTCTGCAGTTATTGATGGCAACAGCCTGGGTGCTTTACCGCTCGAATTAATTTCCTTTAAAGCCGCATGGTTACAAAAAGGTAAGTCTGCAAAAATCAATTTTACCACTGATAAAGAGAGTGGCATCTGCTGTTTTGATATTGAAAAAAGTACCGACGGCATAAGCTATACAACCATTGGCAGCATCCCCGCAAAAAATACAGCAGCGATACAGGATTATAGTTTTGTTGATGAAAATGCTATAAATAAAAACCAATTCTATCGCCTTAAAATTAAAGGCATTGATGCCAAGGTTGAGTATAGCAATATTCAGCAGCTCCAGTATAGTGGAGCAACAGATATTCTAGTTTTTCCAAACCCAACAACTGATTTTTTACAGTTGCAGTTAAACGGTAGTTTCCAAAAAATGAGTATGCAGATTGTAAACAGCAGCGGGCAGGTTGTAAAACAGTTAACGGTATCAGCATCAAACCAAACCATAACAATACCTGTACAAAATTTAGCCGCCGGGCAATATTGGCTAAAACTGCAAAGCGGTGAAGAAAAACAGGTATTGCAGTTTATTAAACAGTAAACAAGCTATTCGTAGTATTAACCCCTTTAAAAGCAGCTGTATCAGCTGCTTTTTTGTATATTTAATATCAATATCCTGCTGAATCTTTAGTTTTTCTCACTAAAAAATTAAACGATGTACAAGGCGCTTAGTTTAGCAATAGCTGTCTCTTTTGCTCCGGCCGGCAAACAAATTGTCAGCACCGGTTTTGTTGAGGGTAAAAGTATATTTAAAACAGATTATGTTTTTCGGTTTAAGCCTACGGCAACCGTTAACCCCTTTGAGCCCGAAAAAAAAACCACCGAAGCCTGGAGCCAGAACTGGATGGCTGCAGCACAGGAAAATATCAGAAAGAGCGAATACCATTTCAAATGGGAAGAAAAATTAAACGCCTATTGCACACCCAACCGCAAGAACAATCTCCGTTTTTTTTATACTGAAAATGGGTTTTCGGCAGAACCACGCACTACTAAAATACCAATCGGCGATTTTGACCCCATGGCTATGCCTGATGAAGTAAAATACCTGCCTGTCCGGCAGGCAGGCAAAACCCTACCCGGCTGGAAAATACATTTCAACCTTGATAAAAAAAAGCAGGGTAAAGGCTTTTGGGAAGTTAAAGAAAACACAGCTGCTTATATTGCTGATAAAATTACCGTGCAGTATATCAACAACGATGAAGGTATGCGGCAGAATTTTATTGTGTACGAACCATTATCAAAAACGGATGATCTCAAAATAAATTTCAGCATTAAAACAAAACTCCGGCATACTCTCCTGGATAATCAGATTAAATTTTTTCATAAAAAAACAAATGTTTTTAACTATTCCGATTTAAAAGTTTGGGATGCCACCGGAAGCATTTTACCGGCATCATTCTGCCGTGGTAAAAAAGGATTTTATTTTATAAAAGTTGACACTAAAGGTGCGGTTTATCCTATAACCATCGATCCCATCAGCACAACACCCAATGCCCAGTTAGAAAGTAACCAGGCAGGGGCAAATATGGGATTTTCTGTTGCCGGTGCAGGCGATGTTAACGGCGATGGATACAGCGATGTGGTTGTGGGCGTACATGGGTACGATAACCCCGAAATTGATGAGGGCGCAGCTTTTGTGTATCATGGTTCGGCATCAGGTATCAGCATGGTACCTGCGGTCATTGTAGAAAATAATCAAGCCGGCGCCCGTTTGGCACTCTCTGTTTCCACAGCCGGCGATGTTAACGGCGATGGATATAGCGATATTATTGTGGGCACGCCGTTGTATGACAATGTAGAAATGAACGAAGGCGCCTTCCTGGTATATCACGGTTCGGCATCCGGCATTGTTGCTACGCCGGTAACTTTTGTAGAAAGTAACCAGGTTAACGCCCAGCTAGGTTATTCAGTAGCCGGTGCCGGCGATGTAAACGGTGATGGATACAGTGATGTGGTTGTTGGTGCCTGGTTGTATGATAACCCCGAAGTAAATGAAGGCGTGGCTTTTGTTTACTATGGTGGACCTGCAGGTATAAGCACCTCAGGAAATTCAGTAGTTCAGGCAGATCAGGGTGCTTCAAATTTTGGTATGTCGGTAGCCGGTGCCGGCGATGTCAACGGCGATGGATTCAGCGATATTATTGTTGGTGCCGAAGATTATGATGACGGCCAAACCGATGAGGGCGCTGTTTTTATTTATCATGGATCGGCTGCTGGTATAGTTACCACCGCGGCTGTTATGCTACAGGAAAATTTAACGCTTTCGCAATACGGTTTTTCGGTTTCAAGCGCCGGTGATGTTAATGGCGATGGGTACAGTGATGTAATTGTGGGGGCTTATTTATACAATAGTGGTCAAGCCAATGAAGGCGTGGCTTTTGTGTATCATGGTTCGGGCGCAGGAATAACTGCTGCATATTCAACATTGTTAGAGGCCAATCAGATAGCTGCAAGCTTCGGTGTTTCTGTTGCCTGCGCAGGCGATATTGATGGCGATGGGTATAGTGATGTTATTGTAGGGGCAAATAGTTATGATAATGGAGAAACTAACGAAGGCGCTGCTTTTGTTTACAGCGGCTCCTCAACAGGTATTAACGCTGTAGCAATTGCCGTTCTGGAAATAAACCAGGCTGGCGCAGAATTGGGGCGTTCGGTGCGTAGCGCAGGTGATGTAAATGGCGACGGATTCAGCGATGTGATTGTAGGTGCGCCACAATATGATAACGGCGAAAATAATGAAGGGGCAGCTTTTGTGTATCATGGTTCGGGGGTAGCTTGCTCAACGCCAAACGGGGGAACTGCCAATACCAGTTCAGGTCCCTTCTGCAATTCCGGCTTAGGCATCATAAACGCAGCAGGGTTTACTGTCGGACAGGGCATCAGTTATCAATGGCAATACTCCAATGATAATTTTGTAACAAATATTAATAACCTCACAGGTCAAACAAATCCCGCCAGCGCAACAACCGGTGTTATTACAAGTACCACTTATTACCGGTTGAAAGTTACCTGCACTACTGGGCCAACTACTGCTTATTCAACTATTGCAATTATCGCGGTAAATCTGCCAACCACCATTGCCGCACAGCCTGTTTCGCAAACGGTTTGCAATGGATCCAATGTCGTTTTCTCCGTAACTGCATCTGGCACTGCCTTAACTTATCAATGGCGAAAAAACGGGATCAATATTAGTGGCGCAAACGCAGCGACCTATACGATCAGTAATGTAGCAACAGCCGATGCCGGTAACTACGATGTGCTGGTGAGCGGCTCCTGTGGCAATATGACAACAGCCTCAGCTTCATTATCAGTAACAGCTTACGGTACCTGGCTTGGTGCGATCAGTAACGATTGGAACACGGCAGGAAACTGGTGCGGCGGTATTCCAACGTCCAGCTCAGATATCAGCATTTCATCCAGTGCTTCAAAAATGCCGGTGTTAATCAGCGGAAACGGAACAGCAAGAAATATTGTCATTAACAGCGGAGCCTCTTTAACAGTTGGCAGCGCCGGAAACCTGGATATATATGGCAACCTGGTTACTAATGGAGCCTTTAATGCGGCTGCAGGTAACCTCACATTCCGGGGTTCTGCTGCTCAATCCATTGCCGGGTTCACAAGTTCTAATGTAACCATGAACGGCAGCGGTGGCGTGATTTTAGCCAGTGATGCAACTGTAACAGGTACGCTAAATTTTTCCTCAGGTCACCTTACCCTTGGAACAAATAATTTAACCCTTTCGTCGGGCGCCAATGGTTCTCTTACTTCCCATATTATCACCAATGCAACAGGTTCGGTTGTAGTGGCATCATTAGCGGCCTCTACATCCAGGAATATACCAGTTGGAGTAAATGCCGCAAGTTACAATCCGGTTCTTTTGAGTACCAACGCTAACCATATAACCGATAATTTTTCCGTTCGGGTAAAACCAGGTGTTTTTGTAAACGGCAGTTCGGGCACATTGTTAACAGATAATGTGGTTGACAGAACCTGGATTATCAACGAGTCACAGCCCGGTGGAAGTAATTTAAACATGGCTTTACAGTGGACTTCATCCCAGGAACTGAATAATTTTAAGCGAAACCAATGTTTTGTGATGCGGCACGATGGAACCAATTGGGTGCATGCAACAAATGTTGCCGCTACCGGTTCTGATCCATTTGTTCAAACCATAAACGGCCTTAGTTCTTTTTCTGCTTTTGCAGTACGAACAGAGGTTTTCATAAGACCCCAAACCGACATTTATCCAACCGTTGCAGCCAAAGAGTTAAATGTCGTGCTTGAGTTTCCGGGTAAGATTCCCGTAACATTTTCTATTTATGACGCAATGGGACGGCTGGTGCAGAAAACTGAAATTATCGCTCCGGCGGGCCTCAGCAAAACCCTTTTAAATGTGGAAAGCTTAAACAGCGGGGTACATTATCTGAATATATCAACCTCAATTGAATATGATTATATGAATCACCGATTTGTGAAAATAAATTAGAGTGATTGTTATTTAATCAAAAACAACTATCGTTTTCTGCATTAAACCAAACCATAACAATACCGGTACAAAATTTAGCCGCGGGTAAATATTGGTTGCGTTTACAAAGCGGCGACGATAATCAGACACTGCAGTTTCTGAAGCAGTAAAAGAAGTTTCTGATACAAAGCTCCTAACCCCTCTCCAAAGGAGAGGGGTTAGGGGTGAGGTCAACTTTTTTTATTCTTTGCCATCCCCTCTTAAAATTTTACTTTTGCCAATTAATGAATGCTTATGAGTAATGCAAAACTGAGTGTGCTGGCCGAAACGTTGCAGGCCTCCGAAATTGTGCGCCTGGGTGCTGTTATCAAGGAAAAGATAAAACAAGGAGCAAAAATTTATAACTACACCATCGGCGATTTTAATTCTGCTGTTTTTCCCATACCTGTTGCACTGGAGCAGGAAATTATCAATGCTTATAAAGAAGGGTTCACCACTTACCCGGCTGCAGAAGGAAACCTTGACCTGAGGGAATCTGTTGCCGCTTTTATGTTATCAAGAGCTGGCCTCGAATATAACCCAAATGGCGAAGTTTTGATTGCTGCGGGTGGCCGCCCACTGATTTACGCGCTTTACCGTGCCGTTGTTGATAAAGGGGATAAAGTGATTTACCCGGCACCCAGCTGGAACAATAACCACTATGTGCATTTTACCGAAGGCGAGCATATTATGCTGGAAGCCGAAAAAGAAAATAATTTCATGCTGACCGCGGCTCAAATTGCACCGTATATCAAAGGAGCCACCTTGCTTTCATTATGTTCTCCGTTAAACCCAACAGGTACCACCTTTGGCAAAGAAGAATTAGCAGCCATCTGCGATTTGGTAATTGCCGAAAATAAAACCCGGGGGCCGGGCGAAAAGAAATTGTACCTGATGTACGACCAGATATACTGGACCCTTACGTTTGGCGATACGGTTCATCACAACCCGGTTACACTAAACCCCTCTATGAAAGAATTTACCATTTTTATTGATGGTATCAGCAAGGCTTTTGCTGCTACAGGAGTAAGGGTGGGTTGGGCATTGGGGCCAAATTCGGTGCTGGCAAAAATGCGGGCTATCAACAGCCATATTGGAGCCTGGGCGCCCATGGCCGAGCAAAAAGCTGTTGCCAGGTTTTTATTAAAAAATGATGAACTCGATAGCTGGTTTACCGGTTTTAAATCTGAGATCAACATCAGGCTACAAAATATATTCAATGGTTTTCAGCAAATGAAGTCCGATGGATTCGTTGTTGATGCCATTTCACCAGAAGCCGCCATTTATCTAACCATACAAATTGATTATGTTGGAAAAACAACATCATCCGGAAAAATTTTAACCAACCAGGCAGATGTAACTTCTTATGTTCTTGATGAAGCCAAACTGGCCATTGTGCCTTTTTATTGTTTCGGTTCGGGTACAAACAGTACCTGGTACAGGCTTAGCGTGGGAACCTGTAAAAAAGAAGAGATTGATGAAATGATCAGCACATTAAGATCGGCATTAAGCAACCTGTGTTAATTGCAGCAGTTTAAAAACACAAAAGGTTTTAATTGAGATTCACGGATAATTCTACGCAACTTGGTGGGGTTATTGATAACCCTGTATTTATTCAGGTCTATGATTTCGTGGGCAACCACCAGGTTTTCTATCCGCTCTATAGCATACAGCAACTGATGAAGTAATTCTACCTCATGTTCAATTGACTGGGGAGTCATCAGCTCCTGGTTGAACAAAACCAGCAAATCCCTGTTCGCTTTGTTCATAATAAATAACGGTTGATAGCCACTACCTGTTGCCATATCCAACCATACCCTCACAACCGCAGGTGCTTTTTTTCGACGAAGCACAACTTGCAGTGAGCATAACGGTGGCTACAATTAATAGCAGTAATGTTAATTTATTGAGTTGTTTCATAATTTCAGGTTACAAATTAAACTATTTTCACAAACATTTATTGCATTGTTTTGATGAAAGGCGAAGATTTTAACATCCCGAAAATAAAAAACGCGGGTTGTAATTGCCCCGCTGGATTGGGGCTTGGGCATGTAACACGCTGCATTCCAATCATATCTAAATTGCTGGAACAACATTGTGAGGTAATTGTGGCCGCATCGGGCGCCGGGAAAATTTTACTGGAAAAGGAGTTCCCCAACCTGACTTTTATCAGCTTAAAGGGGTACAATGTAAAGTACAGCCAAAAAAAAAGCTGGATGCCGGTAAAGTTGCTGCTGCAAATTCCCAAACTACTACTGCGTATTAATGCCGAAAGAAGCTGGTTAAAAAAAATGATTATCCGGTACCGGATAGATGCGGTAATATCCGACAACCGGCCCGGCCTCAGTTGCCCAAACATCCCCTGCGTTTATATTACCCATCAACTACAAATAAAAACCGGGATGTATTTTACCGAATACCTGGCGCAAAAAATTCATTATCATTACATCAATAAATTTTTTACCTGCTGGGTGCCCGATGCCGAAGGCGAAGCAAATTTAGCCGGCGAATTGTCGCACCCCAAAACAATGCCCAACTGCCCGGTTATTTATCTTGGGCCTTTATCAAGGTTCGAAAAAACGGCCACAGCTCAAAACTACGATCTCTGCATACTGCTGTCGGGGCCCGAACCACAACGAAGCCTATTTGAAAAAATGATATTAACGCAGCTGCAGCATTTTAGCGGTTCCGCCATACTCTTAAGGGGTTTACCGGGCAATAACCCCGATCTAAAACCAGGCCTCAACAACCTGGAAGTCAAAAATCATTTAACAACCGAAGCGCTCGGCCAGGTTTTGCAACAATCGGCCATCATTATATGCCGAAGCGGATATACCAGCATCATGGACCTGCTTAAGTTGGAAAAAAAAGCGGTCCTGGTACCCACACCCGGACAAACCGAGCAGGAATACCTCTGCCGTTACCTGCATGGCATGCATTTATTTTATGGTATCGAACAGGAAAATTTTTCACTGGAACAGGCCATACAACAAATACAACACACAGGCGTTGTATCTGTACCAGTAAAAACAGATACCTATATTGCTGTAATTGCCGGATTTGTGCTGCAGCTACACCGCAATCATCAATAGTAAAGGTATTTGTAGCCTCGTTTAATTTTCCGCAGATCTAACAGTACCGAATAGGATCCCGCATACCATTCATCGGTCTTTATTAAGCTTTCAGCCGGCAGTTCATTCAGCGCCGCCGGCAAGCTGGTACTGGTTAACACCGCTTTTTTCAACGGTGGCAAAGACTCCGAAAAAACACTGTACCCCACCCATGTTTTTTGATTAAAGAGTACCAAAAACGCGTTCTTAATAAACCCAATCGGCCTCTTCTGCAGAAAAAGATGTATTGGAAAGCTCAATAAAAAAAATATAGATACATATATATCCAACTGCCTTTTTTTGCGAAGGTGGGTAGATTTGCTCAGGTTGTATTTTTTGCCCGCTGCTACATAGCCGCCACTTTCTTTCCTGTTATCGCTACCAACAATACTGTTGCTGCCTGAAGCATGAAATTTGTTTCGTACTGATGCCGGCATGATGCCAATCAGTTTCATAATCTCTTTGTAACTGAGACCGTTTTCACAAAAAATAATTTCCCGCACCGGATAATTCCTGATCAATGCCGGCAATTCCTCAATACTGCCCAGCAATCCTTCTCTATTTGAGGGCTCATTGTTTACCCTGCCTAAAATTCTTTCGTCTAACCCGGCCTTCCCCAGTATCGAAGTAATTATTTTAAAATCTTTGTCGCCCGACACCACAATGGTTTGCCTCCTTTCTTCATTTTCGTTCCCCGTTTCCAGGTAGCGCCATTTGATGAACAACAGCCTGATTAAATTCATTAACAGAAATGCCAGTATTATTCCACATACCAGGATGCCTCTCGAAAACCTGATAGATTCTGGCAGCAGGGCATAAACACTGAGTAAAACCAAACTGGCAATAAAGGTTGACCGTATCAGCTGCGATTGTTTGTATCCTTTGTCGTACAGGCCCGACGAATAGGCAGCCAACAAAAAAATGGCCGTAAATGCAGGAAAAGCGATCAGTAAAATATTGGGCGAATAATTAACTTCCTGCCTGATATAATTGCTCCACAAAAATTTTGTTACCCATAGGCCGGTTAATATGATACCTGCATCAAGAATAGGCAGGCCGAGTTTTTTTAATAGCTGCCCCAATGCCGCAAAAACCGCCCTGGCCACAATTGCCGCCTGTATCAGAAAAATAAAGAGACCAGCCTTGCTGCCGCGGTAGTGTTTTTTTACAAACAGGTTCATGGCTTTGTAAAACAGGCGAACATAATTTAAACTTCCTCTTTTAGTGCTTTCACCTTTAAAATGAATGATGCTGCTTTCGGAAAAATAATAATTTTTGTAGTTGCCGCCAGTAGCCGGGCATGCTGCCTGTTGAATCCTGAAACTAAGGTCAACATCTTCGCCATACATAAAAAACTGTTCATCAAAATTTCCAATTTCTTCCAACACTTTTTTGGGCACCATCATAAAAGCGCCTGCCAGCACATCCACTTCATGATTCTCGTGTTGCGACAAATGGCCAAGATGGTACCTGCCAAAAATTTTTGACCGGGGAAACAGCTTGGCCAGGCCGATAATTTAAACAAAGAAGTTAATGGCGAAGGAAAAGCCCTTTTACTTTCTTTCAAAAATTTTCCCGAGCCATCAATCATTCTGATTCCTACAGAACCTGCATCCGGTTTGTTGTTAAAAAAACCGAGGCATTTTTCGATACAATCTTCCGACAGGATGGTATCCGGATTTAAGAACAGTATGTATTCGCCCCTGGCCAGCTCCAGCGCCTGGTTATTGGCTTTGGCAAAACCGAGATTTTTCTTGTTCCAGATGAATTGTACCCGGGGAAAAGCCGGTTCCAGAAAGGCCCTGCTTCCATCGGTAGAAAAATTATCTGCAACGATAATTTCTGCGTTAATGCCGGCACAGGCTTTCTGTACCGAATACAGGCACTGTTCCAAAAAATGCTTAACGTTATAATTTACAATAATAACCGACAAATGCATATTCAAATATAGTTATACCAATCTGAAATTATTTTCTGTATCGAAGATCAGCCTCTTTGGCATTTATATGACCAGCCGTATAAAGAAGCCTTTGTATATTTGCGTCATGCTTAAAACAACGCTTTTAAATGCAGTAGAGGCGGGCGCCAAGCAACTACGATATTATTTTAATAACGAAGATTTAAAGATCAGCAACAAAGAAGGAATCAATAACTGGGTAACCGAAGCCGACCATGCCGCCGAAAAAGCAATCATTGAAACCATCAGGGCCGATTACCCCGATCATTTTATCCTGAGTGAAGAAGTTGGTGAAATAGCAACCGGAAGCGATACCAAATGGATCATTGATCCCATTGACGGCACCATCAATTTCGCGAGCGGTATACCGCTTTGTTGTGTGAGTATTGGTGTTGAGCAAAACGGAGAAATGATCCTGGGCGCTGTATACAATCCCTTTATGAATGAATTGTTTTTTGCACAAAAAGGATTTGGCGCCTCTTTGAATGATAAAAAAATTCGGGTTAGCAAAAAAACCAACGTTTTAAACAGCTGTCTGGTAACCGGTTTCCCTTATACCTATCTCGATATGGAAAATGGGCCCCTCCAGGTTTTTGAAAAATTGATCCGCAAAGGCGTTCCTGTAAGGCGTATCGGTAGCGCAGCCATTGATCTTTGCTGGGTTGCTGCCGGCCGCTTTGAAGGCTTTTTTGAACATAGCCTCAGTGCCTGGGATACCGCAGCCGGATATTTAATTGTAGAAGAAGCCGGCGGAAAAGTTACCGATATGAAGGGAGCCAAATATTCTCCGTATCAAAAACAACTGGTGGCAACCAATGGGTTGATACATGAGGAGTTGCTGGAAGTGATACATAATAAAAAGCAATTGTAGATTTTAGATTGCCGAATTTAGATTTTTTTTATAGACATTTGTAGAAATTTTTAAATGAGTTATGACTGCACTAAAAGATGATATAATGAAGAGCTAAAGAGTTTGCGATTAACGGAAAGCTTTGTTTAAAATTGCTCCTGCAATTTTCTTAATAAAGCATACTCCAGTCAAATTATTAGGTTCAAGCAGTCAGCTGCAAATTATCGGGCAGCTTGAAGGGGAAAATCAAAAGCAGATTTTATAAACAAATTAAGAATTGCCGAAGAGGAACTTGACGAAACAATGCATTTTTATGAATTACTCGCTGAATTTAATGAGCCATATAAAAAAGATTTGCGTGACTTATATGTTGAAACCAACGAGTTGCTGGCAATAATAGTTGCGTCAATCAATACTACTTTAAAAAAATGACTGCCAAAAGGAAAAGCTAACACTTCGAAAAAATCTAAATTCGGCAATCTAAAATCTAAAATTATGGAACGCACTGAAATATCAACCCTTGGCGAATTTGGTCTTATTGACCACCTCACCAAAAACAATGAAACCCGAAACGCGTCAACCATTTTAAGCGTGGGCGACGATGCCGCCGTAATTGACCATTTTGGCAGGCAAACCGTTATCAGCACCGATTTGCTGGTAGAAGGCATTCATTTTGATATGATGTACACCCCGTTGAAACATCTTGGTTACAAAGCTGTGGTAGTTAACATCAGCGATATATATGCCATGAACGCTACACCAACTCAAATTGTTTTAAGTATCGCGATAAGTAATAAGTTTAGTGTTGAAGCGTTAGATGAGTTTTATGAGGGCGTGTATTTTGCCTGTGAAAAATACGGCGTTGACCTGGTTGGGGGCGATACCACTTCATCACAACGTGGTTTTGTCATCAGCATTACCGCCATTGGCGAAGTGGCGCCCGATTCCTATGTGAAGCGGGATGGCGCAAAAGTAAATGACCTTATTTGTGTTAGCGGCGATTTGGGAGGCGCGTTCCTGGGCCTGACTATTTTAGAAAGGGAGAAAAAAATATTTGAAGAAACCGGTGCACAACCCGACCTGGAAGACCGGGCCTATATTGTTGGCCGGTTATTGAAACCAGAAGCCCGCAAGGATGTGATCGACTATTTCGCTGAACATAACATTGTGCCCACCAGCATGATGGATATCAGCGACGGACTAAGCAGTGATATGTTGCATATTTGTAAACAAAGTAACGTGGGCTGTGTTTTGTATGAGGACAAATTGCCCTTAAACGAAGACAGTAAAGACTTCGCTTACAAATTGGAACTCGACCCTACCGCCTGTGCATTGAGCGGCGGCGAAGATTATGAATTACTGTTTACCATTGCCCAGGCCGATCATGATATCATTGCAAAAAATAACGGCCTGAGTATTATCGGGTATATAACCGAAGCTGGTGAAGGCAAAACATTTATAACCCGTGGCGGAAATAAACACGAGTTAGTGGCACAGGGATGGAATCATTTGAAAT
The DNA here is from genome assembly GCA_016710745.1 of Chitinophagaceae bacterium. Taxonomy (GTDB): domain Bacteria; phylum Bacteroidota; class Bacteroidia; order Chitinophagales; family Chitinophagaceae; genus Ferruginibacter. Next base: position 392,156 of record JADJVB010000010.1, on the reverse strand, counting down.
GATAGGATATTATTAGTTTTCTACTTCGTCTTTTAAATACTGCTCAAAATATCTTTTCACTAACTCAAAATTTAAATTTGTGATTTTTTCGAGTGTGTGAATTTGTACAATTTTATCTAAATAAATACCTTTATCCTTCATAAATCTTGCATTATTCACAAGCTCAAACTTACACAATTTCATCTGCTTCATACTATCTAGCTCTTTTGACAAGCTAAAAGAAGAGCTATTAAATGATTTCTTGAAAACTAAAATGCAAGTACCTTGCATTGACGTATCCCCTTTTGCCTTTAGTGTGTAAGTTTCTTTTAGTTCTCCAGAATCCGTGTTATTTTGGGAAGCAATCAAAACTGATTCGTTAAATAAAAGAATTTGGTATGGGTTTACTTTATTAAACCACTCAGCGTTAAATAAAGAATCTGCCGAAAGCTTGGAAGTAAATATTCGTTTATGTTCATCGTAATCATACCCAAATTTCTTATTCTTTCGATGTACAAAATAATGGGTTCTCACTTCCGATTTTACCAAATTATTTTCAAACAATGAATCATTTCGATAAGTTAACTGATAGAGTGTAAGGTCTTTATAATAATATATTTTGGTGTTTACCGTGTCATAATACAATAACCTTCCTTTTTCGTCAATAATAGGAAAATTGTGTTTTAGTTCTATTCCTGTTATTTCATTATTGTTACTTTTATTCGTCAACGAAACACAACAACTGAAAAAAAGCATTGAAACTATACTTATTATTTTTACCATTGTCATAAATACAAGCTATACTGTTTTCCAATTTGGCTATCCTCTAAGTTATTAAATATTAATCATACCGTTTAAAAAAGCTACGCCCCCGGTGGGCCATTACTTGGAACACCAGGGTGTGTCAGTGTACCATTATAAGTTGCAACTTCAATTCCAAAAAGACACGTTACAGTGGTTGTCGACTGATAATTAAGATCTAATAGTACAGATAATTCGTTTCCAGAAATAACTGATGTAGCACTAGCTGTAACTACTATTGTAAAACAAGGTGGAACTTCACCGCCGCTTTTGGCAGCATGTCCAAATGAAACTGTTTCCCATTTCCAACTAGGGTCGTTGGCATTCAATTTATATACCGTGCCAGAAAAATATGCGCTGTATTTCGGGTAATAATTTGCAAAAGGATGCAATGTTAGAAATTGCCATGAAATTGGTTTGGGGGCCCTTATTACTCCGTTACTAGATGATGTCGGATTTCCAATATATGAACTGGCAAAAGTCGAGTGTTCATAAGTCATATAGCTTAGCAAGATCAACCCCTGTTCACTTGTAAAATTACATTGGCTACCTCCGCCACCACCGCCAGGATCACAAATAGTTATCGTTGTTGAGAATAGATATTCCTCATAAATAAGCATTCCATTTAACCACACCTGCCAGTACCAATCAATAGTTTCAGAAGTACATTCTACTGGTGCATAATTTTCTACCGGAAACTGTTTTTTGCTTTTTTTTACTATTAACTTGCTGGTTTTGTTACTTAAAATTCCTCCATCATAGCTCCTTGATGATACTATATTATTGTAAAGGTCGTAGTAAATAATTCCTCCTGTAAACGATTCGTATAAGTTTTTCGGATTTTCACCTTGCTTCAAAATAATTTCATATGTTTTTTGTTTCGGGATATTATAGTCACAAAGTACAGCGAAGTACTTTACTTCCTTTACTTCTTCATCTCTGTTCATAATTATTACTAAATATTTTAAATGGGGCGCCTTCTCTCCTTGTGATTTAATTGAAACCGGGGTAATGACAGTTTCATATTTGGGAAAATATTGTGATTCCTCCCAATTAATTTTTTCATAAACCTTGACTTCTTTTCCTTCAATATCCATTATTTGGTAATTAGCATCACCCGTTTTACTCTCAACCCAGTTTTTGATTTTGTCAATTTTAGATCTCGATATATTTACGGAATTTTTTTCAAAATTTTCTTTTTTACATCCATATATCAGTAAAAAAGTAAAAAAGACTATACTCGTGTAAAATATTTTATGTTTCATATTAGTCTGGTTTTAATTTTTAAAACGATATTTTAACAAAAGTGGATAGAATATTCCAAAGCTTGAATTTTTCAGGCTATATAATGTTAAGTTTTACTATATATTTATTAAGTTTGATGTACGAATCCCCAAATTAATGAACCCTATAAAGCGCACCTATAAATTAGAAATTGGATCAAATGTTCGTAAATGGCGTGAACTAAGAGGATATAAACAAGAATTTCTAGCTGTCAAATTGGGTATTACAAAAGCCGCTTTAAGCAATATCGAAAACAACAAAACAGATCTTAGTTTACATAGAATAGAAGATATCGCCTGTTGTTTAGAATTAGATGTAATGAAGCTTTTTATTAATCCAGTTGATTTATTAATCCCGCCCCCCCCCCGCAACTGATAAATAGGCCTCCAACAATAAAAGCTGCTTATATTAGTTCATATTAGTTTTGCCCCAATGAATAAATTTCATATTCTCTGTTTACTATTGCTGCAGGCATTGCTATATTCATGCACTACCACCAAAAACTACAGCCCACAAAAAAAATATTCCGCACAACAATTACAAATGGATTATTCCCTGCTGAGAAATATACTGGAAAAAAAACACCCTTCCCTGTATTGGTACACGACAAAAGACAGCATGGATTTTTATTTTAACAGTTATTACAGGGCTATCACCGATAGCATGACCGAGCAGCAATTTGGCTGGGCAATCATCGCGCCGCTCACCGAAAAAATTCACTGTGGCCACACCAGTTTTAGCATGAGCAAGGCTTATAACCAATGGGTGGATGGTAAAAAACTGCCTTCTTTCCCGCTGTTCTTAAGATGCTGGAATGATACGCTGGCCATCAGCGCCAACCTTAACAGAAAAGATTCCATATTGAAACGTGGTGTTTTAGTTACATCGATAAACGGAGTAAGAAACAAAGCGCTTATCAAAACCATGTTCGGGTATATAACCGAAGACGGTTATGCAGAGAACATTAATTATATAAGACTGAGCAGCAACTTTCCTTACTACCATCGTAATATTTATGGTATCAGCAAAACATACGACATTACTTATTTAGATAGTTCGGGCGCCGAACGGGGGATACAGATACCTGTTTTTGATTTGAGTAAAGACAGCAGCAAAAAAACGAAAGCCGGCCAGGTTATAAAAAAAGAAAAACGAAGCAAAACGGAAAGCCGGCAAAAAAGACTGCTTGATCTTCGCTCCCTCGCTGTTGATACGGTTAATAATACAGCCATTATCACACTCAATACTTTTTCGTCGGGTAACCTGCGTGGCTTTTTTAGGCGAACATTCAGGTATATAAAAAATACCGGCATCAGCCATGTGGTGCTCGACATCAGAAGTAACGGAGGCGGCCGCATCCGCTTGTCTACCCTCTTAACAAAATATGTGAGCCGGGTTGATTTTAAGGTTGCCGACACCTGCTTTACGGTAGCGAGATCGTTGCGGCCATATTCAAAATATATTAAACAGGGTTTTTTAAACAACATCGCTATTCTTTTTCTCACTAAAAAAAATAAAGACGGACTTTACCATTTCGGGCATTGGGAAAGAAAGATCAATCACCCTAAAACAACAAATCACTATTCCGGAAATTTGTATGTGCTTACCAACGGACGAACATTTTCCGCAGCGGCACTTTTCGGCAATGCGGTAAAAGGACAGCCCGGTGTGGTTTTGCTGGGAGAAGAAACCGGCGGTGGCTGGCATGGTAATAATGGCGTTTTAATACCCGACATTACTTTACCCATTACCAAAATTAAAGTAAGGCTTCCTTTGTTCCGGCTGGTGCAGTATAATCATGTACCAAAAGATGGGCGCGGCATACAGCCGGATGTATACATCAGCACCAATTACGATGCTTTTTTAAAAGGAATTGACTATAAAATGCAGGTGGTGATGGAGATGATCAGGGAGAGCAATAAGCAACAGGGAATTAGCAATTAGCAATTAGCTGTTAGCGTCGAGCAATCAGTATCCTGCACCCACCAAAAATCTAACGCCATTATTGCAAATTGAATTGATCGGCGTCTTTCCAAAAAGGAAACTTCGTTCTTACATCCTCCAGCACTTCTTTCTGAAGCGTGATCGTATTTACATCTTCCTCGTCGGCCATATGGTAAAGAACCTGACCCAATGGATCAATGACCAAACTGTTTCCACTGTAGTAAATATTATTGGCATCGCTGCCCACCCGGTTTACGCCTATCACATAACATTGGTTTTCGATGGCCCTGGCACACAATAATGTTTTCCAGGCATGGCTGCGGCGTTCGGGCCAGTTGGCCACATAAATTAAAATGTCGTATTCAACCCCAGTCCCGGCTGCACTCCCGGCAGCGGGGGGAGCCTGCCTCGCCCAAACCGGAAACCGCAGATCATAACACACCTGTAAATTTATCTTCCATCCTTTTACCGATGCGATCAGTCTTTTATTTCCCGGGCTATAATGCTTGTCCTCTTCGCCAAAAGCAAACAGGTGCCGTTTATCATAGTGTCCGAATTGTCCGTTCGGCAACATCCACACCAGGCGGTTGTAATATTTGTCTTCTTCTTTAATGATCAGGCTGCCGGTAAGTACCACACCGTTTTCCCGGCTTACCCTTTTCATCCATTCGATCGTTTCGCCCTCCATGGTTTCGGCAAGCAGCTCCGGGTTCATACTGAATCCTGTACTGAACATCTCGGGCAAAATAACGATCTCGGTTTTTTCTTCTATCTCCACGATCTTCTTCTCCAATAACCGCAGGTTAGCCGATTTTTCTTCCCAGATCAAATTGCTTTGTATGGTGGTAATGGTTAACGTTGACATCTGATTGATTTATACACAAATTTACGCAGCCTGACATAATAATTGGTTGATTTAGCTGTTTTTGAGATATATCGCCCATTAAAAAACAAAAGCCTAATTTTGCATTCCACTTCCTTAGTTTAAGTGATAAGCCTGTTGCAGGCCATGTGGTAATAAAATTTTTTCTGCTGATTCAGAATATGCAACGTCTTTGCCAGCCCACACAAATAAACAAACCATTTAATGGATTTTAAAAAATTAGATCTTATAGATCCTATCCTGAAAGCATTGAGCACAGAAGGGTACACAACACCTACGCCTATCCAGGCACAAAGCATCCCTTTAATTTTAGAGCAGCGCGACCTGCTGGGTTGTGCCCAAACCGGAACGGGTAAAACGGCTGCATTTGCCATCCCGATTCTGCAACTTTTATATAAAAATAAAGGTGAAGAACGCGGTCCGCATAAAATTAAAGTGCTGATCTTAACACCCACCAGGGAGCTGGCCATTCAGATCGATGAAAGTTTTGCCGCCTACGGTAAACATACCGGTATGAGCCACACCGTAATTTTTGGTGGCGTGTCGCAATTACACCAAACCAATATTTTGCGCCGCGGTGTAGATATATTAGTAGCCACACCAGGCCGGCTGCTCGACCTGATCAGCCAGGGTTTTATCGACCTGAAGTTTTTAAAAATTTTTGTACTCGATGAAGCCGACCGTATGCTGGATATGGGTTTTATAAACGATGTAAAGCGTATAATAACCAAGCTACCCGCAAAACGACAAACCTTGTTTTTCTCGGCAACCATGCCGCCCGAAATTCAAAAACTGGCCAATGCGTTGTTAACCAATCCGGCTAAGGTAGAAGTTACGCCTGCCTCTTCAACCGTTGATGCCATTGACCAAAGTTTGTACTATGTTGGCAAAACTGAAAAGCCGATCCTGCTTTTACACCTGTTAAAAGATGCAGATATTATTACCGCCCTTGTTTTTACCCGCACCAAACATGGTGCGGATAAAGTGGTCAAGTTTTTGCACCGGCATGAAATTACTGCTGCTGCAATTCATGGCAACAAATCGCAAAACGCCCGGCAACATGCTTTGGGAAATTTTAAAGATGGAAAACTAAGGGTTTTAGTGGCAACCGATATCGCCGCCAGGGGCATTGATATCGATGAGTTAAGCCATGTCATTAATTATGAATTGCCCAATATACCCGAAACCTATGTACACCGTATTGGACGTACCGGCAGGGCAGGCAACACCGGAATTGCCATTTCATTTTGCGATGCTGATGAAAGAAGTGAGTTGAAGGATATTCAGAAGCTCATTGGTATCAGTATTCCTGTTGTTAAAAACCATCCTTACGAATTGAGTGCCGGTTTAATTACGGGGCCCGTAATTCCGCAACCAAAACAGGGGCAGGGACAGGGTCAAAAACGAAGCCGGGGATTTGGCGGAAACAACCGGGGAAAAAGCGGAAATTTTAGCGGCCGGCGACAAACCAATAATTACTAAAATACCCAATAGCCACATGGCTTGGATATTTTAATATCGCTACATTGCATACCTAAACCAACTAAACATGAAACACACTTTTATTAAATTATCAGGTCTTGCTCTGGTAACCTTGCTTTTCGGTGCCTGTAACAACGAAACCGCTAAAACAGAAACGGCAACATTTAGTCTCGACAGCGCCAAAGCGTCTATTGCTGCAAGCAATAATGTTTTTGGCGCCTCCTGGGCCACCGGCGATTCGGTAAGCTTTGCGAATTGTTATACTGCCGACGCCTGTATCAATCCGCCCAACATGCCAAAGATGTGTGGTACAGCTGCCATCAGTGCTTTCTTTAATGGAGGCGTTAAAATGGGTTTGAAAAACATTGTACTTGCTACGGAAGAAGTTTTTGGCGGTAAAGAAGCTGTTATCGAAACAGGAACCTATGATATGCAGGTGGCCGGTAATGTGTCGGTAGATAAAGGTAAGTATATCGTGATGTGGAAAGAAGTGGATGGCAAATGGAAAATGTACCGGGATGTTTGGAACAGTGATCTGCCTGCAAACCCACCCCCGGCCAAATAAAATATTTTTTATAATGAGCGCCATCCCGATTGATCGGGGTGGTTTTTTATTTGTGCCTATCCGGAATAAAATGGCTATTTTCAGTAGTCTAATTTTTTACCTGCCGGGCTCGCCGGAATTTATAATACATACTGTTATGGGCGCTCAAAAATACCTTTCTTATTTTCTAAATCCGTTGTTAAACCCTTTAGAGATCTTACGTACGAAAAAGGTTTTACAGGTAAACCCTACCGTGTTATCCGGCAGGAAAGAGCCGGAGACTACCCGGGTTTATGTTTTTGATTATAATGCCCGGGATGTTGATTACAAAGAATTAAATGCTGTTGACGAAAGCTATCCCTATATGGAAACACCTGCTGTTTCCTGGTTGAATGTTGATGGTTTAAGAAAAGTGGATGTAGAAGCGATCTGTGCGCGCTACGGTGTTCACAACCTGATCATCGAGGATATTTTAAGTGTTGGCCAGCGGGCAAAAACCGATGAAATAAACGGGCTCTTGTTTTCATTAATGAATATGCTTTACTTTAATAAAGAAGATTCTTCGGTTGAAGTAGAACAGATCAGTATCATATTGGGTAAAAATTTTGTCATCAGTTTCCAGGAAGATGCAACCAAAGATGTATTTAATCCGTTGCGTGAAAAACTAAAGGTTAGCAATACCAAGATCAGGCAAAACGGGGCCGACTTTCTGTATTATTCGCTGATTGATATGATCGTTGATAGTTACTTTATTGTAATGGAACAATTGGGTGAAAAAATTGAAGAACTGGAAGAAGATATTGTGCGTCACCCAAACACCCGAAGCCTGGCGAAAATAAATTTATTACGTAAGGAAATGATCGTACTGAAAAGAAGTGTGGCGCCGGTGCGGGAATTGGTGCATGGAATTTTACGAACCGAAAGCGAATTGATTGAAGATAAAACTGAAAAATATTTTAAGGATGTGTATGATCATATTTTACAAGCCAACGACCTGGCCGAAAACTACCGCGATATGATGATAAACCTGCACGACCTCTACCTGAGCAATGTAAACTTAAAAATGAACGAGGTGATGAAAGTGATGGCGGTGGTAACCTGCTTACTCGCTCCCGCAACTGTCATTGGCGGTATTTTCGGGATGAACTTCGAATCTATTCCGCTGCTGCATAATAAATGGGGTTTCTTTATTTCCGTAGGACTGATGTTATTGATTCCGCTGGCCATGATCAGGATTTTCAGGCGGCGGGGTTGGTTTTAAGCAACCGGCGTTTTTGGCTGTTTATAAATAGGCACCGTGCTGCAGGGCTCGCCGTACATGATGCTTTTTACAACCGGCCTCAATTTTTTGGTAATGGCTACATAGGCTGTTTCGGTTATGGGCAGTTCGCCACAGCCTTTTATAACTACGCGCTTGTCGGCATAATCGGCAATATTTATCCTGTCGATATTTCTTAAGAAAATGGTTTTGTGTAAGAAGTCCCGGTCACCAAAAATAATCTCCCTGGCAACAGGTTCCAGGTAACTGGCAACCAGCATATAGGCCCAAACGGGTATCACCGCATCGGCCGTACAGGTAAGGGCCACATTTTTTCCTTTGAAGGCTGCGAGGTCGAGGTTTTTCATGGCTTCCCTGAAATCCTTTTCTTTCAAAATCAAGCCCATGAACAAATATTCTTTCATATCAAAAACGGCAACTTCCTCTTTGGGATAAAAGCTTTCCAGGTCGATGGTTAGCAAACTGCTTTCCGATACCTTATTAACTATTAGTTCAGACATTTGGCAAAGATACAGCTTCGTTTTTTTATACAAAAGCACTCGCATATACTTAACAAAACAGCCACCGGAAAACCGATGGCTGTTTGTAATCTTATTTTCAGTTCCTGTTAGAAGAACTTGCTTCTGTTGTCTTTAATTGTGGCTTTTTTACGCAATCCTTCAAACCAGTTAGAAACGGCCGAGTTGCGCAAGGCTGCGGTTTGTTGTACCCTGTTTTGTACTTTATCTTCCAGCGGATCAGCAACTTTTTCGCCAACGCTGTTCACTTTAAATACATATACACCCGATTTTCCTGCTATGGGTGCTGCCACCTTGTTAACATTAGCTTTGTTAAATGCCGCACCAATTAATTTTGGCTCATTGCCAATTGAATTGATGATCTGAGATTTGAAAGTAATGGAAGAGTCTTCACCTGCAGTTAAAATTTCTTTTGAATACTTTGCAGATGCCGATTCCAGGGTAACATTGCTGCCCAACGCTTTGATAATTTGCTCCCCTTTTTTCTCTTCCCTGATGGAATTTTCAGCTAATGGCCTGGCGGTTGCGGCATCCTGTGTTCCTTCTTTATAAATATTATCTACCATAGCCACCACAAATTGATCACCAACCGGCATCGGATCGCTCACATCTCCTTTTTTTGCTTCAAACACCCAGCGTACCAATTGCCTGGCATCCTGCAGTTGTCCGATCTGTGCATCATTTTCTTTAACCAGTGTTGGTACAGTAATTTTCGACTGTCCCTTGTTCTTCAAATATTCTTCAAATTTCTTCGGATCTTTTTCAGCAGATAATTTTATCGCTTCATTACTGGCCATATTGATCGTTTCCTCACTGGCGAAAATTTCTTTAGCCAGGTATCCGATCTTATAGGCCGGGCTTGATCCTTTTTGACTCAGCAATTCAATGATGTGGTATCCAAATTGTGTTTTTACTACACCCCTTGATCCAACGGGTTTTTCAAAACAGAATTTATTGAACTCCTGAACCATAGCACCATAACCAAATGTGCCCAGGTCGCCACCATTGTCCTTACTTCCGTCGGACGAATATTGCGCAGCTAAGAATGAAAAGTTTGCGCCGGCGTTGATCGCATTATAAATACTATCAGCTCTTTTTTAGCAATACTGTCTTCCAGTATGGGTTGCCCGGTTTGAGAATTAACTGTTGCAATTAAAATATGTTTTGCCCGGGCGCTATCCGGTACGCTTTTGCTTCCCAGCATTTTGGCAATCACGTAATTTTTATTTTCTACATAGGGTCCATAAACAGATCCTGCTGATAACCTTGTTATCGAATCAAGAAAAATACTTTGGATCTTTGCTCTTGGTACGTAGTTGGTATCAAAGTCGATGGCGCTTGTATTTCTGGCCAAAAAGTTTTTTACGTTGGTTTCGTTAGCAAAATCTGTTTTTAATGAGTTAACCAGTTCCCTGGTTCTTGCACTATCGGCCGGGCTGGGTAGCTGGCTAAAACCAACATATGAAACCATGCGCCCTGCATCCTGCTTAAACTGGTCTTTATTCTTTTTTACATAAGACTCAATTTCAGCATCTGTTACTTTTATAGTACTATCGCTGATGGTTTGGTAAGGAATCTGTACATAAGAAATACTGGCAAATGTTTTACTTTCTTTTGCATCTTTTTCTTCCATCCAGGTTGGATAATAAGCACTGGCATTCAGCAATGCAAAGTATTTTGTAGATACACTGGTTAACTTCTGCGGCTCGATGATCTGTGAATTAATAACATCCCAATCTTCTCCGGTTCTTTTTTTAATATTGGTAAGCGCCTGCGAAAGCTTGGTGCGGTCTAATTTTCCTGTTGCAGGATCTACCATAGAGCGGTCCTGCATCAACGGGTTCGATTGGTCATCACTTTTCAATATACTTTCCAGTTCTTTTGAAGTAAAATCAATACCTAATTTAGCAGCCTCGGCATAAAATACCTTTTCGGCCACAATTTGATTCCAAACCTGCTCACGAATTTGTGATGATCGTATATTAGTTGGCTTTTGGCCAGACTGCTGTTCTTCCTGGGCTTCCAAAAGCCTTACTTTCTTGTTAAACTCTGTTAGTTCAACGGCAGACCCGTTTATCTTCCCAATGGCGTCATTTGCGGTGGGTCCTTTACCATCCTGCTTCGAGTCCATTAAAATAAAAGCTATTAATGCTAGCGAAATTGCCACAATGGTTATTGGGGCTCCCTTATCACGTATATTCTGAATAATTTGCATATTTATTAAAAATTAAATTTTGGACGGCAAAAATAGGGTAAAATTGTATATAAAATAGGTTTTACACCCTGTAATACTAATACGGTTGGCACTATAGTAAAATTTTAAAACCGCTGTTGGTTTATAAATAGCCTTAATTACATCCGGGTGGGGCTTTTATCGGTTTTTAACACCTGGTTGTTAGTAATGCGGTTTTATTGTTGATAACCGGGGTATTTCGATTTTAAAACGTTGCATAATATGGGTGAATCTTCACCAGCCGGTTGAACGGTTTGGTTTTATTGTTATTAAACCATCTTTTATCCCTTGTTTTTCAACAGGGTTTATTTAAACATATGTTTTTATTCTTTCCACCCGGATAATTATTAACCGTTGTTTACAACTAATTTTGGTTGTGATAATGTATTGTGTGGTAGTGTATCTATAACTTATGCATTCAAATAATTAAATGTTAATTAACTGTGGATGGAGGTTAATAAACTAAAGTTTTTAATTTTACATTAACCGCTGTTTTTATTGTTTCCACAAATTAACAGCCCTAGTAATAGTAGTTGATTATATAAATAAGTAGTATTAATACATATTATGACAGATATTAACAGTGCAAAATCGAAAATTGAGAAAACCGGTTTTTTGGATATTGATATAGATCCCGCGATTGATTTATTTGCCGGGATCGAATTATTAAAAAAAGAGAAAAATGCAATAATTCTGGCGCATTACTACCAGGAGCCAGATATACAGGATGTGGCCGATTTTATTGGCGATAGTTTAGGACTGGCACAGCAGGCCGAAAAAACAAATGCGGATATGATCGTATTTGCCGGTGTTCATTTTATGGCAGAGACGGCGAAGATCCTTAATCCTTCAAAAAAGGTTTTATTACCCGATCTTAATGCGGGCTGTTCATTGAGTGATTCGGCTCCACCCGCCTTATTTAAACTATTTAAGGATAAACACCCCGATCATAAGGTAATTACCTATATTAATTGTTCTGCGGGTATTAAGGCTTTAAGCGATATCATCTGTACGTCGTCCAATGCGCAAAAAATCGTTGAAAGTTTACCGGCTGATCAACCTATCATTTTCGCACCAGATAAGAACCTCGGTGCTTATATCAACAAACAGACGGGTAGAAATATGGTGTTATGGAACGGAGCTTGTATGGTTCATGAAATTTTTAGTTTAGAGAAAATAACAAAACTAAAAATCCGGCATCCCGAAGCTAAAGTTATTGCTCATCCGGAATGTGAAGATGCTGTTTTGAATATTGCCGATTTTATTGGGAGCACAACCGGTTTACTTAATTTTAGTAAAAATGATCCGGCAACCTCTTTTATTGTAGCAACAGAAACAGGTATACTGCACCAGATGCATAAACAAAGTCCGGATAAAACATTTATCCCGGCCCCGCCAAATAACAACTGTGCCTGCAATGACTGCCCGCATATGAAATTAAACACGTTGGAAAAGTTATACCTCTGTCTTAAATATGAAATGCCCGAAATTATGATGGATGAGGAATTAAGGTTGGCGGCAAAAAAACCGATAGATGAAATGATGAGGATCAGTGCGCTATATAACCTTTAATTATTATCGGTTGTTTTTTATAAAAGAATTTACGCGTGCGGTAACATTTTCTCTGATATTCATGTAAAAAAGATTAATGTCGCCAACATGATAATTTTTCTGGGTATAAAAAATCTTTCCCGGGACATTAGGTTTGCTGCTCCATAAAATATTATTATGAATTTGAGCACTTACGGCGTGCGGCACAATTTTACTGAAATTTTTAAGCACAGCTCCTGTATTGAAACTTGCTGGTACAAAGTCTGTACTTTGAGTCCAGGTGAGCGGATTAACCACAATGGATGTAAATTTTTCTGCGGCGACAAAATCCAGATCTGCTGAATTATTTTTAAATGTGCGCCAGGATACAAAACACCCGGTGGCTAAAGAATCGGTGCAGGGTTTTAGTATAGTAAAATAATCGTCGGGTACAGGCATACCAACGATATAAGCACAAACCAATTGCTTTTGCAATGGTTTGTTTTCAAAAAATTCTTTCAGTAAGCGGCCGGCATGTTTGGTTCCCTGGCTATGGGAAGCAATAATGATCGGTTTATTGTTATTGTAGTTTTTCAGGTAATATTCAAAAGCAGTTTTTACATCCTGGTAGGCTATTTCAAAAGCTTTTTCCGTTTCCGGATCGCTGGTAAAAAAAGAGCGTATATGTGCCTGCCGGTAACGTGGTGCAAACACGCGGCATTTTTCGTTGAAAGCACTGGCCTGGTAGAGTATCGCCGAATAATCTGTTTTAGCATTGATGTCGGCATCATCAATTGTAGCATTCCAGCGTTGATCAGTATAGTCGGTTAACGTGGTTGGATGTATAAAAAAAACGTCAGCCAGGCTATCCGGTTTATAATTTTGTTGTAAAATATCCGGTAAACTATCACTTGGATCTTGTTTCCAGGGATGTGCCGCCCAATAATTCAGGTTGCTGTAATCCGGAATATTATTAGCTGATCTAAACTGATAGGATGATTGTTGTGAGAAGTTTTTTTTTGTGCAGGACCCAGGTATTATTATTGCACAAAAAAATAATAATAGGTTCAGCAAGAAAGATATTTTGTATTTTTTCATAATCAAAACTACATTCGTTTAAATTAAAGATAGTTTTTTATGTCAATCCCATCAGTTGATCTAGGTGATTTTTTATCCGGAGACAAAGTCAGGAAAAATGATTTTGTGCAGAATTTGGGAAGGGCTTATGAGGACATCGGTTTTGTGGCTGTAAAAAACCATGGAATTGATAATAAACTGATCGCAGACCTATACCAGTATGTTCAGCAGTTTTTTTCACTTCCACTTGAACAGAAAAAGGAATATGAGATCAAAGGGCTGGCTGGCCAGCGAGGCTATACCAGTTTTGGTAAAGAGCACGCCAAAGGTAGCGAGGCTCCCGATTTAAAAGAATTTTTTCAGTACGGGCAAACGGCCAGGGATAATTTTAGTGAAGAGGTTTATATTGATAATGTTTCGGTTAAGGAAATTACGGGTTTCGACAGTACTCTGGCTGAAGCGTACCGGGCTTTCGAAAATTCGGGCACAGCGTTATTACAGGCGATTGCCCTTTATTTAGGTTTGGAAGAAGATTATTTTGACCAGTATGTGTACAATGGTAATTCGATCCTGCGTTCGATACATTACCCTCCGATTACCACAGAGCCCGTTAGCGCTATACGTGCCGAGCAGCATGAGGATATAAACCTAATCACTTTATTAGTGGGTGCTTCTGCCGATGGATTGGAGATCCTGTCAAAACAGGCAGCCTGGGTTCCGGTTACTTCGTTGCCGGAGCAAATTGTTGTTAATGTTGGTGACATGTTGCAACGGCTTACTAACAATAAACTTTGCAGTACCACGCACCGGGTAGTAAATCCATCCCGCGAATTCTGGCATACCTCCAGGTTCTCCATTCCGTTTTTCCTGCACCCTAAAGCATCCATGAGTTTACGATGTTTGGAAAACTGTGTAGATTCAGATCACCCTAAGTTGTATGAGGATATTACTGCCGGTGAATACCTGGATGAAAGGCTGAGGGAGATCGGGTTAAAAAAATAAAATCTTGCTTTGACAAAACTGCTCAGGCATATTCCATTTTTAAAAGCTGTGTTTCTGCACAGCATTTCGGCCTTTGGTGGGCCACAGGGCCACGTGGGTATGGTTTTAAAAACATTTGTTGATAAACGGAAAGACCTGACAAAAGAGGAGTTGATGGAGTATATTTCTTTTTGCCAGCTTTTACCGGGTGCTTCTTCTACACAAACCCTTACTTTAATTGGCTTTAAAAGAGGAGGAGTAAAATTAGCCGTATTAACGCTGCTTATCTGGATTTTTCCTGCCTGTGTTTTAATGGGCGCGCTTTCTTTTATTGTCAGCGATATTGGCGAAAATAAAATTGAAACGGGATTATTTCAGTTTATACAACCCATGGCGATTGGTTTTTTGGCTTATGCTGCATTTAAGGCTTACCAGGTTAGTATAAAAAATGTAATAACCCGGGTGATCATGATGGTAGCTTTATTAGGCACTTATTTTCTTTTTAAAACGCCCTGGGTAATTCCGGTCATGATTATTTTGGGAGGTATAGCAACCAATTTCAGCGACAGCAGGATCCCGGAAAAAGAAGTGGTAAAACCGAAGCACATACGCTGGACCAATATTTGGGTGTTTGTCTTGGTTTTTGCAGTTGCCGGTATTTTAAGTGAAACCGCCCGTAAGCAAAACTGGGAGAACAAGAAAACTTATAACCTGTTTGAAAACTTTTACCGTTTCGGGTCTTTTGTTTTTGGCGGCGGAGATGTTTTAATTCCGCTTATGTTAGATCAGTATGTGGCCAGGCCAACATCGAAGAAAGTGATGGAAAAAAACCCCGACATTATTACGATTGAACGGGAGGAACTGTTAACCGGGGCAGGAATGGTGCGGGCCATACCGGGTCCGGTTTTTTCAATAGCATCGTTTATGGGAGGTATTGCCTTAAAAAATGAGGGGCCAAGGGTTCAGCTTCTGGGCTGTATAATAGGTTCTATTGCCATATTTCTTCCCAGCGCGTTACTGGTGCTTTTCTTCTTTCCGGTGTGGCAGTATTTAAAAAAATATGTCGTCGTTTTCAGGTCGCTTGAGGGGATCAATGCCGCCGTTGTAGGTATCATGATTGCGGCAACGCTGTATTTGTTGAAGGATATTTCTATCATGTCGGTAAGCACAACCAGCTTAGTAAATATGACCGTCATTCTTGGAACCTTTTTGGTGTTACAGTATTCTAAAATGCCGCCGCCATTTATCGTTTTGTTTTGTTTACTGATCGGGTTTGTTTTTTGATCAGTTTCGGTAATAGCCACCAATTTCTATTTCTTCCTTAACAACATCCGGTACCAGGAAACGGATACTTTTTTTGTCTTTTATTAACTCACGTATATGAGTAGACGAAATTTCCAGCAAAGGCGCGTCCAGCACCTGTACATCAGCTCCGAAGGTTTCGGCTACGTCGTAACCCGGCCTTCTGTAAATATAGATCGGGTAGTTTTTCACAATCACTTCAAAATTTTTCCATTTGTTCAGGTTTTGAAAACCATCACTTCCCATCAGTATCGCAAACTCGTGTTCGGGATATTTTTCCTTTAAATAAACCAGGGTATCCACGGTATAAGATGGTTTTGGCAGGTTAAACTCTACGCTGCTGGCGCGTAAATTATTTTCGCCATCAATGGCCGACTTGATCAGGTGTAACCGATGGTATTCGTTTAATAAAGAGGCCGATTGCTTGAAAGGGTTTTGGGGCGACACAACAAACCATACCTGGTTCAGGTCAGTTTCGTTTACAGCATGATTGGCAATGATCAGGTGACCAATATGGACAGGATTAAAAGAGCCAAAGTATAGTCCGATTTTCATGTGATGTACATATCAGTGTTAAGTATCGGGTTGAACGGGTTTAGCCAGGCATTTCTTCTACCCAGATCATTTCAGCTTCATCAATTCTAAGGCTTAAATGATAACCGGCTACAGATATTGATATCGGATCACCAAGCGGGGCGATCTGGTCTACTTTTACTATCTCTCCCGGAATACAGCCCATTTCCATCAGTTTTAAAAAGATATCATCATTTTCAAACGCTGTGATAACCGCATTATGCCCAACTTTCATTTCCGACAATCGTTTCTTCATGTATATCCTTTTCAATTAAACTTATATTGAGTGCAAATGTATCAAATCAATATTGTTATCTAATTTCGATATTAGAAATAAAGGCATGCAGAAAATACAATTTTACTTTCACGACAGGCGCCCCGCTCTTAAAGAACGGAAAAAACTCAAGTTGTTTATCGAAAACATGTTCAGGAAAGAGAAACGGGCGCTGGAAACGCTCTCATATATTTTTTGTTCGGATGAGTATCTGCTTACCATCAACAAGGAATTCCTTGAGCACGATTTTTATACCGATGTAATCACATTTGACATGGGTGCTAAATCGGAACCAACTGTAGGAGAGGTTTACCTGAGTGTTGACCGGATCAGAGAAAATGCTAAAACAGAAGCTATTTCTGTAACAGAGGAGCTCCACCGGGTGATTTTTCATGGAGCTCTACACCTTTGCGGGTATAAGGACAAGATTAAAACAGATAAAAAGAAGATGAGATCTGCCGAAAACAGGTACCTAGAGTTGTATTTTAAGTAATTGCCTGTTTCACGGCGAACAGTTCCCCAGGGGAACTGTTCGCCGTGAAACGCTATATTTGTACAAAAACAGTGATGCCTGATCCCAAAAACATTGAAACCCCTGAGTCTTTACTAAAGAAAAGAGAAAAGCGCAAGTGGCAAATAGCGTTAAGGCGCTATGTTTTGGAGAAGAAGCCCAGTGGGGCCTACGCTAAGTACTTTGGTCTTGATATCGAATTCTTTAGAGAATGGATATCACTTCAATTTAAAGACGGGCTTAGTTGGGGTAATTTTGCTGAGCAATGGCAGTTCGACCATATTGTTCCCGTAGCCTACTTTGATTTCTCAAAAGAAGAAGACCTGCAGCTTTGCTGGAATTTCATAAATATCAGGGTAGAATCGGTTGATTATAGTAAAACAAGGGGAAACAGGATCGACGTAATGGGGGTAAGAAACTATTTCGAGGACCTGTTTGAAAAGACAAAATACCCATTTTGTTTAAAAATGCTGGATAAAATTAAGACCATTGAAGTGGCCAGTATCGAAAACAACCGGGAATTGGAAGCTTTTATCCTTAAAAACCGGGATTATTTTGAACAGATAGCCAGTTTAAATAAAAACGATTTCCAGCGCCTAAACGATGGGCTAACTTTCAAAAGCATACTTGCAGAGAAAGAAATACTCCGCAAGTATGGGGGATAATGAATACATACTAAACTACCTTTGCGAACAATGTTTCAAGAATACGATATAATAGTGGTTGGCGCCGGCCATGCGGGTTGTGAAGCCGCTGCCGCTGCGGCAAACCTGGGCAGTAAGGTTTTGCTGGTTACTATGAATTTGCAAACCATCGCCCAAATGAGCTGTAATCCGGCCATGGGCGGTATCGCCAAGGGTCAAATTGTGAGAGAAATAGACGCCATGGGTGGTTATAGTGGGATTGTTACTGATAAAACCATGATTCAATTCAGGATGTTGAACCGGTCGAAAGGCCCGGCGATGTGGAGTCCGAGGGTACAAAGTGACAGAATGTTATTTGCCGCTACCTGGAGGGAAATGCTGGAGCAAACCCCAAATGTTGATTTTTACCAGGATACGGTTCAGGGAATCCTCGTAAAAGATGGCCAGGTTACCGGGGTAAGTACCAGATTGGGGCACGAGATCAAATCGAAAGCCGTGGTTTTAACGAACGGAACCTTTTTAAACGGCGTTATTCATATAGGAGAGAAAAACTTCGGCGGAGGCAGGATGGCCGAAAAATCCTCAACAGGTATTACAGAACAGTTGGTTTCCCTGGGCTTTGAAACAGACAGGCTCAAAACCGGCACACCCCCCCGAATAGATGGCCGAAGCCTGGACTACTCAAAAATGGAAGAGCAGAAGGGGGATGATGAAATTGTAGGATTCAGTTATTTACCTATTGATAAGATAAAGACCGGGCAGCAGAAAAGTTGCTGGATCACCTATACCAATGATAAAGTTCATGAACTGCTGAAAACAGGTTTTGAACAGAGTCCGATGTACCAGGGACGCATCCAGGGAACCGGGCCAAGGTATTGTCCCAGTATTGAAGACAAGATCAGCCGCTTTGCACAGAGAGACAGGCACCAGTTATTTGTTGAACCCGAAGGAAATAATACCATTGAGATTTATGTCAATGGATTTTCGACCTCATTACCTGAAAGCGTTCAGTATCAAGCACTTAGGATGGTGCCGGGATTTGAAAATTGCAAAATGTTTAGGCCGGGTTATGCGATCGAGTACGATTTCTTTCCTCCAACTCAACTAAAATTCAGCCTGGAAACCAAGCTGATCAATAATTTGTTCTTTGCCGGACAAATAAATGGAACCACCGGTTACGAGGAAGCCGCCTGCCAGGGTTTAATGGCCGGTATTAATGCACACCAAAAAACCAGGGAGCTGCAACCGGTCGTTTTGAAAAGAAGTGAAGCGTATATTGGTGTGTTGATCGACGACCTGATCAATAAGGGTACCGACGAGCCCTATCGCATGTTTACCAGCCGGGCGGAGTTCCGAACACTGTTGCGGCAAGACAATGCGGACCTGCGACTAACCGAAAAAAGTTACCGCCTTGGTTTAGCATCCCGGGAGAGAATGGATAAGGTTAAAGCCAAACGGGAAAATGTGGCTACTGTAAAAAAAATGCTGGCAGCGTTAACCCTCGATACTGAAGAAACAGCCGCTTTTTTAGAAAGCGTACAATCATCAACGTTATTAAACAAGCAGAAGGCCACCCAGGTGTTGCTGAGGCCCATGGTTTCCCTGAAGGAAATGATAAACCAAATTCCAAAAGTTAAAGAGTCGCTTGCCGGCTTTGATTCAGAAACGCTGGAACAGGCAGAAATACAGATCAAATACGATACCTATATTGAAAAGGAAAAAGAGCTGGTAACCAAAATGAGTCAGCTTGAAGACCTGATCATTCCGGATAATTTCAATTACGAAAAACTGGTTTCGTTGAGCAATGAAGCCCGTCAAAAATTCACAAAAATCAAACCCCGAACATTGGGACAGGCTTCCCGTATTTCGGGTGTTAACCCCAGTGACGTACAAATTTTAATGGTTTTTATGGGACGATAAAACAAATTTTATGAGTCTGAATTTTAAAGCGGAAATACCCAGAGAATTAATATTTGAGCATATAGCCGAATACCTGCACCACCACCATTTAAAAATTAGCAAACAGGATAATACCCGTCCCTGGGGTGGTTTTTTTGTGATCGAAGAATCAGACGCACCCAAATTTATAGAATTGTATTTTCCACATCTTACACAAGAGGCGTTAAGTATTTCGGGTAAACTAAGCCCCAAAATATTAGTTGTGGCTCCGGAAAAAAGACTGAGTTGGCAGTATCATCACCGGCGGGCCGAGATTTGGAAACTGATTGGCGGAACAGCCGGAGTTGCAGTTAGCAACAGCAATGAGGAACAGGAACCCCAATATTTCAATATCGGAGATATTATTCAAATAAAACAGCGTGAAAGGCATCGGTTAATTGGCCTGGCAAACTGGGGTATTATTGCTGAAATATGGCGGCATACGGATGCCGAAAATCCCAGTGATGAGGATGATATTGTTAGGCTGCAGGATGATTTTGGCAGGTGATATGTAGAGCAGAAAACGGTTCACCAAAAATGCAGATCAGGATTTATCGGCTATTTCGGGCGATTTATTTGCCGTTAAAGCCATCCGGAGTTGCCCGTAACTTATATCTGCCGGTAAATGATCCATCAATATTGTAAGGCTTTCCGGGCCATGAGCAGCCACAGCAGCGGCTATCAGCTGCTGATTTTTTTCGCTTACCAGCTCAGAAATTTCAATCTCCCCGGTACCGACAAAATGAGCCAGGTGACCTTCAATGGTACCCCCGGTAAGATTTCGTTCCTGCGCAATTTCCGCAACAGATTTCCCCAACCTGAATAATTCGAAAGAAACAGTTTTGGTATCCGTTTTTACAACCGCCCGTTTTGGCTTTCGCTCTCTTTTTGAATCAGCAGGCTTTGCCGGCATATTTGTTTCAAGCCCATGCCTTTCACAAAAATCTGCTACAGCTTCCAATATCTCATCCCCAAATTTTTCAGCCTTTGCTTTACCAAAACCACTGATCTGCATCAGGTCTTTTTTAGTTAGCGGCAGGTAGGTGCATATTTCCTGTAAAGAGGCCTGGTTGGCCACCAGGTAAACGGGTTGGCCGGTTTCGGAACAAACCATATTTCGCCAGCGCTTTAATGTTGCAAACAGTTCGGCATTCGACAGATCATTTGGGGTTTCAACGGATTCACTGGCATAACAGTTGATATTAAATCGCTGTTGGGTATATTTTAATTTGTGCTGCAAAAAACCCGTAACAGAGAATGGTTGTTTGCAATATTGCAAATAGAAATTACTGTTATACAAGGCGAGCGCCAAATCGTTTAGTTTTTCGTTGACAGGGGTTGCTGTTTCTTTATGCTCTGTATTTAACGTATGCGATCTTAGTTCTTTTAAATAGGTTTCCAGTTTTGGAACAAAATGATTGGCCGCATCAGAAATTCTTTTTTGGAGCGTCGCATTTTGCTCTACTATACCTTCTTCTTTTATCAATCCGGCTACCAAACTGATGAACTTTCGTCCAACCAACCTATCTGATTCAACATGTTGTTTAACATGTTCTATCCAGCCACCGGCTTCGGGGTTTAATTTGTCGTGATGTTGTTTTATCTGAAACTCCAACTGATCAACTGCTGAACCAACCTCGCTGAAAGAAAATATTTCTTCCAACAATTGCTGGGTAAATAATTGCCTGGCTCCGGCAAATCTTTCAGCAAGGGAACCTTTATAAGAAAGTGATTGTTGCCCTTTGATCACTTTTTCATTGCTGTGTATGGCCGAAACGTCGATCTTGCTCAATAAAACAATTCCTTCTAAACTGGTGCAACGGCTAAGCGCCACATAAACCTGTCCGCTGCTGAAAGCTGCACCGGCATCGATCATTACTTTTTCAAAAGTTAGTCCCTGGCTTTTGTGTATGGTTATGGCCCAGGCAAGCCGTAACGGGTATTGAGTAAAACTGCCGAGCACTTCCTGCTCCAGTTTTCCATCTGCCCGGTTTAGGGTGTACCGGCTGTTATCCCAGGTTTCCCTGCCAACTTCAATTTCTACACCATCGCAATCCACTATAATTTTTTCTTTTGCCAGGGATTGAATTACGCCGATTTTTCCATTGAAGTATCTTTTTTGAATCACGTCGTTTTTTAAAAACATCACCTGCGCGCCCTCTTTCAAATTCAATTCAGCCTCAACCGGGTATATGTTTTCGGGGAAATCATTTTCTATCTGAGCCTGGTATTTAAATGTGGCGGTATCGAGTTTATATAATTCCTGTTCATTAATTTGATCGGCTTGTTTGTTGTGAGAAGTTAGGGTGATATATTTCTCATCCCTGTCGGGGCGGAATGTTGGGTCATATCTTATATGCAGGTCTTCAAAGTCATCGGCATCCATATGATTATTGCGCACTTTATTCAATAGCCTTACAAAGCTTTCTTCTTTTTGCCGGTAAATTTTATTTAACTCAATAAGCAAAGGCGATTGCTCTTTAATTGACAGGCTGTCGAAAAAGAAGGGAGAATCATAGTATTCGCTCAAAATACCCCACTCCTGGTTTTGTGCAACGGGAGGCAACTGGTGTAAATCCCCGATGCATAACAACTGTACGCCACCGAACGGCAAATGAAAATTTCGCCGGGCATGTTTTAATATGGTGTCGATGGCATCCATCACGTCGCAGCGAACCATACTGATCTCATCGATCACCAGCAATTCCATTTTCCGTAGCAGTTGCAGGCGTTGTTTATTGTACCTGATCTTGGCCAAAAGTTCGTCCTTATTATTTTTTGTAGGAAGAAAGGGGTGAAAGGGAAGCTGAAACAGACTGTGCAACGTAACGCCACCGGCATTGATAGCTGCCACGCCGGTAGGAGCTGCAACCACAATGTTTTTGGTTGAATTTTCTTTCAGGTATTTTAAAAAAGTGGTTTTTCCCGTTCCGGCTTTTCCCGTAAGAAAAATGTTTTCACTTGTTTCGGTTACAAAACGGTAAGCGAGATCAAAAATTTCATTGTGTTCAATAGATTGCATGACAATAAAGATAGAGCATAACAGTAAACCGTAAACAATTAAGTAAACAGATCCGACGACCCGAACGGGGGATTTTTCTCCAAAAATCCTGATGGTTTTCTGTTTGCCAGGCTAAACATATGTATTAACATTGTTTAGCAGTTAAGTATGTAATAAAAGATAGCCGGCTTTCACAAGGGTACGAGTGCAAAAGCCTGGCTATCTTAAAAAGGAAGACTATGCAGTGGCCTTACTACCCAGCATCAGCAATTCATTCACCTCTACTTCGGAAATGAATTTCTTGTTGCCTTCTTTGTCGTTATAACTGCGGCTGATGAGTTTGCCTTCAACAGCAACCTCGCTTCCTTTGTTCAAATACTTTTCAACAATATCGGCAATCTTGCCCCAGGCAACCAGGTTATGCCAGGTGGTTTCTTTCACCTTTTCGCCTTTTGCATTGCGGTAAGTTTCGTCTGTTGCAATGCTGAAACGGGCATATTTTTTACCCGCAGTGGTGTTTTTAACTTCTGGTGCGTTGCCCAGGTTACCGATTAGTTGAACTCTGTTTTTTAGTGTGTACATGTTTTTAAAATTTGTGTCCCGCCGGGAGCGAAACGGTTTTTAATTTATTCCAACCAACCGAAGCAAGCGCCATTTCCGGTTGACAAGACAAAGATGGGCAGGATGGGAACCGATAGCCGGAGTTTATGCTTTTACTTACATATGTAAGTGTATGTAAACGGATGAGAAGAACAATTACAACACCTTATTTTTTAAAATATAACCCTACACTATGTTAACGCAAAAAGAAACTAAAACCTGCCAGCTTTGCAACAAGCCGCTAAAAGGCCGCAGCGATAAAAAATTCTGCGACGATTATTGCCGGGCATCATTTAATAATGACCTGAAAAGCGCCGCCAATAATTTTGTCAGAAATGTAAATAATGCCCTTGGAAAAAACCGGCGGATCCTGGGAAGCCTGATACCCGATGAACATTCAAACGTAAAGGCGAACCAGGATAAACTACTACAAATGGGCTTTCAATTTAAATACCATACGCATAATTATATTGCCCTAAATGGCAATCATTATTTTTACTGTTACGAATATGGTTATTTACAACTGGAGAATAATTGGTATTTAATTGTCAGGCGACATGAAGATTAGCTGATTCGCAATATTAAAACATGTCTGGCTTCGCCATATTATATGATCTCCCATATACGTTTATGCCGAAATAATAGATTATTTTTGCGGGCTTAATTAATGAATTTGGGATTGCTGTTTCATAAAACCGCGGGTATGATCTTGTCGTTGTTTTGCGTAATTTGTTTTACGCATGGATCATACGCTCAATGCGCCGCACCAATTAACGTATTTCCTTATAACGAAGGATTTGAAGCCAACGATGGCGGCTGGACCAGTGGCGGTGTTTTATCCGACTGGGCCTGGGGAACGCCGGCAAAAACGGTGATCAATGGGGCGGCAGGTGGCGCTAAATGCTGGATCGTTGGTGGGCTAACCGGCAGCAGTTATAACGATGGTGAAAGATCCTGGTTACAGAGCCCTTGTTTCGACTTTACAGCGCTTCAATATCCCTATATTTCCTTCCATGTTTTTTGGGAAATGGAACAACGTTTTGATGGAGCCGGTTTTCAGTATTCAACCGACCTGGGTGTAACCTGGTCGAATGTTGGCGCAGTATCTGATCCGGTAAATTGCCTGAACGGAAACTGGTTTAATTATACGCCGGTGCAATTTTTAAACACTCTGGCTACGGTACGTGATGGTTGGTCGGGTAATATACAAACCACCGCCGGAAGTTGCCTGGGTGGTAACGGCAGCGGAAGATGGGCACAGGCTAATCATACCATGCCCAACCTGGCGGGAGAGCCGAACGTGATTTTCAGGTTTATTTTTGGAGCAGGTACTACTTGTAATGCTTTTGAGGGATTTGCTGTTGACGATATTTTGATTTCCAACGCCCCCCCGAATAATGCTTCATTTACTTATTCCTGTACCAACAGCACAACCGTAGCCTTTTCAAATACCTCAGATCTTTGTCCGGCAACAAACTGGGATTTTGGCGATCCTGCATCCGGCGCAAACAATAACTCGACCTTACCAAACCCGACCCATATTTTTTCGGCACCCGGTACCTATATCATTACATTGACTGCCACCGGGCCCGCAAACGCACCGTCAACATATTTCGAAACCATCCATATTTTGGGGTTAACCCCTTTGGTTATTTCGAATAACAATTGTTTTGGCGATACTAATGGCGCTGCTACGGTTTCGGTTAGTCCGGCAGCTGCAGCCCCCTATTTTTATTCCTGGAATACAACCCCGGTCCAAAGCACCCAAACCATTACCGGTTTGCCGGGCGGCAGCTACACGGTAACGGTTAGCGCATTGAACAGTTGTACCTCCTCAGCCACGGTTGATATTACCGAACCATTGGCGCTATCACATACCCTTAATATTATTCAACCCGGTTGTGCCGCAGCAACGGGGAGTGCTACCATTACTGAGAGTGGGGGAACATCGCCCTATACTTATTCCTGGTCGCCATCGGGTGGTAATGCCGCAACAGCAACCGGACTTAGTCCCGGCAATTATACGGTAACGGTTACCGACAGCAAAGGTTGTACAGACAATGTAAATATAAATATAGCGCCAGCTTTGGTGCCCGTGATCAGTATTTCAAATAAAAAGGATGTCAGTTGTTTTGGCCAGAGCGATGGAAGCGCAACAGCTTTGGCAACCGGCGGTAACGCACCTTATTCCTATAACTGGAGCACAGTGCCGGCCCAAAATACGGCAACAGCTTCCAACCTGAAGGCTGGCACGTATACCATAACGGTAACCGATAATAATGGATGCACGGCCTCAACATCCACCCAAATTACAGAACCTGTTGCCGGTTCCTGCAGCGATGTATATTTCCCCAATGCGTTTACGCCCGATGGTAATTCCCGAAATGAGGATTTTGGCGCCCTGGGAAATATAGCGGCCATCAGCAATTATCTTTTACTTGTTTATAACCGGTACGGCGAGTTGGTATTTTATACCCGAAATCCGGGAACCCGTTGGAACGGTTTGTATAAGGGTAAACTGTTAAGTGGTGCATTTGTGTGGGCTGCTACGTTTACCTATAAAGGACAATTTAAAAGAGAGGAAAAGGGATCTGTGACCATTATCAGGTAATTGGCTTTTTTTGAATTTTTTTCCGGGGAATCTCATTAAGACTTAATTTTACGGGAGAGTCGGAATAAAAAATTTTCTTAAAAATAAATTTTTAAAATTTCAGTTTTTAACGCCAATATAATTTTATTATGAAAAAGATATTATTCGGGTTGCTATTGTTAACTCCTCTTTTAACAGAGGCGCAATTGGTAAAAACACTTAAAAAAACGATATCGCTTAACATGCCCGGCAAAGTATATGTTAGTTACAGAACTGGTGAAGATAGTATGTCGGGAACAAGGGGTGGCGCTGTTGCCTGGCATCCGCTGCAAAAAAAATATTACGCTGCTTTTGCCGGAAACCAATCTTATCCCCTGGCAGTTTTTGATGCCAGCGGCAAATTATTATCGGATGATAAACTTACGTGCATAGCTGATCTGAGAGGCCTGTGGTACAATCCGAAATTAAAATCAATTTGTGGCAATGGTTATTATGATATCGGCTGGTTCAGTTATAGGCTAAGTAAAAGCGGCATTCCGGAGGATATAGACGTTTTTGCCGCAGGGGCAAACCAGCCCGATGCTCAATGTATCGGGACATTTAATTCAAAATTAAACAGGGTTTGTTTTATTTACGGTCAGGAAATTTATATGTACAACGAAGGAGCGATGCAGCTGGAAGACAGCATTATCAGGCTATACCCCGGCGTTAGTAAAAAAGAGAATATCGATAAAGACGATGACGGATATACCCTGGGTGATGATTACAACAGCAACGTACTTATATATACCGGCACACCCAGAGCCGAATATGGTTTACTGAATGCCAACCAAAAGCAGGTGGAATTGTACAATGAAAAAACGGGCTTACTTACGCAAATACTCAAACTCCCGGCCGACCTGCCCACCTGGTACGCTTTCAACTTCAGTTATGCAAATGGCATTTACTGGGCCTTTGATCAGGATACCAGAACCTGGACGGGGTATAAATAGTCGTTGATCGGGTTTATTTTTATAGCGAAAAATGTTAAGAATCAGGCAAGAGTCTCCGTTTGCATATGAGATGACACCAAACCGATGTTTGCCAGAACCGATTTCACGGAAACAGCAGAACCGGTTTCAGCAACCAGGTTTTCGGCATCGTAATTTGATTGGGTTGGAAAGTCCTCCGCCTCCAGTTCAATCCTCCTGGTGATATCACTTAAAGAAGAAAGCCGCTCCATCGTATAAGGGATCGTATCGAGCCCCGAAGCAAATTTTAAAATATAACTGTAAATACCAAACAGGCTGCCGGCCATGATAGTTGTGCTGTGCAGGTTTTTGGAAGCGATCAGCGAAACAGCAATCACCAACAATACCATGATCTCCATAAAACCAAAGTTCCAGGCTTCTTTATCGGAAATACGTATTTGCCACTTGCGTAAATTATTATAGTGATGACGGATGCTGTGGTTGTTACCGGTGCTGATAATATCTACCTGTTTTTCCAGCTCATCGTTTTTATGCCTGTTCAACCGTAACATTTTTTTACCGTATAACATGCTGATGATGATCACCGGAACCATGATGGCCAGGCAAATCAATACCACGGTTTTATCGTAAAAGAATAAGATGATGAGCGAACCCAGGATATTGTACACCGCTTCAATAACATACACCAGGTCGTGTTCTAAAAAGTCAACAAATTCCCTGGCTAAGGTAGAGTGGGCGGTAAGTTTTGAAACATCATTTTTAGTATACCTGCGGCTTAAAAATTTTGTTACCAGGGAAGTGTAAATAGCCGAGTAGGTTCGGGTATCTAACATATGACGAATGGTGCCAATAACCAGGTATGCCAAATGAACCACGGTTAATACGATCAGTCCTTGATAGCTACCCCTGATCAGATCATTTATGGCTTCACCAAAAAAGTAAAAGCGCAATAATCCACCCAGCATTTCCAGGGAGAATAATGAATAGGTAAATATCAGCTGATATTTATGCTTCATCATGAGGTTGCGTAAGATTTGAAACTTCGACATAATACTGTTCTTTTGATTCTTCAACCATCAAATAAAAAACCCCTGAAAAAGGAGAGAATTGCAATGCTTGTGCTATGTAGCCTGAGCGAAATAGTACGGTTAGTAAGACCGGGGAATAACGGCTGAGTTTAATCGATGCGTTTGATTTCTCTTTCGGTAACCGAATTATTTACCTTGCCGATTACCCATCCACAACAATTAGCTGCTCCGCAGCGGCAATTAAAGGGCTCCATATGCTCATCCAGAAAAGCCGCGTAGTTGAGGGTTAGTTCTTCGCCTTTCGAAATATTTCTCAAAGCCACCACATTTAATCCTTCATAGGAAGTATTGGGGTTACAACTGTGATTTTGAGGCGCCCAGTTTGCCGGATCATTATCCCAGAGCAAAAATAGCTCTTTGCTGAGCGGGTAAGCGTATTTTCTAAAAGTTTCCTTTTCCTTAACATTCCAGTAACGCTCTACATAATTACGGGTTACCATGCGCTGCGGCATTTCTTCTCCTCTGAATATCAATTCGTTAGGTGCAATATCTTGGGTAGCATAAATACCATAACCCGCAATGGCATTTCCCTTCATCCTATAATTTTTTTGGATACGTTGGTAACGAGCCATGCCTTCTTCGATGATCTTTTTAAGAAAACCAGCCTGTCCTATTCCATCGGCTTTTAATATGTAGTCGGCCGATCCTTCATATCCATCCTTATAAAAAACCGAGCAGGTAAAATTTATTTCGAGGAAAAATATCTCATTTTTATCGTTTACCCTGAAATCTAACCGGGCATAACCAACCCCACCAAAACCCTGGAAGATTCGCAACGCCGCATCTTTAAGCTGCTGTTCCAAAACCGGATCGTTACAGGGAATATTTGCTTCGGGATGTAATTCCGAGGTTTTCAGGGAGTATGTTTTAAATTCGAACCCTTTTGGGAAAATATACTCGATGGGTTTAAAGACAGTACAGGTTTTTTCGTCACCGGCATTGGCAACCAGCATTACGGTAAACTCCCGGCCGGCTATATATTCTTCAACTAAAAGTGGACCGTACTCTTCAATAATACCGGAACATTTGATTATCAATTCTTCTTTACTAAGCACCAATGACTGTTGATCAATACCCAAGCTGTCGCCGGCCTTATCGGGTTTAACAAATAGGGGGTATTTTAAATGCCGGCATTCGGTTTCCAGCTCTTCGACTGATTCAATCAACGCAAAAGCCGGTGTTTTAATACCAACTGTATAAGCCACATACTTCATCAGGTCCTTGGGTGGATCGTATAGCAAAGAAGTTGGTCCGGTGAAAGGGAGGTTCAAGAGCTCCATAAAATAGATCACATCGATGGACGGTACGTTCCATTCCAGGTAACCTTCGCAGAGGTTTACAAAAATGTGGTAGTTTTTTTTCTTGAGTTCTTTGAGTTGCCGGTAGGTAGAAAGTTTGTTCAGTAACACATGATCAATATGTGCATCCGGCAGTAAATGGCCAAGTTCCCTGGCCGGGTCGTAGTTTTTATAATCAACATCACTGGTGGAATAATCGGGTTGAAGCACACAAATTTTCATCATAATAGTTTCGGGCTAAGCAATCCGTCTTTTTTGTTCTTTTACCGAACGGCGTGTAAAAGCGTCATTAATAATTTCAACAACGAGTTGGGTGAATGTAACTCCGCTAAAGCGAAGTATAGCACCAATAGAAGTATAATCCTCATCCTCGCTCAAGCCACATTGGGCATTTACTTCCAACACGTACAGCTCGCCGGTTTCTTTATCCATCCGTACATCGGCCCTGGTATAGCCGCAACCTTTACAGGCCACAAAAGCATCCCAACTTATTCTTTTTATCGCTTCAACCAGGGAAGCATCAGGTAATGCGTATTCATAAAAATTAGCTTCGTTGGGCATGGCCGTTTCATCTTCATAAATTTCCCAAAGCCTGTCGAAAGATAAAAATTTTTCCTGCTCGGGTAAAGATGCGTGAAAAACCCGTTCCACCGGCGTATATACTTTGGCATCTTTAGGGTTGTTATACGAGCCGGAGATCAAAACGGTGAATTCGGGACCGGTTATAAAAGATTCGGCGATCAATCCGTCGGCAGCCAGATCCCATCCCCGGTATCCGGCGAACATTTTATCTGTTTGTTCAACTAACTCGGTTTGATTGTGTACCACGTTTTTGATACCCACGCCCATACTTCCACCCGAGATGGCCGGTTTTACGATCACCGGATTTCCCAGCGAATCAAAAATATGGTTGAGATCCTGTTCCCCGTTATGAATGGCTTTCCAGGGGGCCGATGGAACCCCGGCTTCATCGAAAGCTTTTTTCATGGGAATTTTTGAAGTGGTGATCCGGTAAAAATATTCATCAGCGCCGGTATAGACCAGCCCTTTTTCTTCCAGTAATTTAACAACAGAGATACCGGGGGTACCGTTTATTTCGTCGCCATCGCAAAGATTAAAAACTACCGGTGTTTTATCGCCAAAATCTTTTTCCTGAGCAATTACATCAATAATATTTGAATAGTCTTTCAGGGTAACAGGTTGCCATGTCCATTCAACGCCCAGTTCTGCAAAGGTTTTTTCGTACTCGGCAATACTCTGACTAAAATCGTAGTAGTAGTCAATATTGGCATCACTGGTTTCCAGCAATGGTGCGAGTACCCAAACCTTGATTTGCTGGTAAGAGAAAGAAGAAAATGATGGGTTAGATGATGCCATGGAATTATTGGACAGCTATAAGGCCAGCTTTAGCCTTACCTGTTGCCTGATAAAGTCGGTTAGTTTATATTTTGAAAGTGTATTAACAGAGAGATGTGATGCGCCGTTGATCAACTGAATGCAGGCCGCGTGGCCACAATTGCAAACAAAGGGTTGCGCCATTTCCCATTCGGTGCTGGGGTAGAAAAAACTAAATTCGTCGCCCGGTTTTATGGGTTGCAGACAAACCAGCTCCATGCTGCCGGTATTGAAAAACACATTGGGTTCGCAGCTGTGGTTTGTATACTGTAAAAATTCGGGCAGCAGCGTAATATGGTTGTCGGTAGCAGTTTGCACGGTCAAATAGGATGCGAACGACTGAACGGTACCGGCGCTGAAACGACATACGATATCGGCCGGAGAAAAACTAACGGTAGCGTACAACGATTTTTGGCCCGAGGCATTATCCAGTACCACATTGGCGAAACTGTGGTAGCTGATAACTTCGGTGGTTGGGTTAGTAACAGAAGTTGTTATCATGCGGTTTTAGATGGTGATGACCCGTAAAAGTTTAAAATCAGGTAAAAATAATTGTCAGCCCTTTTTTCTATTCAGTAAATGTATAACAGCCACGATTAATAAAAAAGATAAATGACCAGTAATATGCATTGGTGGATTAATACCGATATTGTGTGCATAAACAACAACTGACGTTTTTAAAAGGAGCCGAGCTATGTCATCAGAACCCAATCAACCTAACCCCGAATTGCTTATTCAGCTGGTTCGTATGAAAATGCCGTTTGGAAAATATAAGGACCGGGTTCTTTGCGACTTACCGGTATCTTACCTGGAATGGTTTCAGCGCAAGGGTTTTCCAAAGGGGAAGCTGGGCATGCTATTGGAGACCCTGTATGAGATCAAGATTAACGGACTGGAGGAGTTGCTGCAGCCATTGAAGCGATTATAGGATAAATTAATTGGGTATAGCAAAGGTCAGATAAACATAGGGATTGATAGACCACTCATCGTTCATTTCCACATCCATATTGCCAAACCTGAGATCGAGCATATTACCCGATTCGTTGATCTCCCAAAGGGTAAGCGGTTTGTTGCCGGGTTCCGTTTGGCAGATCTCCGGAATGATCTCTTTCAACATACCATTCCAGCACAGTTTTATCAGTTGTTCTTTTTGAGAAAGTTGTTTATCATTTTTATTGGAATTCAGTTCACACCAGTCTCTTTTAAAGTAACTGCTTTCATTTATTAACAATATTTCGCGGTTTGTAGAAGTCTTGTTCATATGCTGAGCTGATTGTGGCTCGTTACTATGATGCAAAAAAATTCAGAAAGTCATACAGTGAGCTGATAAAATATAGTTAAATGCGGTTAACAGCAGCGGGAAATCAGTCCGTTACCGGATCTGATCGGAATATGTACATAGAAAAGCTGTGGAAACAAAAAACCTTCCCGATTATTTCGGGAAGGTTTTTGTGGTGTGGGGCGGGATTGAACCGCCGACACAAGGATTTTCAGTCCTTTGCTCTACCAACTGAGCTACCGCACCATTTTACGCTACCAATCCCGAAATCGTTACACTCATCGGGACCTTGTTTTTCTACAGCTCCTTCGTCGCAGTGAAAAACTACGGCTGAGCTACCGCACCTCTAAGAATCTCGAACAAGGAACAAGGAATGTTGAATGTCGATTTGGGCTGCAAAAATAGGGGAAATACCTGCTTGAAAAGCTAAAAAAGGGAAAAATGTTCAATAATTAATTGATATTATGACGCAAATGGCCAATTAGCGAACGGAATGCTGGTTATTTGAATATTGGGCATTGGATATTGATTATTGAATATTTGGTTTATCGGGCAATATAATATTCAATATTCAATACTCAGCGGCTGGCCCCAAAAAGGCTTTATCAGTTCCCATACTCACACAAAAACTTGATCCGCATCAGCTTTAGCTGCTCCCAATTGAAATTACTGTCGGCCAGCTCTTCCTGGGCTACCTGTAAAGAAGAGGTTTCGCAGCTTTTGAAGTATTCCATGATCTCTTCCTGCTCATATTCATCTACCATTTCATCGATGGCATAGTTCAGGTTCAATTTAGTGCCGCTGGCAACAATGGTCTCCATTTCTTCCAACAATTCATCAATACGCAGGTCGCGGGTTTTGGCCACGGTTTCCAACGGGATCTTTTTATCTACATTCTGGATGATGAATATTTTGTTGTTGTTGCGGTTAACCACGCTTTTCATTACAAAGTCATCCGGACGAACAATATCATTTTCCTCCACATATTTTGAAATTACCTCCAAAAATGGTTTGCCGTAACGCATAGCTTTTCCTTTACTAACCCCACTTATTTTTTCCAGTTCGGGCATGGTGGTGGGAAACATCGTGGCCATATCTTCCAGGCTGTTTTCTAAAAAGATAACAAAGGGAGGCAGGTTTTTTTCTTTGGCAACTTTTTTACGCAGGTCCTTTAAAAGTGCCATTAAATTTTCATCAGCAGCGGCTGATTCAGATGTTGCCTGTTCGCCTTCTTCATCATCGGCATTGGCTTCTTCAAATAAATTATTTAAAACAATTTTAAATGATGTTGGTTTCTTTAAAAATGCGGCACCGGCTTTGGTGATCTTCAGCAGGCCGTATTCCACTATATCCTTTTCAATTAAACCGGCCAGTAACATCTGCCGTATCAAACTGTTCCAGAAATGATTTTCTTTATCATTGCCACTGGCAAAAACAGCCAGCTCTTCGTGTCGGTACATCTTAACCTGGGGCGTTGCTTTTCCTGCGAGGATGAGTAATGTGTATTCAACCGGAAACTGTTCGCCCAGGGCTTTAATGATTTTTAAAACAACAACGGCATCATCTTTGGCTTCAATTTTCTCTTTGGGGTGCAGACAGTTGTCGCAATGGCCGCAGCTTTTTTTATCATCGTAATGCTCACCAAAATAATGCAGCAATATTTTTCTGCGGCATACACTGCTTTCGGCATAGGCAACTGTTTCATTGATCAGTTGTGCGCCAACCTCCCGCTCACTCAATGGCTTGTCGCGCATCAGGTGCTCGAGCTTGGCCACATCTTTATGCGAGTAGTACAGGATACATTTTCCTTCCAGCCCATCCCGGCCACCACGGCCGGTTTCCTGGTAATAATTTTCAATCGATTTTGGGATATTGTAATGTATTACAAAACGGATATCGGGTTTGTCGATGCCCATACCAAATGCAATAGTTGCAACGATCACGTCTACATCTTCGTTCAAAAACTCATCCTGCCGCTGGGAGCGTAATTTACTGTCGAGTCCCGCATGATAAGCCACGGCTTTGATACCATTGGCCATCAGCATTTTCGCCAGCTCTTCGGTTGTTTTGCGGTTGAGTGTGTAAATAATGCCACTCTTGTTTTTATGTAGCTGAATAAAACGAACAATACTTTTATTGGTTTGATCCAGATTTATTTTTGGCTGGATCTCGTAATATAAATTGGGCCGGTTAAAAGAGGAGATAAAGATATTGGGTTTGCGTAAGCCCAGGTTTTTAACAATATCGCTCTGTACTTTTGGCGTGGCGGTAGCGGTTAGGGCGATCACCGGAATTTTTTCATCAATCAGGTCCATCATTTCGCGAAGCCTTCTGTACTCGGGTCTGAAATCGTGCCCCCATTCCGAAATGCAATGGGCCTCGTCAACGGCAAAAAAAGAAATAGTAAGGCTTTTAAAAAAAGCGATATTCTCCTCTTTGGTCATGGTTTCGGGTGCCACATAAAGCATTTTCGTTTTACCCGTAGTTAAATCATCCTTTACAATTTTTTGCTGGCCTTTGTTTAAGGTACTGTTTAAAAAATGCGCCACATCATCTTTACTGCTGTAACTGCGTACCAGGTCAACCTGGTTTTTCATCAGGGCGATCAATGGAGAAACAATAATGGCAACGCCCTCACTGATCATGGCCGGAAGCTGGTAACATAAACTTTTTCCGCCCCCTGTTGGCATGATCACAAAGGTATCATTACCATCGAGTAAACTTTTAATGATTTCTTCCTGGGGCCCTTTAAAGCCATCAAATCCAAATTGATCCTGAAGTTGGGAAGAGAGATCAGCGAGGGTTGGTACACTGGCCTTAATGGTAGCTTTTTTTTTCGGTTCTTTGGTGTTGGATTTTGTCTTAGCCATAATTATACCTTTCGGTAGATTTATTCAATTGTCTGGTTTTTTACTCATGCTTTTTTGAAAGTCGGCGAAGATAATTCAAAACCGCCGCCACGTCAAACCCAATCTACGTAATGGCAAAATCGGGTGCCGTATATTCAATCACTTAAATTAGTTAAAATATATTAACCGACAAAACTTTAAAAGCCAATTTTATCAGCCTGCAATATGTAGTCGTTCAGCTACAAATGCTGTTCTTTGCATTATGAATGATTTAAAGTAGGTTTGCGCAATTACTCATGAACAAAGACAAAATCATATCGGTTGCTTTACGCACTATTGAGTTAGAAACCAAGGCAGTAAATGGGTTAAAAGCATTTATTGATGCTGATTTTGTTAAAGCCGTGTCGTTGATCAACGAAACCGGGGGCAGGTTGGTCATCAGCGGAATAGGAAAAAGTGCCGTGATTGCGCAAAAAATTGTGGCTACCTTAAATAGTACCGGTACCGCTTCGGTATTTATGCATGCCGCCGATGCCATTCACGGCGACCTTGGCATGATACAGGCCAATGATATCGTTTTGGTCATCAGCAAAAGCGGAAACAGTCCCGAAATAAAAGTGTTGGCCCCTCTTGTAAAAAGTTTTGGTAATACATTAATAGCCATGGTTGGCAACATTGAATCTTTTCTGGCAGCCAACAGCGATATTGTTTTGAATACCACGGTTGAACAGGAAGCCTGTCCCATTAACCTGGCGCCAACCAGCAGCACCACCGCACAAATGGTGATGGGTGATGCGCTGGCTGTTTGTTTAATGGAGCTAAAGGGATTCAACAGCAGCGACTTCGCAAAATATCACCCCGGCGGTACCTTGGGTAAGCAATTGTATTTACGTGTTAATGAAATAGCAGCCAATAATGCCAGGCCAAAAATTTTACCATCGGCAGCTATCCGGGAAGTAATTGTGGTGATGACACAGAGCCGGCTGGGTGCCGCAGTTGTGGTTAATGAAACAGATAATATTTTGGGGATCATCACGGATGGCGACCTGCGCCGCATGCTGGAAAAAGCCGACAGTTTTGATAAGTTGCAGGCTAAAGATATTATGAGCAGCCATCCAAAAACGATAGCTGCTGAAATGTTGGCAGTCAATGCGCTGGAAGAAATGCGCGCGCACAATATCAGCCAATTAATTGTTGAAGATAACGGCGTATATGCCGGCTTAATACATTTACACGATCTGGTAAAAGAAGGGATCATATAATCATATCATGAGTAAAAATAATTATGTGGCCATCATGGCCGGGGGAATCGGAAGCAGGTTTTGGCCAATCAGCCGGAGTGATTATCCTAAACAGTTCCTGGATATTTTAAATACCGGTCGCACATTGATCCAGGCCACATTCGATCGGTTTGTGAAATTTGTTCCGGCCGAAAATATTTATGTCATTACGTTTGAACAATACAAGGATATCGTTGCCAAACAAATTCCGGAAATACCCCTGGAGAATATTTTATGCGAGCCATCCCGAAAAAATACAGCACCCTGTGTGGCTTATATTTCCTATAAGCTGCAGCAATTAAACGCTAATGCCAATTTAATTTGCGCGCCTGCCGATCATATTATTACCGACCAGGATGCGTTTGAAAAAGTATGCATCGATGCATTGGAGTTTACGTCAAATATCAAAGGCCTGATCACGTTAGGGATCAAACCCACCCATCCCAATACGGGATATGGTTATATTCAGTTTGATCAGCATGCCGTTAGTGACAATGTGTATAAAGTAAAAACCTTCACCGAAAAACCCGACAGGCAATTGGCAAAAACCTTTATAGCCAGCGGTGATTTTTTATGGAATGCCGGCATCTTTGTTTGGCAGGTAAAAAATATAATCAAGGCGTTTGAAAAACATTTACCCGAAATGGCCGAAGTATTTGAAGCTGAGAAAAACCGGTTCAATACCGAAAATGAAAAAGAGGCTACGGAGCGGATCTACCCCCAATGTGTAAATATTTCGATTGATTATGGTGTAATGGAAAAGGCAGATAATGTGTATATCATCCCGTCTTCCTTTGGTTGGAGTGATTTGGGCAGCTGGTCAAGCACCTATGATAATCTTGAAAAAGATTACCTGGGCAACGCGGTAGTAGGTAATCATGTGATGGTGATTGATGCCACCAATAACGTGGTACACGCCGAGAATAAAAAACTGATCGTGTTACAGGGGCTTGATGATTTTGTAGTGGTAGATACCAAAGATGTGTTGCTGATCTGCAAGAAGGAAAAAGAACAGGATATTAAAGAATATGTTGCCGAAATAAAAAGGAATAAAGGGGAGAAATATTTATAAATGTAACAGCCATTGATACCAAACATACAAAGCAAGCTCCCCAATGTAGGTACTACCATTTTCACGGTAATGAGTGTACTGGCCAACGAACACAAAGCCATTAACCTGGGACAGGGTTTTCCGGATTATAATATGAGTGAAGAACTGATCGCCCTGGTTAACAAAGCCATGCAGGCCGGGCATAACCAGTATGTACATATGAACGGGTTACCGGCATTACGGGATCGCCTGGCCGAAAAAATGGATGATCTATATGCCGCCAATATCAATCCCGATGCTGAAATTACCATTACGCCCGGAGGCACTTATGCTATTTACACAGCCCTTACTACCCTGTTACAACCAGGTGATGAAGTGATCGTTTTTGAGCCTGCCTACGACAGTTATATTCCCGGTATTGAGATTAACGGAGCGATACCGGTTTTGATACCACTGGTTTATCCCGATTACAAAATTGACTGGGAACTGGTTAAACAAAAAATTACTAACAAAACAAAACTCATCATGCTTAACACACCGCACAATCCTACAGGAGCGGTATTGGGAGCTGATGATATTGTGCACTTGCAAAACATCGTAAAGGGTACGGGTATTTTTATACTGAGTGATGAAGTGTATGAGCATTTGATATTTGACGGAAAGAAACATGAGAGCATGTTGCGGTATCCCGATCTATATGAAAGAAGTTTTGTTTGTTTCTCTTTTGGTAAAGTGTACCACTGCACCGGTTGGAAAATAGGCTACTGTGTGGCCCCGCCGGCGCTGATGAACGAGTTTAGAAAAGTACACCAGTTTAATTGCTTTACAACCAACAGCCCGGTACAATTTGCGCTGGCTGAGTTTTTAAAAGAGAAGGATCGGTATTTGCAACTGGGTGCGTTTCTGCAACAGAAAAGAGACTACCTGAAAATGCTGATGCGGCAAACTAAATTTAAGCCACTGCCATCTTTCGGCAGTTATTTTCAATTGTACAGTTACAGCGACATTACCGATGAAGCGGAGAAAGATTTTGCTATCAGACTTACCAAAGATTTTGGTGTAGCCACTATCCCAACTTCAGCATTTTATAAAAATGAGACTGATAATAAAGTATTGCGTTTTTGTTTTTCTAAAAATGAAAAAACCCTGGAGGCTGCAGCTGAGCGATTGATAAAGTTGTAGGCGAATGGGTCTGGCCACTAAAATTAGTTTTTAATTTTTTGAACCCAACGCAACTTTATTCTCTTTTTATTTTAGGTGTGTTAGTAGTGGCCAGACCCGTTTACACGCTGTGATGATTTATAGCGGGCCTGAATAACTAAAATCTATAACTCACCCCAAAATTAACCAGGTAATCAGCAAAAGCCGCATCGCCATGACGGCTACCGGTTGGGTCGGCCTGGTCGTACACACTTTTCGTGCGGTTGCGGTAAACGGCAAATGGTATACTGCATTGCAATACCCAGTTCTTCAGGCTGTAATTTACCCCCGGCTCTAAAGAAACAATATAACCGGGCCGGCGAAAACCTTCGCTTTTGCCGATGGCATCATGGGCGGGTATTCCCTCAATTCTTCCGCCAAAAACGGCTTTTAAATTCTTTTTAGGTAAAATGGCGTAATTCATTCCCAGCCGAAAGGAAAATTGATCGGGAACAGATAAGTAAGCAATTAGTGGGTCGGTATTGGTTAACGTTCCCCTGGTTAATGTGTTATTTGTATTTCGGGGATTAAAAAGGTAAAAACCATTATAATACAGGGAAGCATTCTTAAATAATTTTTGATAACCCTGGGTTTCAACAGTAAAACCAAACCCGGCATCTCCCAACTGAATAGACTGGTCTACCGGTTTACGTGTAATCGAGTCGCTGCCGTTGCTCTTTCTTCTGTGAAAATCATCCTGAACCTCTGCCTGGCCGGTAGGTAATTTAATTCCAATACCTAAAGCAACATTTCCTTTATACTTTTTCGACGGGCTAAGCATCCAATAGCTGGCACCCAGACGAATATCGCCTAATCCGTTGGCATTGGTGCCAAACCGTTGTTGCTGTGGATTAGCAGTAGTTGAGTTGCCATAATGTTCATAAAGCGATGAACGATGATAAAAAAGCACCGGAAAATTTACAGTAGCAACCAGCCTGTTAGAAATATCGTAAGCGAAATTAAGGTCAAAAGCATGAGAAATATTGATCACTTCTGTGCCCAGTTCTACCCTTTGCTTTTGCTCATCGTCGCCTACAAAATGTTTGTACGATTTAAAATAACGGTAACCCAGGCCAAACATCCATTTGCGTTCTTTTTTGCTGCCCAAACTGTCCGGCTCAAATTGTGGCATGGAAGCGCATTGCATATTTCTAACACCCACACAACCCTGTGCGGCAGTTTGCGAATGGCTTAAGCATAAGCATAGAAACGAAAGAAGAAAAGCAGGTAAACATTTTACCATAAAAAGCAATTGGTTGAAATTGTTGTTTGGCGCGAACAAAACTAATATAAATAACCATTAGTTAATACATTTAACTGTAAAATGGCTTATTTTTTACCACAAAGAACACTAAATTTCCCCTCAACCGCAGTGAAACAGCCTTGAATGCTTTGTGGTTAAACCCTAAACTGGCCCCATTGCTCCGGCGTTAAGGTGCAAACACGGGATACGATACAGCCCAACCTTTTCCCGTCCGGCGTTGTGAAACGGGTTGATCATATCCACCAACTTATTAAAGTATCGGCTACTAAGCAACGTTTTGACTTAAGGCGTATAATATTTAGAATTGGCCCTACACCTAAACAGTTCCACTAATAACAGCATTTACATTCACAAGGTAATTGCAATTTGGTGATCTCTTACTTTTGTGAAGCATTGGTAGCCGTCTTACAGCCCGGTGCTGTTACAATCCAGGTAAAATATTACCCTGCATTTTTTATATAATTCCTACATTTCGTGGTTTGCCCCTGTTTTTTTTTACAATGGAACGCTTTTTGAACTCATTAAGGAAAAAAGGGAGCGTTATGAAAAAGATTAAATACTTATTCATGGCTGTCGTTGCTGTTTTATCAATTACAGCATGTACAGCACCGGTAAATATTGAAAAAGATGATGCGGTCAACTTTGAAAAATACAAATCATATATGTGGGTTGACACACGGTATAATCAAAACGACAATTCAACCAGACCCTCATCTTATGGAGATATAACAGTAAGAAACGCTGCTAATGCAGAACTTAGAAAAGCAGGCTGGCGAGAGGTTACTGATAACCCCGACATACTGGTAAGCTATGATGTGCTGGTGAGTAATTCAACTATGCGCAGATCGGACCCGGTATATACTCAATCCTATAGCCGTACCTATTATAACCCAAGGTTAAGACGATGGGGTACAATTTATTATCCATCTCAGTTTGTAGGCTATAATAATTACGACGTGCCGGTTAAGGAAGGAACCATAACCCTTACTTTTACCGATGCAAAAACAGATAAAGTTGTTTTGCAGGGTTGGACAACGGATGCAGTGGATTATGAACGTATAACAACAGAAGAGATAACAGCCGGCGTAAAAAATATTTTTAAAAAGCTTGACCTGACGTCAAAGTAAAATATGGCTGTCTGGCCATTACAAAAGCTTTTAAGCTTCAACCGTATTGGTTAGGCTGTGATCTTTACATTTTAACAGCACTATCAGTAGGCTCACCCTAAACTCCAAACTGCATTAAGTGGTGATCGAGGTGTTTGTACATCGACTGTCCCCATTGCTCCGGCGTTAAAGTTCCAAACATGGGATGCGGATACAGTCCAATTTTTTCCGGGCCGGCGTTGTGAAACCGGTTGATCATATCTACCAGCTCCTGCTTTTCTTTTTCAAAATCACGCTCGTCCTTAATAATAAAATCAGGAGCTGTAGGCAGGTTCTTTTTCCAGGGCTCCCCGTTGTATAATTTTTTCTTAAAGGCCCAGCCAATTAACAAGCCGATAAACAGGCGTGGCATTTTTACTTCGCTGAGGGGTACTTTAAACGCTTCTTTA
The DNA here is from genome assembly GCA_016710745.1 of Chitinophagaceae bacterium. Taxonomy (GTDB): domain Bacteria; phylum Bacteroidota; class Bacteroidia; order Chitinophagales; family Chitinophagaceae; genus Ferruginibacter. The sequence continues at coordinate 350,958 of JADJVB010000010.1, read as the reverse complement.
CAATGTGCCAGCATCTGTGCCACATTCATTTTGCCCCATTGGTGCTGTGTTTCGGAGCTGCGGTTGTTAATACGGTTGGTTATTTCGGTGTACGGTTCGTTGTTGAATAAATTTTTCATGTTCAAGCTGATTATAATTGTTCATAAAGCGCTCTTAACCGCTCCCTTGTCATCTGCTTTTCCCAATCGGGCCCCAGGGCATTTTCCCAAAGCGGTTTCATGCCCAGCGATACATTGATCATCTTATCAAAATCTTCATCACTTAAACCGGCGCAGATGTTTTTGGGAATATCGATGTTGTTCTTCTCTACCATGTATTTAAATTCCTTCACGCCTTCGGGGTAGTATTCTTCCAGCTTATCAAACACAATGCAGTTGCCAATGCCGTGTTTGGTGCCCAGCAAATAGCTGAGGCCATAGCTCACCGCATGAGCTACGCCTACCTGTGAGTAAGCAATGCTCATACCGCCGGCATAGGAAGCCATCATCAGTTTGTCATCGCTATCGGCATCCCAGCCATCCTTGGTAACATACACATCTCTGCAAAGCTGCAATGCTTTTTCGCCGTAACTTTTGCTAAACTCATTTAAAAAAGTACCGGTTAAACTTTCGATACAATGAATATAACAATCCATGCCTGTGTAAAAGCGCTGGTTTACCGGAGCATTGGCGGTTAATTCAGGATCTAACACAATCTGGTCAAAAGGCGTAAAATCAGAGTTCATACCCAGTTTTTTTGTTGGGCCGGTTAATACAGTGGTACGACTGACTTCGGCACCGGTACCACTTAATGTTGGAATGCCCACTTTATACACGCCGGGATTTTTCACCAGATCCCATCCCTGGTAATCGGCACTGCTGCCGGGATTATTCATCATTAAGGAAACGGCTTTAGCCAGGTCCATCGTTGAACCACCACCAATACCAATCACCCCGCTCACCGTACCGAACGTTTCTTTTAATTGATTGGCCAGACTGTCAACATACGTTGTTTTGGGTTCGTAGGTAACATCAACATAAATAATTTTATCCTTATCACGAACAGGAATGCGGTTTGGTAACCCCTTCCCTTCGAAGAAATGATCCACTAAAAACACCATTGGCGCATTGGGTTTGCGATGGGGCGCAATGATCTCGTCTAACTGATTAAATGAACCCCGGCCATAGATCACATAGCCAACCATTTTAAAATTTCTAAATGCCATAATTTATTTTTTTACCACAGATTTACACGGATTGATTCACAGATTTAAAGGATTAGTCTTTTTATTCCCTTTTTCATATCTGCAACATTAAAATTAAGTAATAAGCCAACTTTACAACCCGAAAGTTTTAAATAAGTCAAAACCTGTGCGGTATGAACATCTGTAAATGTTTCTATTGCCTTAATTTCGATTATCACTTTATTTTCTACCAGCAAATCGAACCGATAGCCGGCATCTAATTTAACTGTTTCAAAAATTAATGGTAAGGCTTTTTCTTTTTCAACAAATAGGCCCTCCTTTTGCAGAACATGACACAAACACTCTTTATAAGCATTTTCCAACAGGCCGGGACCAAGAGCACTATGCACTTTGTATGTAGCCCCAATTATTTGATAAGTTAAATCATTTAATGAATCCATGATTTGTTTTATTACCGTAGATTAAATATCACATTTTTCAACAAATTATCTGTGTAAATCTGTGAAACTAATTTGGGCAATCTGTGGTTAATCCTTCTTCAACAATAAAGCCGCTCTTGCCAAATCCTCCGGGGTATCAATCTCTATACCCATGTACTGCGTAACGACCATTTTCAGGGGTACTCCGTTTTCGAGATAGCGAAGGCATTCAATTTTTTCTGCGGCCTCAAGTGCTGTTATCGGCCATGAAGTAAAATTCAGTAAGGCCTGTTTGCGAAAAGCATACACACCGATATGCTCGTAATACACAGGCGTGATATTTTTATCGCGGTGGTACGGTATGGGACTTCGACTAAACATCAGGGCATTCATATTTTTATCAACGGCCACTTTTACATAGTTGGGATCCTCAATAAACCTTTGTTCGGTTAGCACCTGCATTAACGAAGCAACCTGCACGGCTTCATCTTTAAAGACGTTCAGCAATTTTTCCAACGGTTCTTTTTGTACAAAGGGTTCATCGCCCTGTACATTCACTACGATATCAACATCGAGGCTGGCGATGGCTTCAGCAATACGGTCGCTGCCGCTTTCGTGTTCTTTGGTACTCATCACCGCTTTGCCACCGTTGCCGTTAATTTCATTGAAAATGATCTCACTATCGGTAACCACCACTACTTCATCGAATAAATTGGTAGCTACGGTATTTTTATAGGTATGAAGAATGACGGTTTTGTCGCCGAGCATTTGCATCAGCTTGGCCGGAAAACGGGTGGCAGCATAACGTGCCGGTATCATGGCAATCTTTTTCATTTTTGGTTCCAATCTGTTTTAAAATGAAGGCGGTATTTCGGCATACAATTTTTTGCAGGTGGTACAACGGTAATTTTTACTGTAGGTAGATGGTTGCCCGTACAGTAACTGGTTCTTTAACCGCCCCCAAAAACTTTCCGGGTTATTTATTTTTTCCTCAACAACCAATGTGGTGTTGTTACAGGCCGGGCAAGCAATATCTTTCAGAAAAGCATATTCAGCTTCCTTCATCAAAGCCAAAGCGCGGTCGTAATCCTTCTCTTCAACCAGTAATTTAATGCCACCAACCGCCGCGTTCAGCAATGGATCCATGGTAACAATATTTTCATCTTTTAACTGGCACTTAATATCATTGTCTGTCATGAGGCCCATGGTCATATTGGCCAGCATATAATTATCGTAGGATGCGATCTGTTTAAAATCCATATCAATTATTCTTTAGTATCAATGATGATGGGAGAATTTCCCTTGCCCATAACAATTACTTTCGCATTCTGACTTAACGCGAGTTCTTTCATGGCCTTGATCTGCTCATACTGCAATTGCTGGCTGGTGAGCCCGGTGTTGATGATACGCTGGTAATCGGCAATACCCTGTGCTTCCACGCGTTTACGCTCGGCTTCCTGCTTTTCTTTTTGCAAAACAAACTCCATCTTTTTTGCATCCTGTTCGGCATTGATCTTTGATTCAATGGCCGATTTAACCGAATTGGGCAACGTGATATTACGCACCAATAACTGCTCCAGCATCAGCCCCCGGGTTTTAAAATTTTCTTCTATGCTTTTATAAATACGTACCTGGAACTCATCTCTTTTATTGCCAAAAAGATCTACCGCCTGGTAGTACACGGCGTTGTCGCGGATCTTGGTGCGGGTAATTGGCCTTACAATTTTGTCGCGGAAGTCATCGCCGGTTTCCCGTAGCAAACGGGGTGCATCACCCGAAACTACCCGGTATAAAACGGTCAGGTCGATGGTAACTTCCAGTCCGTCGCTGGTTAATACCCGGATGGCATCATCACCACCCTTATTACCCTCATCCTGGATCCCACTCATGGTATAATTTTGGGTCTTGATGTCGAGCATTTTTACGTCGAGCAGGGGATTAATAAAATGAAGTCCGCTCGCCAATACATCATTTTGTATACTGCCGAACAGGATCTTGACGCCCACTTCGCCCGGCTCAACCTGTTTAATACTGGATGTGATCACACCCAGTAAGATAAAGATGATACCCAACAGCCGGCCAATGGGTTTAAATTTTGCCAGAACAAGGTTATCTTTTAAGGCAACCACCGAAGCTACTAAAATGAGAATACCGATTATGATTAAAAACATGGTGTTTAAGTTTATATGAAAAGAGCTTAAAAATACTTAATTAAACAGGAATGGATTATAAACAACAAAAAACCGAAGTTTTTGCTTCGGTTTTAATCAGTGTAATTTGTTTAATCACAAAAATCGGTGATTAATTATTCAACATTAATGGCATCACCAGCATCAGCAACTCTTCTCCTTCGCCCTGCTCGGTGGGTTTAATGATACCCGCCTTGGTAGGCGTGCTCAATTCCATATTAATTTCGTTGGTATCGGCACCGCTCAACATTTCAATTAAAAATTTGGCGTTGAAAGCAATTTGCAGGTCTTCGCCATCATATTGGCAGGCCATGCGTTCATTTCCTTCAAAACTAAAATCAACATCCTGTGCAGCCAGTTGTAATTCGCTGCCACTAATGCTTAACGCCACCTGGTTGGTACTCTTGTTACTGAAAACGCTTACGCGGCGCAGCGCATTTTGAAAATCGTGCTTGTTAACCGTCATTTTGTACGGATTATCAACCGGTATCACTACTTTATAATCGGGAAAACGGGCATCGATCAACCGGCAGACCAGTTCGGTACTACCATGCTTTACAAACATATGATTGCTGTTGTAGGAGATGTTCAGTTCATCATCATTATCGGGTAAAGCGCTCTTCAGTAAGTTCAACGGTTTTTTAGGAACGATGAACGAATCCTTGTTAGGGCAGCTTACATCTGTACGTGTATACCGAACCAAACGATGTGCATCGGTGGCAACAAAAGTGATCGATTTTTTATCCAACTCAAAATATACACCCGTCATAGCCGGGCGAAGGTCGTCGTTACTAACAGCAAACAGGGCTTTGTTGATGGCGGTAACCAAACCCGATGAGGTCATGGTAAAGGCATTGGCATCATCAGCGGCCGGTTCCTTCGGAAAGTTATCGGGAGTTTCGCCCATCACTTTGTATTTACCATTATCGCTGGTGATTTCTACCGCAAAATTTTTGTCGATATTAAACGTAAGCGGTTGCTCGGCAATATTTTTCAAAGAGTCGAGTAAAATTTTTGCCGGGATACACACTTTACCGCTGTCTTTGGCTTCAATATCCAGATGAACCTTCATCACGGTTTCCAGGTCGGTGGCCACAACGGTCAGTTTGTTCTTCTCAATTTCAAACAAAAAATCCTCCAATATGGGTAAAACGGTATTGGAATTTATGACCCCGCTGATCTGTTGTAACTGCTTAAGCAGGGCCGATGAGGAAACGATAAACTTCATAATTATATCTTTAGTTGGCAAATATAAAATTAACAGCGTTAAAAATACAGGGTATTTGCCAACAATTTTGGTTTTACCTTATAATGAGCCGCTTTGGCAACAAAGCGCCGCAGCAAACCAGAAATTAGGCTGTAGTAAATTGCTGTGCATTTTTTATATTTATGATGAATGTCGAAATATTTACTTCATATATATATAGTGTGCTGTCTGCTTTTTGTGGCCGGAGCGGCTGGCGCTCAATCAACCCAAACCATTTTCTATACAACTAAAGACGGCCTGCCGTCTAATTCGGTATATAAAACAGTAATTGATAATCATGGATTTTTATGGATTGCCACCGAAAACGGGCTTACAAAATTCGACGGAAAGAATTTTAAAACCTATGGCACCGCCCATGGCCTCGCCGATATTGAGATAACCGATATTTTTATAGATAGCAGCCAGCGAATTTGGGTAACCCCATTCCGGCGAACCACGTCGTATTTTAACCCGATGAAAGATCGTTTTGAGAATGAATATACCGATACCGTGTTGCAAAAAATTGAATTGGGCAATGCCAACCGGGGTAGTATTCTGCAATTCGGAGGCATGGCATTTTGCAACAGTAACCGGGATTTCTTTATTTATAAAAACGGGAAAGTTACCGCGTATAAAGGGCTGCTGAATAAATTTAAATCGGGAACGCCTGAGCGGGTGGTGGAATTCCGGCCCGAAAAATATTTGATCGTCAGCATGGATTCCATACGGGTGTTTATTAATGAACGTTTTACCAAATCGTTTCCATTAGATAATACCCCTTTTTTCAGCGAATATTTTAATCATACGCTGTATATAAGCTCAGGCAATAAATTAAAAAAATACCGGGTTGATGACGAGGGGAACGTTAAACTGCTTCTGGAAAAAATATTTCCATTTCCTATCCGTATTTTTTGTAATGCCGGAAAAGACCTGGCTGTTACAACCTTTAACAGAACTACTTATCCGGTTGATACCGCGCTGCTGGAATTAAGAGATCCGTTGCTGTACAATATTGCTGTTAGAAATGTGCTCGAAGACAAAAACGGCAGCATCTGGATATCCACCATCGACCGGGGCCTGGTAAAAATTCAACAAAAAAGAATTTCGTCTTATACCATCACCGACCGTTTACTGAATGAAGCGATAACCCAGAGTTTTAATGCTATTGCCATTATTGATAAGAAAATATATGTTGGAAATAATTATGGAGAAGTATTGATATACGATGCTGTTTATGATATAAAAAGGCGGTCACTAAGCAGCGAAAAAAATATGGATGGCACGGTTAGAAAGATCATTGGGCTAAACGACAGGATTTATGTATCCTGTCAAACAGGTTCTTTTATATTGAACAGGAAAACATCGGCCATTACCAAACGTTTTGAAGGGCAGCAGAATGCCTCAACCAAGGCGGCACTGAAGCTGAATGATTCTGTATTGGTGCTGGGTACACACTCCATTGTAACCAAGTACAACTTTATAAACAATACAACAATTGGCACTGCTGTTAAACGGGTTACCGCATTCGGCACCAATAAATCGGGGCAAATTCTTATTGGATCGAATGACGGGCTTTTCCGCTGGGATAAAGATTCACTTTATTACTATGGCAATGCATACAAGGCGCTGGGCTACCGGGTGAACACCATCTTTAATACCGCAGATGACCTGTTATGGGTAGGGCTGGGTTCGGATTCTTTACTGGTATTGAAAAACAACCGGCTTATCCAGTCAATTGCCCTGGGGGATATTATTCCGGGGAATGTTTGTAAAGCGTTGTATAGTGATCGCGCAGGGGTTATCTGGCTGGGAACCAACAAAGGATTGAACAAAATTCAATACCAGTTTACCGAAGACGCACAACACCACGGGGGCAGCCTGAACTTTTATAACACGTCGTTTGGATTGTCGGATGGACTGATAGGAGAACAGGTAAACGACATTACCATTTATAACGATACGGTTTATGCAGCCACTTCGGGGGGTATCAGTTTTTTACCGGCTAACCTGTATTTGCCCATCACCGATATCACTACTTTCATAACCCGTGTTTCTATTCACGGCAGCGATACGCTTGTTTTAAAGGAGTATACTTTGCCGTACGACAAAAATGATATCAGCATTTATTTTTCGGGAGCGGATTTAACTGGTTATTATCCCTTATTTGAATATCGTGTTAATGATGGAAGCTGGCTTAAGACAGATAAGAATAATATAGTGCTGACCCTGGCACCTGGCCGCTATAAAATTCAGATCAGGGGTTTAAAACGTGATGGTACAGCATCCTCGCATTCTGAAACAATTTCGGTATACGTTAAAACACCTTTTTGGAAGAATGGGATTTTTTGGACGATCACGGGACTCGCATTATTTGCCATCAGCCTGTTGGTTTTAGAAAGACGAAACCGGCAAAAGAGAAAAGTGGAAGTTGAAAAAGTACTTACGGAGAAAAAATTAACTGAACTGGAGATGCAGGCTTTAAAGGCTCAGATCAATCCGCATTTTGTGTTCAACTGTCTTAATTCCATCAAAGGATTTATTTTTGATAAAGATTTTAAACAGGCCGATAAATACCTCGATAAATTCTCGGACCTGATGCGTACCACCATTGATAATTCGGATGCTGCGATCATTTCCCTGGAGAATGAGATCAGCTATCTGGATAATTATCTGCAGCTGGAGAAACTCAGGTTTGAAGATCAGTTCGATTACAGCATTACGGTTAGTGAGGATGTTGATGAAAAAAAATGTTTTGTACCGGCTATGTTGCTGCAGCCTTATGTGGAGAACGCCATCAGGCATGGTATGCGTTTCCTCGAAAATAAAAAGGGACAGATAAACATTACTGCAAAAACAGAAAATAATTGGTTAGTTTGTGTGATAGATGATAACGGAATCGGGCGTGAAAAAGCCGCCGAACTGAAAAGTAAACGACATATTGAATACCAAAGCCGGGGGATGAACATTTCGAAACGACGGTCTGAGCTTTATGGAATTGAACAGGAAGTAACTGATAAAAAAAACAGCCTGGGTGAGGCCACCGGAACAACCATAACGTTAAAAATTCCACTGGATTTTAAATGATCCACAGTACACTGCGTATGATCAACTGTGTTATAATTGACGATGAAGCAAAAAACATCAAGCTGTTGCAAAACATGCTGGACATGCATTGCCCTGCCGTACAGGTAATGGCAACCGAAACGGAAGCAAAAAACGGCTTGCTGTTGATAGATGAGTTGCAACCGCAGTTGGTATTTTTAGATGTAGAAATGCCGCATTTAAATGGCTTCGACCTGCTTAAGAAACTGGAGCCGGTAAATTTTGAAACCATTTTTGTAACCGCATACAGTCATTATGCTGTAGAAGCATTTGAGCATCACGCCACCGGATATATTACCAAGCCCATCAATACCGAAAAGTTAATAGCAGCAGTAGGTATGGCTACCAAACGCATTGAAGAAAAAAATATCAACAAAAACCTGTTCTCTTTATTGGAACAAAATACCAAACAGGCGGCCCCCGATAAAATACCCTTATCAACCAGCAATGGTCTTGTATTTGTAAAGCTGGCCGATATTTTATATTGCGAAAGCAGCGGTAATTACACCAACTTCTATTTAAAAGAAGATGCACAGCACCCTGCGGGAAAAAAAATTATGGTAAGCCGCCAGCTGGGCGAATATGAAAAACTGTTGCCCGATACCAGTTTTACCCGTATACATGATAAATACATCATCAATCTCTCCTACATAAAAGAGTACATTAAAGGCAGCGGTGGCGATGTGGTGCTGGAAAACGGAAAGGAGTTACCTGTGGCCTCACGCCGCAAAGAAGATTTTTTGGCCAGGTTCGAAAAATGGATAAAACGTAAAGCTTAAGACCTCCGCACTTATACAATCATCTCCCACACTTCTACATTTCCGGCAAAAACATCTTTTTCTATTTACATTTTTGTATCCGTAAAAAAAGGCTTTTCAAAAGCCGGTCAAAAATTCTGTTTATGAAAAAAATAAGACTGTTATTTGTATTGCTGATGCTTACAGGTATAACCGCCTACAGCCAGCTTCAGCAGATAAAAATTGTAAGCTTTACCGTAAAAAACCAACTTCCGGCGGTAATAGATAACTGGAGCAGCACACCGGGGTCGTTATTACTCGTGGCTCAGCTGCCACCAACCATTCAGGTTAAAGGTATACGGCTGATGATCCAGATCAGATCGGGCGGTGCCATTGTTTGCAGTAATAATGCAGCCGGCGGTATGCAGGTTGATGAATTTACCACAAGAACCTTTTCGGCCAATGAATTAACGGGTTCTTTGCAGGGATGCCACGAGCTAAAAGACGGCAGCTATTCCATATGTGTGCAGTTTTATAATGTAGACCGGGTAGCCATCAGTAATGAAGTGTGCAAAGAGTTTAGTGTGGAAACGCCCAGAGAAATTGAATATACTCCGCCAACTTTAATAAATCCCGAAAACGGTAAAGTATTCAGCGAGGCTGAATTGAGCAGGCCGGTAAATTTCCGTTGGACACCGCTGGTACCCAAACCCAGGGATCCGGTTACCTACCGCTTAAAAGTATGGCAATTGATGCAGGGGCAAAACAGTACGGAAGCTATGCGTACCAACCAGCCCATTGTAACCAAAGATGTAGATAATATTACACAGGCTGTTGTTAACGGAATTTATACAGGCCCGTGCAGGCCTCCTTACCTCTGCGATTATGTTTGGCAGGTGCAGGCCTTAAACAGAGAAAGCAAAGCCATGGGGAAAAATGAAGGAAAGAGCGAACCATACACATTTAAAGTTGAAACCAATACAGAAGCCTATACACCCCCTCAGTTGATTACTCCTGCCGAAGGAAAAACTTTTGCAACAAACGAAATGTCGGCACCGGTTACTTTTAGATGGACGCCGGTTGTACCCAAGCCACAGCAACCGGTGATCTATCGTTTAAAAGTATGGCAGCTCATGCAGGGACAAAGCGGCGCACAGGCCATGCGTACCAACCAGCCTATTGTTACTAAAGATGTAGATAATATTACCCAGGCTGTAGTAAGCGGCATTTATACAGGCCCCTGCAGGCCGCCTTATTTGTGTGATTATGTTTGGCAGGTGCAGGCGGTTGACAGAGAAGATAAACCAGTTGGCAATAATGAAGGGAAGAGTGAATTATGGTCTTTTAAAGTTGGAGACAATGTAACAACAACATGTTCGCCGCCAAAACTGTCAGCACCTGAAGAGGGAAAGAAATTTACAAAAAAGAATATGTCGGCCCCGGTTTTATTCCGTTGGACACCGGTTGTACCGAAGCCACAGGAACCTGTTACATACCGTTTAAAAGTATGGCAACTGATGCAGGGACAAAATAGTACCCAGGCCATGAAAACGAACAACCCAATTGCTACAAAAGATGTAATGGATTTAACTGAGGCAACAGTGAGTGGAATTTACACCGGGCCATGCAGGCCCCCTTATCTGTGCGATTATGTTTGGGAAGTGCAGGCCTTGAACCGGGAGGGGAAGCCTGTTTGTGCAAAAAACGAAGGTAAAAGTGAGCCCTATACTTTTAAAATACTCGATGATAATATCAACACAAAAATTGACAGTGTAAAAGTTGGTTGTTGTGTAAACGGCAAACAAACCATTTATGTAAAAGTAAGTAACCTGCACCTTACCAACCAGGCGCAGGTTACCGCCATCAAGTACCGTGTTAACGGAACCGGTCCGCTTACCACTTTGTCGCCAACTGCGCCGCCGATTCCATTTACCATCAATGCCAATTCATCGCAGGCCTTTACCGGTTCTATAAATTGTGTGGATAGTATGAAGACGATCAAGTTCATTGTGGAAACCATCTGGCCAACCGATCCTGACAATATCAACAACGAAACCGCCTGGGATACCCTGCATTGCCGTTGCGATCTGTGCGACGAAAAGAATTTCACCTTAAAAGCACCGCCGCCGGGGAATATCAGTATTGCAAACAATACCATTTCCTTTAGTCAACCCATATCAGTAACCACGATACCGGGCGCAACAGTTAAAACGATAAAAGCCGAGTTGGTTTATTTTGAAATGGTACCCGAAAACGATATGTGTATCCCCTGCAATAAAGAGGCTGCAACTTACGGACATTTTACCGGTGGTACCAACAGCCTGGAGTGGAGTAAACCAATACCGCAAAATGTAAATATCAACATTACAACGCCGCAACTAACACCCTGTTGCAGCGCTACCTTTAAATGGTGCATCAGGTATAAAATTGAAATAACCGATAAAGATGGAAACTGCTTTACTTGTAACAAACTGGTTTGTTACGAAAAGAATAAGGAAGGATGTGAAAAAAATATTGGTGCAACCGGTAACCAAAACAACCCAAAATAATCAGCCATGAAAAAGATATTCAGCCTCTTCATATTATTTTTTGCCATTGCAACGATAGCTGCACAGGCGCAATCGGCTTGTTGCCCCGAATTTAAGCTGGCGTTTAAACGCGATTTTGATTGTACCAAAACGGGGCCATGCGTTCAAAACGGCCCGGCCGGCGATCTTGACCCATACACGGGAAGCAATTGTAAATACAGTACCAATAGTTTTTTGGTGGTGCCCAATTTGCCTGGTTATTCATATTCCTGGACAGTAACAGGGGGAATTCCTTCTTCCACTACCACTAACCCCATCAGTATCACCTGGTTGGGGGGTAATACAGGAACAATTACTGTTACTATAACCAGTAATGATGGAAAATGTGTAAAAACCATTAAAGAAAAAATTTGTTTGCGTGATGCTCCCGTAGCTTCCTTCACTTTTGGTCCAAACAATGCCTGTGCAGGAACATTGATCACGTTTAACAATACCTCAACTGGCGGCGCCAGTGTTTCCTGGGATTTTGCCGGTTTAGGTTTTGCCGGTAATGTTAACTCGCCAACATTTATTTTTCCCGGGCCGGGCACATACCCGGTTACTATTTATGTAACAAATGATACCACACCCTGCGTACCAACTACGCCACAACCGGGTTCACAGGAAAGATGTTGCGGATGCACATCTTCCTTTACAATGAACGTAACGGTTTTGCCCGGCAGCCCGTTGTTGATCGTACCCAAGGAATGTGTTAATCAATGTTTGTGCGCGGGTGACACTGCTGAATATTGTTTATCCACACCTTGCCCGGGGCCAATCAACTGGACCGTAAACGGAGGAACCATTATTTCGGGAGCGGGTACACCATGCATAAAAGTAAAATGGACCGGTCCTTACCCAACCAGTATTTCTGTTAGTGCACCTAATTGCGGAAATCCTTGCGGTAATACAGCAACTTTAAATGTTCCTGTATTGGTTTCCGGCATTCCTATTTTGCCTAATGTTACTACGGTTTGCCAATTTAGTACACAAACTTATTCATTGCCTGCTATGCCCGGGGTTTTCTATAACTGGTCGGTTACCGGTGGAACTATAGTTGGACCTAACACCAATACATCAACCATAACAGTGCTATGGGGAGCTGGCCCAACCGGTACCGTAAGTTGCACTTATCAAAATCCCTTGAAAAAGAATTGCAGTGGCACCAGCACTCGAAATGTAACTATAAAACCAGTCTTAAAATTAACAGGACCAACGCAAAGTTGCGAAGGCTGTACAGTAATGTATATGACTGCTGGCGGATCGGTTAACTGGAGCATTTCACCATCCATACCACTAACGCCAATTTCGGGGCCTTCTACCAATATAACTTTTCCGGTTACCGGTTCCACAACAGTTTATACGTTAACTGCCTCCGGAACAGCTTATTGTAACTCACCGGTTAGCGCATCTATAACAGTTGCTCCAAAACCTGTTTTAACTATTACACCCCCATCGGCAACAGCTTGCCCCGGCACACAAATAAAATTTGTAGCCACATCAAATGTTACAACAAGTCCTATTAGCTGGACGCTGCCGGCAGGTGCCACCATGGTTGCCAATACAGGGCCGCAGCTTGATACAGCGGTAATACAATTTGGACCAATACCTGGTGCAGGGGCCATTGTAACCGCTTCGCAATACTGTGCATTTAACCAGAGCTGCTCACAGGGTACAGCGTCAGTAACAGTAACAAAACCACCTGCTCCCAGCTTAAGTTCGCCGGTTTACTACCCATGTATAGATCAAACACAGAGTTATTCGATCTCTAATTATAATGCGGGGATTACTTATACATGGGCCATCACCAATAACTTAGGAACCATCGTATCGGGCCAGGGAACAGGATCAATAAATGTATTATGGCATGGCAATCTTTCAACTGCCAACCAGGGAGTATTAACTGTAACCAATTGCAGCGGTACCGCATCCGCAAATATTACGGTAACCATTCCGGTACTGCCTACAATTACTGTTAGCGGAACCTGTATCAAGAATGGAATGACTTTAACATCCAGTGCAGGAGCGCCCTATGCTTGGACCGGCCCGGGTATTGTGGGAGCCACCAACACCCAAACCATTAATATTAACCAACCCGGAACCTACTGCGTAACCATTAATGCAACCGGTTCGGGTAGTTGTCCGCAACAAAAATGTATTACCATTCCACCCAATCCTTATTGGGTAAAAATTATTCCTCCCTGTATTGTTTCTTCCTGTAACCCTGCGAATTTGAATGTACTGTTTACGGTTTCGACTAATATTCCGGGTGCTACCAATTGCCAATGGCTTTACCAGCCGCCGGGAGGTGGAGGTTATACGGTTGTATCAACCACCTGCGGTAATTATACAGGCACCTTGTTGGGTTCTTACTTTATGGTAATTACTGATCCAAATGGTTGTAAAGACACGTCGAATATCATCCGTATTCCGCAGGATATCAATATTTGTTGTACTACACCAGTGTGCAGTGCTTTATCAGCAACCACATTTAATTTTACTTTCAGCGGATGCCAGCCAACTGCTTTTACCGGCACGCCTTTATCATTGCCTCCGGGATGGACAACCGGCACTTTACACCCAACTATTTGCTATGGCGATGGTACTGCCGAAGATTTTATCACCCTGAATACAACACATCAATATCCCGCTGCAGGCACCTATACGGCATGCGTAGTACAAAAAGTAGTTAAGACCGGCACTAACGACACGTGTTGTATATCAAGTTGTAAACAGGTTGTTATTCCGGTAGTAACAAAATTCACAGCATCTTACGATTGTAATACCGGCTTGTTAACCATGACAGATGGCTCTACCTATTATCCTAATGCAACAGGCGCAAACTATACCTGGACCTACTCGGGAGCTTACACCGGTACACTAACAAATGGCCCTAATCAAACCATTACGCCAACTGCTTCGGGTACATTTACCATTACATTAAGTATTGTTTTAAACGGCTGTACATCGGTTTACAGTTTGCCAATATTGATTGTGCTGCCAACGGCGCCTATTACCATTACGCCGAACCCATCCTGTGATGGAGCGCCGGTGAGTTTTACTACCACAGCCGGAATGGCGAGTTATAATTGGAAGTTTGGAGACAGTAGCTTTTCAATGACACAGAGCCCGCAACATATTTATCCAGGGCCCGGAACTTACACTGTTATATTAACTGTTGTTACGCCAGAGGGCTGCACCGTTACAAATACTGCTACAGTAACCATTCAACCACGGCCAATTGTTACGGTTACGCCTAACCCGGTTACTATTTGCCCAGGCTCGTCAGTTACTTTAACGGCTTCCATTAATGCCAACGGTAATACCATGTGCCCAACGCTCTCCAGTTATACATTTCAATGGTATAATAATGGGGTAGCTCTTGGTGCACCAACCGTGTCGCCAACATTTACTACCTCAAATTATGGAACTTATTATGCGGTGCTTACGTCAACGGCTGCCGGATGTAATTGTGTTATTACCACCGATACGGTTACCGTAAAATGGTATCCCGCGCCAATTGCAAAAATCAAAGGAAAATCGAGCGTGTGTTTAAGTTTTGGTACGGGTACGGTAGCCTTGCAAAATGAAGCGATTGGCTATCCCGGTTACAACTGGTCTTCCAGTAACCCCGGAAATATTTCGTTTGATGATAACACCATTTATAACCCGGTACTAACCATTAATGCGCCCGGCAATTACCAGGTTTACCTGGAAGTTACTGATGCCAATGGATGTAAAGCTTACGATACTTTATGTCTGTACACAACCAACAGTCCACAAGTAACCATTAACGGACCCGGGGGAACACTTTGTTCCGGCAATGTTTACAATTTAACCTCACTGCCTTCACCGCCAACAGCTCCGCCTGCAGGGTATGCTTATTTGTGGAGTAATGGTGCAAGCGCCAATAATATTAATGTTTCGGCACCAGGTGTATATAGTTTGATACTTACAGATTTGAATACGGGATGTTCTGCTTTATCAAATCCCATATTTGTTAATAGTGGTCCCGATCTGAGCCTCTTTCCATCTTGCTGTGATACCATTTGCGACAATGCACCCATAGATATTATTCCGCCTTTGCCACTGGCACCGGGTCAAAATGTGTGTACGGTATACAATATTGTTTGGCTCGATAACGGTGTGCCGATTAGCCCGCAACCATCGCCCTGTAATATTTTAAACACGTCGACATTGGTACCGCTTTTGGGGCTGCATAATATTTCAATTGCAGTTACCATTAACGGCTGCACCGATACTTCCAATGTGTTTATGCTATACATAAAACATTGCGGTGATTGCGATTGCAAAGGAAGCCATTGGGGCGAAACTGTATTAAATGAAGGAGATCAACCGGGTGCAAAATCAGCAACCGGCCAGGGAGACCCTGTTCATGGGGTTGTTGTAAAACGTGGGGTTACTGAAAAAATGGTCAACAATGATCCACAGGGCGGTAATCCAATTTATGTACAATGCGGGAGTAACCAGAAACTGGATTGTAGTAAAACCTACACACTGAGCTCTACCTACAATTGTGCCGATACGGCCTGCACGGCTAAAGTAACTTTTTCGCTGCAGCCACCAAGCGGCCCGGCCATTACCGGTACCAATACCATAACCTTTACCACCAACCTCACTGGTACGTATGTGCTCACGATGTATGGATGGTGCGGCGACAAAAAATGCGACAGTTGTACCATTAAGTTTGAAGTAAAATGCTGCGATTGTAAAGGAAGTAAGTGGGATAAAATAACCCTGACCAAAGGGCAACAGCTTCCGGATCCGAAAGATAATCCTACTGAGGTGGGAGCAGCCAAAGCGGTCATAAATAACAATAATAATCCGGTTGCACTCAATTTAAATTGTGGCAAAACCTATAAACTGGATTGCAATAAGCCATACACTGTTAACGCAGGCTATATTTGTAACGATGCGGCATGCCCCGGTACGGTTACTTATAAATTACAGACACCGTCTGGTACCACTACAGGAACCATCCCGCCAGCATTAACGTTTACACCAACACTAAGCGGAACCTACACGCTCACGATGTATGGCTGGTGTGGCAATACCATCTGCGATAGTTGTGTGATAAAATTTGAGGTTGAATGTGTGAATTGCGATTGTAAAGGCAGCAAGTGGGGAGAGCAAACGGTAACCATTGACAATAATACAAAAAATTTCAAATGCGGAAATGGCTTTGAAGTAAAATGTAAAAAGCCGATTACCGTTAATGCGAATTATTTCTGTGCAGATCAAAATTGTAATGCAGCAGTAACCTATTCATTGCAGCCACCAACAGGCGGACCAACAACGGGCAATCTGCCGCTTACCTTTACGCCGCTGCAAAACGGCACCTATACCTTAACTATGTATGGCTGGTGTGGTACTAAAATTTGCGATAGTTGTGTCATTAAATTTACGGCCATTTGCGAACCGGAAGAATGTTGTCCGTATAAAATTACGGCCAGTACAGGAACCGTTAAATACGATTATACCCAAATTCCTAACGCCACGGTTGCTGCACAAACATTTAGCATAAGCGGTTTAAGTTTGGCCAGTATTTCGGAAGTAAGGGCCAATGTGATCAGCTACGACATAACGGATAACTTTGGTAAAGAGTGTATGAAGTGTGTAAACCTGCCGTTCACCTGGGCAAGTGTTCAGTCGGCAGCTAATATTGGCACCACACCGGGTTTAATAACCATGTATGGCGGAGCGTCAGTTGCTACGTTTAATGGCAGCGGCACAGGAGCCTATCAAAATCCAAGAGAAGTGATCTGGAATAATGGCAGCCCGATCAATATACCCAACGGTACCAATATCGGCATGAACTTTATTTTGCCGCCCGTACCGGCAATCGATTGTTGCGAATTAAAAGGAAAGATCTGTGTTAAGTTTACTTTCCGGGATAAGGATTGCAGGGAATGTGAAGTGATTGCCTGTTTTGATTTTGTAATGAAGAAAAAATAAATTTTACGCCGGGTTCGCTGAGAAGCAGAGGAAACAGAGATGTCTTCTGCGTTCCCGGCACCTCAGCTTCCTCGGCGTGAAACAAAAAATAAATTTTACGCCGGGTTCGCTGAGAAGCAGAGGAAATAGAGAGAGAAATGGTCAGCACGCCCTGCAGCTCCGCGTTCTCAGCTTGAAACCCAAAAACATATACTATGTTAATCAATGAAATAACATCAGTAATCATTGAAGAAAGTATTTATATACACCGTAATACAGGCCCGGGATTATTTGAAAGTGTTTATGAAGAGTTGTTGTCGTACAGACTTATAAAGAGAGGGTTGAAAGTAGAAAGACAAAAAGCAGTACCGGTGGTTTTTGAAGAAGTTAAAATGGATATTGGCTTCAGGGCAGATTTAATAGTGGAGAATAAAGTGCTGGTTGAAATAAAATCAGTTGAAGCATTAGCAAATATCGCATCAATGCAAACATTGACTTATTTAAGATTTACCGGAATTAATATCGGATTATTGATAAACTTTAATGTAGATAAATTAAAAGACGGAATAAAAAGAATTGCAAATAATTATATTGAAGGAACTTAAATAATTTCACGCAGAGTTCGCAGAGGAGCAGAGGAAACAGAAGACCACAGCGATCTCCGCTCCCCTGCTCCCTCTGCGTGAAACATTGGTTAAAACCCAAACCGATTTTTATGATGAAAAGAAAAATAATAACCAGCAGTTTTTTTCTTTGCATGTTTGTTGCTACATCGCTTGCGCAGGAAGTTGATTCACTGCTTAACAAAGTGAAAGACAAAGCAAAAGAAAAATTACAGATCAGCGGTACCATGGGCGTAACCTACGAAGGGTATGGCCTTAGCCGCAGCCCATCAGGCTGGACAGGCTATCAGCCACGCAGGCCCTGGAACCAGGTACGCTTTGATTTTAAGCCAACTTTTAATTTCAGTAAAAATTTCAGTTTGCCTGTTAATTTTAATTTTGCGGCCTTGCCTACCAATTTTGCCGGGCCCTATGCCGGCATCAGCAAACCAACATTTGGGCAGTTTATCACCAACCCCATGAATAACTTCGGCCTCAATCCCAAATACAAATGGGCCGAACTGCAATTGGGTACGCAGTATTTGAACTATTCAAATCTCTCTACCGGCGATATCGGTGTTTTTGGTATCGGGTTCGACCTGCGGCCGAAGGATTTCCTGTTTAAATTTTTCACCGGTGTTTCGCAACAGGGCATTGATTTCGCAGCTGGTCCACCCTCGGTAACAGGAGCCTATAAACGTAAAAACTGGATGGCGCAGATCGGTACCGAAAAAGACGGGCAGTATAAATTCACGCTAAATTTTGCCAAAGGAAAAGATGAACCCGCTTCTGCTGCGCCACCGCCGGTTACGGTGAGGCCGCAGGAAGGAATTGTGATCAGTTTAGTATCAGATATCTACCTCGAAAAAGGATTTTATTTTAAAGCAGAAGGGGCACAGTCAACTTTCACTAAAGATGTTGCAACACCACTTACCTCGTCAATCAGAAGTTTGAAGCCGTTTATTGAAGCACATACCTCCACGTCTACCGACTACGCAGCCCAGGCTTCAGTGGGAAAAAAATCCCAAAAATTTGATATTGGGGTTATGGTAAAATACCTGGGCGCAGGTTTTCAAACAGTTGGTTATCCGTTTTTGCAAAGCGACAGGCTTGATTATACACTGAATACAAAAATAAATGCCTGGAAAAACAGAATGAATATTGTGGCGAGCATTGGGCAGCGGGTAAATAATGTAAACAACACCGCCCTCAAAGCAAAACAGTTTATCGGAAACCTGAACTGGTTTACCCAGTTTAACGATAAATTCGGCCTCAACGTAAACTATAATAATTTTGGTTTCCAGGCTGCCAGCGGGTTGAATCCTTTTGGCATAAAAAATGTTAGTAATGACCTGGGGATCAATCCTACCTTTTCTTTTACCGGAAAAAAAATCATCCATATACTCAGCATGAGTTATAATTACAGCAAATACGATGAGCGGGATGTAATAACCGGACTTACCACATCCAACAACACGCATACCGCGTTGGTAACCTATGTGCCCACCTATCTGGAAAATGACATATCTCCCGACTTCAGTATTTTATATTTTTATAATGATGTGCCTGGCGCCAAGATCACCCTGGCAACTTTAAGCACAGCCTTGAGTATGAACGCAGCAAAGAAGAAACTGAAGCTACGCGGACAATTACAATATACCCTGGGTAAGCTCAACAGCTTCAGCAATAGCAATAACCTGGTGGCTTCCTGCAACGTGGACCTAAAAATTGGAAAGAACCTGACCTGGAGCACATTTTTAACAACCAATTATTTCAAGTACGGAGATGAGATCGTGCCCAACGGCGCCAGCTATGTTGAAACCACCAGCCGTACCGGCTTTCAATATCGTTTCGATACAAAAAAACAAAAATAGATTATGATGAAAATATTATTTGCAGCCATCGCCATGTTTATATCGGTAACCGGAACAGCCCAGTTAGTTTCCACATTAGTGGTAAACGCTCAACCCCCGGCACAGTTGTCTGAATGGGGCGAAAGAAGAGAGGTGCTCACTTTAATTGTAAGGGGAGCCGGAGCTATTGCCGGCCCGTTTAAGGTAAAAACAGAAATAAAAACCTTAGATGGTACCGTTATTGCGACGTCTGACCTGGCCCGCACGCCTGTCTTTACTCCAAATACAACCGGTACAACCATCCTGGTTGCCAATGATGTAATGCCTTTGGAGTTTATGACCTTTACCGGAAAATACCAGAAATCCTTGCAGAGAACCGGGAAATTGCCAGCCGACAATTATACCCTTTGCACCCAACCGGTAAATCCGGTTGATTACCGGATACAGGGTGAACAGCAATGTAAAAACTTTTACCTGGCTACTACCCAGTTGCCCATATTGATGAAGCCTTACAACGAAGAAGTACTTGATGGAAAGAAGGCTCAAACGGCCATTATTTTCAGGTGGAGCCCGGTGGTGCCCACGCAAACATCTCCGGTTACTTACCGGCTGCAGGTATTTGAAGTGCTCGCTTACCAGAACCCGGTGCAGGCTGTGCGAAGTAACCAACCTGTTTTGGATAAAGAAATTTTAGCTGCCACTCAATTTATATGGCAGCCACAATTGAGCTTTGCGCCCCGGGAATCTGAATCCGAAAAACTACCAACTTTTGTTTGGACCATTCAGTCGCTCGATAAAACGGGACTACCCATAACCCAAACCGATGGAAGCGGCGAAGCCAGAAGTGAGCCGATCATCTTTTTTGTAAATCCGGACAAAACCAAAAAACCTAAGAAGGAAAATTAATTAATACATCTCGATTCCCACAAAGACACGAAGCGCACAACGTATTTATTTCTTTCTGCGCTTCGTGGGATTATTATTTATTTTTACTTCGATGAACAACAAGTATTACTCAAAAGACGAAGCCCTGCAAAAAGCTAAACAATACTGCGCCTATCAGGAACGATGTCACGCCGAAGTAAAAGATAAACTATACAGTTTTGGTCAAAATAAAAAAGATGTTGATGAATTACTTAGTGAACTCATCAGCGATAACTACCTGAATGAAGAAAGATTTGCGATCATGTATGCCGGTGGTAAATTCCGAATGAAACAATGGGGCCGGGTTAAAATACAATATTCGCTAAAACAAAAGCAAGTATCGCCGTACTGCATCAAGAAAGCATTGGCGGCCATTGATGAAAGCGATTATAAGCGAACCCTGGCCAAACTTTTTGAACAGAAATTAAAAACACTAAAAGGAGAGAAAAATATTTTTATTAAAAAAAGAAAACTGCAGGATCATTTGATACAGAAAGGGTATGAAACGGATTTGATCCGTGGATTGATTTCATCAATTTAAATCTGGAAAACGGATGACACATATATAATGGATATTCACAGCTGTCAATTTTTACTTTGAAATTTTAAGATGATACCGAAGAGATCTTAATTTATTGGCAACCGTATCCATATCGCAGATCAGTTCTTTACGCTGATACCTGTCCAGGTCAAATACGCCGTTCGATTTTTTTTCATTTCTTTCCAGTTGATCCAAACAAACATAACAACGGCTGAAAATAGCTATATTGATCAGTCCCAAAAATTTTCTTACATTTTTTTTCGCATAACCCGATCTGTTAGCGGCCTGTTGGCCCAACTCCAACAGCGCAGAATAGTGAAACCTCAGGTCTTCAATTTTTGTCGCGGTGGTAACAAGGGTACTTACCCCGCTTTTGTGATCTTTGTACACATCAAAAATATCGTTACTAAGCTGCATCAGACCACCCAGGCAGTATAGCATTTTTTCTTCTCCGTTTCTCATCGGATGTTTAAAGGCAGTGCGATAATATAACAACGACTCTGCTCCTTTTCGAACGGTAATATCTTTTATAACTTCATGCGACAAACCCGGAACATCCTGTTGCTTGCTTAACAACTGGGCCTCGAAAACCTTACCTATTTGCACCTGCATGGCCTCTGGCCCGGGTGCATTGGCTAACGCGGTTTTGTAAAAGCCAAGGAAAAGTTTTTCGCTGGCACTGTTACCGGTTACCTGTTCGGGCTTTTCAATAAAATCTTTTACACCTTGTTCAGAAAGCCTTTGGCGGTCGAAAAAATCGTCGCCCAGTCCGGTCATGGCGCCCTGGTTCGTGCTGGCTATTCTTTCTTTATTCGTCATGGGCTCTCCCCGGAGCGCACAAAAAGCCTCACCTAAAATGGCAGGAACAGCCAGCCCGTAGTAACCGGTAATTTTTTTGATATCGCTTTCATCCAAACTCCCATCGGCCAGTTTTTGCGCTGTAGTTAATTGAGGGGTTATATTTTTTTTAATAAATCTTTTCTGCCGGTTAATATGAGAAACAGTTGTAAAGGGAACTTGTATGTTCTGTAAAAACCGGGATATACGTTGAATGATGGGCATGGTATCTACTATCTTCTTTAATTGCGTGAAAATAATAAATAAATACCAAGGTAGGTGAAGCCTTAATAATTAAGGTTTGCGAAGCATTATTTTATGCTCATTATAATTTCTTCGGCCGGCATCAAACAAACAACCATGTTTTTATACGCATGGCCAATTGATTTGTATTGTGTAGGTAAAACCAATTTTCCGGTTTTGTTTACCATACCGGCTTTATTATTGATAACAACCTGGGCATACCCATTCTGAAAATCATAGGCGGCGTCATAAATAAAACCAGTAAGCTCTTTACCTTTATTATCAAGCAACGCCCATTTGCTTTCTTTCACAGCCCAGGTTCTGTCTTCTGCCAGGCTCATCATATTTTTATACTTAAAGTCGACCAGGGTATTGCCCTTACTGTCTATCAGCCCTACTTTTTCGTTTTTTTGAACCGGAAAAGTTCCATTCGCCGGGTTTCCGGCGGCTTCGTATTTATTATTGTTAACAACTTCCCCTTTTTTATTGATCAAAAAATAGTCGTTACCCGATTTTACTATAGCGGCGCCTTTTGTAAAACCGCTGGCCAAATCATATTTCAACCCGATAACGAGATTACCTGCCGTATCAATAAAACCGCATTTACCTTTATCTTTTACCAGGGCCATCCCTTCAGAGAAATTACCGGCTTCCTCCCAGGTTTTATTGCCAACAGCTTTACCTGTTTTATTTACGTGATTCAGTTTGCCACTGTTGCCTTTAATCAAGATAAAGCCTTCGGTACAGGTGCCGGCTTCCTTTGCATACAGGCTGAAAGCTTCCGTTCCTGTTTTGTCTAAATAGTAAAGTTTACCAAGGCTGCTGTTGCTGGCATAAGCCAGACCTTCGGAATAAGGGCCGGTAAAACTAACCGCCAGGTCCTTAATTTTTTTAAAGTCCTTATTGGCAAGGTAGGGTGTACTCGTGCTGTATTTTTGCAAAGCACAAATACCTTCACTAAAATTAACAACGGCATGATAGCTTTCCGTATTTAGTTTTTTTCCGGTGAAATCGTAAAAATCATATTTCGAGGATTGTTTGGCAACGAAAATACCTTCCTGATTAAAGTCTCCGGCTTCGCCAAAAGGAAAGGATTTTTTAGTGTTGGCAGACAGGTTTATTAATTGGACCGTTTCTGCTGCGTTTAGTTTTACAGAATCTTCGGTTTGCGAAAGACTGTGACCATAATTCTTTAAATTGATATCGGCAATGGTTTTCTGGAGAGCCCCCTTTGCATCAAAAATTTTCACTTTGTTATTGTAATGATATACAATTCTCTTTTTTCCAAGTATAACACCGTTGGCGCTATCGGCCGGGATCAATATTTTTTTGTTCACATCACCTACTTCATATTTACCGTTTAGCTGACCGTAGTATCTGCCCGCCGAAGTTTGTGACAGGTAGTTATATTTGGGAGCCACAATTTCTGAACCGTCGCCGGCATTCAGGCCGTATTTTTTATCTGCCGTTTTGTAAATGATATACCCATCATTATCCACAGTTACATCAGTATATTCTATTGGTGAGATAATTTTACCCAAGCTGTTCATCACCCCTTTTTTTCCAGCCTGCGCGATAACAAACAAGCCGCCGGTATTAGCCAATGAAACTTTATCATAGGTATTTTCAGTAATTTTTTTTCCGGTTTTGTCAATGGCAGTCCATTCCCCGGGTACAGTGGTTGATTTTTGTCCAACTTTACCCAATGCATAACCTTTCTTTTTGGCAACATAGGCAAAGCCGTGATAAAAGGGACCCGCATCCTCATATTCGGCTGCAATAACAAGTTTGTTATTTTTATCTATGTAGCCGTATTTGCCCATGTCCTCAACTTTAACGGCAGCCAACCCTTCACTGAACGTAGAAAAATCATAGTACATAGCGGGAATTACGATTTTGTTATTTCTATCGAGAAATCCCATTTTGTTATCTTTTTTAAAATTCATTAAACCCTCTTTTAAAACGCCCAGGTAATCATACTCAACCGGGATTGCAATTTTGCCGGTAACATCAACAGCACCCCATACAAAACCAAAATCCGGGCTCCTTTTTTTAACCACCGCCAAACCTTCACTGAAGCCCTCTATTTCAAAATATTGTGGTTGTACTAAATATTTTTGAGTAAGCGACGAAAATAAACCCACTTCGTCTTTTTGGTCTTTAACAATAAAAAGCCCTTTTTCGCTGCAGCTTAATATGCTTTTAAATTGCATCGGCACTACCAGTTTCTTAGCCGCATCTATTACGCCATAAGTTTTCTCGGGAGCATTTTGGTATTGAGATGTGGCAGGAAGTTTTTTATATACCCGGGTGTATCCATTGTTAAATGTGTAGTCCACCTCGTAATCCTGGCAAAAAACGGTTGAGCTGACTAAGAGAAAAATAACAGAAACAAGCAAATTTTTCATATCAATATAATTTCACTTTAAAAGTAGTAAAAAAAGCGTGCGGCTTACTACGGGTTACAGGGTATTTTGCATGGGATAAATATAAAAAATCCGCTCTTACAGTGGGTTTTCGATTCTGTGTAAATAAAACTATTTTTTCGGTTCTAATAATTTAAAAAACTGGTCAAGCTGCGGTAAAATCACAATTCTTGTTCTGCGGTTGGCCGCCCGGTTTTCGGCAGTACTGTTATCCTTAAGCGGGTTGTATTCCCCACGGCCTGCGGCTACCATTTTGGCGGGGTCAAGTCCGTATTGTTTTTGCAAAACACGCACTACTTCTGTGGCCCTTTTAACACTCAGGTCCCAGTTATCTTCCGTTACGTTGTTGCTGATGGGCACATTATCGGTATGACCTTCTACCATGAATTCCATGTCGGGCTGATTTTTTAATACCATCGCTACTTTTCCTAAAACTGTTTTGGCCTGTGGTGTAATCTCGTATTTGCCGCTTTTAAACAGTAGCTTATCTGATATATCAATATAGACCACTCCCTTTTCAACTTTGATATTAATATCTTCATCATTCAGGTTACCGATGGCCCCTTTCAGGTTCATCACCAACGCCATGTTGAGCGAATCTTTACGGGCAATACTTGATTGCAGGGTCTGGATATAGTCGTCCTTGCTGCCAATATTGTCCAGTGATTTTCTAATGCTTTCGGCCTGGGTGGAGGAAATAATCGACAGGCCTTTCAGTTGGTTCAATACCGTTGTATTGTTCTCTTTTAAAAAATCAATTTGTTTATTCAGGCCTCCAATTTGTTTGTTGAGGCCGGCATTATCAGTTTCGAGTGTAGATTTTTGACGCAGTAATTCATTCCTGGCATCATTGCATCCGGTTAGATCAGTTTGTATCTGTACATATCTGGTTTGCAGCTGGGTGTACTCATCCTGTGCGGCTTTAAATTTTTTGGTACTTACACAGGAGATTAACACAACAGGAATCATAATTATTGCTATAAATAAATTCTTCATAAAATGTTTTTTAGAAAAAATCAATAATAAAATAATAGGAAGGCCACATTATTAATTACGTACCAGCGAACAAGATCTTTACTTTATGTTAATGTAACAATGAATAATAGCAGTTGTTTAGATGATTTCCGTCACGTTCAAAAAAGATTTAAATGATAAACGAATAATAAACCTCCTTTTTTGTAACTTTCTGCAAAATCTTTATTTTATTAAAAATCCGGTTTATGCCAAGTTTTTCTCTAAACGTTAATAACAAAATACATACAGTAGAAGCCGAAGCCGATATGCCACTGCTTTGGGTATTGCGTGATTTACTTGATCTTACCGGCACAAAATACGGCTGCGGTGTTGCCAGTTGCGGCGCCTGTACGGTAATGATGGATGGTTTTGCCATTTATTCCTGTCAGCGAAAGGTGGGCACCTGTGTAAACAAGAAAATTATTACTATTGAAGGCTTGTCGGAAGATGGATCGCATCCGGTACAAAAAGCATGGCTACAGGCGGGTGTGCCACAATGTGGCTATTGCCAGCCTGGGCAAATGATGACAACTGCTGCTATGCTGGAAAAAAACAAAAACCCTTCTGATGAAATAATAAGATCAACTATGAGCAGCAATCTTTGCCGCTGCGGAACCTATCAGCGTATCAAAGAAGCAATTCACATTGCAATAGAAGAAATCAATAAATAAACTCTTTAAGTTTTAATATGAAGAAAGAAAAAATTGACCGCCGGGATTTTATCAAAATAAGTTCACTGGCATCAGGAAGTTTAGTCATTGGTTTTATGGTGCCGGGGTTAAGGTCCTTGGCCTTACCTGCTTTTGAATGTGAATTTTTTCAGCCAAGTGCGTATTTAAAAATTGATAACAAAGGAAAAGTGACCGTGTATATTGCAAAACAGGAATCTGGCCAGGGTGTTGATACGGCACTGCCGATGATCGTGGCAGAAGAAATGGATGTTAATTTCAGAGATGTAACAGTAGAGATTGCGCCCTATGGAACAATGAAGGAAGGAGAGCATGATACAGGAGGAAGCCAGAGTGTGATGCAAATGTATACGCCATTGCGTAATGCAGGCGCTGTTGCAAAAGCCATGTTGATTGTGGCTGCTGCCAACGAATGGAAGGTTGATATCAACTCCTGTGCTGCGGATAATGGTGAGGTAGTGAACACCATCAATATGAAGCGGATTAAATATGGAGAGTTGATTTGCCAGGCAGCGTTATTACCCATACCCAAAGAAGTAACACTTAAAAATCCCGGGGACTTTAAGATAATCGGCAAATCAGAAAAGCGGTCCGGATTAAAAGATATACTCACCGGTAAATCAAAATACGGGCTCGATATTAAAGTTGACGGAATGTTGTATGCTGTGGCTGCAAGGTGCCCGGTACTTGATGGTACATTAATAAAAGTTGATGACACGGCTGCCAGAAGGGTGCCCGGCGTTATAAAAATTGTCCGGTACCCAGGCACAAAAGCGCCCATGCATGTACGTGCCGGTGTGGCCGTGATTGCCACCAATACCTGGGCGGCCATTAAAGCAAAAAAGCTGTTGAATATTACCTGGGATGAAGGTAAAAAAAATAACGAGAGTACCGAAGCGCTTTTTAAAACCTTTGAAGCCAAAGCTAAAACGAAACCATTGGTAGAAATTTTTAAAAAAGGAGATGTAACAAAAGCGGTAGGTAAAAAAGAAATATCAGCAGCCTATGCCGAACCTTTCCTTGCGCATGCAACCATTGAGCCAATGAATTTTGTTGCGTCGGTAAAAGGAGACCAGCTTGAATTATGGGGAGGGTTACAATTGCCGGACTGGGCTGTAAATACGATTGCATCGGAATCAAAAATCAAAAAAGAAAACATTAAACTAAACCTTACGTTAATGGGGGGTGCTTTTGGGAGGAGGCTGCATTTTGATTTTGCCCTTGAAGCCGTAAAGATTGCACAGCAAATTGACAAACCCGTTAAACTGATTTGGGAAAGAACAGACGATATACAACATGCCATGTATCGCCCTGCTAACTACCACTTCCTAAAAGCAAATACAGATGACATAGGTAACCTGGTATCCTGGCAGCATCATGTACTCGGTACTCCGGTTGCTTTTATGACCGAGGGCCCCGATTCAAAAAATTTTGACGAAGTGAGTGGCGTAGATGCCGGTTTTTGTTATGACATTCCGAATATAAACAATGGCTATACACCTGTTGATATGAATATTAACCGGGGTTGGTTACGGGCTGTTGATATTTGCGCCAACACTTTCCCGGTTGAATGTTTTATAGATGAAATTGCCGCCGCCCTTAAAAAAGATCCACTGGCTTTTCGCCTGTCGATGCTGGAGAACAGACTCGATTTTAAAACAGGCGACAAACCCGGATCATCCATGCAATCACCGGCGAGGATTGCCGGCGTTTTAAAAATGGCAGCTGATAAGATCGGGTATGCTGACAAAAGAAAGCCCAATCATTTTATCGGACTTGCAACACATTCTTTCATTTTTGCAAAAGCCTTCGCAGCGCATGCCATAGAGATTGAAATGCTTAAACCCAGAAAATTTGCCATAAAAAGAGTTGTTGCCGCTATAGATTGTGGATTGGTTATTAACCCGGATGGATTGATGAACCAGATGCAGGGTGGATTTGCATTTGGCTTAACACAGGCATTAAAAGGGGAAATAACTATCGCTAACAGCCGCGTGTTGGAGGATGGTTTTTTTGGCTATGAATTACTGCGTTATGATGAAATGCCGGCAATAGAAGTATTTATGGTCGACAGCAAGGAAGAACCGGGCGGTGTGGGAGAAGTTGGGGTTTCCACAGTTGCGCCGGCACTTTGTAATGCATTGGCAGCAGCAGGTCATCGCCCCAGAACTTTACCTGTCCGGAATGAAGGATATAGCTGGGTCTAGAAGAATCTTATTGTTCAGGTATTTGAAATGAGGGCAAATATTACCTGTCCCGACTGATTTATCAACTCCCACCGATTATCAACTAACTTCGCAGTTGATAATTCTAATATGAAATTTAGCGATTTAAATCTAAGCGGTCCCTTACTCGATGCGTTGAACGAAAAAGGGTATACAACGCCAACCACCATACAGCACCGGGTTTTTCCGGTCGTTATGAGTGGCCGGGATGTTTGCGGTATTGCTCAAACAGGTACCGGTAAAACATTTGCTTATCTGTTACCGTTGCTCAGGCTGTGGAAGTTCAACAAAGATAAAAATCCGCAAATACTGATCATTGTGCCAACCAGGGAATTGGCCGTGCAGGTGGTTGATTCGGTAAATGAGTTAACAACCTACATGAGTGTGGTGGCAATACCTATTTATGGCGGTGTAAATATTAATACTCAATGGGCAGCACTGCAATCGGGTGCAGATGTACTTGTTGCCACACCAGGCAGGTTATACGATCTGATATTAAACGCAGCCTTTAAAACCAAGGCCATTAAAAAACTGGTGATCGATGAAATGGATGAAATGCTGAACCTCGGTTTCAGAACACAAATAAAGAACATACTCGATCTTTTACCCGAAAAGCGGCAGAACCTGTTGTTTTCGGCAACCATTACCGATGAAGTGGAAACACTAATGAATACCTACTTCAATAATCCTGAAAGAGTGGAAGCCGCACCAACGGGAACACCACTTGAAAATATTGAACAAACATATTACAACGTTCCGAATTTTTATACCAAGGTAAACCTGTTACATCTTTTATTAACCGAAGATGAAAGTATGACCAAGGTATTGGTTTTTGCTGCGACCAAGAAACTCGCCGACGATCTGTTTGAGCAACTCGAAGCTAAATTTCCCGGTACAGCCGGCGTAATACACAGCAATAAGGAACAGAATCACCGCTTTAATACGGTAAAGCAATTTCACGAAGGCGTTTACCGGTTTATCATTGCTACCGATATCGTTGCCCGCGGAATTGATATCAGCGAAGTAACGCATGTTATCAATTTTGATGTGCCCGAAGTACCCGAAAATTATATTCACCGCATTGGCCGTACGGGCCGGGCCGATAAAAAAGGGATCGCCATCAGCTTTATAACTGAAAAAGAAAAGCCGCTGCAGGAGGCCATTGAAACACTGATGCGGCAGCCGATAACGCCAACCCCATTGCCGGATCATTTGGTAATTTCTGATGAATTAACGGAAGATGAGAAACCAAAGGTTTACATGAAAACCATCCAGCTGAAGATCCCGAAGAAAGAAGAAAGTGGTCCGGCGTTTCATCCAAAATCTGCAAAAAACAGCAAGGTGAATTTTATTGTAAAAAAGAAAGACAGGATGATGAAGAAATATGGCAAGCCTATTAAAAGAGCACCTAAAAAATAACAGAATAGCAATTTCACAGCAAATGTTATGGAAGTTCAACTACTCATCCTCGCCATTTTTATTCTGGCTATCGTGTATTCTGTAAAGTTTTTAAAGAAGAATAAGGTTACAGTTACTGACCCGGTACCGGTGTTGCTTAAAAAAATACTGACAGCGGAGGTTCCCTTTTATCAGCAATTAAATGAAGATAAACAAACCGTGTTTGACGAAAGAGCCGCCCGTTTTTTAACCCAGGTAAAAATCACCGGCGTTAAAACAAGGGTTGAAGATATTGACCGGGCGCTGATTGCAGCCAGCGCCATCATCCCCATTTTTAATTTCCCGGGCTGGGAATACCAAAACCTCAATGAAATATTACTCTATCCCGATTCTTTTGATCATGAATATAAACAACAGGGAGATGGGAGGAATATTTTAGGCATGGTAGGCACCGGCGCCATGAACCGTGTGATGATATTATCGCAGTTTGAACTAAGGCAGGCATTTACCAATAAAACCGGTAAAGGCAATACGGCTATACATGAGTTTGTTCACCTCGTTGATAAAACCGATGGCGAAATTGACGGCGTGCCCGAATCGTTGCTGGATAAAAAATATATAATGCCCTGGTTGCAGCTGATACAGTTAAAAATAAAAGATATCATCGATGACCAGTCGGATATCAATCCTTACGGTGCAACCAACGAAGCTGAATTTTTTGCCGTTGTTTCAGAATATTTTTTCGAAAGACCGTCTTTGTTACAAGACAAACATCCCGACCTCTATGCCCTGCTGGAGAAAATATTTTCAGGAAAAAGTAACTAGGAAATGTTTATGCCTTCAAATGACGCAGATCTTTTTCGGGATTTCTTCCTTTTACATCAGCATAAAAAGCAATAATCTTTTTAAAATCTGCGGCTTCATCATCACCCGGAAAAAAGGCCTCCCCAATGATCACCCTTTTGTTTTCATAGTCAAAGCCAATCGGCACAATAGGTACACCGGCTTTTTTTGCGATATGATAAAAACCGGTCTTTAATTTATCCACCCGCTTACGCGTACCTTCGGGCGAAAGGCCCAGCATAAAATATTCGTCGGCCTTAAATAAGGCCACGGCCTGGTCTACCATACCCAGGTGGGCGGAACGGTCAACCGGGGTACCGCCCATTTTTGTAAGTATCCAGCCCAGCGGCCATACAAACAATTCTTTTTTTGCTAAAAATTTCGCATGCCCGATCTTCATAGCATGTCGGGCTGCAAAGCCAACCATTACATCGTACCAATGCGTATGGGGCGCTACGGCCAGCACAACACTTTTATATTGACGGGGAAGCTCGCCCGATAGTTTCCAGCCAAAAAATTTCCAGTAAAATTGTAAAAAGAGGCGCAGCATTACAGTAAGATAAAGGATTTATCGTTGTAAAGCAAAGAGCAGCAAACCAAAATATCTTTTTTATCTGTTAGCGCTAAAAAATAAATAAACTAACTTTCAAAAAATCCTGATGATATCAGCGCACTGGCAATATGGAAAAAACAAAACAACAAACCGACCGCCTGATTTTGATTCGAAATAGTTATGGTGCAAAAGCAGCTATTGAGAAGTTGAAACTGCTTCATGATATGGAGATCGGCAAAGTAAAGAATAAGAGATCGGCCGGAGATTGTTACAGCGCATTATTGTTTATCAGGGCCTATCCCGATAACAAAACCATGTACCGGTTAGCCGGTCAATTATTGCGGGAGTTGCAGGCGCACATACAGTCAAATAAAAACCTGCAATACCAGTTGTATAACACAGGCATCACCGGTACAAAACTTTGCGCAGCCTTTAGTTTTGAATTGGTAAAATGGATGCGTAAAACCCGCAGCAACGAAATTAAATTGGTTGGGTTTGAAGCCGATGATGCAAAAATACAATCGATCCTTTCGGTTGTCATGTCGAAAACGGAGTCGGAAATTTTGCAGGATGCCAACGCAGGATGGAAAGACTGGTTAAAAGAACTTAAAAAACCGGACGAAGATCTGCTGGATCAGATTATTAATATCTTCGACAGCAGCGATATCCGCCCTGAAGTAAAAGAAGAACTCTGGAATACGATCGGGCCTAATGTAGAGATCCATTTTGTTTCACATGACCATCTGCCCGAATCGCTAACACGATGTTATTTTCACCGTGCACTTATTCGCAAAGAAGCTAAGCAACAACCGCTGCTTAAGCCGGTACCCGTGAAACTTTCAGAAACGGAGGCGGCACAAATTGTAGACTGCAGCCGTATGATACTTGTTCGTAAACTCCGGGAACTGGACCCCATCAGTTTTACTTCACCGGAACATGTTTCTCTTTACCATTTGCCCAGAGGGATTTCCATTGCATTAACGGGTATGGTGCCCACGCATCGCCATCCGGTTGACAGTTATATGGGGTACCTGGTTTTTAAGAACGGGTTGCATGTGGCCTATGCAGGCTCCTGGATATTGTTCAACAGTGCCCGCATTGGCCTCAATGTGTTTGCTGATTACCGTGGCGGCGAAGCCAAATATATTTTTAACCAGGTGCTGCAATTACATGCCCGGGTTTACAACTTGAAACGGTTTACAGTTGATCCTTACCAGATCGGTAAGGATAACAACGATGGTATTCATTCGGGCGCTTTCTGGATCTATTACCAGGCCGGTTTCAGGCCCTTGAAAAAAGTACAGCGGGAACTGGCAGCGGCAGAAGCGTTAAAAAGACAGGCCGGCAAAAAATACCGGAGTTCTCCGGCTGTTTTAAAAATACTGGCTGATTCACGAATGGAACTGGTTTTAAAGAAGACAGCAGTGCGGATCGACGCAACGGATTTGAGCGTTACGTATGCCGGGATCATCGCAAAGAAGTTTAATGGTAGCCGAAAATATTCCATAAAAAAATTAGCAAACATTTTGCAGATAAAAAACTACCAGGAGCCCAATATGAATTTTATTTTAAATAGCTGGGTGGTATTGCTATCGGGCAATGAAGAAGATCTGCGCAATAATGGTAAATTAAAAAAAGAACTGAAAAAAGCCTTTTTATTAAAAGCAAGCGGTAGCGAAGAAGCTTATATCGCCGCATTACAAAAATCAAAGTCGATCAGAAAGAACCTGGAGGAGGCATTTAAAAAATATGCAATTGCAGACAAATAAAAGAGTTGGCTCTTTTGATGAACCAACTCTTTTATACGTACAGAAATTATTATGAATTCGCCGATTCCGTTTCTTTACCATATTCATGCTCCCAAAAATCAGCATCTTTGATACCCAGGTCTACCGGGTTGAATACCGGATCCTTACCGGCCTTTTTTTGCTTTTCATAATCCTTTAAAGCTTTCAGTGCCGGTTTTTGAAGAATAATGATGGCAATCACATTTAACCA
Source organism: Chitinophagaceae bacterium (assembly GCA_016710745.1). Taxonomy (GTDB): domain Bacteria; phylum Bacteroidota; class Bacteroidia; order Chitinophagales; family Chitinophagaceae; genus Ferruginibacter. The sequence continues at coordinate 317,414 of JADJVB010000010.1, read as the reverse complement.
GGCCATAATGCCTACGCCCATATCGCCCAGGTCCCAGGCAATGGTGGCCGTTCGAACACAACCAAAATATACCGCCGCCATGATGGCGAATTTAAGCAGGAGCATCAGCAAGGGCCCACCCCGTTTCTGGGTAAGATAAGCCACATTGGTTTCGGCAATATAATAATAGGCCAGTAAGGTAGTGAAGGCAAAAAAGAAAAGGGCAATGGCTACAAAATAACTGCCCGTACCGATAAAATCGGGATGAAAAGCTTCCTGGCCTGCGCTAAACGCCTTGTCTATAGCGGCTTGTGTGTAAGTAGGGCTGCCGTCAACATGCTTTACGCCATCCTGCATATAATATACGCCACCATCAACAATTAAATTTCCATCGGCTCCCTTAACATTGTACATGCCGGTAATTAAGATCATAAAAGCGGTAGCTGAGCAAACAAACAAAGTGTCGATATAAACCGAAAAAGCCTGCACCAGTCCCTGCTTGGCCGGATGTGATACTTCGGCAGCCGCTGCCGGATGTGGGCCGGTTCCCTGTCCGGCCTCGTTACTATAAACACCTCGTTTTACACCAATCGTGATCATAGCACCAATAATACCGCCAAAAGTTGCCTTGGCTCCAAAAGCACTGGAAAAGATCAATGAAAAAATCCCCGGAATTTTATCATAATTCATCACCAGTATAACAACAGCAACAAGGATATAAGCGATGGCCATAAACGGTACTACAAACTGGGCAACATTGGCAATTAATTTAATGCCGCCAAAAATGATAAGTCCCAATAGAACAGCCAACAAGATTCCGGTGTATACGTACTTGATGGCAAATGCACTTTTAACCGCAGCGGCAATACTGTTTGATTGTACACCGGGTAATAATAAACCACAGGCCATGATCGTTGACACAGCAAAAACGATCGCATATATTTTACCTAATTTTTTATTCTTAAAACCTTTTTCAATATAAAAGGCCGGTCCACCCCGGTATTGACCAAACTCTTTTCTTTTAAAAATTTGGCCCAGTGCACTTTCAACAAATGCTGAACCAGAACCCAAAAATGCAACCGCCCACATCCAGAAAACAGCGCCGGGGCCGCCAATAAAAATGGCTGTGGCCACACCGGCTATATTACCGGTACCAACCCTGCCCGATAGCGAAACGGCCAATGCCTGGAAGGAAGAGATACCGGCAGCTGACTTATCTCCTCCAATCATTTCCTTAACCATGCTTTTTAATAGCCGTACCTGAAAAAAACGCATGCGTATCGAAAAATAAATACCGGTGAGCAACAGCAAATAGATCAGTGCATTACTCCAGATAATATCATTGGCTGCTTTTACAAAGCTTTCAAAATTTCCCATTTGGTTGTTGGTTTGGTTTTATGATAAGGCAATATAAAACTTTATACCGACTGTATTGTTTTGAAAGACTCCGTTTTTAATAGACGTAAAATGCCGCTACTTTTATTATATTCGTTATAAGTTCTTTCATTCAACCCCAAAAACCATGAAATCAGATTACGAAATAGCACAGGAAAATACCATGCAACCCATATCGGAAATTGCTGCCACCATGGGTTTACCTGCCGACATGCTGATACCTTACGGTCATCACAAAGCCAAAATAAATATCAATCATTTCGACGAAAATAAAATAGCAGCGTCTAAACTGATACTCGTTACCGCTATTACGCCAACCAAAGCGGGCATTGGAAAAACAACCACATCGGTTGGATTAAGCGATGGATTAAAAAAACTGAATAAGCGCGTAGTGCTTGCATTAAGGGAACCTTCGCTCGGCCCCTGTTTTGGCATGAAGGGCGGCGCAGCCGGTGGTGGTTACAGCCAGGTGGTGCCCATGGAAGAGATCAACCTGCATTTCACGGGTGACTTTCATGCGATAACCGCAGCCAATAATACCCTGGCTGCCTTGTTGGAAAATTTTCGTTTTTATAACAGGGGTAAACCTGAGGGCATAAAAACTGTTTTGTGGAAACGTTGCCTGGATGTAAATGACCGAACACTGCGTAAAATTGTAACCGCTTTGGATACGCCCAGTAATGGTATTCCCTCCGAAACGGGGTTCGTGATCACAGCCGCCAGTGAGATCATGGCGGTACTTTGCTTATCCGAAGGGCTGGAAGAGCTTCGAAAAAAAATAGATAATATTTTACTTGGATTTACTTTTGCAGGAGAGCCCTTTACGACAAAAGATATCGGTGTTACCGGTGCCATTACAGCCTTATTAAAAGATGCTATTCAGCCTAACCTGGTACAAACATTAGAAGGTACGCCAGCCATGATTCACGGAGGTCCATTTGCCAATATTGCCCACGGTTGCAATTCTCTGATGGCTACCAAAACCGCCATGCAGTTTGCCGACTACGTGGTTACTGAAGCTGGTTTTGCCAGTGATCTTGGGGCCGAAAAATTCTTTAACATAAAATGCCGTAAAGCGGGTTTACAACCTGCCATGAGTGTGCTGGTGGCCACGTCGCAGGCGTTAAAACTCAGTGGTGGAGCCGATGCGAAAACCATGATGTTACCCGATCTGGCAGCGTTGAGCAAGGGCGTTCGCAATCTCGAAAAACATATTTCGATCCTTAAATCATTTAAACAAAAAATACTGGTTGTGCTAAACCGTTATGGTTTTGATACCGAAGAAGAAATTGGCTGGTTACGTAGCTGGTGTGCCGAAAAAGAAGTTGCGTTTGCCGTTAACGACGGGTTTACCCGTGGCGGCGAAGGTGCATTGGACATGGCACAGGCCGTGGTAGATATTTGTGAACAACCATCGCCACCCCTGCAACATACCTACGAATTGACTGATGATATAGAAACCAAGATCAGAAAAATTGTAACCACTATTTATGGAGCTACCGATGTGGTGCTGTACAAAAAGGCGCAGGACATGATCAAAAAAATTAAGCAGCTCGGATTGGAGCATCTGCCGGTTTGTATGGCCAAAACACAGTATTCATTTACGCATAATCCATTACTGAGCGGTTTGGATGGTGATTTTAAAATTGATGTGGATGACCTGGTGATCAACCAGGGCGCCGGTTTTATTGTAGCGGTATGCGGCGAAATGATGCGTATGCCCGGACTGCCAAAAATTCCCTACGCCCAAAATATTGATGTAGTTGACGGGAAGATTATTGGGGTGAGTTAGTTTATATCTATTTGCCCGGTGGCATCGATGGCCTTACTTCTATCTTGCTGGGTAAGGTTCGCGGGTTCATCTGAAGAAGGTCGAGTACCAGTTCACCAATATCTTCGGGTTGAATCTTCCAGGCATCAGCATCATTGGGAACGTGGTTGTTAAAATAGGTAGCTACCGAACCGGGCATGATCGTGGACACTTTGATCCCATATTTTCTGAGGTCGAGCATAACTGCCTGTGTAAAACCTACCAGGCCAAATTTACTGGCATTATACGCTGCCGCGTTTTCAAAAAAATTGGTACCGGCCAAACTGGCAATGGTGATAATATACCCTTCGGAAAGTTTTAAAGGATCAATACCGGCTTTCACGCTGTTGAAAACGCCGGTCAGGTTTGTGTCTATAGTTTCTCTCCATTGTTCGGCGGTTAATGTATCAATGGGGGCAAAATGGCCTACTCCGGCATTCGCCACTAAAACATCGAGTTGCCCAAAATGATCCATAACCGCTTTAACTGCGTTGGTTTCTGACGCAAGCGAACAAACGTCAGATTCTACTGCCAGTACCAGGTTATTATCATGGCTTAATGATGCCGCTGCTTTTTTTGCTGCATCCATCGTTCGGCTGCTGATGGCCACTTTCATGCCATTGTTGAGCAGGGTTTTGGCAATACCCAACCCGATGCCTTTACTGCCTCCTGTTATATATGCTACTTTGTTGTTAAGGTTATTTTGCATGATGATGATATTTTAAGTTGATTAATAGTTTAAAAATTGCAGCGTTTTATTAACTACTGTCTGCATTTCTGCCGGCAGGTCTTTTTCGGTCCAGGGATGTTTACGGTTAAAAACATGATCGCCGCCGGTTATAAATAATTGTGCCGACGGCTGCCAGCAATGCAATAACCGCGCATTTTCTACCGGAACCGAAGGGTCAGCGTTGCCATGACAAATTAATACAGGAATTTGCAATTGCCGGATCGCTTTTTCAATATCCAGTCGTTCTTTGTTTTGTATATAATCCTCGTATAGTTGGTAGCGCATCGGCATTTGTTGTTTAGTGCGGCTGTTATTATAATAAGCCACGCCGGTTTCTTTCCAGTGCTGCATTTTATCGGCCGGCCAGGCACCCCAGGGCGTTTTGCATTCGGCAATGGACGCCCAGCCAACTAATTTTTGTATCCGATTATCTGTTGCTGCATGTAATATGGCAATACCACCGCCCATGCTATGTCCGATCAATGAAATATTGTTCAGGTTGATATGCGGTTGATATTGATTCTGTGCATCACAAACCCAATCAACAACGAGCCTTAGATCATTCAGTTGCCTGGTATAATTGTTTTCGCCAAAAGCTTCCAGGTTAACAAAGTCTTCCGGTTGTTCAGGAGCGGTGCCGTTATGCGAAAAATTGAATTTCACAAAAGTAAAACCTGCTGCAGCAAATTGTTGGGCAATCAGATCAAAATTACCCCAATCTTTAAAGCCGTTAAATCCGTGCGCATAAATAACAACCGGTTTTTTCACTGGCTCATCATTAAAAAAAATATCCAGCGCTATGGGAAGTTTATTGGCACCGGGGATGCTGATATTTTTTATTGACGTCAAAGTATAATATTTATTGCTTACTAATCCTGTACAAGTTACCGCCATCAGTTACCGCATACAACATGCCATTATGATAAACCACATCACGGAACCTTTCGTTCTTATCTTCTAAAATCCGTTCCTCACCAACTACTTTATTATTTTCAATAACCAGCCGGGCAATATGGGTACTGCTGAGCCCACCGATAAAGAGATTATTTTTCCACTCGGGTATGGCATTGCCTGTATAGAAAGCCATACCGCTCGGTGAAAGCACAGGGTCCCAATAATACACAGGTTGTTCCATACCTTCTTTCTGTTGAATGGCATCGCCAATTTTTCTGCCGCCATATTCTATGCCATAGGTTATATCCGGCCAGCCATAGTTTTTTCCGGCTTTTATAATATTGAGCTCATCGCCACCACGCGGACCAAACTCCGCTTCCCAAAGCTCGCCGGTTTGGGGATGAATGTCGAGGCTTTGCGCATTCCGTATACCATAGGCATAAATCTCCGGCATGGCATTGGGGTTACCGATGAAAGGATTGCCGGGTGCCGGTTTGCCGTCTTTGGTAATTTTAAAAATTTTCCCCAGGCCCGATGACAGTAGTTGTGCTTGAACCCTGCCTTTCATGGTTGAACGTTCGCCGGTAGAAACAAAAAGGTAACCGTCTTTATCGAACAATAACCTGGAACCGAAATGTAAAGGACTGCTCAACGCCGGTGTGGCCCTGAAAATAACAACCGGATTTTGAATGGTTGAAGAGGGTTCATCTAAACGACCCTTGGCCACGGCCATCAAATTGCCGGGCTCATAGGCTTCAGCAAATGACCAGTATATCATTTGATTGGTTTTGAAATCAGGATCTAATGCCACATCAAGCAAACCACCTTGTCCACCATCTTCCACTTCAGGAAAACCGGTAATTTTTTTTTCAACCTTTCCATCAGCACTAAGGATCTGCATATACCCTTTTTTTTCGGTTATCAGCAAACGGTTATCGGGTAGCACAATAATGGCCCAGGGCCGTCCGAGGTCGTTGTTGATCTTTTCAACTTTGTACGGGGTTTTGGTTTTTACGCCCGCAATTCTGGTTTGGCCATCAAATGCCGGTTTATAATCTGTATTTGCTTTTTTTGTCTCTACCGGTGGCAATTTGGAAGTGTCGCCCTGGCTACCGTAAAAAGTTGTTGAATTACTGTTGCACCCAATTGCGTATACCGAAATGAGCATACCGGTTAAACATAAAACGTATTTTGCCTGCATAATTTTTATTTATTGGTTATAAATATAACAAACCCGGGTTACTTATGTTTGTATTCAGTTGTTAAAAACAAACGGAAAGCCGAAATCGGCTAACTTCAATCTCATGAAAAAACTCCTTCTCTCTTTTTTTCTGATTTCTTCTCTTTCTCTTTCGGCACAAAAGCCATACAAAATCATTGCCTATTATACCGGTAACGGCGAAGCCATTAAAAAATGGCATGTTGAAAAACTAACACATATTATTTTCAGTTTTCTTAAAATTAAACAGGATACACTCACTTTTCATAACGAAAATCAAGAGAATAGTTTGAAGCAGTTGGTGGAACTGAAAAAAGAATATCCGTGGTTAAAGATCATGGTATCCATTGGCGGCTGGAGTGGTTGTGCTCCCTGCAGCGATCTTTTTGCAATTGAAGAACACCGGATAAATTTTGCCAGGACAACAGTTGCCCTTTTTAAGCAATACGGCATCGATGGGCTTGACCTGGATTGGGAATACCCGGCTATTGAGGGTTTTCCGGGCCACACCTATACAGCTGCCGATAAAAATAATTTTACCGAATTGGTTAAATCCCTGCGTACTGAAATGGGCAAAGATTATCTCCTCACTTTTGCTGCGGGAGGATTTGTAAAATACCTGGAGCAATCCATTGATTGGGATAAGGTGATGCCGTTAGTTGATTTTGTAAACCTGATGACCTATGATCTGGTTGGAGGCTATGCCACGGTAACCGGCCACCATACGCCACTTCATGATTATATGCCGGGTCAGGAGTCAACCAGTAAATGTGTGAACTGGTTGTTGGATAAAAAAATGCCCGCAAACAAACTCATTATTGGAGCCGCTATGTATGCAAGGGTTTGGGAAAATGTGCCAGACACAAACAATGGCCTTTATCAAGCCGGAAGATTTAAAAGAGGCGTGGCCTTTTCGGATTTTAAGAATTATTTTAGCGATACATCGGGCTTTAGGTATCATTGGGACCGTAAAGCAAAAGCGCCCTATCAATACAATACGGCTAATAAGTGGTTTGCCACCTTTGATGATAAAAGATCTATAAGAAAAAAAACTACGTTCATCCGGCGCAAAAAACTGGGGGGCATCATGTTTTGGGAGTTGGGCCAGGATCTGAAAGAAGAGGGCCTGGTAAATGAAATGAAACGTTATTTAAAATGACAAATAAATACGGGCATTTACAAATTCCCGTTATGGGATAAAAAAAAGACACCAATTAATTATCGGATTTGCAAAATAAAACCGGTACATTTTGTCCCTACATTTGATTAATCATAAAACACGGTCATGATAACTGCGATATGTATTGTTTTTATTTTGGGATACACTGCCATCGCGCTGGAGCATCCGATCAAAATAAATAAAGCCGCTACAGCTTTGATCACCGCTGCTGTTTGTTGGTCGATATATGCGCTTTTTGCCAAAGATGGCCATGAAGCTTCAGAATACCTGACAGGCCACCTGGGCGAAGTATCGGGGATTCTGTTTTTTTTGATGGGCGCCATGACGATCGTTGAACTGATAGATGCCCATGACGGATTTCACATTATTACCAGCAGGATAAAGACCACCGACAAACGAAAATTAGTATGGTTGGTTGCTTTTATAACTTTCTTTTTATCCGCTGTTATGGATAATCTTACCACGACTATCGTATTGGTTTCATTGCTGCGTAAAATTATTGCCGACAAGGAAGAACGGTTGATGTTTGCCGGCCTGGTGGTTATTGCCGCCAACTCGGGTGGCGCCTGGTCGCCGATTGGTGATGTTACAACAACCATGTTGTGGCTCGGTGGCCAGATTACAGCAGCTTCAATTATTGTTCAAACACTGGTGCCCAGCCTGGTAAGTATGGTTATACCCGCGGCATTAATTGCCTGGAAAATGAAGGGTAAACTGAAACTGGTTGAAGGCGATGCTTGAAGAGAATATTAATTTTAATACCAGCGAGTCTAAAAGAAACCTGGTATTTATTTTGGGCGTTGGCAGTTTGTTATTTGTACCGGTATTTAAAACGGTAACGCACCTGCCGCCTTATATGGGTATTTTATTTGGACTGGGTTTGATGTGGGTGATTACCGAACTGATCCACAGCGAAAGAGATGAACAGGAAAAGGGACTATTATCGGTTAATCACGCCTTACGAAAAATTGATACACCCAGTGTACTTTTCTTTTTAGGTATTCTGTTAAGCATTGGCGCCTTGCAGGCAACGGGCATTTTAACCGACCTGGCCAGGTTGATGAATGAAAAAATCGGCAATATTTCGGTGATCACCATGTCGATTGGTTTGCTTTCCTCAGTGGTCGACAACGTTCCCCTGGTTGCTGCAGCCCAGGGCATGTATCCCTTAACCGAATTCCCTACCGGCCATTTTTTTTGGGAGTTTTTAGCTTACTGTGCGGGCACCGGAGGTAGTGCATTGATCATTGGCTCGGCAGCCGGTGTAGCTGCGATGGGAATTGAAAAGATCGAATTTATCTGGTATGCGAAACGGATAGCCTGGCTCGCATTAATAGGATATTTTGCCGGCGCCGCTGTTTTTATAGTACAGCACATGTTAATGCACACCTAAAGCCGCTTCGGCAGCTATTAGTTTTTCATAAAGGATGGTGGTTATTTTACCCGGCTTGCCATCACCAATATGCCGGTTATTTATTTTTAAAACAGGTACGATTCTTTTGGTGGTGCTGGTCAGCATCACTTCACGGGATTGCAACAATTCATCCAGGCTGATATCCCTTTCTTCGGCAGGCAAAATATCCGCAGCCAATGTCAAAACATGTTTCCTGGTTACACCCATCAACATATTCCGTTTGGGTGTAACCAGTTTGTTTTGGGGCGTAACGATAAAAATATTGCTGCGTGGAAATTCGGTGATGATATTGTTGTTGTAATACAAAACTTCATCAGCCTGTTGTTTTTTTAGCTCGGGTAATAACCAAACACCCATTTGGTAGTTAATGCTTTTGATATGTGGCAGGTTGCGCTGGTGTTCGTAGGTAATGATTGAAAACCCTTTTTCAAAATCGCTCCTGTCAAACATCCTGATCGGGTTGCAGGTGATCAGCAGGTTGGGTTCGGCAGGTTGAAAATGATCCGCTGAATAGCCCCCGGTTAACATCATACGAATACCTGCCTCCGGAATAGGGGTTCTTTTGATGAGTTCAATGATAATAGATGCGAGTTCTTCGCGGCTTTGTTTTACCGGTAAATACATAGCCCCGGCCGAGGCAAAAAAACGATCCAGGTGATCGGGTAAGAATAACGGAATGCCATTAACCGTTCTGAAAAAATCGAAGATGGCATATCCTCTTTGCATGGAGAGGTCCGAAACATGCAGCAACGCATTTTCATTTTCTAAAAACCGGTTGTTCAGGTACACGGCCATGGATGGGTTTAATTGAAGCCCCAAGGTAAGCACTAAATTGATCAGGTAACCAAAAAAAACCGGGGTAAACGCCCCGGTTTTTAATATCAAATGATTTGATCTTTTTAAAACTCCGCACTCTTGGGATACCTCGGAAAAGGGATCACGTCGCGGATATTTCCCATACCTGTAACAAACTGCACCAGGCGCTCAAAACCTAGCCCAAAGCCAGCATGCGGACAAGCGCCGAATTTTCTTGTATCCAGGTACCACCAAAGTTCATCGGCGGGCACATGCATTTCTTTCATTCGTTGAGTGAGTTTATCCAAACGCTCTTCCCGTTGGCTGCCACCAACAATTTCGCCAATACCCGGCGCTAAAATATCCATGGCGGCCACGGTTTTTCCGTCATCATTCTGACGCATGTAAAAACTCTTAATCTCCTTCGGATAATCAGTAAGTATTACCGGTTTTTTAAAATGTTTTTCAACAAGATAGCGTTCGTGTTCACTCTGCAGATCGGTTCCCCAATCTTCAATTAAATATTGAAATTTCTTTTTCTTGTTATGATTGCTGTTCTTTAAAATGTCAATAGCTTCGGTATAGGTTAACCGTTCAAAATCATTATCAACGACAAAATTCAGTTTTTCGAGTAGCCCCATTTCACTCCGCTCGGTTTGTGGTTTTTGTTTTTCTTCATCGGCGAGTCGCTGATTCAGGAATTCAAGATCGTCGGCATTATTATCCATGGCATACCTGATAATATACTTGATGAATTCCTCGGCGAGGTTGGCATTGTCTTCCAGGTCATAAAAAGCCATCTCCGGCTCTATCATCCAAAACTCGGCCAGGTGACGTGTGGTATTGCTGTTTTCGGCCCTGAAGGTTGGCCCAAAAGTATAGATATCACTAAAGGCCATGGCGGCCAGTTCTCCTTCCAGTTGCCCGCTTACAGTGAGGTTGGTACTTCTCCCAAAAAAATCTTCCTTAAAATTGATAGAACCATCTTCATTTGTTGGGGCAGTACCATCCAGTGGCAATGTGGTTACTTTAAACATTTCGCCGGCGCCTTCGGCATCGCTGGCCGTGATGATGGGCGTATGCAGGTATAGAAACCCCTTATCATTAAAAAAATGATGAACGGCAAATGCCAGGGTATGACGCACCCGAAATACCGAACCAAATGTATTGGTGCGGAAACGCATATGTGCATTTTCCCGCAAAAATTCCAGGCTGTGTTTTTTGGGCTGCATGGGAAAAGTTTCCGCATCACTATCGCCCAATATTTCTATTGATGTTGCTTTTAGCTCAACTTTTTGTCCCTTTCCAAGGGAAGGGATCACTTCGCCTGTAGCCTTGATACAAGCGCCGGTGGTGAGGCGCTTTAACAGGGCCTCATCAAACTCGCCCAATGTGGCAACTATTTGTATATTATTAATGGTACTGCCATCATTGAGGGCAATAAACTGGTTGTTGCGAAAGGTACGCACCCATCCCATCACTGTAGCACTGTAGTTAACTTTATCAGTGGCCAGCAGATCTTTAATCCTGATTCTGTTGTTGAACATATAAATTTTAAATTGGCTGCAAAGATAGGAATAGAACACGGATGACACCGCTGAAACCGATTTTCGTCCGTATTTACCGATTCAGTCGCTGTTATCCGTGTTCTGTCACAAAAAAATTCCTTTTTTCTAAAAAAACACCGTAATATTGCTTCTGAATCGGACTGAGAAGGAACTTTCAAACTAAAACTTTATCGGCGATTCAAATCCATCAATATTAATTCTCAATCACTATTTCAGATTTAAGACGGGATTTTTGAAGAAAATCATTTTTCATTTTTATGTACGATATTTCACAACTGAACGACCTGCTCGTTCCTGAGTTGCAAGACATTGCTGAGCAATATGACATCTCCAACGCAAAAAAACTAGTTAAGCAGGATCTGATAAATAAGATCCTGGAAAATCAATCTAATATGACAACCGACAAAACCAAAGATGGCGAAAAGCCAAAACGCAAGCGGATTGTAAAGCCTGCCGCAAAAGAGGTAACAGAACCTGTTGTTGCCGTAAAACCAAAAAAAGCTGAGAAAAAACCGGTGGAGCTGGAGCTGGAAGAAGATATGGAGGATGTACAACCCATTACCGATCAGGAAAGTACCATACCGGCGGCTATTGCACAAATGTTAGCCGAAAAAGACGAGTTGGAACAGGAGCAGGAAGCCGAAATTGATTTGGAAGAAGATGATGATGAAGAATCGGCAAAAACACCTTCAAAACAATATAATCAAAAACAACCGGCCTTTAATATCGAATTTGACGGTGTGATATTGGGTGAAGGTGTGTTGGAAATGATGGCCGATGGATATGGGTTTTTAAGAAGCAGCGATTATAACTATTTATCGTCGCCCGATGATATTTATGTATCTCCCAGCCAGATAAAGTTATTTGGATTAAAAACGGGCGATACGGTTTATGGCAGTGTTCGTCCGCCTAAAGAAGGTGAAAAATATTTTGCATTACTGAAGGTAGAAACCATCAATGGTAAATCGCCGGAGGAAGTGAGAGACCGGGTACCATTTGATTACCTTACTCCCTTGTTTCCATTCGAAAAATTAAACCTGTGTACCAAGGCTGATAATTACAGTACACGTATCATGGACCTGTTTACCCCCATCGGTAAGGGCCAGCGTGGATTAATTGTGGCGCAACCCAAAACAGGTAAAACCATGTTGCTGAAAGAACTGGCCAATGCCATTGCCGAAAACCATCCGGATTGTTACCTGATGATCGTGCTGGTAGATGAAAGGCCTGAGGAAGTTACCGACATGGAACGCAGTGTAAAGGCGGAAGTAATTGCATCTACTTTTGATGAGCCTGCCGAAAAGCATGTACGCGTTAGTACCATGGCATTGCAAAAAGCCAAGCGTTTGGTTGAGTGCGGACACGATGTGGTGATCTTATTGGATTCGATCACCCGTTTGGCCAGGGCGCATAATACCGTGGCTCCTTCGAGTGGTAAAGTATTAAGTGGTGGTGTTGAAGCCAATGCCATGCAAAAACCAAAGCAGTTTTTTGGAGCCGCACGTAAAATAGAAAATGGCGGATCCCTGACCATCATTGCCACGGCATTGGTTGATACCGGTAGTAAAATGGATGAGGTGATCTTTGAGGAATTTAAAGGAACCGGTAATATGGAATTACAGCTGGAACGTAAATTATCGAACAGGAGAATTTATCCTGCGATCGATATTGTATCCTCATCAACCAGGCGTGATGACCTGCTGTTGGATAAAGACACGTTCCAGCGTATGTGGGTTTTGCGTAAGCATATGGCCGATATGAATCCCGAAGAAGCGATCAACACACTGTTGAAAAATATGAAGGGAACCAAGGATAATGCCGAATTTTTGACCAGTATGAACGGATAGTCAGAAAATGGATAATTTGATAATGGATAATTAATAAGGAGCCGCTGAAATTTTCGGCGGCTTTTTTCTTTGCGTAACTTAGTGTTACCATGTAATGCCCACAACAACAATAATGGCGATACAAAAAATAACCATCGAAGAATTTATCGGGCTGGCAAAGCAACACCCGGTTTTGGATGTTCGCAGCCCCGGCGAATATGCCCATGCCCATTTACCATCGGCGATCAGTTTTCCGCTGTTCAGCGATGCCGAAAGAAAAGAAGTAGGTACAACCTATAAACAAAAAAGCCGTGAAAATGCCATAAAGACCGGGTTGGACTATTTTGGTCCTAAAATGAGAACAATGGTTGAACAGGCTGAAAAGATAGTAGCCGATTTTCACGCAGGAAAAGCAGATTCAGAGAATATAGTTCCCCCTGCAAGGGGCGGAGGGGCAGTATTGATCCACTGCTGGCGGGGCGGTATGCGCAGTGCCGCCGTAGCCTGGCTTTTAGATCTGTACGGCTTTAACGTGTATTTACTTACGGGTGGTTACAAAGCGTATCGTAAATGGGTGTTGGCCCGGTTTGAAAAAGAATACAACTTTACTATCATCGGAGGTTATACCGGTAGCGGTAAAACGCTGCTGCTGCACGAACTGGAAAAGCAAGGCAAAACAATCATTGATCTGGAGGGATTGGCCAAACACAAAGGGTCGGCTTTTGGTGCATTGGAGAATATTCCACAACCGGCGCAAGAGATGTTTGAGAATTCCTTAGCACAGGCGCTGGCTCAGTCTGCTGTTGGCAGTTTGCGGTCGGCAAGTGTCGCTGAGCTCCCTACTGAAGACTGCCAACCGCCAACTGCCAACTGCATTTACATCGAAGATGAAAGCCAACGCATCGGCAACCTGCAAATTCCTATGCCGCTTTGGAAAACCATGCGCCAGTCACTGGTGTTTTTTGTGGATATACCCTTTGAAGAGAGGCTGACATATATAACTGCCGAATATGGAAAACAAAAAAAGGGAATGCTAAAAGAGGCGATTCTTCGAATTCAGAAACGGCTAGGTGGCCTGGAAACAAAAAACGCGGTTCAATTCCTGGAACAGGACAATTACACCGAATGTTTCCGCATTTTGCTGAGCTATTACGATAAATGGTATTATAAAGGACTGAATAATCGTGAGAATATTTCTTATTTGTTAAATAAAATACCTTGCGCAAGCGTTGATACAACAGCCAATGCAAAAAATATATTATCATGCAATATTGTAAGTGCTTTCTGATCTGCTGTTTTTTGGGTTTGTTTTCAGCCAATTTATTTTCACAATCAACACCCGAAGATGAAGATATGACCGGTTTATGGACCGGCCTGATGTATAACGATACCACAGAATTAAACTATCGTTACGAAATCGCGATCAGCAAAAAAAAGGGTAAGTTGATTGGCTATTCGCATACCTATTTCATTCTCGACGACAAAGAATATTATGGTGTAAAGAAATTGAAGATCACCATCGATGGTAATAAAGTGATAACCCAGGATCTGAAACTGGTTGACAATAATTACCCCATCAGGCCGCCAAAAGGCGTGTATGTTATTAATGTATTGGTATTTGAAAAGAACGGAAGAGATATGATCTTAAGCGGCATGTTCTCTACCAACAGAACCCGCGAATATGCACCGGCAACCGGGTATATTCATGTAGAACGAAAGTCGGATTTTATGAACTCCTCCCTGGTTCCGCATCTCGCCGGTCTTGGTCTCGATGATGAACTGTCTTTTGTTCAGGAAGAAAAGGAAAGGCAGACGAACCTCGCAAAAACCGAGCCGGTGAAAAAAGAAAAGCAAACCGAAGCGGTAACTGAGCCACCAGTAGAAAAAACGGAAGAAGTGAAAATGATTGCTAAAAACAAGGTCAACGATAAATCAACTGAATTAAAGACACCAACTTCCGGTAAAGAGAAAAACGAGGTCAAAGCTGATGAGTCGGTTCAAAAATCAGAACCGGTAAAATCCAAAACGGCCGAAATAAAAAAGCAGCCGGTTAAAAAAGAGGTCATTGAAAAATCAGCTGACGAAGTGGCTGTAAAAAACAACAAACCGGAAACAGCAGAACCTGAAAAGAAAGCAAACGCGGCATCCGGTTTAAACAAACGAACTATTGAAACGATTCAGTCGGTGAATTATTCGTCGGATAGTTTAATTATTACTTTATACGATAATGGCGAAGTAGATGGTGATACGGTAAGTGTGCTTATGAATGGAGAAGTTATTATGCCGATGGTTGGACTAAGCACCAGGGCAGTACGCAAAGTGATCTACACCAAAGATCTGCCGGAAACCGTTCAGATTATTATGTATGCCGAAAACCTCGGAAGCTTACCGCCAAACACCGGTTTATTAATAGTGAATGATGGAAAAGACAGGTACGAAATTCGGTTCAGCGGTGATCTAAATAAAAATGCCGCCATAGAATTTAAACGAAAAAAAGGCCCCCTCTAACTCCCGGAGGGGAGAAAAAAGAAGCGAAAAAGTAAAAGAGCGTGTATAATGAATAAAACAGATCAAAATCTTCAGAGTCCTGAAGCCCCTCTCCCGGAGGGGGTTGGGGAGGCTGTGAGGCTTACCCAATTCTCCCGCGGTGCCGGTTGTGGTTGCAAGATTGCGCCTAAAGTTTTGGATGAAATTTTAAAAACAAACAGGGTTGCACCGGCCGATAGTAAATTGCTGGTTGGCAACAGCAGCAAAGACGATGCCGCTGCCTACGATATCGGAAACGGGATGGCATTGATTTCTACCACCGACTTTTTTATGCCCATTGTTGATGATGCTTTCGATTTTGGCCGCATTGCCAGCGCCAATGCCATCAGCGATGTATATGCCATGGGCGGGAAACCTCTTTTAGCCATTGCTATTCTGGGTTGGCCTGTTGAAAAACTATCCACTGAACTGGCACAGCAGGTGCTGGACGGCAGCCGAAAAATTTGTGAAGAGGCTGGTATCCCTTTGGCTGGCGGACATTCCATTGATTCGGCCGAACCCATTTTTGGCCTGGCAGTCAGCGGGTTGGTTGAAATAAAAAATCTGAAAAAAAACAATACAGCAAAACCCGGCGATCTCATCTTTATTACCAAACCGCTGGGCGTTGGTATTTTATCAACCGCACAAAAAAGAGGACTGATCAAAGCGGAGCACGTATCGGTTATGATAAACCAAATGGTGAAGCTGAATAAGATCGGCGAGCTGCTGGGTAAAATGGAAGGCGTAACGGCCATGACAGATGTTACGGGCTTTGGTTTGCTGGGGCACCTAATTGAAATGGCTGAAGGCAGCAACTGTTCGGCTGAAATAAACTATTCAGCCTTGCCCGTTGCTGATGGCGTAAGGGAATATTTAGCGCAACGCATAGTGCCGGATGCTACTTATCGCAACTGGAATAGTTATAGCTCTAAAACCGGTTTTGAAAAGGGTGTGCATGTAATGGAGGCATTTAATTTATTACCCGATCCACAAACCAATGGTGGTTTATTGATCACTGTTGATGCAGCTGCTGTTGAATCGGTGCAAAAAATATTCAGGGAAAATAGACTTGAAAATTTTGCCGAACCAATTGGTATGATGACCAAACCCGCCGATAAAACGATTTTTGTAAAACAGTAGATTTACGAATCTGCTGTATATTTAGATATAAAATCAATTGTATGAAAAAAATATCGCTACTCGCGGGTGCTTTGTTCGTCTACTGTTTTTCATTTGCACAAGCCAACCTGCAGGGACTTGTAAAACCAGGTACTAAACTGATTTACGGCGTTGAAACCAATGGGCAACAGTATGATTTTATTGTAACCGTGAAGGCTTTAGCCCCGGCGGTTATATTCGATTGGGAAATGACCGACCGGGCGAATAATAACGGCACCATTACCCATACACCCGAGGCTATGATCTCGGGTAACACCATGTACAACTATTTTGCTCCGGGGCAAAAAACCTTAGACGATAATACACTCAGTGTGTGGTTAAGTAAAAATACCTTTACCGCATTGATGAAAGCCGGCAAGGGTACCCCGATAAAAATGAATACCGGTGAAGCACCTAAAAAAATGGGTACCTATACCGATAACAAGGAAATTAAAATACTGGTGAATGGAGAGAAAGATGTTATTGAGGAAGAAATGGCCAAAGAACTTAATGATGAAGGAGAACCTACCGGAAGCGAAAGCTACTTCACCTTTTATAAATCCGGTAAAATGCCCATTATCCTGCGAATGCAGAACGGGTTTTATATTGTACTAAAGGAAATACGAACAAAATAATCATCGCGTATGGATTTGTACCTGAGCGACTGGATAGGATCTGCAGGCGTTGCTATTTTATTGCTGGCATTTTTGCTGAATCTGCTTAAGAAGATTACTGTAAACGGGTTGTTATATATATTCATGAATATCATTGGTGCCGGACTGGCCTGCCTGGCTTCCTGGATGATTGATTATATTCCCTTTGTAGTTTTAGAGGCAACCTGGATGGTTGTTTCTTTGTTTGCTTTGGCAGGTTATTATCGAAAAAATATCAGCTGATCAGCTGGTCGATTTTTGCCGCCAGTTTATGATCCTTATCTGTTACCATATCTCCTGCATCATGGGTGCTCAGCCAGATCTCAACTTTATTATACACATTGGTCCAAAGCGGATGGTGATCCATCTTCTCGGCTTCCAAAGCAACCCTTGCCATAAAGGCAAAAGCTTCGGAAAAATTTTTGAACTCAAATTTTTTATAGAGCGTGTTGTTTTTTTCTTCCCACATAATAGTTAATAGTTAATTGATAATTTATTAATTCATAACCCGGGCAGCACCAATTGTTTGAATTTTGAGATTTTTATTTAAAATGCAGTAAGCTTTTGCTTAAATTATCCACTATCCACTATCCATTAAAATATCAGGTGCAACTTATGTTTTATTTTCTCATTCGTCATTTCGTTAACCAGTTGCACACCAGGTAATGTTCGTATCGACTGAATCAATATCTTCAGGTCATCTGCCGAAATCGGATCACCTTTTATTAACCACAAAAAATCGAGGTGTTTAAATTCCGGCAGTAGATATTCACCATCGTGTTCGTTATTGTATAGATAATGGGTAAGGCTGATAGCCGGAACGGCAAACTCGTAAACACTGAAAAAATAGGTCCGTTGCTTTTTCTTAAGCTGTATCTCTATATCATTGTTGATCCTGAAATCGAGGCCGAGCAACTGATTAAGCTGCCAGCTGAACTGGTAATCCTTGATTGGCGCCACAATACCAAGAAGCAGCGCGTTTTCAAAAAACTCTTCGGCCAGTTCGTCGTTATCAATTTTTAGTTTTGAGCAGCCATATGTAAAAGATAAAAAACTTAAAATACAATATCAAACACGATCTCCTGATCTTCTCTTTTTACGGTCACTTTTGTTGCATCTCCTTTTTTAAATTTGCCCAATGCCTGCATATAGCCCTGCACATCGGGGATTTTAAAATCGCCGATCTGCAATATCACATCACCGGTTTTTATTCCGGCTTTTTCGGCCACTTTACCTTCGCTTACGCCATCGGCCCTAACGCCCATTCCACTAAAAGTATAATCGGGCATAATACCCAGGCTTACACTAAAACTTCTCCGGCCTTGTGCCTGCGCTTCCCTGGTTTTGGTAAAAGCCAGTTTGCCCTTGTCGTTGGTTTTTTCAATAACGTTATAAATGTATTTGATCAACACCAGTTCGCCGGCGTAATTGATCTTATCAGCATCATCACTGGGTTTATGATAGTCGCTGTGTGCGCCGGTAAAGAAAAATAAAACGGGCACGTCTTTTCTGTAAAAGGAAGTGTGGTCGCTCGGTCCGCTGCCGCTGCTGTCGAAATTTATTTTCAGGTATTTATCATGGGCCGGCAGTTGCTGTCCCCAAACCGGCGAAGTTCCATAACCCCCAATCGTTAAACCATGGGTGCTGTCATTCAACCGGCCAACCATATCCATATTGATCATATAATTGGCAGTTGACAGGTTTATGGTGGGGTGCTCCGTAAAATATTTACTTCCGTACAAGCCGAGTTCTTCGCCCGAGAAGGCGATAAACAGGTAATTGTTGTTTTTTAGTTTTGAGTTTTTCAACTGCTTACCCAATTCAATCAGTGCGGCAGTACCACTTGCATTATCATCTGCGCCATTATGTATCATGGGGATTTTGCCGGTAAATAATGAATTGTGGTCTTCGCCGTATCCCAAATGATCGTAGTGAGCACCCAGGATGATGGTGTTGGCCGCTCCATTGTCAATAAATCCCACAACATTATGCCCGGTTCTTTTTTTAACACCGATGGCAACACTCAGCTTATAATCAACAAAACTTATTTCATCTTGTAAATATTTATTTTTGATATCCTTATTGATATATAATACCGGAATTTTTACCGTTTCTGTTTTGGATTTTGGGTCAAACTTCAGTTCATCTTTAATATCCGAACTGTTGAAGATCAGCAGCGCACCGGCACCCTTTTCGGCAAGCAGGTTGGTTTTTTTAACGATGGCATCTTCCAAATCAAAATGTGGGTTGTTTTTGTTTTCTTCCAGCGGTCCCTTCAGATCCCAGAACCAAACGGATTCGCTTTCCGGCAAGGCCATTGCCGTGGAAGCACTTAATTTCCCATTGTTACTGAAAGTGAATGGGAAATAGTCGTCGTTAAGCTGCAACTCAACATTATTTATACTTAACCGGGTATCCGGGTTGATTTCTTTACCCTCGATCACTTCAAACGGTTGTATAAAAGTTCCATTTTCGCCTTTAGGCATTAACCCAGCATTTTTAAACTGGTTGTTAATGTACTCATAAGCTAATTTTTCGCCTTGGGTTCCTGTTCTTCTTCCTTCCAGTTTATCATCCGCTAAAAAACCAATATGTTCATGCAGGGCCGTTATCACCAGATTATCTGCTTTAATCTGCGCTTTTTTCCGTCGTTGAGCCGGGGCCGCCATTGAAACAAGCAATAAGAGCCAAAAGATCTGTTTCATTAAATTTATTTTTGTGGAACAAAGGTAACTTAGTGGAACACTAAATATGTAAATGGAATGTAAAATTTAAACACAACGAAAAATCAGTCATTTCCGCCTCGCTACTTCATCTTTCTTAATTCGTAACCATACAAAAGGGTTAAAAGCTATTTTTGCACTCAATTCAGTTTGGCAAAACATATCAACATAGCACTGGTAGGCAATCCCAATAGCGGAAAAAGCTCCCTGTTTAATTATTTAACCGGTTTAAATCAACAGGTGGGTAATTTTCCGGGTGTAACTGTTGATAAAAAGATGGGGCAAAGTAAAATTGCCGCCGATCTTTCTGCTACGATTATTGACCTGCCCGGGTCTTACGGTTTATACCCCAAACGACATGATGAATGGGTTGCCTATAAAGTTTTATTAAAACAGGATAAAACTATTAAACCCGATATGGTTTTATTGGTGGCCGATGCCAGTAATTTAAAACGCAACCTGCTATTCTGTTCGCAGATCATTGATCTCAATATTCCGGTGGTCGTAGCGCTTACCATGATGGATCTGGCGAAACGTAAGGGTACACAAATTGATATTTCGGGATTGGAAAGGGAATTGGGCGTGCCTGTTGTGCAGGTCAATCCCAGGAAAAATAAGGGATTAGAGCAGTTAAAAAAAATTATTGAGAATGTGGCGGGGAACCTGTACCAGCCACCTGCACGCGACTTTATAGATAATAAGGCGTTTGCCGAAAGCGCCATAAAACAGGTAAAGGATCATTATCCGGAGATCAGCGACTACACTGCCATTCATTACCTCATCAATCACGAAAATTTTTTGCTGGAGGATCGAATGCAGCATACCATTGAACAAATTGAGATCGACAATAAATTTAATCCTACTAAAACCCAGGCTGAGGAGATCGTGCAGCGATATGGCCGCATTAAGCACATCATGCAGCAGGCGGTTGTTGAAGCCGACCCTTTACAAAAAGCGCTGTTTAATGAACGGCTCGATAATGTATTGCTGCACCGGCGCTGGGGGTATATTATTTTAATGGTTGTTTTGTTCCTGCTGTTTCAAAGTGTTTTTTGGGTGGCTAAATACCCGATGGATGGTATTGAGTGGGTATTTGGGGAGTTCGGCGGATTCCTGAGTAATACGTTGCCGGTAGCCTGGTGGAGCGATTTACTGATCAATGGAGTGGTGGCCGGTTTAAGTGGTATTGTTATTTTTATTCCGCAGATCATGATCCTGTTTGGGTTGATAACCCTGCTGGAAGATACCGGCTATATGGCCAGGATCAGTTTTCTCACCGATAAACTGATGCGCAAGGTTGGTTTAAATGGGAAAAGCGTGATGCCCATGATCAGCGGCTTTGCCTGTGCCGTACCGGCCATCATGAGTGCCCGGAATATTGAGAATAAAAAAGAAAGATTGCTCACGATCATGATCACGCCACTGATGAGTTGCAGTGCCCGTTTGCCGGTGTATACGATATTGATCGCACTGGTCATTCCGTCAAAATTATATTTTGGGTTTTTGAGTTTGCAGGGTTTGGTGATGATGGGTTTGTATTTATTGGGAACCGTAATGGCCCTCATCGTTGCCTGGGTAATGAAATGGTTTATTAAATCGGCAGAACGCAGTTTTTTTATTTTAGAACTGCCAACTTACCGGGCACCCAGATGGAAGAACGCGCTAACCACGATGATCGGGAAGGCAAAAATATTTGTTTTTGATGCAGGCAGGGTCATTATGATAATCAGCCTGTTGTTGTGGGCTTTGAGCACCTATGGCCCCAAAGAAAAAATGGCTGCCGTTACCGCTAAATACGAAGAGTTGATACGCAAAGATCCCCAACAAGCCGACCAGTTGAACAAACAACGCAAAACAGCATTATTGCAAAGTTCATTCGCCGGTACTTTGGGAAAAGTTATTGAACCAGCCATCAAACCATTGGGGTACGACTGGAAAATTGGCATTGCTTTGATCACTTCTTTTGCGGCCAGGGAGGTTTTTGTAGGTACCATGGCAACATTATACAGCGTAGGCGAGGATGCCAACGAAAACAATACGACGTTGCGGGGTAAAATGGCTGCCGCCGTACGACCGGATGGAACACCTGTATACAACCTGGCCACCGGGCTATCCTTATTGATATTTTACGTATTGGCTATGCAGTGCATGAGCACCCTGGTTATTGTAAAAAGAGAAACCGGTACCTGGAAATGGCCGATGATCCAGCTCGCTTATATGACCGGCCTGGCCTATTTGATGAGTTGGGTCGTGTATCAAATTTTTATCTAAACCGGAAAAGTTTCCTGACCCCAATAATTCTGTAAATAATCATACACGTACAAACCCCTCCTTTGGTACCGATGGAGATCGGGAGGAGAGGCCTCCTACCAATCCACCGCATAACTGATCCGGTTTTTTACCTGAGGATAAATTTTACGGTACAATTCGTTTAATACATCTTCCTTGCGGGGTTCGTTAAAATAATTATCGTTTATCATCGCCCAATCGTTGGCGTCCAGCGCCCGGCTGTCGCCACTGTACGTTGCATGTTCTTCTTCCCAACGGTAATCTTCCCGGAACGTATTTTGGGTTATATTTTTTCGGGTAGCTATATCCGAAATGATCAATTCCATATCAGCATTTGCGGTAAATGACTGCCTGGCAATATTAACTGTGGCATATACTGTTTGGTAAATAATCCGGCCGCTGGTATCCCGTCCGGTTTCTACCTGTTTACTTACATTGCGGCTATAAGAATAGGTTTGTGGCCTGGGTATGTTCATATTACGCAGGGTGAGGTTAACTTCCCAATCGGGTTGTATATTGTCGCGCCTTGCCTCCCAATCAGTGTAAAAACGGGCCGGGTAGCGGGTGTTGTTAAGGCCCTTGAGTTCCCTGACCAGGGTTTGTTGAAAATACTCGTTGCTGTAGTTATAGCCATAGTTACCCCAACCGCTGTTAAAAAAGTAAGAATTATCCTGCACCGGGTTTATCACCACATTTACAATGGCCTGCTGGTAAGCTTCATCCATTTTTAGATCAGCATCGGCATAACCCGGAACATATTTATCAGCTTTTTTGAAATAGGTATAGGCTTTTTTTGCAATATCCCGGCCCGACTTGCTTAACAGGTTGTTGCCTTCGGTATAATAGTCATCCGCCGCCTGTTGTTTAACCAGGTATATGGCTTGTGTATAATTAACCGGGTTTACCATGCGGCTGGCAGCGTCAACATCGATGATCGCATCATGCATTTCCTGCAGGCTGTAATAGGCCGAAAGTATTTTGTCGAAACGGTCCAGGTTCAGGGAACTTCCGTAACTTTTTATTTTTCTTAAATTTCTTTCCTGTGCTGCGGTATACAGCAGCGGCAATGCACTCAATGCACTACTGTCGTCGCTATGCTTTTTTAAGGTTTTTACCGCGCTAAAAATGGTATTGTCTTTATCAATATGAGACAGGTAATCCTTGCTTGTATTACAGCTTATTAAAGCAAACAGGCTGGTTAACAGGTAAAAAACGTATTTCATATCTTATTCCTCCTTCTACAATATAGACTGATTTCAAGGATTAATGTTACCTGTTTATAACTAAGTTATAGAAACATTAACAACAGGGAAACTGAAGTTAGATTGCTCCAAACGCAGGGTATTAGCCGTTTAAACTACCTAAAACCACGCCATTTAACCCGGTTTTCAGCCGTTCGTCAAATCAGCCAAGTCAATAAAAAATTTTTTTTAACCACTAAAACCAATACCGTAAAGGATTTCAAAGAAAAACAGCTAATATTTACCACCCACTACTATAAAAATATGGTATTATGTGTTGCATAGTACTAAAATAATATTATCTTTGTGTTGTGATAGGAGATAAACCGGTTAGATCTTGTCTCAAAGTTCTTAAAGTATAGCCATGAAAAAATTATTTCCAAAAGAACCACAATCCAACCTGCTCAGCAGTAGCCAGCAAAAAAGGGCAGTCGGGATTGGGGTCAAAAAATTGAAGCCATGAACATAGACAACACAGCCAGCCAGATGCGTAAGGGAGTTCTGGAGTTTTGCATCCTCTCCATCATAAAAGAGGGCGAAGCTTACCCTTCGGACATCATTGAAAAAATGAAAGCGGCCAACCTGAACATCCTGGAGGGTACTTTGTATCCCCTGTTGACCAGGCTAAAAAATGCAGAACTTTTGTCGTACAGATGGGAAGAAAGTACAAGCGGCCCCCCACGTAAATATTTCTCGCTCACCGAAAAAGGCGCAGGATTTTACGGGGAACTGGAGTCAACCTGGTTTGAACTGGCCAATGCCGTTAGGGCATTAACCAAAACGGAACAGGTTCAGCTGGTGGAAGAGGAAACGGTGGCCGGCCAGGTACCTATTATTAACAACAACCTTAATCCTGATAGCCATCCGGACAAGGATAACAACTTCAACAACACGTAACAGAAAAATTATAGCCATGTCCCGATAGTTTTCGGGATTGTTAGGAAACAAATCAACTAACGAAACAAAAAAAACTAAAGCCATGAAACAAGTAATAAATATAAACTTCCAGGGACGGGTTGTTCCGATCGAAGTATCAGCTTTTGACCTGCTGAAAAATTATACCGATAGCCTTAGCCACCATTTTGCCAATGAAGAAGGAAAGGATGAGATCATCAATGATATTGAAAGCCGTATTGGTGAATTGTTCCAGGAAAGATTATCCAAAGGCGCTACCTGTATCACCGACGATGATGTTAACGCCATCATTAAAAATATGGGCCGCCCCGAAGAGTTTGAAACCATGGATGATGGACAAACGCAAACAACCGCATCTGCTTCTGCCCAGGACGGGCAGGCAGCAGGCAGCAGTTCTTCTTCTGCAACCGGGCACAAACGACTGTTCCGTGATGAGAACAATAAAGTGTTGGGTGGCGTGTGCAGCGGCCTGGCAAACTATTTTAATATTGATACGGTTATTGCCCGGATCATTTTTGTTATCCTGTTTTTCTCCGGCATCGGGTTTTTAACCTATATCATCATGTGGATAGCCGTACCAAGCAGTGCTTCTGTACAAATCGGCGGTACCCGGAAAAAATTATTCCGCGACCCCGACGAAAAAATACTGGCCGGTGTGTGCAGCGGTATCGGAAATTATTTCGGCGTCAACGCCTGGATACCGAGGGTATTGTTCCTGCTTCCATTTCTTTCTTTCATTTCCCGCTGGGGACATTGGGGCGGCTTATGGGATTTTGGAGACATCCTGCGGTTTACCTTTAGTCCAACTTCACTGATCATCTATATCATTTTGTGGATGGTGATTCCGGAGGCTTTAACCACTTCCGAAAAACTGGAAATGAAAGGAGAGAAAGTGGATATGAATTCTATCAAGGCCTCGGTAATGGAAGAAATGAAAGGGGTTGGTAAAAAGGCCGAAAAATTTGGCAAAGAAGCCTCCGCTGTAGCCGCCGAAAAAGCCAGCATGGTTACCGAAGATGTTAAGAATTTTACCAGGCGAAACCGTGGTGGTTTGGGCAACGTAATTGCCATGATCTTTAAAATATTCGCCTATTTTGTTATTGGATGCGTAGGATTGGCTTTACTTGCAGCCCTGTTTGTACTGGCGGTATTTTCAGTAGGCGTATTTCCCCTGAAAGATTTTATTATTCATGACGATTACCAGAACCTGTTTGCCTGGGGTACCCTGCTGTTTTTTATTGCTGTACCCATCATCGCAATCCTTACCTGGATCATTCGTAAAATTGCCAGGAGTAAAAGCAACAGCAATACACTCGGTTGGTCATTTGGCGCCTTATGGGTTGTTGGCTGGGTTTGTATTGTACTTTTGATTTCCTCAATCAGCCGCGACTTTGCTTACAACAGCCGCGACACAGCAGAGCAGGAAATCGCATTAAATAATCCCACTGTCGATAAATTGGAAATAACAGCCCGTACGCCACTCGAAAAATACAGCAACCGGAGGTTTATCCGCTTTGAACCTTTTGAGCGAATTCAGGACGATACCGCATTTGTTAACAATGTTGAAGTTCGAATTGTAAAATCAAAAACCGATAGTTTTAAGGTAACGGTAATTAAAATGGCAACCGGCAGATCAAGAACCATTGCCGATAATAATGCTGCACAAATCCTGTACAGCGGCGTACAATCAGACTCGGTACTGTTGATGGATAAAGGGATAGCCATAAACAAAACCGATAAGTTCCGCAACCAACGGGTTGTACTCACCATTTATGTGCCCGTAGGAAAAAGGATCAAAATAGACAGGTCGGTTAGCTGGTTCAATAATGTGCATTTTGGCAGAGACCGGAATAATGATGATTGGTACTTTAATTCCGATGAAGATGTTAATGACTGGAAAGACGGAGTTGAGTACAAAATGAATGCGGATGGCCATTTGTACGATTTAAAGGGAACGCCCGCCGACAAGTCGCGCAGACCAGGATCGAGTGTGATCAATATAAACGGCAACGGAGTAGAGATCATTACCGATGACAACGATAATTACCGGTACGAAAATGGCGAACCCTTGAACAAGGTTGATTCTTTAAACATGAAGCAAGAGCAGGAAAAGCAAAGATTAAAAGACTCGCTGCAGAAAGTAAAAGAAAAAATTGAGCAACAACTGGAGAAGATCGGTAACAATACCGAACCGGCACCAATTAGCTCATTGGAATCTGTTTACAACCGGCTGATCAATATTTAGGAAAAATTTAGTTCACCACCAACACCTGTTGCCATGAAAAAATATTTTATAGTTGCTGTTTTGGGGTTCATTTTATTACCCGCGCTAACATCCTGTTTTCATCACCATAACCTGTCAATTACCGAAACAGATGATGATGACGAATTTGAAATGGATGCGAAGTTTGAACCGCACCGCACACATGAAGTAAAGGTTTACCTGGATAAACATTTGTTGGGTAGCAGCGTGGTTTCGGTTGTTGACCGGTCAGGAAAAGAGGAAGTGTTGTTGGATGATTATTCATCGATCTATATCAATGCAGATCGGGGCAGGTTACAAATCAGCATTAATAAAGACGGCAATTCGGAAGTCGCTTTAACCAGGGTAAAACAAATTTGCAGGGATTTGGAAGATATACTGAAGGATAATTAAAATCGTTTCAATAGTTGAGTTGAAGTTGAAGCAAACACCCCCCCCCGATTTTTCGGGGGGATTTTTTTTACCCTGTGATTTCAAACGCCGGGCCATACCCTCGGGATTTTATTTTACATTTGCACCGGATCAAATTGTTTAAAAAAACGCTTCAATGAAAAATACACCATTTACACAAAAGCATATTGCCCTGGCTGCACGCATGGCCGAATTTGCGGGCTATAATATGCCCATTAGTTATTCGGGCATTAACGACGAACACGCGGCTGTGCGAAACTCAGCAGGCGTTTTTGATGTAAGTCATATGGGTGAGTTTGTTTTAAAAGGGGAACATGCCCTCGACCTGATACAGCAGGTAACCAGCAACGAAGCGTCTAAATTAACCGCAGGTAAGGCACAATACAGTTGCCTGCCCAATACGGATGGAGGCATTGTTGACGATCTGTTGGTATATTGCCTGGAAGAAAATAATGCTTACATGCTGGTGGTAAACGCCAGCAATATAGAAAAAGACTGGAACTGGATCAAACAGTTTAACGACAAAGGGGTGGAGATGCACAATATTTCGGATAAAACAGCGCTGCTGGCCATCCAGGGGCCCAATGCAACCAGGATGTTACAGCCACTCACCGACATGGATATCATGAACCTGAAATATTACACCTTTACCAAAGGCCGTTTTGCCGGTGTTGAAAATGTGTTGATCAGCGCAACGGGTTATACCGGTGCCGGTGGCGTGGAGATCTATTTCGAAGATAAGGATGACGATGCATCCAAAATCTGGGATGCCATTTTAGAGGCGGGAAAAAAAGGCGGCATTAAACCCATTGGCCTGGGTGCCCGGGATACGTTGCGCCTGGAAATGGGCTTTTGTTTATATGGTAATGATATCGATGATACCACGTCACCGCTGGAAGCCGGCCTGGGTTGGATAACCAAGTTCAGCAAGGCCTTTACCAACAGCGCATTTTTTGAAAAACAAAAAGCCGAAGGGGTAACCAAAAAACTGGTTGGGTTCGAAATGCTTGATAAAGGGATTGCCCGGCATGGTTACGAAATAAAAGATGCAGCAGAAAATGTGATCGGAAGAGTAACATCGGGCACACAATCGCCAACCCTGGGTAAGGCCATAGGTATGGGGTATGTTGATATCAATGCTGCGGCAAACGGAAGCGAAATTTTTATTGCCGTTCGAAATACGTTACTTAAAGCTAAGGTTGTTAAAACACCGTTTGTGTAGTGCCGGCCCTACTACTCGTTCAGGCGGGGATAATTCATTAGTTGCTCATCCGCGGGATGCTGGCATGGATAATTTTTTAGAATTGTATGGTTTGCTTATTCCACAAAACTGTTTGGATCTAACCCATTATCAATTATCAATTGTCCATTAATAATTTATCCACTGACTCATTATCCATTAATAAACAATGCCCAAAATACATATAACTACTTTTATAGCCGCTCCCATTGAACGGGTTTTCGATTTAAGCCGGAGTATTAACCTGCACCAGATCTCAACTGCCGCCACCCACGAAAAAGCGATCGACGGGGTAATGACGGGGCTGATCAATAAAAATGAAACAGTAACCTGGCAGGCTAAACATCTTTTTAAAACCAGGCAATTTACTTCAAGGATTTCGGAGATGAAAATTCCGGAATCATTTATTGATGAAATGGTTAAAGGCGATTTTACAATTTTTCAACACGAGCACTATTTTAAAGCTGCTGAAAACGGCACCATTGTGATCGACCTGGTCAATTTTGAAAGTCCGTATGGCCTGCTGGGTAAAATTGTCAACAGCATCTACCTGAAATCATACATTGAGAAATTACTGATTCACAGAAACGCGGTAATTAAAGACTATGCGGAAACGCAAAAATGGAAAACTATTTTGGTTTAAATTTGAAAAACATGCAAACAAACAAACCCGAATTATTTACCTGCCTGTCGCCGGCATTGCTGAATTTATATGAAGCGGAAAAAAGCATCGTGGTGATCATTGATGTTTTAAGGGCAACTTCTACTATTGCTACAGCCTTGTACAATGGGGCAAAGGCCGTAATTCCGGTTGACAGTGTTGCCGAGTGTATCCGTATCGGGAAACAGATAGACAGCATCACCGCCGGAGAACGCGACGGGCAAATTGCCGAAGGACTCAACTATGGCAATTCGCCTTTTGAATATCCCCGCGAATTTATTGAAGGCAAAACCCTGGTACTTACCACCACAAATGGTACAAGATTGTTACAAATGGCATTAGATAAAAATGCAAAAGGAATCATCACCGGCTCGTTCCCAAACCTTTCGGCCGTATGTGATTATTTAGTGGCACAAAATCAAAATGTAATTTTAGGCTGTGCTGCCTGGAAAAGCAGGGTGAATATTGAGGACACGCTTTTCGCCGGTGCCATTATAAGCCGCATCGGTAAACATTTTTCAATCAATTGCGATTCATCGCAAATGGCAGCTTCCATGTATAAGGATGCTAAAGAAGACCTGTTTGCATTTATGAAGTCCAAGAATGCGTCGCATTACCAGCGCCTGTCTGGCTATGGACTGGAAGAAGATATTCGCTTTTGTCTTACGGCTGATAACGCTAATGTTCTGGTAATTTACAAAGATGGCAAACTGGCAATTTAGCCAAAACATTTACTTATCTTAGGTAAACAATTATGTAATTGTTTATGCAAATGAAATTCCTGTTCGTTGTTTTGGCCTTCTTTTTTTGTGCAGAGGCGTTTGCCCAGCAAAAAACCATCGACAGTCTACAGCAACTGCTCAGTAAAGAAAAATCAGATACCCAGCGAATCAATCTTTCACTTCAGCTCGCCAACATTCACCGGTTTTCAAATGTCGATACCGCTTTATTGCTTGGTTCATTCGCATTGCAGCAGGCAATAAAAATTAAGTTCAAAAAAGGCGAAGGCTTTGCATGGCATACACTGGGCATTATTCATGATATTCAAGGCCATTATGACAGCGCCCTGTTCAATTATCAAAAGGCGCTGAGGATTTTTGAATCAGCGAATATTGAAAAAGGAAAAGCAACAGCACTGTTAAGTATTGGCGGCTATTATTATTATCAGTCTGATTTTGCAAAAGGCGCCGATTATATGCTGCAGGCATTACGTATCAACGATGCTATTAACGACAAAGAAGGCTTGGGCGCCACATACAATAACCTTGGCTCTTTGTATATGGATAAGAAGGACTATCCTAATGCGCTACAATATTTAAAAAAAGCACTGGCCATAAAACAATTGCTTAACCAGGGAAGAAACCTGGCATCCACAATGAACAATATTGGCAATGTGTATTACGACACAAAAAGATCAGACAGTGCGCTATTCTGGTATCAGCAATCTTTACAAAATTCGGAACAGTACGAAAACAAAAGAGGAATTGCAACGGCCCGGTCGAATATTGGTAATATTTATTTTGATAAGGAGCAATATACAAATGCTTTAACAGCATATGAAAACGCGTTACAGATAGACAGGGAACGAAGCAACCAGGAAGGTATAGCCATCAACCTCATCAACTCCGGCCACGCGCGGGTAAAGCTAAAACAGTACGACAAAAGTATTCCCCTGCTGAAAGAAGGGCTGCAAATTTTAAAGGGAATTGATTTTAAATTTCATGAGCAGAATGCGCTTAAATTCCTGGCTGAAGCTTATGCCGGTAAAGGTGATAATGGCAATGCATATAATTATCTGCAACAATATATAAATATGCACGACTCGGTTTATACCCAGGAAAGCAACCAGCGTGTTGCTGAAATGCAGGCTTTGTACGAAACAGAAAAAAAAGACAAACAGATCTTATTACTGAATAAAGAAAAAGAAGTACAGCATAAAACAAATATTTTCTTAATTGTTTTGGCTGCGCTGATCTTGTTGTTGGGTTTGATTCTCTGGAACCGGTATCACTTTAAACAAAAAACAAACCGCTTGCTGGCAGCTAAAAATGCAGAATTGCAAACGCTGAATGCAACCAAAGACAAACTCTTTGCTATTGTAGCACATGATCTCAAAAATCCATTATCTGCTTTTCGATCCATTACACAAAACTTAAGCGATAACAAACTACAGATAAGTAAAGAAGAAATCGATTTTTTTATCGGGCGGCTTAATCAATCAGCAAACCAATTGTACGATCTGCTTCAAAACCTGCTCAACTGGGCCATTTCACAAATTGGTAAACTGCCCTTTACTCCCGAAAAAATTTCTTTGGCAGAGCTGGCAGCGGACAACACCAGACTTTTTCAAAATAACCTGATGCAAAAAAATCAGCAGGTTTCGGTAAACATAAACGAATCTTTTTATGTTTGGGCCGATAGAAATATGATAAAAACGGTGGTTCGTAACCTGCTCTCCAACGCGGTTAAATTTACGCCCGATGGTGGAAAGATTGAACTGAGTGTTGTTCAAAAAAAGGAAGAGCTGCATTTCTGCGTCGCAGATTCCGGCATTGGTATTTCGGCAGAAGACATCAGCAAATTATTTAAGGTGGAGGAAGATGTTAACACAGTTGGCCAATCAGCGGAAAAGGGAACAGGTCTTGGACTGATACTCTGCAAAGAGCTTATTGAAAAAAACAAGGGGCGCATTTGGGCCGAAAGTACAGCAGGGAAAGGCAGTCGTTTTATTTTCGCTTTGCCCGTTGCTGCCAATTGATTATTTTACAACCATGGAGCCCATCAAATTAGTTGTACTGGACGATCACAATATTGTAATTGATGGTATTCGTGCCATGCTTATTGGCAATGCACAAATAAAATTGATTGGCGATGCAAATGACATGCCTTCCTTACTTAAGCAACTCGAAAAAGAACTACCAGACATCCTCATCACCGATATAAAACTTGGTGGCAATATGACGGGTATTGAGATTGCCGCCCTTGTAAAAAAAGATTTCCCCTCTTTAAAAATTCTCATGCTCTCCGGCAATACCGAAGACCATTACGTGCTTAGCGCCATCAAAGCCGGCGCTACCGGTTTTCTTTCAAAAGATAGCCGAAAAGATGAATTTGTTGCCGCCGTGCACTCGGTGTACATGGGGCAAACTTATTTTGGAGAAAATATTTCGCAGGTTATCATTGACCAGTATGTAAGGCAATCGGTACAGCATATACAGGACCCGGACAAACCATTAAGCGACCGCGAAATGGAAATTGTGCAATGGCTCTGCGATGGAATTACTACCCGTGAAATTGGCGAAAAGCTATTCATCAGCAGCCGAACGGTCGAAAGCCATAAAAACAATATTCTGCAAAAACTCGGGCTGAAAAATACCATCGAACTGGTAAAATATGCTATCCGTAAAAACTGGATAGCATCCTGAAATCTACCTCAAACCTGTTCTCACATTGAGCCATCAGTAAATTTACCTACTGCACTTTAAGCATTATTGCGGATTGTATCCGTCGGGTACTTTGTATATATTTGTACTCACAAAAACAAAAAGCAATGAACAAAAAAATTAGATCTTTTGCAATTAAACAAGCAGTGCTTGTTTGTGTAATCACGTTGGGAGTAAGTACAGGCTATGCCCAAATCAATTTAAATAAACTTAAGAAAGTTGCCGAAAAAACCAGCGATGGTAACAATAAGAATACCCAAACCCAAAGCAATGGTGCTTCAGGCAGCCAGTCGCAAACCAGCGGAAGCGGCGGTTCTGTCGCTTCATCAGGAAATGTCTCATCTGGCACTAAAAGCCAGGGGGCGCGTTAACCAAAGACGAAGAAACTGCCTGGTGGACGTATTACCAGTCAGCAACGCAGGAAGCCGAAGCCATGGTATGGCGTGAAGGCCTCTACGATGAGTACCTGTTAAGTTCGCTGGCCGTTGACAGTCGTAAAGTAGAAAGCTTCCTTTTCTTTCTGGATGGTTTGGATAAAAAAATTGAAACCGACAAAAAGCGCATGAAAGAGCCATTCATGTTTTACGGCAATAAAGCCGAAATGCCCGAGGGTATGGAGTATGGTGGTCCTAACCGCGATTTCTTGGGCAGCCGGCTTGGCAGTGGTGTAAACAAATCTGTAACAAAGTATTACAACTGGCGGGCTACTGTTAAAACAAAGTATTACGCTGAGTTTGCACAATGCATTCAAAGATATCTAAACGAATCAAAGCGCTTTGAGTCGGGTGGAAATACCGGTTTAGGCTTTGCATTTCGTTATGCTAACACAGCTATTTTGTTGTGCGATGCCATTTCCAAATTTCAACCACAAAACCGGGATATAATAAGAAAAAAGGCCGAAGCACAAACACAATATGATGGAATATTGGCGGCTTTAAGACCAAGCCTTGCCGGCAATTATCACGAAAATCATTTGGAAAAAATAAGCATCTTCAACCAAAAACAAACGCCTGGTAAAGAAAGCAAAGAACAGGAGATACAGGAGATTATCCCCGGCAAGCCAACATACCTGATGGCTTATGCAGTTGATCCGTTAATTACACTTGGTGCAAAAAGTACCATGTCAACAGGTGGCAGGCCAAAACTTCCTTACCTGCAATTAAAAGACATAACTGTTGACGATCAATCCGAACCGGTGGTAGTTCCCATTTATTGCAACGAGCCCATTTACAATAAAATGAAAAGCGCGTTTTATGTAGATTTTGAAATGTTCCCCGATTTGAGCAAAACAAATTATGAATCGCACCTCAACTACATGTCCTCACTGCATTTAACCGAGTTCTTTTTATCACGTCCGGTCGGTACGTATACATACGAATTGTTGTTGGGTGAGTTGAATGGAACCATTGGCCCTAAATCGGTGTTCACTATTAGGATTACAGAAGAATCAAAGAAAGAGCTGCAGGGCTATCATGACCAGATGTGGGCTAAAAAACTGGCAACGGTTACATTTAATACACAGTACGGCGCCGGCGACGACAGGAATATGGTGATGAATTGGGAAGACCTGAACAGGCATGGAAAACTTGTAAAACTTTCTGTAACGCAAACCGGTAAAGTGATGCGCCCCTGGCCCAACGAAAGCCAGGTGGAAAGCTTTGTGGGCAGCGGCTGGATACTGGTAGAACGTACCGACGGCAAACATGAAGTAATTGGCTACAGTTTTGTAAAAAAAGCCGGTGATAAGTTATGGCGTGTAACAGCTATTGCCAGCGATATGGATTATTATGTAGTTACGGTTCCATCCAGCATCGGGCAAAAAGTAAATCCCAAACGCCTGGAGTTTGGATATGAAATACCTAAAGAAAATATTACCAAAGGAAATACCTGGTAAAAAAATAAAAATCATTAACAATCTAAATTTATTAACATGAAACGTAATTTCTTTTCCGCTTTATTATTAACTATTTCGCTAACGGCATTTATTGCCTGCGGAAACAATGCCTATAAAAAAGATAAAACAGAAACTGCTGCCACAACGGAAGCAGATAAAAAACAAGACGCTGCAGGTAATGCTGCTGATTGTGGCACAACGGCAATAAGTTTCGGTACCGATAAAATTAAAAGCGAAGGTTTTACCATGAAATACAGCGAAGCGGTTTTATGGAATATGGCCAGTGGCGAAACTAAATATCCTGCTATCATTATCCAGGTTGCCAACTACGATAAGGAAGGAAGTTACCTGCAGGCTCCTGTAGGTGATAACGTAAGGGCAATGATTACAATAAGCGGCAAATCGGGTGAAAAACTACACCCTGGCGATTATGAAATTGGCGGCAGCGGCGGATTTGGTGCTGGTTATGCCGTAAGCGGTGGCATTGAAAATAAAGACGGCAGCAAGGGCTTTGTAAATGCCAAAGGCAAAGCAACCATCACCTACCTGGCTGATGATAAAGTGTGTGGTACCATTGATGTATCGGATGGTACTTCATTTATAAAAGGAAGTTTTGCGATGGCGCTGACAAAATCCGCCTACTAATCTCCTCACAAATTAAACAGGTGGCCGGCCGTTCATTGCTTTTGTTTTTTACAGCATAGCCTGTTGCCTGTTTAATTAAATTAATTGTATGATTGATTACCTGGAAACATATAAGCAATACTATTTTGTACGCATGAAAAGGTACGAAGGCAATACTGATTACACCAATACCTTTGCTGCAGAAAAAGCACTTTTCGATATCATTAATTCCTGCAAAACCCTGGAGGAATTTAAAAGTAAAATGGGTAATGCAAATGAACAGATTGCCATTGCATTAGTAACCGATCAGCAGCAAATACGGCTTGGGCATTACAATGAAATTAATGAAGTAATAAAAGCGGAAAGTTGTCGCAGGATCATAGAAAAAGCAAAGCAGCTTAATAATTCAACAGATCTTATCAGTATGGTAAATGAGGAGCAGAACGCAGTGAACATAGCAATCGCCACCGATACCATTTCTCCTTTTGATGATACGGGTTATCTGGAAAACATTGAAATATGGGAACAGGCAAAAGTGCCCGATACCTACAGAGAGCGTTTTTCGGCGTATGCCCGTGAGCAAAAAACAAAGTTAAAAAATGGGTATTCTGATATTGAAAATGAGATGAACAAATGGAAACCAGGCTGGCAATTTGATTTTGAAAAAATTAATGAAGAGCGACACCGCCGCCTTCTGCCTTATCCCGATGAAGTAATACTTGAGCAAAAAAGATCGACCCAACAAATACTCAATAGATAATGCCCGTTGATACATTCATAACAGATGCCATGCTGGGTACATTCCGAAATATGTTACAGGAATGCAGGGATAAAAATTTATCAGGGGATGATTTTAATGCCCTGGACGCTGCCTTGGCAAGAATGGAACAGCTTGGCGCAGAAATGGATGATACAGCTGCTTACTCCGGCATGCTGGTGCAGGAAGGCTTGTTCATAAAATTCAGCGATCACTACTCGAAATTATTATCATCTGCGGCAGAGCAGGCATCTGCTAACGATACGGGAGGGTATGATGAAACTGCCGACTGTCAATTGCTTCAAAACACATTACAGGCTTACCGTGAAGCGGTAAAAAATATCAGAACGCACAAAGCGGAAGTAAAGCAAATAATGGGTGATCATGCAACGGATGCTGATATGCTTTTTAAAGATCAGCTTATAAGTAACGCCATTGAAGCTGTAATTAATTTAGGAGAGTCGGGTATTTCTTATCCGCAGTTTTTAACACAATTGAATGAGCAGGGCTTGGATAAAGCACTTGAAGGATCCGTGATTACCAGGCAGGGCTTGCAGTATAGTATCGACGCAGCCAAAGCCACTTCGGCCAATCCTTTTTATGTTAAGAAGGAAATGGAGAAGCTGTCTTTACACGATGGGCTAACGGACACATCGGTGCACAAAATTGCCGATAGCCTGCAGTTTCAGCTTGGCTGTGAAAAAATTGACTGGACCTACGAGCCCGATATCAGAAAGTGGAATAAGATTAAACAAGGCTGGGAAAGATCTGTTTTTCTACTGGATGAATGGATAACAGCATACTGTTCTTTTGCACCTCATATAGAACCCTGGGCTGCGGCAAAAGACCCCAAAGAAGCAGTTACAGAATCACAGGACTGTGTGCCTGGTCAACTCAGGGTATGGCAACAGATCAATCAAAGATATTTTGGAATGTCAATACAGCAATTGTTTGGGCATCCTTCTTTTAATTGGGATGTGGAGTATCATTGGATGCATTGGTCGCAGGAGTATCTTGAATTTTTATTCTTTCAGGTTGAGCCTGTATGCCAACCTAGTCAACAACCGGATACACATTTAATTTTCATAGCAGAAAAAATGCACAAAGAGAACCGGAAGTTCAACCCCAACATAAACCTGCCAACAAAACGATTTGCTTCTTTTTTTGATGACTATTTTGGCGAGGGCGAATTTGCTAAACGATACGGCATGCCTGCCAAACCAGACAGCAACGCTGCTGTATGGAGCAATAAAAATTTATTTACGGGAATTTAGCAGGCAGATATTAAGAGCCTCTTCAAAAAATTTAAGATCTGTTTTATTTACCTGGTATAGCTCCCATTCAAAACCAGGCTCGGGTATTTTTATTTTATTGTTTAGCCAGCTATATGTGGGAGTAACAGATGTGATCTTTTCTAACGGAATCTCAAAATGGGTTAAAACGCCAGGCAGGCCTTTATGCAATAAAATAAATTGCCTGTTGGTGCAAACGGCGAGCCACTTACCCGCTTTTACCTGTTTACCCGCCCTGGTAAGGCTTCCAATACAATAACCACTGATTATTTCGTTCTCTACAATAAATTGATGTACATGATTAAAGGCAGGGCAGTATTGAAAAAGTAGCGTAGGGTTCACAGCAGGCCTGTTTGCAGTTAAATTTTTTATTTGCCATTTCACATGGTCTAAAGTTGTCATAATGTTCGGGTTGAGCATACACAATAAAAATAAGCATTTGGCTGATTATCCTGTAACACAAATTTCTTATCAAAACATATATAACATTTCAAGGCTAGCTTATTTTTCGTTACTTTTGCAAAT
Organism: Chitinophagaceae bacterium; assembly: GCA_016710745.1. GTDB lineage: Bacteria > Bacteroidota > Bacteroidia > Chitinophagales > Chitinophagaceae > Ferruginibacter. Next base: position 279,989 of record JADJVB010000010.1, on the reverse strand, counting down.
TGCCTTTTCCGGAATGAACTGTATGTTGATACGATGAAATACAAGTCATTCCCGAATCCAAAATCGGCAATCCAAAATCCAGCATGGCGTTACCGCACCTTATTAAATATGTTTACAATACCGGCTCTGACGAAGTGATCCGACGCGGAAAAAAAATTCATGCAATGGGTTTTGTAGAACTCGTTGAGCATGATCAGTTAATGGGTGGTATCGTGTTCAGGGTAAAAGATGACAGCTACGCCACATTTTACAAAGTATATATTCAGAAGTATACCGATGCTAAAAGCATGTCGGTTCGCTGCTCCTGTCCCTACAACGTAGGCGATATTTGCCGGCACGAAGCTGCAGCCCTGATTCGTTTGCAGGATATGGTGGATAAGAATATGCTGGGTAATACCAATATTCAATACAATCAACGGCACACGGTGGCCAAGATGAAACATATTGAGTTAAAGATGATCAAACTGCTTTCTTCGCCGGGCATTTATGCCGAAGCGGAAAGCATTTTACGAAGCACCAAAGCAAATATATTAAAAGCAGCAGATGAACGGGTGGAAGCGGAACTTACTGTTGAAGGAGAAGTATTTCCTTTGGTTATTCAAAAAAATGACGAAAGAAATTTTGACACCTCCTGCAAGTGCAATGAAACCGAGCATCCGCTATGCGAACATAAAACCTTATTGTTTTTGCAATTACTGGATGCTTTCGGAACTAATTATTTCGACAGTATTCGTAACTGGGATAAGGAAAAAAATAAACTGTTACAGATCTATGGATATAGCCTGGATGATGACCTCACCGGTAAATTTGAATTTGCCTACAAAGAAGGAAAGCCCTTTTTAAAAGTACTCGATCCTTCTATTAAAAGAGTAGCGGCCGGTACCACTGTAAATGCCAGGCCTGTTGAGGCTTTTGTTGTTCCCCAGTTACCGGCCGAAGCGCCCATTATAGCAGAACAACCGGTAAAGAAATTAGGTATTGTTTTTAATTTTAACCTGAAAACATATCCGGGTTTTGAGGTAGATGCGGTTCAGGGAGAAACTGATGAAGCGCAGTTGAGCTATGTTGGACATGTTGAAAGACTTGACCTGACCAAATTTGTTGACACAGAATTATTTAGTGAAGAAGACAAACAATTGCTGCAACAGGTACGAAAATTACAAAATAGTGAGGTAAATAAATACCTCGATCGTAATTCGCCGTTCAGTGGTATTTGGGAAAATATTATTCATGCTGATGGCGATGATCTGCCGGAAGATACCAAGGCACTGATAGCCGAGTATCTGCAGCCAAAACTCAGGAAGATATTTGAAGAACAGCATGAAAATAGTTTCATATTTATGCTGCCGCCCGCAAAACCCTTTACTACAGCTAACCTGAAGGAAATTGAGTGTAGCAATAATTTTATATCTCCGATATTTAAGGTGCTGGCCAACAGCGATCATTTTGAAATTGCCTGTACCATAAAATTAATGGGTCAGCATATTCCCTTTACCGAAAATGAATGTAACAGCAGCCTGATCTATCTGCACGAAGAGGTTTTATACCTGTGGCAAAAAGCCGAAGATGTGTTACAGGCCGAGAAATTTTTGAAAGAAGGCAACATTCAACTCAGTAAAGATAACTGGGCCGAAAAGATGAAAACGGTTATCATACCGCTTACAAAAGAATACCAGGTTGAATTTGATAAATCGTTGATCAGGGAGATCAAGAGCGGCGAACCCGAAATAAAACTACTGTTACAGGAAAAAGGCGACTACCTGGTATTTCAACCGGTATTTACCTATAAGGGATTTGAAACCAAACCGGGCGACAGGGAAAATATCATGATACCCGATGGAGATAAAATATTGATCATTGAGCGAAACCTCGAAGCAGAAGAAGCTTTTTTAAAGAAGCTGGAAAACCTGCACTCCATGTTTGTACGGCCAAATGAAAGCAAATACAACCTCGTTCTTAAAGGCGCCGATGTACTGCGTAACAACTGGTTCTTTTTGTTTGTTGATGCCATGAACGAAATGAAAATCCCGGTTTTTGGTTTTGAAGCGCTCCGGAATTTCAGGTTCAATACCGCCCGGCCCAATACCCATATCCACGTGAGTAGTGGCCTGGATTGGTTTGATGCTAAAGTTGAAATTGAATTCGGGCAACAGCGAGTAGGGATAGATGAAATTAAAACTGCCCTGCTTAACAAGCAGTCGTTTGTACAGTTGAATGACGGCACCCTGGGCATTTTGCCGGATGAGTGGCTGAAAAGGTATTCCCTGCTGTTTAAAGTGGGAGATGGCAGAACCGATCAGCTGCGGTTATCGAAATACCACATGAGTGTGATTGATGAACTGTATGAAAATCGGGATGAGAAAGAATTGAGTTTCGAGCTGGACGAAAAATACGAACGTTTGAAAGCGTTTAAAAATATTCCGGAAACGCCCGCTCCGGTGCATTTGCAATCCATATTAAGGCCTTACCAAACGTCGGGGTTTCAATGGTTAAATTATTTACGGGATGTAGGTTGGGGTGGTATCCTGGCTGATGATATGGGTTTAGGAAAAACCGTTCAGGCCTTAAGTATGCTGCACCACTATAAGCAGGTTAACAAGGGGTTGGTCGCTATGGTTGTTTGTCCTACTACCCTTATTTACAACTGGCGAAATGAAGTACAGAAATTTGCACCCAAACTGGATTTTCATATTCACCATGGCGGTGTACGAAGCCGCGATATGGAAGAGCTGAAGAAACACAATATCATCATTACCACGTACGGCACCTTACGAAGTGATATCCAACTGTTATTAAAAATAGATTTTGATTATGTTATCCTGGATGAAAGTCAGGCCATTAAAAATCCGGCTTCCAAGGTTACCCGTGCCGCCAGCCTGCTAAAGGCAAAAAACAGGATCTGCATGAGTGGTACACCGTTGCAGAACAATACCTTTGATATTTTTGCGCAGATGAATTTTTTAAACCCCGGCCTGTTGGGGAATATGGAATTTTTTAGAAATGAATTTGCAACGCCTATCGACAAATTTGGTGAGCAGGAGCAAAAAGAACATCTGCGCAAATTATTATTCCCGTTTATTTTGCGGCGTACCAAAGAGCAGGTGGCAAAAGATCTTCCCGAGAAAACGGAAACCATTTTATTTTGTGAGATGGAAAAGGAACAGCGGAAAGTGTATGAAGCCTACCGAAACAGCTATCGTGAAAAAATTATAGGCACCATTGATCAGCAGGGAATCGGCAGGTCGCAATTGACCATTTTACAGGGTTTAATGAAGCTTCGCCAGATCTGCGACAGCCCGGCTATCTTAAATGAAGAAGAAAAATTTCCCAATCATTCCATAAAATTGGATGAACTGGCCAGGGAGATCGAAGAGAATATAGGTGATCATAAGGCATTGATCTTTTCACAATTTTTAGGTATGCTGGGCTTAATAAAAAAGAAACTTATAAAAGACAATATACCCTTTGAATATTTTGATGGAAGTACATCGGCACCCGACCGGGAAAAAGCCATTAATAATTTTCAGAATAATGACGAATGCAGGGTGTTTTTAATTTCCCTGAAGGCGGGTGGCGTGGGTTTAAATTTAACCGCTGCCGACTATGTGTATATTGTAGATCCCTGGTGGAACCCGGCTGTTGAGCAACAAGCCATTGATCGTACCCATCGTATTGGCCAAACAAAAAATATTTTTGCCTACCGGATGATCTGTGTGGATACTATCGAAGATAAAATTCTTCAATTGCAGGAGCGAAAGCGAAAGTTGGCAAGTGAGTTAATTGCCGATGACGCCAGCTTTGTAAAAGCCTTAACGAAAGCTGATGTGGAGTATTTGTTTAGCTAACGGGCAGATTGCATGCAGGCTGCTAATCTATCAAATTAAGAAGATATAAAATCTTTTAATCGTTTGAAATCTTTGTTATTACCGGATTCAAATAAATTTTTTAACCCCCTGGCTATCAATTTAAGACCAAAGGAAAACAGGAAGCTCAGTGAAGTGTTGCGATTTTTCATACGTTGGATTTAATATATCAAAAGTACAAATTCAAAACGCAGTTGTCAAGAGCAGTTTTACTTAATTTAAAGTGAAGTATATTCCGTAAACGTTTTTTTTGTTTTACCGCACTTCATTAAAACTGTTGCGAAACTTACGATTCTTTTTGTAATAACGTATCGGGTATACATCCGGATTTTGCCTGATCTTACCGATGAAAATTTTTATGGCCTGTATAATAACATGGCCTTTTTTAGGCTGGTACGGGGTTCTGTTCATGGTTCCGGGTTTATACAAACTTGTAACGGCGCAACGATACAATTATTGTACTATGAGCAGCCAATATAGTTGAATTGCCATAAATAACGTAAAAACACGGTTAGTGGCCAAGTGAATTTACCTTGGGCAGGTCAACAAAAAGGGATGCTGCAATCCAGCAAATGATGGCAAAAAATATCAGTGCTTCGGCTTTGGAGATTTCGAGTTGTAAATATTTTTTCATAAATAAAGTTTTAAATTGGTTATAGGTAATAGACCGGAGTAACAGGTAGTCGTTTAAAATATGCCGGGCTTTATATTTTCTTTAACTTTCAACTATTCAATAAACGGGTTATGGCTCCAGTTGTTAAATACATCACGGTATATCCGGTGAAATCACTTGATGGGGTTACAGTACAAAAAGCACAGATCGGTACCGGAGGCAGTTTAATTCACGACCGGGAGTACGCCATTTTTGATGCTGATGGAAAATATGTAAATGGAAAAAAAAATGCTTTGGTACATCTTCTCCGGTCGCAGGTAGATTTTGAAAACCAAATTATTTCATTTAAACATGAAATGGCAAGTGCCTGGAATCAGTTTCGTTTTGCAGAAGACAAAACAACAATTAACGAATTTCTTTCCGGATTTTTTGGTATGCCGGTTAGTTTGCAACAGCATACGGACGGCGGGTTTTTAGATGTGCCGGTAAAAAGCGGTGTTACCGTTCTGTCAACCGCCAGTCTGAAGCAGGTTGGAAATTGGTTCAGCGATATGCCGCTTGAAGAAACGAGAAAACGTTTCAGGGCAACCATCGAAATTGACAATGTGCCTGCATTTTGGGAGGATCATTTATTTAATGGTGAAGAATCTGCAATTGAATTTAAAATTGGCGATGCAACTTTTTTGGGCCTTGCACCGCGCGCCAGATGTGTTGTGCCAACCCGCCATCCACAAACCGGCGACCTGATCCACGGTTTTCAAAAAACCTTTGTTACAAAAAAGAGAAGCCAAACTTCCCGATTGGTCGAATCTGAAAGAATATGACCATAGCTATTATTTATCTGTAGACTGCTACATACCACCAACCGAATTTGGAAAATGGATTGAAGTTGGAGAGGAGTTGGAGATTGTTGGTAAAAAACGTTTTGCTGATCTGTTTATTCAATAATGTTTCCGGAGATAACCTAAATAAAAAACATTACTTTCATACAAATAGAATGGATATACTCTTAGATATATTAACTGACATGGTGAAGGCTCACCCAACTTCAAACTTTGTAAACAGTTTACATCAGCAATACTGCAATCGCGGCGGATTGAGCCGAAAACAACTCGAAGGCCTCCACAGTAAGGCCTTAAAAACAGAGCGTATATCGCAGGGTAAGGTCGCTACACTGGAAGCCATCATAAAAAAGAAACCGGTACGGGAAAGGGCTGCGGCAACCATAACCTTACCGATGCCTGTAAAAGACGAAGCGCTTGGCAAAATGATTGTTGAAATTTTAGACAAATACCCGCAACATAAAAGACTGCTGTTTTTAAAATCGAAATTTGATAACAATGAAAATATCCCGGCCATCGAAATTGCAGAGATAGAAAAGTTCAAAAAACTGTTATTGAAATAATATTTAGTCCTTCCTGAAAACCTGCGCAGCTGCGTCATTTTTTAAAAAGATAACCGTGGCCTTGTTTTTATCCTTCAGGTAAATAATCCGGCGGGATTCACCCCTTACGGTTAAGCCATTTTCGGCCGGAGAAACAGCGGTAAAGTTGCCGTTACCCATTCCCTTTAAAACCAGGGCAGATGTTGCATCATATACGCCCACCATTACAGCAGGGTCATCGGTGTTACCACAAACTAAAATATCTTTTACACCATCGTTGTCAATATCATCAACAACTACATCATTGATGTTTGAGAGCTGGGCTTTTTCGGGGAAAGGTATAAAACGGAAAACGCCGTTGCCTTCATTCATTAAGGTGCCTGATTCAAAAAAGTTGGTTTTAAAAACCTCCATATTGTTTTTTTCCGCCGCGGTAAAAATATCATCCAATGTTTTGCCTGAATAGTCTTTGTAGCGAACAAATTTCTTACGCATGGACGGTATCTGGTCTATTAACTGATCGCGGCTGAAAAGCGGATAACATTTACCCCATTGATAAAACCCAAGTACAGCGTCGTAACTTCCGTTGTTATCAAAGTCTTTGGCATAGATCGTACAAGGCTCGTTAATATTTCCTTTGATGGTTGAGTTTAAACCACGGTTTGCCAGCACAAAATCCATACGGCCGTCATTATTCAAATCTTCGGCTTTCATATTGTACCACCAGCCGCTTAGTGCATCCATATTGATGAGTGTATCTTTTTTAGATGGTAAGATGATATGTACCGATTGTTGTTTTTTTACAAATTGCCCTTCCTGGAAACTGAAAATCTCCAAAGGCATCCACTCACCGGCAATCGATAGCTCATTTTTTCCATCGCCATCCACATCAGCCCAAACGGCCTGGTTAACAATGCCCGGATGTAGCAGGGCCTTTGCATATTGCTCCGTTACATCTGTAAAAATGCCTTTATTGTTTTGTAACAACATACTCCTGTCGGGTTTTGGAAACATGCCGGGTACAACGTGCCCGCCAACAAACAAATCCATATCACCGTCGTTATCAAAATCCAAAGCGGTTACACAGGATCCGTTGAAACCGGCTATTGGCAAGGCATTGGCAGATTTGGTAAATACGCCCTTGCCATTATTGAGATATAACCTGTCCTGATATAAATTGGTGCCGGCTTTAAATTCAGCGCCACCGCTAACCACATACAGGTCAACATCCCCGTCGCCATCGGCATCAAAGAAAAGCGAGCTCATATCTTCACTTTTTTTATCAGCCGCAAATGCCGGTTGTTTAGATTCGGCAAAGGAGCCATCGGCATTTTGCAACATCAATTTGCCTTCACTAACCGAAGAGCCGCCTATAAAGATATCTTGTCTTCCATCTCCGTTTACATCTGCTTTGGCAAAATAGGGCCCTTTACGGCTGCATTTATAAGGTATTAAGGGTTCTCTCTTAAAATCGATAAAATCGTTTTCCGTTTGTGTGTACTTTAATTTGCCGGCAGCGGTAATATCTTTAAACTGCGTATTTGATTTTGACGCTACCGGGTTGTTTGTGTTAACCGCATTTGATTCATATAAGGTAAGCTCCTGGTCAACAGCAACATTTTCTAACACGATCTTTTTTTGGTTGGGAAAGGTTATTTCAATTTTTGGAATAACGGTTTCGTCGGCCGTACCAAAATGTAAAACATGTTCCATGCTCGACAAAAAACCACGTTGCGGGTGATAATGCTGAAACTGAATTTGCCCTTTAGCATCGGTTAATTTTACGGTTGTTCCATATACTTCGTTAAACGAACCCGGCGCTTTAAAAAATTTGAATCTGAGATAATGCGATGCAGTTGCGAGGTCCCGGGTATTGTTTTTAAAATGAACGCCGGACCATCAACATTATTTACCACCAAATCCAGGTCGCCATCATTATCAAAGTCAGCATAGGCAGCACCGCTCGAAAAGACTCGGACGCATCACTCCAAACGTCGGTATAATTTTCAAATTTTAAGCTTCCGTTATTGTGATAAAAATAATTTTTTGTGGGTACCGATGGAATGGCCTGCAGCCAGGCATTCAAATTAACAGCCTGTCCCCGGTTCATCGAGTTTATAATGGAATCAAGCACGAAAACCTTGTAATCCCAATCGGTTATATCACGTTTCAAACCGTTGGTCACATAGATATCTTTCCATCCGTCATTGTCTAAATCTACCAGCAGCGGCGCCCAGCTCCATTCTGTTTCTGCAACGCCCGAATAGTTGGCTATTTCGCTAAAACTGCCATCGGCATTATTTAATTGCAGGCTATTGTGTGGGTATTGATAATACAGGCCGTATTTTAAAAGCAGTTCAAACTTGTCGTAGTTCTGGTTTACAGCAAAGAGCTGTTTTTGCCTCACCGGGTTTTCAACAGCCATATCCACCACATAAATATCTTCATGTCCGTCGTTGTTAAAATCACTGATATCCGAGCCCATGGCCGAAAAACTGACATGCTTGATGTATTCAGTAAGCCTGTTGGTAAAGGTTCCGTTTCGGTTATTGATGTATAAAAAATCGGGTTTATTAAAATCATTGGCCGTATAAATATCGGGCCAGCCATCGCCGTTAATATCGGCAATGGAAGCACTCAAACCAAAGGCGTGGTTAATAAGCCCCGCTTTTTTGGTAACGTCAACAAATTTTCCATTTCGGTTTTCAAAAAGCCTGTCGCTTACATAAACCGTGTTGGTATCCTGGGCATACACAATTTTTCCGTTTACCATTGTAGCCGGTATGGTCATCGATTTACTAAAGTCGATCGGGTGGTCCAAAAAGTAAACATCTTTGTCGCCGTCATTGTCGTAATCAAAAAAATAAGCCTGCATGGTATAGCTTGATTCTTCCAGTCCATACTCAGCAGCCCGGTTGGTAAATGTGCCGTTCTTGTTGTTGATATACAATATTTTTTTACGGAGATCTGGATCCTTATACCCCGACTTGCAAATGAAAATATCAAGATAGCCATCGTTATTGATGTCGACCATGCTGCAGCCGGTTTTAATACCATCACCGCCATTAACACCAGCCGCTTCTGTTATATCCTGGAACTTGAGATCACCCAGGTTTAGATACAGCTTTGTGCTGCCCAGGGTTGAGGAGAAAAAAATATCAGTTAATCCGTCGTTGTTAATATCGCCAACCGCAACGCCGGCACCAACATACAGGTTCTCATACATGTACATGAACATGTTGGGGGTTTCCACGATGTCATTTCTAAACCCTATGCCTGTAATACTTCCGGGCAGGGGAAGTAAACTGTTTGGCCTTGTTTGTTTGCTGGGCCGATGCAGGATAAACAAATAAAAAAGTGACCAAAAAAGATAAAACAAGCGGTCTAAATAATGTCATAATTGGTTTTATTTAAGCGCAGCCGGATACAAAGTTGTCAACACATGATTTCCAATTTCTCTTCCCTGCACAATGCTGATACGTGCCGTTGCGGGGTAGTGGATACCACCGTACACCCGGCTCCAGGTTACTTCATCAGAGGCCTCATAAAAAGATTTGAAACTGCGGGACGTATTGCCAAAGGGTATTTCTGTTTTGTCGGTAAATGCAAAATCGCTGCCAAACAAAGCGGTAAGCACCGTGGCTGCAGCATTGGAAATTACGGCATGGCCGCTGGTAAATTCGGGAAATGGCGGCGTTTGAATATAGGGCTGCCAGTTCTTATCTATACGGTCGTTGATCACCGTGATCGGCCTTATCAGATCTGTCTTGTATTTTTCATACCAGGAACAAATAAAGGCATCAAACAGGGCAATGGAAGTTAACGTATAGGCCAGTGAAGAGCGGCCAACCGATTCGTTTTTTTCTGGCAGGCCTGTTTGGTTATCATTAGCCAATGACCTCCCGGAGAAATTTTATGAATAAAATAGTTCAGGTGACCCAGGTTAACCGAAACATTGGGATTGTCATCCCAATATTTGGCAGTGGCTTTTTGCGTGGTATCCAGATCTTTTACAATTTTGTACACTTCCATCACCGTTTTATAGAATTCAGAACTTTTTTTAAGGCTATAGACCAGTTTTTCCTTGGGAGAAAATTGCGAAGCCGAATCTAAGGTATACGGACGCATCGTATTCCAGTGCGGTTCAATGGCCTGTGCATAATCCGCCGGTGTTGGTTGCCAGCTGCCTTCTTTTCCTGAAAGGGTGAATCTTGGATAACCACGGGATTCACTATAGTTATCATTTTTGGCCCATGCCAAAATCTTGTCGGCCACAGATTTTCCATACATGATGGCAGCTTTTACACGCTCGGCATTCTGCTGGTTATATAAAATGGAGTCTATGAATTTTTGCCGCCAGTCCTCAAAGTTTTTTTCGGTACCCACCAGGCTTTGCGCTGTATAGGAAAAAGCAATGGCGGCAGCAATAGGCAGGTCAATTTCACTTTTATTCGCGGGTGCCGGCAATGCGCCAGGTTTTTAGCTTGCCCGAAAAAGTGGTCAACGTTGGATCATCCAACCGGATACATTCGTAGAAGGCAATATTGGGGTAAGAATAGATACGCGCCGCAACCGGAGGCGTAAAAAAATCTACCATTACCGTATTGATCAAAAGCGAATTAAGCTGGTGTAATACCTCAGCTTTGTTTTGTGCTTTTGCCTGTTGAAAACTAAAGATTGTTAAAAAAGTAAGCAGGAGCGCGGTACTTTTTAAGCGTATTTGTTTAAGCATATTAATTTAATTTGATAAGATATCTCGTCAAATTTAAAATAAATAGCGGGAAATGGAGTATCAAACCTCAAATTGCCGTTAAATAAGCGTTATTGCTTTCTTTAACACGACATTAAACCGATAACAAATAATAAATATTATCTATAAAGAGGCCTCCTCTTTTTTAATTGCCTGTCGAAAATAAAAGTGCCCAGCGGAATAAATGCAGCAGCAAAGGCTTTCAAAAAACCAGGTAAAATTCTTCTTCAGGCTTCCCATGACTTCAAAAGCCAGGTAAATAAATGTGATAAAAGTGCGCCATGCACCCAGCCTGTAAACTTCACAGCTTCAGGAATTTGCATAAAATATTTCATGGGCATCGCAATCAATAGTAAAACCAAAAACGAGATACCTTCTGCGATACCCACTATTCTAAAACGATGCAATAATTTCTTTCTGTTTTCTGTTTTCATATGTACTGTATTCCAGGTAGGTGGTAATTAGTAATTTACAACCTGTTCAACTATACTGGCGGGAATATCTCGCCATTCGTATTGCTGGTTTCTAAGTTGCGGTTCAAAGCCGGCTTCTTTAATGGCCTGCTGAATGCTGGTGCTGGTAAAGCGGTGTGGGGCACCCGCAGCACTTACCACATTTTCTTCAATCATAATACTTCCAAAATCATTGGCACCGGCGTTTAAGCACATTTGCGCCACTTGTTTACCAACCGTAAGCCAGCTGGCCTGGATGTTTAAAATATTGGGTAACATGATCCGGCTGATGGCGATCATACGGATATACTCATCGGATGTGGTTAAATTATGCACGCCGCGTATTTTCGCCAAAAGGGTGTCCACATCCTGGAAGGTCAAGGGGATAAAGGCAAGGAAACCCATTGCCTCAGCCGGTTTACGGCTTTGTACCTCCCTGATCTTAACCAAATGTTCAAAGCGTTCCTGCAGGGGTTTCTACATGGCCAAACATCATCGTGGCCGATGTGGTGATATTCAGTTTATGTGCCTCGTGCATAATATCGAGCCATTCCTGTGCGCCGCATTTTCCTTTACTGATCAGGCGTCTGACCCTATCCGTTAAAATTTCGGCACCGGCACCCGGTAAGCTGTCCATACCGGCTTCCTGTAAAGCCATCAGCACCTCCCGGTGTGTACTTTTTTCCCCGTGGGGTCCAGTGGAAAGCTTGGTAATATGTGCAATTTCGGGCGGGCCCAACGTGTGCAGTTTGATATTCGGGTAAAGCGATTTTAGTTCTTTAAAAAGATGTACATAAAAGCTCAATCCAAGTTCGGGGTGATGGCCACCTTGTAATAATAATTGATCACCGCCGTATTTTATGGTTTCTTCAATTTTAGCTTTATAGGTCTCCATATCGGTGATATAGGCTTCGGCGTGCCCGGGTATACGGTAGAAATTGCAAAATTTGCAGTTGGCGATACAAACATTGGTGGTATTTACATTGCGGTCGATCTGCCAGGTCACTTTTCCGTGGGGCACCTGTTTTTACGTAATTCATCTGCCACATACATGAGCTCTGTTAATGCAGCATTTTCAAATATAAATATGCCTTCTTCAACAGTAAGAAACTCAAAGCGAAGCGCTTTTTAAATAGATCGTTTAATCGCATGCTTTTCCATTTGTGTAATAAACAACAAAAATACATCCAATTTCCTGCATTGCCTTTTTCCAGAAGTACACATTCTATAAAAAAACCACCAATTTCTGGCTTTCCCTGGCACCCTAAGACTTTGGGCGAAAAGATACTTCGGAAAAGGCTTGAACTTGGCTTAACTCAATTGGAAGTAGCACAGAAATTAGGTCTAAATGATCAAACGGTTTGCAGGTGGGAAAAAGGGGAGAATAATCCTAGAGTAAAACAATATTTTAAGATAATGGATTTTTTAAATCATAATCCTTTCGATGCGAATTACAATCATGGCAAAGTCGATTAGTGAAAGTATTTTTTTTACATACAGTTATTTCATATATTTAAGTTTGAAAATGGAAACCGGCAATACCAAATTTCCATTCTATCTTTCACCTTGGGATTACTTTGATTAAAGGTTCCTAATAATTATGTCACGCAATGGCAATTCAGAATAACTAAATTCTAAGTATGGCGGATATTAATAGACCAGATTGGGTAAATGCTCGTGAATATACTAGAACATTAAATGCTCCTCCAGTTCAACAACCAATTGTTGAAGAATTGTCAAAGAAATACGACCCGACAAAACATGATGGTTTAAGAAATGGAACAGCCTACAATGACGCAAAGACTTTTCTTCCATCGTTAATGAATGATCTAAGATATTTTGATATTAAAAGCAAACCCTATTGGAGGGTTTCATTGTGTGGATCACTTTTGTTTTTTTTAACTGAAGCATTTATATTATACAATTTTTCTTATTCAGAGTCTAAAGACATAATAGGATTGTGCCTTCTTCTTGCTTTCCTTATTGGACTCTGCCTATTTCTATTGCTATATATAAATGAAACCAAATCGATACCAAAATTTCTTAGAAAAATTAATGTCTCCACTCTTTATATAATACCAGTAGGTTTAATTTCATTGGGCATGTTAGGTATAAACTTATTGCTGGTTTCGAATTCCGGGTGGTCAAGTAGCCCTTTTATGCCTGCACTTATTTTTGTTTCATTAAGTATAATAGGGGCTCCCCGAGAAAATTCAAGAACAATTTACTGGTTAACATTGTTTGCGGTATTGTCTGTAGCTTACCCATATTACCACTCATTTAACGACGAAACTGTTGCTATTTTTCCTAATAGCAAACTATCGTTTTATATTAACGTTATAACTTTTATATTTACAACAGGCATGATATTATTACTAAGGTCATATAGTTCACAGAAAATATGTTAAAAATGAAATCTAATTTTAAATCATGGGCTTGGTACGCCTTTGATATGGGGAATTCTGCACATGCACTATTGATTTCAACTATAGGGTTTTCGCTATATTTTAAAGATTACCTTTATAATTCTAAACCTGAAGGTGATAGTTTATGGGCGATAATTACTTCGCTAATAATCTTAACTTCTGCAATAGTATCACCACTTTTATCGGCATATGTAGCAAATAAGAACCGGAGATCTTGGGGGATATTAATCCCAACATTAGTTTGTGTGCTTGCGACAATAGCCCTAGGTACTGACATTAGTAATGAGAAAATCGGAGCAATACTCTTGTATTTCGTTAGCTCCTTAGGCTACTATGTTGCTCTACCAGTTTATAATAGCTATCTTCCTGATGTAACCAAAAGTACAGCGCAAAAAACAAGTGCCAAAGGGTGGGCTATGGGCTATGTTGGTGGTATATTGGCTGCTAGTATTTGCTTTGGTTTTAAGCTGCTGGATCAACCTGTTACTGAAGCCCCTGATTCGTACAAACTCATTTTTTTAGTTGCCGGGCTTTTCAATTTAGCGTTAAGCTTACCAATGTTGTTTATTTCTTTTAAGATTGATAAACGCAATAGAGTTGAAAAAAAACAATGGTCAATGAAAAGTGTTGCACGAGTTCTAAAAGAAAACAAATCAATTCCTAAACTTCTAGTTATATATTGGTTGATTGGCGAAATCGCAGTTGTTGTTACGTACTTTTTTGCAATCTTTTTACGAGAATACGCTCATCTTGAAACAAAGCAAATCTTGATGTACTCATTAGCTGGACAGGGCATTGCTATTATTGCCACATGGTGCTCTGGATTTTTGAGTGATAAATTTGGGGAAAGAAAATTCTTGTCTTGGTTACAATAATTTGGTTGACCGTTCCCGTTTTGCTATTTCTTATCTCAAAAGGGCTTACTTTTTGGATATCGATAATAACAATTAGTTTAGTAATTGGTGCTTATAATTCAATTATAAGGGGAAAAATTTCTGAAATATCAAACTCTATAACAAATCCGGTCGATAAAGGTAGTTTGTTCGGATTTCTTGAAGTCGCTGGAAGATTTAGCCAGGTTATTGGCCCATTATTAATTGCACTGGTAACACTGTACTTCCCTTTAAATTATGGAATTTTGTTTGTAACGATTTTTCCAGTCGGTGCTTTAATTCTATTAAGAAAATATAAATGGTAGTAAACAAACGCATTTTAGTTTTACCTCATATAGGTACTGCTTTTGGTCATCTTATCAGATTATCAGAATTTATAAATGAAACATATGATTCATCATTTGATATTTCATTAGTTATTCCTGCTCATTCTTTGAAGTTTTGTAAAGGGCATATTCCGGTGTTCGTGAAACTAATAATACAAAAAGAAGCGTTTTCAATAAACGGGAATAAAGGTAATCTTGATGTCAAAAGTTGTTTAAAGCTTATTCAGGAATTGGCAGTTATATGCGATGAGATTAAGCCAAATTTGATTATTGGTGACCCTGGAATTCAGGCGGCCATTCTTGGTAATATGTTTGGTATTCAATGGAAAGGGATAATGCATGGTTGTTATCTGCCTAAACCTATTGTTGATAGCAAAAATAATAATGGTCAATTGCATGCCTTGGTTGAGTTAGCTTGGGAGGTCTCTAATCATAGTATGAACAAATTGGTAAAAATTGGGACTAATGGAAAATTTAAGAGTTGGGAAGAGATTAGAAAAACAGGGCAAATTATTATACCAAATAATTCAGCCTTTGAGCCGTCCCCCATTGGATTGCATATTGAACAATCCTTTAAAAGGATAGGATGGGAAACAGGTAGTCCTGTAGAGTTATTGATCACTTGTTGTTCAGAAGGGAATATTCAACCAACAGTCCCTTTCTTGACTAAGATTTCACGAACATTTACTGAAGTAACTGTAGCCGGAATAACACTAAAAGACAAAATAGGGAACATAAACTTTATCGGCAATAATATAGCTTACGAAACACTTATTAGCAATAAAACTATAGTTATAACTCATTGTGGACATGGTACTTTAAAATCTATTAAAAAGGCAAAGAGAGTTTTTATGATTCCTGGGGATATTGACCAACTCTGTAATTCTTTGATTGCTCACGTTTATCATGGGTGGGATTTAGTTTTTGATAAAAACTGGTTTGAAATACTTGAATCGAAAACACCTTTTAAAAGAGAAATAAATTGGAATAATATCCATTTGGCAATGAGAAAAGACGAACTTATCATAAGAGGCTTGCCGATAATGCAAATTGCAAATGTAGATTATTATCAACCTGAACACATCTGAGTGAGATAATTCCTTCAATTAGGATAATAACGCAAGCTTTATTTTCGCAATATATATTTTCATCAATTTTATTTAATGGAACTACGGGAGCATTTTAAAGGGGTAAATGATATTTATAATGAACTGTTTGACTATATCAATACATTGCCTTGTTTTCATACTGGTTATTTTCATGCCACAGAGAAGCTGATTTCTTTGGCAAAAGAACACGGGTTTTTAGAAAAGAAAAAAATGTTAGAGTTGTGTTGTGGACAAGGGAACTCGATTATTTATCTAGCGAAAAAATATCATTTCGAAATCACAGGAGTAGATATTAACCAAAAACAAATTATTAGATGTAATGATAAAATTTTAGAAGAAGGAATCAGTGATCGCTGCGCTTGTGTTTGCAAAAATGTGTTAGATTTAACACCAGAGATTGGAATGTTTGATATTATTTGGAGTGAGGATTCTTTTTCGCATATACCGGATAAAAAAAAATTACTAAAGATATGTTTTAATCTACTGAATACTGACGGGTTACTTATTTTTACCGATTTAGTTAAAACCAAACTAATCTCTAATAAAGAAGAAAAAGGACAGCAAGTCGCATGGAATTTATGGGAATTGGAAACATTCGAAAGGTATAAAAAATTAATACAGAAAGCTGGGTTTAAAATCTGTAGCAAGCTTTCAAATATTGGCCAGGAGCTTGTTTTTTTACATGTTGAAACAAATAAAAAGGCAAATAATTCAAATCTTGAAACATCTCCATTCTATATTAATTCAAATGGCGATAAGCTTATAAAAGAATGGGGAATCCGAGAATTTGAGGAAAGAGAAGAGAGGCTAAGAGCATTTCAGTATTTAGAAAGTGGAAAGCTTGATTATGTGTTTTTTGTTGCTACAAAAAAGGAGTAATAAGATTTGAATTTAATGCGTATTTATTCCTAGTGACGTTAAAAAAACCTGAGATATTAAATTTCCCAGGTTTTGTAATACTAACTAATTCGCTCATTCTTCTGATGATTTATCAACCTCATCTTTTGTTTCATTGTCCTTTCTTCCGAGTATTAAGTCTACTGCTTTTTGCGCCTGGCCTGAAGCTGAAATGATAAATCTTTTGTCATTTTTCAACTTCTCAAGCCAACCTTGGATATACGCAACAGAATTTCCCATTTCCTTATCTAAAATTCCAGTATAGGAATTTAAATACGCTGCCCCCATTTCAGCAATCAATTCTTCAATGCTGTAAGGTTCAGAACCAAACTCAGCCATTTCAGTAATTGTCTTTCTACACAAACGTTTTTCCGCACCGGTACTATGTACCAGTTCATGGAAAAAGGTGGAGTAATAGGCTTCTATGGTTTTAAAGCTTTTCTTCTTTGGCATATTGATGTAATCTTCAACAACATGATAGAAGGCTTTATTCTCCTTGTGTTTAATTATCGGGCAATCAGGCATGGTTTGAATGATAGTTTCACATTCATGAATTGGTGGGATTTCATCTTTTAATAATTCAGGGATCAAATCAGTAGGGATGTCCCGACACTGAGCAATGTTGAATACTTTGTAGTAGCGAAGCATTGAAACAGTCTTTGCTTTGCCTTCCTGTTCTCCTTCTTCTGATTCCTTCTTTACATTCTTCCAAAAGACAACAACATGGCCATGCTCATCTTTGTTAACCGAGCCGCCAATCTTTTTTAATTGATCCCAGGTCAGGAACAAATTGCGTTCATAGTTTAAAGAAAGGAGTAACCAAAGGTTGATACCCCGGTATGCCCGTTTGCTGATAAGGTTCATTGGAACACCGCTATCAGTCCATGGCTTTTGCCAGGGAACGGTACCAGCTTCTAATAAATCGATAATGCGGTTAGTAACAATTTCGTAAACATCCAGCTTGGTGGATGAAGTGTTGTTTGAATCCATAATTCTAAGTTTTAATTGTGAAAGATTAATTTCTTTCATTGTATAGGAATCATGGAATGGGCAGAAGGGAGGAAAATTTGCGTAATATGCAAGTGCTGTGGAAAACAAAAACAGGACATAATCCTGTTTTGCTCGACCTATTTTCCTTGCTCATGCAATGCCGCCACAGCTACTGCTTCAAAAACTTTGATATAGTATCTGTTTTTGTTTCGAACTTCTTTGTGATAACAAAGGGTAAGTTGAGGAAACTGTAAGGTTAGAAAAGGTCTCTCAAAAAAATATTCCGACAAAGACATCCGCCAAACCAAAAGAACAATTGCGATTTCCTTTGTAATTCACTTTGATGGAATCGCAATACTTCTTTTGCCCTTTGGGGTTGCTTCGCAAGTTTGTCATAGTCTTTGTAGCTCCATATTTCTTTGCTCGGGAAACTCCCGTGTCTGAAAAGAAACTGCACCTACACTCTCTTACCCATACTTCGCTTTGGCTTGGTTACGCTCCTCCCAGGATTTTGTATTTCATCAGGGGAATGACTTCCATATCACAATCCCACTCCCATCATTCCTCTTGATTCATACAAGCTATGCATACTCACTTAACCATGCCCCGCTTCGTATGGCAGTGTAGGTACAGTCTCGTTTCATCCACCCGTTTCCAATAATTTTGCGAGCCGGCGGCCACTGGCTGCGTTTGGGGCTGCCTTCACAAAACCCTGGCTTATACCTTCGGTATACATAACGGTAGCCCCGCACTGTGTGTTCACATTCCTTTCAATCATTGTCCTGAACACGCCATCCAGTGGCACTCGCAGCCACATCCAATCGTACCTCATTCCTGTGGCTTTGCTGGCTCGCTCATGGCTACAGTGTTGAAAGCTTTCAACACGGCTTGGCTTCTTTTGGCTGAGGGCTCCTTTACCGAGGCTTTGTCAAAAGTTACTCTGATGTTTATATTACTGTCTTTGAAAAAATGCTTGAAAGTTTCTGACTTGAAATTAGTGATAGGGGGATTAAAAATCCAGTACTTTTCTAAATAATTTAGCTTCTTTTAAAGAAGCAGTAGGGATTAATTTCCTATTGTGACCCAATGAAAATGTAAAAAATAGTGGAAATAGGCCATTAAAATTTTCAAAAAGGAAACACGAATAAATTATTTATTCAAATTTGATGTCTTGGATTTTATAAGTCATATTACCAACAAGCTTGTTAATTGCTTTGGTTAATTTTCCTTTTGTAGTTGGCGAGATATCTGATCCATTTAGATTCTTAGTACAAATCTTATTAATAGTAGTCGTACTAACACTACTGACTCTGCTTAACTGAGCTTGGCTGATGCCTTCCTCTTCTAGTATTTGTTTAAGAAACCTAGGCATAAATAAAAAATCATTAAAATTTCTATAAAAGTATAAAAAATCATTAAAATTTCTATAAAAGTATAAAAAATCATTAAAATTTCTATAAAAGTATAAAAAAATACTTAGCTTTATATCAAATAGGCAACTTGGCGGAAATATTATATCTTTAAACAGCTCTAATTACCAAACTATAACATGCTTATGAGATTGAATTTATTTTTAACACTATTCCGAAAGCGATAAGAAAACTTAAGAGTCGTTAAGCTATTCTAAACTTTCAAATTATTGTTATGTTATACTCCCACAATCAGGAGAATGAAAAGCTCAAACTGTTTACGATTTTTTTAAATCAGGCAGCGAAGGGTGATAATAATTATGCAAGCGTCGTTAATAATGTCATTCAGGAAACGCATGAGTTTGCGATTGGACAGAAGACGCTATACAATATTAACAGAGATTCAATCAATATTATCCTTCTTTTGTCGGAATTGGACAAAAGTTATTTTGAGGCCTTGGTCGAGAATCCTCAGAACTATGGCAGTCAAACTTATTCAAAGGTGCTGGAGATTATTTCCAAACAACAGCACGCCCCTATTATATAACTATTAGCGTTTTAGAATGTTGCCAAAACTACTTGAATTGCATTTTTCTCAATTGCAGTCGGAATGGAGTGTTTCCAAATACAACAGCTATTCAGATGTAAGGAAGCAAAAGTACCATGATAAGCTTAAATTTATCATAGGCCGCCTTGAAGAGGAAGATTTTTCGAAATTAGATGATGATCAAATACAGCAACGATTTTGGGTTATATTTTTTGTTTTCAAAAGCTTAGAGTTTTTAAATCACAGTACCACATCAACTATTCCATATGAACTAGTGTATGTACTGGAACTAGCTATGAAAGATTGGGCTCCAGAAGACGAATATATAATTGTTACAGCCCTAATTAATGGAGTCAATGGATTTAGCTTTGACAGTTTCATCACCTTCTTTGAATACGTCTACAATGTTATTGATTTACTGTATAGCGTAAAATTCGAGCACCGACTTGTTCAAATCAACGTACCCGAGAGCACATCAAGGGATTATCTGGCAAATGTTGTTTTATATCATGAACTTGGGCATTTTGTCGAAAAAAAAGCATGCAATTACTAGAGTAGTATACGAAGAAATAATAAATCAATTAAAGGCTGGTTTACCTGATCCGGATAAAAACGAACTTTTTAAGTATTTTCCATATTTAGCAGTTCCCCAACATATAGACGACTTAGAAAAAAATTATGATCCGTATAATATTTTCGCACTGCATATCACGGAATACTTTTGTGATCTTTTTGCATCTCAGTATATTCATGATTGTTCAAATTCTTATCTTGAATATATTACACAAAACCAAGGAGTTTTTACAGATACGCACCCCTCAACGGTTAATAGGGTGATTTTCATAAATGATCATTTGGAAAAGAAAGATGGATATCTATTAAAAAAATACAAGGTAGTTATCAAGGGGATTACAAAACTGGACATTGAGAAAAGAGCCAAAGACTTTACTTCAAATAATTTTGAGAATCTTTTGCCTGCTGAGGTCACAGATCCACAGCAACTTCATTCTTTGTTTATTTATGGGTGGAAAGTTTGGTTAGGCAATTGGGAAACGCTTGCTCAAATGGCTGGAATTGAGTTTAAGATGAATAGCTTTAATGTGTATGGAATAGTAAACAACTTAATAGAAAAGTCAATAGGTAATTATATTATATTAAAGGAATGGAATGAAGTTAAATCGCAAAAAGTATGACACTTTCGAAAGATCAAATATTGGAACGAATTAAGGCTCGTGAGCTTTGTATCAGCCCCTTACTTGAAGAAAGTCAAATTGGTGATATGGCAATAGATTTCAGGTTGGGTACGGATTTTCTTGTAACAATTCATAGTAGCAATCCTTTCATTGATGCTTCTTTAAATAACGACGATAGGTTTCCTATTAAAAGTTCATTTCAAGAAACACGCAGGAAACTTGGAGAAACCTTTTTGTTTCATCCAAATCAAACAGTACTTGCAAGTAGTTTAGAGTATATTAAACTGCCAAAGAATGTATATGCCGAGCTTAGTATGCGTAGTTCATATTTAAGACTGGGGCTTTCGGTTTCTGCCATAATTCAGCCAGGATATTGTGGTTGTATATCAATGGAATTAACTAATATGAATAAAGTTCCACTTAACTTAACTGTAGGAGCAGCCATGATTCAGGGGAGGTTTTTCACACTAACAAAAGACTCCAATTATTTTTTCAAGAAAAGAAAATATATGTGCCAGGTGAGACCAGTGATTTCAGCAGTAGCTGGCGATGGTGATTTTAAGTACCTCCGAGAGATTTGGAAAAAGAACAACTACATTACTGAGTGATAATTACTTTACAGACGTATAAAAATCTAGATAGCTTGCTGGAGGATAATTTTAGTTCTTGATGTTTGCTTTTCTCCACTTGGAAATAGAAGAACAAATGAATTATAGGTGTTGTTAAAGAAGTGATATTTAAATTCAGTAAATCCATTCTTTGTTGATAGTGTTAATTCTCCGTCAATTATCCCTCTACGCTTACTAAAATGATGTTTGACAAAATTCCATGATAGACAGAATTCATTCGGCAACTCAAGCGAACCAAAAGTTTTTGCGAATTTTTCCGAAAAAAATAAGTCGCGTTTTAGACATTCGGGGCCAAATCCTTCCGATGTTTTTCCGGAGAGTACAATTAAAGCACATCTTTTTGTCGAACACTCAACATATCTTCTTAGCGTTGCATGAATAGATGCACCATATAGTTTTGAAAGATACATTGCAGAATCAATCCCTAAGTTGAGTTTAGCTAATTGGTCGTTGAATCTATCGTGTTGAAATAACGTAATGGATGCAAAATAATTTGCTTCTTTTTCGAACTCTTCGATTGTGTGGTGGCTAATAGAGTCATCATCATCTTCAATTACTTCATATGATTTCATTTGCCATGGGATGACACCATGGCCTACCTCATGAAGTTTTACAAAGTTCTTTTTGGAATGGGGAAGCTCTTGATCTATATAAATTGTTTTGGTCGACCGATCAAAAACACCTCTAAGTTTGGCCACAGCTTTAAATAAAGCATCTGTTGCTTTTTCAAAATAACCTTGATGTATTTCTTTCAAGGAAATTTGATTGCTTATTATGAGCTCACTATAATTGAGAATTTGATCTACTGGAGTTGGGTAAATATCAAACGATTTACTTGCCCTCAAAATATCAAAGGAAAGCTTATCAATATCTTTTGAGGCAAGTATATCCATTGAATTAGGGTCTGTTATTAAAGCGCAAGTATTTTAAATAATCTAATAATGCCTGCTCTTCGTCGCTACTCAATTTTTCTGAGGATAAGGCAATTGTATTAAGTAGTTTGCTTTTCTTTCCGGGCTCTTTTTGAATAATTCCAGCTGCATAAAGTAGAGTGTCAAGTTCTATGTTATACAAACTGGCAAGTTTATATAACACATTTGCCGAAGGTTTCTTGATTTTGTCATTCTCCAATTGACTTAAATAAGCATTAGATATTTCAATAGCTTCCTCCACTTGCCGCAATGTTAGTGACATCAATTCCCGGGAATCCTTTAATGTTTTACCTAGTGATTTCATAAAAATAATTAGGAGACAAAGATATGATTTTAAGCTGAGTATACCAAATCTTGCTAAATATAAGATAATTTTATTTAGATTTGCTTGGTAGATTTAGAATTTGTTCTTATGTTTGTATTGGAATCGATTAATTCACTTTAAAAAGTATAACAATGAAACCCGAAAAAAAAGAAGAAACTAAAGATTTAAAACACGCTCATACTTTCATGGTTGAAGGTAAAGAGTTTGAATGGTCCAATCAGTTTATTACTGGTGCAGAAATTAAAAAAATTGCCAAATTGCACAAAGAGGCTAAGCTCTATTTGGTAGTTGTTGATCCGTGGGATGACGAATTGATTAACGATGGAACTCAGGTAAACCTTGCAAGGCCTGAAATTGAGCAATTTGTCATTAAAAAGAAATGACATTTTACGATTAATAAAAAAGAGTATGATTGGGACGACCAATTTGGTACTGGGAGGCAGCTTAGGGAGTTAGGTGAAGTCAAACCAGAAGAGGATATCTTTCTTGAAGGAGATTCTTCGGATGAATACGAAACAATAGACGACGATACTAAGATTGACTTAGCAAGGCCGGGGATCGAACATTTTATTTCCAAGGAGATAATTGTCGAAATTACGATCATTGTAAATGGTACTCCGAAGAAATGGAGAAAGAAAAAAATAACTTTTGTAGAAGTAATTATTGAAGCCTTTGGGAAATACATCGATAAACCGACAATGGTTTATACAGTGGCTTATGAAGATGGGCCTAAACAAAATCCTGAAGGCAGCATGGTAAAAGGATCAAGCGTTTTTGTAAAAAATAAAATGATATTTCATGCAACAGCAACTGATAAGTCATAGCCCAGACTTAAAAAGGTTGGAAGATGAAGGATATGAATTTGAAATCAATGGTGGACTTATTGTTGTCCACCACATACCCTATGTAACGCCTGCTAAGGAGATTAAATATGGAAAACTTGTATGTGCTCTTACCCTGGTAGCGCCCAATAGAACGGGAAGGCCACCTGATCACACGATTTATTTTTCTGGAGAAACTCCATGTAATGCAGATGGGGCAGCACTAATAGCCATAATAAACAATAGTAACCAGCAGCAATTAGCGGAAGGACTTGTGGTAAACCATTATTTTTCTAGTAAGCCTACTTCCGGGCAATATGTGGACTACTACGAGAAAATTAGGACATACTCTGAAATATTAAGTGCTCAAGCGAGAAGTATTAATTGTACCGTAACGTCAAAACCTAAAGCAAAAAAGGCAGCATGAAAATGAACGACGAAATATTTAAATACCCTGATACCAATTCGTCAAGAGCAAAGATCGATTTCTTAAACAGAAAATTTAAGGGACAAAAAATTGCTATTATTGGCATGGGGGGAACTGGGGCTTATATTCTGGATTTGGTATCTAAGACTCCAGTTAAAGAAATCCATATTTATGATGGTGATATATTTCAACTTCATAATGCATTTAGAGCACCTGGTGCTATTCCAGGAGAAAAATTCGGAGTCGATGCAGATTTATCAAAAGTTGATTATTACTACGAAATTTATTCAAGAATGCATAATGGAATAATACCACATGCCAAATACGTGACTGAAGAAAATGTAAGTGAACTCAAAAAAATAGATTATACATTTATAAGTGTTGATAGAAATAAGGTAAGAAGCATGCTTATCCAGGAACTGTTAATACTCGATCAAACCTTCATAGATGTTGGCATAGGTGTTAATATGCTAGAAGATTCACTAATTGGAACCATTAGGGTAACTGCAGGAACTCCAAAAGTTAATAAACATCTTGATTATAGGATTGGGTCAGAGGAGTTTGATGAGAACGAGTATTCTACAAATATCCAAATTGCAGATTTAAATTGCCTTAATGCTACTCTTGCGGTTATTAAATGGAAAAAAATGTGTGGGTTTTATCAGGATTTGAAGGAAGAGCACAACAGCTTATTTTTTATAAATACAAATAAACTACTGAATGAAGACCTTGGTACATAAATTTGTCGAGTTTATTCCGGAAAAAATTGAGGAAGGTATTCTTTATGTTTCCGTCGAATACAGGACGGCGGTTCATAATTGTGTGTGTGGATGTGGTAATAAAGTAGTTACTCCGATTTCGCCTACTGATTGGCGGTTAACATTTGATGGAAAAACAATTTCGTTGTCACCATCTATAGGGAATTGGAGTTTTGAATGCCGGTCACATTATTGGATTATTAACAATTTAATAAAACCTGCTAGGCAATGGAACCGAGAAGAAATTGAGTTTAGTAGAAAAGAGGATAAGAAATTGAAGAAAAAATTTTTTCGCAAAAGAAAGAAGAAAAATTAATAAGTTAACGCCCCATATGTAACACTTTTTCAGCCAGCATAAGGCAAAGCTATGTCCTTCCCACAATTCGCAAGTAAAGGTCATCGCTTCTTTTCATTTCGCTTGCCTCCGGTTTTGCCAAAAAAATCTCCACCTCAGATAAGGTGAGGTTCGGTAGTATTTTTTATGGCAAAAACCTTGACTTCCTTACCACGCTTCCATAATGGGTTGCCTAAGCTGGCCAAATTGCGGCGATGAGCCAAATGGTCAGTATTAATTCATTTTTAAACACTTAAATCAAATGTTATGGCACTCATTGGAAGATTAACCAAAGATGCAGTTGTAGCCCAACTGAAAGATGAACGCAAAGTTGTAAATTTCACAATTGCGGTAAATGACTATTACAAACCCAAGAACAGCGACTAAGGAGTAACTATTACTACCTATGTGAGCTGTGCTTATTGGATTAGTACAGCAATTGCGGTGTTACTTAAAAAAGGCAACCTTATTGAAATCACCGGCAGGCTTTCGGTAAATGCTTACACCGATATGCAAGGAGAGGCTAAAGGCTCACTCAACTGTCATATAGATTCAATTAAGGTACATCAGCAGATGAAAGCGGATGCTACGAAAGCAGAAGCCAAACAAGCTGAACCAGTGGATGATTTACCGTTCTGATTGTTAAAGCCTGGAAAGCTGCGGCCGTATATACGGCGGCAGCTTGGTGTTTATAATTTTTAAGTGGTAGCGATTGAACAGAAATACTGCACTTATTTACAATAATATTTTTTCAACAATCACTAAAATTATTAGTAAACAACAGGCTCTTTTTGTAACTTTAAAGAAAGCTTTTTATATGAACGAACAAAAAAATATTGGCCTCTGGATAAGGGTTTCAACTGAATTGCAAGTACAGGGGGATAGTCCAGAGCATCATGAAAAACGGGCCAGGCTTTATGCCGAAGCCAAAGGATGGAATGTAATTTCTGTATACAGACTTGATGCAATGTCTGGGAAATCAATCATGGATTATCCTGAAACTAAACGAATGCTCAAAGACATTAAGAGTGGAGTTATTTCAGGCATCATTTTTTCCAAATTAGCCCGTCTTGCACGTAATACAAAGGAGTTACTTGAAATCTCTGAGTTGTTCAGGAATAGTAATGCCGACCTTATTTCTCTTGCAGAATCAATTGACACCTCAACACCAGCTGGCCGATTGTTTTATACTATGATTGCTGCAATGGCTCAATGGGAAAGGGAAGAAATAGCTGACCGGGTAGCAGCTTCCGTGCCAATCCGGGCAAAAATGGGTAAGCCATTAGGCGGTGCAGCTTCATTTGGGTTTAAATGGGAAGGGAAAGAATTAATGATTGAGGAGAAAGAGGCTCCAATTCGAAAGTTAATGTATGAACTCTTTATTAAGATTAAACGACGTAAAGCTGTTGCTGCAGAATTGAACAAATTAGGATACCGAACAAGAAATGGATCACAATTTACCGATTCAACGGTCACAAGACTGTTACGTGATACTTCTGCGAAGGGGTTGCGTAGAGCTAATTATACAAAGAGCCTGGGGGAGAATAAACGTTGGGTTAAAAAGCCAACGGAAGATTGGGTTATGCTTCCTTGTCCGGCGATAGTTTCCGAAGATGTTTGGAATGAATGCAACCAGATTTTAGATCAACAGGAACGCAAAATTGTTAAACCAGGCCCAAGGGTCAATCATTTACTATCAGGATATATTCATTGCGAATGCGGCAGGAAAATGTATGTGTATCATACAGCACCGGTTTTTGTCTGTAAAACCTGTAAAACAAAAATTGCGACAGCGGATATTGACGAAATTTATCATGCTCAACTCAAATCATTTTTGTTAACTGATTCAAATTCGAATGATTTTATCAAACAATCAAATTCAATTCTGCAAGAAAAAGAATCGCTGCTTAATTCAACCAGAAACGAACATATTAGAATTAAGAAAGAGATGGACGAATTGCTTTCCATGAGGCTTTCAGGGGAACTATCCAAAGAGATATTTCCGTCTCATTATAAGCCCTTGGAGCAGCAATATCATCAATTAGACGCTCAATTACCGGAATTGGAGGCCGAAGTTGATTTCTTGAAGATACAAGCCCTTTCTTCTGATACAATCCTTGAAGAAGCTAAAGACTTGTACAATGGTTGGAACAACCTTGAATTTGATGATAAGAGATCAGTTATTGAGACAATAACTGAGAAGATTACCATTGGAAAACAAGATATTACGGTAGCTTTAGCCTATATGCCCACCCCAACTAACCTATTTATGCAAAATGTGGGAAAAGGGCATCAATTCGTATAGGTTGTAAATTGGAATCAACATGGTATGAGCAGGATTTATTTCATCATATTACTTTTATTTTCACTGGGGCAATTGCGTGCACAGGAATTATTGCCCGAAAAAGAGGCGCATTTTATAACCAGATTTCCATTTAAGCAATTTAGCGGCGGTGTGATGGTGTTACAGGCGCGGTTTGGGGATTTACCCGATACCCTGAACTTTATTTTGGATACGGGGAGTGGTGGCATTTCACTTGATTCTACTACCTGCGCGTATTATGATATTCCATTGAAGCCCAGCGATACAACCATTACCGGTATCGGCGGTATCCGAAAAGTTTCCTTTGCCTTTGATCAAAGCCTTACTTTGCCCGGGCTTACCATTAAACACCTGAATTTTCATGTAAACGATTACAGTGTACTCACCAGCGTGTATGGCGAAAAAGTAGACGGCATCATCGGGTATAGCTTTTTAAGCCGGTATATCTTAAAGATCAATTTCGACAGCAGTTATATGGAGGTTTACAGCCCCGGTAAAATAGAATATCCTAAGAACGGGCATATACTTCATCCCGCATTTACCAATTTACCCATTCAGTGGGTCGATTTTAAGGACAGAAAAGAATGAGCTTTAATTTTTATTTTGACACCGGTGCGGGGTTGTGTTTATTACTGAGCGAAAAATTTGCCAAAGACAGCAGTATCCTGCTTTCGAGAAGAAAACCGGTAGTAACCCAGGCTGAGGGTATGGGTGGTAAACTGCAAATGCGGCTAACCGTCATTAAAGAAGTGAGAATTGGCCCCTATAAGTTCCGGTCGGTGCCTACCTACTTATATAAAGATGATTATAATGTCACTTCTTATCCATTTACCGGCGGACTGCTCGGAAACGACCTGTTGCGCAGGTTTAATATGATCATCAATTATCCAAACCGCCAAATTCACTTATTGCCCAATAGCCATTACAGAGAGGATTTTGACTATGCATATACCGGGTTGGGAATCTATTATGTTAAAGGAAAAATTGTGGTGGAAGATGTAATAGAAGGTTCACCCGCCGATAAAGCCCATTTTATGATCAATGATGAAATAATAGCGGTAGATAAAAATTTTTCATCGAACCTGCAAGCCTATAAGTATATACTGCAAAAGCCCTACGAAACATTAAAAGTGCTTGTAAAACGGGGAAATACATTAAAAGAGCTCACGCTCACTACCGCAGGAATCCGTTAAATTTTGTCCGCACTTATTCTCCTCCGTACATTTGCACATGATTAAGTTTGAGAAATTTGAAATTGCCAATGGATTAAAAGTACTGGTACACGAAGATAAAAGTACGCCCATGGCAGTTGTTAATGTGTTGTACGACGTGGGAGCCCGCGACGAAGATCCTGCCAAAACCGGTTTTGCCCATTTGTTTGAACACCTGATGTTTGGCGGCAGCGTACATATTCCGGTATATGATGAACCATTGCAGGTAGCCGGGGGCGAAAACAACGCGTTTACCACCAACGACCTTACCAATTATTACTGTCAATTACCGGCCGAAAACCTGGAGACTGCTTTTTGGCTGGAGAGTGACCGCATGTTATCCCTGGCGTTCAGCAAAAAAAGCCTGCAAGTACAACGCAAAGTAGTTTGCGAAGAATTTAAAGAACACTATATCAACAAACCATACGGCGATGTGTGGCATAAGTTGAGGGCTTTAACCTATACGGTGCACCCTTATAAATGGATGACCATTGGTGCCGAACTGAGCCATATCGAAAAAGCGACGCTGGATGATGTGAAGGCTTTTTTCAAAAAACATTATAATCCATCCAATGCCATCCTGGTAGTAGCAGGCAATGTAACGGTTGAGGAAGTGCGCAGACTAACGGATAAATGGTTTGCACCGATACCCGCCGGGGAAAAATATATTCGTAACCTGCCTGTTGAACCAAAACAAACAGCGGCCAGATTGAGCACCGTAAAAGCGAATGTGCCCTTAGATGCCTTGTATAAATGCTGGCCTATTTATCCCCGCACCGATTTGAGGTATTATACGGCCGATTTGATCACGGAGATATTGAGTGGTGGCGGTTCGTCACGTTTGTTCCAGGCGCTGGTAAAAGAAAAGCAGTTGTTCAGCAATATCGAATGTTATCACCTGGGCAGTACCGATGCCGGTTTACTTACCATTGAAGGCAAACTGATCAAGGGTGTGAAATGGAAGACGCTGATGCTGCCATTACCGAAGAGCTGGTGAAACTGCAGCAGGAAGGCATCAGTCAGCGGGAACTCGATAAAGTTAAAAACAAAACCGAAAGCATGATCGCTTTTGAAGATATGCATATTACCAACCGGGCCGCCAGTTTGGCCATATATGAGTTATTGGGAGATGCAGACCTGATCAACAAAGAACTCGACCGGTACCAGGCCGTTACTGCAGAAGAGATAAAAAAAGAAAGCAACATTATTTTTGAAGAAAAGAATTCTAATACCCTGTATTACTATTCCAATAACTGACCAATACATGAACCGAAAAACGGCACCGAATATTAAAGACGCCATTGAATTCAATTTACAACTAAAGCCATACCGGCATTTTACTTTAGATAACGGCGTGCCTGTTTACTGCGTTGATGCCGGCGCACAGGATGTGATACAGGTGGAACTGGTGTTTTATGCCGGTAATTGGTTCGAACAGCAGAAAAATGTTGCGTCGACTGTCAATCACCTGTTAAAGAACGGTACGTCAACAAGATCTGCTTTTCAGCTCAGTGAGGAATTTGAATATTACGGCGCCTATTGCAACCGGGCCTGCCATAACGAAACAGCGGTGGTATCACTCTCCACGTTAAGTAAACAATTGCCTGCTTTATTACCTGTAGTCAGGGAGATGATCACCGATTCGGTTTTTAGTGATACTGAGTTGGATATTTACAAACAAAACAGCAAACAGCGGCTGCAGGTTAGTCTGCAAAAAGCGATTTTGTAGCCAGCCGGCTGATAGATGCCTATTTGTTTGGTGAAACGCACCCTTATGGCAAATATACCAATGCCGAAGACCTGGACGCCTTGAACAGCAGCCTGCTCAAAGAATTTTTTAAACAATATTATGTAAACGGTCAGTGTGTGATCTTTGTAAGCGGAAAGCTGCCTGATAATATTGACATACAATTAAACAAAACATTTGGTGATTTGGCGCTGAGGCCATTCAATAACCAATTGCCTGCCATTGAACAAATGCCGGCCACAGAAAAAAAATACCGTATTCAAAATGATGTAAACGGGGTACAAGGCGCCATACGTATGGCAAGGCCATTCCATAACCGGCACCATCCCGATTTTATGAAAGTAATGGTGCTCAATACCGTTTTTGGCGGATTTTTTGGCAGCCGGCTCATGAGTAATATCCGGGAAGATAAAGGGTACACGTATGGTATACACAGTTTTGTACAAAATCACCTCCACGATTCGGCCTGGATGATCAGTACCGATGCCGGCAAAGATGTTTGCGAAGCCACCATTGCCGAGGTATACAAGGAAATGAAGATCCTGAGAGAAGATCTGATTGATGCCGATGAACTGTTGTTGGTTCGTAATTTTTTGATCGGTACCATACTGGGCGACCTCGATGGCCCCTTCCAGATTATGGGCCGATGGAAAAACTGGTACTGAATAATCTTACCGATGATTTTTTTACCGGTCTGTTGAAACGATCAAAACCATTTCGGCGGAAGAACTTCGGGAATTGGCAAAAAAATACTTAAATCCGGAAGATTTTTACGAATTAGTTGTAATTTGATCCTATGCAAAAATGGTTTTTTAAAGTACTTGTTTGTTCAGTAAATGTTTTTATCCTGGCGTATATTTTACCCGGTATTACCATCGTTGATTTTTTTACGGCCATTGTGGTGGCCGTGGTATTATCCCTGCTGGATGCTATCGTAAAACCATTATTGATCTTACTTACTTTACCTGCAACCATATTAACGCTGGGGCTTTTCCTGTTTGTGATCAATGCCAGTATCATTTTGATCGATGCTTATTTTGTGCATGGTTTTAAGGTGGAAAGTTTCTGGCATGCATTAATGTTTGGCGCTTTGCTGTCATTTTTCAATTCCATCGTACATAAAAAAGCTTTTCCCGATGATAGAAAAAATGTGGAAACCTAAAAATACCCTTAGTTCCCTATAACCATATTATACCGCTTCGCCTGCAGTTTGATGATCTTTTCAACCTCGGTTTCCAAAGTAGCTGCATTGTTTTTAGTTGCATTTTTTGCTTTTTTCCGAAGCCAGGTATGCATCCCGCTGTGTATTCAATGCAGCTATTTGTTTTTGAACGGCGCTGCGTTCCTTACTTTTAATCTCCACGATCTTTTTTAGTTCTGCGGTGGTTTTATTTTTCAGGCTGTCGGGTAATTCTTTTTTATCAATTTTTTCCAATATGGCTTCTCCCTCTTTATCTTTTGCATCCACCAGGTCCCATTGCGCATTGTTATATACGGCCGAATTGCCTTTTGCACTGATTCTTTTTTATTCCGGTTGTTTTGCTCATATTCGCATTGGCTGCATCCATT
This sequence comes from Chitinophagaceae bacterium, assembly GCA_016710745.1. Lineage (GTDB taxonomy): Bacteria > Bacteroidota > Bacteroidia > Chitinophagales > Chitinophagaceae > Ferruginibacter. Next base: position 248,061 of record JADJVB010000010.1, on the reverse strand, counting down.
TGCGCCTGCTTGGCTTTATAATTTCTTCCGCCATTACCGTAAGCGATATACGTGTTGTTTAATTTATCATTCATAGAATAGATCAGGCTGTCGTAGGGTGTTGGAATTTCTTCTTCCTGGCGTCCTGGTTTATATTGGTAAAGCTGCCATTACCGCATTCGCCTGCCAGGTTCCAGTGTTCCCTGATGCCCTGCATTTTATCGCCGCAATAAATGGTATTTACAATAACGCCTTTGTTCTTTGCTTCGGTGCAGGCCTTGGTATAATGCAGGGTACCCTGTAAAAAATCCTCATTGCCGGCAATAAATATCACTTTATAGCTTTGTGGAGAGGCATCCCATTGCAGCTCCTGTAATGAACTGTAAATTACCTGTCCGCAATATTCGTCGCCACCATTTGTTTTTAAGCTGAACAGGTTCTGCGAGAGCGAATCGAGGTCGTTGATAAAACCATTTATCTTTTTACATAGCCGGCTTTAACATCGTTGGTTGTTCTGCCGTATTCGTAAAGTGCAATTTCTATTTGCGGGCTCACCTCATTATCGCATTTGGCCCTGCCCATCGTGCTTACCATATTCCATAGCTGGGCCTTGGCCTGTTCAATTAAACCATCCATACTGCCGCTCACATCCAGCAGGATAGCCGCTTGTATTTTTGGTGCAAATGCCGGCCTGGCAGTAGAGGCGGTTGATGGCCGCACCTGGTTGGTAAAGGATGAAAGTATACTGGCTGATAAGATAAAAAGTGTTGCTGCGGCGGGTTTGAGTAGTTGAGTCATACATGGTAGTTTTTAGGAAGATGCCCGAAAGATACCATTTGCACAAGATTGATTTAAAAATTGGTTTCCTTTACAATTGTTTTAACATTTAATGGTTGGGGGTTAAATTACAAACCAATTTGGTTAGCTCGCGCAACAAGGGCTAACTTTGACCCGTCTGAACGGAATTCATCCGGGCAGACCATATTTATCAGATTTATACTATGCAATTCTACAGGAAAGAATTAACCAACGAGGCCTTAACCGAGCTATATAAAAAGCTGTTGCTGCCACGCATGATCGAAGAAAAGATGCTGGTTTTGCTGCGGCAGGGAAAGATCAGCAAATGGTTCAGCGGGATCGGGCAGGAAGCCATTTCGGTTGGTGCCACACTGGCCCTGCAGCCCGATGAATGGATCATGCCCCTGCATCGTAACCTCGGTGTTTTCACTTCACGTAAAATGCCATTGAGTAAATTATTTGTGCAGTGGCAGGGAAACAAGGAAGGGTATAGTAAAGGGCGGGAAAGAAGTTTTCATTTTGGTACAAAGGAACATCATATCTGTGGCATGATATCGCATTTGGGTCCCCAGATGGCCATTGCTGATGGTGTGGCCTGGCGTATAAATTAAAGAAGGAAGAAAAGATCTCACTTGCCTTTACCGGTGATGGCGGCACCAGCGAAGGTGATTTTCACGAAGCATTGAATATCGCTGCGGTTTGGGACCTGCCCGTTATCTTTATCATAGAAAATAATGGTTACGGCTTAAGTACCCCGGTACATGAACAGTATCGCTGTAAAAATTTAGTGGATAAAGCGATCGGATATGGCATTGAAGGTATTCAGATAGACGGCAATAATATTTTATCGGTGTACGATACCATCAAAGGCGTACGGGAGTACTGCATTAAAAATCAAAACCGTATTTGATTGAGTGCATGACCTTTCGGATGCGCGGACACGAAGAAGCCAGCGGCGTAAAATATGTGCCGCCCGAACTGTTTGAGCAATGGGGCCAAAAAGATCCGGTAAAAAATTATGAACAGTATCTTATTGCTGAGCATGTATTGACTGTTGCCCAGGTTGAAGATATAAAGGTCGAAACCAAATCTTACATCGAAACGGAATTAAAGATCGGATCGCAGGCAAAACCGATTGTAGTAGATACGGCGGAAGAGATTAGAGATGTGTATAGCCCCCCCACCCCCCGAAGGGGGGATTTAACCAAGACCCTGATTTATTCGGAGGATTTAAAAAGAATGATGTTTAAAACAGATTCGCTTCGGTCTTCTACGTTTCCTCCCCCTTCGGGGTTCCCTGAAAAGGGAACGAACGAAGTTCCAGAGGGGGCTGACAAACGCTACATCGACGGCATCAAAGAAGCACTCCATCAAAGCATGCAAAAACATCCCAATCTCATCATCATGGGACAGGATATTGCGGAGTATGGCGGTGCATTTAAAATTACGGAAGGTTTTGTGGAAGAGTTTGGTAAAGAAAGGATCCGCAACACACCCATTTGCGAAAGTGCTGTTGTAGGCGCAGCATTGGGTTTAAGTTTAGAAGGATACAAAGCCATCATGGAAATGCAGTTCGCCGATTTTGCAACCGTGGGCTTTAACCAGATAATAAACAACCTGGCTAAAATTCATTACCGCTGGGGACAAAATGCCGATGTGGTGATCCGTATGCCAACAGGCGGCGGTGTGGGTGCAGGGCCGTTTCACAGCCAGAGCAACGAAGCCTGGTTTGCTCATACGCCCGGATTAAAAGTGGTATACCCAAGTACAGCAGCCGATGCCAAAGGTTTATTGATCGCTGCCATCAATGATCCTAACCCGGTGATGTATTTTGAACATAAAGCGCTGTACCGTTCTGTGAGTGGTCACGTACCTTCGGCATATTACGAAGTGGAGATCGGTAAAGCAAGGCTTGTGCAAAGCGGCGATGATATCAGCATCATCACATACGGTGCCGGTGTACATTGGGCCATGGACTATGCAAAAAATCATCCGGAGATATCCATTCATATTTTAGATTTAAGAACATTGCAGCCTTTGGATTATACGGCTATAAAAGAGGCTGTTACCGAAACGGGAAAAGTTTTGTTATTGCACGAAGACACATTAATTGGCGGCATCGGCGGTGAAATTGCGGCCTGGATCGGTGAAAACTGTTTTGATGCACTGGATGCGCCCGTGCTGCGTTGTGCTAGCCTCGACACGCCAATTCCTTTCAATTTAGAACTGGAGAAAAATTTTATGGCGTACTCCAGGTTGGATAAATATGTCAACAGGCTTCTTGAATATTGATCTGTATTTTTCTTGTATTGCGCCGGAGTTTACTTTTGAACTTGCAATTTGAATAAAGAAAATATATATTCACATATCAAACCTTTTTAGTTAATTCAAAAAACAAACCATGTCAACTTCCTCCATTACACTTATTGTCATAGGTATTCTTGTTATCCTGCTCATTTTTGCGATCATTAATATATACAACCAGCTGGCTAAGCAACGAATCCTTACCCAGGGAAGGTGCCAGTGGTGTAGGTACCTGTCTGCAGCAAAGAAATGACCTGATACCTAACCTGGTGGAAACCGTAAAGGGCTATGCCGGCCACGAAAACAAAACCCTGGTTGAAGTGATCAAATGGCGCAACCAGAGTGCAGGCGCTTCTACAGTAGAAGAACAGAACGCAGCTTCGGGCGGATTAAAACAGGCGCTTATCAATTTACTTTCCTTAACCGAAAATTATCCGGAATTAAAAGCTGATACACAATTTCAGCAACTCATGGCAGAGTTGGGCCGCCTGGAAGAAAAAATAAATGATGCCCGCCGCTACTATAATGGCACGGTACGGGAATACAATCAAAGCCTGGCCGTGTTCCCCAAAAATATTGTTGGTGGCAGCTTTGGTTTTAAACCAGCCGTTTTCTTTGCCGAAGAGGAAGGGGCAAAAGTTGTACCTAAAGTGAATTTTCAATAACGGTTCAACGCACTCCTGTTTTTATTTTAATGCTCAACCCTGTATGCAAAAAGGATTCATCACATGGCTGTTGCTTTTATCAGTATTTTTTGTTCACGCACAAGATACCAGGCCTCCTGCTTATTTTTTTACACAAAACAGTGAAAAGTATTTTACCGATGCTGAAATAGATTCATTGTACTATACCAACTGTAAAATGCTCTTTACCGAAAACCAGGTACCGGAGGGGTTGTTTGAAAAACACTATCCTGCGGTTAAGGCCATGTTGCGGTTAAAAAGTGAACAAAAGATTGTACAGGCATTTAATAACATTGAATACACCCAAAAGAAAAATGCAAAATTAAAAAAAGAACCTTTGGCATTTGAGGAGATCAAAAATGTATACCTGGCAGCATTTAACAAACAGGTACGGGTGAGTTTTTCGTCAGACTTTATCCTGTCTAAGTATTTATCCTTTGGCAGCAGCGATAAAATTACTGCTTTCAACAGTACCGTGAGAGTAGGCACAGATGGTAAACTGTTGGTGCAGGAAGAAATAACCGTATATAATGGTAACGGGCAACTGAATCCACTATACGCAAATGATGATGCTATAACCAATGACGCTGATGTTAATAACGAACTTAAAAGAGGTATTGTAAGAACCTTTCCGCTTTACTACGTGAATGCAAATAAATTGTTTCAAAACACCACATTCAGTTTAAAAGAAGTTTGGCGTGATGGGAAAACGGAGAACTACCACACGGAGTATGAACAAAACGGAATAGTACTTTACCTCGGCAGCGAAAATGTTTTTTTAGATAACGGTGTTTACCAATACAGGATCGTATATGAAACCGATCGTCAGCTAAAAATGCTGAAGGATTTTGATGAACTGTATTGGAATGTTACCGGCAATGGCTGGTCGTTCCGGATCGATTCGGCTACCTGTACAGTGATACTTCCTGAAGGAGCCAATATATTGTCAAGCAAATGCTACACGGGTTTTCAGGGCGAGGCTGGCGAAGACTGCAACATAAGCAGTAGCATGGTGGGTGATAGTGCGGTGATCGTTTTTAAAACTACCAGGGCGCAGCTGCCTTATTCTGGTTTTACTGTTGCTACGTCCTGGCAAAAAGGAATTGTGAGTGGCCCATCTGCCTGGCAAAAATGAAAATGAGCATCTGGGATAATAAGGCTGTTTTCTTTTACCACTCGCTGCCTTATTATCTGCCATCTTTTGTTTTTTCTTTTGGTTGAAATACGGCCGTGATCCAAAAAAAGGTGTTATTTATCCGCAGTTTAGCCCGCCACCTGGATTTTCTCCTGCTGCTTTGGGGTATATCTTGAAACAGCGGTTTGATCAAAAACTGGTAGTTGCAACCATTGTTGATGCAGCTGTTCGAAATAAAATCAAGATTGATGTAAAAAGAGAAGGTTTGCTTTTTAAGCACAATGAATACCATATCAACAAAAGCAAATCACCAGTAATACAGCCGGAAAGCCAATACGCAGATTTTGGAAGCGATGTAGAAAGTCTTATAGGTACCACAATTGAAAAAGGACAATATAACAGCTCGTTGGGAAGCCTGAATACTAAAGTAAAATCCTATTGTGAATCAGCTTACAAAAATAAAGACGGATCAATTAAAAAAAATTACACCGGATTTTTTGCTTTAAATAATAAGTATACAACATTGCCTATTTTGGTTTGCATAGCGGCAGCGGGGTGGGGTTTTTTCGGGGGCGTAGTGAGGGCTTTTATAGCAGCCAACTATTGGCAAATAGGTTATTTTATTGCCGGATTTTTTCTCTGTGTGCTGGTGTTGCGGATATTTGGTAACCTGTTAACGGCCTACAGTCCCGAAGGCAGACTGTTGGCAGATAAAATAGAAGGCTTTAAAATGTTTTTATCAACCGCCGATGAAAAAAGGTTTGATATGATGAGTCCGCCCGAAAAATCATTGGCGCTGTATGAAAAATATTTGCCCTTTGCCATTGCATTAGATAGTGAAAATGCATGGGGTAAAAAATTTGAAGACATCATTAACACTGCCATCATCAGCGGAGCAGTAACCGGTTCTTCCTTTTCGCAAAGCTTTTCCCGGGATAGTGACAACTTCAGTTCTTCCTTTACGTCATCTTTCAGCGGCGCCATTTCATCGGCCAGTACGCCACCTTCCAGCTCATCGGATGGAGGCTCTTCATTTGGTGGGGGAAGCAGCGGTGGTGGTGGCGGTGGCGGTGGCGGTGGTGGCTGGTAACAGGGGGATTATGGTAATCTCAAAAACGCACAGTCTATTTTTTAAACTATAAAAAAAACACACATGTTTGCTGAAACTTCATTTGACGATTGGTTCGCCGAAGTAAAAACAGAATTTACAAAAGCCGGACTCACCTTACCGGAAGATATTGAAATGATGGAACTGGCCCATATGGAATGTATGGAAGCGAAAAAATCTGTTGCAGATTTTGTTGCAGAATCCAAAGCAGAATAAAACGGTTAACAGTTAGAAATAACCAGTATGAAAAAATATCTTTTATTTATTGCGGTCATCAACGTTTTAATTTCCTGCAAGCAATCAGCAGATAAAACAACTGCATCAAGGGTGTTGTACGATTCCGCTTATGTGCCGGCCTTTTTTGAAGATCCCAACCGAATTGAAAAAATTAAAGCAGCATTTGCGGTAATAGACAGCCTGTATAAAAAATATGCCACTGACAACCATTTTCCGGCCATATCATTTGGTGTTGTGGTAGATGGTCAACTGCTGTATAAAAACAGTTATGGTTATACCGATGTTGAAAAGAAAATACCGGCAACCGCGTCTTCGTTATTTCGCATTGCCTCCATGAGTAAAAGTTTTACAACCATGGCTATTTTAAAATTGCGTGATGAGGGAAAACTAAGTTTGGATGATCCTGCTTACCTGTACATTCCTGAATTAAGAAATCTGAAATACCCAACAGCCGATGCGCCGGTAATTACCATCCGGCATTTAATGACACATGGTGCCGGATTTCCGGAAGACAATCCCTGGGGCGACAGGCAGCTTGCCGATACGGATAAGGACCTGATGGCATTCATTGGAAAGCAGATATCCTTTTCGAATCCCCCGGGCATTGCCTTTGAATACAGTAACCTGGGTTTTGCGCTGCAGGGAAAAATTATTACAAAAGTTTCGGGTATGCGCTACCAGGACTATATCAAAAAAAATATTCTGGAACCACTGGGCATGAAAACAACCACCTATGAGTACAGTGATGTGGCACCTGATAAATTAGCACATGGTTACCGCTGGCTGAATGAAAAGTGGAATGAGGAAGTATTGTTGCACGATACAAAAGATGGCAGCTGGGGCGCCATGGGTAGCATGATCAGCTCCATTGATGAGTTTGCCGGTTATATGGCTTTTCATATGAGTGCGTGGCCGCCAAACAATGCAAAAGATGATGGGCCAATAAAAAGAAGTTCCGTAAGAGAAATGCATCATCCCTGGCGGATGAATGCTTTTGATGCGAATTTTATTTTTCCTGATGGACGAACCTGTGCAATCACAACAGCTTATTGTTATGGCCTGGGCTGGATGAAAGACTGCGACGGTAAAACTTATATCTCGCACAGCGGCGGATTGCCCGGTTTTGGAAGTCAGTGGCGTTTTATGCCGGAATATGGAATTGGTGTGGTTGCGTTTGCTAACCGAACCTATTCTCCTTTTACTACAGTAAATATAAGGGTGCTGGATACGTTAATTAAATTAGCAGGTCTGCAACCCAGGGAAATTCAACCGTCAAAGATTTTAGAACAGCGCAAAAACGAATTGTTGAAAATTTTACCCGATTGGAATAAGGCTGAACAGAGCGGCATTTTTGCTGAGAACTTTTTCCCGGATTACCCCATCGATTCTTTAAAGAAGGAGGCAAAAGATTTGTATGCCAAAGCCGGGAAAATTATTGCCATAAAAGCGTTGAAACCTGAGAACCAACTTAGAGGAACTTTTATTATCGAGGGCGAAAAAATAAATATGGAAGTATATTTTACGTTGTCGCCGGAGAACCCGGCAACGATACAGGAGTATCATATACAGGAGGTGCCGAAGCAATAATTTTTAACCGCGAGGCCGCAAACACGCGAAGTTGGAGGTTGACCTAACTTTATTTCTCCGCGTCTTTGCGCCTCCGCGGTTTAATTTATTTTTCTCCGGGATGATACTTCCTTTCCACATGCTTCATCACATCTTCTTTATAGAACAAAACCTCTTTAAATTTTCCTTTGCTGTACATTAATCCCTGGTCAAAAAAGTGAAGAGAGTTAACATCGCCGCTTTCGCCACCGGCAAGTAATGATTTTGCCTTTACTTTTTTTCCAAACTCAACAGCAGCAATTAAGCTATTGCCATGTACGCCATATCTTTTTTTAGTTCCAGGGAATGTTCTGCTCGAATACGAAGGTAACATGCCCCAGGCCGACGAAACAAAGGCAACAGGAATGCTCGGTTGGTTCTCATCAAACTGGTTATCGATATCATTACTGATGCGCTGAAAACGGTTGATCTCTCCCCAGGGTACCTGCCATTTGCCAAAATCTTTTTGCAGTTTATTGATCACCTCATACAACGGGTTTAATAAATCATTGGTAGTTGCTGTTGCTGCAAAATGGTTGGTTTTATTTACAATATCGTTATCTGCATCCGGTAAAATTATTTTGTTGATGGAAGGCGCTATTTTTTCACCCCAAAGCACAGCTAAAGTTGTGGCAACGGAATTTTCACCGCAGCCGAGGTCCCAGTTTTTTAAAATGTTGACTGCTTCTTTTAACTGGTTATAATTTGGGTCATCGGGGAAACGGTTTTGATCATATACTTTAACGAGGGCGGGTATTAATTTTTCAAACGCGGCCAGGTAAGTATCATAACCTGCAGCGATAACTTTATCGATCGTGTATTTTTTTTCCCTGTCTAACACCCGCACCGCATTGATGCCCCTGAAATTTTCTCCGTCGGGCGCTAAATAGGCGGCATAATCTTTTTTATTTGGGCTGAATTTTCCTGCCACCGTAAACGGTGTGGAGTTGCAGTTTTGCAGCCAGCCGTTTTCTGGATTGTATATATGTACACTTTCATTTACGGTATGGTAACCTTTCCATTCGGTAGCTGAAGTTGTTCCGTCAACCGGTTGGCTCCAATTGTATTGGGGATCACGCTTTGGTAAAAAATTGCCATGCCAGTAAGCAATATTTCCTTCCCCATCGGCATACACGGTATTGTTGGATGGATTGGCGCCCATGTCCATCGTTTTTTTAAACTCCGCAAAACTGTTGGCCTTGGTACGTAGCCAGCTTTGCATAAATCCTTTGGTATCGCGGTTGTTGTGGCGCAGGCTCAGGTACTGCCCGTTGCGTTTGGCCATAACGGGACCGTGTTGTGTAAACATGGTGTTAAAGGATTTCGTTTCAAAACCATTGGCCGTTTTAATTTTTATGCTGATGGGTTTGATCAAAACCGGTTTTGCATCGCCATCATATTCATAAAACCAGGCACTGCCGTTTTGCGAAAGTTTTTCAATATAGGCATCCGATATATCGGCCTGGCTGCTCGTATGCATCCAGCCACAGTGCTCATTGAAGCCCTGGTAAACGAAAGGCTGTCCCCAGGTAACGGCACCATAGGCATTCAGCCCTTCATCACTAACCATATGCACTTCGGGTCTGAAATAAAAAGTAACGTGCGGGTTGATGTATAATATGGCATTGCCATTTTTGGTAATTTTTGGCGCAAAGGCAAAACCGTTTGAGCCGGTAAGAGGCTCTTCTTTATATCCAACAAAAGCCCTGTCGGGTTCTTCTGTGCCCGAGTAGAAATTTTTCAACTCCCTGAGGGAAATACCTCCGGTGCTGATGGCACCAATACTACCATCTGTCCAGAGCAGGGGAAACCAGGGGTCAAAACGGGTAAGCAAGGCCGGTTTCGTGGTTGGATTTTTGTAGAGATAATAATTGATGCCATCAGCCTAACCAGCCAATATTTTTTTTAGCCAGTCGGGGGCATTTGTATAATCTTTAATGGCATCTGCCGTATCGATCACCAACCGGATCAACAAATCGTTGTACAGATCTTTCTCACCATTTACTTCTGATAAGCGCCCGAGTTTATCAATATAATTCAGTTCTACTCTTTTAAAATCATCTTCGCACTGGGCATACAGTAAACCAAAAACCGCATCAGCGTCGGTTTTGCCGTACACGTGTGGAATGCCATAGTTATCGCGGATGATGCTGATGTTGGCGGCCTGCTTTTCCCAGTTTTGTATTTCTGTCTGTGAAAAAGGCTGAGCCAAAAGCTGCAGCGGAAACAATAATATCAGGGATACTATATTTTTCATAATTTGTTTTTTATCGTTTGTTGAACCGCTGACTGACCTGCCAGTATGCAGGGGTTGCAATCACCGTCAGCGATTAATTTTAGGCTTCATTTCTTTCCAGTTGCTCAATTGTTTTCTTAGCCGCTGCAAGTCTTATCTGTTTATTCTTCTCCACCAGCTTAGCTGTTGCCCATTTTTCTACGCGGTGATGTAATGGTACTAATAATGCAGCAATACAAACCAATGCCAGCAACATTAAAATAGGAGAGTGATGCGTTACCCGTTCTAAAAAAGGATGTAGTAATAAATTGAAAAATTCGAACACAATTAATAAGGCAACTACGCCAAAAAATTCAATGAATTTTGTATTGGTGATAAAACTTCTGCTTAACAGCAAATACAAACTGATTAATGTAATGATGCCCAACGCAATTAAAACAAACTGGATGTTTTGTTTTCTTTGCTCTTCTGCCTTTATTTTTTCTGCTGCTACTTCCTGTTGGCGAAGCTCGTTCTCAAATGTTAGAGCCTGCGTTTGCTGAATTGTTTTGGCACTAAACATACTATCATTGGCGGCCCTGTAAATCTTGAAATATTTTATGGCACTGTCACTGTTTGTATTCTCATAAATGTCTAAAAGTAATTTTGCAGGATGAATACTCTTATTTGAAAACGATGTGTTTTTTACAATAGCAAGTGCCTTTTTTGCATATAATATAGCCGAATCAATTTGCCCAGCTTCATAATAATACCTGGATAATGCTGTATAAGCTTCATTAATCCACCTGATGGAGTGATCCTCGTACGCTTGTTTTATCGACATATCAAAATAGCCAATGGCCAATGCCTTGTTACCCATTTTACCTTGTATGGCTCCTAAAAATTTAAGAACACTGCTGGAAAATTCTTTGTCTTTAATTTTCAAACAAATCTCATAAGATCTTTGCGAATACATTAATGCGGAATCCAGTTTACCCATTTGGAGATATAATTCACCCAAATTTGAAAAAGCCCATTCCTGAACTAAATAATCGTTTATCTTAATGCTGATTTCTGCTGCAGATTTATACAGATCGATTGCTTTTGGAAATGCTGCCTGGTCCTTATAATTATGTGCAAGATTAATTGTGGTATTTGCAATTGCCTTTTCATTTCCTGTAGAAGTAGCTATTGAAACTGCTTCTAAATCATAAGTAAAACTTTTTCTGTATTACCAAAAGCCCTGTAATCATAAGCAATGTTAGAGAGTGCTATTGCTTCACTTACCTTATCCTTTCTTTTTTGTGCATCCAGCAATATTAACTGGCTATTCTTCAGATCCAATATAGGGTCAACTTCAGCAGTATTAGATATGAAATTATTTATCAAATCTATACGGGTGTTATCATTCTTTTCCGAAGCCAGCTTATTTAGTAAATCATGTACGCTTCCTTTCTGTGCATAAGACAGTTGGGCAATAGCAAGAATACAAAAAAAGAATATCGTTTTTTTCATCTGTTGTTTATTTAAAAGCATGTATTTGCATTGAATTGCTGATTTTAGTTTTAGTCGTAATGATATTTGTTATGTCTGCATGACTCATTCTTTCACTAACCATCACCAAGTTTTTCAATTGTTTTCTTCGCCGCCGCCAATCGTATCTGTTTATTCTTTTCTACCAGTTTGGCCGTTGCCCATTTTTCTGCTTTATGATGTAACGGTATCAGCAAAGCTGCAATACAAACCAATGCGGATAACATCAGAAACGGGGAGTGGTTTGTTACTGACTCTAAGAAAGGATGCAGTAATAAATTGAGAAATTCAAATACGACCAATAAAGCCAGGATGCCTAAGAATTCAATAATTTTGGTATTGGTAATGATGCTGCGGCTAAGCAGTAAAAAAATAATTACAAAGCTGATGATGCCGAATGCGATCAGTGCATATTGTATATTATGTTTTCGTTGTTCGTCTGCTTTTATCTTTTCATCTGCTGATCTTTGCTGTTGTAATTCATCTTCAAATCTCATTAATTGTGTTTGTTGTATTGCTTTTGTGTTAAACACACTGTCATTGGTTATTCTGTACAATTCAGAATATTTAAATGCACTATCAATATTATTTCCTCTGTACATATCCAAAAGCAACTCTGCAGGTTTAATACTGTTGCTCAGGTAATCCGTATTTTGAACAGCTTCAATTGCTTTTTTAGCATACATAATTGCGGAATCTTTCTGATGCCTTGCATGGAAGAATTCTGCCTTTGCCATATATGCCTGGCTGAGCTGCCTGGGTGACCTTGCTTTCAGGCTTTCATTTATGGCCATATCAAAATAGCCCAAAGCAACAGCCGGGTTGCCCGATCTTTCATGTATAACACCCAGGTTGGCCAGTGTATAACTGATAAAATCATAATATTTATACAGCTGCGTAATTTCATAATCTTTTTGAGCATACTTCAAAGCAGAGTCTACCTGGTTTGTTGCCATGTAAACATCTGATAAGTTTTGATAAGACCAGGATTGAGCCTGGTAAAAGTTTGCTTTTTCGGCTATTAGCGCATCGGATTTATACAGGCTAAGGGCTTTGGGAAAATCAGAAAGGTTTTTATAATTAAGGCCTAACAATGAATAAGAAAGGGCTATCATTTTTTGGTTACCGGTATGTTCAGCCAGTTCTTTTCCCTGTAAACCGTATTTCAGCCCTTTTTCAAGATTCCCCGAAACGGTATACATTTTACTCATAAATGACAGAGCATACGCTTCACTGATTTTATCTTTTTTGTTTTGTGCATATTCCAGAAGTTTTTGGGCATACTGTAAACCCAGTAATGGATCTGTTTCCCCGATTTTTACTAACGCATTATAGATAATATCAAAACGCCTGTTATCATCTTTTTCAGCAGTGATTTTTTTCAGCATGGAGTCTATGCCTGAATTTTGAGTAAAAGCAGTTTGCATACTTACACATAAGAAAAAGATAATAGCAAAACATTTCATAGTTGTGTTAGTTTGAATTATTGTCTTCTAATTGTTCAATTGTTTTCTTAGCTGCAGCCAGCCGTATCTGTTTATTCTTCTCCACCAGTTTGGCTGTTGCCCATTTTTCCAGCCGGTGATGCATGGGTACCAACAGTCCTGCAATGCAAACCATGATCAACAGCATGATCACAGGAGAATGGTTCGTTATCTTTTCCAAAAACGGATGCAGGAGTAAATTAAGGAATTCAAAGACCACCAGCAAGGCAACCACACCCAGGAACTGTATAACCCTGGTATTGGTGATCATCCGCCGGCTGAGTAATAAAAAAAGAATGACAAAACTGATGATGCCAAGGGCTATTAAAGCGTATTGAATATTTGCTTTCCGTTGTTCTTCTTCAGTTGCCTTTCTTGCCGATTCTTCCAAAAGCCTGATCTGCTCATTAAAAGCCAGTGCCTGTATCTTGTTGTTATTATTCTCATTGAAGATCCGGGCATTGATATCCGACTCCATCTTTAAATAATAATAAGCACTGTCCCTGTTTTGCGTGGTATCGAACACCTGCCTTAAAAAACGGGCAGCAGCCAGCATCAGGTTATTATTGTTTGAATCTATACCGAGGCTCAATAACTGATAGGCCTGTACTTTGGCTTCGGGATACCTGCGGTTGTTGATCAAAAAAGGAATATAGCTTGAGTTAAACCTGAATAACGCGGAATTGCTTGTGATCTTATCAGCTATCAAAAGACCTTTATTAAAATAAATTTCTGCCAGGCCGGTTTCGCCGGCGGCTGCATGTGCCGCTCCATTCAGGTGATAACTGTAATATTCAAACAACTGGCTTTTTGCCTTACGGCTTGTTTCAGTCAATGCCTGGGCATAATGAAGGGCTGAATCCGGTTGATTGATCAACAGGAAATAACTACCCATGTTTCGCTGAAATTGACTCAGCATATAACTGTACAATGGGTGCGATCTGTCCGGCAGGTTCTCTTCTCCCTTGAGGGTATATTTCAGGATATTCTCTTTGTTTCCAAGATTAAGATATACCAGTGCCATATCAAAATAGATGGAGCTGATCCTTCGTTTATCTGCTGTTTTTTCTGCCAGGGGGATGGCTTTAAAATAATATTCAAGGGACGTGACGTTCTCTCCTTTACCAACGAGAAAATACGTACCTATCCAGTTATAAGCGGTTGCAAGTAATGAGTCGTTATGGAGTTGCTGTGCAATTTGCAGTAACTGAATGCAGTTAGCAGAGTCAACATTACCCGACGTGGTGTTCACAGCTTCCAGGAGTTTATTCAGCAGGTTAAACCTTTCCATTGGTTTTGTGGTTTTGGAAAGAACTGCCTTTAAACTGTCTGCAGTTTTGTTTTGGGCAAATATTGTTTGCACAATTGCAACAAAGCAAATAAGGGTTATTATTTTTTTCATAGTCAGTTAATTATTGTGCTGCTGCGGAGCAGCGATCAATACATCTAATGCTTCGGGCCAATTCGTGCTATCCCTATTTTTAATTTTTTATAAATAACTCAGCCTCCATTTTTCTTTGTGGGTAGTTGCATGTTTTGATATTTAAGAAATGAGCATATTTAATCTAAATGATATTCTTTTTTTAATAGTGTAATTAGTTCTTGTAATTTTTGAAAAGCATGAACTATAAGAATTGCTTTTATGGTTTCATGATACCGGCCATAATTTTCAAAAATATTCAGCAGTTCCTGGTCTGAAGCTGTAGTTCTGTATAAGATAACCGGCTTGTCGGTGATCAGGGAATCCCCTGTCTTGTTAAAGTCCTGTATCCTGAAATGTTTCAGGAAATAAGGATTAAGGTATTCATTGAAAAACTGCCTGTGTATTTCCATGGCATTTAATACACGGGGTAAGGATACTGCATAATACTGTTGAATTACATTGGTTAAATCTTTATTCTGAATATATCTTAAGCTGCCGGATGTTTTCATCTGTTCATATGTTGCAGTTGTAGCCTGTATATCATAAATGTACATGACTGCTAAAGTAGCATTTAGAATTTCTTTATCGGTTGCTTTGTCAGGTCGGGTCATCAACGTGAAGAGTTCCTGGTGTTTTCTCCCGATGCTATCGATATCTTTTATGCGTTTCGTAAAAAATAATGAGTCGGCCCTTAAATCTGAAAGCATTTGCCCGGCAAATTTCTTTTCCCGTTGATGTTCTATGGTATGTTCCAGCTGATACTCAGCTAAAAATCCGCAGAATACGGCGAGGAATAACATTAAAAATTCCCAGAAGTATTCTTTCCATGTTTTTTTGCCGTGGCCGGAATGGGAGTGGTGATGTACTTCCATATTTTCAGTTTCTTGTTTGTCGTTTATTGTTGGTTGTTTGTCGGATTCAACCGGTACTAATTGGGGCATTGCTGTTACCTCTGCAGCGGTATTTTCTTCAGGTTGCTTAGCCTGTTCTGAGTCTTCATCTCCTGCCGGCAGATCTTTATTTTCTTCACTCATTTAAAATATTTTAATTCCTGCAGGTGTATTCCGCTGTGCTGGTTCTTATGATTTTATTTTTTAAGTAGCTGTTTTATTTCATCATCCATCCCTGTCATTTGCCAGGTTACGAGTGACACAGGCAATATCCCGGCGCCATAAAATGAATCAAAAAAATCATGTAATTTAAAATCATCTTGTTGTTTACGGCCCATATCCATCATCAGCCTTTCAATAAAATATTTACCAGTTACATAACTGGTGCCATAGCCGGGCTGCCGTAAATACAAATGTTGTTCAAAACCCACCAGGCTTTCATCACCTGTCCAGCCTTTTGGGGTCCATTCTACCTGGAATTTTCTGGCCTCTTCATAATTGATCATATTCGCCTGCGCATATAAAGAAGCCAGTCCACGGGCACATCGTTGTGCCAGCATGATCCAGACCAGTTCACGGGCCCGGGGATTATCATCCCATAATCCGGTATGCATAAAAGTTTCTTCCATACTGGTGGCCAATCCTTCTGAACGCTGCATCCACATATTAAAGGGTAATGCCTCCCGGCGCAATACACTTGTATGTGGATCATGGGTTAAGCGGGCAACTTCGAACCAATGTGTTGAATGGGAGTATAACACACCGGGTGCCCGGAAACTGATATTGGCAAAAAAATTTCTTTTTTCTTCCGGGATGTATTCACCCATATGCTTTCGCAACTCCGGTTCCATATAGTCTTTTACCGGCAAAATTTCTTTCTGCTTTAAAAATCCCATAAGTTCGTTTACTGATGCTTCTGTTCCCTTGTTAAATGCTGCTGCATCAGAAAACGCTTTTAGTTCAGGTAGTTTGCGGTTGTGTTCCCGCTCTAATTGTAAAGACGCACAGGCACGTGTCAGTTCACGGTTTAATAAACCCACTTCTTCTTCCCAGGTATATGGTGCCAGCAATACATGCTGCATATGCCAGGTGTAGTTTTCTTTACCAATACCCGATAGTCCATTTTTATCGGGTGATTGTTTTTCGAGCCAGGCAGCCAGTTGCATACCGGCAACCTTTGCTTTGCTGATGGCTTCTTTTAAAGCCCGGCTATTTTGGGTTGTTTTCTTTTCCAGTTCTTCCAGTATCCTGCGCTGGTCTTTAATATCGCCGATACCGGCGAGCCATAAGTCCCGTGCATTACCGGTGAGGTTGATGGTTGCCTGTTGATACAAAGGGGGAATGACCTGCAACTCAGCCGTTAATCTTTTTTCGGCTTCTTCAGAAAGCGGGAACGTATATTTCCATAATTCAACCGCGGCAAAACTTGTTGGACCCTCATGATCAGGAGTATCACTCTGTTCTTCAAAGATGAGGGCATAAAATGCGGGGTCTCTGACCCAGGGTTTTAAAATGCGGCAATTATAATCCAAGGCATTCATTTCGGCATGCAGTAAAACATAGTCTACTTTATTTTCCAGTGCCCATCCGCTGGTATCAACCTTTAACAACCGCTCCCTGTATTGCTCCAGGGTTTGCTGTATTTTCTGGATCGTTTGGGCACGGTAGTCTGGCACCCCATTGGGTAAACCGGTACGCTCCAGTGTACGAAGCTCCTTACATAATTGTACAAGGGAAGGATAAGCATTATCCTTTGTCTGTGCTGTTAAAGCATTACCTGTAAACAAGTAAATGAATATTCCGATCAATATTTTCTTCATGGTGTAATATTTTTGCGCCTTAGTAACTATTTAATAGGCGTTGAATGCAGTACTTTGATCTTCCATCTTTTTTCTTCCTTTACAAGCACAACGGTTTCTAACCATTTCTTTGTTATAAGTTTTCCATTCATAGTTATATCTGCCTGGTTATTATAGGTAGCCCATGCAGTTTGCTTATTTATGGTTGTGTTTATAAAATTAATGGTATTGATGCGTTTAAAATCTGTTGCCGTATTTAACCTGATCGCCTTATTGATCAGTGTATCCAGGTTCCAGGTCTGCCCATATTCGTATAGTGTTATATCATCAGCGCAGTATAATTTTAAACTCACCGAATCCCGGTTTGATAAGGCATCGAACATTTTTATAACTGTCTCCTGTACGGCTTGCTGGCTGCTGTTTAATGGTTGCTGCGCCATCAGCATTGCTGAAAATAAAATGGCGAAAAGGAAACTCAATAGTTTTCCCATGTATATGCTGTTAACTTGTTTCTTTTTTAAAAAATTTCATCGCAAAATAAATAATACAAATCACTGCAATAAAAATAATTGTTGACAAAATTTCCCATTTGCTTAAACTGCTCAGGAGCCATACAATAGCTGCAATGCCGATAATAGGGAAGAGCAAACCTCCCGGTGCCCGGAATGTTTTTTCAGCCGCCTCCTGTTTCTGTTTCCTTAATTTAATGGTGGCTAAAATAACGGCGAGGTAAACCAGCAGTATGGCTGCACTTGCCAAAATGGCCAATTGTTGAAATCCACCGGAAACTGATAAAATAAAGATCAGCAACCCAAAAAAGGCGATGGCGATGTAAGGTGTGGCATATTTTGGATGAACTTTGCCAAGGAACTTTGGAAATAGTCCGTCATTGGCACCGGCGAATAGTACACGTGGCGTGTTCAATACATCAGCACTTACCGAACCAAAACAGGAAATGGCCGCAGTGATCAGCAAGATGGTTGCACCAACCGGGCCAATAATTTTTTCGGCTACGGCTGCCAGGGGTGCATCTTTAAATGTTTCTATCTGGTTTCCCAATATACCCTGGGTCACCATTTGTAACAACAAATACACGATGATTACCAATAAACCACCCATCAAAATTCCAAGTGGTACGGTACGTTTTGGGTTTTTAATTTCACCACTGGTACCGAGTGCAGATTCAAACCCGGAAAACGCAAAAAATAAAACGAGTGCAGTGCTGCCAAATGTGCTTACTGAGGGCAAATGTTCCCAATGAAGATTGGCTGAATCAATCTTACCAAAACCAAAGATGATGATTGCAAAAAGGGGTAACAACTTGATGACACTGATCAGTTTTACAACAGAAACACCTTGTTTGGCGCCCATAATATTTACCATGACCATAAAACCAAGCAGTACAAAAATGAACAGGCCACGTATCCAGGGATTTAAGAAAACCGGCCAGATAGTTGCCAGTGAATCTGCAATTATATTCATCAATGATGCATCTGCTAATACGCTCCATCCAATAAAAAATAACCATCCTATTACAAATCCGGCGAAGTCGCCAAATGCTGCCTCCACGTATGCATAAGAACCACCAGTGGTAGTAACACGGCTTCCGATTTCTGCATAACAAAGCATGATGGCAGCCAGCATGATGCCACAAAATATATAACCGAATACCGCAAAGGCTCCCAATTGAGCACCTACAATACCTGGCAGCACAAAAATACCTGCGCCAATGGTAAAGCCAACAATGGTGAGTGCAAGGCCCGAAACACCTATTACACGTTTTAAACCTTCATCCTTTTTTATTAAATCCATGCAGCGTTGATTTAGGTTTGTTTAAAAACTGATCTTTTATTTTGCCTCATTGGCTTTTAAAACCCTTAACAGGTTACCACCCAAAATTTTATTGATATCTTTTTTATTGTAACTTTTTTCAACTAATGCTTTTGTAATTACTGGATAGGTAGTAACATCATCTAATTGCAGGGGTGTAAGGTTAATGCCATCAAAATCGGAGCCGAGGCCAACATAATCTACCCCAACTAATTTGATGATGTATTCGATATGATCTATAAGCATAGATAATGGCGGCCGCATTGACTCAGCTTCTGCTGCATATTTTTTATAAATCCAATCCATCATGTACCATTCATCCATACCGGCTTTCATAAGCGAATCACTCTCTGTTTTATGCCGTTTAAAAAAGGCTTCTTCTTTCCTGTTGAAACTGCTGTCAATAAATCCCGGGTGAAAATTCACCTGTATCACGCCGCCATTTTTTGCAATGGCTTTTATTTGATCGTCTTTTAAATTGCGCCTGCTTGCCACAAGACTATAAACTGAACTGTGCGAAGCAATGATTGGTTTTGTCGTTAATTTAATTACATCCCAAAAACTCTGATCTCCCAGGTGGCTGACGTCAACCATCATACCTAACTCATTCATTTTTTGCACAACCTGTTTTCCAAATTCTGTTAGCCCGGTTTTACCTTCGGAATTTAACCCCTTTCCTATGGCAGGGTTAGGGCTGGTTTCATCGGCAGCGCTGGTAGCCCAGTTGGGAGCAACGTTGTGTGTTAAGGTTAAATACCTGGCACCACGTTTATAAAGTGCTTCTAATTTAGTAAGATCATTTTCTATCATGTGCCCGCCTTCTACACCAAACATGGCGGCTATCTTATGTTGTTTTACTGCTTGCATCAGTTCTGTATAGTTGGCAACTTTAACAATCTTATCCAGGTTGCGTGCTACTACAGCATCAAGACTATCCATTTCCCGGTTGGCATAGGCATAGGCGTTTTTCAGGCCACCATCGCAATACACAGAAAAAAGCTGTACATCCAATCCGCCTTTTTTCCAACGGGCCAGGTCACTATGTGTTTTACCAGTAAGATCCTGGTCAAATACCATTCCGATGTCAGCGGCCTGCATAAGGATATCATTGTGGGTATCTACTACAATGGCTTTGCGGTGAATTTTTTGCCAGGATTGAGCATGCAGCTGACAGGTAAAGAAAATTCCGAGGGACAATAGCTTTAATTTCATTTTTTTTGTTTAATTATTTATTAATCAACTCATTATTTTTTCTGTCAACATCCGGTAGTACATTTTCAGGATCAAGTACTACCTTATCAATTTTGTTAGATGAGGGATATTTATAAACCCAGGAGTCTCCACGTTGCCATATTTCAACAGGCAGTTGAATAGTCTCGGTTTTACCATTACTTTGAATAATTTTCATGATGACCGGCATGATCATTTTTCCTTTGTTGTCAATCCTGATCAAAGCGCCTTTGGTTGGGTCATTATCTACATAGGTTACAGCAGTTACAGCCTGGTCAAGTTTCCAGGTGGTAAAGAACCATTCCTTCCAGAACCAGTTCAGGTCTTCGCCGGTTGCATTATTGATGCAATGAAAAAAGTCGTAAGGTGTAGGATGTTTAAAAGCCCATGCCTCGGTATATTTTCTAAAGGCGTAATCAAAGCGGTCCTTGCCAACTACTACGGTTCTTAATAGATTGAGGCCATAAGCTGTTTTACCATAGTATTGATAATGTTGCTCTTCATCCATAGCATCAGAAACGGTCATCAATGGATCTTTGTATTGCATGAACTGTTCATAATCCCGTGAGCCAAAAAATCCTTTTTCGAAATAATGCGGGTCTGTTTGATATTCTCCTTTATTAAAAATATCATTGGCTATGTAATTAATGTAGGTATTAAAGCCTTCATCCTGCCACATATATCTGCGTTCATTGCTGCCTACAATCATTGGGTACCAGTTGTGGCCAATTTCATGTGATATAAGAAACCAGAGACTTGCCTTTGTTTCTTTATAGCTGTTAAAGATTATCCCGGGGTATTCCATGCCGCCGGTTATACCGGCATTGCTTACAGCTACATTCCAGGGGTATTCAAAAAAGTTCTTTGAATAAATTTCTATGCTTGCCTTTAAATATTCTGTGGAGCGGCTCCAGGCCGTATCACCCATACTTTCAACCGGGTAACATGACATGGCCAGGGCTTTTCTACCTGAAGGCAGATTAATTTTCGCTGCATCCCAGATCATGCCTTTGCCGCCGGCAAAGGCAACGTCCCTGGTATTCTTCATTTTAAAGTGCCAGGTAAGAGTTCCTTTGGAAGCCGGTCGCATAGCAGCTTTTCCCACTTCATCCGCACCAATAATGGTAACCGTTTTATCGCTGTTTGAGGCAAGCGCCAGTCTTTTAATTTCTTCTGCTGTTAATACGTCTGCTGCATTTTGCAAATCTCCTGAGCCATAGATGATCATTTCTGCAGGTGCGGTGATATAATAATCATAATCACCATAGTCGCAATAAAATTCTCCAAAGCCCATATAGGGAAGGGTGTTCCATCCTTCCACATCGTCGTACACGCACATGCGTGGGTACCATTGTGCTATCTGGTAAATGACGCCGTCTTTCGTGTACTGTCTTCCAAAGCGGCCTGCACCGTCAAGGGGAATACTAAAGCCGAAATTTATTTTTACCGAAACCTGTCCTCCTTTGGGTTGCAATGGTGAATTTAGACGGAGTTGCATCCTGGTATCGGTAATGATGGGTTTTGTAGTATAGGTTTTTCCGCTCTGGGTGATGGTTACCTCTTTAATTTTATATCCTCCGTTTATTTTTCCCAGCACACCAAAATAATCACCCGGGTAACGGGTGGCGGCAACCGATCTTGAGGACGTTTCAAATACATTCTGGTCCAGCTGCAACCATAAATAATCCAGTTGATCAGGACTGTTATTGGTATACGTGATCAACACATCACCGATAATCGACGTATCTTTTTCACTCAGGGCTGCGTGAATTACATAGCTCGAATTGTTTTGCCAGTATGATGGTCCCGGTACACCTTTGGCCGAGCGATAAGCATTACCTGCGGGTGGATTAAAACTTTGTGTAAAAAGCTGATGGGGGTTGTAGGTTGAATTGTCAATACCGTTTTGGGCATGCAGACAATAAACACAAAAGAATTGCACGCAGAGTAATGATATTATTTTCATGATATTATTTTTAGAATGAGCTAATTCTTTTAATCCTGTCTTGCATTTAAACCAAAAGTATTTTGTACAGCATTGTACCATTCTTCATCAGTTGCAGCATTCCAGTCCACATATTCCTCATCCGTCATGGAAGCCCGTCATTGCAAATGCCAGCGCTGTTTCCATGCCAATACCTTTACTTGTTCCTGTAATAATTACTGATTTCACGTTTTTGTTTTAGTGTTTTATGCATTAATTCAACCTGTCCATGCCTTCTATTTTCCTGTAAGGGGTTTTAAAAAAATCGTTGATGCTTTCGTTAAACTGTTTACTGTAATAAACAGGCGTTGAGTGGCCTGAATTTGGAAGGATCCATAAATAAGATTTCGGAATGTTTTCTGCAATGAGCATGGTATGCCGTGTGCGAATTACATCATGATCACCACCAATTACCAGCACCGGGCATTGAATTGTTTGTAATTGCTTTGTACTGATGTTCGGTTGATAAGCCAGTAAATGAAAAAGTTTGCGATTGGTTTTTACTTCTGGCATCAAGGGCAATTTATTTATGGAATCACTGAGCATTTTTGCCCATGCAAATATTTCAGGTTCTACGGCTGAAGTATCCGGGACAAGATTAGCGCCTGTTACTGCCAGTTCTTTCACTTTACCGGGATGACGTATAGCCATCAATAATCCATTAATGCCGCCATCACTCCAGCCTATCACATAACAGGAATCTATATGCAGATGATCGAGTAGTGCATTTAGATCATCTGCCATCATTTCGTAACTTAATGAGTCGCCATTATCTAATGACTTTCCCTGTGCCCTGCTGTCGGCAAGTATCACTTTGTACTCTTTTTCAAAATAGGGGATCTGTTTACCAAAATTATTAATGCTGCCGCCATTACCATGAATGATGAGCAAGGGAGCACCGGTTCCGTATATTTCATAATACATGTTGATGCCACGGAGTTTTACATATTTACCAGCTTTGGGATTGTTGCCATAGTCGGGTTCGGTTTGTGCTGATGCAATTCCAGAAAGGAATAATGCAGCGATTATTATGACGATTTTCTTTTGCATAATGTGTTGCTATTTTATTTTACTGATAACTGATTGATGATGCTGTCTTCAATACGGGCCTTTATTTTTATAACCGCATCCAGGTCATCATTGGGTACCATCGTTGATAAAATATACTGTTGCAGTTTCCAGTCATCTCCTTGTTTTATCAACACGCCAGAGCCCCTGCAAATTTTCATTTGTGTCTTTAGTAATTCATCAAACCAGGCGAGCGTACCTGTTTTATCAAAATAAATATGCCGTTCCATTGCTGTAAAATCCCAGGCTTTTCCTTTTGCAAAAATGGGTTTTGCCCATGCCATGAATTGTTGTTTATCCCATCTTTCTGTTGCGTCTGTTCCGGCGAAGATGGCATCATCGGTATAAAAATCAAAGTAAGCATTGAAGTCGGCTTTGGCCGCTGCCCGGTTAAAGGAATCGAGCATGGCCGTTATTTGTGACTGTTCCTTCACTGAATCTAGAACCGGATAGTCTGCCGTTTTTGTGGTTTGATTGCAGGCAGATAAACCGGCAATCAGTAATAACAGTAGCAGTTGATTGTTTTTTTTCATGAGAAAACAATTTGTTTTTTTAACATTGGGGTTATACAAAGCGGGTAGCCTGACAGGCACTATAAACATAATACTAATAATTGACGAATCGGGTATTCTATTTAAGAAAATATCGTTTATTGGGATAACGTGTAGCCGCTGCAGTTAAATACGGCTTAGCCGATCAATACCCTGGCCTTGTCCACATCCATCTTCTTCTCCCATTTGGCAACCACAATGGCAGCTACCGTATTACCGATAATATTGGTAAGCGCATGGCCCTCACTTATAGAACGATCAATACCGAAAATTAGGGCAATGGCCGAAACGGGTATTTGGCCCACGGTTGGTAAAGTGGCCGCCAGTACAATAAATCCACTACCGGTAACACCGGGCTGCACCTTTTGAAGTAAGCAAGTCAAACTCAGTCTGACAGTCTTTGCAAACCTGAAGCCTGCAAGTTTAAAAATATTGATTAATCACTTTTCCCTTTGTCTCCCACAAACCACTGCTCCTTATTTTTAAATAAAACATTAAACGTAGTGAGCGATCCATAGCAACGGGTAATGTATTGTTGTATGTTTACCTTCTCTTCGTCGGTGAGTTTTTTATGGCTGTTGATGTTTTGCTCCAGTACACGCAACCGGTCGCGCAGCATCACTATTTTATGAAAAAAATCATCAATGGGAATGTCCTTCGGCTTCAGGGTTTTGTCGGCAGTTTGTAAACTCATGGTGCCGCCGATCCATTTATCGCCGATGGGAACGATCTCGGTTACATCGGCCCATTGCCGTAAAATTTTTAATAGGGATCTTTCAACCTCCGAAACGGTTTCCACTTCGGTGCTTACATTTTCGGCGATGATCTCGTCAAGCTTGTCATCGGTTTTATCAACTTCCTTGATACCATGATGAATAAAAGAAATGACATACACGGCATACTTTACGCCCACAATTACGCCCGGCCCATATTGGGTATGTTGTAAACGGGTACCAACACCAAGGGTTAGCTGATTTTCTTCCATAAGTTAATTTTCTTTAGCTGCTGCTGATTCCTGTTTCAACAGGTCAATTTTAAAAGCGTACGACGAATTTAAAATATATTTATTAAAGCTAACCACATCGGCGGTGCTGGCAAATTGGTAAGTAGGTAAATACTTTACCATAAACATATCTAATTCGGTACCTTCCAAATGCGTGATTCTCCGTACAAAATTTTTGTTGAAACGGTAACGTACAAACTCATCCTGTTCCTGTTGCTCCAGCCTCGCCTGAAAAGCTGCCAGCCTTTTATTCCGTTTAAACCTGAACATGTTGATGATCTCGTTCACATCGGCACCCACAGCGCCGCTGGGCGAAATGCTTGTCCTGATGGTGGGTTTGCGGTAATTGTAAATATCGCCATATATTTCCCGGTTTTCCAGCGAATCCTGGCGGTACGTCCTGGCAAAAATAACCACTTCCTTCAATACCCGGTAACCGTCTTTCACCCTAACGCCCAGCGAAATATCGAACTGCCGGATGTCGGTCATATCGTGCACGGCAAATTTTTGGGTGGGTTTGTTCTGGTAAATAAAGGTCAGCGAGTCATTTTCGTTTACGGGAATACGGTATCTGCCCATCGAATCGGTAAGGGTAAATTTTCCGCTGGTAGTTTCTACCCGTACCTGTTCTACATAATTTCTTTTGGAAGAATCATATACCGTTCCGCTAACGGTTAACTGCGCCTGCGTTTGACCGGCAACAGAAACAAAAAAACAAATGAACACAGCTATCTTAAAAAATATACGCAACGGCTTCAAAAAATTGATGGAGGTAAAAATACAATAAGAATAGTTCAGGGATTTTGCTTCCGGGCAGTTTTAACTGCGATTTTGCTTTTGTATCACATCAGCAATAATGTTGGGATAATGTGCATGCTCCAGCACGTGGATCTTTTGTGCCAGGCTCACCGCGGTATCATTTGCAGATACCGGGCATTTGGCCTGAAAGATGACCCCCCCATGGTCGTATAATTCATCAACATAATGAATGCTGATACCCGATTCGGTTTCACCGGCTGCGATAACGGCTTCATGCACATGGCTGCCATGCATCCCCTTACCTCCAAATTTTGGAAGCAGTGCCGGATGAATATTGATGATCTTTTTTGGATAAGCTTTGATCAGTGCCGGAGGAACCTTCCATAAAAAACCCGCCAGCACTATAAAATCAATTTTATATTTCTGCAATTCAGCCAAATAAACATCGCCCCTGAAAAACCGTTCTTTTTCTATTACCAAACGAGGGATACCCTCCCTTTCTGCGATCTTCAATACCCCTGCGTCGGGGTTGTTACAAATAATTAATGCAACTGTATATGCACCCTTGCTTCCTTCGGTGTTCGCGTCACCCTTCTCCCCCGGGAGCGGCGACGGGGGTGAGTTCAAGATTATCCGTTCTGCATTACTCCCGGCACCACTCGCAAAAATGGCGATCCTGGTTATCTGCTTATTTCCCGGGATCCGTTTCCCTGTCATTTTGGCCCAGATCTTTAATATATATTTCTTAAAAAAACGAAACTGCCCCAGTGGTATACTGATCAACAACACACAAAGCGGCCACAACAGGGTAATTAATATTATATATAGGAATATCCATATAAAACCCTTTTCCAAACCGGTCAGCAATAAAACTTTGCGGCCGGCCCATCCGCAAAGGCTTCCACCCAGTGCAAATGTTGCAATAATGAGTATCAGGTTAAGTCCATTTACTTTCCAATGGGCTTTAAGTTTTTCTAACATTCGGCAAATGTGGGTTAAAAATTTGTGATTTAAGGCGCCAAACCCTAAAAATTTCAAAATGTAACACAGTTTACAAATGCATGACAATTACCATGTAATATTTTACACAATCGGCTGAAACCCACGCTGGATAAGGGAAAAAAAAAATTCGAAATGTTGATATATTGTCAGTATCCTGTCTTATTTTTGCACCCGAATAGGATATTTTTCCACTTTAGCCCCGATATAACTGTATGAGTCGCTATAGAAAAATCTTTAACAGGTTATTTACAAGTATTTTTTTAGTTGTTTTACTGTCGATAAATGTAGAATCTTTGGCACAGGATGGTGCAGCCCTTTTTAAAGCCAACTGTGCCAGCTGCCATAAGGTTGATAAAGTATTTACCGGTCCTGCCTTACAGGGCTGGAAGGATCGGGTGCCCGGCGATGGCTGGATCTATAAATGGATCGCCAATCCTGCAGCACAAACCGACCCCTATGCAACTACGCTGAAAGCCCAATATAAGCCTACCGTGATGACCGCTTTTCCTCAGTTTAAAAAAGAGGACGTTGATGCCATCATGAAATACGTAGATGATTGGAAGCCACCTGTTACCGACGTCCCTAAAAGCGGTGCCCCGGATGGATCTGGCGATTCCCTGCTTTTTGGCATCTTAACCCTTGTTTTGGCGCTGATTGCCTTTATATTATTACAGGTAAACAGTAACCTGCGTAAATTATCCGATGAAAAAGAAGGGGTAATGCACCCCGAGCCCGTTCCGGTATATAAAAACAAGACCTATTTAATGGCAGGTATTTTATTGCTGTTTTTAGTGGGTGGATTTTATACAATTAATGGCGCGGTTAATTTAGGCCGACAAAAAAATTATCAGCCCGAGCAACCCATATTTTATTCGCATCAAGTGCATGCCGGTACCAACCAGATCAGTTGTTTGTACTGCCATGGTGGCGCCCAGGACAGCAAGCAGGCCAGCATCCCGTCTGTTAACCAGTGTATGAACTGCCATAAATCGATCAACAAATATGAAGGTCCCGATGTGTTGGTGAGGGACGACGGTTCCGCCGTTGATGGAACAGCCGAAATTCAAAAACTATATGCGTACGCCGGCTGGAATGAAACAACCAAAACCTACAATCCCGATAATAATAAAGACGGTATTCCCGATGGCGCCAGGCCAATTGAATGGGTGAAAGTACATAACCTGCCCGATCACGTTTATTTTAACCATAGCCAGCATATTAAAGTAGGTAAACAGGATTGTCAAACCTGTCATGGTAATATTCAGCAGATGCCTGAAGTTTACCAGTTTACCGAATTAAGTATGGGCTGGTGTATCAACTGTCACAGGGAAACAAAAGTTGATTTTTACAATAAAGACGATAAAAGCGGCAATAAATTTTACAGCATTTATGAAAAGTTCCACAACGACCTGAAAAACCATAAAATGGACAGTGTCACTGTTGAAGCGATTGGTGGAACAGAATGTCAGAAATGTCACTATTAACCCCTAACCCCCTGAAGGGGAATAGGTTAAGGGATAGTTTTATATCATTATAGCACATAAAAGCCCCTGTAGGGGTTGAGATAAAAAATTATGAGTAAGAAAAAGTACTGGCAAAGTTTTGGTGAACTGAATCAAACTGAAAGTTTTCAGGAAGCAAGTAAAAATGAGTTCCAGGAGGAACTGCTGCCTTTATCCGATCTGGATGATAAAGGGATCATGGATGCAAAGACGCCCCGCAGGGATTTTCTTAAATACCTGGGCTTTAGTACAGCGGCAGCAGCCGTTGCTGCCAGCTGCGAAATTCCGGTTCGCAGAGCGGTTCCTTATTTAAACAGACCCGATAATATTATACCTGGCGTGGCCAATTATTATGCATCTACTTATGTTAATGGCGGCGATACCATTTCTGTTGTTGTAAAACAAAGAGATGGCCGGCCCATCAAAATAGAAGGAAACGAATTATCTACGATCACAAACGGTGGTACCAGCGCACAGGCACAGGCTTCGGTTTTGGATCTGTACGATAATACCCGTTTACGTTACCCGATGGAGAAAACGGGTAAAGGTTTTAAAGAAGTACCCGGGTTTGATGCTTTTGATAAAATGGTAGCACCGGCCATTGTTGGTAAAAATGTAGCGATATTGACCGGCACCATTAACTCGCCATCTACCTTATTAATTATTAAAGATTTTCTGGCCAGATATCCAGGTAGCCGCCACGTGCAATACGACGCCGTGAGCTATAGTGGTATGTTACAGGCTAATGAAGCCTGTTATGGAAAAAAAGCGATTCCTTCTTACCATTTCGATAAGGCAAAGGTAATCGTAAGCCTTGGCGCCGATTTTTTAGG
Source organism: Chitinophagaceae bacterium (assembly GCA_016710745.1). Classification (GTDB taxonomy): domain Bacteria; phylum Bacteroidota; class Bacteroidia; order Chitinophagales; family Chitinophagaceae; genus Ferruginibacter. Next base: position 219,106 of record JADJVB010000010.1, on the reverse strand, counting down.
AACCTGGCTTAGTCCAACCGAATTCAACAACCAGTATTCGCAGAACAGGAAGGTAAAGGGAGATAAACCCGAATTAAGCCAGCACTTTCATTTTGAAAGTATGATGAGTTTAACCGGCAGTAATGCCGACGACCGGTATACACACAAACCTTCCGAAACCGGTGCTGTGGCATTGGCTTTACTGGCTAAATTGGGAGGTGCCGTTTCGGCGCCATCAATAGCTGATGCTAAGCTGGCAAAAGGAATCGATACAGCCGCTGCTGCATTAACTGCCAATAAAGGCGCTGCGCTGGTTGTATGCGGAAGCAATGATGTAAATATCCAGGTGATCGTAAATGCGATCAATGAAGCTATTGGTGCCAACGGAACGTCTATTAACTGGGCTATGACATCAAACTACAAAAATGGTATTGATGGGGATATGGCGAAGTTGGTTGATGACATGAGCTCAGGTGCAGTGGGTGCGGTTTTGATCAACGGTGTTAACCCGGCTTACTCATTCAGCGACAGCAAAAAATTTAAAGACGCATTGTCAAAAGTTGTATCCGTTTCGTTTAACGGAACCATGGACGAAACAACTGAGCTGTGTAAATATATTATTCCAACCCATCATTGGCTGGAAAGTTGGGGCGATGCTGAACCCAAAACGGGTTATTTCAGTTTGATGCAGCCAACCATCAATCCGTTGTTCAAAACAAGGGCATTCGAAACTTCCTTGTTGAAATGGAGTGCACCGGCCGGCAGTTTGATGAACGATTACGAAACCTATTTCAAAACTTTCTGGAATGCTAAACTGGGCAGTACAGATCTGTACGATAAAGCTTTACAGGATGGTGTTGTAGAACCGGTTGCTATGGCTGTTGGTGCTGCTTCATTTAATGGCGGCGCCGTAGCTGCCGCAGCCACTGCCATTGCCGCTATTAAAGGCGGTGCCATTGAAGTGGTGTTTTACCAGAAAGTTTCTGTTGGTAATGGTAGCCAGGCCAATAACCCCTGGTTACAGGAATTACCCGATCCGGTTACCAAAGTAACCTGGGATAATTATGCGATGATGAGTCCGGCGATGGCCAAATCATTATTGAGCCTGGATGTGATGAACCAGGCTGGCGGTAACCAGAGCGATTATGAAGTGCATCCCGAAAAGCCAACGGTGAAAATTACCGTAGGTAAAAATGTTGTTGAATTGCCCGTGATCGTTATTCCGGGCATGAACGTATCAACCATTGCGGTGGCCGTAGGTTACGGAAGAGCCAGTGCCAATCCGGAAGACACGAAAAATAATATCGGCCGTTCGGCCAATGGTGCAGGTAAGAATGTGTATCCGATGGTAGGGTTCAACGGCACCAATTCTTATTCCGCTATTGCTACGGTTGAAAAAACCGGCAATAAATACCCCTTGGCACAAACACAGGTACACGGGTTTACCGAAAGCCGTCCGGTTATTTATGAAACCAATCTTAAATCATATAACGCCAACCCCGAAGCGCTCCTGGAAGAAGTTACCAAAGAGCGTGAAGCGATCACCATAGGTGGCAGTAAAGATTTTGTGAAAGATGCTACCATGTATCCCGATTTTGAAAAGCCGGGTATTAAATGGGGCATGAGCATCGATTTGAATACCTGTACCGGTTGCAGCGCCTGCGTGGTTGCCTGTACGGCGGAGAATAATGTGAGTGTGGTGGGTAAAATGCAGGTGCAGCGTGCACACGAAATGCACTGGTTACGCATCGACCGTTATTTCACCGGCGACCTGGAAAACCCGGATGTGGTATTCCAGCCGATGCTTTGTCAGCATTGCGATAATGCGCCTTGCGAAAACGTTTGTCCGGTTGCAGCAACAAACCACAGCAGCGAAGGTTTAAACCAAATGACCTATAACCGTTGTATCGGTACCAGGTATTGTGCCAACAACTGTCCGTATAAAGTACGTCGCTTTAACTGGTTGGATTATACCGGAGCAGATAGCTTCCCGGATAATCAAAATCCGATGGTTGGCACTTATATGGATGAGTCTGTTTTACAGATGAATGATGACCTTACCAGGATGGTGTTGAACCCCGATGTTACTGTTCGTTCAAGAGGTGTTATCGAAAAATGTTCTTTCTGTGTGCAGCGTTTGCAGGAAACCAAACTGGAAGCCAAGAAACAGGGTGATCCAACATTGGTTCGCAATGTGAAGACGGCCTGTATGCAGGCTTGTCCTACCCATGCCATCAGCTTTGGTAATGTTAATGATAAAGAAAGTGATGTGTACAAGATCCGCAACGTTGATCAAAAGCATCGTTCATTCTATGTAATGGAGCAATTGCACGTTCTGCCTAACGTAAGTTACCTGGCTAAAGTGCGTAATACCGACAGGCATATTGGGGTTGAGGAAGAACAGCATGGAGAGAAAAAACAGGATACAAAAGCACACGTATAATAAAACCGGGTTTTGATTTCGAGATAAAAACTAAATAAAGCTAACAGCTAACAGCTAAAGGCTAAAAGCTAGAAAAGATATGTCATTACTGAAATACGAATCGCAACAAAGGGAACCGCTGGTTGATGGTGATAAAAATTACCACCAGGTTACGGAGGATATCATTCGTCCCATTGAAATGAAGCCAAGCAGGCTTTGGTATATTGGGTTTGGGATAAGTGTGGCCCTTTTATTATTTGGGGTGTACAGTGTGTACCGTGAGGTAACTTACGGTATTGGTCAGTGGAACCTGAACAAAACCATCGGCTGGGGTTGGGATATCACCAACTTCGTATGGTGGGTAGGTATTGGTCATGCCGGAACCCTGATCTCTGCGATCTTATTATTATTCCGCCAGGGCTGGAGAACCGGTGTAAACCGTGCGGCTGAAGCGATGACCATATTTGCGGTAATGTGCGCCGGTCAGTTTCCGATCTGGCACATGGGGCGTGTGTGGATGGCTTTCTTCGTATTACCTTATCCAAACAGCCGCGGTCCTTTGTGGGTTAACTTTAACTCACCATTGCTCTGGGATGTGTTTGCGATATCAACTTATTTCACGGTTTCGCTTTTGTTCTGGTATTCGGGTTTATTGCCCGATCTGGCAACGGTACGGGATCGTGCAAAAACAAAATTCCGTAAAATGTTTTATGGTGTTGCATCTTTCGGCTGGACCGGAAGTACCAAGCACTGGCAACGTCATGAGTCATTATCACTGGTATTGGCAGGTTTAAGTACACCGCTGGTACTGTCGGTACATACCATTGTATCGTTTGACTTCGCCACGTCTATCGTTCCGGGCTGGCATACCACCATCTTCCCACCCTATTTTGTGGCTGGTGCCATCTTTAGTGGCTTTGCCATGGTGCAAACCCTGATGATCGTGGTACGTAAAGTATTAAACCTGCAGGACTATATCACCGTTGGTCATATTGAAGCCATGAACAAAGTCATTGTGTTAACGGGTAGTATTGTGGGTTGTGCTTATTTAACCGAGTTATTCATTGCCTGGTATGGACAAAATCCTTACGAGTGGTATGCATTTAAAGAGAACCGGGCCAACCTGTTCAGTCCTTATGGCTGGAGTTATTGGTTGATGATGTTTTGTAACGTGGTATCTCCACAATTGTTCTGGAGCCGTAAGTTGAGAAGAAACATTACCGTTACCTTCTTCATGAGCATCATCGTGAACATCGGTATGTGGTTCGAGCGTTTTGTAATTATCGTAACATCGGTGTACCGGGATTACCTGCCGTCATCATGGAGTACGTATTACAGTCCTACCATTTGGGAGATCGGATTTTACCTGGGTACATTCGGATTGTTCTTTACCTGCTTTTTCCTTTTCGCCAAATACTTCCCGGTTATTGCGGTGGCTGAGATCAAAGCCATATTAAAAACCAGTGGAGAAAATTATAAAGTGAAGATGACGGACCAGGAAAAAATGGATGCTGAGAAATTTTTTATTGAAGAAGTAGAGCATGCCCATTAAGAGGAGCTGTTAGCTATTGGCTTTTAGCTTTTAGCCGGGCTCCGTTATAAGAATTGACAGTTTGAATTGTTTATATAATTTTTAAAAAAGCTGGTAGCTAAAAGCTAGTAGCTAAAAGCTAAAAACATGGCTGGAGGAATTAAAAAATTTGTTGTTGGATCATTTGATGATGAAAAGGTATTGTTTCCTGCGGTGAAGAATGTTCGCAAAGCAGGTTACAAGATACACGATGTGTACACGCCTTTTCCCGTGCATGGTTTAGATCATGCCATGGGGATTCGCGAAACCAGTTTGCATACAGCGGGATTTATTTATGCCATCACCGGTACTACCACGGCGCTTACCTTTATGAGCTGGGTATTTACCAAAGACTGGCCATTAAATATTGGTGGTAAGCCAAATTTTGCTTTGCCGGCCTGGATACCCATTACGTTTGAGTTAACCGTACTGTTTTCGGCGGTAGGTATGGTACTTACGTTTTGTTACCTGTGCAACCTGGCACCTTTTGTAAAAAAGCATCATTTTCATCCCAGAGCCACCGATGATCTTTTTGTGATGGTGATTGAATGTACCGACAAAACAAATGACGCTGAAGTACAGTCCTTTTTGCAAACGGCAGGAGCCCAGGAAATAAATGTACAGGAAGCAGAAACAGGCTGGTGGATCGGCAGGTATCATAAAGAGCAGAAATTGTATAAAGAGGAGAAGGGTTATTAGACCCTATCCCTAATGGAGGGTGGTGAGAAGATAGTAATGAATTGAATTTACTTGATCAGTATAAAGAATTTATAATCTAAAAGTGCTGAAGTGCTGCCAACAGGCGGATTTGGGCAAAAATAAAAGAATGAAAAAAATCGCAATTATAGCAACACTGGTTTTGTCGACAGCAGCTGTATTTATCGGTTGTAAAGACAAACGTGACCCGGGAAGGGCGTATATGCCGGATATGGCTTATAGCCGTGCTTACGAAAGTTATGCAACCCGCGACTCTTCTGTTTTCACTACCGACCCGAATGATGTTGGACATAAAATATTTTATAACAACCGGGCACCATTAGGCACTATAAAAAGAGGTGAACTTTTTCCGTTTAATGTACCTAATGACAGCAACGGATTACTGAATTTAAGCAGCCTGGTAAAAAATCCGTTAGCACCGATGAATGGAAAGGAACTTGAGGAAGCAGGTAGGTTGTTTAATATAAATTGTGCAGTATGCCATGGCGCAAAAGCCGAATCAAACGGTCCTTTGGCCGTTAAAGTGGGTGGAGTAAAGAATATAGTTGCCGCTTCGCCGGGATATAGCGACGGTCGATTGTTCTTCGTTATGGAATATGGACAGCTCAATATGGGTAGTTATGCTTCTCAATTAACCAGGGAGCAGCGGTGGAGAATTGTTCAGTATATCAGAACATTGGAACCTAAAGCTGGTGCAGCAGTATCAACGCCGGCAAATGCCGACAGTGCGAAGGCAAAATAATTTAACAGAATAGCCCCATAGGGGCCATATATTAGTAGTTGATTAACACAAAATAAAGATAGATGGATCATCAATTTCAATTACCGGGCAGTTATAAAAAGTGGACCTATGGGCTGATTGGTGCCGGTGTTATCGCGTTGCTTTATGGATTTATTATGTTTCATCCATTTGCACATGCCGGACACGGAGAGAACGTAAACAGCACCCGTTTTTGGGCCGTGCTTTTACAGAACAGCGTGTTCTTTTTATTAGTTGTGAATGCAGCTATGTTCTTTATATGTGTTACCACGATGGCCATGGGTGGATGGGTGGTGGCATTCAGACGGGTTTCTGAAGCCATCTCGAGTGTGGTGCCTATTTTGGGGGTAATTACGTTTGTTATTTTGATGGCGATCGTTTTTGGCGACCGTACCGATATTTATCACTGGTTAGATAAAGAGGCAGTGGCCAACGATCATATTTTAAATGGCAAGAAAGGATTTTTGAATCCGATGTTCTTTTCAATCTGGTCTTTTATTACCATTTTCCTCTGGTGGTTCCTGGGTAAAAAAATGCGCAGCATGAGTTTGGAAAGTGATAAGCAGGGAACCATGGATTATGAAACCGGTAAAAAATGGATCTGGAATAATACGGTTTGGGCTTCTTTATATTCGATTGTTTTTACATTAACCGTTGCCTCTACAATACCCTGGCTTTGGTTAATGAGTATTGATGCCCATTGGTACAGTACTATGTACAGCTGGTATACATTTGCAAGCACGTTTGTATCAGGCGTTTCGTTGATTGCATTATATGTCATTTATTTAAAAAATCGTGGTCAGCTGGAATATGTTACTGAAGAGCATTTGCATGATCTGGGAAAATTCATGTTTGCGTTCTCTATTTTCTGGACTTATTTATGGTTCTCTCAGTATATGCTGATCTGGTACAGTAACCAACCGGAGGAAACAAAATATTTTGTTGAACGAATTGGTACGGCAACCAAAGCAGGACCATATAAGGGGATCTTCTTTTTCAATTTGATCATAAATTTCCTTTGTCCGTTATTAATTTTGATGAAGAAAGGCACCAAGAGAAACTGGACCATGGTGACCGTGATGGCCGTGTTGATCATTTTTGGTCATTGGGTCGATTTTTTCCAGATGGTCATGCCGGGCACATTGCACGAACATTATTCACTGGGCTTTTATGAATTTGGTATCGGCGCTTTATTTGTGGGATTGATCATGTGGGGCACCGGAAGGTATTTAAGTAAACATTCATTATTGGCAAGAAATCATCCTTTCTTAAAAGAGAGTATGATTCACCATACATAGGTTACCGCAATCCCCAACGGGGAAACAAGGCAGCAGACTGAACAGTAGCCGGTGAAAACATGAATAGAAGTAAACTAGTTGATTTATAAAAAGTAATTTGAAATAAGAAGCGCTGCAAAACCCCTTCCTTGGGGGGATTGGGGAGGCTTTAAATAACACATTTATGAAAGAGTTTTTAATGATAGCATTGGGTGTTTTGGTTTTTGTAGTCATTTTTCAGATTGCAAAGGCCAGTGAATATGTGAGCGTTTTGAAAGGCGAGGATAAAACACGCAGGCAGAATAATAAGATCAATGCTTTCTTTCTGCTGGGATTTTTAATATTCGGGTTGATTGGGGCATGGTATTGCAACGAATTGTATTATGGTAAAACGTTGTTTCCACAGGGCTCAGCTTCTGTTGAAGGAGAGAAGATCGATACGATGTTATTGATCACCATTGCCATTACAGGAGTGGTGTTTGTTATTACACAGGTTCTATTATTCTGGTTTTCATTTAAATACCAGGAGAAAGATGATAGAAAAGCATTTTACTTCCCCCACAATACAAAACTAGAATTGATCTGGACAACAGTACCCGCTATCTTTTTAACGGTGTTGGTTGTTTTTGGTTTGAAATACTGGTTTAAAATTACCGGCGATGCACCCAAAGAAGCCATTGTTGTAGAAGTAACCGGCCATCAATTTGCCTGGGAGTTCAGGTATCCTGGTGCAGATAAGGTATTAGGAAAAAAGAACTATAAATTAACGACAGCAAAAAACAGTCTGGGCGTTGATTTTGATGACCCGGCCAGTGCGGATGATATTCATGTTAATACAACCCTGCACATACCCGTTGGCGTTCCGGTTAAAATGGTAATCAATTCTCAGGATGTGATTCATGACGTTGGTCTTCCTCATTTCAGAATGAAAATGGATGCCGTACCCGGTATACCAACCACGCAATGGTTTACGCCAAAGATCACAACGGCCGACATGAAAAAGAAAACCGGCAATCCTGATTTCAATTTTGAAATTGCCTGCGACCAGTTATGCGGTGCCAGCCATTATGCCATGCGTGGCGTAATTATTGTGGAAACCATGGAGGAGTATAAAAAATGGCTCGCCGAACAAAAATCGGAATATTATACCCTGTTTCCGGAAAAGGCACCGGCAGTTGATAGTTTAAACAAACAAATTACACAGGTATTACCTGTAAAAGATAAGTAAAATCGCTTGGCCTGAGGCCAGATAAAAAAGAAAGAATATGAGTAGCGTAGCCACATTACAGCATGCAGATGTTCATGACGCACATCACGAACATCATCATCATGAAACGTTTATAACGAAGTACGTTTTTAGCCAGGATCATAAAATGATTGCCAAGCAGTTTTTGGTAACCGGTATCATATGGGCCATCATTGGTGGTTTGTTTTCTGTGGTTTTTCGTTTGCAATTGGGTTATCCTGAGTCTACTTTCCCATGGCTTGAGGATTTATTAGGCCATTGGGCAGCGGGTGGTAAGTTAAAACCAGAGTTCTATTATGCACTGGTTACCATGCACGGAACCATCCTGGTGTTCTTTGTATTAACAGCAGGATTAAGCGGAACCTTTGCCAACTTTTTGATCCCGTTACAGGTAGGTGCAAGGGATATGGCTTCGCCGATGTTGAATATGTTGAGCTATTGGTTCTTCTTTCTTTCATCAATTATTATGTTCTCTTCACTGTTTGTTCAAACAGGTCCTGCCGGTGGAGGATGGACGATCTATCCGCCATTAAGTGCGTTAGGCGATGCATCCAGCGGAGCTAAAATTGGTATGGATCTCTGGTTGGTGAGTATGGCTATGTTTATTGTATCGGCGTTATTGGGCGGTCTTAATTATATTACCACCATCCTTAACATGCGTACAAAAGGAATGAGCATGACCCGTTTACCATTGACCATATGGGCCCTGTTCTTCACCGCCGTTTTGGGTGTACTTTCTTTCCCTGTATTATTATCAGGCGCCATTTTATTGTTATTCGATCGTAACCTGGGCACCAGTTTCTTTTTAAGCGATATAGTGGTTGCCGGTAAAATTTTACCAAATGAAGGTGGTAGTGCCATCCTGTTCCAGCATTTGTTCTGGTTCCTTGGCCACCCCGAAGTATATATTATCTTATTGCCGGCCATGGGTATGAGTTCGGAGATCATCAGTGTGAATAGCCGCAAACCGATCTTTGGTTATATGGCTATGGTGGGTTCTGTTTTTGCCATCGCCATCCTGGCCTTCCTGGTATGGGCGCACCATATGTTTGTAACCGGTCTTAATCCGTTCCTGGGATCGGTGTTTGTATTGCTAACCTTATTAATTGCGGTACCGTCGGCCATTAAAGTATTTAACTGGCTTACTACGTTGTGGCGCGCCAAGATCCGTTTTACGCCTGCGATGTTATTTGCCATCGGCTTTGTAAGTTTATTTATCAGTGGTGGTTTAACCGGTATCTTCCTGGGTAACTCGGCACTTGATCTTCATTTACACGATACGTATTTTGTGGTTGCTCACTTCCATATTGTAATGGGCGTGGCCTCGTTCTTCGGTATGTTCGCCGGTGTATATCATTGGTTTCCTAAGATGTTTGGGCGGTATTTGAATAACACGATGGCTTTTATCCATTTCTGGATCACCATGATTGGCGCCTATCTTATTTTCTGGCCAATGCATTACGAAGGTTTGGCTGGTATGCCACGTCGTTATTATGATTATTCAAGCTGGAGTTCATTCAATATGTTTAATGGATTAAATGAATTCATCAGTTTTGTGGCGATGATCGTATTTGCCGCCCAGTTGTTATTTGTATTTAATTTCTTCTATAGCATGTTTAAGGGAAGAAAAGTTACGGATACAAATCCATGGGGTGCCAATACATTGGAGTGGACCACACCAATCCATCCCGGTCATGGAAACTGGCCCGGCGAAATTCCGGAAGTGTTTCGCGGTGCTTATGATTATGCCAAAGATGGCAAGGAGTTTATTCCGCAGGATGTACCGGTGGGAGACGATGAAACAAAAGGGCATTAGGCCTCACCCCAACCCCTCTCCAAAGGAGAGGGAACTGGAAGATAGAGACGAAGATTTACAAATCGTAATTAATGAAGAATAAAGAGAAAATGTTGAAATGCTTAATTACAAATGTTGAAATAAAAACAAAAGTTTGGCCTCCCTCTCTTTTGGAGAGGGAACGAGGGAGAGGCTGTTATGAATAAAGAGAATAAAGCCATAATTAACTCAACTTCGTTTACGTTGGTTAGCAAAGTGAAAGATTATTTTCAGCTGATCAAATTCACGTTGAGTTTTATGGTGGTGTTCAGTACGGTGGTTAGTTTTTTAATAGCACCCAATGAGCAACATTTTGTTAGGGAAAAAATAATATCAGTTCTTTTACTTTTTGTTGCCGGAATGATGATCACGGGATCGGCAAACGCCATTAACCAGATCTTGGAAAAAACGTCCGATGCGTTAATGGCGCGAACGGCTAAAAGGCCCGTTGCCAGTGGAAGAATGAGCATGAACGAAGCAGGTATATTTGCTTTTATCACCGGTGCGGCGGGTGTTTTCATGATGTGGAAATTTTTTAACACGGAGAGTGCGTTGGTAAGTTTATTCAGCCTTTTTTTATACGGCTTTATTTACACCCCGCTTAAAAAGGTTAATTCCATTTCGGTGCTGGTGGGTGCCTTACCGGGTGCGTTGCCCTGCTTGATCGGTTGGATTGCTGCGTATGGCAACGATCCTGTTGGCTGGACGGGAGCCTGGGTTTTATTCGGCATTCAGTTTTTTTGGCAGTTTCCGCATTTCTGGGCAATAGCCTGGCTGGCTCATAAAGATTATTCAGCAGCCGGATTCAAATTATTGCCTGCAGATAAAGGACCAACAAGGTTTACAGCGATGCAGAGTATCATATACAGCGCCTTGATGATACCGGTTGGATTTCTGCCTTATATAACCGGTATCGCGGGAATTGAAAGCATGTTCGTTTTACTGGCCTGTAACCTGTGGATGGTATATGTAAGTGTGATGTTGTTTGTGAAAATGACTGCCGGAAGCGCCAGAAAAGTAATGTTCAGTTCTTATTTTTATTTAATGATCGTTTTGCTGGCGCTGTTCGCCAACAGGGTGGCTCCCTAAGGGGGAAGCGTGGAGAATAAAGAACAGCAAATTGGCAAAATGAATAAACTGTTGAAAAGAGAGGATGGAAATAAACAAATTAATCAAATATAATTTATTTCCCCTTGGGGGAGATAGGGAGGGCTTAGTGGCAATGGAACAACGAAAAAAAATTCATCCGCATAAATTTACCCTGTGGGTGGGCATCGGCAGTTTACTGATGATGTTTGCAGGGTTAACCAGTGCGTATATAGTCAAACGTAATCAGGCCAGCTGGCAAACGTTTGACCTGCCATCCTTTTTTTGGTACAGCACGGTGGCCATAGTTGCCAGTAGTGTAACCATCTACCTGGCCGAAAAGGCCTTTAAACAGCGGGAGATGAGTAAGTACCGGAGCCTGGTGGTTTCAACATTGGTTTTGGGAGTTCTTTTTATCGTTTTTCAGTTGCTGGGGTTTCAACAACTGTATGCCCATGAGGTAACACTAACCGGCAATGTATCCTATTCTTTCATATACGTGATCGTGCTGCTGCATGCGGCGCATGTGGTTGGAGGAATAATCGTGCTGCTCGTTTTGTTCGCCAAAGCATTCAGCCGGAAAACAAGAACCTATAACAGTGTACCGGTTGAATTGGCAGGAACCTACTGGCACTTTGTAGATGCACTTTGGATCTATTTATTGCTGTTTTTAATAATGATCCGGTAGGCGGCAAGTTTTCTACGGCGTTGGATAATACCTGTCGTAGAAAATAGCAGAAGTTAGAGAGTAAGAATATAAAGTATAAGATTTTTAATTTAAAAACTGCCTCATAGCAGTTCCCTCTCCCTTGGAGAGGGGTTGGGGAGAGGCTTTTAATTTTTCGATATGTCAACAACAGCGATACCAACAAATACCAAATGGTGGAGTGGAGGAAGAAGTCCATTTAACGCCAGCTATGGGAAAGTGATGATGTGGTACTTTTTAATGAGTGATGCCTTTACTTTTGGTGCATTCCTCATCAGTTATGGTACCATCCGCTTTAGCGTAAATAGCTGGGCCGATCCAAACCACGTTTTTAACGCCTTCCCTTTTGCCGGGCACGCAAACCTGCCGTTGGCTTTTGTGAGTTTGATGACATTTATCCTCATCTTCAGTTCGGTTACTATGGTATTGGCAGTGCATGAAGGCCACAAAATGAACAGAAAGGGCGTTGAAAAATATATGGTGTTGACGATTTTAGGCGGACTTGCGTTTTTGGGTTGCCAGGCATGGGAGTGGACGCATTTGATCACCGGTGATCATGCCGTTTTAGTAAACGGACAAATTGAGCATTGGGGAACAACGGTTAGCAAAAACCCCTGGGGACACGAGGTCATGCACGATGGCGCCATGGTGGCAACACCTGGCCCGATCGCTTTTGGTGGTTATTTCTTCGGAATTACCGGATTTCACGGATTCCACGTATTTAGTGGTGTTATCATCAATTTGGTTATGCTGATTAAAACAAGACTTGGGCATTTTGACCAGCGGGGTCATTATGAAATGATAGAGAAAGCAGGATTGTACTGGCACTTTGTAGATTTGGTTTGGGTATTTGTGTTCCTTTGCTTCTATCTTATTTAATTTTAATAAACCGCATTAAAGAATTTTTAAAATAATTGAATTATGAGCGACCACGGCGTAACATCACCAGAAATCAGCTTTGCACCGGAACACGCGTCAGGTACTAAACGGATCTGGAGAACATTTTGGCTTTTATCCCTGATCACCGTTATCGAATTGGCGATCGGCCTGGCTATATATAATATTCATAAAGGCGCCAACCCCAACGCTACATTGGTATTGTTTTTCAAAGGCATGGTTTGTATTTTAACGCTGGCCAAAGCGTATTATATTGTATCGATTTTTATGCACCTGGGAGATGAGATCAGGAACATGATCATGACGATCGTTGTTCCGTTGATGTTATTTATTTGGTTTATTACCGCTTTTCTTTGGGATGGAAACGCCTGGAAGAATCTGCGTAATACCAATGCCGGCAGCCGGCCTGCTCAAACAGAACAGCATCAGCAACACCCGGTTGAAAAAGACGCCAAACCATAGTATTGGAGGTTCCCTTAAATTATTGGCCATCCCGATCAAACCGGGATGGTTTTTTGTTTTATGCATAAATGAATGTCATTGCCGTAAATTTGCAGATTAGCATACTTGATTATGAATGTAAAAGGCATTTTAGCCATTTTGTTGGCCATCGTTTTACCTTTAGGGGGATATTTTATTGTTGATTATTACAGCAAGGATGCGGTGCATATGCCGCATAGGTATTTTACTCCCGACAGTGTTGTGGTATCCGAAAAAGACGGAAAAATGATTACCGATACCATCTGGCATAAGGTAAAAAATATTCAGTTCACCAACCAGTTGGGTAAAAAGGTTTCACTGGATGATTTGAAAGGAAGAATACTGGTCATCAATTTCTTTTTTACCAGATGCCCAACCATTTGCCCCGGCCTTACAAAAAGCATGAAGCGTTTACAGGACTCTTTCCTTAAAAACGACAGTATTGTTCAGTTTATATCGATCAGCGTTGATCCGGAACACGACTCGGTTCCGCAGTTACGGAAATTTGCCGACCGGTACAACGCTAATCATGATACCTGGTGGTTTGTAACAGGCGATAAAAAAGAAATCTACGATTTTGCGTTGAATGAACTTAAAGCCGGGTTGGCCGATACGGAAGTAGATTCTGCCTTTATTCATACCGAAAACTTCTTTTTACTTGATAGTAACCGGGTTGTAAGGGGTTGGTTCAATGGCTTTGATTCGGTTAAACAGGCACAGCTCGTACAGGATATCCCCTTGCTGATGCTGGAGAAAGACAAAAAAAAACCATCCGTATTACGTGAACTGATCCCAATACTGCCCATGGTATTTGTTGCCATCGGAATAGTGTTTGTAATTATTTTGGTTTTCAACCGGCAGAAGAATAAACAGGAAAATAAATAACCCGATATGTTGCAACCCGCACTCAACAAGAATGACAAAAAAGCAAAGCTGTTTATTTATACCGTATCCCTTGTGGTATTTGCGGCCGTTGTTTTTTTAAGTAAATACAAATTGACGATCGACACTGGTTTTGATGTACATGTTTTTGCCCAAGCTAATGCCGTGATCAATAGCCTGGTTGCCGTTTTATTGCTGGCAGGGCTTTTTTCGGCTAAGCAAAGGAAATACCAGCTGCATAAAAAAATAATGCTGACGGCTATTGCGTTGTCGGTTTTATTTTTGATCTCCTATATAGCACATCATCTACTTGCCGGCGATACAAAATTTGGCGATATCAATCATGACGGCATTTTAAGTGCTGATGAAAAAACCGCAGCGGGCGCTGTAAGGATGATCTACTATTTCATACTGATAACCCATATTCCCCTGGCTGCCATCATTCTTCCGTTCATTTTATTTACTGCATACAGGGCACTGATCGGTGAGTATGATAAACATAAAAAACTGGTTAGAATTACCTGGCCGGTTTGGTTTTATGTAGCAGTAACGGGTGTTGTGGTTTATCTGATGATCAATCCTTATTACACGTAAATATTTCGGGTATGAAGAACCCTTCTGTGTTTTCAACAATGAATATCATGCACCGGGCGTTGCTTGCAGGGCAGGTGATCTTTAATGCAATTATGTTTTACCTGGTTTATAGTAAGGAAATGATGCCCCTCTTTACCCACCAGGAGAAAATGATGCAGATAGCAGCTATTGGATATGCAGCCATTGCAATATTTGCAGGCACAAGCCTTTTTAAAAAGAAACTGGCTTTAATAAATGATGATACCGGAGGAGATGCCAGAACGAAACTCACAAAATACCGCTCCGCGTCTATGTTACAATGGGGACTGATGGAAGCGGCCAGCCTGGTTTGCGGTATATGTTTATTGCTTACCGGAAATTATGCCTTCCTGGCACTGTCAGCTGTTTTGATATTGTATTTTGCCATGTTAATGCCGGTAAAAAACAGAATAGCCGCTCAATTAAATTTGCAAAGCAACGAATTGGATGAATTATAGTTCTTCAGCAATAATTTTAAACGGGCTTAAATAAACGATCCTCAGGCTAAGTGTATCGTTTACTTTTATACCTTCTTTAAATGGCAGTTTTACATGTATCTTGTCTGCTACCAGGTTTAGATAAATGCCGTGCGGCGTAACTTTATAAACTGTTGCATCAACAGGCGTGTTGGCCTTGTTTAATTTAACTGCGGTGTAAAATTCCGGTATATATTTATTGTTATAGAGTTTAGCCGTGATCTTGTTTTTTTTCTCCGTGTTTTCCAACGCAAAGGTTACGGCTTCGTTTAATTCGGCGTCGGTAGGCTTTAGCTGCCAGGGCGATAAAGGCACCGGAAAAAACAGATAGCTGTCGATCTCTTTTACAAAATATTGATCATCCACTACCTTTAAATAACCAATAAAATTATTTTCGGTTTTAGCTTTATTGATCAGCACATCCAGGGCTGTGTTATACAGGTATTCTATATCAGAGGCAATCATCCGGTCGCCCCGCCCCGAGAGGCCAACACTAAAGGTCACCGTATCGCCAATAGAAAAACTATGTTTCTTTTTAAGGAATTTGGGGTCAATATTTCCATGTACTACTTTTTTCTTTCCCTTGTCGTCGTACTCAATGATGATGTATTTTTTTTCGTGGTTTACGAAACTGACATGGCCTTGTAGAATAGAATTGCTCATAATGTAGCTGACTGTAGTTCAACAGTTATTCTAAAGTAAGTATTTATGCGGAGCAAGTGATAAAAATTATAAAGCCAGGGCTTCGGAAGGGTCCCAAAATCGGTTCTTAAAATCTACAACCGTATCATTTTTAACCGGTACGCCGTCCTTTTTCAGTAACTCTTCCATGGCTGTGGGTGTGGCAAAATGATGTTTGCCGGTAAGCATCCCGTTTCTGTTAACCACCCGTTGTGCAGGCACTTTGGGTTTTGCTGTATGGGCTGCATTCATGGCCCAGCCAACCATACGGGCGCTAAGCCTGGTGCCCAGGTAACCGGCAATGGCACCATAGGAAGTCACTTTGCCTTTTGGTATCTGCCTCACCACATCATACACATCGGCAAAAAAATGGTACGAGCCGCTCCCATGAACGTCGTTCGTTCCCTTAACCCCCGGCCCCGAAGGGGGAGGCGTGTTAACTGAAAGAATTTTTTTAGAACTTTTCTTTTTCATAATAGAAAAGATACAATTAATTTTCAGGTTCTAAAGCCCCTCCCGGGGAGGAGTTGGAGAGGCTGCAGCGTTTTGGTTCCGGTACATTTATATATTCATAGGGACAATGCCTGCATCCGTTGCCACAGCAATAGCCCTTTTCGAGGTGATATTTGGCCGTGAGCACAATAAGCCCCTGTTCGTTGTAATAAAAATCTTCGTTTTCAATCCATTCGTTCATCTTGTATTAAAATTTCGTGCAGTTGGTCATCAATATTTTTAATTTCGGGAGGCAGTGTAAATTTGAGATAATGTATTTTATTGCTCTGCGCTATATCCAGACTTTCATAATGTGTTTTTATTTTCAACGCTTCTTTAACAAAGGGTTCAGCATAAACATTGTCCAGATCCTCAACAATGGTCAGACCAAAAAGTTCAACTACTGTTTTCGTAAATCGGTACAGATCAGGAGAGTCGGTTTTGAGGTGAATAAAGCCACCCGGTTTTAAGATCTGTTTATAGAGCCTTAAAAACCGCGGATGTGTCAAACGTTTTTTTGCTTTTGATGTACGCAGTTGAGGATCGGGAAAAGTGATCCAGATTTCATCTACTTCTCCAGCTGCAAAATAGTCGGCGATCTTTTCAATTTGCGTGCGCAAAAAGGCGGCATTGGTTATGTTTTCGGCCAGGCATTTTTTGGCGCCAATAAACATCCGGTTACCCTTCACATCAACACCTAAAAAATTTTGACCAGGAAACAGCCTCGCTAATCCCACCGTATATTCACCCCTGCCACAGGCCAGTTCCAGGATGACCGGGTTATTGTTTTTGTAATAATCGTTCCATTTTCCTTTCATATCTGCCGGGTATTCCTGCACATTGGGAAATGTTTTTATCGCGGCAAAACGTTCTAATTTTTTTTGGGCCATGGCCGCAAAGATAAATAATCAGCGCTTATACCGCCTGTTGAACAGGAACCCAACTGCTCTAAAAAAGACTAATTTAAGGTCGAAGTCAGGGATAAATAGAGTAAATTTGCACACAAATTAAACAAAGCTACCACATATGAACACAGTGATTGTTCCAGTCGACTTTTCCGACACTTCTTTGAATGCCGCAAAATATGCCGCTCAATTAATGACCGGCCATTATGGTGTTACCATGGTTTTATATCATAGCTATGGAAAAGCATCAGAGGCAAGTAAAGCAACCGACATGCTTGAAGAGTTAAAGGCTGATCTAATGAAAGACCATATTGTGAAAATGGAAATATTAGCCCATGAAGAAAGTGATTTTGTTGATGGATTGGAAAAAGCAGCCCGTCACCGTAAAGCCGATCTGGTTATTATGGGTATCACGGGTAAATCGGCCTTAGCCCAGGTTTTTTTTGGCAGCAACACACTAAAAATGGCCGAAAGGAAAGCTTGCCCGGTATTGATCGTCCCTCAACATGCTGCTTTCAGTCCGTTGAAAAATGTAATGCTGACCTCCGATTTTAAAGACACGGTAGAAACAACACCATCGACACATATCAAAGATTTCCTGAATGTCTTCAGGCCAAATTTGCATATAGTGAACGTAAATGAAGACCTTTATATTTCGCTTAGCGAACGCGATGAAAATGAAAAACAGGAAATGAGAAAAATGTTTGCAGATTATAATCCCGAATTTTATTTTATGCGGTTATTCGATGTGGATGAAGCGATCAGTTTATTTGCGGATAGCAGAAATATCGACCTGATCATTGTTATTCAAAAAAATAATTCTTTTATTTCAAAAATATTGAAAAACAGCAGAACCAAAACTTTATCATACCAAAGCAGAATGCCGATCCTGGTCATGCATGAATGATCGTTCAGTAAATTTTTGATTCCCGTTTAAAAAACGGGATTTTTTTTTGGCACTAATAAATATCTTCCAGCCGGGTTACAATGGCGAAATTAGTAATGCCAAAATAACCGACAACCGCATCACATAAACTGTCGCGTACCACGATCAGCAAATTTCCATCAGTATCGGGCCTGTTATAATTGTCAACTGCTTCGATGACCGCTTTATTAAAACCCTTGCCATCCAGTTCCAGTTTTCCAACTTCATCAATGATAAGCCAGTTAGGCTTTTGTGTTATGGCATCAGCGATAATTGCATTAGCCTTTTCAAAGGCGCGGGTAAAGAAATGAAATTTGCCAACAGAGGTTATTGGCTCATCAACCGGGTGACCGGTAGTACACTGTATATCAAAAAAATCTTTTTTGTCTATATCATATATCTTTCTGCTGCCATCAATATCGGGCATTAAAATACCTGCAACATTTTTTTTGTGAATACTAAAATTTAGCAAAGCAGTTGTTTTACCGCTGTGTATTGGCCGCGAAAAGATATAGATAGCCATTAAGTGGTTTTGATGGATGACACTTCGGTGTAGGTAAGTGTGGCATGTATCAGTGACGCAAAGAAAAAATACCAGCGTTTAGATCCCCGGTGCAACTGGCTTTGCTTCCAGGCCCGGGCGGTTAGGTTTTTCAACACGGGTAAAAACGACAAGGTGCTCAACACCTCATCGTGGTAACGGCTTTGTTTTTTCTGCAACAGCTTTTGGATGGCTTTGGTAAACAAAGGACCGATGAGTACAAACCAGATCAGTATGGCAGATATGGCCCAACTCAACGTTTTGGCAACAGCCAGCCAGCCTTGCTTATGATCGGCAGCCATTACAAAAAGGAAGCCTGATAATACAAGCATAGCTGAGATCAATATCCACAGTTTTTTATATCGATTTTTTTTAACTGCATGCGAAGGTAAAATAAGGTTTTGATCAGGGCCGCCATCGGCTGTTAAAACAAAATCGAGGTTATTGGAATGCATATTTTTTAAGCTGTTGTTGGCCAGCCAGGCTATAAAAAAACCGCCAGCCAGGTATATCAGCAGATAAATACCAACAACCCAGTAACTTCCGTTGGTAACTATACTGCCGAATTGATTGGCCAGTAAGGCAATCATACTGTCCATGGCTTTCCAAAGCGACTCGCCAAAAAATAACGTGAGGATAAGTATTTTTTGTATGGCCGACTCCAGCATAGCGAGGGTGCTTAGTAAAGCTATGCTCACAAAATTCAGCTTGAATAAACGAAACAGGCCATAGCCCAGCAATGCCTGAAACGAAACAGCAATATAAGCAGGGAATGGCGTGTACGGACTTACCATGGCTTTAACGATCAGCACGATCATGGCGCTTTTTAGTATTTGTTTGTGGTTGTGACCGGCCATTTCTGCAATAAGGCTGATCATGATCACTGCCATCCCTCCCACCAACAAACCGGTAAAAGGAATTTGTAACGCATGCATAACCCCTCCCAAACCACTTTCGGTAAATGCCCATAACGCGGTAAGGCGTTGAACGGCACTTACACGCTGCTCTTTGGTTAACTGCCAATTGGTATTGCCCATACTTACAAATTTAATAAACGAATTTTACAAGGCTGCCATTAATCTACAAGCTGATCTTAAACCGCGTTATTTGTCTGCGTTAAGGCAATTGGTTAATTTTAGACCCGCTGCATGATTGATGCCTGCAATTTTCCATACCGCCGAAAAGTTAAATGTTAAAAATTAATACATGAGTAAGGATATTTCTGAATTTATGCTGGAAGCCATTCGCCTGTCGGTAAATAATGTGGAAGCAGGCAAAGGCGGACCTTTTGGCGCCGTAGTGGTTAAAGACGGAAAGATCATTGCCCGCGGCGTAAACCAGGTTACCAGCAGTAACGACCCCACGGCGCATGCCGAAGTGGTTGCCATACGCAATGCCTGTGCGGTTTTAAATAGTTTTCAACTGGATGATTGCGAAATTTATACCAGTTGCGAGCCCTGCCCGATGTGCCTGGGCGCAATTTATTGGGCAAGACCGGCGAAGCTGTATTATGCCAACAGTAAAGAAGATGCAACCGCGCTGAATTTTGATGACCAGTTTATTTATGAAGAAATGGCAAGGCCAATTGGAGAAAGAAAGCTATTTACCGAGCAGATAATGCGTGAGGAAGCTATGGAAGCATTTAAGAAATGGGCCGTCAGCACAATTAAAACCGTTTACTAAGATCGAAATTTATTTTCAATGATAAATTGGGTGGAGCTGATCTTACTTTAGGAGTGGGAAATTAATTTACCGTTGTTAACCAGGTACCGAAGTTGCGCATATATCTTAAGTCACTTGCAATCGTCGGGGGTATTTAATATCTTACTTCATTATTCAACTTTAATTACACGTTTATGAAAATGAATGTTGGTGCCTGGATAGGCATAGCCGGCGGCATTATTGGAATTCTGGTAGCCATTATAAGTGTAGTAGTGACCGGCGGACAGGAGGGTATTTACATTGGGGCCGGAATATTGGTTTTTGGCGGCGGCATGTTTTACCTGTTTTATAAATTGCTTTTTGCACCCATGATCCTGGCCAGCCGGTTGAAAAAAACAGGTATTGCCGGCAAAGCCCTGATCAGGGAAGTACGGGATACCGGGGTAACGATAAATAACAGTCCGCAGGTAAAATTGGTATTAGAGGTAAAGAATTCTTTCGGACAAAAATATACGACCACGGTACGCACCCTGGTTTCGCGGCTGCAACCGGATATGTTTCAAACGGGTATGACGATCCCGGTTTTAATAGATCCAAAGAATGAAAATATTGTGGTGATCGATTTTAGTGGGGAAGTAAAAAGCCAGCCATCCCGTTACAGCAACACTATCAGTTCGGCCGATGAAAATAAATTAAAAGATGAGTTGACGAAAAATCAACAGGAGGGCGATATGATCAGGATTTCAGGAAGATCGGCCCGGGCCATTGTAAAAAAATATACCTGGCTGGGTATTTATGTCAACGGCAATAATCCTTATGCCGAAATGGAGATTGAAGTGATGCCCGATGATAAACCGGCTTTTGCCGCAAAAGTAAAAGGAGCGATAAAAGAAGAGTCAGTTAGTAAATACCAACCCGGCGAAGAGATTTTTGTAAAATATGATTTGTACGATGTAACGAAAGTGGCGATAGATCATTCCTGAAATATATTTCTTATAACTTTTTTAACAGGCCTTGTGCCTTCACCCAGGCCGCGTCATCCAGAGGTATTTTTTTCAACCAATCTTTACAAGCAGTTCTATTTTTTTCCTTCAGGTAACTGAGCGCCATATAGAATAAGGCTTCATTGCGGAAAATAGAAGAGCCGGTGCTGAGTCCGGTTAGTTGAATTCTTGCTTTTTCAATTTGATCATCCTGTAATAATGCAATGCCATAAAAATATTGTACAAAATTATTCTGTGCGCTGTCCTTCAAAACAGTTTCAAATAAGGGAATGGCCTCTGCAAAATTTTTACTGTTGAAATTTGCGACGGCCAGGTTTAACAAACTATCGGTTGTTGAACCTCTTTCGGCAGTGGCGGGCATGTCAATGGCTGCATATTGCTGGTACAGATCTTCTTTTTTCCAGGGACGCCAAACGGTGAGTACCAATGCCAAAACAAAAACGGCAGCTATCGCTGTCACCCATCGATTCCTGCCTAAAGAAGCAATTTTCGCCGTTTGGGTTTTATTAGAAAAATATTCAGTCTTTATTTCTGCGATTGAATTTCTTACAGCCAGTTCATTTTCAGTGGGATGTAATTTTATTTTCAATGTGGATTGTACATCCTTCACCAGGTCCACTTCATTCTGCAGATCAGTATTTTGCTGCATGCCCAGTTCAAATGCATTTTTTTCTTCCGGTGTCATTTCACCATCCAGGTACCGGTTTATCATATCGTAATCAAATTCATTCATTATAGCTACCCTGTTTTGTTTTGATCAATTTTATTAATTCAGCCGTACACTCCGATTTCTTTTTGCGCAGGTATGCATAACTCACGCCCAGTTCTTCGGCAACTTCTTCCTGCGGAGAATTAGCCAGGCATTTGTTGATGATCTTCCGGCAACGCCCGCTTAGTTGTTTAAACATCGCACAAAAAAGGGAAGCGTTGTCTTCCTGTACCTGAAACTGCTCGGCAAGTGCAAAAACATCTTCTCCTATATTAAATACATCATCGGGGTCTTTTGTTACCCCCTGCCGGCTACGTTTTTTTAATTCATTCAGCCATTTTCGTTTACAAACCAGAAATAGAAAGGGCTCGAATGGACAGGTAAGTTGGAGATTCTTATGTTGGGCCTGCTGGTAAATGTCAATCAACGACTCCTGGAAAATATCGGCGGCATCATCTGCGCTGCCACTGTTTTGTATAATATGTGCTTTCACTTTTCCCGAAAACCGGTCATAAATCTCTCTTATCAGGGCGGTATCATTTTGCAACAGCCCGGTTAAATATCGCTGGTCGGTATGGATAAGTTTTGCTTCTGCCATAAGCTTAGCTTAAATATACTGCTCTTTTTCAGCTATTTGAAAAAATATCCCCCGGCAAGGGTAACAAAATTCGCTGCCTGTTTATATACTTCTGAAAAAGGGCGGATGCCGAAAAGCCCAAAACAGAGTAGGTAAAAAAAACTAAAACATATTATCATGAAAAAGACATTTTTATTTACACTGATCACTTCAGCCTTCCTTTTATTTACAGGCGTTGGCTGTAAAAAAGACGTACTTGAAATTAAAGTGCCGAACAAGCCAAACCTCGCCATTGAAAATGTGGCCGGACCAGATATAGAGGAATGCGGCGGCTTTGTGTGGGATGTAAAATTCAACCTGAATGAAGCCAGCACCGCAGGTGGATGGATCGTTCAGAAAGTGAATTACAAACGCAACGTAATTAATTGTCCTGATGTAGCTTTTATTAACAACGATATCACTTATTGGGAAGCCTGGCGGGTAGTGGCAGGTGCAAAAGGTGACAGCGACAGGCTGGCCGGGGCTTTTAATTATGATGACAGGTTCTCTTCTCCTAATTTTCCGAATACAAAGGGCAATACAACAGTAACCGGAGAAGTTAGATTTTTGAAGGGATAAATTTACCAGCCGCGTTTGTTAAAAATAATAATGCAACTTTTGCAGGAGGCCTTCCGGCAACAACATCAAAGCCCGATTTCTGGGATAGTAAAGATGCGGCTGATCATAATCTGGCTTTTATTTGGAATTGCTGCACCAATCCTGGTACCAAATCCCTCACAACTACAGCCGGGCCTAAAGTAACAACCATTTATATTCCGCTTGATACAGCAAAACTTAATGAGATCGGCAGAATGATTTGGAGAATGTATTCGTGGACAGATGGTTATACTGCCAGCTCATCTATGAACTTACTGAACACAGCACGCCAGATCCAAAACACTACAACGCCATCATCATTACGTAACTCATTAATGATCTATGAGAACGCCTGTAAGGGCACCACCGACTATGTTGAGAATATGTCGAAAGTATATTTGCTCTTGCGGGTGCTTTATCAATTACCCCAGGAAATGAACAGTAACAATGCAAAAACCTTTGGTGGATGGATCCATCCTTCTGTAGGCAAAAGCTACTTTAATCTGGCATGGCCGGTCTCTGTAAACCAATCGCCTTCCGGAATTTCAATTAATGTAGATAATTACCAGGGATTTTTGGGAAGGGGATATGATGCTGTAGGTGAATTTGATTATTACAGCAACAATTTTCCTGAAAGGAATTTGTACTGAGAAACAATAGATAATATTTACAACTGAAGGTTTTGCTGAATGCTTTAAAGGCTGTTTTGCAAGACCTTCAGTTTTTACATAATTATTTAATAAATAATTTAAATAAAATGAGTAAATTTAAATTATACGAAAATAAACCAAAGCCAGTGCATCCCAAAAAAGCAATACTGCTTGTAATGCTGATGCAAACAATGTTTTTCATTGCGATGGGGCAGCGAATAGATACAGCAACTATTAACCTTCAACTCAATAATAACCAGGCAAATTTCAGTTCAACTTTAAGGCCTTTACAACAGGTAGCAGGCGCACCTGAAGCATTTTATTCTTATTACTGGGAGTTTGGTGATGGACAGTTCAGTTTTGAGGAAAAGCCTGTTCATAATTACCGTGACACAGGATTGTTCAATACTATTTTATTTGCCACTAATAATTATGATGATGGAAAACCACCGCCGTTAAAACCCAAACCTGTAAGGGTAAAGTCTAAGAACACCACGTACGCTGCCAACAAACGCCCTTCGTTCTTTAAGCAGCGTGGTGCTATCGAAATGCGTGTAAATGCAATGCCTAAGCCGGATGAAGATATGGTGCTGATAATTGGATACCGTAACGAAAAAGAAACGTCAGCCATGAATGGTTCAATGGTATTATTTTATAACGAACGCCAGTTCAGAAAAGATAATTTTAATCTCTCGGAAGAACGCACTTATAATAATGAGCAGAAAACCTTACTGAGTAATATAGTAGCTTTTGAACCGGGGAATCAAAATTTGCAGATGGATTTTTTAGCGGGGCCAGGCGCTTTTTTGCAGATTGAAAATTTTGATTATTATGGCGGAAATCTGGCAGAGCTGATTGCTGCCAAAAAGCAAACCTTCAGGCAGAACCAAAGCTGGCGTTTTAATAACTTAGAAAAAGGGGGAGAAAAATATTTCTTCATTACGCTGCATACTACTCCTGAAATGATAAAAGATACCAATGCGGTTTTGGAACTAAGCGGTATGTTCATTCCCGATAATCCTGCTTTGGAAATTGAAGAATACACCATGCAGCTGCAGATCGTTGCATCGCATGACCCCAACAGGATGATGCTAAAGAACCGCCGCCTTAATTACAGGTTTACGGGAAAGAAAAAAGAAATGACCTATACCGTTCGTTTTCAGAATACCGGCAGAGGGCCTGCCCACCAGGCTTCTGTTGCAGTGAGTGTGCCGGATATGATGGATGCGAATTCCATGGAGATATTGGATTATTACCCCAAAGCAGTTATCTGCAAATCGGGCTTAAGGCCGGACCAGGGTTGCCTGGATACCATCATTCATAAAGACAGTATTTATTTTACTTTCAAAAATATTTATCTGCCTGGTTTAAGGCAGGAGGGTTTCAGTGATCCTGATTCTACTATTGGATTTATAAAATATCGCCTGCATTTTAATAAAGAATTGAGAAAACTTCCTTTTACAAGTAATGCCACTATTATTTTTGATAATAACAAACCAATCTATACCAACAGCCAGAAAGGATATTTCAAACCGGGAAGATCCTACGGGGTAATTGCCGGTTACAATTTCTTTTTTGATAACCATAGAAAAGATGAGAATTATTTTTCGATCGGCGGCAGTATTTCACCCTATGCACCGCACCGCAAATACCTGCAGGGTGAATTATACCTGGGTTACCTGCAGTTTCCGGAGAAACTGATTGAAGCGCGAACTGAAAATAAAGACACGATAATAAATACTACGATGTTTCATATCTTTCAAAGAGAGATCTATGCCAGTTCAAAAATTGTAAAATTTGACCTGGTGCCGTTACAATTGCGATATAATGTATGCAACTGGCTTGGCGGAGGAGTTGGATCAATACTTTCGTTTGATGCCTATACTAAAACAAACAATCGTGAAGTGATTTATCTGCAACAGACAGCGCCGCCGAACCCGGTGCCGGTGATTTTAGGAAAAGAATATCTAAACACAAAATGGTTTACCAATGCTGATGTGGCGGCATTTGCCGATATTCAGTTTGGCAAAGTAAGGGTTGGGCCTGTTTTAGGTGCCCGGTTCATTCATTATTTCAGGGTGCCCCGAAACGGTTTGTATGTATATTTGGCCTGGCGGTTTTGATCAACTAATTTTTCCTGATGCAAAAAAAGATATATCAGTTTTTTGTTGGCTTGTTTTTTGTTGCCTTTTTAGTAATCGGTACTGCTCAGTCAACAGATAAAATGGTTGTATCCGAAACGGCGTTACCCGTCGATCTTGTATCTCAATTGGATTCACTACGCAAAACAGATAACTTAGGTGAATGGCTGTACTGTTACCAGCTTTACATTTATGAAGATCCGGTCAAACGGGTTTCCATTCTGGCTAGATCATTTGCTGATGCCTGGCGGGCTCCAGAGAATGATGCCGAAAGGAAACAGTGGATCAGTGGCCTCGCAGCACAGGGGTATTATTTATTGTACACTGGAAATATTCTTAAGTCGATAGATGCTTATGAACAGGCCTATCGATTTTATTTTGAGAAACCATTGGCCGAGTTTAATGTATTGGAATATGTTTTAAAACCACTGGGCAATAATTATACCCGACTCGGAGATTATGATCGTGCTTTTATTATTCAGGAAAAAAGTTTAGTGCTGGCTAAGGAACAGGATAGTGCCCAGGTTGCATCCATTTGCCATAACCTGGCCACCACCGCTATTTGGAAAGATGACCTGCCTTTGGCCAAACAATATTGCGAACGGGGATTGGAACAGGCGACGAAAAATTCATCTTTACACGGTTTGTTGTTGTCAACTTTATCTGAGGTATTATTAAGATTAGGCAAGGTTGATCAGGCCGAACTAAGGAGCCGATCGGCTATCAGTATTTTATCAAAACATCTTTCAAATAGGGAGGAGGTGAATGCGCCATATTGGTTGCGTGGTGCCTGGCAGGGACTTGGCGATATCCAAAAAGAAAGAAAGGAGTTTTTCACCGCATTGGGTTCTTATAAAAAAGGAATTGAAATTATCGATCGGTTTTATGGCGGCAAACGCAGCAGGGAAAAAGCAAAGCTTTTGGTTTTTGCCGGTTCGATGTTACAACAATTGCAGCAACCACATAAAGCAATAGAACAGTTTGATGCGGCTTTGTCGTTGATGATACCATCTTTTAAACCTGCATCTGTTATTGATTTACCCCTCAGCAAAGACCTTTACGGAGAAAACACGTTGCTGGAGGCTTTGCAGGGGAAGGCCGACTGTTTATCTATATTAGATAAAAAAGAAATTGCCCTGGATGGTTATATGTTGTTGTATGACGTTGAGAAAAAATTGCGCCGGGAGTTTTTTAGCCAAACCGCTAAACAGCAACAACAACGGGAAAGCCGGCAATGGTCCGAAGAGGCTGTTGGCACAGCATATGACCTTTGGAAGACAAGCAAAAACCCAGAGGGGCCTGCGGCAAAAAAATATGCAGCAAGGGTGTTGCAAATAGCCGAAATGAGCAAAGCGCAGCTACTGCTCGATGAATTGGAAAACAGTCTGCGTAATAATCGCAGAAAGGATAATGATTCCCTGCTACAAAAGGAAGATCAGCTGTTACAGGCCATTTCATTTTACGAAAAAGAATCAGCAGGAAATGACGATGTAGACAGTGCCACAATGGTAACAGAGAACGATCTGCGTTTTCAGTTATCATTGATACAAAAACAGGTTAAAGCAAAATACCGGGTGGGAGAAAATGCATTGCCGGAAGTAAAGCCGGTATCCGTTGATAGCTTACTGCAAAGCATTGACACAGGCACAACGGTAATTGAATTTTATACAGGAGATAACAGTTTGTACAGCATCGAAGCGGAGAAAGGCCGAATTGTGAACATCTATAAAATTGAAAATGCGAAAAAGCTGTTTGCTGCTATCAGAAATTTCGTTGATACTTATTTTCAGTCGGGCCCTGCCCGCATGATGAATAACCCGCAGGCTTATTACCGGGATGCTTTTGTCATTTATCAAATGCTAGGAAAAGGAATTGAAAAAAATAAAAACTGTATTATCATCCCCGATGGCGTTTTGGGATATTTACCATTCGATGCATTGATAACTGATTCGGTTTATAGTACAGCTACCGGTCAATGGCCCTTCCTGATCAAAAAAACAAATCTCTACTTTAATTATTCGCTGCAAACCGGTTTGCAACAGCAAAAAATTGAACACCCCGCCGGCGGCTTTGCCGGGTTTTTCATTTCATTCGACAGCAGCAGTCGTTTGGCTATACCTGCCGTTAAAAAAGAATATGCCGAAATAAAAACGGTGATGAGGGGACGTTATTTTAACGAAGAGAAAGCGTCGATCGATGCGTTTGCTAAACAATTGACCGAAGTAAATGTGTTGCATATCAGCACGCATTCATTTTTGCAGGGCCGTGAGAATATACCGGTACTGCAACTGGCCGATGACCGTTTTTATCTTTTTGAATTGTATGGTAAAGTATTCCATCCGCAGCTGGTGGTATTGAGTGCCTGCCGCACAGGGCACGGTATATTAGCCAAAGGAGAAGGCATCATTAGTTTAGCCCGGGGCTTCGCAGCAACGGGGGCAG
The DNA here is from genome assembly GCA_016710745.1 of Chitinophagaceae bacterium. GTDB lineage: Bacteria > Bacteroidota > Bacteroidia > Chitinophagales > Chitinophagaceae > Ferruginibacter. The sequence continues at coordinate 190,797 of JADJVB010000010.1, read as the reverse complement.
GGGGTATTGTGGCGGGGTTATGGGATATGAATGATGAAGTAACGGCAACGCTGATGGCTTCTATGTATGCATTATTACGTGGGGGTAAAAAACCTGCGGATGCGCTGCACGAGGCTAAATTGAACTGGATTGAACAGAAAACCGGCCAGTCGTTTCAAAAACTTCCCTATTACTGGGCAGGCCTGGTTTATTCGGGAGATAACAACCCGATTACCCTGAGCGGACCATCGCATTATGCTACCTGGTGGTTATTGCTGGTTGGGTTTATAGCTATCGGTTTAGTTTTCTTTATAAAAAAACAAAGACTCTTGCTAAAATAACAAAGGAAGGAATTTTTCCTGCTGGTCTGACGTCCTCGTCTGACCAAGTAAAAAGTCTTGTTTGGAAAGCGGAGGCATTTTAATACTAAGCGGATTCAATTTCCTTAAATATTGGGTTTGTTAATTAAATTTCCTGGCAGTTTGTTCCTGGTCAGACGGGGACGTCAGACCATAAAAAAGCCTCTCCAAAACGGAAAGGCTTTTAATTGTCAGTTTGCTGTAAAATAACAAAGGAAGGGAATTTTTCCTGCTGGTCTGACGTCCTCGTCTGACCAAGTACCTGCTGGTCTGACATCCTCGTCTGACCAAGTAAAAAGTCTTGTTTGGAAAGCGGAGGCATTTTAATACTAAGCGGATTCAATTTCCTTAAATATTGGGTTTGTTAATTAAATTTCCTGGCAGTTTGTTCCTGGTCAGACGGGGACGTCAGACCATAAAAAAGCCTCTCCAAAACGGAAAGGCTTTTAATTGTCAGTTTGCTGTAGGGGAAGGGATCGAACCTTCACGAGGCAGTTAGCTGTAGTACAAAGTTCGGTGGTCGACCCCGGTCGCTTTCGTATTGCTACTCCGGCGGCTCTATGCTACGTTTATCCTGTTATCCTCACCCCCGAGACAAGGGGGCATGTCTGCCATGCTTAATTTCATCACCCCACAATTTTTAAGAACTTACCGGCAGGCGGCCGATTTCGTTGATAACACAAAACTAAGGTAAAAGGTAATGTGTTTAATATATTTTATCAAAAATTTGGAAATTATAGAAATAATTTAAATATTTGTATATTGAATTGAAAATAATTTAAAAACAGATTCCATAATGGCTACTAAATTAAATCTTGACAAACTCGATCTGCAGATCATTCATGAAATGATGGAGACTTCCGAGATCTCTTATGCCGAACTGGGTAAAAAACTGTTTGTAAGTGGCGGAACCATTCATGTGCGTATCAAAAAACTGCAGGAATTCGGCATTGTTAAAGGTACCAAAATGGATGTTGATATCAAACAACTGGGTTACGATATCACAGCCTTTGTGGGTATATACCTCGAAAAAAGTTCACTATATGATGCTGTTGCCAAAGAGCTCACGAATATTCCGGAGATCGTTCGCTTAAATTATATCACCGGTAACTATAGTATGTTCATAGAAATTGTTTGTAAGGACATCGGCCAGCTCCGTTTCGTATTGCATGATGAATTACAAAAAATAAAAGGGATCGAAAGAACCGAAACTTTTATTTCACTGGAAGAAGGCTTTAGCCGGAATGTGCAGGTGGCACCGAAGGAATAAAGCCCCCTAACCCCCGAAGGGGGAACCTTGCAGTAATAGAATTTTTATAGTTTTTAACCTGGTATTAAGCAATGAATTTTGGGTTCCTTGTTCCCCCTTCGGGGGTTAGGGGGTCACCGCATCCCTCAATCCATTCCCCAATAAATTAAAGGCCAGCACCAGCAGCATGATCGCCAGCCCGGGAATGATCGCCAGCATGGGATTATGGGTGATAATGAAATTATAATTCTCTTTGATCATCAGCCCCCAACTGGGTTGCGGCGGCTGAATGCCGATTCCCAAAAAACTTAAACCGGCTTCTATAATAATGGCGGTTGCAAAATTGGCTGCGGCAAGAACCATGATCGGTCCGGATATATTGGGTAAAATGTGCCGCCATAAAATGCGACTGTTTTTTAATCCCAGGGCACGGGCCGCCTGTATGAACTCCATTTCTTTGATGGCCATTACCTGTCCGCGAACCAGGCGCGCCACCGTAACCCACATCGTTAGACCAACAGCAATAAAAATTTGCCAGAAACCTTTTCCCATGGCCATAGTGATGGCAAAAACCAGTAATAACGTGGGTATACTCCAGGTTACATTTACCAACCACATGATCACTTCATCTATCCAGCCGCGGTAGTAACCGGCTAATGTACCCAAGATGATACCGAGGGTTAAAGAGATCAGTACTGCGATCAAGCCCACGGCCAGGCTTACCCGGGTGCCAATGATCAGCCGGCTTAAAATATCCCTGCCGAATCTGTCGGTACCCAGCCAATATTTTTTTGTGATAAACTGTTGTTCAATATGGGCAGGCTTATTTAAAGTTAGCTGAGCGATAGAATAATATTGAATAACGGTTGTATCCTCGTCAATAAATTTATTTACAGAAAGACTATCGCCGCTGGTGCTGTAGCCCCTGATCGGGACCAGTTGGTAATTATTTTTTTCCCCACTGGTGAAATAATCCAGCCAGCCGGATTTTGAAATATTACCATCTGGAATTTTTAAGAATTGTTGCGAATAGCCCGGCTTTTTTGCCTGTATCTCCACGGTTTGCAGATCCGCGTTGGGCGAATTGTCCGGAGCAATAACATAACCAAATAGGGAAACCAGCACAGCCAGTATAATCACGATCAACCCAAACATAGCGCCCCGGTTTTTTTTGAGTCGCTTCCACATTAATGTTTTATAGGAAAAATTGGTTTGAGCCATGCTGTAAATTACTGATTCAAGGGGTCATTTTACGTTTCTTTCTTTCCAGCGGTAGCTGCCAAACTTTCCCAGCCAGCCGGCGATAACCGTATATATAATATGAAATGGCTGAAAGAACGGAAACAGCCAGAGCATCCTTTGTTTATCAAAGAATTTTGCAACCGGATAGAGGAAGACTAATTCGACACTTGTTTTCATGAGGACTACTATCAACCAAAGCTGGATAATGGATAATGGATAATGGATAATGGATAATTTTTCCGGATAAAAGATTGTTAGAAAAGGTAGCAGGAAAAGTATCAGGTTAGTAATGTAAACCAACAGCAATACAGCAAATATTCTTTTATCATCGTATTTATCCGCTTTACTGGCCCAACGGATACGTTGATTCAAAAATGCGGCAATAGAACCAACAGGAACTGTGTGCACGATCGCATCCTTCGATTTTAAGAACAGTACTTTGCCGGGATCACGTTTATATATTTTGTGCATCAGCAGCATATCATCACCGCTGGCAATATGATCGATACCAGCAAAGCCACCAACCTCGTTAAATGCTTTTTTTGTATAAGCCATGTTAGCGCCATTGCACATGCTGTGTATTTTTTTATTCACCGAGGCTCCGGTGATGCCCTGTAGGGTCATAAAATCCAGTGCCTGGAAAAGCTCGATAAATCTATTGCTGCAATTAATGGCCACGGGTGCCGCTATAAATGCCGGTTCATGTTTTTCATAAAACGCTGCCATGGTTTGCAACCAGTTTTCAGGTGCCACACAATCGCCATCGGTGGTAACGATCAGTTCTCCGGTTGATTGCTGAATGGCAATTTCAATGGCTTTCTTTTTGTAGGAATTTATTTGATCGCTTACAAAATCGCTCAGTGAAATCAGTTTTACCTGTTGGCCAGCATAGCTTTTTACAATCGCCGCTGTGTTGTCGGTTGAATGATCATCAACCACCAAAACTTCAAACAAGTGCTTTGGGTACGACTGTTTTAATATGGAATCCAGGCAGGCAGTAATGTTTTCTTCCTCGTTGCGGGCGGGTATAACAATTGAAATCTTGGTTACGGCCCTGCCATCTGCCATCTGCCATTTAAAATCTGCAATAGTTCCCCAGCTTCTCCAATAATAAAGGATAAGTAAGGTATACAGGCCGAAAATGATCAATAAAATGATGAGTAAAACCTGTTGCATAATGATTTGCAGTATCCCGATGACTATCGGGATGCGACTGAATACAGCATCCAGAAGCAGTACCGTTTGGTACAAAAATAAATTTTTACAGTTCAAAAAAAGCATTATCTTTGGATAGTTGCATAAACAACTATATGTCAAACAACCAATTTAAGCGGGGCGAACTGTACAGCTTTATCACCGGTAAAGCCAGCACGGCCATTGCCCGCCGGTTGCAAAAGAATTTTAAGCAGAACAATGTGGATATAACCATTGAACAATGGAGCGTATTATATCACTTGTGGAAAGAGGACGGGTTAAGTCAGCAGCAGCTTTGCGATGCCACCTTCCGCGACAAGCCCAGCATTACCCGGCTGGTTGATAACCTCGAAAAACTAAAACTGGTAAATCGGGTAGCATCCAAAGAAGATCGCAGGATCAACATGATCTACCTCACCAAAGAAGCACAGGAACTACAGGAACAAACCATGGGCATTGCCAATAAAACCCTTAACGAAGCACTCGAAGGGGTGACACACGGACAGGTGGAAATAGCTAAAGAGGTTTTACAGAATGTGTATGATAATCTGAAATAAAAAAAACCCCTCCGCTCCCTAAAAGGGAAACGTAACGAACTGGATGGGCTTACATGTATAATGAAGCAAACGATTATTAAATAATATTCTCTTCAAAACTCCTCCTTTGGAGGGGCTTGGGGAGGCAAAATTAAATTTTATGAGCACAGCAGCATCTACAACCACAACTCCCCTCAAAGGCGGCGAATGGTTAATTAAAGAAAGCAATCCTTTTGAAACCTTCACACCCGAAGATTACAATGAAGAACAACAGATGGTGAAGGACATGTGTATTCAGTTTTTAACAACCGAAGTTATTCCCATAGCCGAACGGATTGATAAAATGGAAGCCGGGCTTATGCCGTCGCTGATGGAGAAAGCAGGCGAACAGGGTTTATTGGGTGCTTCTATTCCCGAAGACCTGGGCGGACTGGGAAAAGATTTTATCACCTCCACCCTGGTTAACGAAGGGCTTGGTGGTGGTTTTTCTTTCAGTGTGGCTATTGCGGCGCATACGGGTATCGGCACTTTACCGATCTTATATTTCGGTACCGAAGCGCAAAAGCAAAAATATATTCCCAAATTGGCCAGTGGTGAGTGGAAGGGTGCCTACGGCCTTACAGAACCAAACAGCGGCAGTGATGCGCTGGGTGCAAAAACAACCGCCATACTCAGTGAAGATGGCAAAAATTATATCCTTAACGGACAAAAATGCTGGATAACCAACGGCGGTTTTGCCGATGTGTATACCGTGTTTGCACAGATCGATGGAGATAAGTTTTCTACGTTTATCCTTGAACGTGGTATGGAAGGTTTTACACAGGGCCCCGAGGAACATAAGATGGGTATTAAAGGATCATCCACCGTGCAGTTATATTTCCAGGATTGCAAGGTACCGGTAGAGAATTTATTAGGGGAGATCGGCAAGGGCCATATCATCGCCTTTAATATTTTAAATATCGGCCGGTTAAAACTGGCTGCTGCTGCTATTGGTGCATCCAAGTGGGCATTATCGGATACCATTAAGTATGCCAATACCCGTGAGCAGTTTAAAGTACCCATCGCCAGTTTTGGTGCTATCAAATACAAACTGGCCGAAATGGCCACCCGCATTTTTGTGAGCGAAAGTGCATTATACCGCACCAGCAAATGGGTTGATGATAAAGAAACCGAACTGGCAGCAGCCGGCAAAACATTTGCCGAAGCCCTGTTAGGTGCTGCCGAAGAATATGCGGTGGAATGTGCCATTTTAAAAGTACACGGCAGCGAAGTACTTGATTATACGGTTGACGAAGGTGTGCAGGTGCATGGTGGTAACGGGTACAGCGATGAATATCCCATCAGCCGTGGTTACCGCGACAGCCGGATCAACCGGATTTACGAAGGCACCAACGAAATTAACCGGTTGCTTACCGTGGATATGATCCTGAAACGTGCCATGAAAGGCAAACTCGACCTGATGGGCCCAGCCATGGCCGTTAGTAAAGAACTGATGAGTATTCCGGATTTTGGAAATGAGGATGAAACGCCTTTTGCCAAAGAGCGTAAGACCATCGTAAATATGAAAAAATGTATTCTGATGGTTGCCGGTGCAGCAGTTCAAAAACTGATGATGAAGATCCAGGACGAGCAGGAAATACTGATGAATATTGCTGATATGGCTATTGAAACTTTTGAAGCCGAGAGTACGTTGTTGCGGGTGATGAAGATGGTGGATAAACAAGGCGAAGCGGCATCACAAAATCAAATTGACATGATGCATGTTTATTTGAATGATGCCAACGACAAGGTAAACAAAGCCGGAAAAGAAGCCATCAATGCCTTTGCCGGCGGCGATGAGCAACGCATGATGCTGTTGGGGTTAAAACGTTTTACCAAGGTTGAGCCATTCAACAGCAAAGATGCCCGCCGCCGTATTGCAGATAAGTTAATTGCAGAAAATAAATATCCCTGGTAAAAAAGGTGATTCGGTATATTGATCAACCCACTTCTTTTGGAAGTGGGTTTTTTGTTATCAGGTAGTTGATGAACGGTTGGATAATCAACCAGCTGGTTTGCGTTATCATATCAACATTGTATAAATAATACTCATTCAATCAGCATTAATACAGTTCCATTTCCATTATCACTTCTTCCAATGGGCTAAGCCCAAGCTGCTGCAGCACCGTATTGCACCGATGCAATAATGCCGCAGGTAAATCTCCGGTATAAGCATGATTCCAGAAGGCAAGCAACAGCCGCTGCTGTGGCGCCGTAAGGGGCTCCTGTAATTTTAATATAAGGTGATGCAGCGCAGAAATGTCGCTGTCTTTTAAATGGTTGAAGGCATTGTTGGCCAGCAAATCAATCGTCAGCGAAAGCACCGTTTTACTTTGAAGCATGTGTATGATTTTAATGTGTGTAAGCTCACACCATAACGTAAAGAAATTGTAAACCTTGTGTTATGTAATTGTATTGTGGGTATAATGTGCGTATTCTGTGGAAAATCCGATCTGCATTGCCGCAATAAACCATACGATACAATTTGCTGGCATTTGTGGCAGGGGTTCATTATATTTACTAAGCCCTGAAACCTGTTGACCAGTAACCTAAAAACGTAAATTATGGCTGTAAAATCCAAAAAAGTTGTAACCCAACCCGCCGCAGCTAAAAAATCTGCATTAAAAAAGGCAGTTCCCAAAAAATCAAATGTAAAGAAAGCACCGGCAAAAAAGCCAATTGTAAAGAAAGCGGCGAAAAAAGTTGCAGTAAAGAAAAAAATCCAGGGTACCGCGCTGACGGCAAAAAAAGAGGTCATCAAAAAAATAACAATAAAAAAAGCAGCAGCTAAAAACGCGGTTGTTAAAAAACATATTATTAAAAGGGTAAAGGCAAAAATCATACATCCACCGGCAGGCATGCCGCATATCATACCCATTGATGCATTGATAGATCATGCTGTAAAAACAGAGGATCCCATGATGAGGTTCGACAAAGAAGTATTTAAAAAAGCCACATCAAAAGTAGATCCAAGGCACAATATGCTTATCTCCAGCAAATCTAAAAAAACAAAAATGCCATCAGCGAAAAAGCCGTTATGGCGTAAATAAACCCCGGCTGGCGTTTGTTGTAAACCATTTACCTGGAAAATACGTTAATGGTAATATGAATAAATTACTTCTATTGTGCTGTTGTAGCCTGCTGTTCGCCTGTACCAAAAAAAGTCCTGCCAGTTCGGCTTATATACAGCCGCCGATTGTAACCGGACCGGTAAGAACCTGGCTGGCACTTGGCGATAGTTACACGATCGGGCAGGCAGTGGATCCCGCTGAGCGTTTTCCGGCCCTGGCATCCGGAATGCTTAAACAAAATGGCATCAATATCGGAACACCTGATTATATAGCTACTACCGGCTGGACCTCCATCAGCCTCTCCAATGCCATCACGGCCGCAAACCCGGCCAAACATGATGTAGTTAGTTTACTCATTGGCGTTAATGATCAATACCAAACCCATGATACCACAGGCTACCGCCAACGGTTTTCAGTGCTATTGAGTAAAGCTATACAACTGGCCAATGGAAAAAGTGAAAACGTATTTGTGCTTTCAATACCCGACTACAGCGTAACCCCTTTTGCTTCAGGCAGGGATACGGCCAGGATACGTTTGGAAATCGACTGGTTCAATGATATCAACAAAACGATGGCTGCTTTTTTTAATTGCCCGTACCTCGATATTACCTCCTCTACCCGGGAAGCGAAGAATGACCTGAGCCTGCTTGCCTATGATGGCTTACATCCATCCGGTAAAGAATACCGGCGCTGGGCCGAAAAGCTGACTCCCATGATGCTGCCTGTGTTGAAATAAACCGGCCATTATTTCCCGGCTTTTTTTGGCGGCATCGGAATTAATACACTGGTTCTTTTTTTGTAATCCCGGAACATGTCATTGCCGGCATATTTTTTCTCCAGCATCGGAATGCCCGAAACGAACAACAGCAGGCCGGTAATAGTGAGCGGACTAACAATAAAAAATAAACTGCCGGGGATGGGAATGCAGATGATAAAGATGCCCCACCACATCATCAGCTCTCCGAAATAATTTGGATGCCGGCTGAATTTCCAAAGACCGGTTTGCATAATATCACCTTTATTTTTTCGCTGCTTTACAAAAACCGAAAGCTGGTGATCGCCAACCGCCTGAAAGTAAAACCCGGTGATCCAGCAACATAAACCCGCGATGGTAAACCCGTTCCAAACAGTTTCTGGCTTTACGGCTGCAAATATTACCGGTGAAATAATGATCAGCAGGATAAAACCCTGCAATAAAAAAACCTGCACATAACTGCGCCAGTAAAAATGACGGCCCCATGCTTCCCGCCACTGGCGGTAGCGAAAATCTTCCGTTTTATTTTTATTTCGACTGTAAATATGAATAGCCAGTCTTACACCCCATAACGATACCAGTATATACAGCAAAAGGCTCATGGGCGACCAGGACTGTGTGACCAACAAAAAAATACAGATCAGGATATAGCCCGGCCCCCAGGCAATATCGGCTACGTCATTTCTTTTTTTGAACAGGGCAATGGCATACCAACAAGTTGCATACACGAAAATTAGTGCAGTAGCCTGTATGAAAACGGGCCACATCAGGCCACCCATTTTACAATATAAAAACCGGCCGTGCTAACAAGGGCAGTAAGTAATGCGCCCCAGGCCATGTCGATAAATACTATGGGCAATGGCCAGTTTTTAAGCGTGGCCAGGTTGGTCAGGTCATAAGTAGCGTAGGTAAAAAAGCCAAAAAGAGCGCCCAGCAAAACAGCCTTTCCCAAACTGTTTTTTTCAAAGGCCGGCATAATGGCAAAAATAAAAATACCCACGATAAAGAGCAGGTAAAAAATGATAGCTGCTTTCCAGTTTACCGTATCGCTTAAAAAACTACCCAGGTATTTGCGGTACAGATTTTTGGCGATCAGGCCAAGCCACAACATATCAATGGCAAAAAAAACCAATGTGGTTAGCAGATAGCTTATAGCGAGTTTGTAAAGAGGCATGATTTCATTTGTTGTTATTATACAAGTTAACCTTTTATCGTTCATAAAGGTTTAAAAGCAGCTGCCGATGTTGGTATAACGGTGCTTAATGAACTAATTTCTCGACGGAAAAGTACCCTGCGTGCAAATTACATACCGCATGCCTAAATAGGGCGTGCTGGTTTTTGCTGAGCCATCAGCGTCTGTTGATGCCGTAATTTTTTCAGGACGCGACTTTTCTCCCTGTTTTACCTCCCTTGTATCATCTGCTTTACCGATACCAACCGGCACACGGCCACGCAGATCGGGCAGGGCGAAAGTAGTACGGCCGTCACCTCCATAGATGGTACCCAACAGTGAAAACAAGGCCATGTTATTTGAAATGGGTAATAACTGGCCATTACAATCTGCCCAGCCACGTGGTGCAAAATTAAACCCCACCAGCTTTATTTCTCCTAAAAAGCTTTCACGCTGCGCCTGACTGTCGGCAGCCACAGCCAGTAAAAATGCCAGGACAATAAACGAACGAAATAGTTTCTTTTTCATGCTTTTTTATTAGAAAGATACAAAAAATATGATTTTGTGTAAATGCCCTCCCGGGGTATTTCGCTATTGATTATACTGATTACAAGGCGTCTCACCCCGGGTACTGCATCAATGATCTTTCGATTCATTCTTTCTTCTTGTCAAATTGTTGTAGATAGCGATCCGGTGGGTCCGCAACAGGTATGCCGACAGATCTGTGGAACCGGAAAGCTGAAAGCTGATCGCATTCGATGATTGTTTAGGCATATGGCAGTCGATACAATTGTCTTGTAATAACAGCCCCGGAACAACATCCACGGTACAAAAGTTTCCGGCAGCTTCGGTATGGCAGCCCATACATTTTTGCGAATAGGCCGCTATATTTTCCGCCCCCGGGGCACCGTTTGTTGACCTGTTATGCGGATTATGACAGGAAGCGCAGGTCATGCTGTTGCTGCCCAGGAAGCATTTGCTCTGCTTCAACAGGTTAAACTGGTTTCCATGTACATCAAAAGCACGGGAACTGTCGGGCGATAAAGAAGGCAAAAAGTAATCGGCCAGCAGCTCACCCGGTCTGAAAAAAAACCTGGATCTTAGTTTTCTTTTATCGTTTCCCGAATGGCAAACAGCACAGGCATCCAGTTTTTGTTGTTGATTGAGCGACTGTTTGCTTACTATATATTTCGCAACTTTGATGTCGGGATGCTGTACATGATAATCGGCATGTTGTGCCGCGGGCCCATGGCAACGCTGGCAATCGATGCCGTACACCAATGAACTTTTTTCAAGCAATTCGGGTTCACCTGCTTTCGAAAAATAATCACCGGCCGCCTTTTTCTTAGTGCTGATATAGGAACTGTGGCACTCAAAACAATCAACACCGATCAGCCGGTTAAAGTTGGGTATAGTTGCCGAAAAACCCGGGCTGGTTCCCCAGTTATTAACGGCCCGGTAATATGAAACAGGCAGCTCATAGGTTTGGTCGTTGTTCCAGTATAGCCAGGTTTGCGCATGTCGAAAACCAAAACCAATATCGAAACGCCCGGATTCCTGCGCAATATCATTTTTATACAATACCTGGTAATAGCCGCTTTCGCGTTTTTCTATTTGTACCCGGGTAATACTGTCATAAATAAAACTATTGTGCCCTGTATTAAAATGGCCCGGTACATTTTGTAAAGTTGCTGCGGCCGATGCGTTAAAGTGTGCCGTTAACAGGGCAGAATCATAAATGGCCTGGTGGCACTGCCGGCAGGTGTGTTCTTCGGCATAGGCTGTACCCCTGGGGTCGGTCCTTGGGGCTGTGTTAATACATTGCGATAAAAAGATGATGGGCACAAAAACTGTTGCTAACGCAAAAAGTATTTTTCTGTTTTTTATGATCAGCATATCAAATATTCATATCGGGATTCTTAATACCAAAGCTCAGCGAATCTTCCTTATGTGGTTTTGGGGCTTTAATATTGAACTCATGCACATGCTTAATGCGTTGCAGGGTATCCACGCAATTGTCAACCAATTCTTTGGCAGTGCGTTGTATGTATTCGCTTTGTTTGAATTGCAACACGTTCTTATCCATGTCTTCGGCGGTCCAGCCCCGGCTCCAGCCCAGGAAACTGAAGGGCGGAAATGTAAAACCGAGGTCGGTAAAAAATACCATCATCTGCCCGGCCACCTGCTGTATATTATCCTGCCCGCCGGTAATGATGAACGAAGCCACTTTATCTTTTACCAATACTTTGTCTTTAAGGGTTATCTGGTTTTGTACACAGTTCAACCGTTCGGCCATTTTAAAATACAGGGAAGATGCATTACCCCAACGGATAGGTGTTGCTATTAAAATAATATCGGCCCAGAGTATCATATCCCGGTAAACGGGTGTCATACCATCTCCCGGTTCCATTTCGGTAATGCTGCAGGGCCAGGTGCAGGCATTCATGTGTTGACTGTAATAACCTTCGCAGGCGCGGAAACCCAGTTCCCGCAGTTTCAGCATTTTAGTAGCAGCGCCATGTTTTTCAGCAGCATATTCCAATGCCGTTTCCAGTGCGGCTTCCGATGTACTGTATCTTGGTAAGTCGTCATTCATATTGGTGGTGCTGATGCCCAGAATATTTTTTGACCCCGCCGTTGTTTCATATTTCAACTTCATCAGGTCTTCAATCATCGACAGATCATGCGTGGCCCGGTGTGCTTTGCTGATGGGCTGTGCACTCAACAATATATCATCGCCTTCTATTTTTACTTCATACACGGCCTGTTTGTCTTCATAGCCCGGTGGTGCCGAACCGGTTTTAATATTATACTCCCAACCATGCCAGGGACAGGTAACATAGGTACCATCGTATTTTTTTGTTACGGCCCCTAACCCCAGCGGACCAGCTTTGTGCAAACAGGCATTGGCAATCGCCGTGATCTCATTATTAAAATGAAACAACGCCACTTTTTGCAAACCGCATTCTACTATTTTCTGGCTATCGGGTGGTAACTCTTTTACTGAACAAACTTTTATAAATTCCATAGTTGCAATGTGTATGAATGTTTAAGTTCTGTAAAATAATGGAGGAGAAGAAATATAATTTTTCAGGATGATTTTCGCCCTGGTCGGTGTCTTCACCGACCGGAACGACATGTTCAGTGGAGACAACGACCTGGGCAACGGGAAATAAAATTTTTGAGGTTGATTGTACTTCGTTAGGTAATGAAGGGTACATCAAATAGTTTAACGGGCCGTTGGTTGAAAGCCAGACGGCTACAGGGCTTCCTCAAACAGCAAAAAAGGCTCGTGTCGCCAGGACAAGAACCTTAAAGTGAACCCTGATTATCTTTACTTACACATGTCCTTCGGCCAGCATGGCATCCGCAACCCGCACAAACCCGGCTATATTGGCTCCTTTCAAATAATCAATTTTACCGTCGGCACCGGTTCCGTATTGTATACATTGTGTGTGTATACTCTGCATAATGAGTTTTAACTTACCCTCTACCTCTTCTCTTGTCCAGTAAAGCCGGGCAGAGTTTTGCGACATCTCCAGTCCTGATACAGCTACACCGCCTGCATTGGTTGCTTTACCCGGTGCATACAGTATTCCGTTTTTTTGCAAAACCGTAATTGCATCCGGAGTGGTTGGCATGTTGGCACCTTCGGCCACCAATAAACAACCATTCGATACAAGCTTGTTTGCATCGTCCTCATCCAGTTCATTCTGTACCGCACAGGGCAGGGCAATATCGGCCGGGATCTTCCAGGGCCGCTCTCCTTCGAAATAATCACAACCATATTTTTCCGCATATTCGCTGATACGTCCGCGCTTTTTATTCTTCAAGTCCATCAGGTAGGCTAATTTTTCGGCGTCGATACCATAAGGGTCATAAATAAAACCATTACTGTCGGATGCGGTAATGGGGATGCCGCCAAATACCAGGGTTTTTTCAATGGCATACTGTGCCACATTGCCACTACCGGATATCAATACTTTTTTATTCCTGATTGTATCTCCTTTTAACTTCAGCATTTCCTCAACAAAATACAATAAGCCGTACCCGGTGGCTTCAGGACGGATGAGGCTGCCTCCATAGGCAAAACCTTTGCCGGTTAATACGCCATTGAACTCGTTGGAAAGTCTTTTATATTGTCCAAACAGGAACCCGATCTCCCGGGAGCCTACGCCAATATCCCCCGCCGGAATATCCGTGTCCTTGCCAATATGCCTGAATAGCTCCGTCATAAAACTCTGGCAAAAATTCATGACTTCATTATCGGATTTTCCTTTCGGATCAAAATCCGAGCCTCCCTTACCTCCGCCCATGGGCAGCGTGGTGAGTGAGTTTTTATAAACCTGTTCAAAGGCCAGGAATTTTAAAACACTTAAGGTGACGTTGGGGTGAAAGCGCAGTCCGCCTTTATACGGGCCAATGGCGTTATTCATCTGTACGCGGAAACCGCGGTTCACCCGAAAATTGCCTTGATCATCAACCCAGGGAACCCTGAAGATGATGATACGTTCTGCTTCGATCATTCGTTCCAGGATGTTTGCTTTTTTATATTCGGGGTGTTTTTCCATAAAGGGGATCACCGCCAGGGCAACTTCATATACGGCCTGCTGAAATTCAGCCTGGCCAGGATTTCGGTTTTCAACCATTTTCATAAAAATATCGATGGTCGATTCTTTTGTAGCAATCATATTTGTAGCATTTAATCGTTAAACAATATTGTTCCGGAATAATAATTCGGTACAAAGTATCAATATTGACCGTAAAAGAACTAACAAAAAGGGATTAACCAAATGACGAAAATCAGTTTATATAGGATTAGTGATCATGAATTGACCGTTTTATGTGATATACGGTAATTGCCTGGTAGGGTATGTGAATAATTTTAACCTGGCCGGGCCTGTCTTTTTTCAACTGAAAGCGATTCATTAACCATTAAATTTTGTTACTTTTAAAACGGTATCTATTCCCGGGTAAACTTCCGCGTTACAATTACTTCATGTTTTAAAAGCTACATAATGATGAAACGGAATTCAGGCTTTTTATTGCTCTGTTCTATTTTTTTAACAATAACTGTGTGTGCACAGCCAGTTAATACGGCAGAGAAGATCAAAACTGCAAATTTTGACCCGGCTGCTTTGCTGTGGTATGATATCCCGGCAAAAAAATGGGACGAAGCGCTGCCGGTAGGTAACGGCCGCCTGGGCGCCATGGTTTTTGGAAAAAACGGCGAAGAACGCATTCAACTGAATGAGGAAACCTATTGGTCGGGCGGCCCTTATTCTACGGTGGTAAAAGGCGGGTATAAAGTATTGCCCGAGATCCAGAAAATGGTTTTCGAAGAAAAATACCTGGAAGCCCATAACCTGTTTGGCCGATATCTCATGGGCTACCCCGTTGAGCAAATGAAATACCAATGCCTGGCCAACCTGCATTTATTTTTTAAAAATCAGGACAGTATCACCGCTTACAAAAGATGGCTCGACCTCGAAAACGGAATTGCTGGCGTAAGTTACAGCGCCAATAATATTACTTATCAAAGAGAGGTATATGCTTCGGCGCCCGACCAGGTAATTGTGGTTCGCCTTACTGCCGATAAACCCGGTGCCATTTCCTTTACCGCTAACCTGCGCGGCGAAAGAAACCAAACCCACTCCAATTACGCAACAGATTATTTCAGGATGGACCCCTTTGGAAACGACGGCCTGGTGCTCACCGGAAAGTCGGCCGACTATATGGGCATCGAAGGCAGGATGCGATACGAAGCAAGAATTAAAGCGATACCCGAGGGCGGCAGTATAAGAACAAATGGCGTTGACCTGATCATTGAGAACGCCAATGCCGTCACCCTGTATTTTGCTGCCGCCACCAATTTTGTGAATTATAAAGACGTAAGCGCCGATCAACATCAACGGGTAAACGATTATTTTACAGGTATTGAAAATAAAGAACAGACAGCCATTTTTGTACAGGCGGTCGCCGATCATAAAAAATATTTCGACAGGGTCTCTCTTCAGTTATCCAATACTAAAAATTCTTTTTTGCCCACTTCGGAGCGGATGAAAAAAATTCAAACGGAGGCTGATCCATCTATGGCGGCATTGAGTTACCAGTTTGGCCGTTACCTCATGATCGGTTCTTCGAGGCCGGGTACACAGCCTGCCAACCTGCAGGGCATCTGGAATGACAACATGAATCCGTCATGGGATTCGAAATATACCACCAACATCAATACAGAAATGAATTACTGGCCGGTAGAGAGTGGTAACCTGTCGGAATTTGCCGGTCCATTGTTCGACATGATCAGGGAATTAACCGACCAGGGATCGCAGGTTGCCCGTGAACACTATGGCGCCCGGGGCTGGGTGTTTCATCAAAATACCGATATCTGGCGGGTGGCAGCGCCGATGGATGGTCCTACCTGGGGCACTTTTACGGTTGGTGGCGCCTGGCTCTGTACCCATTTGTGGGAGCATTACCAATACACGATGGACAAGGATTTTTTAAAAGAGGCATTCCCGCTGATTGAAGGATCGGTGCAGTTCTTTATGGATTTCCTGGTACCGCATCCCAATGGGAAATGGCTGGTCACCAATCCCTCCACCTCGCCGGAGAATTTTCCGGATGGCGGCGGCAACAAGCCCTATTTTGATGAAGTGACGGGCGGGTTCAGAGAGGGCACTACCATTTGTGCGGGCTCGTCTATCGACATGCAGATCCTGTACGACCTGTTTGGTTATTATACAGCAGCAGCTGAAGTTTTAGGAAAGGATGATGCTTTTATTCAACGTGTAAAAGTGGCGAGAGAAAAATTGGTGCCGCCGCAAATCGGCAAAGACGGTTCATTACAGGAATGGGCAGACGATTGGAAGTCGTTGGAAAAAAACCACCGGCATTTTTCACATATGTACGGATTGTACCCGGGCAAGGTATTGTACGAAAAGAGAACGCCTGCCCTGATCGAAGCATACAAAAAAGTGCTGGAAGAAAGAGGCGATGGCTCTACCGGTTTTTCAAGGGCCTGGAAGATGGCGTTGTGGGCCAGGCTGGCTGATGGCAACCGGGCCAATAAAATTTACAAAGGTTATTTAAAAGAACAGAGTTGTACCTCCCTGTTCGCCTTATGCGGCAGGTCGCTGCAGGTTGACGGTAATTTTGGGGTAAGCGCTGCCGTTACAGAAATGCTGATGCAGTCGCAAAGCGGTGTTATCCGGTTATTACCGGCCTTACCCGATGAATGGAGCGAAGGGACTTTCAAAGGGCTATGTGCCCGGGGCGCTTTTGAACTGGATCTTAACTGGAAGAATAAAAAAATGACCCGTCTTCAGATCTTGTCAAAGGCCGGCGGTGTTTGCTTAATAGAAAAACAACCGGGTATGCGGGTAATGCACAACGGTAAAGTTGTACCATTCAAAGCGCTTCCGGATGGTACCTGCGAATTCCTCACTATAAAAAATGAGGTTTATTTGGTAGAATACAAATAACTTTCACCTATTAAATAAAAATCATCAACATGAATCGTAAAATTTCATTCGGGCTGATACTGGTCATTTCCTTTTTTTGTATCAGCAGCAGCTTTGCCCAGGATAAAAAATTAACCCTGGAAGATATTTATGAAAACAGGGTCTATAATGCAAAAGGTTTTGGGCCGGTACGCTGGATGAAAGATAACCGCGGCTATTCCACACTTGAAAACAATGCGGCTGTAAAAGGAAGCGATATCGTGGTATATGATGCTGCCAATGGATCAAGAAAAGTGCTGGTGGAAGCCAAACAGCTGATCCCGGCCGGAACGGGTAAACCCTTAGCTATTGCCGATTATATCTGGAGTGAGGATAACAGCAAACTCCTGGTTTTTACCAATACCCGAAAAGTATGGCGACAAAATTCAAGAGGCGATTATTGGGTACTTAACCTGGCCAATGGAAAATTAACGCAATTGGGCAAGGGCCTGGAAGAAGCCACACTCATGTTCGCTAAATTTTCGCCCGATGCCGGCAGGGTGGCTTATGTAAGCAAACTCAATATTTATGTGGAAGAGATCAGCAGCGGTATAATAACAAAGCTTACCAAAGACGGTGGCGACAACATCATCAACGGCACCTTCGACTGGGTGTATGAGGAAGAGCTCGGCGACCTGGATGGTTTTCGGTGGAGCCCCGACGGGAAGGATATTGCCTACTGGCAATCAGATACAAAAGGCGTTGGTACTTTTTATATGATCAACAATGTGGATTCCAATTATTCGGTTCCCATACCATTACCTTATCCAAAAGTAGGTACCGATAATTCGGCGGTTAAAGTAGGCGTGGTTTCGGCAACCGGTGGCGCAACCAAATGGTTTGATGTACCCGGCGATCCCCGCAACAATTACCTGGCCCGCATGGATTATATCCCTGGCTCGGAGGAAGTGATGATCCAACAACTCAACCGGTTACAAAATACCAATACGGTATGGGTGGGCAATACAAAAACCATGGCGCTCAAAAATATACTTACTGATAAGGACGATGCATTTTTAGATATACACGACAATATCGTTTGGCTCGACAAGGTACAGGCCTTTACCTGGACCAGTGAGAAAGACGGCTGGATGCATTTGTATAAAGTATCGAGAGACGGGAAGAACATGCAACTGATCACCAAAGGTGATTTTGATGTGGTGAACATCAATTGTATTGATCCGGCAGGCGGGTTCGTTTATTATATTGCCTCGCCCGATAATTTTACACAGCGCTACCTCTACCGCAGCAGGCTCGATGGTACCGGTAAAGCAGAACGGGTGTCGCCGGCAAATATGGCGGGGCAGCATAGTTACCAGATATCCGACAATGCAAAATATGCCATTCACAGTTTTGAGAATTCAACCACGCCAAGGCGTATTTCGCTGATCGATCTTTCTACACATAAAGAAATAAAATTACTGGAAGACAATGCCGCGCTGAAAACAAAGTTTGATGAACTCGGTTTAAAAGATAAGGAGTTCTTTAAAGTAGATATCGGCGACGTGGTATTGGATGGGTGGATGATAAAACCCAAAAACTTTGATCCGCAGAAAAAATATCCGTTGTTGTTTTTTGTGTATGGAGAGCCGGCTGGCTCTACCGTGCAAGACAATTGGGGCACGGGTGATAATCTTTGGCACCAGTACCTCAGCAACGAACTGGGCAGTATTGTGATCAGCATTGATAACCGCGGAACCCGCGTGCCCCGTGGCCGCGATTTCAGAAAGATCATTTACCGGCAGATCGGTTTAATGGCGGCAGATGACCAGGCTAAGGCAGCGAAGAAGATCTTCTCTACCTATTCTTTTATTGATGATAAGCGCGTGGGTATCTGGGGCTGGAGCGGCGGCGGACAAATGACTTTGCATTGTATGTTCCGTCATGCTGACGTATACAAAACCGGGATAGCTGTTTCTTTTGTGGCCTTGCAAACACTCTATGATAATATTTACCAGGAGCGTTATATGGGTTTACCAAAAGACAACGAGTATGGTTACCGCGAAGGATCGCCTTTGACACATGCCGGAAAACTGAAAGGCAACCTGATGATCATACATGGTACCGGCGACGATAATGTGCACTACCAGAATTTTGAAATGCTGGCGAACGAATTGATCAGGAACAATAAACTGTTTAGTATGATGTCGTACCCGATGCGTGATCACAGTATACGCCAGGGAAAAAATACCACGTTACATATGCGGCGTACCATGGAAAAATTTTGGAAGGATAATTTGTAGGTAACTACAAAGAACAGGACCTTATTGTATTGAAAAATCAACTTGTGTTTTAATTCGTTGCGACATAGCGTTTAAGGATAGAATCCGCCTGGCTGGCTCAATGCCGGGGTTCGTGTCTTCACGAACCTAAACGAACCATCCGCAGAAGCGACAAAAAAGTGCATTAAAAATATTTGTACCTTTCTATACATTTAATTTATAAGCATGAGCACATACCCCAGCATATTCAACGACGTGATCGGCCCGGTAATGCGGGGCCCATCCAGTTCGCACTGCGCGGCCTCCTTGCGCATAGCCCGCCTGTGCAGAGACCTGATGGATGAAAATATCAAAGATATTTTAATAGAATTTGATCCCAATGGTTCATTGGCTACTACACATAAAAGCCAGGGTTCGGATATGGGACTGTTTGGCGGCTTCCTGGGCTGGGAAGCGCATGATGAACGACTTCCCGAATCAGAAAAGCATTTGGAAACAGCGGGTATTGGCGTTACGATCAATATTGTTGACCTGGGTGCCACGCATCCCAACCTGTATAAAATTACCTTACACAACAGTAAAGAAACGAGGAAGCTCACCGCCATCTCTACCGGCGGTGGTATGATAGAAGTGATCGCCATTGATGAAGTACCGGTGTCGATGGCCGGCGATTATTTTGAAACTTTGATCTATTGTGAAGCGCCCGAAACTATCATGGCTTTTTTAGAAGCTTCAGTACCATTTGATGATCTTGAATTTCACAAGGGAGAAATATCTTTTATAGAAATTAAGTCGCAGGCTTTTTTAGAAAAAAGTATGTATAACGAATTGCTGGCGATGGAGGGGGTAAGATTCATCAAGCAACTGCAGCCGGTATTGCCGGTGATGGCCCGCAGGGATCTGCAGGTCCCATTTATTACCTGCGATGAAATGATGGCCTACAATGCCGGAAAGAACAAAGCCCTTTGGGAACTGGCTGTTGATTATGAAGCGGCGAGGGGAAATATTGCTGCAGGTGAAGTGTTTGAGAAGATGCGAAGTATCGTTCACATTATGGGTCATGCCATTCAGTTGGGTTTACAGGGCACGCATTATGAAGACCGCATCCTGGGCAGCCAGTCGCTGCAGTTCAAGGAAAACTTTGAAAGCAATAAACTGGTAGGTGGCGAAACCAATAATCGTATCATCATGTACGTGAGTGCCATGATGGAGGTTAAATCTTCGATGGGTGTAATTGTAGCGGCGCCCACGGCCGGAAGTTGCGGCGCTCTGCCGGGTGCCTTGTTTGGCACCGCCCATTCTATGCAGTTGCACGAGGATGAACTGGTTAAGGGGATGTTATCTGCCGGGCTTATCGGCGTGTTCATAGCAGCCCATGCTACTTTTGCCGCTGAAGTGGGCGGTTGTATGGCCGAAACGGGCTCTGGCGGCGGTATGGCAGCCGCAGCCATTGTGGAGATGAAGGGCGGCAGCCTGCAACAGTCGATCGGGGCCGCGTCGCTGGCCTTGCAGAATTCATTGGGCATTATTTGCGACCCCATCGGAAACCGTGTGGAAGCGCCCTGCCTGGGAAGAAATGTAATGGCGGCCACCAATGCGGTATCCTGCGCCAATATGGCTTTATCGAATTACGAGCAACTGATCCCGCTCGACGAAGTGATTGAAACCATGAAGGCTGTGGGTGACCAGATCCATCACACGCTGCGTTGTACCAACCTCGGCGGACTCTCCATCACCAAAGCGGCAAAGAAAATAGAAGCGATGCTGGAAGAAGTACCGGGCAGATTTTTTAAGAGTTGTTAAGTTTAAGAATTAGTATATGAAAAAATGGTTCTTGTTTTTTTTGATGTGCACCGCGATATCTGCGCAGGCACAGGATATGGTGCAACAGATGTATGCGCAACACGCGGCGAATTTTCGCTATTCTTTATCCTTTGTTCAGGAAACCAATTTTTACCGGAATGATTCTCTCATAAAAACCGACACCTGGTTTGAAGTGCTGGTATATCCCGACAAATTACGGATAGACATCAACAACCCCGACGATGGCAATGCGATCTTTTTCGTGAACGATTCTTCCTTTCGGTTTCAAAAATATGAGTTAAAGAACAAGGGCCTGCAGCCACACGACCTGCTGTTCCTGCTGGGTGGCATGTATTCGTACCCGTTAACAGAAGTGTATACCAGGCTAAAAGGTTTCGGGTATGATGCCGGCAAAAGCTATGAAACCACCTGGAAGGGGAAGCCCGTGGTGGTGATCGGTGCCGATAA
The DNA here is from genome assembly GCA_016710745.1 of Chitinophagaceae bacterium. GTDB lineage: Bacteria > Bacteroidota > Bacteroidia > Chitinophagales > Chitinophagaceae > Ferruginibacter. Next base: position 169,208 of record JADJVB010000010.1, on the reverse strand, counting down.
AGCCGAAACAGAGAGCAACCAGTTTTGGGTAGATAAAGAAAAAATGGTTACGGTAAGGATATTGAACAATAAGCAGGGCCAACAATCGGAGATCATTTGTGGTGATCACCTAAAACTGGGTAAGGGCTGGTGCGAAACCAATATTGAGTTTTATGTGAATGGAAAATTACGCCAAACCGAAAAATACAGGAACCTCAAACAAAATTTCTCCATCAATATGGATTACCTCGATCCCTATAAGATGGGCCAGGTAAAGTTTTGGGGAAGGTAGCATGTACCGTCCGTTCTGGTCGCAGTCTCCACTTGTACCCCTGGTCGGTGTCTCCACCGACCGGAACGATGAGATTGTACCCTTGGTCGGTGTCTACACCGACCGAAATGATGAGATTGTACCCCTGGTCGATGTCTCCACCGACCATAACGATAAGATATTTATATTAGATTATTCTTCCCTCCGGCCGTTTTTTTCACCAAAAAAGAGATAATCTTCACAAAACAAGCTTTTTTTTTTTCCCGGCCCCGGTCCCCCCCCCCCCACAACCAAAAAGATATTAATTTTATATTATTCTTCCCTCCCCCCTTCCCTTTTTTCACCAAAAACGAGATTAATCGTTCATCAACAAATAAGCAAATGACTTTATTTTTGTACCATGTCCTTGCCCAATTCATATAAAGGCTACCGTAATTCGTATACAGAACTAAACGAAATTTATTTTTGGACCATTACTATCAATGAGTGGTTAAATCTGCTCAAATCAGATGAATACAAAGCAATAATCATAAGCAGCTTCCAATGGTTAACGGAACAGGAACTTGTACGTATATATGGATATGTAATTATGCCTAACCACATACATTTACTTTGGGAGCAATTAAAAATGAATGGCAAAGAATTTCCTAAAAACAGTTTCGAAAAATTTACAGCACATAATTTCAAGAAAAAACTAAAAATAGAAAATCCGGAATTGTTAAAACAATTTTTGGTAAAAAGCCAGTGATCCGTCGTATAATTTCTGGCAAAGAGATCCGCTGGCTGTTTTGGTTTTCAGCAGGGAGATGGCATCACAAAAACTGGATTACATGCATTTTAATCCGTTACAGGAACATTGGCAACTCTGTTCACAGCCTGAGGCGTATAAGTTTTGTACCCCTGGTCGGTGTCTCCACCGACCGGAACGATGAGATTGTACCCTTGGTCGGTGTCTACACCGACCGAAATGATGGGATTGTACCCCTGGTCGGTGTCTCCACCGACCAGAACGATAAGATATTTATATTAGATTATTCTTCTCCCAGCCCGTTTTTTTCACCAAAAAAAACGAGATTAATCGTTCATCAACAAATAAGCAAATGACTTTATTTTTTGTACCATGTCCTTGCCCAATTCATATAAAGGCTACCGTAATTCGTATACAGAACTAAACGAAATTTATTTTTGGACCATTACTATCAATGAGTGGTTAAATCTGCTCAAATCAGATGAATACAAAGCAATAATCATAAGCAGCTTCCAATGGTTAACGGAACAGGAACTTGTACGTATATATGGATATGTAATTATGCCTAACCACATACATTTACTTTGGGGAGCAATTAAAAATGAATGGCAAAGAATTTCCTAAAACAGTTTCGAAAAATTTACAGCACATAATTTCAAGAAAAAAACTAAAAATAGAAAATCCGGAATTGTTAAAACAATTTTTGGTAAAAGCCAGTGATCCGTCGTATAATTTCTGGCAAAGAGATCCGTGGCTGTTTTGGTTTTCAGCAGGAGATGGCATCACAAAAACTGGATTACATGCATTTTAATCCGTTACAGGAACATTGGCAACTCTGTTCACAGCCTGAGGCGTATAAGTTTTCATCGGCAGCGTTTTATGAGCACGGTTCAGATGACTTTAACATACTAACACATTATATGGATGTATTTTAGGTTTTCGTTCCGGTCGGTGGAGACACCGACCAGGGGTACATTCCGCCCTGGTTGCAGTCTCCACCAACCAGCGAGAAAAAGGTTATTCGCAAAAAACTGATGAAACTCATATTTATCGCTGCAGTATTTCCAGTTCCATAACAGTTTTGAGATTATCATTTCGTAGCTTAGAAATAAAATTATGCTATGAAACACACTCCTTCAACCCACCCGTTAAAAACGATCATTGAACAAACCGATAAAAACGCCACCTCCTGGTTTGGCCCTTATTACCGGTGAGGTAAAAACCGGATCACCGGCCAAACTTTCATTTGTCCCACGCCAGGTAATGTTTCTTCTATTTCAGTTTATACATCTTATGTGGTTAATAAAGGAACAGTATAGTTAACCTTGCATGAATTTGACGCGAAACGTCAGGTATGGGGCGTGATTATGGCCACATCTGAAATAGAATTTGGCAAAAACAACGCCGGTAATGGGGATCATTCCCCATTTCAAAACTGCCATTAAAACAGGGATCAACTTACGGATTTCCAATTAAAAGCGATACCGTTTTTATTGGCGTAGGAGAATCTGCCGGAAGTGGTGTGAAATTTTCCTGTAATGGTGGCCAGGAATGGCTTTCAACAGATAAGGACGCAGCCGGAATTTATTATACCTACCTGAGCCTGGCATTTTAAAGTTGAGTTGGCGGTTTAGTAAAACTTTGCCATGCTGTCTTCGCCATGTTTTCGCTTAACGAACCAACACGCATCATCATTTTTTACGATTTTGGTTCGTGGGGGTGTGAACCAAAGCGCAGTAAAGCCAGCGAAATTTATTTTATAATTTTCCCAAAAGGCATCATCGAAATCTCGATCAGCTTAAAATGCTGGCGGGCAAAGGGAAGGCCGATAACGGTAATGGCAAGTAACAGTCCGAAGACAATATGAATCAGTGCGGTGTACCAGCCCCCGCTCAACAGCCAGATGATATTGAAAAGTGTAGAGAGGCAACCTGTCTGTTGCGAGCTGCTCACCACGTCTTTACCAAAGGGCCATAAAACCAACCCGCCTATTTTAAAACACTGCAGTCCCCAGGGAATACCCACCACCGTGATACATAAGATACAATAAAGAAAGCTACCCCTGATCGGTATCTCTACTTACCGGAACGACAAGTTTGATGCCGAAACCGCATGTTCGTAAACCGGTTAGCGCTTTATCATAACGTAGATGAAAAAGAAAAAGTGATCAAAACCAGCTGAACAATATAGGCGCTGATATAAATGGCCAAGGTGTACAACACGGCTTTAACCAGGAGAGTTTAAAAAACTGGCGATAGGCCACACAATAAAACAAAACAGCAGGATGATCACCGATATCAGGCCATACCAAAAGCTGAATTTGTTTGGATTGAGTACAGCAAACAGCAGGATGTTCGCAATGGTGAGGGTATTTAACTGGGCTGAGATGGTGGAATTGAGTACTATATGTTCGGCATAGTTATATCCCCTTTTTGAAATAAAGCCAGGAGAACAGGGTGTAAACAGGTATCAGCAGCAACTGCAGGATATTGAAATATTTTTGTAAAATATCTACCAGGTCTTTGCATTTGAGCAATTTTACCCGATATTTTCATACCCGACATTTCATTTACCGATTCAACCGTATGTTCCATCAGCTTTGTTTTAGTAACCACCAGGTGGCCAATCCAACGATAATGATCAGGTATTGAAAAAGATTGAAATACTTTTTGCGCTTTCCGGCAACCAGGTCCTGTGCAATATGGCCGGGCCTGGTAAGCAATTGCCAGGCAAAGGAAAAAATACCTTTGTCGGCATGGGTAAATACATGCAGTAATTCGTGCAGAATATGTTTAACCGAGTAGCGGTGTTGCTGTTTTTGATCGGCGGGGCTATGCATATTATTCTCCTCATCCTCTTCACCAATTTCTTCATTTGCATCATCCAGTTCGGCGCCGGGTATGTCCAGGTCTTCGCCGGTTAAGTTGGCGGTGCTTTCATTTGGGGTCACCATCGGCATCAACGGTATCCAGTGCCGATCTTTTAAGTTCATATTATCAACCGATGCACTGTTGAGCATACTGTCGTCGAGCAGGGCTCTTTCTTCGGGGCTGATATCGGTATTGGGATCATCCGCATTATCTGCCGGCGGTTTTTTATCGTTGAACATCGTGTATAATTTTATACCTGAAGTTAGTTAATATTTACCGCAGTAAAAAGCCGGGGTAAATGGGAACCCGGTTGAGGTGGCGGGGCAATTTGAAAATACAGCCCGGCACGCTGTTGGTCATTCACAGGCTTAGTTACAATTGCCCAACGCATAGTAAATAATAATAAAAATAAGGATGGTACTTAAACAGCCACCGCCCAGTTTTTGCGCCGTAGCCAGCAATAATGGTTCTGAAGAATTTATTCATAAACTACCTTTAGGAAAAGATATGAATAAATCATGTTAAAACGATAATTACCATACCCGTTCCCGTTGGTGAGTACAGCAAACAGGAACAGGGAATATGTGCTGTAGAATATATCGATTATACCCAAAACAACAAAAGCTTTACCAGTAATGCTTATCAGTTCATTTTATGATGTTTCTCATTAATTGTATCCGCTATCATCTGCAATTTTAAGCTTCAATCAACTAATTTTTTTTTAAATTAAACGGAAACTAACATGAAAAAGGAATACTGGATCAATGAAACATGTAGATAACAGGCTGGTTATATTTATCAACGGGGCCACGGTGTGGGACAGTGGTATCATGCATGATGATCCCGAGATGGACCAGTTTATCAATATCACCGAAACCCTGCTGGAGCATAAGGACCATACCGCCGAACTGATATTTGAAGGATTTAATGACAGTTGTGTGCCCGATGAGGCATCGGCCGGTTTAAACCTGGCATTTTCATTACCGGGTTTTTACCCGCACCATTGATGAAGCCGGGAATACTGTTAGCGAAGAAGATATGCTGGCGCCTTACAACGAAAAGCACATGAGTAACCCCAATATACGGGCCATCGACAATTGTTACCAGATCATTCATAAAGACGGCACCTGTACAGTGGTATCCAATTCACTGACGCAGAATTTTTTTAAGTAGGGTTAAAACAACGGCCGCCCCTTGGTCGGTGGAGACACCGACCAATCTTCTCAACCCATGGTCGGTGTCTCCACCGACCATCATTTCTCCGGGGTCGGTGTCCCCACCGACCAGGGGAAAAGATTTTCTGATTTGTGTTCCGCCCTTCGTCGGTGTCTTCACCGACCAATCTTAGTTAATAACAGCATGACGCTGTTTGTCAGGTAATATTAGTCATTTCGTTCCGGTCGGTGAAGACACCGACCAGGGTGAAGGGTCCCCGGTTGCTGTTTGGATGGGGCGTATCGTTCCGGTTGGTGGGGTCACCGACCAGGGTGAAACCAGGTGGGATCTTGTTAGTGAAGTAGTTAGGCAACATCATTAATACCGTTCGTTGCTGGCCATCCCAATACCCGGTTTCTTTGTACTGGCACAGTTTTGGTTATACTAGTTTAAACGGACATACTTCTCCGCTAGTTAAAAAAAATATTATGACAAAAAAAGCCAAAACAGCAAAAAAAGTTACTGCCGGTAAAGCTGCAGTGAAAAAAACGGCCCCTAAAAAAGCAGTTGCAAAAAAAGCGGCACCAAAAAAAGCAACAGTTAAAAAGGCAGCGCCTAAAAACGGTTTCAAAAAAACCACTGTCCAAAAAAACTACAGTCCCCAAAGCACCGGCGGCAGGCACTGTAGCGGCCGGGCAATGGGATGATGTGCTGGCAAAACAGCAAATGTAACTACAACCAATGCCCCGGAGGTTGCCATGCCAGGTGGCGAAGCCAATGAGCCGGGCAGTGTTACCGATCCCATTCGTGCGTTTGATAAGCATGCTGCTGAAAAAGCCATGGCGAAAGGCAATCCGCAAAGCGGCATAAAGCTTTCTTCCACCGGAAAAGGTTCTATAAAGCCTGCGGGTAAAAAACCATTGTGGCGAAAATAAGTGCACAATAACTCCATAAATATCAGTGCAGATTAAGTGGCCTGTTATTGACCACAGATTGGTAACAGGCTTAAAAAAAGATTGGCTGAAATTTCAGCCAATTTTTTGTACATAAGGGTAAAGAAAAAATGTTTTAAAGATGCGATGCAGGGTCATTTTAGTTCAGTATTTCACGCCGTAGTGGTGTTGTTCAGGCTTTTTCATCGTCAGCAGCTTCTTTGGGCAACTGACTGTCGTCGGTAGGCAGATCGGCTTCTTTTTTAACTTCTTCATCGTCATCATCCAGCGTGTTAAGATGGGCGGCCTCGGTACCGGCGCCATAATTACGCACATTGGCCATCGGGTTTAATGTGTCATTGTCTTCGGAATTTTCCCCTTGGTTGCTGTCTTCACCGAACATTTCGTTCCGGTCGGTGGAGACACCGACCAGGGTGAAATAGCTGCGGTTTAAGTAAGGTCTTCGTCTCTTGGTTGCTGTCGTGCCTCTCCCGGTCGGTGTCTCAAACTAAAAGGATGTGAGAAAAAAAATCGAACGTTGGCAACATGAATACTTAGGGCAGCGAAAAAACTACTGATATTAATTTATAATATATTAACTTGTCGTCACATTAAAGATTATGCTTAAACAAGTTAACTGGTCAGATGATAGGTCATATAGAACCGGAACAGACAATGAGCCACTGGAATTTTATTTGAATGGTCTTTGTAATAGCAAAAACTTTGACTTACTCCTTGGGTATTTCAGTTCTGCAGCAATAAATGTATTGTCACTTGGGTTTGCGACTTTTATTCATAATGGTGGCAAAATGAGGATGATTGTAAATAACATTTTGTCACAAGCCGATAAAGATGCTATTCATTTAGCAGACAGTGGCGGCATTCCTGAAACATTATTTGATATAAGCGATATTAAAAATTTACGCTCGGCCTTAGATGAGTATGGAAAGCATTTTTTTGAATGCATTGCATGGTTAATTGCCAATGGCAAAATTCAGATTAAAATAATTCGTCCGAAAACTGGCCAAGGAATTTCTCATTATAAAAATGGGATATTTTATGATGATAATGACTATGTGGGTTTTTCTGCCTCTTGCAATTTCACTGCCTATGGCCTATTAGAAAATTTAGAAAGATTAGATGCTTTTCTTGGGTGGGAAAATAACAGGTCAACAAAATTTGTTACAGGAATTCGAAATGAATTTGAAGAGATTTTTTCAGAAAAGGCAAATCATGTAGAATATTTATCTATTAATCAAATTGAAGTAGCTATAAAGAAAGAGTTTGGCGATAAATCGATAAATGAACTACTTATTCAGGAAGCACAACTAATTAAAAAAAGAAGTACCGTTTTAAATAATAAACGAGTAAAAAAAGCTTTGATAAAAGCTGCTGCTACCATAGAAGAGATAGAGTCTACCCCAAAATTTCCATTTCCTGAAGGACCAAGAGAATATCAAAATGAAGCGTATCAAAATTGGCATAAAAATAATTTTCAAGGCGTATTTGCAATGGCAACCGGAACTGGAAAAACAATAACTTCTCTAAATTGCCTTTTACAAGAATGCAAAAAATCTTTACCTATCGTATATCATGCATTAATATTAGTTCCAACAATTACTTTAGTAAATCAATGGGAAGAAGAAGCAGGGAAATTCAACTTTAGAGATATTATTAAAGTGTCTTCTAAAAATGAGTGGGAAAGTGATTTAGCTACAACTCTTTCAACTGCAAAAAGAATAAATATATCTTTTATTGTAATAACAACCTATGCATCCTTTGTTAAGGAACGGCTTTTTAAATATATAAAGGAGTTTCCTTTAGACACAATTTTTATTGCTGATGAAGCTCATAACCTTGGATCCCCAAATGTCTTGGCCAAACTTTCTTTAATTCCATTTCAAAAAAGAATAGGTTTGTCCGCTACACCGAAACGAATATATGATCCAGAAGGAAGTGTTGCTATGGAAAATTTCTTTAATGACAAGGAACCATACACTTATTCGTTTACAATGGAAAAAGCTATCGAAGAAGGTATTCTTTGTAAATACTATTATTTTCCGCACATAGTAAATTTAACGGGAGAAGAATTAAAGCAATACATTGAAATATCAAAAACTTTAGCAAAGTTTTTTAATAAGGAATCTGGTTCTCTTGACTCAAACGATATTGTTGAAAAGCTTCTCTTAAAAAGAAAAGAATTATACATAAAGCTGAAAACAAGCTTGATATTACTAAGAAAATACTTAAGGAAAGGTTTAATAAAGACCAACATTTACGTTATACCTTTATATATGTACCTGAGGGCAATACAGTAGAAATTGTTGATGACGAATCTGAAACAGAAGAAAATGTTCGAATTATCAATCAATACACAAGAGAAATTGGTAAAATTGATGATTCAATAATGGTAAATCAATTTATTAGTGGGATGCCGGACCGGAATGAAGTGTTGGACCAATTCAAGGAAGGGAGAATCCAAGTTATAGCGTCTATGAAATGTTTGGATGAAGGTGTAGATATTCCAAGGGCTGAGCATGCTATTTTCTGTTCAAGTACAGGTAATCAAGACAGTTTATCCAACGAAGAGGAAGAATCTTAAGGAAACACAAAGACAAGAATTTGGCAATCATACATGATCTTGTTGTAATACCTGATTTAACAACTTCATCAACTGATTCAGACACGTTCAATTTAGAAAGAAAATTAGTGGAAAAAGAACTTGAAAGAGTAATGTACTTTGCGTCTTTATCAATAAACCCTTTTGAAACAGAAAAGATATTTGAAGAAGTTTGTTTGCATTACGATTTAAATATTTACACTATCCAAAATAAACTAAATAACCCATGACAAAAGAAGAAATTTTAAAAGCCTTTCTTGCGGACGATCTTTTTATTGATAATGCCTATTTAAAGAAAGGAGAGGTTGATAAATTTAAATGGGGTAGTAAACCTGGAAATAAACTCTTTACTGTAATTGAACTTGCCATTGAAGGAGAAGTTTCAAATGAAAGTGATAATATAACCGAAAAGAAAATAAACCAACTTTTAAATCAACAATAATGATTCTCACAAGTATCGAGTTAAATAATTTTATGTGCTATGCCGGACCTAATCGATTTGATTTTAAGGAAGGCATTAATGTTATTATTGGTGATAATGGTTATGGGAAGTCTAAATTATTTGATGCTTTTTATTGGGTAATGTATGACCAGTGTTTTAACACTTCACTTAAAGCATTTAGAAGTACTTCACAATTAAAAAGATTAATCGTATCGGATAAATCGATAGCTGAAAAGGACCAGGGTCAAATTACTGCATCAGTTGTTCTTACTTTTCAAAATGTAGAAAAAGATAGTATCTATATTCTCGAAAGGCGCTATAACGTGCGAAAAGTTGGCGACGATATTATGGAAGATGTCGAAAGTGAGGAAATTGTAAGCCATAAAGAAATGTCTATTCTTAATGCTAGGGTGGTAACAGATCCTGTAAAAATTGACACAATTAAGAAATCAATACTGCCTGATAATATTAAGCCATATATGTGGTTTCAAGGTGAACAAGTTGAGTCGATCATTGACTTCAACAAAGAGACAACCTTAACCCAGGCAATTAATGTACTTTCTAACATTACACGGTTTGATAACATTATTGAGGTTGCTGATTCATTGAAAGAATCATCTAATAAAGAATTGAACCGTAAACAAAGAGACCTAAGTAGAGATCGAGGTGCAAGCGAAAGTTTGGAACTTGAACGCCAGGAAATATTAAAGCAAATTAAAAATTTCGAGTTACAAGAACTGCAAATTAAGGATAACCTAGCAAAGGCCGAGGAGAGATCGGAAATGCTACTAAATAAGCAGGCTGAAGCAACAAAAATACGAGAACTAGAAGAAAGAAGAAAAGCAATTGAAAAAAACTTAAACCAAGTGCAATTTGAGTTTAATACTGAGCAGGTAAATCTCCATAAAAGAATGTTCACAAATAAATGGGTTTTAAAAGGTACAGAGGGCCTTTTAAAAGAATATGAAAAACTTTATGACGATTTTGAAAAAAAGAAATTAAAAAAGGACGAAGCACGCATTGCAAAAATTAATGCAGAAAATGAAATAATTAAGGAAATGCAAACAAGACTGCCGATAGATGTGCCTGAGCCAATACATGTACAAACCATGTTGGATGCTCAACGTTGTTTAGTTTGTGATAGGGAGGCACCAAAGGATTCTGAAGCGTGGAAAAAAATTAAAGAATTATTAGACCGCTCAAAGTTGAAACTGAAGTCATTAAATGAAGAAGATCAACCATTGCAAAACTTTAGCCCTGATTTTAAAAAATTATACCAAAACGGTTTAGGGATGAGTCATATCATAAGCCGGATTGATGAAGATGTTGCTAATACTTTTGAAAATCTGCAAAAACTATCAAAAAAGCGTAAAACTTTGGCAGAGGATTTAAAGAAAGTTGAAGAAGAGATAAATGCTTTAATTGCTGACACATCATTAAATGTTGCCGATGCAACAGGTTTGTTGAATGAGTATTCCATTCAAAATGATCTTGCAAGGCGCTCACTTACAGATGTAAATAACCTGGAGCACTTAATTAATAAAAAAAGAGATAATCTTGAAAGTATTAATAAAAAACTTAGTGATTTAGTTGTAGGTGAAATGCCATCTTATTTGAATGAAAAGGTGAAAGTTTTACTTGAGTTTCATCAAGTAGCTCATTCTACTAGGAAGCGAGTTTTCAATACATTGGTAAAAATGTTAGAAGAAGAGGCCAATAAACATTATTTGGAAATGATACAAGGAAACCTTTCAGTAAGAGGTGTTATAAAATTAAAGGAACTAAGTAATGGAAAACATTATATGCCAGAGTTAGTTGATCAAGAAGGAAATGTTTTGTTACAATTAAATACTGGTAATATTATTTTGATTAAGCTTGCAACAATTATGGCAATCATTTCGGCAAGGCAGGGCTCGAGGGATACAGAACTTTATACATTGATTACTGATGCCCCTATGTCGGTTTTTGGAGAAGATTATACCATTGGTTTCTGCAAAACGGTAAGTAACGTGTACAAGCAAAGTATTATTATGAGTAAGGAGTTTTATCGAAATGAAAAACTTCGCAAAGAGCTTTTAACGAATTCCGAGATAAAGCTTGGTAAGGTTTATTTGATTACACCTTCTATTCCTGAGAATGACAGGACCAACAGAAATAGCTTATCTACAATCATTAAACCATTAAACTGATATGGAACTTTTAAAAAGAATTAAAGATAGATCTCCTGAGTATGATGAACAGCACTACCAAATGATACTGGATTATACAATTGAGCAAGGCGCAGGTATGGGTAGAGCATCTGAAGAAGATAGATGGAAGCAGGGTAAATATTTTTCTTACCGTTATGAAATGTATATGTACGCCACCCTTTTTAGGTCTAAAGAAGGATTATAGATTGCCAATTGCAAAAGGAACTAAAAAACAAAATTCAATGAAATAAGAAATTGGCAACCCTCAGAAATTGCTGACTATTTGATAATGGGAATTATAGCAAAGTCTGGAATAGATTTAAATGAATTAGAAAATCTTGAAGATAATGAGGTAGAAGATAAAATAACTGAGATACGAGCAATTATAGAAGAATACGCAAATGGGGGGTTTGATTTGATTCGTTCAAAACAAGAGGAAGAACCGACATTTTTTCAGCAAAATGAAAATTGTTTTTTAGATTTACTTGATGCTTAAATATAAATCCTTTCTTTATGGGTAAAAACAAAACATATAGAGGACTACTAACTAGCATAGAAGCAAAAGTAGCTTTGAAAATAAGTGATTGTGATTTGGCACATCACAGAAATGCAGGGGAGGTCAAGTTTGTCAAAAAAGGCAATGCCTTTATGTATTTAGAATCTTCAATAATTGGTTTGAAGAAAGTAATTAAAAATATAAGTTAAGGTCTTAATAGGGTTTCTAGTTCATTTTGGATTTCTTGTTTTCTTTTTTTCAATCTTTGATCCAACTCTCTAGGGAAAGTCAAATCTTTAAATTCTTCAGATCTACCTTTTATTTTTTTTTCAAAAGCTAATCTTATCATTAAGAAGTGAGTTGTAGCTCTTGGAATGAGTATGTCTCTCAAGTTTTCATCATCTATTAAACCTGCATTATTATGTATCAATTCTTCGCATTTAGTGCCAATGGCAATTATTTCCCTTAAAAGAGACTCGTCATTTTCATCGAATTTGAAGTCATTCAATAAATATGATAAAGTGGAAAAATGTTCGTCTTTAGCAACATACTTTTCTCTGAACTTTTCATAAATTTTATTGCTTTTCTCTCTTAATAATATTAGAGGGGCGTAAAATTCATTTAATTGAGCTTTCATAAAAGCTCTTTTTTCTTCAAGCCGTTTTTCATATAGGGTTTTCTTTGATAATTTAAAATTAAAAATTATTGCAACCACTGTGCCAAAACTAGCTATTATTGCTGGCCAATTTATTCCCTGTAAAGCAAGTAATGCATTACTTTTACATTGTAACAATACCATTGCGAATATTTTTTAGAAACTTAATCCCGTCTTCTAAATTATCAAAAACTATCGAAGAGCTTTCTCTTACAATTTTAAAATATTTTTTAAAGTTAGCATCATGAATTGATTTTTCATCCACTAGGATTATCGGCTTACCAATAGCAGACGCGTACCCAATCTCTAGAGTCAACCCATAGCCTGAAGGGTTATTTTGCTCCATATATGCAAAAACAAAGTCACAATTCTTTACATAGTATAAATCCCAAATCGTGTACTCTCTCGAATGTTCTAGTTTATGTTCTCGTGGATTAAAAAATGCAAATCCATTTTTCCCAACATTAGAAATTAGGTTGGCTTGCCAATTTTCCTCGTTCATTCCTCCTGATAAATATACTTTTGTTTCCATTTGTTTGTTTTAAATAAAGCATGCTGCACATCCTTCTTCTTCAGCATCATCCAAAAGTGAATCTGAAAGTAGCCCTGTTTTAGTTGCTATTTTTTTACGGTTAACATACTCTTTCTTAATTGTTGCAATTCGATCTGGCTGTTTTAATTCTTCTAAGCTTTCATTTTGGTTCCAAGTAAATCCATCTTTTGCATTTTCGTATTGTATTGCTTTTTCAAACAAATCGGGGTGCTGCTCATACAACCAAACCCATTCAATTTTTTGCTGAAAGAAACAGAAATAGCAACCAGAACGGCTTCTTGCGTATTCACCAATTTTTCCTTCTACTTCAAATTCTATCTTTTCATAGTATTCTGGTACGCCCACACCACTTTCCCTAAGGATTTTAAATATATCTTCTCTTACTAAAATTTCGTCATTTTCAATAAGTGGGAATGATTGTTCATTGGCCAGTGGATAGCTGCTCGTGTTCAAGTACTCAAAAATTACTGCATTGAATGCTTTAGTATCATTGTCAAGCAGCAGATTTAATTTTTGCTGAATTGTAAATTTAGAGGAGATTGGCTGTTCAATGATTTCCAAAGCTCTACTCGCTTTATCTCCTTCTTGAAATTTATAGATTTCTGAAAGAGATTTAATGTTTTCATTTTTTAAAGCCTTGCTTATTACATCTTCACTCCAAATATTTTTACGAAAAGGGAAAATGGACTGGATGTTGCTTTTCTTAGAAATATATCCTTCTCTTTCTTCATCACCACGTATACCAACATAGGATACAACTGGGTCGTTGCCTACAAAAGTTTCAAATGGCTCCAGTTTTAATTTTTTGGTACACCACCGGGCGTTAGAGGAAGGAAGGTAACCTCCATAAATATGGTAGAAATGGTCGAAGGGGTCTTGGCTACTTTGATCTGCAGCCATAAGCCGAGTGATTTTCTTACCTAAATAACTTTCCAGCTTATCTATAAGTTCATATGTTTCACTTAACTCTTTTCCAGTATCACAAGTATAATACTCTATGTCTAACTCTGGATATTTATCTCGTAAATATATAGCCAAGGCAGCACTGTCTTTACCGCCTGAAATTCCCAATACATGTCTTACTTTATTAGTCATTTTGCAATAATTCCTGAAGCAGCTTTGTTAGGGCTGCAATATTCATTTTTTTATCCTTGCCTAAATTAGTTCTTATTTTTAAAATCTGTGCATTTACCTCTTTAGCCTTTCCCTTAGGAATTCGGAGCATATTTTTATTAAGTCCTTTCACAAATGAAGTGATCTCAAGCTTTAGCACTTCTTCTGCTTCTTCATTCACATTTTCCTTACTAATCTCTGACAAATTATCAAGTTCATAGATAATGTCTTTAATTTTTTCATATAGCAATACTTCGTCTTCATCAGTGATACTTGACAAAGCCTTACCTACAGATGATTGCGCAACAGAACTTAACCATAGTTTATGATCATCTAATTCTGACTGTATCCTACTATAAAAAGTTTTTTGATGCGGTAATAGTAAATGGGTCTTTAAACCTTTGAATCTTTTCGTTATTTCTACTCTATAGTCTGGGAAACTTGATTTAAAACCTAAAACTTCCCGGATAAAATAGTTTTCAAAACGATCTATTAAGCCATCATAACTAGTTCTTAATTCCCTAATTGATTCTTGTAACTGCTTTACGAATTGTTCTGCTGTCTTCGGTTTATTTTGTAAGTCTTGTAAACTGTATCCCAAAGCAGTTGGGAAATCTTCAAAAAAAGCTTTTTCAGGGTCCTTTGCATTTGCAATTACTTTACGTAAAGCAATTGTTTTTTTTCTAGTCGGTTTGTATTTTTTGCATACTCAGGTAGGTCCCTAAAAAAAACAAGAAAAGGCTTAATGGTTTGAATAAAAAGTTTATTAGTGGGCTTGTGATTTTCTGCTTGGTTTAAGAAAACCCTGTATCTGTTAAAAAGTTCTAGCTTTATCCCAACTACATCAAAAGCTTTTATAGAGAACATGCCAGGTCTTTTATTTAATAAATCTAGCACGTCACTATTTAACTCAGGGATGTAAGTATTGTCTTCAAATAGTGCATATTCATCGCTTTTGGACAGTAGAAAAATTGGAATCCAGTAATCAATAAATCCTTGCTTTAATTTAAAGGGTTTTATTGAAAGTAAATTAACCAGCTCACTTAAACTTCTTTCCTTATTTCTTGTAGACTCCAAAAATTTAACTCCTGCATTCCAAAGATCATTAAAGGAACTATCGTTGGGCTGCTTTAATATTCCCACTCCTTCAGTTATTTTATGCATCCCAGTTTCTCTTAGCAGCGTTAAATAGATAGATTTCTCTGGAGGGAATTCCATAGTCGTAAAACCCAAGTTTGGTTCATGTAATTCAGAGAATATTTTTTCCAAAAGCCGCTTTCTTGCCATAGCAACCTGTCCGGAAATCTTAGTCTTATTAACTAACTCATTTCTATAAACAGGAGTACTTGGATAAACTGTTTCGCAAATTTTAGATAGTTGTTGATTAAATTTTTGTCTATTGGGAATTCTTAATTTATTTCCTTGAAAATACCATACTATGTTTCCGTTGTCTGCATATAGGTTATCAAGAACATAGTGATTTAATAGATTAATATGGTGTCCGAGAATGGAATCGAGTTCTTTAATTGCGACTTTATCATCCCGATTACTATCTATTACTTTTTTTAACTTTTTGTATTTCAAAAAGTTCGTTTCTTATTTCTGCGGTGTTCTTATAGTAACCATAAAGTATAGCTTCTTTACATTCTAAAGAAGCCTCTTCTATTTTCCTTGCTATTTTAGTGTCTTCTGAAAATATTAAATTAATAAATCCATCTACTTCTCCTTCCGGGGCTATTTTTATAGGTTCCTCTGTGAGTTTAAATTGAAAAAATCTTGGCGTCCCCTTTTCATAGTAAGTCGCTTTCGCAGAGATAAAGGGAAATTCGAAATATTGATTTAAATGATTAACAACATTTGAAACTTTTTCAACCAATCTTCCAGCATCATCAATAGCTATTTCTATGTCTAAATCGGTTCCTTCAAAAAGAATATAGCGAAAGCTATGATTGACATATCGAATGATTTTCTTTTTCTCAAGTTGTTGGAATATTGACTCAGGATTCTTTATTCCCAAAGCGAGCTTAGCGTAATTATAATAAAAACGAGGCTCCAATTTGGCAGAGGCTGTTGCAAAAACATTCAATAAGCCTATAAGCTTAACCAAGTCTTCAGCCTGTTTTTGGCTAGAAAGTTCATTAAAAATACCTTCTATTCTTTCCAAGCCTCTGCGGATGGCAGACCATTGTGTATAATGTGGGTTATACTTGGTAGTTAAATATGAGTAGAATCCGTTTATCAAATAATCATAAACTCGCGGAATACTATAATAGAGGGAATCTTTAGAATTGAATTCATTAATTCCTAAATGATCATTTGATTCGATGAAAGAAAAAAGACTTCTTTCATTCTGTCCATATTTTTGAAGAGAAAGTGTTAATACGGAAGCTGATAAAATATCGAAAGGAAAAAGTTTTTTTGCAAATTCCTTTTCAAAATAATCTTTTAATGGAAAGGCCTTAGCTTCTTTAATAACATCGAATAATTTATCAAAGTTCTTATCAACTATCTTATTGGGGAACTTTGATCTATTCTTTCAGATGCAAGAAATAATAGTTGTTCGACTGGTTCATTGAATGGAATATCCTTAATGCGCCCTTTTACTTTATCCCATTCTTGTTTTTGTAATTTATTTAATTGAAGGGCATAAGCACTAAAGTCCTGATGAAGTGTGGAAATGAACAGGGTGTTATTATTACTGTCATTTGCCCACTCTGCTAACTGCTGAATAAAATATAATTCAGATTCGGGATTATGTTTGGCTGCATATTCTAAAAATTTGCCAAATTCATCAACTAAAATGGCTAAGCCTTTACCACTCTTTTTGTTCGCTTTATAATGGTTGTTTAAAGCATTTATTATATCAGTTGTAGTATATCCTTTCCCAAGCTTATATAATTTAACAAAGTGATTTTCAAAAGAAGTAAAATCTCCAACTATATTTATGAATTCATATTCAGGAATAGATTTTAAAAGTTTTTGATAGCCCTTAAAATGTACAAAACTTCCTTCTAAGGTTTGTTTTAGTGCTAAAAGAAATGAGGATTTACCTGTACCATATGCACTGATTACGACTTGAGACTTTATACCGAGGACTGCATCATTTAAGATTGTATTAAATGCATATTCCGCATTTCTTGTAGGGATATAACTAAATACGTAATCTTTATCCCTGACAATATTAACTGATGGTGAATATTTAATTTTTGTAGTAGCCATGTAAAACGTCCCACTTATTTAATGATACTTTTATTTGTAATTCCCTAACTCCTGCTGTTTCGGTATAAGTAACCCCTTTATGATTTTTCACAATTTGTTCAATCTTACTATACAAACCTTCCTCATTAAGTGCAAACACAATACCAGGTGAATTGTAACCTGTTAATAATTCTTTGAATGCAATTGATTTGCTATAGTGTTCGTTATCAAGAATTGTAAATAGTACAACATCTGCAGGTAAATCAATTTGAATTTTATTTTCAACTTGGTACCACTCAACGATTTTGCCTTCTGCATTTTCTGCTTTATACGATTTTATTAAGTCTAAATCAATCATTAAACTTGAAAAATCTTCCTCTATATCAATCTTAGTTTCCTTATAACTCGGCTTCAGATAATTTCTTATAAACACGGAAATGTCCGAATTAATAGTATTCTCATTAAAATTATTTTGGCTTTCATCTTCTAAAGAACGCTTTATAAAACTTAATAGCTGGTCTTTTGTAAAATCAGTTCTGCCTTTTCTAAATTCATTAAAAAACAAATTGTAAAGGGATGCTTTGTTCGTTTTGATTAAAGCATAATGTAAGAGCCACACAGAACCAAGGTTTTCGATGTATTGATCTGTACCTTTTTTTTCATGAAAAAGAAAATTCGCTAATTCAGTTACACCAAGTTCTGGATCAACAAGGCCAAATGCTTTTAACCAAAAGGATATTGAAGTAACCATGTTCTTTCCAACTCCAAGATCAATAACAGCTGATTCATCGTTAAAGTTGCCTTTTTGGCTGATATAATCATATCCTTTTTTTAGCCAAAAGTGTTTGCAAATAAAAGATTCGTGGCCGGAAAATTGAAGTTTCATAATTCTAAGTAGGTTCTTACAAATATAGATAAAGTTGATTTCATGTTGTGATGCTATTTTCCTCAATAATTCCGTGAAATATATCAGGCTTTGTGTCTTTGCCCTTTATCTGCTGCATATTAAAGGTTCTCTGCTGAATAGTATGTACATCTGCCATATAATAGTACAAAAGTACCACCCTTAACCCAAACGAGAGAAGCAGGAGGGTGTTACTGGCGGTCATTTGCACTTATGCCAGTTCCACCACCACATCAATTACTGCAAACCAACTCCATTAATGCATTTTTACAACTGCTTTTCAACAGGTCGGGCCGGTTGGTCCATACCAGGTGCAGGCCGGGGAGTTGCAGGAGGTCGTCGGGATGTATGGATTCGCCATGGCGGTAGCCGGCATCCAGGATACCGGCAAATTTGAAGGCATTTATGATCAGGCCGCTGCAATACTGTTCGCTGATATTATCATCAAAATCTACATTATACCATTTGCCGATCTGTTCAAAGGCATACGCCAATGCCTGGTGCAGCTGACCGGCCGTGGCGGTGCTCATCCGCAGCAATACCAGTCCATCGGCTTCGGCAAAGGCTTCCATGCTGCGCAGGTAAATGCCGTTGCCCATGGCATCTATCACCCGGCCCCGGCGCAGGTAAAAACCGGCGTGCTGCCATACCCCTACAAAATACCTGTCGAAGGGATACCCCGCCTGGTAGCGCAACAGGATGTCGCCGGGATGGGCCATGCTGTTCAGCTCGGCAATATGTTGCGGGGTAGTGAAATAGGTGTTTTGCGGCGGGGCAACCGGCACGGTATGTCCGGGTAACCAGGCCAAAAATCGTTTCATCTTCTCCGTAAGTATCGGGGTAAGCCGGAAATTCAGATCGCGGCCAAAGAAATAAACCAACCGCCTCCTGATGCTTTTAAACCAGCTGTCGCGGCAGCGGTTTGCCTCATTCCACCGCCTGATCCCGGGCTCATAACGTTCATAGGTAGCCGCCCGGTCATCGGGTAAAACAAGCAGGTTTTCAGGTTCATGTGTTACCTGTAAACTTACCATGGGATCGGACGTGCCTACAATGAATTTGTTGGCACCATGGGCATCAATGTTTACCGCAAACGGCTGCTGCAGCGGCTCCCTGGTCTTTACATGAATAACATCGTTGCCCTTGCCGGTATTGATCTGCAACCTGCGCAAAACAGGGGCAGGCAGTACCCGCCGGCTGTTGCTGCGGTGGTCGTGTAATTCAATAACAGTATCGCTGATGGAAACGGTAACAAATTCGTCGCGGGTGCCCGACCATTGCCAGTTGAGCCCCTTTTGCCGGTATATATGCCCGGATCTGCCATAAGGAAAGCATTGATGGGTTAAAGGTACGAAAGACTGCTTTTCTTTACAAGGAATAACTGCCTGGTTGGGAATTAAAAATTCACCCTGAATGGTACCTCCTATGTACATTTCGTTCCGGTCGGTGGAGACACCGACCAGGGCGTGTGGGGATTGGTATCTCCAATGTACATTTCATTCCGGTCGGTGGAGACACCGACCAGGGCGTGAGGGGATTGGTACCTCCAATGTACATTTCATTCCGGCCGGTGGAGACACCGACCAGGGCGTGGGGGGATTGGTACTTCCAATGTACATTTCATTCCGGTCGGTGGAGACACCGACCAGGGCGTGGAATCCTGAGCAGAGACCCGCCCGCGAATGCGCGCGAAAAACTGATCTTAATCAGTAATTCTACCCCTTACCCTCATTTATTTTATTGCCGCCACAGCGTTTTTTTGCGCCATGAAAATCCACCATATCATCAAACTGGCGGGCATAGCCTGTCTTTTGATACCCGCACTACAGGTGCGTTCGCAAAAAGCAGTCAGCTTCGATGTGGCCGGCATTCGCAGCATGCGCAGTGAGTTAAACGGTCTTAATGTAAGCTGCTTTTACCATATTAACGAAAGGCTTACCGCCGGACTGGAAATGAATCGCTTTTTTGCAGTTACCCATGTAAAAGAAAAGGAAGCTTTCAAGGCCTCGGCCTGGGACTTCGATCTCAACTTCCATTACCTGTTGCCGGTTATCAAAAAATAAAACTCTACCCCATCGCCGGCATCAGCCATACCTCCGAAAAAGAGCAGACACTCGGTTTGGAAGAAGTACATATCGAGCGTTTCTGGTCGGCGAATACCGGTGCCGGCCTGCTGGTTAACATAGGTAAATGGGCGCCACATGTAGAGTATTTATTTACCTGGGGGCATCTTAATCAACAGTTTTTGCTGGCCGGTATCAGCTACGAGCTGGAATGGGGCCGGACAAAAAAAGAAGAGCCGGATCACTAATCATCTTTCTCAGTCTTCGGCCGTACAGGCAGGTTCTGTGCATAGACCCGGTTTTTCCCTGGTCGATGTAGCCACCAAACATTTCGTTCCGGTCGGTGGAGACACCGACCAGGGCGTAGGGCCGGAATGGGGCCGGACAAAAACAGAAGAGCCGGGTAATTAATCATCTTTCTCAGTCTTCGGCCGTACAGGCAGGTCCTGTGCATAGATTCGGTTTCCCTTTGGTCGATGTAGCCACCAAACATTTCGTTCCGGTCGGTGGAGACACCAACCAGGGCGTAAAAATATTTCTTCTCATCTTTACTGAATGAAATTCATCTGCCTGTATTTTATTTTATTTACAACTATTGTTGCCACGGCGCAGCCACCGCTGATACATGCCCACAATGATTATGAAAAACCGCTGCCGTTTACCCATGCCATACAGCACCGGGTTTTTTCTTTAGAAGCCGACGTATACCTTATTGGCGACAGCCTGCGGGTGGCACATGACGCGGGAAAAGCCGCCACCGCACCCACGCTCAATGCCTTATACCTGCAGCCGATCATTGCTTTGTTTGCTGCCAATAACGGATCCATAAGCCCCGATACCGGGTACAGTCCCATCCTCATGATCGATATAAAAAAAGAGGGAGAAGTTGTATTGGCGGTTTTGCAAAAACAACTGGCGGCTTATCCTGTTGTTTTTGACCGGTCGGTGAATGCACGGGCTGTGCAAATCCTGATCAGTGGCGACAGAGGGCCGATAGAAAACTGGAAAAATTATCCGCCTTACATTTTATTTGATGGCCGGCCTTATGAAAACTACGACAGCCTGAGTCTTGGTAAGGTTGGTTTTATAAGCGATGCTTATTATAATTATGTGTTGGGTGCAGGCAATATGGCTACCCGTATCTTACAGGTAGCGGCCAGGGCACACAGCCAGGGAAAACTACTCAGGCTTTGGGCTACACCGGATAAACCCAGGTCCTGGGATCGTATGTTAAAACTGGGCGTAGATATTATTAATACGGATAAGATAGCGGCATGCAGGAAACATTTTTTGTTTTAGTTGTTAATTGACTGATCTTTTTTTTGCTGTTAACAATAACTTTTCCGCCTGGTTGCTGTCTCCACCGAATATGTCGTTCCGGTCGGGGGAGACAGCAACCAAGGCGTAACCTGTTAGGTCTTCTCAAATTACTAAAAATATTAGTTTTTTAACCATAAATTTATTAACTTGGTATGTAAATTAGGCAAATGAAAAAAGAATTAATAAACGCACTATTTCAGCAATTTGAGCTGGCTGGTTATACCATCAAGGGTATTGAATGCTGGAGTGCCAGAGAGTTGCAACCCATTTTGGGATATGCAAGGTGGGAGAATTTTATCAATGCAGTAGATAAGGCAAAAAAAGCCTGCGAAAATGCAGGTGAAAAAATAAGCGATCATTTTCGTGATGTCACGAAAATGATCAACCTGGCCAAAACCGCTCAACGTGAAGTTGATGACTTGGCCCTCACCCGCTATGCCTGTTACCTGATTGCACAAAATGGTGATGCATCCAAACAGGCCATTGCCTTTGCCCAAACCTATTTTGCGGTACAAACCCGCAAACAGGAAATGATTGAACAGCGATTGCTGGATGTGGAACGGGTAATAGCCAGGGAAAAATTATCTAAAACAGAGAAAAAACTTTCGGGCATTATTTATGAGCGTGGGGTGAACGAAAAAGGATTTGCGCTCATCAGGTCAAAAGGCGATGCTGCTTTATTTGGCGGCTTCAATACCAACGATATGAAACGGAAACTGGCCGTACCCGCCAACAGGCCACTGGCCGATTTTTTACCCACGCTTACCATTAAGGCAAAGGATTTTGCAACTGAACTTACCAGCCATAATGTGTTGGAAAAAAGACCTAAAGGGCGATGCGGACATCAGCAAAGAGCATGTTGATAATAATATGGCCGTGAGAAAAATACTTAAAGAAAGAGGGGTAAAACCGGAGCGATTACCCGCTGCCGGGGATGTAAAAAAACCGGAGCGTAAATTAAAGACAGAAGAGAAAAAATTGGCAAAGGGCCGTAAAAAATAATATGGGTTTATGTTGATGCGCGATGTTCGCCGCTGTTGGTCGCCTGACCAACAGCAACGGATGTTATTTTCTTCTGCTGATGAATGTCTACGTCGAACATATTGTTCCGGTTGGTGAGGACACCAACCAGGGCGAAGGGGTGTAAACAAAAAAGGTACAGCAATGCCATACCTTTTAAGTCTTCATAGTAATTTTTTATTTCCCCATCATCATCCCGCCACCGGTAAATACCAGCGACACAGCAAAACGGCTGAGGCCATCTTTGGGCGCATTGCCCAGGATTTGGTTGTCGGAGGTTTTCCAGCTACGGTCTTTAAAGCTGCCGGTATAGCCTGCCTGCAGGCCAATACTGCCCGGGTGCTTGGGGGTTTTAAATGAAAAACCCAGTCCTAACCGGTAGGTTAAAAAACTATTGTTGAATTTTACAGGGCGGTTACTGTTTTGCACAGTAGACGAAGTTGCGGCCACATCAAAATCTACCGCCGATACATCTTTGTAAAATTTGGCGCTATAGGTTTCAGCACCAATACCTACCAGCGGGTACAACATGATCGTTTCGGAGGGAATAAGGTCGTAACCAAAATCGATACCACCGCCTACATAACGCATGCTGCTGCTCATTTTATCAGGCTTGCCGGTTAAACTGCTGCCGGCCCCAATGGTAAACTGCGATATAAAATTCTTATGCGTGTGCATCGATCCGCCGGAGATGGTCCACATATGATCCGGCAAGCCCTTAAATTGTGTAAAACCGGCAATGCGGCTGTTTAATGCATCAAATTTTTGAAAACTTACGCCAAGTCCCCGGGTCATTACGGGTGCGTCGCCTTTCATGTGGTGCCATTTGTCTTTTTTGTCCTTGCCTTCCTGGGCATATGCCGAAAAGCTAACTGCACAAAGCAGTACTAACATCATGTTCTTCATAAAGTTCTTTTTTTAATCAGTGAAAAATTTGTCAAGCCTTCGTTACTTACGTAAATAACGTTTCTGCGGCTTGCTATGCTTAACAACGTTGAGAACAGATAGTTTAACGCCGGGCGCAGGGGAGGCTGTTTTTTATGTTGTGTATTTGTTAAAGCCGGCGATGTTATGCTTTGTGTTTACCCTCTCGCCGCTGTTTGTCGCCTGACCAACGGCGGCGATGTTATTTTCTTCTGCTGATCAATGTCTACGTTGAACATTTTTTCCGGTTGGTGAAGACACCAACCAGGGCGAAGGAGGCATCCATCCGGGCATAAAGGTCAACCCGCCACGCCCGTCATTTTCCGGTTATATTGTATCTTCATCAAAACATCAACCCACAAACAGTTTATGAAAAAAAATATGCCCTCGATCCTGGCCGGCCTGGTAATGACCGTATATTTCTGCGGATGTAATTCCGGTGAAGAAAAAAAGCCGACGAATAGCGGCGTGCCCGGTGCCGGTTTTTCTACAGCCGGGAAATCGGTTCAGGTATATACCACAGCCGACACCGGTAATTTGCGGCTATCTCTTACAGGTACTAAGGCATTTGCCCCGGCGGGCCAGCCCCTGGAATCGAATGTTTCCATCTTTGTAAATCCGGATAAAACCTTCCAGACCTTTTTGGGTATTGGTGGTGCCATCACCGATGCATCGGCCGAAGTATTTGCGAAGCTGCCCGAAGCCGAACAACAAAAAATGCTCAAAGCCTATTACGATCCGCAGGAGGGCATCGGCTATACCCTGGTCCGCACCACCATACATAGTTGCGATTTTTCCTCCGGAAGCTATACGTATATAACAGAAGGCGACTCGGCCCGGAAAACCTTCAGTATTGAATACGACAAAAAATACCGCATTCCATTGATAAAAAAAGCCACCGAAGCTGCGGGTGGTAAGCTCACGTTTTATGCCAGCCCCTGGAGTCCGCCGGCATTTATGAAAACCAATAACAACATGTTGCAGGGGGGTAAACTATTGCCACAATACGGAAACGTATGGGCGCAGTATTTTGCCAAATTCATTAAGGCTTATGAGGCAGCGGGTGTTCCGGTATGGGGCCTTACCATACAAAACGAACCCATGGCGGTGCAGCGCTGGGAATCCTGCATCTATACCGCCGAGGAAGAACGGGATTTTTTAAAGAACCACCTGGGGCCCGTGATGAAACAGGAAGGCCTGGGCGATAAAAAAATAATTGTATGGGACCACAACCGCGATATGATAAGCGAAAGGGCCAATATCATTTTTGGTGATCCGGAAGCTGCCAGATATGCCTGGGGCATCGGCTTTCATTGGTACGAGATCTGGGCCGGCGGCGACCCTTTGTTTGAGAATATCAAAAATGTACACGAAGCGTTCCCCGATAAGAACCTGATGTTCACCGAAGGCTGCAATGAAGTATTTAACGCCGGCAAATTACAGTACTGGCCCAATGCCGAACGCTATGGCCGGTCCATGATCAATGATTTTAATAATGGTACCGTGGGGTGGACCGACTGGAATATTTTACTGGATGAGAACGGTGGTCCCAATCATGTAGGTAATTTTTGTTTTGCACCCCTGCATGCGGATATTAAGAACGGGGCCCTGATTTATACGCCATCTTATTATTATATCGGCCATTTTTCAAAATTCATCAGGCCCAATGCCAAAAGGGTAAGTACATCGAGCAGCCGGAGTCACCTGCTGGCTACTTCTTTTTTAAATGAAAATGGAAAAATGGCTACCGTGGTGATGAACCAAACTGACAAGCCTGTTATGTACAACCTGTTCATCGGCACGCAGGCGGTGGAGCTGAGCATATTGCCGCATGCGATACAAACGATGGTTTATTGATGCAGGTGGTTTACCGGGTTGTGGCGGAATAACTATTGAATAAATAGTTGGGTTCAATCTGGCAAATGCCATGCATTCCTGTATGAAATACCTGTTTGCACAAACGGTTAGGTGTAGTTGCATCCAGTACTTGTACACAAACTTGCTTTTCGGGGCCGTTAACAAATTCCACAAAGAAATTACTCCTTCAATTTTTTAGCCAGGTTCACAAAGGTTTCAAAAGGCCCTCTGGTTACAAACATATTAGCGATCCAGCCGGGGATACTGCCGCCGGGATCGAGTGTGATCTCGTAGCGGATCTGCAGGGTTTTTGGTGCGGGCATCGTTACCCGCCAGCTGGCTTTGTATTGATTAACCCGCACCAGTCCGTCTGTTTTGCCAAGGAGGCCCTGCAGGCCGGTTCCGGTAATGGTTAACAGGGCCGGCAGGCTGTCGGTATTGAATTGTACCCGGATCACCGCTTCGCGGTTGCTTATAGGCCAGGGTAACAAGGTTTCGGTATGGTATATATATTCATTGGCAGATCTTTTTTGCAACAGTTTGCTTTTTTTGGAGTGATAGATCCAGTTACTGAAATTCGAAACATCCCAAAGGATATTGATCAGCTTCGTATAGTCGCCGGTGAAAGTAGCTTCCACTTTAATGGCCCTAAAACCAGAATGAAGGACATCCGCCCCCTATACGCTGATACCCTGTTCATTTTTCTCAAGCTTCCAGTTGTATTGGGAGAAACAGTTGCCGGTTAACAACAGCCCGAGTAAAATATGAAAAAAGCGAAGCATGGTTTATCGCGTTGATCGCTAACTGTAAAATTACAACCGATACGCTGAATTGACAAGTTGGCTGAGCCAGGACGTAAAAACTGTTCGCTCCATGTAACGCCGGTTTCTGCAATAACCTGTCAAAGATCCGGGCAACGATCCGCCTGCCGGGATAACACCATGTTGTCCGCGGGATTAACAACTATAAGCAACCCTCTGGCTTTATTTACGCTCTTGCAATTAATAACTCCAAATACTATTTTTATACCGGTTATTCATAAAACGTGCAGGGAAACGCTGCCGGATGTATTAACTGTTTTCTTTAACCTAAAACAACGATTATGAAAAAAAATGTTGCAGAATTCATTGGCACTTTCTGGCTGGTATTGGGTGGTTGCGGCAGCGCCATGCTGGCGGCCGGTTTTCCTAACCTGGGTATTGGCTTTGTGGGTGTTTCACTTGCTTTTGGTTTAACGGTGTTAACCATTGCCTACTCGCTGGGGCATATTTCGGGCGCTCATTTAAACCCGGCGGTAACCATTGGTTTGTGGGCCGGAGGCCGCATGGCAGGTAAGGATATTTTACCTTATATCATTTCGCAGATATTGGGCGGTATCGCGGCAGCCGGGGTTTTGTACGTAATAGTTACGGGCAACGGATCGGAGATAGGCGACTTTGCCGCAAATGGCTATGGTGAGCATTCGCCGGGCAATTACAATATGGTGGCTGCCATGGTGACCGAGTTTATTATGACTTTTATGTTTTTGATTATTATACTGGGCGCTACCGATGATAAAGCACCCAAAGGTTTTGCCGGCCTGGCCATTGGCCTGGCGCTCACCCTTATTCATTTGATCAGTATACCGGTTACCAATACCTCGGTAAACCCGGCCAGGAGCATCAGCCAGGCGCTGTTTGTAGGCGACTGGGCGCTGAGCCAGTTGTGGTTGTTTATAGCTTTACCTATTGCCGGAGCGGTATTGGCGGGGATAGTTTACAGATATTTACGCAGTGAATAAGTTTGTATTATTTCGGTTGATCTTATAGTTAATGGCCCGCAGATAAGTGGGCCATTTTTGTTGTACAACGCTTTTTCCCGGTTGTATCTGCGGTTGGGTTTGGCAGTTGACCGCGAAATTCCGCCGGGAGTAAGGGTAAAAGGCCTTTTGATCATTATCAGAACCGGTTATGATGTTGGTCATAGAATAAAAAACGGCTAGCTACTACATTTATGGATTGCAACAGGTGTACAATACAGTTGATCTTCCTGTATTGCGTTCGCTCAATTAAGTGATATGAATAACATCATCATTCCACTCGACTTTTCCCTGACTTCTTTTAATGCGGCGCATTATGCGGCCGACATGTTCAGGGGCAGGGAAGACGTGACCCTGGTGTTATATCATTATTACCGGCACGGCGAAGATATTTCCACGGCTGAAAATTATTTAAACAGCCTGCGTGCAGAATTGATTGCCTCCCACCTGCCGATAAAAACCGAATTGGAATCGGGCGATAAGTTTATTGAATGCCTGTCGGCCTTTGCTTTTTCGCAACGGGCGTTTATGATCGTCATGGGTATCAATGCCAATCAGCCCCGGTCGAGACTGTTTTTGGCAGTCAATGTCTGCAAATGACCGAGCAGGAAATATGCCCGGTATTGATCGTGCCGGAGAAAGCGACGTTTAAAAAAATAGACCATGCATTGGTTACCTCCGAACTTAAATTTGTACAGGAAAATCCCTGCCTGCTGGCCATCAAAAAAATACTTGCATATTTTAAACCCACCCTCCATATTTTAAATGTAGATCCCAAACATTATATTTTTCTGGCGGAAAAATACAGGAGGAAAAGAAAAGATGGAAGAATTGATGGCCGATTTCAAACCCACTTTTATTTTATGAACCTGTTTGATTTTAATGATTCTGTGCTCACATTTGCTGCCGATAAGCAAATCGACATGATCATTATTTCGCCCAAATACCATGATTTTTTCGGCAAACTGTTTAAAACCCAGCACACCAAAAAATTACTTCATCACAGCAATGTGCCGGTATTGGCGGTACATGAGTGATTGATCAAAGCAAAAAAAATATTATTCGCAGGCGAGTCCAGCTTGGCTGCGCACATATCCGGGGCAGAGACTCGCCAGCGAAATAAATATTTGCGCAGCGGGTAAGGCTGTTTGATACGTTCTATTTTTATGAAATAAATCTTTATCTTAAAGAATATTTATTCTACATGAGCTTATCCAAACATTAAATTGATTACCTGCTAATTGTATTTATCCTGTAACTTTTGCTTTATTGTTTTTTAATTCGTAGAAATATATTATTTTGTACTCAATTATATTGGCAATAACAGTTTTGGTATATTTTTTTGTCTATTTACACTTTACCCTGTTTTGATCGAATATTTTATTTAACCTTTAACTAAGCTTTTTTATGAGAATTTATTTACTGCTTCTTTGTTTTATGGTGTTTTTAAGCACTCAAACGGCGCAATCCCAATGTACTAACGGCAGCGCATTTGGTACAATAACTGCTCCAACAAACAATACAACTGTAACAATAACTACCTGTGCCTTTGGTGGAGAATACAGTACAATCAACTCCTGTGTTGCCGGTCAAACCTATCTTTTCAATGCCACTGGTGGCACAGGCAACTTTATTACCATACATCAGGGAACTCCCGGAGGAACCGTTTTGGGCTTCGGCACAGCACCGGTGTCAGTTGTATGTACAGTATCTGGTCCGCTATACCTGCATTATAACACCAATGCCAGCTGCGGAACTGAATCTTCCTGCCATACCGGTACAGTACAGTGCACCAGTTGTAGCGGTGCACCAGACCCCTGTGCCAGTATTTTGCCAATTACCTGTGCTACTCCTGTAACTGCAACAACGACGGGGCCAGGATTATGGAGTCCTGGATCTTGTGGTTTCAGCACACCAGGTTCGGAAAAAGTATATTCATTTACTCCAACAGTAACTGGTATTCATACACTCCAGGTAACTTCAACAAGTAGTTCTGGTTATATTGACTATTTTTTTAAAGCTGCCTCCGGAGGTTGTGGTGCTACAGGCTGGAGCTGTATCCTGGATATCTTCAGCCCAATAACAACAACCATTGGAACACTTACCTGCAGGTGTTCAATATTATATTTTGCTTGACGCTGAAACAACAACTTCTGTAACTCAGACTTTTAAAATTAACTGTCCCTGCCCTATAGCTTCAATAAGCCTGGGACTAAGTCCGGCAGTTTGCAGCGGTACTACAACTGCTAACCTGCCTTATACAGCAACAACCGGTACACCAAACCAGTATAGTATTGATTACAATCCAGCGGCAGAAGCCGCAGGTTTTGTGGACGTAAATAATGTGGCATTACCGGCCAGCCCGATTGTATTAACAGTTCCCGCTGCTGCAGCCCCGGCAACTTACAATGCAACAGTAACTGTTGTTAATTCAGTCAGTGGTTGTCCTGCAAGTGCAGCGGTTCCATTTACGGTAACTGTTAATCCAGCCCCTGCTGCAACAATTACTTATGCGGGAACGCCATACTGTGGTAATGCCGGCATTGCTAATGTTACACAAACCGGTACAGCGGGTGGTACTTATTCAGCTACACCGGCAGGGTTAACGCTTAATGCGGGGAACGGTGATGTAACTTTAGGCACCAGTACAGCTGGTACTTACACTGTTACTTACACGATAGCAGCTTCAGGCGGTTGTGGTACATTTACAGCTACAGGCACCATAACCGTTAACCCAATACCCGATGTTGCCCAACCGGCTAATCAGGTGGTATGTAATAATACAATGACTGCACCGGTAAACTTTACGGGTGCGGTACCGGGTACGGTATTTAACTGGACAAACAGCAATCCATCCATTGGCCTTGCGGCAACTGGTACGGGAGATATAGCGAGCTTTATGGCAACCAATGCCGGCGCAGTACCGGTGGTGGCAACAGTAACAGTAACACCACAAACCGGAGCTTCGGGATCAGCAACATTCAATTATACAGGAGCTATTCAAAACTGGACAGTTCCTCCCGGGGTAACATCTGTTAATATAGACGCATTTGGCGCACAGGGCGGAAATACGAATGGCGGATTAGGCGCACAACTGGCGGGCACATTTGCTGTAACTCCAGGCGAGGTACTGGCAATTGCAGTTGGTCAGCAAGGTTCAGTGAACAATTGCGGCGGACCTGGCGCAAGTGGCGGCGGTGGAGGAGGCTCGTTTATATGGAGAATTTCAAGTCCGTCAGTTCCTATGTTGGTTGCCGGCGCCGGCGGCGGTGGCAATACCAATTGGTCTGGAGGATGTATCGCAGGAATTAATGCATCGATAACCCAAAATGGAACCCAGGGCAATGGAGCTCTTTCTGCTCTTGGAGGTAGTGCCGGCAATGGAGGTTTTGGAAATGCACCTTCAGGAACCGGTTCAGGTGGAGGAGGTTGGCTAACTGCCGGTCAAAACAGTACTTTTGGCACCGGTTGCACTGGAGGCCAGCCGGCATTTGCGTTTACCGGTGGCAGTGGGTCAACATCCTTTGGGCCTGGAGGTGACGGCGGTTTTGGCGGTGGTGGCGGTGCAGTTTGCGGCTGCGGCGGCGGTGGCGGCTATAGCGGCGGCGGCGGCGGAGAAGGCTCAACCTGCAGAGCCGGCGGCGGTGGCGGTGGTTCATATAACGCCGGAACCAGTCAGGTTAATACTGCCGGTGTTAGAAGTGGAAACGGACTTGTAACCATAACGTATGCTGCAGGCCCAACCTGCGTTGGCCCATCAAAAACCTTTACAATAACGGTTAACCCAACACCGGATGTAAACCAACCGGCCAACCAGGTGGTTTGTAACGGAGCGCCCACAGCGCCGGTAACCTTTACGGGTACGGTAGCAGGAACTACGTTTAGTTGGATAAACAATACCCCATCCATTGGCCTTGCGGCAACTGGTACGGGAGATATAGCGAGCTTTAATGCCATCAATACCGGTACAGCACCGGTAGTGGCAACGGTAACGGTAACGCCTACATTTACATCAGGTGGTGGTGGCGGACCGGTAACGCAAACATTTAATTATACAGGAGGCCTGCAAACCTTTACGGTTCCTGCAGGGGTGACCAGTATCTCGATTGGTGCGTTCGGTGCACAGGGTACTTCAGGCACTCCAAATGGAGCTCAGGCAGGTGGATCTGGTGGAATGGGAGCAGAGGT
Source organism: Chitinophagaceae bacterium (assembly GCA_016710745.1). GTDB lineage: Bacteria > Bacteroidota > Bacteroidia > Chitinophagales > Chitinophagaceae > Ferruginibacter. Next base: position 137,913 of record JADJVB010000010.1, on the reverse strand, counting down.
TAGCGGAACTTTAGCTGTAACACCGGGTCAGGTATTAAATATTTATGTAGGCGGACAAGATGGATTTAACGGTGGAGGCGCTGCTGGAGCGCCAGGAATTGGCACCGGAGGTGCACCAATACTACCTTCGGGAGTTGGCGGCGGTGCGTCTGATATAAGAATAGGTGGAACCGGTTTAGGAAATCGTGTTCTTGTAGCTGCCGGTGGTGGCGGTGGTTCAGCCGCACCACAGGGATCTTGCCTCAGTGGACCAGGTGGCTCTGGTGGTGATGGTGGGGTTGTTACAGGATCAAGTGGAACAACGGGTGCCGGATGCGGACCTGGTGGACAATTTGGTACTGGAGGAAACCAGATCACGGGTGGAATTGGTGGAAATGGGAATTTTAATTGCTCTCTAACTGGTGATTCAGGCGGAGCTGGTATTTCTGGTACTGGCGGAACCGGAGGGAATGGTAAGTTAGGTTGTGGAGGATATACAGGTGCTGGTGGCGGTGGTGCTGGTGGTGGTTATTATGGCGGCGGCGGCGGCGGTGGCGGTGCTGGCGGTGGCGGTGGCGCTTGGTCTGGCGGCGGCGGTGGCGGTGGCTCATCTTTTGCAGGCGGGCTAACTGGGGTTGTTCAAAACTCTGGTGTACAAACAGGCAATGGCCTGATTACGATAACCTATTCTACAGGAATCACCTGCACCGGCACACCAAAAACCTTTACTTATACCGTTAACCCAACACCAACAGCAGTGGCAACACCTGCATCACAAACCATTTGTTCGGGTGCAACTATTACAACTATTGCTTTGACAGGTGCAGTTAGCGGAACAATCTATAACTGGACCAGAGATAATACAGTAGCAGTAACGGGCATTGCAGCCAGCGGCGCAGGTAACATCGCAGGTGCATTAACCAATACGACCAATGCTCCAGTTACAGTAACCTTTACGATAACGCCAACAGCCAATGGTTGTGCGGGTGCACCCATTACTGCAACGGTACTGGTAAATCCAACACCCAATGCAGTGGCAACACCTGCATCACAGGCGGTTTGCAGTGCGTTCCCGATCAATACCATCGTAATGACAGGCAATGTTAGCGGTACCACTTATAACTGGACAAGAGATAATACAGTAACCGTAACCGGTATGGCAGCGAGTGGCTCGGGCAATATCAGTGGCAGCCTTATCAATGTTACAGCGGCACCAATTACCGTAACCTTTACCATAACGCCTACAGCCAATGGTTGTCCGGGTGCACCAATCACCGCAACGATAACTGTAACACCTCAACCGGCAGCAACGATCAGTTATCCGGGCACGCCTTATTGTTCAACCGTACCATCGGCACCGGTTACCCGCACAGGCACAGCCGGCGGAACCTATAGTGCAGCACCGGCAGGCTTAACGATAGACCCGGCAACAGGAACGGTATCTCCACAAACGAGTACACCGGGTACGTACACGGTTACCTATACGGTAGCTGCTTCCGGTGGATGCCTGGTTTATACAACCACCACCAGCATCACGATAACAACAGCACCGAATATCATTATCTTCTATGCCGGCAATCCATATTGCTCAAATGCCGGAACAGCCAATGTAACCAGATTTGGTACCCCGGGCGGAACCTACAGTTCAACGGCAGGCTTAAGTATTACCCCTGCCACGGGCGCTGTTAACTTAGGTGGAAGCACGCCAGGAACGTATATAGTAACCTACACGGTACCGGCCTCAGGCGGTTGTGGCATCACGCTAACAACAACAACGATCACGATCACAGCAGCACCAACAGCCACGATCGCATACACCGGCAGTCCATACTGCTCCAATGCAGGAACAGCGAGTGTAACGCTTACGGGAACACCCGGCGGCGGAACCTACAGTTCAACAGCGGGCTTAACGATCAATCCAACAACGGGCGCAGTAACGCTGGGTAGCAGTACACCGGGTACTTACACGGTAACCTACACGGTACTGGCCGCAGGCGGTTGTCCTACGTACACTACAACAACAACGATCACGATAACGGCCTTACCGGCAGCTACGATCGCGTATACCGGTAGTCCTTATTGCTCCAATGCAGGCACCGCCAATGTAACCAGAACAGGTACAGCAGGTGGCACCTACAGCGCAGCACCGGCAGGCTTAACGATAAGTGCCACAACAGGTGCCGTAACATTGGGCACCAGCACAGCCGGCACCTATACGGTTACCTATACCATTGGAGCAGGTGGCGGATGTCCGGTTGTAACAGCAACAACATCCATCACCATAACCACCTTGCCGACAGCCACAATAAGCTATGCCGGCAATCCATTCTGCCAGAATGCAGTACCAAACACGGTTAATGTTACCAGAACAGGTAATGCAGGCGGAACCTACTCAGCAGCACCAGCAGGCTTAAGCATTAGTCCAACAACAGGAACCGTAACCCTGGGCACCAGTACCCCTGGCACTTATACGGTAACTTATACTTTAGCAGCGGGCGGCGGATGCCCGGTTGTAACAGCTACAACAACCATTACGGTTCAGTCGCTGTCAACAGCAGCTACAGCAGCCACGGCCACGCCATCATCACTATGCGGACCAGGCTCAGTAACCTTAGCGGTAACGGGTGGTTCACTGGGAAGTGGAGCGAGCTGGAAATGGTATAGCGGATCATGTGGTGGAACACTGGTAGGCACCGGTGCCACGATCACGATTCCGGTAAGTGCAACGACCACTTATTTTGTAAGAGCAGAAGGCGCCTGTAACACAACTACCTGTGTTAGTGTATCGGTAACGGTAAACGTACAACCAACGGTAAGCCTGTCGGCTTCACCGGTAACGGTACTAAGCCGTCCGGGACAAACGACCACGTTAACCGCGGCGGTGTCACCGGCAACGGGTACAACGATCACCTGGTACAGGAATGATGTGGTGGTGCCTGGCGCTACGTCAACAACCTTAGTTGTAGATATCGACAAACTGGGAGTATACACGGTTCGGGTAACCACGGGAGCGGGCTGTACAGCCTTATCGAATGCGGTGGCTATTACCACAGAAAGTTCGAACCAATTGTTCATCTCACCAAATCCAAACAACGGTGCGTTCAAAGTGAGGTTCTACAGCAATTACCAGAACTATGGTGCATTGCGTCATTTGGTGATATTCAGTGCACTTGGACAAAAAGTGTATGATAAAACCTTCCCGATCACGGCGCCATACAGTGCTATGGATGTAGATATCCGTAACCTGGGCAAGGGCACTTATTTTGTGATGGTAACCGATGCCACCGGCGAATTTGTGTTGGCAACAGGTAAAGTGATCACACAGTAAAATAACCAATCGCATCATAATAAATGAAAACCGTTCAGCCTCAGGCTGGACGGTTTTTTTATTTTGTTCATACGCGAATCCTGCTTAGCCGAACCCATATCCGGGGCAGAGACTTGCCTGCGAATTGAGTATTTTATTATAATTTTCCGAAATGAAATTTTTGATCAGCATTTTGGTTTCCTGCATCAGTTTTTTATTAACTGCACAAACCACCGAAAAACCGTTTATCCGTTTGGTTGATCCACGAAAAACGGAGATTAATGTAAACGAATCGCGGCAGTTTATCATCGGCAGCACCTGCAAAACCTGTAAACTCAATATCAACAAGGAAGAAGTGAAAGTGTATTCTTCCGGCGCCTTCGCCTATGAGCTTAATTTGGCACCCGGCAATACCGATCTTAATATCATTGCATTTTCGGCACCGGATAAATCTGTCAGCAAAAAAATATCATATAATTATACTGTCCCCAAACCACCGGAACCGTTGAAAATATTGGATATCGCCTCCATCGAAACCTATCCCGAAGGCAATTTGTTTGTAATGCCCGGCGACAGGATAAAATTAAAAGTAAAAGCGCTGCCCGGTTGTACGGTTGTTGCCAATAACCATATCCCATTGAACGAAATGCCCGATAAAATAATACCCGGTATTTACCAGGGGGAGTATGTGGTGAAAGAAACGGATAGTTTTTTGGTAAGTAAAATAAACATCACGGTTACGGATAAGGAAGGTAAATCGATAACCAAACAAAGCCGGTACTGGGTGAGTATGTTTGGCCCGCTGGCACCCAATGTGGCCGTTACCAAAGGCAGACTGGCCCATTTGTTATTCGGCCTCGGCGATAACCGTCTCGGCGGCGCCAAGATCGGGTATCTTGATTCCCTGGTTTTACTGAATGTAACGGGCAAAGTGGGCAGTCAGTATAAAGTACGGTTGTCGAAATACCGCACGGCCTTTATTGATGATGACGCCGTGATTTTTTACCCAAGGGAACGTTTACGCCCGGATCGCTTACCGACCGATGGACGGTTTACGGCGACAGTGCTTTTGATTATGTGCAACTGGGCTTGACTGCGCGTTTACCCTATCAGAGTTTTCAGGAAGTTGATCCTTCAAAAATTATAGTGGATGTTTTTGGCGCCACCAATAATACCAACTGGATAACCCAACTGGAAAGTGCAAAAGAAATAAAAAATGTATCCTACGAACAGGTGGAGGACGAGGTATTCCGCATCATCATCTACCTGAAACATCCACAGCATTGGGGGCATATGATCTATTACGAGGGTAATAAGCTGATCATCAAAGTGAGGCGCCAGCCCGAAAAATTAAACCTGGCCAATATGATCATTGGGGTGGATGCGGGCCATGGAGGCAGCAATACCGGCGGCGGCGGTCCAACCGGCTCCTCAGAAAAAATGCTGGCATTGGCGGTATCGCTGAAGCTGCAGAAATTGCTGGAGCAGGAAGGCGCCAAAGTGATCATGACGAGAACCACTGAAAAATTTGTTGACAATAAGGAACGGATATTATTTTACCGCGATAGTTTACCCGACCTATTGATCAGCTTTCACCTGAATTCATCAGGCGACCCCATCCGCTCGGAGGGTACCAGTACCTTTTACCGCTATATTGGTTTCAGAAATTTAAGCAACGGTATTCATAAACGGATGCTGGATCTGGGTTTGAAGGATTATGGCAATAATGGCAGTTTTAATTTTATGCTCAACAGCCCGATCGAGTATCCCAATGCGTTGGTTGAAGCGCTGTTCTTAAGCAATCCGGCAGAAGAAGAGAAAATACTGGATGAAAGCTTTCAGCAGCAGATGGCGGAAAAGATCGTGCAGGGGATAAAGGATTTTTTGGATGGATGTAAATAACGTATGCACCCGGCCTTATTGAGTTGGTTTAAATAATTGATAAATTTTTTTACTAAAGTTAAAATATTTTTATACTTTCGGTAACGGAGATCTGTTTTTGTGCAATATGATTAACAATTGAGCAGGTGGTAATATGCAGAGAACGATACGCTTTTCGATTTGTACCCTCCCCCAAATAAATTAAATTTCGTGGCATGCAGCGGGTGATTTCACCCGGCAAAAGAGGTTTTTAAACGGTCAAAAAAGACCCTGTTTGTTTCGTTCTTTGGTAACGATATCATTATACGGGGGAGCGATTGCCGTTGTTTAATACCACCTCTTATTTGTGATAACCGGAAGTATCAGATTTTTAAAAACTTTAATAAAAAAGGAAAGCATGTTAAGATCTTTATTTTTCAGCATCGTGTTGTTATGTACAATCAGCGCCAAAGCGCAGCCCAGCACAGTGGGGCTAATCGGTTACTGGCCTTTTAGTAACAACTACATTAATTCGGGCTCAGCTGCTGCTACGGCTACCGGGGTAAGTACCAGTTTCACAACCAATGCCTGTGCTGCCTCAAATGCGGCCGTTCAGTTCCAGGGAAATGTTAATTCTTACATCGATTTTGTTGATAATGGTAATTTTGACTTTACCGGGTCCCAGAACTTTACAGTGGGCTTCAGCTTTTTTTTTAACGGAAGCACTACAGGCGGCCTGGTTGATAATTGCCTGAATTATGGAGGTTGGGGCGTTTGGCTATGGTCAACGAATGGAGGGGTCACCTATAATTTACAATTCAATTATAAAAATGCTTCAGTTGGCAGTACAGCTGCAACAGCGTTCACCACTGGGGTATGGCACCATGCCACAGCAGTAAGAAATAATGGTACTATTTCACTATATATAGATGGGGTTTTCCGGCTTTCGACCACAGAAGGTACAACGGCCCCAAGTTATCCGCTTAATTTACAAGCCGGCGCAATGACTTTTTCGGGCTTTTCGCCACCCCGGTATAATCCGTTTGGGGGTAAGATTGATGAACTGAGGATATATAACAGGGCTTTATCAGCAGTCGAGATACAGACTTTATCGGATGGTGCTTTATGTTTGGCATGCCCAACCATCACTGTTACCAACCCTGCTGTAACCACAGGTTTACAGGGCTTACCATTTAATCAGTCTTTTTCGGCATCGGGGGGCACCGGGCCTTATACATACACCACTGTGAGTTCTTTGCCGTCAGGCATAACCCTTTCAACAGCTGGTGTGCTTAGCGGTACCCCAACTGTTACGGGTACCTTTCCAATTGTAGTAACGGCAACCGATGCAGGCTTGTGTACAGGTACCAGCGCAACGTATAACCTGGTTATCAGTTCCTGTCCCACAATAACTTTAAATCCGGCTTCTCAAACCAATGTAAGTTGTTTTGGGGGCAGCAATGGAGCAGCCAGTGTAAATGCAGCAACGGGCGGCACAGCACCTTATTCATATAACTGGACACCAGGCAATCCTGTTGGAGACGGAACAACCAGTGTAACGGGCTTAACCGCCGGTACCTGGACATGCACCGTAACCGATGCGAACGGATGTACTGCGGTTCAAACTTTTACCATTACGCAACCAGCCGCTGCGCTTGCGGTAACGCCTTTATCTCAAACCAATATCGCCTGTTTTGGCGGTGCAACCGGAGCGGCCAGCATAAATACACCAACGGGTGGCACTCCTGGATATTCTTATAACTGGACACCCGGTAATCCAACCGGTGATGGAACAACCAGTGTAACTGGCTTAACCGTTGGTACCTGGACATGCACCGTAACCGATGCGAACGGATGTACTGCGGTTCAAACTTTTACCATTACACAACCAGCCGCTGCGCTTGCGGTAACGCCTTTATCTCAAACCAATATCGCCTGTTTTGGCGGTGCAACCGGAGCGGCCAGTGTAAATGCAGCAACTGGTGGCACACCGGTTTATACATACAACTGGACACCGGGTAACCCTGTGGGAGATGGAACAGCGAGTGTAACGGGCCTTACTGCCGGTACCTGGACATGCACCGTAACCGATGCGAACGGATGTACTGCGGTTCAAACTTTTACCATTACGCAACCAGCCGCTGCGCTTGCGGTAACGCCTTTATCTCAAACCAATATCGCCTGTTTTGGCGGTGCAACCGGAGCGGCCAGTGATGGAACAGCGAGTGTAACGGGCCTAACCGCCGGTACCTGGACATGCACCGTAACCGATGCGAACGGATGTACTGCGGTTCGAACGTTTACCATTACCCAGCCAGCGGCAGCGCTTGCGGTACCGCCTTTATCTCAAACCAATATCGCCTGTTTTGGCGGTGCAACCGGAGCAGCCAGCATAAATACACCAACGGGTGGCACTCCTGGATATTCTTATAACTGGACACCCGGTAATCCAACCGGTGATGGAACAACCAGTGTAACTGGCTTAACCGTTGGTACCTGGACATGCACCGTAACCGATGCGAACGGATGTACTGCGGTTCAAACTTTTACCATTACGCAACCAGCCGCTGCGCTTGCGGTAACGCCTTTATCTCAAACCAATATAAGTTGTTTTGGGGGCAGCAATGGAGCAGCCAGTGTAAATGCAGCAACAGGCGGCACGCCCGGGTATACATATAACTGGACACCGGGCAATCCTGTTGGAGACGGAACAACCAGTGTAACGGGCTTAACCGCTGGTACCTGGACATGCACCGTAACCGATGCCAACGGATGTACGGCGGTTCAAACTTTTACCATTACGCAACCAGCCGCTGCGCTTGCGGTAACGCCTTTATCTCAAACCAATGTAAGTTGTTTTGGGGGCAGCAATGGAGCAGCCAGTGTAAATGCAGCAACAGGCGGCACGCCGGGGTATACATATAACTGGACACCGGGCAATCCTGTTGGAGACGGAACAACCAGTGTAACGGGCTTAACCGCTGGTACCTGGACATGCACCGTAACCGATGCGAACGGATGTACTGCGGTTCAAACTTTTACCATTACGCAACCAGCCGCTGCGCTTGCGGTAACGCCTTTATCTCAAACCAATATCGCCTGTTTTGGCGGTGCAACCGGAGCAGCCAGCATAAATACACCAACGGGTGGCACTCCTGGATATTCTTATAACTGGACACCCGGTAATCCAACCGGTGATGGAACAACCAGTGTAACTGGCTTAACCGTTGGTACCTGGACATGCACCGTTACCGATGCGAATGGATGTACTGCGGTTCGAACTTTTACCATTACGCAACCAGCCGCTGCGCTTGCGGTAACGCCTTTATCTCAAACCAATATCGCCTGTTTTGGCGGTGCAACCGGAGCGGCCAGTGTAAATGCAGCAACTGGTGGCACACCGGTTTATACATACAACTGGACACCGGGCAATCCTGTTGGAGACGGAACAACCAGTGTAACGGGCTTAACCGCCGGTACCTGGACATGCACCGTAACTGACGCAAACGGATGTACGGCTTCTACAAGTTTTACGATCACATCGGGTCCACCGGTAACGGCCTCAGCCACACCTTCGTCGCAAACTGTTTGTTCGGCCGCGTCAATTACAACGATTGTACTAACCAGTAATGTTGGCGGAACTATATATAGCTGGACGAGGGATAATACTGTCACCGTAACAGGAATTGCCGCCAATGGAACAGGTGATATAAATGGCACTTTAACTAATTTAACGGGCGCCCCTGTTATTGTAACTTTTACAATAACACCTGCTTCTGGTACTTGTGTTGGAGCTCCAATTACTGCTACTGTAACCGTTAACCCTTTGTCAACTGTTAATCAGCCATCTAACCAATTGCTTTGTGATGGTTTGCTAACATCAGCGGTATTATTTACAAGTCCAACAGTAGGCGGCACCATAGTTTATAACTGGGTAAATAATACAACAAGCATTGGCCTTGCAGCAAATGGTACGGGTAATATTTCGCCATTTACGGCAACTAATGCAACTCCATCTCCGGTAACAGCAATAATTACGGTTACGCCTACCTATTCCAATGGCGGAATTAGTTGTGTGGGTACCCCATCTATTTTTACAATTACTGTGAATCCTGCTCCAAATGCTACAATCAGCTATGCAGGCAATCCATATTGCCAAAATGCAGGTACAGCTACAGTAACCCAAACAGGTACTGCAGGCGGTACATATAGCGCAGTGCCTGGAGGTTTAAGCATTAGTCCAACAACAGGAACCGTAACCCTGGGCACCAGTGTCCCCGGTACTTATACTGTTACTTATACCATTGCAGCGGCGGGTGGATGTCCGGCAGTTTCAACCAGTACTACGATAACAATAACAGCTTTACCATCAGCAACGATCGTTTATTCAGGCTCACCGTATTGCTCAAACGCAGGAACAGCCAACGTAACCCAAACCGGTACAGCCGGTGGAACTTACTCCGCACTACCTGGTGGTTTAGTAATTAACTCTGCAACAGGCGCAGTTACCCTGGGTACCAGCGCTCCTGGAACCTACACGGTTACGTATTCATTTGTAGCAGCAGGCGGATGTCCGGCAGTTTCAACCAGTACTACGATAACAATAACAGCTTTACCATCGGCAACGATCGTTTATACAGGCTCACCATACTGCGCAACGGTAGTATCGGCACCGGTTACCCGTACGGGCACAGCCGGCGGAACCTATAGTGCCGCACCGGCCGGCTTAACGATAGACCCGGCAACCGGTACGGTATCGCCACAAACGAGCACCCCTGGTACGTATACAGTTACTTACACGATTGCATCCGGAGGCGGATGTCCAGCAGTGTCAACCACCACCACAATCACCATTACAGCAGCACCCAATATCATCATCTTCTATGCCGGCAATCCATATTGCTCAAATGCCGGAACAGCCAATGTAACCAGATTTGGTACCCCGGGCGGAACCTACAGTTCAACGGCAGGCTTAAGTATTACCCCTGCCACGGGCGCTGTTAACTTAGGTGGAAGCACGCCAGGAACATATATAGTAACCTACACGGTACCGGCCTCAGGCGGTTGTGGCATCACAATAACAACAACAACGATCACGATCACGGCAGCACCAACAGCCACGATCGCATACACCGGCAGTCCATACTGCTCCAATGCAGGAACAGCGAGTGTAACGCTTACGGGAACACCCGGCGGCGGAACCTACAGTTCAACAGCGGGCTTAACGATCAATCCAACAACGGGCGCAATAACGCTGGGTAGCAGTACACCGGGTACTTACACGGTAACCTACACGGTACTGGCAGCAGGCGGATGTCCTACGTACACTACAACAACAACGATCACGATAACCGCCTTACCGGCAGCCACGATAGCGTACACCGGTAGTCCTTATTGCTCCAATGCAGGCACCGCCAATGTAACCAGAACAGGTACAGCAGGTGGCACCTACAGCGCAGCACCGGCAGGCTTAACGATAAGTGCCACAACAGGTGCCGTAACATTGGGCACCAGCACAGCCGGCACCTATACGGTTACCTATACCATTGGAGCGGGTGGCGGATGTCCGGTTGTAACAGCAACAACTTCCATCACCATAACCACCTTACCGACAGCCACAATAACCTATGCAGGCAATCCATTCTGCCAGAATGCAGTACCAAACACGGTTAATGTTACCAGAACAGGTAATGCAGGCGGAACCTACTCAGCAGCACCAGCAGGCTTAAGCATTAGTCCAACAACAGGAACCGTAACCCTGGGCACCAGTACCCCTGGCACCTATACGGTAACTTATACCTTAGCAGCGGGCGGCGGATGCCCTGTAGTAACAGCCACCACCAGCATTACGGTTCAGTCGCTGTCAACGGCAGCTACAGCAGCCACGGCCACGCCATCATCACTGTGCGGACCAGGCTCAGTAACCTTAGCGGTAACGGGTGGTTCACTGGGAAGTGGAGCGAGCTGGAAATGGTATAGCGGATCATGTGGTGGAACATTAGTAGGTACCGGTGCCACGATCACGATTCCGGTAAGTGCAACGACTACTTACTTTGTAAGAGCAGAAGGAACCTGTAACACAACCACCTGTGTTAGTGTATCGGTAACGGTAAACGTACAACCAACGGTAAGCCTGTCGGCTTCACCGGGAACGGTACTCAGCCGTCCGGGACAAACGACCACCTTAACCGCGGCGGTGTCACCGGCAACGGGTACAACGATCACCTGGTACAGGAATGATGTGGTGGTGCCTGGCGCTACGTCAACAACCTTAGTTGTAGACATCGACAAACTGGGAGTATACACGGTTCGGGTAACCACGGGAGCGGGCTGTACAGCCTTATCGAATGCGGTGGCTATTACCACAGAAAGTTCGAACCAGTTGTTCATCTCACCTAATCCAAACAACGGTGCGTTCAAAGTGAGGTTCTTCAGCAATTACCAGAACTATGGTGCATTGCGTCATTTGGTGATATTCAGTGCACTTGGACAAAAAGTGTATGATAAAACCTTCCCGATCACGGCGCCATACAGTGCGATGGATGTAGATATCCGTAACCTGGGCAAGGGTACTTATTTTGTGATGGTAACCGATGCCACCGGCGAATTTGTGTTGGCAACAGGTAAAGTGATCACACAGTAAAATAACCAATCGGATCACAATAAATGAAAACCGTCCAGCCTCAGGCTGGACGGTTTTTTTTATTTTGTCTTTATTTTTTTAATTCATCCATTTTTTCCATACCATTTCAAAACCGGCTATGGTATCGTTTACGGCATTTACTGTTTGTGTCGTGGGTGGCATATCACTGTCTTGCAAAATATTTTGTAACGAAGTAAACTGGTTTAGATATTTATCCGCATCTTTCAGAAACTCCGGTTTTGCGGAGGCTTTCAGCACCATGCACCTGATAATATTACTATGACAGATACGGCTCAGGTTGTGTTGGAGTTCAAGTTCTTTCAAATTTGTTTTTACACGGGGATCCATCCGTATCGTTACAGGCTGTTCATATTTTTTTCCATCAACGGTTAATCTTACCGTATATATACCAGGCATCACCCAGGGCGATGTGTAATCCGGTGGGGTATTCCTATATACGGCGCCAATGGGATAAGATACCGGAACATTCAATGGCTGGTAATGCATATCCCAGGTAAACCGGTGGGTGCCTGCTTTACCCGAAAGGACCTGTTGCGGCCTGATCCAGTAGGGGGGTACATTATTGGCCGGGATATCATACAAAGTATCAGTTGACGAATAGACACGAATTACAGTTCCCTCCTTATCTGCAAGCTCCAATTTTATAAACGGGGAGGCATCACTACTTAGATAATAATTGATGATCGCACCATCAGGCGGATTTTGTCCTGCCGGCTCTTCCTGCGGCAACGGCGTATCGGGATACATGCTCCAGCGTACACGGGTAGCTGTTTGTGGTTTGTAGAGAATAACCGGCTGGCCCGTAAGCTGTTTATTTAATTGACGCAGCGGCGTAATATCATCCAATATCCAGAAACTTCTTCCATGTGTGCCAATGACCAGGTCATCATCTTTAATAACCAGGTCCCGGATTGATGTAGCCGGCATGTTCAATCTTAAACTTTGCCAGTTGGCACCATCATCAAAAGAAACATACACGGCTCTTTCACTGCCGGCAAATAATAATCCTTTTCTTACCGGATCTTCTTTAATTACATTAATGGGGTCATTGGGTAAACCGTTTACAATTTCAGTCCATGTTTTACCGCCATCGGTTGTTTTATAAATATGCGGACGTTGATCATCACATCTGATCCTGTTCACGGCTGCATATGCTGTGTTGGCATCGGTATGGCTGGCATCCATCAGGGAAACCTTGCTCCAGCTGGTGATGGCGGGAGGGGTAACATTTGTCCAGCTTTTACCACCGTTTTTGGTCACCTGTATCAGGCCATCATCAGTACCACACCAGATGGTATTGATATCAACATAACTGGGCGCCACGGTATAAATTACACCACGTCTTGGCATTTTTTTCTCCCGATATTTATCGGGATCCTGTTTTGTAAAAATCCCAACGCTTTCCGGTACATCCCAACGCTCTCTGCTCAAATCCGGACTGATAATATCCCATTTGTTGCCACCATCGATCGTTTTAAACAACACGTTACCGGCATAGTACAGTGTTTTTTTATCAATGGGATTGAAGAGAACAGGAGCTGTTCTTATAAAACGATATTTTCCACTACGCACTGCTTCCGGGGAAATATTTTGCGATTGTCCGGTACGTTTATCAAACTTCGAGATCTTGCCGCCATACACGATGTTTGGATTCAACGGATCGGCAACCACATAGCCATATTCCTCTGCTGCCACCGGCTGCCAGTCGCGGTAGGTTATTTGTCCGCTGTTGCCACGGGACGCAATGCCCACGCTGCCGCTTTCCTGCTGGCCGCTATATACGTTGTATGGAAAATCATTATCGGCACTAACATGGTAAAATTGTGCGGTTGGTTGATTATACCAGCTGCTAAAAGTTTCACCACCATTAACCGTAATGATAGCACCCTGGTCGCTGGCGATAAGCATGATGTTTGAATTATCCGGATTGATCCAGATACGGTGGTAATCATCGCCACCCGGTGCGCCACGAAAAGCGGCCCAGTTATTTCCGCCATCGGTACTTTTCCAAACCACCACATCGGCCGTATAAACAATATCAGCATTTTTTGGATCAACACGAACCTCTGCAAAGTCGCTTCCTCTGCCCCAAAGACGTTCATCTGCATTGGCCAGTTTCCAGCTTTCCCCCGCATCGTCGCTTCGATAAATACCACCATATTTTCCTGCATCAACGGTTGCATACATCCTGTTGCTGTTTGAGGGGGCAATACAAAAACCAATTCTACCTAAACCCTGTTCAGTGGTAGGTAAACCGGTCGTTAGTTTTTTCCAGGTAGTACCGCCATCCATGCTTTTGAACAATCCGCTTTCTTTTCCGTTCCAGGCGCCGTTCTCCCAGGGGCCCTGCCGGCCAGCCCACAGATCAACATAAACAATATTGCTGTTATTTGGGTCGATGGTAACCTGGATGGCCCCGGTGTTTTCATCCTTGTATAAAACCCGTTCCCAGTTCTTTCCGCCATCGGTTGTGCGGTACACGCCGCGTTCGGTATTGGGGCCGTAAGGATGACCCAGCACGGCTGCAAAAACACGGTTCTCATTTTTTGGGTCGATGGCGAGGCCACCAATCTGTTGACCGTCTTTTAGTCCGGTGTTGATCCAGGTATTACCGCCATCAGTTGATTTATAAATGCCATCACCTACTGAAAGATCCGGCCGTTGCAAACCTTCACCACTGCCAACATAAATCACATCGGGGTTGGATGGGGATACCACCACATCACCCACCGAACCGGTTGGCTGATCATCAAAAATGGGTTTCCAGGTGCGGCCAAAATCATTGGTCTTCCATACACCGCCATTATTTACACCGATATAAAATACATTGGGTTGCGATGGAACGCCAACAGCACCAACCGTTCTGCCGCCACGGTGCGGACCAATACAGCGCCATTGCATGCTGTTGAAATATTTGGCATTAAAGGTTTGGGCATTGGTGGTATTTGCCAGCAGCAGGCAAAGGGCAAATAAATTTGCTTTAATTAAATGTTGCATAGTTGTTTGGTTGAGGATATTGAAATTACAAATAAAGAACGGAAACTGCATTTTGAGATGTACTAACAGCTGCTGTTATTGAAATTTCGAGAAGCGGAAATCTACCGGTATCAGCATGATTAATCAACTAATTTTGCTTTTCACCTGTATGATAACACATATGAATAATTTGGAAACAATAACTATTGCCGGCAATACCAATGATCCCTTGCAGGTGAACCGGCTTGGCTATGGTACGATGCGGCTCACCGGTGAAGGCATTTATGGCGAACCGCCCAACAGGCCGGAAGCACTGGAAATATTAAGACAAACAATACAGCGGGGTGTAAATTTTTTAGATACGGCAGATTATTATGGCGAGGATGTTACCAATCGCCTGATAGCAGAGGCATTATATCCTTACCCGGCACATCTGGTTATTTGCAGTAAGGTTGGCGGTGCCCGTAAACCCGATAAAAGCTGGGTGCCTTTTAACCGTCCGGAGAATTTACGAACCAGTATTGAAACTAATTTACGAACGCTTAAACTGGAGCAAATGCCACTGGTGCACTTCAGGGTGATTGGTGGTACCGATGTGCCCTTTGCAGAATCCATGGACGCCATGTTTGCTTTACAAAAAGAAGGAAAGATATTGCATGTGGGTGTGAGCAATGTTACGCCAGCCGAGTTGAAAACGGCCATGCAACAAGGTACCATTGCCACGGTTGAAAACATGTATGGCCATGCACAACGTACTACCTTGAAATCGCCATATGGTGAAAACCGGGGTGGTGAGGAGGTGTTGGGTATCTGCACCGAAAACAATATTCCGCTGATACCTTATTTTTCTTTGTTTACGGCCCTGCCGCAGAAAGATACACGGATTTCCGAGATAGCTGTGAAGTATGAGGCCAGCGAAGTGCAAATACATATTGCCTGGTTATTGCACCGGTCGCCGCTTTTGTTACCGATACCCGGTACGTCATCGCTGAAACATTTCAATGAAAATATAGGGGCCCGCGATGTAATTTTAACCGAAGAGGATATGAGGTTTCTCGAATAAAATTGCCGGGTCTTAAACTGAACTAAATCATATTATTCAAAACAAAATTTTATTATGTCAGCACTTGTAAAAGAATTCAACGATTACCGCGCCAAAATGAACGAGGTTATTCTGGCAAAAGATAACCTGGTTATTAAACGCCTCTGGAATTTAGATACCAATACCTATGCCGAAGGTGCATTGGATGTGAAGACCAAAGAACTTCTGGGGCTTGTTGCCAGTATGGTGTTGCGCTGCGACGACTGCATCAAATACCATTTGGGTAAATCGCACGAGTTGGGCGTAAATACAAAAGAAATGTATGAGGTATTTGCTGTGGCGAATATTGTGGGTGGAACGATCGTGGTGCCGCATACGAGGAGGGCGGCTGAGTATTGGGAAGAGTTGGAGAAAGGGTAGTGGAACTATTGTTTCACGCAGGGATCGCGGAGAAGCAGAGGAAACAGGGAATTCTCAGCGACCTCTGCACCCCTGCGCCCTCTGCGTGCAACAATCGTTCGGTATTTGTATTTCATTATTTCCTAACTTTAACCCACAATTATAGAAACCATGAGTGAAATAGCAGTAACCGCACCCCCGTTAACCGCCAAAGATTTTGTAACCGACCAGGAGGTACGCTGGTGCCCCGGATGCGGCGATTATTCCATTTTGGCGCAGGTACAGAAAGTAATGCCAACCCTGGGTATTCCTAAGGAAAATATTGTCATTGTGAGCGGAATTGGCTGTAGCAGCCGTTTTCCTTACTATATGAATACCTATGGCATGCACAGTATTCATGGTCGTGCACCGGCTGTGGCCAGCGGATTAAAAGCTGCCCGTCCCGAACTGAGTGTATGGATCGTAACCGGCGATGGCGATGGATTGAGTATCGGAGGTAACCATACCATTCATTTATTGCGCCGCAATTTTGATGTGAATGTGTTGCTTTTCAATAATCAGATATATGGTTTAACCAAAGGGCAATATTCGCCAACTTCAGAAGAACATAAAGTAACCAAGAGTTCGCCTTTTGGCAGTATTGACCATCCCTTTAATCCGCTGGCGTTGGCCATGGGTGCCGAGGCCGGTTTTATTGCCCGTACGATGGATAGGGACCCAAAACACCTGCAGGAAATGCTCCTGCGTTCGCAGGCGCATAAAGGAACCTCCTTTTTAGAGATCTATCAAAACTGTAACATCTTTAACGACGGCGCCTTTGAAGTATTTACTGATAAAAAAACCAAGGCCGATGAAGTGTTGTTTTTAGAACAGGGACAACCATTGGTATTTGGCGCCACCAAAAACAAAGGGATAAAACTAGATGGGTTTAATCCGGTGATCGTTGATATAGCTGAAGGGGCAAGTACTGATGATCTGTGGGTACATGATGAGCGTGATTTTTACAAGGCCCAGATACTGATACGCATGTTTGATGATCCTAAATTAGCAGGCCATATGCCAAGGCCGTTTGGTGTTTTCTACCAAACCGACCGTGCCTGCTATGAAGATTCGATGCGCATGCAGATAGAAGAGGTAATTGCAAAAAAAGGTAAAGGTGATCTGGATAAATTATTGAGAGGGAATGAAACCTGGGTGATTAGCTAAAAGAAAGCGGCGGGCAAAGCCCGCCGCCTTTTTTTTACAGTAATCCGTTGGAAAGCAGGTATTCTGCGATCTGTACCGCGTTGGTAGCAGCACCCTTGCGCAGGTTGTCACTCACGATCCAGCAGTTCAAGGTGTTGGCCTGGGTTTCATCTCTTCTGATTCTACCCACAAAAGTATCGTCCTTATCAAAAGCCGTTAATGGCATGGGATAAATAAAATTCGCAACATCATCCTTTAAAACAACGCCCGGTGCTTTTGAAAGGATCTCCCTCACTTCGGCCAAATCAAAGTCATTTTCAAATTCAATATTTACACTTTCGCTGTGTCCGCCCATGGTAGGTATCCGCACACAGGTGGCGGTAACTTTTATATCGTCGTCGCCCATGATCTTATTGGTTTCTAAAACCATTTTCATTTCTTCCTTCGTATATCCGTTCTCTAAAAAAACATCAATATGGGGAATGGCATTCAGGTCGATGGGGTATTTGTAAGCCATCTCACCTTCAATTCCCCTGCGTTCGTTCATTAATTGGGTAACGGCCTTAACGCCGGTGCCGGTAACACTTTGGTAAGTACTCACTACCACTCTTTTTATTTTGTATTTATCGTGCAGGGGTTTTAACACCACCACCATTTGTATGGTAGAGCAGTTCGGGTTTGCGATGATCTTATCTTCCTTTGTCAACACCGCCGCATTGACTTCCGGTACAACCAGTTTTTTCGTGGGGTCCATACGCCAGGCGCTGGAATTGTCGATAACCGTAATACCGGCTGCAGCAAATTGAGGTGCGAGCTCCAGCGAAGTGCTTCCTCCTGCCGAAAAAATCGCCACATCCGGTTTGGCTGCAATGGCTTCGGCAGCACTCACAACTTTAACCTGTTTATTTTTAAAAGTTATTATCTTTCCGATACTTCTTTCCGATGCCACCGGGATCAATTCGTCTACCGGAAAATTTCTTTCTTCCAGTACCTGTAACATTTTTGTTCCTACCAAACCGGTAACACCTACAACAGCAACTTTCATCATTTCTTTTTTAAAATTATTAAATAATAAACCCAATTCGCTTCGATCTCCGCTTCACCCTCTCCTGTTGGAGAGGGAAAAGGGGTGAGGTAATAAAAAGGCCCTCCGTTCCGGGAAGGCCAGTATCGTGATTCATACATCAGTACTATTGTCCTTCCCTGCCCGGGCTGGTTTTTTTAGCAAATCCTGTATGTTTACTGATCGTCATTGAGAAACGAAATTAACAACAAAATGCAATTCAGCCAAAACCACGATAAGCCAGCCGACGAAAGCCGATTATATCCGTTTAAAGCCCGTTCGGGGGTTTAAAAAAATGACTAAACCGGGTATCTTTAAAACGATAACAGGTAAATCATGAAAACTCAATTTCTTTTTTTTATCAGTACCTGCCTGTTTCCCTGTATTGGTGGATATGGCCAGGTTAACGACAATTTCAGTGATGGGGATTTTACCCTAAACCCGGTATGGACAGGTAATACAGCTGATTGGGTTGTTACTCCATCCTTTCAGTTACAAAGTAATAATACAGCAGCCAACAGTAGTTTTTACCTGAGTACTGCCAGTACCATGGCTACAACAGCCCAATGGGAATTTTTTACACAGATCAGCTTCAACCCGTCATCGGCAAATTATATGGATGTGTATGTAACGGCGTCGGCAGGTGATATTACCCTGGCCACCACTACCGGTTATTTTGTGCGGATTGGAAATACTGATGATGAGATCTCGCTTTACCGTAAGGATGCAGGTGGCGTCATTGTAAAGATCATCGACGGGGTTAATGGTATATTAAACAATAGCAGCAGTGTGATGAAAATAAAAGTTTTTCGTAATGCAACCAATCAATGGAATTTATCCCGCGACCTGAGTGGCACGGGTAACAGTTATTTCAGCGAGGGCGTGGTTACGGATGCTACTTATCTTACATCCGCTTTTTTTGGTTTGCTGGTAAAACAAAGTACGGCCGCTTTTTTTCAAAAACATGTCTTTGATGATTTTGAGGTGAAAGCCTATGTACCCGATATTACGCCGCCTGCCGTTATTTCCGCGACCGCCAGTTCCGCATCAACCGTTGATATATTGTTTAACGAACCGGTAGAACTGTTAAGCAGCCAGGTTTTGGCAAATTATATTGTCAATACCGGAATTGGCATGCCGGCCACGGCTGTACGAGACGTCGTGAATTCGGCCCTGGTACACCTGGCCTTTGCCGGCCATTTCGGCAACGGCACTAACTACCAGTTAACCGTAAATGGCGTAAAGGATCTTTCGGGTAATGCCATCAACAACGGTACAGCTAATTTCAGTTTTTATACGGCAATACAGTACGATATTATTATTGATGAGATCATGGCCGACCCTTCGCCGCCCGTTAGTTTACCCAACAACGAATGGATCGAATTGAGAAACAGCAGTGCCTTCTCTGTTAATTTATCGGGATGGAAGATAGCCGACATAAGCGGACAAAGTGGCCCCATGCCTTCTTTTACCTTAAAGCCTGATAGTTTTGTCATCGTTTGTAACGGCAGTGCCGTTACCACCTTGAGTGCCTATGGCGCAGTCATTGCCGTTAGTAGTTTTCCGTCTTTGGATAACGGCGGCGACCAAATCTCTTTATTGAATGGCAGCGGTTTAACCATTCATAGTGTTCATTATTCTGATAGCTGGTATCAGAATGAATTGAAAAAAGATGGAGGCTGGACGCTGGAGATGATCGACAGTAAAAATCCCTGCAGCGGTTTCAGTAACTGGAAAGCCAGTGAGGACACTAAGGGCGGAACGCCGGGTAAAAAAAATTCCATTGATGGAGCCAATGTAGATGACACAGCACCGAAACTCGTCAGGGCATATGCAACAGACAGTGTACATATCCTGTTGGTTTTTGATGAACCGGTAAACCTGGCTACCGCAGCAGTGGCGGCTAACTACAATATAAGTGATGGTATTGGTCAGCCACAAACGGCCGTGGCATTGGCGCCTGTATTCGACCGGGTGGCACTGAGATTGCCGATGCCATTGCAGCGTAACAAAGTATATCAGCTTACAGCTACTGGTCTTACCGATTGTGTGGGCAACGCAGTTGGTACAAATACTTCGGCAAAGGTTGGCCTCGCTTCGGCAGCTGATAGTTTTGATGTGGTGATCAATGAAATATTATTCAATCCAAGATCAAATGGTGTTGATTATGTGGAACTGTACAACCGAACGATGAAAATAATCGACTTAAAGAATATATACCTCGCCAACCGTAATTCGGCGGGTGCCATTAGCAGCATTACCCAGCTCAGTGCCGAAAACTATTTATTATTTCCGGAAGATTTTATCGTAGTTACCTCAGATGCTTCGATCGTAAAAAGAGATTTTGTTGCAGAGAATCTGAATGCCTTTGCCGAAGTGGGCAGCACACCAGCTTTTAGTGATGATGAAGGCCATGTGGTCGTTATAAACGAACAGGGCCATATTGTTGATGAACTTTTTTACAGCGACACATGGCATTTTAAACTGATCGACAATAAGGAAGGGGTGGCATTGGAAAGGATCGATTATGATGCAGCAACCCAAAATCCGGAAAACTGGCATTCGGCTGCAACGAACGTGGGATATGGCACGCCAACCTATAAAAATTCTCAGTTCAGGCTCGACTTAGCGGTACGCGGAGATATTACGGTAACACCTGAAATCGTATCGCCGGATAATGATGGTATAGATGACTTCGCTACGATCGATTATAGTTTTCCTTCGCCGGGATATGTGGCTAATATCACTATATTTGATGCCAATGGCAGGGCGGTTCGTTACCTGCAGCGCAATGCGCTTTGTGGTATTAAAGGCTATTTCCGGTGGGATGGCTTGGGAGAAAAATTTCAAAAACTTCCGGTAGGTATTTATGTTATTTATACCGAAGTATTTAATTTGGAAGGAAAGAAGAAGCGATTTAAGAGTACGATTGTACTGGCGAGGAGGAACTAGCTCGTCCTCGTCTCTGACGAGGATGTATTGGTTAAGAGTCTTGGACTCTTCGTTCAGGGTTAGAAAAATCTCTTTAACTCATGCTGGTCTCTGGCGATCCTGCCTGACTGTTAACGAGGATGAGTTGGTTAAGAGTCTTTGACTCTTTATGCAATAAACAAAGTACCTTATGTCAGGCGACAGATACATCATTACCGACCAAAATGCCTGTTATTTTATAACCTGCACAGTTGTAGATTGGGTTGATGTTTTTATTCGCCCGGTTTATAAACAGATAATAGTTGATTCATTGAATTATTGTATAAAAAAGAAAGGACTGACAGTTTTTGCCTGGTGCCTGATGTCGAATCATCTGCACCTGGTAGTGGAAGCAAGACAGGGGTTTAAACTATCGGAGGTATTAAGGGACTTTAAAAAATTTACTGCCCGTTCAAGTTTGGAAGCCATTGAAAGTGAGCCGGAAAGTCGAAAGGACTGGATCTTATATCGTTTTGAATATGCCGGTAAATTTATGAGGCGAATAGAGAAGTATCATTTTTGGCAAGACGGAAACCATGCGATTTATCTCGATCCGTTTAAACCCGAAATGTTGCAGGATCGGGTGTATTACACGCATTATAATCCCGTACGGGCTGGAATTGTAGAGAATATGGAAGACTATTTACATAGTTCGGCAAGAGATTATGTTGGAATAAAAGGGTTAGTGAATGTAAGTTTGGTTTGAGACGGAGTCTCGGTGCCAAGGCATCCTCGTCAGAGACGAGGACGAGGGAAAGACTATTTACATAGTTCGGCAAGAGATTATGTTGGAATAAAAGGGTTAGTGAATGTAAGTTTGGTTTGAGACGGAGTCTCGGTGCCAAGGCATCCTCGTCAGAGACGAGGACGAGGGAAAGACTATTTACATAGTTCTGCAAGAGATTATGTTGGAATAAAAGGGTTAGTGAATGTAAGTTTGGTTTGAGACGGAGTCTCGGTGCCAAGGCATCCTCGTCAGAGACGAGGACGAGGGAAAGACTATTTACCTGGTGCGGCAAGAGATTATGTTGGAATTAAAGGCCTGGTGAATGTAAGTTTGGTTTGAGACGGAGTCTCAGTGCCAGGGCATCCTCGTCAGAGACGAGGACGAGAGGACGAGGGGACGAAAGAATGTAATAATTAGTCATCATAAAAAATAAATTTATGCAAATCAGGATCATGCCGGCAATTATCATTGCTGCGATGGTAATTTCATCATGTAACAATAAAACCGAAGACACACAAATGACAGAAACAGCATACAAATGGCCCGACAGTATAGCAGCTCCTGTGGCAGAAAAGAAAGCTAAAGAGCTAAAGGCACATGGAGATACCCGTATTGATGATTATTACTGGATGAATGAATATTTTACTAAAGGGCCCGACAGTACCAAAGTAGTTGACTACCTGAAAGCAGAGAACGCTTATTTCGATACCATGATGAGTGGTACAAAAACATTCCAGGAGTCTTTATACAATGAGCTAAAAGCAAGGATTAAGGAAAAAGACGAATCGGTACCCACTTTTAAAAACGGATATTTTTATTACAGCCGCCAGGTAGAAGGCAAGGATTATTTTGTGTATTGCCGCAAAAAAGGAACCATGGATGCTGCAGAAGAAGTGTTACTTGATGTAAACGCCATGGCCGAAGGGCATAATTATTTTTCGGCAACCGGTTTTGATGTAAGTATGGATAATAAATTACTGGCCTACGGCATTGATCTGTTGAGCAGGCGGCAATACGATATTTATATTAAGAATCTCGAAACCGGGGAAACCTATAAAGACAAGGTTTCTAATACACAGGGCGACCCGGTTTGGGCCAATGATAACCAAACCATTTTTTATACAGCAAAAAATCCGATAACCCTTTTATCCGAAAAAATAAAAAGGCATAAGCTCGGTACCGATGCGGCATCAGATAAAACGGTGTACACCGAAACGGATAAAACGAACTACATCGGGGTGGCAAAAACCAAATCGGACAAATTTATCCTGATCACCTCGCAGGCCACACTGTCGTCGGAAGTAAGGTGGATCGACGCCAGTAAACCGGAAGGAAGTTTCACCATTTTTCAATCCCGGATGAAAGAAGTGTTGTATAGTGTTGATCATGCCAATGATAAATTCTATATACGCACAAACCTGAATGCAAAGAATTTCAGGATCGCAACCAGTGCCGAAAATAAAACCGATACAACAGCCTGGAAAGAACTGATCGCTCACAATGAAAAAATTCTGATACAGGGGTTTGATCTGTTTAAAAATTATATGGCCATTTCGGAACGTAAAGATGGTTTAACACAGATACATATTTTAAATACAAAGGACAACAGTACGTACTACCTGCCATTTGATGAAGCAGCCTATGCGGCCTACCTGTCGTACATCCCGGATTATAATACGGATGTGATGCGGTATACGTATACGTCGATGACCACACCCAATACGGTATACGATTACAATATGAATACCCGGGAAAAGAAGCTGATGAAACAGCAGGAAGTGGTGGGCAGTTTTAAACCTGGTGATTATGAAACAGAAAGGGTTTTTGCAACCGCCAAGGACGGAACAAAGATCCCGATATCAATCGTATATAAAAAAGGATTTAAAAAAGATGGCCAGGCTCCGTTGATGTTGTACGGTTACGGTTCTTACGGAGCCAGTATGGAAGCCTCTTTCAGCAGTGTGCGCCTGAGTTTATTAGATCGCGGCTTTGCCTATGCCATTGCGCATATTCGTGGCGGACAAGAGATGGGCCGGAGTTGGTACGAAGACGGCAAAATGTTTAAAAAGATAAATACGTTCACAGATTTTATTGATTGCGCCGAATTTTTATTGGCAGGAAAGTATACATCCAAAGAACATTTATACGCCAGCGGCGGAAGTGCCGGCGGCTTGTTGATGGGCGCTGTAGTGAATATGCGTCCCGATCTTTGGCATGGTGTAGTTGCTGCTGTTCCATTTGTTGATGTGTTGACAACCATGAGTGATCCAACCATTCCACTTACCACCAATGAATACGATGAATGGGGGAACCCGGCCAACAAGGATAGTTATTTTTATATGAAATCTTATTCACCTTACGACCAGGTAGAGAAAAAGGCGTATTCAAACATGCTGGTAACAACCGGCCTGCACGACAGCCAGGTTCAGTATTTTGAACCGGCTAAATGGGTTGCCAAATTGCGGGAAATGAAAACAGATAATAATAAGCTCCTGTTATACACCAATATGGAGGCCGGTCATGGCGGGGCTTCGGGCAGGTTTAAAGCATTAAAAGACCGGGCAAGGGAATATGCATTTTTGTTTGCGCTGGAGGGAATTACGAAATAGATGTCAAAAAAAACACGGCCAAAGTTTTACACTTTGGCCATGTTTTATCAACTTGATTTTAAAAATATTTACCAGATATTGATTCTGTCTTTAACAGGAATAAACATCTTGTCGCCTTCCTTAATATTGAACGCCGTGTAAAAAGGTGTAAAGCTCATCAACGGGCCCAGTACCCGGTAATTGGCCGGTGAATGCGGGTCGGTGTTTATCTGCTGACGTAATGCTTCATCTTTTCCTTTTCTGCGCCATATCGCTGCATAGGAAAGGAAGAAACGCTGATCAGGGCTAAGTCCATCGATCTTCACCGTGTCTTGTCCCTGTTTGGTCAGTTTAAAGGCATCATAGGCAATAGCAATGCCGCCTATATCAGCCGTATTTTCACCCTGCGTAAGTTTGCCATTTATATGAAGACTGTCGAGCACCGTAAAGCTGTTATATAAATTGATTACCTGCTCTCCTTTAGCTTTGAATTTTTCAAAGTCTTCCTTGCTCCACCAGTTTTTAAGATTGCCGTCTTTATCATATTGAGCACCCTGGTCGTCAAAACCATGGGTCATTTCATGACCGATCACCATACCAATAGCGCCGTAATTCATCGCATCATCAATATCAGCATCAAAGAAAGGGTATTGTAAAATACCTGCCGGGAAAACAATCTCATTAAAGGTAGGATTGTAATAGGCGTTAATGGTTGGCGGAGACATGCCCCATTCGGTTCTGTCAACCGGCTTACCTATTTTGCTTACCTGATAATTGTACTCGTTCTTGCCGCAGGCAAGCAGGTTCTCAAAAAATTTATTTTTATCAATATTCACTTTACTATAATCTCTCCAGGTATCAGGGAAACCAATTTTTTTAATGAACGTGTATAGTTTTTCTTTAGCCTTTATTTTTGTGCTGTCACTCATCCAGTCTAATTTTGTTATGCGGGCTTCGAAGGCTTTTTGCAGGTTGTTAACCAGGTCAAGCATCCGCTTTTTTGCATCTTCTGTAAAGTATTTCTTTACGTATAATTCGCCCAACGCTTCACCCAGATTGCCATCCGTTTGCTGGTAAATCCGCTCCCATCTTTCTTTCATTTGCTGTTGGCCACTCAATGCCTTGCCGGCATAGTCGAAACGGGCCTGCACAAACGGGCTGCTTAATGCAGGTGCGGCATCGTTTAGTACATGAAAACGCAGGTAGGTTTTCCAGTTTTCAACCGGTACGGTGGTGAGGAGTTCGTTCAGTTTTTGATAATAGCCTGGCTGCCCTATATTCAAAGAATCGGCTTTTACAGAAATGGCTTGTAAAAAACCTGTCCAGCCAATTGCGGGCATTTTTTTATCCAGATCCACCACCGCCATTTTGTTATAATTGGATTGCGGGTCTCTCAATTCAACATTGGTTCTGTGACTTCCTGCTATTTTCTTTTCCAGCTCATAAATGGTCGCCATGTTTTTGGCGGCTGTAGCAGAATCATCTCCCGTAAGGGTGAATAATTTTTGAATATAGTTTTGGTAGGCTTTCACCGTTTTTATTGTTGCCTCATCGGTTTTAAAATAATAATCCCTGTCGGGCAGGCCGATGCCGGATTGATAGAATGAAGCGATATTTACTGAACTGTTTTTTTCATCTGCACCAACATATCCGCCCATCAATAATGAGCCGCCATAGGTGATCTGGCCGGCTGCAAATTGCATTACTGCCCTGGCATCCTTTATGGCATCTATATTTTGGAGCCATGGTTTTACCGGTTCATAGCCTCGTTTTTCAATGGCAGCAGAATCCATTCCTGATAGGTAAAAATCACCTACTTTCTGTTCTATGCTGCCGGCTGTATTACTTGTGGCCGAAACAGTTTCCAATATTTCTTTTATGCGTAGCTTGGTGCGGTTATACATTTCTTTTCCTGCACCCATGTTCGATTCTGTAGCGGGGATGGTTGCCGTGTCGAGCCATTTGCCGTTGGCAAATTGGTAAAAATCATCGCCGGGACTAACAGAAGAATCGACGTTTGCAAGCAATAGTGATTTTCGCTCACTGTTTGATGATTCATTATTGTTGCAGGAAAAAATACAAATGGAAAGTGCTGCCAGGAACACCGACGGTAATAACTTTTTCATATAGCTTATTTGGTGAATGCCGAAATTAGAAAAATTTTTTCACCAGTTTGTTTTTATTTGATGGAAGGTTTGGAGTGAGGGTACGGGTAAAACCATAGCGGAACCAGGCTAACAGGTTAACAGGTGGTTACAATACATAAGCCCCGCATAGCGAGGCTTATGTACCGGATCTGACTTAAAATTAAACCAGGTCGATATCAAAATTCACCAGTTGTACAAATTCGGCCAGCCTGGCATCAATATCTTCTTTTGTAATTTCTTTCAATCTTTCGGGTCCAAATTTTTCAACACAGAAACTGGCCATGGCACTGCCTACGATAATGGCTGTTTTCATGTTTTCAAAACTGGTATCTTTGGTTTTAGCCAAATGACCAATAAAGCCGCCGGCAAAAGTATCGCCGGCACCGGTTGGGTCAAATACTTCTTCCAGGGGCAACGCAGGTGCAAAGAAAACATGGTTTTGATGAAATAATAAGGCGCCGTGTTCACCCTTTTTAATAATTAAAAACTTTGGTCCCATATCCATAATAAGGTGGGCTGCTTTTACCAGCGAAAGTTCACCACTTAACTGTCTGGCTTCGGCATCATTCACCAAGAGTACGTCAACTTTTTTTAACACCGCCTTCAATCCATCCATGGCAATGTCCATCCAAAAATTCATCGTGTCCATCACAATCAGTTTAGGACGAACTTTCAACTGATCAATCACACTCATCTGTATATCTGGTGCCAGGTTGCCCAAAATTAAAAAGTCGGCTCCCTGGTAACTGTCGGGCACCACCGGGTTAAAATCTTCTAAAACATTCAGGTCGGTAACCAATGTGTCCCGGCTATTCATATCCAAATGGTATTTACCGCTCCAGAAAAAAGATTTTTTATCTTTTACAATTTCTACACCCTCCAAAGAAACTCCACGTTTTTTCATTTCATCCATTTCTTCCTGCGGAAAATCGTAACCAACAATGGATATCTGTTGAATAGGGGTTACAAAATTACTGGCTGCATAGGCAACATAAGTTCCGGATCCACCAACTATTTTATCTACTTTACCAAATGGCGTTTCTATAGCATCAAAAGCCATGGTACCAACGCATATTACTGACATAAGCTGAATTTTGAGTATTTTATCAAAGCTGCCCGATTCCTGCGGAACCGGGCTCCGCGGGCAAAAGTAACTGATTAAAATGATTTTAGTAAGTTGTGCCATTATTGCCGGAAATAATTTTAAAAAAATCAGGAAACGTGTTAATTCAGATACATCCCGAAAATCCGCAACCGAGGCTGGTCAGGCAGGTGGCCGAATGCCTGAAAGACGGCGGTGTGATCATTTATCCAACCGACACCATTTATGGTTTAGGCTGCGATATAAATCAACACAAGGCAATTGACCGTATTTGTAAAATAAAAAACATCAATCCTCAAAAAGCCCAACTGTCTTTTATTTGCCGCGACCTGAGTCATTTAAGCGATTACACCAAAAGTATTGATACGCCCCTTTACCGGATGTTGAAAAGCTACTTGCCGGGCGCCTATACTTTTATTTTGCCCGCCAGCAAGCAGGTTCCTAAAATATTGCAGAGCAAAAAATCAACGGTAGGTATACGGGTACCTGATAATATCATCTGCCGGCACATACTCGATGAGTTGGGTAATCCGATCCTCAGTGCCTCTTTACCAGGCGACATGGTGGAAGAATATACCGATCCCGAAGTGATTGCTGAAAAATTTGGTGACAAGGTAGATTTTGTGATCGACGGCGGCATCGGCAGCATGATCCCATCTACCATAGTTGATTGTACCGGAAGCGACTGGGAGATCGTCAGGCAGGGGCAGGGGGTATGGGAAGCATAAACAAATCCCGCCTTACGGGGCGGGAAAGTACTGCTGCTGTCAGGTAAACTTTTTAATATCTGTTTGATCTCCGGTGCTTTCCGCGAAAACCGTGTTGTTGGTGATGCCTTTTGTTCTTGCGGAATTTTTTTCCGTGACCGCCTTTGGTCATTTTATCCGCCTTGAATTTTCCATCCGCTTTCCGGAATTTTCCATCTTTTTTTGTTTTGTTCCATTTGTCGCTTTTTGAAAATTCGCCGCCTTTACGGCCGGCCTGTTCCAATTGGCTGCGCTCTTTTAATTGCCTGTTTTGAGCTTCTGTTGTGGTTATGCCCAGAGCCAGGAATAACACGGTTGCTGCGAGTAATTTTATTTTCATGATTTTTTGTTTTCATGATTAATAAATTATTTTCTAATTCATTAATACATAGACCAAGACAGTTTAAAGCTGTTTAACAAAGAGATGTTAAATTAACGATGTAGCGGAGGGTTGAATATTAAAGCTTTTCCGGTGATGTATGCACAAGCCATATTGTGCAATGGCACGGCGATGCACTGCTGTTCCGTATCCTTTGTTCTTATCCCAGCCATATTGCGGAAAATCATGATGAAGCTTTTGCATGTATTCGTCGCGGTAGGTTTTGGCTAAAATGCTGGCAGCTGCTATGGAAGCATATTTTCCATCGCCTTTGATAATACATTGATGTGGAATTTTTGGATAGGCTTTAAAACGATTGCCATCGATCAGTAAAAACTCAGGTATCGTTTTTAATTTATTAATGGACAGGTGCATGGCCATAAAACTGGCCTGCAGAATATTGATATTGTCGATCGTATTATTATCAACCAAAGCGACGGCAAAAGCAATACTTTCTTTTTCGATGACCGGCCTCAGCAATTCCCGCTGTTTTTCATTCAATTGCTTGCTGTCGTTCAACAGCGGATGGTGAAAATCCTTTGGCAGCATGACGGCCGCAGCAAATACCGGACCCGCATAGCAGCCACGGCCGGCTTCATCCAAACCGGCTTCCAGTAAATTGTTGTGAAGAAAGGGGGCTAACATCTTGTTTAACAAATATCCGTTAAAATCATAAAAAAGCAATTCATTTTGCAATAACAGCAAATGCTGCTGTAAATTTGCGGCACCATGGATATTTCTTCACTGAACCAGGCCGAACAAATACGACGAAATCAACGCCAAATCGCTGTCTGGCTGTTGATCGGGGTGGCTATGATCGTTGTTCAGGTTTTGATAGGTGGCATTACCCGCCTAACGGAATCCGGACTTTCCATTACCGAATGGAAGCCCATCACCGGCGCCCTGCCGCCAATGAATGACGAAGCCTGGCAGGTAGAATTTGACAGGTATAAAGTAACCGATCAGTTCAAGTATGTGCATGCTCATTTTTCACTGTCTGAGTTTAAATCAATTTTTTTCTGGGAATGGTTTCATCGTACCTGGGCCCGATTGATGGGATTGGTATTTTTATTCGGCTTTGTTTATTTTCTGATAAAAAGGAAATTTGATAGCCGCATGGTCAAGCCGATGATCATACTATTTTTACTGGGCGGGGTGCAGGGTTTCATTGGTTGGTTCATGGTAAAGAGCGGGCTGGTTCCCGAAAAGTATTTTGTTGGGCATGTGGAACTTACCACACATTTTATTGCTGCACTTGGTTTGTTGTGTTATACCATGTGGTTTGCTTTGAGTTTACTGATCAAAAAAGAGCAGCTCGTAATAAATCCGGTAGTGAAGAATTTTCTGCTGGGTATAGCTGCCGTGTTGGTTTTACAATTGATCTATGGCGGCTTTATGGCTGGTTTGCGGGCCGCCATCGTGGCGCCCACCTGGCCCGATATCAATGGTGCCGTAATTCCGCCCAATATGTTTACCGGCAGCGGGTGGGTTGCCAACCTGGTAACCGATCCAATCAGCATTCATTTTATTCACCGCGGACTTGCTTATTTACTGCTGATCCTGGTTGCTGCCTGGTGGTATCGGTCCCGGGCCATCGTAGATAAAGGTCTATTCGGCCGGCTTCGCAATACCGTTATGGTGTTGATCATATTGCAGGTTTTACTGGGCATATTAACGGTATTGAATGCAACCCTGCCAAACAGGTTGGTTATTGCAGGTGTGTCGCACCAGTTTGTGGCCATGGTTTTGCTGATGGTTATCTTTACGCTGCTTTACCTGGTGAGAAGAAAATAGATTCCGGTTACCGGTATCGGCTTTTTTGATTAGTGCCTGTTATTGTTTATTTTTAAGCATACGCAGCCACTCATGAAACAGGTACTTAAAGACATTTACTACGCATTCCCCATTCAGCTTTTTATTCTTCATTTCAGAAAGTTTCAGGCTCTTCTTGTGTTTTGGTTTATACTTGGAAGCACGATCAACAGCGGTTTTTTGAAAAACTATGGATCCGACGCCTTGTTTTTTACGCCCGAATATCTGGGCAACGTAAATCTGTTAAGTGCCGGCATTGTGGGCATTGCACTGGGCATCTTCGTCATGAGCTGGAATATCACCACGTTTATCATGCACAGCAAGCGATTCCGTTTTTTGGCTACAACCAGCCATCCGTTTTTGAAATATTGTATGAATAACGTCATTTTTCCGCTGTTGTTTATTGCTTTTTATTTTTACAGATTGGTGAACTTCAATGTACAGCGGGAACTGATGAATACCGGCGATGTGTTGCTTGTTGTTGCCGGTATATCGGGAGGCTTTATTTTAATTTTGACGATCTCCTTTGCCTATTTCTTTGGCGCCAACAAAACCATTCAGCGAGCCATTGCACCTATAATTGATACCGCACAACACGTTAATCACGATTATCAGGCAGAACGGGAAGAAAGGGAGAATCCCGGTTTAAAAGTGAGTTATTTTCTTTCTAAAAGTTTTCGGTTTAAAAAGATCCGGAATGTATCACATTACAACCAGGTGTTTATTGATACGGTTTTCAAGCGACATCATTTTTCGGGGATACTCAGTATCATTCTGGCTTTTGCTTTCCTGGTGGTTGTTGGTTTTAATATGGATAGCCCGGTTTTTCAGGTGCCGGCTGCAGCCAGTATATTAGTATTTTTTGCGTTGATGATGGCTGTTATCGGTGCCCTGTCTCATTTTTTGCAAAGCTGGAGTCTGCCTTTTTTTATCGTGCTGGTCCTGACGGTTGATTTTTTATATGAACAGGAAATTATTGATACCCGTAACAAAGCCTATGGTATAAACTACCTGAACAAGGAAGAGCGGCCCGACTACAGCAAGTTGGCATTACAACAAATTTGCCTGCCAGGAAAAATAGAAGCCGATAAAGCCAATATGTTGCAGATACTGGCAAACTGGAAGAAGAACCTGGGTGAAGAAAAGCCCGTCATGATTTTTATAAACGTAAGCGGCGGCGGGTTGCGTAGCGGAACCTTTGTGATGAATACGCTGCAACAGATCGACAAAGCAGTTAATGGAAAACTGATGCCGCATACCATGCTGATCAGCGGGGCCAGTGGCGGCATGCTTGCGGCTACATATTATCGTGAGTTGTACAGACATAAACAAAGATTTCCGGAACTGGATTTGTACAAGGAGGAGTATGCCGACAATATTGCCAGGGATCTGTTGAACCCGGTTTTTTCATCGATGGTTGCCAGGGATATATTTGCGCCCGCCCAACAGTTTTCGGTTGGCCGGTATACCTATGTCAAAGACCGTGGCTACGCATTTGAACGAAAACTTGACCAAAACACCGAACAGGTTTTCAATGGGCAACTGATAGATTACCGGGCCGAAGAGAAAGCGGCAACGATCCCCCTGATCTTTTTCAATTCAACCATTTCAAGAGATGGAAGAAGGATGATGATCAGCACACAGCCCATCAGTTTTATGATGAAGCCCCTGGCTTTTGTCAATGATACCGCGGTGAGTCCGGATGCTGTGGATTTTTCGGCCATGTTTGCCAAACAGGATCCGTTGAATTTGCGGCTGCTCACGGCGTTGAGGATGAATGCCACATTCCCCTACGTATTGCCCAATGTGTGGTTGCCCAGTAACCCGGTTATTGATGTGATGGATGCGGGCTTGCGTGATAATTTTGGACAGGAGACCTCCCTTCGGTTTATCGAAAATTTTAAAGACTGGCTTGCGGAAAATACAAGTGCGGTTATCATTTTACAAATGCGCGACCGGGTCATTGATAACTGGCATGAACCATTTGAAGCCGGATCGATCACCGATTTTATCATTAAGCCCGGCACCATGTTGCAGCATAACTGGCAAAAAATACAGGATTATTCCGAAGGTGATCAGTTTAGTTATTTGTCGTCGGAGAAAGCGATTAACCTGCAAAAAATTTCCTTCATGTACAGGCCCCAAACCGAAGAAAAGAAAGCGGCGTTGAATTTTCATTTAACAGCCCGGGAAAAAAGAGACGTGAAAGAATCGTTCGATAATGTATTTAACCAGGCCTCTTTAAAAAAAATAAAGGATCTTTTAAAGTAGATCAGGGCATCAACAGCCGGAAAGCATGTTCAATGATCCTGATGTTGAATGTGGCAGCGGTTTTAGCCGGGTCGCCATCAATATGCAGGGGAGCCCCCTGCGGATTTCGAATAGTTATTGCCTTAGTTTGAAAATAGTGAATATCGTTGCGGTGGTATTTTTTGTCTTCGTACAGGCGAACCTGACCGTTACGGATCTGTTTTAGTACCGTCCAGATCATCCGCATCTTGCTCATCTTATGTACTACTACAATATCAAGCAATCCATCATGCAAACTGGCCTGCGGAGCAATAGTAAAGTTGTTGCCAAACTGGTTACTGTTGGCTATACTTATAAAAAAGGCCTCGGTTGCAATCGTATGTCCATCCAATATTATTTCGAAGGGGTATGGTTTTGCCTTAAAGAAATTTAAGGTCGACTGTTTTACATAGGTAAGCAGGCCCCGTTTTTGTTGTTTAGCAAAATCGTGGGCCACCTGGGCATCAAAGCCAAGTCCACAAAGCATACAGCTGAATTTTTCATTGATATAAAAACTATCTATTGTGGCAGCATTGCCGTTAAAGATCACATCAAGTGCCTTGTGTATTCTTTTCGGAATTTTTGCAGCAAAGGCCAGCCCGTTGCCACTACCCATGGGGATGATGCCGATATTGACCGGTATACCGAGTAAAGCGCCGGCAATCTGGTTTACCGTGCCATCGCCACCGCAAACAATAATATCAGTAATGTTTTCTGCTGCAATTTTATCAAGCAGGTAAACATAGTCGGCCTCTTCATTCGTATGCAGTATTTCATAAGGAATTTGCCGCTCAATAGTTTTGTTCTTAATGATATCAAGCAAAAGGATCTTGTTCCCCGTGCCTGATATGGGGTTAATGAAATAAATAAACTTTCGGCTCATGAATTATTTTTCCCTGGTAAGTGTACCCAAATAAACCCGGCTAACCATCTCGGTACTCTTTGTGTTGGCTGGCGTTTTTACCACATACAGTGAAATGGCATTTCCTTTTTTAAGTCTTTTAATGATATTTTTATCGGTTATGATAAACTGCCCTACGGCACCAACCGTCTCTTCCGCAACAAGCATCGGTGTCAAGCCATCGCCCATCACCTCAACTTTTCTGTAGTAACCACCATCAACCGATTTGCCCTTTATTTCAATACTTAAACGGTCGATATTTTTATAGGTTGATTTACTGTATGACAGGCCTCCGGTATTTTGATTGGCATTAAGTTGTATTTGCCCGGCCAGTGTACCATCGATAAATATATTCGTTGTTGTTTGAGCAAACAGGCCCACGCTTAAAAAAGACAAACTCAGGAGTAATAATAATTTTTGCTTCATAATTGAAAGGTTTAGGTAATGAAATTAACATAATATTTTTTAAGGACGGGTGGGTTTATTCAAATATGCTGCTAAACCTTAAACAAGGTTTCATACTCAGTTGAATATGAGGTGGTAAAGTTGTTAATACACTGTTATTACCAACGTATAAGCGCACCAGCCCAGGTAAATCCGCTGCCAAATGCCGCAAGGCAAACCAGATCGCCCTCTTTTATTTTACCTTCTTCCCAGGCTTCGCAAAGTGCGATGGGTACTGATGCTGCTGTTGTGTTGCCATATTTTTGAATGTTATTATGTACCCGGTCATTAGGTTAATTTTAATTTTTGTTGCACAAACTGGGCAATTCGCAGATTGGCCTGGTGAGGGATCAGCATATCAATATCGGCAGCGGTTAAGCCATTTGCAGCCAGCGCTTCTTCCACAACTTCGGGCATTTTTACAATGGCTTTTTTAAAAACTGCCGGGCCATCCATATTCGGAAAATTCTGGGCACCGTCGATCATGGCATGGCTCATAAACATTTGTCCCATTTCTGCTTTATCGAATGCTGCAACCGGCTCGGGTACCCAATGATTGGCATGCGTACCCGGGTTATACATAGCCAGTATTTCGGCACTATCGCCATCACTGTGTAAATGGGTACTTAATATGCCCTGGCCTTTTTGTTGTGTGGGTTGCAAAACAACAGCACCTGCTCCATCACCAAAAATGACGCTGATATTGCGGCCCCGGGTACTAAAATCCAGGCCAAAAGAATGTTTTTCGGCGCCTACCACCAGTATATTTTTGTACATACCGGTTTTGATAAACTGATCGGCTACCGAGAGGGCATACACAAATCCACTACATTGATTACGTACATCCAATGCGCCAATTTCTTTCATTTTTAAAGCCCGTTGCAACAACACACCGCATCCAGGAAAATAATAATCCGGGCTAAGGGTGGCAAAAACGATAAAGTCAATATCCTGTGGGGTAATGCCGGCTCTTTCGATGGCGATCTTAGACGCTTCAACACCCATGGTTGTGGTGGTTTCGCCTTCCCGGTCGGCATAACGACGCTCTTTGATACCTGTACGTTCCTGGATCCACTCATCCGAGGTATCCATGTATTTTTTTAAGTCTTCGTTGGTAAAAACATTTTTGGGAACATAGTAGCCTATTCCGGCAATTTTGCTTTGTTGCATGCAATCGTTGATTTAGAACCGGCAATTTACAAAATAACCAATGATTTGCAACCGTTTCAAATGCAACTAAAATGTAATGCAGAAAATCAATCCACTTTTACCATATCATGCAAGCAAAAATCGTCATCCAATATCGGGTGTACGCGGGTTTTATAGTGAAAATCAACAGAATTGCGGAGCTCCAGATTTGTCCGGATCATTTTTGCGGTAAAATGTTCGGCCAGGGGCAATAAAGAAAGTTTGCCGGATTTTAATATCAATTCGGCAATATAGATGCGTGCGTTGATGCTGATGTTCAGGAACTGTCTTTCCCCGATAGTACTCATAAACGCGGTGCCGGTTAATGAGTCGGCAAGATTTATTTTGAACGGACTAAGCTCCTTCAGGTTACCCGAAAAAGAAATGGAATATTCGGTGTCAGTTTTTTTTGCGAAGTTAAGATAGATCAATTCATCCCTGTTGGTACCCGGTTTTTTTACATTACCGATCCATTTACCAAGTAATACTTCTTCTACATAAATTTGGGGACTGTCATCTATATAGTGAGACGAACTGTAGGGGCATGCACAAAGTAATAAGGGTAACAAAAACAACATTGATATTTCGACATTTTTTTTCATTTCCCGGTTTCGTAAATATAGCAAGGAATTGCAATAACTCAAACAGGTAAAGCTTTTCCCTGATTTTGAATAGAGCCAATTAACAGACGCTTTTACCTGCCGATCTGCTGCTTTGTTTATCGCTTGAACAGCAGCCCGAACCAGCTGCCTGCCTCCATCAACCAGGCAATACCTAAATGTACAATTAATCCACCCCATACACTTTGTGTATTATAGCTGATGATGCCCAGGAGTAATCCGCCCCAAAAACTGCTGATGGCTTCGCCCATCGGTTTACCAAAATGAATGGTACAATAAAAACAGGCAACTGGTATAACACAATGTGGCCCGCAAATTTTAAGGAGTGAAAGAATTAAAAAACCACGGAAGAAAAATTCGATACTGATAAAGTCGAACCCATAACAGAGTTCATATAAAACGATATGCCAGCTTTTTGCCGGGATATCAAGTGTTTCAATAAACCGGGCTTTGGGGTACATGGTTAAAAAATCTTTTTGTGTGCTGGCGAGGGCGATCAACGGGATCATGATCAGCAACATGACCAGATATGGTTTCACATGCTGCAATGCAGCAATACCATAAAAGGGCTGGTTGCCCCTGTCTTTCAGCCACCAGATGATGAATACCGGAATCAGTACCACGAATACCCTAACCACCCAGTTTAAACTGCGCAGCCAGAAAATTTGCAGATCACCGCTCCAGATGTTTTTAATAAGGGATTGATGAAAATCGAAATTCACCCGAAATGAAAAAAAAGCAGGCGCCAAAAGCAGGATGATCCAGAACCAATAATTTTGATAATAGCTGCAGTTACGATAAAACAGCAATTGCAGAAAAAAAGCGGCGGCAAATGGTATAAAATATAAAAAATAGTATCCGAAAAACTGATGCCATTTGTTTTTACCACCGGCCGCAAAGCGATTTTCCAGTTGGTGCCAGTAATTCAAATAGATCCAGATACCCAGCAACAACAGAATGACCAAAAAATAAACCACTTTAAATTCTTTTTGATAGAATTCCTGGATGTATTTAAATATGGCTGTCAAGTATTATGCTTTAACCGTACTGTTTAAGGTATTCCAGAGCAGATCTTTTAGTTCGGGAAGGCCCTGCCCGGTTACGGAAGATATAAAAACATGTGGAATTTTTTTCGGCAGTTCTTTTTGTACGGCAGTTTTTAATTCATCATCCAGCATATCACTTTTGCTCACCGCGATCACAAAATCTTTCTGGAGCATGTCGGGATTATATTGCTCGAGTTCGTTTAGCAGAATATTAAATTCTTCTTTATGATCCTTGCTGTCGGCCGGGATCAAAAACAGTAAGATCGAGTTGCGCTCAATATGCCGTAAAAAACGGTGTCCCAGGCCCTTTCCTTCGGCAGCACCTTCAATAATACCGGGCAGATCAGCAATACAAAAACTCTTGGCATCGCGGTATTCAACCATACCTAATTGGGGTACCAGCGTAGTAAAAGCATAGTCGGCAATTTTTGGTTTGGCAGCCGTGATGCTGCTGAGCAGGGTTGATTTACCGGCATTTGGAAATCCAACCAAACCTACATCAGCCAATACTTTCAGCTCTAAAATCTTTATGCCCTCGCTTCCGGCTTCGCCGGGTTGTGCGTATTCGGGTGTTTGGTTGGTGGCGCTTTTAAAATTGCTGTTGCCCAATCCGCCGCGGCCACCAGCCACCAATATCACTTCCTGCCCGTCCTCTAAAATTTCGGCCACTTTTTCACCTGTTTCTTCATCCCGGGCAATGGTGCCCAGTGGCACTTCGATGATGATATCTTTTCCGGTTTTTCCGCTCGAATTATTTTTACTTCCGTTTTCACCGTCTTCGGCCAATACATTTTTATAATAACGCAGGTGCAAAAGCGTCCACAATTGTGTGTTGCCCCTTAATATAATATGCGCCCCCCGGCCACCGTCGCCGCCGTCGGGACCACCCAGTGCCGTTAATTTATTACGCATAAAATGTTTGCTGCCGGCACCACCGTGCCCGCTGCGGCAAAATATCTTGATCTGATCTACAAAATTCGATTTCTCCATGATTGGCGCAAAGGTCTGTAAAATATGAGGATTACGGAGTATTAACTTGCAATTAAAGACTATTTGTGGAAAATAGCTTTTCATTTCATCTTACATTTGTATTGAATTTGTATTGAAAGTTAAATTATTAGATAATGATGAAGTTTATTTTTGTTCCAATAGCAATCATGTTAAGTTGTGGTTCCACCAAATCAAACCAGGCAGCCGTTAATTCCGATTCTATTGTAGTAACCATGTCGGCGGATCAGGATTCTCTGGACAGGCAAACGAATACAATGGCTAAAATACCAACCTGTTTACAAAACAAGATCGACTCTTTTAAATTGAAGGAGTCGCACGAAATGCCACAAAAAGTTGTTGAATACACTTACCGGGGTAAAACGGTATATTATGTAGTAATGCCCTGCTGCGATTTTTATAATGAAGTATACGACGACCATTGTAATTTCCTGGGAGCGCCCGATGGGGGTTTTACCGGCCTTGGCGATGGCAAATTACCCGATTTTTTGAAAGAGGCAAAAGTTAAAAAAACGATCTGGGAAGCCGCCGTTAAGTAGTTATTTATTTTCGTTCCAGGTTTTGTAATTGGCCGATTGTGGTGGCTGGTTTTCGGGAACCGTTCGTAGCGGATCACAGGGCGCCCAGGAAGTAAACATCGTTTTCGGTAATTGTTGATATAATTTGGTTCCGGCTGTTTTCCAGTTTATCATATCATCCGTTACCTCTTTGATCTTTATGGCAGGATTACCAACAATTAAACTTCTGTTTTCAAACACTTCATCGGCTTTAATGAAACTTAAGGCACCCACAATACATTCATCACCCAGTATTACATTATCCATAACAACTGCGTTCATGCCTACCAGACAGTTACTGCCGATCGTAGCACCGTGGATGACAGCGCCATGGCCGATATGTGCGCCGGATTTCAATAAAACGGTAATTCCCGGAAACATATGTATGGTGCAGTTCTCCTGCACATTGCAACCATCCTCAATGATTATTTGTCCCCAATCGCCTCGGATAGCTGCACCCGGACCGATATAGCAATCTTTACCGATAATAACATTGCCCGTAACAGCCGCCTGCGGATGAATAAAAGAAGATTCGTGTATTACCGGTTTGTAGTGTTCAAATGCGTAAGTCATCAACGTGTTTTATTGCAAAAAGGATTTGGCAAATTTAATAAAAGCATCAGCATCTTTTTTTATACTGGCAATACCTAACGAGATCCGGATGGCACCCCTCATTTTGCCCAGGTGTTTGATCATATCATTATAATCGCCTGTTTCGTGTGTGCTGAAATATTGAACAAGTTCCCCGGTGCTCAGGCAATTGTTGATTTCATCGATTCCCGGGTTACAAAAACAGCCCGTTCGAAAAGAGATATTTGCCGAGTTGGCTTTTTCCTCCACATCGGCAAATGGCAGGGGTTTTTCGCTATTGTCAAAAAAATTCAATAATACTGTTCCCCCGCGGTTAATATTGTTTTTTGGCCCCAGGATATGCACCAGCGCAACCCCATTACTATGTTTTAATGCGGCTAACTCATCCAGTAAATATTGCGTGAGTTCAAGAATGTTTCGCTGAATATGGTGCATCCCGATCTTTTCAACCTGTTGTAATCCGGTTTTTACAGCCGGAATATTTTGAAAATCCAATGTTCCATCTTCAAACCGTTCATGGGTATCGGCTAAAATATAACTGTCGGCCAGTATCGATACGAGGCTAACCGTACCTCCGGCAAACCAGGGCTTCTGTAATTTTGGCAAAGCCTTTTTATTGATCAGTAAACAACCGACACCGGTAGGATAGCCAAAAATTTTATAAAAAGAAACAGAAACAAAATCGGGTTTTACTTCCTGCAGGTTTAAATTATTGGTGGGCACAAAGGCGGCGGCATCCAGCAACACATCCCAACCCAGATCTTTTGCTTTTTGAATCAAAGACAAAGGATGTTTCACACCGGATACATTTGACTGGGCAGGAAATGCCAATAGTTTATTTTTTTTGTCTTTATAATGTGTCAATAAACGATCCATGGAAGCTGTATCCAGTCTCAGGTCTTCAATAAATACAGGGCAATACGCAACATCGGATCCTTTATTTTTTGCAAATACCCGTATGCCGTTTACCGAATTATGATTATCGAAAGTGAGTACAAAAGCACTGTTGGCATTAAACGGGTAACACTCGCCAACTATTTTTAAAGCGCCGGACGCATTTTGTGTAAAAACACAATAATAATCTTCCACCGCATTAAAATAGTTCAACACATAGTCCCTGGTTTCGTTTATATATTTCGTTGCGAGTTGAGACGTTGGATTGACAGAGTGCGGATTGCCTAAAATATTATTTTGTAAAAAGGAATGATGCGCTTCTAATTGAGTAGATGAATTGAGAGAAGCACCTGTAAAATCTAGATAAACATGATTTTGCTCATCCAGTTTATGGTATTCCCTTTTTCTGAAATCTTCAATAACTGCACCGCTGTTTGTTTCTTTCTGAAGGGCTGATGGATCGTTTAGTGTTAGCGACATAAAAAATTTCTTACAAAGTAGTCATAAAATGGAAGATAGACAATGACCAAAACCGGTTATCAGGAATCAGTCCATAAGCTGTTTATTGGTTCTGTAACACAATCCTTTAAACTGCGCCACCAAATGATCTTTTTGATTGCTGATCTGGATATGATATAAACCGGTACTTTGTCCGTGGTGGAGTTCTTTTGCCTCAGCAGTTAACACATCATCAACATGAACGGGTTTTATAAAATTAATCGACGTGTCGAGTGCAACCGACAACACATTCCGGTTGTTGCAGGCGAAGGCAAAAGCGCTGTCGGCCAGTGAAAAGGCAATACCTCCATGAACAATACCAAAGCCATTGATCATTTCTTTGCGAACCGTCATTTTTATTTTGCTGTAGCCTTCTTTAACTTCCAAAACCTCAATACCCAGCCACTGGCTGAACAGATCATGTTCCATCATGTGGGTTACCACTTCATTTGCTGTTGGCATAGTTTACAATTTTAACCTTCAATAAAAGCTGTTTTCATTTTAATTGACCTGATGGCATCAAAAAGCCTGTCGAGATCGGCTTGTTTATTGAATGCATTTATGGAATAACGTAAGTATACTTTATCTGCATGACGCATCACCGGCACTTCAATGTTGTAATCGTTGTACAAATGGGCTTTCAGTTTTTCAGGTTCTGTTGTTTTTATTTCGGCGCTGTAAAGCTGGGCAATAAAATCATCATTTACCGGCGCTAACGGTTTTGCACCTAGCCGTTCACAAAACGCTGCCGCATTTCCTTGTACCATAGCCCGGCATTCGGCAGCAACCGTTTTCCAATCATGATCGGCCATAAAATGGATGGCATCCGGTATGGTAAGAAAGGCAGAAAAATCGCGGGTGCCCTGCATCTGGTGATAATCGAGAAATGGCGAGCTGGATGGGAACATCGCTTTATATCCCCAACTTATGATCAAGGGATCCAACAGTGGCTGCATCTCTTTTTTAACGTATAAAAAAGAACTTCCTTTGGGTGTCATCATCCATTTGTGGCAGGCGCCGGTGTACATATCCGCCTGCAGGGTTTGCAGGTTTACCGGAACCTGTGCCGGTCCATGGGCACCATCCACAAATGTGAGTAATCCTTTTTCCTTTGCCAACCGGCAGATCTCCTCTACGGGTAAACGCAATCCGGTGCTGCTGGTGAGGTGGCTGATGAAGATCATTTTAGTTTTTGGTGTAAGCCCTGCAAAAAACTGTTCAATAAAATCTTCCTTGCTTTCTATGGGAAACCGAATCCGTTGTTTTTTGTAAACAGCGCCGGTTTTTTGGCAATAATATTCCCAGGCTGTATCACAGGCACCATACTCGATATCGGTGGTAAGGATTTCATCGCCGGGTTGAAAAGCAAGGCTTTTGGCAACGATATTTACCGCGTAAGAGGGATTGGTAACATACACCAGGTCATCCTGGTGGCAATTAAGGTAGGCTCCCAGTGCTTGTCTTGAGTTTTCGAGGTATATAGGACCGGTTACCGTAATAAACTGTACAGGCTCCTGTTCCAGTTCCAGTTGATACTGTTGGTATCTGTCAAAAACCGGCTTTACACAGGCACCAAAAGAACCGAAGTTGAGAAAAGTGATATCCTTGCGAAGTAGAAAAAATGATGATAGATCCTGCATGAAATGTTTTTAGTAAGGTGAAATTATTTGCCTTTGAATTCGGGTTTTCGTTTTTCAAGAAATGCATTGATGCCTTCCTGGTAATCTATCGTGATGGCTGCTTTTTGCTGATAGGCATCTTCCAGCGCCAATTGCTCTTCCCAGGAATTCAGGTAAGATTGGTTTAGAGCATGTTTGGTATAGGCCAAGCCTTTTGTTGGCATTTGCGACAGGGTGATGGCAATTTTTTTACTTTCTTCCTCAAATTTATCGATATCAAAAACCTGGTAGATCATACCCATTTTTTCGGCCTCTCCGGCCATTACTTTATCGCCTGTCATCATCAATGCACTGGCTTTTTGCCAGCCAATTAAGCGGGGTAAGGTAAAGGTTCCGCCGCTATCCGGTATTAAACCGATCTTGCTAAAAGCCTGGATAAATGAGGCTGATGCAGCGGCTACAACAATGTCGCAACATAAAGCGATATTGGCACCCGCGCCGGCCG
Source organism: Chitinophagaceae bacterium (assembly GCA_016710745.1). Classification (GTDB taxonomy): domain Bacteria; phylum Bacteroidota; class Bacteroidia; order Chitinophagales; family Chitinophagaceae; genus Ferruginibacter. The sequence continues at coordinate 94,807 of JADJVB010000010.1, read as the reverse complement.
CTACGCCGTTGACTGCCGCTACTACAGGCTTTGGCATATTTCTGATCCGTTTAACAATGGGGTTATAATGTTCACCGAGTATTTGAGCGATCGTGATCTCTTCCCCCTTTGGCGGAGGTTGGGATGGGGCCAGCTCACTGATGTCCTGCCCGGCACAAAAAGCTTTGCCGGCGCCGGTGATATACACGGCACGCACTTCATGTAAAGAGGCGGCTTCATCCAGTTTTGCCTGCATCAGCAAAGCCATCTCCCGGTTGAATGAATTGAATTTTTCGGGGCGGTTTAATGTGATGTAAGCCACCGCGTTTTTTATTTCAAATAAAACAGAAGACATAGATCAATTTTTTAATAGTTAATAGATATGCTGCTTACATTTCAAAACTCCTCACGTCTTTATGGTTTAATAGAAACTGGCTAACCAGGTCATAATTTCTGTCGGGTGAACTGATCCTGTATATATAAACTGCATCGTTGTTGTCTTTGGTGAATTTCATACATCGGTATGAGAGCCCGTGATATTTAAAAAAATCTTCCAGTTCAGCATTAAAATTACCGCCGAGCGTTACCGTACGTATTTTATAGTCCTTCACCTTGTGAAACCTGTTGATGAACCGTTGAACAGGTTCCAACACAAATAAGGCGATCACCACCATAGCAGATACTACAATGGCCAAAGGGTAATTGTGATATCCTATAGCCATGCCCAGTGCTGCGGTAACCCAGATCAGTGCCGCCGTGGTAAGTCCGTTAACCGTAATGCCTTCTTTAAAAATTACGCCGGCGCCAATAAAACCAATGCCGGTTACAATATTACTGGCGATCCTGTCGGTACTGCCAATAGCGCCGTCTTTGGAGAGAATGGTAAATAAACAGGACCCCACACAAATCAATATCATGGTTCTGAATCCGGCAGGTTTGCTCCTGAATTCCCTTTCGAGGCCGATGACTGCACCAATGATAAAAGCTACTGAAACCTGGGCAGCTTCTTCAAAATAAATGGAAATATTCATGGGTATAAAATTAAGTCAGCCAAAGTTAAATATCCTGATATAATTTATATATTTTGTTGTTTTATTTCGGGAAACACCTTGCACAACATTCTTTTAACCGGGTCAACATTGAAATAACAAGATATTGACTCAAAAACCTAAGATTATGAGATCAACTAAAATCTTTTACCTTATCATGTTTAGTTTTTTACTTACCAGTTGTGATTTTTCATGCTCGGTTGGGGACAAAAAATCGAAACTAAAAACCAAAACGGTTAGCTCAGAAGATAATAATGCACTGAATGGTGCCATCATCAAAAATGATATCGATCTGGATGCTACCGGCGTGAAGCTTAAGGAAGCCTATCTGATGGATGCCAGCAGAAATTTACTGGAAAAAAATGAAGCCCGGTTGGGCGAAAAAATCTATTTGGTCATAAAACTGGATACAGGCTGGGTGAAGGAAAACGGTAAATCATTTATCGGGGCGTCTGAACGGGTTGTAACATCCGCCGGAAGGGTGGTGGTGAGTGCCGATGATATTTTTAAAGATTATGAACTCGAGGGACTTGATGCGGTTGACTCAAAACTGATCAGCCTGTCGGCTGTTATAACAGAAGCCGACCCCGGGGTTGATCAGTTTTCAGTTCAGTTCAGGGTTTGGGATAAAAAGGGCAACGGCGAAGTAAAAGGAAAGTATACATTTAGTTTGAAAGACTAATAATGCCGGTTTGATGGCAAATAAATTTAGCAAAAAACATTGTCACTTTAGTGACATGGGTATTTTGCGGACTGCTTCTGTTACCGGTTTGTGATCGGGTGGTGGCTTTTGTAAACCTGTTTAAACAGGAAAAATCACCCACTTAGGGGAGCCGGTTATGCTGAACGGCCTGTATTTTACACCGGGTAAAAACACTGAAGAACAGCCGGTGTGGCTTATACGAATTAACTTAATCAAAGTATGCAAAGTAATGAAGTACTGTGTTGCACTATTGTTTTTATGTTTTAATAATGCCGGAAAGGCTCAACAAATAAATGCAATTGTAAACAGCCTCACTGATAATACGCAAAAAGCAGATACCCTGATGTATTTTGCCCGGCGGTATATAGGAATGGCAAAAAATGATAGTGCCAACCTGTTACTCAAACAAGCCGGCCCTTATGCTTTGGCTTCTGATAACAATACGATTGCCAAATATTATGTTTCGTGGAGTATCTACAATCAGCGTATCGGCAATTATCGCCAGTCGGTTGATGAGGGTAAAAAAGCATTGCCTTATTTTGATGGCGTTACCAATCTGAATGTACAATCCAACTGTTATTACTTTTTAGCCAAGTGCTATGGACATCTTCGCATGTACGATTCTTTGCAACATTTCTTTTTACTCAATGAACAAATCAATAACCTGCACAATCCTTATAGAAACTGGGAGATATACGCGGAAAAAGGCCGCATTTTTCAGCAAAATAAGAATCTTGTTTTGGCTGAAGAGTATTTGTTGAAAGCATACGATATCGCCAAAACCGGTAAAAGCAAAATGGACTATGTGGTTACGCTGACCTACCTTGAACGGCTGTATCTTAATTCAAAAAAACCAGACAAATATGCAAAGGTTATCAGTGAAATTGACAAGGCTATGGCCAACAGTAAAATGCGGAACGATAATCCAACCCATGCTGCATTATTTAAAGGGATGGATAGTATGCGTATTGATGAACGAATTGATTTTCTGAGCGGTGTGAAAAACGAATTGGTGAAAAATAAGGACACCATTAATGCAGCGTTTGCCAACAGCGCCATCTCATCTTTGTACGAAAAACAGGGTATGCCCGCCAAAGCGCTTCCCTATATGCAGGAGAATATGAAGTTTACCAAAAACCAGGGTAATCTGTCGAATCACTATATATATACCAAAGCCGTTTTCAGGCTGCTCACGAAAGAGGGCAGGGTGAATGAGGCGCTGGAAACATCAGACTATTTATTCAAACTTAGCGATAGTATCACCAATAAGGAACAGCAGGGGAAATTACTGGAATTTGAATCAAAATATCAAAATAGTCTTAAGCAAAAAGAAATTGAAATGCTCACGGCTAAAAATCAATTGTCTCTTCAGCAATTGTCGTTGCTGGCTGCTAAATTCGCCAACGATTCTTTGCAACTGGCCAATGAAACCGGGCAAAGAAAGGCCCTTTTCCGGGAGAACCTGTTAAAAGAAATAGCGTTTGACGAGCAATTGAAAAACAATGAACTGCTTAGCCGTCAGAATACGCTGATGGACTCCATTGTTAAAAGCGAGTACGCTTATAGTGCTTCGGTGAATAAAGAAAAGGAAAAACAGGCTGCGTTAAGTTTGGCATTGGACCGGGAAAACAAGTTAAAAGCCGACCAATTACGGAAAGAAAGAAATACTAAATGGGGCCTTGTTACCGGCGTGGGTCTTTTATTTATTTCGGGTATTTTTATCCTGGTACTGTATCGAAAGCAAATTAATAAGAATAGCATCATTCAAAAGCAATCAGCCGATCTGGAAGTACTGATGAAAGAAATTCATCACCGGGTGAAAAATAACCTTCAGGTGGTATCCAGTCTGCTCGATCTGCAAAGCCATACCATTACCGATTCGCAGGCAAGCGCTGCGGTTAAAGAAGGAAAGAACCGGGTGCAAAGCATGGCATTGATCCATCAAAATTTATACAGCGAAGGCAATATCAAGGGTATTATGGTGAAGGAGTATATCAGCAACCTGGTGCAGTCGCTCAGTGACTCTTATAATATCTCAAATGATAAAGTAAAGATCAATGTGGATATTGATAATCTGAATTTGGATGTGGATACTATGATCCCTTTGGGATTGGTATTAAACGAACTGGTAAGTAATTCCTTTAAATACGCGTTTAATGAAACACGTTCGGGCATTTTAAATATCCGGTTGCAGGAAAAAGATGAAAAGTTGCATTTACGGGTAAGCGACAATGGTTTGGGATTTCCGGCCGATGTGGATGTAAAATCGGCAAAGTCTTTTGGTTTAAAGATGATCAGGGCTTTTGCACAGAAACTTAAAGCAACGCTTGATATATATAATAATAATGGCGCCGTTGTGGAAATGCAAATATCAAAATTTAAGGCAGCATGAGTAACCTCAAAATATTGATTGTTGAAGATGAGCCGGTAATTGCCGAGAATATCTCTATATACCTCGATAATAATGATTTTGAAGTAAGTGCCATTGCTTACGATAGTGATGAAGCTATATTGCAGTTGAAAAACAACACACCCGATGCGGCGATCCTGGATATAAATTTAGAAAGTGATAAAGATGGAATTGATATTGCCGGTTATATCAACAGGGAAATTCAGATCCCCTTCCTGTTTTTAACTTCCTACTCCGATAAAAATACATTAGACAAAGCCAAGCTGGTAAAACCAAGCGGTTATATCGTAAAGCCCTTCAACGAAAAAACCTTATTGGCCTCTTTAGAAATTGCGATCTCAAACTTTGCTTCCGAAAAAAACAGCACACAGCCGGCTTTGAGCATGGAAAAAATTAACCGGCAGCTGTTATCACCACTTTCCGAAAGGGAGTTTGAAGTGGCGCAATTGGTGTACAACGGAATTACCAACAGCCAGATTGCCCAGCAGAGTTTTATTTCGCTGAATACTGTTAAAAGCCACCTTAAAAGTATTTATCTAAAAGTGGATGCCAATACGCGGTATGGGGTAATCATCAGGCTGAGGGAACTGATGACAAAATAAAATCACCCACCTGGGGGATAAAAACACATGATAGATAAATCATTTTTACATAAAATTTATCATCATGAAAATCATACTTACATTGTTGCTTTCTTTTAGTTTGCATCAGCTACAAGCCCAGAGAGCACCTGGAACAAAGGGCGGAAAAAATATGCTTGATTCTATAGACAGAGTAAAACAACCGGTAAAAACGGGTAGCAGCCATAATGCCAATAGGGGAACCAATACCCGCAATTCCAAATCGTCCTCGGCGCAAAAGTCAAATACTAAACTGGATGATCTCAAAAACCCGTTTGATACCGCAAAAGTTAAAGCCACTCCAAAGCAACCCCTGCAAATGGATGACGAAAGCAGTGAACGCAGAAAACAAAAAAATAAAAACGCAGCCAGGCAGGGTCCCGATGTTAATGCAAACGGAGCCGGCAATGCAGAGCCCGGTGTAGGTAAGCCAAAAGCAAAGGCAGGATACGACAATAACCCCAAAGGTGATAAGCGTTATCAAAACAATGCCCCCAAAAAACCGAAAAGCGAACGCAAAAAAATGAAAGGAACCTGAAATAACAAAAGCGCGTAATCAAACGTAAAACAGAAATATGAAATATTTAGTTATCGTATCAGCAATTGTCATAACCTCCTGCAGCAGCCGTAGCCGCGGAGAAAAATACCCCGATCAGGTACGAACCAATTTTGTAAATGGCTGTGCCAAAAAACTTCCGCCGGAGTATAAAGCAAATTGTGAGTGTATGCTGGAGCAGGTAGAAAAAAAATATTCCTTTACAGAATATATGCAGGTAGAGAATGATATCAAGGCCGGAAAAGATGTTGCATCATTTATGGCCTTTACCGATTCGGTAAGACAAATTTGTTTCCCTAAAAAGTAACACTTTCTAAATACCGCTCAAGCCGATGATACAGCCGGTCTTTACGGTCTGTATCTTATCGTTTCTAACCAAAAAACAGTATATGAAAAAAATATTCAGCTTACTCATTGTTTTTGTTGTTTCTGCAAGTACAATTTTTGCTCAGCCTGCCAACCGGAAACAAAAAGCCAAACAGCCAAACAATTTTTCATGGGGTTTGTCTACGCCAGGTACAAATGCCAAAACCGGCGAAACCACCAAAGAAGGAACGAACCTGCCCGCTAATACGAAACCCAAAGCCAACCGGCCAAAGCAGGGAACCAGCGGAAAAAGAAAAAATAAGCCATAAAAAACCACCCAAGTGGGTGAAAACCCGGGCTATTAATTTCTTCATATTTACAATAATAAAAAGTTGTTTTATGAAGAAATTTTTATTGGCCGGTATACTGTTTATTTTCTTCTCCCAAAATGTGCATGCTCAATCCCTCGCCATTAATACAACGGGCGCTACGGCAAACAACAGCGCTATTTTAGATGTAAGCAGTTTTAGCAAAGGCGTGCTGGTTCCCCGCATGACTAAAGCTCAAAAAAATGCAATAGCCTCTCCGGCGATTGGTTTACTCGTTTTTCAGGCATTGCCCGATAGTGTGGGTTTTCATTATTACGACGGAACGGCGTGGGTATGGATTAATCCATCAGGATCGGGAAATGACTGGAAACTTACAGGAAACGCCGGAACTGATACGGCTATAAATTTTATTGGTACTACCGATGCCATGCCGGTAAGGTTTAAGCAAAATAGCCAGCGTATGGGCCAATGGGATTTGACTAAGGGTAATTATTTTATAGGCGAAAATGCAGGATTGAAGGATATAAGTGGAGCCTATAATATTGCCCTGGGTGATAGTGCAGCAATCAGCAATCAATCATCATCCAATTTGATCGCCATTGGCAGAAGATCTTTGCATAATACCGTCAATAGTTCTCATTTACTGGCAATCGGTGATAGTGCGTTGTATGCGAATACATCGGGGAATAAAAATATTGCAATGGGTAATTATGCATTGGTAAAAAATACCACTGGCTTTCAAAATATTGCTATTGGCTATACGGCGTTGCAAAATAACCAGACCGGGTTTGCCAATATTGCCATCGGCGACTCTGCCTTATCGGCCAGTACTACCAACTGGAATATCGCCATTGGCAGGTTTGCCATGAAAGAAACAACCACAGGCGATAAAAATATTGGTATTGGCGATGTTGTTTTGGGCCGCAATGTAACAGGCACCAATAATATTGGCATTGGATATGCAACCTTAGCATACAATACAACCGGCACAGACAACGTAGCGGTTGGCTATCAGGCGGCCGTGTTAAACAATGGTTATTCAAATGTAGTTATTGGCAGCAGGGCAATGGGACGACCAGCAGGACCTGTTTACTCGATCAATAACAATGTAATTATTGGAGATAGTGCTGCCTTAAATAATACGACAGTTTCTCATTTGGTGGCAGTGGGCAGCAAAGCCATGTACAGCAACACCGGCGGGACACAATTAACTGCCGTAGGTGATTCTGTATTATTCAGCAATACTACCGGTGATGAGAATACGGCTTTGGGTTATGGGGTGCTGAGAAAAAATACCACCGGTTCCTCCAATCACGCATTGGGTATGCAGTCGTTATACAATAATACAACGGGGAGTAACAATTTGGCTATTGGCAGCAGGACTTTATTCAGCAATATCACAAGCAGTAAATTAATTGGCATTGGCGACTCTGCTTTATACAGCAATTCCACCGGCAGCGGCAACACGGCATTGGGTTATGCGGCGCTGAGAAAAAATACGGCAGGATCTTCCAATTATGCATTGGGTTTGCAGGCATTATACAATAATACAACAGGCAGCAGCAATATAGCCATCGGCAGCAATGCGCTGTTTAGTAATACCACCACCGTCGAATTGCTTGCTATCGGCGATTCGGCGCTGTATAGCAATACAACCGGTAATAATAATACCGCATTGGGTGTTGGCGTATTGCGGAAAAACACCAGTGGTGCCGATAATGTTGCTGTAGGTTATAAAACGCTGTATTCAAATACAATCGGCGATCTTAATACCGCAGTTGGTGTTAACGCTTTGTTTTCAAATACAGTTGGAGCTGTTAATACGGCAATAGGGTATGAAGCTTTGTTTTCAAATATCAATGGAGTACAGAATACGGCGGTTGGGTATGCAGCACTTAATAAAAATGTTCAAACCGGTAATACGGCAGTTGGGTATAACGCCCTGGCCGAAAACACAACGGGGTTTCGGAATACGGCTATCGGTGCTAGTGCATTGGAGAATAATGGCGCCGGCAGTAATTATAATGTGGCCATAGGGGACGGTACACTACAGTTCAATTCGGGTACCTATAATATCGGCATTGGTAACAGCGCACTAAGCTTAACCAGTGGTAATGCCAATATTGGTATTGGCCACCAGTCATTATGGGTCAATTCTACAGGTCAGTCAAATATCGGATTGGGATACTATTCGTTGCGTACAAATGCTACCGGACGAACAAACATTGCCATAGGTACTTTGGCGTTGTTCGACAACACATCGGGCAGTTACAATATTGCTATTGGCGACAGCGCCGCTTATAATTCAAATGTATCTAACCTCGTGGCTATTGGCAGTAAAGCCTTGTGGAATAATATTTCGGGTACAGGAAATATGGCTGTTGGTTACCGAAGTTTGTACAGTAATGTTACAGGAAGTTCCAACACGGTCATCGGCAATTCGGCCGGGTATCTTAATACCGGTAGCGGAAATGTTTTTTTGGGATATAATGCCGGATACAATGAAGCCGGTTCGAACAAATTGTATATCGACAACTCAAATATATCCACACCACTAATTTATGGTGATTTTGCAACCGACCTATTAAGGGTTAACGGCACCTTAAACATCAACAGCCAGTATTCGTTTCCGTTAACAGACGGTTCGGTTGATCAATACCTGCGTACAAATGGATCGGGTACAACAAGCTGGCAACATGTACCCAGCGACAGTACCACTGCCGACAATGGCCTAAGCCTGAGCGGTAATTCGGTACAACTGGGCGGTACTTTGTTAAACGTAACAACTATTAACCAGGGCGCAAACAACATGATCTTTAATTTAAATGGTGCCGGAAATTTTGGAATACTTAAAGCAGGAAGTTTGCCATCTTTTGTTGCAAAAAACAATGGCAATATCGGCGTAAATGTTCTGACTCCGTTGTATCCATTTCATGTAGTTAATGAAAGTAGTGCCGATGGGCCATTTGGTCGTGGTATAGTCATTGAAAATACCAGTGCACCAACAACCGGGGAAGCTTCTATTGCCTTTAAAAACAGTGGAACCAACGGTTTACCTGCCAGCCGGGCCTGGATGGCGGGGCTTAATAATTTTACAAATTTTGTGATAGCCTATGGTGATTCTTTAAATGGTGGTAATATAAAAATGAAAATAGATACAAGCGGTAACCTGTCGATAAATACACTGGGTAACCCGGGGCAGAGTAAACTGGATGTGAAGGGTAGTTTTGGAAACGGAATTAATGTGATTAACACAGATTATACCGCAACCGATGATGACCATACCCTTATTATCGGTACCGGCGTTGGTGCCTCACCGCTAACCGTTACCCTGCCCGGCGCAGGAACCTGCTCCCGGAGAGAGTATGTGATCGTGAACCGGAATGCCAGTACAAAAACAATAACATCGTACAATGATTTTTCGGGTACTTCAACTTCCATACCGGGCAATGGCAGTATAACATTGCAAAGCAATGGCAGCAACTGGTTCAGGATAAGATAAAAATGCCCTGCGGGTGAAAAGAGCTCAAGAAAAAGTATTATTTTTTGCATATAAAAATATCAGAGAATGAAAAAAATTACAGGCTTGTTTATACTGATAGGTATGATCAGTTCATCAATTGTGGTACAGGCCCAAAGCGGATGGCGGTTTATTGCTGATAAGCGGGTTGCTTTTGGTGTAGATCATGACGTGATTGTTACCGGCAATACCAATGACGATTTCAGGAAACTTAAATTGAAAGTTACCGACGGGCCGTTGAAAATGTACGACATGAAAGTGTATTTTGATAACGGCTCGGTGCAGGATGTGTCTATCCGGTTTCACATACCGGAAGGTGGCGAAAGCCGGGTAATTGACCTGGATGGGGGATTACGTCATATCAGGCGCATTGAATTCTGGTACGAAACAAAGAGATTCAGGAAAGGAAGAGCACGGGTTGCTGTTTGGGGATTTAAATAAAAAAAATCACTGCTAGTGGCATTTAAAATAGTCAAATGGTTCTTTGCAATCATTACATTGATAAAGTGATTTGCAGGCGGTACTGCCAAACTCGCTGATGAGCCTCGTGTTTGTTGAATGGCATTGGGGGCATGCTATCAAACGGTCAGACGGGGCTTCAGACCGTAAATGCGGAGGTGCAATGCCATACTCTTTCAGTTTTCTTTTTCCGTCTTCACTCATCCAGTCGGTTGTCCAGGCAGGAGCCAGTACTGATGTGATCTTTATTTTTGTATAACCGTTTTCAATCAGGGCCATTTTTATATTCATGGCAATCATATCCATGGCAGGGCAGCCGGTGTAGGTTGGTGTGATGATCACTTCCACTTCATCGCCGTTTATTTTTACATCCCGTATGATACCCAGGTCAACTATGGTAAGTACCGGAATCTCGGGATCAGTAACGGGCTCCAGTATTTTCCAAATAACCTCTTCAAGCCCCTCCAAAGGAGGTTTTTTTAAAGACGCTGATTCTTTAAACTTCTTTTCAAATTTTCCTGGCTCCAATTTTTGCATCATTGAAATACTTAAATAATGTATACTCTTTACAAGTTCCCCTTTGGGGGATTTAGGGGGCTGTTACCATTCGCAATTGGGATAGGCTCTTTGAACATATTGTAAATCAGTAAGAATAAAACCTAAATGTTCTGTGTGCACACCGATCTTACCCCCGCTATGCATAAATGTTTTTTCAGGGATTGGCAATGTTGCTTCTTCAAAAACGGCCGTTATTTTTTTCATCCAGTCGTCCTTTAACAGCGTTACATCAAAACCTGCCTCGAGTTCATAATTTGCCGGCATAAATAATTCACCGGTATAAGGCCATAATTCATCGATGGCTTTTAACATACGCTGGTGGCTCTCTTCGGTGCCGTCGCCCAGCCGTATTACCCATTCGCTGCTCCAGCGCTGGTGATAGGTAACTTCTTTTAATGCTTTGGCTGCAATGGCTGTAAGCTGTTCATCTGTTGAATGCTGTAATTTTTCATACAGCAAAAACTGGTAAGCACTGAAAAAAAACTGGCGTAATACGGTTTGTGCCCAATCGCCGTTGGGTTGTTCAACCAATAAACAGTTTTTAAATTCTCTTTCGGTACGCAGGTAGGCTAAAGCGTCTTCTGAAGCCTCCCCAAACCCCTCCAAAGGAGGGGCTTCAGACTCTGCTGACTTAATATTTTGATTTATTAATGTTGCTGCATACTGGTAAAAATTTCTGGAAGTACCCAACAGGTCCAGGGAAATATTGGTGATGGCGATATCCTGTTCCAGAATGGGCCCATGGCCACACCATTCTGCGTTTCTTTGTGCAAGAATTAAATTGCTGTCTGCAAGATGCAGTGTATAGTTGACTAAAAAATTATCCATTATTCATTTATAAATTATCCATTAAAACTACATATGTCCCACCTCATCCGGCAGGTCATAAAAAGTAGGGTGACGATAAATTTTATCAGCAGCGGGCTCATATAATTCGCCGGCTTCCTCCGGGTTGGAAGCAGTGATGTATTTACTTTCCACGACCCAGATGCTTACACCTTCCTGCCGGCGTGTATACACATCCCGGGCATTTTCAATAGCCATAACGGCATCGGCTGCATGCAAACTGCCAACGTGCTTGTGATCGAGGCCCTGTTTACTACGAACAAAAACTTCCCAAAGCGGCCAGGCACCAGCCCTCCCATTCCCCTGCACAGCATCCTGCGGAAAGGCGGAATTTGAGGAACTTTTCAATTCATGGCCACCTGCATTATCGTCAGGGATATCGCCATAATAAAATTTTCTGGTCTGAGTATTCATTAGTTAAAAATTTTTAATTTTTAAGCTGCTTCTAAAGCCCCTCCTTTGGAGGGGTTTGGGGAAGTTTTTCTTTTCTCCGCATAAGCGATGGCAGCCTCTCTTACCCACGCACCTTCATCATGCGCCTTGTTACGGGCTGCCAAACGCTGCTTGTTGCAGGGGCCGTTGCCTTTTACCACCTGCCAGAATTCATCCCAGTTTATTTCGCCAAAATCGTAATGCTTTCTTTCTTCGTTCCATTTTAATTTGTCGTCGGGTAAGGTCATACCCAATACTTTTACCTGCACAGCGATCATGTCGATAAACTGCTGGCGCAACTCATCATTGGTTTTGCGTTTTATTTTCCATTTCATACTTTGGTCACTATTAGTGCTCTCGGAGTCCTTGGGACCAAACATCATCAGGCTGGGCCACCACCACCGGTTAATGGCATCCTGGCACATGGCTTTTTGTTCGGCAGTACCGCGACTTAAAACCAACAAACTTTCAAATCCCTGGCGTTGATGAAAACTTTCTTCTTTACAGATGCGAACCATGGCCCTGGCATAAGGCCCGTAGCTGGTGCGGCATAACATCACCTGGTTTAAAATGGCGGCACCATCAACCAGCCAGCCTATAGCGCCCATATCGGCCCAGGTTAAGGAAGGATAATTAAAAATGGAAGAGTATTTTGCTTTTCCACTCAGGAGGTCTGCAATCATTTCGTCGCGTGAACTACCTAAGGTTTCGGCAGAAGAATAAAGATACAAACCATGCCCTGCTTCGTCCTGCACTTTGGCGATGAGAATAGCTTTACGTTTTAAAGAGGGTGCCCGGCTTATCCAGTTACCTTCGGGTAACATGCCAACCACTTCGCTATGGGCATGCTGGCTTATTTGGCGGATATTTGTTTTTCGATAAGCATCCGGCATCCAGTCCTTGGGTTCGATCTTAATTTCATTATCGATTTTATCCTGAAAGATCTGTTCAAAATCAGGGATCAGCATAGGCGAAAATTTAGGCTGTAAAAATAGCCAAAAAACTAACAATTGTTAGTTAAATCTGCATACAATCGGGACAAGGCCGTGTCAAACTAATATTAATCGGAATTATAGCGCTCATTTATATATTAATTATTTATAATTAATAGACGATTTTCAGGATAATATTAACCGTTAGCTAAACGCTGTTGTGAAACTGCTGAAAAACAGTTTTTTAGATCAAAAAAATACCTGAAATAAATTGAATTATTTCATTATCTTGTCAACGCTGACTTATTCAAAATCCTGCTAAACCAAACCTCTTCTGCAAGTTGATGAACGTTGTTCTTAAAAGCGCGATTATTATAAATTTTTTTTAATGGATCTATTGTTTGCGACTATTTGTTTTTGTTCTTTAAAAAGATGAACGATTAGTTTGTTAGATAATACCGTATTCAACAATATTTAAAACATAACCAAAACCAAACATCATGAGTACAACGATTGAAAGGTATGTCATCAGGCATATTTCAGGCTCTAAGGCCAACCAGGTGGAAGAATTTGATTTTAATAAACAGGAATTGTCCATTGGACGTGCAACAGGCAGTGATATTCAGTTTGATCCCGAGCAGGAAGTCATTGTGAGTCGCGAACATGGAAAAATTGTTAAAGTTACATCAGATCCACCGCAGTTCTCTATAAATGATAATAACAGCCGCAACGGAATTTTTGTAAATAAGGTAAGGGTTAAGGGTTCGGCAACTTTAAACCCTGGTGATGAAGTACAACTGGGCAGCAACGGGCCGGTATTTGCTTTTGATATTTACCCCCGTCCGCAAAATATGATGATGGAAACCAAGATAATGGATATACCAACATCTATAAAAGCTACTACTATATCAGAAGTGTCAGCGGGAGTATCGGCCGCCGCATCCGAACCCGTAAAAACCGGTCTGGGCAAGCAAACCGTAGAGCGTATGCTGGTTGCCGAAAGGAAAAAATCTTATGGTACCATGGCTGTTGTTATTGGCGCCCTGGTAATAGCGCTTGGTGTTTTAGGTTATGTGTTCCGGGACAATATTTTTCCACCCAAACCTGCACCCGATCCATTAACGGAGGGCAAAAAAACAACCGATCAAATTGCCACTGAAAATGACGAAAAGGTTGTGCAGATTGAATTTGGCTGGCAATTATACGATACTAAAACAAAAGAAGAATACGTCCACGAGTTTAAACAGGTAGTAGATGCCTCAGGCCAACCCAGGTGGATGGGAATATATATTCAAAACCCCCAAGGCGGTATTGAACCATTTTTAGTAACCAAACGTAACTCTGGCAATGGCATACCTATTTCTGTGTACGGTGCCACCGGTTCCGGATTTGTAGTTTCGGAAGATGGCTATATACTTACCAACAGGCATGTTGGTGCGGGGTGGAATACCCGTTGGAATTTTCCGGACGGATCGTTTCCCGGTTTGTTATTCACCGGATATGATAGGAAAGGGAATATGGTTTTTGCTGACAACCCTGTACAGGCTAGTGAACAAATTTTAAGCTGGGTGCCTGCAAATGCAAAAATGGCAGAAGGGCAGCCAATTGCTCCCGGAACAATTAAAGGAGAAAATACTTACATGAAAGTTGTTTTCTCGGGATCGGCTCAGCGCAGAGAGGCCCGTTTGGAACAACCTTCGGATGAACACGATGTGGCCCTGATAAAAGTTAATATTCCCACTTCTTTAAAGAAAGTGACTATGAAGGACGATTATGGCAAAGTGCAGGCTGGCCAAACCGTAACGGTAATGGGCTACCCCGGCATTGCACCGCAGCAGAGAACCGTGCGTAGTTCTAAAGACCCCTTTAACCAGGAATGGAACGAAACCACAGTGCCAACGCCAACCGTTACACCCGGAACTATTGGTCGTATTGTTCCGGCCAGCTCTATGAAGGATCTGGTCATTAGCCAGAGCGGATTTGGGGACTCTTACCAGCTTACTGTTAATGCTACCGGAGGAGGTAACAGTGGTGGACCTGTGTTTGATGATAAAGGGAATGTAATAGGCATCTTTTATGCCTCAGCCAATGATGGGCAAACGAAAATAACTTTTGCTGTACCTATTAAATATGGTTTGCAACTTATGAGTGTACGAAAGGCCAGTGAATAATTCGGGAAAAGAGATAAACCGGATTATTGCTAAGCCATTAAACCATGTTTTGGAAATGGAATCTGCAAACTTCAAATATCAAGAGATAGGGGGATACCGCCTGATCGCAAGAATTGGGTCAGGCGGTATGGGTGATGTGTATAAGGCTTATAATGCCGCATTGAACAGAACAGCCGCAGTAAAAATCCTTCACCAGAAAGATATGGGCGACCGGTTCAGAAACGAGGCTTATATCCAGTCTTCAATTACACATCCAAATATTGCACGTTTATATGAGTACCTGGTTACTGGCGACACCGCCTGTATTATCATGGAGTATGTGGAAGGCGACCCGCTGGACGTTTATCTGCATAAAAGAGGGAAACTTTCAAACGAGGAGACCGAGAGTATAATAAAACAAATAGCCGCAGCATTGTCTTATTTGCATAGTAAGGATATTTTACACCGTGATATTAAACCACAGAATTTTAAAATACAGCCCGATGGTATAGTTACCATGCTTGACTTTGGTATATCAAAAAACAAATACACACCCAAACTCACCCAACAGGGATATATGGTTGGTACTACCGAGTACATGGCACCAGAACAATTCAGGCAACAGGTAGAAAAGAAATCTGATGTATGGAGTCTGGGTGTACTAACCTATGAATTAGTAACGGGATATATGCCATTTGATGCCAACAATGCGGTAACGATGAGGGCAAAAATTGAAAAAGGCGACTTTACAAAACCCAATATCCTGGTGCCGGTAGTTTCAGATAAACTAAGCCGGGTTATTGATAAATGCCTGCAGGTTAATCCGGCCAACCGTTTTTCTGCTGCTGCAGTTGAGTCATTAATATTAGGGCAGGAACCGGTATTGAAACCCTTCCGCAGCCTGCATAACAAAATGCCGTTAGGGCCGCTAAGGGTAAATAAAAAAATATTAGCAATTGCGGCCGTACTGGTACTGCTGATTTTTATCATGATTGTTATTCCTAAAAATACGGATACGCCCCTGCCGGAGCAACCGGAGGTTAATGAAAACGGGACTACAGTTGAACAGCGTGCGGGGTTAACCCGTACACTCACAATCAACGTATCTAATGCCGCCAATGCCTATATTGTTTTTCAGGATGGAAACACGGGAAAACTGCCCTATAAAATAACCGGAAAAGAAGGAGAAAATTTTAAATTCAGGCTGGAAGCCAAAGGGTATGAACCAAAGGATGTGGATGTATCCATCACCATTGGTCGGAAATCATACGAATATAATCTTGACAAAATAAATGAATAATATGGGTTGGATAAATAACCTGTTTGGAAGAAAAAAAAACCCACCTGTTGCGGAACTTAAGGGTGATGATTCAGAAACAGATCAGGTAAAGGCGATAGTTGTTTCTGACCTTGGTAATATAAGAACCAATAATGAAGATATGGGCCTTTTCTTTAAAGTTGCTGATGAAAACATTATTCGTGAAAAAGGATATATGCTGATTGTTGCCGATGGAATGGGCGGGCACCAGGCAGGGGAGGTTGCCAGTAAGATGGCTACAGAAATTATTAGCCGGGAATATTTCAATGCGAAAAACGGAAGTGTTGAAAAAAATCTTGAAAAAGTATTAACACTTGCCAATAAAACTATTTTTGAAAAAGCGTCGTCGCAAAAAGCATATCAGGGTATGGGCACAACCTGCACTGTTCTGGTGGTAATTGGTCAGGCGATATATTATGCACATGTAGGCGACAGCAGGGCATATATACAAAAGGCAGATTCCATTTTGCAGATAACAGAAGATCATACCTACGTGCAGCAATTGGTAAACAGCGGTGAAATAACGGCAGAAGAAGCCGCTACGCATCCCAAGCGTAATATTCTTACCAACGCCATGGGTACAAAACCCGAATTAAGAATTGATACCGGTATAAGTAAATTTAAGTTCGAAAATAATGACCGGCTCTTACTTTGTTCTGATGGCCTGTACGATTATTTAAAGGATGCAGAACTAAATAAAATTCTTTTGGACAATGAATTGAAGAATGCTGCAAACCTGATGGTACAGCAGGCAAAAGCCAGGGGAGGGCACGATAATATAACCGTGGTACTGGCCGAAAAAACCGGAGCTGCGGTTGAAACCGAATTAAAATTAACAAGAGATGTAGATTTGCCTAAAATGACGAGAGATGCAGATTTGCCTTCGGATATTTAACAACAATTGATTATGATTGGACAAAAAATACATTCTTACGAAATAACAGCTCATCTTGGAAAAGGAGGAATGGGGAATGTATATAAAGCAACAGACACTATGCTGGGCCGGGATGTAGCCCTGAAGATGCTGCACCCGCAACTTATCATGGAATCACAGTTTTTAGAAAGATTTAAAAAAGAAGCCAGGGTGCTGGCTCAGTTGCTGCACCCCAATATTGCGGTGATCTATAATTTTATCGAGCAGGAGAACAATCATTATATGGTGATGGAATATGTGCAGGGAGATAGCCTGGATGACCTGATGAAGAAACACAGAACCTTGTCTCCGGAATTTATTGTACCGGTTTTTACACAGGTGTTGGAAGGATTACAGCACGCTCATCAAAAAAATATTTATCACCGCGATATTAAGCCCGCCAATATCATGCTTACGGCCGATGGCACCGTTAAGCTGATGGATTTTGGGATAGCCAAAGTTGCCGGCGAACAAAAGATGACGCAGGTAAATAAGATTGTAGGTACGGTTGAATTTATGGCACCCGAATTGATACAGGGCAAGGACGCTTCAGCAGCATCAGATATTTATGCAGCCGGTGTAACGATGTACGAATTGCTTTCTGGTAAATTGCCATTTGAAGCAGATACTGACTTTACCCTGATGCAGGCTATTCTGAAACAGAAGATCACCCATCCGGTTAAATTTAATGCTGCTATTCCCAGATCGTTGAGTGATATTATCATGAAGGCGCTGGATAAAAATCCGGCCAATCGGTTTGCCAACGCCAGGGCCTTTCAACAGGCACTTCAAACTGCCTTTCCCAATTATAGGAATATTAGTTTAGTAACGTTGAACCCGGTGGGCGCAGCCTATGGGCAATCCACCATTCCATCAACAAGAATGCTGGATGATAATAATGCCGGTTTACAAACGAGGGCCGAAGTTTGGTCCGGTACTGCCACTTTTTTCGATAAACTAAAAGCAAGTTTTAATCAATATAAAGTGCGTTACCTGATCGTGGCTTTATTGTTTCTGTTTTTATTTGTGGTGGTATTGGTAAAGAACAGTGGTACACCGGACCAACCCGAAGCAAACAACGGCGGCGGTAACGAACAAGATACTGAAATGGCCGGTAACAATAATGGTGGGGGCGTACAAATACAACCCGTTGTTCCGGTACAGCCGGCTGAGAACAAAGAGGTAGTTCCATCTCCGGAGAATAAAAAGGAGCCGGAAAAAGAGAAGAACAAAAAAGAGGAGAAGGTAATACCGGTGGTTGTTGCGCCCGAGCCGGAAGAAAAAGAAAAACCGGTGGTAAAAAAAGATATCGTGGTCAGTTCTAAAGTTGAAATAGACCTGTACCTGCAGAATGATCTCAGCAATGCGCCCGAACGGCAGGATATTCCGGTTACTTTTTCTTTGAACAGGGCGGTGATTTATGGCGGCGTTACCATCGTCGAAAAAGGGGCCGTTGCAAGGGGAGTTATTAAATTGGGCAAGATACAAACTGATGTAGATATCAACACGATAACAGCGGCAAACGGACAAACAATCAGGATAAAAGCCGAACGTGGCCATGGCCGGCGTAACGAAATAACATCAGCAAGAAATTATACGGCTATTATCCTGCCCGGCACGAGGATAAACTTTTAGCTGCAGTACGGGGTTTATTTAATATCAAAATCAACCACTACTTTTTCCGTTACCGGGTGCGATTGACAGGTTAAAATAAATCCCTGCTCAATCTCCTCGTGCTCCAATCCCCAGTTTACATCCATCTCTACTTCACCTTCAAGCAGTTTTGCTTTGCAGGTGCAGCACACACCACCTTTACAGGCAAATGGCAGATCGGCACCCTGTTTTAGGGCTGCGTCTAAAATATTCTCGCTGTTGAATCCCAGATCAAAATCAAAACTCCGGCCATCCAGTTTAACGGTAATTTTACTTTGCGGTTCTTTGTTGCCTTTTACCAATGGCCTGTTGCTGATCGCTGATTCGTTTTTCCTTCCCGGTGTAGTAAACAATTCGAAGTGAATTTTCTTTTCATCAACGGGCTGTTGTTCCAGAAAATCCTTTACGCAAAAGATCATTTCTTCGGGTCCGCAAATAAAAAATTCATCAGTGTTTTGATAATCAACCAATGAACGCAAAGCGCTTAACTTTTCCAAATCGATCCTCCCGAAATTTATCGGGGCCTCTGTTTTTTCGCGGCTGAGGATATTAATAAAATTGAAACGGTTCAGGTATTTGTTTTTTAAACCCTCGAGTTCTTCAAAAAATATGATAGAGCTTCGGCCACGGTTGCCAAACACCAGGGTAAAGCGGCTCAGTGGCTCCGTTTGCAAAGTTGTTTTAATAATAGAAATAACGGGTGTAATGCCACTTCCTGCTGCAAACGCCACATATTGTTTTTCATTCCCCGGGTTTAAAATACTGTTGAATTTACCCGTAGGCGGCAATACCTCGAGTTCATCACCGGGTTTTAAATGGCTATTGGCGAAGCCGGAGAACCGGCCACCATCCACTTTTTTTATGGCTACCCTAAATTCATTCTCGAAAGGGGCAGAGCAAATGGAATAAGACCGGCGTATCTCTTCGCCATCAATTACTTTTTTGATGGTGATATTTTGTCCGGGTTCAAATAGAAATCCCGCTTTCAGATCCTCCGGGATGTCGAAACTTATCGAAACACAATCATCGGTTTCGGCTTTTATGTCTTTTACTGTAAGCGTATGAAAATGAACGGCCATATAATTTATTTAATGATTCCTTTTAGTAAGTGGTTTACCATATCGTCTTCCAACACCCGGTTGCTGATATTTTTTTTGGGTTGTTGCCAAAATTCAAGTCCACGCACAGCCGATAAGATCGTCAATACCGAAACAAACGGGTTCACGTTCTTGAATGCTTTGGCAGCGATTCCGTTTTCTACCAGGCCGATCAGTCTTTTTTCATAACTCCTGCGTTGAATTAAAAAGTTGCTGAGATAGGGCTCTTTCAAATGCTTCCATTCGTGATTTGCTACATACACTTCATTAAAGTTTTGCAACATCATATGTATGTGAAACCGTATGGTATGTTCCAGTTTTGTTACAGAACTTCCGTTAGCGGCTTCTGCAGATTCCAGGTAACCGGTAAAGGCATTGGCTACTTTAAAACAAATGGTTTGCAATAATTCACTTTTGCTTCCAATATGATTATACAGGCTTGGCGCTTCCACGCCAACGGTTTCGGCCAATTCACGCATGGAAGTGGAGGAATATCCTTTTTTCTTAAACAAGGCCGCCGCCTTTTGTGTAATCAGATCCCTTTTACTGGCATTTTTACCCGGCTTTATTTTTGCCATTCCTTTTTTTACAAAACTAACACTTATTAGTTTTTGAACCGTTTTTTTGGTGATTTTGCCGTTTAATACCGGCTGGCTTACCTGGTTTAATTGACCGAAGTGGAAAATTAACATTTTACTATCAGGGCAACCGGCAAATAAGCGGAAAAGCAGTACTACCTTTGATTTAGCGAACAAAACGGTAGAAAAGAATCGGATGGGCAGGGAATTCGGAAAATAAATTATGAAAATATTAAAAAATTGTAATTTTACACCCTGCTTGATTATCTAATTTCTCCAATATTATTAAAAATCCTGTTTGGGATATCGTTAAGGGATATTTCTGCATTTAATTGATAGGTCAAAATAAACTATCTATAAACTTATTATAAATTTTTTCTTGTGGTTTCAGAGGTAAGCAAGGCCGGAGATTTTTATCTCTGGCCGTCTTTTTTCAATGTAGTGCCGTGTTCAGAAAATCAATGAACGGCTTCATCGTTTTAAACGTTTTGGCAACTTCTGTTACAAAGGTTTTGTTTTGAGCTTCGGCATCTGTGTAAGGCCGGGTAACAACGAAGCTTTTCATTTTAAGAAATGCTATAGCCCGATTATTTTCGTCGTAACCCTTTGGGGGCCTGGTAAGTGTATCACTGCTATTAACGCCTTCGGTAAATGTTTCTCTGAAGTTTTTGTTTTCAATTGTTTTTTTCCAGTTTTTCCAGTTATAGTCTATTTCCTGCCGTATGCCAGCCAATACCGGAGCTTCCGGCATCCAGATACCGCCACCTGCCATGGTTTTACCGGGTTCAAGATGCAGGTAATAACCCCCACCCCGGCCATTTTTGCCGGCCGCATTAAAATAACAGGCCATATTCGATTTATAAGGCGTCTTGTCTTTGCTGAACCGTATATCCCTGTTAATCCGGAACACACAATCTTTTACAGCAAGCTGACCAATGGGCGCATCAAATTTTCCGATGGCTTTTATAAGTTCTTCAACCAGTTGATATAAGTTGGTTTTAGCGTCTTCATATTGTTTTCGATGGGCCTCAAACCAGGCTTTGTTGTTGTTATTCTTTAATTGTTTCAGAAATGCAAAAGTTGTTGTTTGAATCATATCTGTAGATATTTTTAAAAACGAATGTAATTAAAATAGAAAAAGGAATCTGCTAACCTGCAAATTCCTTTTTTGAGCGTTCATTTTCTCTATTACTTGATACGTCCCCAGTTTTCACCGCTTTTGATCCGATACAAAGTCATTTCACTTACTTTGTATTTAGCGGCCAGTTGTTTATAGGTTAATTTTCTTTTTGGATTATTGATCATGTCTTTTATTGTTTTAACCTGTGTGGCATTGAGTTTCAACCCAACCGTTCTGTTTGCCTGCCGTTTTTTATAGGCAATTTTTTCAGGGCTGTTTTGCTGATGCGAACTTACGGTTTCGAGCGTGGCCCATTTCAAATTTTTAAAATGGTTGTCTTTCTTTTTGTGATTTGTATGAATTACATATTTATGTTTGGGTGATGGCTTTTTGCAAAAATGTTTGGCCACCTCCCGGTGGAAATAAATGGTACCATTACTATCCTCAACGTGTAAATTGAGTGTTCGATATCCCGAGGTTAAGGAACCATTTAATAATTTGCCATCTTTCGATACATCCGTTGTATAACTGGCTGCACGGCCATGTGATGAGATAGCATACTTTTTTCGAAGCTGTTTATTTCCCTTGAAAAGAATTTGCTTCCATACTTCGCCTGGGTTTTTTTTGATCATGATAGATTGATTTAATTAATTAAACAAACAAGTGAACTTGCCTGAATGCAAATGGAAGGAGAGGTGGTATTCAAATGTAATATAATTATTTACTAAAAGAAAGCATTTTTAAGAATTCTTCTTCAGAAATTATTTTTATGTTCGGAATTTTCTTCGCTTTTTCGAGTTTGCTGCCGGCTTTTTCGCCGGCAACCAGGTAGTTTAATTTACTGCTGACAGCGCCAAGCAGTTTACCTCCGTTCTTTTCCACCATTTCCTCTGCCTCTGTTCTTTTTAGCCGGGTAAGCGTGCCGGTGAATAAAAAGCTTTGTCCGTTCAGGTTACCTTCGTTAACCAGGTTCTTTTTTTCGTTTGTTAGCCGAACGCCCAGCTTGTCAAGCTCCTGAATCAGGTGCAGGTTATCGGGCCGGCGAAAAAAGCCATACACGGTTTTGGCCACTTTAACACCCACATCATCCAGAGCCATAAGTTCTTCCTCCGAAAATTCGGCCAGTTGTAAAAGATGGTCAACGGCATTGGCCAGCGTTTTGGCCGTGGTTTCCCCCACATAGCGTATACCCAGGGCGTATAGGATACGGTTTAATGGCTGTTTTTTAGAATCTTCGATAGCCTGTTGCAGTTTGGTAGTGTATACATCAGGAATCGATCTCAGGAAACCCGATTCATAAAATTTTCGCACATTGGCTTCACCAAAACTCCGGATATCCATGGCATCTTTACTCACAAAATGTATGATGCCTTCAACTATTTGGGCAGGGCAATTCAAATTAATACATCGCCATACGGCTTCACCCACGGGTTTGTACAAAAGGCTGTTGCAGGCAGGGCATGTTTTAGGGAACACGATCCCGGCTGCGTCGCTTTTTCTCAATTCGGGGAAAGATTTTACGATCTGCGGAATTACATCACCGCTTCGTTCAATTAAAATGGTATCACCGATCCACAGGTCCTTCTCTTTAATATAGTCTTCGTTGTGAATGGAAATACTGCTTACCGTTACGCCACCAACGGGCACTGGTTCTATTTTCGCCACGGGGGTTACGGCACCGGTTCGGCCTACCTGGTATTCCACACCCAGCAGTTTACTGGTGGCCTGCCGGGCTTTGAACTTAAAGGCAATCGCCCAACGGGGATGGTGCGAGGTCATACCCAATTCATCCTGCAGGTGCAAATCGTTCACTTTGATCACCATCCCGTCAATTTCGTAACCCAGGTTATCTCTTTCCTTTTCGAAATCGTGTACATGACTGATCACCTGGTCAATGCCTGTAAAAACTTTCATTTCATTTTTAGGGCTCCTGAATCCAAGGCGCCAAAGCATCTCCAGCATCCCCGAATGCGTTGAAGGAACTGTATTTTTGTCTGATACCGGCTTATCCTCTTTGGTTTCTGTATTGAAAGATTGCCTGTTGCCGGTTGATAAAAAGCTTACATGGTATAAAAACGCTTCCAGGTTCCTGCGGCTAACCTCGGCCGTATCTTTTATCCGTAACGATCCGGCAGCAGCATTGCGGGGATTGGCCAGTGGCGGAATACCTTCTTCCATGAGGGTATCATTGTAAGCTTTAAAGTTTTTCTTATTCATCAGCACTTCACCCCGTATCTCGATCTGTTCAATACCGTATTCGCTGAATGTTGCAGACAGCGGTACCGACCTGATCTGTTTGATATTCATCGTAATTTCATCGCCTACTTCGCCATCACCCCGGGTTACCCCGCGAACAAACAGGTCATTCTCATAAAGTAAGGAAATGCTGGCACCGTCGAATTTGGGTTCAACACAATATTCAATTGCAGACAGGCCCGAGAGTTCCCTGGCTTTGCGGTCAAAATCAAGCAGGTCGTCGGCGTTGTACGAATTCTCGAGCGATAACATCGGCACCAGGTGCTGCGTTTTTGGAAAATCTTTGATCAAACCCTTACCCACCCGTTGTGTAGGCGAGTCGGGCGTGACGGCACCAGGATTTTCTTTTTCAAACTGTTCGAGCAATGTATACAGGGTGTCGTATTCAAAATCGCTGATCAGCGGATCGTTTTGTACATAGTACCGGTATTCGTGAAAACGCAGGCAATAGCGGAGGTCTTCAATATTGTCTTCTACTATTTCGGACATATTCCCGGCATTGGCTGCTACCAACCACGCTTCGGTCTTTTTTTGTAATGCTTTAGTTTGTTCGCTGTTGTACATAAAATAAATAACACAATAAAGGTTAAAAATAATGATTTAATGAAGCGGTTACAAATGTTAATCCCACAAAAATCTGCCCGGCCCGCCATTCGCACGGGCACCAGGAACGAAAAATAAACTGTATACAGATTATCAAAGATTTGCGGCCGTTGCGCCTTTGCGGGAATGATTTCTTAACCGGGCACAATCTGTTGCAGGTGTTTTTGTAAAACCAGTTTTAACTGCCGCTTTACAATAGTACCCATGGTACTGCATTTGGAAAAATAGTTGGTATCAAAATGCGCATTCAATTCTTCCCGAAGCATTTTAATTTTGTAGTATTCAGATAACTCATCTTTTATCATGATGCTGAGTAATTCCATCAATTGACGCCGGCCTGCGATGGCGCGGTAGGCCATGGCCGTTTGTTCTTCCATCTGGTACTGTTCAATCACTTCGGGACTGAGGGTTTTTAAAACCAACTCAACATATTCATTGTTCTCCCGGTAAAACTGCGGCAGGTACAGGTTTTTACGGCCCTCATAACTCTGTTGATCAAAATCAATGGCCCGCAGGCGGTATTGGTAGTCTTCAATATCGGGCGTAATGTCAACCACAAAATTATAGCTCCGCATGTCGCCAAGCAGGCGGGCAAAACAACGTTCGTTAAATTTCACAAACTCTTTGGCAATACGGATCTTGTTTGTTTCGGGCAGTTGCAAATAATCTTCCAAAAAAACATCTCCGGGGATACCCGCAATATGCTCCTCTATCAAAGTGCCTTTGTGCGAAAGGAACCGGATACGGTTCGGACTTAACAGGTCTTCCAGCTCAAGCCCGTAAATACGGGAAGCATCTTCGGCCTTAATATAGTAATGATCGTAGTTGTCGTTGATGCGGTTGATAATGCGAACGCGGAAAGGCACACTGTTGCCAAATTCGCAAAAATCAATTCGTTCCACATCCAGGTGTTTGGTGTATCTGAGATTTCCCTCGGTTTTTAAGGCCGCATAGGTTTTTATCAATCCCTCTTTTAAGAACTCCATTTCCTTGAGGTCGTAGATGGCCGTTTCCCAGTGTGTTAGTTTTCCTTTTTTGTTTCTTAACGCCGTGGTATGCCTGTAGTTTAGCAGGTCTTTGTAAGCAACAGGCAATTTGATATCCCGGCCGTATGTCTGCAGGTATTTCTGCAGGCGCCCGGATACCGGGAACAGATCCTTTTTCATCATCGGCCGGTCCGATTCATTTTTTATTTTGGCATTGATGATCTTGTGGAATTGCATGCTGTAAAGATACGTTTGAAAGATGGAACACCATTTCCGGGGATTGAACGGATTTTCGCCGATAATATCTTATCCCTTCATCGCATTTATCTTATTTTTGAAACCTAAATCTATTACCATGCTGCTAAAAAAGTGGTTACCAAGTTATTCTCTGTGCATAATAAGCTGCTTCTTCATTTTTCTTCGTGTAACACCA
This sequence comes from Chitinophagaceae bacterium, assembly GCA_016710745.1. Taxonomy (GTDB): domain Bacteria; phylum Bacteroidota; class Bacteroidia; order Chitinophagales; family Chitinophagaceae; genus Ferruginibacter. The sequence goes on along the minus strand of JADJVB010000010.1, from coordinate 69,001 downwards.
GCCAAAAAGCCGACCTCATCATCCACCATGCAAAGATCTACACCGTTGACGATAATTTTTCGATGGCCGAAGCGATGGCTGTAAAAGACGGTAAAATTATTGCCATCGGAAAAAATGAGGAGATATTAAAACAATACCAATCAGATTCAATAACGGATGCCGGTGGTAAAACTGTTTTTCCGGGGTTTAACGATGCCCATGCACATTTTATGGGCTATGGATCGAGTTTACAACGGGTAAATCTTGTTGAAACAGAAAGCTGGGAAGCCGTACTCAACCGCTGTGTGGAATTTGCCAAAACCCTGCCCGATGGTGCCTGGTTAACCGGCCGGGGTTGGGATCAAAATGATTGGGCAGCTAAGGACTTTCCAAGCAATAGCAGGTTGAATGAACTATTTCCCGACAGGCCGGTTCTGATCAGCCGCATCGATGGACACGCTGCCATGGCTAATCAAAAAGCCCTTGAACTGGCTGGCCTAAAAGCCGGAGTTAAACTAACCGGTGGAGATGTGGAAGTGAAAGACGGGAAACTGACCGGCTTACTGGTTGACAATGCGGTGGACCTGGTGTCGGTGAAAATTCCGGACGCAAAAACAGAACAGGTGAAGGCATCGCTGCTGCTGGCGCAAACGAATTGTTTTGCGGTGGGCCTTACTTCTTTGCATGATTGCGGACTGGATTTTGAAGGTGTTGAGCTGATAGAAGCCATGCAGCGGTCGGGCGAATTAAAAATGAGAATAAATGTGATGCTAAGCGATGTTCAGAAAAATTATGATTACGCTTTTAAAAGAGGGAAAATAAAAACCGATTACCTGAATGTAAGTTCATTTAAAGTATATGCTGATGGGGCGCTAGGTTCAAGAGGAGCCAGTTTACTGCAACCGTATAGTGATAAACCGGACTGGTCGGGCTTTCTGTTGAGCAAGCCCGAGCATTTTGATTCGGTTGCGGGTATGATTTACCAAAAAGGCTGGCAAATGTGTACCCATGCCATCGGCGACAGTGGCAACAGAACCATACTTACCATCTATGCCAAATACCTGAAAGAAACAAATGACCTGCGCTGGCGTGTGGAGCATGCGCAGGTGATTAACGAAAAAGATTTTCACTTTTTTGGCGATTATAGTATCATACCCTCAGTGCAACCTACTCATGCCACCAGCGATATGTACTGGGCCGGCGACAGGTTGGGTCCGGTAAGGGTTAAAGGCGCTTATGCCTATCAGCAATTATTAAAAGAAAACAACTGGATCCCGCTGGGAACTGATTTTCCGGTAGAAGACATCAGTCCGTTAAAAACTTTTTTTGCAGCGGCTGTAAGGCAGGATGCCAAAGGGTTTCCGGCGGGTGGATACCAGATGGAAAATGCATTAACAAGAGAACAAACCCTCAGGGGTATGACCATCTGGGCGGCCAAAGCCAGTTTTGAAGAAACCCAAAAAGGGAGCCTGGAGAAAGGCAAGTTTGCTGATTTTATTATGCTGGATACCGATCTGATGAATTGCCCGGCTGCAGATATATTGAAAGCCAAGGTATTGGCAACCTATAGCGGAGGAAAAAAAGTTTTTGGTAACTGAAACGGCTGATTTCTTTTCGACAACGCTTACCGCTTTTTATTTTATTGTGCGCTATTTTTTTTATTTTTAAAAGCTAAACCCGCAGGTGTGTAATGAAAAAATATTTTTTAACAACCGTACTTTTATTTTTGCTGGCAAGCTGTTTTGCGCAGGATACCTATTTTGTTACCGTGGTAAAGGGAACTGCATTTAAAGCCGACGGATCGGCCATTAAACCCGGCACAAAACTTTTACTGGCTGATAAAGTGAACCTGGGCTCTAAGGAAAGTGTATTGATCCTGCTGCATCCTGCCAAGGGCAGGTTTGTAGTATCATCGCAAAATGCCAAAGCAACTGCCGATAACAAATTTGTGATACTGGTTAAAGATTTTCTGGAGTTGCACGCAAAGAACGTCAGGCTGAGTTCCAGGGCTATTGACGAGGCGCCGGTATCATTGGAAGCCTATTTCAAAACCGACCCGGCCATCAATAATAAATTTCTGGTGATCGACACCCTTCGGGTAAAACTGCCTGGCCGCACGTATACCAATGTTGATAATAAAGTGAACTTTTTCTTTCTTCAGCTGGTCGCCGCTAAACCGGTTAATCATAAACTGCTGGTGCGTGATAAAACCTTATTGATCACCCGGGAGGACCTGGTTTTTAATAATACATTATATAGCCGAAGTGCCGGCGAACTCAACCTGGGCTATCTCGAAAATTATACAACGGATAAAAAAACCAGGTTGATCGTTGCCATTGAAGTAGCGTTCATGAGTAAAGAAGAATGCATTGACATTATGCGGGGAATCAGGCAGGCTATGAGCGGCGCCCCCGACAATGAAATTTTAAAGGAGATCTATACACAGATCTATCAAATGTATGGCAAGCCGGATGAACAAAAGCTGATCGATATGTATAACAGGCTTTGATAACGGAGCGGTGCCACTGCCATTATTTGTCGAATATTTATATTTTCCAGATCAGAACTGTTGTTTTTTGGAAATCGCGATCATACCTGTTCACCGGCTGGTTATGAACCAAAAATGCAAAAGAACCGAATATGAAAAAAATTGTTGCTACTGTCTTTTTATTTTCTTTCCTGATTTCGGTTTCAGCACAAACTGCCGGCGACCTCATCGAAATGGGCAATTCCAAATACAGCAATAAAGATTATGAAGGTGCGTTGGCAGATTACGATAAGGCAGTGGAGCTGGATGCCAACAATATATTTGCCTATTATAACCGCGGTAATGTAAAGAACAGGCTTAAAAATTATGACGGAGCCATTGCAGATTACAGCAAGGCCATCGAAATAAATCCCGAATATTTTAAAGCCTACCTGAGCAGGGGCAATGCCCGGTATAACCAACAAAAAATGGATGAGGCGAAAACCGACTATAATGTGGTCATTGCCAAAGATTCCGCCAATAAAACAGCGTATTATCAGCGGGGAAATATAAATTATAGTCAGAAGAATTTTACGGAGGCTAAAGCAGATTATAGCAAAACCATTGAACTGGACCCTCTTTATCCAAACGCTTACTTCAGCAGGGCTGTTTTGAATGCCGAACAAAACGACAACGCCGGAGCGTTGGCCGATTATGGCAAGGTAATTGAGTTGGATCCCAATTATTCAAATGCGAGGTTCAACAGGGCCATTTTACTGTTGCAAGTGAGTAAATATGAAGAAGCGTTAGTGGATTTTGATAAGCTGATCGCGTTGGAACCTCAAAAGGTAAACGGCTATTATAACCGGGCCAACACGAAACTGTTGCTGAAAGATATTGATGGTGCGAAAGCCGATTATACAAAAACGATCGAAATTGATCCCAGGTTTTTAAACGGATGGATTGGCCGTGCGGCCATCAAACGCAGCCAGAAAGATCTTTTAGGTGCCACTGCGGATTATAACAAAGTGATAGAAATTGATTCGCGAAATATAAACGGATACATGGGCCGGGTATCTGTTAAACTCGATCAGAAGGATTATGCCGATGCCACGGCAGATTGTGATAAGGTTTTAGAAATAGACCCGGGTTACGAAAAGGCGTTTGTAACCAGGTCGGTGATCAGGCGTATTTTAAAGGATTACGAAGGTGCCCTGGCCGACTGTGATAATGCCATCGCACTCGATCCCAATAATTACAGTCCGTACTACAATAAGGCAGCCCTTTACTATAAAATGGGAAAATATGCCGAGTCGGTTGAAGCCAATAAAAAAGCGATCTCGTTGAACCCGAATTACGGCTACAGCTATTACAATATCATTGAATCACTTGCCCGGCTTCACCAGTTTACCGAAGCTGCTGAATATTATAATACCTATACCAATCTGGGTATCAAAACAGATATTGATACCGAACCCAATTACGCCTACTATCGAAAATATATCGAAGCCGTTACAAACGGCGCTGCCAATAAAGATTATGAGCGTGCATTAAAAAACCTGCAGGAGGCAGAAAGTCTGTTCAGGTTCCTGGACGGAAAAGACGAATCTGGTTTTAACGGCAGCTTATCTGCTATCAGCGAGTTAACGGGGTATATCCTGGAAAAAAGAACCAGCTTACCGATGCCCTTGATGTACGACCAGCTGCTGGCCATCAATGCCAGTCAGCCCGATGTAAAACTTCGCATCGTGGAAGTAGAAAAAAAGATCACGGAGCAGATCAAGGTTGATAAGACGCCCCCAACGATCGAGATCCTGCATCCAATACCTTCCAAAGCAATCGATATTGAATCGGACAATGGCAAAACGCAGATCATTGGAAGAGCCAAAGATATTTCGGGTATTTCGGCCATAAAAATCAATGGCGTGCCGGTTGCCGATGCCGAAAAAGATGGGTTGTTCATTACCGAGCTGCCACTGAAGGAAGGCAACAATGAACTACTGGTAACGGCAACGGATATGCAGGGTAACGAAGCCAGTGAAAAGTTTACCTTAACCGGTGCCGCCGCGCCGAATAGAAGTATTTCGGAACCCGAAATATCACTGGTTGCCGAAGCCAGCCCAAAATATTATGCGATACTCATTGCCGAGAATGAATATGTGGATGAGGCCATTCCCGATCTGAAAAACCCGGTGAAGGATGCAACCGAATTGAAAAGCATATTGGAGAATCAGTACAGTTTCTCAGCTACCGATATTGATACCCTGTACAATATGGGCCGCGAAGACATTATGGAATCCATCATTCAGCGCTGTAATTCACTTACCGAAAACGATAACCTGCTGATCTTTTATGCAGGCCATGGCATTGCCGAAAAAGACAGGTTTGATAATGTAGACGGTTATTGGATACCGGTATCGGCAAAAAAAGGGCAAACGGCCAGTTATATTTCGCAGGATGATATTAACCGGGCGTTGAAACGCAGTACGGCCAGGCATATTCTGCTGATCGCCGACGCCTGTTTTAGCGGCGCTTTCACCCGCAGCCTGGATTCAGACGCCAATAAATATATACAGCAACAGTATAAGATGCCGAGCCGGAAGATCATGGCCAGTGGCAACCTGGAGCCCGTGCCCGACAACAGCCTGCTGATGCATTACCTGAAAAAATCTTTAAAAGAGAATACGCAAAAGTATGTGAGCGCCAAAGAATTATTCGATGGCTTTTACAAGGCCATCATCAACAACACCGACAACCTGCCGCAGTATGCTGCCATAAAAAATGTGGGAGACGAAGGTGGTGAGTTTGTGTTTATCAAAAAATAGTCAGCGGTAGTTCAGTTCAATAAATCAATTTCAGTCGTGAAGGCTTTAAAAAAAAGGGATCGGGTACTTGTTGCAGTTATACACGGCATCTTTCTGTTCATGTTATTATGGATGGTGGGCAACAGTTCCTACTCATCGGGGGTTGACGAAACATTTATGAAGAAAGTTGACCAGGTGAGGCACCGGTTTTTAGAGCGGTCGCCGCGATACGATCATGATTTTGTTTTTGTAAATGTGTCCCGCGATATCAAACTGGTGAGCGATCCCTACGAATTTGGTGAAACGGTGATAACCGACCGAGCCAGGCTGGCACAGTTTGTAGGCCTGCTGGCCGATCATGGCAACCGGCATCATTTTTTATTGTGCGATATCTTTTTGGAATTTCCGGATGATGACGATACGGCGCTGTTGGCGCAGGCATCCCGTTGCACCAGATATTTATTTCCCTATCATATCATCAACGACAGCATTCAAAAACCGGTTATACCGGTAAACATGGCGCTGTCGGATTATGTGACGATCACGGGCGGTTTTTCGAAGTTCAAACTGGTTTACCGGGATAGTCTGAAAACCACGCCGGTGGTCATGCTGGAGCAGATCGACAGGAAGCAATACCCCAGGTCTTTTCTCGATTTCAGATCCATTTATCCGCGGTACTATATCCGCTCCGGGGATATTTTTGAAACGAAATCCTATCCGTATTATAACCTGGGCGAGCTGCTGCTGTTGTCGCAAACAGATTCATTTTACCACAAGTTTCTCGAGCATAAATTTATTGTAGTGGGTAATTTCGATACGGATGTGCACTACAGTCCGGTGGGCAATATACCGGGTCCGCTCATTATACTCAACAGCTACCTTTCGATCCGAAACCGGGGCTCTGTGAGTTGGTGGTGGGCCCTGTTTATGGTTGCGGCGCTGGCCGGGGTGAGTTGGCTCCTGTTTTTTGGTAAAGTTAAGGCGCCGGATATTCGGAAGTATCCGCTGGTGGATCTGCTGATGCAGGTATTTGTGAACAGCTATGTTTCCTTTTTTGGTATCTGCCTGTTGTTGGCCGTGTTATCGGAGTTGATCTTTTCGGTACAAACGTCTTTTTCGCTGCTGCTCACCTATTTGTTAACTGTCAAATTTTTCATGGATTTTTATAAGAAGCATTATAAGAAGGAGACTTCAAAAAGATGACATCTTTTTTGGGCTAAATATTAACAACCCCGTTCTTAATCGCATACATCACCAGGCCCACCCTGGTTTTAACCTGCAGTTTTTCAAAAAGCGCGTCGCGGTAACCGTCGATGGTGCGGGGGCTCACAAACATTTTATCGGCAATTTCCTTATAGGTAAGTTCGCTGCAGGCGTATTTTAAAAAATCGGTTTCCCGGTCGTTGAGCGGTACCAGGTTTTTAAGGCCGTCACCACCATCGTCCAGTTTATTGATGGCGTGCATGAGTTTGCCGCTCACGAGGTCGCTGTAATAAAAGCCCTTGTTTATAATAGCATCAATGGCGGTTCGCAGTTCGGCCGGTTCACTGTCTTTTAAAATATAGCCCTTGGCGCCGCATTTGAGCATGCGGATGATGGAGGTTTCATTATCGTACATGCTGAGGGCCAGTACATGCACCTCCGGGTGGTTCACTTTAAGCCATTGCGTGGTTTCGAAGCCGTCCATGTCGGGCATGTTGATATCCATGAGGACGATGTGGGGAGGTCTTGTTTATTAAGTTTTTCAATAAAATCTTTTCCGTTATCTGCTTCAATAATACAATATGCCCCTGGCTTTTAACCAATTCGGCGAGGCCGTTTCGGAGCAAGCTGTGGTCATCAACTAAAACAATATTTGCCATGGGGAAGGGTTTAAAGTTTAAAAAGTTTAAGGTTTAATGTTTAAGGTTGGAAGTTCGATTGAGATGGAAGTTCCGTTATTTTTCGATGAATGGATTGAAAAAATTCCACCGATAAGCGCAGCCCTGCTTTTCATACTTTTTAAACCGATGCCGGATTGTGTATTGAGCAGTTTTTCCGGTTCAAAGCCAATACCATTATCGCTGATGGTTAGTGTAAAAATGTTGGGCTTATAATCCATTGTCAATTTTAGAATAGGGGAATGGGCGTGTTTCACTGCATTGTGTGAGGCTTCCTGCACGATACGAAAGAGTACCATTTCCGTTTGAGGATCCAGTTTATAACCCTGCCCGGTAATTATCAGTTCAGTGTCAAACTGACCGGTGTTTTGTAAAATCTTAAGTTCATTGGTGATGGCTTCCTCCAGGCCAATGTCTCCAATTCTTTCTCCATGCAGGCTGCGGCTAAGGGTACGCAGATCGTTGATGGCTTTGCTTACCAGGTTTTTAGTATCGGCAAGTTTAGTACGATTTTTTTCAGAAGTTTCGATGGTACCTAAATTGAGTTTTGCCAGACTAAGCACCTGCCCCACGTTATCATGTATTTCTTCGCTAATGGTTTTCAGGGTTTGTTCCTGGATTTCTATTTGGGTTTGGAGGAGCTGTTGTTTAAAAAGCGATTTCCGCTTATTGTTAAAGATTGCTAAATAAACAGTAAAAAAGGAAAGCAAAAAGAACATCAGGCTTGCAATAATGACAATATAGAATATTTCATCTCCCATTTTGCTTTATTAAATAGTTTTTCCGGATTGAATATAGTGTGAATATGGTGAGAAAATAAAATACAATACTATTTATTACCAAGATATAAAATAGTTTTCTTGCAAGATCAAAATGTTTTTCCAGTAAAAAATTTAATGCTCCACTGATACAAAGATTAATTCCAAAAAAAACAAATAGACTGGCGTAAACCCAAAATTCTGATAAACCCAAAGGAATATACTCATCCTTTTTTATTATTTTATATAAGCCGGCTGCGCAAAATATAAGAATAATACAGCTGAAGATAATATCGGACAACGAATTATAGTTTGAAAGTTTTGAAGTATAGAAAAAAATAAAACACAATAAAACTGACAGTAGCTGGATTACCAGTCGTTTTCTTTTTTCATATATGAGCTGCCGTGTAAAATACACAATAAGGCAAAAAAATTGAACAGGTTTACTGATATTATACAGCCAAAGATTATTTATCCCTTTTATCTCAAGTGGCAAGCTGATAAATTCTGTCAGAGAATACACAGCTAAAAAAAACAGCCAAAACACTCTGCCACTGCTGTATTTTTTCAAGTCAAAAAAAATAACAGTCCATATTGCTATCAGTAAACCTGTGTTTATATAATTGAACCAGTGCATTTATTATTTTAGAGCGTTAAAATCATTAAGTACAATATTTGATTTAAAGAGCCCTTCGGTAAGGCGCCCGGTATGCGGACAGTTTGTTGACGGGGGGCAAGGGTATGCTTCAATGTAAACACTGTTCGTGTTTTTACATACACTATAAACATTATCTCCATTAATTACAGTTTGTTTAACTGGCACTAAAAAGACTACAGGAAAAGTTTTTGCTACACCCTCGGAATTAGGTGCTTCCCTTATAGCATTACAGATATGTATGAACTCCGGATTGTCTCCCGAAGCGTCCAGCATCTCCCTTAATTCTGAAACAGGAATTACAAAATATTCACCCATTTCCATATTGGGGTTTATGGCTTTAATGGGAGCCGAGATTTTAGTTTTGAATCGGTCTGTTAATTCTTCAATATTTTCAGCTGCAAGATCTGATTGCTCCACCCGTTGATCTTTATACTCGTCATAGGTGCTTGTACATTTTGCAGGTGAAGTTACTGGGGGTTGAATACCCAAGGTAATGATTCTTTCTGCGTTGGTTTTTAGTTTTGGCATTGTTGAAAGGTTTAAGGTTTAAGAAAAAGAGTTTATCCTAAATTCTGGTTAGCAACTCAGAACAATTGTATGTCTTTTCTGATTATTCCTGTTTGATTTACAATTACGGAATCCCGGGCCGAAAGTAAAAGAGAACCCGCCTGTTTCTGAAAAAGCAGGTAATATTTGCCAGGCAGTATGTTTGTTTTTAATACAAGGCCATTATTATTACTAACAACAGTAAATAAACTGTTGGCACAAGTATCTGTTAACCACAATCGTTTACTCGAAAAAAAACATGCATTACATCCGCTGATAATTCCCTGCGAAGCATTATCCCTGATAGTGAATAACATACCATTCTTTTTAGTATCGTCAAATAATAAAACAGGAGCTAAGTCATTTTTTGTGTCATTTAGTACAATATCTGTTTTTACAGAAAAAGGAGCTTTAAAATCATCACTACCTGTTTCTGTTTCTGCAGAGATGATATATTCTGCTCCTTTTGTAAGGTTTAAAAAACTAAAATATCCATCTGCACCGGCTTTAGCACTATATAGAATTTTGTCCGGACTGCTTTTGTAACTAATGGTTATGGGGGTTTCTTTTAGCAGGGGCCTTGTGGTACCATTGTCGTTAATACTATCCTGTATGAACAATCTCCCAAAAATATATAAACTATCATTTACATCGCTTTGGGTGCTTTTGTATTTTGCACAGCCAAAAAGCATTAATAGCATAAGCCAGCCGGCCAAGGTTATTATTTTCTGTTTCATATTTATAATTTTAATAGTCCTCCTATAATTGACCCAAAAGCTCTGGGCTCTAAATTTAACGACACAAAAATACCCGAACCCTTGTATGATGATGCTTGATCAACTACTTGATTGTTAACAATTGTATACCGGGTATCTTTAAAGATGTGGTAACCACCTAGTATTCTGATTCCCGGTATAATATCATAGCTAATACCCGGATAAAAATTTTCAAGTGTCTTAGTAAGGCCCACACCAACAAAAATTGACAGTCTGCTTAGTTGAGGTTTTATTCTGTCATCCACCCTTAGTATTCCTCCAGAAAAGGGGTAAACATGCATTCCGGCTATTGGCCTGAACTTATCTCCTTCTGAAACGGCTGGAGTTCCGCTTTCGTTGGATTTTATATAATAGTCCCCAAGTGAACAGGCAAGTCCTGCGCTGAAATCAATCCGTGTTCTTTTTGCGTAACGGTATGAATGCTCAATAACCACATTGTTAGAAACAGATTTACCATCAATCGCTTTGCCGGGAATACTGCTGATAACCTGGTAAGTAATATCTTTTGCGTCTTTCGGAAGCTCGGCTTTACTTTTTTCAAAAATTTCAGTCCGAAATTCAGCCGTATCGCTGCTTAACTTTTCATTTTTTCTTGTAAATACCGGTGGTAAGGATCTTTGTAAAATACCTGCATAAGCCTTAAGCTGGGGGAGATAGTTGTCTGAAATTTCAACTAATAAATTTTTGAATTTATTGCGACAGCTATCAATTAAAACTGTAAAACACTTAAACCTTTCCAATAATGATTCAACACCACTATTAAAAGCATTTTGATTTTCATAAGTTAAGGCATAGCATTTATCTCTTATCAAAAAAGAATCTATAATACACTGTTCTGTTAAACCAATACAGGTGTTGCAAACTTTACTATCTTCTTTAATTAAGTATGCGTTTACAAATACAATCTTATCTACATCAGATTTTTTTGTGGCTGCATAGTTTCTTTTATTTATTGTTGCAAATAGATCTCCATTAGTACTTTTCAAAAACTCGTTCCAAAAATCTGAATCAGTATCTACAGACTTGGTATTTTTTTCGTTGTCAGTAAATTCAGACTGCTGTTGGTTGAACTTAAAGGTGGAATACGTAAGATTTTTGCTTTTAAGCTTATTTGCCGATATATTTATCCCATAGAGTGCTATTTTAACATCATCAGCCCCAATATTTGGTGTTGCTGCAAAAGGTTTTTTAGGTACTCCGTTTATTTCCGAACTTACTTTTTTCCAGGAAGCAACCCAATCTGCTGAACTGCCTAGTATGGTACTGAGTGAACCTGATGTCCCTGCATTTATAATTTCCTGGGAAATTTTGCCTAAACCCGAACTTTCATTTAATATAAAATTGATACTTAATTTATCTTTAGCTGAAACATTATAAACTACGATAGAGAGTCCTTTTCGGTCGTCTTTGGCAACAGGCAAATTACTTTTATTGAGGCATCTATATGCGGAGTCTGCATCATAATAATATCTGTCTGCATCATTTTTTTTTGCAGTAAGTACTTCGTTTTTTAATTTCATAGTTGATAAAAGGGTGTCAATCATTTTATCTTCAACAGGGCCGGCAGGTACCAACTCTTTTTCAGAGGCGGGCTGTAGCGTTATTTTTTCTGAAGCAGGATATCGCTTATCAGAGGTTGTTACACCAAGAGGGTTCATAACCAAAAAACCATCATTATACCAGAGCCATTTTTTATAAAAGGGTTTTTGCAAAAGCTTTATAATACGGTTGGTTTTTTGCTTTAGGAATGCATCAAGCTCGTTAGCTACATTTCGGTAATCTTCTCCACAGATGGGAACGACACATTTACCAAGCGTATCTTTAATTTTGGTAATCTCATTTACAGCAGCATTGTATTTTTCTTCTACTTCCCGCCAGGCCTTTTTGTATTCAAGTGACATCTTCTCTTCATTTATTTTACTGCCGGTTTCGTTCATTGTTTCCTGCAGGTATTCCAGAATAAAACGGTGGTATGGGTTGGTAAAAATTAACTGACGGGCATTGTATTTTTTACCGCTACTATCTTCCTTTTCGGTATATACAGGTGCATTAAAAACCCTTGCTTCAAATACGCTGGGCTTAGGAAGATAGGCGTATGAAACAGTATTGTCATGGCTTGAAGCCGGCCCTGTAGTATCATTTAAGTAACTTAGAAAAGCCCTATATTCGGCTATGATTTTGGCGATTTCACCTTTGCCCCAGATGGCATCGTAGGCAGAAGCCAGGTTAAGTTTTTCATCTTCCAGGTTATCAATTGATTTTTCAAACTTTGTGGCAATTTCTTTTTTGAGTTCTTTTTTTTGTAAATCACTAAGTGTAAAATTAGAAACGGGAGGTTTGTTCACTTCTTTCGCAAACCCGACAGGCCTGCCCTTGGCAGAGCTTACTGTCGCTTTGCCATCGGTTTTAAAGGAAAATTTTGTTTGAGAAACAGCGCCAGCTGCATAAAAAATGGAAATGCAGGCAATAAGTAAATATTTCATTGTAAATTTTTAGTAAAAATAATATTACGGGTTTTGAATATTAGGGCATTTTCACTCTTTATTTACCGTTTTTTCACCCACTTTCCACAATCTTTATATCCCCTGCACTCAACCCATACAACTCATAAACCTTTTTATTAATAGCCTCATCGGTATAGGTAATGCGCTGCTCTAAATACTGAACCTACTCTGGCAGGCTGGTAACCTGTTTTTGTTGCTGCAGTTGCAGCATGGTTGTCGGCAATTGCGCAATGTCATCAATTAGTATTTGTTGGTTTCGTTGTATCCGGCTTTTTTGTACGAAGCATGCTGCTTATCAAAGCGGGTTATCAGGTCTTCAACAATTGTGTAAATAGCTTCTTTAGATAGCATGTAATTAGTTGATATTACTCAAATATATATATTTAGTATTGATAAAGGATAAAAATATTATTAGCCAAATTGAATTATAAGAAAACGTTGTTAATACTTGCATCTACCAACAAAAATGATTAAGCTGGCACCCTGTTCATGCATGTCTAAAATCTTCCCGGTTCAATTCCAAATGCTGTTAATATTCATACCCGGGTAGATAAGAATTTTACCTACCGGCTGGCGGTTCAGGGTTCTTATATCCTCACCAAAGATATCAGCGTAAACCTGTGTATTGGAAAAGACTTTGATTCACCCTTTGTTTCGGGGAGTGGCGTGTTTTCTGTTTTGGGCATAAACTACAGTATATTCAGCAAAGAGCCCGCTGCGTTAAAATAAGATCAGCTTCCCTCAACCGTAAGCAACGAACCTAAAACATACCAATCACATCATACCGTTAATTCACCCCACACATTTTCGGTTGAATCACCATGACTAACAGTTACCGTTAGGTATATATTTGTATCAGCAACCAGGGTGCACAAAAGTGCCATTGTTTGTGATCCCTGTTCGGCATAATTTTAACCTGTAAAATGACTAAACAGAAAGGTAAGACGCTGACGCGAAAAGAACTGACCATCCTGACCTTGCTGTCCAGGGATTGATGTATAAGGAAATGGCGAACATGGAGAACGTTAACATTAACACCATTAAAAAACATTGTAAAAGCATTTATAGAAAGATAGAAGTACGTAACCGTACAGAAGCCACCAATTATTACAATTCCTGAAAAGCCAACAAACAGTAAAAGCTGTTGTAATCACCCCATTCAACGTTTAAAATTTTAATCATGAAAAGAATTGTATTTTCTTTATTGGCATGGGTATGCCTGTCGGTTACCGTAACTGCACAACCAACCGCCGGCCTGATGGCTTACTGGCGTATGGATGGCAACTATGTTGATGCAGGTCCTAATTTTATTAACGGCACCAATTCCGGCTCAACTGCCACTACCAATAATAAAAGTGTTGCCAATACAGCCATGGCTTATGCAAATCCGGGTAGCCCGGTTGTGCAGTTTGCAACCCATCCGGTTAATGCCAACCTTAGCTTTGGCACCAACCAGGATTTCAGTATTGATTTTTCGGTGCTTACAAGCAGCCAGCCGCATCCCGGCGGTATTTATGATAATAACCTGAACTATGGCGGCCCCGGAGTGTTTATGTGGAATGCTAATGGCTTCCAGCAGCTTATTTTCAATTTTAAAAATGCCAGTGTATTAACAAACAATGGGGCATTACAGCTAAACGTATGGAAACATTTTTGCTGTGTAAGAGCAGGTACAGCAATAAAGATTTATATAAATGGTGTATTAAATGCAACTGGTTCTGCCGGGGCAATGGCTCCGGTTTATAATTTCCCGGCCCGCTTTGGTTCTATGTTCTTCAATGGGTTTTCACCGCCACAGTATAATGGGCATAATGGTAAGATTGATGAATTCAGAATTTACAACAGGGCACTTACCGACCTGGAGATCCTGATCCTGGCAAGCACCGCGCTGCCGGTAAAACTCACTTCGTTTACCGGTGTGAATAGGAACAATAATATTACCCTCAACTGGGAAACGCAATACGAGCAAAACAGCAGTCATTATAATATACAGCGCAGTACCGATGGGCTAAACTTTACTAATGCGGCCAGGGTAAATGCCAATGGCAATTCAAATATTCCGCTATTCTATTCATTTAACGATGATTTACCTGCTTCGGTGAAAATGTATAAAACGGTTTTTTACCGGCTGCAATCAGTTGATATCGATGGAGGATCCGGCACCAGCCCCGTATTGGCGATTCAGCTCGATAAAACAGATATTCAGTTGCTCGTGTACCCCAACCCGGTAAAAGATATATTGCAGGTGCAAACCGGCAGCGGACTTTCGGGTGCGGCCATGCTAACAATTACAGATATGATGGGGCGCAGGGTATACCAAAAAGATATTGACCTGCAACTAGGCAGTACTGCCATTCCCATAAATATTTCTCATTATGGAGCAGGTATATATTATGTACATATAACAAATGGCAACGAAACCTACCGGAAACAGTTTATAAAGGAATAAGATAGTAAGATTTTGTACCCGGCGGCCCCCAAAAAGGGCCGTTTTTTCGTATTAATGCAAGTGTATTAATATTATTGGTCAAAATTATTACTGAAAATCAAGTAGTTACAAAAGGTCAAATAAAAATACTTTGCTTTTTCTTTGGTTGAATGTAGTATTTGCAGTTACCTTCGCCGTCCGAAAAACAGCCGTTAGCCATTAGCTGATAGCCGTGAGCCGGAGAATTTTACGGGATGGCGTAAGTTCTTTATTTAAAAACCGCTGTTTTCTAATGGCTAACCGCTAAAAGCTAACAGCTCAAAAAATTAAAATGAGCAAATTACATTTCACTACAAAACATGCGAACGAGGCTACCGTTACACACAACTGGTATGTTGTGGATGGTACTAATCAAACCGTTGGTCGTATGTGTGCCCGTATTGCGGCAATTCTTCGCGGAAAGAATAAAGCATACTACACGCCACACGTTGATTGCGGCGATTACATTATTGTTACCAATTGCGAAAAGGTAAAACTTACCGGTAATAAAATGGAAGACAAGGTATATGACACTTTTAGTGGTTACCCCGGTGGCCGTAAGGAAGAGCCAGCCAAGAACTTATTAAAGCGTCGTCCTGAAGTATTGATCGAAAGAGCCATTAAAGGGATGTTGCCTAAAAATCGCTTAGGCCGGCAGATGTACAAAAAATTATTTGTGTACCAGGGTAGCGAGCATCCACACGGTGCACAGCAACCAAAAGAACTTAAATTCTAAAAACAGCGGTTAGCTGTTAGCCATTAGCTTGTAGCTAATAGCTGATAGCCAAAAGCTAAAAGCTAAAAAATAAATGGAAAAGCAAACAAACGCAGTCGGCCGTAGAAAAGAAGCGGTTACCCGTATTTTCCTTTCTAAAGGAGACGGAAAGATCACCGTTAACGGTAAAGACTACAAAACCTACTTCCCCCTGGTTTATTTACAAAACCAGGTAGAGGCACCTTTAAAGACCGTAGAAAGTACCGACAAATTCGACGTAGTAGTTAATGCTACCGGCGGAGGCGTTAAAGGACAGGCAGAAGCAACCAAGCTGGGTATTGCCCGTGCCTTGATTGAATTAAGTGCCGATTATCGTCCGGCTTTAAAAGCGGCAGGTTTATTAAAGCGTGATCCGCGTGCTGTGGAGCGTAAGAAACCGGGACGTAAGAAAGCCAGAAGAAGCTTCCAGTTCAGCAAACGTTAAAAAAAGCGGTTAGCTATTAGCCCTGAGCTGTTAGCTGAAAGCATAAACTTAATAATTAAAACTGCCGTCGCTAATGGCTACATGCTAAAAGCTAACGGCTCAAACAATAAACAATGGAAAATACTTCCTTACAACAGCAACTTTTTAGAAGCCGGTGTTCACTTTGGCCATTTAAAGAAAAAGTGGAACCCTAAGATGTTGCCTTACATCTTTGCTGAAAAGAAAGGCATTCACATTATCGACCTGAACAAAACCGTAGAAGGTTTACAGGAGTCGGCAGCGGCGCTTAAAGCCATTGCCCGCAGCGGTAAAAAGATCATGTTTGTGGCAACAAAGAAGCAGGCAAAGGAGATCGTTAGCGATTGCGCCAAGCGGGTAAACATGCCCTACGTAACCGAGCGTTGGTTGGGTGGTATGTTAACCAATTTCAACACCGTTCGTAAGAGCGTGAAGAAAATGCAGAGCATCGAAAAAATGCTGGCCGACGGAAGTGCTGAAAGCTTAACCAAGAAAGAGCGTTTAACCCTTACCCGTGATATGGAGAAGATGGACAAGGTGTTGGGTGGTATTGCGCAGATCAGCCGTGTACCCGCTGCCATTTTAATGGTGGATATCGGGCACGAGCATATCGCGTTGGCCGAATCAAGAAAGCTGGGTATCAGCACTTTTGGTATGGTAGATACCAACTGTGATCCAAATAAGATCGATTTTGCGATCCCATCTAACGACGATGCAACCAAATCAATTTCCATCATCATCAATTATTTAACTGCGGCCATTGCAGAAGGTTTGCAGGAGCGCCAGGCAAATAAAGATGAAGATGAAAGTCAGGATACAGAAGAAAGTGCAGAAGCAAAAGCAGCACGTTTTGAATCAAAGGCTGATGGCAGCGACGACAGAAATAAGCGTGGCGGCGGCAGGGGCGTAGCTTCTCAACCCAAGCGCAGGGTTGCAGGTCCGGGACAGGGTGGCAGAAGGCCGGCAGGTGGTGGTGGTGGTGGAGCAAGATAATTTCTTTGCTTCTTAAATGATAATCCCGGAAGCAGGCTAACGTATTGATGACGTTCGGCGCCCTGAGGAATTATCAATTATTAATTATCAAATTATCAATTATTATGAGTGCTACAATAACAGCAGCAGATATCAACAAATTACGTCAGGCAACAGGAGCAGGAATGCTGGATTGCCGTAAAGCATTAACAGAAAGCAATGGCGATTTTGAAGCAGCCATCGACTGGTTACGTAAACAAGGACAAAAAGTTGCCGCAAAACGCAGCGACCGTGAAGCCAAAGAAGGGGTAATCATTGCACAAACAACAGCCGATCATAAAAGCGGTATCGTGCTTTGCATCAGCTGCGAAACTGATTTCGTTAGCAAGAATGCCGATTTTGTGGCTTTTGCCCAATCCATTGCAGATGCGGCCATTGCCAATGATGTAAAAACAACCGAAGAATTAAATACAATCAGCATTAATGGCTCTACTGTTGAGCAGTTAATTAATGATAAGCTGGCTGCTATCGGCGAAAAGATCGCCATTTCGAAATTTGAAAGAGTTGATGCGCCTTATGTGGCTTCGTATATACATGGTGCTTACCGCATGGGTGTGTTGGTGAGTATGACCAAAGAAGCAGCCGACGCCGGAAAAGACGTGGCCATGCAAATTGCAGCCATGAATCCGTTGGCGGTTGATGAAACCATGCTTTCGCAGGAAACCAAAGACAGGGAAAAAGCCATCGCCATTGAAATGATCAAGGCCGAAGGAAAACCGGCTGAAATGGCTGAAAAAATTGCTGATGGTAAAATGAATAAATTCTTTAAAGACAATACCCTGATGGCCCAGGCTTTTGTAAAAGACAACAGCAAATCGGTTGGCGATTACTTAAAGAGTATCGATGCTGATTTAAATGTTACTGATTTTAAGCGGGTGGCTTTAGGATAAAACGGTTCAATCTGATTATATAAAGGGAGTCGTTTGATTCCCTTTTTTTATTTTACAATATGCTTCGTAATAAAAAGGCTGCCTGTTTTAAGAGGCAGCCTTTTTTATTCAAAAAATTATGTCAATTGCCATCATTCATCGGATACACATTATCTGCCATTTTCCATTTACCCTGGTCTTTTACAAAGGGAACAAAACTCCAGCTGCGGTTCTTCTCATTATTACTTCCATCGGGCAGCTCTGAACCAATCTTTAAAATAGCTGTATTGCCTGTAATACTAATCACGTATTTATTCTTTGCCGACGTGTACCATTTGTAAGTGTATTGAATGGATTCCTGTCCGCCGGCCCAGCGATCGTAATCAAAACCTGCCGGTATTTCATCCTGCGGATCGGCTTTAAAACAACTATCCGAAAATTTAAAATGTTCCTTTTCGGCATTAATATAAGCTTCCCCTACATAAGGTACATGGCTGCGCAGGTAGGTAAAATATTTATCTACTTCTTTCCATTGAATGTTAAAGGGTGGCGCATTGTCTTTCCCTTTTCCTTTAAACAATTTAAAAGCATTGAAACTGCGTTCATTTTTTTTATAGAATGCAAGGAAGTTGAAAAATGTTTTCTTTATTCCTGCCTGTTCTGCAGTTAACTGGCTAAACCCTGTGCTGCAGTGAAACAGAAAGCCAATAGCAAAAATCGCTTTTTTCATTATTTATTTTGTTTACATATAGGCAGTAGAAACGAATACCCTTACCTGGCATATACTCCATTTGGAGAAACAACACTTGCAGGTCCGCCGGTGATACCAACAGGTGGAATGATCATGTTTATCACTTCGCCATTAATTTTCAGAACAACATCTTTTGCATGAATCTCTACACCCTGCTGGTGAAAAGGCGGCATAGCAGCAGGTTCACGGCTGATAAGATAGGGGTCGCTGAAACCACTCATTTCTACTTCAAAAATAAAGTCACCCACAACACATTTGCTTACTGCTTTATCGGCTGTAATGTCAATGTCGATAGTTGCATTTAATACAGGTGCCTGTTCAAAAGGGGTGCCTGCAAAAATATTAGGACCAAAATACCGGCCCACTTCTGCATTGGTGCTTACAAAACCCATTACTGCCGGCATGGCGTTGGGGTCGGGTTGCCAAAGTATCATGCCGCTTGGGGCATTGCCCACAGGCGTATTTACCATACGGCCCAGGTGCACAATCAGGTTTGGCATCTGAATGTCGGGAGAAGTAACGGCCACCAGGTCGATACCGCCTTCCCAACTCATCCATTTTGAAACATTTGTCATGATTTATTTTTTAAAATGAAGAATTACTAATTACAAAGCAAAAGTAACTTTGAAAAGGGTTTGTTTATATACCGTTCAAAGGGTATTTTTAAATATGAAACAGTATCAATCTTATTTTGAACAGAATAAAGAATCCTGGAATAAACGTACAGCTGTACACAAGGATTCTGCTTTTTACAACCTGGAATCTTTCAAAAAGGGTAAATCTTCACTCAATAAAATTGAACTGGATGAACTCGGCGACGTAAAAGGGAAATCCCTGCTGCACCTGCAATGCCATTTCGGCTTAGATACCATGAGTTGGGAGAGAGCAGGCGCAAACTGCGTAGGTGTTGATTTAAGCGATGAAGCCATAAAACTCGCCCGGGAGATTAATGCCGGACTGAAACTGAATGCCGAATTTATCTGTGCCAATGTATACGATCTGAAAGAAGTTTCAGAAGTCCCTCCTCTGGAGGGATTTAGGGAGGCCGGGTTCGACATTGTTTTTACTTCCTACGGCACCATCGGCTGGCTCCCCGATCTGGATGCCTGGGCCGAAATTGTTGCCCATTTTCTAAAACCCGGCGGTACATTTTATATCGTCGATTTTCATCCCACTTTGTGGATGATGGATGAAAATTTTGAACAGATCAAATACCATTATTTTAATACCGACGTAATAACTGAAGAAGTTTCGGGAACCTATTCGGATAGATCGGCTCCGATAAAATCAATCGAACATGGCTGGAACCACCCTTTTTCTGAGATCATTGGCGCCTTGCTGAAACAGCATTTACAAATCGTACAATTCAACGAGTTTCCGTACTCGCCATATAATTGTTTTAAAAACCTGGAACAAGGTGAAGATTTGATGTGGCGTATAAAAGGCATGGATGAAAAAATGCCGATGTTATACTCGATCAAGGCAGTTAAACCTTGCTAATAAGCATTTACTGTTACCGGGGAATAAATTTTGTAAAGCAATACCGGCGCTGCGGCCACCTAAAGGAAACATTCGTTTGGCGAATTTCATGGGCACGGTAAAGCACCGGTATTCGGTTGGCATTAGAGGCCAACGCTGGCGGTTTAAAACAGTCAACGGCTAATAATATTGTAATCAAATCAGCGATATCTTATCTTCGCAAAAAATAAACGAAGCCAATGTTACCTAAGTACAAACGAATACTGCTTAAACTTTCCGGTGAATCATTAATGGGCGACAAAAATTTTGGACTCGATAGTGAGGTCATTGCCCGCTATGCGCAAGACATCAAATCTGTGCTGGAACTGGGCGTTCAGGTTGCCATTGTAATTGGAGGCGGCAATATTTACCGCGGTATGAATGAAGCAGAGAGTGGTATTGAACGGGCACAGGGCGATTATATGGGTATGTTGGCGACCGTTATTAATGGGATGGCCCTGCAAAGCGGCATGGAAAAAGCAGGCATTTATACCCGTCTGCAAAGTGCGATAAAAATGGAACAGATAGCCGAACCTTATATCCGCAGAAGGGCCATGCGGCATTTGGAAAAAGGCAGGGTGGTGATCTTTGGCGCCGGCACCGGTAATCCCTATTTTACAACCGATACAGCCGGTTCCCTCCGGGCCATAGAAATAAAAGCCGATGTTATTTTAAAAGGAACCAGGGTAAATGGTATCTATTCTGCTGATCCGGAAAAAGATCCGGCTGCTACCCGGTACGAAACCATTTCCTTTGCCGACTGTATTCAGAAAAACCTGAAAGTTATGGATATGACGGCTTTTACACTATGTATGGAAAATAATCTACCCATTGTGGTGTTTGATATGAACACCGAAGGCAATTTATTAAAAGTGGTTACCGGAGAAAAAGTGGGGACTTTGGTTAGCTGAAAAATTTTTAAAAGTAAAAGGGCTGCAATAAACTGCAGCCCTTTTTTAATGTCGGCATTATAGGGAACTCAGATAAGATAATATTTCGGACAAAGATCTTTTTATCGGTGTAACCGGCACCTGCTGTATCACACTTGTTGTTTGTGTATTAGTGGTGGCAGGTTGATATCCTAAATAGTAGTCGTTATTCAGTTTCGAAATAACAACAACGGTGATATTTTTACCCACAGGCAGTTTTCCGCTAACAAATTTCCGCATATTGAAATCGCCATGCATGGCAGCTACCGAACGAAGATCGTTGAACACCGTAAATGCAATCGTATTGGCATTTGTAAAATAATAGGGAATATCGGCACTTATTTGAACAGCCGGTGTACTATTTAAATCGTATTTGTAAGCAGTACTGATCCAACCCAGCTGATTTGTGGAAATCTCATATGATTGTGTGCTAAAAAAGATCTTGTTATTCGCGGTATCCGGATTAGGCAACCAGTTAAAAATACCGGTACTGCTTTCGGTGCCTGCAAAAAAATGCATTTGCGTGTTTACTGCAGGAACCGCATAGCGGATATTTATTTTTACATTGGGCCTTAACTGCAACTGTTGGCCGTCTTTTTTTAGTTTGATGTATATATGGGCAGCGGTTACAAGCAGGCTGTCATAAGTTGTGCTGGGTTTATTTTGTCTGATCATGTTTCCTTTCCGGTTTACCAGTTTTATGTCTACATCAACTTTACCGGTAACCGTTTGTCCTACAGACGTGGCGCAGCAGTTCGGCGGAAATGTAACCAATAGTCCGGATGGCGTTAACAGCGTAGCTGTATTTGCGTTAACCATAATGCTATCTGTATAGGCAGATTCCAATAAACTGCTTTTTAATTCAAACACAGGCATGCTGGCGGTGATGGTTGTATGCCAGGTACTGTCGGGTCCATTTACCAACCCCGCATCCGGTATAAAAACATCAATGTCCTTTTGACAGGCCGGCAATATCAAAATACTTAAGAATACTATTAATAGGTGCGCTTTTATTTTCATTTCAATTCGTTTTACTGATCCTTTCCTGAATCAGATTCTTTGGTTTTAATTTTTGCTGCCTCTATTTAAGATCAAGTCTTACTCCCAGCCTTAATCCGGCGGTTTGGTATTTTTGTTTCAGCGTTACGCTTTCTTTATTTAATGGTGTTATGTTAAACCTGAAATAGGGTTCGGCCATAATATGCAGCCGGTCGGTCACTTTATAATACACCGAAACAGCGCCAATAAAACCCACGCCGGCGTTGGTTTTAAATTGATAGGGCGATGTGCCTTTACCCGTTGTGATGCTCACTGCGTTTCCGGCAGTATCCAATACGTTACCCTTTTGCCAGCTGTAAATATTTACAATGGCACCTGCATTGATATTGGCGTGCAGTTTACCGTTACCCAGTTCGTATCCAACAACAACGGGAATATCAATACTCTTATAGCGGTTCGTGGTTGTTTGCTGCCGGGTTCCGGTTGTTGAGTAACTGCCAATGGTATCGCCGTTGCCGTTAATGATATAAGTTACCTGAACAATATTGCCCTGGTTAAGTGTAAATTTTTCGTTGATCTGGCTGTAATTCACACCGGCCCGTACACTCATTGAGTTTTTGAATACCCGGGTGTACCGGATACCGGCACTGAAGCCTGATTTAAAACTGGTACTTTCTTTTCTTTTTTGGAGGTAGGCCGAGTTGCCTGTATCCTGTAAACTCCGGAATGCATAATCAGGGCCGCCATAAATTTCCCAATATTTTTTATTGCCTGATATATTTTTTTCGATCGGGCAGTCGGGCAGGTAAACGATCGGGTTAAAATGAACTTTTTCCTTCGATTTTGTTTTCCGCCCGGCCGTATATTGTTCGGCCGTATACTGCAGTCTGCCCAGCAGTGTTCCCTGTCCTTCGTAATTATCAGCTGCGGCATCGGGCGACGTAATATCTACTAAAACTTTGCCCAGGCCGGTAACCGGTCTTTTATTTCTGTAACTATCGGTGGTTGCATCTTGCTCATCCTGTTCGTTTGACAGGGAAGGTGTAAAGATCCTCACTTTAAAGTTGCCAGTTGAAGAAAGAGTGGAAGCATTACTGACTGTTATATTATTTACGTCCCGTTCAGCCACACTGCCGGTAATGGTTGTTCCGGAACCGGCTATGGCGCTGCCGTTATTTGGATCGCCGGGTTCACTGACTAACTTATTTTCCGGTATTTTTTGTGATGCGGTGCCGGGCGATTGTTTTTTATAAAATACCCAGGCGCCCCCGCTGCTCAATGCAATGATTAAACCCAGTACCAGTAATTTATTTTTGCTGTTGAACATCGAAACCCAAAATCCTGCGGGCCTTTTTTTGTCTTTTTGAGCAATAATATGCTCCCAGATGCGTGGGTGTACATCTGGTGAGTAATTGTTGAACTGCTCTTTAATATGGTCGTCAAACTGCCGGTTCCTGTTCATACCGCAACTTTTTGTAATTGTAAAATTTGTTTCTGCAGCATATTCCTGGCTTTTACCAGCTGACTGCGACTGGTACCCGATTGAATGCCCAGCATATCAGCAATCTCATCATGCTGATATCCTTCAATAACGTATAGATTGAAAATAAGCCGGTAACCGTCGGGTAAAGTATTTATCAAATTCAAAAGATCTTTTTCTGTTAAATGACCGTAGGCAGATGGTTCTAATACCATTTCATCCTTGTCTTTAACCTCGTAGCCAACCAGTTCTTTTTCGTACCGCCGCAGGGCATATTTTTTCAATGCCGTATTAACTACAATTCGCCTGATCCATCCCTCAAACGAACCCTCGCTTTTAAATTGGTAGATCTTACCAAAAACTTTAATAAAAGCATCCTGTAAAATATCCTCCGCATCTGCCTTGTTTCGGGCATAACGGTTACAAACACCCAGCATACGGCCGGCATATCGGTTAAATACCTCCCTCTGACAGGTGGCATCCTCCTGCAAACATCCTCGTATGAGTTCGTCTTCCGTCAATTATAGCTAGTTTTACATGGGGGTTTTTGAAGATTAAGATTCCCTGAAACAACAATACGTTGCCTAAATTGAAATTATTGCTCAAAAGGTACAAAAAACCCGCTGTTTTCTTGTTTTAGGCCCTTAAAAATGATAATTTGAACTATTAGTACAAAAAACCAGCTGGTATTACCATGTTAACAGAAGCACAGATCAAAAAACTGATTTCGGCAAACGAGAGTCTGCAGGTACAATTGGACGACGCCAATGCTGTTTTAGCTGCCCGGGAGCAGGAAATTGAGATATTGATAGCCGAACTGAATGATACTACAGCGTTAAGAAGTAAGCTGGATGGCCAATTGGGTGAAATTGAAAGTATGCAAAACCGCCTGGGCGAAAAGCAAATGGCCGTTGAAGGAGCAGAAGTAAGGGAGGTTGAATTACACCAGGAGCTAACCGAAATGGCGATGTTGAATAAACAGTACAATGAGCTGATACAGGATTATGCGTACTTGCAAAGTCAGTTTAAAGATGCCCGCTCCCAGTTAACTGCCTTGCTTGAACGCAATTATAACCTGGAGCAGGTTGCCGGTAGAATCGGTGAGTTGGAAAGCCGGTTAGAGATCAGCCTGATTGAACGCGACGATCTGAAAAACAGAATTTCGGTGCTTGAATCACAAAAATACCTGGGTGAGTTTAAGCTATAGCAGCCATATTCGGAAAATAAATGTCATAAACACTTGTTTTGCTGCTACCTATTTTATATTTTACTCCTCTAAAACTTATTGCATATGAACATTATTGAAAGAGTAAAAAACATTTTAATTACACCCAAAACTGAATGGGAAGTAATAAACGGAGAAACTGCAACAGCGCAGTCGCTCCTGATGAGCTACGTGCTTCCTTTATCTGTTATCGGCGCTGCCGGAACCCTTTTAAAAGGGTTATTATTTGCCGGTACTTTTTCATGGGGACTCAAATTTTTTATAGTAGGAGCCGTAATTGCGCTGGTGGCCTCTGTGGTGGCTTACTATATTACCGTAATTCTCGTTGATATGCTGGCGCCGAGTTTTGCGTCGGAAAAGGATATGGGAAAATCGGCTCAACTGGTTGCTTATTCGGGCACAGCAAGCTATATAGGTGCCTTGTTGTCGTTTGTGCCGGTTGTTGGATGGCTGATTAGCCTGGCCGCCTGGGCCTACGGTATTTATTTAATGTACCTGGGGATTGGGCCACTTAAAAAAACACCCGAAGATAAAAAGGTGGTATATATGCTGGTGGTGTATGTGATCATGATCGTATTGTATTTTGTATTGGTTGCCATCCTGGGTGCTATATTATATGCTGCCATGGGCATGACAGCGGGCAGTATGTTTAGATAAACGACGTATTTTAAAAAGCATAAACAAGAGCATTCGCTGATCGGCGAATGCTTTTTTTAATGAAGTAATTAGCCGAAATTTACAAAGTAAAAATATCAGCATGAGTAAAAATATTGCCGACCTCAGAAAAGACTATCAAAAACAAACATTATCCGAAGACGATGTCGACAGCGATCCGATCGAACAATTCAATTCCTGGTGGAAAGATGAAGTAAGCAGTGGGATGGATGAAATTAATGCAATGACGCTGGCCACTGCTTCAAAAGCAGGAATACCGGATGCCCGGACCGTACTATTGAAATCGGTTTCGGAAGAAGGTTTTGTTTTTTTTACAAATTACAACAGCCAAAAAGCTAAAGAACTTGAAGAAAATCCTAATGCCTGCCTGTTGTTTTATTGGAAAGATATGGAAAGGCAGGTTAAAATATCGGGTACTGTGGAAAAAGTAACAGCTGCTGAAAGTGATGCTTATTTTAACTCGAGGCCCGAAGGGAGTAAAACTGGAGCCTGGGCTTCGCCGCAAAGTACCGTCATTGAATCCAGGGAGGTGATCGAAAAAAATATCGAGAAGTACACGACCCAATTTGCCGGTTCGTTTATCAGCAGGCCCGCCCACTGGGGCGGTTACCTGGTAAAACCATCAGTTTTAGAATTTTGGCAGGGGCGTCCCAGTCGCCTCCACGATCGCATCCAATATATAAAAACAGTGGATGGCAGCTGGAAAATACAAAGACTGGCACCTTAACCAGGCAGGTTGCAGGAAGCCCGGCGTACGTAGTTTTATCGGGCTGCCGTTAATCCTGCATTACACATCGCACATTAGCTAACTAGGCTTTCTTCTTCGCTGCCGCTTTCTTTTTAACTGGAGCTACAACTTTTTTAACCGGCTTCGCTGCTCTTTTTTTACCAAATGATCCGGCAAAAATCTTTCCTTTTTTTGTTTTAATATCACCACGTCCCATAATTATTATTTTGTTTTATTAATGATTCAATGTTTACAAAAAAAGCAAGGCACATCAGCACCTTGCTTTTTTTCGATTTAAATACAAAATTACATCTTAGCTGATAACTCTTTACCGGCTTTAAATTTGGCAACTTTCTTTGCTTTAATTTTGATAACAGCACCTGTTTGCGGATTGCGGCCATTACGGGCAGCTCTCTTTGAAACAGAAAAAGTACCAAATCCTACCAGGGTAACTTTACCGCCACCTTTTAAAGTTTTAGTAACAGCGCTTACGAAAGAATCTAAAGCAGCATTTGCCTGTGTTTTTGTAATACCTGCATCGTCAGCAAGTTTTGAAATTAATTCAGCTTTGTTCATGATAATTTTTTTTGAATTTTTTAACTGCAACAAATATAGAGGCTTTTTAATTGCAACAAAATTTTTTTTGTGATATTATTTTTTAGTATGAATGGCTGAAAAGCAGAGAGAACAGGGGTTTTCGGCTGTTTTTCCAAACAAATACCGGTCGTGCCCGGGCGGTACGATAAGCTAAAAGCCGCTACAGTACTGCGTTTTGTAATTTATCCGGCGAAATCCTTTACCCGTGCGGATTATATCCGATTACAAAAAACACCAAATAAATAAAATGATGAAATAAATTGTTTTGCACAATTAGTTAACAACCTGCATAACAGACCGAAAAGCGATGAATGTATCGCCCCAGGTATCGTATCCTTTTTGCCGCATGTTGGCCGCATGGTTTTCAATATAATTATTGTATAAACCCTTGCTTTCGGAAAAATACTGTACGGCATAGGTTGGCCCTTCGGTGTCATCAACTTCCATTAACCTTAAAATCACAGCATGGGTAAAGCAACCGGTGGCGATCACATCGGGAATATGTTCTTTTTTTAACCATTGCAGCCAGTCTTCATGTACAGCATGCTGAATTTTGATAGTGACGTTATAAATGATCATGCAATAAACGTTTAATTATTTTTCTTTAAGCTCGAGGTAAACCGGGCAATGATCGCTGTGTTTTATATCGGGTAAAATATCCGCGTCTTGTAATTGGTTTTTCAACGGTTCAGTTACGGTAATATAATCAATGCGCCAGCCCTTATTATTCAACCGTACCGAAGGGAACCGCTGGCTCCACCAGCTGTATCGACCAGGTTCGGGATGAAATTCACGGAAGGTATCAACCCATCCACTGTTTAAAAACTTCGTCATCCACTCCCGTTCTTCGGGTAAAAACCCACTGCTCTTTTTATTACCTCTGGGATCGTGTATATCGATTTCGTTATGGGCAATATTGTAATCACCTACCAATACGATCTTAGGATGTTTCTTTTTTAATTTGTTCAGGTATTTATGAAACTCTGCTAACCACTGGTATTTAAAATCCTGCCGTATATCGCCACTGGTACCTGATGGAAAATAAGCATTGATCAATCTTATATCACCAAAATCCAGTTGTATAACACGGCCTTCATCATCACTTTCCTTATGTCCGTTACCAAATACCACATGATCCGGCTCGATTTTCGAAAACACCGCAACACCGCTATAACCTTTTTTTTGAGCACTGTACCAATGGTGATGAAAACCCAGGGCTTCCAGTTGTTTAACGTCCACATCTCCCTGGGTGGCTTTGGTTTCCTGCAAACAGATAATATCAGCCGGATTGGTCTTTAACCAGTCGATAAATCCTTTTTTTATGGCTGCCCGGATGCCGTTAACGTTGTAGGATATGATACGCATAATGATGTTTATATTTATACCGGTAAAAATAGCGAACCCATATGGAAACTGTTAAAGACTTTGAAAGTTTTTATACGATCAAAATTCAACCCTTTCTCAACGAATTGGATAATGAACAGCACTCGGCTTATAACTGGAAAAAATTTACGCTATATACCGGCGCCGGTGCTTTTCTGTGTTTTTTACTTTATTTCATTAAGATCTTTCCCAGCGGGCATATCCTGGCGATAGGCATGTTGCTGATGTGTATCATCGGTGTGTTTTTCTGGACCCGGTATAACGACCGGTACCTGGATGACTTTAAAGAAAAGATAATCGGGCAGATCATCAGCTTCATTAATCCATCGGCGAAATATAAACCCATGGGGTTTGTTTCAAAAAAAGAGTATAAGGCCAGTGGCCTGTACCGGCGCCGGTTTTCGCATTTCGATGGTGACGATTACTGGCAATCTGTGTATAACGGCGTTACCTTTCATTGTTCTGAAATTGTAGCGAGGTATGAGGATGTAGCGGGTACCGAAAATATTTTTAAAGGATTGTTTTTTGTTGCCAATCTCAACAATACTTTTAGGGCCGGTACCTATATCTGGTTAAAAGGAAGAGCACAACTGCCTGCCAGCCTGGCTGATGAACAATATAGAATGTTTTCATTACCGCATGTGCAGCGATTGAAAATTGATCACGAAGGATTTAACGACATGTATACCGTTTATACTACCAGTGCCGAAGAGGCTTCTATGATCCTGTCGTACAACATGATGGACCATATGCTAGCCATAAAAAATAAACTGAATAAAGATATTGTATTTTCATTTGTTGCCGGCAAATGTTATATCGCGGTGCCCTTTAACGAAAACCTGCTGGAGCCGTCTGAGAAAGGATTGCGGGATAAGGAAGTGATCAAAAACTATTTCTACACGATATTATTGGTGTACAATATTATTAAAAAACTGGAGCTGAACAGGCTCGCCTGATCATTCCAATATCGGCCTTAACCACCGGGTTGCCTCTTCTATGCTCATTCCTTTTCTTTTGGCATAATCATGCAACTGGTCTAGTTCAATTTTACCCACACCAAAATATTTACTATCGGGGTGGGCAAAATACCAGCCACAAACCGATGAGGCCGGGTACATGGCCAGCGACTCGGTGAGTTGAATGCCGGTTGCTTC
The DNA here is from genome assembly GCA_016710745.1 of Chitinophagaceae bacterium. Classification (GTDB taxonomy): domain Bacteria; phylum Bacteroidota; class Bacteroidia; order Chitinophagales; family Chitinophagaceae; genus Ferruginibacter. Next base: position 39,606 of record JADJVB010000010.1, on the reverse strand, counting down.
TTCGCCACCCAACAATTCAAATAATTTATATTTTTCGGTATGATCGGGGCACGCGGGATAACCCGGCGCCGGACGAATGCCCAGGTATTCTTCCCTGACCAGTTGTTCGTTGCTGAGGTGCTCTTCAGATACATAGCCCCAATATTCGATTCTTGTTTTTTTATGCAATAATTCGGCAAACGCTTCTGCCAAACGATCGGCCAATGCCTGAAGAATTATTTTGTCGTAGTCGTCGTGATTTGCCTCAAATTTTTTGATATGGGGTTCGATGCCCTGAATGGTTACAGAAAAAGCCCCCCCACCCCCCAAGGGGGGATTTTGGGCAGCATCTTTTGGCGCAATAAAGTCTGCTAAAGAAAGATTAGGCTGCCCCGTAACTTTTTTAATCTGCTGCCGCAGAAATTCAAGTTTATTAATTTCTAATCCTTTTTCATCATAGACAGTAACTGTATCTGGAGCTGTTCTGGCCATTTCCCAAAAACCAACAACCCCTTTCGCGGTCAGCCAGGCTTCGTCAATTATCTGCTGTAATAATTTTTTTGCATCGTTGTATAGTTTAGTGGCTTCCACGCCAATCACAGGATCGGTGAGTAAGGCCGGAAATTTCCCATGCATTTCCCAGGCAATAAAGAAAGGTTGCCAGTCGATGTACTCCGCAATTTCGGCTAACGGATAGTTTTCTAAAACTTTGGTTCCGGTAAATGCCGGAGTAACCGGTTTGTAATTCGCCCAATCAATTACAGCGCCATTTTTTTGTGCTTCTTCAAATCTCAAATATTGTTTAGCCGATTTTTTATTGCCGAAATCGGTAACCAGTTTATCGTATTCGGCTTTTATATTTTTTAAAAAGGCCGGCTTCTGATCTTTACTTAACAAACTCCCGGCAACGGTTACACTTCGGCTGGCATCCAAAACGTGCACCACGCCTTCATCATACTGCGGTGCAATTTTTACCGCGGTGTGCATGCGGGATGTAGTAGCGCCGCCAATCATCAGGGGCAAGGTTATTCCCCTGCGTTTCATCTCATGGGCCACATGTACCATTTCGTCAAGCGAGGGGGTTATCAAACCACTTAAGCCAATGATGTCGACTTTTTCCCTGATGGCCGTTTCTAAAATCTTATCGGTGGGCACCATCACACCCAGGTCGATAATATCATATCCATTACAACCCAATACAACGCCCACAATATTTTTACCGATATCATGAACATCTCCTTTAACTGTAGCCAATAATATCTTTGCGGCGCCGGCAGCTTCTTCATTTACCGTGCCTGCCGCCAGGTGTGCATTTTTACGATCTTCCTTTTCCTGTTCAATAAACGGCGTTAAAACGGCTACAGCCTTTTTCATTACGCGGGCGCTTTTTACCACCTGTGGCAGAAACATTTTACCCGAGCCAAAAAGATCACCTACGATGTTCATCCCATCCATTAGCGGCCCTTCAATCACATCCAGCGGTATTGGATATTTCAAACGGGCCTCTTCGGTATCGGCTTCAATATAATCGGTGATGCCATTCACCAGCGAATGGGAGAGGCGGCTTTCCACGGATTCTTTTCTCCAGCTTTCATCCTTTACAATAACTTTTCCTTTTGCCTTGATCGTTTCTGCAAAAGCGATCATTTTTTCTGTCGTCTCATTGTTATCGTTGTTCCGGTTAAGGATAACATCCTCACAAATGGCTTTTAAGGTTGGTTCTATTTCGTCGTAAACGGCCAACTGGCCTGCATTTACAATGCCCATATCCATGCCCGCATGTATGGCATGAAAAAGAAATACACTATGAATGGCTTCCCGTACATGTTCATTGCCACGGAAGGAGAACGACACATTACTTACCCCACCGCTCACTTTGGTAAGTGGCATCCATTTTTTTATTTCACGGGTGGCTTCAATAAAATCTACGGCATAATTATTATGCTCTTCAATACCCGTGGCGATGGCAAAAATATTGGGATCGAAAATGATATCCTGTGGGGCATAGCCAACCTGTTCGGTGAGTATTTTGTATGCCCGTTTGCAAATATCTACTTTACGTTCTTTGGTATCGGCCTGTCCTGCTTCATCAAAAGCCATTACAATGACCGAAGCGCCAAAGCTTTTACAAACAAAAGCCTGCTCGATAAATTTTTCTTCACCTTCTTTCATCGAGATCGAATTCACGATACATTTTCCCTGTACACATTTTAAGCCGGCTTCAATTATTTCAAATTTCGATGAGTCGATCATGATGGGAATCCTGGCTATATCAGGTTCACTCTGTACCAGGTTCAAAAACCGGGTCATTGCCTGCACGCCATCCAGCAGCGCATCATCCATATTTACGTCAATCACCTGTGCACCGTTTTCTACCTGCTGGCGGGCAACGGCCAGGGCTTCTTCAAATTTGTCTTCCCGTATCAGGCGGGCAAACATTTTGCTGCCCGTTACATTGGTGCGTTCACCAACATTGATGAAATTGGTTTCGGGCCGAACGATCAGGGGTTCTAAACCGCTTAATCTTAAATATGGTTTGATTGTATTCATTTAAAGTGTTGAACCACCAAGGCACTAAGGCACAAAGTGGCGCTAAGTTTTACATTATTATTCTTTTAATTCCATGCTTCATTAAGGGAACATGGAAGTTTATTAGAAATCCTAAACGTTTTTCAGTGAGTTTTAAATAACTCATTAATTGCGCATCCCAAACCGGGTGATAATTTTCCTGTGCTTTAAACTCGATAATGACTAAACTATCAACCAGGCAATCTAATCTAAGTCCATCGTCAATTTTTAAATCGTTATAAATTATTGGCACTTGTTTTTCTTTTTCAAAACTTATCGCTCTGTTTGATAATTCATAAAAGAAACATTTTGCATAAACACTTTCTAATAATCCGGGCCCTAGTTGTTTATGAATGTCGAAAGCAATATCTACTATCTGTTTAGCTATCCATTCTTCTTTATCGGATAATTTTTGATACATAAACTTTGTGTTTCTTGGTGCCTTCGTGCCTTGGTGGTTCAAGAAACCAATTCCACAACCGGTAATTCCCTTGGCTTAAATTTACTCACTTCGTCGGCTATATGTTTTATATGATCCGGTGTGGTACCACAACAGCCACCTACAATATTTACAAAGCCCTCTTTGGCCCAGTCTTCGATTATATGGGCCGTTTCATGGGGCTGCTCATCGTATTCACCAAACGCATTGGGTAAACCCGCATTGGGGTAGGCAGAGGTATAACATCCCGCAATCTGACTCAGTTCTTCAATATGCGGCCGCATTTCTGAAGCACCTAAGGCACAGTTTAAACCAACGCTGATCGGGTTGGCATGCATCACCGAAACATAAAAAGCTTCCAGGGTTTGTCCGCTGAGTGTACGTCCTGATGCATCTGTTATAGTGCCCGAAATCATGAGGGGTAACTCCGGTTTATTGATCGAACGAAAATAATTTTTTGATGCATAAATAGCAGCTTTTGCATTCAGCGTATCAAAGATCGTTTCAATTAAAATGATATCAACGCCGCCATCAACAAGTCCTTTTATCTGCCCGGTGTAAGCGGCGGCCACTTCATCAAAGGTGACTGCCCTGAACCCCGGATTGTTTACATCGGGCGATAAAGACAGCGTTTTGTTCAGCGGACCAATGGCGCCGGCCACAAATCGCGGTTTATCCGGATTCATCGCCGTATAGGCATCTGCAGCGGCACGGGCACATTTTGCCGAAGCAACATTCAGTTCATAAGCCAGCGATTGCATATCGTAATCGGCCTGGGCGATGGAGGTACTGCTGAACGTATTGGTTTCAATGATATCGGCTCCGGCTTCAAGATATTGTTTGTGAATGTCTTCAATGATCTGAGGCTGGGTTATGCTAAGCAGGTCGTTGTTGCCTTTCACATCGGTATGCCAGTTTTTAAACCGTTCGCCGCGGTAATCGGCTTCTTCCAGTTTATGACGCTGAATCATAGTACCCATGGCGCCGTCAATGATCAGGATGCGTTCCCGTAAACAGTCTTGCAATGTTTTCATCGTATAAAAGTTAATAAACCGGATTTGACCCGATTTGATAAGTACTAACATAAACTTTTAAACGAGAATCAATCTGGGAGAAGTGATGCAGAATTGCTTTCGTTTATTAGTTCGTTTTTTTCAGGTTGAACAATAAACAAATCCACCTGTTTGATACTGCAAATTTATAATAAGCAAGCCGAATAACAAAATGCGTGATATTTAAATATGACCCATATGTATTATTACCTATTGACAGGAGAACAATTGACAGGATTCCTTGGGGAGATCTATAAAATAACAAAACCCCGGGGGTTATCGGGGTTTGTAATTACTTTGGATTTCTTTGGTAAAATTGGTTTTCGTTGGATTTGGATCTTTACCTCGTGATTTTTTGTGGGATATTGGATTCTTAATTGATAATGTAAAACTACACCGCCGGCAATAGTTATAAAAGCGAAATCCATCAAACCGTTCATTTTAGCAACCGAACCGGACAATTTTGCTCCTGAACCGGAAATTAGCTTCAATAAAAGGGTAATAAATAACAAAACCCCGATTTTTCGGGGCCTTGCAAGAACTTTTGTTCAGTGGTAAAGTCTGGTTTTTTGTTGGATTGTTGGATACTTACCTTAACCTTTGGTTTTCTTAGTGAATTGGATCTGGTTTCTTATTTGGATATTGGTATTGGTTATCGATGTAAAACTACGCTGCAAACGGCCTCTGTAAAAGCGAAAAAGAGTAAACCGGCTGTTTATACTGCTGAAACAGGAATTTTGTATACCGAACCGGAAAATAGCCGACGAACGGGGGCGTATAATAGCAAAACCCCGATTTAACGGGGTTTTGTAATAATGTAAGGGTTCTTAGGTAATGTCGGTTTTTCAGTGAATTGGATCTGGTCTTTTAATTGGATATTGGTATTGGTTTCTGATGTAAAACTAGTGCAGCAACTACCCTTAAAAAAATTAAATGAGCCCACCGGCAGTTTGCACACACCGAGCCGGCTTTTTTTGTAACTGAGCCGGAAACCAGCTTTGCCAAAGCCGGTTATTGGTAAAAATCAAACACCCCGAATAATCGGGGCGCTTTTAAAAAAGGTTCGGTTTCTTTGGTAATGTTTGTTTTCTTTGGTTTTGGAAAATTAATTCCTGGTTTTCATTGGATTTTTGGATACGGTTTTCATCAGGATTACAGAATATTAAAACGTTTCATTGGTTTCTAATGTAAATGTATACCGGAAATAACGGTCATCAAATTGATATCCCCTCAATAGTAATATTTGGCAACTGAACCGGGTATTTTGCCGGCTTAACCGGGAGCCCGCTTATTTTTCGTCGCCCAGCCACTGCTTAAAATCGGCCGATCGTTCGGCGCTTACAATGGTTTCGTGTTTGGATGGCGGGTTTAATTTGATCAAAACCCGGCTTTTGCTGTAAGCAAACATTTCGGAAATAGAGTGAATACTGATGATATATTGCCGGTTGATGCGGAAGAACAGCTTGGGGTCCAGGATCGAGTCCAGCGTATCTAAATTGAAATCAACAACAAACCTGCGGGCATCTTTGGTACATAAGAACGTGGCTTTGTCTTCTGTATAAAAGTAAACGACTTCCTCGGTGTCGATCGTTTTGATATGTTCGCCATACCTCACCACAAACCGTTTTTTATAATCGGCACCTGCCGGTTGAAGTGCCTGAAGCAATTTATTGATATCCACCGCCGGCTCGCTGCTAACGGCAGTACGTTCTTTGAATTTTTTTACCGCATGTTCAAGCTCTTCTTTTGCAACCGGTTTTAATAGATAATCAACACTATTCACTTTAAATGCATCAATGGCATACTGGTCGTAGGCCGTGGTAAATATGATGGGGCATTTAATTTCAACCTGCTTAAAAATATCAAAACTGATACCATCCGAAAGCTGGATATCAGAAATGATCAGGTCGGGCAGGTTGTTTTGCGAAAACCATTTTACAGCGGAGGATACACTTACGACTTGGTTGTGTAAAGTATGCCCGGGCTCAATTTCTTTAAGCATTTTTTGTAAACGTTTAAATGCAGGTTCTTCGTCTTCAATGATCAGGATGGTCATGGTTTTATTGGTTTAGGACTGGTAATATCACAGTAAAATCAACGCCGTCGTTTTGAACGGTTATCGGTTCATTGCTCAGCAGGTTATACCGGTTCACAATATTCTGAAGCCCCATGCCGGCACCCGATTCCCTGGTAATTTTTGGGTTGATATTATTTTTGATAATGAGTTGTTTGTTATTTTCAATAAACAGGTTTATCGTTAAAGGCGTTTCTTTCGACACCGCATTGTGTTTAATGGCGTTTTCGATCAGCAATTGCAGGGTGAGTGGTGGTATAAAAATATTTTTTTTATCTGCTTCGCTTACTGCAATATTCAGTTCTAAATTATGACCGTACCTTTTTTGCTGCAGATAAAAATAAGTTTTTAAGATCCCGATCTCTTCGCCCAGTGTGATCAGTTCATGGTCGCGGTAATTTACGATATTTCTGAAAAATACCGAAAGCTGTCCAACATAATCAACAGCCAGTTTGGGGTCTTCTTCAATAAAAGAAACCAGGGTATTGAAACTATTGAACAGAAAGTGAGGGTTAACCTGCGCACGCAAAAGCTGGAACTGAAACTGAATTTTTTCCTGGCGCAGCTCCTGTACCTTTTGTAAACGTCCTTCTCGTTTTTTGGTATACCAGAATATCAGGCCCGCCAGTAAAATGATACCCAGCATAATAAACCACCACCTTTCCCAAACCGGTTTTTCTATTACAAATTCGTAAGTAGCTTCATCGGCATTATCGAAATTTTCGTTTAGCGAAGACCGTACATGAAACTTGTAAGTACCGGGTTGCAGCCTCAAAAATGTAACACTCCGGTCGCGGGTCTGTATCCAGCCGGTATCCAGTCCTTCCAGTTTATACTGATAATGTACCTCATCCGGGCTTGTATAATATAGTCCGGTAAAATTAAACAGGAAACTGTTTTGATCATAACTAAAATTCCCTGTACGAAGTTTATCAACTTCGGTTAAGAATAGTTGAACGTTTTCGATTATTGTTTTGGGTTGATAACTGGCCTGATCCACAGGCGTATAAACCACGATACCATTTACTGTACTCAACACAATATTCCCTGCTGTATCCTGCGTTACGCTGCCCATATCGGTATTTACGTCGGAGATCCCCTGGTTATTATTGTAATAGGAAATACTTCCGGTGGTGATATGCAGTACATCGATCCCTTTTTTATTTACCAGGATGATATTACCGAGCGGGCCGGTTTTCAGGGCTGTGATCTTTAAATCGCTGATACCCTGGCCAACAGAAAAATTCCTGAATTTTTTTCCGTCGAATTGGTAAATACCAGCCCCTTCGGTATTGAACCAGATATTACCATCGCCATCTTCGGCAAAAGAATAAATATGGTCATCTTTTAATCCATTGTGCTTGTTATAATTGGTGAGCTTGCCATTTTCCAGAACAGTGATACCCTTTCCGTCGGTACCAAACCAGATCCGGCCTTTTGAATCATTATAGATATTGTAGATGTAGTTATTGCCCACATTTTCAATATCGTTATAATTGGTAAAACTGTATTTTTCGGTAATTGATTTGTTTTTTTCCGAGATAATGAAGATCATGGCAACGCCTTCGAGCCCACCGGCGCATACCGTATTTCCCCTTCCGGTAATGGACAGGATACTGGCATTTTGAAGCAGGGGATTTTCGGAGAGTTGGCGGGATTGCCCGGTTTCGGGATTTAAAATAATAATACCCTTGCCCATCGTGCCGATCCAGATGTTGTGATTGGCGTCCTGGTATAAACTGGTAATATCCGTTTTTTCGTTGAGGTCGTTGAAGCTGTATTTTTTTTCGGTAAAACGGTCGTTCGTAAAACTGTATTTGATCAACCCGGCATTGCTGCTGATCCAGATATTATTTTGATGATCGCAAAGCGTGGCGTGAATGGATTCGAAAATGCCCGGCGAATAAACCGGCCAGATCTTTAGCTTGTTACCGGTAATAGAGATCAGTTCGGTGGCTGTGTTCATCCAAATATTGCCTTCGTTATCCTGTATCAGGTTGTAGATCTTCTTTTGGGTGCTGTTTCCGATCTTAAATTCAGTAACCGGGCCATCGATAACAGATTGCTTCAATAACCCGGATTCCTCGGTAGCGATCCATAAGCTTTTTTGTGAAAAAAGGAGGTTGTTGATCTGGCCATAATTCCAGTTTGCGTTATCAGGCGGGATTGTAATTTTTCCGCTCTGGTGATTATAGAGACAAAATCCTTTTTCCTGCATGCCGATCCAGTAATTTTCATTACCTGCCGCTATGATAGCGGTAACATAATAATCGGGAAGACCGTTTTTGGGGCCGATAACCTGTACCTGTACCCGCTCATCGATAAAGCTGCATATATTAATTCCCTGGTCTGTTGCAACCAATATATCGCCGTTATTACCTAATTGCAAAGACCGCACATGCAGGTCGCTCAAACCATTTTCTGTATTAACCAGGTTAAGGCGCCCGTTTTTAAAATAATAAAGGCCTTCGCCATTGGTGGCAAACCAGATATTGTTTTGTTTATCCTGTACAAATGAGGTAATGGCTTTTGCGGGATTTCCTTCTTCGATGTCGAGGTATTCGAGCCTGCCGTTTATTTTTTTGGCTAATCGCCCACTTTTGAAACCTACCCATAGATGCCGGGTATTGTCTTCAAAAATAGCGGTCACCGTGTCCCTGGCATTGGCCCCGGCGAAATGTATTTTTTTAAAACGGATTCCGTCAAAACTGTATAAGCCATTGGTAGATCCGGCATAGATATAACCTTCGGTGTTTTTAAACAGCGTATTTATTTTGAAAGGTTTATTGTCGTCGATCAGTTTGAAAGATCTGCTGCCCAAATCCTGCGCATAGCTGTACTGCATGATCGCACAACAGGCTATCATGAACACCGGAATCTTTTTTATCCAGGGCTTTGCAGATATTGGTTTACTTGTCAATGAGTTCGGCTTTAACCTCCAGTTTTATTTCGGAGGCCAGTTTTTCGTGAACAACTTTTGGTATCGTGATATTGTGATCGGCCAGCAACACCGTAAAATTTGATTTAACGCTTACGATCTTATTTTTAATGGTCAGCTCGCATTTAATGATCCGCTCCTGCGTTACACCATGCACCGTAAGGTTCCCCTTTGCCCTGATCCTGAAGAAACCATCCCGTTTCAGGTCTACATCCTCGATGATTTTTCCTTCAAAGGAAGCCCTGGGGTATTTGTTGGATTCGAGGTAATTTTCATTAAAATGTTCTTGTTGTAGCGGACTATTAAAACCTTTAAATGTATTTACATTCAAGGTAAAGGCGAATTCTTTTTTTTCTGAATTGAAGATACCTTTCAGCTGGTTACTGGTGGCTTTGATCAATTCCAGAGGCGCATCAGAACTAAAGGTTATACTCCCGGCACCCACGGTATACATTGTTTGTGGAGCGTTTACACCGGATGAAAACAGGATCAGTGAAAAAAGAAGTATGATTGGTTTTTTAAACATGCCGGTAAAAGGGGTTCTGATTTAGTTTAATGTTTTTTACTGATCGTGAAAACCCTCGAAATATTAAATCCGAAGTAAATATCGCCCATATCCCATCTGCCTTTTGTATCCGAAATAAAGGATCGCTCATTCATTCCCTGCGAATTGGTAAAATGCAGCTGAAATACATGACCGCCGGTTTCAATATCAAATCCAACCGACAAAGAATTGGTTCTCTCGTTTAATTTGGTTGATGGCAGCTGGTAATAATATTCAGCATTTACGCTGATACGTTTGGTTAATTTTTGCCGGCCTCCAATGCCAAAAGCAAACATGTTGTTTGATTCGGATGCCAGTGTTACCAGGTTTTGATGCACAAATGTTGGCATAAACTGAAGTGATGTTTTATCAGAGAATTTACGCCCTACAATGAGCTGGTGTGTATAGGCAATCCTGGAATTAAAATGATTACTGATTGAAGGGTCTTCGTATTTTAGCGTGGTAATTGCTATGGTGGGAATATAACTCAGCGTGACCGGCATATTCACTTTGCCTCTGCTTTGACTCAGGATCTTCACTTTGATGAATCCATCATAGGTTTTTTGAAAAGTACTCCGGCCAAAACCGATCATGATGTTTTTGGTAATGCCATAGTCGAGCCCCATGCGCATCGTGGCTTTGTCCAGACCGAAAAGTTCATAACCTCCTTCACTTATATTTCCAAAGCGGTGCGATATTTTAGCATCCAGCACGCCCTTACCAACATTTTCAACCGAATGACCATTTATTACCCGTGTTGTTTTAAATGTTGCCGTTGTGTAAACGGTCATGTCTTTATTTGCCTCCAGTTCTTTTTCGAGCATGCTTAGCAGGCTTACCGCCGTATCCTGTGAAAAAGATTTCGACGTGCAGCTTAACAGGTAAAACAGGAATATTATTTTAAGCGGTTTCATGTATTAGGTTTGTATTCGGGTTGGTTATTTATCTGGCAATGTAATTACAGTCTATTTTTATTTCGATGCTTCTGGCTATGTTGGATTCTACAATTTTTGGAATACTGATCTTATAATCAGCCGGTGAAACGGCAAATTCAGTATTTGCCAAAAGTGTTTTTCCTTTTACAGTAATATTTGCTGTTGTAGCCAGGTTATTGGTTACACCATGGAGCGTCAGGTTGCCGGTGACGGAAACCGTGTATTTTCCATCCTTCGTAAAATTGATGTTACCCAGGTCGGTAATTTTACCGCTAAAAGTGGCTTTGGGAAATTTTGTGCTTTCGAGGTAGTCTTCATTAAAATGCTCCTGCATTTGAGCCTTCTTGAAAAGAAAGCCATTTATCAAAACTGAAAATACCAATTCACCCGTATTGCTGTTGATAACACTGGCGGCCTGGTTGTTAATGGCATCAATATTTTCCAACGGCGTTTTAGAAAAGAAGGAAATTTTACCGTTTTTGGTTATAAAATTTTGTGCAAAACCGGTTTGCGTAAAACTGATCAGGATAAACAGGAATAGGTTCTTTTTCATGTGTGAAGTCAAATTGATCCGGTTAATTATTAGGGGCGCCCGCCAAAATCCAGGTTTTAATTTTATTGAGTACACAATCGCTTAATTTATTGCTGTTTTTTGGCATTTGCGGATAGCCGGCCGCATGCGAAACGGCACCCCACAATTCACCGTTATCTACGTGCTGTTTTACCACTGCATACGTGCTGAAATCGATACCATGAGCCGGCGTTGTTCCGCTATGGCAGCCGATACAACTCGCACTGATAATTGGAGATATGGTATTGGTATAAGTCACCGTAATGGTATCGCATAATTGCGGCGGGTATAATAACTCGGCCTTATTAGTAGAACAGCTACCTGCTGATAGGATAGTAACTGTGCTGAAAATCAGCCACTTAACTCCCAAAAAAACAATTTCTTTTATTTTACCAGACATATTGTTTTATTATATTTCAATGTGGTCAAGGTTAAAAATGGTATTAAACGTTGATATAACGTGAAAGCCGCATTAATATTGAGTAAAAAACCATTTTCCGGTTTAACTTCTCATCGTTTGCAGCAGTTAATAGATATGAATTTTATTTCATAATATAACACCTGGTCAGGTACACATCACCTAAAATTTCCAGGTTTACATCAGTCATACCTATACCGGTGCAGATGCCTTTTATTAAAATGGTTTCGTCTTCTTTTACAACAGCCAACGAATCTTCCAGGGTACAATTTATAAAGGCACCTGTTTCGTTGGTCATAAGGAAAACAATGGTTTGATTTTGTTGATTTTTAGAAACCTGTGCCACTACACCGTTTGTTTCTACAACCCGGTTGCTGAATTTTTGAACGGCCTGCAATGAATCTTTGTACCAGGCGTGGTACAGATCAACAGCGCTGACCTTAATGCCTGTAGCATTTTTCACATTAACCGGCCCTTTATTGTACAGGTAAACAGCATAACATGCGGCAACAGCCACTATGCCTGCCAGGAGGAAGAGGGTATTTCTTTTAAGGTTAGGGGTCATGTGTAGTACTTACATAAAGATAAGTAACCCACAAAATTTTGGCTGCATGGGTTACCGAACAGGGATAAAGGGTAACTGAACCGTTAAAATACAGAACTCAATTTCCCGACACGATGAAATTTTCAACAGGTATCCGGTTGCTGATACTTTTGGCCAGGGTCATTTCATCAGCATATTCCAGTTCACCGCCAAAGGAAATGCCTCGGGCGATGGTGGTTATTTTTACGGGGGACTTTTTATCCAAACCGGCCCCGGCAATTTTTTTGCTGATATAATAAATGGTAGTATCGCCCTGAATGGTAGGACTCAGGGCAAAAATAATTTCATCAATTTCTTCATTCGATATCCGATCAATCAATGCGTCTATCATCAACCGTTCGGGACCGATACCATCTAAAGGAGAAATGATACCGCCCAAAACATGATACAGGCCATTGAACTGCTGGGTGCTTTCAATGGCTATTACGTCGCGGATGTTTTCAACCACGCAAAGCAATTCTTTTTTACGCATGGGATTACTGCAGATATTACAAAGTGCCGAATCGGAAATATTATAGCAGCGGCTGCAAAATTTTATTTCGTTGCGCATCTTCGCAATAACTTCACTGAATTGGTTTACCTCTGTCTCATGCTGCTTGATCAGGTGAAGTACCAAACGCAAAGCGGTTTTTTTACCAATACCAGGCAATTTGGCGAACTCATTTACCGCATTTTCTAAAAGCGAGGAAGAAAAAATCATGTGGTAAAGTTAATGGTTAATGGATAATGGATAATGGGATAATTGATAATGGATAATTGATAATGGGATAATGGATAATTTTTTAAATTCCATAGAGTTGGCAACATTGATTAGTGCAATAAACCCAAGACTTTATCCATTATCAATTAAAAAATTATCAATTAAAGTTTTATATCCCGTTCATTATCCCAATTGGCACGTACACCCAGTTTTTGGGAAAGGGTTATTGCCTTTTCGGGCTGTAATTTTTTTGAGTAATCGCCCGGATCCCATTTTCCATTACTGTTGCTGTCGAATAATATCCTGAGTTCATACTCGCCCGGGTTAATAAACGTATTACTCCATTCGGAAGCGATCAGCGGATAGCTGTATTTAATTTCTTCGCCCTGAACAAATTGTAAAACCGGTTTTTTGCCCAGTTCAAGGTTGCTGAACCGGAGAACGACATGCCCATAATCCGACATATCTTTTGCCTTTAGTTTAATGGTATCGGCTAGAGCGATCCTGTTGCCCGATGAGTCGGAAAAAGCAGTGCTGTCAATGATCAGCCGGTACGCCATACCTTCCTGCCAGGCAGCCCTCAGTGAAATTTTTGTCCGGCTGCTATCTATCGACCAAACGCCGGGTGGCACTGCTTTATAGTTGGTATCTCTTAAAATTAATTTAGCCGGATCAAAATTTTGCAGTGGAGCGTTAAAACTCAACTCGAACGAACCCAGTAAATCCAGTACGGTAGCCTGGGGTGTGAGGTTATAAACCAGTTTTTTATTTTTAACTGTTGGTTTTTGGGGTGCAGGCGGTTTTTCTTTTTCAACAGCCGAAGCATACAGTAAAACCGGTTCTGTATTTTCGGAAATAGAAACGGAGGCATCAGCAAAAGCAAAAATTTCTTTTTTCGAATTATAGGTTTTACTGCCGTCGCCATCTTTTAAAGCGTACAGGTTGAAACTGCCGGCCGGTAAATGCACAAAGCTAAAACTGCCGTCACCACTCAGTCTGGATACATAATCGGGTTTATTTTTTTGTACCGCTGAGTCATTGCCGGGTCTGTATAAAAGTGCGATCAACGTACTGTCGGCCTTGCCTGTTTCGGCCAATACCACTTTACCTGTCAACACAAAACTATCTATTTGATTACCGGTGGAAAAAACATAGGTGAAATTCCGGTAGGGGTTGCCTTCATTATTATCAACAATGGCATCGCCAAAATTGATACTATAGGTTGTATTGGGTAATAAACTGTCGCGGAGTTTAACCGTAACTGTTTTTAATTTGAAATCTATAATGGGCGATTTTTTTGGCTAGGGCGAAATCAGCACTGCTGTTTGTACATTTTTAAGATCAACGTACTCGTTGAAGGTTAACGTGATCTTATTGCCTTTTACATTGGTACTTTTAAGGGCAGGTGAAGCGCTGACCAACCTGGGCGGGATGCTGTCTCGGGGTCCGCCGGTGGGCATGCCTATTTGGCCACAACCTGTATTGCCAATGGCAAGTACATAAAACAGGCCGGCGATAAAAAAACTAAAAACTATTTGTGCTGATCTCATCAATGGTAATTAAAATACAAACTTAACCTGTTTAACTTGTTTTAAAATCATAAAATTGGCGACGCGATTATTCAGCGGATTCTTCCTCCAGATCATGCAACGCCACGGCCAGCTTATTATTTTTTACAAAATTGCACCAATGGCAATCTTCCTTGCCGCAGCCGGTATAAAAATCACGTGCCTGAATTTTATGCCACACCCCGGTGAGTTGTTGTTTTACCGTTTCAATATCCTGCGGATTGATGATGATCTTTTCCTTGCGGTATTCGCCTTTTTTATCCGGCTCAACAAAATCAAATTCGGTGCTGATCACGGTCCAGTCTTTTTGCTCGTAATTATCTACCAAAATTTTGTAAAAAACGGCCTGCCGCCAATAGTCGCCACCATTGGGGTCTTTATCCGAAGGCGGTTTCATTTTAGGCAAGGCATTGTCGATATTGCCCGATTTGTAATCCACCACATTCACTTCCTTGCCATTGAATTCGAGTTTATCGAGCTTGCCTTTTAACGGCACACCGTTTACCACAATGCCCCTGATATTGCGTTCAATAGCTACCACGGTATTCCAGCTGTTTATATATTTATCATAATAGTTGCGCAATACTTCATCGCCATATTCCATACGGCGGTTAAAAGCTTCTTCGGTAAAATTTTCCCTGTGCTTGCGCATATACCAGTTAAAATCGGCGATCATTTCTTCCTTTGTTGGGAAGCTGTCGTTTTTGCTTTCCTGCATCTTTCTGAACAATTGTTCCAGCGCATGATGTATGGCACTGCCAAATTCGAGCGCCTCACTTTTACCCGACGGTATGCGAATGAGGTTTTTGTAATAAAATCCCAACGGGCAATTCAGGTAGGCGCTCAGTGCCGTTACATTCATAACAAATTTTTCCAGGAGTCTGCCGATAAAATCTTCTTCGGCCTGTTCGATCTCGGGTGCCTGTGCGGTAAAATGCAACAATTCAAATGCTGTTTGCTGCTCTTCGGTTAATACAATTTTTTCAACCGGCAGTTGATGTTCTTCCTGAATTTCGGCAATAAACATCGACGGTTCCAGTTCTTTGCCATCATTTCGGAATTTGGCATAAGAGATATACAGGTGTTTCTCGGCCCGGGTTAAGGCGACGTAGAATAAGCGACGAAGTTCTTCGTCTTCGGCCGGCGTTGGTTGAGAGGTAAACATCGTATCCGGGAATTTATAGCCACCACCTGGTTTGCGTTTCTTTTCCCAGAATGAGGCGTTTACCCCGGCAAAAAATACATGCTCAAACTCCAAACCCTTGCTGCCATGGGTAGTGAGCAGGTTAACGCCCTTATCGGTGCCAGCCACTTTGTTCATGGGTAACGCAATGCCTTCTTTTTCCATCAGGTCGAATACACTGATGAGTTCCTTCAGGTCAAGTAAAGGATTGCGGCTGGTTTCATCTTTAATAAAATCAAACAGGGCAGTAAGCAATTGCATCAAGGCAATTTTATCATCGCTTTGCATGATGTAATTCAACACGCCGGCATTTTGAATAATGTGTTCAAACAATTCCTGCAGCGTGATATTGGGTACATCGGCAATCAGCTTCTCTATCATAAAACTGAATTGTTTTAATCCTTCGTAAATGCCGGTATCGAATAAATGTTGAGCAGGTTTGTTTGCCTTGTCGGATAGCAGTTTGCGGATAGATGTTTGCTCGCCCTTATATTTCAACGTATTGGTTTCAACCGTAATCTTTGCGATTTCGATAGGCGGAATCCGGTAGAAATCGTAGTGCAAGATCTCGAACAGCATTTCATCGCCACCATAAGGGGTGTCATGCTCGGCATTCAGATAGCGCAGTAACTGAATGATCTTATTGCTGAATGGCTGGAGCAGCACATCAATGCTGCGTTTACTGTACAGTGGAATATTTTTTAAACGGAAATAGGTGGCCAGTTCCTCGCCGTATTTATTTTCTTTGTAGATAATGGCGATCCGCCCCGGCTCGGTTCCCTGTGCAATTAAGATGGCTACGCGGTTAGTGATGTCGGCCATTTCATCTTTGGCCGAATTGTATTCATGCAAAACCGGCTGATTTTTTAAGTCGATCAATTCTTTTTTTGAACTGACCAGGTCTTTACTTAATCCTTCAATTTGTTTTACCAGCCGTTCGTCGTTGCGGTTGATCAGTGTTTTGGACACATCCAGAATAGGCTGGGTGCTGCGGTAATTACTGGTTAATACAACAGTCATCAGATCGTTACTATACTTGTTGGCAAATTCCAGCATATTCTCCACATTGGCTCCCTGAAAACGGTAAATGCTCTGGTCGTCGTCGCCAACCACAAACACATTGGGCTTATCCCAATAGTTGATCAGCAGTTGCACGAGTTTATTCTGTGTGCCACTCGTATCCTGGAATTCATCCACCAGCAGGTATTGAAATTTTTCCTGGTAATTGGCCAGTATATTTTTATTTTCTTCAAACACATTGATCACCCAGTTGATCATGTCGTCAAAATCGTAACGGTTTCTTTTTCGCATCAGGGTTTGAAAATGGGCAAACTCCGCTACAGCAGCCCGCAGCTTTTCCATCTTCTCCTGTTCTTCGGCGATCTTATCCGTACGAACATCACCTTTATTAAATTCTTTCACTTTTCGTTTGGCGATATATTCATCCCGGTTGGGCAAATCAGCGATATACTCATCAATTCGTTGGTTGATAAAACCGGCTGTCCAGCCTTCCCGTTTCATGGAGGAGAATAAATTGCGAAGATTATTGATCTCGTAATATACATCGCCCCGGTATCTTTTTAACGGGTGGCCTTTGGGAAAAGCATCGATCAATTGCTTGAACAATTCGATACTCTCCAGTTCGGAAACAGCGTCCAGCGAGTTTTTTTCAAACAGGTTCAGGTTATCCTGAATCACGTCGTTACAAAAAGCGTGGAAGGTGTAAATATTTACTTTGTACGCATCGGCGCCAATGAATTGCTGCAGGCGTTTACGCATGGCGATAGTGCCGGCATCGGTGTAGGTAAGACAAAGGATATTTTCGGGCAGGGCATCGGTTTCGAGTAAGATCTTTCCGATCCGCGCTGCCAGGATCTGTGTTTTTCCTGTGCCGGGTCCGGCGATCACCATCACGGGTCCTTCAATGGTATCTACGGCACGGCGCTGCTCATCATTTAGTTTTTTATAGGTTTCGTTAAACGAAGCCTGCAATAGTTCTCGGTAATGGCGCATTTATCAAAGATACTGGATAGCGGATACTTGATTTTGCTTTTTACCAAACAAAATAAAGCGATTTACGTTATAGGAGCATGAGCAAAGTGTATTCAATAAAAACGGTTCAAACAATACCGGTCAGTTTGGACCAGGCCTGGGCGTTTTTCAGTAATCCGGCAAATCTGGCAACCATTACGCCGGATAAAATGGGTTTTAAAACCATATCCAAACATCATGGTCCGGTTATGTATGCCGGACAGGTTATTGAATACAAAGTAAGCCCGCTTTTGGGTATACCGCTATACTGGATGACCGAGATCACCCATGTAGTTGACAAGAAATATTTTGTGGATGAACAGCGCTATGGCCCTTACCGTATGTGGCACCACCAGCATCATTTTAAAACGGTGGAAGGCGGTGTGGAAATGACAGATATTGTTCATTACAAACTACCGCTTTGGTTTTTGGGCGATATGGCAAACACGCTTTTTGTGAAAAAACAGTTGCAGGGTATTTTCGACTACCGCTTTAAAAAAGTGGAGGCGATGTTTGGAGTTATGAAATCTTAAGTTCATTCGCCAGCTGGCGGAGGCGGAGGGGGTTTTAACCCGGCATCCGCGTTATATATTTTTCGATCTGCTTTATCTGATCAACGATCTGCGGTGTGGTTGGTTTAAATCCTTTCGCTTTTCTGAAAAACTCTTTGGCTGCCCTGAATTCCCTTTTGTTCATCATGATGGAACATAGCTGCAAATAAGCCGCCGCTTTATTTTCATTATCGGGTAAACCCGCCCTGATAGCCTGTCGGATCAGGCTTTCGGCCTGCTTCATATCGCCTTTTTGCAACATCAGCATACCCAATTGTAATTTATTTGGTCCTTCGGCCTGTTTGGTTAACGCGCCACCACCCAGGGCCAGACTTTTCTTCATCATTATTTCGGCATTGTCATAATCTTCTGCAACCATGGCCAGATTTCCTTTGATGGTATAATAAACCGAACGAACCGGCTTGATGAGGATGGCCGGAAACCAGATAGAATCAACCACTTTTTTGGCGCCTGCCATATCACCTTCTTCCATATAGGTTTGTATCAGCCGCATGGGGCCAAACAAAAAATGACCTACGATGGCAATCACAGCGAGCAGGTATAACACAAATGAGGGCCAAAAACCGGCCTGCATCTGTGTAAATATGGCCAACGCCAGTAAAACGATGCCTATCCACAAACGGTATTTGATCAGTACGTTCAACCACTTCATAGTCTTAAAAATTTGGACGGCAAAGATAAGGATAGTGGCGAAGAGTGAAAAGTATAAAAGGATATTGATATATAAGTGTGCGTCCTCAGCGGGTATTTCAGGTAAATAGAAGTTTAAATGAAATCTAAAACTGATAAATGCTTACTTTTGCCCTCCAAATTTCGACATTCAACATTCCTCCGCAGTTCTCCGTGGGTTGTTCTTTGTTCGATATTGTAATGGTCTCGTAGTTCAATGCCCGCCCGGATGACGAAAGTCGGACGGGGATAGAATGAAAGGAAAATAAACTGGTCCCGTAGTTCAATGGATAGAATAGAAGTTTCCTAAACTTTAGATGCAAGTTCGATTCTTGCCGGGACTACCAAAAACTCAAAAGGATTTTCTATAGAAAATCCTTTTTTCGTGGCTGAAATACCGGATTACTGCAGATACATCCAATCATTGCCATTTAATCAGCCAATATCTTTTAAATTAGCATCTATGACAGCAGTCTTTTTTAAGCTTTTTTTAATCACCATATTATTTAGCAATCCAATTTTTTGCCAACAGTCACCAGATAAAATTGAAGTACCCCTTGGGGGAAATTCATGGGTTACTACAGCAGCCAAAAATGGTCCGGAAAAAATTACGGAAAATGGCTGGGAGAACTGGCAGCATGCTGATGCCATCTGGAGTACTTACATCAGCATCCCCAAAACCGGCACACTTAAATTATCTGCTGTTATACAGGTACCCTCCGGAGAAAGTAAATTGAAATGGACCATAAACGGGATCAGTAAAATAATTGCGGTTAAGGAAACAAGTACCGAATATGAAATTGGAGAATGGGATATTAAGCAAGCCGGCTATATAAAAATTGATGCCCGGGGAATCAGTAAAACGGGTAATTTTTTTGCTGAGATCAGCAACCTGCAGATCGAAGGCACCGCAACCACAGGCCAAACCGCTTTTGTAAAGAACAATGAAGGCAATTATTTTTATTGGGGGCGTCGTGGGCCCTCCGTACATATTAATTATGACCTTTCAAAAGTGGGTGATGATATAGAATGGTTCTATAGTGAAATTACCGTGCCCGCAGGTAACGATGTGATCGGGTCTTATTTTATGGCCAATGGATTTGCCGAAGGTTATTTTGGTATGCAGGTTAATTCAGCAACCGAAAGAAGGATACTGTTTTCGGTTTGGAGCCCGTTTGTAACCGACGACCCAAAGGAGATACCAGCGGATAAAAAGATCGTATTGTTAAATAAAGGGAAGCCCGTGTATGCGGGAGAGTTTGGCGATGAAGGCTCGGGCGGACAAAGTTATTTGCAGTACAACTGGCGCGCCGGTCAAGCCTATAAATTCCTGGTACAAGCCAAACCCGTTGAAAATAATCACACTATTTATACCGCTTATTTCTATGCTCCCGAAAAGATGCAATGGATGCTGATCGCCAGTTTCAGCCGGCCTCAAACAACTACCTATTTAAAAAAACTGCATTCATTCCTAGAAAATTTTGAACCGGAAACCGGAAATATTTCCCGTAAAGCCTGGTATCATAATCAATGGGTGAGAACAAAGGCGGGCGAATGGAAACCCCTCACTAAAATGATGTTTACCGGAGATGCCACCGCCAACAAGGGCTACCGGCTTGATTATAGCGGGGGCGTTGACAACGGAAAATTCTATTTACGAAACGCTGGTTTTTTCGATGATCATACCATACTAAAAACCAGGTTTTCAATCAGGTCCCCGGGCAAAAAACCACAGATTGATTTTTTAAAACTGCCGGAATAAATCATCGCATTCAACAGGCCGATATAGCAACATTATTTTACCATCTGTTTAAAAGCGGCGTTAAAAACGGGTTGCTCAAAAAAAAAAGAGACTAATTAAAGTGCATAAAAGGCAGAAACACCAAGCAGCCAGATACCGCCCTGGCCCACTTCTTTCCCCGAGGTTTTAACGTTTATTTCGGCGCCGCCTCCACCGCTAAACAGCAGGTTCCATTTATTATCTTTCAGCTTAAGCCAATAACCAATTTCCGCTGTAGGTTGAAAAACCGTAATTCTTGTGGTACCGTTGCTGGCCTGCGGGGTACCTACTTTGTCTTTCCAATCCATTTGCAAACCCCACAGATCTACCCGGGCACCCAGAAAAAATGAACTTTTGGTTGGGTTAAACAAAAAACGATACCCAACATGGCCGCCAAACCCGGTTCCTTTTTCATCATCGTTTAAACCGCTAAAATCTTTACGGTTGGCCAGATTGATCCCAATGCCCACACTAACTACCTGTTTGGGGCTCACTAAATAAGCAACCGAAGGCCCCAGTATCCAACCGGCCGGATACCATTTTACATCGGCACCAACCAGCAATTGGCCGGTAGTATTTGTCTTTTCTTTTTCCTGCGCAAAAACAATACCGCATGATAAGCAACAAAGGATGGAAAAAAATAGTTTCATTGTAATGATTTAAACTTTACAGGAAGATACAAAAAATGCGTTATACGGATTTATCAGGGCTGATATAAATGACCGTTTTGAAACAGGGTAAATAACAGTGATTCAGGCTAAGCGCAGCGTACATATTTGGTACTGCCCGGCATGATCTTTAGCCGGCCCACCGGTATTTCATTTTTATATTCTACTTTCTGTGTAAAATCAAATTTTTCCATAGCTGGCGAAGATATGGCTTGATGCGCGCTCTGGCTTTGCATCATCAACCTGACTCATATATCAATAAAATGTTAAAGCAGTTGATTATTGTAAGGATTTAAGGAACTTGCACTCTTAAAATGAAAAAAATGAACAAGAAAATTTTTATTACCGGAGCGTTGGTTGTGATCGTGGCGATCGTATTTGCCTGTTTGCCAAAAAGCGACAGTAATCCGCCCAATGTAAATAAGCAGAAAGGCGCTGTAGCAGATGCTGCAAAAGCAGAAAAGGGTATTCAATTCATGGAAGAAAGCTGGACCAAGGCATTGGCTGCAGCGAAAAAGCAAAATAAAATGATCTTCCTGGATGCTTATACATCCTGGTGTGGCCCCTGCAAAATGTTGAAACGGAATACATTTCCAGATCCCGCTGCCGGCGAATTTTTCAATACCAATTTTATCAATGTGGCCATCGATATGGAGAAAGGGGAAGGGCCGGCTGTTGCAGAAAAATTTAGTGTAAACGCCTATCCCACGTTGATCTTTGCGGATAGCGATGGTAATTTGATCACGTATACAAAAGGCTATATTGATGCCAAACAGTTATTGGAATTTGGAAAATTCGGTCTTTCGAAAAGGAAATAATCATTCTGATTGTAAAAATTTTATTGAAAGCCATTCCTGAAAGGGGTGGCTTTTTCATATGGCGGGCGCTGGCTTTATCGAAATATTGCGTGCATTAATGCTTAACTTTAAAAGAATGAAAGCTAATATTTCATTTCTTCTAATGAGCGCCGTGATCCTGCTTGGCTCTTCCTGCGGACAGGCACAACAAAACAAAAAAGATAACATGAACGGGAAACATCCTTATACCAACGAATTGATCCATGAAAGCAGTCCCTACCTGCTGCAACATGCCCATAACCCGGTAAACTGGTATCCCTGGGGCGATAAAGCCCTGCAAAAAGCGAAGGCCGAAAACAAAATGCTCATCATCAGCATTGGTTATGCAGCCTGCCATTGGTGCCATGTGATGGAACACGAAAGTTTTGAAGACGTAGAAGTGGCCAGGATGATGAACGAAAATTTTATTTGCGTCAAGGTAGACCGGGAAGAGAGGCCCGATGTGGACCAGGTGTATATGACGGCGGCACAGTTAATAACCGGTAGTGGCGGCTGGCCGCTGAATGCATTGGCCCTGGCTGATGGAAGGCCTTTTTATGCCGGCACGTATTTCCCCAAAGCCAACTGGATGAAAATGCTGGCCTATTTTATCGACCTGCAAAAAAAAGACCCTTCCTCATTGGTAAAAAGTGCCGAGCAGGTTACCAACGGTATTCATGCTGCCGAGCAGGTGAGTTTTAAAGAAGCAGGAAAAACTTTTGCCCTGGCCGATCTGGATAAACAGGTCAACAGCATGAAAGCTGGTCTGGATTTTAAAAAAGGCGGCGCCAACCGGGCACCAAAATTTCCGATGCCATCTAACTGGGAATATTTACTGCACTATAATTATGTAAGTAAAAATGAAGAAGCACTTACAGCAGTTACCGTTACGTTAGACAATATGGCCCTGGGCGGTATTTATGATCAGCTCGAAGGCGGCTTTGCCCGCTACTCAACCGATGCCAACTGGCATGTACCCCATTTTGAGAAAATGCTGTACGATAATTCGCAACTGGTGAGTTTGTATGCGCATGCCTGGCAGGCAACAAAAGATCCGCTCTATAAAAAAGTGGTTTACGAAACCCTGGCCTTTGTGGAGCATGAACTTACCTCGCCCGAAGGGGCTTTTTATTCCTCCCTGGATGCCGACAGCGAAGGGGAAGAAGGTAAATATTATGTGTGGACGAAAGCTGAAGTGGATCAGGCACTCGGCGCCGACGCGGCTGTGTTTTCTGTTTACTATAATATTACCGAAGCCGGTAATTGGGAACATGGTAACAGCATTTTAAAAAGAGACGATACCGACGAAGCCATTGCAAAAAAATTCAGTATTTCGGTAACCGAACTGACAGATAAAATTGATGCCGCCAAAATAAAATTGATGACGATCAGAGTTGCCAGGGTTAAACCCGGGCTTGATGACAAAGTACTCAGCAGTTGGAATGCGATGATGTTGAAAGGTTATACACAGGCCTACAGGGTGTTTGGTGAGGAGGAGTTTTTAAACAAGGCAGTTAAAAACGCCAACTTTTTATTGAGAACAGCAATCGCGGCTGATGGCGAAATGACCCGTAATTATAAAAACGGAAAGTCCTCCATCAATGCCCTGCTCGATGACTACGCATTCACTATTGCCGCCTTTATTGAATTGTACCAGGCTACATTTGATGAAAAATGGCTTACCGAAGCAAATAAAATTACGGGGTATACCCTCGAGCACTTTTTTGATCCCAAATCAAACATGTTTTTTTATACGCATAATCAGCATTCGAACCTGATCTCGAGGAAAATGGAATTGTCGGATAATGTGATCCCTTCTTCCAATTCGGAGATGGCGAAAAATCTTTTTCTGCTGGGTCATTTTTACAATAACGACAATTATATCGATAAGGCAAAGCAGATGATGATCAATATGGCCGATGAGGTAGAACGCAATATTTATTTTTATGCCAACTGGGGATTGCTGCAGGCCTGGTTTACCGCTCCGCTGTATGAAGTGGCCATTACCGGCGACGGGTTTAAAGAAAAGCGCCGCCAATTCGACCAACATTATTTACCCGATGTTATTTTGCTGGGTGGCAATAAAGAAGGCAAACTCGCGCTGCTCGAAAACAAAGGGGTGCCGGGCAAAACGATGATCTATGTTTGTCGTGATAAAACCTGCAAGCTGCCGGTTATAGATGTAACAGAGGCGTTGAAACAGATCGGGCAATGATGTTGTTGATTTGGTGAACCGGGGTTTACCTGTTGCCCAAACAAAAGCAGGATGGCAGATCTGTAAAGTAAAAGCAGTAAACCAGGAAAGAGATTAGCGATCTGTTAACCTGGGGCACTACATAATCTCACTCAACTCCAGCCAGCGCAATTCTTTTTCATCAAGGGATGATACGATCTCATTTATCCGTTCCGCAGCTTTTTGCAGGGCATCGTAATCTAAATTACCTGCATTCATTTTTTCCTCGAGTTCCAGTTTTTCTTTTTGCAGGGCAGGGATCTCTTTTTCCAATTGTTCGAACTCGTATTTCTCTTTAAACGAAGGCCCCTTTCTCGGAGCTTCCTTCATGTCCTTCCCGGGTGATCCGGCAGGTGTTGAAACCAAGATCTCTTTTATTATTTCAGGTTTATTCATACCTGGGTTTCGGGCTTCTTTTTCCTTCGCTTCGCGGTACAGGGTATAGTTACCCGGAAAATCGCGGATCACCCCATCACCTTCAAAGGCAAAGAGATGGTCTACCATCCGGTCCATAAAATACCGGTCATGACTAACGATCAATATGCAGCCCGGAAAGTCCAGTAAAAATTCTTCCAGGGTTCTTAAGGTTTGCAGGTCGAGGTCGTTGGTGGGTTCATCCAGTATCAGAAAATTCGGATTCAGAAAGAGGATGCTCAGCAAATGCAGCCTGCGTTTTTCGCCACCGCTGAGTTTACTCAGGGGCGTATATTGCTGCTCGGATGCAAAACCAAATTTCTCCATGAACTGCGTAGCCGAAATCTTGCCGCCATCGGCCAACGGAAAAAATTCGGCAAAATCCTTTACATAATCAATGGCCCGCTTATCTTCCTTGTACTGCAGTCCTTCCTGGTTAAAGTTTCCAAAAACAACGGTGTCGCCATGATTAACCTTGCCGCTGTCGGGCTTTTCCTGTTGCAGGGCAATTTTTAAAAAGGTAGATTTTCCGATACCATTTTTACCAACAATGCCAATGCGTTCGCCTCTTTTAAAAGTATAATCGAATCCTTTTAAAATGATTTTATCGCCATAGCTTTTGTTTATTTTCTTCATCTCCAAAACCTTGCCACCCAGCCGGGTCATCTTCACCTGCAGGCTCACTTCGGTTTCTTCGCGGCGCTGGCCAACCCGTTCTTCTATTTCGGTAAAAGCATCCTGCCTCGATTTTGATTTGGTAGTGCGCGCCTTGGGCTGCTTGCGCATCCATTCCAGTTCTTTCCGAAAAATATTTTTATCTTTTTGCAGTTCGCTGGCCTGTACTTCCTGGCGCAGGCTTTTTTGTTCTAAAAAATAATCATAGTCGCCCTTGTACACAAAGATCTTTTCTTCGTCCATTTCCAGGATCTCGTTACAAACAGCATCTAAAAAATAACGGTCGTGCGTTACACAAAGCAGGGTTACTTTTTGCGCCGACAAATAATCTTCCAGCCATTCGATCATCTGTACATCGAGGTGGTTGGTAGGTTCATCCAGTATCAGCAAACATTTTCCCTCATGCAATTGGGCTTCAATCAGTGATTGGGCAAGGGCTACCCGCTTTCTTTGTCCGCCGCTGAGGTTTTTTACCGGTTCGTTCAGGTGATGCAGGTTAAGTTTACCCAGTATCTGCTGCAGCTCACTTTCAAAACTCCAGGCATTCAGTTCATCTACCCGGGCCATTAAATCGGTCAGTTTCTCAATATTGTCTGCTTCCTGCTCCAAGCACATTTCATATTCCTTCACTACTTTCACTACCGGGTTATCCATCTTGAGCACATTATCCCAGATACTTTTGTTTTCTTCAAACGCGGTATCCTGTTGCAACATGATCACTTTAATGTCTTTATGCACCCATAGGGTACCACTATCGGCGGTGTCCAGTCCGGCAATGATTTTCAATAAAGTAGATTTGCCGCTGCCATTACGGGCAACCAAAGCGATCTTATCGCCCTCTTCCACATAAAAAGAAATATTCTTAAACAGCGTTCTTATTCCAAACGACTTGGCCAGGTTTTCAATTGAAGCGTAATGCATAGCATGCAAATGTCACTAATTAAAAACTAATTACACGAATTACACGAATTATTAAATATGACCTCGTAATTAGTGTAATTAGTGTAATTAATGCAATTCGTGTAATTTGTGTTATATGAATTTTTCGAGGTTAATAAAATCAGAATCATATAGAAAAGGCACGGTACTTTCTGTTTTATTCAATATCGTATCCAAAGGAATTCTTTTTTTATTAACCATCATCATTGCCCGGCATTTCGGCAGCGATATCAAAACCGATATCTATTTTTTTGTTTTTGCCACCATGGTCCTGTTTTCGGGCTTTGTCAACAGTATTGATATGGCTGTACTGATACCCGAGTCGATGCGCCTGCGCGAAGAGGAGGGAGAGAAACCCGCCGAAGCCTTCCTTAACTATTTTTTGCTGATCTATTTTTTTATTGGTGTGCTGTTTACCGTGTTCATGTATTTTTTTGGCACCCGGGTTTTTGGCCTGATCTCGAGATTTTCAGAAGCCGATATCGAAACCTATCGCCATTATTTCTGGATCGGGTCCTTCTTTTTTATTTTTCATGTGCTTACCAATTACCTGAACGCCATCCTTACTTCTTTAAAATATTTCAGTCTGCCGATGATCATCAGCAGCTTCAAAAGCGGTATTGTTATCGTTTGTATTTTTTTATTGAAGGAAGAATATGATGTGATGAGTGTGATCCTGGGCGGGTTGATATCCTACGGTATCAACCTCGGGGTACAGCTATATGTATTGAAAAAAATTGCGGGCTGGACATTTATCATTAAATCACCGGGCATACGAAAAAAAGTGTGGAGCAATGCTTTTTATGCGGAGCTGGGGCAAATTACAACCGTAGCGAGCAGTCTGTTTCCGCTGTACCTGTTGAGTGGTTTTGGCAGCGGTATCATCAGCGTGATGAACTATGGAAAAAATATTGCCGATATTCCCAATACGCTGGTTACAGCACAATTCACCAACGTAAGCGGGATCAAACTAAATGAACAGATAGCCGCAGAGGATTATGCGGGTATGAATAGCATCTTTTTGAAAACGGCGAAGCTGCTGGTATTTTTATTAGTGCCCATGGGTTTTTATCTTTTTGTTTTTGCCCGGCCGGTAGTTGAACTTTTTTACCAGAGCGGTAATTTCAAGGCAGCCGATGTGGATGCCGCCGCGGTTTTTTTAAAATTGCTGGCAGTTACTATTTTCAGTGTGGGCATTAATGCTGCGGTAACCCGGGTGTTTATTGCCGTGCAGGCCATCAAACAGGCATTTTTTTATCAGCTGCTGTTGAATATTTTGTTGATCGCGGCCATCTGGATCTGTACCGGTTATTATGGCGCCTATGGTTATCCGTATGCGGTGATCATCATGAACATCATTAATTGTTTTGCCATGTATTTTATTTGCCGCAAACTGGTCATGTATATCAACTATGCGGCTTTGTTGAAGTATACGGGGCTGATCGTTTTGGTAAATGGGGTCATTGCATCCGGGTTGTATGTTGCAGCCGGTTATACTGGCCTGCATGGCCTGTGGCAATTGCTGATAGGTTTTTTACTCTATCTTTTCCTGTTACTGATTCTCAATAAAAAGTTTAAATTGAATGCCGAGTTGAGCCAGATAATTACGTATGCCAAACAAAAATTTTATTAAACGTTGGTTTATCAAATTCTGCCGTTACGTATTACGGTTGCGTTTTTTACCAACAATAGCCGGACCGTTAAAAGGTTACCTGTGGTCAACTTCGGGTAGCTACGATTATTTGCTGGGCGACTATGAGAACCCGGAAACGATGAGCAAATTTTTATCGTGGTTAAAAGAGGATACCGTGTTTTACGATATCGGATCAAATGTGGGTTTTCATGCACTGGTGGCCAACCGGGTTATCAATACCGGAAAGATTTATGCTTTCGAACCCATGCCTGCAGTAAGGGCGATTTTTGAAAAACATATCAGCCTCAACCATAAACTGATCCGGCGTAATAATATTATCCTGTCGCCCATGGCCATTTCGAACCGCGGGGAAGAAGTTCTTTTTTCGAATGATATGAAACACCGGGAGGGCAACACCTATATTGCCGGTTCCTATGTATTTTCCGGAGCGGCAGAAAAAATAACAGTACCGTGCCAGTCCATCGACAACCTGCTGGCACTTGGCTATGCAAAACCTGATATTATTAAAATTGATGTGGAGGGTGCCGAATATGATGTGTTGACCGGTGCAACAAATACCCTGCGGCAATATTGCCCCCACATATTACTGGCCACGCACGATTGTCATTTGCCGGGTGTGCAGCAAAAATGTGTGCAGTACCTGGAGGATCTTGGTTACCAGGTAAAACATACGGTAGCCTATAATAGAAATATTACCGGTATTGATGATTACATTGCCATTCATAAAAGCAAACTGTAGATATTGGCCGAAACAAAAAAAATAAGACTGCTGATTATAACGCCCAGCCTCGCCTGCGGCGGTTCCGAAAAATTTGTATCGGTTTTGTGTAATCAACTCAATACCGAAAAGTTCGCTGTTTGCCTGGTAATAGCAAATAACAGTAAGCCATTTTATACCATTACCAATCCGGCGGTTGCACTGATCAACCTGAAAAAAAACCGCGTGCTTTTTTCCCTGTTTTCCATCAAAGCCGTGGTAAATGACTTTGAACCCGATATTATTTTTTCTACTGCCAATCACCTGAATTTGTACCTGGCCATTTTCCGGTCTTCTTTTGATAAGGAAATACAATTCATTGCCCGGGAAGCCAGTATTGTAAGTATCAACAGCAGGCGTGCTAAATTTCCAGCGCTATATAATTGGCTCATTAGAAAATATTACAACCGTTTTGATCGCATCATTTGTCAGTCGGCCTA
Source organism: Chitinophagaceae bacterium (assembly GCA_016710745.1). Taxonomy (GTDB): domain Bacteria; phylum Bacteroidota; class Bacteroidia; order Chitinophagales; family Chitinophagaceae; genus Ferruginibacter. The sequence continues at coordinate 10,365 of JADJVB010000010.1, read as the reverse complement.
TATGCAACAGGACCTGGTCAGTCATTACCATATCGATGCCGGTAAAACGGTGCTCATCAACAATGCCGTACCCGATCTGGTAGTACCGCCCAGGTTGGCCGAAAACACAGCAGCCGAAAGGGTTTATACATTCGTTTCGGTTGCCCGGTTAAGTGAGGAAAAAGGAATTGAACGGCTGATACAGGCGGTTGGTCTTTTATCCATGCCCTTTCAATATTATATCATTGGTGAGGGTGATAAAAAAAAGGATCTGCAAAAACTCATCAACGAATTGCAGTTGACCGATCAGGTTCACCTGGCGGGTGAAAAAGCCCAACCCTTTACCGGCATGGAACACGCCGATCTGTTTTTAATGGGTTCGTACTATGAGGGCTTTCCCAATGCCCTACTGGAAGCAGGCGCCTATGGCATACCGGTAATGGCATTTGATGCACCCGGTGGTATCGGGGAGATCATTGTTGAAGGCAAAAATGGCATGCTGGTGGCCGACAATGACATCATTGCTTTTGCTGCAGCCATTAACACAGCGTTGAATACAAGTTTTAACCGCGATCAGATAATAGAAACCACAAAAAAGCGTTTTGGGGTAAACAGCATTATCCCTGCACTGGAAGATTTATTTTTATCGCTTGCCGGAAATAAATAGCGGATATTTGCGCAATCAAAAAAATGGAAATCGAATGAATGGCAGCCGGCCCAAATTGCTGATCTTTATCAACACCCTGCAATCCGGCGGAGCTGAGCGGGTGGTTTCACTTTTACTGGGACATTTGAAAGACGAGTTTGAAATTCACCTGGCACTGTACAGTAATATTATTGAATATGTCATTCCTCCCGAAATACAGGTACTCAATTTGCAGCAGCCGCTCGTGCAGGATAAAGCCATCCGTTTTTTAAAACTGCCCTATATTTCCTGGAAAGTGTACCGCTATTGTAAAAAAAATAAGATCAATATTTCGGTGGCTTTTTATACCGCCCCTGTTATATCAATGCATTGATGAAAAGTTTTTGGGGCTACAAAGGCCATGTGATCATGTGCGAAAGAACGCACCAAACCACTATGCAGCAGAGCCATTCCACCATTTACCGGATGTTTTCCAAATTCATGGTGATGTTTTCCTATAAGCGGGCCGACCTCGTTTTGGCGAACTCCTATGCCATGCAAACCGACCTCATCGAAAATTTTAAAATAAAAACACCGGTTCGGGTTATTTACAATCCCATCGACCTGCATTTTATAAAAACGCATGTGGACGAGGTGCCTGATTTTGTGTTCGACAAAAACAGTTTTCATTTTGTAAACGTGGGCGGATTCAGAAAAGAAAAAAACCACCTCCTGCTGATCCAGGCATTTTTTATTTTAAAAAATCTGCCTGTAAAACTGCTGATCGTTGGTGGCGGTGTAATGGAAGCCGAGTTAAAACAAAAAGTGCAGGACATGGGGTTGATGGATAAAATTACTTTTTGCGGCTTTGATAAAAACCCGTTTAAATATGTAAGCCGCAGCGATTGTTTTGTGCTGAGTTCGGATGTGGAAGGCTTTCCCAATGTGTTGATAGAAGGACTGGCCTGTGGTATTCCCGTTATCTCAACCGATTGCAGCTCGGGCCCCAGGGAATTGCTGGCACCGGCCACCGACCTGCACCACCGGGCTATCAATAATTACGAAATTGGCGAATACGGCATCTTAACACCCGTGAACGACGTGAGTGCACTGGCTGCAGCCATGAAAAAAATGTATGAAGATGCCGAACTGCGCAACCGGTTCCGGTTAAAAGCCGCTAAAAGAGCTGAGCAGTTTGATGTGGATGAGATCAAGCAGTATTTTCATGTGGCTTTCAGGGGGTTGTAGTGCTAACTGCCAACTGCTAATAGCTAATACCTAACTCCTAACAGCTAATACCTAACACCCAATTCCCAACCACTAAAACCCCACCCCTCCCCATCAACAAATTAATAGCTATTTTTGCCCCGCAAAAGCAGTTACTCCCATGCATACTATCTTACTTACCGGCGGTGCAGGTTTTATCGGTTCTCATTTAGCCCGGCTATTTGTGCGCAAATACCCCGGTTACCGGATCGTTAACCTCGACAAACTCACTTATGCAGGTAACCTCGAAAACCTCCGGGATATCGAAAACGAACCCAATTACATGTTTGTAAAGGGCGATATCACCGATTTGCCCCTGTTGCGTAAGCTTTTCGAAGAACATAAGTTCACAGCGGTACTGCATTGCGCCGCCGAAAGCCATGTTGACCGGTCGATCACGGATCCGCTGGCGTTTATAACCACCAATGTACTGGGCACGGCGTCCTTACTGCAGGCGGCAAAAGAAGCCTGGGCGGGCGATTTCGAAAACAAAATATTCTATCATATCTCTACCGATGAAGTGTATGGCTCCCTGGGCGAAACCGGTTTTTTCACCGAAGAAACCGCCTATGATCCCCGCAGTCCGTACTCAGCATCAAAAGCCTCATCCGATCATATTGTGCGGGCCTTTTATCATACCTACAAGATGCCGGTGAAGATCAGCAACTGCAGCAATAACTATGGTCCCTTTCATTTTCCCGAAAAACTGATACCACTGTGTATTCACAATATCATCAACAACAAACCGCTGCCCATTTACGGCAAAGGCGAAAATGTGCGTGACTGGTTATTTGTAGAAGATCATGTAAAAGCCATCGATGTTATTTTTCACACAGGCAGGATCGGCGAAACCTATAATATCGGCGGACACAATGAATGGACCAACATCAGCCTGGTAAAAGAACTCTGCCGGCAGATGGATGAGAAGCTGGGGAGAGAAACCGGCCATTCCGAAAAACTGATCACCTATGTTACCGACCGTGCCGGGCATGACCTGCGCTATGCCATTGACGCTACTAAATTAAAAAATGAATTGGGCTGGATGCCATCTTTGCAATTTGAAGAGGGAATCAGTAAAACAATAGATTGGTATCTTGCGAACGAAGAATGGCTTACGCATGTAACGAGTGGGGACTATATGGCTTATTATGAGGAACAGTATGGAAGAAAGCGGGGTTAGCGGGGTTTAGAGGTTTAGGACTGAGTTGAAACTATAATAAGATAACTTAAAATTAATTTTATGAAAGTTTATTCTTTTGAAAAATTAGCATGCTGGCAGCATGCCAGGCAATTAGCGGTTTGGGCATATAAAGCAACCACCGGTTTTCCCGCCGTAGAAAAATTTGGTTTAGTATCACCAATGCGGAGAGCCGGCATTTCAATCGCTTCAAATATCGCCGAAGGGCCTTCCTGTAAAACAGCAAAAGACCAGGCTCATTTCAGTACCCTGTCACACAGCAGCACGATAGAATTATTGAACGATTTAATAATAGCCAACGATTTAACATTTTTGAATGATGAAGATTATATGACCGGTAGAGAAAAAATAGAAAAGCATACTCTTTTAATTGCAGGTTTAAGAAAATCGCAGCAAAAGTTCACCCTGCGCGCCTTCCTAAATCTCTAAACCTCTAAACTCCTTCTTATGAAAGGCATCATACTCGCAGGCGGATCCGGAACAAGACTTTATCCTATCACCAGGGGTATCAGTAAACAGCTGATGCCCGTATACGATAAGCCCATGATCTATTATCCGCTGAGTACTTTGATGCTCGCCGGGATAAAGGAAATTTTGGTGATCACCACGCCCGAAGACCAGGATCAGTTTAAGCGCTTATTGGGCAACGGAAGCCAGTGGGGATGCGCTATTCAATATGCCAAGCAGGAAGTACCCAACGGATTGGCGCAGGCATTTGTAATTGGCGAAAAATTTATTGGTGCCGATAGCGTGGCGCTGGTTTTAGGCGATAATATTTTTTATGGCAGCGGATTCAGTAAATTATTGCAGGATAGCGTTAACCCCGATGGTGCCGTGATATTTGCCTATCCGGTAAGCGATCCCGAACGGTATGGCGTAGTTGAATTTGATACGGACAATAACGCCGTCAGTATTGAAGAAAAACCGGCAGCACCCAAAAGTAATTATGCCGTACCCGGTTTATATTTTTACGATAATACCGTTGTTAATGTGGCGAAAAACAGTAAACCCAGTGCCCGCGGCGAATTTGAAATTACTACCGTAAACGACCATTACCTGCAACAAAAAAAACTAAAAGTGGCCGTACTCGACCGGGGATTTGCCTGGCTGGATACCGGTACATTTGAAAGTTTGAGTGATGCGGCAGAATATGTACGGGTGATTGAAAAAAGGCAGGGATTAAAGATCGGTTGCCCCGAAGAAATTGCCTGGCGCATGGGCTTTATCAGTAAAGAAGACTTAATGAAACAGGCCAAAGAGCTGGAGAAAAGCGGCTATGGCGAATATTTGAAAAAAATTGCAGGATAAAAAAATAACCAAAACAAATGTATACCGAAATCAACAAATGCCGCATCAGCGGAAGTGAAAACTTAGTAACCGTACTGTCGCTGGGCGAACAGTATTTAACCGGTGTGTTTCCTAAAAGCCCCGGCGAGGAAGTAACCAAGGGGCCGCTGGACCTGGTTTGGTGCCCCGATGGCGGACTGCTGCAGATGAAGCAATCGTACAGCCTCGATGAAATGTATGGCGATAACTATGGCTACCGCTCGGGATTAAACGCTTCCATGGTAAGGCACCTGACCAATAAGATCCATACCCTGGAAAAAATGGTGACGCTGAACGCGAACGACCTGGTGATCGATATTGGCAGCAACGATGCCACTTCACTCAAGGCCTACAAAAGCAAATGCCGTAAAGTAGGTATCGATCCAACAGGAACCAAGTTCAAAGAATTTTATACCAACGATATTTCGCTGATACCCACGTTCTTTTCGGCAGCCGCTTTTAAAAAGGATTTTGCAAATGATAAGGCAACCATCATTACGTCGATCGCGATGTTTTACGACCTGGAATCCCCGGCTGCTTTTGTACAGGATATTGAGCAATGCCTGGCCGATGAAGGTATCTGGCATTTTGAGCAGAGTTATATGCCCAGCATGTTGCGCACCAACAGCTACGATACCATCTGCCACGAGCACCTCGAATTTTATTCGCTGAAGGTGGTGAAAAATTTACTCGAAAGCTGCGGCATGCGCGTTATTGATGTGCAGATGAACGATATCAACGGTGGCAGTTTTGCCGTAACGGCCTGTAAAAAAGCTGCTTCACATATTTCCAATGCAGCGGTGATCAACTGGTTGTTGCAGCAGGAGCTGGAGATGGGCCTGGATACCGAAGCACCTTATCTGGCATTTGCAGAACGGGTATTTAAACAGCGTAAAGACCTGGTTAGTTTGATCGATGCCCTGGTGGCCGATGGTAAAAAAGTATTTGGTTATGGCGCTTCCACCAAGGGAAATGTGTTGCTGCAGTTTTGTGGATTTACCACAAAACAAATACCCTGCATTGCCGAAGTGAACGAGCAGAAGTTTGGCAGTTATACACCGGGTACTTTAATTCCCATTGTATCGGAAGCAGAAGCCAAGGCAATGAAGCCCGATTATTTCCTGGTATTGCCCTGGCATTTTAAAAACTCCATTTTAGAACGGGAAAGGGAGTATATTGAACAGGGCGGTAAATTTATATTTCCTTTACCCGAAATTGAAATTGTATGATGCGGACTGCGATCAACGGCTTTAAAGACTTCCTGGTTAAGTTAATGCCTTGCCCTAAAATACCGCCATCTTATTCGCAGGCGGGTGAGGATGCCGTGATCAAATTCCTGTTTAACGATTTTGGAAAACGAAAAATTGAGTATCTCGACCTGGGAACCAATCTCCCGGATCATTATAACAATACCTATCTTTTTTTATAAGGAAGGCAGTTGGGGCGTTTGTGTGGAAGCAGATCCCTCGTTCATCAGAAAAATAAAGAACTGCCGCCCAAAAGATACCGTGATCCATGCCGGCGTGGCCGTGTCGGATGAAACCGAAGCCGATTTTTATATATTTGACGTACCGGCCATCAATACCTTTGATAAGGCAGAAGCGGAGCAACGGAGCCGGTCGGGCAATTATAAAATGGAACAGGTGGTTAAAGTTCCGTTGGTGAAAATCAACGACCTCATTAGAAATAATTTTGCAACCTATCCCGATCTGCTGTCTATCGATATCGAAGGACTCGACCTGGCGGTTCTGAAATCACTGGATTACAAACGCTTTCCTATACCCGCTATCTGTGTGGAAACCTGTATGTACAGCGAAATGCATATCAGGCCCAAGGACCAATCCATTGCGGCCTTTATGGTGACGAAGGGTTACGAAGTATATGCCGATACGTATATCAATACCATTTTGTGAATAAGGAATGGTTTTATGGAAAAAATTAAGGTTAACCTGGTTACCAGCTGCTATGCTGCCAAACAAACCGAAAAAACACCCTATTAAAGGTATGGCTAATAAATTCCTGATCGTTCAGCTCGCTTGTTATGGGGATTGTTTATTCGCCACCAGCATTGCCAGGCAAATTAAACAGGACTATCCCGACAGCCATATTACCTGGGCTGTTGCCTCCCGGTATAGAAATATACTAGACCTGAATCCCGATATAGATAAAATTTGGGAAGTTGATATACCCGGAAATGATTTTTATAAAGCCGGCTGGGATAATTTTGAAGCCACAGCCCGGGCAAAAAAGCCGCGGGCGAATTCGACGAGATCATTTTCAGCCAGATAGATCCGTTAAACTGGGATACCTACAAAGGCACCATACGGGGTACCATTTTAAGTGCTTATGGTAAACCCATCAGGGTATCCCGCGATCCGGTTGTGGTGTTATCAGAAAAGGAGATAGCCCATGTGGCCGCCTTTGCCCAAAAAAATAAATTGCCCGATTTTGACCAGGTGGTGCTTTTTGAGTGTGCCCCCGGCAGCGGCCAATCCAAACTAACGCCCGCCTTTGCGCTGTCGCTGGCACAGAAATTTACAGCAAAAAACAGCCGGGTTTGTTTTATTTTAAGTACACCCGATAAACTGGCCGTTGAAAACGCGCAGATCATTGATGCCAGTGAATTATCGTTCCGGGAAAATGCGGCGCTTACACATTACTGTAGTTTGTTAATTGGTTGCAGCAGCGGCATTACCTGGCTCAGTACCAGCACGGCGGCAAAAAAGCTGCCCATGATCCAGTTACTGCAGCAAAAAGGAGCCATTTTTGCCGGTGTGCATTTCGATTTTGAAGTGAACGGTATCGATAATCCGCCCGTATTGGAAATGGTTGAATACGATGAAGCCAACGTGTTGCAGGTTTTAACCGATGTGTTCGGGCAGGGCATGCAACCCGCAAAACTGGTCCATCACCAACACTATTTCCCCGGCTATTATTATTTAAAGAAACATATCAGGATTCTGATCAGTAAGAGAAGATCAAGTAAGCTTATTTTCAACATGATCAAAGGGTACAAAGCGGCTGTTGGCGATTTCCCGATCAATTATATTGATCATTACTACCAGGTATATGTATTCCAGGGCTTTTTAAATCCGTTAAAAAAGTTGTTTAAGTCGTTTTTCAAAAAGAAGCCCGTTTCCTGAACGGGTAGCTCACCCCTGGTCGGTCTGCCTCGTGTCTTCACGAATCGAAATTCTGTTTCCTCCATAGTCGGTGTCTCCACCGACCATCATTTCTCCGTGGTCGGTGTCTCCATCTATGATTGCTGTCTCCACCAACTTCGGGAAAACTTTGTTTGCCCTCACCGCTGGTCGATGTCCCCACCGACCAGGGGAAGAACATGTCGTTCCGGTCGGTGGAGACACCGACCAGTGGAAAACGTCCCCTGCAGGAGGCGTTGCTGAAAAAAGCCCTCCAAAAATTTGAAATTATCACAATAATGAGTAGTTTTGCTACTCATTATCTATATGATCGAAACACTCATTTCTTCCAAAACAAGGGTAAAGCTGCTGTTAAAGTTCTTTTTAAACAGCCGTACCAAGGCCTATTTGCGTTCCCTGGAGACCGAGTTCGAGGAAAGTACCAATGCCATCCGGCTGGAGCTCAACCGTTTTGAAAAAGCGGGCATGCTGGAGTCGGATATGGAAGGCAATAAGAAGTTTTTCAAAGCCAATCCCAAACATCCCTTATTCAGCAACCTGCAACAGATCGTTCGTAAATATGTGGGCATCGACACCATTATCGAGAACGTGATCAATAACCTGGGCCAGGTGGAAGAAGTGTATGTTACCGGGCAGTTTGCCCGCGGCCTGGATGGCAATGTGATCGACCTGGAGTTTATTGGCGAAGTAGACAGTCACTACCTGGTAAGCCTGATCGAAAAAGCAGAGCAGCTGATCAACCGGAAGATCAGGTATATTATTTATACCCGGGAAGAAGGTGTTGCATTAACAGAAACAGCAGATAAAAAAGACCGCCTGCTCATTTGGAGCAGGGCGTAAATAAAAAACGATGAATTATTTTGTTCACCCCACAGCAGTTATTGACGAAGGCTGTACCATTGGCGCCGGTACAACCATCTGGCATTTCAGTCATGTAATGCCCGGTGCGGTGATCGGCAATAACTGCAACCTGGGGCAAAACGTACTGGTAGCCACCAACGTGGTTTTGGGTAACAACGTAAAAGTGCAGAACAATGTGAGTATATACGAAGGCGTGATCTGCGAGGATGATGTGTTTTTGGGGCCCGGTGCGGTGCTCACCAACGTGATCAACCCCCGCAGTGCCATCAACCGAAAGGATCAGTTTAAAACCACCCTAATCAAAAAAGGGGCCACCATTGGTGCCAATGCCACCCTTGTATGCGGACATACCATACACGAGTTTGCGTTTATTGGTGCCGGTGCGGTGGTAACCAAAGATGTACCGGCCTATGCATTGATAACCGGAAACCCCGGCTTGCAAACCGGCTGGATGAGTGCTTACGGCCATAAGCTCGTATTTGACAAAAATAACAAGGCGGTTTGTGTGGAGAGTGGGGAGGCGTATGAGTTGATCAACGAAAAAGTAAAAAGAATAAACTAAAGCAGCAAATACAATTAAAATACGCATGCAATTAATCATTGAACCGGGACGGACAGAAAAAAACTACTGGAAAGACCTGTGGCGTTACCGGGAGCTGTTCTATATACTGGCCTGGCGTGATGTGAAAGTGCGTTACAAGCAAACCGTGATCGGTATTTTGTGGAGTATCATCCGCCCTTTGTTAACCATGATCGTGTTTACAGTGATCTTTAGTAAGATTGCCAATTTACCGGCCGAAGGTTTGGCGCCCTATGCCATCATGGTGTATGCGGCGATGCTGCCCTGGCAATTTTTGCAACAGCTTTAACCGAAAGCAGCAATAGCCTGGTGGGCAACAGCAACTTAATATCAAAAGTATATTTTCCGAGGATGATTGTGCCGGCCAGCGCAGTCATTTCCAGCTTTGTGGATTTTTTGATCTCTTTTGTGATCATGTTTTTTTTAATGGCCTACTATCAATATGTGCCGCCATTACAGATCCTGTTTTTGCCATTGATGCTGGTTTTTGTGTTTGCGGTATCCTTTAGTTTCGGACTTTATTTAACAGCCGCGAATGTGAAGTACCGCGATTTCAGGTATATCATTCCCTTTATTGTGCAGTTTGGTTTATATATTTCGCCGGTTGGTTTCAGCAGCGGTGTAGTACCCGAAAAATGGCGGATCTGGTATAACCTCAATCCCATGGTGGGCGTGATAGACGGATTTCGCTGGTGTATTTTAGGCGGCGAATTTACCCGGAGCCTGGCCATCAGTATGGGTACTTCGGCGGCGTTTACATTAATCGTATTAATTTTGGCCGTGCGGTATTTTAGAAAAGTAGAAAAAACATTTGCAGATATTATTTAACTATTCATGAGCGATATTATCATCAAGGCGGAAAAGGTAGGAAAGAGCTATTTTATTGGCCACCAGCGGCAGCAGGGGTATACCGCTTTGCGTGATGTGGTTACTCAAAATATAAAAGGAATTGCCAGGGGACTAAAAAATACCTTGACCGGAAAGCAATTGATTGAGGGGCAGGATATAGAAGAGTTTTGGGCATTAAAAGATGTGAGTTTCGAAATTAAACAGGGCGATGCCGTAGGTATCATCGGCCGCAACGGCGCCGGCAAAAGTACGTTGCTAAAAGTATTGAGCCGTATCACCGAGCCAACCACCGGGCGCATCACGTTAAATGGAAGAGTAGCGTCACTTTTAGAAGTAGGCACCGGTTTTCATCCCGAGCTCAGCGGCCGCGAAAATATTTACCTCAACGGTGCCATCCTGGGCATGGGCCGGGCCGAGATCAAAAAGAAATTTGATGAGATCGTTGATTTCAGCGGGGTAGAAAAGTTTTTAGATACACCAGTAAAAAGATACAGCAGCGGCATGTACGTGCGGCTGGCTT
>JADJVB010000009.1 GCA_016710745.1 Chitinophagaceae bacterium | reverse complement strand
CCGAGGCTATTGCCGATGCCATAGCCAATGGAATATTTTAAAGCAGGCCGGAAAAGGAATTGCTTTTGTAGAGAAGTATAACATAGCCCAGTTGTTTTATACCGATGCTGAATACCCCAGCGGTTAAAGGAATGCAGCGACTCGCCGGTGTTGCTTTATTACAAAGGCAGTGCGGACCTGAACGCTGCAAAAATTGTGGGCGTGGTAGGCACGCGACGGGTAACTGATTATGGAAAGGAGGCTACGAAGAAATTGGTAGAAGAGCTTGCTGCGCAAAATGTGTTGGTTGTAAGCGGGCTTGCTTTACGGTATTGATATAGCTGCACATAATGCTGCGATGGAAAATAATTTACCTACGGTAGGCGTAATGGCGCATGGGCTAAATACCATTTACCCCAAGCAGCATACGGCTACCGCAAAAAATGGTAGAGCAGGGCGGTTTGCTTACTGAATATGCTTCGCTCCACGAAATGCACCTTCACTTCCCTGAGCCGGCAACCGGATAGTATCGGGCATGTGCGATGCAATAGTGGTAATGGAGAGCGCTATAAAAGCGAGGCGCTTTAATTACGGCCAACATAGCCAACAGCTATAACCGTGAAGTGTATGCCTACCCGGGAAAAGCTACAGATAAATTCAGCGCAGGTTGCAACTTTCTTATAAAAACCTACAAGGCTAAAATGATTGAAAGTGCCGATGATTTAATTAAAGAAATGAATTGGGTAAGCGGCGAACAGCAGGTGGGGGCAAGAAGGCGCAAAGGCAGCTATCGCTTAATTTAAGTGAAGAAGAGCAGGTGGTATATACTCTGCTGAATGAAAACACGAACTGGCTATTGATGAGCTGGCTGATAGCACTGCTATGAACGTAAGTTCACTAGCCGCCACGCTTTTAGAAATGGAAATGAATAATCTAATCGTTTCTTTGCCGGGTAAGCGGTATAAGTTGGTTTAGGGATTGCTCTGACAGACAGCACAGAGAATACAATAAACAGAGGAAATACGTTAAATAACTAAACAGAAACTGTATGGCCTCAGCATTTTCGCACGCAATAGCAGCTATAGCCATTGGCAAAGCATCGTTTATTGAAAAAATAGATAAGAAATTTTGGCTGCTGGGTATGTTTTGCGCCGTAATACCGATGCCGATGCAATAGGATTTAAACTGGGGGTAGAATACGCCAGCGTGTTTTGGCCACCGGGGGTATAACGCATCTCTTTCTTTTTTGCTGCGCTGCTGGCGTTGGCGGTTACCTACTTTTTATGGCGAGGAAAAACCATGGAGCCGGCGCTGGTTTGCCCTGCTGGGCTTTTTCTTTTGGCTGCGGCCTCGCATGCCATTTTAGATGCTATGACCACGGGCGGCCTGGGCGTCGCCTTTTCGCCCTTTGATAATACCCGCTATTTCTTCCCCCTTCCGGCCTATTAAGGTTTCGCCCATTGGGGTGGTAAAGTTTTTAGTGAATGGGGCTGGCGGGTAATAAAAGCGAGTTTATATGGGTGTGGATACCCTCTGCCATAGTGTTTGCCGTGGCCTGGTCGATAAAGAAGTTGCGCACTACTTAACTCTTTTGCTTTTTTGGCGGCAAAAATTGATTTACTGTGGCCAAGCAAAATAAACGACAGAATACCGATAACCAGGTACAGGCAGCTAAAGCAGTGGCAGAAACCCCTGCAACAAAACCCGCTTACCAGTTACCCGGCTATGCCTTTTACATTTTTCATTTTTTGTGTTTACCTGCATGCTTTATTCAATACGCTTTGGAACCGCTATGCAATAGACGATACCATAGTGGTAACCGATAACAAGTTTACCAAAAGGCTTTTGGTGGTGTTAAAGACCACTTTACGCACGATATGTTTGAGGCTTTTTGGCGAACGCGGCGCCAAGCTGGTAAGCGGTGGCCGTTACCGTCCGCTGAGCAGACCTCACTAGCTGTGGAATATGAAATAGTAAGAAAAGTGCGTGGCGATAAGCGCGATGTAATAGACGAGAAGAATATTATAATGACCGATGCCGACCCTTACCTGGCACCTATGTAGCCACGGCAACCAACGTGGTGCTGTTTGCGCTACCTGCGTGCTGCTTTTTATACTGCAATTGGTTATACCTAAAAAGTATAGCATAAAAAAACACCTTTTGGCGATTTAGGCGTTGCTTTTTTGCTACGCTTTTATATGCTGCGCACCCATTGCACACCGAGGCCGTGGCCAACATTAAGGGCGCGATGAGGTAATGTGTATGCTGTAGCTTGCTCACCCTGCTGGCTTCTATTAAGTATGTAAAAGCATAAAAACATAGTCCATCTTATTTGGGGTGTGGTTATTTATTTTATAGCCCTGCTTAGTAAAGAAAAACGCCATTACTTTTTTTTTGCCAATATACCGCTTACCTATTACTTTTTACCAAAGGCAAAAAAAAAGATTACTTGCTTACCTAGGCCCATACCTTATTCCCATTGCATCGTTTTTGGTGCTGCGCAGTATGTATACCCATGCCGGATTGAAAGATGAGTCGCCTGAGATTTTGAATAACCCTTTTGTAGCGCCTTATAACGAGTTTTCTATCCACTACGGCACCTACCATCTACACTTTCCTTCGCTATTATATATTAATGCTGGTGCCGCACCCCTTACGCACGATTACTACTTTAACCAGGTGCCTTACCTTGGGTTCGATAGTCCATGGTTGGTTATCTATTATAGTAACCATAGGTGCCCTTGTTTATGCAGCACTTAACCTGCAAAAAATCGGTAGCGGCCTTTGGGCATCCTGTTTACTTCGTAACGTTCTCAGTAGCCAGCAGCATGCTGTTTACGGTAGGGGGTATATGAACGAGCGTTTTATATACGTAGGCTCGCTGGGCTTTCTGCATTTTGCTAGCCTATTTGCTTATAGCAAGCAAGGATAGATTTAAGCTGGCACCTAATTTAGTGTTGGGCTTTTTGTTGTGGTATTAGCGTTATACTCGGTTAAAACATTTGCGCAACTACGATTGGAAAGATAGTTTTACCCTGTTCCGCGCCAAATACAGCCCTAACTCGGCTAAAATACAAACCTCTTTAGGGGGCGATTTAACCAAGGCGGCCGATTCGGATATTAGAGCGCTGCGCGACAGTGGTATGATTAAATCCTTTCTTAAAGATTTGAACGGCAACATAACTAACGATGAACTGAACACCATCAATATGCTGCCCGATTCATCGTTGCGGTTTTTGTTTTTAGATTCTTCTATAGCCCATAAACGAGGCTATAAAGGACTACCCAAACCATAGCAATGCCTGGTTGCTGTTGGGTAATGCAGTTTATAAGCGCTACTATAAGCCAGAGCAGGTAATACCTATTTACGAACACGCCAGCAAGTTTAGGGTGGGCGGCTATTACGATGCCGACTTTAACCTGGGTATAGTATATAACGAAAGTAACCAACCGGCTAAAGCAAAAGACGCCTTGCTGCGTGCCTTTGCCGTAAAGCCCGAGCAGGTAGAGTGCCGTTATTTATTAGCGCAGGTATATGCCAAATTAAATCAGCCCGACTCGGTTGAGTGCTGGCTGAAAAAGGGGAGAGATAAGGGCTGTAAGTGCTGCCGACTATTACCAGGTGGGCACCGGCTTTGGTAAGGTGGCCCATAACTTTGATATGGCTATTGTTTATTTAAATAAAGCGGTGGCTACTAACCCTAAGGTTGAATTATACTATGAAGATTTAGGCGTTGCTTACGGACTTAGCGGGCGCTATGATGAGGCTATTACCTTCCTTGAAGCTGATAGAGGTTTAACCCCTGCCTTATCCGGCGGCTTATGGTAACCTGGCGGTAAGCTACCGCATGAAGGGAAATATTGCGCTGGCTGAACAATACCAGGCGAAGTATAACCAGTTGGTGGGGGCGCCGGTTGTAGCAAAAATACCACCGGTTATTTAAATTAGCGCAGTGAAGATTAATAAACGTTGGTATGCTTTACCTGGTAATACCGCTGCGCTTTTTGATTTTATTTTTGTTTTCCGCAATACGTTGCTGCAAAGCGCCTTTGCAAAGGCGCAGGCAAGCGCGCGCTCGTATGGGGTTCAGCTAAATGCGCAATCGGTTCGTTTTTCGGGCTTTGATGAAGTGGCTTTAGAATCGTACCCTCAGCCCATTGCAGGGCGATACCCTTGGCCCGCATTAAAAGCTTAACCCTTAACCTGGCTATAACCGATTTACTTACTGGCAAAATTGGGTTTGATGATATTCAACTGCAAGATGCGCTGTTTACCATTTACAACCTGCCTGGCAGAAATAATATTGACTCGATAAACTAGAGAAGTAGCGCGGCACCTTCAAAGACGGGCGGGAAACTACCTACAGAAAGAAGGCGAATGCTTTAAAGGGAAGGTTGTTTAGGTTGCTAAACACGGCCTTTACTTTGCAGAACGTGCAGTTGGTATATGAGGATACAGCGGGCGTCGAAAATGTTTACGTACTCCAAGCTGGCTTTTGATAAACGCCTGTTTTTTGGGACGCATTGAAACTGGGCGCAAAGATACAATAGTGCTTAGTGGCGAAGTGATAAAGAAAACCCGCGATTATCATTTTGTGGCAGAGCGCAGCAATGCGACTAATATTTATTTGCCCTTTTTTAAACCGGCAGGGTAAAGTAAAGAGTTGCTTTAAAAAGATAGATGCCTCTATAGCTTTTGATGATAGTGGCAGCGAATTGCAAATAACTACAAAGGTAACAGTAGAGAACTTTCATTTTAATCATTGGCGGTTGGCCAATGATGATGTGGTATTTGAGCGGGCGGGCTTTAATGGTAAACTAAAAGTGGGCGATAATTTTGTAGAGTTGGATTCATCGTCGGTTATAACCATGCAGGGCATAACCACGAATGTTTTTGCAAATTACAGCACAACAGCCGATTCGGTTTTTACAATTAGTGCGCACATGCCGCAAACGGTTAGTGATACTTTTTTTAATGGCCTGCCCAAAGGGATGTTTAATACGTTAAAAGGAATTAGCTGCACCGGTTCGCTGGCTTACGATTTATTTTTCAAATTAACACCCGTAACCCCGATTCTCTGATTTTCAATTCGGCCTTAACCAAAAAAAGATTTTGGTATCCGGCATTACGGCGCTGAAAACTATGCGCGTATGAACGGGTCGTTCACCTACCAGGCTTACGATAAAGACCGTTTTGTAAGGAACATACAGGTAGGGGAGGAGAACCCGATGTTTACGCCGCTTAACCGCATTAGCGATTATTTAGTTAAAAGTGTGCTACAATCCGAAGACCCCTCTTTTATGCTGCACCGTGGGTTTTTGCCGGAGGCCTTTCGCGAGTCGATAGTAAAGAATTATAAGGAGCGAAGGTTTGCCCGTGGCGGCAGCACTATTAGCATGCAGTTAGTGAAGAATGTTTTTTTGCCGCGATAAAACCGTATCGCGCAAAGCCGAAGAGGCTTTAATGCGTTTACCTGATAGAAAACCTTAGGCTGGTGCCCAAAGAGCGGATGCTGAAGTTTACCTGAACGTGATTGAATGGGGCCTAACGTATATGGTATTGGTGAGGCGGCACGTTTTTACTTTAATAAACAGCCCTCGCAGCTAACCTTGCAGGAGAGCATTTTTTTTAGCCGGGAATTATACCCCGCCCCAAATATTTTAAATACCAGTTTGATAAAGAGGGTAATTTGAAAGATTACCTGGATGATTACTTCCGCATTTTAACGGGGCGTATGGCCTTTAAAGGCTGGATAAGCGCTGCCGATACCACCGGTTTCCGGCCCGATGTAAAACTAAAAGGCCCTGCGCTTAGGATGATAATGCCGAATGATACGTTGATGCCGGAGGCGGTGGAAGAGGAATAATACAGGTTCGCACGGAGACACGGAGGTAAAGGCAGGAGAATGTATTCAACCGCAAAGATAAATAGCTTTTGTAATGATAACTACGGATAGATTGCAAGAAATAGCTTCAGCCGATACAATTTCTGCAAAAGCAGAAAGGCTGAGCTTTTATTAGAATCTATGAATGACTGGCCCGGTCAGATTGTTGAGTTGGAGGAATGCGTTTTAGATTTAAAAGAGTTTTTGGTGTCGATAAGATATCGAAAGCGTCCATTGACTCCAGAATGAAAGCCTAAGTGGTTGGAGAGATGCCTGGGAAATGGAATCGCTTACCGTTTTATCAATGGTTTTGAATCTAATGAAGATTTGGAGTCGATAATTAATTCCTTTGCATGACAGATAGCTTTCAAAACTTCATTTGCTCTGCGCCATTTGCTTTACTATCTTTATAACATGGGCTGCTATCTTTGCTTTCTGTTCCCTTACTTTTTATGAGTGCTGTTTGCTTTGCGCAAACCGATAATAAGGATAGTGGCCTGCCCCGGTTTGATTACCAGATATACCTGAAGCAACCGGCTAAGGAAATTAAAGAGCTGCTTTTTATAAAGAATGCACGCCCATTAACGGCAAGATTTCGGACAATAAGAAAACCATTATTATGAAGGACTATGAGCCCGGCACCAAGGTTTACGTGCGCGTGGTTTATATGGATGGAACCGAAGATGAGTTTGTGCGCAGCCCCTGCTTCATCGATCCTGTGATATTATAAGCTAGGTTGCCTTCGGTATTCATCGGATGAATTATGCGGTAAATAAAACGCCTCCCGACAAGTTTGTCGGGAGGCGTTTTTATTTGTAGTTAGCTATTAGCTTATAGCTTTATCAATTTGCGGGTAAACGAGCTTTGGCCTGAGTTAATTTTTAAGAAGTAAACACCACGTGCCAGTTCGGCTTCAATTTCCATTTGTTGGCTGCGTATCTCGCTTTGGTATACTATCTGGCCTTCGTTATTGTAAATACGTACTAGTAGTACCCAATAAGTGCAGGCGTTGCGTTCAGCATCCAGTTACCACCCGAAAGCGGGTTAGGGTAAACTACCATATCCTCGGCGCTTATATCATTTAATCCGGTTACTACTACCGCGTTCGAGAACGATGAGCAGCTATTGGTGTCGGTTACCTGCACCTGGTA
>JADJVB010000008.1 GCA_016710745.1 Chitinophagaceae bacterium | reverse complement strand
TTTATGTAATAGTTCTTTCTTGTTGGTCGTATCCATTCGCCATCAAATCGTTGTGTATATTTTGGTCTCATTGTTTCCGTTTCCCGTTAAGCACAAATATGTTATCAACAGCAACGCCTTGCTTTTCTATTTCGCATCTCAAATCCTTTTGTCATTAACAGCTACGTAAAACTTCGGGCTGTGTTGCTGTTGATAACGAGTGGGGCTTGAGCAGTAAAAAATTAAGGCGTACCGTTAATTATTAAGCTTGATATATCTTCAACTTTAATCTGTTTTTCAAATTCTTTTTGTTTCCGCTTGCTCACAATTTTGCCCACCTCGACTGCTTCTTCATCCGTTAAAACTCCAACCTTTATAATTAAATTATCTTCACCTGTTTTTAGGTTAATAATTGTTTCTATTTGTGCCACTAAAGAAAAATCTTGCCCTCTAAATTCCTTTGAGCAAGCTTGCTCTATTAGTTCTATTTGTTTTTTTAACAATTCATCATTCACTTTTAGTATCATTTTCAAGTCCTTAATTTTTTATTTAAGATTCTATTTTCCTTATTCACTTACATTACGACGGCATTGCAATTGATAACTAAGGCTTCGAACAGTATGCCCTATCGGGCATCTGCTCAAGCCCCACTCGTTATGCGTGTTTTTGCTCTTGTAATTCACTAAATAAAGTTCCTAAAGGTATTGGCGGAATTGCACCGGTGCAATAGTTAAAAATGTGCAACCCTAATTCAGCATTCACGCAATTTCTCAATACCTTATCTCGCCTTTGGTTTAACTTATATTTGCTAATATCAAATCCGTGTAATTCTTGCCACTCTTTTATTTTGCCTCTGTTTATGTCTGCATCATTTGATTCTATTGTGGGTATAAAAAAATTACTCCAGAATAAATGTCTGCCTATTTTTTTACCCGCTATTAAAGGTTCATAGTATGGTTGCACATTTTCAACCACCCAAGCAGTTTTAGCAAAATGTTGAAGAAATAAAATTTCCTGGTATAGTTTCATATCTGGATAAACCGCCACCATTTTCCCGCTACCAAATCCCCAATATCTTGCTTTGCTATGTGATGGACACGGCGGGCTACTCCATATAAAATTAAATTCATTATAATGTTTTAATAAATATTCGTGTGCATCTGCAACTATAACTTTATCGTTAGGGAAAAACCTGGTAAATGGTGGCTATCGATTCATCCAATTCAACAGCCGTTACTTCAACATTTTGCCACAGCTTTCGGTTTCCGCCAATGCCTGCATAAAGGTTTAATACTTTTAATGGTTTCATAGTATGCTCGCAAAAAAACGCATAACTTCGGCATCAACAAACGAATTGCTTTTATCGTCTGTTAATTCCGGTTGTGTAATATTTTCTAAATTATCTTTCAAGTTCATTCCTTATTTTGTCGCAATCGTGTTATGCCGCAAATCGTTAGTTTTGCTCGTCACTATTAAGTACAAATGGGTTACCGCTCTTTTTTAATTGTTCGATTTTATCATTTGCTTGTTTGATCAATGTTTCAAGTTCTCTCAATTTTGTATTTCTACTTAACTGGTTTCCGTAAGGTGATACGTGGTGATAGTCCCACTTAATCAAATCAAGTACGTTTTTAAGTTGTCTCACGTAAATTGCCTGTTCAATAAATAGCTTGTATGTTTTGTGTTCTTTTCTCAATGCCCGCTCCTCAAAAACTAACTATTGCCTCAAATCTGACCTCATTACTTCGGTCAGTTGAAGATGATTTATTTATTTTTAATTTCCGTTCACTCATATTTTTCTATTCACTTTCGGCAGTTTAGGCAAAGCATCGTTATCCACAGCAGATGCTCGATTTTAAGCACCCCTTCAAATCTATTCTTACCTCGCTTTTCCCAAAACCACAGTTGACCTGCTGTGGATAACGTGGGGGAGTTGAGCGTAAGAAAAAAGAGAAGGCTAAGTGTCCTGTTTTTTCATTTCACCCAACTCTAATAATCTATCAAGTTCTGCCGCTAAAAATGCTCCTGCAATTATAAGTCTTTGGAATCGGGGCTTTTTCCTAATCTTTTCACATATATCTTTATCCCAACTTGGCGGAAAATTATACACCGTAAAAATTGTGGCTAAAGCCCCTTCCACCAATTCACCATTGCGGTTAAAAAGTACATCTTCTGTAATTGTTCTGCTATGCTTTTCAAGTTGCTCTTTTCTTTCTTCTGCTATTAACTCTATACCGGTCATTTTTTGCCTTCTTTCTTTTTTCTTGTTCTAAATTGTATTTTCGTAACTCGTTTGCATAACGTCCGCACTGCGTCGATAACTAAGAGTTCGAGCCTGATTGCCAGAGGCAATCCGCTCAACTCCCCCACGTTATAAATGTTTTTGGCTTTCAACTAAGCTAAACAAATGCTCAAATCTTTTACTGCCTGCCTCCATATTTTTGGGCGAACAATGATATTTTTGATGTTCTTCAAGATGACTAAGTTTGCTATATATTGCTCCACACCAGAAACATATACACAATGGTTTTATAGTTTGTGGCATTTCTCGTAATCTTTTAATCTTAAATCTTATTTCTTTCATACTTCCGCCAAAAAATTTATAACTGGTTTTTCAACCTGACTTCGTTTCACTCGTCAGGATTGTTTATTTCGTAACATCGCTAATGTTGTTTTGCAAAATCTATGTTAAATGCTTTTACCATCGCAGGTTAAAAACAAAATGTTAAACCGAAAATTGCTAAAATCCCATCTCTTTAGAAATTTGTTCAGCTTCTTTATGTGTTAGTTTTTTATCTTTCACTCCCGCAAAATTCACCTTAACTTCGGGCTTAACGCTGACCTGCTTTACACTCCAATTATTTTTAGAGCAACCAAGTCTTGATAGATGATGTTCTGCATAATCTTTATCATCAAACACACAAGTGCCAGCGTATACTTGCGTTAACTCTTTATTCATTATCATATATTTAATCATTTCTTTTCTCTTTCCGCAGGCAGGTTAGCCCGCAATATGTTATCCTGGCAGCTCTCTTACTTGCAAATGTTTTGGAAATTGGTTTATATCTTCTACAACTTTGCCGTTAATGTTAATTTGCTTTACCCATACTTTAATTTTTGCTTGCTGGCACGCCCATACTATTTTACTAATCCATTCCGTTTTACATTCTCTTTTCTTTGGGCCGGATTCGCATCCAATTACTACCCAATCTATTGTGTGCCTGCCGCGCATTTTATTATCAAAGAGTTGAGTAGTGTCTAAATTAATATCTTCAAGTAATGGCTCGATGCTTAACCAATGAATACTCAGCAGGTGTTTGTAATAGTAATGGAATTCTTTCATCCGCAGTCTTTTGATCTTCAACAGAAACACCCAACCAGAGGTTAGGTAATTGTTCTAAGGTATGATGGTATATGTTTGGAGCCCACGCTGTAACATATTCATTCATAATCTCAGGTCTTTTAGTAAGTACCTGGAATGTATGTTGTTTACAATAAGCCATCACTTCAAAAATATTATCTATAAATTCAAATGATATTTTTGGATGGAAGAGATCGCTCATTGAGTTTACAAATATTTTTCTTGGTTTCTTAAATTGTAATGGCTGGTGTATTCTTTCTTGATGACATTGCACATCAGTAAATTTTCTATCATTCCAAAATCTTTTGCAATAGATTCAGCATAACAATTTTTACATCCTGCAGAAACTTTTGAGCATCCTGTAATTGGATTCCAAACTTTATCAGTCCAGTTTATATTAGTTGTTTGCATTAGTTTTTCTCGGTTTATAATTTTTTAAGCAATCATTACGGCGTTTAATTCTTTTTTCATCAGAACATTTGTCAAAAACAGCACTACACCCTAATCTATCTAATGGGTGATCACACCACATACAGCCAAACTTGCTTAAATATCTTTTCTGATTTTTAGTTAAAGAATCAAGATGTTCTTTTCGGTCATATTTATTTTCTCCAGCTATTTACAAAATCATTTATAGATGAATTAATTGGGCGCATTCTATCGCTTACTCTGTTTTGCGGTATTGTGTTAGTTTGTTCTTTATTTTTATTTTGCTGAAGCAGTGATTCTTTTATTGCTGCAAAATCGGGATCCGCAATTTTTAGAGCCACGTAGTTATAGCATTTTAAATCCCACGGTTCATTACGCATACGGGCATTTTTCTTTTTCCAGATTATTGTTTTTGTGTTTGTACGTTTATTGATAATTGCAAACGGCGGCTCGCAGAATAAACCTTCGTAATATTTATAATCGCAAAAAGCTTTTGTGTAATGGATTGTCTTTGGTCCACCCGGTTTATACTTTAATCGATTCCATATAATTTCTTTTACTGTATCAGTACCAATATTTTGAAGCGGTGTATTTTTTAATTTACCAACTCTTGATTGTGATAAAAGTATTGGCATTCCATTACCGCCGCGGCCTTTGATTGCCATAACACCAAGATGAAAACGTTCGCGAGTATAATCATAAATTGATTGTGTGTTTTTTAAGTATCCGCCTGTATCTATAACGGTGCAATAATTTCTATTGCCGTTTTTACCAATACCGCCAATTGATAATTCGGTACCATCTTCACGTATCCATTTACGCTCAAGCAATTCATCTAACTGAATTTTAACTTCATCCTGATCAGGATCACCCCATAATTGCTCGTAATGTACAATCCAATTTTCCTCACCAATTCCCCATCCATCAACTTCAACTTCTAATCTATCCGGATGTGTATCAACTGAGCAGGTAAGCATAAGTATATCGTTTGGCAAGTTTGGATTTTTTTCTGTAAGGTAATCTTCTGCCCAGCTCATAACTGTTTTTTCATCAACATCAGGTGTATCATCCGATTTGTATGGTTTACCTAAAACAGTATTTGTAAAAACAGGAATACTTTCGGGATCATCTTTAACTTTAATCCACTCTTCAGCCATTTGTGCCCAGGTTGATAGTGTTGAATACATACGGGATAATCCAACAAAGCTTCTAATCTTTGGGCTAACAGGTGTTGCGGTTGGTGTCCAATAAATTTTAGATAATAAATTTTTCTTTTGTGTTTCATAGATTGGAGTTTTGCAATCTATGTTGGCGCAAATGTAACGGGAGGTTTCCGGATGATGTTTTATTGTTTTACCAAATACATCTTTATCTTTATCCCAAATTACTCCACCGTAAAATTCATCTTTGATAGTATCCTTTTTAGGGAAGAACTCCAGCACTTGTAAGAAGCCACAGGCAGGGCATTTAACAAATGGATTTTGTTGATCACCGAGTAACACTTTGCCGTAAATACGGCTGTTGTTAAAATCTGTTGGTGATGATGTATAGATTATTTTATAGCCTTGTTTTTTATAGGATTCAATTCTTTGTTCAGCAATTAAACCCGGATCACCTTCAACACCAACACTGCCAGGCATACGGTCCGGTTCATCAACATAAAGTATTTTTATTGAAAAGCTTGATAGATCAACAGGTGAATTACTACCGGCAAGGATTAAGAAGCCGCCGGGAAATTCCTTAAAGCGCATTGTGTTGGCAGCATCTCTAGATCTGCGTGGTGAAATTTTATCTTTTATTGTTTCAATTTGATTTAGCACAGGCTCAAGTTTTAAGCGTGAGTATTTTTCTGCAAAATCTATTGTTGGAAGTAATATCATCATTGGTGATGGATCGTAATCGATGTAGTATGTAATGATGATCATTCCCATTGTAGTTTTTAATATTTGGGATGAAGTCATTATATAGATTTCTGAAATATTTGGATCAACAATTGAGTTTAGTATTTCACGCGTGTATTCAACATCAGATGTTACCCAAGGGCTGCCGCCTTTAGCAGATTTATCGGGTATCTTAAAATAGGTATCTGCCCAATCCGCCGGTAGTAATTGAATGCGAGGCTTTAAAAGCGCGAGCACATCAGTAATTACTGCGTTAATTTCGCCACTAAAAAGTAACGGATTCTGCGTTTGTGTCTGGTGTTGTTGTTGCAATTTGGTTTCTTATAGCTGCTAAATTGTTTTTTAATGTTTCTGTTTGTTCAGGGTTTAATCCCATGTCAAATACAAGTCGTGTTTCTAAAGCATCTAATCCTTTTTTAAGAAGCAATACAATATTTTTTAGTGCAAGTTTGAATTCGGAAATTTTACCCAGCTCACCTTGTTTTTCTTTTAATTCTAATTCTTTAAGCTCAGCTTGTACGGTATCTAATCTAGAGCGGCTGTTGCCTTCGCGAATTTTTTTAATTTCCGCATGATGAAGTTCCTCCTGGTAAGAAAAATTTCTTTGAATGTTTGCCAGCAATGGATATTTACCATGACCAGATTTAATAAAGCCGTGATCTTTCACAAGCTCAGATAAGTAATTAGAATTCTTAAAACCTAATATCTCACATAAAACCTTGGATGAAACTTCTATATTTTTTAACTCAGTAATTTCCATAACTCATTATATCATTTACAGTTAGCTATTTTTAAGCCTATATCTAGAGCATTCCTGCGCTCGTGTCCGCAGTGGACTATGCAGAAAGGACCCAAAAACGCAATATTTAAGCATTTTATTGATTATTCGTATCAAATTTGTGTTATATACAGTTCTATACACCTCTATACCTTTTCTTTTGATTCCGTTCCATATTCTAACAGTATAGAAGTATAGAAGAGTATAGAACTTATTATTAAACATTTATTATTAACCTTATTATTATTGTTTTGGGCAATTATAGTTCTATACAGTTCTATACACCCATCCAACTCATTTAATTAAAAGAACTTACATTAGTATAGAACTACTCACAATCGTAGTTCTATACTGTTATATACCTCTATACTAAATCAAATAACATTTTCATCATCCCGTTCATTAAACTCTAAAGGCTTTGTCTCGCTTGATAAAGCTTCTTTTACACACCAAAGTGGGATGCGCGACCGCTTACCATCGCCACGGATTGTGCCTAATCTACACTTCTTAGCAAAGCCTAATGACATTAGTGCCTTACCGATGTTTGCTTTAACAGTATTGTTTACATTGATGTTATTATCCTTACTGAGCTTTACTGCTATATCTGTGCTGCTCATATAACGGATAAGATCACTGTTATACTTAATATCATCAACCGATGGTACATCATAGTATTTCTGTACTAATTCATACTCAAATGTTTTTAACTGGAATTGATCATTCCGTGCCTCTTGCCGCTTAATATCCTCATTAGTAAAGTGATATCTCATTCCATCCTTATAATGCTGAAGGCCCTGAGCATACATCTTTGCAATATCAAAATCATTATTCATAGATATATTCTCGACCTCAACAACGAACCAACGGCGGCTGCCTGTTTCATCCTTCAGGAATTCCTTATTATTCTGTGTAGCAGCAAATGAAGCTCTACGCTTAAGATGAATATCCGCTTTACCATAAGGCAATCTTAGCACAACCTGCGATTCAGATATAAGCGTTTTAATTGATTCAATCTCAGTCTTATTAAGTGCCGCCATTTCATCAAAATTAATTAGCATTGTGTAAGCGATTAACTTAAAATGGTCCTTGTTATGCACCTGGAAATTCGATCCATAAAAATATTTTAACTGCATTTCTGCCGGCACAATACTCTTAAGAAACGTACTTTTATATTTACCTTGCCCGCCAACAAGCACTAAACACGTTTGATTAACATAGTATGGATGCGGCACATCATTAACCAAACTCATTACAAGAGCTGTAAACCACTTACGAAAGCCCTCCACAAAATATTCACGGTTTTCTTCTTCATTTACCAGGTAAACCTGTGAGCAGAATTCACGTATATAATCTGTACCATCTTTAACACCCTTGTACACAACATCATTTCCGGATCTATCATATTCATACTCACTATCACATTTTGCAATGCGATTCATATAATCCATAAAAGGATTAAAATCCTGCGTTATAGTGCTGCCATAAATCAAGCTCTTAAGCTTATTATCCGCAATTTGTATGTTGGATAAACCTAATTCCGTTTCAAGATCACGGTAATCCCTATCATCAAAGTAAAGCCATTTCTTTTCATCTTTGTGCTTATACTCTGTATCTGTGTTTATCACATTGTACCTAAAATCATACTTTGCATTTATGTAATTAATAACCTTTTCAATCTTAAACTTTATGTTCTTAACAGGCTCAACATCAATACCGTAATGTTCTTTAATTGCCTCAACACCAATGGCAATTTTATCTTTAACGGATAACGGTTTTTGCTTTTCTTCAGGAACTTCATCCAGCTTTTCCTGCAGTTTTTTTTTATCTTTTGACAAATTCTATCTTCTACAATTGGTTAGTATAGCACTTACTTTTAAATCACTCAGTTCCATCTGCCGGTCCATAACTGCCATAATTATAGGCAACAAGATCAATTTCTTCTATTCCCTTAACCATATTATCTGCCTGCTTATGAATAAAGCCTTTACACTCATTCCAATCAGTAAAAAATGGCATCTTAGCATCAACCTTTTTCTTTAACTGTAGCTTTTGTGTTGGATCCAGAGTAATAAAACTCAATATCAATCCGTAAGCATCACCTGTAAATTCTCTACTCATATTCCAGCCTCACAAATAATGGGTGCTTGCAGATCAATAAAAGCCTTACACTCATCTAAGCTGCCAAACTCCTGCATTTCAATCATTGTTTTTAGATCTCGTTTTTCTTCAGATGTTAAATATTCGATGTTGTTTATTATCTCATTCGCTTCAGTAAAAAATTCCATTATTTTCCAACCTCCTCAATTAATTCATCAATGGTTATCGATCTTACAAAATCAGTTACATCTTTTTCACCGAATCGCTTTACA
The DNA here is from genome assembly GCA_016710745.1 of Chitinophagaceae bacterium. Classification (GTDB taxonomy): domain Bacteria; phylum Bacteroidota; class Bacteroidia; order Chitinophagales; family Chitinophagaceae; genus Ferruginibacter. The sequence continues at coordinate 30,423 of JADJVB010000008.1, read as the reverse complement.
TAAACGTCTTTACCCAAATCCCTAAATATTTTCTGTACAGTATCCAGCATTCTTTTACCCGCTTCATCATTATCCGGACAAACAACAATCTCAGCCTTAGTTAAAAGCCTAAACTTTTCTATCTTTGGCAAATTGCCAACACCAGGTATTGCAATTGCCCGATGCCCTAAATCTTCCAACAGCATTGCATCAAACTCACCTTCAGTTATGTACACCTTTTCACCCTCAATCAATCCTGTAAGCGCATCACTGTTAAAAAAACGTTTGGGAGTGTTAACACCAAGCGCATCATTCCTTAAGCCCTAAATATTTATTTGATGATGTTTTGGTGCTGTTGTAACTATCAAAGTAACGACCGCGCAGGTAAACTATTTGTTTGTTGTGTAGATAAGGCAGGATTAAACGATGATTCCAGAATATTAAATTACTGCTGCCATCTTCTTTTGCGTTAAATAATCCGCATCTTTGAAGATCCGCAATACTAAAAACTTTTTTAAGATGATTATTAACCTCAAAATAATTCTTAATAAAAAACAGCTTAAAAAACTTTATACTCTTTTCACTAAGCATTCTTTCCTTAGTAAGATAAGCCCACGCTTCAGCAGTCCAGCCTTTTTCTATGCAATACAAATACAGATTATCAAATATCTCTGCATTGCGCTCTATACGATACTTTTGCACCTCAACCAAAGCCCGCTTTTCACCAGATAACCCGGCACGCTCATCATACAAAATCCGCTCATCATCACTCATACACTCAAATATATTTTCCGTATTAGCCCTAACCGTTTTACTTGGTATTTGCCTTTGCGCTGTGCCCTCTGCGCTCTGCCCATAGCTCAATCCATACATATCACCAAGCTCTTTAACAGCCGTGCTAAAATCCAAATTATAAGCTGCCATATAAAAATCAATAACGCCGCCGCCCTGGTTAGATGAAAAATCAAAGTAACTATTTGTTGCAGGGTATATTTTACAACTTGGTGTTTTTTCCTGCTTATACGGACTTAAACAAAACCCGCCGTTTACATCGTAACCCAATCGGCTGCATAAATCCTCAATCCGCACAACTTCTTTTATTTTATCTGATATTTGCATCACACAACTCCAAAAACAATTAAAGCCACAATTGCGCTTATCAACAAGAAGTAAAAAAAACTTAATCTATTCATTTGTTTATCGTATTTATGCTGAAAGTGTTCTATTTGCATTTTTAACCTCTATACACCTGTAATCAGTTAAAATAAACTTACCTGTACGCTCCAGAGCCTCACGCCGCAATAAATTCTTAAGATCACTAACACCGCTTGCGTTCTTATAAACAAGCTCACCATTAACCATTGCAACGTATTTTTTATCTCTTTTCTTCATTGAGCATTGAACCTTGAGCATTAAAAATTTATGATTTAATGTTCTTAAGTTGGTTTATAACCGTCTCATTATCCTTAACAATACCCTTACGATTGAGCACATTAGATTCCTTAACCATTGCATCACCAAGCTTTTTAACAAAATCAAGCTTACCCTGTTGCTTGCCATCCATAATACCGGCTTCGTAATTTTCCTTTGCTATATCCTGGTTACAACCTCTTAATAATGCGTTACTTTCTTCAAGGTCCTTAATCATACTAAAAGCATTAATGTATTTTTGCTTTAACGATTTATACTTATTGCCAAAATCTTCTATCTCAGCATAAGCATCAAAAAGCTTGCGCTGCATTGCTTCGTGCCCTTTACGTGTAACACGCAACCCGATTAAATAACCAGCCACAACAGCGGTAAGTATAGCCGCAATAAAAAAGAACAATGTATAATTATCCATCTTACAGTCTCCTTTACTAAGTTCTCATATATATTTTAAGACAGTCCTGCGCAAGCTCCTGGCCAAAACAATTATTTAATACCTCAACACCATTTTTTAACTTTAAATACTTCGGCTTCTTTTCCCCTTTGCATTTTTCTACGCTTACTTTTGATTTATGAAGATTAGCACAACTGGTGCAACGCTTTGCACGGTTATGATGAACAATCTCACCACAATCAATACACGGCTTAAAATTTGGCTTATGCTTAACTACCCTAGCCATTATTATTAACCTCTTTATCATCATTGAACATTGAACCCTGAACATTCAACATTTGTGTTTCACTCTTTTCCCCAATAGCAGTTAATCCCCAAAAGAACAAAAGCACACAACAGATTATTATTACAGCAATAACAGCAAACCAAAACAAATAAACTTCAAACGGTAATCCTGTTTCCACTATATTGTTCCTTAATTGTTTGTTTAGTAAATTGCCATTTACGTTCGCACCAATAATCCCAAAGCTTATTAAACTGATGACCGTAAAAAGTAGAATCCAATCCATTTGGTTCAGCATAACTAATAAACAGTGCAAGCCTTACTTTTTCATCGCGACTTTTATCCTGGTAAACAGCACTGTTTGCAAATTCCTGTAATATTTCATCATCACTTTTTACAAATGATTCATCAACTTTATTATGCTTAATTAAAATCATTTCATCCCTGCTTTTTATTTTGTTGCCTACTGTCTATTGTATATTGCCTACTGTAAAACTTTGGTTCACATTCTATAAACTGTTCAATTTCCGATGCTGCAACAAAACGTTTACCGCCACGTATCATTATCTTAATCTTGCCCGTATCAACAAACTCACTTTCAAACAGGTGCCTATCTACATTTAACCTAAAAGAAGCTTGAGGAATTGAATACATATCGCGCTGGGAGGATAAACGCAAAAAATGTTTAGACTGATGGGCAACAGTCTTATTCAACTCCTCAATTATTCTATCAATCGCTTCTTTGGGTAATTCTAGGTTCATTATGATTTTAATTGTTTGCTATTTGGTAATATTTTTAATGATTCTAATTGTTTACGGCGTTCATCGTGATTAGCAAAACTTATTTGTGTTGCCTGCACACTTATTGCACGATCAGCAGTAAAAGCTTGTATTTCTTTTAACACTTGATCAGCTACTTTGAAAGCATCACGCGTTAATTCTTTATTAACTGGTTGATTTTTCAATCGTTTATTAATTTGAGAAAGAGCGTTTAATGTAGCCTCTTTTCCTTCCTGCGATAGTTCAACAATGTCATTCTTTAAGTACATTTTACTTCTCCTTTAAATTGGTTTAATAAATTTGTTAGTTGTTGTTTTTGATTTTCATCTAACTTGTCAAGCTTATATCTTCTTAAAAAAAGCTGTAATCTTTTAGCGGATATCATTTCTGAACTTGGATTATAAAAACCCGATTTTCTGAGCCTGTCTTTAATATAAACATCAAAAAGATTTTTGCGATTGAAGGTTCCCCGTTTTAGTTCTACTCCTCTTCTTTTTAAATTAATTAGATTTACTTTAACGGGATTTTTCTGTCGCCATTTTTTAGCCATTGCATTTACTTTATCACAATTTTCTTGCACCCATTTTTTATTTATTGATCTTATTTTATCAGGATTTTTTTTTGCCCAGGACCTACTTAGTGCATTACATTTATCAGGATTTTCTCGTCTCCACCTTTTATTTTGTGCATCTATTTTTTCTTTATTTTTTAAATAATATTTAGAATTATATACTTTTCTTTCTTCAGTCGTTAAATCTCTAAACTGTTTTCCAAACAATGTTTCAGCTAAAGTTTCTTTAACAACCGGCTGGGGCGTTGGTTGTGCCCCTATGCCGTTTAAATTTTCTTGTAAGTTTTCCATCATTTTAAAATCAAATAAATTAATGCAACCAAGACAGTTAAGCGGTAAAGCAGTAAATACTTACCTGCTTTTCTTGTTTCACTAAATAATTTTTCTAAAGAGTCTATATCTCTTTGCCTGTATTCTAAATTCATTTTTTAATATTCCCCTTTACCAATTCAACAAGATCATCAAGCTTTTTATTGTCATTATCTCTAAGATCATTTATTTTTTTCATTAAGCGTGCAGCTTCATCATCAGATAGATAATCATCTTTTATTGCTGCTCTTATTTCGTTGGATAAAATTGAAAAGTGTTGTGAGTGTATTGCACCGAACTCTAAAAACAAATCGTTAACCATACTGCATTGCCCTCTTGATATTTTATAATACCTTTTTTATTAAAATACTTGTAAATGTTAGCTTCTAATTCACCATCAAATTTTATTGCATCGTTCATTTGATAAGAAAAAGTTGCATCAGATAATCCAACGGCATAAGCAACATCCTTAGATTTAATATGCGGATGTTCATTCAAAATTCTTTTGATTTTTATACGTCTGTCATCCATTTTTCTAAAGCGCCTTTGATTCGTTTGTATTTATATTTATACCAGATAATTCAGGAAGTTCTTTTTCAGCTATTACTAAACAATCAATATTATTAATCTTGGATAGGTATGCAGGTAAAACGTTTTTAGGTTCTATTTTTCTTGGTTTGGCAAATACTATTGGTAAGGTTATAGATAGACCTCTTTCACCATATTTCTGAACCTTTAAATCTTTTATTCTAAACATTGCTTTATTTACTTTCGTTTTTCTGAGAGCAAACATAGTAAAACGTTGTCAAGTTGTCAAGTACCTAAGTAAAGAAAAATCAAGAAACTTGTAAAACAGCGTAAAATCAAATAAAATTATTTTAAAGTATGGATGTACAGCGACTAAAACTCGATCAATTAGTAAATTTATTAATCCAAAAATCCGGTTTATCAATGGGAGAGCTCGCTGGATTGATCGGGGTTTCGAGGCAAACATTGTCTAACTGGAGGAGCGGAGAATTCAAATCTTGGATCCACGGACGCAAAGCAAAATTGATAAAGCTTTATCTAAGAATAAAGATTGGGGCATTAAGCTAGGCAACATTTCTCACGCCCACATAGAGATAATTAACTCTTCAGATAACTCCGCTGCAACTAATAAATCACCACAAACTGATAGCGAAATGAGAGACCTTGTTATCAAGTATCAAAACGATCACATCAAACGACTGGAAGATGAAATATTAATTCTTAAAGAACAGGTTGAACACTATAAAATAAAAACAGGAGGGTAAATTGGAGTTTCTATTTATCTTTGCAGTGCTGGGTTTAGTTGGATATTTAATAGGCAATGGAAAAGGAGCGGGCGGCATTGGTTGTTTACTAGGCGGCTTGCTTGGTCCTATTGGATGGATAATTGTAATTGCAATGAGCGGCAATAAAAAACAGTGCGCATACTGTAAAGAACAAATCCATTTTCAGGCTTCAATTTGCCCGCACTGTAAAAAAAGAGAATCCATTTATTAAATGAAACTTGTTGTTAAAAACGGGTATCTTTACAGAAGCTTTTGGGATAAGAATCTTAAATATACCCGCTACCAATCTCTTAATTTAAAAGATAATCAAACCAACCGCCGTACAGCTCAAAAAATTATTGCAAATAAAAAACTTAGCCGCGCAGATGATTACTTTCAGGCATCTATAAATTTTTTAAAGTTAAGTAAAGCCTTGCAGGAGTTTTTAGAGTATAAAAACTTTAAAACCCAAAACAGCGCAAATATATAAACAGGCAGTTGCACATTTTATAAAATCTTCAGGCGATAAATTTATACAGGATTACACGCACAAAGATTATGTAATGCTGCTTAAATATTTCCGCACTCCGCATAAAATTATTGTAGATACCCGTAGTAAACACAATGATAAAAAGTTTATTACAAAACCAATGGCACAAAACTCGCAATCAATTTACACACGTACTTTAAAATCATTATTTAACTATTATCTAAAACACAAACACATTCCGGAAAATGTTATTGAAGCAATTCCGGCATCAGAAGCAAAACCCACTCCAATAGATGATGATGATTTAAATAAAATATTAAACGCGCTTACAAAATTCCACATCAATTTGCACTAACCAAATTTTTGCTAAACACCGAATAAGAAAAAGCACAGCCCTAGAGTTGCAATGGCAGGATATAGATTGGAAAAATAAAATAATAAAATTTAGGAATGTAAAAGTAAAAGGCAAAGAATATGAGTTTCCATTAATACCACGCCTCCAAGACATACTAAAAACGCTGGAAGTAAAACAATCGGGCAAAGTATTTCCATACAAAAACGATTACGGATTAATATTCTTTAAGCGCGCTCAAAAAGATTTAGGATTAAAACAAACGTACAGCATACACAAACTAAAACACACATTTGTAAGTCAGCTAGTAAATGCACAAATGAGCCTGGAAGATGTATCGGAACTAACAAACACATCATTACGCACCCTAAAAAAGAACTACCTTAAAATGGATAAAAGCCGCATTGCAAATAAACTACAAAGCATAAAAATTAACTCGTAATATAACTCGTTTTACCACCCAAAGAAGCCTAACAACACCACTACAAACAGCAAAAACAGTTAAAATAAGCAATAAACAAAACAAAAATATAACTTACAAGCAGAGGGTCCGGGGTTCGAATCCCTGAGCGCCCACTCCGCAAGTTGTTTATTTATTGTTACTTACAGCTTTTAATTTCTGCATTCTGATTTTTGGTTTTTCTGCTTAACTCGCTATTTAACTCGTTTTAGTTTACCTTTTTGTTAGCAAAAACCCCGACTTTCATCGGGGTACTTTACTTTATAGGAGGATCATTATGCCAGTTCGCTCTTTTTTGCGCGGAGGGTTATTTGCGCTTGTGAGGTTATTCGATAGGACTTTCCACCAGGTTACTTTTTATAATCAACTCTTTGCCACTCTTTTTAATATCAGGTACCCGATCAAATCCAACTCTACATCTTCATCATCATCACACTGCCCGGATACAATACGACTTATCTTATCATCCACCCTTACATTAATTTGCTCGATTGCAGCAACTTTGCTGAATACCCTTTTTGGCTCTAATGCACTGTTGCCGTATTTTCTGTTTTTGTTTAATAAAAACTCTTTAACAAAATCACACTGCTGTTTAATTTCATTCTGGACTAAAGCCTGTTCCATCTGTTAACTCCTTACTAAACCAATAATAATAATCCGGATAAACTTTATCTATTTCCTGATGCCAGCCTGATTTTAAGTTTAGCTTAATTGATTCTAAATTGTTCATCCGTACTTGTGATACTATTTTTTTATAGCCCCACGCCTGCGCTAAATGCGTTAATACTTTTTTAAGTTCAAATGCAATGCCCTGTTTCCTGTAATCTTTACCCACGTAAAGCATAACAAGATTAACGGTATCATTAAGATAATGCTCACCTATTATAAATCCTGCAACTTTACCATCCACCAAAGCAACAAGCCTGTAAAATCCTTTTGTTGTAAGATAACTTGTTTTGTAAGTGTTGCTATCCTGTAAATAAAAACTAAAGCGCTCAGCTTCTTTGGATCCGCGCAACTCTTCCAGCAAAGCCATTATGCCCGCTAAATCTGTTTCGCTTTTGTTGTATGCCCGTATTGTCATATTAGTTATAAAATGAATTAAACTGACATATCCACCCCAGAGTTTTATCATAAATAAAACCCTGCCCGGCTTGTTTTGCTAGATATCCTTTGCGGTAATGCCATTCATCAAGCGCAGTTAATGAACTTAATTGCCTAACGATAACGCCATCCACTTCTTCTGCAGGCGTAAACTTAACATCTTTTTTATGATGCTTATCTCCAATATGCCATTCGTGAAAATCGGTTTGTGAAAATAAATCTTTAGCCTCAGTTGCTAATATCATTGGCAACCGATCTATTTTTCATCCTTACCGTGCGTATAGGCAATTAAAGTTTTACCATACTTAAAATACTTCCTCATTGTTGGTGTATTATCTACATTTACATTTGCATCATTATAAAAACGGCACTCCAAAGCATCACCAAGATAAAACGTTTTTTGTTCATCGTGATTACCAGGAACAATCATAATATCAACGGGAGCTATTTTAGATAATTTTAAAGCTGCAGAAACAATTAATTTTCTAGCAAGCACAAAAGATTTTTTCCACCTACCATCAACAATTTGCTTGGTTCCCTTTGTGGTTGTGTTATCAATTGTATCAGAGTTAAACATATCATTACCAACAGGATAGAGTATTTTTTCTACGCTGTAAACCGAAGCCTTAGAAACAAGATCATCTATTGCTTTCATATATAAAGAGGAGCTTATCTTCATATCCCAATCTTTGCCGGTTTCTTTTCCCCACGCTAATTTATCAAAATGTAGATCGGGTAAATCGATTACAAACAAACAAGGTTTTTCATATTTCTTAAATTTAAACTTTGGTACAGGTTTAGAAACTTTTTAATTTCATCCATCAATTCAGACTTAAAATCATTCATTTGCATATAAGTAATATTACGTTTGAACGAAGCCTTAACACGCCAAAGCTGTTGTTTTATCCACTCATTTTTCCTTATCGAATATCCTTCCATAACCTGCGCAGATCCTTCAACACCAAACCACTTCAAATCCTGATCACGGTATTTTGCGCCTTGTTCCCACATCGTACACTCCCACTGTGCAACCATCCATTCTTTTTGGTCAACACCGGCAGCATTCATTAAATCTTTTTCATTCCTTATTTGCCTGTCAAGAATAGCGTTAAATGTTGCATCATTGCCCTGCACCTTTAAGTTAGATATATTCCCTTTTTTAGTTGGATGATGCTCACCATCAATCTTAAATTCTAAATCTTTTTTACTCATTATAATGCCTTATAAGCTTTAATTGTTTTAACGCTGCCGCAGTAAGCCCTGTTTTTTATAAGCACCATATTTTCGGGTAATTTGCTTTTAATTATTTCGCGCAAATAACGTGGATCGCCAATTAATTTAGATGCTAACCCTTCCATAGATAAAAACTCACCATCTTTTAAAGATTCTAAATGCTTCTTTATTTTTTCAACATTATAACCGGATGAAATTTGTACAGGTTTACCATCAATCTTAAAATCCATTTTAACCTCTCCATCTTGAAGCGCGCATATTAAAGATGCCGCGGGTATCTAAGTGTAAAAACGTGGGATATCTGCCAATACCCATTGATTTAGCTTCTAAGAATTCAAATGTTTTTTTGCTATCATACTTAATAAGCTGCTCGTACATCTGCATTAAATCAGATTTTACACTAACTGTAAAATCTATTGCATTAAACAATAGATGCAAACTGTTGCGCGATCCGCCAACACGTGCATTATGCGCAATACTTCTATAAGTACAGTTTAGAAATATCGGTTTACCATACCACTCACGTAAAGCCTCTAATACTTTTAACGTTGGTATAATATTTTTATGCAGATTTTCAGGAATATCTTCCAGCGTGTAATCCGTGGATCCTGCCGTTAGTATTTCCATTGAACTAAAATGCTTAAAATTTTCTAACATCTTCTTACTTTTGATTTTTGAATTTTGATTTTTGAATTTTATAAACAACGTACAAAGCGCTACAAGCCAGCAACACCAATAATACTTTATAATACCACGGCATAAGTAAAAAAGCAGATTCCAAAACTCTTGTAAGTATGCTTTCAACAATCATATAATTGTTAGTTGGTACCTCGTAATAAACAGTATCCGGCTTAAGCCATTTAATATTTACAATTGCTTTTTTGCTTTTTGGATTAACAGCAAGCGAACCAATGGAATTACCATCCGCGTGTATTAGTCCTACCCAAAGAGAATCACTATCCACAAGCTGAGTAGTATCTTCTATAATAATTGTATCAACTTCAGGAATGGTAACCTGCTTAACATTGCAGCACCCTGCAATTAACAGGATGCTGAATGTAAAGATTGCTAATAACTTCATTACTGGTTTCTTATTGCAGTCTTAGATTGATCGTTACCCTGGTTAAATTGTTTAAACAATTCCTGCAGAAAAACAGCAAGCAGACCAACAACAACCTGCACTATAAAATCACCACCAACGCCCACATATTGAGCTATAATAGTGATTGCAATACTCAACAACGGCACTACCAATCCGGTAAGCACCCATCCGCTTATTTTTGGTTTAACCAATTTTACTAACTGAGTTGCAGCCCAAACAATTACCGGCGTTAACATCAGAATGATTTGGTTTAAGTCCATATCGCACCTTTCTTTTTAGTGAACTTTAATTATGATTTACTTTAATTAAGCAAACTCTATTATGATTTATTATATTTTACCGTTATAACACCCTTCGGGGTATAATTAAACCTGTTTTTCATAATTTATACCCGCTTTTCATATTTTTTACCGTCTTAACATCTAATCCCCCCGAATTCGACCTAATTAGAATTACAAACCGTGTCAAATCTTCACGGGTTCAGTTGTCCCCATTTTGTAGCCAACTGGTGTCAAATTATCACCGGTTCTATTTCAAGGCGGATGCGAATAATTGGCCTTGTTTTAGAACCACACAACCTTTTAAGGTTGTATTACCCATTTACAACCGTTTAAGGTTGAATCAATTACAAGGCGGATTTTAATCATCTGCCTTGCTTTTGATTCTTTTCAATCAATATTTTATAAATATCTTCAGTACGATCACCAATGCTTTGCAATTGCTTTTCCAGAGGTTTAAGCCTGTCATCAATAGTTTTATTAACCTCAGCCCGCGTTGGTCTATCTGCCACGAATAAAGTAATGGCAACTATAACTCCGCCTGCTGTTAGCAAAATGCTGAATATCTTTACAAGCTCAGCATATCCGTTTTCCACAAATTTTCTTACCATTTATTTATTCCTTACAATATTTTGAATACAATTTCAAAAATGCTGCCGTGGATGATGTAACCGAATATTAAAAACAGAGTTACAGCCAGCCACAAATTATTATCAATTTCATTTTTAAGTCTTTTATTTTCAGTTAACAGCAATGCAACAATTAATAACAAAGAAACAATCCTGATTGCATCAAACAAATGCCAGCCATCAGAAATAAAAGAAAAAATATTAGCTTCTAACCAAGTACGATTATTCCAGGCAAACTCACCTTTAGCAAGCCACCAATCCGATTGAAACGGAAACGAAGCCGGATGAAACTTTAAAGCATCACAAAAGCCTTTAGCCATTGCACTGATTGATATTAATATTACTGACCACTTAATCATTGCTTTTTACTTTTGGATTTTGATTTTTGAATTTTATAGACCATCTGCCTGCAAACTTTATTTAAAAAAATTTTCATCTTCTCTTTTCATAACTACGCTTTTATCTTGAAAAATCGGTAAACGGTAATCTATTTTTCTGCGTGGAATAAGATTGCCGTTTGTGTCTGCTTTCCAATACAGATAAGTGCCGTTTGCTCTGCGTGGTAGATCTCCGTTTAGTAACCATACGTTTAAGTAAGCTGAATCAATTACATAGCCGGACCAGACAATGTAAGTTGATTCATCTACGCTTACTTCTTTTACAAAAGAAGCTTTAGCAGTCTGGCATACTTCGACTTCGCTCAGTATGACAAAAAGCAAAAATATGTTAACGAATAATTTCAACATTTATAATCTCAGCTTTTGCAGGTGGAATTGGTAATACATAAAAACTGCTTACCGTTAGCGGTGCGGGATATTCGTTTTCAAATGGAACTAAAGCAAGCTTAAATGTTTTTCCATCTGCAGGAATAATAAAATTAAATACTTTGTTTGTACCTGCTGGCACTTTGTAAACCGATAATGTACCAAGGTTAAGCAAATCAAAACTTCCATCTTCAAATAATGGGTTTTGGTTTGTATCTGTACCCTTCCACAAAAGTAGGTAACAGCTATCTGCGCTTGTTGGTGTGTTGTATGTAGTTCTTATTGTAACGGTTTGCGGATAAGAATCGCAAGCAATTATCAGCACAAAAGCCATTGCAATTAATGTTAGTAATTTTTTCATAGTAGTTCCTTAGATTTTTTTATTAAATATTTTATACTGTTCAAATGTTCAATTCCTGATCTAATTGCTCTCTCAAGTTTATCCATTGTTAAAGTTGTACGCTTAAATGCAAGTGCAACATCCAGAGCAAAGTTTAATGTTTGCAGTTTGTTCTTGCCTGTCATTTCTGCAAGCACGTTAAGCTTACGTTTTATTATTTTGGATTCTGTTCCCATTGTTATTTTACAGTAAAACTTTGTATATAAACATCATCTATGTACATTATATCCCCAATTGTTGTCCCATAGCCCGCACCAGACGTTCCCCAGTAAAAACTAATTTCTGTGATTGTGTCCGTTGCTTGATAAAAAAAACTAACATCTACCCATTGGTTAGTCGTAGTTAATACGCTGATAAATGGATTTGTTCCAACTCACACTCTTAATGATACTGCATCTGTTCCATTTGCAGAGGGGATATAACACTTATATCGTATCCTGTATAGCCCAGCGACAATGGGAGTTTGTTCATCGAATTGCCTTATATATGCTCCGCTTGTTGCAGTAGCAACAGCTTTAAGTAGATTAACCCGTCCGACCCCATCGGTATCAGTATTGTACCACGTTTTGTCTGTGTTAACACCATTGTCCCAGCTTGTAATATTTGCATCAAACGAACCATTTTTAAGATAGTTAGCACTGTAAATTGTATCGGGGCCACCGCCATAATAGCTAATTAATTTATAGATAGATTTATTTTTTTGCGGGAAAGCAAAACTAGTAAAGAGTATCAGTAATAAAATTATTTTTTTCATTCCAATCCTGCCTTATATTATTGTGCCAAGTGAGATATTATTTGGAAAACTGATTGATCAAAAACCGCAATAACAACTTGCCCAGCCTCAATGTCGCCTGTAATTAAATCCTGGTCGTGTTTCTTTTTTTAAGGGATAAGCCGAAGATCCGTTTATTTGTAAGGTTGCTGCGCCGTTATTTGCGTTTTGGGCTATAAAGGTGATCATAAATCCTTTATAAGTAGTAAAAGATGTTGCCCCATATAGTGCGATTTTATATGCATCGGTAGAGCTGGTATCTTCCGCAAAATTGTAAGACGCATCGCTTGAAACCCCCCCATCGCTTATAAACAATTTTTCGCCGGAACGATTGCCAAGTACAACCGCAGATTTTTCAGCTCCATTTGTAACATCTGTTAAAACAAATTTTAACTGACCGGCATAAGTGTCTTGCCCTGCACTATCTTCAATCTCTACTCTTATTGATGCTCCAATATTGTCTTCGGCTGTATATCTGGTTCGCCTACCCAATAACATTAGCACTTCAGTATTATCATTTCTAAGATTATCTATGCGGCCAATGAATGGATAGGTGCTATCACTCCAGCCATATATAGCGTGAGATTTTGAGCTGTAAGAAATTAGCCCACCCGCATTTGTACTATAAAAATTACCGCCGTAATTATTAGTGCTTATACCAGACAATCCATAACCGTGCGTACTGCGAAACGAACCGCCATTTGCATAAGTAGATACCCCTGCTACGCCATCGTTATGGATACTTACTCCATAAGCTCCATCGTCATTGATGCTGTAAAAATGCCCTCCATATTCATTAGGGCTGTAGCCAAAAACACCAGCTCTATTTGTACTCCAAAATTCACCACCATAAGAACTAATCGAATAAATTTTAAACCACATAGCTTTATTATTTTCAGTAGTCCAACTGGAACCGTTTGTACTATAAGCGTGTGTTGCATTGCCAGTGCCGGATCTATCTACATACATACTACCGCCAACAGGTGCCGCACTAAGCTTTACAACAAGCCAATAAGAAGTGCCGCTTACAATAGATTGAGGAGCAACATAACATTGATATTCAACATAGCTAGTTGTTAAACCAAGATATGATTGCGGTTCAAAAATTCCAGCATTAAGGGCTGTGCCTGGCACACTTAAGCATTGTCTGTGTAGATATAACCAGTATATGTTCCGTTGTTAGTAATTGTGCCTGTCTTTTTGATGCGGATATTAAACGAAGCCATATTATAATTACTGTCAGCCGTGAACTTAACTGCTTCATAAAGGTTGTCGATAAGTTCATCAGAGCCAGTATTTAAGGCAGTCTGTAAAAGCAAGGCATTCTCCTTACCAGTTATTGCGCCTCTTGAATTACTATAATGGGACTGTTCAACATAAATTCTTGCGAACTCAACCGAATCTGTATTTGATAATTTTAATCCGTTGGACAGAGCAAGGTCAATATTAGCCTTTGGGATCCCAAAAATTAATTCAGCAACATCATCTTTCTCAATCGGCACAATGCTGTGGGTTGTTTCATCGTATCTAAATAGTGTGCTGTCTGCAACTGTGCTATCTATAAAAGTTCCTGCAACGTAAAAGCGTGTGCCATCTGCGGGTAAGTTTATTCCATTAAAGCTTGTTTGCACGGGATCTATTAGATTAAACAATCCTCTTCTTACCTGCAAAGTATCTGCACCGTAAGCCGCAATATCATAATTGTAACTTGCATCAAATGTTAAATCTTCAGTATCGGATACAAACAATGTGCAGCTCATTGTTGTGTAGCCATTACTGTAACTTTTTGCCAAAGTCTTTTGTAAAACTCTGTCATCATTAGCATCAACTGCCACGAATAATAAACTGTAATCCGAGTAATCGCCTGCGCTTTTCCATTCCAATACTTTTGTGCGTCCGCCAACTGCATAGATGTTATCTTGAGCAATTAACAATGAAGAATTAACAATTAACAATGTTAAAACTAGTATGTTTCTAAAATTTTTCATTTTTAATTTTTAATTTTTAATTAAAATCTAACGCATCTTATAATTACATTCCGGGTTGCGGCTTCTGTGCTTGCGCTTACTATTTTTATGTATCGTAAAACGCCCCACGTTTCTACAGGCTTAAACTGGCAATACTTTCCATCTGTTGCGGTTAATGATACATCTGCACCATCGTATTGTATTGTTTTAAAGTTAGCCGTTACAGTATCCGCACTGGTTGTTATTGTAACGGTTGCACCGGTAAACGTTGCGGGGAATTCTATACCTGCAAGAGTGTAGCCTTCTAAATCAATTGCGGCGCTGGATGTTGTGCCTGCTTTTACACTGTCTAAAACTGTATGTACAAACTGAGCTTTTGCGATTGGTGCAAAGAGCATAGAGCATAGTGCAAACACAATAAGCACTTTTTGAATTTTGAATTTTGAATTTTGCATTTTTATTATTCCTTTAAGTTTTTATTACACTATTTGTCTATATCTAATAAATCCGCTTTTATAAGTGATTGCTGAGTTTAAGATTTCACTTGCAAATTGTACTTGTACTGTACCATTTGCACTTGGTTTAATTATTCCCCAAATCGTAGCCACATTACCAGCAGCTAAAGATGATGCGTTTGAAGCAGCTGGAATTTGTTTTGCTGAAAAACTATTTACTGTTTTAGTTGTTGCTGTTAAAGTATATTCACTTGAACCGTTTAGGAATGTAACGGCAGGGCAATCAATAACCCATCTTGAGCCAGTAGTAGTAGCAGCAGATAGATATGCACATATAACCTCAAAATAATAAGTATTACCCGCAACAACATCAAAAGCTAATCCCGTAACATTTTGTAATGTATTTGCAGTTGCATTATTGTTTACTTGATCGCCTTCAACCACAACAACAGTTAAATCTTGTGAAGCAATCATTCCACTTGTTTGCTGTACTTTTTCACCGCCTAAAACTGTAAATTCTTTAAATCCTTTACCATCAAACTCTAAGCGTTCTCCAGCATTTAATACTGATTTTTTTATGATATAATCAGTACCGCTAACATCAATTTTTACTATTACATTATGTAAAACCGTATCTGTGTTTATAATATTAATAAAATCTATTATCCTTGATGTGCTTGCATCGGGTGCACCAACTAAATCAATATCAGTTGTATTGTTTGTATTGATAAGATTATCGCCTTCTACGCAAGTTGTTGCTGTAAAATCCTTCCAAGTTGCATAACAAGGTATTTGGTTAGTTGTTATTGATTCACCCAAAACAACTTGTATTTTTTTTGTAGTTGCTGTTAATTTCATAATAATCTTCTTATTTGTGCTTGTGTTAATCCGCCGCCTGCATTAACTATCCACGTTGCATCTTTTCTTACGTAGGAACTTCCATCAGAGGGTGCATCACTAATACCGCTGCCGCCAACATTTTCTGTGGATGCTATTGTACCATCAGCACCAACGGATAATATATATCCAACAGTAGCAGAATCATCTACTAACTTTATTGCGCTGCCTTCTTTTTTTAATATTAGTGTCATAATTAATCTAAACTTAAAACGTGTTCTGCTATGTATTTTATTTTATTGGATTCTGATAAATCTTTTTTAACTATCTGAAATTGCTCTGCTGTAAAATTTGTTGCATCTACATTATTAAATTCATCTGTGGTTATCTTTGCAAAATCACCAAGCTTAATGCCTTCATCTTTTATTTCTAAATCGAATGATAAACGCTGTCTGGCTTCTTTTATAGAATCAAGCATCTTTGTTGTAAGATCCGTAATGTATGTTGAATAACCGGTAGTTGTTATGGATAGTATGATGCAAATGAGTTAAACCAACGACTGTAAATTGTTTTAGGAACTGATTCTACCAAATCAGTTTCAACATTTTCATCATAAGTAATGGCAACTGTTATAATAGCTTCTTTGTTTTTATATCTTTTAATCCTGTTAAATCACCCTGGTAAACAGAATCAGCGGCACTATGAGCAGCTGCAGTTGTAGATCTTTCGCCGCGCACACATCCGGTTAAATTTATGCCTGATAAATCTAATCCGGAGTAACGAATTATTTCACTACCAATAATTACATCGCCCCTTGTGGGTAAATCCTCTACACTTGTAACGGGTATTGTAGTAGCAGAATCCGTAATATTAGCGCTTAAAGCACGCTTTGCATTATAAATTTTAAGATCGCTGTAAAAGTTTATGCGGCTGTAACGGTTCTTTTCATTCCAGTCTATTGAGGTACTGCCATCAATTATATTAAGTTCATCTGTAATTATTTGCTGTGCAGATATATATGTTGGATAAGAAGGCCATTCGCCGTAATAAATATTGCGTCTTATAGTTGCATAACCCTCTTCATTAAGCCAAACACGGCAGGCCATTTGTTCTACAAGTTCCCAAAACAAATCAGATCGTTTTGTATCGGATATAATTAAAGCAAAAAGATCAGGTTCGCCGCTGTAAATCTGGTTACCGGATAATTCAGCAAGTGCTGCCGAATCATACCCAATTGAAGTATCAATAAATAGCTGTTCTATTATATCAAATGGATTGCCTTCGTAATGATAAACGCGTGTAATTTTAGCACCTATTTTATGCTCAGCTCTTAATGTGCCAAACATTCCACGTGTAACGCTTACAAGTAACGTACTGCTTAAAGATGAATAAGCAATTATTTCATCATCAATAAGAATATAACCGCTGGCAGCCATACCCGTAGTAACAGTAACATAAATACTTGTGGTTTGTATGTGAGAAATATCAACTGCAAGTTCAGCACTTGTTTTAGTGCTCATCACACTTTCATCCATAAACTTAAGATCATCAATACATTCAATCTTTACAATTGATTTTTCAAACAAAACATTTTCTATTTTACCGCTAAATCTTAATTGCCAGGTACCGGTTAAAACACCGCATAGCGTAAAGCCTTCATAAATTCTTACGCTTCTGTGTTTATATGATGGATTGCGCGCAAATAATCTTTTAAAATAAGAGCCATTAACGCTTATAGAACTATGCCCGCGGCCGCTTCTGTATGGATCATTATCAATATCACTTTCGTTATTATCATCATAAAGTTCTATTGTAACTCTGTTTTTTACAGTAATAGTATCTTTAATTTCCTGAGTAAGAAGGTTATAGCTTTTTAAGTATGGTCTGTAACCATTGCCCGGTGCCGGTTGATCTGCAGAAGTAAACTGATATGTTTTAGTAATTTTATTTGGCGCAAATTCTGTTTTGTATAAAGGGGGTGAAGAAAAAGCCTGTAACATAACACAGGTTTTATAAGTTTTATAACAAACAGGTAAAGCAAGATCAGGTGTGCATAAGCCAACATTATAATCCAAACCGCAGTAATCCAAATCTACTTCTACAAGTGTAATTTTAGTTCTGTTTAATTTGGCTAATTCATCAGCGTAAGCCATCTTAGTACCTCAATCCAACTAAACTAAATTCTATTGAATCGTAATAAGTACCAATAGATTTAGGTGTTTGATAGGTATAATCATCAGAGCATCTTACAAGATAAACCTCTTCAGGATCGTAATTATAATCAGGCACGTAAGTAAATGGCAGGCCTGTTTTACCAAAAGCAGGCCACCACCAATCACGTATGTAAGCATCTACCCAGGTACGCGTAAGAAGAGTAAATTTTAAGTTAAATTCATTTGCTTTACCACGATTAACAACACCAAGTAAATTACCTGTTTTACTATTGCCGCTTTCTTTAATTCCTCTTTCAATAAAATCAGCGTGTGGCGAATCCGGAGGCACAGGAAACACTGTATTTTCTGATAGGATAGCAACTGCAAACTCTGGAATTAAACCACCGGTTGTAACAATTTTAATGCGCCATTGATCACCATCAGTTATTGCAGTCCAATTACCGGCAATAGCGCCATCTTTAGTGATAGTAAAAGAATGTGCTTCTACCCATTCACCGGGCGGATCGTGATAATACTCAATAGTTACAGTGGCATTAACAGTATAAAAATTATGACCAAAAATAGCAATGCCGGATGTGTTGTAATTTGGTCCACCGTGGTCTATGTTAATATAATTTGTACCATCAGCGGCGGCGCGCCATTTAGTAAAAGGTCTGCGGTCTAAAATATTATTTACATCATAAGTTGCAGCCGTACCTGTAGCAGATAAAGTACCAAATTCAAAAGCGTTTGTTGTCATAAAAATAGTTTTCATTAAGAAACTCCATCCGCTGCGGCAAGGTTTAGAGCAGGTAGTAATTCCCTTGCAAACCTGTTGTGATCTACAAGGTTACCCTGAACTATTATGTTATAATTTATATTTTGTCCTGCGTTATAATTACCCGCGCCCGTGTTTTGGTTATTGTTTAAAGCAGCGCCCGGAAAAGAAGATGCACCGGAATAACCGCGTGAGCCGCCGGATGCTGATGTTGTTGGTTGTTGTGAAGCTATCATAGCAACATTAGCCAAACCTGCTGCAATAACAGTAGCTGCCATAGCAATACCAAAGAATCCACCTTGCGATAGTGCTTTTGTTGCGCCTTCGTAAGTGTTCATAATAGCCTGGGCAATGTTAAAAGCTTTTTGTACAGCAAACCATTGCTTTGCTTTTTGTCCGCTCATTTGATAAAATGCGGAAGCCGCATCGCCCATACTGCCAAACATATCACCCATAACGCCGGCTGTTTGCCCGGCTTGCTGATTAAATAAATCAAAAAAGCTTGTTGTGCTATTTTTTAATGGATCAAATATTTCAACATCCTTTGGCATCATATCCGCTAATCCGGTTGTATCAACATTTTGAGGCGTAAAGCTTGCCTGTGCTGCAACTTTTTGAGGCTGACCGGCTGCCATTACTTCAACTATTTTAGCATATTCATCTTTAATAGATTTAACCGTATTAAGCTGTTTATTAAGCTCATCATTTTGCTTAATAGTATTATCCACCATAAGCGGATAAATTTGGTTCTGGATACCAAATGTTTCGTAAAATACTTTATTAACTTCTGCAGTGTGTTTTTTAAGTTCCTGTTGTGTTTTAATAAATTGCTTTACTGCATCATCAAGTCCTGTAATCTTATCAAGATTAACACCCATTGTATTAAAATTACTTATTGCATCAACAAGATTACCAATTATACCCTGCCCGCTAAATAATTTAACCTGGGTATTCAAATCCATAAACCCATCTGCAAGATTAGCAAGCTCCGTAGATGCTTTATCAAGATCATCAATTAAATCCTGACCAACTTCTACTTTAAAGTTTTGCACAGAAGCGGTTAAACGTTCAGCACTATCTTTTGCAGTTGTAAAACTTCTATCTGTTTTACCAAGCTCACGGTCCATAATAATACCAACTGCTTTAGCAAAATCGCCTGTCTTTTCAAATTCCTGCTGAATTTCTAAAGCACTAATTCCAAGGTTATCTAATATCTTAACAGATTGGCGGCCCATACCGGTAACAAAGGAATCCAGCATATACTCAATAGATTGGCCAGTTTCTGCGGCTCTTATTTTAGCAAACTCTAAACCCTGTACAAGTGCATCCATTGGTATTTTAAAATTTTCTGCACGTACAGCAAACTGCATTAAAGTAAGATCATCGGTAGTACCTTTTACGGCAATTCTTAAATTTTCTAATAGTTGCTGGTTTTCAGGCAAGCGGCTAAATGCAGCATTAACGCCCTGCCATTTACTTGCAAGATCAACAGATTCTTTTATAAAACTACCCAAAGCGGCGGCAGAAAAAGCACCAGCTAAATATCCTGCAATGGTGCGCATAGAATCACCAATAACAGAAGAGTGTTTTTTCACATCATTAGCAAATGAATTTAATTCACTCTTAACACCGTTAATTGCAACAATAGCACTTCTGTTATTACCGTCTATTTCAATTGTGGTTTTATTAGCCATTTACTTTTTAATTTTTTCCATTTGTTCTTTATCCAGAGCTGCTTTAAGTTCACCTAAATACTGCCATTCATCAAGAGTAAGATCATCAAGATTAAAATGTACACCTGATTTTTCTAAGCCCAGCAAAAACAAGGCGTGTGTAAACCTTGCATCGGGCCGATAGCTTAGATCATATTCAGATTTTACAAGAGCAATTGCGTTAACATCACCATCAAACTGTTTATTATAAAATGCCTCGCGTTCATCAGTCCAGGCATTATGATAATCTTTTAATTCAGCATCGAAAGAGAATTTTTTTTTAGAACAAAATTCGGCTGCCCGAATAAAAGACCGTTAATACTTTCTATAATATCGCTTGCATTTTCTCTTAAAAACATTTTCCAATCGGCATAGTAATTAGCACTTTCCGGATCGGAAGAAATTTCTTTATCATCAAAAGAAAAACTGCCATCTGTAAAGCCTGTAATTTTATCTAATGTATAGTTTAAGCGATATTCCATAGCAGCTTTAATTTTATCGGAATCGGGTGCATCCTGCAAAACTTTTAGTAATTCGCTTTGGTATTGTATTCTATCACTGCTTTTAATTGTATCGTGATAGATGCCAATTTTGGTATTACTAAGATTATCCTGTATAGTAATTAAATTATTTTTTGATGCTTTTAAGTCGCGCATATATTCTCCGCAAAGTGCAAAGGGCAATGCGCTAAGCGCAAAACCCTATGCTCTGTGCAATTTTAAGTGAAGGTTAATACTATTTCGTTATTACCAACTGTAACCGTTGGATTAATGCTAAAAGCTAAATCCCACATTTGAATGTTTTCTTTATCCGCATATTTTGGCGGCTCTAATGTTAAGCCTGTAGCTTCAATTGTACAGATGTTTCCTGCAGTAACACCCGCAACAACCGATACTGCATATTGTGTACTGGCATCAGAAACTGACCAGGGATTAAGAGTTGCAAGCGCAACTTTTTCCATCATCATATTGCCTTTTGCAAGTCTATCTTTTACATAATAACGGCTTACACCATAAGTTGCATTTGCATCTAAACGCTTCGCAACTTCGTTACCAACATCAAAAGTAAGTTCTTGTATTGTTTGGCTGGCACTGTTATAAGTAAATTCTGCACGGCGCCAAACATTAGGAGCAATAGCTTCGTGCGTTGCAGCGGGAAAAGTAACAGTTGATGCGTGCCCGGAGCCTGCATATAATCCTGTAAAAGTCCATTCGAATACTGCAATTTGGTTTGTAATTAATTTAATCTGAAAACTACCAACGCAGCCGGTTACTTTGTGCAGGGTTGTATCAGCATAAAACCACAGCGTAACAGATTCGCCTTCCATTGTACTGTTTGGAGTGTAAGAAACGCTTGCGCCTGCGCTAACAGCTTCGGTAAAGTTAGAAGCGCGTAATAGGCATCCGTAACGGCTTGCAACACCAAGCGAGCCAGAGCCTTTTACTTCTGTTACAAAATTCAGTTTAATACCTTCGCCCACATTAATTGGTGCAACTTTGCCAAAGTGTGCAAGTGGAATGTTACGTTCCAATGGGCTGTTAATAACTTCAAACGTTGGCATACCTTGCGTAATAAGAGCATTTGCCGCAACAGTTGGTGTTGGATCTGATCCATACTCTGTTTCTAATTTTACAAGGATTAAACCTTTATTATATCTATCCATCTTTACCTCAATTAAAAATTAAAAATTCAAAATTCAAAAATTTTATTTTTCGCTTTTATCATCAGTCTTTAAATCACCTTCTTTTGAATTTTGATTTTTGACTTTTGATCTTTGTAACATTGCTTCATCATCTAAGTTTGGTAAAAGCTTACCATCTTTAATTATGTAAGAACCCGGAAGAGGATTGCTAAAATCTACTTTCAATTCGGGTTTTGTATTTAATCGTTCGTTCATCATAAACTCCACGCATTTTTTCTAAAGATTATATCAATTTCAATGGTCCAATCGGATATAATATTTTCATAAGCATCGCGACCGTTGCGGCGCGCATTTACAAATTCTGTGTGGAATGCTAATCCGCCCCAGGTTAAATCCTGACCAATAGATTTCATAACATCATTTAGCATTTTTCTTAATTCCGCACCAGTATATCCACGACCAATTATATCAACTAATTTTGTATATCGCACATCGTGTAAAGTATCATTAACCTGTTCACGAGTTCCATCTAAAGCCTGGTTATTATCTCTTAAATTTATAGCCCTTGCAATACTTTCGGGCACAGAGGCATTGCCGCCGGGCAGATCATCATAAACCTTTTCATAAGCATAATTATAATCACCGCCTGCAGCAATAGATTCAAAACGGGTTTTCATAGCCGCTGTAATTTGATTATCTAAAGAGTTTGGTAATGCCATAATTAATATTGATTTTTACTTAAGTATAAAACTGTTTCACCATCATCATCGGGATCTGATTTTGCGATATAATAAGTAACTCCGTTTCTAATAATCTGAGATTGATTAGGAACGCAGGTACTTACATCATCAGTATTAGCCATACACATAGGTTCTTTACGAGTAATATTTGATTCGCCAAAAGGCGCTTCACTTGCTTCATTAAAAAAATTTACATAAATAGTTTTGGCAGTTGCACCACTATTTAATTTAAACGTAACAGCCTCAGACAAAGCGCATCGGCTGTTACGGAAAACACTATTCATATTTTCAAAAATTGAACTCATTTATTTTTTATTTATTTTTTCTGCAAGCAATTCCATTGTCTTGCCAAATTTTTCAAGAGCGCTAACAATAGCCTCATTCTGCTCAGTTATTAACTGATGCAATGGTTTAATTGCCTTAATTTTGGCTGCCGATTCAACTGTACGTTTTTTATTTTCGGGCACCTTTGCTTCCAGATTCCTTGTTGCAAATCCGTAAGAAACAGCTTCAACTTTTTCTAAACCGGATTGTTTATATTTTTCACCCGGCTTAATGCGTCTTACAATAAGTTCGCCTGCAGGTTTTGCATTATGAGGTTTAAGAGCTAAAAGCATTTCAACTTTTGCAACTTCTTTAGGATCGATTTTTTCTACCATTACGGTATTCCTTCTGTTATATTTAAGAAAGTTATTATTTAAGAGTTTTTTTTTGTTTATAAACGGCGGCCATTAAGACCGCCGCAACCAACTAACTAACAGGAGAAAAGAACTAAGAATTAATCAACATCATTTGCAACTGTTAATGCAGCAGGTAAAGCAACCTGAACATCTGCATAAACGAATATTACGATCGTTACGTTACCAGTGTTATCCTTGTAAGGATTAACAAGTATATCGTACATTGACCAATCAAGCATCCACACTTTTGACCAATCACCAAAAGCTAAAGTTTGCGATGGGAATTGATTAGATACAACCATTGGATATCCGTTAACAGTTCCGCCATCCATTAAGTAACCAGAAACACCAGCTGACTTTAATCTGCCTTTTAAGATTGCTCTTGTTGCAGCATTACCGCCAAACTTTAATGCAGCTTCATCAAGATTTGCCAATGCAATATCAGATTCAAATTCAAGTATTGCATCCCAATCCAAAGAAGCACCAACAACATCACCAACGTTGGATGTATTTAATACACCGGTTGGCGCGCTGCCGCCCGCACCGTTTATTACCGCATAATCATAACCAATTTTTGCAATTGAGTTAAGATCATTAACAACAATAGATTCAACATTTGGATCTGATTGGAGGAATAACTTACGTCCGTAAGTCATAGAAGCTTTACCTTCTTTTGGTGAAGCAGTAACCTGACCAAGAGTAAGATCAGCATCAACACTTGCAAAGTTTTCTGATCCCCACGCGAATGTACCGGCAGTTAACTGTTTAGGAACATCGATGTTTCCTTTTAATCCGGATATCATTCTGCAGCCTAACTGACCAGCAACAAGAGTGTTGCGAGGTAAGCCGATAAACTCACCGCCAAGATGATCAGTACCAACCAAATAACCAGCTGATGCAGAACTTGCAACAGTTAAAGTTCTTTTGCTTAATTCCTGAGCACGCATTCTGCTAACTATTTCCGCAGGTAATAACAAACCTTTTGCAGAAATACCGGATTCGTTATTAGCTTTTTCAGTTATTGCATCAACAATTTCTTTTTCCTTGCCGGCTTTGAATTCATCATAAGCACGCATATTGCCTGATTTAAAAGCAACTTCTGCTTTAAGCAATCTTGCAACAGAAAAGTTTTCAATATCAGATTTACTCATACCCGCTGTAGTAACAGGCTGATCAAGCGGTTTTGATTCATCATAGTTATTAAAAACTGTTGCACGGAATTGATCAACAGTAACATCTGAATTAATTGCTTTTTTTAATTCAGCATCAAGAGCTTCTTTGCCGCCCTTGTAAGCATTAGAAAAACGAGATGCAATTGCTTCTAAATTTGCAATTCTTTCTCGATCTTGTTTCCTGATTTCTTCAGGAGTAGGAACGATAGGTTCGCTCATAGGATTACCTCTTTCATTTAATTTAATGTTTAAGTCCTGATTTAAGTTTTTTACGTTTGTAATTTCTTTTTGTAGTTCATCTAATTTCTTTTGTAATTCAGGATCCTCAGAGGTAATTTTATTTTTTCCCTGAAGTTCAGCTCTAAATTTTGCGGCGGCATCAGCACCAATTGGCACTAATGATAATTCCTTAATCTTCCACCAGGTACGCACAACTAATGGTGTGTTATCTTCAAAATCGTTTTTGTATTCGGTACCATCAACCGTTACTGATTTACCTTTTGGTATTTCAATAGTTTTAGAAACATCAGTTAAATAGCCAATAGATACGGAATCAATATGACCTTCTTTAACTTTTTGCCTTATAGCCGGTTCAGCTTCGCTAATAAGTGTTTTACTTAGCAAGTAAGAATCTTCTGTTTTCCAATCGAATGCAGAGCCAACAACATCTTCAATCTTACCACGGTTATGAGCATTTAATAACGGTGCTTTATTATTATCCGGCATTACAACATATTTCATTGGAAGTATTTCACGAATCATTCGCCAGTTATCCCAATCAACAACCATTGCGGGATCTTCTGTAGTTGCGATCGTGTCTATGCCCTCGTTAATCTGTTCATCAGTTTTGGCACGATCTAAAATTGCAGATTGGCGTGATACCATTCCGCCAAAGTGATTTGGATTAAGTTCTTTTACTTCTAATTCTTTACCGTCTAAATCTTTAAATTTTATTTCCATTACATAAACTCCGTAAGTAAGTGTTTAGCTTTTCCGTTACCGTTTCCATTGCTGGAATTGTTATTATTGTTTGATTGCTGATTTGATTGGATGCCGGAGTACTTAGTCATTAACAAAGTATAAAGAGCTTCTAATCCTTTTGATTTAAATAATTTTTGTTCGCTTGCTATTTGATCCAATTGCTCTTCTAAATCCAAACCCTGATCAGCTAGTATTGATTCGAATGTTTTTTGGAATGACTGCAATCCAAGTATATTAGAGTTCATTTCATCAGTTGGATTTGCGTATTGCCAGCGGCGGCCAAAGAAATAAGGACGATTAAATTTATCAAACTTAATAATAGGCAGTTTAAGCATATCGCTCATCAGTGCCATTTCTAACCAATTTGCAAAAAGAATATTTTCGCACTGCTCAGAAAACCACGTTTGATTTTCTTTATGCACATCGCGTGGATCTTCATTAGCGGCGCGTGATACTGAATAATTATATCCATTCCAATCACCACTAACAGCGGCATATTCCTGCTCGGTACCGGCAGCAATAGAATGTAATATTCCTTTTTTAAATGGATCGTAAGTTGCGGATGGAAAATCAGATTCAAGTGATTTAACCTGGTACCCCTTTGGCGCGGTTAATATTCCGCCTGTATCAGAATCCATTACCTGATTACCGCTCGCATCTTTAGCTTGACCAACAGACGCAAGCGAACCGCTGCCGCCCATTTGGTTTGGAATTTCTTCATAAACCCACGGCACATTTGCAGAAGCGCGCAATCTAACAAGCGCGGCCTCTTCAATACCGTAAAGCATCTTTAATCTAATGCCAACGGGTGCAAGCTGTGTAATGCCGCGTAGCTGGTGTACAGTTTCTTTTTTGAATAGATGAATAATTTGTTCAATCGGTATGCGGTCATATTCGGCAGACCAGTTATAACCGTAATCAACTTCGGATTTAGGATCACCTTTGCGAACCCACACAGCAACTTTTTTATATTGTTTGGTAACTTCTATACCCATAACAATATAATTACCATTAGGTAAATCTTTATTTAATTTCCAATCAACACGTTCAGCAGTAATAACCTGTGTTGTAAATCCATAATCATTATAGCTTTTGCCTTTAAGCATACGAATAAAAACTTCACCATCAACAAAAGCAGTTTGCAAATTAGTTGCAGAATAAGCGCGTGATGTTTGATCACCTTCAATACAGATATGTTTGTTAATACCGTATTGATACCAGGCTTCATTTATTTTGCTGTTTGCGAGCGTATCAAGTTCAAACTTCCATTCGTTACCGATCTGCTTCCACTCGCCTGCTTTATTACGCAATACAAAACCGTTTGAACCGATTATGCCGCGTACAAAATTGCGTGTAATTTTTTTAGCGTGAGGATCATTTTGATAAAGTTCACGCGCACGTGCGATTAATGTAGAGCCGCCAATTCTAACATCACGATTAAATGTAGAGACAAACGAATTCCAATCGGCAGTAAGTCTATCAACTTCCGCCATATTAAATTTACGCTCAACAATTTTTACGGCATCAGTTTTTACAGTGCCTAACTTTTCAGTTAACTCACTAACTGTGTTTTGTAAATCTGCTAAACGTTGTTTGTCTTTTCCAAAAATCATTTTAATTAGCTTCCGTAAAAAACAATTGTTACTTTGCCGCTGTTTGGATCCGTAGGATCATTACCGGATGCAGAGCCTCTTGTAAGGATTGCAAAACCCTCAAAACCTCTAAAGCTTGTTGGCTGTACTCCGTGATTAGAATTAAGTAATATTTCTGTGCCGGTGCCTGCGGCAGCAACATTAAGAGTAACGGTATGATGAACAACGGTTCCTAAAACTTTTGTGCCGCCAATAGTCCAGTTGCAAGGATAAAACTCAAGCGAATCAATATCTGCCTCACCATCAACAGTAACAGAAATAACCAGTGAATCAATTTTGTTGCATCCAAATTCTTTAATAAGTTTTGCAAAATTTCCGGTTATGTAAGATTCATCAACACTGTTTGAAACTGTTTCTAAACTGTAAGATTTAACACCAACAACGCCCTGCGCATTAATTGATTGAAAAGCAGTTAAAAATAGAACTGCAAAAATGATCGATAAGAATGATAGTTTTTTCATTGGATGCTCCTTTTAGATAAATTATTTAAATGATATTAAAATTTTATTACCGGGCTCTATACCGGCTTCTATTTTTTCTTGTTGTAATTCTGATTCAACTAAATATTCATAATAGTTTTTTGCTTCAATAAGTTCTTTATGAGTTAAATATTGTAATGCTTTTGTAGAGCCGCCGCGGGTTGTTATTGATAAGCTCATAGCTTCAGAGCCCGCACGGTTTTCTATTGCGGCTTCTATTGATTCTAAAGTTTTTTTAGCGTGTGTTCTAAAATCGTATGTAGTTGCGGTAATTATATTTTGTTTTATTGTAACAGATCGAACAGGTAAAAGCTCCTGTGTGCCGTCTGTGTTTTCTACATAAGGTTGCAAAAGATAATCACCGGATACCCAGGCATTTGTATCTGCATTTAATAAAGTTACTTTGTGGGATTCGCCATCGGCAATTGAATTGAAGGGATAACGGTTAAGCGAGTTAATGAGAATGTATTTTAAAGTCCAGCCAGCGGATGGTAAATAATCAGATAGACTTTCAGTCCACTCAATTTTATCGCCTGCTAAAAATACTTTTGGTTCATTCAATCTAAAATGCTCAGTGTTAAATGTTCAGTGATCAATGAATATTTATTTTTCCCGATGGCATTATAAAATAATTTTAGTGTGAAGTCTATTTAGAAAAGCGCAAAATAGTGCAGAGGGATTTTTGCGGATTAAGTATCAATGGTTAATTTAAGTTAGTGATTTAAAAGGTAGTAAGTAGATAAAAGAAGAGCGTAACGGCTTCAAAAATCATTATGCTCTGTTAAAGATAATGCACTTTGCATTATTTAATTTTAAGAAAATATTTTATTTCGTGATCCATAATTGATTTGAATTTTTGGTTTACAAAATCTATTACGGTTTTAGATACTTTACGAGCACGCAGCATTGTTGCAGGGCCGGGTCCTAATCTTCTTACAATTGGCGTGCGTTCTTTACCCACGCGCTGCCAAACTCCTTTTCCTAATCGGGCAATCTTTGGGCCAAATGCGTGTTTAATAATTTTAGGTGATCCTTTAATAACTTCGACCTGTACACCTTCGGGTTTTTGTTTTACTTTAAATTTTCCGAGTGATAATCCCTCTTCATATCCAATAATTAAAGCTGGTTTAATATCAGTAAAAGTTTTTTTAACCTGTGTAATTGTTTGTCCGCGTGAGTTTTTACCTGTTAAATGTTTTAGCTGGATATTATATCTTTCCCGAATAGCTTTACGCGCTTGCGTTAAACCCTGGGCGGCCATTTTGTTTGTTGCGCTTACCTGTGCTTTTCTTAAATTATCCGGCATTGAGGTAAGATAGTTTATTGTGTTGGCGGTATTCATTTTAATATTTATCATTTTTTATGTAATCCTTTTTCATACTGTGGAATCCAATTTAATATTTTTTCATTCAAAACAAAGCGCGGCGGATGTGTATCTGCTATATAATCAAACTTATTTTTATTGCGCTGCGCAGTTGCATAATTAACTTTTTTAATGATACATATTTCACTATATCCAACGCCGTGTTTTCTTTTTTTACGATTGTAATGTGTTGGCATTTAACTAACCAGTCTTATAATTTTTGGTGAGCTATCCTGCAGAAGATCATCCACCTCACGCTTTTCGTTATCGTTTATGTGCAAATAAATTTGTGTTGTACGAATTGATTTATGACCAAGTAATTCCTGAACAGTTCTTACATCAAATCCACGTTGCAACAAGTGTGTTGCGTAACTATGCCTTAATGAATGGCAGCTTACTTTTTTATTTATCTTAGCTTTTTTAGTTGCGCTGTAAATTGCTTTTTGCACAGATGAAGTTGATCTGTAAAATCTTATTCCCGCAGTAAGTGTTTGTGATGGGAATAGATACTGCCACTCAAAACTTTTTGCTAGTGATGGATATTTATTTTGAATTGCAGCTGGTAGATGAACACCATTAAAATCTGGATTGCTTATATCTTCAGTAAAAAGTAATTGCACTTTTTGTATATGATGAGAAAGTTTTGGAATAAGAGATTCAGGAAGATTAACAATTCTATCTTTAGAGCCTTTACCGTTATCTATTATAATTTGATCATTATCAAAATCAATATCTTTAACACGCAGTTTGCAAACCTCACTTACACGCAATCCGCTTGCATACATTAGCTCAGATTGCAGTTTATCAACTCCGCTTAAATTTGCCAGTAAGTTTTTAACTTCATTAACACCAAGATAAACCGGCAGTTTTCTATTGTTAGGTTTTGGCAGATCAATAAAAGGGATATCCAGGCAAAGCACTTTTTTGATAAAGAAAAATTATTGAATGTCCAGCTTGCTTAATTGTTTTAGGTGCAAGTTTTCTAACGATAGTAAGATAAGTAATATAATTATTTATTTCACCTGTTAATTCAGATGGATGTTTTGTTCCATTATGTTTAATGAACTTAAATATCCAACTCCAATAAGCTTTAATTGTTGCATCAGAATAGTTTTTAACTTTCATCTTGTTTATAAACTGTTCTTGTAATTTCATATTTACCTCTTAGTTATTTTAGTTGGTTATATAGAAA
>JADJVB010000007.1 GCA_016710745.1 Chitinophagaceae bacterium | reverse complement strand
TGGCAAAACAACCGGGGCTACGAAGGCAGCCGACACCCGGTGGCGCCCTCGCTGACGAAGTGATTGCGCCGGCGGCGCCGGCTCGTTTTATAAGGTGGAAAACGGAAAGCGTTTATGTACTATGACAAGCAGCAAATCCTATAAACTGATGCCCGGGCTGATGCCTTCATCGTAATGAAGAATTTCGAAAAATGAAACTACCGTGTGTGGTACCTGGCCTGTCGCACCTAATACCCAAGACGCTGACCGGAGTGGTACACCAAAATGGGAAGTATTGGCGGCGAAGTATTGGAAGAGCATTCAACGCTCAATCACCCTCGCCGAAGAAAAATATAAAGGCCTTCGGTGATTGCCAACGAAGGCGCCAATTTTAGTGCCGGTTACCGTAGCCATGATCTTTATGATGGCCATTGAGCAGGATTATGCGATGAAATTGATATGGGCTATCCGCCCGTTTCAAAATACGATGATGCGGGTACGCTATTCGGGTATTCCGGTTGTGCTGGCCTCATGGTTTGGCATTGGGTGGCGGATGCGAAATGAGTTTGCACGCCGATAAAGTGCATTTCTGCGGCAAGGAAACTCATACCGGCCTGCAGGAAGTGTGGGTATTGGTGTTATCTCCTGGCGGTGGTGCGGAACCAAAAGAATTTGTTTTGCGTGCGGTCAGACGCAGGAAGTACATAATTTAGAGCCGGAAACGATTCTTTCACAGAACCGTTTCTTATCCATTCGCCACGGCATAAAGTAGCCACTCGGCTTTCACGAAGCTTTGAGAGATGGTGTATAATCAGGCACGGGCAGGACAGTGTATGCCTGGAACCTCCGCCGCAGAATAGCCGAAGCCAAACAGGCCGTTATTGAATTATATGACGATGGATATGTAATGCCGGTGCAGCGTACCGATATAAAAGTATTGGGCCGCTCGATGCGGCAGCCATGCGTGCATGCCGGTATCACGGAATGTGGCGCGGTAAATATGCTTACCGGACCACGATGCAAAAACATATATCCAGGTAAAAACTGGCTTATGTAATGTGGGGCGGCGACCTCAGCGAACCCACCGGGTAGCTTCGAACAATATTTACTCGATCTGGAAAGGAGGCATTCCTGAGTTTAACCGGCGAGAAAAACGTTGAAAGGATTCAAAGCATTTTGAAAACCGGAAAACCGTTGAGGAATTAGCACCTGGTCCGGACCAAGATGACATGGGACCAGCGTTGACGTTTCACCGTGCAATTACGGTTACTAACTATCATTAAAATATGGGCGAAGCTGAACTCCAACCCAACAATGGTTTATGCATTCCTCATTCATGCCGCCTACACATTTACGGCGACGCGGCTTCAATGATGACCTCGGTTTACAGGATCGCCAAAGACATCGAAAGTTTTCGGGAAGGGGGCAGAAGCGAGAGGGCGATAAGCGAAGGTTGGTTTTCAAAGAAAAATACTGTGTAAAGTTTGACATTCAGGGAAGGTTTTTGCCACTCCCGGTTCCGCAAACTGTTTTCGACAATACTAATCCACGCAATAATCATCGGTATCGGAAGAGCGCCTATATGGTAATATTTCCCCCCCTTTGCTTGGATGGTATCAATTCCAACACGTGGCCATTTTGGGAATTTGATAATCTCCTGACATAATTCCACAACAGCAGCAGGCACATGAGCCTACACATACCATCGGCCTCGATCATCCGCAAACCCGATATAAGAGGGGAGGGCGTACCGGGTATTATGTATCCTGTGGGTAATCGCTGATCCGCCCTATCAATATCATTACCCGAGGTAGTCATGCTGCCGGCGAAAAAGGGAGGAACCGTAAAAACCGTTGCATTCGAAAAGGTTTTGCAAAAAGACATTGGATGACCTGCAGCTGAACCACAGTTTGTTTCAACGTATTGGATTTGTTCCTGATTTGCGGCTTTCTTTCGTCGGTATGGCACGAAAACATTTCGTTCGATACGGATTAACAAAATTAAATTATCTTTCATAGCTTATATACTTTGATTTATGGCTTACTCTTAAGCATTAATAACCTCGTCAAAAATTATCGAACGGTAAAGGCATTGATAATGTAAGTTTACCGTACGGCAAAGACCGTTTTTGGCATTCTGTTTGGGACCCAACGGTAGTGGTAAAAACGACGTTATTGGGAATCGTGATGGATTAAAAAAAATACTTCGGGCCCGGAAGTGGAACTTATACTTGGTCCGGTGAGGGAATGGCGGCAAACGATCTGGCGCAAAAGGATCGGAACCCTGCTCGAAACAATCTAATTTTACCATTATCTCAGTGCTGAAAACCCGCAGATCGCCGCCAAGATCAAAGGTAGGAGAAGCCGACATTGACAAAGCATTGAAAAATAGTAAACCTGTATGAACGTAAGGATTCGTGTAAAATTAACAACAGACTATTCACTGGGTATGAAACAACGCTCGCCATTGCCTCAGCTTTGCTTGGCGACCCCGATATATCCTCGGTTTTTTTGACGAACTAAACCAATGGACCTCGATCCGGCTGGCATTAAGCGAGATCAGGGAATTGATCAAACTTATACAAAAGCGCGCGGTAAAACCATCATCATGGCGAGCCATATCCTGATGAAGTGGAAAAGTGTGCACCCATGTTGCCATCATCCAGAAAGGTGTGCTGAAAACCGTGGGTCCTGGTTGCCGAACTCTGGGCAACACAGGCGCAGAAACAATAACCCGGATTTCGATTGTGGTTGGTGCGGTGATAACCGTGCACTAAAAATATTTTACAGAAAATGGATGGCGTTAGCTCGATAACGGAAGCCGAAATGAGTTGGAGCTTGTTGGTATCGGAAAAATAACCGAGTGAATTACTCAATCGTTTTTGTTTTGAAAAAGGGATCGTGCTCAATAAACTGAACGTAAAAAGAAAGTCACTGGAAACCACCATGTTCCCGAAATTACCGGAAACTAAAGCGAAAATAAAATTATTTACCATTATATTTTTTAAAATGATCAACCTGTTAAAAATTGGAGTGGCTTTAAATAAAAAGTTATACCTGTTTTATTTTATTATCATCGTTTTTCGCCCCGGGGGTGCTTTGGCTTTCCACCAATTATATTGTGTATGCCTTTAAGAAGAATGTTATTGACAAAGTAGAAGGATCTCCAATTATTATTTTCGCCCCTTTCGATTTTCGATGCCGTTTGGAAAACCGTGAGCTATTACGGCGGTTATTTTTTAATGCTGCTGGCCTTATTGATGGTGATCCTGATCTCAAACGAATACAGTTACAAAACACACCGGCGAATATAATTGATGGCTGGAGTCGTTTTGAATTTTAAAAGTAAAACTTGGTCTGGCCCTCGTTTTTGCGCTTCGCCAGTACCCTGGGTGATCGTGTTAACGGCTTTGCTTTTTGGTGCGTTCTCGGGCACGGCTTTTTCAGTAAATTGCTTCGCGAATGTGGGTTACTTTTTTTTAAAAGCGTTAACCTATAACCTGGTGCCATTTTGATTTCAATACTGTTACTAAAAAGTCGGGCGTGGCCATTGCGCTGTTCTTCATCTATACAATTTTCGAAAACGGCGTTTCGCTCCTGTTATTCTTTTGGCTATTAAACTGAAAAAAGACAGTAACCCTTCGACCTCGGGAAATATTGGTAATTATTTACCCATGAACGCATCCGACGGGTTGCTCACTTCTGCCATTTGAGCAGTTCCGTGGAATGGCAAAATCGGTTTTACCAACAGATTATAACATGCTTGTGTTGGCATTTGCCCTGGTATATGTTATCGTGTTTTATTTGTGGAGCCGAAATAGGATATTAAAATCAGATCTGTAGTTTATTTTTTTTACCAGATTGGCCAATGCGGCATCAATGGTTTCATACACAAATGTAAAACCCGTGGCCGTTATCTTTTCTGCACTAACCCCGGGTACTCTTCAGCACTTCAATACTCCGTTGGCCCATCATGAGTTTTAAAACAAATGCCGGAACGGGTATGGGGATATAAAATTTCCATGCATCATTTTTGCCAATGTTAACATCAATGTTTTGTTGCTAACCGGTTGCGGTGCTACCGCACTATAAACGCCCTGCATTTTTTCATTTTCAATGGCGGCAATAAACAGGTTGCACAGGTCGTCAATATGTATCCAGCTGATGATTTCGTTTGCCGGTGCCTAAAATAGTTGCCAATCCAAAACGAAGCGGTTTCTTGAATTCGGGCCGTGGCACCTCCGTCATTGCTCAATACAATACCGATACGCAATGTAACCAACCGCTTACCCAGCCAGGTTACCGGCTCCATACTTTTTTCCCATAGTTTACAGGTAGTTCCCAGAAAATCGGGGCTGGATTCGTCGGTTTCGTTGAATGATTTTACGGGATCCTTATCTGCTCCATACCAGCCTATGGCACTGGCACTAACCACTGTTTTTATTTTATTGGGATGATGATCGTTATTTTTTTAAGGCATCGATCAGCAGGCGGGCGCTTTCGGTACGGCTTTCCATGATCTCCTTTTTTTATAGGCCGGGGTCCATTTTTTATCAACCACACCGGCCCCCGCCAGTGAATAAGATGATCGGCTGCCCCAACGGCCGCCATATCAATTTCCCTTTTTTACATCCCAAAGCGCATAGCTTAAATTTTTTGACCTGTTTTGAGATGGCTCCTGCTCAGTACAATTACTTTATATCCCCGTTAGCAGTACATTTGTTAACCGGGTGCCCACCATGCTTGTTCCACCCGTGATCAAGACTGTTTCCATAGTATAAAAAAGTTAAAATTATTTATGTAAAACAAAATTTAGTTCATCTTGTTCAGTGTATTGTGCAGGCAATGATTTTAAATCGTAATTTTAAAACAAAAGGCTTTCGTTTATGTACCAAAAGTATCGATTCTTTTTTATGTTGATTTGGCTGTTGCCATTGAATGCCATGGCGCAACGGGTTGCTATTTCTGATTTTGAAGCGGAAGATAACCGAAATATCAATTTTGACATCATTGGAAAGTTCAATGACAATATCCTGGTATATAAAAATATCCGCACCCGTCACAAGATCAATATTTTGATAAGGATATGAATACGGTAGCCACTGTAAAGCTTGATTTATACCCGGAACGCACATACAATATCGACTTTATAGCTTACCCGGATCATTTCTTTATGATCTATCAATACCAAAAGGGAAATATCCTGCATTGTATGACGGTTAAAATGGATGCCGATGCAAAAAAATGGCCGAGCCGGTAGAACTTGTGATGAGCGATAATAAAATTTACAGTACCATTTACAGCGAAGACCGGCAGCGGATCATGATCTTTAAAGTGCAAACCCGGCAGCAAAAGTTCGATATGAAAACGATGCTTTTTGATACGGACATGAATAAGATCACTGAAGGCCGCTATGTGGCTGATTATAACGAGCGAAAAGAGAACTATGATAATTTTCAGATGGGCAATGATGGCAGTTTTGTGTTTACCCATGCCAGGCAATCGGGTAACCGCGATAATAGTAATGGACTGGGCCTGTACAGAAAAGATCCGCTGCGCGATTCATTTAACTTCCGGGAGATCGATCTGAAAGAAAAATATATAGATGAGGTAAAACTCAAGATAGATAACCGAAACCAACGATATATTATCAATACCTTTTATTATAAAAAGAACCGGGTAGTATCGAGGGCTTATTTAAGTGGATATGGGATAAACCGGCCGAAAAACCGCTTGTTTCGCAGTTTTACCGAAATATACGATTCGCTGCGGTATGAAGCCAAGTCGGATGGGATGCTCCGTTTGCTATGGATAATTTTTTATACGGCAGATCATCGTTAAAGGTGATGGCGGATTTATCCTGGCTGCCGAAGATTATACCAGCGAAAACCGGGGCATTAATAATTTTAACCGGTACGATTACCTGTATAATCCCTATTCACTTTCTTCGGGTGGATACTATTATAATCCTTATACCGGTTACTACCGGCCGTTAAACAGCTACGGAATCAAAGCACCCGGTATTATTTTGATAATATCCTGGGTGTTAAGTATGAGTAAAACCGGTCAGCTGGAATGGAGCAGGTACTGCACAAAAGCCAGTTCGATGATGAGGAAGAAAAAACTTCATGTCGTTTTCAACCATGATATCCGGTAGCGAAATACATTTTTTATTCAATAACGACCGGAGGTACCAGGTAGTGACCAACCAGGGTATTTCGGCAAGCGGTATGGTAAATCGATACCCCACTTTAAAAACCGATAAAAAAGGTTACGAGTTTATGCCAAGCCTGGGTAAACAAACCGGAGCCGGCCAAATTATCATACCTTGTAGTTATCGAAACAATATATGCTTTGCCAGGATCGATTTTTAATGAATATTTTTCTGCCGGGCATGATGATAAACAGTTTTCTCCGTAATAATAATTGCTCATTTTTGCCGGATAAAATAATTTTTCATTTACAATCATTTATAGGTGACGCGAATATTTAAGGCCAATAATTCGTACAACAATTTTTACTGTTATTGTATGGTTTATTACTGAAACTGCCCATTTTCTTACAACCGAAAATTCCGGTACCCCAGCAAATTGATGGTTTTTTGTACAAGGCATTGCTAAAATTGTTGCAACCCCTGGGTGTTGATTTACCCGTAATCTACCCGCTGATCACTTTTTTTCTATTGTTCGCCCAGGCTATTTATTTTAATAAACTGGCTAACGACCTGCGTATCATGCAGCGATCGCATTTCCTTACCGGGATGAGTTACCTGCTCATTACATCCCTTTTTTCTGAGTGGAATGTGCTATCGTCTCCGCTCATCATCACCAGCCTGTTGATCTGGGTTTGGTCAAAAATGAGCCGGCTGTATAGTAACCAAAAACCCAAAGCGGCTTTATTTAATATGGGGATGGCGATCGGCATCTGCACTTTTTTTTATTTCCCGTCGCTGGCATTCGCCGCCCTGATCATTTTTGGATTGGCGATCACCAGGCCATTTAAACTGGCAGAGTGGCTGATGGCGTTGTTGGGGATCATCACGCCTTACTATTTTCTGCTGTCCCTGGTATTTCTAACCGATAAATGGAAAGGCTACTCGTTTCCGGGTTTCGCCGTAACCTTCCCGGTTTTTGATCAATCGCAGTGGGCTTATGCCTCTATAATCGCTGTGTTCACCGGCTCGGCCATTGGTATTTATTTTATACAACAAAATTTCCGCCGGCAACTGATACAGTCGCGGAAAAGCTGGAGCCTTACTTTTTTGTATCTCATCATTGCCCTTTTGTTCCTTTTATAAATGCAACCCATACGTTTGAATACTGGATTCTTTGTGCGGTTCCCCTGTCGTTGTTTATGGCAGCGGCATTTCTGTACCCGGCTAAAAGATGGTTCCCTGCGCTGTTACACTGGGTACTGGTGGCTTTTATTTTGGCGGTCAGTTACCTGTCTGAAAATTGACCAGCTAATTGTACCTTTGCCGCACGCTTTATTAACGGGTGAGATGGCCCGGCATTCGAAAAATTAATTATTGAACAACCAACTTCAACAATAAAAAAAAGACGCATGAAATTTGGTGTAGTAGTTTTCCCCGGCAGTAATTGCGACCGGGATATGATTGAAGCCCTTAAATCGATTTAAACCAGGAGGTCATTCAGCTTTGGCACAAAGACAGGGACCTGAGCATGTTCGGTACCGAGGATTGTATTGTACTGCCCGGCGGGTTCAGCTACGGCGATTACCTGCGTTGCGGCGCTATCGCCCGTTTTAGCCCCATGATGCAATCCGTGATCGAATTTGCCAATAAAGGCGGAAAAGTTTTAGGTGTTTGTAATGGGTTTCAAATTTTATGCGAAAGCGGTTTGTTGCCGGGCGTGTTGCTGCGCAACAGCCAGCAACAGTTGGTTTGTAAAAATATTTTTATGAAAGAAGGCGCATCAGAAGGGAGCAAACCCCGGAAGATACCTGTTGCCCACGGCGAAGGGCGGTTTTTTGCCAATGAAACCACGTTGAAGGAGTTGGAGATGCACAGGCAGATCATATACCGGTATTGCGACGAAAATGGTCATGTGGTGGAGCTAGCTAATCCAAACGGAGCCATCCACAATATTGCGGGTATCTGTAATAAAGAAAGAAATGTATTTGGTATGATGCCGCACCCCGAAAGAGCGTGCAGCACAGCATTAGATAATCTTGATGGTAAAAATGTTTTTAATCATTTGTTTGGAATTAATTAACAATATTTAGGGTTAAATGGTCGTTAAGCGACAACCATACCGTGTATAAATTCGTAAATTTGCATATGAACAATCTATACTTGAAGAAGATCATTACAGGAACTTTCTTACTGCTGTTTGCTGGTTTTGTGCAGGCACAGATCAATAACCCGGTAACCTGGACCTATACAGCCCAAAAAATAGCCGATAAAACCTATGAGTTGCATATCACCGCCACCATTGATGGCAACTGGCATATGTATGCGCAGGATGCCGGTGAGGGCCCCGAGCCAACAACCTTTGCCTTTACCGCTAACCCGCTGATCAGTTTTGATGGTAAAGTGAAAGAAATGGGTAAAATGGAAAAGTCGTAAGATAAGAACTTTAATTCAGTATTAAAATATTATGCAAAAAAAGTTGACTTTGTACAAAAGATAAAACTGAGGTCTTCGGTTGCCACGGTGGTAAAGGGAACCGTAACTTTTATGGTTTGCAATGACCGGCTGTGTTTGCCTCCGAGAGATATTCCGTTTAGCATTAAAGTAGGCGGAAAATAATTTAACTGCTTTAACCTATTTCCCGATTCATCGATCGGGATTTTTTTAAATAGTATATTATGCGTTTTACGAAGATTGTGTTATTGTTTACAGCTGTTTTTTTGTTTTTTCAGTTTACCGGCCTTGCACAGGATTCAGAAGTTGTACAATGGCAGGCAACCGGAAAAAAAATTGCCGAAGGTCAATATGAGCTCAGGTTTACAGGAACGATCAGTTCGGGATGGCAGGTATATACCAAGCCCAACGAAGCGGTGAGTTTGGAAGGCGTTAAGATCGTATTCTCTGATAATGCCATACAAAAAAAGGGCGCTCAACAAATAACCGGTAATATAAAAACGATTGGCGACAAAATATTTGACCTGAGTACCGAGGTTGCTGTGCAACATCTTGAAATTGTACAGGCAATCAGTTTGTCGGGTGCCGTTCCCGCCAAATTAAAAGCCGTACTCATCTACAATACTGCCAATAGCGAGGAATTTATTCCGCAGGAAAGAAAAATTGATATTGTGATGGAAGGGGGCGTTGATATGGCTTCGGCTAACCGGATATGGGTACCCACCATCGATTTAAAGAAACCGGTGAACGATTGCGGAGGTACCGGTATCAGTACCGAAGAATCAGATTCGGGCGGCTTGTTGACGATCTTTCTGCTTGGTTTTTTAGGCGGCCTGGTGGCCTTAATAACGCCCTGTGTGTTCCCCATGATCCCGTTAACGGTTACTTTTTTTACGAAAAAAGCGACCAACAAAAAGAAAGGCGTTTTTAACGCAGCACTCTATGGCTTTTTTATCTTTTTGATTTATGTTCTGTTGAGTGTACCATTCTATTTTTTTGGATAGTGCGAGTCCCGGAAATATTGAACTCTGTATCAACCAACCCCTGGCTGAATATTATCTTTTTGCCGTATTTATCATTTTTGCCCTGTCGTTTTTCGGCCTTTTCGAAATTACCTTACCCAGCAGTTTTTCGGGCAGGGCCGATTCCAAGGCAGGTACCGGAAATGTGCTCGGCATATTTTTTTATGGCGTTAACACTGGCCATCGTTTCCTTTTCCTGCACAGGTCCCATTTTAGGATCCTTATTGGTAGGCTCTTTAACGGGCGGTGCTGTTCAGCTAACGGTGGGCATGGGTGGCTTCGGACTGGCATTGGCACTTCCCTTTGCGTTATTTGCCCTGTTTCCCAATTGGTTGAATTCTCTGCCCAAATCGGGCGGGTGGCTCAATTCGGTAAAAGTGGTATTGGGTTTTGTGGAAGTAGCCTCGCCATCAAATTTTTATCCAATGCCGATCTGGTGATGCATTGGGGCCTGTTGAAAAGAGAAGTGTTTATCGGTATCTGGATCTTAACCGGCATCGGTGTTACGTTGTACCTCCTGGGTAAAATTAAATTTCCCCATGATAGTCCGGTTAAAAAACTAAGTAAGGGCAGGATAGCGCTCGCACTTGTTTTTGCGGCATTCACCATCTATTTAATACCGGGCGTCACCAACACAAAATATGCGAATCTTAGTTTAATCAGCGGTTTTCCACCGCCGCTTTGTTATAGTCTTTACCAGGATCCGTTTAATTGCAAAAATTTTGAACCCATAAAAGATTATGAGCTGGCGTTACAGAGATCCAAAGCCGAAAATAAACCCATACTGATCGATTTTACGGGCTATGCCTGCGTAAACTGCCGCCGTATGGAAGAGAATGTTTGGACCAACGAAGAAGTAAAGCGTATCATGACAGAGAAATACATATTGGTTTCGCTGTATGTTGATGATAAACAAAAGTTACCGGCAGCAAAGCAGTTTACCTATACTACCAAAGAAGGCACCGAAAAGGAAATTATCAGCATAGGCGATAAATGGGCAACCTTTGAAACCGAAAACTTTAAAAACAATGCCCAGCCTTTATACGCCATTTTAAACGGCGACGAAATTTTGCTCAATCACCCGGTGGGCTATACCCCAAACATCAAAGAATATAAAGACTGGCTCTTATGCGGCCCTGGATGCTTTTGAAAAGCCAAGAAATAACAGAATTCGATTACTTGTAAATAGAAAAACCTCCGTATAAAACGGAGGTTTTTTTGATCGTGTTTGGGAGTTACAGATTTTACCTTCCATCGAAGGCTATACACATTTATAATGCAATTTGTTTTTCGGTCATCATTTTGCGCAGGTTTATTAAACCATAACGCATGCGGCCCAGGGCAGTATTGATGCTGCAGCTGGTTAAATCGGCGATCTCTTTAAAACTCAGATCAGCATAATGGCGTAAAATGATCACTTCACGCTGG
Source organism: Chitinophagaceae bacterium (assembly GCA_016710745.1). Lineage (GTDB taxonomy): Bacteria > Bacteroidota > Bacteroidia > Chitinophagales > Chitinophagaceae > Ferruginibacter. Next base: position 14,699 of record JADJVB010000007.1, on the reverse strand, counting down.
TCTTCCGGTAACAGGTCAACCATTTTTCTAACCTTATCCTGCTTTGGCCATTCATGATCTTTTTGATCGGCACCGGGTTCTGAGAAGTTCAATACTTCAAAAATATCGCGGTCGTCGCTGGTTTTAATGGTTGGGGTGCGCTTCACTTTTCTAAAATGATCTACACATATTATGGGCAATACGCATGGCCCAGTGGTAAAACTTGCCTTCATCGGTATACCGGCCACCTTTCAGGGTGTCGATGATACGGATAAAAACGTCCTGAAAAATATCCTCGCTCAGGTACCGGTCTTTAACCAATAAATAAATGGAAGTGTAAATTTTGTCCTTGTAGCGCGTAATAATGGTTGCAAGGGCATTAACATCGCCATCCATATATAAATGGATAAGCTGCTGGTCGGTAAGTGCATTCAGGTGTTTCATAAACTTCTACAGTTTTAGATTGTTAGGATATTTAGTAACAGGTCCAAAAAGGTGAAAAAATACGTAGAAGTCTTTTAGATAGGCTTTAACGGCTTTTCATTTTTTTGGATATTGGACTGTAAAAATAGAATGAAGAAATTAATTTAGTATGAGTACTTATGCCTAATCTTTAAAGTTTTTTTACTTAGTAAAACTACGATACCGGATTAAAAGCATTACTTATACCAAAAAATAAAACTACCGATAGTTTATATAACTTTTTTCGTCTTTTTTAGTTTTAAGAATTATTTCACATATTTCGGGCAGCACAATTAATGTAGTATTTTTTGAGCATGGCGATAGCAATAACAAAGGCAAAAAACACCAAGCCGGCTTTAACGGGGCAAAAAGATATCTTTATTAAGGGGGCAAGGGTTCATAATCTAAAAAATATATCTGTTACCATACCCAGGGATAAATTGATAGTTGTAACCGGGGTTTCAGGTTCTGGAAAATCGTCATTAACCATTGATACGCTTTTTGCCGAAGGCCAGCGCCGGTATGCCGAAAGTTTAAGTGCCTATGCCCGCCAGTTCATGCAGCGCATGAATAAACCCGATGTAGATTATATTAAAGGCTTGTGCCCGGCCATCGCCATCGAACAAAAAGTAATTACCCGAACACCCCGCAGTACGGTTGGCAGCATGACGGAAATTTATGATTACCTGCGGCTGCTTTTTGCCCGGGCCGGTAAAACCATGTCGCCGGTAAGTGGTAAAGAAGTGCGTAAGGATGATGTTGCGGATGTGGTTAAAGCCATCGAATCGTTACCCGAAGGAAATAAGGTATTACTGCTGGTTAGGTTTAAACAACATGCCAACCGCAATGTGCAGGAAGAGTTGAATATCCTGCTGCAAAAAGGATTTTCGAGGCTTTATAAAAATCAGGAAGTAGTTCGGATTGAGAACCTGCTCGAATCGGAAAAGAAGATCAGTATAAAAAAAACGGATACGGTTTACCTGTTGATTGATCGTTTGGTGGCCAAAAAATTTAAAGAAGATGACCTGCACCGCATTTCCGATTCGGTGAACACCGCTTTTTACGAAGGAGAAGGCGAAATGTATTTAGAGATCAATAAAGAAAAGCTGCTGCATTTTTCCAATAAGTTTGAAGCTGATGGAATTGTTTTTGAAGAACCGGTACCAAACCTGTTTTCATTTAATAACCCCTTTGGTGCCTGCCCGGTTTGCGAAGGATTTTCTCAGATATTGGGTATTGATCCCGACCTGATCATTCCGGATAAAAGTTTAAGTGTGTATGAAGGCGCTGTTGCACCCTGGAAAGGAGAGAAGCTGGGTTTATGGAAAGAGCGTTTTATTACCGCTGCAAAGCGTTTTGATTTCCCGGTACATAAACCTGTTATTGACCTGACCGAAAAACAATTAACCGATCTGTGGGAAGGCAATGCGCGTGCAGATGGTATCAACGCTTTTTTTAAAGAGGTAGAACAGAATTTATATAAAGTACAATACCGTGTTTTATTAAGCCGGTACCGGGGGCGGACTTTTATGCACGGCTTGTAAAGGTTACCGCCTGCGGCCCGAAGCCTTGTATGTAAAAGTTGGCGGCAAACATATTGGTCAGTTGTGTGAGTTACCGGTTAAAGATCTCTTTGTATGGTTCCATAAATTAAAACTGAGTGAATACGATCAGCAGGTGGCAAAAAGAATTTTGATTGAAATTCATCACCGCATTAAAACATTTCTGGATGTAGGTTTGGGATACCTTACTTTAAACCGTTTGGCAAATTCTTTAAGTGGCGGCGAAAGCCAGCGCATTCAGCTAACCCGGAGCCTGGGCAGTAATTTAACCAACTCGCTGTATATTTTAGATGAACCATCCATTGGTTTACACAGCCGTGATACCGAAAGACTGATCAGCGTTTTAAAAGAATTAAGAGACCTGGGAAATACGGTGGTTGTTGTTGAACATGATGAAATGATGATGCGGGAATCTGATCACATCATTGACATGGGCCCGCTGGCAAGTCACCTGGGAGGTGAAGTGGTGGCCGAAGGAAACTATGATGAAATAATAAATAACCCGGAAAGCCTTACGGGCAAATATTTATCAGGACAATTAAAAATAGAACCGCCCAGGCACTTGCGTACATGGAACCGCTCTGTTAAAGTAGAAGGAGCCCGTCAGAATAATTTAAAAAATCTGAATGTTGAATTTCCCTTGCAGGTTTTTTGTGTGGTAACCGGTGTAAGCGGCAGTGGTAAAACTACTTTGGTAAAACAAATTTTATATCCTGCGATGCAAAAACTGAAAGGGGAAAGTTTTGATAAAGCGGGCCTGCACAAATCCATCAGCGGCGATGTTGATTTTATTGCACAGGTAGAAATGGTAGATCAAAACCCGATTGGAAAATCTTCACGCAGTAACCCTGTTACTTACATAAAGGCATATGATGAGATAAGGGATCTGTATAGCAAACAACCCCTGAGTAAAATGCGTGGCTTTCAACCCAAACATTTTTCATTTAATGTGGATGGGGGCAGGTGCGATGCCTGTAAAGGCGAAGGTGAACAAACCATTGAAATGCAGTTTTTGGCAGATGTGCATTTGACCTGCGATGTATGCGGTGGTAAAACGTTTTAAGGAAGAAGTACTGGAAGTAAAATACAAGGACAAAAGTATTCATGATGTGCTGGAGATGAGTGTGGATGAAGCGATTGAATTCTTTAATGCTTCTTATGGTGCAGATAAGAACGGGGTAGACGTTGCAAAAAAAATACAACCGTTAAGCGATGTAGGACTGGGTTATGTAAAACTGGGACAATCATCCGATACTTTATCGGGTGGTGAGGCGCAACGTGTAAAACTGGCGTCGTTCCTGGGAAAGGGAAGAACTCAGGGCAGCATTTTATTTATTTTTGATGAGCCTACAACCGGCCTTCATTTTCATGATATAAAAAAATTATTGGCATCTTTTAATGCATTGATAGAGCAGGGGCATACCATATTGGTGATAGAACATAATACTGATGTGATCAAATCGGCCGATTGGGTAATTAACCCTGGCCCGGAAGCTGGTGATGCAGGAGGTAATTTAGTATTTGCAGGTAAGCCGGCGGATCTAAAAAAATGTAAGGAGAGTTATACAGGCAAGTTCTTGTAGGAATTCGCCTGTGGCGAGTTCCTGATCAGGGTTGCGCAAGGTTAATAGTGTACTGGCAAATACGGCAACGGCAGGCAGCCCTCATTAGTTGTCTGGCCACTGTAAATAGTTTTCTGGTTGGAGATTATTTAAAACTCATGAAGCTTAATATTGTAACACCTGTGTAGTGGCCTGACAACTATCGCAACCTGTCGCTTTTTAAAAGTTTAGCATCTTTATTCATTCCCTCGCAGCCATTACAAAAGCCAAAACAATAATGCTGTGTAAGATGGCCGTTAAAGCATAAGTGCCTGTGCAAAACTGGTGGTTTTCACGATAGTACAAAAGATCAATACCGCTTCCAGTAAAATACCCAACGCACAAAGCCTTAACTGTAATGCTCTTTTTATAAAGAAAAATGTTGATGAGCGCCAATACGCCAACTGCAATGGTTGTAACCATCAACAATAAAGTTGATGTTGCATTCAATTCATACAGTACCGGATCGTTTAGTTTGGTGCCGCTGTAATACGGAAATTTAAATCCTGCAAAGGCACAGGCAGCGGCCAGCAATAACCAGAGGGATTGAATGCGCTGTATCATGTTAAAATATTTGAACGAAATTAACTGAAATAGCGGTAAAATAAAAACCACCTGTGAGCAGGCCAGTGGTTTTATTTATAAAAACAAATGCTATTTATTTTGTTCCTGTTTTGTTGCAGTAGATTTGGCTGGCAGCAATACCTTTGGATTTTGATCAATGGTATTGGGTGTTGTGGGGCCTGAAGGTGTTTGATCTTCGGCTTTACCGGCCAGTGTCTTACGGCCTTCTTCTCCACCGGGTGTTGCGATGGCTGTGGGGGTAATTACTTTAGCTTCCAGTTTATCTTTCTCCTCCGGTTTTGCATCTTCTTTTCGGGTTAATGGTGATGGTGCCTGTGCCGCAGGCGGAGCCTCCAGGTTGGTGATTTTAAACTGGCATGGAAGTAGCATTAGCGGCTGCCGGTACTTTTACTTCCATCTTTTTCAATTTCAGGTTTTACTTCGGGCATAAAGTATTGTTGATGTGCAAAAGGTAACAGTTAGCAACAAAAGTGATTTTATAATTTTCATGATCTGGTGTTTTTATAAATGAGTTTTTAATTTTTTATTGAATTACAGTGATATAATAATCCATAGCCGTCATATTAATAGCTCCTGCAGTTGTATTTGTAAAACCAACTTCAACTGTGCCTGCTGCACTTACCCTTGCATATGCAATAAGCAATCCATTAGCCAATGCAACGGCAGGTGAAATATATACAGTACTGCCAAGTGCAGCGTTAGCAACTGTAAACAATTCTCCAACAGTAGAATTAGCAGGTACACTGGCAATATTCTGGTTGATGGTAACCTTAATTATATTAGTAACTGTAGTGCCGTTAACACCAAGCCTGAAGTTACCATTTACATCCAACAGCCTTGATGGATTTGCCACTCCTATTCCTACCTGTCCGGTATTAAGTTCAATGGCCAGTCTGTTTGTGCCCCCGCCTAAAAAATTAAACTGATCTGATGCATCTTCGTATTGCAGGCCATAAGTGGGGAAACCGGGGCTGTGAGCTATAACCATTCTGTCAGCATTAGAACTTCCGCTTTTGAACATATAACTCATTACCGGTACGCTGTTATCATATTGTATTGTACCAGAACTTCCTACTAAAAAATTATCTGCGACTGAAAAAGTAGAATCCGGGGTAGTTGTACCAATACCCACATCAGTTCCGGTTTGGCCAAGCACCAGCGAATTACTTTGTGCCACAGTTGCATTATAACCAATTGCAGTTGCATTAGTAAGGCCAGTAGCAGTAACATCTGCATCAAACCCAATCAATGTGTTATTGGTTCCTGTTGTATTGGTGTTGCCTGCATTACGGCCAACCGCAGTGTTACCATCAGCATTGGTTACAAGTAACGCATTACTACCCACAGCCGTATTGGATGAGCCTGATGTTCCGGTTAGTCCCATGGCTGAATTACCCACTGCTGTATTACTGCTTCCTGTGACGTGGGACCGCATGGCCCAGCTTCCCATTGCCACGTTGCTAGCCCGGATTCCGGTTTTCGGCAGCCAGATCGCCAAAAGCACTGTTAAAGCCATTTCCGGTTCCTTCATAACTATATAAGGCATTCCAGCCAAAAGCATTATTCATATGCGAAGCCCGGTTTGAGAACAAAGCGCCGTTTCCAACTGCGGTGTTAAGATTGCCGCTTGAATCGTAGTACATAGCACTGTATCCTATTGCAGTATTATTACTTCCTGGCTATACGGTACAATGAATACAAACCCAAAGCGGAATTTAAAGTGCCGGTATCTGCTGCCACATTGCTCCCGGGGCTTCTTTCGCCCATCCCTGAATAAGCACCAATAAATGTATTGCCTTCTTTTTTTGCATAATACCCTGCATTGATACCTACGCCGGTGTTATAATATCCTGTTTTATTAAAACGGAATGCAGAAACGCCCACACCTGTATTCTGAAAACCGCTGCTATCCTGCTCCAGGGCTGCAGCACCTACAGCAGTATTATAAGTAGAGCCGGCACGTTTATGCAACAATAGTGCCTCATGTCCATAGCGGCATTATAATGGCTGGCGAGGTTTGCACGTAATGCGCTTCGTCCTACGGCCACGTTAGCGGTTCCGCTTGTATCAAACAATAATGCACTCCGGCCCACTGCAACATTTTCTGTACCTGACCTTATATCGCTGAGTGCAAAATAACCTACACCTGTATTTGATTCCCCTGTGCTGAAACCTGCTGCGCCTTCACCGGCATAACTTCCCGTAAGTATTATATCCGCTGGTTACATGATAGCCAGTGTTTATGCCCACACCCACATTATCGTAGCCGGTAACATTGGTCCTGAATGAGGAAACACCAATTGCTGTATTGCCGGCTCCGGTAGTGGTATTTTCTAATGCAACTAAACCGTTTGCAGTATTCCAGTAGCCTGTAGTAATATTGCGGCCACTATATGCACCTGTTGCTGTATTACCAGTGTTTGCAGCCGAGCCGAAGTTTACATTTTTTAAAGATTGATGACCGATGGCCACATTTTCGCTTGCCTGAAAAGAGTTTCCCATAGCGCTGTCTCCTATGGCAATATTATTTAATGCATAACCAGCTCTGCTCATAGCATCTGCACCAATAGCAACACCGGATGAACCTGAATATACAGCCATGGCACTATCGCCAATTGCTACATTACGGCTAAGTAAGGTTGCTGGTCCAGAACCAACTTCATAAGTGTAAAAATTATCAGCATTTACAGCGAAAGCCCTGTAACCAACAGCTACATTTTTACGACCGGAAGCATTGGAATGCATAGCTCTGAATCCTATTGCTGTATTTTCGGTATTTCTTGTTGGATGGAGGCTGGTTACAGCTGGATTAAAGTTTCCTAACCTGGCTGCATATGTACCTACCGCTATATTATCCGACTTTAAATTATAATACATAGCATTTCTGCCAATAGCAATTGTTTGAGAAGCAGTATCAGTAGTGAAAGAAGCCCTGAATCCAACGGCAACATTATCTATACCGGCAGAATCGTTACGCAGGGCAGAGGCACCAATAGCGGTATTCTGGTTGTCGCCAATTAAACGGCCTGCATCATTACCTACTGTTGTATTGTTGCTGCCTGCTGTGTATTTGGTACATGGCAGCATTACCTACAGCCACATTGTTGATACCGGTTTTGTTGGCTGTTAAGGAGTAGCTGCCCACGGCGGTATTTGCACCACCTGTTGTATTACTATCTAAACTGGAATACCCGATGGCTGTATTCGGGTAAGTGGCTGTTGTAGATTTTAATGCCCTGCTGCCCACAGCCACATGCTGCGACCCACCTGCGTTTGCATTTAATGCCTGAAAACCCATCGCCACGTTATCGTTACCAAAAGTGCGTAAGGCTGCGGAGTCGCCAACAACACTATTGCGGCTGTAAGCATCTAAAGTTGGCTGGTCGCCGTAAATACCTGAACCCTCAAGCGCATAAGCACCCACTACTGCATTTTTGCGGCCAATATTGGCGGTACGCCCGGCATTAAAACCTACATAGGTATTTTCACTGCCCTGCAGGGGTTTGTTTGAAGCTCGTTATTATTAACTCCCAGCCTCAGCACCCACTGCTGTGTTGCGGGTGCCTATTTTATTTAAGAACAATGCCGAACGGCCTATGGCTGTATTTTGTGTACCCGAAGAATCGGCTTCCAATGATCCCACACCTACTGCTGTATTTTCGCCACCATCCTTGTGCGCCTTCATAGAGCGGAAGCCAACTGCTACATTCACGCTGCCTCTTTTTGCATTCTGCATGGCTTCTGAACCCACAACCGTATTCCATATGCCAATACTATCCTGTTCCAGCGCAAATGCGCCAACTGCAACATTACTGTTAAAACCATTATGTTTATGATAAGCCATTGCATTGATTCCTATAGCAGTATTAGCCGGAAGAAGAATCATTAAACCTTAATGCGCTTACACCAACAGCTGTGTTATCAAATCCCCCTCTGTTATCAGCCATTGCAAATCCCCCGATAGACGTATTATAGTAGCTGTTTAATCCACCTACTGTGCTGGAAGCAGCGCTCTGGCTTGAGTAGCCTATGGCTGTATTATAGGTTATATAACCACCCCCATTGTAGTTTTAAAGCCCTGGTAGCCAATGCCCATATTGGTGTGTGCTGATACATCAGGCCATTGCGCTGTCGCCAATTGCAATATTTTGTGTTGAAACACCGGTTGAAGCCAATGCATGTCGTCCAATAGTAATATTGGCATACCCTGTATTCAGATTTCTTCCTGCCTCAAAACCTAAAGCATTATTTGCATAAAAACCCGGAGAGGAATGTCCCGTTACCAAAGCCCTGTAACCTAAAGCGGCATCCCCGGTTGAACTGTCAATAATACCAGATGGCAGATTGTTTACTCTGAACTTTACGGCCTTATTATTAATGCTGCCCAAAAAACTGGTATCGGTTACATTGTTGTTCCCGTTAAGTTTCCAGGCAGTGGTGTCTGTTGCAATGCCACTGGCATTAATAAAAACCCATTGTGTGTTGGGCAAATCATAATAATGAAAACCAATACTATCAGGCCCGGTTTGATAAACCAGCAAACCATTGGCTGGCGTGGCAATGGCATTTTTTGCAGTTTTATCCATACGGGGAATAAGCATGCCTTTAACAGTACTTGTTACATCCAGTATGGCACTGGCATCAGCAGCCGCTCGGTTGTGTTGATACTTAATGATTGTGCATGGGCAGAAAAATGTAAAGTGGTTGCAATAGCTGTAGCAAGCACAAGGCGGAAATGTTTAGTCATAACAGGTTGATAAAAATTATACAATAAAACTATAGTTGTTGCGAGGATAACGGAAAGTTTTTGCAGGTATTGGATTCTGTTAGGGGGAGATATTAGTGGATGTTAAATTATGAAAATTTTCGGTAAAATCACTAACGGCATTATAAATAATTACATATAAAATTATTTACAATACCTGCAAAGTAAAAGTAAACGTAAAAAGCTGTTCAAAAAATACCGCAAACAGGTAGCTGCTTACAAAAGTAAAAAAAAACTCCCCGGTGGGAAGTTTTTTTAAATCAATTTTTATGAAACAGGTTATTGTTCCTTTGGCAATATCAATTTCTGCGGTACCGGCGAAGTTATTACCCGTGGAGCAGTATTCATATCTGTAACAACCGGAGGAGGCCCGGCTTTTACTGGTCCCTGTAACGATACAGGCTGCATGTACGGGTTCCTGTATTGCTGTAACTATTGGAGGAACCGGCCTGGTTTCCATTGGTATTAATTCTCCACACGGTATAATGGGTTTGGGTTGCACGTCAATGGTCATTGCTTTAGGCGTGGCAACGATCTGTAGCGCCGCAGCTGGTGCCTGTGTTTTATCCTGCTCAGTATTTTTGTAAGATTCATCAATTTTTGGTTTTGATCATTCTTTTGAGCGAGGGCTGCAAAACTGATGAAGCTAAAAATGATAACTGCTGTATTTTTATTATTGTCTTTTTTCATATCGAGCATTTAAATTTATTATTACTGTTTTACGAAACGGTAGGCTTCTTTGCTGCCGTCGGCCCTGGTGATCAGTATAAAATAAGTGGCTGCTGCCAAAGGCTGTACATTCAATATAACCATATTGGCCGCCGGTTTCAATGATGCTATTAATTTGCCGTCAATTCCAATCAACTGCAAAGTGGTTTGATTTACATAAGATGTTGGCAATTGTATGTTCAACACGGTTGTTGCCGGAACCGGGAACAGTTTCACCTGCTCCAGTCCTTTTCGAATTTAACCGGACGTACAGGTGAATAGGTAAAGCTACCTGAGTTTTCAATGATCTTTAAGCGGTAATAATTCCAGCCCGAGGGCGAGGTTGTTATCAAAGTCGATATAAGCCGATTGCGACAATTGCCTGGAATTAACCGATCCGATATTGCTGAAATTGGTGGCATTAAACGATCTTTCAATTTCATATTTTTTTGTATCCTGTTCGTTGGCAGCTTCCCAGTTCAGGCGTACTTTATTACCATCGGCAATAGCAGTAAAGTACAGCAGTTTAACAGGAAGCGCATTGAATTTACTGAATGTTCCCAAGGTGAACCTGCGCTCATCAAAAGAATAATTGTTGGTATTGCCATTTGCAGTAACATAACCAAAAAGGCTGTCGGCGCCAGTGGTCCTGCCGAGAGCCCAAAGGCCGGGTACATCCCATATAAAAGGAGGGCGGTTAATGTATTGGGCAACCAGTAAACTGTCCCTTACCGCTGCAGTTGCACTTACATGGCTTCTTCCGCGCCGGGATAAACTAAGCATGGCATCGTCGTTTGTAGAGCCCTGGTTATTGCTGGTTATTTCCCAATATTCCACTTCGCTTACATGATCAATAGGGGGTAAAACACATTAGTGCGGTCAAATGGTGCGGCATACCAGTATTCGGCCGTCGGTATTGGTAGTAGCATCTGCTTTTGCCAGTTTTACGGGGGCATATAAACTATCGGTTTTTCCTACCGGAAATAAATAATATACAGCCGGGTTAGGTATTTGCGAACCAACCACGTTACCGGTGCGGCTAAGCCTTCCGTTAACCCAGCTTTTTGAATAACTGCTTGTTGAACTGATGGCTGCGATGGCGGGGTTAGATACCAATAAACTATCGTTGCCATAACCACTGAGGGTGAAGATGAAACCGGTATCCAGCTTCAGGTTATTTCTTACTTCACAGGATGATAGAAGTGTGTCTCCAATGGTATTCCGGATAGTAAGATCATAAACACGGGTTAGCCCGTAAAAGCTTTGCCTGTTGGTTCCCCTGAAAAATACATTTCCCGTACTGGCAGCATCCATAGCACCTGCTGCAGTTGAATCCAGCCAGCCTTCGGGATCAGTGGCTGAAGTTTTGATCAGGTGAATTTCATCGGCGGTACCCGTCCATTTGCTGGTGCCTATAAAAGTAATACCTCCTCCGTCTATTACTGTTTTGGTGCCGGCTGTGGTAACTATCTGAACATTACCGCTGGCCCTCACCAGTTGTTGGGCATTGGCTTTAAGTGCCATGGCGGCAGCAAAGTTCTGTATTAATGTTATTATAAAGTATTACTTTTCCTGATTTTTTTCATCACCTTATTAGGGAATGTTTTTCAATTCTTACGGAAATCCAACTAATCTTTCTTCTCCAGTTTTCAACTCTTTTTATTAAGTCGTCGATTGTTTGCTGTTGTTTATTGATGAGTTGTTGTTGTTTATTGATGAGTTGTTGTTGTTCCTGCACGGCTTTTGTAACTACCGGTATCAGTCCTATATAATTTACCGCTTTGTATTTTATTTCCGGATCGTTTATTTTCTCCCGGATGTCTTCCATCCTCAACCAAAGAGGAAAACTTTTTCGAGATCCTGTGCAACAAATCCATATTGCGTTCTTGTTGGGGAAATTGAAACCTTTATACTCATCAGTTTTCAGGTTATAACTCACCGGTTTTAATTGCTGTATCTGTTCAAGTGCATTGCTGCCATCGATTGCTGTTATGTCTTTTTAAACATTTTGTCCGAAACATTTGTCCGGTACCGGTATAGCCGCCATTGCATTACAAACAACTCCATAGTTTACACTTCCGTTTATAGCAGTTCCATATACACCCATAATTGGTGCTTCCTGTAGTGCAGTGTTTGAACCGTATATTCCATACGTTGAAAATCCTGTAGCGGGTGATGATACTAAACCAAAAACACCTATATAATTAGCTCTGAAATATCCTCCGTAACCCCATCCGGCTGTAGTGTTTAATGATGTACCTACAACAGCTCCTATCGGAGGAACCTGCATAGGTATTTTGGGCATATATCGGAGCCCCATTACTGGAAGCGGCGGTTGAATTATAGATACAAAATACCCCGCATTGGCAGTGGTTGTAGCGGTTGTATTGGCTACATGCAGTCGGGCGGTAGGAGCCGTTGTGCCAATACCTACACTGGTATTGGCGGTGGCGCCATTTGTTCCGTTTATACTTCCCAGCACCAGCGAATTACTTTGAGAAACGATGGCCCTGTAGCCAAAAGCAGATGCATTTGAAATGGCTCCCGAAATATCACTGTTATAACCAACTGCTGTATTGTTGCTGCCGGTTGTATTGCCTGAGCCTGCATAGGTTCCCAGGGGCCGGTGTTACCAGTGCCGGTTGTACTGTACAAACTATAAAATCCAGTGCCTACGTTATCAACTCCGGCAGCATTGTTATTTGAGAACGGTGCCCGATAGCCGTATTTCCATCGGAATTAACATTTTGCATTCAATGCATAAGAGCCAAAAGCGGTATTCCAGTTGCCTCCAAGGATTTGGCTAACATGGCATTCCATCCCATGGCAGCATTGCCCTGCCCGGTAGTATTGGCATTGAGTGCATAATAACCGAGGGCGGCATTGTTTGTACCAGTGCTGTTAAAACATGGTCATGGAGCCTACAGCCACGTTGCCTGCCATTATTGGTGTATAGGAGCTGTCGCCAATGGCTACGTTGTAGCTGGCAGTAGTGTTGCTTTTAACGCCCAGCTGCCAATAGCAATATTGCGGTTGCCCGATAAATTATCTAACAATGCCCAAAAGCCCATGCCTACGTTATGAGCACCGGCTGCGTTATAAAACAAGGTATTAGTACCCACAGAGGTATTAAACCCGCCGGTTGTAACAGAAACAAGGTTATTTGAACCTACTGCAGTATTTCCGGTAGCATTTCCGGTAAATAAAGTATATGCTCCCAGTGCTGTATTGAACCCGCCTGTGGTATTACCGGATAAGGTATTAATGCCTATTGCTGTGTTTTCAGATCAATGGTATTGGCAACTAAAGCACTGCTGCCAACAACTACGTTATTTTGTCCACGGGTACCTACTGCGCCTACTGTATTGTTATATAATGCCTGATAACCGATGGCTATGGTATTGGCTATTTGGTTGTTAAAGCCTGCATCCCTGCCGATGTACACGCTGCCCGTCTGCAATGCTGTCATTTCTGCCGGCCCAAAACCTACTGCCACATTATCATTACCGCGGGTACGGCCATCCATGCTGCCTGCGCCGATAGACACATTGGTACTGCCGGTTGTGGAACCCGCCATGGCGCCCTCTCCCATAACCACATTCTGGTTGCCGGTAGTATTAGAATACAGTGCATAATCACCAATAGCAGAATTAGAATTTCCGGTACTGTTGTTAAACATGGCACTGTCTCCGATCGCATTAGGAAAAACCTGTGGTATTGTTCAACAGGGCCCTTACCCTACACCCTATATTACCCTTACCGGTTGAGTTTAAATATAACGCGCCCATCCCCAGCGCAGTATTACTGTAACCAGTGGTATTAAGTAAGCCCAGCCGTACCTAAACCGTATTTTCAATGCCTTTTAACGAATCTGCCCCGGCACCATAACAGTTGAAACCTACAAATGTGTTTCATCGGCAAAATTTTATAACCGGCATATGCACCAACAGTTGTAGTATGGTTTTACATAGTAATTACTGGTAGGCGCACCAACACCGCAGCCGGAGGAATAAAAACCTAAAGCTGTATTCAGCAATCCACCTTTTGTAAACGTGGCACCCCGGCCAACGGCTGTATTGTAGTTTGACGAATCACTATATTCTAAACTACCTACCCCGATTGATACGTTTTCGTAGCCATTCCTAACATGATTAAAGAGTACGCCAGCCCATTGCGGTATTGAAAGCACCTGATGTGTCATTATACATGGCTTCGTATCAACAGCGGTATTAAGGCCGTTGGTTTTATGATTGACCATGGCAAATTACCGATGGCAGTATTGGCCCCTCCATTAATATCATTAAAAGGGTATTGTATCCAACAGCAATATTATTATTTCCGTTTCGGTGACTATACAAAGCGTTAACACCAAGGGCCGTATTTCCCGAACCGATGGTATCAAAGCAAGAAGCGCACTAATTGCCTACTGCCGTATTAACTGTACCACTTTTATTTTCGTACATGGCGGGTAACCTACAGCCGTATTGTAAATGCCGGATGTATCATTGCGTAATGCGCCGGCACCAACAACAGTTTGTCCATAGTAACGGTTCAGGCGTAACGCATCATTACCAATAGCGGTATTGTCGAAAGGATAATTTGCCCCTGAAGGGTTATACGCTTCCATCATAGCCGCATTACCAATAGCCGTGTTGTAACCCCGATTTTGTTGCTCATTAATGCAAAGAACCCAGCGAAGTATTTGCATAGCCGGTAGTTGCGCTATCTGGCTGGAATAACCAACTGCGGTATTGGGATAAGTGGCCGTGGTACTGAACAATGCCCTGCTGCCGACAGCTACGTGATCACTTCCGCCGCCGTTTTCGACAAGGCATGATTACCTGTGGCTACATTATCATTACCGTAGGTTGCATTGGCAGCGCTATCTGCCAACAGCAGTATTGCGGCTGGGGGCAATGGTGCCACCCAATATCCGGCAAGATTAGAAGTTAACGCATGGTAACCCAGCGCCGTATTTTTAATACCTATAGCGTTTGAAAAGGGCTGCCTGCCCAACACCTGTATTCTCTTTACCTT
>JADJVB010000006.1 GCA_016710745.1 Chitinophagaceae bacterium | reverse complement strand
CTTAGGTTCAGCAACGGAGCTTTTTAAACGCTAATGACTAACAGCTAAAAGCTAACTCCTTATCCTCACCAAATATTCCGCGGACAACTGCTTCCATATTTGTTCCCGATCAAAAACCGACCAGCACTTCGTGTGTACCCTTGGTATAGGCCTGCAGGCGTGAACTGGATGCATGCTCGTAGGCATAACTTACGTTGAACGTAATAGGAAACATTTACACCGATCATCCCCGAATAACCGCCAACCAGTCTCCTAATCGATAACCGCCCCTATCCATAAAAATCCCGGTACTGTAATTTTACATTTGCGTGAATAGAGGTTAATTGAGGTTGCCAGTATTGAACCATCGCCGATGGCAGCAAGGATATATCGGGTGATAACGCAAAGCGGTAACCTGCGCTGGCAAAATAATTGGGTGTAAAAGTTTCGCCATAGTTGGCGTCTTTAACAAACTTGGCTTTGCCGAATAATATTGAGTACCGAAATACCTAAAAATACCGAGTATAACCAGATACCGACGCCCAATTCGGGTTTTATCTTGCTGATGGATCCGTTATTGTAACTAATCGCCGGGTCGTTGGGATCAAGACTCCCCATTCTATTTTCGACCGGTCTAAACTTACGCTGGATAGGCCAACATTTAAACCCGCTGCCAGGCTGGTTTTGGTGGTCAAAGGTTGATGATACGCATACGACACAGCTGCCGACCATCGGCTTATATATCCGGCCCGGTCGTTGATCACCTGTAATCCAATGCCATGATGAGCAGGCGAAACCGCATATTCATCCCAGGCTTTTGGCCCGCCGGGATGTTCACCCGGCACCGGAAAGAAGTGGCATTGGTACGCAGGTCTTTTTACCCAACGGACCGTGAACGCTTAAATAAGTGGTTACCGGCGATCCCGAAATACCCGCCCATTGATTGCGGTAACTCAGTTTTATATCCGTGTAATTTTCAATACCGGTAATCCCGGGATTGAGGATATAATTGTTCAGTACGTACTGCGTATAAAACGGTTTAGCCTGGGCATAAGCGCTAAACTGTATCAAACAAATGAAACCGGTATTAAAAAGAATCTTTTCATGCTATCAACTTTTTTCGCTTGGCTATGCAATTTTCCGTTTTATAAAATTCAGTCAAAATGGTTAAGATAAAATGTTAACCCGTCAAAAATTTACAGCGATGAAAAAAATAGTCATCGCTGTAAACCCGTTTTTTATTTCCAGGATTGTTACGTAACCGGTGATGGGGTCGCGCCCGCTACCAGGTTCAATGATATAATAATAGGTATCAAAGGGCAAAGTTTACCTTTTTAACTTTCCATCCCAGGGCGTGTTATAACCCAGCGACTCAAATACAAGCTGCCCGTTCTGGTAAATATCTGCACCCTGTTATCGGGATAGGTATTTAAGAAATCGATCTTCCAAAGATCATTTATGCCGTCATTATTTGGCGTAAACGTATTCGGAATAACCGGAAACTTACGTAACTGAACAAAAACATAATCACTCAACTGGCATCCACCCTTACCCGTTACTGTTAACCGGTAGGTCATATCCGTTTTTGGTTTGATCACCCATGGCCTTGGTATTCCCGGATCAGTTAAATAAGTCCCCGGCGTCCGGTATAACTTGGATTAACCGCATAAGTAACCGTTTCCAGCTGAATCTGTCCGCCTTCCAGCACAAACCTGTCGGGGCCGGCATTTACTTTTGGATAAGGGTAAACAGTAAATTGTTTGGTAATGGTATCACTATTGCAACCATACGTATTGATGGTATATAAAGTAATATCATAGCTAATGGTGTCGGTATAGGTAACCGTAACCGGGTTTATAACACTTTTGCTGCCATCACCCAGATCCCAGAACCATTGGTTCACCAGTCCATCTTTTCCATCAGTAGCATCCGTAATGACTACGTTATCACCAATACAAACACTTGGTTTATTGAATACAAAATCAACCTTTGGTTGCGGATGAATGGTTGTTAACGGAATAATGATCGTTTTAACACAACCGATAATACCTCCATTGAGAACTGCGGTGCTGGTTGCAGTCAATGTAACATCAAAGGACCCTGGCTCGAATACCAATGAGTTGGACTAACCGCTGTACTCGTATTGGTGCTGCTCAACGTTTCGCCAAAATTCCAGTTATAGGTCATGCCGCTTAAATCGGGCATGGTTGAACTGTTATTGAACTTCACAACAGCATTAGGGAATACAATAACCTGATTGATCAGGTGTAAAAAACGGTACCGGATATGGATTCACCAAAATCTCGCCGTCAGCATTTGCTTTAACGCAACTGTTACCGGTAGTTGTTATCACATAAGGATAAGAAGGGCCACCCGTTGCCGTTGGTGTACCGCTGATGGTCAGGGTATTTCCGGCAACCGCATGGGTAACGCCCGCGGGTAAACCGGCAATAGTAACGCCCGAAGCGCCACCACCCAAAGTATACACAATAGGATCGATCGGCGTATTTACGCAAACGGATTGCATAGTATCACCCGATGAGAACGCAATGGTATGGTCTGGTTCTACTGTTATGACACCCGAAGCCGTTGCCACAACGCAGGTATTACCCGTTGTTGTGATTGAATACGGGAAAGCAGGACCACCGGCCAGCGGACTTGGCGTTCCGGAAATGGTTAATATGTTCGCGGCAACTGAGGCGTTTACACCTGCCGGTAAACCGGTAACCGTAGCATCGGTGGCACCACCACTCAATGTATATTGTATGGGTACAATGGCGTTGTTGATACAAACGGTTTGGTTATTATTGGCCGTATTTAAAGTTATAATATGGTTGGCACCAATCGTTACATTCTGTGTGGTAACCGTACTGTTACAACCATCTGTTGACACATTGTACATCGTAACCGTATAAGTTCCCGGGAGCGCAAACACATGCCCGAATGTAGCGCCCGGTGCATGGTTTTCAACCGGTGTACCATCACCAAAATCCCAAACGGTATTAGCCAGAACAACCGTAGATGGTGCTACCGACATATCTGTAAAGGAGGTTGGTACCTGCTCGCAACTTGGTGTAACGTGCGAGAACAGGGCTTGCGCCGTATCCAAAACGGTAATGGTATTACTCATGGTATCCACGCAACCTGCGGCTGTTGAAGTAAAAGTATATAATATAGTATGCGTACCTATTCCGGCAACCTGCGGAGTAAATAAACCCGTAGGCGAAACGCCCGGTCCGCTATAGGTACCGGTACCCGGTACACCACCAATTTCGCTGGCCTGTGTTATCTGGAATGGAGGTACCAGCAAACAACTGTTTGGCATATTATTAAACTGAACCAATGGCGCTGCGTTTACAACAATATCAGCCAGTTTATCATTTACACAGACCCCTCCAGAATAAGCCCGGTATCGGATCGTGAAAGTACGGGTTAAAGGTGCCTGGAAATTGGGATATAAATGCCTGTACACTTTTCCCGTGAATGGCGAATTATCTATGTCGAATACGGCAGGGAAGTTTACATTATCCCAGTAAATTTCAATTTTAGTAATCGTACCGGGGAACACCGTTGAAGCCTCAACAATACCAACCGAATCGTTGGCACAAAGTGTAGCCGGACTATTAACATTGAAGTTGGCAACCGGGAAACTACCGTTTACAAATAGTGGCTGTACGATGGTGTCCTTACAACCCGTATTAGACGTAGCAACCAGGGTTACGGTATAAGGACCCACAGCCGTATAACTGTGTGTTGGGTTTTGTAAGGTGGATGTATTGGGGTTAGGTACTGTTGCAAATGGATCGCCAAAATTCCAATCCCAGGCCGTTATGGTACCAACTGCTACTTTACTGGTATCCAAAAACTGGGCGTAGGTATCACTTAAACAAACCTCGGGGGTGATAAAGCCCGCCAAAGGCCGATCGCTGATGGTGACCGGAAAGCTGGCAATTGGATTACTTACACACCCTTTGTCGGTGGTAACGGTTAAGGTTACATTGTAAACACCGGCTGTAGCATAAATATGACTCGGGTTTTGTAACGGGCTCGTTGGAGGGCCGTCACCGAAATCCCGGTGTCCAGTTCGTTAAAACACCCACATTGGGTACAGAAGCATCTGTAAAATCGATGACCCTGGTTTCGCAACTGGGTGCTGTATAGGTAAAATTGGCAGTAGGCAATTGATTTACTAAAATGCTGCCACTCAGGCTATTTTGCACACAGGTACCCGTTGTTGTTACTGTATAGTTGAATAAACCTGCTACGGTTGGCGAACCACTGATAGTTACCACACCGGCTGCATAAACCCCGGTAACCCCAGCCGGTAAGCCGGCAAATGTAGCGCCGGTTCCGCCACCTGAAATGGCGTAGGTTATATTCGTTATGGTTGAATTTCTGCAAAGCTCCTGTGAAGTGGTAGGTGCCGCAGAGGTTAACACGATCGACGCATCCGGATTAACAGTTATGGTACCCGTTGTCGTTGGTATAACGCAAGGTCCGGTTGTTGTTACCGTATAGATATAAGGACTGCCTGCCGTACTGGTTGGCGTACCCGAAATGGTAATAACACCACCCGCAAAAACACCGGTTACACCCGGAGGCAAACCGCTTACGCTGCCACCGTTTCCGGTGCCGCCCACGGCATAGGTAATATTGGTGATGGGTACATTTATACAAAGCGACTGGTTATCAGTACCCGCAGCAGATGTTAATGTTAGGGTTCCATCTCCGGTTACGGTAATTGTTCCTGAAGCTGAAGGTATTACAGGGGCCCGTAGTATTAACCGTGTAAGGGAAAACACCAGCTACAGATGGTGTACCCGAAATGGTAACCACACCTCCTGCATAAACTCCATTAACACCGGCAGGCAAACCGGTAAATGTAACGCCGGTTCCACTGCCACCAACGGCATAAGTAATGTTAACCAGCAATGGCGTATTAATACATAACGTTTGATTATCTGAACCTGCAGCTGATGTTAAGGCAATAGTTGCATCGGCGGTCACGGTAATGGTTCCGTTGGCTGTTGCCGGCAGGCAGGGGCCCGTTGCCGTTACCGTATACGGATATACACCGCTCACCGTTGGTGTGCCGGTAATGGTTATTACGCCACCTGCATAGGTACCGGTAACACCCGTTGGCAAACCGGTAACGGAACCGGCGTTGCCACTGCCACCAACAGCATACGTAATATTGGTGATCGGCGTATTTATACAAACCGTTTGGTTACCGGTAGGTGGTAGCGATGATAGCGTTACGGTTGCATCAGGCGTTATAATAACCGTAATTGATTGTCCGGTAATTGCCCGGGTACATGGAGTTCCCACCGGAACCGCATTCCTGACAGAAACAAGATTATAGATAAATGTACCGGCCACGTTTGTGGGTGCAAGAATCGTAGCTACTCCGGCTACACTCGGAACTGTATTTAAAACAGGGCCTCCATTGATGGTGTAACTGAAAATATATTCTGCCGTACCAAGGGAACCGGTAAAAGTAACCGTTGGCTGGGCTGTATTTATACAAACAGTTGTATTGCCTGCAATGGTTGCATCCGGTATATCCGGCAAATTAACCGTTTGCACAATGGTATCACTTAAACAACCGGGCGTGGTAATACTGGCATGTCTTATCTGTTTGATTCCGGGCGTAGTAAACGTATGGGTTGCAACCCTTACACCATTGCCTGTATATACAGTTGTAGTAGTGGTTACGGGGTCATAAAACTCCCACCATTGTTTGTAAGTTGGTTTTGGCAATTGAGGCGTAGTTTCCGTTGCCACAACCGGTTCCAAATAACATCCGGGAGCCGGTGCAGTAAAACTGGCCGTAGGTGGATCGGAGATCACGATGGGAAATTCATAGTCAATGGTGGTACCACATCCTTCATTAGTACTTCGGTAACCAGTTATCAAAAGTGTATCATTTCCGGCTGCATTAAAATAGTAGGTTGTTGGTAACGAATACCAGGCAACCTGCCTGCCGCCTCTTACGTTTACTGAATCAATAGGTACATAAGGCGGCACGCCGGAACCCGGAACAAGTATCGGGAAATTATTAGGCACGATGGTTGCCCCACTGGCCAGCCTCCAACTCAATGAGTCGAATCGAATAGCCACAGGCACTGCACTTAATGTAGAATCTGGAAAATAAACTTTAAATTTAAAAGGCGCATTGGTACAAACTGATGGAGAAGTTTCTATTCCATAAGTTGTTTCTAATTCCAATGCCTGCGATAAATCTTTAACATTGGTTCCTGCGTTATAACCATATGATTCGGCGCTGCCAAAACCGTAGGCAATGGCATTGAAGCCCGAATCTGACAAAGCAATATGCGGCCCGGCGCCAACCGGCATCTGCAAATAAGAATAAGCGGCATCCTGCGGATGTGTAACGAATAACGCAGGTGGCACCGGACCACCATCCAGCCGGAATGAACTAATAGCCGTGCCTCCATTAGGAATTACCACATTGAAATAGTGCCCCAGAATCAAAAAATTAGGCGTGGCATTCCATAATATTTTGTCAATATTTTGTTCTACTGAACTGAGGTAGATCACTTCCGGATCGCCGGGACTACCGTTACCACACTGGCTCTGAGAAGTAAAGTACTGAGCCACCGTGATTGACTTATCAGCTTCGATCAACTGTGGTTGATTGGTCTGTGGAATCTGGTAATAAAATCCATC
The DNA here is from genome assembly GCA_016710745.1 of Chitinophagaceae bacterium. Classification (GTDB taxonomy): domain Bacteria; phylum Bacteroidota; class Bacteroidia; order Chitinophagales; family Chitinophagaceae; genus Ferruginibacter. The sequence continues at coordinate 10,033 of JADJVB010000006.1, read as the reverse complement.
GATCAATGGCAGGCCGGTTACGACACCGTTTATTTTCACTATGGTGGTTGGATCAGAGACACAAACACGGAAAATATTGAAACTTTGACCACCTGATGCCGGAACAGTCAAATATTTTTTTCCCCAGGCCGTTTGTGGAAGCGATTGAACCATATAATTATCCGCCGAAGTACCTGCACCTGCGTTACATCTTATACCAATTCTGCCGCTTCCCGAAAAAACGGCTATTTTTTTGCAGCCCCCACTACCTGATGCAATACTTTTGACTTTTGAACCGGTTAGGTCCACTCCGGTAAAAGGAGCGCCCGGACCGCCACCTCCGGTTAAAACACCCATCACATTATAGATCTGACCCTGGGTAAGATTAACGGTATAGGTTGTTCCATTTACCCATCCACCGGTTGTGATAACGCCTGGCTGGGTGGAAGATCTTGGTGTGATTTCTATGGTAGTAGTGCCTGTATCCGTAGCCACCACATAAAACCAGCAATTCGCATTAGCAGTATTAGAATTATTTGTATAATTTATCGAATAGTATTCCTTTCCCAAGGTGTTTTTGGGGAACAAAATAGTTGCACCGGAAACATTGCTATTGTAAATATGCGCATAAGCAACCATCGGTTGGTCACTTGTAATATGAACTCCATTATCCGAAATACCCTCTGTCGTTAGCCTTGCGTCAGGTCCCGATTTCGGAATTGCAGCAGAAGTCAATACATTATTACCGGCAGGGCTGGTAAGGTTTTGGGTATATCCCAACGCGGGTATACTGACAGTAATATTGGTAACCCTGTCGGTAGCAAAATATAGCACCATATCCTGACTGCCTCCGGCGGGTGTCGCGGCATTCATACGTTCATGGTATCCATACCCCACCCAAAAGTCCTTTCCTTTGTTGCTAAAGTCCTGCGCAGATACTACAGTAACCGCAAAAACGGTTATGGCGAGAAGTAAAAATTTTCTCATGTTAATATTTAATAAAGTTGAATTATTAATGGTAATCTTTGATGTCGTTAACGGGATACAGTTTCAGCAAGTTATGTTGCCTGTAACCGACAAAAGAAATACACAGTTTTTAAACAGGAATTGGAGACACCAAATATAGAGATTAATAATTGAATTAATCATCTTTGGAAGCGGGTATTTTTGCAGATTACGATACTGAAAAAGTCAATATCAAAAAAGGTTTTAACTTGTTAATGACCCGCAAAAGAAAAAGTTATGCATTCGTTTATTTTATATGAACCCTGGTTGGTTTCAAATTCCCGGTAACTGCATTAAAAAACTCCTGATGCAGCCATCTTGCTGGACCAATTTGGGAATCCGTTCCAGATTGCATCCAATCCCGCAAATCCGGTTCATTTTCTTCAATAAAAAAGCCGCATAGAAATGCAGCTTTTGTTAAGAATCTTTCGATTCTGTAACCCCAAAGAAAACATCGTAAACCTAGCACTTACGTTCAGTTACCCGGGGTCGGGTATTAAACGTGATTAAAGACCTATTATTTTGCCGGTTGTTAATTCTATTTAAATATTTTTATATACGGTTCTGATCCAATACCATCAACCCTTGCTACTCCGTTATCGAAACCAAACCCGATCCCTGCCTCCTTCACTCCTGCGCTGTTAACCGGTTCCTGAACCTATTCTTTTTTTTCCCTTGTTTACCTTATTTTCTCATGCCAGAACTGCAAGTACTAATGCCCGGATTCAGATCAAAGCAACAGCGGCAATGTATACATTTTTGCTTTTATGGTTTTTGAGGAATGCTGGACTTATCGATTGCTGAAAAAAAAGAAGCCATTTTTGTAGTTCAAAAACTGCTGCCGTCATGCTTAGGCAAATACCAGTTTTGGAAAGTTTAATTCATTCTCAGTCATTAAAACCGGGCTATCCGATATACCAGCAGAAAGTCGTAATGACCCGCCTGCCGATATATCGTTATTTCCTTCTTACTTGTAGATTGTTTGGATAACAATTTGTTTTGGGTTGTATTAGGTTTAGTTGAACTATTATTTAACAGATCCTGGTCGGGAACAATCGTAACCGTGGTATTCATCTGAACAGCCATTACTTTACTGTAATGAACTTTATTGTCTGTATCTACCTGCTTTAACCGATAATACACTGTTTTCCCCGTCCTCACGTCACCCGCATCTTCCTTAAACTTATAGGTTTTACCGGTTCCTGCGGCTGCAAAGCCGTCTAAAACCAGGGCAACGGTTTTGAAATCTTTTTGATCGGTAGATCTTTCCACTTCAAAATGGCTGTTATTACGCTCCGAAGCTGTAACCCAGTTGATCAATACAGCTTTATTGTTAGCCGTGGCAGCCAAAGAAGCAAATTCTATATCGTTTGAGAGGTCGGCAGACGAAGAAACTGCCACATCTGAAGCCATTTCAGTTTGGTCACTCGCCCAAGCAGAGACTGAAAACAATAATATACCAAATGTAAAAAGAGAATGTAAAAGTCGACGAACAGATAATACAGCAGTAAAAGTTTTCATTTTCTAGTGGTTTGTGGTTTCGAAATAAACACAATCACGGAATGGAGATTAAAAACACCAGACCAAAATTGGTTGGTTTTTTAGAGGAGGGATTGGAGATTAAGCTTTGAAGTTTGGAATAACCGAGGTAACAATCATTTCCAATTTCAACACAAACATAAAGAGTTTTTCGGAAAACGCAAATTTATTGTACCGTAATTTTACTGCAAATGAAGTGTTAGTACCTAATTTTGGACATTTTTTAGACAAATTCCATCATTTGTCTCAATTAGTAGTAAAATCATCTAACAAAATAGGCAAAAATATAGAAATATTTTTTGTTAAACTAAAGTTGGAGCTAACAGGACGACAATAACAATTACCGTAAACTAAAAACCTGAAATTTATGATCGACCCAAAAAATCTGGCCCCTGATAATTCATCAATATCTGTTTTCCTGCTCAACAATTAAATTCTGCCATTACATATAAACATTATCTAACAATCAAATAAATACGCCAATTTGGCTGCCTTTGTAAAACTTTTAAAAGGGGGAACCTGGCTTTTATTGAATCGGCAAGGCGTTCACTAATTTTTAAATTTGCGATTTTAGATAAAATTGATCCGGCTGTTAATTTTCCGACAGCATAACTTATCTTATTTAACAATATCAATTATCATATCTAGTTATTTAACATCAAAATATCATTAATAATTCATTATCAATTAATTAACATAATTTATTATAAAATACAAGTGTTTTACCTAAAAATATCGTCTTAAGGAATAAAAAATTAGATAAGTGTTAATTCTATATGCATTAAAACATTAATTATACACAATTAATATTTTGTTTATCAATATTTTATACAATAATTATATAAGCGATAATATTTAGTATGTATAATTCTCTTCTTCCCGCCATTAATTCATGTTTAATTCTAAATACCTTAGTACCCCAAAAAGCCGGCATTTATAAAAAATGGGAAATTAAAATTCTTCCCTTAAATTACATGCAGAAATAAATCAGTATGAATTTCAAGTTCCTCTTCTACCCCATGGCTTTTTTTATGATAGCTATTTTGGCGACATCCTGTCAGGCTCCAAAAGATTTAGTCTACCGCGACTTTAAAAATCTGAAAGTTGAAAAATGGGATTTGCCGCTTCAACCCTTAATGTTGACCGGTATATTACAACCCGAATAACTTTGGACTGCAGTTAAAATATACTGATCTGGATGTATATGTGAATAATAACTATTTGGGGCATAGCCCCAGGAACATCAGATCAATATCCCAAAGCTGGCCGAATTTACCATGCCACTGTCCATTGAAATTGACATGAAAAATTTATTGAAAAATGCAATTCCTACCCTTTTGGGCAAAGATGTGCTGGTGAAAGTGACCGGAACGGTAAAGCTCGGCAAGGCAAATGTGTACAAAACCTTCCCGGTAAATTACGAAGGCATGCAGCGTTTTTCGGCATTTTAGCCGTTTCAGCGGGGAATTCTCACAACAAAAAAATAAAAATTCGGAATTATTGACCTGGCGCGGGCACCGTCTTGGCCTTTTCGGCAGCAATTTCGGCTTTACAGGTTTTCGGAAGCCGTTTAAAGGCATATTCTTCGGCCTCAATATCATCAGCATCATAGCCAAGATTGGCAATAGCTACTTTAATATTCTCCAGGGTAGTACGGTCGGTTAGCCAGGTAACCGTGGTTGTTTTTTTACGGATATTAACTTTTGTGGAGGTGACTCCCTCCGTATGACTAATGAAAAATTCAACCTTTTCCTGGCATTTTTCACATAAAATTGTTGGCGTTTTGATCACCGCTTTGCCTATAACCTTCTGCTGGGTTTGGTATTGGCCAAAACCTATGGTTCCCAAACAAAATACGGCTATTACCAGGAGTGAAAATGCCTTCATATGATCTGATTTTGATGTTTACGGCTATAAAGTTATTATTTTCCGGTCCAATTGGCCGGATCGTTTCGCCAATTTAACAAGGTATTTTGTTGATCTGCAGCTATCAAACCTTTTTCGAGGGCCAGGCTTATTAATGTTTGATAATTAGTAAGCGATTGATAAGGAATATTGGCGGTTTTAAAAGCTTCATCAGCAATTTCGAAGCCATAGGTAAAGATTGAGACCATACCCACTACCTCGGCACCGGCTGCTTTTAAAACCTCACAAACCTGTAAACTGCTTTTTCCCGTCGATATTAAGTCTTCAATAACCAGCACTTTCTGCCCCGGCTCAAATGCACCCTCAATCTGGTTACTTAAACCATGCTCCTTTGGCTTTGGACGCACATAGATATAGGGCAGTTTTAGCTGGTCGGCAGCCATAGCTCCCCAGGCAATACCGGCTGTTGCCACGCCGGCCAACACCCCCGGCATCCGGAAATTTTTCAAATATTACACTGCACATCTCACTTTTAATGAAGTCGCGGATATAAGGAAATGACAAAATCTTGCGATTATCGCAATAAATAGGACTTTTCCAGCCACTTGCCCAGGTAAAGGGCACTTGCGGACTCAATTTTATTTTCGCCAAAGGCCATTAAGTCTATGTTGCATGAGATCAAAAAGAAGAGTTTCATGCGGGTGTTATTTGGCACAGCGACCGGAAAAATTAAAGGAAACTTTTTTAAGAATTTTAAAGTGATCGAGGCGGCTGGTGGTATTGTTCAAAATGACAAAAAGAGGTCTTGTTCATTCTCCGTTTGGGTAAATGGGATCTGCCAAAGGGAAAAATAGAAAAAATGAAAAAGAAGCCGAAGCTGCCGTGAGGAAGTAATGGAAGAAACGGGCTTATCGGGGCTGCAGCTCAAGAAAAAATCGGAGAAACCTACCATGTTTATGATGAATTTGGTAAACATTTTTTTAAAAATATCGCATTGGTATCACATGAACTGTTCTTCAAAACAGGTATTGGTGCCTCAAACCGAGGAACATATAACTGAAATAAAATGGGTAAAAACAAGAGACATCAGTGAGCCCGTAGCCAATACTTATCCTTCCATAAAAAACATACTCAGTACTTTTTTGATACACCCTGATTAATTATCCCGCTTTAGGTTACCCGTAAAATCGCCTGCATTGGCCGTACCCTGATCCATTGATCAATATCATTGTTTTAACAGCTTACCATCATCGTTAGGTGGTTCATTCCTGTATAATTTTGAATTGAAGCATAAAGATATTCTTCTCACTTGGTTCTTTAAAGTGTGATATCTCCAACCCTGCGAAAAGTAAAACCGAAAATCCAATTCCTTTTTTTATCAGCTTTGGGCTGCCAGTAAATCCTTAACCTAAAAATTTATTTTATGAAAAAGTTATTACTCCTCCTCGCGATACTTGGCTTGATTGATGTACAGAATGCCAAATCACAATGCACTATTTCTGACCTGAAAGTCAGGCTGATTGAAGTTAATACAAGCAATTGTGAGTTAACGCTCGACCTGTCTGGACACAGGAAATCAATAATGGAAATAAGTATGCCTATCTCCATCTCTGGAGGAAATCAGGCTATCATACGCCAGCAGTAAATTGGGTGAATATGTACTCGAATCCAAACGCTTTCCCAAAGGCAGCTGATCTTGTGAATGCAATTGCAACAATCGTTATTAATAACAACAGTGCAGACAATCCTTTGGTAGGTAGTGTTTATCACCCTGATCCTTTGTATATATTGCCTCAACTCACCGGGTTAACCGCGGTAAAAGTTCACCTCAATCCCACATTAGAGCGGATGACCATTAAAAATATTAAATTGACATTGCCTTCGTGTACAGGCGCTCAAACCATTTTGTTTGATGCATGGGCAAGTCAGGCGGCGAATGGCAAAATGTACATTGTGCCACACAAGGCGCCAATCTGATCATCAATGAAGTGAAACCGGGCGGATTACTCAGTTGTCTTTTACCCGGGCAATTCGGGTTATTCTTCAAAACACCGGACCTGTTTTTGGATAATATTTGGTACGATGTGCATTTGGACTATCCGCCTATAGGTATCATTAACACCGACGATACGGTTGTTTACACCAGTGGACTAATTTCGTTATCGGCTAATGGAAATTATATATCGCCGGTAACCGATTATTGCCGTACAGTAACAGAATACCTTCGGCCAACCTCCCACTTATCGTTGAATTAACCATACCGAACAGGCCAAATACTACCACGGCACTAATCGAAAACGGATGTGGCCCGTTACCTGTTAATCTGGTATTATTTACTGCAACAGCGGGGAAAAATAAAATCATGCTTCGCTGGCAAACCTCAACCGAACATAATAACCGGGGATTTGAAATAGAGCGGCAATATCTGGATGGCGATTTCAAACAATAGCTTTGTTCCGTCGAAATCCATTTCAGGAAACAGCGGGCAGTATCTGGACTATTTATATGATGATTACGAATACCTGTCGGGCAAAGGCAATCTGTTTTACAGGATCAAGCAGATCGATTTGGATGTAAATTATACCTATAGCGAAACAAGACTTGTTAGATCTGAAACAGCAATGTCAGGCGTATTGGTTTACCCAAATCCGTCCACCGGATCAACCAGGATAATTTTGCCCGAAGGCACAGGCGCGGTAGATATTATATTATCAGATCTTTCAGGCAAGGAAATTTTCCGGCGGAATAATGTAACAGATCTTCTTCAACTTGATAAATTAGTTTCCGGAATGTATCTTATCAGGGTTTTTGTAAAAACAACCGGTGAGGTACAGGTTAAGAAATTAATAGTGCTTTAAGAATGGATTTGACAGCATGACCAGTAAAGACGCGTGTTAACTGCCGGGCTTCTTTAAAATAGCAACCGTAAGCCGGCTGATACAAACCAGTTTTTTTCTTTCGTCGTGGATCTTAATATCCCATACATGGGTGGTTCTGCCAATATGCAACGGTGTGCAGGTTGCCGTTACATAGCCTTGGTGGCGCTACGCACATGATTGGCGTTGATCTCCAGTCCAACACAAATAAATTTATCCTGATCAATTACATAAGACGAAGCCGGGCTGCCTGCGGTTTCAGTCAAAGCACAACTGGCCCCACCGTGTAACAGGCCATAGGGTTGTTTAGTTCGTTCATTAACGGGCATACGTATACTAAGAAAATCCTCTCCCAGTTCAACCCATTCCATGCCCAAAAATTGTCCCATTGTTTCCGGTCCGAGTGGATTTGTACCGGGTTGTGCTAAAGACTTATTAAACCAGATTGCCATGAATTAATTTTAAAGACAGAAAGAAATTATTTCTTTTTTTTGATCGAACGTTTAACCACATCGGGTAAAAACTGGGATACATCACCCCATTACGTAATACGTCTCCACCGGGTAGAAGCAACCGATGTAAATTTAGGAAGACAGGTAAGGAAAATGGTTTCAATATTATGATCAATACTGCGATTCATATCGGCGATGCTTTTTCATATTCGAAGTCGTTGACGTACCGGATTCCCAAGTATAAAACCGGCACCACTTTTTACAACAATCAACGGTTGGTCCATCATAGGTCAACACTTCCACTTTTGGATTGTTCTTATCATTCACGCAACGGTCTAAACGCTGCCTTTCACTGAACATCGGTTTTATTGGCATTGCGACCGATACCGATCACCAGTTTTTCGAACAAAGGAAGGGCACGGTCGATAATGTCGTATGCCCCCAGGAGTAACGGGTCGAAAGTACCGGGGAATAAACAGATTCTTTTCATTAGTGGATAATTGATATTGGATAATTAATAATTGTTAATTAATAATGGATAATGGATAATTTTTTAGAATAGTATCTTTTTGTCTTTGGTCTTACAATATATAAAATGGAACAGATAATTTAGCTAATCCTGTTCAATGGCATTATCAACTATCCTTTACTAAATTATCCATTTTAGTTATTGCCTGCCCAAAATATAACGCCGCCATCATACCGCTACCCCATTTTTCTACCTGCTGTAAAATTATTGACAGTTGATCGCTGTCAATGGCCACATCACTATCGATCTCTACGCCGCGGTTAATAGGTCCGGTTCATAATTACAATTTCTTTTAAGCCATCGGTGATTTCGGCTCACCCGTAAGCGGGGTTATATTCCCGCAGCGAAGAGAAGAGCACAGAGTTCTGCCGTTCAAGCTGAATGCGCAACATATTGCTCCATCTAACACCATTCAAGCGCTTTTTTATATCATATTCAACCCCGCATGCAATACCTCCTTAATATGCACGGGTATCAGTGTTGGCGTACCCGTTACCTCATTACCTCGGCCCCATTTTATTTAACAGATAAATATTACTGAAGCGCCACCACAGGAATGCATGATATCTCCCCAACCAACAGCACTTTTTCCTCAGTGTGCCCAGTTTTTTCTGGATAGATAAAGCATCCAACAAAGCCTGTAGTGGGATGTTCATTGATACCATCCCCGGCATTGATGATCGCCGCGGGAATATGCTTTGCCAAAAAATGAGGAGCACCGCTGGCGCTATGACGCATCACCACCATATCACTTTCATGCTGAGGATATTATTAACCGTGTCTAACAGGGTTTCACCTTTCGAAAACTGACGAAGACGAGGCGGCAAAATTTATGGTATCGGCGCCTAGTCTTTTTCCAGTCAGCTCAAAAGATATCCCGGTACGCGTAGAGTTTTTCGTAAAAACAGGTTCACAATCGTTACATCACGCAATGACGGGACTTTCCTTAACCGATCGCTGTAAAACTTCTTTAAATTGGGTTGCTGTTGATAAAATAAGGGAAATATCTTTCCGGGAGAGATCTTTAAGCCCAATAGATGTTTTGGTAGATAGTTGCATTAAGAGGCGAAGTTAGTGTTTTGCCACAGAACACACAAATGTTGTATAATAGATAATTTAATAACCGATAATGGATAACTTTTTCAAATCCTAGCTACTTTGCTTTCAACAGAAACTCCGTGAATTAAACCTTATCAATTATCCATTAACCATTATCCATTAATAAAGTACCACCGCTTCTGTCCCATTCCACTTTCACTTTCTGCGAAACCACGGTATCGATCCCTTTACCGCAATAGTCGGGCTGAATGGGAAGTTCACGGTTGAATCTTCTGTCGACCAGCACGCATAATTCTACTTTTTCGCTCTGCCAAAATCCTGCAATGCATCCAGCGCTGCCCGAATGGTTCGGTCGGTAGTACAATACATCATCAATCAAAACTACCTTCTTCCCTTCAATCGAAATGGAATATCCGTTGTATTAGTACATGCAGTTCATCCCGCACATCATCGCGGTAAAGTGATATCAAATGCCGTATTGCAGTTTTCATCGGAAAAAGTTGCCGGATACATTCCATTATTTTAACCAACTTCTGCTCCCCTTGGCTGAATACCAATAAAAACCACATCTTTTAAACACAGTTATTTTCCAAAAGCTGGTGCGCCATCTCAATATGGTAAGTTGTAATTGTTGCTTATCTAAAATCGTCTTCAATGTAAATATTTGTACAGCGGATTTATCTGTTATTGGCCGATAAAAAAGTACCCTTTAAAACGGGGACTTTTCA
>JADJVB010000005.1 GCA_016710745.1 Chitinophagaceae bacterium | reverse complement strand
CACATTAATTGCTCACACTTACAAGTTTCATTACTAAAGTTATATATAAAAAATCAATATAAAATACGAAAGTTTTTTTTCGTATACTTATTTATTTAATGTGTCGACAATTGAAAAAACGCAAGTTTTTTAAAGGCCCTTTTTTCGCAATGCACGGTCGAGCGGACTCTCTATTTGACCAATCTCTTTTTTGCTCACCTGGGCATATATCAACGTGGTCTTTATATCGCTATGACCTAGCAACTTCTGTATAAAGCTGATATCGGTACCGCTTTCGAGCAAATGTGTAGCATAACTATGACGTAAACTGTGGAAACTGCATTGTGGTGGCAGCCCCAAATTCTTATAGGCATTCTTAAAAATCAGCTGCGCCGTACGGCTGCTGATATGCTCCCCGCTATCCTGTCCCTCAAATAACCAATCTTCTGGTTTATATTTAATATAGTATTCCCGTAACAGGGGCAGTAAACTTTTGCTAAGCGTTACTACCCGGTCTTTTTTACCCTTGGCATGGTTTAAGGTTATTTGCATGCGATCGCTGTTAATATCAGTAACTTTTAATTGTATAACCTCGCTTACCCGCATGCCGGCACTGTACGCCAACAATAACAGTGTTTTATGCTTCAGGTTTACCACTTTCAGCAGACCTTCCAAAATTTTTTCTTCACTGATCACTTTTGGCAGTTTCTTCCATTTCTTAGGCCTCGGTAATTCATAAAAAAACTTCTCCCTGCCTAAAACCTGTTCAAAATAGAACTTCAGCGCATTTAGCCGGCTATGTGCCGAATTTTCACTGAGACCCATTGTTTCAGTTATATAAACCATGTATCGTTTAAGGTCGGTTACCGAAAGTTCAGTTACCGGCTTCGATTTTAATAACTGCAGCAATTGCATAAACTCATTCCGGTAGGTCTTAATCGTAGAGCTGCTGTACGACTTTAATTTCAGCATTTCAATAAACTGCTGAAGGGCTTCGGTGTTTTCGGCACTGAGTTTGATGGCAGCTATATCTACATAAACCGGTGCTGCTGATTGATTTTTTTTAAATGGCGAGGCGTTCTTTTCGGGTAAAGTCTCCTGAATTTTTTTTCGCTGCTCCAGGTAGGCTTTTAAATGCGTGCTGTCTACTGTGGCCATGCCGGCTACATCACGCAGCAAATTTTTATAACCCGTTTCGGTTAAAGGTATATACCAACAGGCATTGGTTTTGCTCCATTTTACATCGGGTTGTTTGCGGATTATCTTTTCCAAAGAAGGGCTTTTGGCAAAATAAATGCCAATACATTCCATGCGCCGATGGAACAAAGCTTTCAGGGTTACGGGTTCCATACCCTAAATATAAAAAATAATTTAACAAGTTTTTACGTTTTACCTATACATTTGTACCTGCATTTTAAAAAAGTTGTTCAGCTTGGTTTTGTACATGTCGGTAAAACAGCCCCGGGGGATGCCGATGTAAGGAAACCGTTCCGGGAAATTAAGTGAAGCCCAAAAATAGAATGCCGGTATTATAATTTTATACTACCCAAGGATTAAATTTATTTCGTGTCGAAACATGTTAACAAAGTTACCGCAGCCGGCCTTTTGGTTGCCTTAGGTATTATTTACGGCGATATTGGTACTTCTCCGCTTTATGTTTTTAACTCCATTATTAAAGGCAGGGTTATTGATGAACCACTGATCCTGGGTTGTTTGTCGCTTATCATCTGGACCATCACCATGCTCACCACCATTAAGTATGTGATCATGGTGCTGCGGGCCGATAACCGCGGTGAAGGGGGTATCTTTGCCCTTTTTGCATTGGTAAGACGACGAAAAAAATGGCTCGTTATCCCCGCGATGATCGGTGGTGCAGCACTTTTATCAGATGGTATCATTACCCCGCCCATCTCCATCACATCAGCTATCGAAGGGTTAAAAGAATTGCCCCGCTTTCATGATCTTAACCAGAATACCATTGTATACATTGTACTTGGCATTATCGTTGTTTTCTTTTTTTCACAACAGTTTGGTACCAGCAATATTGGTAAATTTTTCGGCCCCTTCATGACGGTTTGGTTCGGTATGCTGGCGCTGTTGGGGCTTTTGCATATCGGCGATTACCTCTATATTTTTAAAGCGCTTAATCCGTATTGGGCCTTTCATTTTCTGTTTACCTATCCCGAAGGGTTCTGGCTGCTGGGCGCCGTTTTTCTCTGTACAACGGGTGCCGAAGCACTCTACAGCGACCTCGGCCATTGCGGCCGGGGCAATATCCGCATATCCTGGATCTTTGTAAAAATTTGCCTGCTCATCAATTATTTTGGCCAGGGAGCCAGTTTATTAAAACACCATAGCGGTAAATTACTGGATACCGCCACCATCAACGCCGAAGGCATCAACGCTTTTTACGACCTGATGCCGCCCTGGTTTATTGTTGCCGGTGTTATCATTGCCACCAGTGCGGCCATCATCGCCAGCCAGGCCATGGTTACGGGTTCATTTACCCTCATCAACGAAGCTATCCGCCTCAACCTCTGGCCAAAACTTAAAATTAATTATCCCACCGAGGCCAAGGGACAAATTTTTATTCCGGCCATCAATACCTTATTGTTTGCGGGTTGTGTGGGTGTGGTGTTGTTTTTCAGGGAGTCGGCCAAAATGGAAGCTGCGTATGGATTGGCCATTATCACCACCATGTTTATGACTACCATTTTGTTTGCCAATTACATGGTGTTACACCGGGTAAAACCCATATTGATCTATGTTTTCCTGGCGGCTTATGTAACCATCGAATCTGCCTTCCTGGTTGCCCTGATGGATAAATTCATTCACGGCGGTTATATTACGCTGATGATCGGTTTTGTATTGTTCTCGGTGATGTATGTATGGTACCGCAGCCGCAAGATCAAAAACCGCTATGTGGAGTTTGTGCGTATGGACGAGTATGTGCCCAAACTGGAAGAGCTGAGTAACGACTCCTCGGTACCCAAATACGCCACACACCTGGTTTATTTAACCAGCGCAAACAATCCCAAGGAGATCGAACATAAAATCATTTATTCAATACTGAGCGGTAAACCCAAACGGGCCGATATCTTCTGGTTTGTACACGTTGATACCATGGATGATCCATACACCTGCGAGTACTCGGTTGAGCATATTATACCCAATGATATCATCAGGGTGGAGTTCCGACTCGGTTTCCGCATGCAACCCCGCATTAACCTCATGTTTAAAAAAGTGGTGGAAGACCTGGTGGCCAACCGCGAAGTAAATGTGATGAGCCGCTACGAAAGTCAGCAACGCAATAAAATGGTGGGCGATTTTAAATTTATCGTGATGGAGAAATTCCTGAGCCAGGATAACGACCTGCCGTTCTTTGAACGTATCGTGATGCGGGCTTATTTTTGGCTAAAGGATATTTCGCTCAACGAAGAAAAAGGATTTGGCCTGGAGCAAAGCACGGTTCAGGTTGAGAAATTCCCGCTGATCATAGCGCCGGTGAGTAATTTAAAATTGAACAGGATATACCCGAACGAAGAGTAGGAAAGTAAAGCCCCCTCAATCCCCCTCCGCCGAAGGGGGAAGTTTGGATTATAATTTTTTTTGAAACTTATAGCATTGTTAAAAACGACAGCTGGCTTATTTATAGGATGTTTGAAGATTAAACAAGTTAGGCCCTTTAGGCTATGGAGCATGAATTCAATTACCGTTTTAGCACTTAAAGAAAAGATCGACAAGGCCGAAAAATTTCAGCTCGTCGACGTGCGTGAACCGGAAGAACACGACACGTTTAACATCGGCGGCGCCTTGATCCCCTTAAACGAAATCGCCCAACAATACGAAAAATTGGCTACCGATATACCGGTGGTCATCTATTGCCGCAAAGGCATCCGCAGCCAGATCGCCATTCAGCGCCTGCAGGAAAAATACCCTTTTACCAATCTGGTTAACTTAATTGGAGGCACCGAAGCCTGGAAGAAGCAGTTTGGTGGATAGGGTGTGGCATGTAGCTGTTAGAATTTAGCTTTTAGAATGTAGATATTAGATTTTAAAATTTAGCTATTAACATTTTAAATAAGAATGCTTAATTTAACAGGGTGCCAACAGCTAAAAGCCAACAGCTAAAAGCTAATCGCTAAAAGCTAACAGCTAATAGCCAATAGCCAACAACTAATCGCTACTTATAAATCCAACTGCTTAAAATTGCTCCAAATCGCCCTCTATATCATCATCGGCATCGCAGCACTTTCTGTTATTGCCTTTTTTGTACAGGAGCGTTTTATTTTTAAGCCCGAAAAACTGAAGCAGGACTTCATATATAAATACGATGTGCCTTTTGATGAACTTTTTTTTGACGTAGAACCCGGTGTACGTATCAATGGATTGCATTTTACGGTAGATGATCCACAGGGATTGATCCTGTATTTTCATGGCAACAGCCGCAGCATCAAGGGTTGGGCAAAATATGCCAAAGATTTTTACCGGTATAAATATGATGTGGTGCTGGTTGACTATCGAGGCTTTGGCAAAAGTACCGGCAAACGCAATGAAAAAGATATGCTGAGCGATATGCAGTTTGTGTATGGATCCCTCGCCAACAAATACCACGAAAACCATATGATCGTGTATGGCCGCAGCATGGGCAGCGGTTTTGCCGCCAAAGTAGCCAGCGAAAATAAACCCCGCTATTTGATCCTTGACGCGCCCTATTTCAGTTTCAAAAAAGCAGTGGAGCGCTTTTTACCCATACTGCCGGTACGTTGGGTATTGCGTTATCATATGCGTACCGATAAGTGGATCACCAAGGTAAACTGCCATACCTATATATTGCATGGCACCAAAGATTGGCTGCTCCCCATTCGCAATGCCGAAAAATTACAGGCACTGGCCCCGCGTAAAATAACCCTGATCCGCATCCCCGGCGGCGGACACAATAATTTGCCTTCTTTTCCGGAGTATCATAATTTTTTGCGCGATATTCTGGCCCCCTAAGGCTGCCAACTGCCAACTGCCAACTGCCAACTGCCAACTGCCAACCGCCAACTGCCAACCGCCAACTGCCAACTGCCAACCGCCAACTGCCAACCGCCAACCGCCAACTGCCAACCGCCAACTGCCAACTGCCAACTGCCAACCACCAACCGCCAACCGCCAACTGCCAACTGCTAATAACTAACACCTCACCACAACCCCCAACACCTTACCTTTGCCAGCCATGAAACGAAAAACAATCTTCCGCTGGCTAAAGATCATCATCATCTTGTACAGTGCTATTGGTATCGCCTTATATTATTTACAGGAGCGGTTTTTATTTCATCCTGAGAAATTATCGGCTGCTTATGTATATCATTTTCCACAGGATTCTGCGAATGATGTTCCGTTTGAGGAACTGAATATTCCATTTAATGATTCGGATACCTTGAATATGGTCAAATTTTTTCCAAACGATTCGGTGAGAAGGGGCGTAGTGGTTTACTTTCAAGGCAACCGGGAAAATATTGAGCGGTATGCAAAATTTGCATCCAACTTTACCAAACACGGCTATGAGGTTTGGATGGAAGATTATCCCGGTTTTGGTAAAACCAGGGGCGAACGTACCGAGCAGAAAATGAATGAACAGGCGTTGCAGGTTCAAAAAATGGCGGCTTCCAAATATGGAATCGACAGCATCATTTTATACGGAAAATCATTGGGTACCGGTATTGCATCCTATGTGGCCGCCAACTCGGTAAACCAACGGCTGATCCTGGAAACGCCTTATTTTAGTATCCCTTCCTTATTCAGTTGCTATGCACCCATTTACCCAACACAGCAAATGAGTACCTATAAAATTCCTACAAATGAGTATTTGGCAGATGTGCGTTATCCGATAACCATCTTTCACGGCACCGATGATGGCGTAATTCCTTATCGCAACGCCGCCCGGTTAAAAAAGATCATCAAACCCACCGATGAATTTATTACCATCGAAAAAGGTACACACCATAACCTGAACGATTTTGACCTGTTTAAACAGAAACTCGATAGTTTACTGGAGCTCCGCTAGCAGTGTTTTTGTTTTACCAACCTGTAACGTGTGGGCTACACCAACTTTTAATGCATAGTTTTCGGTATCATGGCTCACCGGAAAACCAAAGGCGATGGGGTAATCATATTCCGCCGTGATCTCGCTGATGGCTTCATAGATTGTTCTTCCAAAAGGCCGGTCGGTATCCTTCATATCACTGAAGCCGCCAATGATGAGCCCGGCCAGCTTATCCAGTTTACCACTTCGTTTTAACTGATACATCATCCGGTCCATGTTATAGATATGTTCTCCGATGTCTTCCAGGAACAATATTTTATTGTTTGTGTTGATGTCGGATGGGGTGCCAATTAAATGCACCAGCAGCGAGAGATTGCCGCCAACCAGTTCGCCGGTTGCAGTACCTGGTTTATTTAACGGATTTGCCGGGCAACTGTATTTTGCTTTTTTACCCGTAATGGCTTTTTGTAATGATTTGATAAATTCATTTTCTCCTTCATTAAAAGCCGCGGCCATGGGCGCATGCAGGGAAGCACATTTTACCTTTGTAAATAAATGCGCATGCAGCACGGTGATATCACTGAAGCCAATGATCCATTTTGGTTTCTTTTTGAATTTGGTAAAATCCAGCATATCGATGATGCGGCCTACACCATAACCACCACGACCACAAATAATGGCGTTAATATTTTCATCATCCAGCATGGCCTGCAGTTCATTACATCTTTCTTCATCAGTGCCGCTAAAATAATTGGCCGACCCGCTTCCCAGGGTTTTGCCCACCATCACGTCATAACCCCAGTTTTGCAGGGTGGTTATGCAGGTTTGCGCCTTTTCAGCCGCCATATAACCGGCAGGGCAGGTGAGGCCGATGGTATCGCCTTTTTTTAAATAGGGAGGTATTTTCGTCATGTGCAACTAGCTTTTAGCGCTTAGCTTTTAGGTGGCGCTTTCAGGGTTTAAGTCTTTCTATTAATGCATTTAGCATTTTCTGAATTTCTGTAAGTAACGAATAAACTTTTTCAATATCGTCCTTTAATCTGGGATAAACCAAAGATGTTCCAATTAATTGACTCTCGAGCTCAAATGCCGAACCAATTGAATCTTCCGGAAATTTTTTAAAGTGTAGATCGGAAGATTTTGAACAGCCTTCGGCAATATTGGAAGATATGGAAACAACATCTTTTCGAATTTGAACGACCAGGTTAAATTTTTCTTCAACTGGTAATAGATTTGAAATTTTGTAGATTTCCACAAATAAATCCATAGATTTTTGCCAAACGATCAGTTTTCTGAAATTGCGCATAAAATAGGGTGGTTATTAGTATAAACGGATTAATTCTCAATTACTAAAAAACTATTAGCTAAATGCTTACCACATACTCTGATTTTCTAATTTACAAAAATTCTCGAAATTGTGTTAAATGAAACAAAAATGTCAATCTTAACCGGACTGTCGCTAACAGCTAACACCTAACAGCTAACACCTAACAGCTAACACCTAACCGCTAACCGCTAACAGCTCTTCTCTCCTCAGGCTTCCGACAACCGGCATTCGTTTAAATGTACGCCCAGTGTGTGCAAAGCCCCGCACTTTAACGCCACATTATTTTTTTGATGCCCCACCGGAAAATCAAAACAAACCGGGTAATCGTATCCGGCCACTTTTTCCAAAACGATCTCTTCCAGGGTTTTTCCAAAAATATCACCTTCGTCGTCGGGTTTGATTTTGAAACCACCAATGATCAATCCTTTCAGGTTTTCCAGTTTACCGCTTCGTTTTAAATTCCAGAACATCCGGTCAATGCTGTACAGGTATTCCCCGGTATCTTCTACAAATAGAATTTTGTCTTTGGTATGGATATCCGACTGGCTGCCGGCCAGTGATTCCAGGGTTTTTAAATTGCCACCCACCAGCTCGCCAACTGCCAAACCGGTTTTGTTTTTTTCGTTCGGGGTAAACAGGTACTTCATCTTTTCACCGGTAAGGCATTTTTTTATCGATTCAATACTTTCCTGCTGCACAGGCTCGGCCTTGCTCCAGTCGTCCGGAAAACTATTGCACATTTTTGAATGAATAGTGGCTACCCGAAAATTTTCATTGATGTGCGAGTGAAAAACCGTGGCATCACTGAAACCGATGATCCATTTGGGATCTTTTTTGAATTTTTTAAAATCGAGCTGATCAATAATTCTAACGCCGCCATAACCGCCCCGGGCAAATAAAATGGCGTCGATGGATTTGTCGTTCAGCATTTGTTGCACATCGGCCACGCGTTCGGCATCCGTTCCGCCATAGGTGAAATCCTTTTTTCCCACCGTATCACCGATCCGGCTGTTGAATCCCCATTCTTTTAGTTTGTTTACTGCCGGTTGAATTTCCTCCAGGCTGATATGGCCTGCCGCACAACAAATGCCCACCGTATAACCTGGTTTCAGATAGGGTGGGATGATGACCGGCGAATCGGGATCAAAACTGCTTTTACCTCTTGCCACTGCAGTAAATGTGGCTGCCAACGGAACCAGCGACGAAAGAAAATGTTTACGTTTCATGGAATGAATTTACTCAAATTTCGGTATTGGCGTCTTATTAGGTATTTTTGCCGGCAATGAAGCACCCAAAACGATATTTAATTACTTCGGCCCTGCCTTATGCCAACGGACCTAAACATATCGGGCACCTGGCAGGGGCCTACCTGCCTGCGGATATATATGTACGCTACCTGCGTGCCAAAAAGGAAGACGTGGTTTATGTATGCGGAAGCGACGAACACGGCGCAGCCATTACCATACAGGCCATGAAGGAAAATACAACACCCCGTGCCATTGTTGATAAATATCATGCGTTGCTGAAAAGTAATATGGCCGACCTGGGCATTTCATTCGACATCTATCACCGCACGTCATCTCCCCTGCATCACGAAACAGCGCAGGAGTTTTTTACCGTGCTAAACAATAATGGTGATCTTATTCAAAAAGAAACGGAACAGTTTTATGACGAAGAAACCAAAACATTTTTAGCCGACCGGTATATCATCGGCACCTGTCCGGTTTGTGCAAACGATAGTGCCTATGGCGATCAGTGCGAAAAATGCGGAACCTCTTTAAGTCCCGAACAGTTGATCAACCCGCGTAGTACATTAAGTGGTAATCCACCTTCAAAAAAATCAACTACACATTGGTTTTTACCGTTAGATAAACACGAGGATTTTTTAAGAGAATGGATCCTCAGGGAACATAAAGACGACTGGAAAGTGAATGTGTTAGGCCAATGCAAAAGCTGGATGGACCTGGGCCTGCAGCCAAGAGCCGTAACACGCGATCTGGATTGGGGCGTCCCCCTGCCTCCCGATGTTTTGGGAGGTTTAGGCAAAGTACTCTACGTTTGGTTCGACGCACCCATCGGTTATATCAGTGCAACCAAACAATGGGCATTGGATAATAATAAAGACTGGAAACCCTACTGGCAGGATAAGGATACCAAGCTCGTTCATTTTATTGGTAAGGATAATATTGTGTTTCATGCCATCATATTTCCGGTGATGCTGAAACTGCACGGCGATATTTTACCCGACAATGTCCCCAGTAACGAATTCATGAACCTGGAAGGAGATAAGATGAGTACCAGCCGCGGGTGGAGTGTTGAGATGGACGATTATATCAACGATTTTGTGAAAAAACCCACGGGGGCCGGTGGCGAAAATGGTGGCGATATGATGGTAGATGCCTTACGGTATTACCTTACCCAGATAGCCCACGAAACCAAGGACAGCGAATTTACCTGGAAAGGTTTCCAGGATGCAGTGAACAGTGAGTTGGTGGCTATTTTCGGTAATTTTGTTAACCGCACATTTGTGCTTATGCATAAATTATGCAAGGGCAAAGTGCCGCCTTTACACCTGGATATACTGGATGATGCGGATAAGAAAATGTTTGAAGACATTCAAAATACCAAAACCAAAATTGAAAGCTTAATAGAAGGATATAAGTTCAGGGATGCGTTGTACGAAGTGATTGACCTGGCAAGGAAAGGCAATAAATATATGCAGGATAAGCAGCCCTGGATCGTTGCAAAATATCTCGACCCTCAGTTTGCTGCGTCCAATCCCCCCTTGGGGGGTGGGGGGGCTCAGCAACAGATCGACAATTGCCTGCACGTATGTTTGCAATTAACTGCCAACCTCGCCATATTCATCAATCCGTTTTTACCCTTTACGGCAAAAAAAATGTGCTACCTGATGAAAGTGGTTGATAAAATGCTGGACTGGGAAAATGCCGGCAAACCAAAACTGGTTAGCGTGGGTTATTCCTTACGGGCACCGGAACTGTTGTTTCGCAAAATAGAAGATGAAGAAGTAAAAGAACAGGTAGAGAAATTGAAAACAAAAAAACTAAAAATGGAAAATACCGATAAAAGCCAGGCTCCATCAGAGTCTAAAAATTCCCCCTTGGGGGGTGGGGGGGCTAAACCTGAGATACAATTCGATGACTTTGCTAAAATTGATTTGAAAGTGGGCACCATACTGGCGGCCGAAAAAGTGGAAAAGGCAGACAAACTGTTGAAACTTGAAGTTGATCTGGGTTTTGAAAAAAGAACTATTGTTAGCGGAATTGCCTTACATTTTTCGCCCGAAGACATTGTTGGGAAACAGGTTGTTGTGGTAATTAATCTGGCGCCTCGAAAAATGCGGGGTATCGAAAGCCAGGGCATGATATTAATGGCTGAAAATAAAGCCGGTAAATTGTATTTTATAAGTCCTGACACCGTTATCGAAGCTGGCAGTAACGTGAGTTAATATGCGGGGCACAGGATGCAATCATTACAAAGAGTTACATAATTGCCACTTATTTTGTAACTTTTGAATGTTTGGAGCATTTTTGGTTTACAAATAACAACACTAATAAAAACTACTATATATGATACGCAAAAAATTAATCATTGCTTTTTTCCTTTTGGCAACATTGCCAACCATGGCACAGGATGCCGATCTTTCCCTTATCCCGTATCGCCTGGGTGATTTGTGGGGTTTTGCCAGTCCGAATAAAGAAATTGTGATAAGCCCGGTTTATGAAGAGGTTGATTTTTTTTACGAAGGTTATGCTGCCGTAAAGAAAGACGGTAAATATGGGTATATCAATAAAGGAGGCCGGTTGGTGATACCGGCACGTTATTTTTCTGCAACACCGTTTCACTTTGGTTTTTTTTCTGAAAAAGGCGCAAAAAATGCCGCTGGGGAAGTTACTAATCAGCGAACAGTGTTGTTTGCCGGTGCTACGGTAAAAGCCAATGGGGCTGAGATATGTATCGACAATAAGGGCACCACACTACCCAAATGTCCGGCCATTGCCGTTGGTAACGCCGATGAAATTAATAAAGCCAATACGGTTACGCTTAAGTCTAATTACAGCACGGTGATAAAAACTGATCTGTTCGACAAAATTGAGGATGACTATAAAATGCCGGGTGCCGAAGACAGTTATTATATTGCCATGAGAGGCGATAAATATGGTGTTTTCAACAAAACGTACGACATCATCGTGCCTTTCGAATATTCGAAAATTGAAAAAGTTAATATGGGCATCATGCCTTACCTGATCGTTGAGAAAGACGGATTAAAAGGCATGACATTTGGGAATGGGTCGTTGTATATGCCGATTGAAAACACCAGTTTGAAAACTGTATCGGCATCAGGCGGGAATAACTTTATCATATTTACCAAGGATGGTAAAACCGGATTAAAGAGTTCGAAATATAAAATTGTAGCCGCGCCCATGTATACGAACATCGTTTATGACGGGAATGGTGGATTTATATTAACCGGCGACAATGCCTTAAAGGGGTTTTGCTTCTTAAATCAAAACATCGTGGAACCTAAATACCAAAGCATTAAAGTAATGAAAGGCGGCGAATATATATTGGTAACCGAACCATCAGTTAAATCCAAGATCGGTGGTGAACAAAATGCTAACGTGGGTAAAAAAGGATATATCAACAGTAATTTGATTGAGTTTTTTACCAACTAAAAAAATGATCAAGTAATAAAAAGACCGGCTTCCAGAGCCGGTCTTTTTATTACTTAAAAGCGTTGCTCCGATACTGATAGGCAGCTTTTTGTACAAAAGCCTGCACCTGCAGGGTCAGCGAATTCAATGTTGCAGCTTCCTGCATATGGGCAACGAGGTTATGCTGTAAATGAATATCTTGTTTATAGTTATACAGGTATTCGGCCTTGTTAGTGATGATATTATACCCCAGTACAAAATTGCTGTCGGCAACCTGGTACAGCGTGCTGTTTGGCCTGGCATAAACAAAAGGGCTTATCGTATGCAGATCCTGTAAATTGCCGCCATAGCTGATGATACTGTCGCGATAACCCGCAGCCGCCAATATGGTGCCCATGATATCGAACTGGCTAACCATTGCGTTGATATTTTCCGGTTTACCTGTTGCCACATCATAGAGAATTATTGGAATTCGAAACCCGCTGATGGCATTAAATTGAATGTTTTTGTCGTCGGGCACCAACCAATGATCCGAACAAAAAATAAACAGGGTATTGTTAAACCAGGGTTCTTTTTGGGCAGCTTTAAAAAATTGTTGCAGGCTGTGATCGTAATAGCGCATACTATTCATAGGAGCCGTGTAGTTTTCGGGAAGATATGATGTAAATGATGCCGGCAAGCTGTAGGGGTAATGCGTGGAGATATTGTAATGCACCGCCAGGAAAGGCGTTTGTTGTTCATCGATCTTTTTCCGAAAAAAATCAAGGGTATATTCATCCTGTAAACCCATGGGGTGGGCCGGTAATTTTTTGTAGCCCGGAATGTCTTCCTTGCTGTAGTATTTATCAAAGCCAAGCCAGTTCATGCACTTGGCAAACCCAAAATTGTCGTACTCGTCGCCAATACAAAAAATAGACCGGTAGTTCAGTTTTTTAAGTACCGTGCCGATCGGCGTAACCGGCATATTAATGTATGGTGAATGGTATACCGGCATTTCCGTGATCGTAGGTGTGCCCGCCAGGATAGCGGTGATGCCCTTATTGGATTCATGCGCAAAGCTGAAAGCATTACTAAAGAAACTGCTTTTGCTTATGATGGAATCAAAAAAAGGCATGGCTATTTTATAGGCACTGCTGCTGTCGAAAAAATCATAGGGTACACTTTCCATGATGAACAGCACGATATTTTTTTGGGTGACGCCGGTTTGAACAGTCAGTTTTTTTCTGATGGGCATCAGGGAATCGCAGGCTGCCGGGCTGAGGTAATCCTGCTTCGGTATGCCTCCGTCGGTCCGAAAAACAGAATAAATAAAAGTGTGAAACGAATTTTGAACAACTGCCAGCTGGCTGCTGTTTATTGACAGCATGGGATAAGTGGGTACTCCGTATTTTGTGAAATGTTTTTTAAAAGCAAAGGGTAGTCCTAATATAATCAACAACAGGGCAGTACATAAACCGGCGTGCTGCCCCTGTAAAAAGTTTTTGAAAAATTTCCGGTGCAAAAGCCAAACCAGGTAAATAATGGCTGCGATGCCGATCACGATAAGCACGATGATAAAAAAATTCAGTTGCTGCAACCGGTCTGCCGGGTGGCCGATAACATACAACAGGTCGGCATTGGCCCTTTGAAAATGAAACCGAAAGTAAAAAATATCTGCCAGGTTGAGGATTATGGAAAAGCTGTTTATTAAAACAAAAGCCGGGATAATAACCCAGGCCGATATTTTTGGGTTAACCAGCCGGCCCAGGGTAAGGGCAAACAAGAGGAAAGAATTGATCCCTAATAACGTTAATAGATCCACTGCCAACGACCATCTCATCAATGTAAACACTTCCGCATCTGTCTGATCAGGAAATAATAAAGAGCGGTTGTACTGATAAAATATTATTTTTAAAACGGCATAAATTAATAACAGGCTCAGCAGGAACCAAAAAAAAGCTTTGTTATTTTGCCAAATTGTCTTTCCGTTAAATGGTAAAGCTGTACATTTCATAAAACCGGCGAATTCATGCTGCATTGGATAGTAAATAACAAATATAAGCTAATGGCCTGTATCATCGGGTTGTACCTGCTGGTAGATGTGCTGCAGCATAAAGGGCAAACCCGGGTGTTATTTCCAAAAAAATATCCGGCGAACAGCGCTTACGCAGGCAAGCCGCTTAGTAAAGCGGTATTGGATAATAGCAGTAAAGACTGGAAAAAGGGGATCAATACAAAAACAGGTTTGCAGGCATTGCCGTTGACCGCCGGCGGATTTGAAACGGATGTTTATTTCGACGCTGAGGATAATCATTTTGATGTGCATCATGATCAGAATAATTCCACCGGCCTTAACCTGGAAAGCCTGTTGGAGATTTATCAACAGAAGAAATTAACTGCTGCAATCTGGCTCGATATAAAAAATTTAAACAACACGGTTGCCGATTCGGCGCTGCACAGCTTGATACAACTGCGCACAAAATTCAACCTGCATCAAAAAATACTCGTCGAATCGCAACAGGCATCAGTATTAACAGCTTTCAGCGACAGCGGATTCTATACTTCCTGTTACGTACCGATGTTTAATCCGTATCGGATCAACGATGCTGCGTTGCTGTATTGGGCCGATTCTGTTGGCCGGTCCATCAGATCAACAAGGGTTAACGCACTCTCAGGATATTATTTTCAAATGGATTTTCTGAGTCATTATTTCCCCGATTACCCGGTGTTAACCTGGATAGAAAATGATCCGTTCAGCCTGGTAAACCAGGTTTTTAAAGCCAACATATCGGGTAATAAATCTATCCATATCATTTTAAAACCATAGCCCTGCTGTATTTCTGTTTTTATTTTTAGGGTAAACGCAAATGTCTTAATTTCGGTTTTGTAAATAGTTGTTTAACTAACTAATTTTTATCATGTCAAAGAGAATAATAAAAAAAGTAGCCGTTTTGGGAAGTGGTGTAATGGGAAGCCGGATTGCCTGTCATTTTGCAGGCGTAGGGCTGAAAGTATTGTTGCTGGATATACTGCCCAAAGATTTACCCGAAGATGCCAGGCCGGCGGCCCGGAATAAAATCGTGAATGATGCTTTAACGGCGGCCATAAAATCGAACCCGTCGCCGGTGTATACAAAAGATGTGGTGAAGCGGATCACAACCGGAAACTTCACCGACAACATGAAAGATATAGCTGATTGTGATTGGGTGATTGAAGTGGTTGTAGAAAGACTGGATATCAAACAACTGGTTTTTACCGATGTGGAAAAATACCGCAAGCCTGGCACCCTGATCACGTCTAACACCTCGGGTATCCCCATCCACATGATGACCGAAGGCAGGAGCGATGATTTCAAAAAACATTTCTGTGGTACCCACTTTTTTAATCCACCCAGGTATTTACGTCTGCTCGAAATAATTCCAACGCCACATACCGATCCCGAAATTGTTGATTTCCTGATGCATTATGGCGACGTTACGCTTGGCAAAACAACCGTGCTCTGCAAGGATACACCGGCATTTATTGCTAACCGCGTTGGCGTATTTGGTATGATGGCCATCATGAATGCCATGGCGAAACTGGATCTAACCGTGGACGAAATTGATGCCTTAACCGGTCCGGTTGTTGGCCGTCCTAAATCAGCAACTTTCCGCACGGCAGATGTGGTGGGAATCGACACCCTGGTAAAAGTGGCAAAGGGTGTTTATGATAATTGCCCCAACGATGAAGCGCGGGAACAGTTTAATATTCCGGCCTGGTTGAATAAGATGGTGGAGAATAACTGGCTGGGAGATAAAACCGGGCAGGGGTTTTTCAAAAAAACAAAATCAGCAACCGGCGAAAAGGAGATACTCACGCTGAATTTAAAAACGATGGAATACGGGCCCAGACAAAAACCCAAATTTGCCACGCTGGATGCGGCCAAGCCTGTTGAAGATCTGAAAACGAGGATCAAAATGCTTTGCGCCGGTACCGATAAGGCCGGGGAATTTTACCGCCTGTTTCATTATAACCTGTTCTCTTATATCTCTCATCGTATTCCCGAAATTACCGATGAATTATACCGTGTGGATGATGGTATGATGGCCGGCTTTGGTTGGGAGATCGGGGCATTTGAAAGCTGGGATGTGCTGGGCGTGGCAAAAACAACCGAAGCCATGAAGGCAGCCGGACACCCGGTGGCGCCCTGGGTTGACGAGATGATCGCCGGCGGCGCCGGCTCGTTTTATAAGGTGGAAAACGGAAAGCGTTTATACTATGATGTAAGCAGCAAATCCTATAAACTGATGCCCGGGGCTGATGCCTTTATCGTAATGAAGAATTTCGAAAATGAAACCGTGTGGAAAAATTCGGCCTGTCGCACCTATCACCTGGGCGACGGGGTGCTGGGACTGGAGTGGTACACCAAAATGGGAAGTATTGGCGGCGAAGTATTGGAAGGCATTCAACGCTCAATCACCCTCGCCGAAGGAAAATATAAAGGCCTGGTGATAGCCAACGAAGGCGCCAATTTTAGTGCCGGCGCCAATGTGGCCATGATCTTTATGATGGCCATTGAGCAGGATTATGATGAAATTGATATGGCCATCCGCCAGTTTCAAAATACGATGATGCGGGTACGCTATTCGGGCATTCCGGTTGTACTGGCCCCTCATGGTTTGGCATTGGGTGGCGGATGCGAAATGAGTTTGCACGCCGATAAGGT
The DNA here is from genome assembly GCA_016710745.1 of Chitinophagaceae bacterium. Taxonomy (GTDB): domain Bacteria; phylum Bacteroidota; class Bacteroidia; order Chitinophagales; family Chitinophagaceae; genus Ferruginibacter. Next base: position 656,674 of record JADJVB010000005.1, on the reverse strand, counting down.
TATTGCAGCAGCAGAAACCTATACCGGCCTGGTGGAAGTGGGTATTGGTGTTATTCCCGGCGGTGGCGGAACCAAAGAATTTGTTTTGCGTGCGGCCGACGAAGTACATAACGGTGAGCCGGAAACGATTCCTTTACAGAACCGTTTCTTATCCATCGCCACGGCTAAAGTAGCCACTTCGGCTCACGAAGCTTTTGAGATGGGTGTATACAGGCACGGGCAGGACAGTGTATGCCTGAACCCGGGCCGCAGAATAGCCGAAGCCAAACAGGCCGTTATTGAATTATATGACGATGGATATGTAATGCCGGTGCAGCGTACCGATATAAAAGTATTGGGCCGCTCGATGCTGGGCGCCATGCATGCCGGTATCAATGGAATGTGGCGTGGTAAATATGCAACCGACCACGATGTTACAGTAGGTAAAAAACTGGCTTATGTAATGTGTGGTGGCGACCTCAGCGAACCCACCCTCGTAAGCGAACAATATTTACTCGATCTGGAAAGGGAGGCATTCCTGAGTTTAACCGGCGAGAAAAAAACGCTGGAAAGGATTCAAAGCATTTTGAAAACCGGAAAACCGTTGAGGAATTAGCACCTGGTCCGACCAAGATGACATGGGACCAGGTTGACGTTTCACCAGGCAATTATTATTAGCAACTAATTAAAAATATGGGCGAAGCCGAACTCCAACCCAACAATGGTTTACTCCTTATTCATGCCGTCATTAACATTTACGGCGACGCGGCCAATGATGACCTGGGTTTACAGATCGCCAAAGACATCGAAAGTTTTTGGAACGAAGCAGAAGCGAGCATTTCCATAAGCGAAGGCTGGTTTTCAAAGAAAAAATACCAGGTAAAGTTTGACATTCAGGGAAGGTTTTTGCCACTCCTGGTTCCGCAAACTGTTTTCGACAATACTAATCCACGCAATAATTACTTCCGTATCGAAGAGTTTGCGCATGGTAATATTTCCTTTGTTGATGGTATCAATTCCAACACCGGCTATTTTAAACTTGATAATCTCTTACATAATTCCACAACAGCAGCACATGAGTTTGGCCATACCATCGGCCTCGATCATCCGCAAAACCTGGATATAAGAGGGGAGGGCGTACCGGGTATTATGTATCCCAGGGGTACCCTGGTTGATCCGCCCTATCAATATTACCCCGAGGTAGCTGCCGGCGAAAAGGGAGGAACCGTAAACCCGTTTACCCGAAAAGTTTTGCAAAAAGACATTGATGACCTGCAGCTGAACCAGCTTCGTTTCAACAGTAATGGATTTGCCCTGATCGGTGGCTTTTCGTCGGTATGGCACGAAAAACATTTGCCCGATACGGATTAACAAAATTAAATTATCTTCATAGCTATATACCTTGATTTATGGCCATTTTAAGCATTAATAACCTCACTAAAAATTATCGAACGGTAAAGGCATTGGATAATGTAAGCTTTACCGTGCCGGCAAAGACCGTTTTTGGCATTCTGGGACCCAACGGTAGTGGTAAAACGACGTTATTGGGAATCGTGATGGATGTCATCAAATCTTCGGGCGGAACCTATACCTGGGCCGGCGAGGGAATGGCGGCAAATGATCTGCGCAAAAGGATCGGAACCCTGCTCGAAACACCCAATTTTTACCATTATCTCAGTGCCGAAAAAAACCTGCAGATCGCCGCTAAGATCAAAGGCAGGGGAGAAGCCGACATTGACAAAGTATTGAAAATAGTAAACCTGTATGAACGTAAGGATTCAAAATTCAATACCTATTCACTGGGTATGAAACAACGCCTGGCCATTGCCTCAGCTTTGCTTGGCGACCCCGATATCCTGGTTTTTGACGAACCAACCAATGGACTCGATCCGGCTGGCATTGCCGAGATCAGGGAATTGATCAAATCCTTATACAAAAGCGGTAAAACCATCATCATGGCGAGCCATATCCTGGATGAAGTGGAAAAAGTGTGCACCCATGTTGCCATCATCCAGAAAGGTGTGCTGAAAACCGTGGGTCCCGTTGCCGAACTCATGGGTACCACAGGCGCAGAAACAATAACCCGGATTTCGATTGAGGTTGGTGCGGCAGATAACCAGGCACTAAAAAATATTTTACAGAAAATGGATGGCGTTAGCTCGATAACGGAAGCCGAAAATGAGTTGCAGCTTGTTTGCACGGAAAAAATAACCGGTGAATTACTCAATCGTTTTTGTTTTGAAAAAGGGATCGTGCTCAATAAACTGAACGTAAAAAGAAAGTCACTGGAAACCAGGTTCCTGGAAATTACCGGAAACCAAAGCGACAAATAAAATTATTTACCATTATATTTTTTAAAAATGATCAACCTGTTAAAAATTGAGTGGCTTAAAATAAAAAGTTATACCGGTTTTATTTTATTATCATCGTTTTTCGCCCTGGGGGTGCTTACCACCAATTATATTGTGTATGCCTTTAAGAAGAATGTTATTGACAAAGTAGAAGGATCTCAATTATTATTTTCGGGCTCCCCTTTCGATTTTGATGCCGTTTGGAAAACCGTGAGCTATTACGGCGGTTATTTTTTAATGCTGCCGGCCTTATTGATGGTGATCCTGATCTCAAACGAATACAGTTACAAAACACACCGGCAGAATATAATTGATGGCTGGAGTCGTTTTGAATTTTTAAAAGTAAAACTTGGTCTGGCCCTGGTTTTTGCGCTCGCCAGTACCCTGGTGATCGTGTTAACGGCTTTGCTTTTTGGTGCGTTCTCGGGCACGGCTTTTTCAGTAAATGGCTTCGCGAATGTGGGTTACTTTTTTTTAAAAGCGTTAACCTATAACCTGGTTGCCATTTTGATTTCAATACTCGTTAAAAAGTCGGGCGTGGCCATTGCGCTGTTCTTCATCTATACCATTTTCGAAAACGGCGTTTCGCTCCTGTTATTCTTTTTGGCTATTAAACTGAAAAAAGACAGTAACCTCGACCTGGGAAATATTGGTAATTATTTACCCATGAACGCATCCGACGGGTTGCTCACTTCGCCATTTGAGCAGTTCCAGGGAATGGCAAAATCGGTTTTACCAACAGATTATAACATGCTTGTGTTGGCATTTGCCCTGGTATATGTTATCGTGTTTTATTTGTGGAGCCGAAACAGGATATTAAAATCAGATCTGTAGTTTATTTTTTTACCAGATTGGCCAATGCGGCATCAATGGTTTCATACACAAATGTAAAACCCGTGGCCGTTATCTTTTCTGCACTAACCCTGGTACTCTTCAGCACTTCAATACTCCGTTGGCCCATCATGAGTTTTAAAACAAATGCCGGAACGGGTATGGGGATATAAAATTTCCCATGCATCATTTTTGCCAATGTTAACATCAATGTTTTGTTGCTAACCGGTTGCGGTGCTACCGCATTATAAACGCCCTGCATTTTTTCATTTTCAATGGCGGCAATAAACAGGTTGCACAGGTCGTCAATATGTATCCAGCTGATGATTTGCTTGCCGGTGCCTAAAATAGTTGCCAATCCAAAACGAAGCGGTTTCTTGAATTCGGCCAGGGCACCTCCGTCATTGCTCAATACAATACCGATACGCAATGTAACCAACCGCTTACCCAGCCAGGTTACCGGCTCCATACTTTTTTCCCATAGTTTACAGGTAGTTCCCAGAAAATCGGGGCTGGATTCGTCGGTTTCGTTGAATGATTTTACGGGATCCTTATCTGCTCCATACCAGCCTATGGCACTGGCACTAACCACTGTTTTTATTTTGTTGGGATGATGATCGTTATTTTTTTTTAAGGCATCGATCAGCAGGCGGGCGCTTTCGGTACGGCTTTCCATGATCTCCTTTTTATAGGCCGGGGTCCATTTTTTATCAACCACACCGGCCCCCGCCAGGTGAATAAGATGATCGGCTGCCCCAACGGCCGCCATATCAATTTCCCTTTTTTTTACATCCCAAAGCGCATAGCTTAAATTTTTATGACCTGTTTTTTTGAGATGGCTCCTGCTCAGTACAATTACTTTATATCCCCTGGCCAGCAGTACATTTGTTAACCGGGTGCCCACCATGCCCGTTCCACCCGTGATCAAGACTGTTTCCATAGTATAAAAAGTTAAAATTATTTATGTAAAAACAAAATTTAGTTCATCTTGTTCAGTGTATTGTGCAGGCAATGATTTTAAATCGTAATTTTAAAACAAAAGGCTTTCGTTTATGTACCAAAAGTATCGATTCTTTTTATGTTGATTTGGCTGTTGCCATTGAATGCCATGGCGCAACGGGTTGCTATTTCTGATTTTGAAGCGGAAGATAACCGAAATATCAATTTTGACATCATTGGAAAGTTCAATGACAATATCCTGGTATATAAAAATATCCGCACCCGTCACAAGATCAATATTTTTGATAAGGATATGAATACGGTAGCCACTGTAAAGCTTGATTTTATACCCGAACGCACATACAATATCGACTTTATAGCTTACCCCGATCATTTCTTTATGATCTATCAATACCAAAAGGGAAATATCCTGCATTGTATGACGGTTAAAATGGATGCCGATGCAAAAAAAATGGCCGAGCCGGTAGAACTGGATACCACCCGGATTCCGGTGATGAGCGATAATAAAATTTACAGTACCATTTACAGCGAAGACCGGCAGCGGATCATGATCTTTAAAGTGCAAACCCGGCAGCAAAAGTTCGATATGAAAACGATGCTTTTTGATAAGGACATGAATAAGGTCACGGAAGGCCGCTATGTGGCTGATTATATCGAGCGAAAAGAGAACTATGATAATTTTCAGATGGGCAATGACGGCAGTTTTGTGTTTACCCATGCCAGGCAATCGGGTAACCGCGATAACAGTAATGGACTGGGCCTGTTCAGAAAGATCCGCTGCGCGATTCATTTAACTTCCGGGAGATCGATCTGAAAGAAAATTATATAGACGAGGTAAAACTTAAAATAGACAACCGAAACAACCGGTATATAATCAATACCTTTTATTATAAAAAGAACCGGGGCAGTATCGAGGGCTTATTTACCTGGATATGGGATAACCCTGCCGAAAAGCCGCTTGTTTCGCAGTTTACCGAAATATACGATTCGCTGCGCTATGAAGCCAGGTCGGATGGGATGCTCCGTTTTGCTATGGATAATTTTTTTATAAGGCAGATTATCGTTAAAGGTGATGGCGGGTTTATCCTGGCTGCCGAAGATTATACCAGCGAAAACCGCGGCATTAATAATTTTAACCGGTACGATTACCTGTATAATCCCTATTCACTTTCTTCGGGTGGATACTATTATAATCCTTATACCGGTTACTACCGGCCCTTAAACAGCTACCGGAATCAAAGCACCCGGTATTATTTCGATAATATCCTGGTGTTAAGTATGAGTAAAACCGGTCAGCTGGAATGGAGCAGGGTACTGCACAAAAGCCAGTTCGATGATGAGGAAGAAAACTTCATGTCGTTTTCAACCATGATATCCGGCAGTGAAATACATTTTTTATTCAATAACGACCGGAGGTACCAGGTAGTGACCAACCAGGGTATTTCGGCAAGCGGTATGGTAAATCGATACCCCACTTTAAAAACCGATAAAAAGGTTACGAGTTTATGCCAAGTTTGGGTAAACAAACCGGAGCCGGCCAAATTATCATACCTTGTAGTTATCGAAACAATATATGCTTTGCCAGGATCGATTTTTAATGAATATTTTTCTGCCGGGCATGATGATAAACAGTTTTCTCCAGGTAATAATAATTGCTCATTTTTGCCGGATAAAATAATTTTTCATTTACAATCATTTATAGGTGACGCGAATATTTAAGGCCAATAATTCGTACAATAATTTTTTACTGTTATTGTATGGTTTATTGCTGAAACTGCCCATTTTCTTACATCCGAAAATTCCGGTACCCCAGCAAATTGATGGTTTTTTGTACAAAGCATTGCTAAAATTGTTGCAACCCCTGGGGGTTGATTTACCCGTAATCTACCCACTGATCACTTTTTTTCTATTGTTCGCCCAGGCTATTTATTTTAATAAACTGGCTAACGACCTGCGTATCATGCAGCGATCGCATTACCTTACCGGGATGAGTTACCTGCTCATTACATCCCTTTTTCTGAGTGGAATGTGCTGTCGTCTCCGCTCATCATCACCAGCCTGTTGATCTGGGTTTGGTCAAAAATGAGCCGGCTGTATAGTAACCAAAAACCCAAAGCGGCTTTATTTAATATGGGGATGGCGATCGGCATCTGCACTTTTTTTTATTTCCCGTCGCTGGCATTCGCCGCGCTGATCATTTTTGGATTGGCGATCACCAGGCCGTTTAAACTGGCAGAGTGGCTGATGGCGTTGTTGGGGATCATCACCCCTTACTATTTCTTGCTGTCCCTGGTATTTTTAACGGATAAATGGAAAGGCTACTCGTTTCCGGGTTTCGCCGTAACCTTCCCGGTTTTTGATCAATCGCAGTGGGCTTATGCCTCTATAATCGCTGTGTTCACCGGCTCGGCCATTGGTATTTATTTTATACAACAAAATTTCCGCCGGCAACTGATACAGTCGCGGAAAAGCTGGAGCCTTACTTTTTGTATCTCGTCATTGCCCTTTTTGTTCCTTTTATAAATGCAACCCATACGTTTGAATACTGGATTCTTTGTGCGGTTCCCCTGTCGTTGTTTATGGCAGCGGCATTTCTGTACCCGGCTAAAAGATGGTTCCCTGCGCTGTTACACTGGGTACTGGTGGCTTTTATTTTGGCGGTTAGTTACCTGGTCTGAAAATTGACCAGCTAATTGTACCTTTGCCGTACGCATGATTAGCGGGTGAGTTGGCCCGGCATTCGAAAAATTAATTATTGAACAAACAACTTCAACAATAAAAAAAGACGCATGAAATTTGGTGTAGTAGTTTTCCCCGGCAGTAATTGCGACCGGGACATGATTGAAGCCCTTCAAATCGATTTAAACCAGGAGGTTATTCAGCTTTGGCACAAAGACAGGGACCTGAGCATGTTCGGTACCGAAGATTGCATCGTACTGCCCGGCGGGTTCAGCTACGGCGATTACCTGCGTTGCGGCGCGATTGCCCGTTTTAGCCCCATGATGCAATCCGTGATCGAATTTGCCAATAAAGGCGGAAAAGTTTTAGGTGTTTGTAATGGGTTTCAAATTTTATGCGAAAGCGGTTTGTTGCCGGGCGTGTTGCTGCGCAACAGCCAGCAACAGTTTGTTTGTAAAAATATTTTTATGAAAGATGGCGCGTCAGAAGGGAGCAAACCCCTGAAGATACCTGTTGCCCACGGCGAAGGGCGGTTTTTTGCCAATGAAACCACGTTGAAGGAGTTGGAGATGCACAGGCAGATCATATACCGGTATTGCGACGAAAATGGTCATGTGGTGGAAGCAGCTAATCCAAACGGAGCCATCCACAATATTGCGGGTATCTGTAATAAAGAAAGAAATGTATTTGGTATGATGCCGCACCCCGAAAGAGCGTGCAGCACAGCATTAGATAATCTTGATGGTAAAAATGTTTTTAATCATTTGTTTGGAATTAATTAACAATATTTAGGGTTAAGCGGTCGTTAAGCCAACAACCATACCGTGTATAAATTCGTAGATTTGCATATGAACAATTTATACTTGAAGAAGATCATTACAGGAACTTTCTTACTGCTGTTTGCCGGTTTTGTGCAGGCACAGATCAATAACCCGGTAACCTGGACCTATACAGCCCAAAAAATAGCCGATAAAACCTATGAGTTGCATATCACCGCCACCATTGATGGCAACTGGCATATGTATGCGCAGGATGCCGGTGAGGGCCCCGAGCCAACAACCTTTGCCTTTACCGCTAACCCGCTGATCAGTTTTGATGGTAAAGTGAAAGAACTGGGTAAAATGGAAAAGTCGTACGATAAGAACTTTAATTCAGTATTAAAATATTATGCAAAAAAAGTTGACTTTGTACAAAAGATAAAATTGAGGTCTTCGGTTGCCACGGTGGTAAAAGGAACCGTAACTTTTATGGTTTGCAACGACCGGCAGTGTTTGCCTCCAAGGGATATTCCGTTTAGCATTAAAGTAGGCGGAAAATAATTTAACTGCTTTAACCTATTTCCCGATTCATCGATCGGGATTTTTTTTAAATAGTATATTATGCGTTTTACGAAGATTGTGTTATTGTTTACAGCTGTTTTTTTGTTTTTTCAGTTTACCGGCCTTGCACAGGATTCAGAAGTTGTACAATGGCAGGCAACCGGAAAAAAGTTGCCGAAGGTCAATATGAGCTCAGGTTTACAGGAACGATCAGTTCGGGATGGCAGGTATATACCAAGCCCAACGAAGCGGTGAGTTTGGAAGGCGTTAAGATCGTATTCTCTGATAATGCCATACAAAAAAAGGGCGCTCAACAAATAACCGGTAATATAAAAACGATTGGCGACAAAATATTTGACCTGAGTACCGAGGTTGCTGTGCAACATCTTGAAATTGTACAGGCAATCAGTTTGTCGGGTGCCGTTCCCGCCAAATTAAAAGCCGTACTCATCTACAATACTGCCAATAGCGAGGAATTTATTCCGCAGGAAAGAAAAATTGATATTGTGATGGAAGGGGGCGTTGATATGGCTTCGGCTAACCGGATATGGGTACCCACCATCGATTTAAAGAAACCGGTGAACGATTGCGGAGGTACCGGTATCAGTACCGAAGAATCAGATTCGGGTGGCTTGTTAACGATCTTTCTGCTTGGTTTTTTAGGCGGCCTGGTGGCCTTAATAACGCCCTGTGTGTTCCCCATGATTCCGTTAACGGTTACTTTTTTTACGAAAAAAGCGACCAACAAAAAGAAAGGCGTTTTTAACGCAGCACTCTATGGCTTTTTTATCTTTTTGATTTATGTTCTGTTGAGTGTACCATTCTATTTTTTGGATAGTGCGAGTCCCGAAATATTGAACTCTGTATCAACCAACCCCTGGCTGAATATTATCTTTTTTGCCGTATTTATCATTTTTGCCCTGTCGTTTTTCGGCCTTTTCGAAATTACCTTACCCAGCAGTTTTTCGGGCAGGGCCGATTCCAAGGCAGGTACCGGAAATGTGCTCGGCATATTTTTTATGGCGTTAACACTGGCCATCGTTTCCTTTTCCTGCACAGGTCCCATTTTAGGATCCTTATTGGTAGGCTCTTTAACGGGCGGTGCTGTTCAGCTAACGGTGGGCATGGGTGGCTTCGGACTGGCATTGGCACTTCCCTTTGCGTTATTTGCCCTGTTTCCCAATTGGTTGAATTCTCTGCCCAAATCGGGCGGGTGGCTCAATTCGGTAAAAGTGGTATTGGGTTTTGTGGAAGTAGCCCTGGCCATCAAATTTTTATCCAATGCCGATCTGGTGATGCATTGGGGCCTGTTGAAAAGAGAAGTGTTTATAGGTATTTGGATCTTAACCGGTATAGGTGTTACGTTGTACCTTCTGGGTAAAATTAAATTTCCCCATGATAGTCCGGTCAAAAAACTAAGTAAGGGCAGGATAGCGCTCGCACTTGTTTTTGCGGCATTCACCATCTATTTAATACCGGGCGTCACCAACACAAAATATGCGAATCTTAGTTTGATCAGCGGTTTTCCCCCGCCGCTTTGTTATAGTCTTTACCAGGATCCGTTTAATTGCAAAATTTTGAACCGGTAAAAGATTATGAACTGGCGTTACAGAGATCCAAAGCCGAAAATAAACCCATACTGATCGATTTTACGGGCTATGCCTGCGTAAACTGCCGCCGTATGGAAGAGAATGTTTGGACCAACGAAGAAGTAAAGCGTATCATGACAGAGAAATACATATTGGTTTCGCTGTATGTTGATGATAAACAAAAGTTACCGGCAGCAAAGCAGTTTACGTATACTACCAAAGAAGGCACCGAAAAGGAAATTATCAGCATAGGCGATAAATGGGCAACATTTGAAACCGAAAACTTTAAAAACAATGCCCAGCCTTTGTACGCCATTTTAAATGGCGACGAAATTTTGCTCAATCACCCGGTGGGCTATACCCCAAACATCAAAGAATATAAAGACTGGCTCTTATGCGGCCTGGATGCTTTTGAAAAAGCCAAGAAATAACAGAATTCGATTACTTGTAAATAGAAAAACCTCCGTATAAAACGGAGGTTTTTTTGATCGTGTTTGGGAGTTACAGATTTTACCTTCCATCGAAGGCTATACACATTTATAATGCAATTTGTTTTTCGGTCATCATTTTGCGCAGGTTTATTAAACCATAACGCATGCGGCCCAGGGCAGTATTGATGCTGCAGCTGGTTAAATCGGCGATCTCTTTAAAACTCAGATCAGCATAATGGCGTAAAATGATCACTTCACGCTGGTCTTCCGGTAACAGGTCAACCATTTTTCTAACCTTATCCTGGCTTTGGCCATTCATGATCTTTTGATCGGCACCGGGTTCTGAGAAGTTCAATACTTCAAAAATATCACGGTCGTCGCTGGTTTTAATGGTTGGGGTGCGCTTCACTTTTCTAAAATGATCTACACACATATTATGGGCAATACGCATGGCCCAGGGTAAAAACTTGCCTTCATCGGTATACCGGCCACCTTTCAGGGTGTCGATGATACGGATAAAAACGTCCTGAAAAATATCCTCGCTCAGGTACCGGTCTTTAACCAATAAATAAATGGAAGTGTAAATTTTGTCCTTGTAGCGCGTAATAATGGTTGCAAGGGCATTAGCATCGCCATCCATATATAAATGGATAAGCTGCTGGTCGGTAAGTGCATTCAGGTGTTTCATAAACTTCTACAGTTTTAGATTGTTAGGATATTTAGTAACAGGTCCAAAAGGTGAAAAAATACGTAGAAGTCTTTTAGATAGGCTTTAACGGCTTTTCATTTTTTGGATATTGGACTGTAAAAATAGAATGAAGAAATTAATTTAGTATGAGTACTTATGCCTAATCTTTAAAGTTTTATTACTTAGTAAAACTACGATACCGGATTAAAAGCATTACTTATACCAAAAAATAAAACTACCGATAGTTTTTATAACTTTTTTCGTCTTTATTAGTTTTAAGAATAATTTCACATATTTCCGGCAGCACAATTAATGTAGTATTTTTGAGCATGGCGACAGCAATAACAAAGGCAAAAAACACCAAGCCGGCTTTAACGGGGCAAAAGATATCTTTATTAAGGGGGCAAGGGTTCATAATCTAAAAAATATATCTGTTACCATACCCAGGGATAAATTGATAGTTGTAACCGGGGTTTCAGGTTCTGGAAAATCGTCATTAACCATTGATACGCTTTTTTGCCGAAGGCCAGCGCCGGTATGCCGAAAGTTTAAGTGCCTATGCCCGCCAGTTCATGCAGCGCATGAATAAACCCGATGTAGATTATATTAAAGGCTTGTGCCCGGCTATCGCCATCGAACAAAAAGTAATTACCCGAACACCCCGCAGTACGGTTGGCAGCATGACGGAAATTTATGATTACCTGCGGCTGCTTTTTGCCCGGGCCGGTAAAACCATGTCGCCGGTAAGTGGTAAAGAAGTGCGTAAGGATGATGTAGCAGATGTAGTAAAAGCGATACAATCCACATCGGAAGGAGACAAGATCATGTTGTTGGTTACATTTAAACAGCACGCCAAACGAAATATACAGGAGGAGCTGAATATTTTGCTGCAAAAAGGGTTTTCGCGGTTGTATATTAACCAGGAAGCAGTTAGAATTGAAGAACTGCTGGAAATGAACGCCCCTGAAATCAAAAAACTTTTCAAAAACTCAGACACTAAGGTCCCCCCTTTGGGGGGTGGGGGGGCTTTTCTCTTAGTCGACAGACTGGTAGCTAAGCACTTTGAAGAAGATGACCTGCATCGCATATCCGATTCGGTGAACACCGCTTTTTACGAAGGCGAAGGCGAAATGTATCTCGAGATCAATAAAACCGGTTTGCTCCATTACTCCAATAAGTTTGAAGCCGATGGCATTTTGTTTGAAGAACCCGTACCAAATTTATTTTCGTTCAATAACCCCTTTGGCGCCTGCCCAACCTGTGAAGGATTTTCGCAGATACTCGGTATTGATCCCGACCTGATCATACCCGACAAAAGCCTGAGTGTGTATGAAGGTGCGGTTGCACCCTGGAAAGGAGAAAAGCTGGGTTTATGGAAAGAGCATTTTATTAAAGCGGCAAAGAAATTCGATTTCCCGATACACAAAGCCATTTTTGATTTAACAGATAAGCAATTGGCCGATCTGTGGGAGGGCAATGAACATGTAAACGGCATCAATGATTTCTTTGATGAGGTGCAGCAGAATTTATACAAAGTGCAGTACCGTGTTTTACTGAGCCGATACCGGGGCCGTACCTTATGTACCGACTGCAAAGGCTACCGCCTGCGTAACGAAGCACTTTATGTGCATGTAGGCGGTAAGCATATTGGCCAGCTTTGCGAACTGCCGGTTAAAGACCTGAAAACCTGGTTCGATAAATTAAAACTGAGTACATACGATCAGCAGGTGGCAAAACGAATTTTAATTGAAATTCACCACCGGATAAAAACCTTGCTTGATGTTGGGCTCGGGTATCTTACTTTAAACCGGTTGGCCAATTCGCTGAGTGGAGGCGAAAGCCAGCGCATTCAGTTAACCCGCAGCCTGGGCAGTAATTTAACCAACTCGTTATATATTTTAGATGAGCCTTCCATTGGCTTACACAGCCGGGATACTGAACGGCTGATCACGGTGTTAAAAGAATTACGTGATCTGGGAAACACCGTTGTGGTGGTTGAGCATGATGAAATGATGATGCGGGAGGCCGATCATATTATTGATATGGGGCCGCTGGCCAGCCATCAGGGCGGCGAAGTGGTGGCAGAAGGAGATTATGATGAAATTATCGGCAATCCCGAAAGTCTTACCGGTAAATATTTATCAGGACAGATGACCATAGATCCACCCAAACAGGTGCGCAAATGGAACCGGTCAATTAAAGTGGACGGGGCGAGGCAAAATAATTTAAAAAACCTCACCGTAGAATTTCCTTTGCAGGTTTTCTGCGTGGTAACAGGCGTAAGTGGCAGCGGTAAAACCACATTGGTCAAGCAAATTTTATATCCTGGCTTACAAAAATTAAAAGGCGAGTTCATAGAGAAGGCCGGTTTACATAAATCAATAACCGGCGATATTGATTTTATTGCGCAGATCGAAATGGTAGATCAAAACCCCATCGGCAAATCATCGCGCAGCAACCCGGTTACGTATATAAAGGCGTACGACGAAATAAGGGACCTGTACAGCAAACAGCCGTTGAGTAAAATACGCGGTTTTCAACCCAAACATTTTTCGTTCAATGTTGATGGAGGCAGATGTGATGCCTGTAAGGGCGAAGGAGAACAAACCATTGAAATGCAGTTTTTGGCCGATGTACACCTGACCTGCGATGTATGCCATGGTAAACGTTTTAAAGAAGAAGTGCTGGAAGTAAAATATAAAGACAAAAGTATTCACGATGTATTGGAGATGAGTGTTGATGAAGCCATAGAGTTTTTTAATGCATCGTATGGCGCTGATAAAGCGGGTGCTGATGTAGCCAGAAAAATTCAACCTTTAAGTGATGTGGGGTTGGGCTATGTAAAACTTGGACAATCATCCGATACGTTATCGGGTGGTGAGGCACAACGGGTAAAGCTGGCATCCTTTTTAGGTAAAGGAAGAACGCAGGGCAGCATTTTATTTATTTTTGATGAACCTACCACCGGGCTTCATTTTCATGACATAAAAAAACTACTGGCTTCTTTTAATGCATTGATCGATCAGGGCCATACCATTTTGGTGATTGAGCACAATACCGATGTTATTAAAAGTGCTGATTGGGTAATTGACCTGGGGCCCGAAGCAGGAGATGCCGGGGGAAATTTGGTGTTTGCCGGCAAGCCGGTTGATCTGGCAACATGTAAGGAAAGTTATACAGGTAAATTCCTGGGCTAACGTCATGGTCTGACGCCCTCATCTGACCATGACATGATAAAAATATTGCCCGCCTGACGCCCTCGTCTGACCATGACATGATAAAAATATTGCCCGCCTGACGCCCTCGTCTGACCACGACATGATAAAAATATTGCCCGCCTGACGCCCTCGTCTGACCAAGACATAATAAAAATATTGCCCGCCTGACGCCCTCGTCAGACCACCATGACATAATAAAAATATAGCCCGCCTGACGCCCTCGTCTGACCATGAATTTACCTGCGATCTATCTTTAAGCACACAGATGTTTAAAAGTTATTGGGGAAAAGCAGGAGCTAAAAAAAGTCAATTCTTATGATCTGGTTGAAATATTAAATTGTCCGTTTTCCAACCATTTGGTCAAACGGGGCCCCGAAGAAAATCGGGGCAGACTGTCATACCAGGTGATTAACTACCGCAACCGGTCACTTTCTTTCAAAAGTCTGGCATCTTTATTTATTGCCCTGGCAGCCAGCACAAAAGCCAGCACGATCACCATTTGTAAGATGGCAGTTAAGGAATAGGTACCCTGTGTAAAATTGTTAACTTCCCTGTAATATAAAAAGATCAGCAGTGCTTCCAGTACTATCCCCAACACACAAAGCCGCAACTGTAAGGTTCTTTTTTTGAAAAGAAAAATACTGATGAATGCCAGGCCGCCAACAGCAATGGTGCTGATCATTAATAAAAAAGATGAACTGGCATTCAGTTCGTGCAGCAGGGTGTCATCGGGTTTATTGCCGCTATAAAAAGAAAATTTAAAACCGGCAAAGGCACCCGCTGCTGCCAGTAATAACCAGAGGGATTGAAAGCGTTGTATCATGATGGGTATTTTACAACGAAATTAAATGAATTGGGTAACAAAAAAAAGCTCCCCGAAAACAGAGAGCTTTATAAGCAGGTAGCTGATTGTAGTGTTGCAAAAATAAATTACGTTATGCAAAAGATCATTGCGCAACAGGAGGCGTTATTATTACAGGCCTGGGCTTTGCAGATTTTTGTTCGGTGCCTGGAGGAACTGCCATTACAGGTTTTTGAGCTGTGCCGTTAGCTGTTTTTAGCTGTTCAGGTGTAAGGCTGCTGTTTGGGTTATTTACAGGTTCCTGTAATAGTACCGGTTTTCCGGATTTTATACCGGCTGCAGCTTCCGTTTGATTGGTTTGCGGAGCCTGTATCTTATTCACATCGGCAGGCAGCGGCGGTTTTATTTCGCTAACAGGGGCTATCTCTGCTTTTACTTCTACTACCTGTTGTGCTTTTAGCAGGGCAGATGCAGCCAGGCAAACAGCGAGTATAATAATTGATTTCATATTTTTCATTTTACTTGTTTTTACAATTGGTTAATTATTGATACCCAGTTTTGCTTTTATCAGCTGCACATCTTTTTCAAGCTGCTCATTTTTCTTTTTCAGTTCGTCAATGGCTTTTTGCTGGGATTGAATTGTTTGCTGTTGCTCCTGGATTGCTTTTACCGTAACAGGAATAATATCAGAATAGTAAATACCCAGTTTATCAGTTTCTTTCTTTGCCACATCATTGTCAGCGTCTTTAGATGGGTTCTTGCTTTTAAGCTCGCCCACCTGTACAACTTCACCTAATATGGGTTGTACTTCCTGTGCAATAAAGCCTATCTTTTTACCCCATTGTGGATTGTCTTTCCAGGTAAAACTAACCGGACGTAGTTTCATGATTTCTTTTAACCCATAATTGAGGTCGGTAATATTTTCTTTATCCCTTCTGTCCGAGGTATTGATAGTACCTGTGGTAGCATAAACTGTGGTCCATCTTTGGGCTAATAAACCCAATGAGTTTACATTGTCCTGTGGACGGTATGCAGTAACACCTGACATTTGATAATTTTGCGGCGTTGTAACAAAATCATCAGTAGCTCTTGCTAATGTCAATAGGTTGCCAGTACCGTTAAACAATTTCCAGTCAGCACCACCAATACCTTTGGTAAGTTCCAGGCCTGGCACATAGCTGCCATTCACACTAGCTACCCTTAAATTTACATCTGTTAAAAGCGGTTCATACAAATGAAATTGAGTAAGCGGGTTAGGGGCAGTAGTTCCAACGCCAACATAACCATTATTATCAACGATTATTCTGTTAACGTTACCACCGGCTCTTAAAAATATAGCACTGTCAATGCCAAATACAATACCACTGCGTATGGTGCTGATTGCACTACCAGATAGTATTCCGTTCTCACTGTTTGTTGGGTTTGATAACTGCACATAAGATTGTGTATTGTCTTCAATGATCATAGATGGATTGCCTATGAACGATCCTCCGCTTGCACCATTGCGCCTTACATGTAAACGTGCACCCGGGTGTATTAACACCGATACCCACGCTGGTGGTGGCTGTGGCACTGTTAATGCCATTTATACTTCCTAATACCATGCTGTTGTTTTGTGCCATAAAAGCACTGGAACCAATGGCAGTTGCATTTCTAAGTTAAGCAACTTGTTAGCAGACACGAATTGATTACGTTATATCCGATAGCCGTGTTTGCATACCAGTATTACTTCTGCCACATTTTAGCAAACTTCATAACCATCCAATGGCCCGTAGTTTTCACGCCCAATATCGTTACTATAAGACCCGCTTGTTTGAAATTAGAACCTACAACCGTATTGGCTGTGCCATGTATAGCAAGCGTGGCATTATTGCTATTATTAATCAAGGCCTGGTATCCAATGGCAACAGTATAATCTTTTTGGTTATTGTAACCGGCATCCCTGCCTATATAAACACTGCTCAGAGCCGTGTCGATTCGGCCCGCCCAAAAACCTATGGCAACATTATCGTTATTTCTTAAATGACTTTCCATTGATCCTGCGCTACTGAACGTTGGTCTACCACTTCGCTGCCGCTTGCTGTCACTCTTCGCCAACGGCCACGTTTTGGGCCCCACTCCTGATATTTTGCAACGCATAATCACCTACGCCTACGTTAGATCCTCCGGTGCTTTTACCACTTACACCCTGGCCTGCATAACTGCCTAAATATGTATTATTGCTACTGGTAACCCAAAAACCGGTATTTATACCCACTGAAACATTCCTTATTCCGTTGGCGTTATTCCTAAAGGCAGAGGTGCCTATCACGGTATTTTCACTGCCGGTGGTGTCTGTTTCCAGCGCATGATAACCAATGGCAGTATTCCATACGGTATTTGCCAGTTCATTACCTGCATAGGCACCAACAGCTATATTACCCTGGTTCTTTACCCTGGTTAATGATCTGTAACCAATAGCTACGTTATCAAATAAAATTCCGCCATTCGATTGGGCAGCACCCATGGCACTGTCGCCAATAGCCACATTATTCCAGGTACCAGCAAGACCTGTGTTCGCCAAGGCTTCTGCACCAACAACAACATTAGAGCCGCCAATGCTGAATGCCATGGCACTGTCTCCAATGGCTGTATTTCTGCCATTAACGTAATCATAAAACCAAAACCTGCATCCGTATTGTATAATGCCCGGAAGCCCAATGATGTATTTTTATTACTGGCCCAGGCTCCGCGGCCAGCTTCAAAACCAACGAAAGTAATTTCTTTAGGATCATAGCCTCCGACAACGCCAGCATTATAGCCGGCAGCGTAACCAATGATAACATTATTGTCCTGTTTATTTCTAGCTCCGGCATAAGCGCCAATAGCCGTTGTAAATGATGCGGTATCAGCATTATTGGAAGCTCTGAATCCCAGGCTTACATTAAAATCGCCACGTTTGTTTAAAAAGGATGAATAGCGGCCCACGGCAGTATTGTAGTTACCTGATGAATCAGCTTCCAAAGCCCCTACACCCACTGCCGTATTTTCGGAACCGGATACATTATTGCGCATGGCCCTGAAGCCGATCGCCGTGTTAAGATTACCGGTTGCATTGCGTGTTGGTACATCCATTGCTTCGCTACCCACTGCGGTATTCCAGAAACCCGAGCTGTCGCCCCGCATGGTAAAGGCCCCAACGGCAACATTTGATCCGTTTTTTCTGTGGTTATACATCGCATCCGCACCAATAGCCGTGTTGTACGATGCACTGTCTGAATTACGCAACGCACTTAACCCCAAACCGGTATTGTAAACGCCGGTGCGGTTGAATTCCATGCTGTATGCACCAATGGAAGTATTATAATACGTGTTCACAGATGAGTCACGCTGGCTGTAATAACCAACAGCGGTGTTCCAGCCCTGGCCCTGTTCACTGTTCAGCGATTTATAACCTACTGCAACGTTGCCATTTGTGGCTAATGCTGCTCCCATTGAGCTGTCACCAACTGCTACATTGTATGTAGAATTTCTTGCACGGCTTAAAGATTGTGTTCCAACAGCGGTATTGAATGCTCCATAAGTAAGCGCCATACTGCTATCGCCAATAGCTGTGTTTCGGGCAATAGTATTGGCCCATAGCGTATTTCCAATACTATCAAAGTTGTAATATGCTCTATAACCAACTGCGGTAATTTTACTGCCTGCAAAGTTGCTGTACCCTGCATCTGTGCCAAGTGATGTATGCTCTGCGGAAGTATATCCCGGGTATCCGCTATAAGCACCTGCTCTGTAACCAATACCAACCATGTCGTTGTTTTTGTTATAAAAAAGCGCATTCTGTCCGACAGCAGTGGTTCTAAACACTGAGTCGCCATTAAAAGACGATTGGAAGCCAATGGCTACATTGTTTTTGCTATTGTTAACATTGCTGGCTAAACTTTTAAATCCTAATGCAGTATTACCGGAAGCACTGTCTATTATGCCAGCTGTTACATTTTTTACCCTGAATCGTAAGGCAGAATCATTAAGGGTACCTAAAAAATGCGAAGCAGTTATATTGCTGTTTCCGGTAATTTTCCAGGCTGTAGTATCATCAGCAATGGGGTTAAGAAAAACCCATTGTGTATTGGGTAAATCATAATAATGAAAACCAATACTATCGGGCCCGGTTTGGTAAACCAGCAAACCATTTGCCGGTGTAGCAATGGCATTTTTTTGCGTTTTATCCATACGGGGTATCAGCATACCCTTGGCGGTACTGCTTACATCCAGTATGGCACTGGGATCGGCAACCGCACCGGTTGTGTTAACACTTAAAGATTGTGCGTGGGCTGTAAAGTGTAAAGTGGTTGCAATAGCTGTAGCAAGCACAAGGCGGAAATGTTTAGTCATAACAGGTTGATAAAAATTATACAATAAAACTATAGTTGTTGCGAGGATAACGGAAAGTTTTTGCAGGTATTCGATTCTGTTAGCGGGAGATATTAGTGGATGTTAAATTATGCATTTTTTGTTAAAACCACTAACGGCATTACAAATAATTACATATAAAATTATTTACAATACCTGCAAAGTAAAAGTAAACGTAAAAAGCTGTTCAAAAAATACCGCAAACAGGTAGCTGCTTACAAAAGAAGTAAAAAAAACTCCCCGGTGGGAAGTTTTTTTTAAATCAATTTTATGAAACAGCTTATTGTTCCTTTGGCAATATCAATTTCTGCGGTACCGGCGAAGTTATTACCCGTGGAGCAGTATTCATATCTGTAACAACCGGAGGAGGCCCGGCTTTTACTGGTCCCTGTAACGATACAGGCTGCATGTGTACGGGTTCCTGTATTGCTGTAACTATTGGAGGAACCGGCCTGGTTTCCATTGGTATTAATTCTCCACCTGGTATAATGGGTTTGGGTTGCACGTCAATGGTCATTGCTTTAGGCGTGGCAACGATCTGTGGCGCCGCAGCTGGTGCCTGTGTTTTATCCTGCTCAGTATTCTTGTAAGATTCATCAATTTTTGGTTTTTGATCATTCTTTTGAGCGAGGGCTGCAAAACTGATGAAGCTAAAAATGATAACTGCTGTATTTTTTATTATTGTCTTTTTCATATCGAGCATTTAAATTTATTATTACTGTTTTACGAAACGGTAGGCTTCTTTGCTGCCGTCGGCCCTGGTGATCAGTATAAAATAAGTGGCTGCTGCCAAAGGCTGTACATTCAATATAACCATATTGGCCGCCGGTTTCAATGATGCTATTAATTTGCCGTCAATTCCAATCAACTGCAAAGTGGTTTGATTTACATAAGATGTTGGCAATTGTATGTTCAACACGGTTGTTGCCGGAACCGGGAACAGTTTCACCTGCTCCAGTCCTTTTTCGAATTTAACCGGACGTACAGGTGAATAGGTAAAGCTACCTGAGTTTTCAATGATCTTTAAGCGGTAATAATTCCAGCCCAGGGCGGGGTTGTTATCAAAGTCGATATAAGCCGATTGCGACATTTGCCTGGAATTAACCGATCCGATATTGCTGAAATTGGTGGCATTAAACGATCTTTCAATTTCATATTTTTTTGTATCCTGTTCGTTGGCAGCTTCCCAGTTCAGGCGTACTTTATTACCATCGGCAATAGCAGTAAAGTACAGCAGTTTAACAGGAAGCGCATTGAATTTACTGAATGTACCTAAGGTGAACCTGCGCTCATCAAAAGAATAATTGTTGGTATTGCCATTTGCAGTAACATAACCAAAAAGGCTGTCGGCGCCAGTGGTCCTGCCAGGAGCCC
The DNA here is from genome assembly GCA_016710745.1 of Chitinophagaceae bacterium. Lineage (GTDB taxonomy): Bacteria > Bacteroidota > Bacteroidia > Chitinophagales > Chitinophagaceae > Ferruginibacter. The sequence continues at coordinate 636,061 of JADJVB010000005.1, read as the reverse complement.
AAAGGCCGGGTACATCCCATATAAAGGGAGGGCGGTTAATGTATTGGGCAACCAGTAAACTGTCCCTTACCGCTGCAGTTGCACTTACATGGCTTCTTCCGCGCCAGGATAAACTAAGCATGGCATCGTCGTTTGTAGAGCCCTGGTTATTGCTGGTTATTTCCCAATATTCCACTTCGCTTACATGATCAATAGGGGGGTAAAACACATTAGTGCGGTCAAATGGTGCGGCATACCAGTATTCGGCCGTCCAGGTATTGGTAGTAGCATCTGCTTTTGCCAGTTTTACGGGGGCATATAAACTATCGGTTTTTCCTACCGGAAATAAATAATATACAGCCGGGTTAGGTATTTGCGAACCAACCACGTTACCGGTGCGGCTAAGCCTTCCGTTAACCCAGCTTTTGAATAACTGCTTGTTGAACTGATGGCTGCGATGGCGGGGTTAGATACCAATAAACTATCGTTGCCATAACCACTGAGGGTGAAGATGAAACCGGTATCCAGCTTCAGGTTATTTCCTACTTCACAGGATGATAGAAGTGTGTCTCCAATGGTATTCCGGATAGTAAGATCATAAAAACGGGTTAGCCCGTAAAAGCTTTGCCTGTTGGTTCCCCTGAAAAATACATTTCCCGTACTGGCAGCATCCATAGCACCTGCTGCAGTTGAATCCAGCCAGCCTTCGGGATCAGTGGCTGAAGTTTTGATCAGGTGAATTTCATCGGCGGTACCCGTCCATTTGCTGGTGCCTATAAAAGTAATACCTCCTCCGTCTATTACTGTTTTGGTGCCGGCTGTGGTAACTATCTGAACATTACCGCTGGCCCTCACCAGTTGTTGGGCATTGGCTTTAAGTGCCATGGCGGCAGCAAATGTAAAAAGCAGTTTTTTCATAATTCTGTATTAATGTTATTATAAAAGTATTACTTTTCCTGATTTTTTTCATCACCTTATTAGGGGATGTTTTTCAATTCTTACGGAAATCCAACTAATCTTTCTTCTCCAGTTTTTCAACTCTTTTTATTAAGTCGTCGATTGTTTGCTGTTGTTTATTGATGAGTTGTTGTTGTTTATTGATGAGTTGTTGTTGTTCCTGCACGGCTTTTGTAACTACCGGTATCAGTCCTATATAATTTACCGCTTTGTATTTTATTTCCGGATCGTTTTTATTTTCTCCCGGATGTCTTCCATCCTCAACCAAAAGAGGAAAAACTTTTTCGAGATCCTGTGCAACAAATCCATATTGCGTTCTTGTTGGGAAATTGAAACCTTTATACTCATCAGTTTTCAGGTTATAACTCACCGGTTTTAATTGCTGTATCTGTTCAAGTGCATTGCTGCCATCGATTGCTGTTATGTCTTTTTTAAACATTTTGTCCGAAACATTTGTCCAGGTACCGGTATAGCCGCCATTGCCATTACAAACAACTCCATAGTTTACACTTCCGTTTATAGCAGTTCCATATACACCATAATTGGTGCTTCCTGTAGTGCCAGTGTTTGAACCGTATATTCCATACGTTGAAAATCCTGTAGCGGGTGATGATACTAAACCAAAAACACCTATATAATTAGCTCTGAAATATCCTCCGTAACCCCATCCGGCTGTAGTGTTTAATGATGTACCTACAACAGCTCCTATATCGGAAGAACCTGCATAGGTATTTTGGGCATATATCGGAGCCCCATTACTGGAAGCGGCGGTTGAATTATTAGATACAAAATACCCCGCATTGGCAGTGGTTGTAGCGGTTGTATTGGCTACATGCAGTCGGGCGGTAGGAGCCGTTGTGCCAATACCTACACTGGTATTGGCGGTGGCGCCATTTGTTCCGTTTATACTTCCCAGCACCAGCGAATTACTTTGAGAAACGATGGCCCTATAGCCAAAAGCAGATGCATTTGAAATGGCTCCCGAAATATCACTGTTATAACCAACTGCTGTATTGTTGCTGCCGGTTGTATTGCCTGAGCCTGCATAGGTTCCCAGGCCGGTGTTACCAGTGCCGGTTGTACTGTACAAGCTATAAAATCCAGTGCCTACGTTATCAACTCCGGCAGCATTGTTATTTAAGGAACGGTGCCCGATAGCCGTATTTCCATCGGAATTAACATTTGCATTCAATGCATAAGAGCCAAAAGCGGTATTCCAGTTGCCTCCCTGGTTGGCTAACATGGCATTCCATCCCATGGCAGCATTGCCCTGCCCGGTAGTATTGGCATTGAGTGCATAATAACCGAGGGCAGCATTGTTTGTACCAGTGCTGTTAAAACGCATGGTCATGGAGCCTACAGCCACATTGCCTGCCGCATTATTGGTGTATAGGGAGCTGTCGCCAATGGCTACGTTGTAGCTGGCAGTAGTGTTGCTTTTTAACGCCCGGCTGCCAATAGCAATATTGCGGTTGCCCGATAAATTATCTAACAATGCCCAATAGCCCATGCCTACGTTATGAGCACCGGCTGCGTTATAAAACAAGGTATTAGTACCCACAGAGGTATTAAACCCGCCGGTTGTAACAGAAACAAGGTTATTTGAACCTACTGCAGTATTTCCGGTAGCATTTCCGGTAAATAAAGTATATGCTCCCAGTGCTGTATTGAACCCGCCTGTGGTATTACCGGATAAGGTATTAATGCCTATTGCTGTGTTTTCAGATCCAATGGTATTGGCAACTAAAGCACTGCTGCCAACAGCTACGTTATTTTGTCCCTGGGTACCTACTGCGCCTACTGTATTGTTATATAATGCCTGATAACCGATGGCTATGGTATTGGCTATTTGGTTGTTAAAGCCTGCATCCCTGCCGATGTACACGCTGCCGTCTGCAATGCTGTCATTTCTGCCGGCCCAAAAACCTACTGCCACATTATCATTACCGCGGGTACGGCCATCCATGCTGCCTGCGCCGATAGACACATTGGTACTGCCGGTTGTGGAACCCGCCATGGCGCCCTCTCCCATAACCACATTCTGGTTGCCGGTAGTATTAGAATACAGTGCATAATCACCAATAGCAGAATTAGAATTTCCGGTACTGTTGTTAAACATGGCACTGTCTCCGATCGCATTATTGTAAAAACCTGTGGTATTGTTCAACAGGGCCCTTACCCCTACACCTATATTACCCTTACCGGTTGAGTTTAAATATAACGCGCCCATCCCCAGCGCAGTATTACTGTAACCGGTGGTATTAAAGGTAAGCGTAGCCGTACCTAAACCCGTATTTTCAATGCCTTTTAACGAATCTGCCCCGGCACCATAACCCGAATTGAAACCTACAAATGTGTTTTCATCGGCAAAATTTTTATAACCGGCATATGCGCCAACAGTTGTAGTACGGTTTACATAGTAATTACTGGTAGGCGCACCAACACCGTGGCCGGAGGAATAAAAACCTAAAGCTGTATTCAGCAATCCACCTTTTGTAAACATGGCACCCCGGCCAACGGCTGTATTGTAGTTTGACGAATCACTATATTCTAAACTACCTACCCCGATTGATACGTTTTCGTAGCCATTCCTAACATGATTAAGAGTACGCCAGCCCATTGCGGTATTGAAAGCACCTGATGTGTCATTATACATGGCTTCGTATCCAACAGCGGTATTAAGGCCGTTGGTTTTATGATTGACCATGGCATAATTACCGATGGCAGTATTGGCCCCTCCATTAATATCATTAAAAAGGGTATTGTATCCAACAGCAATATTATTATTTCCGTTTCGGTGACTATACAAAGCGTTAACACCAAGGGCCGTATTTCCCGAACCGATGGTATCAAAGCGAAGCGCACTGGTGCCTACTGCCGTATTAACTGTACCACTTTTATTTTCGTACATGGCCAGGTAACCTACAGCCGTATTGTAAATGCCGGATGTATCATTGCGTAATGCGCCGGCACCAACAGCAGTTTGTCCATAGTAACGGTTCAGGCGTAACGCATCATTACCAATAGCGGTATTGTCGAAAGGATAATTTGCCCCTGAAGGGTTATACGCTTCCATCATAGCCGCATTACCAATAGCCGTGTTGTTAACCCCGATTTTGTTGCTCATTAATGCAAAAGAACCCAGCGAAGTATTTGCATAGCCGGTAGTTGCGCTATCCTGGCTGGAATAACCAACTGCGGTATTGGGATAAGTGGCCGTGGTACTGAACAATGCCCTGCTGCCGACAGCTACGTGATCACTTCCGCCGCCGTTTTTCGACAAGGCATGATTACCTATGGCTACATTATCATTACCGTAGGTTGCATTGGCAGCGCTATCACCAACAGCAGTATTGCGGCTGGGGGCAATGGTGCCACCCCAATATCCGGCAAGATTAGAAGTTAACGCATGGTAACCCAGCGCCGTATTTTTAATACCTATAGCGTTTGAAAAAAGGGCTGCCTGCCCAACACCTGTATTCTCTTTACCTTCTCTTGAATCACCATTGGTAAAACGATTATTATTTATTAGCGCATTTGTACCTACAGCAGTTGTATAAGGCACTTGGTTATAATAGGCAGCCTGGGTTCCCAGAGCAGTCACTTCATAAGTAGAATCTCCTCTCTGGGCAGAACTGATACCAATGCTTGTATTCCAGCTGCCTCTTTTATGAAGAAATTGAGATGACCGGCCTACAGCGGTATTGTTATATCCTGAACTGTCTGATTCCAATGCTCCTACGCCAATGGCCACATTATCCCATCCAATTTTATGATTACGCAAAGATCTCCAGCCAACAGCCACATTGGTTAACCCGGCACTGTCGAACTGCATGGCTTCCAAACCCACCGCTGTATTATTGCCATTAAGCCCTTTGTGCGAAAACATAGCCTGCCTGCCAATGGCCGTATTTCCACTAGAGCTATCATTAAACAGCATGGCCTGGAAGCCTGCAACGGTATTGCTTGAGCCGGTAATATTATAAAACATGGTGTTTGTACCTAAAGCAGTATTGGCACCACCAGTTGTATTATTAGGTGCTGCATTTGAACCTATAACGGTATTGGAACCACCTGTTGTATTACTACTTAATGCATATTCACCTATTGCCGTTCCAAAGCTGGCTTTATTGGCCACCATTGAATAGGAGCCAACAGCCGTATTTCTGGACGTGCTGTTGTTTGACCGCAGCGCGAAATTACCAATGCCTATATTGCCATTGCCGGTAGTGTTACTGTCTAATGCGCTATACCCCATGGCAATATTATCATAGCCGCTGTTGGCCTTTAAAGCCTGGTAACCAACAGCCGTAACACCACCTCCTGTATTGCCATACAGGGCACTGTCGCCAATAGCGATATTATGTGTGGCTGTATTATTCTGCAGCGCACTGGAACCTATGCCGATATTATGAGCCAGGGTTGGGTTTGATAGGCCGGCTTTATAACCAAAATAGGTGGTTGTATCATTTAACTGGCCGGAGGCAATATTATTAAACCTGAATTTTAAAGCCTCGTTATTAATACTACCTAAAAAACTGGTATCGGCAACATTGTTGTTACCGGTGAGTTTCCAGGCGGTGCTGTCATTAGCAAATCCATTGGTATTAATATATACCCATTGTGTATTTGGCAAATCATAATAATGAAACCCGATACTATCCGGCCCGGTTTGAAAAACAAGCAGCCCGTTTGCCGGTGTGGCAATGGCATTTTTCTGGGTTTTATCCATTCGGGGAATAAGTACACCTTTTAGCGGTACTGGTTACATCCAGTATGGCACTGGGATCGGCAGTGGCACCGGTTGTGTTGATACTTAAAGATTGTGATTCAGCGGTTTGATGTAAAGTAATTGCAACAGTTACAGCAACTACCAAACGTAGAAGTTTAGTCATAAATAAATTGATAAAATTTAATTAGTTAACAGTCTTTTTCCTCCGGAGATTGGTGCTTTTTACAGGAATAGGATGCTGATAGGGGCTTTTTAGAAAGCGTTAAGTTATAAAAAAATAATTAAAACAACGGCGATATTAGGCATAATTATTTTGCCCTGCTGATTCAAATACAGGCGCAGATCTGATATGGATACCCGATTCAACAAATAAACCAATATGTAATTGAAAAAATTAAGCCTGTCAATAAATAATGAACTGCACCTGAACCCGGGGCGTAATTCCTTAAACTATTGTCAGCGAAATCAGATCATCCGGGTAGCGTACTACCTGATGACTGTAATATAAAATGTATTCGAAGCTGGATTTATGGTTCCTGCTGTTACATTAATAAATTTAACTTCCACGGAGCCTGCCGCTGATACCCTGGCATAAGAAATAATTATCCCGTCGGGTAAAGCTCCGTTTGGAGAAACAATGACCGACGAACCTGATGCAGCATTCGGAACAGCAAAAGTTGCCATATCAACTAAACCGGTGGTGAGGGAAGGTATATCATACACGATACCAACTTTTATGATCTCGTTCAACAGGGTTCCGTTACTTCCTAATTTAAAATCGGCATCCACATCTAACCTGGCTGCCGGAGTAGTTGTACCAATACCCACTTTGGTATTGGCGCCTGCCCCATTGATGGTTGCGATAGAGCCCAATATTAAACTGTTACTTTGGGTTGCTGCAGCATTGGCACCAATGGCGGTGGCATTGATGATTCCATTGGTTAGTACGGCAGCACTGTGGCCGATCAGGGTATGTGAATTTCCGTTGTTAAAAAATCCGGTGTTGTATCCAACGGCCGTATTGGCATTGCCACTACCGAGTGAGTCCAGGGCAGATTGCCCCACGGCAACATTCTGCGAATTGCCAACCGCATTGTACATAGCCCGTTTACCTATGGCTGTATTGGAATTCCCTCCATTTAAATTTCTTAGTGCCTGGCTCCCAACGGCCATATTATTGGCCTGTGTATTGGAAAATAAGGCGCTATCGCCGATGGCAACAATATTACTGCCATTAAAACTGGAACGGGCAGCCATAAAGCCAACGGCGGTAACGCCACTAGCATTGCCACCCGGTGCCGCTTCGTATCCAATTATTGTATTTCGGCTTCCGGTTGAATTTGATCCACCTGCAGAATAACCAAGTCCTGTATTGCCATTTCCGGTAGTATTATTGCCAAATGAGGAATAGCCAACAGCCGTATTGGATAGGGTTGTAGAGCGGTCGTTTACTAATGCCAGGGTTCCTACAGCTGTTTTAAAGTTACCTGTTGTATCGGAAAAAAGGGCACCATAGCCCAAAGCAATATTTGAAAAGCCGAGTCGGTGGTTCCTCATGGACAAGGATCCTATAGCTGTATTAAAAGAGCCCAGGGAATCAGTATAACCGGCTTCAAAACCAAAATAGCTGTTATTGTTACCTGATTTCGATAAACGGTTAGCACTTCTGCCAACTGCGGTACTGCTGAAGCCGGTGATATTGTCATGCATTGCTCCGGTACCTACGGCTGTATTTTCCTGCCCTGTTGTATTTAAATAAAGCGCTTCGCTGCCAATGGCAGTATTTTTAATACCGTTTACTGCATTGGTAGGTTGATTAAAAAAAAGTGCTTTGGAACCCACTGCGGTGTTATCCATAAAATAGTTAGCGCCACCGTTGAATGATTGTGTATACAGGGTAGAGTCGCCAACGGCAACGTTTCGCCAGCCAGACGTTGTTCGCCCCAAGGCAAGATTGCCTACTGCCACATTAGAAGAGCCAGAAGTTATAACCGTTAAAGCGCTATCGCCAACAGCAATGTTGTTGCTGCCCGAAATGCCTGCACCGTTTCCATACATGGCATAATAACCCAGGCTGGTATTGCGGCTGCCCGTTCTGGCCTGGAACATGGAATTGTACCCTATGGCTGTATTTTCTTTGCCTTCATGTATGTTTGCAGAACCGAGACCATTGGCAAACAGGGCACCATAACCTACGGCAACAATTCTGTCTCGTTGGTTAAAACCGCCCGCGGATGTACCTATTGCCACAACAGCGTTCAATGTATCATTGCTGCCTCCCGCGCCCGAACCAATGGCAATATTATCCCGTCCGGTAACAAGGTTGGCAAGCGGGCCTCCTCCAATGGCCACATTATCGAAACCATCCACATTATTTGTTAAAGAAAAATATCCAACAGCTACATTTCGAATGCCGGTTGTGTTTGCCTTTAACGCATAATAACCCATTGCGGTATTGTAATCGCCAACGGTTGTGCTGTTCAAAGCACTGTCTCCAAATGCTGTATTATTTACACCAGATGTAATTGAACTGCCCGAACCGGCACCAAGGAAATAATTGTGCTGGCCTGCACTGAGCTGGCCAATCCATTGATTGTTTTGTTTAAACCGGATGGGCATATCGTCTGAAGTGCCGAAATAATTAACCGCCGTATCCGTACCTGCATTTCCTGTGGTTGACCAGCCCGTCGCACCTATTGCGGTAGCCATCCACAACCAACTGCTGCCACTGAAATAATAAAATCCAATACTATCCGGTGCGTCCTGGAAAATCAATAACCCGGTTGCCGGTGTAACGATAGCATTTCTTTCGGTCTTGCTCATGCGTGGCACCAATACGCCCTTATTGGAACTTTTTATATCCAAAATAGCGCTGGCGTTGGCGGTACTGCCATCCGTATTAACAGCCAGTGACTGTCCTTTAGAAAAATATCCTGTTACGGTTAATAAAAGTGCGAATACTATTTTCCGGTTCATACGCCTGTATTTAATAGGCGTAAAATTATCATCAACCGGGGGCAAAAAAAATCCCCGAATTCGGGGATTGAAACCAATGAAGTTTATACCAGCTTTTCTTTCAAGGCTTTGAATACAGCCTGTGAAATAGAAACGACATGCAGTTTTTCGTATATTTTTTTAACGTGGCTTCTTACGGTTTCGTAACTAATGTTTAGTTCATCGGCAATCATTTTGTGCGACAAGCCATTTACAATGCAGGTCAGAACATCTTTTTCCCGTGAAGATAATTTGTAGTCGTTGTCGGCTTCGGGCTTCAGCACAGCGGAGATCTCCTGCATTTTGGTAAGCACCTTTCGGGCGATGGAAGGCGACATGGGTGAGCCACCGAGCTTCAGTTCTTTAATAAAATGTATAAGCCTGCTGTTTAGCTGGTTCTTTAAAATATACCCGGATGCACCCGCACAAATGGAATCAAAAACGCGGTCATCATCTTCAAAAACAGTCTGCATTAAGATCTGGATATCGGGCAGTGCCTGTTTGATGAGCCGCACGGCTTCTATGCCATTCATGCCGGGCATTTCAATATCCATGAGAACGATATCGGGTTTGCAGGTTTTTAAATCATCCACACAATCCAGCACATGTGCAAAAGAGCCCGCGAGTTCAAATTCCTTTTCGGTTTGTAAGAGCATAGCAATACTGTCACGTATACTATTGTTGTCGTCGAATATGGCAATTCGTATTGGCATCATTTTAATAAACACGCAAAGTTCATAAAAAATAAAAAAAATACAATCACCGAAAAAGGTGATTAGTGATTTTAAAACAGGTTAAAGACCAAGTTGCAGCGCAACTACCGTACCCTTGCCTGCCTGGCTTTCGATATGGAGTAGCCCTTTCAGTTCGGCCGCCCTGTCGTACATATTGCGTAAACCATTACCCGAAAGGCTCAACTTAATGCCGGCTCTTTCCTCTGCCGGGTTAAAGCCAATGCCGTCATCCGCAACAGATAACAGGAGTCGCCCGTTCTGTACATGTATCGTGGCGGTTAACGTTGACGCACCCGCATATTTTATGGCGTTGTTTACAGCTTCCTTAAAAATGAGAAAGAAGTTTTTTCTTTTTTCCATAGCCAACGTTAACGACAGGATGGACTGGTCACAGATCAGTTCAAAATGAACATTCCTGGCTGCAGCCAGGGGCTTTGCAAAAGATTCCATCCGTTGTATGATCTTTCCCATGTTATCGTTACCGGGGTTGATGGCCCAAACAATATCATTCATCTCACTCACCATTTCTACTGAGCTTCCGCTGATCTTTTCAAGCACTATATTCAAATTTTCAGGCTCGTTATTCTCGCCGTGTATTTTTGCTACTTCGGCATAAACCGAAATACTGCTTAAGGTAGAACCAAGGTTATCGTGGAGGTCTCTTGCAATTTCATTTCTGATTCCCTGGGATGCGATCAATATTTTTTCTTTCTCCTTCATTTGTTCAATTAGCTGGCGCTGCGTATTGACCAGGTCGGTTTCGAGCACAACGCTTTTATAATTCAATCCGCTGTTGAAAAAATAAATTTCAATGCCTAATCCCAGGAACAAGGGGTATAAATAATATTCGCCCGGGCTTATTTTTTCGAGCATCATCAGGTAATTCATAAAGTTCGAAAGGAAAATGCCGATGGTTAAATAAACCGTGCCGGTGAGTATAAAAGCCGATAGCCGGGTCCTGAACCGCCAGATGCGGTAAATAACGTAAACAGAAACCGCAAAAACAACGAGGCTGAAAACGCCATATAGGGAATCCTGCACTTTGATGTTATTTCGAAATAACTCCTGCACGGCAAATTCAGCAACAAATGAAATACCTAAATACACGTTGAACCAGTATACGATGCGGTACATAGACGGGTAAATGGCTTTCAGATCGAGAAAGGAAATGATAAAGCGGTTGTAAAAAATGTATAACAAAATTCCGCAGGGTCGTTTAATTTCTTCGGCTATGGTAACAGGCATTTTATTATCTGCCCAAAACGGAAAGATGATCTCGAAATGAAGAACGGCTAAATAGAAAAGAAAGGCACTTAAATAAATGCCATAATGCAGGTATTCTGCATTCCCTTTTTTTTGAAAGCGGATAAATATATTCAGGATTTGCGCAGCTATCAGGCCCAGTATAAAAACGATCATTCTTAAAGTTAATGGCTTTATTTGAAAATGGATGACCATGAAAATACCAAAAACCTCCCCGGTTTTCAGGGGCGTTGAGACAATGATCTGTTTTGGAGCTATGTTTGGGCAGTTAAAAAGATCAAACTTGCTAAAAAAAGTATACAGGTTTGTTTCTTGCTCAACGATTTGAACTTGAATGTATCAATAATTCTTGTAAAATTTAATCACAGTTCGGGGTACAGCGGAAATTTTTTCATAAACTCCTTTACATCATTTGCAACAGCGGCTATTGTTGCCTCATCGTCGATATGCATCAATACTTTATCGATAAAATCAACCACGGTTTGCATGTGCCCTTCTTTCATGCCGCGGGTGGTAATGGCCGACACACCGATACGGATACCCGAAGTTACAAACGGGCTCTTATCATCAAAGGGTACGGCATTTTTGTTAAGGGTGATATGCGCCCTGTCTAAGGTTTCCTGTGCTTTTTTGCCGGTGATATTTTTATTGCGCAGGTCGATCAGCATCAAATGGTTATCGGTGCCGCCGCTGATAAGATGATAATCTTTGGCTACAAAAGCCGCCGCCATAGCTTGTGCATTGCTGATCACCTGTTGTCCGTAGGCTTTAAAATCTTCCGATAAAATTTCACCAAAAGCAATGGCTTTGGCAGCAATCACATGCTCGAGCGGGCCGCCCTGTGTACCGGGGAAAACGGCCAGGTCGAGCAGCGAACTCATTTTTCTCAAATTTCCTTTTGGATCTTTTATTCCCCAGGGATTTTCAAAATCGTGGCGCAGCATAATGATACCGCCCCGGGGGCCGCGTAAGGTTTTATGTGTGGTAGACGTAACGATATGGCAATGATCAAAAGGATCGTTCAATAAACCTGCTGCGATTAAACCGGCAGGGTGGGCGATATCGGCAAAAACAATCGCACCAATTTCGTCGGCAACAGCACGAATGCGTTTATAATCCCAATCGCGGCTATAGGCCGATGCGCCGCAAATGATCATCTTTGGTTTTTCTTTTCGGGCAATGGATTCTAATTGCTCATAATCAACAATACCATCTTTGGTAACGCCATAATGTAAGGCTTCATACGTTTTTCCGCTGAAGTTGGCCGGACTGCCATGGGTGAGGTGACCGCCCATACTCAGATCGAGCCCCAGAAATTTTTCACCGGGTTTCATAACGGCTAAAAAAACGGCACCATTGGCCTGTGCACCGCTATGCGGTTGCACGTTGGCATAACTACAATTGAAAATTTCTTTTAACCGGTCAATGGCGAGTTGTTCAACCTGGTCAACGATCTCACATCCGCCATAATACCTGCGCCCGGGATAGCCTTCAGCATACTTATTGGTTAGCGAGGTACCCATGGCCTGCATTACCTGCAGACTGGTGAAATTTTCAGAAGCGATCAGCTCGATACCATCACGCTGCCGTTCCAGTTCCTTATCTATCAGGTCAAAAACCAAGGTGTCTCTTTGCATAGGCTGTTTTTAGAAACGCAAATATAAAGCAGCATGCGTTATATGTGTAAGTGGAATTATACCGATTATGTGTATAAAATACATCGATTAGCGAAAAAGTACTACTTTCACACCCGTTTCAAGAAAGAGAAAAAAGAATTGTGAACTAAATGTACTGCCCAAGGCAGATTTTTGTAAACAATGAAGGCAATTATTCCCGTTGCGGGTGCAGGTACCAAACTTCGTCCGCATACTTATACACAGCCCAAAGCTTTAATTCCATTAGCCGGTAAAACAATACTGAGTATCATTGTTGATCAGCTGCACGAAGCGGGTATCAATGATTTCATTTTTATTATTGGATACCTGGGAGAGAAGATCCAGGCCTATGTTACAAAGCAGTATCCCGATCTACACTGTGATTTCGTTCAGCAAAATGAACGCTATGGTATCGGCCATGCCATTAACCTCACCAGAGAGTTGGTTGGCACCGATGAAGTGATGATTGTATTGGGTGATACGATCGCCGATTATGATGTGCAGGAGATCATTCATTCGCCGGTATCCATGCTGGGCGTAAAAAAAGTGGATGATCCCCGTAATTTTGGCGTAGCAGAATTTGATGAGGAAGGTAATATTACCCGGGTTGTAGAAAAACCCTCAATACCCAAGAGCAATATGGCACTGGTGGGTGTGTATAAAATTAAAGAGACGGCTTTTATGTTTTCCTGTCTCGAAAAATTATTGATGACCAAGGAAGAAGGACACGAGGAATTCAGTTTAACGGAGGCGCTGGAGTGCATGATGCTGCAGGGAGCCAAGTTTAAGTCCTTTAAAGTGTCTAATTGGTTCGATTGTGGAAAAAAGGAAACCCTGCTCGAATCGAACGCCACCCTGCTAAAGAAATTTGGCGGTACTATTTCCGAAAATCATTCTTTTGTAAATACCATTATTATACCTCCGGTTTCCATTGCCGAAGGTTGTGATATCAAAAATTCGGTTATTGGTCCCAATGTTGCCATTGGGGAGCATACCAAACTCAACCATGCTATCATCAAGGATTCGATCATTGGCTCTTACTCCAACCTTTTCGAGATCGTGTTAAGCAAATCGCTTATCGGCAGCGATGCCGAAATACGGGGGGTAAACCGCAGCCTTAATATCGGCGATAATACGGCCATTGACCTGAGTGGCGGTGGTACCGGACTGGGTTAAATCAATCCCAAAAGATCCTCATGTTGACATTTTACCCCTTTTTTACGTGATTTCTGCAAAAAAGCCTGCGTCATGTGAAATAAAATCTTTTACTTTGCGTTTCAAAGTACTTTTTGTTTGTTATTAATATTTAACGAAATTTGAGAATTATATATAAAGACGATGCAAAACCGGATCACCACACTGTTTAAAATTGAATACCCGATCGTTCAGGCTGGAATGATCTGGGCCAGTGGCTGGCGTTTGGCATCGGCAGTAAGTAATGCCGGGGCATTGGGCATCATTGGCGCCGGCAGTATGTATCCGGACGTGTTACGGGAGCATATTCGAAAATGTAAAGCAGCCACAGGCAAACCCTTTGGTGTAAATCTGCCGCTGCTATATCCGGATATTGATAAACATATTGAGATCATTATTGAAGAAAAGGTTCCGATCGTATTTACATCGGCGGGTAATCCCAAAACCTGGACACCCGGTTTAAAAGAACGGGGCATCACGGTTGTGCATGTGGTAAGCAGCAGCAAATTTGCATTGAAAGCACAGGAGGCAGGCTGTGATGCTGTGGTGGCCGAAGGTTTTGAAGCGGGGGGGCATAACGGGAGAGAGGAAACCACCACCCTGGTGCTGGTACCCGCCGTTGCCGCCGCGGTGCATATTCCGGTGATCGCGGCTGGTGGTATTGCCACGGGAAGACAAATGCTGGCGGCGATGGTGCTGGGTGCCGATGGGGTTCAGGTGGGAAGCAGGTTTGTGGCCAGCGTAGAAGCGTCATCGCATATTAATTTTAAAAACCTGATTATTTCGTCATCGGAGGGTGATACCCAATTGTCGTTAAAACAATTAACGCCTGTGAGGCTGATCAAGAACGAATTTTTCAAGCAGGTACAGGAGGCTGAACTTGGCTGTGCCACGGTTGACGAACTTCAACAGTTGTTGGGAAAGGGCAGGGCAAAGCGGGGCATGTTTGAAGGCGATCTCACAGCGGGTGAACTGGAAATAGGACAGGTATGTGCCCTGATAAATAACATAAAACCCGCGGCTGAAATTGTGGCAGAGTTATACACAGCGTATGAAGAAGCTTTACAGCAGCCGGTAAAATAAAATATTATATTTGCGCATTATTAAAAATTTGTAAATCAACCCCTAACAAATGTTACTAATATCCTGGCGAGCTTGTTCCGCTTTTAAAAAACAGTTGCTGATGATCGGCCTCCTGTTTTTTGTTTTTGTAAATCTGGCACAGGCTCAAAATCCTATTAAAGATCCAAGCAGTCCCGACCTGCCCAATATACCCACCCAACTTCCACCATCTGAATTTTATAATATATTAAAAGACAAGAACGGAGAAGGGGCAAAAAAAACAGGTGCCGATAATAACCTGAAACTGAAAGACAGAATTGAAACAGACAGTCTGGTAAGAGAAAAGACGCCCCAATCTGTAAACAAAACAGAAGATACGTATGGTATGAACCTGTTCCGGTCTGGCGTGGTGGCTTCGGTTACTGAACTCTCTACGCCGCCTTTGGATTATCCAATTGGCGTATACGACCAGATCATTGTTTCGTTGTGGAATGGAGCCGAAGCTACGCTGGATTATACAGTAGCCCGCGACGGATCTATTTTTCCGACCAGTATCGGTAAGATTTACCTGCAGGGATTAACGTATGAAAATGTAAGGTCATTGCTAACCCGCCGATTCAAAGCATTTGTTCCGCCATCTACCAATATTTCTGTATCCATCGGGCAACCCCGAACGATCTCCATTAATGTTGCCGGCGAGGTTAAAAACCAGGGGCCTGTTACGATATCGGCTTTTACCAATGCATTTAATGTAATTGCCCTGGCCGGTGGGCCAACCAATATGGCCAATTTGCGCGCCATCCAAATTAAAAGAAATGGCCGGGTTATTGATGAACTGGATGTTTATAAATACCTGACCACCGGCGATTTTGGTAAACATATTTACCTGGAAAATAATGATTTTGTGATTCTGCAAACAGTTGAAAAAAAGGTGAAAGCCGAAGGAAAATTCAGGCGCCCGATGTTTTACCAGCTTAAAAAAGATGAGGGGATGAGGGCGCTTTTGAAGTATAGCGGTGGTTTGGAAAAAGATGCCTTTTCAAGCGGCGTAAAAGTGTATCGTACGCAATTGGAGAAGCAGATCATTGAAGATGTAAATGCAACGGTTATTATTAATCCTACCGGCGACAAACGATACGAAAACCAGGATTTTGGGTTGGTTGATGGTGATATTGTAAAGGTCATCGCCGTTAATCCGGGACTGTTCAATAAAATTGAAATGAAGGGCGAAATTTCTTATCCGGGACAATACCAGGCCAGGCCGGGCGACAAATTATTCGACCTGATCAACAGGGCCGGTGGAATTACCCGCAATACCTACCTGCCCAGGGCGTATATATTCAGGGGTGGCGGAGATAGTACCAATATAAAAGCCAGTAAGGTTGAAGTAAATCTATCGGACATCACGACCAATGACACGTCGAGTATTTATAACGTTGAATTATATGCCAACGACCAGGTATTGTTGTTTAATGCCAACGATTTTGCCGACAGGCAATATGTTGAAATATTTGGAGAAGTAAGAAAAGAAGGTAAAGTGAATAAATATGGTGGAATGAGTTTGCAGGATCTGATTTACCTGTCGGGCGGGTTAAAGCAGTCGGCAGAATATGGAAGAATTGAAATTTCGAGTGTGGTTGATATTGATTCTGCCAAGGGTATGCAGCAACCCACCCGTACGGTTTTGAAAACCATTAGAATATCTCCAAATCTAGACCTGGATAGTGTTTCAGCCTCCATCGTATTAAAACCTTACGACCAGATATATGTTCGCAAGAACCCTACATTTGAACTACAGCAATTGATCCTGATCAACGGTATGGTGCAATATTCGGGCCCTTATCCAAGATTAAGCAAATTTGAACGGCTTTCTTCCTACATTCAAAGAGCCGGCGGAGTAAAAGAAAACGCGGATTTATCCGGTGCTATATTATACAGAAAAAAAACACAATATTTCAGGGAAAATGTTGAAAAGAAAGTGGCTAAGTTAACCGACTCACTGGGAAATATTGTACTGGATTCGGTTAAAACGGATATTTCGGCTGTTGCCAATGAACCCGTAAGTATCGATCTGGCAAGGGCACTAAAATATAAAAACAGCAAATACGATATTGTATTGCAGGAAGGCGATGTGATTTTTATACCCGAAATAAATCCTTTTGTTACGGTAAAAGGAGTTGTACAATCGCCTCTGAAATTAACTTTCGACAAAGAGCATACCAGTGTAGGTTATTATATCGATAAGGCAGGTGGATATGGTATCAGGCCCTGGCGAAAACGTATTTTTGTAACCTATGCCAATGGCAAGAGCCGCAGAACAAAAAACCTGTTCTTTATGCATTTTTATCCGAAAGTAAAGGAAGGTGCAGTAGTTAACGTTCCATTGAGACCGCAGGGTGCCGAAATCACAGATACAATTTTACAGGTGGTTGTTTCTGCCATACCTGTTGCATTAGCGGCTTTCCTGGTAACTATTTTAAAATAATTCTTTTTAAATAACAGTGTACATGAACAGTATCGAACTTATCAAGCAGCTTTTATTCAGGCTGAAAAAGTATAGCTGGGTGATCGTGATCATTGCTGCTTTGTTCGGCGGGTTTTTCTATTATATGGCTAAGCAAAGTGTATTGCTGTTCACGTCTAAAGCCACCGTTTTCCCTTTAAATGGTACTGCCGAAACCAGTCCCGGTTCAACCATCAGCAGCTTACTGGGCCTTGGCGATGCAACCAAATCATTTACCGGTGATGCCTCTATTAATATTGTAGAACTTGCTACCAGTCGCCGAACCCGGGAGGCCGTGGCCATGGTTCGAATTCCATCGATGCAAAATAAAACCATATCGGAATTGATGATTAGTGAAAATAACAAGCATGTGGGTTTTATGCAAAATGAGGCTATTGCTGCGCCGAGGGACAGCCTGGCGCAAATTAATATAGCCAGCAACCTGCTGAAAGGCGCTTTTGTGGCCAAGATCAATAAAAACGGAATTCTCGAGCTTTTTTTCACAAACAGCGATCCCGATCTGGTAAGGGAAGTGAGTTATGTATATATTGAAAAGTTGTCGGATTTTTACATTGACCTGAAAAAGAAAAAAGCACAGATCGATTATGAATTTGCAGTTAGAAAAGCCGACTCCCTGCTTTTGGTTTTGAATGCCCTGGATAAAAAAGCCATAGCGCTTGATGAAAGTACTTTTTTTACCAACGATGAATTAAAAAGATACAGTTTACCAAAAATAAACCTGGCGCAGGACAAGGCAACGGTACAATCGCAGTACTATTATGCGGTTAATAACCGCGAATCGGCTGCTTACCGGCTGCAAAAAGAAACACCCATCATTGAACCGCTCGACCGGCCTGAACCGCCATTTGATACCCTGCAAAAATCTACCATGATGTATGTGATCATTGGCTTGATGCTGGGCTCAATAATTGGGATCTTACTGGTGAGCTGGAAAATAATCAATAAATATCTCGCTGAAGAGTTAAACCGGGCCATCGAAAAAGCTTCTAAACCCAAAGAAGTGGATATCGTGCCTGTTGAAAAAACTGATCTGTAAATAAAGAAGCCGCTTTATCAAAGCGGCTTCTTTATTTACCGTTATTTTCGGAATGCCCATTTCAACATTTCTTTCCAGCTGGGTTTTTTACCATACATCAATATACCGGTTCGGTATATTTTTGCGGCCACCCAGGTAGAAAACAGAAACCCGATGATCAACAGCGACATCGACAAAGCCAATTGCCAAACGGGCACGGTACCCGGAACACCAAATGGAAGCCTGGCCATCATTACGATGGGCGATGTAAAAGGGATAATACTTCCCCATACGGCAATGGGCCCGCTGGGATCCTGTATCGCAATGGTCATCATAAAAATGGCAAAAATGACCAATAAGGTGATCGGAAAACTGAGCGACTGTGCTTCCCGTACGTCTTCATTAATAGCACTGCCCACAGCAGCATACAGGGAAGCATAAAAGAAAAATCCACCCATAAAATAAAAAGCAAAGCAAACCAGTATCAGCGGCAGATTTATGCTGGCGAAGGATTGTTGAATGCCCTCTACCAGGGCACTGGCCACCGCATTGCCCGAGCCCAGGTATTTGCCCACGGAGTAAACTAAAAAGATGCAGGCTACCCAAATTAAAAATTGGGTGAGGGCCACTAAACTGATCCCCAGTATTTTGCCCAGCATTAACTGAAAGGGTTTTACCGACGATACAACCACCTCAGCAATACGGTTGGTTTTTTCTTCCATAACACCCAACATTACCTGAGAGCCATAGATCAGCAGAATAAAATAAATTAAAAAACCACAGGCATAGCCGATCGTGGCCGACACCTTGGAGTTGGCATTTTTATTTTGCTCATTTTCTTCTTTGATCGATATACTGCTCGAGCTCAGTACGGTTTTCTTCTCCGTATCAATACCCAGTTTTTCATTCACCATTTCACTCCAGATGATATTGAGTTTATTCCCGATCATACTTTCGGTACCGGAGCCATGTGTTTTATCTGTTATGAATTTTATGTTTTTCATTCCGGTTTGCCAGTTCAGGGCCGGCATGATAATGTAGCCATCATAGCCTTCTTTTTTGTAATTGCTTTGAATAGAAGTATCGGTAACACTGGTGAAAAGGGTACTGCTGTCCATCCGGTTTACCGCTGCCAGTGAACTGTCGGTGAAATACCCCGATTGGTCAAGTAACGCAATATCAAGTTTTTGTTTAGCCCGGCTGCCCAGGTAGCCCGTTCCAAATATCAACCCAATGTACAACACCGGAAACATGATGGTGGTGATCAAAAAAGCTTTCTTTTTAACACGGGTTGTGTATTCTCTTTTAAGTATTAACAGGGTCTTGCTCATAATTGTTAATTGTACTATTTTTTAGATCTTTTGAAATTGCCGGGCTGTTGCCGTACCTTCTACCAGGCCGATGAAAATTTCGTTCAACGAGGGTAATACTTCATTGAACGAATGCAGCTCGATGTTTTCGTTAATAAAATATTGCAATACATCATTTGTTTTGGTGCCTTCTTTCAGTTTTATCAAAAGCTTTTGTTGAGTTTGTTTTTCGATGTCAAACAAAGAATTGATCAACTGGTCGGGAATGGCGTTTGCATTAATCTGGTAAATGTTTTCTTTGAAATCATTTTTGATATCAGCCAGTTTGCCGTCCAGTATTTTCTGTCCCTTATTTACCAAAACAATATGCTCGCAAATTTCTTCAACCTGTTCCATGCGGTGTGTGCTGAAGATAACGGTAGCGCCGTTTTTTGCGAGGTTATAGATTTCATCTTTGATCAAATTGGCATTCACCGGATCGAGGCCGCTGAACGGTTCATCCAATATGATCAGCTTCGGGTTATGCAAAACGGTTGTTACAAATTGCAGCTTTTGGCTCATGCCCTTGCTGAGGTCTTCTACTTTTTTGTTCCACCAGCTTTCCATCTCCAGTTTTTCGAACCAATGCCTGATCTTTGTGCGGGCGTCTGCTTTGCTCAGGCCTTTCAGTTGTGCCAGGTAAATGGCCTGCTCACCAATCTTCATTTTTTTATAGAGTCCCCTTTCTTCGGGCATGTAACCAATATGTTCCACATCTTTTTCTGGGTCGAATTTTTTGCCATGGAAGATAATTTCGCCACTATCCTGGTAAAAAATTCCGGTGATCATACGCAGCAAAGTGGTTTTACCGGCTCCATTGGGGCCCAGCAGTCCAAAAATACTGCCTTCCTTAACCTGCATGCTGATGCCATCCACCGCTTTCTGAGTAGCAAAATATTTTTTAAGATTGTGTACTTCTAAGATATTCATAGTATGTAAGATTGTTTAGCAAACGCAAATGTAGGCATGAACACAGGATTATAAAAGTCAATATTATCAACGGAGATATTAGCTGATCAAAATTTTTGCCAATTGGCTGGCCACCCGTTCCCCATCCATGGCAGCGCTTACTATGCCACCGGCATAGCCAGCCCCTTCGCCGCAGGGATACAGGTTTGTGATTTGGGGGTGCGCCAGATTTTCGCTGTTGCGTGGAATACGAACGGGCGAGGAAGTGCGGCTTTCGGTTGCTACCACTACGGCTTCATTGGTATAATATCCCCTTCCACCCGGTTCAACAGACAATTTTTACCAAAGAATCTAAAACCGGCAGCAAGCGATTGATAAATGAATCCTGGCAATACGTTTTGTAATCCGGTGGATCGCAACCCGGGTAAATACGAATTCAACGGCAGCGAAGCGGATAGCTTTCCCTCACAAAAATCAACCATTCGCTGGGCGGGTGCAACAAATTTTCCTCCGCCCGCCTGGTAGCAATTTTGCTCTACCAATTGCTGAAACCGCAACAATAACAAAGGATCTTTTTCTTCCACCCGTTTCATGCCTGCTGCTTTTAATTCTGCAAAAGCATCTGCCGGTTCAACCTGAACCACCACGCCGCTATTGGCAAAAGGATTGTTTCTTTTAGAAGGGCTCCAGCCATTCACCACCACTTCGCCCGCTGCTGTTGCCGCCGGGGCAATAATGCCACCCGGACACATGCAAAAGGAAAAAACACCCCGGTCGTTAACCTGTTTTACCAGCGCATAGGAAGCTGGTGGTAAGTGTTCGTCTCTTACCGGGCAATGGTATTGAATATTATCAATCAATTCCTGGGGGTGCTCAATTCGTACGCCCAAGGCAAAACCTTTGGCTTCCATGAATACCTGTTTTTGCTGCAGGAGTTCAAAAATATCCCGGGCACTATGCCCGGTAGCCAGTATAAATGCATCGGCTTCAAAACGATTCCCGTCATTGGTTTGCACAGCAGTGATCCGGGCCTTTTCAATATTTAGGTCAACCAGTTTTTTTTCAAACAAAAATTCACCACCGCAGTCAATGATCTGCTGCCGCATAGCGGTGATGATCTGCGGCAGTTTGTTGGTACCAATATGGGGATGCGATTCGTAAAGAATTTTTTCTTCTGCGCCAAACCGCACAAATAAATGGAGTATACGGTCTATATCACCTCTTTTGTTGCTGCGGGTGTATAATTTACCATCACTGTAGGTGCCGGCACCGCCTTCGCCAAAACAATAATTACTCTCCGGGTTAATGATGCCCTCTTTATTAAGGATTGCCAGGTCTCTTCGCCGCGATCGTACATCTTTACCTCTTTCCAGGATTATGGGTTTGATACCCTGTTCTATTAAATACAGGGCGGCAAAAAGTCCTGCGGGTCCGGCACCAATAATGACCACCCTTTTATTTGCCTGGTTTACATCTTTAAATTGAAATGATTGTATCGACCTGTTAATAAAAGGTTCGTCGATAAAAGCGTTTACCGTTATATTGGTCCAGATTGTTTTTGCCCTGGCATCGATCGATTGTTTGAGAATATGGTAGCCCGTGACCGAGCTTTGTTTTTTACCGGTAAAGTTGGCGATCAGTTTTTTTACAGCCAATTCATCGGCTGCTGCTGAGGGGAGCAGTTTTAATGTTACTTTTTGTTGCATGCGTTTGGTGTTTATCCAAAAAACAGGAAACTGTAGAAATCGGTATTCTCCAGTTCCCCCATTTCACAGAATCCTGCGTACCGGGGGCGGAGGGGGTTAAAACGGCAGATCATCTACCGCATCCGGCGGTGTAGCTGAAAACGTATCCAAAGGTTCAAGGTAATCACTGCCGGAATTTTGTGTTCCGGATTGGAGTATCTGTTCAATTCGCCAGGCATCCAGGTTGGTGATGTAGTTAACTTTCCCGTCTCTTTCCCATTTGCTGCCCTTGATGTTAAAATACACTTTAATCTCATCACCTATATTAACCCGGTCAATGATCGTCGTTTTATCCTGAATACATTGAAATTTAACGTAATTGGTGATGGTACGGCCGTTGATATCTTCCGATTTTTCAACCGCAAATTCGCGGGTTTTAAAAGTTTCTGTTTTCTGTACAGTATCGTATTTGGCAACCAGCTTGCCTGTAAGTTCATAACTCATATTAATAATTTATAGCTCAAAAGTAAATATATTTTTACTCATAATAATTATTGATTTCATTCTTTCTTTATCAGGAAAAAAGGTACCTTCCTTATGTTTCACCGGTGAAGGAGATTTATTATTGAAATGGAATATCCTGATTCCCGGCTGATGACCTGCATGTATTTGTTCGATGCTTTTTTTGCAGGGCGTGGGCAAAATAAAAACAGGCAATATACATAGCAGATGAGTGAATTTGATGAAAGCAGGTTGAAAATTTTATACAACTAGATCAAATTATTTTTCATCTGGTTGAGGTACATGGGGCTGTTGTATCGCCAACGATTTTGATTGACGCTGTTGATCAGGGTGTGAATAAATAAAAATCAGCTGGCTTTAAAAAGCCTGCTTTGACAGGGATTAACCGGCCATATGGTTGTTTAACCGCATTTGGGCTTTTATTTTTCGGGAGCCGGTTGCTAAAATTTGGGGTCGTTTTTCCTGGTGTTAGCCTGCTATTTTTTAAGAAAAAAGAGAAGCCCGTTTACCTGTAAATCAAGCCGGTTGGGAGGCTTGATTTTGAAAAGTGTGGCTTTTTGGATTTTTGGGTATACCGGTTAAAGCCGGTCAAATACAGATACTGTGGTTGCTTCGAAAAAAACAAGTGAATAAAAAATTTTTTTTTCAACATTTTATTCGATATTCGCTGTCCTGCGGGTTTTTTTTTAAATTCAGGAGAAATGGATTTTTAGCCGGCAAGACAACAGGGGAAAACATTCTTAACTCGATATATAAATTGCTACAGAACTAATGGAGAAAGCTTTTGACAAAGTTTGGACTAATTGTTTAGAGATAATCAAAGACATCGTAGAGTGGCAGCATTTTAAAACCTGGTTCGAGCCGATCAAGGCTGTTGCATTAAAAGAAAAAATACTTACCATTCAGGTACCCAGTCAGTTTTTTTATGAGTATCTTGAAGAACATTATGTTTCCCTGCTTGCTAAAACATTAAAAAGAGAATTAGGAAAAGAAGCGAGGCTCGAGTATCGCATTATGGTAGACAGTGGGAACAGTAAAAACAAACCACAAACCGTAGATGTTCCGGGGCAGGGTTACAAATCATATTCAAATAACGAAATGGATTTTCCGCTCGTCATAAATAATCCTGTAAAAAATCCCTTTGTCATTCCAGGGCTTAAAAAAATGCAGATTGACCCGCAGTTAAATCATGCCTATACATTTGATGCCTTTATAGAAGGAGATTGTAACCGGGTAGCCCGCCGTGCAGGAAAAACAGTTGCCGAAAAGCCGGGAACCACTTCTTTTAATCCGTTGGTTATTTATGGTGGCGTAGGTTTGGGTAAAACCCATTTGGCCCAGGCAATCGGGAATGAGGTAAAAAGGCTGCATGGTAACAAAGTGGTATTATATGTAAGCTCGGAAAAGTTCATCAACCAGTTTATTGATCATGGCCGAAATGGGGCTATCAACGATTTTATACATTTTTACCAGTTAATAGACGTACTTATTATAGATGATGTGCAGTTTTTTAACCGTGCCGAGAAATCGCAGGATGCCTTTTTCTCTATATTTAATCATTTGCACCAAAGTGGTAAGCAGTTGATATTAACCAGCGATAAGCCGCCAAAAGACCTCGAAGGGGTTCAGGAACGGCTGTTAAGCAGGTTCCGCTGGGGGTTGAGTGCCGATCTGCAGGTGCCGGATTATGATACCAAGATTGAGATACTGGAAAAAAAGATGAAGAATGATGGTTTAGAGATGCCTCACGAAGTGGTAAAGTACATTGCCTATAATATTAACAGCAACGTTCGTGAACTGGAAGGGGCATTAATTTCATTGTTGGCACAATCTTCGCTCAATAAGAGGGAAATTGACCTCGAATTGGCGAAGAAAGTACTTAGAAATTTTGTAAAATCATCCAGCAAGGAGATAACCATCGATGCTATTCAGAAAATGGTATGCGAATATTTTGACGTGCCTTATGATAAACTGCTTCAAAAAACACGTAAACGTGAAATTGTGCAGGCGAGGCAGATAACCATGTTCCTGGCAAAGGCTTTTACCAAAAATTCATTAAAAACCATTGGCGAGCATTTTGGTGGCAGGGATCATACAACCGTAATACACAGTTGTCAAACGGTTAAGGATCTGATGGATACCGACAGCCTGTTTAAAGAAAGCGTGCTGGAACTGCAGCAAAAGGTGCATTTGGCGGCTATGTAAAAACCCCCTCCGCCCCCTGAAGGGGGAACTATGGAGAATAAATATTTAAAGAGAATGATTAATTCCATTCTCTTTTTTATTGGCACATCTTAAAATCCATAATCAACTTTATTAGCAGTTTATCCTGAGCAAAGCTGAAGGGCACCCATGTGGGGAATCACAATATTCATCTTTTCAGAATTATTTGTATTAATTCTCTATTTAGTTTTGGGTATTAACTGTTGGAATTGTATTTTTGCCACCCCTTACAAAATGAGGGTAAGTTTAGGTGAGGCTCCGCCAACCGGCGGACGATAGGAAGCGTGAGATAAAAACAACATAGGTATTTTGGAGAGGTGCCTGAGAGGCCGAAAGGAACGGTTTGCTAAATCGTCGTACGGGTTAAACTGTACCGTGGGTTCGAATCCCACCCTCTCCGCAAGAGTGTTCTTAAAAATCGATAACCAATAGTTCGGGATGTAGCGTAGCCCGGTTATCGCGCCTGGTTTGGGACCAGGAGGTCGCAAGTTCGAATCTTGCCATCCCGACACATCAGCAAATTGCCTTCCGATAAAACGGAAGGCATTTTTGTTTTTGAACGTTTTTGATTTTGAAAAAGAATTTTTAGCTTTAAGAAAAATTTAGTTCTTCGGGATGTAGCGCAGCCCGGTAGCGCGCTTCGTTCGGGACGAAGAGGCCGCTGGTTTGAATCCAGCCATCCCGACTTTTATAAAAAGTAAATCCGGTTACTTCAGCAACTTTAGATCGGGTTGTGCATATTTATACACCTTAAAGTAAATAGTCGTTTTGGTTTGATTAACACCGTCGATCTTACTGATATCATTTACAAAATCAACCAGGTGATTATTGTCACGGCACATCACATCTACTTCCAGGTCGTAGTCGCCCGACGTCATGGCCAGGAAACTCACTTCGGGTAATTTGGAAATTTTTTGCGCAACTTTTTCTTTTAATGTGGCAGGCCGTACAAAAACGGCAATATGAGCATAACAACGAAAACCTACTTTGTCCGGATCTACCCGTCCAATAATATTTACAGTTCCCTCTTCAATTAGTTTGTTTAGCCTGGTACGGGCGGTGCCAACCGAAATTTTTAATCGTTCGGCAATAACCGTGAAAGACATCCTGCCATCTTCCTGCAGCATGGATAATATGTCAAAATCCAGTGTATCCAGAATATGAGAATCGCTATTTGCCATATGTGTAAAATAAAGCCTTAAAAATGAAAATATTATTTATTTAGTAGATAAAAATACAGTATTTTTAATTTTAGTCTATTTAATTATAATAAATATAGTTTAAAATATGAAATACGCAGCAATACAGAATTATATTGGAGGGGAATTTAAATCCGCATCCACTTCAAAAATGATGAATGTTATCTCGCCGGTTGATGGGAGCCTGCTCTCAACAGTACCCATGTCTTCTGCAATAGACCTCGATGATGCAGTGAAAGCAGCCAAAGCCGCTTTCCCGGAATGGAGCCGCACACCCATCAAAGAACGAGTACAGGTTTTCTTCAGGTATAAAATGTTGCTCGAAAAACATTTGAATGAACTGGCTGAATTATGCAGCGAAGAAAACGGTAAAACCTACGGCGAATCGGTTGCTGAAATTGAGAAAAGTATTGAGCTTACCGAGTTTGCCTGTTCATTACCGCAATTGGTTACCGGCGAAATTTTAGAAGTGAGCAGGGGTGTTGAGTGCAGAACAGAACACGTGCCGCTGGGCGTGGTTGCATCCATTGTTCCGTTTAATTTTCCATCAATGGTACCCAACTGGACATTGCCCAACGCCATAGCATTAGGCAATTGCATGATCATGAAACCATCAGAGAAAGTACCATTAAGCTGTGGGAAGTTAGCTGAACTATTACAAGAAGCAGGATTACCCGACGGCGTATTTAATATTGTTCATGGCGATGTGGAAATTGTAGAAGCCATTTGTGATCATCCGCAAATTGAGGCCGTTTCTTTTGTGGGATCCACAAAGGTTGCTAAAATCGTTTACCAACGGACTACGTCGAATTATAAAAGATGCCTGGCCCTGGGCGGCGCAAAAAACCACCTGATGGTTTTACCAGATGCGATTCCCGGTATGACGGCGCAAAACGTGGCTGCCAGCATGAGTGGCTGCGCCGGACAACGTTGTATGGCGGCCAGTGCTATGATTGGCGTAGGTAATGTGGATGCCATCATAGATAAGATATGTGAAGAAGTAAGGAAGATTATTCCGGGCGAAAACCTTGGTGCAGTTATCAACAAAGAAAGTAAGGAAAGAATTGAACGGTATATCGGTGAAGCAGAAAAAGAGGGCGCAAAAATTTTGGTTGATGGCCGCAATACAACAGTAAATGGCAAAGAAAACGGAACTTATGTTGGTCCAACCGTAATCGACTTTGTAACGCCCGAAATGAGTGTTGCCAAAGAAGAAATATTTGGCCCGGTAATTTCCATCATGCGCGCCAATACGGTTGATGAAGCCCTGGCCATCGAAAATGCAAATCCATACGGTAATGCGGCATCGGTATTTACACAAAATGGAGGGATGGCCCGTTATATTATCGACCGCGCCAGCGCCGGAATGATCGGTGTGAATGTGGGTGTACCCGTGCCACGCGAACCATTCTCTTTTGGTGGATGGAACGAAAGTAAGTTTGGTGTGGGAGATATCACCGGAAAGAGTTCGATAGAATTCTGGACTAAATTAAAGAAGAGCACCATCAAGTGGAATGCAGAGGCGGGGGTGAACTGGATGAGCTGAACGGCCAGCCCCCTCAATCCCCCAAGGGGGAAGTTTGCATTATAATAAAGCCAGGATTATTATAAGCAAAACCTGTAATAGAAAAAATAATTTTATGAGTATTGAAACAAAAAACAGTAATGAATTTAAAGTCTCTTCAAATCCCCCCTTGGGGGGTGGGGGGGCTGCGATCATCCAGGATAACATGGATTACACCCTGTTCAGCTGGAGTAAACAAAAAGGAGCTTCACCTATCGCTGTAAAACGTGCGGAAGGTGTTTATCTATACGATTATGATGATAAGAAGATCATTGATTTTTCGTCGGGACTGATGAATGTAAACATCGGTCATGGCAATCAACGGATAACAGAAGCAGTGGTTAAGCAAATGCAGGAAGTGAGTTATGTTACACCAAGCTGTGTTACCAAAGTGCGTGGTGAATTGGGTAAAAAACTGGCTGAGATTTGCCCGGGTGATCTGAACAAGGCCTTCTTTACTTTATGTGGCGCTACATCAGTTGAAAATGCTATTAAACTGGCCAGGCTATATACCGGCCGTCATAAGATTTTAAGCCGTTATCAATCTTACCATGGCGCATCCATTGGCGCCATGTCGGCCAGCGGCGATCCACGCCGGTTGGCGGTTGATTCGCAACAGGCGCCGAATTTTGTGCATTTTGATCTGCCTTACTTATATAGGTGGGAATACGGCGAAGAAAATTTATTGAAAGAATCAGTTGCACAACTGGAAAGGATGATCGCTTATGAAAGTCCAAATAATATAGCAGCGATAATACTGGAGGGAGAGTCCGGTTCATCGGGTTGTTTGCAATATCCAACAGGTTATTTAAAAGCGGTAAGAGAAATATGTAACCAACACGGCATTGTATTAATTATGGATGAAGTGATGAGTGGTTTTGGCCGTACCGGTAAATGGTTTGGTTTTCAAAATCATGATATGGTGCCGGACATGATCTGTATGGCAAAAGGATTAACCTGCGGTTACCTGCCTTTTGGTTGTTTGATGGTGTCGGACAAGATCGCTGCTAAATATGATGATACAGTTTTAGCAATTGGATTAACCTATTCGGCACATCCGGTAAGTTGCGCCGCTGCATTGGCTACTTTGAAAATTTATGAAGATGATGGCCTGATTGAAAATGCAGTCGCCATGGGAAAATATGTAGAAGAACAGGTGGAGAAGCTAAAACAAAAACATCCATCCATTGGTGATTTTAGAAACACCGGTTTGCTGGGTTGTATTGAATTGGTTAAGGACAGAAGTACCAAAGAACCTATGGCTCCCTTCAATGCAAAACCAGATGAAATGGCGGTGATGAATAAAGTGGCGGCTAAATTAAAAGAGTTAGGCTTATACACGTTTGTTAGATGGAGTTATATATTTATAGCACCGCCACTCTGCATTACTAAAGAACAGATTGATGAGGGGTTAGCGATAATCAGTGAAGCGATAAAGATTGCAGATGAAGAAGCCTCCCCATCCCGATAGCTATCGGGACCAAAGGAGGGGCTTAAGAACCCTAAAAATTATACTTTCTAAATGGATAGAAAAAGTTCTGATACCGCAGACTCCAAGAACCCCCTTTCGGGGGGCAGGGGGGCTTTTCCTTTGGAGGGCAGGGAGGCCTCTCTCTGCAACGAAGACCTGGCACCCATTCCCCAAAACAAACGTACCTGGGGAACCTGGAACTATGCGGCGCTATGGATAAGCATGAGCTTGTGCATACCTACTTATATGCTGGCAAGTTCACTGATCGAAGGAGGGATGAACTGGTGGCAATCCATTCTCACTATATTTATTGGCAACACGGTTGTATTAATTCCGATGATTTTAAATGGACATGCCGGTGCAAAATATGGAATTCCATTCCCGGTTTTTGCAAGAGCAAGTTTTGGAACAAGGGGTGCCAATATACCGGCTATCTTAAGAGCCATTGTTGCCTGCGGCTGGTTTGGTATTCAAACCTGGATAGGTGGTTTCGCTATTTACCAGATGATGAAAATGTGGATGCCATCTTTGGCAACCTTGCCGCAAATCTTTCCTGATTCCTTTGGGTTACAAACAGGGTCTGCTATTTGTTTTTTTGTCTTTTGGTTACTGAATATGTGGGTAGTTTACCTGGGTGTGGAAAGCATCAGAAAATTATTGGTATTTAAAGCGATCTTTTTACCATTGGCAGCACTGGCTTTATTGTTTTGGGCAATCAATGCGGGGCATGGTTTAGGCCCCATACTGGCACAGCCCGCAAAGCTGCAGGGGCCTGCTTTCTGGGCGTTCTTTTTTCCTGCACTAACGGGTATGGTTGGCTTTTGGGCAACACTCTCTTTAAATATTCCCGACTTTACCCGTTATGCAAAAAGCCAGAAGGCGCAGATCAACGGGCAGATCATCGGGCTGCCACCGTCTATGACTTTATTTGCATTTATTGGCGTAGTAGTTACCTCTGCTACATTTATTATTTATGGTGAAACGATCTGGGATCCTGTTGTGCTGGCCGGCAAATTCGAAAATAAATTATTGGTGAGTATAGCCATGATCGCTGTTGCCATTTCAACCTTGGCAACAAATATTGCGGCCAATATTGTTAGCCCGGCAAATGATTTTTCAAATCTCTCACCTAAAAAAATAAATTTCAGAACAGGTGGATATATAACCGGCGTGATCGGTATTTTAATTTTTCCCTGGAAGCTGATCGCCGATCCAAACGGGTATATTTTTACCTGGCTAATCGCATACTCCAGTTTATTAGGTCCGGTAGGAGGTATCATGATCGCCGATTATTATTTTATCCGCAAACAAAACCTGATCGTGGATGATCTGTATCAGCATAAAGGTATTTATGGTTTTCGCAATGGATTTAATTCAGCTGCATTAATTGCCTTGCTGGTTGGCATTGTTCCAAACATACCAGGGTTTTTGTTGCAGATAAAATTAGTTTCATCAACGGCATTCCCGGTTTGGATATCGGATCTGTATCATTATGCCTGGTTTGTTGGTTTTTTTGTAAGTGGGCTGGTTTACATATGGCTGATGAAGCCCCTCCAAACCACCCCGAAGAGGAGGCTTTAGACACTGTTTGTGTTTTTTAATGTATAATAAAGGTTTAAATTTGAAATGCTTAAATACAATTGTTTAATTTTAAAAAATGCCCGGCCTCCCGCTCTTTTGGAGAGGGAATGAGGGTGAGGTCATTATGTCTATATTAATTAAGAATGCACATATTATCGGAGCCGCTGAAAATTTTACCGGTGATATTTATATACAGGGTGAAAGCATTGCGGCAGTTGGTAAAAACCTGGATATCCAGGCAGAAAAGGTAATAGATGCCACCGGATTGCTTGCTTTTCCGGGATGCATCGACCCACACGTACACCTGGAAATGCCCTTCATGGGCACGTTCAGTAGCGATAACTACGAAACCGGAACCCGTGCAGCTTTGCATGGTGGCACTACAACAGTCATTGATTTTATTTTACAAAGCCAGGGCCACTCTTTATATGAAGCCTACAACGCCTGGAGCGGCAGAGCCAATGGACATGCGGTGGGTGATTACAGCTTTCACATGGCAGTAACCGACTTTAATGAAAATACCAGTAAAGAAATTATTGATTTGATAGAAAAAGAAGGCATCACGTCGTTTAAAATATTTATGGCCTATAAAGGTGCCCTGATGATTGATGATAAGCAGATGGTAGGTTTGATGAATGAAGTGAAAGCCCGGGGCGGTATGGTTACGGTGCACGCTACCAATGGCGATATGATCGATTTTTTAATTGCAAAGAACAGGGCTGAAGGAAAACTTGCACCCATTTACCATTATTTATCTCAACCCGAAATTACAGAGGCTGAAGCATCAGAACGATTTGCATCCATTGCTGGTTACACCGGTTGCCCCGGTTATATTGTGCACATGACCTGCGAGGGTGCATTAAATGCCGTCCGTGATAATAACCGGCACAATCAAAAGGTATTTGCCGAAACCTGTATTCAATATTTATTACTGGATGCCTCTTTGTACGAACAGAATTTTGAAGGAGCGAAATGGGTAATGAGTCCGCCGTTGCGGGAGAAGAAAGATCAGGAGGCACTTTGGGCCGGCATCAACCAGGGATTGATACAGGTGGTGGCAACCGATCATTGCCCGTTTAAATGGGAGCAGAAACTTTTAGGGAAGGATGATTTTTCAAAAATACCAAATGGCCATCCCGCCATTGAACATCGGGTGGAACTGTTATATAGTGAAGGTGTAAGAAAGGGACGAATTACGTTGAATAAGTTTGTTGAAGTACTGAGTACCAATCCGGCAAAAATATTCGGCATGTTTCCGCGAAAAGGTTGCATTGCACCGGGTTCCGACGCTGATATTGTTTTGTTTGATCCAAACGAAGAGCATACGATCAATGCAGCAACTCATCACATGAACACCGACTATTCGGGTTATGAAGGATGGAAGCTGACCGGTAAAACAAAAACGGTTTTATTACGGGGACAGGTTGTAATTGATGATGGCAAATGTTTGGTGGAAAAAGGAAATGGGAAATATATCAAGCGTAATAAAGTAGAAGGAAAAATATAATTAAACCACAAAGACACAAAGGCACGAAGATTCACCAAGGCTTTGTGTTCCTTATTGTTCTTCGTGTCTTTGTGGTGAAAAAATAAAACATAACTATATGCCAAGAATTGTTAGATCGGGATTGATACAAATGTCCCTTCCAAAAACAGAAGGCGAAGGAACCATTCCGGAAATCGTGAATGCCATGGTTCAGAAGCATATTCCGTTTATTGAAGAAGCCGGGAGGCAGGGTGTGCAGATCCTTTGCCTGCAGGAAATTTTTAATACGCCGTATTTCTGCCCGGGGCAGGACAAAAAATGGTATGAAAGTGCGGAATCAGTGCCCGGTCCAACAACCGACCTGATGGCAACGTATGCTAAGAAATACAATATGGTGATCATCGTTCCGATTTATGAAAAAGAGCAGGCGGGCATTTTATACAACACCGCGGCCGTGATCGATGCTGATGGAACCTATCTTGGTAAATACCGAAAAAATCATATTCCACACACCAGTGGTTTTTGGGAAAAGTTTTTCTTTAAGCCCGGGAACCTGGGCTATCCTGTGTTTCAAACAAAATACGCCAAAGTGGGTGTGTACATTTGTTACGACCGTCATTTTCCCGAAGGGGCAAGATGCCTGGGGTTAAATGGTGCTGAGATCGTTTACAATCCTTCGGCAACTGTTGCAGGCCTGTCGCAATATTTGTGGAAACTGGAACAGCCGGCACATGCTGCCGCCAACGGATATTTCATGGGTTGTATCAATCGCGTTGGTGAAGAGAAACCCTGGAACCTGGGAAAGTTTTACGGCAGCAGTTATTTTGTTGATCCACGTGGACAAATTTTTGCACAGGCCAGCGAAGACAAAGATGAATTGCTGGTGGCAGAGTTTGACCTCGATATGATTGAAGAGGTAAGAAGTGTGTGGCAGTTTTTCAGAGACAGAAGACCGGAAACTTATGGAAAGTTGACGGAATTGTAAAGCCCCCTCTATCTCCCCCGAAGGGGGAGGAAATTGCGGTTATCGACGGGAAGAACGTTAAAGAAGAAAATAAGTACTGATTTTGTATACTGCCAAATTCGAGTTCCCTCTCCTTCGGAGAGGGGTTGGGGTGAGGCTGTAAAAGTAAAAAATGATTCAACCTAACAGATTAACTCCCGATCAATACGCCGAAAACTTCAGCGATATTCATCCGCCTTTTGAAACAACGGATGCAGCGCTTGTGGAGGCCAACCGCTGCCTGTTTTGCTATGATGCACCCTGTATGAAAAGTTGCCCAACCGGCATTGATGTACCCAAATTTATAAAGCAGATCGCAACTGAAAATATCAAAGGTTCGGCCCATACCATTTTCGTGAGTAATATCATGGGAGCCGGTTGCAGCAAGGTTTGTCCGGTTGAGAAATTGTGCGAAGGCGCCTGTGTATATAATTTTATGGAAGAAGCACCGATCTCCATAGCAAAACTGCAGCGGTATTCTACCGAGAAAGCGATGGCTGCCAACTGGCAGTTATTCAAAAGAAAAGAATCAACGGGTAAAAAAATTGCCATCGTGGGTGCGGGTCCGGCAGGCTTGAGTTGTGCCCACGTTTTATCAAGAGAAGGCATTGACGTAACTATTTTTGAAAAAGAAGCCAAGGGCGGAGGTTTGATGACATACGGCATTGCTGCCTATAAAGTGACACCGGAGTTTTGCGAAGATGAAGTGAATTATATTTTAGGAATTGGGGGTATTGAAATCAAATACAACCAGGAACTTGGTAAAGATATTTCGTTGGCTGATCTCCAAAAAGATTTTGATGCGGTGTACCTGGGAATAGGAGTAGGACTTGCCAGGCAACTGGAAATTCCCGGAGAAGAACTCGAAGGCGTTGAAGATGCTATCAAATTTATTTATGATATCCGTAATAAAGGATTCAATCTGGTGGCTGTAGGAGACCATGTTGCGGTTATCGGAATGGGTATGACCGCTATTGATGCGGCAACGCAAGCGAAAAGACTTGGTGCCAAAAAAGTGACCATGGTTTATCGCCGTACCGAAAATGAAAAGCCTTGCACGCAGGCAGAACTGGATATTGCCAAACTGGATGGCTGCGAAATTATCTGGTTGGCTGCTCCTAAAGAAATTATTGGAGAAAACGGGAAAGTAAAACAACTGGTATGCAGTAAAATGAAATTGGGAGAGGAGGATGCCAGTGGTCGTCGTTCTCCGGTTGATACCGGGGAAGCTTTCATACTGGATGTGGACATGGTGATCAAAGCAGCCGGGCAAATGCCTTTTGAGGAACTGGTAAAAAGTTATCAAATAGATAATAAAAACGGGAAGATCAAAATTGAAAAAGAAGCAACTAATATAGCAGGTGTTTTCGCAGGTGGTGACTGTGTGAATGGCGGAAAGGAAGTGGTAGATGCTGTTCAAGCCGGTAAAGATGGAGCGGCGGCGATGATCAGGTATTTATCACGCAAAGGCGCTAAGTAAGAAAGACGCAAAAGGAGATTATGCTAAATGAAAATGAAATAGCAAAGGTTGTTGTTGATAGCTGTTTTAAAATTCATCAACAATATGGTCCTGGATTATTTGAAAGTGTTTATGAGGAGATATTTTATTATGAATTTAATAAGACAGGAATTCCCTTTTCAAGGCAGCAGGGAATCCCGTTGATTCATGAGTAAATAAAACTCGAGATAGGTTTCAGGGCAGATTTTGTAATTGACAATAAGGTTATTATTGAACTCAAATCGACTGAGGCTTTAGCACCGGTTCACTTTAAACAAGTACTTACCTATCTAAAGCTCACGGATATTAAATTGGGTTTGTTGATAAACTTCAATGTAAATCTTATTAAGGATGGCATTCATCGTATTGTAAATAAACTTTAAAAACTTAGCGCCTTCGCCCCTTTGCGGCTTTGCGTGAAAAATAACATGGCAGACATATCTTCAAATTTCCTCGGCATCAAATCGCCCAATCCATTCTGGTTGGCCAGTGCGCCGCCTACCGATAAAAAAATAAATGTACTTCGTGCTTTTGAAGCCGGCTGGGGTGGAGTGGTTTGGAAAACCCTGGGTAGCCAGGTAAAAAATGTGTCATCAAGATACTCAGCTGTAAGCTTTGGGGGCAAAAAAATGATGGGCTTTAACAATATTGAACTCATCAGTGACCGGCCATTGGATTTAAACCTGAAAGAAATTGCCGAATGTGTAAAATTATTCCCGGATAGGGCCAGGCGCGTCCCATTAATGGCGGATAATGATAAAAAGAGTTGGCATGATCTGATTAAAAAAGTGGAAGATACCGGCGCTCACGGATTGGAGCTGAATTTTGGTTGTCCGCACGGCATGACGGAAAGAGGCATGGGTGCCGCTGTAGGACAGGATCCTGAAATTGCCAGGATGGTGGTAGAGTGGGTGATGGAAACAGCAACGATACCGGTAATAACAAAACTTACTCCCAATGTACATTCGGTGGTACCCACCGGTAGAGCCGTTGTTGAGGCCGGCACACAGGCGCTGTCTTTGATCAACACCATTCAATCGATCACAGGTATCAACCTGGATACTTTGGTCCCCAATCCTTATGTTGCCGGCAAGTCGGTTTTTGGCGGTTATTGCGGTCCGGCGGTGAAACCGATCGCTTTGAAAATGCTGACCACTATCGCACAGGATGCAACAACATCTAAAGTTCCTGTATCGGGTATCGGTGGCGTTAGCACCTGGAAGGATGCGGTAGAGTTTATGTTGCTTGGTGCCAGCAATGTACAGGTTTGCACGGCAGCTATGAACCACGGTTTCAGAATTGTGGAGGATATGTGTGAAGGCATGAATAACTGGATGGATGAAAAAGGGTTTAAAACACTGAATGATTTTATTGGCAAGTCAGTTGAAAAAATTACCCATTGGGAAGACCTGGATATCAATTACCATCATATCGCCAACATAAACCAGGACAAATGTATTCACTGCGGGCTTTGCTATATTGCCTGCGAAGATGCATCGCATCAATCCATCAATTTAGCGTACGGAAAACCTTACAATACGTATACAATAAAAGAGGAAGAATGTGTTGGTTGTAATCTCTGTCAGCTCGTATGCCCTGTAAATGAATGCATTACCATGGAAGAGCACCGGGTTGCGCCTGAATACCTGAACTGGATCGGGTTTCAGAAAAAAGGGTTACCGCTGAATGATCATTAATGTGCATAAAAATGTGCTAAACCGGTGCAAAAACTTCGATAAAAAAACTTGCAATTAAATAAAGTAGAAAGTAATTTTATAGTCCAATTGAAAGGTGATAATCCCAGTAGGATTTAAACTGATCAAACGGAAGCATCGGGTTTGCAAGTATACGAAGTAAGCAATTATGAAGTAAGCGGCGAACTTGATGCTTTTTTATTTCTGCAGATCATACAACACCCGCCAGTTCCAGACTTCGTTTACTTATTTTTTTATATTCCACGGTTTCGATAATAGCATCAGGACAAAGTATCAACGATACGCCTTCCTGCCTCCACCAGGCTGTACCCGCTAATTTTTCGGCATGTATCACCGCTATCAGCCAGCTTCGGTTAAATTCATTGTGCGATTCTTCTATCCATTCGAAATTCGCTTTGTCGATCTTTGTAAGGTCATCGGTACTGATAAAAACGGTTAAGTAAAAGTCATTACTTAGTTCGGTGTCGGTTTGATGAAAGATCTTTTTGTACTCGTATTTATAATCGTAACCCAGCGCAGAAATATCGCTCAACACAGCCGATGCTGTAGGAAAAGCGCCTGCACCCTTTCCTTTAAAAAAATGTTGGTCTGCAAATGTGCTTTCGGTGGTAAGCGCATTAAATTCGTTTTGTACCTGATACAGGTCATCACACTGCGTTATAAACTGAGGTAATACAAATGCGGCCAATTTACCATTCTCCAGTTTTTTTGCGGTTGCTACCAATTTGATTTTTTGCTTTTTTTCTTTTGCCAGAATGGCGTCGGGCAACGAAACCTGTTCAATGCCATTAAAAATAAAGCCGGTCGGTTTTGTAATTACGCCAAATGAATGCGCCAACAAAATACTCAGTTTATTGGCGGCATCAAATCCGCCGATATCGAGAGCAGGGTTGCTTTCGGCAAATCCCAGTTGCTGTGCCAGGGATAGTGCAGCTTTAAAATCCAATTGTTCTTCCTGTATTTTAGTTAGTATGAAATTGGTAGAGCCATTGATTATGCCCCGGATCGATTTTAAAAGGTCATTGTCGTAATATTCTTCCAGGTTGCGCACGATGGGCATACTGGCACAGCAGGCGGCTTCGTATAAAAGGGCTGTTTTGTTTTCCTGTTGTAACTGTAACAGTTCTTCAAAATGCTCCGCGATCATTTTTTTATTCGCACTAACAACTGATTTGCCTTTTTGTAATGCCGTTTTTACTATGTCAAAGGCGGCATCGGCGTCATCAATCAGTTCAACAACTACATTTATGGTTTCGTCATTGAGGATGGTATCAGCGTCTATTGAAAAATTTTCGTTTGCAATGCTCCTTTTTTTATCAGCCTGCTTAATGACTATTTTTTTGATGGTGGCCTGTAAGGTCGGCGTTGTATGCAGAACATCATAAAGTCCTTTGCCTACTACGCCAAATCCAAATAAGCCGATATGTAATTGTTTGTTTGCCATGTTTTATTTTTCACGCAAAGCCGCAAAGATGCGAAGGCGCAGTTTATTAAATGGTTAAATAATTGGTTCTGTAAAAAAGTGTCCTTCGGTTTCGTTCAGGGTAAACTGCCACCGAAGACTAGCTATGCACTGATGCCTGGCTCAAAAATTTCCTTTTCTGCTTTCAGTTTTGAAAATGCCTGCTCCAGATCAGCAATGAGATCTTCTACATCTTCCAAACCAACACTAAGCCGGATAAGGCTGTCGGCAACACCTGCAGCCCTGCGCTTTTCGGCTGGTATACTTTTGTGCGTCATTTGTGCCGGGTGACAAAGCAGGCTTTTTACGCCTCCCAAACTTTCGGCCAGTTTAAAATAATGGGTGCCTGTAACAAACGCAGTAGCGGCTTTTTCTGTATCATTTTTCAAGGTGAAAGAAACAATTCCGCCGAATCCCTTGCTTTGTTTTTTTGCTATGTCGTGATTGAAGTGTGTTTTTAATCCGGGATAGAATACTTTGTCCACTTCAGGGTTCGTTTCCAGCCATTCGGCAACTGCCTGGGCATTGCGGCCATGCTGTTGTACACGCAGGTGCAGGGTTTCAATACCTCGGATCACCAGCCAGCTATCGAAGGGTGCCAGGATGGCGCCACTTGCGTTTTGGATAAATTTTATCTTTTCGCCCAATTCCTTTTCTTTGGCAACTACGAGCCCGGCGATCAGATCGCTATGTCCGCCGAGGTATTTTGTGGCGCTGTGTATCACGAGGTCAGCTCCCAGCGTGAGCGGCTGTTGTAAGGCGGGTGAAGCAAAAGTATTATCCACGCAAAGTAAACAGGCATTGGCTTTGGCGATCTTTGCGATGGCTTCCATATCACTTACTTTTAACGTGGGATTGGTTGGCGTTTCCAGCCAGATGAGTTTTGTATTTGGCGTGATGGCGTTGAAAACATGGGTGGCATTGGTGGTGTCAACGTAATTCACCGTGATGCCAAATTTTTCGTAGATATGGGTAAAGAGACGGAATGCCCCGCCGTAAATATCATCAACGGCCAAGATCTCATCGCCTGATTTTAAAAGTTTAACTACGGCATCAATCGCAGCAAGCCCGCTGCCGAAAGCAATGCCCACGGTTCCTTTTTCGAGTTTAGCGATGATGTCTTCCAAAGTACCCCTCGTTGGATTATTGCTTCGGGCATAATCATATCCTTTGTTTACACCGGGTGCTTCCTGCACATAGGTACTGGTTTGATAAATGGGTACGCTGATCGCTCCGGTTAAGGGATCTACGGGAATGCTGTGGATTAGGTCGGTTGCGTTGCTCATCTGTTTTGTTTTTTAATGTTGATGAATGATTGTTATACAGGTTCTGTACAATCACCTACCAAGTAAGCAACCTATCGGAGGAGAAATTTTGGGTTAACCGCTGCCGGGACTAAAGCCGCCGGCAGGGTATAAAACAAAAAAGCTCATCCGGTAAATCAGATGAGCTTTTACTATTTTTAAGTATTTTTTTAAGCTTTGAATCTGACTTATCTTTCCCGCTATTAAACGAGATGGAATTGGCACCTTTCCATGTTTTGTGATTCACAATCCATGGCAGGTTGTCAAGGTTTCATCGGGCCATTACCCTCTACCTTTCTTGATAAGTGATATTAAAGAACTGGTACAAAGATATGGGCGGAAATTTGAAACCGCCAAATAAAAATTATAAAAATATTTTTTAAAATCGCTAAAAGCCTTTACTGTACATCGTTTTGCGAATGAATTATGTTACATTTTTCTTCATCCAGTCTGCCTGAGAGATGGCAGCATGTTCAAAACTTACCTGTTCGGCTATTTTTTCCTGACCTTTAATGATTGATTTGGTAACGAGGCTATGTTCAATAACTTCATCTTCTTTCATGCCCATCATTTTCATCAGCGGGATGATCTTATCACTGCCAAAATGTTTAAATAAAGGTTCGTCCAGGGCACTGTACACGATGATCTTGCCGGTATCCCAGTTTTTTATCAGTTCCAGTTCTTTGGCGTGCAGCGGATAGTGTTCGGTAAAAACAGGCGTCTTGGTTTTTAGTAAGCCCGCGTTCAGGTACCTGGCCATAACGATGCATTCGTCATCCACTCCATGTTGTTTAAAGAAATCTTTAAACATGTTCATGGTTTCGTTGAACCAGCAGATAAATAAATAACCGGGCTCAGCTTTCGCTAATTCAACACATGCCTTCAGTTTGGCTTCGGTTGTGGTGTAGGCGCGGTCAACAAAAACCTGATTGTCGGCTTCTCCGTCTTTCTTTCCAAATAAATTAAACAACATACATTAAATTGAATGGCAAATTTACTGAAGAAACAGGCAGGCAACAAATCAACGGGCAATTTGTTTGTATCTTTAACCCAAGTAGCGCATACATGACGAAAGTAAAGCAAGCTCCGGCTGAAGAATTAATAGACAAGGATTTTATTGAAGTATTTGGTGCCCGGGAGCATAACCTGAAAAATATTGATATTAAGATTCCCAAGAACAAATTGGTGGTGTTTACCGGGGTGAGCGGCAGCGGTAAATCTTCCCTGGCATTTGATACCATCTATAACGAAGGCCAGCGGCGTTACATGGAAAGTTTCAGCGCCTATGCCCGGCAGTTTGTAGGCGATATGGAACGGCCCGATGTTGACAAGATCACCGGCCTGTCGCCGGTAATTTCCATCGAACAAAAAACGACAAATAGAAATCCACGCAGTACAGTGGGTACGGTTACCGAAATTTACGATTTCCTCCGTTTGTTGTATGCCCGGGTGGGAGAGGCATACAGCTATAATACCGGCAGAAAGATGGTAAAATTCAGCGAAGAGGAAATTGTCACCAATATCTTCGAAAAATTCAAAGACAAAAAGATAAGTGTACTGGCTCCGTTGGTGCGCGGCAGAAAAGGTCACTACCGCGAACTGTTTGAAGATATCCGCAAGAAAGGATATTTAAAGGTTCGGGTTGATGGAGAGGTAATGGATCTGAAACCCAGGATGCAGGTTGATCGATACAAAATTCATGATATTGAATTGGTGGTTGACCGGCTGGCTGTTACGGATGATATGAAATTACGGTTGAGCCAGAGTGTACAAAAAGCATTGCAGTTGGGCAAAGATTTAATGTTTGTAGCCCCCCAGGCCCCCGAAGAGGGAGCAAGGCAAAATACCGGTGTAGAAAAAGCGAAAACTAATTTGGCAGACTCCCAGGATCCCGCCTTTCCGCAGGATGCTGCGCTGGGGGGCGTGGGGGCTTTGTACAGTAAACTACTTATGTGTGATGAAACCGGCATCAGTTATGAAGAACCTTCGCCCA
Source organism: Chitinophagaceae bacterium (assembly GCA_016710745.1). Taxonomy (GTDB): domain Bacteria; phylum Bacteroidota; class Bacteroidia; order Chitinophagales; family Chitinophagaceae; genus Ferruginibacter. The sequence continues at coordinate 594,988 of JADJVB010000005.1, read as the reverse complement.
ATGCTTTTTCTTTTAACTCCCCTTATGGTGCCTGCCCAACCTGCAGGGGATTGGGTAATGTGTATACTATAGATATGGATGAAGTGTTGCCAGACAATTCTAAAAGCGTAACCGAAGGCGGTATTGTTCCCCTGGGCGAAGAAAGAGATGCCAGCGTTTTTCAACAGGTTGTTGCCTTTGCGAAAAAAAATAAAATCAATTTAGTTAAACCCATTAAAGATCTGCCGAAGGCGCAACTCGATCTGTTGCTGTATGGCGATAAAGAGATCAGTCCTCACCTGGAACTGGATATGAGTGATGAATCTGTACCGGAAGTATATACCGGCAGCTATGAAGGAATAATTCCGATGCTGAAGCGTTGGTTCAGTTCATCGAACAGTTCGGACATGTTACGGAGCTGGGTAGAAAAATATATGCAGCTGGCTCCCTGTTCGTCATGTGGGGGAGCGAGGTTGAAAAAAGAAAGTCTTTGGTTTAAGATTGATGGCAGAAATATTGCCGACCTCAGTAATTTAAATCTGGATAACCTGGCAGCCTGGTTTGACGGACTGGAATTGAGAATAAGCGATAAACAAAATGCCATAGCCAAAGACGTTTTGAAAGAGATCAGGGAACGGCTTCAGTTTTTATTGGATGTTGGGCTTACTTACCTTTCTCTCAACAGGCCTTCTAAAAGCCTTAGTGGTGGCGAATCGCAGCGCATCAGGCTGGCCACCCAGATCGGTTCTCAATTGCAGGGCATCACCTATATTTTGGATGAGCCCAGTATCGGCCTGCATCAGCGTGATAACCAACGATTGATTGCCGCATTGCAGAACCTGCGGGATATCGGCAACAGTGTTTTGGTGGTTGAGCATGATAAGGATATTATGCTGGCCTCAGATTACCTGGTTGATATTGGGCCACTGGCCGGTAAACATGGCGGTGAGATCGTTGCTATGGGAACACCGCAAACTATTTTAGATTCCGATTCGGAAACCGCCCAGTATTTACTGGGAACAAAAAGCATTGCCGTGCCGAAAGAAAGAAGAAAGGGCAATGGAAAGTTCATTGAGTTAAAAGGTGCGAAGGGTAATAACCTCCAGGATGTTTCTGTAAAATTTCCGTTGGGCAAACTGATACTGGTAACCGGTGTAAGTGGAAGTGGTAAATCAACGCTCATCAACGAAACCTTGTATCCGCTGTTGAGTAAGTATTGTTATAACTCCAAGGAAAATCCGTTGGAATACAAGTCTATAAAGGGTTTGGAGCAAATTGACAAGGTCATCGAGATCGACCAAAGCCCCATTGGCCGAACACCCAGGAGCAACCCGGCAACTTACTGCGGCTTCTTTACCGATATCCGTACCTTGTTTGCCCTGGTACCCGAGGCAAAAATCAGAGGTTACAAAGCCGGGCGTTTTTCTTTCAATGTAAAAAGCGGTCGCTGCGACGTTTGTGAAGGCGGTGGCATGCGGGTAATTGAAATGAATTTTTGCCCGATGTGCATGTGCACTGCGAAAAATGTAATGGCCGCCGGTATAACCGCGAAACGTTAGAAATACGCTACAAAGGAAAGTCTATCAGCGATGTGCTGGATATGACGGTTGATGAAGCTGTTGAATTTTTCCAGGCAGTACCTTATATCTACCGTAAAATAAAAGTATTACAGGATGTGGGCCTGGGCTATATCACACTCGGGCAAAGCGCTGTAACACTGAGTGGCGGCGAGGCGCAACGCGTAAAACTGTCTACTGAGTTGGGTAAAAAAGATACCGGAAAAACTTTCTATATTTTAGATGAACCCACAACAGGGCTTCATTTTCAGGATATTCAGCATTTACTCGAAGTGATCAATAAACTGGTTGACAGAGGTAACACGGTATTGGTGATTGAACATAATATGGATGTAATAAAAGTGGCTGATCATATTATTGATATTGGCCCCGAGGGCGGGGATGGAGGTGGAAGGGTGTTGTTTGAAGGGGTACCTGAAGATTTGGTAAGCGTGAAAGAAAGTTTTACGGGCAAATTTTTAAAAGCCGAGCTAAAATAAAAAACTCCATGTCTCATAAACATGGAGTCGAATTTAAATAAGTGTAAAAGATGTCAACGAAATTCAAATGTTGTGGTTTCAGGGGTTAGCTCAAATATAAAGATACTTATAGCTTTCCTTTGGGGTCAAACTTCTGTTGTATCACGATACACTTAAAAAATTTAATTATGTAGCAATTGAAAGATCAATACCAGGCAAGTTGCTAAAATCAACAATGCTTTAAAAGATCCTGGTGTCATTTGTAAATTATTACTCATTTTAATTGGTTTAGTAAACTGCGGGGCATCTTAACTGTCTTGCCGCCCTCCTGGCAAATGAACTTTCATAAATTTCTCCCAGTCTCACGCCAAATTTCAAAACAACAGAGAAATAGGTATCGCCATCTTTGGTATCGCCTCTTTGCGTGTCGGCAGGATACCTGGTCATACCCGGATAGATGATGCCAATACTTTTGTCGGATAATTTGTAGGCCAGCGCAGCATCGGCGGCCGACAGGTATTTACTGTAATTATTCGGATCGATATAATTTTTACTAACATCGTCGATATAATCGGTAAAGGTTTTCCGATATAACACTTCACCACTGATCGTAATCCGCTCGGAAGCGAAATATTTTAAACCCGCACCCAGCGGAATATTGATCTGTGTTAATTTGTATGGTTTGCTGTAGGGATATTCCGGCATACCCTGACCTTCGAGCCGCAAGGGCTGTAATTTGTACCAGGTTTTGTCGCCGGATGCATCCGTAATTGAGCCTTCGGGGTTGAAATGAAACAAACCGATACCGGCAAAACCATAGGGCCTTAACCGCGGCTCATATTCCGAATTACGTCTAAACATCATCGTTGGAAACAGTTCGATGGCCACATAACCCTCCAGAACAGTAGATCTGAAGTCAAGGTTACGCTGTTTTCGCCAGAGTTCGTCGATGCCCTTAGTGTCGATAATAGCATCGTCGCCTTCCAGATAAGTATAGTTGGCGGCCAGGCGTATACCAACCCAGTTTTTTGGGTACATGGTAACAAAAGCCCCTTTCATTAATTTAGTAAATTCAAAATTGAGGTCTTTGATATTATTGGTGCCCTTACCCGAATTGCCACCAAGATCGCCGAGGAAGAAACTGGGACCAAAATTCAAACCAACTTCCCACTTGACCTTTTCGCCAAAGAGGAATGATTGACCATGTGATTGAGATAGGAGCGTGAAGCCAATCAGGAGCAGAACAGCATGTTTTCCCACAAATTTGTGTAAAAAGGGCTTCATTAGAGATCAGATTTAGTCTTTCTTAATATTTGGATATTGGCGTGGCTATAAACAAAACACCGTGTTTTAAGTAGGGTGAAATTGATAAACCACGTCATTAAAAACGATAAACTGAACAAGATATTGCCCGTGGGAGAAAATTATTCATTCAAAATCATTTCTATATGGGGAATACCATCTTCCAGGTATTCATCACTGCATTGCGAAAAACCCAATGATTGGTAGAAATTTTTAAGATAAAGCTGCGCGCCGATCCTTATTTCGGCATTTGGGAAAAGGCTGGAACAATGTTTAATACTTTCTATCATTAACAGCCGTCCAATACCCTGCTTCCTGTATTCCGGCGAACTAACAACCCGCCCTATACTGGCTTCGGTATAGGAAGCACCTGGTGGAATAATACGGGTGTAAGCTGCCAGTTTATCATTATACCACCCACACAGATGCCACGATAGCTGATCCTTGTTATCAGCGTCCTGGTATACACAATCCTGCTCTACCACAAAAACTTCATTTCTTAACCGCATAATGGCATACAGTTCTGATACCGATAATGCTTCAAATTTTTTTATGATCCAGGTTAGTTCCATTTTCTGCATTGCTATAAATCAGGTGATTGAATTTGTATTATCTGCATTTGCCATTTTAAAAGCCATGACATCAGCAATTGATTTTGCCCTGGTTTTAGCCAGCTCGGCTTTTTGACCGGCAAAAAATTCATCAACCGCCGCGTTGAATAACTGAAGCCAGGCGCTGAAATGTTTAGGTTGCAAAGCTATCTTTTTATTAACATCGAAATGCACCCCCATGGCATTGTTGCTATATACCGGGTTATCCAGCAAAATGGTTTCCCAAAAATCAACGATGAGGGGAATATGTTTTTCCCAGTTCATGGGTACCACTTCAGTGAAAATAAAACCAATGCTGTCATCTTTTTTCACGTTTTCGTAAAAACGGGTGATGAATTTTTCTATGTCTGCCCGGCTGATTATATCGGTTTTCATGTCATTGCTTTAAAAATGGTAAAATATCTGCTACCGTAACCGGCCTTTGTTGATCATCTATTTCAATTACCATACAATACCCATCGGCACCACCGGCTTTTTTTACAGCGTTAATCAGTTGTTGCTGATCGCTCTGTATTCTTTTTCCGGTAAGCTTACTCCAAACCTCTTTACTGGTTAAGCAACCCTGTGTTGGAACGAAAGGATAAAATAATTGATTTTTATAAAAAGCCGGATCAACGGTTGAGCCGTGTGCGATGATTTCTGTGCGTCCGGCCATTCCGGCCTGGAAACTTTCTGCCAACGGCTGGTAATTTTGTAATTTCTCCGGCAACAGATCGGTATACCAGAAAAAATCGGTTGTGGTATCGATGTTGGGATCTCCCCTGGTAAAATGCAGTCGGGATGTTTCATTGGGCAGACTAAGCTGGATGTTTTCGGTTGGTCCGATAAATGAACTCTTACTCACGCCAAGTCCATCCATTCTGTATAAGCCCTGTGGGGTATTGCCGTTGGTTAAATAGCCGGGTAAGTTACTTACACTTCGGGCTAATTGTGGTACCGAAAAAAGATCACCTGATTCGTCGGTAACGAATTTTCCCTTTTTATCTTTTACCAGCGCCAGGCCCGGATAATTCCGGTTTTTACGTTGAATACTATAGAATACAACGTGGCCGGCTAAATAAGCTGAATCAAAAAGCGGCTGAAGATTTGTTTCGGCCGGTTCAAATCCCGGTAAGCTACTCTTTAACCGGACAAGTAAACTGGTGAGGATGGCATGATCTGATTTTTCCAATACGGCACCGATCTTGTTTTTAACGATTTGGGCTATTTCAAGAATACGATCCGGGCTGATCTTGCACAACAACAGGTATTCGGCGCAGATGGCAAATATCTTGTTGTTTTTGGTTTGCAGCAACAGTTGATGAATAGATTTGGCGTAGGTTGTATCCTGCCAGGTATACATTAGTTCTACGAGGGCATACTGGAATGCCGGGCTTCTTCTTCCAATCGAATCAATGGCCTGGCTTATTTTGGCTTCGGTCCAGGGTGTTCTGTAATTGATCAGTTCCATCGCATAGAAAGCACTTTGCCAGTCTTCTTCGTTGTCGCCGGTCAACGGCTGCGATAAGTTTTTTTGAATACTGTTGGAAACGAGGTTTTGATACAGCCTGGTTTGATTTTCGGCAAGTGCCTGTTTGGCAAAAAGCGAGTCATCGATTTGTGCGGTACAATGGAATGTGATAAAAAAACAAACTAAGTAACAAAACTGTTTTTTCATATTTGAAAGATAAACAAAAGCAGGCGCACCCCGATTTTCGTAGCGGTGAAATTGCCAATTTACGCCGTTATTGCTAAACTGAATAACGATCGGCAATACAGCATCAACTTGTATCATGATTTTCCTGCCATGGTAACAGGAAGTAAATTTGAAACCACAATATTGCAGAGATCAACCCTGATCAGTTATTGCACATTTGCCGCCAGAAAAACCTGTATTTTATTAAAAGCATCGGTATTGGTAGCCGCATCCCAGGGTCCGTGCCCAAGAAGTGGATAAGCCTCATATTGATTAACCACGGCGGCCGTGTTTAACCTGGTTTGCAAAGCACGGGATTGCGTTGTTGCATTAACCAACAGATCCATATCTCCCTGTAAAATGATAGTAGGACAAGTTGTTGCGGAAACAAAGTTTATCGGGCTCGATTGCTGGTAAAGGACCGGATTGCCGGCAGGTGTGCCATTCATCAGCAGGGCAATACTTGCTGCCGGATAAGAGCCGGGGTTATTGTACAGATCAACCATATCGGTGGGGCCAAAAAAATCAACAACGGCTTTTATTTTTACCGGAGTTGGATATTTATAAGCATGCAGCAAAGCCAGGTGACCGCCCGCACTGCCGCCCATTAATACAAATTTATCGCTGACCTGGTAATTGTTGCGGTTGCCAAATATAAATTCAACGGCAGCCTTAACATCCAGTTCCTGTGCTGGAAAAGTATTGGTGGCAGGAAAAGCAGCCAATCGATAATTGATATTAAAAATGGCATAATCGGGAATTCGTTTTTTAAGGGTATCGATATCTGCCGCAGTAAGGTCGCCTTTATCGCCGCTGATCCATCCACCGCCGTGTATATAAATTAAAACTTTAGTCGTGGCCGAATTGCGGTTTGCGGGAAGGTAGATATCCATCGTTTGCCTGGGGTCGGCACCATACGCAACATTTAATTCTGTTTTGGCAGCAATGGAGCCGGTGCCACCTCCGGTGTCGGTGTCGGAGCTTTTTGAACAGGAAACAAGGCCGGTAATCGCCAGCGTTAAAAGTAATAATTTAAAAAGCTTCATAATATGGGGGTTGTCTGTTTAATTTATCGCAAATGAAATTAATATTATCTAAAGATAGAAATAATTGGAACAGTAAAAAAAATAGCGGTATTCATCTGCTTTTTTTATCAGTGTCAGTTGTATACCAGTTCACCGGTCGATTTAGGTTATTCCAAATGACTGCCACGTTCTGTGATCCTGTGAAATCAAAATCACAGGTGCTTCTCAGCCATGTGTAAACGACGGAGAATAGCTAATGTTGTGCCGATCACCACCAAATTATTCGAAATATGCTGAATCAATCTTTCCAATTCTTCGCCAGGGCGTGAACAAGGGGCTCTACGTAGGAAGATTTTTTGGGATTCATTTTTATAGGGTTGCGGTAAAAAAAAACTCCATCAGCATTTTTATTCACTGACAGAGCTTGATTTCTCAAAGGGGATAACTCATGCTACAATAAAGTATATCTTCATTTTTTGCAGTTTAAAAGTGAAATCCATAACCAAAGAAGGAGGACTGCATACCTATCATATTTAAACTCGACAACACCAGGCCCAATAGTATTAAAACAAAAGGCACATAAACAGCAACCCGCATAACCAGGTTATCCCAACCAAGCCGGTGTAAAACCGGTAGTAAAATAAAAGCCAAACAAAGGCCCAGAAAGGATATCTGGAACATAAATACACTCACAATGCCAAAAATGATTCCGGTTGAAATTTCAAAAAACTGTATACTTTTTTGATCGGGGTGGCTTTTGGAAAGAAAATTGTGAATTGATTTTTTAAAAGGAACCGGAATGATCTCGCTTCTCAGAACCAACGGCGCCAGATTTGAATTATGTTTTTCACCCGTTACTAAAAAAGACGCTTTCCCGGTAAAAAAATATCCAATAACACCAATGGAAGATAGCGGACTGAGTGCCGCATATAATGCCGTACTGTGCGACAGGAACCGGAAAAGTTTTATCGGTTTATGGGCTAAAGCAATGACAAAACAAAGTACAGGCGAAACAAAAGTGAGCATGGTAATTATATAGAAGTCAAGACTGTTGATTACGCTAAAGCCGCTATTCATTCTGATAATATTCATTACATGTTCTTCACCGCCGCTTACAAAAGTGATGGGTTGTTTTACGCCGAACAGATAGGGTAATATCAAATTGGCATTTATCATGAAACAGAAGAACAATAGGGTTAATGGCAGGTTTAGGGTAGGAAAAAGGATATCCATTTTTTCCTGCCAGGTTATTTTTTTTGCTTTGATTAAACGCCTGAATTCTTTACTCAAAAATTCGCAGGTTCCCCGGGTCCATTTCATATGACGTACACGAAAGGCCCTCACTGTTTCGGGAAAATCTTCATAACAGATCACATCTTCCTGGAAAAAACCTCTGTAGCCGAGCTCACGTATTCGGATCGCAAAACCAAGGTCTTCGCTCACGATTTCGGGAAAACCGCCGATTTGTTCCCAACATGTTTTTCTTAACACAGCGCCATGCCCTAAGAACATCACAAAACCATAATCATTTCGCAATGGCTGATACCATTGCCAATGAATATCTATACCGATTCCCAATGCCTTGGAAAGTTTACTGTTGGTATCGGGATTAGCCCTGTGATTAGCCTGAACAAAGCCACAGTTATCATTTGCTTCTAAAACCGGAACCGTTTTGGATAGAAAATTTACGGGCAAAATTTCATCGGCATCAGCGATGGCAAAGTATTTTTCATCCAGCATGGCCAGCGCATGGTTTAAATTACCGGCTTTAAAAGCATGCCTGTTACTGCGCCGGATAACTTTTACTATTTCGGGATTTTGACTGGCAAAATGGTCAACCTGGGCCATACTATTTTTATCGCTGCTATCATCAAGAATATAAACCGTATATCGGGGGTAATCCTGTTTTACGCAGGATAAGACACTTTTTTCTGCAAAATCATTACAGGTAGTGTAGAGCAGTGCTACAGCTGGAGTAGATGTTAACGGGATTGCCGGTAATATTGTTTTCCTGATCTTTCTGTAATAGATCGAAAACAATACAATTGAAATATTATACAAGCCGTACAGCCAGGCAATATTAATAAACACAATTAGCAACATCAAGGCAATCCATCCTGAGATATTGTTAGCCATGGCGAGCAATTGCATTAACCTGGGCTCAAACCAAACCAGGCATATCAGCCAGGCAACAAAAACAAAAACATACATAATCCTTTTCGGATCTTTTATCAGTTCCCGGGTTTTATAACCACCCGCCTGCAAACCAACTGTTTCAGGTTTCTCAGTATTTGTGGCAGATTTTGGCGTAATTATTTTCATAAAATAAAATTTACAGTATTAAGTTATTTGGTTCCGAACCGTACCTTAAGCCCCGTTGCGGCAATAAATGAATTTCTTCCAGCAGCGTCTTTTTCGTACCTGGCAAGTACGGTTACTCCCCAGGGCCCCCTGATATGAATATTTGAGTAGGCATACATGCCAAAGACATTGTACTTGATATTTGTCTTTATGTTTTTTTCGGTTCCGTTGAAAATGCCAACGGCAGCATCAGTTTTAGGTGAAATGTTATATCCGATATTTAGCAGAAAACGGTGCTCATCATCGATTCTGCGGATGAAATAATAGTGTGGTTCAATTTTGAACTTTTTAGCAATGGGAACGGATACACTGCTCATTAACATCCATTCGTTCTGCAAGTTGGGCACAGTAATTATTGAGCCACCTAATTTAACAGCAAAGTTTTTAGGCAAAAAGATCACCTGTTCTGTCTGATAAATATTCTGATCTATTTTGCCCGGCAGACTTCTGTATCCGTATTCAATTTTTGAGCCTATTCTGTTATGCCACCTGGCATACAAACCGCCCATGAAAGCATGGCTATTGAAATTATTTTTGATAAAAAAATAGTTATCCTGCGATAGCGAATTGTCATACCGGGCATAAACCTGAACTTCATTATTAATATGGTATCCGGCCTGAATCTGTCTTAATCCAAATTTGCTTTCGCCGTCAGCACTGCTGATGCCGGCCAAAGCCGAGAGTTCAACAATTCCTCTGCCTGCTTCAATTTCTTTGATAAAACTACCAGCTTCAGTATTGGACTTGTTGATCTGCAGCACTTTTTCAAACTGTTCCTTTGCTTTATTCTTTTTCTGCAGATTCATGTAGGCCAATCCCAAAGCAAACCTCGATTCCTCCGAATATTGATCTTTTATCAATATCTTATTAAAAGCTGAAGCAGCCTTTGCAAAATGACCTTTGTACAAATATGTATAAGCCAGGCCTTTGGCCGCATCTGCATTGGAGGGATCAACTTGCAAAGCCTTGTTAAAGCGGGATTCAGCGGCGGCATAGTTTTTATTCCATGCATTATTAAAGCCACTGGCAATTAACAATTGTGTATTGGCGCCGTCTTTGTTTATTAGTTTGGTAAATAACTGCTCAGCTTCTGCATATTTACCAGCGTGCGAAAACGCAATGGCCTCTTCCATGGATTGGGCTGTTGCCGGCATATTTATAACCGATATAAACAAGGCAATGATGGGTTTGATAATTTGTTTCATAAAAGAAGTATTTGTAAGTGATCAATTAACAACCGGACTCAGTGAATCGTTATACAACCGCGCTAACGATTTGAAAACTCATCTTTGTTTCGAAATTAAAATTGGAAATAAATAATTTATTGCTGAACTGAATTTTGTTGAGCTGGCAAAAAAGATATTTGAATAAGCATAGGCGCAAATAAATAAATACTGTTTAATAAAAATGAAGCTGAATCAATTTTATAACAGCTTACATATTTTTTAGAAAACAGGTATTCGGTAAAAAAATGTATGCACTGGGTGCGATTACGTGAATTTGGAGTTGCTGGTTTTTTTACCAGTTCAATCGGGTGATTTTCTCATTCAGCTTATTTCATTTGCGGATGAAGAATGAAATGACAAATTTTGATTCACAAAAATGTTTATTATAACAAAGACTGTCAACTGAGCCTGTTATTCAGAAAACGATCCTTTCAGTATGGAGATTAAACCTTGCGAAAGGCTAATTCTTTTCTTTGCCGTAAAGCAAGACAGGCTCAGGCTGACAGCACAATCGGGGGTTTTCCAAAGCTGTACTATTTGAAATTACTTTCTATCCTATACATTATTCTTTAGGTTGTTCCCCGGCAGGTGAATTCTGCCGTAAAAAAGCGTATTTTCAAATAGCGATATTTGGCATTCAGATCGATAAATTCCCCTTCAGCATGGTAATTTGCCAATTCAACAAAATTTGGGTCAAGGTCGCGAATGCAGTGTATATTTTTACTGTATGGCATCGAAAACAAAAAGAATTATTTTATTATCAGTTTCTTTGGTCCTGGTTGCTATCCTGGTACTTGGATTTTTAAAATACAACAAGGGGCCCAGAAACGTAAAGAACAGTAAGGGGATCCCTGTTTCGGCCAAAGTTTTGTATTTATTATACAATAGCGATTCTTTGTCTGCTGCAAAAAAATATAGCGGTGATGTGTTAATGGTAACCGGCGAAGTGCACCAGGTTTCGGAAAATGCGCAACATCAAAAAGTACTACTTTTGAAAACCGAATCAGAACAGGCCTATATTAATTGCACATTGGAAGAATCATTAATTGATTGTAAACAGGGAGATATTGTACATGTTAAGGGGATTTGTAACGGAATAGGACAGGGATATCCCGATATGGGCATTAAAGCTGATGTTTATTTGATCAGGTGCTTTATATTTAAATGATATTATGAAATTGAGATTATTTAACCTGGTTTTACTTACTGCCTGTTTTATGTCAATGGCAGGTTGTTACAACAACAAAGAGGAGCTGCTGTATCCCAACAGTTTTATTCCGGCTGACTGTAATACGATTCCTGCCAGATTTGCTGCCGATATATTTCCGTTAATATCGGCTAAATGTGCGATAAGCGGCTGCCATGATGCGAGCGCAGCCGGAGGAGCCGTTTTTCAGAATTATCTTCAGATCAGTGGCCGAAAAGACAAGATCTATACTAAAGTGGTTGTTGACAAATCGATGCCAGCTTCGGGAACGATGACGCCTGAAGAGCGGAATAAAATAAAATGCTGGATAGAAGGCGGAGCGCTAAACAATTAATCATTATGATACCGAAAATAATTTATTTACTCATTTTACTTGTTGGCCTTAATACCGGCCTGGTTGCGCAGAAGTATTTTACAAAGAATGGGCGCATTTCATTTTTTTCAAAAACTTCCCTGGAAAATATAAAAGCCGAAAATAACCAGGTGATCAACGTGCTTAACACGCAATCCGGATTGATTCAATTTTCCCTGATCGTCAAAAATTTTCATTTTGAAAAGTCGCTGATGGAAGTACATTTTAACGAAAATTATATGGAAAGCGGAAGGTTTCCATATGCCGGATTTAAAGGTACTATTATAAACCTGGCAGATGTTTCGTTCGACAAAGACGGTATTTACCCGGTACGGGTTACCGGCGATATGACCATCCATGGTATGGTGAAGAAAGTTGACGCAACAGGAACTATTACGATAACCGGTGGTAAATTATCGCTGGCTTCGAAGTTCTTTATTAAAATTACCGATTATAATATTTCGATCCCAAAACTGGTTATTGATAAAATTGCTGAATCAATTGAAGTAAATGTCCAAACAAATTTCGATCAAAAAATGTAATTTTTTCTATATTACCCAAAACTTATGCTTTTCAAACACATTGCTTTACTTATCCTAACGATATCTGCCACGGCGGGCGAATTAAAAGCGCAGGATACGCTTGAAAATGATCTGTTTGCCCAGCTGCAGCGGGAAATGGAGAATGAAGTACGTAACCGGACCATTTACACCATTGCAACGTTTAAAACCACGCGTTTAATTAATGGCCATACGGTTGAAAATGTAGGGCAGGGTGTTTTAGATGCAAAGATATCGCACAGGTTTGGCAAGATAAATGCCGGCGTGAAAGAACTTTTTGGACTGGATAATGCGACGATAAGATTAGGATTTGATTATGGAATTACCAGCGATATCATGATCGGTGTTGGGCGAAGTTCCTTTGGAAAAACATATGATGCATTTTTTAAGCTCAAAATATTGAAGCAATCGAGAGGCAAAAGAAAAATGCCGGTTACGATATGCTATATCCCTACAGTTGCCTTAACCACGGCAGATTTCACCGATCCAACAAGAGATAATTTATTTTCATCCAGGTTGTTTTATACCCACCAGTTACTGATCGGCCGCAAATTTTCGGAAAGTTTTTCTTTGGAAATCATGCCTACTTATATACACCATAACCTGGTACGGCTGGAATCTGAATCGAATAACCAATTTGCCATTGGCATAGGTGGCAGGCAGAAAATTACGAAAAGAATCAGTTTGAACGTGGAATATTACTACCAGTTGCCATCGACCACGTTGACAGGCAGAACCAACTCCCTGTCGGTAGGTTTTGATATTGAAACCGGTGGACACGTATTTCAATTGCATTTTACAAACTCACAGGGAATGACAGAGCGCAATTTTATTTCTGAAACTACCGGCGAATGGGGAAAAGGAGACATCTACTTTGGATTTAATATTTCAAGGGTATTCACCGTTCGGAAACGGGGAAAATAGCTGCTGCGGCAAATATGATTTATATTTACAGTAAATGTAATCTTAAAAATATGAGTCAGAATTTATTTAAACTGTGTTTTGTATTTCTTGTGTCGTTTCATGGGAGCGTTACTGCTCAAAATATTTACGGAACAGAAGACGGCAGCATCCAGTTTCATTCGGATGCGCCGTTGGAATTAATTACCGCTGCCTGTAAAGAAATGAAAGGAAAGGTAGATCTCGACAAAAAAATATTTGCATTCAGCGTTAAAATAAGTGCTTTTACCGGTTTCAACAGTCCCCTGCAAAGGGAGCATTTTAACGAAAATTATATGGAGAGTACCCAATATCCCTATGCTTTTTTCAGCGGAAAGATTATTGAAGATATCGACTATTCGATCGACGGAACCTATACCTTAAGGGCGAAAGGTAAGCTTTCGGTACATGGCGTGGTACGTGAAAGAATCATAAAAAATGAAGTAGTCGTTAAGAATGGCGTAATAAGTATCAGGTCAAAATTCACGGTATTTCTTGCCGATCACGATATAGCTATTCCGAAAATTGTATACGAAAAACTGGCATCGGAAATTAACGTGGAAATAAAAGCTGACTTATTGAAACAATGAGAAGAGTATTACCGTATTTGCTCACAACCGTTATCACCTTATCTTATATATGCCCGGTTGAGGCCCAGATTGCCGGAGATAGCTATTTTCAATTAGAGAAAGATAAAAAGCAAATCCAGATAAATACCCTGTTCAAAGACAATATAGGTTACCTGTATGCAGGAACCGATAACGGACTCTATAAATTCGACGGTGAAAAATATACGAGGATAGATTTTACCAATACCGAATTTAACGATACCGTCACGGCTATCTACCAGGATAGAAAAGGTTTACTATGGGTTGGGTTTAACAGCGGGCGCATTGCCAATGTTGAAAACAACAAATTATTGTACATTAATCCGGAGGAAGGAACACCTCAAAGAAAGATCACTGCTTTTTTACAGGACAAGGAAGATAACCTCTGGTTTTCAACACAGGGCGAAGGCATTTATTGTTTGAAAAAAAATATATTGTACGTCATCGACGTTGAAGATGGCTTGAGCGACGGTAGCGTAAACAGCATGGCTATAACCGATAACGGATATATTATAGCCGGAACCGACCAGGGGCTTAACATCTGCAGCTTTAAAAACGGGCAAAAAAAAATCAGTATCATCGGACCTGCGGATGGGCTTCCAGATTACATTGTGACCGCCATGGTTTCTGCCGGAAATAATATGTTTTGGATCGGGCTTCAGGAAAATGGATTTTGCCTTTTTGATTTTAATTCGAAAAAAGTGTTGGTACCCGAAGTTTCGAAACACTGGGAGCATGGCCAGATAAATTCAATGCTATTGGCACAAAACATACTTTGGGTGGCAACCCAAGGCAACGGGTTTTACAAATATGTACTTAACGGTAATGTGCTGGAGAAAGCACCTGATAATATATTTGATAAGACGATTAACAGTATGATTGAGGATATGCAGGGTAATATTTGGTTGTCTGCCCATCCGTATGGACTCATTAGAACACATGGCGAATCGCTTAAGCTAACGCCAATACCCAGTTCACCTCCTTTTGAACACATACATGTTGTGTTGGGTGATAAAGACGGGAGCACCTGGATCAGCAACAAAGAAAATGAACTGATAAAACTTACAACGAAAAACAACATTACCAAAGAGCGTAAATTGAAGTTGGCAGGTGTGAGCGAAAAAACAGATATCACGTCGTTGTACCAGGACGTGAATGGAAATATCTGGGTTGGGTTGATAGGAAAGGGCATATATATCGTAGATCCGTTTACTTTTAAATACCGGATTTTTAAGGAAAACAGCCTGTTTATTAATTCCACTATACTTTCTATAACCGGAAATAAGAATAATGTTTATGTAAGCAGCCTGGTGGGATTAATGGTTATTGAAATTACAGCAGAAAACACGGATATAAATACCCTCTGCCGTTTTACAAACTATGATAATGTAAGTACCGGAACAAACTATATCTACAACATTTTTAAGGATAGTAAAGATCGGATATGGTTTGCAACCGATGGCAATGGTTTAACCATGCTCAAGGGTAATCATTTTACTTACTATAATGATCGGGAAAAAATTAAAGACAACCGGATATATTCGGTTGCCGAAGATAGAAATGGAAATATCTGGTTCAGTACAGCCAGCGCCGGCATTTATAAATTTGACGGTAAAACGTTTACAAATTATGGAGTAAATGAAGGCCTCAGTGATTTGAAGTTATCCGTTCTTAAAATCGACCCAAGTGGAAATATCATCATCGTTCACAAAAAAGGGCTTGATATACTCGACCCGGTTACCGGGGATATTTCCTATGTAGGTGGTAGCCAGGGGATTTCAAATATTAATGTAGAAGATCTGGGCGCTATTTCAACAGATACTTCCGGAAATATAATGGTGAGTACCGAAAAAGGAATATTAACGTATTCCTTTCCAGAACATTCTTTACAGAAACCGACAGCTTTGATCGAATCGATTAAATTGTTTTTAACTGACCTTGGAAATAGAACATCGAACATTTTTGAACATGATGAAAATAATTTTACATTCAGCTATACCGGGCTCTATTATTCTGATCCGGAAAAAGTGTATTACCGTTATACATTAGAAGGGTTCGACAATAACTGGATCTATACAACCGACCGGTCTAAAAATTTTCCAAAGCTCGGTCCGGGCGTATACAAATTCAGGATCCAGGCCTCTTTAAACAAGAATTTTTCAAACGCTTCTGAGGATTCGTATTCATTTACCATTAAACAGGCTGTTTATAAAACCTGGTGGTTTTTATTGGGCTGCGCCGTTATACTTATTTCATTGATATACCTGTATGTAAAACACAGAGAGCGTGAATTGAAAAGGTTCCAAACATTAAAGCAGGAAAAAATTCATTTTCAATTCGAAATGCTCAGAAGCCAGATAAATCCACACTTCTTATTTAATAGTTTCAATACCTTGATATCAACCATTGAAGATGAACCTCACCTGGCGGCTGAATATGCTGAGCAACTGTCCGACTTTTTCAGAAACATTGTGAACCAACGCGACAAGGACGCTATTTCGCTGGCGGAAGAAATAGAAACACTTAATTCTTATGCATTTTTGCAAAAGAAACGGTACGGAGATTCGCTCCGTGTAGAAATTAATATTAGTGAAGAGGAAAAGAAAAAATACAAAATTCCACCTTTGTCGTTACAGCTTTTGATGGAAAATGCGATAAAACATAATGCACTATCGGAGGTGAATCCTTTGATCATAAACATATCTATAGCAGATGATGCCTATCTATGTATAAAAAATAATATAAATCATAAGAACAAAAAGCAAACGGGAGCAGGGATGGGACTGCAGAATATAGTTACCCGCTATGATCTGTTGACCAATAAGCCGGTGAGGATATTACATGATGATCATTTATTTACAGTTTTATTACCTTTATTAAAATAATTTTATGCTTAAAATATTAATTATTGAGGATGAAGCGCCTTCGGCAAAAAGGCTGCTTAAAATGATTAAGGAGATTGAGCCGGATATTGAATTGATGGGAACCCTGGGCAGCGTTTCTGATGCCATTAACTGGTTTCGTAATAACAATACGCCCGAGCTGATCTTCTCTGATATCCAGTTATCGGATGGATTAAGTTTTGAAATATACAGGGAAATAAAACTGTTATGTCCGGTTATTTTTGTGACGGCTTACGATCAGTATGCCATTGAAGCTTTTAAAGTGAACAGCATAGATTACCTGCTTAAGCCCATCAAGAAAGCACAATTGGAAGCAGCGGTTGATAAATTCAAGGAACTTAAACCGGTGGTCGGCGCTCCTGCTTTTGATATTGAAAAGTTATTACAGGCATATAGCGAACGTAGTAATCCTTACAGAGACCGAATTGCGGTGCGGTATGGCGACCATATAAAAACGATTAACGCCGGCGATATAGCGTATTTTAATACCGAGGACAAGGTGAATTTTCTTACTACGCACGATGCCCGACGCTACATTCTTGATTTTAACCTGGACAGCGTGGAGGCAATTGTAGATCCAAAAATGTTTTTCAGGATCAACCGGCAGTTTATCATATCTATAAATGCCATCACTGAAATGCTGGCTTATACAAAAAGCCGGGTATTGGTTAAATTAAAGCCTGTACCAAAAGCCGAAACTGTTGTGAGTACGGACAGATCGGCTGATTTTAAAATTTGGCTTGGTGCCGGCAAAATAAGCTCATAAGTAAACAGGTAACATGAGGTTTATGTAACATGATCGGGCACTGTAAAAAAAATACTTTGCTGATCTTTTGAACCGAGTTATAGTTGAACTCAGGCAATCTTCTGCAACTGGGTTAGTTTTTTATAAATACTTTCCTCGATCTCTATCAGGTCGAAATGATTACCGCGTTCAACGATTTTGCCATCCTGCAATATCAAAATTTCATCAGCTTCTTTAATGGTACTTAACCGATGGGCGATGACCAGCGTTGTTCGGCCCTGCATCAAATTGTTAAGGGCATCCTGAACCGATTTTTCCGATTCGGTATCCAGCGCCGAGGTGGCTTCGTCAAGGATCAATATGGCCGGGTTTTTAAAAACTGCCCGGGCGATGCTCAATCGTTGCCGTTGGCCTCCGGAAAGTCGAATGCCCCGGTCGCCAATATTGGTTTCGTAACCTTCTTCCGTATCGATAATAAATTCGTGGGCATTGGCAATTTTAGCAGCCCTCATTACCTCTTCAATACTGGCATCCGGTTTGCCCAAGGCGATATTGTTGAAAATGGAATCATTGAATAGAATAATATCCTGGGTTACAAAACTCATCTGGCTTCTTAAGGATTCCATCGTAAAATCACGAATGTTTTGGCCGTCAATGGTTATGGTGCCACCCGTAACATCATAAAACCTGGGCAGCAGATCGGCAATGGTTGATTTGCCAACCCCCGACGGACCAACGAGGGCAATGGTTTTACCCTTTCCTATGGTGAAATTGATATCGGTTAAAACCGGTTTGTCGGAATAACCGAAACATACGTCGTTGAATTCAACGGCGTAATTAAAAGATTTTAATGGAACCGCGTTTGGATGATCATCTACTTCAATCTTGGTATCCAGTACTTCGAGGATTCTGCTGCCCGACGCCTGGCCACGCTGAATATTAGCCAGTGCAACCACCATGGCTTTTGCCGGCCTGATCACCTGCGAAAAGATGGCGATGAAGGCAATGAATTCACTGGCCTGCAATCCGGATGGATTAGCACCCTGGTTTTTCAAGATCATCGAGCCGCCATAAATTAAAATACAGGCCACTACGATCACGCCGGATACTTCAGAAAAAATGGGCGCCAGTTCCCTTTTTTTAAACCCCTGCAAACTCGCCTGGCGGTAAAAATCATTTTCCTTGCGAAAACGTTTTACCACAAAATCGGTAGCGTTGAAAGAGCGGATGATGCGCATACCCATCAGCGTTTCATCAATAATGGTAAGTAGCCTGCCGATTGACGATTGCATATCACTGGCTTCCTTACGTAATTTTTTTGTAACCAGTGCAATACCGATCGCGGAAATGGGAATGATTAACAGCGTGAATAAAGTTAGCTTTACCGATATAGCAAACAAGGCAATGAAATAGCCGATCATGATATAGGGTTCTTTAAACAGGATTTCCAGGGAATTGGCTGCTACGGCTTCAATTTCAAACACGTCGGAATTCATCCGGGAAAGCAGATCGCCTTTTTTTTCTTTGGTAAAATACCCCATGTGGAGGTAATTGATCTTTTCGAAAATGGCTTCCCTTATTCTTTTTACCAACAGCGTACGGGCGCTAACCATACTGCGTTGGGCCAGGTAACGGAATACATTGGTAAGTATTACTGCCAATACAATTAATGCGGCGATAAAATACAATGCATAAACCGGGTTCTGTGTTTTTAAATGGTATATCTGGTAATAAAAAAGATCCTTAAGATAAGTGCCCGACATGGAAAACTCCGGTGCTGTTGCGTATTGCCGCATAGTTTCGGCCGACTGGTTATCAAATAGAAAATTTAACAAGGGTATGATCAGTGCAAATTGAAATACGCTGAAGAAAACGGCGATCAGTGTAAATACAAAAAACGGCAAAGTGAATTTGCTGTAGGGTTTTGCAAACCGTAGTAATCTGCGATAGGTCTTCATTTAATGCTGTATCGGTTAATATAGTGAACGATAGATTTTACAATATTCTTTAGCCGCAATATCCCAGCAATATTCTTTGCCTTTGTGGATGATCTTGTCCTGCATGTTAAACCGTTTGTATTTGGTCATGCCCGCTACAAAGGTTTCTCTCATATGGGCTGCTGAAAAATTTTCAAAATAAAAAGCAACGTCACCGCCTATCTCTGGCAGCGCTGTTTTATTTGACAAAAATAGCGGTTTACCAACCGACATGGCTTCAGTTACCGGCAACCCAAATCCTTCGGCCGTAGACGGGAAAGCAAAGGCATAACAGTTATTAAAGTACCATGATTTTTCACTTTCCGAAATGGGGCCAACAAGCTTTACATTTTTTGAGATGCCCATTTCTATGGCAGTATCCAATATGGATTGGAAGTACCCCACGTCGTCGATCCGCCCGGCAATAACCAGTTCCATCTGCTGCTGATTCTGGATCAGGGGAAGTAAACAGTGGAAATTCTTTTTCGGGGTTATCGTTCCCAGGGAGAAAATGAATTTTTTGCGCGGCCTGTACGATTGATTCAGCAACTGCGGTTCGGTTAATGTATTCGTACCATTGTGAATAACATGTATCGGTTTGTTGCTGACGTCGCAATAAAAAAGAACATCTTTTTTGCAGAATTCACTGATACAGATGATCACATCGGCCCTGTTGATCAGCATCTGTAACCGGCGAAGATTTTTTTGTTTCTTAAATTCAGATTTCGACGGATCGTGCATGAAATTCAGATCATGTATAGACATCACGACCTTGATACGCCTGTTGATAAAGGGCAGATAATAGCTGTCCTGGTAAGTGGCATGCCAAACGTTATAATTCTTCAGTTCCGGCATCCTGAATTTGTGAAGTTCAGTTTGGATGATATGATTGCTGTTTTCTCCAAACAGGTACCGGGTTCCCTTGGGGCTGTAGAAGGTTATTTCATCCTCTTCGGGTTGAGCGAACCTGAGAATATGATTGCCAAGATTTAAACAATAATGGTATAAACCGGTATTGTTGTATTTCATTCTTTCACAATCAAAAATGATCCTGTTTACCATATTGTATAGAATATTATTTCGCCAAGTTAAAATAAACCAATTAATTCATGCCCCGAATGCCCCATAACAGCAAATGAACTGACAAATCTCATACCAACATTCAATTAAAATAACTATATTAAGTTGATTAATTAATAATTTTACAGCAAATGAAAGTGGTTGAATGGGTAATAATCCATTTTTAATGAGCATTTTAAGGGTTTCAAAATAACAAGTTATGCGTAAAATTATCCTGGATTGCGATTTAATGCGGTACAAAGACTCCGGGTTGTATCATTACTGCCTCAATTTGGGCGTTAATGTAAAAAGGATATTAGATAGAGATCAACAAGAAAAAATATCTTTTTATGTACCCTCGGCCGAGAAAAAATCTTTCGGTGACGATGCCGGATGCATTATTGAAAGAAAGTGGCATCAAAAATTGATAAAGCCATTTATGTGGGATTGTGATATTTGGCATGCTCCTTTTCAGTCGGGAAGAATTTTTCCAAAAAATAATAAGCGAACCAGGATATTACTTACCATCCACGACTTAAACTGTTTGCATGAAGATAAATCTGACAAAGAACGGATAGAAAGTTTGCGTCATACACAAAACTTAATTGACCGGGCAGATGCCATGGTTTGTATTTCTCATCATTGTAAGAAGGATGTGTTGACACATTTGAATGTTAAGCAAAAGCCCATTCACGTTATTCACAATGGAACCCATAATGTAAATAATCCGCCCGCAAAACCGGGAGGATTTAAACCATCAAGACCATTCATATTTACGTTGGGATATGTAAACCGAAAAAAGAATTTCCATACCTTGGTGCCGTTGTTGGCAAATACAGATTTTGACCTGATCGTTGCAGGCAAATTAGATGAGATTGATTATGTAAATAAAATGAGGCAATTGGCCCGAAAACTGGGCGTTTCGGAGCGACTCCATATTCTTGGCCCCGTATCAGAAGAAGACAAAGCCTGGTATTTCAGCAACTGTGCGGCATTTATGCTGCCTTCGTTAGCCGAAGGATTTGGTGCGCCGGTGGTAGAAGCGATGAAATTCGGGAAGCCGCTTTTCTTATCGAACCTTACATCCCTGCCCGAAATCGGAGGTGATGTGGCTTTTTATTTTAATGATTTTGAACCGGAACATATGCAGCAGGTTTTTAACGATGGACTTATTCAATTTCAAAAAAACGGGTTGGCAGATAAAATTATTAAAAGAGTAAATGAATTTAGCTGGGAGGAGAAAGCCATCGAATATATTGAACTTTACCGCTCCATGCTTTAAATTAGTCTAAAACAAAAAAAATGATCGATACAAAATTTGTAACTAGAGAATGGAATACCAAATTAACCGGTGATTTTGGCAAAAGAAGATCTGAGCTATGCAAGGCAAAAGATTACCAGGCCGATTGGTTTATTCATTGGTGTGATCAGTTGGGAGAAAAACCAAATATGCATCGAAAACAATGGGAATTTGTTTTTGTGATGCAGGCATGGTGGGAAAGAGGCTGTATCGTTGCCGGCAAAAAAGGATTGGTATTTGCTGTTGGCACCGAACCTTTACCGGCCATGTTTGCCAGCTTTGGCTGCCAGATTGTGGCCACGGATATCTTACCGGAAAAAGGTATAGAAATGGGCTGGGATAATGGCGGCCAGCTTTGTTTTGGACTGGAGAGTTTAAATAAAAGACAACTCTGCGATGAGGCCGATTTTAGCAGGCTGGTTAGTTACCGGCCGGTTGATATGAATGATATTCCTGATGATCTGGTTGATTTTGATTTTAACTGGAGCAGTTGCTCATTTGAACACCTGGGTACCCTCGACCTGGGCTTCCGGTTTTTAAAGAACCAGATGAAGACGTTGAAGCCCGGGGGATGGGCCGTGCATACCACCGAGTATAATGTATCGAGCAACGACGAAACCCAGGAAAATAACAGCACCGTCATTTACCGGCAACGGGATATTGAGCATATTGTGAATGAGTTGCGCTGGGAAGGCCATTTTGTGGAAGAAGTTGATTTTTCGATGGGAGGATTGCCCGAAGATTTTATGGTAGATACAGAACCCCATCAACAAAAGATCCACCTGAAGCTCCAGGTGGATAAATATGTGGTGACTTCTATCGGGTTGATCATTCAAAAGAAATCCTGAAATCAGAATTGATCCGAACTATCCTTTCAAATCCAGTTTTATCTGCAATTCCTCAAACTGCTTATCATCAATCGTTGAAGGTGCATCCAGCATCACATCCCGGCCACTGTTATTTTTAGGGAATGCAATAAAGTCACGGATGCTTTCGCTGCCGCCGAGTATGGCACATAGGCGGTCAAAACCAAATGCCAGACCACCATGTGGCGGTGCGCCATATTCAAAAGCGCCGAGCAGGAATCCGAATTTATGTTGCTGTTCTTCGGCATCCATGCCTAATGCGGCAAACATTTTTTCCTGTAATTCCCGTTGATAAATACGGATGGATCCGCCACCTATTTCATTGCCGTTTATGATCAGATCATAGGCATTGGCTTTGATGCTGGCGTAGGGGTGTTCTAAATATTTTGCAGCATCTTCAATAACCGGGTTATTATTGATCATGATTTCGATATGATCGGGCTTGGGCGACGTGAACGGGTGGTGACGGGCAACCCAACGGTTTCCTTCTTCATCATATTCAAATAACGGAAAGTCGATTACCCATAATAATTTGAATTCCCCGGGGTTTCGTAAACCCAGGCGCTCGGCCATGTACATGCGCAGATCACTGATGGCTTTACGGGTTCTTTCTTCGGCACCGGCTAAAATTAAAATAAGGTCACCGGCTTTGGCATGGGCTGCTTCGGCAATGGCTTTTAATTTGTCTTCGGTATAAAATTTATCTACGCTGCTTTTGTACGTTCCGTCGGCATTTACTTTTATAAATACCAGTCCTTTCATACCTATCTGAGGACGCTTTACCCACTCGGTCAGTTCATCGGTTTGTTTGCGGCTGTATTCGCTGCACCCCGGAACCGCAATAGCAAGAACAGAAGCCCCCCCGCCCCCCAGTGGGGGGATTGAAAACATCTCCGGGTCAAGAATTGTCTTCCTTTCCGGGAACAAATGTTTTGCAAAAACAAAATTTGTGATCTTCATATCAAACCTGGTATCTGGCTTGTCATTGCCATAGGTCCACATCGCATCTTCCCAGGTCATGCGATCCACTGTTTCGGTGTAATCAATATCTTTTACATCTTTAAAAATTTGTTTTACCAAACCTTCAAACATGTTAATGATATCTTCCTGCCCAACAAAAGCCATTTCACAATCTATTTGTGTAAACTCGGGCTGACGGTCGGCTCTCAGATCTTCATCGCGGAAACACTTTACAATTTGATAGTAACGATCGTAGCCGCTTACCATCAACAATTGCTTAAAGGTTTGTGGCGATTGTGGCAATGCATAAAACTGCCCGGGATTCATCCGGCTCGGCACCACGAAATCCCTGGCACCTTCGGGCGTACTTTTGATCAGGAATGGGGTTTCAATATCCATGAAATGATGTTCATGCAAATAATTTCGGGCGCTGCGGTTTACGAGGTACCGTAATTCCAGGTTTTTCTTAACGGCATTTCTGCGAAGATCCAGGAAACGGTATTTCATCCGGATATCATCACCACCATCAGTATCATCCTGGATAGTGAATGGCGGCACAGCCGATTTGTTCAGTATTTTAAATTCAGTCACGGCAATTTCAACCTCGCCGGTAGGGATATTTGCATTTTTGCTGCTGCGTTCATTTACCGTTCCTTTTACCTGCAATACAAATTCCCTGCCCAATGGATTGGCATCCAGATCGGCATTTAGTGATTCTGAAAATAAGAGTTGGGTAATACCGTAGCGGTCGCGCAGGTCTACAAAACTGATGCTGCCGAATTTACGAACGGTTTGTACCCAGCCGGCCAGGGAAACTTCTTTGTTAACGTCTGACAGCCTTAATTCGCCGCAGGTATGGGTTCTGTACATATTTATCCAAAATTGAGGGGCAAAGATAATGAAATGATTTATTGAGCGGGGATAGTTGTAGAACTGAATCAGATAATATTAAATAATCAACAGTAAAAGTTGTAATTTTCTGATGATTATCAAACATGTCATGATGTTGCCAAAGCGCTGTATTATTTATACTTTAATGATCTGTACAGCGTATGTTTTATGCCCATCTCCGCTAATGGCCCAGTACACAAAGCTTGATTCTGCAGCGGTTTTTTCATTTATTGAAAAGGCTGAAGAGTTCTTTACCGACAGCAAATACGATTCTGCCCTTTTTTATTGCCAAAAGGCAGAAAATCTCAGTAAAATTAAGGGCTTTAAAAAAGGCCTGGCATACGCATTAATCGAAACAGGTGATATTTATATTGAGAAAGACGACCTGGGGAAAGCGGCGGTAAGTGCCGAAGTTGTAAATAATATGGGTATTCAAATGAAAGATTCACTCATTGCGGCTATTGGCTGGATGCAAATGGCCCAGGTTAAACTGTATAGCGACAAATTTGACGAGGCTATCCCCTTATTTGAAAAAAGCCTGCGACATTACCTGGCAAAACACCCATCAAAATATGCTGCTTTAACCTATAATGATCTTGGTTATACATGGGGAAGAAAAGGCGAATTAAGTAAAGATGCGGATAACCTGCTTCAATCAATCAGCATATATGAAAAGTATTTTCCGGATAAATATGGAGAACTTGCTATTGCATTGAGCAATCTTTCAACAGTGTATTACACGCTCAATCAAAAAGAAAAAGCCATTGAGTTTGCTAAACGGTCATTGTTTTATAAAGAGAAAACGGGCGATCTTGCCCGGCTGTCACTTGCCTGCTGCAACCTCAGTCAGTTGTATACCGGGCTGGATAATATAGAAGCTGATAAATACCTTAAACTTTGCGTTACGTATGCACAGGAAAGCAACCAGGAGCCCCGTATGATACATGCCTATGTTACTGCCGCACATTTGTATAATACCGAAGATAAACCTGAAGCTGCTCTGGAATATGAGTTAAAGGCTATTTCGCTGTTGGAAATACGAAGAAAAGATTCTGTAATGCTTGCCAGGCGATATTTTGCTGCCGGAGTTGTCAGCAGGAGGTTAAAAAAAGATTCAAACGAGGCAATGACTTACTATAATAAATCATTGAATATTTTACAGTTGTTACCTGATAAAGTAAATCTCAGGGATTTTTATCTGGAACTTTCCAATTACTATAAAGAGAATAAGAATTATGATGAGGCATACGTGAACTACAAGAAATACATTTTATACAAAGACAGTATTATAAATGAAAACACACAGGCCTCGATAAATGAAATAGACACACGCTACGAAACAGAAAAAAAAGATAATGAAATAGTTAAACTTAACATCAATGAAAAGATCAGGTTATTGGAAATAGAAAAACAGAGAGCCATCATTGCCGGAAACCTGCTTGAAGCAAAACAAAAAGAGAGTGAAATTGCTTTTTTGTCGCAACAAAGGGAATTGCAGAATATACGGATAAAGCAACAGTCGGAAGAACTGGAAAAACAATTATTGATTTCTAAAAATGATCAACAGCAGCTTGCACTTTTAGAGCAGGGCAGGAAACTAAAAGAGAAGGAACTGCAGGTGCAGAAGCAGATGCGTAATATAATGATCGGGTCTGTGATGGTGATTTTATTGTTTTCGGGCTTTGTTTTTAACAGGTATAAAATGAAGAAGAAATTAGAAAGGCAAAAGGAATTACTTGAACTGCGAAATAATATTACCCGTGATCTGCACGACGAGATAGGGTCTACACTTACCAGCATTAAGATACTGTCTGAAGTTTCGAGGAATAACCTGGAAAAAAACAAAGAGAAATCAGCTGTTCTGCTTTCACAGATTACAGACCAATCCGAACAAATGCAGCAGGGGATGAGTGATATTGTATGGGCTATAAAGGCTGACAATGACCGGATGGAGAATATGCTGGTGAGGATGAGGGAATATACAACCTACGCACTTGAACCCAGAAACATTGCCGTATCTTTTGCAATAGATGAAAAATTGCTTACCGAAAGTAGCAATATGCAACAGCGCAGAGATCTTTTCCTGATCTTTAAAGAAGCTGTGAATAATGCTGCAAAATATTCGGAGGCCAGTAATGTAAAGATTATGCTAACCGGAAAAAATAACGACATCACGCTTACCGTGGAGGATGATGGCAAAGGTTTTGAAAAAGTTGCCGTCAGCAGTTCTAACGGGCTTAAAAATATGAGGGCACGTGCTGAGGCGTTGGGCGGTTTTGCTGAGATTATTTCGGAAATAAATAAGGGAACGACCGTCAGTATTAGAATTCCTGCTACATGATGATGTAGTATTATCCTCTTTTAAACATCAGTATTTTTGAAATTCATTATGGCTATAAAAGTTCTTATCTACGATGATAATGCTGCTCTGCGGAGCAGTATAGAGGTATTGCTCAGTGATATGCATAATATGGAAGTAGTGGCAACAATGCCAAATGCCGAAACAATTGCTGAAGACCTTAACATATTTAATCCAGATGTGGTATTGATGGATATAGATATGCCGGTGGTTAACGGTGTAGAAGCGGTTAAAATAATCCGTACAATAAACCTTCAGCTTCCGGTTATCATGCTCACTGTATTTGAGGATAATGAAAATATTTTCAAAGCCATTTGTGCAGGCGCATCAGGATATATTTTAAAAAGATATGCGGTAGAAGAAATTCCCGGTGCAATTCAAAATGTACTTACGGGAGGGGCTCCTATGACAGGGTCTGTGGCAAGAAAGGTTTTGCAGATGGTACCGCCTGCAAGATCAGATGATCAGGAACTGAGTAATCTTTCTAAAAAAGAAACGACGATTTTACAATTTCTGGTAAACGGGTACAGCTATAAAATGATAGCTGCAGAGATGAAAATAAGTATTGATACCGTTCGCTTTCATATCAAAAAAATATACGACAAACTCCACGTACATTCAGCTACTGAAGCTGTTTCCAAAGCAATAAGAAATAAGTTGTTATCTATTTTCTTTTAGCCTTTACTACATGATGATGTAGTTTTTGCGGCTAGGTGTATGCTTACTTTTGAGTATCAAAAATGAGCAACATGAAAAAATTAACTAAGTTTCTGCTACTATCTTTTTTTACGGTTTCCCTGCTGTGTGCAGGGGCTCAAGTGCCACAGGCTCCAAAAGGTACACCCGGTAAAATGCCGCTGCCAACTCCTAAGGTACAGCCGCTAAAACCAGATCTGCAATTTATTAGTGCAAGGGTGGTATCTGTTACCGAAATACCGAGCAAGCAGAATTTTGAAATTAAACTGTTAATTACTTATAAAAATGCAGGGCCGGTAGCAACCGGTACAGGTTTTTTTCTCGATCTCCAAAGTCAGTTTGGTACCACTGCCGGCGGTACAGATTATTCAGTAATCGGTTCGAAGGCAAACCTGCCTCCGTTGGCTGCAGGCCAAACACGTTCCGGAATATGGGTATTTGCAAAAAGCATCAAAGCTTTAGGGAGAGCAACACAGCACTGTATGGTGCGGTTAGACTGTACAAACCTGATTGCAGAATCAAATGAAGAGAATAACAATTCAGGATTATTTGATGTTGCGTTACCAGGAGGAGAATAACCGAAGCGGAGATACAAACAATTAAAAATTAAGAGGTCAATTCATCCATTAATAAATAGGGATCAATGAAAAAAATAGTCCAATCAGCGCTGATTTTTATCGCAATCTCCTGCAACAATCAGGCTGGCAATGGTTATGCATCAGTAGATGACAGCAGCCATGCAGATAAACATGAAAAACAAGGCAGGGCTTCAACCCTTGGTAATGGTGATTGCAGCAGCTGTATTTTATTTCATGAAGGCGCTGAAATTTATACCAGCAGCTTTGGCAGCGACAGAAAGGAAACAAGGCAACAGGTATCAACGGTTACAAAGGTATATTCCGATGGGGGAATGACCATTGCTGAAATGGAAATGAAAGATAGAAATACCAATAACGGAGATGAAAAGGGAATGAATGCAGTTTATAAATGTGACGGTAGACAATTGTATGTAGATCTGGCCGGTTTTTTATCTGAAAATAAATCCGGGAACATGATTGCTACTTCCGGGCTTTTATTCCCTTTTAATGTTGCAGTTGGCGAAACGTTGCCCGATGCTGATTACAGCATTAATATGAATATGAGTGGCAGGGCCATGAAAGTAACCAGCCATATTAAAGAGCGTAAGGTAGAGGCAAAAGAGCCGGTAACTACTGCTGCCGGTACATTTGAGTGTTATAGAATATCTTCTGTAATAGAATCAGAAACCGAAATACCCGGTATGAATGAAAAGACTAAACAGATTATGGAAGAAGCAAAAAAGAAAATGGGGCAGAGCAAAATGATATTCTGGTATGCACCGGATGTATCCATTATAAAAACGGAATTTTATATGGGGGATAAATTGGTATCCGGGAGTGAAGTGACCGGTTTTAAAAAATAAACCTCTTATTAACTGTTGACTTGCCTGCGGGAATGATAAAGCCGCAGTATTTCTTAAATTTTAAAATGTAACTTATGAAATTTAGAACCTCATTTTTAATACTTGTTGTAAATCTGGGTACTGCAATAACTGTACATGCGCAACTTGTAAACGGGGCTGTATATAAAATCAAAAATGTTACAAGTGGCCGTTACGCACAAACCGCAAATAACTCCTACGAGAATGAGGCTCCTATTCATCTTTACGACAACCAGGATGCGAATAATTTTAAATGGAAGGCCCTCTACGTTAAGGGAGGGTATTACAAATTTCAAAATATCAATAGTAACAAATGCCTGGCAGTAACAGGCGCCAGCAGAAATCTTTATGGTAAAATTTGCCAGGTGGATGATTCATACAGGCAGGCTACGACATGGAAACTGGAAAAAATAACTAATGGATACAGACTTAAAAATGTAAACTCAAAGCTGTTTATGGGTGTAGAGGGGGGTGGTAAAGAGAACGGGGCTTTACTGGTGCAGTGGAGCGATGATGGCGCACAGGATAAAATATGGCAGTTTGAAAAATTGAATACTGCTGCTTCAGATGTACCTGGCAAAAAGGTATTGGTTGATGTGGTGCTTAATTATATCGCCATTTCTGAAGCTACAAGAAGCCGGCCCGATAATGGAGATTGCAAGCGGGTATTTGGGTGTATACAAACCGAGTTGTGGGAGATGGACGGGAACAATGAGATGAAAACGCAGTTAGCCTCTCATAATAATATGCCTGAATTACTATTTGATCAACGGAATTTTCAATCACCACCGCTGATTGGCCTTAATTACCAGTTTCACATGGAGTATGCAGATAATAATGAACTGGGAAAAGTGACTTATAATATACCGGAAGATTTGCTGATGCGTAAAAAAGTCATGCTGGTTGTAAAAACCAATCTGGGTACAAGGCATAAGGATAATGATTTTGCTACTTACGATTGTTTAAAAATGGAGGCCGAAAAACTATCAACTTTTATATTGCGCAGTGATGGTAAAATAAGCGAAACCATTCAGGTAAATACCGATCAGGCTTCTTCCAGGAGAGATATGCATGTACAGGATTATATTATTCCATTTGCGGTTTTCCAGGGCACTGATGATACGCATAAACTTTGGGTAAAAATATCCACCAAAAAAAATTAGAGATATCCGGAAAGTAAATCAACCAGACTAAAAAAATAGTTATGAAAGGCACTAACATGTTTTCGATGTATATTTTTATATCTCTTACCGTTTTTTTCTTTTCCTGTAATGGGCAGTCTTCAACGGAAAATTCAGCATCGGCAAAAGAATCCGGTAAGAATAATTCTGTTAAACGATCACCCAATCATGATCTTGCAAAAGGAAAGGGGGCTCTTTCATTTAAACTGGATGGCGTTTTCTATAAAACAGATCCGGCACATACCAAATGCTGGAGTGCAAACAATATACCCCTTGCTATACTGATGGCTAAAGGTGATGGATTAAGTATCAGCTGGCAAATGGGTTATAAAGCAGGCGAGACCGATTACAAACTGGATGGAGACAGTAAAGGAACAATCAATTTTACCTTTGGAGATAAAACGTACTGGACAAGAAGCGTGCTGGGAGATGATTACCTGAACATAAAGATAACAGAAGTAAAAGATAAATATACGGTGAAGATGCTTTCCGGAACATTTGAAGGTGTACTGCAAGATAAAGAGGGTAATAAAATTCACATAACAGAAGGAATATTTATTACCGATGATATTTAATAAACGGGGTGGATGATTTTACGGATAAAAAATGTGCTGATAACTATATACTCTTGATCGATCAACTTAAAATTTAAACGTATGAAAAAGATCTTTTTACTTTTGTTGCCCGGTAGTTTGCTGGCCGGCATTTTTTCTTTTAAGAATAGTGACGTTACGGCTCCTGCAGCAGATAAAACTTCAGTTGCAAAAAAAACAACGACACTGGAGGAGGTAATTACGCTAACAGGGCTTGAAACAAAACCGTTCATTCCGCCAAAGGCACCAGGCTCGGGTGGCGATAATGATTTTTTTGGCCATGGCCCCGCTGTGCATATAGTGGTGGAGTTGTTTGTTAAGAGTAAATCCATGTTGTATGCCCGCGTAACTATGGATGCAAGAGAAAGAGGTGGTGATGATACACATGCTTACGGGAAAAAAGAGTACTTTCTTTATTTTGCGGGATTTGGTAACGAAATATTATCCATTCAGAGCCCGGCTACAAGTTCACTTTTTTATAATGATGATGATCATGGAGAAGATTATGTTGGAAAGATTAAAAGGGTAAAGGCAGGTGACGCTGCTGCCTACTGGAATGAGCATCCGGCTTTTGTAAAGGAAGATGAACTGGTTAAATTTTGCGTAGTAGTGGGTGATACAGAGGGAGCCGAAGTGGCTACCCGTACAGCAGTTAGGGTTTATTTTAATCCAATTGTGTTGAAGCTGAAAAATCCTGCGGTAGCACCTATCAATAATTTTAATTTAAATGTTACCGGAGTAAGCAGTTGTGGCGAAAATACCTGCAGTGGAAGTTCGGGGGCAGGATTGCTGGGGTACTATGGCATTCACGCTACCTGCGAAGAAGTGTGGAACCGGGAGCGGAGTGTGAGTCATGCTGTAAACTGGGTACGTGATGCAGGTATTGCAAATATGGGTATACCGCCGAATGTATTAAGGGATAAATTAAAGGAATGGAAACCTGATGTGCAATTACGGATGCTTACACCCGCAAACTACTTTGTGGAACTCAGAAAAATAATTAAGGACCAGCGGAGGCCGGTAATAGCACTGATGGCCTGGGGAAGCCGTTGTGTAAAAGATTCCTATGCTCCAACTGATGATTCTTACGGAATTGGGAAAGCTATTTTACATTATGTAATTGTTGAAGGCTGGGATGATGGAAGTGCAAATGCTACCAACCAGAAAGTGTGGCATGTGATTGATAATGGTGTACACAAAAACTGGTCGCAGGAGTATTTTGCCAGTGCATTTTTCTGGAAACCTGAAAATTTTGTTATTGAAGGTATTTTATATCCACAGAATGTTCATCCGGGAAATATTGTTTATTAAGGAGGGAAAATAAGTTGTCCGCAGGCTGCTGTTCTTTACAGGTTATTGCTGTATTGATCATCATGTAACCTGCGGACAATTTTTATTCTACATTCACCCTGATTCCTTCACTATGGCTTGTAAACTCAGGCGCATACATACATTGTATCGTGGTGATACCATTGCTGAAATTACCGGCATGGGTAACAAACATCGGGTATTCAAAAACATAGCTGCCACGGGCCAACCAGCCAAAGAAGAAATTGGTACTGGCATCCTTGGTGCTTTCATAATATCCTAATCCGCCCTGGTATTTATATTGACTGAGTACGTTGGTTGGTTCCATACAGGCGGCACGCATGTCCTTCATGTGCACGTATTCCATATCCCGGTCAACTTTAAGTTCGATCCGTACTTTTATCTTATCACCTACTTTTAATTGAGCCTTATCTTCCAAAGCAACCAATACCGGCCCTTTATCAGAATTCTTTTCGATAAATAATTTCTTTACCAGTGTTAAAGGAGTTGATGCAGACGTGATTTTATCCAGGTCTTCGAAGTATTGCCAGTATACGGAGCCCCAAGCCCCCCCACCCCCCAAGGGGGGATTTTTGGAGTCAGCTGAGTTTAGATTTACTGTGATATTGCCCATATTTGATTTTACTTTATCGCCTTCAATCCGCGTTTTAAAATAACCGGTGCCGGCTTCCGTTTTATTATCGGTGCTTTTGATAACGGTGGTTCCCAATGTGATTGTTACTTCTTTCTCTTCATCCAGCCAGGAGCCTGTCTTGATCCCCCCTTGGGGGGTGGGGGGGCTTAGCAATAAGGCATAACAGGCTTCGGCAGTGGCTTTGGTAGTTTTCCAGTTTTGCGTTTGTTTTTGTTTCAGTAACCATGTTTTTAAGTCGTCAATGGTATTGTTGTTCTTGTCGATATCCATAAAGGCTTCGATCATCATTGCCTGCGATTCGATAGGCGCCTGGTACCAGTAATAGCCTCCGCTTGTCCATTCTTTCCAGTACATGCCCAGTTCTTCTTTATTGATCGAGTTTTCCTTTAAGGATTTGATGATGGCTTTGGGCGTAACCGCATCATCGCTGCGATGCAAAGCCAGGGCGATCATCGCCTGCGCATATTTGCTATTACTGAGCCAATATTTTTTTGCCTGTGCCGTATAATAATTATAGGCCGTTTGTGAAGCGGTGGCCACTTTATACTCCGGAAAAAAACTGCACATATACAGGTATTGAATTTGAATGCTGCTCAAATTGTTGGCTGTTAATTTCACTTTGTATTTTTTCAGATTATCGTAATCCTCTTTTAGTTTCACATCCAGGTAAGGAATGGCTTTGGCGATAATGGATCTGATTTTTTCATAAGAATCGCCTGTTAATGTATTCAACTTTCTCAAATGCCCGATGCCGGTACTGATATACTGGGTCATGTACCGATCATCGCGGCCGCCTTTAAACCAAACAAACCCACCATTACTGCTTTGCATTTCTTTAAGCTTGTTAAATGCTTTATCCTGTTCGGCATTCATACGAACCATATCAAACAACAACGCAATGTTTTTCTTTTGTTGATTTTCATTTTGCGCATCCAGTACCCAGGGGGTTTCCTGTAACAACGCTGATTTTAATTCCTGGTTTTTTTCAAGATTGCTCATCAAAGCTGTGGTGTCGAGATTTTTCCATTTGTCAAAAACGGTTTTGATCTTCGGCATACTGCGGGTAATATAGGAAGCCAATGTATTGGCATAATACCGGTTAAAGGTTTGCTCGGCACATTCGTAAGGGTATTCCATTAAATAGGGCAGGGCCTGTACCGCATACCAGGCCGGGTTGCTTGTATATTCAACGGTTAAAGCGTGATTTGTAAGTGTTGACCCGGCGGGATCGGAGTTGAGCAGCTTTTCGAATTTGAATTGCTTGCTGGTTACGCCACGCATATTGATCGGCATGCTCTCGGTCACTAACATCCGGTTAGTCAAAATAGGAATGGCCATTTCCTCTCCATCACTGTATTCGCCTGCTTTGGCAACAATACGATAGGTCATGGCCGAATTGAAATTGAAAGGAATTTCCATCGGGAATTTTACGGCTTCACTTTGTCCGGCTGCCACAGTGAAATACTGATTGGGAAAAACATTCTTGAACCAGCCGTCAACCGGTTTGTTGCTGGCGGCATCCAGTAATTCCAACGTCGCCATACCGGTTACTTCTTTCTCACTGAGGTTTACAATTTTTGCACTAAACTCCATATTGTCGCCTTCCCGCATAAAACGTGGCGCATTGGGTTGTACCATCAATGGTTTTTGCGTTACCACTGTATTTGTGATATACGCACTTGCCAGGTCTTTGGTATGCGCCAGGGTCATTAATTTCCACTGTGTTAACGCCTCGGGCATAGTGAATGAAAATTCGATATTACCTTCGGCATCCGTTGTTAACTCAGGAAAAAAGAAAGCTGTTTCGTTGAAGTTTTTACGTACCTGTACCTCGCCACCGGAAGCTGGGTTTTCAGTATCAACGCTATCCATCACGCCGTCTTTATCGGAGTTTCCAGGGGATCCGTCTTTGCGCTTGGTGCCTAATGCGCCGGTTACCACTACTTCATCTAATTGTGCATTATTTTCCTCTACCGCCGATGGACTGGGCGGTGGTGGTGCCGGCGACATGGTTGCTTCAGTTCTTACCTGCATATTATTTCGGTAATACCTGGTTCCAGCGATATAGTCATCAAGCAAACGGTCATAAGATTTTGGGATAGCTGCCAAATAATCATAATCTCTTTTATTATATTCATCCGAATTAATGCTCGAGAATCCGTTGGCGCTCCAGGAAACAGCATGGTACAGTCCGGGCCAGATGGCAGGCTTATACCAACTATGCGGTTTAAACTGATCGAGGCTGGCATCATACATGCCGGCGAGCATTTCGGCCGCAATTTTTTCGCCTTTATTACCGGTTATTTTCACCTTCCATTTTTCTTCACTGCCGGGCAATAGTTTATCCCTGAAAGTTTCATAACTGATATTCAGGTCTTTGTTGCTCCAGGGAATTAAAAAACTTTCGCCGCCTTTGTAAAACCGGTTATGTTGTACAAAAGCAAAACTCATAGCGATGCCGCCCCGGTCGTTTTCTGTTACCGGGATAGAGAAAGTTGCGGGTTGCCCGGTTGTGATCGTTTTAATTTGCCGGTTATCCGTTCTGTCCATTTTCGACATGGTGTGAATAAGCCAGATCTTACTGAAACCGGTGCTGATGCTGTAATTGATCTGTTCACCGGGCTCCGCTGTTTTTTTTGTGGCATCAACCCTGGCTTCATCATAAATGATCTCATTTGCGGGATTACCGGTAAGCTGCATATATTTTTCGGATCTTACCAGCTCACCATATTTGTCTTTCGACACGGCTGTTATTTTATACCAGCCGGCCTCAAATTTTCCAGCAAATAAATTAGCACCGATATTAAAATGCGCATTTTCAGCGGTACTGTCTGTGCGGTTCAATACCTGCTCACCCAGGGGCCAACTGCCAACCTGGTCCTCATCTTTATATACATCGTAAGGGAAATAGCCTTCGTATTCTGTCTTACTCATGGTAAACTGGTCGGGTATTTGCCAGTACCTGTTTCTGAACATTTTGTTTGGCGACAATACTTTTTGAATACTCACTTGTACTTCAGCTTTTTCAAAAATATTATTGAGGTTAGTGCTGGAGATGTTTACAAATTTAAAACTGTCAACCGGCATGGATCCGGGCATATTGATATCGAGTTGCAACATTTGGTAGGCTACGGCAACCGATGTATTGCCACTCCTGGTTTCGCCGTTGATGTCGGTGATATCGGCACTCACTTCGTAGTAAAAAGTGGGTTGGTCCTTTTTATCCACCGTTTCATCAGGGATGGCTTTAAACTTTATTTTAAATTCACCTTTGGTATCGGTTATCGTTTCGCCGTTGGTGATTTCCATTTCTTCCGAATTATAGGAAGGCCTGAAATAACCCCAGCCCCACCAGATGGGATAACGCACTTTGCGAACAACCCGGTAAGTAACTTTGGCTCCGTCAATATTGTTGCCAGCATAAGCTTTGGCAGTGCCGGTAACGGTAATGCTGTCGTTAATACGATAGGTACCTGTTGGCTTTTGAATGTCGGTGTAAAATTTAGGACGTTTATATTCTTCCACACTAAAACTGATCGATGCCCTGGTAGCGGTATCATACAAACTGAAATTTCCATTCATAACGCCTTCGGGCAAACGGAAGGATCCGTTATAACTGCCATACGCATTGCTGGTAACGGCCAACCCGGCCGATTTTTGTCCATTGGCATCTTTTAACTGAATGTTGGATTTGAAGCCGGGTAACACCGAACTTTTCAACGGCTCTTTGTCTTTTGATACAACGATCCCTTTAAAATACACCGTTTGTCCGGGCCTGTAAATAGACCGGTCGGTAAATAAAAAAGTTCGCTTTTCGGTTACCGGGGTATAGCTGTTGTAATTATAGCTGTAATTATTTTCATCCATGAATAATTCGTCGTTGCCATAGGTAACCTGCAGTAAAAAATTTCGATAGTCCTTAGTTTCTTTCATTTTGAAAAAACCATTCTTGTCGGTTGTGTATTGCTCAGCTTCCGATTCGTCGTACCGGTTCAAATTGTAATTATACGCCGATTGCCATACCTGTACTTTTGCATTAACCAGGGGCTGGCCATTATCGCGATGCAATACATAATAGTCGTTGGTATTGGTATGCAGGTAACTGATGTCGCTTATATAAGTAAGCTGTTTGGCAATAATATTTTTTGTCAGGGAAAAGTTCGGGTCAATGCTGGCCAGAACAACATAGGGGCCATTGCCAAGACCATCTATTTTAATTTCTGCTTTGTGTTCCTGGTAGTCCTGGAGATCTGGTAAATTAATGCTCCAGCTTTTTACCGGTTTCAATTCAGTGTAGGCTTTCCAGGCTTTTTCGTAATCCCGGCCGGTGAGGGTTTTAATTTCAGCACGCGTTGTGTTGATAACCCGCAGGTACAGGGTTTTAATATTCTTGTAAGATACCAGGCTGCGGAATGGCTGCAGCGGAATATTCACTTTCTCTGTTTCCAGGTTTAATGAAGGTTGCTCAATTTGGGAAATACTGTTTTTTGCCTGGATACCAGCTTCAGATTTCGGAAACCGGCTGTAGATCGTTTCAAATAATTCTTTGGCTCTTTTTATCTCATATTGGGGATCGGTTTTTGTCAGCGGTTTATATTCCAAGCCACGTTGGTAATAGATGGTTCCTCTTAAAAACATGGCCTGGGCCATGGCCGGGTTGGCGGCGTTACTTTGCTCTATAGCGAGTAATGCATTTTCATATAGTTTTTCTTTGCCTTCCAGAATCGCATTTTCGTTTACAAAAGCCAGGAGCAGGAGGTCAACATCGATCAGGGCATCAGCGTTGGCATCTTTAATGTGAAATTTGATCAGGTCTTGAAATAACAGCAAAGCCCTGCGTTGAAGTGATGCGGTATCCTTTGTTTTAAAGGTCTTGCCAATAAATGCATCTGCCGGCGCAAAAGCATCGGCATCATTGATTATAAACTGGTAGGCTGGTTTGGTAACTCCATCTTCATCGTTCATGAAAAAGGCCAATGCCCGGTGTGCTAAAAAATCGTACAGGGTGGGGCGCAATTGGCGGGTGTTTTCACCTTTGATAAGGATGGCATCTATACCATCGAGTTTGGTGTTTTTTAAAAGGCTGGTACCTTGCAACGAAGCGGTATACAGGGATGAAATGGTAGCATACAGTTTGTCGATGCTCCAGGTGCTGATGTCTTTGGATTTTTCTTCTTTTAATTTTGTTCGGTCATAAAATTTCCAACGGTTATTTTGCAGGTACTGCCAAAACATTTCGGCATGCATACTTTGTAAAATGTTTCTGGCCGGTGCATCGGCCTTGGCAATCAGCGTGTCTACGAAAAAAATATTATTTTCATCACTGTCTTCCTCAATCATATTGCGGTACCTGATCTGGTACATGCAGGATTTTATCTGCTGGGCAGCATTGCCTTCTTTCACCGACAGGTTGTAAATGACCAGCACTTCGGCCAAAGCCGATTTGGTAAGGCCTTTGTTTTCGAGGCCTTCCACCTTTTTCCAGTTTTTTTCGTAATCGTTTTGTTTTTGTGCCATCAGTGAATATGAAATACCGGTTAACAAAAAAATAACCAGCAAAAATTTTTTAATAAACATGATCGGGTATTTATTTACAAGATACAACTAGTTATTGAGGGGTTGTGCCATCATTTAATAACATGGTTTATATAGAGATGGTACAGCAGGCGCTATTGCATAAACCAACGAGAGGAAATTTCTTTAACATTTAATTAAAGACAAAGCCTAAACTTCCGGCATCAATTTTTGTCAAACATATGATAGACGATTTGGGCAGATTCATGATCCCGAAAAGTTTTGTTACATGGCTATACTTTGAAGACCGGGGCGAGAGCCCCGGTTTTTCTATCTCACCCTGCCTGGTGGCCCTTAATCCGTCTCCAACCCGGTGGGGATCAACAGGATGAAAGCGGACATCGTTTTCGGTCAAAAAAAAATCCCGGCCTGGCCGGGATTCAAAATATATCAAATGGTTAGTTACTTCTTCATTACTTCGGCCATTGTTTTGCCAATATCAGCCGGACTGGCCACTACGTGAATACCACATTCGGCCATGATCTTCATTTTTGCTGCTGCGGTATCATCGGCACCCCCTACAATAGCTCCGGCATGGCCCATACGACGGCCCGGAGGTGCAGTTTGTCCGGCGATAAAACCAACCACCGGTTTTTTGTTGCCGGAAGATTTAATATAGTTCGCGGCTTCTGCTTCCATGCCACCGCCGATTTCACCGATCATTACGATAGCATCGGTATCCGCATCATGCATAAACAGTTCAATGGCTTCTTTGGTGGTAGTTCCGATGATGGGGTCGCCGCCGATTCCTATAGCTGTGGAGATACCCATACCCGCTTTAACAACCTGGTCGGCAGCTTCGTAAGTGAGCGTGCCAGATTTGGAAACAATACCAATACGTCCTTTTTTAAAAATAAAACCGGGCATGATACCCACTTTGCATTCTTCGGCGGTTATAACACCGGGGCAATTGGGCCCAACCAGGCGGGTACTTTTATTTTGTAAATAATTTTTCACTTTTACCATGTCTTGTACCGGAATACCTTCCGTAATGCAAACTACCAGGGCAATGCCTGCATCGGCAGCTTCCAATATGGCATCTGCAGCAAATGCAGGGGGCACAAAAATAATACTCACATCGGCGGCGGTTGCCTTAACAGCATCGGCTACGGTATTAAAAACAGGCTTATCCAGGTGGCTGCTGCCACCCTTGCCGGGCGTTACGCCACCAACTACTTTGGTGCCGTATTCGATCATTTGGGTGGCATGAAAAGTACCCTCGGTACCGGTAAAACCCTGTACAATTATTTTGGAATCTTTGTTTACTAAAACAGACATGGACTAATTGATAATTGATAATGAAATAATTGATAATGAATGCCGCAAAGATAGGGGAGATAAGGTATTGTTAAAAATGAATATTTTGTTACCCTCTTTTGAGCCGTGACAGCACTTATATACCTTTTGATAGGGATTGAAAGATAGTTACTTCAATAGCTCATCCATATCCCTGTCGTCGCTGATCTTTCCTTTGGCTTCCAGCATACGCATGTCTTTGGCATCCTGCAGAAATTCCGAAGCAAAGATAAATTCATTGAGCAGTTTATTTTTGGAGAAGATGATATCTTTTTTGTTGCCCGTCCACTCTTTTTTCCCTTCATAGAGGTAAATGATATTTTCGCCCATTTCCATCACACTGTTCATGTCGTGGGTATTAATTACCGTGGTCATGTTAAACTCACGGGTGATATCGAGAATCAGTTTGTCGATCACCATCGAAGTTTGCGGATCGAGACCGGAGTTGGGCTCATCGCAAAATAAATATTTAGGATTGAGTACCACCGCGCGGGCAATACCTACCCGTTTTTTCATACCTCCACTCAGTTCGGCCGGGAATTTTTTGTTGACGCCTTCCAGGTTAACCCGGTCCAGCACCTCATTCACCCGTTTAAGCTTGGCAGAAAATGTTTTGGTTGTAAACATATCCAGCGGGAACATGATATTTTGTTCTACCGTCATACTATCAAACAGGGCCGAACCCTGAAAGAGCATGCCTATTTGCTGGCGCAATTCCTTTCTTTCGTCAACGGTCATATCAGTAAAGCTTACCCCGTCATAAATAATTTCTCCGGCATTGGGTTCAAACAAGCCCACCAGGCATTTTTGTAATACCGTTTTTCCGCTTCCACTCTGCCCGATGATCAGGTTAGCCTTGCCTGTTTCCATAATATGGCTTACATCGTCCAATACCACTTTTTCACCGAAGCTTTTCCTTATGTTTTTGAATTCGATCATCAGGTATTCTTAATCATTTAATAATAAGGCGGCCAGTATATAATCGGCAAATAAGATCATGACACAACTCACCACCACACTTTTGGTACTGCTTCTTCCTATTTCGAGCGCGCCTCCTTTTACAAAGTAACCATAATAAGAAGGAATGGTGCTGATGATAAAGGCAAATGTGTATGCTTTTACCAACGCGAAAAATACATTATAGGGAAGAAAGTTCATCAACAGGCCCATATCATAGGTATCGGCCGATAGGATACCCGTAGCAACCCCTGCCAGCCGGCCACCCAAAATGCCCAGGACCATAGAAATAACTACCAGCAGCGGTATGGTTAAGAGGCAGGCCACGATTTTTGGCATGATCAGGTATGATTTGGTATTGATACCCATGATCTCCAGGGCATCGATCTGCTCGCTCACCCGCATATTACCCAGTTCGCTGGCTATTTTACTGCCAATTACACCCGCCAATACAATACAAACCACAGTGGGTGCAAATTCCAGGATAACGGTGTCGCGCACGATTTGTGCAATGGTTGATGCCGGTATTAACGGACTAACCAATTGATAGGAGGTTTGTACAGCACTAACAGCACCCATAAAAACGGAGATGATCACAACGATACCCAGAGAACCAATGCCAATTTCTACACATTGGTGCATTAATTCTTTCCAGTACATACGCATGTTCTCGGGGCGGGTAAACATGCCCTTTAGCATCATCAGGTAACGGCCAAAGTGATTAAAAAAAAGCATTCAGATCGTGTTAGGTGTAAGATGTAAGATGTACGAATGTATGATTATTTGAGTTATTTCGAAAACGTACACCGTACGTCGCACATCATACATTCAAATTACATTTCCTGTGCAATAATCTTTTTTCGTTTCCACCATTTACTTTTTCTAACAACTCCCTTAGTGTCTACCTTGCTTTTTGTTTGTGCATCCACAACAGCTATCAGCACCATGTTGAATATGGCCCGGATAGAACTGCCCAATTGCAGCACGTGTACCGGTTTATTCAGTCCCAATAAGATCGGGCCAATAGAATCGGTGCCGCCTACCTCCTGCAACAGATTGTATGCAATGTTACCGGCAGCGAGGTTGGGGAAGATGAGGACGTTAACATCACCATCCAATAATTCGGTAAACGGATAATTCTCTTTTAATATTTCCTTGTTGAAAGCTAAAATACCCTGTACATCGCCATCGCAGATTAGCGACGGATCCCTGGCTTTTACTATTTCCCTTGCCCTGCGTACCAGGTTCGCTTCGGGCGAATCGCTACTGCCAAAATTTGAATAGGAAAGCATCGCGATACGCGGTTTGATATTGAAAAGTTTTACTTCTTTGGCTACCAGCAATGTGATCTCGGCCAGTTCTTCTGCGGTTGGGTTAAAGTTTACCGTCGTATCTGCCAAAAACAACGGCCCACGTTTGGTAAACATGATGTACATGCCCGCAATTATTTTCACGTCGGGTTCAGTGCCGATTATCTGTAATGCCGGACGAATGGTATCGGGATAATTTCTGCTTAACCCGCTGATCATACCGTCGGCTTCGCCATTTTCGATCAGCATACAACCAAAATGATTACGGTCTTTCATCGCTTTATAACTCTCGTAGCGGTTAACACCTTTGCGATGTCGTTTTTCGAAGAACTGTTCACCGTATTTTTTTCTTAGGTCTTCATGTTGGTCATCAGGCGGGTTCATGATGGGCATGCCTTCGAGGTCGATGCCGTTTTCTTCGGCCAGTCGCCGGATCTTATGTTCCTTGCCCAGTAAGATAGGGTAGGCCACATTTTCTTCCATGGCCAGTTGTGCTACTTTTAAGATTTTGATATTCTCTGCATCGGCAAAAACAATGCGCTTTGGATCTTTTCTGGCCTTGGAACTGATCACCCTGCTCAACTGGTTATCCAAACCTAAACGGCTGTTCAGATCTTCTACGTATTTTTCCCAGTCAACTATGGGATATTTTGCAACACCGCTTTCCATGGCGGCTTTGGCAACGGCAGGGGCTACCGTTGACAATAACCTCGGATCAACCGGCTTGGGAATAATATAATTTGGACCGAAGGTGATGGTTTTTTCGTTATACGCCAGGTTCACGATATCGGGCACGGGTGCCTTCGCCAGCTCGGCCAAAGCCTTTACGGCAGCCAGTTTCATGGCTTCATTGATAGCGGTAGCCCGCACGTCCAGCGCACCCCGAAAAATATACGGGAAGCCCAGCACATTATTTACCTGGTTGGGATAATCGCTGCGGCCGGTTGCCATGATCACATCTTTTCTGGCGCTGGTAGCATCTTCATAAGTTATTTCAGGATCCGGATTAGCCATGGCAAAAATGATCGGATTTTTTGCCATCGATTTCGCCATTTCTGTAGTCAACACATTGCCCTTGCTAAGCCCGATAAATACATCGGCATCTTTCATTCCATCCTCCAGGATAAGGTCCTTTGATGTTGAAATGAATTCTTGTTTAATTTCATCCAGATCTGTACGGCCGGCATGTATCAAACCCTTACTGTCATATACTTTGATATTGTTTTTATTTGCCCCCAGGCTGATGTAGAGTCTCATACAGGAAACAGCAGCGGCACCTGCGCCATTCACCACAAATTTCACTTTCTCGATCTTCTTTTTCTGTATAATCAACGCGTTCAGCAAGGCAGCCGCGCTGATAATAGCCGTGCCATGCTGATCATCATGCATGATCGGGATCTTGCATCGCTTTTTTAATTCACGCTCAATATAAAAACATTCAGGTGATTTGATATCTTCTAAATTAATACCGCCAAATGTTGGCTCCAAAGCCTGTACGATCTGCACAAATTTTTCGGGATCGGTTTCGTTGATCTCGATATCAAACACATCGATGTCGGCAAATATTTTAAACAACACACCCTTTCCTTCCATCACCGGTTTGC
Source organism: Chitinophagaceae bacterium (assembly GCA_016710745.1). Lineage (GTDB taxonomy): Bacteria > Bacteroidota > Bacteroidia > Chitinophagales > Chitinophagaceae > Ferruginibacter. The sequence goes on along the minus strand of JADJVB010000005.1, from coordinate 551,416 downwards.
CGGCCTCGGGGCCAATATTACCCAATCCTAAAACGGCGGTACCATTACTGATCACGCCCACCAGGTTTCCCTTGGCCGTGTATTTATACACCTCTTCGGGATTGGCCGCAATTTCCAAACAGGGTTCGGCAACGCCGGGGGAGTAAGCAAGGGAAAGGTCTCTTTGTGTTTTGGCCTCTTTGGTTGGTACCACTTCTATTTTACCAGGTCTGCCTTTTGAATGATAATCCAATGCTTCCTGTTTTCGCAAGTCTTTCGCCATAGTATTGTTTCTAATTTGATATGCAGAGAATTACTGATCGCATATTCGTAATTGATTGCTTTAAGGAGATGCAAATTACGTAAATAGCAGGAGAGTATGCCGATATTATGACTTATTTGATTTTACTTTGAAACTCCAGGTAACTGCAAATTCGGCCACCAGGTCACCGGTTTCATTTTTGCCATATGATTTTGCCGTGATCATTTTGCCTTCGCCTGTGGCAATGGCATCTTCAATAGTTTGTTTTACTGCGTTGCCCTGATCGCAGGTGAAAACGGTTATACCAGTTGCTTTCTTGAAAAAATTTCCTTCCACTTTTAACACCAGCATGCTTACCGCAGGCTCACGTTTATAAATATGTGCCAGGGCCAACACACCTGTACTCATCTCGGCGGCCATACTCAAGCAGGCAAAATAGGTGCTTTTAAAAGGATTGGTGCTAAACCATTTATAAGGCACTTGTACACTGCATTTTTCAGTATCAGCATCCACTACCCGAACGCCCGAAAAAAAAGCACTGGGTAGTTTCGAAAGCAAGAAGAGCCTGAACTTAACGGGATGTTTTATGGTTTGCAGAAATTTATCAGCGTTTGACATAAGCATGTAGATTTTAGTCCCGATAACTGTCGGGAGTCAATTTCAGACTTTATTTGACTTCCCGGCACACACAAATCTACAATCGTCAATCTACAATCCGAAATAGTTAATCACTATACTTTTTAGGATCTCTGGCACCCGGACTCCATTTTTCGAGAAAGGATTGCACTTTCTCCCGGTCATAACTTTTCTTCCCGTCTTCGAAGTACTCGCTGTTTTGTGTATGGATCAATTCGCCTTTTTCATCCAGGATGAGGAATACCGGGAACCCAAAACGTTGCGGATAACCATATTTTGCAAAAATGGCTTTATTGTAATTTTCTTTGCTGTAATTGAGGTGAAGCCAAACAAAGCTGCTGTTAATCACAGAATCTATTTTTTTATCTGCCTGGCAAAAGCGGGCAAACTCAATGCACCAGCTGCACCAATTGCCGCCGCCCTGTACCAAAACATATTTTTTTTCGGCCTTAGCTTTCTTAACCGCAGTTGCAATGTCCTTCGCAGCATTTGCATCGGGATGATACAGTTTTGTTTCGGCAGTTTGTGCGCCTGCAAAAAAGCCGGATAAACAAAAAATTATGACCAATATTTTTTTCATCAGTTTATTTTTTAACTTCTACAACGCAAAGTACTGCATTTTGTCCGGTATTGCCGGCGCTGAAATTTATGGTACCGCCCACACCCGATGCATACCGCACCTGGCCATTTTCAGTCAACTGCAAGGCACCTGATACTTTGGCTGCATAGTCGGCTCCGGTGCTTTGTGAAATAGCGTTGTTAACCGCATACCAGTTGATGGGTTGTTTGGTTACCACGATGGCAAACACATCTTTATTACCCACATTATCGGGCACTAAACTTTTTCCACGCGGAAATAAACGGTAACCGGTAACGCCACAAAAAGGCGAGAATGCCGTTTTAGTCGCATCTTCCTTACTGGGATACGGAAACAGCGTGTAACTGCTGCCGTCTGTCTCCTGCCCGAAAATATAGGTATAACACTCGGTCGAATTCTTTATTTCAATTTTAAATTTAGTGCCGGGTGCAACCGTGCCCACTGTTTCGAAAATATTTCCGGTTCTTTGCTTTAACGGGATGTATTTTTTGTCATCATTTTTTACCAGTCCCAAAGCCGCTTCAAAAGCCACATTTACGGCGGCACCGCGTTTGGGCATCGGATCAACGCCATAAGCTTCCCGAACAAATTCTTTAAAGTCGGCATAGCGTACCCAGCCAATTCCATTTACACCCCACTCGGGTCCCCAGCTATTCATGATCTGGAACGCCTGTTTACGGTCATCGTAGCCGATCACACACATGGCATGGCCGCCGAAGCCCATCTGGCTGCGGTCTTCGTTGGTAGGTGCCCAAATTTCTTTCCCCATCATATTCTGCATAAAACTTCCGCCAACCATCATACCTATGACCACCGGCGCATCTTTTGCCAGGTGTTCTTTTACGGCCCTCACATTGATGCCTTCGGTACTTTCGCCATCGGTTAAACGGGTAAAGCCATGCAATTTATTTTGAGCCGCTTTGCTGTCTAACATACCATTGGGTTGCCGGCTGCAGTCCTGATCGGTGTATGGAAAATCGCTGAATGCCACCACGCCCTTTTTGGTCATCAGTTCCATAGCATTTTGAATATAGGCACCCTGGCAACCTTCGAGCCCTATCTGGTTATACACATAAGCCGGACTATAAGCCGTATTGTTGCCGGATTGATTGGTAGAAGCCGCTTCCACGATAGAACGTGCCGCATAGGTACTGCTCCAGGCAACACAGGATCCCTGTTGACCCTGGTTTTTTCTATCAGGGGCAAAACGCAGCAAGGAAACCATTTCGGGCAATGGATTTTTTGTGTTGTCATCTGCCAATGCTTCATATACATTTGCTTTTTTAAATTCAGCCGGACTAAAACTATACCCACTTTGTGAAAAGAGGTTTTGAATAACGTTGGAGCCACCACCCGAACTATTTCTGAAAAAGAAAAAATACGCTGCCCCCGCTGCAACCAATAACAACAGTATTTTTTTACCTCCACCGCCACCTTTGAACAGCGTCAGTAACAGGGGTAAGAAGTTCAATAAACTTCCACCGCCGCCACCGGTTCCACCACCACGTGAGGTGTTACTGTCATCAAAGTCTTGCTGATCCATTTGATCATCTTCCATACGAATTGGCATAATCAGATAATTTTATGTTGAATAATATACTTAAATGTAAGAAGAAATTTTATAACGGATGGTTGTATGGGGCAAGCACTTTTGTTGTCAGCGGGTTTCTTTTTCCAGGATCTCAAATTGTCTGGAAACACTGATCCCGTTTTCATCTACCAGGGTGATGATATGCTTTCCGGGCGCAGGGTTTAACCCGATCTGGTGAAAATTTTGAGTGGTGCCAATAAATTCGTCATCCAGGCTCCAGAAGATTTTAGCGCCAGGCCTGCGGTGAGCGGCAGTAAAAACGGTGCTGCCTCTTTGTCCATTGATCTCCAGCGGTACATAAATTTTTGCATCTGGTTGTGGATAAATGATCTCGATCAATTTACCGGGTTCGGTATTTAAACAACCGGGTTTAAAAGCCGGCAGGGTTTTATAATCAATATGGCGTTGTTTGTAATAATATTCCATCGCCGGCGACAAAACAAACCAGCTTTTGTGCAACATGTTCGAAGGTGTTTCACAATCTTCGGTTACCTGGTAGGTTCCGGTTATGTTCAGGTGAATTAATTTATGGTAGCTGCAAAGCGGCGCTTTACCGGCATTTGGTGGCGAAAAAACAGTGTCTACATCGGGGCAATCAATATTGGCCCGGTAGCCACTTTGCCTGCATACCGGAACAAATGAAAAATTGTATTTCGGTTTTTCGAACCAGGTATTGTTTGGTAATAACCTGAATATATCGAACAAGATCGGCGCCGCCGTATGCACCCCAATCAAGCCCGGCCTGCCCTCACCGTCGGTATTGCCCACCCAAACCGCTACCACATTTTTTGGTGTAAGTCCAACAGCCCAGCCATCCCGGAAACCAAAACTGGTGCCGGTTTTCCAGGCTATTTTTTGTGATGAAGTGAACTGTTGCCAAAGTCCTTCTTCACCTGGCCGCATCACATCCTGCATAGATTGAAAGGCAAACCAGATGGAGGTCGCATCTAATGGAATGTTGCCCGTGATTGGTTTTTCGCCCGCAGGGCTCTGTGGACCAGCCTTTTTAGTATTACCCGATGTATAGTTGGGTGGATGAAAATCATCGGGATCAGGTTTGCCATGATTTTTTGTTTGGTGATTTAATACCCTGGCCATGGAAGCATATACCCCCGCCAGATCCCAGGGCGTTACCTCGCAGCCACCCAAGATCAAACTCAATCCATAAAAATCGGCACCATTGTTTAACGTGGTAATGCCTGTTTGACGCAATGTTTCATAAAAACGGGGGTATTTATATTGCTGCAGCATTTTAACCGCCGGAACATTCAAACTTCGCGAAAGCGCATTATTGGCCGGTACGGCACCGTCATAATTCAAATCGAAATTTTTTGGTGAGTAACTGCCGATCTGTGTTGGAATATCGGGCAGTATCGAATTGGGTAATATCAAACCATCGCTCAACATGGCGGCGTATAATATGGGTTTTAATGCACTGCCCGGACTTCGTTGCGCTCCAATGACATCCACATCGGCTTCCATTTCCTTATTATTGGCATCCTTGATGTTCCCGATATAAGCCAGGGTATTTCCGGTTTCAACATCCAACACCAGAGCGCAAACATTGTTTATGCCATTCCCTTTTAAAACAGCGTGATGTTGTTGTACGATGCGGGTGATATTTTTTTGCAGTTCACCATCAATCGTTGTTTTGATCTTTGTTTCCTGTTTCCAGATTTTATTGTCTTTGATAAAACGTTGCAATAAATGCGAGGCGTTTTGAGGTAACCGTAAAGGTTCATCGGGCAGGGGTTCCAGCATGGCCAGTTCGGCTGTTGATCTATCGATCTTGCCGGTTTCGAGCAAATTGGTTAACAGTGTATTTCTTTTTTTGAGCAACACATTTCTGTTTCGGCCCGGGTGAACCAGTGCGGGTGCATTGGGCAAAACGGCCAGGGCGGCCATTTCGCCCCAGCTCAGTTTATCGGGGCTGCGGCCATAGTATCGCCAGGAAGCTGCGTCTAATCCAACAATATTGCTGCCAAACGGTGCATTGCTGGCATATAATGCAAGGATATTTTTTTTTGAATAAGATAATTCCAGCCGCACGGCCAGGATGCTTTCTTTAATTTTATTCCAGATGCTTCTGGTGTCATTTTTTTTTGAAAGCCGGATCACCTGCATGGTGAGCGTGCTGCCTCCCTGAACCACGCCTTTGTTTTTTATGTTTTTTATGATGGCCCGGCCGATGGCTACCGGGTCAACACCGGGGTGTTTAAAAAAACGCCGGTCTTCGAAGCTGGTAATGCAATCGATAAATTTTTGAGGAATATTTTTATTGTATGGGAAACGCCATTGGCCATCTGCCGCGATGGTTGCGTTTAAAAGGTTTCCGTTATTGTCTTCGATCACATAGCTGGTGGGTGCTTTAAATAATTTTGACGGGAGGGAAAGCCAGAACCAGATTAATAAACCGGATAACAACAATAATTTGAACATGGTGGATTTACGGAGGGTTGATATGTTGGATGCCGCGTTTGAGAGCATATAATTCATTGTCGTTTTTATATCTGTCGTCTACCGATCTATCGTCCCTACGGGACTTGGGATCTGCTTTATTGATTATTTCTCTACCGATCTGGCGTCCCTACGGGACTTGGGATCTGTTTTATTGAATATTTCTCTACCGATCTGGCGTCCCTACGGGACTTGGGATCTGCTTTATTGATTATTTCTCTACCGATCTGGCGTCCCTACGGGACTTGGAACCCAATTAAATATAAATTTTCTCTACCGATCTGGCGTCCCTACGGGACTTGGGACCTGTTTTATTGAATATTTCTCTACCAATCTGGCGTCCCTACGGGACTTGGAAGCTGTTCAATTGTTTATTTTTTCTCCCGATAAATCGCCCCTTGGGGGCTATAAAATTCCCAAAAGCAGCAAATTAAACCTTTTTATTTCTCATGTTATTGTTATCGTTTACCCTGATTTGAATTCACTTTAAGTAATGGAATGATGATATAGAAAATGCCTGTTTTTAAATTAAACCTTTTTACTTCTTATGTTATTGTTATCGGTTACGCTGATTTGAATTCACTTTAAGTAATGGAATGCTGATATAGAAAAGCCTGTTTTTAATTATGCCGTAGGCATTTGAGATCGGTACAAGAAGAAATCTGGAGCTATCTAAGTCCCGTAGGGATGACAGACATTCAATCTTCCAATTCTTTAAAAATATATTTTTCATCAAATTCAACCTCAAACGCATTTAAAAATTCTTTGTATTCGTTAATGAATGATTGTTTTTTATGATGTTCCTCCTGATTTTTTATATAGGCTATCAAATTAGGCAATTGAGATTTATTATAAGAAAAAGCGCCATAACCCTCTTGCCAGGTGAATTTTTCCTTGGCCAGGTTGTTGTCATTAATCCATTTAGAAGAACTACCTTTTATATCCTGCATCAGATCAGACAAAGATTGGGTTGGTCTCATACCGATCGCGATATGCAAATGATCGGGCATTCCATTTATAATTATCATTTTGTGTTTATTTTGTTGTACGATCCCGGTAACATATTCATACAACCTGTCTTTCCAGGTTTGCTGTATTAGCGACCTGCGATGTTGCACTGCAAAAATTAAATGCAAATGAATTTGTGTGTACGTATTTGCCATGAAACAGTGTCAAATTTGCTCAAGTAAAGCTGATCAATGATATGTGGTACAGGTGAGTCCTGATAGCTATCGCAACAACGTGATCAGGGGATTTACTGAAGTTCGTTATAAAAAAAACATTGCCGGCGCTTACAACGCCGACAATGCTGAAATGCTTTATTGTTTCACCACTTCTACCCATTTCCCATTAACACCGGCGGTGATGCTGTTATCGTACATCGCTTCGCAATAAGTGCCCGGTAAAAAGAACCGGCCCAGGTACGAGGCATTCAATTGAATATAGTACGTATACGTTTGTCCATTTCCGATATTGAAATACGTGTACACCCTGTCGTCGCGAATATCCTGGTAGGTAGATGCAGAAGATTTGAATGCACCCTCACCACCCAACATCCGGGCGTTTAATATTTCCCAGCCACTGGGGAAAATCTGAGACAAGGCCATATGCGAATAATATCCGCGTTTTCCGGGATTGGTAATTACCACTTTGGCCACAAAATCGGTGCCCTGGGCCAGTTGGCTAATATCGATCGCTGTTCCATTTTGATTGATATAACTCACATTCATACTCAAAACAGCCGGGTTGTTATTTATTTTGATGCTGTCGCCCGACAAAGGTTGCCCTTGTATAACCAACCGTACGTATAAATTATTGCTGCCCTTGTTGGTGATCACCACGTTGCTGGCTCCATTGGGAAACAGAATGGGTATCTGCCGGATATAGGACGCAGCGTTGATATCGATATTTTTTCCGTCAACGATACCGGTAGCGATTATTTTTGCACCGGATGGATTTTTGCCGCAGTATTTGGCGATTGCCAGTAAGGCATAAGCCGTAGTTTGTGTACTATACCAACGATCCTGCGATAATTGGGCAGCAATGGTGGGTAACAACTCCCTGGCTTTTGCTGCTTTTGTTTTTCCCATTAAAGTTAATGTTTCCAAAACCATAGCCTGATCGCGTAATGCAGAACCAAATGTATAACCTGGTGAAGTTCTTTCTTCAAAGCTGGTTAACAGGCCGCCGATCAGATCCAACGCGGTGTTATCCTGCCCGGTAAGTTTATAGGCGGCTGCCAATCGCCATTTGGCTTCGGGTGACAAATATTTGAATTCCTTTAACCGGTTCATCGCACCGAGCTCGGGCGCTTTGGCCAGCGCAAGTGTATACAGGCGATAGGCCTGTGTAAGGTCGCCGCCATAAAAATTGGTGGTGGACGGTGCCCAGCTGTTTGCTTTCCCGCGTTGATAATTTTTCCATTGCTGCAACATATAATCGCTCACCAAATAGCCATTGTTTTGAGCTTCAACTAAAAAATGACCGGCATAATTGGTACCCCATTCATCGCTTTCGGATGCACCCGGCCAATAGCCAAAACCACCCTCTGGCCGTTGAAAATTCGATAGCCGGGAAATGCCGGCTTTTATATTTCGATCAACCTGTGCTTTCTTTAATTCGTCCAGATCGGTCAATTGATTCAGCACCAGTTGCGGAAAAACCGCTGAGGTGGTTTGTTCAACACAGCCATGTGGATATTCAATTAAATAATTCAGTCGCTTTTGCAGGTTCATCGAGGGTACACTGGAAATTTCCAACACCGCGGTACTGGTTGACGGCACACCAATCGGCGAGGCAGTGGTATTCCATTGCTGACCGGCAGATAAGGTCATTTCCGTTACCTGCGTTACAGGCGGATTTGGATTCCTTATGTCCAGCTCCACTTCATAATCTGCTTTTTCTTTACCCGAACTGGCAACGAGTTTTACTTTTCCGATACCTACATTCGGCTTAACCCGAACATCAAAATAAACCATTTGTTCGCCGTTTTCAGTAAAGCTCACTGATTGTGCATTTCCACCAACCACTTCCAGATATGGGTTTGATTGCAGCGAAATATTAACTTTTCGGATATTGCTCTCCATGGCAAAAACCGTCACCGGCAGTTTGATGGTTTCGCCTGGACCCAGCACACGGGGCATGGTAGCCAGTAACATCAATGGCTTTTTAACGGCTACTGTTTTTTCCGTTGCACCATAACTGCCATCATGAGCCGCAATCACCATGGCCCTTACCGAGCCGATATAGGAGGGTAACGTGAATGATTGTTTTTGGGTTTGACCTCTTTTCAGTTTAAATGGCCCCAGGTATTTTACAACAGGTTTAAACCGGTTGGCTGTTTTTTGTTTGCCCGGCCCCGCTTCGTTATCACCGCCGATGGTTAAGATCCTTTCCAGGTCGCCACCCCAGGCGCCTATTACATAATCAAAGAGGTCGAAACTTTTTACGCCCAATGCTTCCCGGGCATAAAAAGCGTCGTGGGGATCGGGTGTTTTAAACCTCGTTAGATCCAGTAATCCCTCGTCAACAATGGCTACGCAGTAGGTCATTTCTTTTCCGTTTTGTTCGCTAACGCTGAAGGATACGTTTTGCTCGGGCCGGATGCTGGCGGCTATGTTGAGTACCGGTTTGAGCACTGTATTTTTATCCTCCACAAAAATGGGGATGGAGCCGTACATGCGTATCGGCAGGTCGTTGAGCGTTTGGGAATGAGGCTGCAACAAACTAACGGTTGCGTACACGTTTGGAGCCATGCCGGCTTCTGCTTTAAACTTCACTTCGGTTTGTCCCTGTTGGGTTTCTTTCCAGAAGGATTTTAAAACCCTTGATCCATTTTCGATACTCACCAATACCCGGCCACCTTTACTGGTTGGAATGGGCAACACCACCTCATCACCTACATTGTATTTTTCTTTGTTTGAAGTGAACGATAACATGGAAGCGGCGGTTTGGTCTTCATCGCCGGCCCGGGTTTGCCAATACGCATCTTCTATATAAAATACCGAACCGGTTGTATGACCGCTTTTTAGATCTTTAACCAAAATCAAATAACGGCCCCATTCGTTTTCGGATGTGCCAAAGGTCCAGTTGCCGCGGCCATTGGTTAGTTTCACCGTTTCTTTCTTCAGCAATTTATTATAACTGTCCTGCGTAAAATTGCTCAGGTTGCCGTTGTAATTATCCCACCACCAGCGCCATTGAATGCGGTAAAACTGTACTTCTACCTCATTGCTGCCACTGATCAATGCCCCTTTACTGTTCACATTAACGATCTGTGCCGTATGGTTTTTGCCGGCGAGCAGATAATCAAACGGTTTTTCGCCATCAGGTAATTTTATACCGGCATAACTTTCATAGGGGCTGTAGGGCATCGATACATTATCTACACTAAAACTTCCGCCCGGTTCAAAAACCTTCACCAGCATATTGGCGCTTAACATACCCGGCGCTGTTTCGTCAATTTCGAAATTGGTTTTTAAAGCGGCATTACCCTGGTCATCCAAAGTGCCTTCGTAAATGGTTTTGCTCTGTGTGGAGTAGTCGGTTGTTGGGTTATCAAACTCATAACCTGCAAATTTTGGAAACGATGTGCCTTTGGATGAAAGGGTAGCATCGATCTTTGCTTTTAAATTTTTACCTACGGCACCAAATAACCATTTTGCATTAATATTACCGGCTTCGGTATTTCCTTTACCCAGCACGGGATCCTTCCCGAAGTTCAGATCGATCTTTAAGCGGTTGGGCATGATCGTTTCTACTTTGATCCTTTTTTCAAAAACGGCGCCACCTACTTTTATTTTGGCGAGCCAGTTACCGGTGGGTGAAGCCGCCTCGGTATTGGTGGCAAACAGGTAGAAACCGTCCTCCGCACTGGTTTGTACCGAATGTTTGTACAATTGCCCCTGTGGTGTATATAAATTGAATTCAACCGGGTGATCTTTTGGCAGTTTACCCTGTTTGTCTTCCACAATAAAATTCAGGTACATGGTATCGCCCGGGCGCCAAACACCGCGTTCGCCAAAAATAAATCCTTTAATACCGTTCTTCACTTCTTCGCCACTTACATCAAAGCGGCTAAGCGCCAGCGAACTTCCATCATCTAATTTTAAATAACCCCTTTCTGCACCTTTTTTGGCTATGAGCAAAAAAGGTTTTCTTTTCAGATCAATGGTTGCAAATCCATCACCGTTGCTTTTTGACTGGCTGATGATGGTGCGCTGATAATCCATCACTTCCAGTTCCACGCCATCCATAGGCTCGGTGGTAAGTATGCTGCTAACGGCAACCAGTAAACTATTGTCGTTACCGCGTTTGGCACTGAGCCCGATATTGCTGGCGAGGATGTTGCGGGTGGCCCAGCGGTCTTTGTTGTAGTAGGATTTGCTGTTTGGATCATCACGCCTGTTCCAACTGTAACCAAAAGGATAATAGGTGTCGTACCGGTCCCAAAAAGCATCATCTTCATCTACGCCGTTGGTGCTGTTTCCGTAGTCATCATATCTGTCATAATATTCTTCTTCGTCGTCATCGCCGGCATCGACGGTTGAATCGGATGAAAGAAACAAAGAGTATTCGGGCCGGAAACCAAGGGTCACCTTATAAATGGCTCCCTGCTCTGTTTTCAGGTACTTATCAATGTCTAAAGAGAAATGTTGTTTTTTATGAAGGTCGAGTGTTTTGTCGTCATCAAGCCTTAAAGTTTTTTGAACGATGGGTTTGGCTACTCTCCTTAATTCGCTATTACCGCCCAGGTCGTTTTCCTGTAAAAACTGGGGCACGTTGTTTTCGAAGATCTTGATAATGCTGATATCAACGGCATTTAAATTGGTGGATTCGAAAGGTAGTACCAGTCTGCCGCTATTGGGTAAAATATTGCCTTTGCCATGAATTTTTACAGATGGCATCCTGTTTTCAAAATTGATATTAGCTGCAAAGCCCTTGTCTAAAATATCTCCCCAGGTATTTTTTATGCCGGTGTTGATATTAACGGTGTAATTACCATCCAGTTTGCCGTTGCCAAAAACTTTTACTTCGCTGCCGTTAATGGTATACGAAATGTCGGATTGCCCGCTGATCGTGATCAAACCGGTGAGGTCCTGGCCAACAGCGATCAGATCGCTGAACTGTACCGATGCATATTGCTGTCCGTCGTTAATCGCCACCACATCCAGTACTTTAAAATCGCCCTGGGCAGGCACAGCCAGGATGGTTTCTCCGGCAACGTCCATCTTCATGGGCTTGCCATCCCAGCGTAATTCAATATTGCTCACCGATTTCAGCCGGTCGATATTGTCAATACTGTATCGATGTGATTTTCCGGCATCGTTGTGTTGCCAGTTAATCGTGAGCGTTTTGCCATTGTAAACAGCGGTTAATAATTGTTCAACCGCTTTACCATCCTCTATATCGGCGGTTTCCAGCTCTCCGCTCAACGTCATCTTATTTTTTACGCCATTGGCCCGTAAACCATTTTGTTCAACTTTAAATGAGGGTTTAACCGTTTTTAAATTGAACTTGAACTCCGAGAATTTGCCCGATGTTTTGGTTACCTTACCCAGTTTGAATTTTACCTCATACAGTTGGTCGGGCTCCAGCCAGCTATCGGGTTTAAATTCGATGGTTTGGGCATCAAGCCAAAAAGCTTTGCCCTTTACCGAAGGGGAGATGCTGAAGAGGGATTCTTTTACCGGTTCGCCAACCGCATGCGTGGTATTGGCATCTGCTGCCAGTTTGATCCGGATGGCGGATGTTTTGGAAACGGTACCTGTGGTGTAGGCGTCGATGTATTTGCTGAAAGCCGGGTCTACTTCGATCCATTTGTCTTTTTTGCTGCAGGAAAAAAGAAGCAGGGTTACAGATAGTGTTACCAGGCTGCGTAAAAAAGTTGCGTTGAACTTTTGTTTACGGGGGCTTCGGTCGAGTTCCATAATTAGTAGTTGAATGTTGAAGTTAGGTTGACACTGATGGATTCACCAATATCGGCATTTTTTATTTGCTATGTAAATGTTGTAAGAAATATTGATTCCTGCAATGGGCAGAAAATTAATTTTAGTTAAACAATTTATAAAACCCAAAAAATGCTTCTCAATTGATCTTCGTTACAACTACGTTGTAGGTTCCATTGGTAAGGGAAGATGTTGTTTCCTGTGTGTAGCCGCCAGCCGATGTTTCAACGATCTTCACTTTCACCTCCATGTTGGAAGGAAAGTTGATCTTATTTTCATTCCTGATCACTTTATCCAGCCGGAGCGTATAGGAACAGTTATCCTGCCAGGAAATTCTAAAACGCACAACGGCTTTCAACGCTTCGCTTGATTCGGTTTGGTACTGGCTGTTTCGGTCGGCTATGGTGACCACACCGGCCCGCGAATCGGCGATCCGGAATTTACCTTCACGAAATTTGAAGCAATCCGGTTGTTGGCTAAAAGCAGTCGCCACTGGCATCATCAACAGAAAAACTATGGTAATTTTTTTAATCATCATTTTTATAAAACCTGGTTCCTCAGCAAATCTTCAAAAACATCGGCCTTCCTGATCAATTGAGCCTTGCCGTCTTTCACTAAAACTTCGGCAGGCTTAAGCCGCGAGTTGAAATGGCTGCTCATTTCGAAACCATAGGCGCCGGCATTGTAAAAAACCAAAAAGTCGCCTTCCCGAATTTCGTTTATTTTCCGGTCATAGGCAAATGTGTCGGTTTCGCAGATATTGCCCACCACATTATAGATCCTCTCGGCGCCGCCCGGGTTGCCGATATTTTCAATATGGTGATAAGCTTCATACATCATCGGCCTTATTAAATGATTAAAGCCGCTGTTTACGCCGGCAAACAAAGCAGCAGGCGTTTGTTTGATAACATTGGTTTTCACAATAAAATACCCGGCCTCGCTCACCAGGTATTTTCCCGGCTCAAACCAGATCTCCAGTTCTTTTACTTTTGGATTGTCGAATTGGGCGAAGGCATCGGCAATTTTTTGCCCCAGTTCGTTTACATCCGTTTCACTTTCGCCGGGCTGATAGGGCACTTTAAATCCGCTGCCCATATCAACGTATTTCAAATTGGGAAAATGCTCCACCGTATTCAACATCACATCAAGCCCCAGCAAAAACACATTGATGTCTTTGATCTCGCTGCCGGTATGCATGTGTATACCTTCTACATTCAGTTTGGTTGTTTTCACTACCCGTTCAATATGCCGCATCTGATGGATAGAAATGCCAAACTTGCTGTCGATATGGCCGGTTGAAATTTTGAAATTGCCGCCGGCCATAATATGCGGATTCAGCCGGATGCAGATTGGGTAACTGTTTCCGAACTTCGCACCAAACTGTTCCAATATCGAAATGTTATCGATATTGATGTGCACACCCAGTTCTTTTACCTGCACAATTTCATCAAAATCAACACAATTAGGCGTGTACAAAATATCCTGTGGATGGAAGCCTGCCATCAGGCCCAGTTTTACTTCGTTGATACTCACACAATCGAGCGAAGCGCCTAAACTGTTGATATATTTCAGCACCTGTATGTTGGTGAGCGATTTGCAGGCGTAAAAAAAACGGGCATTCGAATGTTTGAATGCCTTTTTCAGTTTGCTGTATTGTTTACCGATACGCTCGGCATGGTATACATAAACCGGGGTGCCAAATTCGTTGGCAACATCAACCAGTTGTTGATGCGTTAATGAGTGTTGCATAAGCGAAAATACAAAATGGAACGCTGATTTTCAGGATTGATATGATTTCACCGACATCATTTGATATCCGCTGTTGTTTTATTGACAGCTGCTATAAAACAACACTGCAAAAACCGGTGAAGATTTTTGCAGTGTTATAATTTAGTTTAAAACAGCAGGTTACCTGGCATCATCGGCGCTGGGGCCATATAAACCGGGTACTTTGTTACCGGTAGCCCTTAAATAAACCACCAGCTCGCCGCGGTGATGATAGAGGTGATTAAATAAAAATCCACGGGTAACCTGGATCCTGGGCATCACCGGAAAAATGGGTTCATCGCTGCCGGCTACCATCTTCCAGTCGGTGAACATGCTTTCATCGGTAGCTGTTTCCAGGGCCTTTCGGGCATTCAACACGTTTTCCTCAAATTTGGCTACGATATTGGATGCCTTGCTGATATCTCCCTTATCATATTTGTATTGAGCCATATCCATCACGTCCTGGTGGAAGGTAGGCTGATACCAGTTGTATACTTCGGCAATATGCGAAGCCAGTTGACCCGTGGTCCAGTTTTTTTCGGAAGGCTTATAATCCAGCGCACTATCCGGTATAGCCTGTAATAGTTTACGCGTGTTTTCAACTTCGTGTTCAAACTCGGCCAATAATGATTTTACCACCATAGTTTTTTATTTAAATAATGATTGAAATAGAAACTAAATCTACAAAATTCCGGGCTTTGTACAATCACCGGCGTGTATGATAATAATTTGATAAACTCAGCTAAGCGATAATTTCCACAATCTCGGTAGGCTCCAGGTTTGCGTTGCGCATAGCTATACCCCGTACCGCATTGGCTGTAAAATCCATAAATGCCTTTTTAGTGATGGCATCGTCGCCCACCATGGCCGGGATGCCAATATCACCACCTTCACGGATTGTTTCAACGATAGGTATTTGTCCCAGGAAGGGGATGTCGAAATCTTCTGCCAGGTTTTTGCCACCATCTTTACCAAAAATATAATACTTGTTATCGGGTAGTTCTTCCGGGGTAAAATAGCTCATGTTTTCAACCAAACCGATAACCGGAACTTTCAATTGTGCCTGTCCAAACATGGCGATACCTTTTTTGGCATCGGCCAATGCCACTGTTTGCGGTGTGGTAACCACAATAACACCCGTAACCGGCACGGTTTGTACAATGGTTAAATGAATATCGCCGGTGCCGGGTGGCATATCAATAACCAGGTAATCCAGTTCACCCCAATCCACTTCGCTAACGAATTGACGGATGGCGCTGCTCACCATGGGGCCACGCCAAACCACGGCTTGTTTTTCATCAATCAGTAAACCGATACTCATCATTTTAATGCCAAATTTTTCAATGGGCACGATCATTCCTTTACCGTCCACTTCTTTCATCAGGGGCCTTTCGCCCCGTACCCCAAACATGATATGCTGACTGGGGCCGTAAATATCGGCATCCATTAAACCCACTTTGGCACCGCCCTGTGTCAGCGCCAGCGCCAGGTTTGCCGATACGGTACTTTTGCCAACACCACCTTTACCACTCACCACAGCAATGATATTTTTTACGCCCGCCAGAATGGATTTACCATCTTTTCGGTTGCTGCTGGTATTACTGGTAAAATTTACAGTTACCACAGCTTCCTTATTAACCAGTAATTTAACGGCATTTATACAGGCATTCATGATCATGTCCTTGAGCGGACAGGCCGGCGTGGTGAGCACAACCGTAAAGGATACCTTGTTGCCATCAATCTTAATATCTTTTACCATGTTCAGGGTAACCAGGTCTTTACCCAAATCGGGTTCCTGTACATTACTCAGCGCTTTTAATATATCCTCGTTTGTCATCGTTCAATTATTTGTTAAAAAACTTTTTGAACCGCAAATTTAAACATTGATGGCCTTACTTTGTTTATTAAATTAACAGGCAGCCCATCTATCTTCCATAAAGCGGAAGTAAATGGCGATGATTAACAGAATATTTTGTTTATTTGTTACGATCAGGCAGTTAAAAAAAAATTTCGGTAAGCCGAAACTGCATTTAATATCGAATTTTATTAGTGAAGAAACTTATACTATACTTTTTTGTCGCCTTGTTGATCCTTCCGGTTGCTGTAAAAGCCCAGTTTGAATCGTTTAAGGACTCTGTGGTTCAATTATATGGCATTGTGATGACTGCCGATAGTTTAAAAGGGACTGGAATCGGTAAGTGTGGTGGTAAAAGGGCAAAACCGAGGCACCATCACCAATAATAAAGGCGTATTTAGTATTGTGGTTTTAAAAGGTGATCGGGTTGAATTTACAAGTATCGGTTTTAAGCCTAAAACCATTACGATCCCCACCAATCTCGAGGGCAACCAACATAGCGTTATTCAGCTGATGGTTACGGATACCATTTATTTAGCGGCCACCATTATTAAATCGAGGCCCACCCGGGCGCAGTTTGAGCGGGACTTTTTAAATACCGAAGTGCCCGATGATTATATTACCGTTGCCCGTAAAAATACCAATGCCGCCACCCGGCGGATATTACTCGCTAACCTGCCAACCGATGGGCGGGAATCCAGCAGTCTGTATTTAAGGCAGGCCAGTAACAAAGCGTACTACAGCGGGCAAGCACCACCGATGAACATCTTCAATCCCTTTGCCTGGGCCGAATTTATCAAGGCCTGGAAAAGAGGCGATTACCGGAGTAAATAATTCCGCCGGTCCCGATTGATACCGGGGTACACAAACATTCTACAGCACATTTACCTGCGAACTAATATTCCTGTAAATTCGTGTCAACAAAAATAATATGAAATTTTTTCTGATCGGATTTATGGGCAGCGGTAAAACTTACCGGGGCAAACAATGGGCCCGCGAAACCGGACTCCGGTTTTATGACCTGGACGCCGAGATAGAGTCAAAGCAGGGTAGCAGCATTGCCGCGATCTTTGAAAAAAAGGGCGAAGATTATTTTAGAAAAATAGAAACGGATATGCTGCATAGTTTTTCGGAAAAAGACGACTGCATTATTGCCTGTGGTGGCGGCACCGCCTGTTTCAATCATAATATTGAATGGATGGCTAAAAACGGGGTCACCGTGTACCTGGAAGCATCACCGGCGTATATTTTAAAAAAGGTGATCAATGAAAAAGAGCAACGGCCATTGATCAGTAAACTCAATGAAGGGGAAATTCTGTTTTTTATTGAACAGAAATTGAAAGAACGCCTGCCTTTTTACAACCGGGCTGCCATAAAACTGCCGGTTGAGGGGCTGGCCGTTGATTTTATACCTGATTTTTTTCATCCCGATAAATAAAAACCATGCATAAAGGGTTCATTCAAACAGCGGCCATAGCCGGGGCATTAGCGGTGATGCTGGGTGCATTTGCTGCACATGGATTAAAGCAAATTTTACCGGCCGACCTGTTACAGACTTTTGAAACAGCTGTACGATATGAGTTTTATCATGTTTTCGCCCTATTGGCAACCGGTATTTTATATAAGGAATTCCCCGGCCGCATAATGACCTGGGCCGGAGGATTGTTTATAGCCGGCATGGTATTGTTTAGCGGTTCATTGTACGCACTGTGTTATGTAAAGTATTCGGCCATGGGGATGAACTGGCTGGGCGCCATTACACCCTTTGGCGGTGTTGCTTTCATCGGTGGCTGGTTGCTGTTATTTTGGGCCGTATGGAAATCAAAATGACTTCACGTTACGGTGAATGGTGATTAAGGTGCCGTTTTTGTTTTCAATTCTGAATTCGATACCCATGTCTTTCATTCTTTTTTCCATGTTCTTTAAACCGTTGCCGAACTGGCGAATGTTCTGCACGTCGATTCCCCGCCCGTTGTCATGTATATACAATGTGAGGCTGTTCTTTACCCTGGTCAGTTTAATGTTTACTTCGGTGGCATGGGCATGTTTAAGAATATTGTTCAATGCTTCTTTTACAACCAAAAAAACATTTCTTCTCATCTCACCCATTACCTGAACATTGGGCAGGTTTTCGGCAATTTCAATTTTGCAGGTTATTCCGGTATCTTCAAAATATTCCAGCGCATAACTCCGGATATAGGCGATCATATTTCCCAGCGAATCGTTACTGCTGCTCATACTCCAGATAATGGCGTTCATTTTGCTCAGCAATTCGTTGGCTGCCGAAGATATCTTTTCAATTTCGGGTATGCTGTGGTCTTTGAGTTTGGTTTTGGCGAGTTCACTGTAAAGCCTGATGGTGGTCATACCGGCACCCAGATCATCATGCATATCGGCACTGATCCGGTTACGCTCGTCCTGCTGTGCTGTCATAACCGCAATTTTGGTTTCAAATTCGGCTTTTTCGGCTTCCTGTTTCAAAGCTTCCTGTTCCTTTATCCCCCGGATCAACTCACTCCTGTTTTTGTATGTTAATCCCAAAAGGAAAAAAGCCAGTTCAAAAACAATACCGGTATTGTAGTAAAACAGGGAAGAGGTATAAATTTCGGTCACTTTAACCTTGGCTAAGATCAGCACCAGCGAAATAACTGAAAACAGCACCAGTGCCGCATTGCCGGCAGCAATAAAATTGAATAGCTTGTCTTTCCGCTTTAGCGCCAGGAAAATAAATGCCAGCCCAATTGCCAGTATAAAAAATTTCATAAAATTTTCCAGGTAATACTGGGGCAAATAGGTTTCGGTAAAAAAATTCAGGTAGGTATACACACCCAACAGCGCCAGTACAAAACGTTCGCTGTATTTCAGGATCTTTTCGAGCAACACATCCTTGTTTTTTGTATCCAGGAATTTCCTGGTAAACGCGATATAAAAGATAACACCGGCTACCAGGAGAAAAAAATCAATGTAGCTGTAGTACAGATTCTTAAAACCGGATAAAGAGCGAACCAAAATGGAGTTTAAAAAAATAAGCAGGAACATACAAAGTGAATACCCGGCATTATGGAGAAATTCAACCTTTTTACTAAACCAGTAATTGGTGAACATGAACAGGATCATCATCAATAAAATTCCGCTTAATACCAGGCCGAAAATCTGGAGATCTGATTTTTCACTGGTTATATATTGTAAATACGTGTCGGAATAGGCTACATTGATCAGCACCGGGTTAATGCTGTTGAAATCGTTTTTCAACGGCAGTAACTTCACCAGGATATAACCCGATTCACCCGGACTGAGGGTGAATTTTTTGTAACCATTGATAGGGCCGGTATTATTCAATTTAACGATCCCCTGGCCGGTTTTATAAATATCGAAATTCCGGAAATTAAAACCGGGTAAAAGATAGCCAGAGAAGGGGGTGCCGGATGTATTGGCTAAAAATATTTTCAGGTAAAATGTACAACTGATCAACCGGGGCGGCAGCTTACGATGCCCCCTAAGTTTGTTCAACCGGGAAAAGGGTTTTTGCAAAACTTCCGAAACCGAAAGTGAGGAACTGCTGTCGATATACAAAAGCGTTTTATCGAGCAACCTCTCCTGTTCAAAGATCGTGCCCGTATTTACCTTAATGCTGTCAATTACAGACTGGCCATTACAAAGGTTTACGGTAAAATAAAATACCAGCAGGGCAGCAAGTTGTTTCAAACGAAGTTGTTTTTCCAAACGTACACAAAATCAGGGAAATCCAGCATTTCATCTTCTTTTTTTTCCGTACTATTGAAGTTATGGTTTTCTATATCTTTGTTGACCATGGTGAACAAACTGAAATCGGCAAAACCAAAGGCTGCCAATACGGGGCAGTTAAAACAGGAAAAAGAAGAAACTGTTGAAGTAAAGCAGTTACTGAAAGACGAACGTACGCATAAAATTACCGGAAGTATTTTATTGTTGCTTGCCTTTTTGTTTTTTGTTGCCTTTACTTCTTATTTATTTACCTGGGGCCAGGACCAGGATAAGTTCAGCTACCGGATGTTGCTCGCCAACGATATAAAAGTTGAAAACCTGCTGGGCACTTTCGGGGCTTTCATCTCTGAAATTTTTATCCGGCACGGCTTTGGCGTTGCTTCTTACCTGATCTGTACTACCTTCTTTATTTTCGGCATTAACCTGTTTTTTGGAAAGCAGGTGTTTTCGGGTTTCCGTAATATCAAATACCTGATCGTGGGACTGCCGGTGGTGAGTGTAGCCGCTTCGGCCTTGTTTCAAAATAATCCATTCCCCTGGGGAGGCGCTGCCGGCGACATGATGCGCGACTGGATGTATATGACCATCGGCCAGGTGGGTACCATAGCGGTTCTGTCGGTTGCGGTTTTGTCGTATGTGATCTGGCGTTTCAATCCGGTGTTTACCTGGCCTTCCAAAAAAGGTCTGGATACGCCTTTGGCCGATGTGGAGCCTGAGGCGGAGGAGCTTTCGGAAAAAGTGGAATGGGAGAACGGAGATCAGGATGCACAAATAAAAAAAAATACGGTAAAGGGTAGTGGTGCCATGCTGAACAATACACAACCCGATGCCGACGGGCCCATTCACGATATCAGTATGGTGGAAAAAGAAGAGCCGGTATTTGAGCCACCGGTTAAAGATGAATTGATCATACCTCAATCGGTGACTAACGCAAAACCGGTTGCAGAACCGGATCTGCCGCTGGAAATAAAATCAGTACCGGAAAAAGCAGCGGAAGAAACGGACACATCGGCTACAAAAATGCCTGCCTCCAAACCTTATGATCCCATTCTGGATCTGCGGGACTATAAATACCCACTGCTCGACCTGCTGGCCAATCACGGCAGCGACAAGATTGTACAGGATGCCGATGAACTGGAGAATAATAAGAACCAGATCATCAATACCCTGAAGAATTATGATATCCAGATCCAGAAGATCTATGCCACCGTTGGTCCAACGGTAACTTTGTATGAGATCATCCCGGCCGCGGGTGTACGAATTTCACGGATAAAGAACCTGGAAGATGATATTGCGCTGAGCTTGGCGGCATTGGGTATCCGCATCATTGCGCCCATACCCGGCAAGGGAACCATTGGTATTGAAGTGCCCAATGCAAAAAAGAGCATTGTTAGTATGAAGACCTTGCTGGCATCAGAGAAATTTCAAAAAAATAATTATTCATTACCGATTGCCATTGGCAAGAAGATCGACAATGAGAATTTTATTGTGGACCTGACCACCATGCCCCACCTGTTGATGGCCGGCGCCACCGGACAGGGAAAATCGGTTGGCTTAAATGCGATCCTGGTTTCACTGCTGTATAAAAAACATCCATCGCAGTTAAAATTTGTGCTGGTAGATCCCAAAAAAGTGGAGCTGAGTATTTATAAAACCATCGAAAATCATTTTTTGGCCAAACTGCCGGGTGAGGAAGATGCGATCATCACCGATACAAAAAAAGTGGTTCATACGCTGAACGCTTTGTGTATTGAAATGGACAACCGGTATGATCTGCTGAAGGAAGCCGGTTGCCGTAATATCAAAGAATACAACGAAAAATTTGTTTCCCGGAAACTGAATCCCGAAAAGGGACACCAGTACCTGCCCTTTATCGTATTGGTAGTGGATGAATTTGCCGATCTGATCATGACCGCCGGTAAAGAAGTGGAAATGCCCATTGCGCGTTTGGCCCAGCTGGCCAGGGCGGTTGGCATTCATTTGATCATCGCTACACAGCGGCCGTCGGTAAATATTATAACGGGTACCATTAAGGCCAATTTTCCGGCGCGTATTGCGTTTAAGGTAAGCAGTAAGATCGATAGCCGCACCATCCTGGATGCCGGCGGCGCAGAGCAGTTGATCGGTAAGGGGGATATGCTGATCAGCTATAACGGCGACATTGTGCGTTTACAATGTGCTTTTGTGGATACGCCGGAAGTTGATGCTGTAGTTGATTTTATTGGTGCACAACGTGGTTATCCCCAGGCATTTTTACTGCCCGAATACATTGATGAAAAAGATATGGAGGGAAAAGATTTCGACCTGGGCGATAAGGATCCGTTGTTTGAAGATGCAGCCCGCTTAATTGTTGCCAGCCAGGTGGGCAGCACCTCATTATTACAGCGCCGGATGAAGCTGGGGTACAACCGGGCCGGCCGCCTGATGGATCAACTGGAAGCAGCAGGTGTTGTTGGCGGTAACCAGGGAAGCAAGGCCCGGGAAGTATTGGTGAAAACAGAGGCAGATTTGCAGCAGATGCTGGATGGCATTTTGTGAGGCAGTGGAGGGCGGATGTTGGATTTTAAATGTTAGATGTTAGATATTAGATTTTAGTTAGTAGACAGTAGACAGTAGACAGTAGTAAGTAGATAATAGGGAATGGGGAATAGGGAATGGGCTTAGTATTGACTCCCGACTCCGGACTCCCGACTCGGTACTCCGGGCTCACTATCTTGAATTCAACAATATGTCAAAATTTCTTTTCGTTGGTTTAGGAAACATAGGTACTGAGTATGCCAATACGCGCCACAATATTGGATTTGATGTGCTGAACGCTTTCGTGCTGAAGCACGGCGGTAGTTTTAAAGTTGACCGCTTAGCTTATATGGCTGAAGTGAAATTCAAGGGGAAGCAAATTGTATGTATTTGTCCCACAACTTATATGAACTTAAGCGGACGGGCATTTAAATACTGGTTAGATAAAACAAAGGTTCCACTCGAAAATACCCTCACCATTGTAGACGACCTGGCGCTGCCTTTAGACAAACTGCGTTTGAGAGCCGCTGGCACCGATGCCGGGCACAACGGACTAAAAGATATTCAACTTGTACTGGGTACCGATAAATACCCAAAATTGCGTTTTGGCATAGGCAGTAATTATCCTAAAGGCATGCAGGCCGATTTTGTGTTGAGTAAATGGCTTAAAGAAGAGGAGCCATTTGTATTATTGAAGATCGAAAAATGCCTGGAACTGATGGAAAGCTTTGTTACAGCGGGTATTGAGCTAACCATGACCACTTTTAACAAGCTTTCCATTAAACCTTAGCCCGTTAGTTACTGTTTTTCGAACCGGTATAATTGTTTATTTTTAGCTATTTGTCTATATTCGTGCTGTAATTACAATATCTCAAAAAAAACAATTAATGAAGATCATCTGTGTTGGCCGGAATTATACGGATCACGTTAAAGAGCTTGGCAATACGATGCCGGAAGAGCCGGTGATTTTTATGAAACCTAAAAGTGCCCTGCTTCAAAGTCATACCCCTTTTTATTATCCCGAATTTACGAACGAGTTGCATTACGAATGTGAATTGGTTTTGCGTGTATGCAAGAACGGTAAATATATCCAGGAAAAACATGCGGCCAATTATTATGATGCCATTACCGTGGGCATCGATTTTACAGCACGGGATATTCAGGATGAACTAAAGAAAAAAGGATTGCCCTGGGAAAAAGCCAAGGCATTTGATAACTCGGCTGTGGTGGGTAAGTTTATTGTATTGACGCCCGACTTCAACCGCAAAAGCATCAACTTTTCGATGCTGAAAAACGGAGAAAAGGTACAGGAAGCCAATTCATCGGAGATGATTTTCAGCATCAACCGTATCATCGAAAATATTTCAAATTACTTTTCATTGAATATTGGCGACCTTATTTTTACCGGAACGCCGGCCGGTGTTGGCGAATGTGTTACGGGTGATGTGCTGGAAGGTTTTATCGAAAACCAAAGCCTGTTTAGTGTTGAAGTAAAATAAGGGATCGTATAAAAAATAATTCACTTCATTGTCAACTTCGCTGGAACTAACCGTCAGCGATTTTTTTATGTTTACCTTTGCTACGCTTTTTTAACGATGTTGCTTTAATACATGATAGATACTACTATTTTACTGAAAGCCTACCGGTTAATGTGTACGGCGGCGGCCATGGCCGAAACCTACGAGGAAAACCGTTCCATTTGTAAATACGTGCATTCAACCAGCCGGGGCCACGAAGCCATTCAACTGGCTACTGCTTTTCAATTATTACCCTGCGATTATGTTAGTCCGTATTACCGTGATGAAAGTATTTTATTGGGCCTTGGATTTTCGCCTTATGAACTCATGCTGCAATTACTGGCCAAGGGCAGCGATATTTTTACGGGCGGCAGGGAGTATTATTCGCATCCCAATTACCGGGGAGATGATAAACCCGGTATTATACATCAGAGCAGTGCAACCGGCATGCAGGCCATTCCCACCACCGGCATAGCTCAGGGAATAAAATTTCTTGAAACAATTAACTCGCCGTTATTAAAAAAAGGCAAGAAGTCAGATGACCCGATTGCCAATTGCCAATTGCCAATTGTTGTTTGTTCCCTGGGAGATGCATCGGTAACCGAAGGGGAGGTGAGTGAGGCTTTTCAGTTTGCCGCTTTACATCAGCTACCGGTAATCTTCCTGGTACAGGATAATGGATGGGGCATCAGTGTAACCTCCGGTGAAGCCCGCACCACCAATGCCAATGAAATGGTGAAGGGGTTTAAGGGGATCAAGCGCATCAGTATTGATGGCAGCGACTTTTTGCAGAGCTATGATGTGATGAAAAATGTAGTGGATGAAGTGAGACTGGAAAGACATCCATTTTTGGTTCATGCCCGGGTTCCGTTGCTGGGCCATCATACCAGCGGTGTGCGTAAGGAATTTTACCGAACGGAGGATGACCTGGCGAAGCATTACGAAGATGATCCCGGTCCCAAACTTCGAAAAAAATTATTGGAATCAGGAATTACCGAAGAGGCATTGTTAAACATAGAGGAAGAAGCAGCTGCAGATGTGGCGCATCATTTTCAGGGAGCCGTGGCGGCACCGGAGCCTGATCCGGCAACTGTTGGTGATCATGTTTTTGTACCCACACCTGTTACCGTTGAAACCGGTGTTCGTGAGCCGGGTAACAAGGAAAAAATAATGATGGTAGATGCCGGTTTATTTGCCATCCGGGAGATCATGGAAGATCATCCTGAGTCGCTTTTATACGGACAGGATGTAGGACGCAGGTTGGGCGGTGTTTTCAGGGAAGCCGCTACCCTGGCCGAGCAGTTTGGTGATCACCGGGTATTTAATACGGCCATACAGGAAGCCTATATCATTGGTTCAACGGTAGGTATGAGCGCTGTGGGCGCCAAGCCCATTGTGGAAGTACAATTTGCCGATTATATTTATCCGGGATTGAACCAGTTGGTAACCGAAATTTCGAAGAGCTGTTATTTAAGCTGCGGGAAATTTCCGGTGCAAACCCTCATCCGGGTACCAACAGGCGCTTATGGCGGCGGCGGACCTTATCACAGTGGTTGTATAGAAAGCACTTTACTCACCATTAAAGGAATTAAAGTAGTTTATCCCAGTTGTGCGGCAGATATGAAAGGGCTTTTAAAAGCCGCCTTCCTGGATCCCAATCCGGTGGTGATGCTGGAGCATAAGGGCCTGTACTGGAGCAAGGTACCGGGTACTGAGGAAGCAAAAAATGTGGAGCCGTCGCGGGATTATATCATCCCGTTGGGTAAAGGCCGTGTGGTACAGGAAGCCGATGAGGATTTTGTTGATAGTGGCGAAAGCTGCTGCATCATTACCTATGGCATGGGTGTATATTGGGCAAAGGCGGCGGCCAGGGACTATGCCGGACAAATAGAGATCATCGACCTGCGTACTTTATTCCCATTGGATGAGGAATTGGTTTTTGCCACGGTAAAAAAACACGGTAAATGTTTGATATTGACCGAGGAGCAGCAAAATAATTCCTTTGCTGAAGCGCTGGCGGGCCGTGTTTCCAAAGCCTGTTTTAGGTACCTGGATGCGCCGGTTGAAGTGCTGGGGGCCCTGGATTTACCGGCGGTAGCCATGAATATTGTATTGGAGCAGGCCATGTTACCCAATGGGGTAAAGGTTTCTGCAAGAATAGAACAACTTCTTAATGCTTAGTTTCCAAATTTTTGATCAAATCGCCTATATTTGCAGCCCGTTAAAAACCGATTTGTTTTTGATGGGAAGGATGTCGGGGTAGCTCAGCTGGTTAGAGCATCGGATTCATAACCCGAAGGTCGGCAGTTCAAGTCTGCTCCCCGATACCAGGCCCTGAGAGATCAGGGCTTTTTTTATTTTTCCTACGTTCATCATCATTCCTCAGCCCCTCAGCCCCGGTTCGTGACTCACGTATCGGAACAAATATGAATTGATTCGTGAGTCACGAACCATGGCGGAGAGCAGGGTTCGAGTCTGAGTGTATCGTCAGGCTAAAGCGTACCATGTTCCTTTGCCTGTACCATGTTTAAGCAATTGGTTGGTATTTACAAGATTTTCCAAATGTTTCTTAATCGTATTTCGATTGGCATTTGTTAAAACTACTATATTGCTGATCGTTATTCTCCCTCTCGATTTAGCGAGCTCCAGGATTTTCAGGGATAGTTCGGGCAATTGGCCTAAAAGTAATTTCTCCCTTTCTACTTTTATCTCAAGCCTTTGCTTCTGTTGCTTAAGCGCCTTCAGAAAAAAAACTATCCAGGGCTGCCAGTCTGGGTTTTCAGCTTTTAATGTTCCCTGTGTTTGCCGCAAAGCAAGGTAGTAACCTTCTTTACTGTTTTCTATAACAGATTCAAGTGAACTATAAGGAACATATGCATATCCGCAGGAAAGTAAAAGATAGCTGGTTAAAACTCTTGATATTCTTCCATTGCCATCCTGAAATGGATGTATTGCAAGAAACTCAACAATAAAAATTGCCGTGATCAAAAGCGGATGCAATGATTTTTTGTCAATAGCCTCATTTGTCCACACTATTAATTCTGCCATCCGAAAAGGGGTATCAAAGGGACTGGCTGTTTCAAATACGATCCCTAAACTTTTACCTGCTGAATCAAAAGCTTCAACATGATTCGTATGCTTCTTGTATTCACCACGATGCCGGTTATCTTTTTCACTATACTGCAGCAGATCCCGGTGCAATTGTTTTATATAATTTTCTGTTAGCGGAATAGCTGTATAATACTGAAAGACCGTATTCATTACTTCTGCATATCCAGCAACTTCCTGCTCATCTCTTGTAGTGAAGTTTTGTATTTCCAGCTTACTGAGTAATATTTCAACTTCCTGATCGCTTAGCTTGCTACCCTCGATCCTTGTTGATGACCCAATACTTTCGATGGTAGCTACCCGTTTTAAAGCACTAAGTTGCTCTGGTGCCAACTGGCCCAATGCCCTCCAGGCTCCCTTAAATTCATCTATTTCTGCAATTAAGGAGAGCACCTGAGAAGTGATTTGTATAGTATTAGTATTAATCATTTACCCATATCATTACCCAAATATACCCATAAAAGTGAATTTACACAAATATTTACCCAAAAATACCCATAAATTAGTTTAAACGAAAATAATCCGCAGGGTTTATCCATTTTTACAATTATTCCCCGCATTAGCTGGAAAATCCGGTCAAATTGAACAGGTATTTACTTTTTCAATTGACCAGGAAAGAGATCGATCATCAATTTATTTGCAGGTTAGTTAAGACCGGATTTTGTTGGTCATGGTCGCCGGATTTTCCACAATGACTGTGGAGTACGGTCAAACCATAAGGGTCAGTTGTGTTTTATAGCAATCCCGGCTTCATCCCTGGTATTATTTTTCACCGGGTACAGCTGGCAGTGGTCGTTATGGGAGTGAAGTTCATAATAAAATATGTTCTCCCCGTTGCTCTTGATATAGCCGGTATTTAAACCATCCTTAAGCTTGCGGGCGACAGGTCTTCACAGCCGCGGTTCGTGACTCACGAATTGGAACAAATATATATTGATTCGTGAATCAAAAACCATGGCAGACATTAGATAAATTTCGATGCAAAAATAAATTATTGTATATTTAATAAATAAATAATGTATACATTTACTAATCAAAATTATAAAGGTGGGTGTGAAATGATCTGCGTCTATTTATTAGTTATGTGCTATTGTATCAACCCCTATAAACTGGACAGTTTTTCAAAGATAGTTAAGTAGTTTTTAGTAATTCTGGAACGATTAAAATACTTGTTCCATACGGTTTCGGGTGTTTTTCCGGATAGTGAACCATGCCTTCTTTTTTCATTGTACCATTTGTAATACCTGTCGATGATCATTTGGGCATGGTAAATCGAATCAAATTCAAAGCGGTCCATCACTTCACGCTGCAGGTTTGAGTGGGGCTTCGATGTAGGCATTATCTTCAGGCGTGGCAACGTGTGAGAACTCCTGGAGGATTCTTTTGTCCTTCAGATATTGCCTCACGGCACCGGCAATGAACTGGGAGCCATTATCGTTTCTCAGTGTCATTCCTTCAGCCCGGTATTCCATGAGCATCAGTGACAGCATAACCAGCACATCGCCTTTTTAATGCTGTTCCGCAGCATATGGATCAATACCTTTCGGCTGTAGATGTCTATCACTGTTAACAACAATGCGTTTCTGCCGGTTCCATGAACATGCACGTACTTGATATCCATGGACAGATATTGAAGCGGACGTTCAGGCGTAAGGCTTCTAAAACGGATAAAATCCCGCTTAAAAGGCTCCGGCCTGATGCGGCCACCATATAGCAGGCGGCTTTGCTTCATCAGCCTGTAAACCTTTTTGTGATTGATGATCCAACCCATCTCCCTAAGTTCACCTGTCATATTCCGATATCCATAACAGCAGAACTCCTGGTTCAGGGTTTTCTCGATGTCATTTATCACTACCGTATTTTCAAAGAGCTCACCATCCTGATTAACGCAATGGGTACTGGGTTTAATCCCTTTTGTGCCACCGGAGGGTTTGTAATAGAAGCTGCTGCGACCAATCAGGGACCATTGCAGCAGTTTACAGGTAGATACATTCCTGCACTGGTAATTGTTGACCAGGCCTACCGCTTCATCCAGTGGACATCGCTTTTTTTTAAAAGCTCAGTTTTAAATTCAAGTTCCAGCGCCTGGTTCCCAATTATCTTTTTGAGCCTGGCGTTCTCTTCCATCAAAGCCTTGACTTCAGGATCTATCTTCCTGTATTGAGGCTTTAATAACTCCGTACCACCCGTGTTAAACTGGTTCTTCCATCTGAGGAAAACACTGTGTGATAAATTGTGCTTGCGTAATGTTTGGGTAATTCCTTGCTGATCTGCTTCCTGGATGATTTTGAGTTTCTGATCTACAGAAAATGTTCTTCGTTGTTTTGACATAAACCTAAATTTAAGTGACTAAAATTAATTCAAATTTTAGTCCAGCCATTTAGGGGGCTAGTACACTATTTTAAACAAACACTCTACTTAAAATGAGCTTTGAAATAAATCCTTTTGAATCAAATCCCGGTTGGGACATAATTAAGTCTTTATATTATTACTACGGACTCAAAGACTACTTGGATTTTTGGTATCACGATAATTTTAATAGAGACAAAATTGTTGAGATTGAAGCATATAATTTTGATAATATTCAAGGCGACAAAATATTTTGGGAAAAGTGCTGTCAGGACAATTGTTAAAAGGGCAAAAATTACGGTTGAAAAATTTTCAAATTTCCTCATGGTTCCCTCGCAAACCAGGTCAATACTGGACTTTTGAAGCAGCCTCAGCGAGAGAATATGCTCATAGACGGCATATAGAGAAAGTAAGTACAAATGGGATTGTATTTGATATTTATGGTAAAACATTAATGACAGATTTAGGTGGTATAGGATCTGTAAACTTTAATAAGAACAGAGACTTCATATTAGTTACAGCGACTGCTTCTGGTATGACTGATGAAGGCATTCCAATTGTAAGCTCCCCCAAAGTTCGGCCATTTAAAAGTTGACAAAATTGTTAACTTTAAAAATAAGGTCGATTTATGAAAAAGACAAGATTTACCGAAACACAAATTGTAAAAGCCATTCAGGAACATGAAAATGGCAGGGATGCTAAAGAACTATGCCGGGAGTTAGGCGTTAGCACTGCAGCATTTTACAAATGGCGACAACGCTATGGCGGATTGGATGTAGCTGAACTTAAAAGGGTTAAAGAACTGGAAGACGAGAATAATCGTTTAAAGCGCATGTATGCCAATTTAAGTTTAGTACATGAAGCATTGAAAGATGCAATGGCAAAAAAAGCTGTAACGCCTGATGAAAAAGGCAGCCTGGTTACTCATATGGTACAGGAACATGGAGTAAGCCAGCGTCAGGCATGTAAAACAGTAAGTCTGCCTCGCAGTAATGTGCAATACAAACGCAAACCCAAACAGGATGAACCGGTTATTGATCAGCTTAAAGAACTGGTTGATAAACATCCTGCTATTGGTTTTTGGCAGAGTTATTACCGGATCCGGAGAAAAGGTTTTAACTGGAACCACAAAAAAGTATACCGGGTATATACTGAGTTAAAACTCAATATCAGACGACGTTACAAGAAACGCCTGCCCGCAAGAGTAAAACAGGCATTGTATCAGCCTGCGGCATTAAATGAAGTATGGAGCATTGATTTTATGAGTGACACTTTATGGGATGGAAGGCGTTTTAGGTTATTGAACATTATTGATGATTACAACAGGGAAGTATTACACATTGAAACTGATTTATCACTTCCAACACTTAGGCTTATTAGAGTGCTGGAATATTTAAAAGAGTTCAGAGGCTTGCCGCAGATTATCCGGGTGGATAACGGGCCTGAATTTATCTCACACCGCTTAGATATGTGGTGCAAGGAACACAAAATAAACCTGGCTTTTATACAGCCAGGCAAACCCATGCAAAACGGTTTTGTAGAACGGTGCAATGGAAACATCAGAAAGGAATTATTAAACGCCTATGTTTTTAACAACCTGAACGATGTTCGGGAAAAAGCAGAGGAATGGAGAAAGGATTACAATTGTTCAAGACCTCATCAGGCGTTGGGATTTGTTCCTCCCGTTGAGTTTATTTAATCCGTTTCCCATGTTAAACCAAAAAACAAATGAAAAATTATACTTTTGAATGGCACGAATTTAAGGGGAGCTTACAAATGGATGCGTCATTAATTTTTTTCAATTATTTAAAAAAAACCATCATGAAAAATACAATTATACAATTACTGTTCCTGGTTATTATGGCCAACTGCATTTCCTGCGGCAGCATTAAAGTTACAGCAAATGGTAATGGTATAAGAACCGGCGTTACCGCCGAAGAAGCAGTATCTCTGTCAGTAACAAGGGGTAATGCAAATGCCATTAATACCAACAAATTATATTTTATTAACGGGCTGCCCCTTGATAGGAACCACAGGTTACCGGTCTTCCAGTTAAAGGTTGAAATAAGTGGCAATCCAAATAACCTGGCAGAGTCTTATGTTTACCTGCAGGTAATGCCTGCAGACCTTGCCTTTAACGGAGGTACTGCTACAGATAAAACTTACATAGCCAATAGTATTGGAAAACTAGTGAACCTGCGTTCACCACAGGCAAACAACAGACAAAGTGCAACAATAAACGATAAAAGCCATTTTGGCCTTGGAGTACTGGCTATAGTACAAAATGATGACCGTACAGTGCCTTGGGAATTTACCGCTAATTCGCCTGGTTCCGTGTTATCAATGCAATCTTTAAGCCTCCAGATATTTGGCCTGGTTCAAAAAATAATAGACTCTGCGCTTATAAGGATTCCGGGAAACCTGGTTGCATTTCAGCATGAATTATTTTATGTTCCTCATGTTATTCACCAGGGATTTGAGAACAGAGGTGAACGGGCAAGGGGTTTTGGTTTTGTACATCATGCCAGCATTACTGCCCCTACGGGTAATGCTGATATTTACATTCCGGTTAATTATATTTTTAAAGCCAACAACGATAATTACCGTTTATTTATTGATCCTCTGGACAGAACTGATGCTACACCCTTGCCCGGTGCCATGGAAAATATATACATTAAGGGGGCATTTGCAACTGGCGCGCTAGAAGGGCTTATATTACAAATCATGAAGGATTCTATAAAAACAAAGCTGAAACCTGAAGCTGTTCCGGGTGTAAACTTATCGGCCTTTGTAATGGAAGCTTTAAATGGTGCCACCGGCAGCAGACCGCCGGTAACCGGAACACCGCCGTATGCGGTAGTAAATGCAAAATTTGATGTAATTCTTATCCCTGAAGATAATAATAACCTGATAGAAAATACAATACTGTGGAAAAAAACCGGGCAGGGGGACATTGCCCCTGTAAATATTAATAAGGTAAAACTTGTATTTCTTGAGTAAATATCCCCAAATGGCTTAATTGTTGGGTGCAGGTGTTTACAACTCGATCTTTAATTCCCGCGTTGGTGCCTGAGACACGAATCAAGGCGGGTAAATAGGCAGAGCTTTTATACCGGGATTAATATTTACCTGAAACCAAATGGGATTTCATAGAAACAGGCAGATCATCGTATTAGTAAGGTTATCACAAATCCCTTAACTTGCAAATAATCTATAATACAACCCACACCCTTACCAATGACCGACGATAAAAAACAACAACTTGAACAACAACTCTGGAAAATAGCCGATACCCTGCGTGGTAAAATGGATGCCGATGATTTCAGGGATTATATACTGGGCTTTATCTTTTATAAATACCTGAGCGAAAAAATGGAAGCCTATGCCAACACTGTTTTAAAGCCCGATAAAATAACTTACGACCAGGTAGAAAAACACAAAGACAAAAAGGAATTACTGGCAGCCGTTAAAGAAGAAGCATTGGATAAACTCGGCTACTTCTTAAAACCATCTGAACTATTTAGTGAACTGGCCCGCCGGGGCAATGCCGAAGGCAAAAGCAAATTTATATTGGACGACCTGGGCAAAGTGCTTACCGCCATTGAGCAAAGCACCATGGGCAGCGAGAGCGAAGAAGATTTTGGAAACCTGTTTGAAGACCTGGACCTTACCAGCAGCAAACTGGGTAAAAGCGAGACCGATAAGAATGAACTGATCGTTAAAGTACTTTCGCATTTAGAAGCCATTGACTTTGACCTGAAAAATACCGAAAGTGATGTACTGGGCGATGCTTACGAATACCTGATTGGCAAGTTTGCCAGCGGAGCCGGTAAAAAAGCCGGTGAGTTTTATACACCTCAGCAGGTAAGTATGGTGCTGGCACGTTTGGTTACGGTGGGTAAAACAAAATTAAAGAGCGTGTACGACCCAACCTGCGGCTCCGGTTCTTTATTGCTGCGGGTGGCTAAAGAGGTAAAAGAAGTGGCTGCTTTTTACGGACAGGAGAGTAACCCTACCACATACAACCTGTGCCGCATGAACATGATAATGCACGATGTGCATTACAAAAAGTTTGACATTAAAAACGAAGATACCCTGGAGCGCCCCCAGCATATAGACCAGCGCTTTGAGGCCATTGTAGCCAACCCGCCTTTTAGTGCCGAATGGAGCGCCAGCCCCTTGTTTATGAGCGATGACCGCTATGCGCCTTATGGTCGCCTGCCCCAAGGGCACGGCCGACTTTGCATTTGTGCAACATATGATACACCAGTTGGCCGATAACGGCACCATGGCCTGTGTATTGCCGCACGGAGTTTTGTTTAGAGGCGGTGCCGAAGGACATATACGGGAGTATTTAATAAAAGATAGAAATTACCTTGATGCCGTAATAGGTTTACCTGCCAATATATTTTACGGCACCAGCATACCTACCTGTATTTTAGTTTTAAAAAGAAAACGTGAACACGCCGGTAATGTTTTGTTTATTGATGCCAGCCAGCATTTTGATAAAGTAAAAACACAAAATGTATTGCGGCCTGCCGACATTGATAAAATTATTACAGCTTATAAAACACGTACAAACGAAGACAAATACAGCCATGTAGCCCCATTAAGCGAAATTGCCGAAAACGATTTTAACCTGAACATACCCCGTTATGTAGATACTTTTGAAGATGAAGAAGACGTGAATTTAAAAACAGTATCTACAGCATTAAAGAATTTAGAAAAAGAAATACAAACCACCGATGCCAGCATTGCAGCCTATTGCAAGGAATTGGGAATTGATACACCGTTTTAATTATGGTAGCAGAAATATTACATAAGAAAAAATTGCTTGCTCCTAAATTGAGATTCAAGGAGTTTAATGAAAGCTGGAAATCAGTAAAATTAGGAGACATTGGATCAACGAATGGTGGCCTTACATATTCTCCAAATGATGTTGTAGAAGATGAAAATAAGGGAGTACTCGTTCTTAGATCATCTAATGTTCAAGATGGAATGATAAGTTTTCATGACAATGTTTATGTGAATTGTTCAATTACTGAAAAAGATTTAGTAAGAGAGAATGATATTTTACTTTGTGTCAGGAATGGTAGTAAGAATCTAATTGGCAAAAGCTTACTTATAAAGAAAGAACATGTTGGATTTGCATTCGGAGCATTTATGGCAATTTATAGAAGTGATTCAAATCAATTTATTTTTCATTTTTTTAAATCAGCCAAATTCTACAAGCAAGTTCACGAACATCTGGGAGCAACAATTAATCAAATTACAGGTAAAAGCCTAAACTCGTTTAAATTACTTATTCCCGCCCTTCCCGAACAAAAAAAAATCGCATCCTTCTTATCAGCGGTTGATGAAAAAACACAGTTGTTTACCCGCAAAAAAGAATTGCTGGAGCAATACAAAAAAGGGGTTATGCAACAACTCTTCTCAGGTAACTTGAGATTTAAGGATGACAATGGTAATGCGTTTCCTAAGTGGGAGGAGAAAAGAATATGTGAAATCTCTGAAAAGAAATCATCGAATATTGCTGCAAATGCAATAGCTGAAAATATTGGAGATTATAAGATATATGGAGCAACAGGTTTCTTGAAGAAAGTTGATTTTTATCGCGAAGAAGAACCTTACATCTCTATTGTAAAAGATGGAGCAGGAGTTGGTAGGACATTGCTTTGCGACGCTAAAACTTCAGTACTAGGAACTTTGGATATTATTAAACCTATTGTTAGTGTTGATTTATACTTTTTATATTCCTTATTAAATAGTATTGACTTTGTAAAATATACTAAAGGAAGTACCATTCCTCATATTTATTACAAAGATTATTCAACTGAAAAAATCCAATTACCATACTTCGAAGAACAAAAAAAGATTGCCAATTATTTATCCATCATCGATAACAAAATAGAAATCGTAAATAAACAAATAACCCAAACCCAAACCTTTAAAAAAGGCTTGTTGCAGCAAATGTTTGTATAGATGAAAGAATTGAAATATATTCTATCGGCTCATAAACTAAATACGGATTATCAAGCTGTATTATTAAAGCATAAGCTGCATTTTCGAGGTAATGTAAAATCTATATCACTTGTATCCTTAGCAAAAGAAACACCACAATTGGGCATTAGTAATATCAAAACAGAACAAACAGCTCTCAATTGGTTAGGAAAGATAATTAATAAAGAAAAACAGTTTACCCTTGGAAGAACAACCCGTGAAAAAGAATTGCAAGCCTGGTTAATTCATTATGCACTAACTAATAATAACAAACTCTATTTTGATAATCAATTAGCGTTTATAACCTCCGAGTTGGCGTTGTATGAAAATAAAACCAGAATTGTTAATGATATTTTGGCCATCGATGAAGAAGAGAATTTAGTAGTAATAGAACTTAAATCAACACGGGATAAAAAACGAATTGAATTGCAAGTTGCTAACTTTATCGCTATCATAAATAAAAATAAGCCGTTTTTTACAAGCCTGGTAAAAGCAATTACCAATAGAAACTGGAATGGTAAAACTAAAGGCATTGTGGTTTGGAATGATTCGGGAAAAATGAAAAGAGTCATTAACAATGCCTACCGGGAAATATGCTATTTTGAAAAAGGAACAAAAGGTAAAAGGCTGATAGATTATGATGCGAATAATAACATTCAATTTAAGGAAATAGCATAATGGGTAAATTTCTTCAACATGAAAAATTGGTTCAGGCTGCCTGGAAATTAAACACAAGTTCGCTTACCCAAAAAGCAAAAGAAGAAGCTGTTTTTAAAAATGGCGTAACATATCCATTTTGTATTCCTTTAGATTGCTCTTTTGAAAATATTAATTCGGAAATAAGAGAAAAAGCAATTGACTATTTTAAAAATCATGGCATTAAGTGGCACGATAATAACGGAGATTTTCCAAGTTCCCATTTGTGTGATTCACAGGTATGCTGCGTTAATTTTTTAATGCCATTAATAAATTCAGAAACAGTAACAATAGAATTATTTAAAAGATATTTCCCGGATATTACCGAAGTGCTATCTATGGATGATGACTCACCTGTTTCCTTTGAATGGATAGGGAAAGAAAACTACCTGAAAGAAAAAATTAAGTTTGGTGCTGAACGCACCAGAGGAACTAATTGCACCAGTGTTGATGCGTCAATCATGTTTAAAACATTAACCGGTAAAAAATAATTGTGCTTATTGAGTGGAAGTACTCAGAATCATACACAAGTACTTCGTATTTATTTTCGGCTAATGGTACGGATAGAACTAATATTTATCAGCACCTTTGGGATAAGGAAACTTGTCCAATTGATAAAACTAAAGTGCCGTCCTTTAAAAGCCTTTTCTACGAGCCTTTTTACCAGTTTACCAGGCAACAATTCCTGGCCAATGAAATGGAGCTGGCTAAAGAGCTCGGTGCTGATGAAGTTTATTTAATGCATCTTTCTCCTAAGTTTAATGAAGATTTTAAAGCAATTACAAGCGATGAATTAAAATCTTTAGGCAATTCGGCAACAGATGCATGGAGAAATTTAATAGTTAATTCATCCAGGTTTTTACCTTTATATATAGAAGACTTTTTTGATAAAAAAATAATAACAAAACAAAGAACTATGCTGTATTATTGGGATTATATTTCAGAAAGATATGCCAGTATTTTAAACAATACAAGCAACACCGAATGAGCCACCAAAGCGAAGCCATATTAGAAAGCAACTTAATCAAACAATTGATTAGTTTGGGCTATGAGTCAGTAAAGATTCATGATGGCGATGCTTTTATTTCAAATCTTAAAATACAATTAGAAGAATTTAATAACACAATATTTACTGCCAAAGAATTTGATGCTATTTTAAATCATTTAGCCAGGGGTACTGTATTTGATAAGGCCAAAACATTAAGGGATCGTTTTGTGCTTAGTAAAGAAGAAGCCTGCCTGCCGGATAGGCAGGGCACTTCCTTTTATGTACGCTTCTTTAATAATGAGGATTGGAGCCAAAACAAATACCAGGTTACCAACCAGGTGCAGATACAGGGTTCTTTTATGAACCGCTATGATGTGACTATTTTGGTAAACGGTTTGCCACTGGTGCAGATAGAACTCAAACGCAGCGGTATTGAAATTAAAGAAGCTTTCAACCAGATAAACCGCTACCAGCGTCATTCTTTCTGGAGCAATCATGGTTTGTTTCAGTATGTGCAATTGTTTGTTATCAGCAATGGTGTAAATACAAAATACTTAGCCAATAACAGGCTGCAATCGGTAAAGCAAACTTTCTTTTGGGCTGATGAAAACAATAAAAATATTACCGGTCTTACGGAGTTTGCCACAGCGTTTTTAAATACCGATCACCTGGGCAAAATGATCTCCCACTATGTGGTGATGAACGAAACCTTTAAAAACATGATGGTGCTGCGGCCTTACCAATATTTTGCAACGGAGGCCATCATCAACCAGGTTAAAGCTGGTAATGATAACGGCTATATCTGGCATACTACGGGTTCGGGCAAAACACTAACATCCTTTAAGGCCAGCCAGGTTATTATGGAATTGCCCGAAGTACACAAAGTGGTTTTTGTGGTTGACAGGAAAGATTTGGATTACCAGACCATGCAGGAGTTCAACGCTTTTAAAAAAGACAGTGTTGATGTTACGGATAATACTGCTTCCCTGGTAAAACAACTGACTGATACTACAAAGCTGGTGCTTACCACTATTCAGAAACTGAACAATGCCATCAGCAAACATCATTACGAAACTAAACTGGGGCATTTAAAAGATAAAAAGATCGTTTTCATTTTTGATGAGTGTCACCGTTCACAGTTTGGCGATACGCACGACCGAATCATTACTTATTTCAAGCAGGCACAGCTATTTGGTTTTACAGGCACGCCCATCTTTGCCGCCAATGCCAGTAAAAACGAACTGGGCAAACGCACTACCAAAGACCTGTTTGGTGCCTGCCTGCATAAATACGTGATCACCGATGCCATCCGTGATCAGAATGTGTTGCGTTTTGGTATTGAGTACATTGGCAAATACAAACAAAAAGGCAACACCTTTATTGATATTGAAGTTGAAGACATTGATAAGGCAGAAGTATTTAATGATGAAAAGCGGTTGGCTAAAATCGCAGATTATATTATTGCTTATCACGGGCATAAAACATTTAATAAAGATTACTCCGCCATATTTGCTGTTAACAGTATTGCAAACGCCATCAAATACTACGACATCCTGCAAAAGAAAAAAGAAGCAGGCGTACATAACCTGCGTATTGCAACTATTTTCACCTACGGCGCCAATGAAGAAGATGAAGATGCACAGGATTATCTGCCGGGCGATGAAGAAGAACTCTCAATGGCAGCAGATCCCCAGGCTGCCTATGTATCAAGTCATACCCGGGATAAATTAGAAAACTGCATTGCAGATTACAATGCCATGTATGGAACCAGCTTTTCAACCAAAGATGGCCAGGCATTTGAAAACTATTTTAAAGACATCAGCAAACGATTAAAAGAACGGGAAAAAGAAACTGCCAAAGATGAAGATCGGCTGGATATTTTACTGGTGGTAAGTATGTTCCTCACCGGCTTTGACGCCAAGAAGGTAAATACGATGTATGTAGATAAGAACCTGCGGCATCACGGTGTTATACAAGCCTATTCCAGAACCAACCGTATTTTGGGAGAGCAAAAATCGCAAGGCAATATTTTATGCTTCCGCAATTTAAAAAAGGCAACCGATGATGCAATTACCCTTTTCAGCAATAAAGAAGCCATCGAGGACATTATTTTACCTCCGTATGAAGCCATTGCTGTAAAATTCAAAGAAGCCTTAAAAACACTACTTACCATTACACCGACCTGGCAAAGCGTTGATGAACTGGAAACGGAAGAAGATGAACTGGCATTTATTCAATCCTTTAGAGCTTTGTTACGTGCAAAAAATGTATTGGAGTCTTACACCGATTTTTCCTGGGAAGATTTGGGAATAGATGAACAAGATTTTGAAAACTATAAAAGCAAGTACTTGGATCTATACGATAAAGTAAAAACTGAAAATCAAAAAGAAAAAACATCTATACTGGATGATATTGATTTTGAGTTAGAGCTGATACACAGAGATTTAATTAATGTAGCCTATATCATTAAGCTACTGGCAAAACTGAAACAGGCAAAAGCGAGCGAAGCACAGCAACAGAAAAAAGCCATTATGGATCTGCTGGGCGGCGATATTGAATTAAGAAGCAAGCGTGAACTGATTGAGAAATTCATCCAGGAG
Source organism: Chitinophagaceae bacterium (assembly GCA_016710745.1). GTDB lineage: Bacteria > Bacteroidota > Bacteroidia > Chitinophagales > Chitinophagaceae > Ferruginibacter. Next base: position 511,805 of record JADJVB010000005.1, on the reverse strand, counting down.
AATTTGCCGCTGATTGACGATGCCGATAACATACAGGATGAATTTGAAAAATACTGGCAGGAGCAAAAGATACTTGCCCTTAACAAACTCTGCGAAGACGAGCATTTAGATAAAGAACAATTTAAAGCCCTGATAGATGCCTACATCTTCAGTGGCCAGGACCCCATACGTGATGAAGTACTCAAATGCCTCGGTAACAGGCCAAGTATTTTGCAAGCACGTGCAATAGGAGAGAGGATTATTTTTAAGATGAAGGAGTTTGTGGAAGTATTTGAGAAGGGGATGGTGGCGTAGGACAAGTTTATTAGATTTCTCTATCCCATTCTGTCTTCACAAACGGAACAAGTAATAGTTAAATATGATAGTGAAGACATTGAAAAGTATATAACTAAAAGGCGAGTAATATTCATAATCGATTAATGAAGGAGTTGGGGTGCCACCAATATAATTCGTATATTTATGAGAGTAAATAATAAATTTTTGCAATTTTCATTATAGTCGTATCAGTTTTAAATTTTAACAATTCTATTTTATGACAACCTATGATAATCATCAAATGGTTTTTTTGAACGAAGGGAAAAACACTACAGCCTATTTTGCTTTAAAAAAACCTAAAGGACTTATAATCTTTGTGCATGGCTTGGGAGGTCATGCTACCACTACTTGGAAGGATTTTCCGATTATAGTAAAAAATTTCACGGAATTTAATGACTATGATGTTATTTTCTATGGGTACTCGAGCTTAGACTCCGGAGCAAGTTCAAATGCACTTCTTTTTTATAATAGCTTAAAGAAATTTGTTATTCCACCTGTAGAATTTTTAGGAATACAAAGAGAAGTTTTGAGTTCTTACGAAAAAATAATAATAGCTGCACATTCACTAGGCGCAGTTGTAACCAGACGGGCACTTCTTTTTGCAAATAGTGAAAAGGCAGAATGGTTGTCACTTTGTAAAATGTTTCTACTTGCACCCGCACACAAAGGGAGTAGTCTCCAAGGAATGGTTTACGAAATATTACCTTATATTTTAAAAGTCGCGACAACCATATATAAATACCGGCATCCTGTAATCAATGACCTTGAGTTTGATTCAGTTACTCTAAAGTCACTGAAAAAGGAGAGCGAAAAATTATTGCGTAAGAAGAAAGGAGACTTTACAATTTCTGCAGCAGTTTTATGGTCTTTGAATGATAAAGTAGTTCTTAATGAACCTTTCTGTATGGATGTTACACCAGAATTAGAAATGGAAAAAGATCACATGGGCGTTTGCAAACTTGATTTAGGTAGTTATATGAAACCATTTGATGAATTGAAAAAACTTATGTGCTATGAAGAGTCATTCTGATGCAAGAATAAGGTTGTTAGCACAAGAATACAGAAAATCTGATATTGCGCTTTTGGAAGAAAATATTGATATTCTTTCTTTATTTAAAGATAATCAATACGGAACGAGAGATTTTTTCCATATTTTGTCGTTTGCAGTTATCTCAACATACATCTCTGTGAAATTGGATAAAAATATAAAAGACGAGATAAATTCATTTAAGAAAAATGAGTCTGAGTATAAGGAGTTTACAAATGAATTTCCTGAAATCGAGTTATTGTTTTTACTAAATGAAAAAGAAAAAGAATTACCAATAAATCAAACAAAATATATAGACTTTTTTGAGGAGTTTCTTGTAATGGACAGGACTTATAGAAGTAATGAAAATATTAAAAGATTTCTTGGATTTATTACTGATGAAAGATCAAGCTTAATTACTAATTATAGTGATATTATTGATATATTAATTGAAGAAAATAAATATGAATTATTAGATACTTTATTAACGCATGGCTCAATAAATGAGGAGGCCTTTCAGATATTATACGGATTTACTGAACTTAATGATTTTATGTCTAATCTACGTATTTTCTTTAGAAATTATGATGAAGATTTACCAATCGCTTTTTGTTGGCTTTTTTATGGAGACCTATTCGATAAATTAATAAGCTACACAGATTTGATGAATCAATTTTATGAAATTGTTATCAATTGGTCATATGATGGGCTAATTATTGAATCGGCAATGAATTTCAATGAAAAACTAAAAATAGAAAAAGAAATTGCCGTATATATAAAAAAATCGAAAGAAACATTTTATTGGCTAACTGCATTTGGAAAATCGGAATCAAAAATTTGATAAAAAGTGTTTACCAAGAACTCTACGCCTAAGTAATAGATTATTCTTCCCAACTGGCTTAAGTCTGTGGCCTCAACTGGCTTAAGTCTTGGGCGCAGGTGTTCCCAACACAATCTTTAAATTAAAAACGAAATCCTGGTGGGATCACCTCCCGACAAGAGTCGGGACGGGTTGGGTCTCTTCGGTTCTACCGGTTTGTAACCGGATTTGCTTGCCTATTGGAAAATAAACAGCGATATTTTATTGCCTTAATTTTTAGAAATTTCGGGTTTTAGCGACTATTTAATTTGTTATATACATATATATAATTATCTTCAGACATAAATCTAAACCAATTTTTATGATACTTGATTATCTGAGAAAATCTACTAACGCTGAGATCATTATACCAAATTTTCATACAGGCCATTTAGGATTTGTACCAGGAACCGAAGTATCTGTTTCTTTACACGAACTTTTTACGCATAACAATAAGAGACAATGCGAATTATTAGTTACGCCTTTCGACCCAAATTTCTTGCCCCTTGGTCGGTGTCCTCACCGACCGTCACGAAAATCTTCATTATTCCAACTGTCCCAACTGGCACCACCTGGCAGCTATGCGGCACAGCAAAGCAGCGTAGGGTACTTGCCTGCCGGTAGGCAAGTACGCCAACACATATAAGGCAGGCTGCATATCTGTGTCAGTGAAAGAGTTTTAGGGCACCCTGGCCCCGGTTCGTGGCACAAGAATCGAAAAGGATACAATTACAGCTCAGTTTATGGCTCATAAACCGGAATCAACAAAGTAAAATGTTTCGTGTGCCACGAACTATGGCGGGGGAGACATTGCGAAGAAAAGCACAAACAAAAACAATGGCAACAGCATTAAAACCCGAATCGGTAGAAGAGAAGTCTTACCCCATAACTGCTGTTCTCATATTTTTCAAACAGAAGCACAATCATCGGCAGGTCTGATTCATATTGATGCTTATTCTTCATGCCGAAGATGACAGCCGACTGTACATTTTTTGAAATATTCATATCCCATTTGGAGACATCCGTGGAGTAAACAAAATCTGAACCGAGTGCAGCACGTGTTTTTTCAAATAAATTGTTGAACGTAGTAACCGCATCTTCACGGCTTGCTCCCTGGTAATATCCGCAACTGCAATTTTTTGCTCCGGCACTCAAAGTTCCCTCCACCAGACTGCAGCTTTTTACACCCTTCTTATTAGCTGAAGTGGCTACTTTAAGGATTTTAAGATGTGTTCTATTTTCTCTTTCAATTCCGGGATGTCATTTTTGATTATTTCCCATACTAAACTGGAATCTATGCCAAAGTACTCGTGAGCAAATACATTTCGCATGCCTACAATTTGCGCCCATTCAATTCCTGAAAATTTGGATTTCAATTCAGTGGTAAGGTGATTGCTTGCTTCGCCAATTATTTCCATTTGTTTTATGCAGGCAAATCGCATCATTGAGTTTTCGAGGAATACAGGCAATTCAATTTCAACTAAATATCTCTGAATTTCCTCAATGGCATCAAGAATATGTTGTAATCTAATTTTGTCTGCCAGTTCACTTCGCATAAATCAAACGTTTTTCACTGTCAACAAGTGGTTTGATGTATTTCGACATGCCATTTGAAGAGACCAAGTCGACCTTATTATTTAAAAGCTTTTCCAGGTCAAGTTTCATCTGGATAAACTGTAACCCAATCTTCTGACTGTAATCCAAATCAACGAGAATATCAATATCACTCTTATTATCAGCGACTCCACGAACATATGATCCAAAAAGATACGCCCTCAAAACAGGACGTGTTTTGAAATAGCTTTTTATTGATTCTATTTTGGAGTTATCTAATGTCATAAACCAAATATACAAAATCTATGTAGAATCTGTTTGGTCAACGCCATTTCAGCCAACGGCGGCTTTTTTTCCTTGGTCGGTGTCTTCACCCACCGGAACAATCCGTTCCTACTCCTTGGTCGGTGTCCCCACCGACCGCAATGGAACTTACTATGCATCATCGCCTTTCTTTGGGAATAGGGCAAAATATCAGGTAAGCAACTTCGTATAGATGGAACATAAAAGCTATTCCGGTCGGTGGAGACACCGACCGCGGAGAAAACAATCCGTTTGCCGATGTAGGCAGACGCCAATGGCCTCGGTTCGTTTGCCGATGAAAGTAGACTCTTTGCCGCCATAGGTAGGTTGCCCCCGGCTGGGCTTTGACCAACGGGGTTGTATGCACGTTGCCCGGGTGATTGTGACGCAACGTCCCCTGCGGGAGACATCGCTGAGAAAAGCACAAACAAAAACAATGGCAACAGCATTAAAACCCAAATCGGTAGAAGAGAAGTCTTACCCCATAACTGCTGTTCTCATATTTTTCAAATAGAAGCACAATCATCGGCAGGTCTGATTCATATTGATGCTTATTCTTCATGCCGAAGATGACAGCCGACTGTACATTTTTTGAAATATTCATATCCCAATTGGAGACATCCGTGGAGTAAACAAAATCTGAACCGAGTGCAGCACGTGTTTTTTCAAATAAATTGTTGAACGTAGTAACCGCATCTTCACGGCTTGCTCCCTGGTAATATCCGCAACTGCAATTTTTTGCTCCGGCACTCAAAGTTCCCTCCGCCAGGCTGCAGCTTTTTGCACCATCGGGCACCGGAATGATGTCGTACCACGACGAGCCCGAACTGAACAGGCCGCCCTGGGTTTCATGCCTGGTGCCTTTTACCTGTCTAAAATCATTGGCGATATCTTTATAAATGGTTCGTAACGAATTTGCGAAGGCGGTACTTTCTGCCTTTTTACCGGTGCTGTAATAACGTGTTTGTTTTCCTCCATTGATCCTTAATTCCAGTTTATGTCCTGCTGCGCTTTATCATAAAACGGAAAAAGCTGCAACACCGGCGATTCGTATCCATTACTGAAGACCTGGCCGATATTAACCACACCGGCTCCTGTTTTATCTACCTCGGGATCATAATAAAAATCAGGGAAACAATTTTTTAGCTGTTCAACCAACGCTGCTCCGGCAGCATTCGCCTGAGCGCTGGTTGCAAAACTGCCTGCTATTATTTCGCAGGAAATCCCCAAAGTTGCATTCATTTCCGTGCTTTCAACGCCGGGTACCCGTATTTTACATGTATAATTTCCGTTCTTAAGCGGAGCACTGATGGTATCCATACTGTTTACAAAATCATAGCCGGCATCATTCATCAGTTTGGTTAATGCAGTACAAAAAGGGTTATCCGGATCTGCAGTTTGATAAAAGGAAACAGCGTATTTATAGGTACCCCGCAAAACGGTGTAGCTTTTTGTGGTGTTATTACGGTCAATATTCAGTTTTACCCGGGTACCCGCTTCTCCCACGATCATGGCCACCACATCTTTCAACGCCATATTCTTTGTGCTTTTTTCATTTACGGCCGAAATAATATCACCGGCAAGAAGCCCTGCCTGCTTTGCGGATCCATCAGCTACTACTTCAATAATCAGTGGTATTTTATAACCCTTCGACGAGTCCAGCCGGAGGCGTACACCAATGCCTACTTTTTCATTTAATTGTGTAAATGCCGAGGTTGTTGCCAGTGCACAAATGCAGAGAAGCCATATTTTTTTCATCCTGTTAAATTAAACTTAATTTTTTATTGACTGATCCCCTGTATGGGGTATTTTTTGTGCGGAGTAAGCGGCCAACTGTTTACCCGCAGAAAAAAATTGAGCGTACATGGCGGGTTTTGCCCTTATTGCTATTCCCGGCCAGAAGCCATCCGACGGCTATTTTTAGATCAAAAAAAGTACCACGCGAACCTATTGTAAAGCCGGGTACTTGCTTCTGTGGATGAATTTCACGGCTGCAAAGCAAAATGATCCGGGTAAACAGGCTGGATGTTACCGGGAAAAGGTTTTATTTAAAAAAACAGGTAGATCCTGTAGCCCCATTTATTGCACTATACAGGTTTTCGAATACCCGCACGGGTACAATTTAAATTTTGTTAAAGCGTTCTTAAAATCAATCAGGAAGCTGGTGCGGCAAAAGTAAAACTATATTTTTGCCATACTTCTTAGGATATAAGTGTTCAAGCAAACATGTTGACTAAGCAGATGTTTTTTCCAAACCACTTTCAAAATAACTAAACAACACTGCAGGATCTGACTATTAGATTTTGATTCTTGTTGTTTAAAAATGTGATCAAACCATAGCCAGGTAGGTCAAGGGTATCTGATTTAGTAAACCGGAAGAAACAATTAATTATGAACGTAACGAAATTGAGCAAAAAGGGAAACAAACAAAACAACGGGATCACCTCTAAGGGGGCGATGATGTTTTACTTGTTATTTTTTATTATTTTAATGCATATGCCTTTTGTATTCGCAAAAAGCATGGATGCCGGTTCGGTAGCATTTATCCCCAAAAGTGAAAAGCCGGTGATCGCCGAATCGGTTGAAACAAAAGCCGATGTGGAAGGGAATTACATCGATTCGATGTACGAAGCGCTGGAACTGAATGACCTGGGATTATCAGAAAAAGTATTTCAATACGCCATCAAAGGTTTCCATTACCTGCAACAAAACGGTAAACTGGCAAAAGATGATATCCTGTCCATCGCCGATTTCAGCCAGCCTTCATCAAAGAAAAGATTATTTGTAATTGATATGAACAGCGGAGATGTTTTATATAATACGTTCGTGGCGCATGGGGTGAACTCCGGTAAGGAATATGCCAAACAGTTTTCCAATGCCCCGGCCAGCTATAAAAGCAGTCTGGGGTTTTACGAAACACTGGGAACCTATATGGGCGGCAACGGTTATTCATTAAGACTCGAGGGATTGGAGAGAGGAATAAACGACAATGCCAACAGGCGTGATATTGTTATTCATGGAGCTGGCTATGCCAATGAGTCGCTGGTAAGGGCGCAGGGTTATTTGGGCCGCAGTTGGGGCTGCCCGGCACTGCCCGAAAAATTAAGCAAACCCATTATCGATAAGATAAAAAATGGTTCTTGTTTTTTTATTTACAGTACGGAAGCTTCCTATCTTCAAAAATCGAAGATCATTAATGCCTGATCCGGCCGGGGCCATGACCGTTTTGTTTTATTTATCAGTTAACCCGGTTGTTTTACTGTTTACCAATTTATCCGGTTTATCCAGGTTGGTTTGCCCGATTGGGTAACGCCGTAATTTAAACTGAAAGATCACCTGTAGAGAATAAGGCAGCAACTTGAAGAAGATGAAAACGAGTTGAACGATACCTATCCCGCAGGTAATAAAAGCGAAAATTCAGGATTAAAAGTGCAACGAAAACGCGGTGCCTTCACCTACCACACTCTGCACTTTAATATTGCCCTTGTGCAGCATCATGATCTGTTTACACAAACTTAACCCGATCCCGCTTCCGGTTTTACGCGTGCTGAAAAAAGGAACAAAGATCTTCTCCATGAGTTCAGCAGAAATTCCAATGCCATTGTCGGACACTTTGATCACCGTTTTATTATTGGCTGTAATGTAGGCCGACAGATAAATGCGTGGGTCAGGAACTTCTTTTACAGCTTCCGTGGCATTTAGCAGCAGGTTGATCAACACCTGTTCTACCAGGTTTATATCAACTTCAACGGTAAGGTCGGGATCTTTCAATATCGTATCCAGCTCAATTTGTTTTTGTTCCAGGGTAGGTCCCATCAGGCTGTGCAGGTTTTCGAACATATCCCTTACATAAACTTTTTTGCGATCGGGGTTGGTGATCTTGTTGAGGTTGCGGTAGGTTTCGGTGAATTTCAACAACCCTTCACTTCTTCTTTTGATCGTATCAATACCCAGTTCAAGATCATCCAGCGATCCCGAATTATTGTTCAGGTCTTTAAGCGATAAATGCAGGCGGTTTTTCAGCGTGTCGGCAAGGGAAGATATCGGCGCCACTGAATTCATGATCTCGTGGGTCATCACGCTCAATAGTTTTTGCCAGGCTTTGGATTCTGTTTCATCCAGTGCCTCATTGATATTTTGAAAAGCTATTAATTTATATACTTTGCCTGCTGTTTGAAATGCCGTGGCAGAAAGAAGTACTTTTAAACTGCTTTTATCATTTGTAATGGACACCACTTTATTGTCGCCGGGTTTGATGGCCGTTATCTCGTTATACAGGTCGGTATCTCTCTTCTCCAGGGAATGGATGGATTTGAGATAGGGGATGTTCAACAATTTTTTAAGTGGTTCATTCATCCACATAATATCGCCTGCCTGGTGATCGTAGGAAAGAATACCGGTGTCGACCAGTTCAAGGATCTTTTGCAGGTACTGGTATTGGGTTTCCCGTTCTTTGGTAATGAGTTTAAAAGTGCTGTTGATCTCGTTAAAGCCCTTGCGCATGGGTTGCACCGCTGCCGGCGCATTCTTTTCGTCAAAATGGCGTGAAAAATCCCGGTAGTGCACCGATTCTACAAATTGCTCAAAATCCACTTTGCTTTTATTGGCAAACCGGTACAGGTCAAAAACCTGGAAAGCAACTAATACCATTGCCAGGATCAGAAAGGTAAATTGGCGCTCTGATAAAAGCATGGCCGAAATGCTCAGGGTTACAAAAAGCAAAACGATCCTTAATACCAGGCTCCAGTCGTATTTTTTAAAGTTCATATTTTTTAACCCATTCCATGTTGAAAGAAAGGGGAAGCTGTTTTGTTTATTTGTTAATTGATCTGTTATATTTTTTTTATAATTCGTATTTACTAAGCCGGCGGTACAATGCCGTTCGGGTTAACCCCAATTCTTTAGCCGCTTTCGAAATATTACCGCTGTGTTTTTCGATCACTTTCAAGATCGTATTCTTTTCCACCACACCGAGGTTTAAATCCCTGGTTTCAGAAGCTTCCTGTACCGCATTTTCGATAGGGGAAAAGATCAGGTCCCCGGCCGAAAGCGTTTCCCCCTCCGACATGATAATGGCTCTTTCCATCGTGTATTGTAGTTCTCTTACATTGCCCGGAAAATGGTATTGACTTAATTTGTCGATAGCTTTTGCATCAAAGCCCGGCACCGGTTTCAGGTATTTGCCTGCGTATACGTTGGCGAAATGTTTGGCCAGTATCATAATATCTCCTCCTCTTTTTCGTAAAGGGGGTACTAAAATCTCTACGGTGTTGATCCGATAGATCAGGTCTTTCCTGAAACGTGTTTCATCGGCCAGTTCTGCCAGGGGCAGGTTGGTGGCACAAATGAGGCGTATATCAATGTTCACTGCCAAATTACTACCCACACGTGAAACCTGCCGGTTTTGCAATACGCTTAACAACTTAGCCTGTTGATGCATGGAAATATTGCCGATCTCATCCAAAAATAAAGTGCCGCCATTCGCGGTTTCAAATCTTCCTTCCCTGTCTTCACCGGCACCGGTGAATGCCCCTTTTTTATGGCCAAATAATTCACTCTCAAAAAGCGTCTCTGTGAGTGCACCTACATCCACTTTTACAAAAGGTTTAGCCGCCCGAAGGGAATTTTCGTGTATGGCTTTTGCGATCAGGTCTTTGCCGGTACCATTTTCTCCAAGAATAAAAATATTGGCATCGGTTGGTGCCACTTTTTCTATTTTTAAAAAAATATCTTTTAAAACTTCCGATTCGCCCATCATCTCCTTACCAATCGTTGTTTTGTCACCAACAGGAATATCCGAGATCACTTTTCCTTTGGCCCGGAGTATGCCTTTTATAGCTTCTAAAAGTTTTTCATTGTGCCAGGGTTTAACGATAAAATCAGTGGCACCTTCTTTTAATGATCTAACAGCGAGGTCAATATCACCATAGGCCGTGATCATGATAACCGACAGGTGCTCATCCAGTTCTTTTATTCTCTTCAGCCAGAAAATACCTTCATTACCGGTGTTAATGCTGCTTTTAAAATTCATATCCAACAAAACAATATCAAACCGGGTAGATGCAAGTAATGAATGGATCAATTCGGGATTGGTTTCAGTTACCACTTCTCTGGCCTCGGTTTTTAATAAAAGCTTTACCGCCGTAAGTACATCGGTGTCGTCATCAATAACCAGTATGTTGGCATTTTTTAAAATCATATTCCGGAATTTAATCTCACGCAAGTATAGCAATTTTAAATTCATTTATGTAATTCAATCCGTACAAATATTTTTAAAGGGATATCAGTGTATCAAAACCGAATACAGATTGTATCAAAAACGAACACTTTTAATTACTCCCCTTTTTTAGCCGCTTGAAAAACAAGGAGTTAAGTTTTGGCACGGCATTGTATAAGGATATAATTGAAAAACAATTATTAAAATTTAAAAACTAAAGCCATGATCAAGTTATCAATTAATTTTTTTAAGAAAACAGGAAAAGACAGTACCGAAAAGATATCTGATGATGTCAATACGACAAACAGCAACGATTGTCCAAAACCAGGCGGTAAAATATTTACAGCGGCCGATATGTGGAATATTCAACGCCATGGAAGATCAGCTATGCCAAGAAGGTGGTCATTTTAATTAAGTAACCAACGGCCAAAAACAAAAAAACTAAAATCATGAAAAAGTATTCAACGGAATTATTTAGTTCGCTCAGCAGGGAAGAAGTAGCAAACCTCACCAGGGAAGTTAATGAAACATGGGCTGCCGATGTCGTTAAAAACGAAACAAAGCGGCTAAGCGTCGCAGACCTTTGGCATATACAACGCAGCGCTAAACCAAGGCCGCAGAGAAGGTATTTTTAACCGGTGAACTGTATCGAAGCTGAACAGTGGCTGTATCGAAAGCGAACAGGTTATTTGAAGATTTGTTTGATTAAAGGCAGATAAGCAATAGATTGGCTTCTGGCATATGTTTTCGTGGTTAATCCTAGCGGAACAGACTGCAAGCAAAACCAAACCAGTTGCTCCCGGCGATGAAAACTAACTGAAAATAAAATTTAATCGATCAACATGGACAGAGTAATTGTAAGAAAGGGATGGAGTAAAAAACGAATCATGCTGGTTGCCGGCATCGTGGCCCTGGTAGCTTTGATTTTTGCCAGTTGGTATTTTACTTCGGGTAAATCAAAACTCAATGTAAATACCGACCGGATAACGATAAGTGAAATAAAGCAGGGTACTTTTCAGGAATTTATTCCCGTTAACGGTGTTGTGTTGCCGCAAACCACTATTTACCTGGATGCCCTGGAAGGTGGCCGGGTTGAGGAAAAATATGTTGAAGACGGTTCCTCATTAACGAAAGGCCAGCCTATTTTACGGTTGAGTAATACGGATCTGGAATTGAGTCTGGCTAACCAGGAAACGCAGGTATTTAACGTGCTTACCCAAATGAATATTTCGCGCAATAATGCCACGCAGAATACAACAGGCAAACTAAATCAAATGGCCGAAGTTGATAACGCACTGGCTGAAGCGCAACGGGTATATAATTTAAACAAAAAACTGTACGCAGAAAAAGTAATCGGAAAGCAGGAGTTTCTGCAGGCTGAGAACAATTATAATTATCAGGTACGACGTAAAAAACTAAGTGACGACATTTTAAAGCAAGACGGTGCTTCAGTTAAACTGATGGGCGACCAGGACCGCCAGTCATTGGCAAGAATGCAAAATACCCTGGAGCTGATGCGTAAAAAAGTGGGTGATCTTATTGTAAGGGCGCCCATCGACGGGCAATTAACTTCTATGGATGTAGAGATCGGCCAATCGAAAAATAAGGGCGAACGTTTGGGGCAGATTGATGTAACCGACGGATTTAAGGTACGGGTTGATATTGATGAACATTATATTTCCAGGATATTTAACGGGCTGATCGGGGAATGCTCCGTAGCCGGAAAAAATTACAAACTGGGAATTAAAAAAGTGTTTACACAGGTTACCAACGGACGCTTCCAGGTTGATATGGAATTTACAGATTCAATTCCCCAGGGAATACGCCGTGGACAAACGTTACAGATCAGGCTGGCGCTGAGTGATGAAACCACCGCACTGCTTTTACCCAAGGGCGGCTTTTATCAGCAAACCGGAGGAAACTGGATATTTAAGGTGGCAGAGAACGGGAACCTGGCTTACAAAATAGACATTCAACTAGGCCGCCAGAATCCGGACTATTATGAAGTGATGCAGGGATTAAAGCCGGGTGATAAAGTGGTGACCTCCAGTTACGAAAATTATGGAAACATGCAGGAACTGATTTTAAAGAAAGAATAATCTATTGATCAATTAATATAAAAACTACTGTTATGAAAAAACAATTTCTTTTAGCGGCCCTCATGACCCTTGGTGGAGTTGGTTTCTATGTAGGGAGTGAAAATAATGTAAAAGCCTGCGACACGGGCATTGCCAGCTGTTTGTCAATTATGGAAAAACCCGTATTGGATAATTCCATCAGAGAGCGGATCGAAAATTATATTTCTCCGGGTTACCCGGCAGACACCCGTTTTGACCGCTTATTGAACCCGTTGGTGAACCTTTAAATCAAAAAAAATATTTTTAAAACTTAAAATGATACCATGATAAAAATTTCTGAATTAGAAAAGATCTACCGTACGGAAGAAGTTGAAACAGTGGCCTTGAACAAACTTTCCATTGAAGTACAGGAGGGTGAATTTGTTGCCATCATGGGCCCCTCGGGCTGTGGCAAATCTACCTTGCTGAATATACTCGGATTATTAGACGATCCGGATGCAGGAAGTTTTGTATTTAACGGAACCGAAGTAGCAAACTACAATGAGCGAAAAAGAGCCGATCTGCGTAAGCACAACATTGGTTTCGTGTTCCAGAGTTTCAACCTGATCGACGAACTGACCGTTTTCGAAAACGTAGAACTGCCATTGATATATACCGGTGTAAAATCGGCCGAAAGGAAAAAACGGGTGGAAGAAGTGTTGGATAAGATGCAGATCATGCATCGCCGTAACCACTACCCCCAGCAGTTGTCAGGCGGTCAGCAACAGCGTGTTGCCGTTGCCCGGGCGGTAGTTAACAATCCAAAACTGATATTGGCAGATGAGCCTACCGGAAACCTGGATTCGGCAAACGGTAATGACGTGATGCAGTTGCTGACCGACCTGAATGAAAAAGGCACCACGGTTATTATGGTTACCCACTCGGAGCATGATGCCAGGTACAGCCACCGTATCATCCGCATGTTGGATGGACAGGCCGTGATAGAAAATATCATGCTGTAACCGGAGTAGAGATCGATAATGGGTTACGCAATGCCATGAATAAACCCAATGAATCAAAATAACTTAAAGTATAGCCATGATTAAAAATTATTTTAAAATAGCCTTCCGTAATCTTTGGAAAAATAAAGGATACAGTGCCATCAATATTTTCGGTTTAGCTATTGGTCTGGCCACCTGTTTGCTGATCACCTTGTATGTAACCAACGAATTGAGTTACGATCAGTATAATAAAAATGCCAAAAACATTTATCGGATCAATTCGGATTTGAAATTTAACGGCCCGGATCTGCATATGACCCAAACATCCGACATGATGGGGCAGACCCTGAAAAAAGACTACCCACAGGTAGCCGAATTTACCCGGATCTATGCCAATGAAGGGGATAAACTCATTAAAAAAGGAAGTGATTTCATAACGGAGAAACGGGCGGCATTTGTTGACTCGACCTTTTTTACTGTGTTTACGCTTCCGGCTATTGAGGGCGATACCCGCACTGCCCTGAATCAACCCAATACCGTGGTGATCACCGAATCAACGGCAAAAAAATATTTTCCGCAGGATGCGGTATCCGTTTTGGGAAAGAATATTGACGTAAAAAACGGTGAAACAACCACCCCTTTCAAGATCACAGCCGTAATAAAAGATATTCCCGACAATTCACATTTCAAATTTGATTTCCTGTTTTCCATGAAAAATGTGGACTACCGTTGGGGAGATTTTACCAGTCATAATTTTAATACCTATCTCCTGTTAAAACCAGGAACCGATTATAAGGCATTTGAAAAAAACTTTCCCACGTATATAGATAAATACGTGTTGCCCTTTGCACAGCAATTTATTAAAATAGCCAGCATGGAGGAGTTCAGGAAAAGCGGGAATAAACTCGAATATTCCCTGATGCCGATAACAAAGATCCATTTATACAGCGATTATGCTTTTGAGCTCACCCCTTCCGGAAATATCCAGTATGTATATATATTTTCGGCCGTAGCCCTTTTCATACTTATTTTGGCCTGTATCAATTTCATGAACCTGAGCACGGCCCGCAGTGCCAAACGTGCCAAGGAAGTAGGCATACGGAAAGTATTGGGTACCGAGCGGAAAACATTGATTGCCCAGTTCCTTGTTGAATCTACGGTTACCGCCGCTATTTCACTGCTCATCGCCATACTGATCGCTTTTTTTATACTACCGCTGTTTAACGACGTAGCTGCGAAATCACTTTCAATAAGAGATCTGCTGGGCGCTAAAATATTACCTTTTCTTATCCTGCTGCCATTTATTGTAGGCTTGCTGGCGGGAAGTTACCCGGCACTGTATCTTTCGGCTTTTAAGCCCATCAAGGTGTTAAAGGGAAATACCAATGCCGGATTCAGAAAAAGTAATCTCCGCAATGTATTGGTGATATTCCAGTTTGCCACGTCGATCATGTTGATCATAGGTACTATTGTTGTCTTCAGTCAGCTACGCTACATACAAACCAAAAAACTGGGATTTAACAAAGACCAGGTGCTGATCATTGATGGCACAAGGGCACTTAATAAGAATATACAGGCATTTAAGAATGAAGTGCTGGCCATGCCCGGCGTAAGCTCTGGTACAATAAGTTCTTACCTGCCGGTTGATAATTCATCCCACAGCAATAATACGTTTTCAAAAGAAGCGGTGATGACTACGGCCAGTTCTATCAACATGCAGACCTGGCGGGTAGACTATGACTATATTACCACCATGGGTATGGAAATGGCTGCGGGAAGGAATTTTTCGAAAGATTTTGGTGGCGATTCAAGCGCCATTTTGATCACCGAGACAACGGCCAAATTATTGGGTTTTGATGAGCCTGTTGGGAAGATGTTATATGCGCCGTTTGATAATACCGGCTATAAAGAGCTAGCCCCGCTCCAGATAATCGGCGTGATAAAAGATTTTCATTTTGAATCTTTGAAGCAGAAATTGGGACCACTTTGTATGCGTCTTGGCACCAGGGGCGATATCGCTTCTTTTAAAGTAACCGCTGCAGACACAAAGGGTTTGGTATCGCAGATCGAAAACAAATGGAAAACCTTAGCGCCGGGGATGCCGTTCAGCTATCGTTTCCTGGACGAATCATTTGATGATATGTATCGCAGTGAACAACGTGCAGGTACCATTGCCATTGTATTTGCCATACTGGCTGTATTTATCGCCTGCCTGGGTTTATTTGGCCTGGTTACGTATATGGCCGAACAGCGTACCAAAGAAATAGGCATCCGTAAAGTGCTTGGGGCTTCGGTTGGTAATGTGGTTACCCTGCTGTCGAAAGATTTTTTACTACTGGTGATGGTTGCCGCGGTGATTGCTTTCCCGGTGGCCTGGTGGGCCATGAATAAATGGATCCGTGATTTTGAATACCGGATCAATATCAGCGTATGGATATTTGTGATGGCCGGACTGGCAGCATTGTTGATCGCTTTGATCACGGTCAGCTTTCAGGCCATTAAAGCAGCAATAGCCAATCCCGTTAAAAGTTTAAGGACCGAATAAAAGTATAGCCATGTTAACGAATTATTTTAAAATTGCCTGGAAGAACCTGAAGAAAAACAAGTTTTTTTCTTTCATTAATATTTTTGGGCTGAGTGTGGGACTTGCATCCTGTATGCTGATCACTTTATACATAATCAATGAGATGAGTTATGATAAATATCAGCAAAACGGCGATGATATTTACCTGATAGGGACAACCTTTATTCAACAGGGCAAGGAAAACAGAACAGCCTCTACACCCGCACCCCTGGCACGTGCCATGATGCAGGACTATCCGCAAGTACAGCAGACTGCAAGATTGATCGGCTTGTTTGCCGAAGACAAGACATTGATACAGTACAGTGAAAAAGGCAGCGAACAACATTCGTTTTATGAATCCAAAGGTTACCTCGCCGATTCTACGTTTTTCAGAATGTTTACCTATGATTTTATTGAAGGGAATGCGGCAACAGCGCTTAATAATCCAAATACGGTTGTGCTCTCTGCGGAAATGGCTAAAAAAGTTTTTGGCAACCAGCCTGCATTGAATAAACTTATTCATATCAGCAGCAGTACAAACGGAGATACTGATTTTTTGGTGACGGGTGTATTTAAACCAAATGATCAGCCTTCACATATTGACGGGCGCTTTTTTGTTTCAATGAAAGGTGGTGACATGGAAAGATACATGGCAGAAAACGGAACCAGTTTTGCAACCAATAACATGTTCTTCACATACCTGCAGCTTAAGCCTGGCAGTGATCCTGAAAAAGTAGCGGCACAATTTCCTGCATTCGTAAATAAATATGCCGGCAAGGATCTCAAGGCAATGGGTTTTGATAAAAAGCAATTTTTAATAGTGCTGAAAGATATCCATCTCCGTTCCGAAATGAATAGTACCGTAACCCCTTCAGGCAGCCTCACCTATTTGTATATTCTTGCTTCCATTGCATTATTTATCCTGCTCATTGCCTGCATTAATTTTATGAACCTGTCAACTGCACGTTCATCAAAGCGCAGTGCCGAAGTAGGTATCCGAAAAGTGCTGGGAGCCGAAAGGGGCTCATTGATACGGCAGTTCCTGGGCGAATCTATATTGATGAGCCTGATTGCATTTGTATTTGCTATTTTCATTACTGAGTTTTCATTGCCGGTCTTTAATTCCATATCAGGAAGAAACCTTTCACTCACTTTATATCAAAACGGATTAACTATTACCGCATTCCTGCTGCTTTCAGTAGTTGCAGGTTTACTGGCCGGCAGTTACCCGGCATTTTATTTATCTTCTTTCAAACCGGTTAAAGTACTCAAAGGAAAACTGACCAATTCTCTCGCTGTGGTTTCACTGAGAAAAGGGTTAGTTGTATTTCAGTTTATCATTTCAGTTGTATTGATCATTGCATCCGTGGTGATCTCAAACCAGATGAATTTCCTCCGTTCGGCCGATCTCGGTTTTGAAAAAGACCAGCAGATCGTTGTTCCGTTGCGTAGCGGCACCGCAAAAAAATTGTATAATTCTTTCAAAAATGACCTGGTAAAACAGCAGCAAATTGAAAGTGTGGGCGCTTCGTTATATAATCCGGGAATTTTTAACGCAAGCGATAATTTATTTTATAAAGAGGGGGAAACCATGAACGATGCAAAACGTGCACGTATGAACTGGGTAGATGCCGGCTATCTGAAAACATTAAATATTAAACCGGTAGCCGGGCGGTTATTCTCTGAAGAATTTCCTACTGATACCAGTGACTGTATCATATTGAATGAAACTGCAATTAAAGAAATAGGCCTGGGCACCGCTCAACATGCCATCAATAAAAAAGTGTATTTTGATTTCAGGGGTCAGCATTATGGTTTTGAAATAGTTGGCGTGGTAAAGGATTTTCACTTCGAAGACCTTCATCTGCCCATTACGCCATACGGTTACCGGCTTAATAACAGCAACGTCGAATATAACTACATGCTGGTACATGCAGGGCCTGGTGATATCGGGCCGGTATTAAAGTCAATGGAAGCAAGCTGGCATAAATTAAATCCCAATGAGCCTTTTGAATATAGCTTCCTGGATGAGGATTTTCAGAAAAATTATGTGGCCGAGTCAAGACTTTCATCCATCGTGGCTTACTTCACGTTAATTGCTATTCTTATTTCCTGTCTTGGCCTGTTTGGCCTGGCAACCTTCAGTGCGGAGCAACGCATAAAAGAAATCGGTGTTCGCAAAGTGCTGGGTGCAAGCGTGTCTGGTATTGTTTCGCTACTCTCAAAAGATTTTTTAAAGCTGGTTGCCATTGCCATTGTTATTGCTACGCCCGTTGCCTGGTATGTAATGAATAAGTGGTTACAGGATTTTGCTTACCGTACCAGCCTTAGCTGGTGGGTGTTTGTGTTGGCAGGGATAATTGCTGTGCTGATCGCTTTTGTTACGATCAGTTTCCAGGCCATCAGGGCGGCTAATGCAAACCCGGTTACCAGTTTGAGATCAGAATAAAAAAATAAAAGGTGCATACCAATAAATAATACGATCATGTTAAAAAATCTTATCCTGTTGGCGTTCCGCCATTTCAAAAAAGACAAGTGGTTTAGTTTGCTGAATGTACTGGGTCTCTCAATCGGGATCATTTTTAGCCTGCTGCTGGTTTTTTATGTAATGGATGAACTGAGTTACGACCGATACCATAAAAAAGCAGATCGTATTTTGCGTGTGGTGTCTTATGTGAATGAGCCCGAAAATAAAATGAAATGGGCAACTACCCAGTTTACCCTGGCCCCAACATTAAAAAAGGATTATCCCGAGGTAGAAGAGGCTGCCCGGTTTGCAGGAGCCGGCCGCATGATGTATAAGAACGGTGAAAAAAAATTCTATGAGGAAAAGATCTTTTATGCCGACAGCAACCTGTTTAAAATATTTAGCCATAAATTTCTCCAGGGAAATGCCGAGTCGGCACTGATGGAACCTAACTCGATGGTATTGACGAAAACCCTGGCAGAAAAATATTATGGGAATGCAAGTAATGCAGTGGGGCAATCATTGCAAAACAGCCAGGGCGATATTTATAAGATAACCGCGGTGGTTGAAGATGTACCCAAAAATTCGCACATTATTTTTAACGGACTAATCTCAGCCAGTACATTACCCGCTGATTTTGGCGGTAGCTGGGGTCAGTTCGACTTCTATACGTACGTTCTTATTCGTCCCAATACAAATATCGCGGCCTTCGAAAAAAAGTTGTTGCCCATGTATGAAAAGTACATGGCGCCCCTATTTGCCAAGTATAATATAAAAATTCATTACGGATTACAACCGATCACGGCTATTCACCTGCATTCTGATATGCAGAACGAACCTGAAGACCTGGGCAGCATGTCGTATATCTATATTTTTTCGGCAGTTGCTTTATTCATGCTCATGATAGCCTGTATCAATTATATGAACATGGCCACGGCTCGGTCGGCCCGCAGGGCCAAAGAGATTGGCATTAGAAAAGTAGCAGGTTCTACCAAATCGCAACTGGTGGTACAGTTCCTTTCGGAATCGGTTTTGATCACGATCTTTTCTCTTTTGATAAGTCTTGTAGCCATCTATTTTCTGTTGCCTTTTTTCAATACGCTGTCGGGTAAATTCATTTCATTCAGCTCGTTATTAAATGGTACAACTTTATGGATATTGTTTGCGATCATTGTATTTGTAGGATTGTTGGGAGGCGCTTACCCCGCTTTTTACCTGGCTAAATTTCAGCCACTTACCGTATTGAAAGGGCCACTGGCAAAAAGTTCGGGTAATGTGGTTTTAAGAAGGGTGCTGGTTGTTACGCAATTTTCTATTTCCATGGTGATGCTCATCTGCACCTGGGTTGTTTACGGGCAATTGCAGTATATGAAAACAAAAGACCTGGGGTTTAATAAGGAGCAGGTACTTTCAATTGTTGCCAATGGCGACGGCGATATTCGGGGAAAGGTTTCGTCTTTCCAGAATGAGATTCGCAAAAACCCGAAAGTTGTGTCGGTGAGTGCTGCAGATGCTTCTCCCGGAGGAGCTAACATAAATTTCAATCTTTTTTCTGTTGAAGCTAAAACAGGATTTGTTGATAAAGGAATAGATGTTTACAGTATTGATGAGAACTATTTGACAAACTTAGGGATCAAATTGGCGAACGGCAGAGATTTTACCGGCGCTGCCGATACCCTCCATAGCATTTTGGTTAATGAAAGCTTGGTAAAAGATTTGGGCTGGCAAGAACCTATTGGCAAAAGAGTAAAATTTCCGGGAGATACATCGGGCCGGTACCTGGAAGTAATAGGGGTTATGAAGGATTTTCATGTAAAATCACTTTACAACCCCATAATGCCGTTGATCCTGCGTTACAGGCCAAACAGGAGAGAGGTACAGGTTAAACTTGCTGCCGGTAATATTGGCTCTGCGGTAGCCGATGTTGAAAAAACCTGGAAGTCTATTTTTCCCGAACTTACTTTTCAGTATACATTCCTCGACCAGGATTTTAATTCGCAATATGCCGCAGATCAAAAGAGAGGGAAAATATTCACCAGCTTTTCAACACTCACGATATTGATCACCTGCCTTGGTTTGCTTGGGTTGATCGCGTTTACCACCGAACAGCGCAGCAAGGAAATAAGCATCCGCAAGGTGATGGGCGCCGGTACCACCCACATTGTTTCGCTCATTGCAAAAAACTTTGTGTTGTTGGTATTGCTTTCCTGTGTGATCGCCTTTCCCGTTGCCTACTATTTTATGCATAAATGGCTGGATGTGTTTCCCTACAAAGAGGGGTTGAAGCTGAGTACTTTTTTATTCTCAGCGTTGGTGGTATTGGTGATAGCGATGGTTACGGTGAGTTTTCATACCATTAAAGTTGCCATATCCAACCCGGTTAACAGTTTAAAAACAGAATAATAAAAAATATCATGATTGAATTAAAAGGCATTTACAAATGGGTAAACACCGGAAGCAACCGTACTTTTATTTTGAAAGATATAAATCTGTCCATTAAAGAAGGGGAGTTCATTTCCATCATGGGCCCATCAGGCTCGGGTAAATCAACCGTGCTGAATATAATAGGCATGTTGGACGAATTTAATGAAAGGGAATACCATTTTCTGCATGAATCAGTTCACCAACTGAAAGAGAAACAACGTGCGGCCTTGTATAAACAATACATCGGATTTGTGTTCCAGGCTTATCATCTCATTGACGAATTAACGGTGTACGAAAATATTGAAACGCCATTGATCTACCAGGATATTAAAACGGCTGAAAGAAAAGCCATGGTGGCCGATATGCTGGACCGGTTTAACATCGTTGGTAAGAAAGATCTCTTTCCTGCACAGCTTTCCGGCGGGCAACAACAATTGGTTGGTATAGCCAGGGCATTGATCAGCAATCCCAAACTTATTTTGGCCGATGAGCCAACGGGTAACCTCAATTCAAAACAGGGTGAAGAGATCATGAATTTATTCAGTGAATTAAATAAAGAGGGGGTAACCATTATACAGGTAACCCATTCAGAAAAGAATGCAGCTTACGGTTCAAGAATAGTTCACCTGTTGGATGGTCGCATAGAACATTGATAAAAAATATAAAGAAATGAAGATGAAATTAAAAACACGTTGGCTATTGTATATAGCGTCGTTAATATGGGGCATCAACCTGCAGGCCCAGAATAATACGTCAACACTAACCCTGCAAACCTGCCTCGATATGGCCATGGCAAATAATATATCGGTAAAGCAAACGGAACTTGGGGAGCAGACTGCGAAAGTGAATCTGAACCAGTCGAAATATAACCGGCTTCCGAATATTGCTGCCGGTATTGGTTATGGTATTAACAGCGGCCGCAGTATTGATCCGTTTACCAATAGCTATAATAACCAACAATTGTCTTCTTCCAATGCCAACATAACCGCATCCCTTCCCGTGTTCAGGGGTTTTCAAATTAAAAATGCCGTGAGCCAGGCGGCTTACGATTATGAGGCCTCGAAAATGGAGCTGCAACAGGAAAAGGATAATCTGGCACTTAATGTGATCCTGTCGTTTTTACAGGTCATGAATGACGAAGATGTTTTAGCGTTGACAGAAGAGCAAACGCGGGTTACAGAAAAACAGGTTGAACGCCTGAACATCCTGAACAATGAAGGTGCCATTGCGCCGGCTGTGTTATACGATATGAAGGGCCAGTACGCATCAGACCGGCTGGCGATCGTGAACAATACCAGGTCATTGGAAATGTCGAAACTGGCATTGGCACAATACATGAATATCCCTTACCGTAAAGACATGCAGATCGATAGGGAAGGATTTGACCTCACCATCGCCGCGTATGAAGGCAGTGCCGATAATATTTACCAAACGGCCTTGCAAAATCTCGCTATGGTAAAAGCAGTAAACCTGCGAATGAAGGCGGCATCCAAAGCCAAAAAAGTTGCGGCGGCTGATTTTTATCCAACACTTTCTTTGTTTGGACAACTGGGCACCAACTATTCAAGTGCGGCAAGAACGTTAAATGAAACCGGATCAATGGATGTGGCCACCAGTGATTATGTTATTGTGGGCACAAGCAATTTGCCGGTGATGACCAAACAAACAAATTACAATCAACAAAAGATCAGTTTTACAAATCAATTTAATAATAACCTGAGTACCTATGTGGGACTTAATTTAAGCATCCCCATATTTTCTTCTTTTCAAACAAGAACCAATGTAAGACTGGCAAAAATCGAGGAAAAAAGGAAGGGATATGTCGCCGAAAACACAAAAATACAATTGCGGCAGGCGATAGAGCAGGCGTATCTGAATATGACGACCGCTTTTGATAAATACAGTGCATTAAACGAGCAGGTACAGGCTTTTAAAGAGTCATTTCGGGCAGCAGAAATCAGGTTTAACCTGGGCGCATTAAACAGTGTTGAATATCTGATTGTTAAAAATAATCTCGACAGGGCTACTGTAAATTTAACCATTGCCCGGTATGAATATTTACTGCGAACAAAAGTGTTGGACTTTTACCAGGGTAAATGAAACGGATAAGCAGGTCAGTTTTCTTTGTGACCGATATATTTTTTCCATTTTTCAATGACGGCTTTCATATCGTCCGGCAATTCACTTTCAAAATGAACCGGTTGTAAAGTTGCCGGATGAATGAAGCCGAGTTCCTTGGCATGTAAAGCCTGACGGGTACAAAGCGCAAAACAATTGTCAACAAACTGCTTGTACTTGGTAAACACCGTGCCTTTCACTATTCTGTCGCCTCCATAAAAATCATCATTGAACAAGGGGTGACCGATCAACTGCATATGCACACGAATCTGGTGCGTGCGCCCGGTTTCCAGCCGGCACTCTATCAGGGTTACATAGTTAAATCGTTCCAGTACTTTATAATGGGTGATGGCATCTTTGCCATGGTCTCCATCGGGGTAGGCCGTAAATAATTTGCGAAAACGCTGGTGCCTGCCCACATGAGCAATAATGGTGCCTTCGTCTTTTTCTACATCTCCCCAAACCAGGGCAATATACCTGCGGTGTACGGTATGGTTAAAAAATTGTTTGGCAATATCGGTCATGGCCTTTTGTGTTTTCGCCATAACCAATAAGCCGGTGGTGTTTTTATCAATGCGATGTACCAGTCCGAAACGGCTCAGGTCATTTTCGTCCAGGTCGGGATTTTGTTGCTTTAAATGAAAAGCCACCGCATTTACCAGCGTGCCATCCGGGTTACCACTGCCGGGATGAACCACCATACCTGCCGGTTTGTTTATGATGAGTACACTATCGTCTTCGTATTCAATGTTAAGGGGAATGTTCTGCGGAATGATCTCGGAACTTTCGGGGGAGCGGTTGTCATAAACAACGATCTTATCATTAGCCCTCACTTTATAATTGGACTTAACCGGATTTTCATTAACCAGTACCAGTTCATTATCGATGGCCTGTTGAATTTTATTTCGGGTAGCCCCTTCGATCCGGCTCATTAAAAATTTATCGATGCGCAACGGTTCCTGCCCTTTGTCGATGGTGATCGACAGCTTTTCGTACAACTCATCAATTTCGGGTTGCTCCTCCTCAATTTCCGGTATTTCTTTGCTCATGTTTGTATTTAATATCAAGTATCCATCATCCAGTATCCAGCATCCCATCTCTAACCGCTAACAGCTAACAGCTAACAGCTAACAGCTACCTACCCCCATTCATTTATCTTTGCAAAAATAAAACATTGCCGTGGATAAGCAGAAAGTGATATTTAAGGACCTGGGTATTATGGAATACAAGGCAGCGTGGGACTACCAGGAAGATTTGCTGCAGGAGAATGTTGCCATCAAATCAGCCATTCGCAGTGGACTCACACCGCCCAACGCCTCACCCGATACGCAAAACTACTTCCTGCTTTGCGAACATCCCCCGGTATACACATTGGGTAAAAGTGGGAAAAAAGAACATGTTTTAATGAGTGATGAAGAACTGGTGGCCCATGATATCGCTTTTTTTAATACCAACAGGGGAGGGGATATTACGTTTCATGGTTTACAGCAGATCGTGGGTTACCCGATCTTAGACCTGGAAAAATTTGGAACCGATATCGGCAAATACCTGCGTAACCTCGAAGAGGTCATCATGTTGACCATTGCGGAGTATGGTATCATTGGCAGCAGAAGCCAGGGCGAAACGGGTGTATGGATCGATGCAGACAAACCGGGTAAAGAGCGCAAGATTTGCGCCATCGGCGTGCGTTGCAGCCGGTGGATCACCATGCATGGATTTGCACTCAATGTAAATACCAACCTGGATTATTTTAATAACATCATCCCCTGTGGTATTCCGAACAAGCAGGTTACTTCTGTTGAAAAGGAATTAGGACAAACGGTGGATTATGCCCTGATAAAAACTACATTAAAACGAAATTTTGAGCAGGTCTTTCAGGTTGAGCTAACGGCTTAAATCGGTGACTACCTGGGTTTTTTAACCTCGTTGGGGATATAAAATTTATTTTCTTCAAACAATAACCCATTTCTGAAAATTTCGAAAGTGAACCAGCCGGCGTGCCCGAAATTTACCTTTTCAATAACGAGGTAATCGTCAACCAGGTTTTTTATTTCAAACAGGGGCTTATAATCTTCGGTATAAAATTTTACCCGGTAACTGCTTTTTTTGATGTTCGGAAGTTTTATCACCAGGTTATCATCTTTGTCGGTAAAAATACGCTTACTCGGATACGTTACTTTTCCGGTTTCATCCTCCTCCGGCACTTCAGCATCACTGACTTTTGTTTTAGGGGCAACCGCGTTTTTCGAATTTTTAGCGGCCGGCTTTTTTGCAGCCAATGCCAGGGCGGCGGCTTTTTTTAATCTTAATTTTTCTTCCTGGAGTTTTATATTTTTTTCATACAACGTATTGATTTCAACGATGAGCGCCGAATAGTCGATCACCGAGTTTATTTCGGGCCGTTTCGGTTCCGTTAATATGTAAACCCCGGTATCGAATCCGATAAACAAACGGTAATACATTTTGTTGTACGGTGGGTTATGGTCGGTAAAGCCATTTACGGTGTTTTGCGGGTTAAAAACAGACGAAATACTGGTGAAATTTTTGCTGCTGTCGTACGAGCGTTGCACACTGATACCATTTACCTGGATGGGATACTGGTTCAGCCATAAAACACTGACTTCACCGTTGGTATTTTTTAAAGTAAAATCCGGTAAGGTTGCCTGGGCTTTTAACCGGTTCATCGAAAACACGGTTCCCAGGATCAATAAAAAATAAAACTTACGCATAAGGTTGAATCAAAATCAAAACAATAAAGTGTTTAAAGGTAAAGATTTATTTCCCTGCAAACCACCCGTATGCAAACACAGAATTTGGCTGCCTTTTTTAAATCCATCATTTTTAATCCGGTCGGTGATGGCAAAAAACATTTTGGCTGTGTATACGAAATCAAGTTGTAACCGGTATCGCTGGTGGCAAAGGTTCATAAAATCGGTTAAAAATGTTGTTTTTTTTGCATATCCGCCGAAATGATAATCTGACAGTATTTCCAGGTTTTTATATTCCGCATCAACACCATTTAACTGTTTTATTCTTTCTTTATTGTCTGTTATTCCTTTTAAAACCGGTATACTGATCACTTGTTGATCGGCATCGGCAGCCCGCAGCATCCCGGCCAGGGTTGTTGCCGTTCCGGTAGCCAGGGCGATATGTGAATATTTTTTGCCTGGTATTAAATGATAGATCAATGCAGCTCCTTTGGCTCCCAGCGGGTGAAAGCCGCCTTCGGGCACCAGCATGAATTCGCCAAATTGCGTTTTCAGTTTGTTATTGAATTCAATCGTTTCTTTTACATCATATTCGGTTCTTGATACAAACTGCAGCAGCATACCGTCTTCCACGCATTGCTGAAGTGTTGGAGATAATCGGGTGGGGGCTTCGCCCCGCACAATTCCGATACTGGATAACCCTGATGCTTTACAGGCATACGCTGTTGCAGCCAGGTGATTGGAGTAGGCGCCGCCAAAACTCAGGATCGTTTTATGCGTGGAGCCTCTGGCTTCTTCCAGAAAATAATGCAGTTTAAAAATTTTATTGCCCGAAACCAGCGGGTGAATCTTATCCAGCCGCAATACCGAAACGCCCACCTGCTTTTCTGAAAACAGATCATCATGTATTTCTTCAATATCAGCTTTAGAGATATCAAAAAGCATTTTAGACAAAGCTTATTGGTTTATAGTATTTTTGCCAGGCAAAAATCAACAAATAAAACTTCTAATTCAAAAAATAGATGCAACCAACATTATTAATTTTAGCAGCGGGGATGGCGAGCCGGTATGGCAGCATGAAACAAACAGAGGGGTTTGGTCCGGCGGGAGAAACCATCATGGACTATTCCATCTACGACGCCATCAGGGCGGGTTTTGGAAAAGTAGTATTTATTGTTCGTAAGGATTTTGCAGCGAGTTTTAAAGCGGGTTTTGAACCCAAATTAGCCGGAAAAATAGAAACGGCATATGTAAACCAGGAGATGGATTCCTGCCTGGGTTCCCTGGCAGTGCCGGCCGCACGTACCAAACCCTGGGGTACCGGCCATGCCGTATTGTGTGCCATGGATGCGGTTAACGAACCCTTTGCTGTAATTAATGCGGATGATTATTATGGCCCTGATGCGTTTGAAAAAGCAGCCGCTTTTTTAAATAATACCTGTAACGAAAAACAATATGCCATCATCGGTTACGAGCTCGAAAAAACATTAAGCGATCATGGTTCGGTTAGCCGGGGAGTTTGCCAGGTTGATGAAGAAAATAACCTGGTTAGTATTAAAGAAAGAACAAAAATTTATAAGGAAAACGGTACCATTACCTATGAAGACGGAAGCGGCAAACATACCGTTCCTTCTGATTCGAGTGTGTCGATGAATTTCTGGTGTTTTCATCCAAACTTATTCCCGCTCACGCAAAAACTTTTTTTGAATTCGCGCAGGATAACCAGGTGGATCTGAAAGCCGAATTTTTTATTCCGATCATTGCCGAAGATTTTATGGAGAACCAGGGCGGGCATATAACCGTTATTCCAACCCATTCAAAATGGTTTGGCGTAACCTATAAGGAAGATGCGCCCGTTGTAAAAGCGAGTGTGGATAAACTTGTTGCCGAAGGGGTTTATCCTGCCAACCTGTGGGCTTAGGCATAAAAAAACTGTCCTGCCAAAGCAGAACAGTTTTTATTCGTTTTCCGGGAGTTATTAATTGCCAACTACCATAAACACAAAGTCTTCCATTTTCTTAACCTGCTGCTCCCTGTCTAATCCTTTTAAACCTACGTTGTTAGGTAACTTAATATTGGTTGTGTCGCCTGCTTTTTTAAAGGCTTCCAGTAATTTGTAAATATTTTTTGATTTGGCGGCAAAAACAACACCATCTGCCGACGAATTTTTCGATGTGATAATGCCAATGATCTCTCCTTTTTTATTCAGCACGGGGCCACCGCTGTTGCCCGGATTAACCGAAACCGACACCTGGTAGGCCGTTGAATCGCCTTCGTTACCCGTTTTGGCACTTACATACCCTTCGCCATAAACAATTTCATTACGGGGATAACCCAATGTAAATATTTGCTCACCTAAATTCGAATTGCTTTTATTTATCGAATAAGGAAGATTATAGACCGTTTTATAAGCAGAGTCGTTGATCTTTAAAACAGCCAGATCTGTTTCCGGATCAGTATAAACAGTTTGAGCCGAAAAGTATTCGCCTTTGCTGTTTTCAACATAGATACTCTTCATCCGGTTAACCACGTGTGCACTGGTTACGATATATCCTTTACCATCAATCAGGAAACCCGTAGCCCGGTAATCAGGATTGGAAGGGGTTTGAATTCTTTGATTACTGTTTGCCTTAATCTTATTATCCAGCTGGTCAATTTTTTTCTCTGTTTTTTTGATCTGGCCCATTAAATAAATAATGCTGTTTTTGCCGGCTTTATTATTGTAAGAACTTATTAAAGCAGTAGTAACAATTGAAACAAACCCGGCTATAGAAGCCGCAACCGCAATACTACGTTTGTATTTTTTCCACAGGAAAACAACTTTGGCTTTACCCGATAACTTCGCTTTTGTGATGATGCCTTCTTCGGTTAATCTGTTCTCGGCTTCGTATAAACTATGTTTAAACGCCTTACTATTAGCCTGTTTTTCCAATTGGTGATACAAATAAGTGTGTTCAACCACCAGTTGGTCAACAGCCGGGTCTTTTTTACGGATCTCTTCGAAAAAAGCGATTTCATTGGCCGACATCTCACCTTTCAGGTAACGTTCAACAGCTTCTATTAATAAAATTTCATCCATCTTATTGTCCATTTTTATATTGTGCAAAAAACAGCTTCTTTAATCTTATCAAACACTTGTATTTCTGTGTTTTTGCATTATCTGCATTGGTATAACCAAAATCTACTGCTATTTCCTGCATATTTTTCTTTTGAATATAATACGCGTCTAATAAACTCTTACAAGGTTCGCCAATTTTCCCCATCGCATTTTCCATGATCACAAAATCGGCATTGTTCTTTTCATGAATTTCCAGGTCTTCTTCAACCGCCACTGTTTCTTCCACATTTTCTATCAAATTGGTATACCGGTTCAATTGTTGGAGCCTTTTAAGCCAGAGCCGCCTGCATACTGAATAGATATAGGTCTTCAGTAAACAATTCAGCTCCAAACTCCCCGACACCGCTTTTTCATAGATCACGATCATGGCCTCCTGAAAAATATCCCTGGCTTCGTCACTATTTCCGTTATTGTTAAGTATAAAGGCCTGAACCATAGGGTAGTTATCCCGGTAAATCCCCTCAATAACCAATCCGTCATTCAAAGCCAAAGCCTCCAGTAACTGCCTTTCCTGTTCAAAATTGCTCACTTCCTTGATATTAATACGTTTATTGATGATTTGTAACCCAAAAACAACGAAAATAAACTTTTTAAAAAAGACTTGGGTTACCTTTTGTCAATTCCGGTATAAATATCAAATTATAATTTTAAAATTTAAACAAAACACAAAATGAAAAAAGTAATCTTAGCTTTAGCAATTGTATCTGTATCTTTTGCTGCTTGTAACAATGGTGAAGAAAAAACTGAAACTCCAGTTGCTGATTCTACTCCAGTAGTTGAAGCTCCAGCTGCTCCGGTTGTAACTGATTCTACTGCCACTGCAACTCCAGATTCAGCTGCTGCTGCTACTCCAGCTCCTGCTGCTCATTAATCAATTACCGGTTGATTGATTGCAGGTAGTTTAACCGGAACATGAAATTGTATTTGATTTCGACAAGCAATCATATTTTACCCCCCTTATGTTAAGGGGGGTATTTTTTTGTAATGTAAACCGGAAACCCTACATTTGACCCATAATGACTGTTAAAAACACAAATACCTGGTTTTATTTTAGCTACTATTTTAGAAATAGACCGGGAGCTTTTGTTACTAAATAAACCAAAACAAACTAACAGAAAAAGTCCCCCGATCAAAATTCGGGGGACTTTTTATTTACAGGATGAGAAAAAAGTATTCAGTCTGGGCATAAAAGGTTGCTTTCACCAACCGCCTTGGCGTATTATGGCCATGATACCGTGTAATTACCTGCTCAGTGTATAGAGAGGTGATTATGAATACGGTTGCCAATAAAAATACAGATGCGGTAAAATGGCTGTTTAAAATTCCATAGCCTGTAGCATCCTGGCTAAATGGAGTTTAATGTTGAAAAAGGAGGTTAACATCATTGGTGAAGGATACCTGCAGATAAATCAACAACTGCCGGTACACGCCGGGGGTCAGCTGCCGTACACCAGGGAAGTACCCGCTCACCTGATGACCATTCAGCATTGAATGCCAAACCTATTCATCAATATAAAATCGGGTGTTAAAAAACCGGAAAAATACAATAAAATGGAAGCGTCAAAACGACTGGAAGGCATAGGGGAATATTATTTCTCACAAAAACTGAGGGAAATCGACGACCTGAATAAACAGGGAAAAAATATCATCAACCTCGGCATCGGCAGCCCCGATCTGCCACCGGATTCGGGGGTGATGGATATATTGAGAACAGAAGTGGCAAAACCGGGTGCCCATTCCTATCAAAGTTATAAAGGCAGTGTTTTGCTGCGTAACGCCATTGCCGACTGGTACAAAAAATGGTATGGCGTTTTGCTGCAACCCGATACCGAAATATTACCATTGATTGGCAGCAAGGAAGGCATCATGCATATCTGCATGGCGTTATTAAATGAAGGAGATGAAGTGCTGATACCCAATCCCGGTTATCCAACCTATAAAGCCGCTGCTGCTGTTGCGGGTGGTAAACCGGTGGCTTATGAATTGACCGCTCAACATAATTGGTTTCCGGATTTTGCAGCGCTGGAAAAAAATGACCTGCGTAAAGTTAAACTGATGTTTGTTAATTATCCGCATATGCCCACCGGGCAATTGCCTACAAACGATTTTTTTGTACAATTGATCGGCTTCGCAAAAAAGCACAATATTTTATTGGTTCATGATAAATCCGTACAGTTTTACCTTAAACGAAAACCCCATGAGCCTGCTCAGCATCGAAGGCGCAAAAGATTGGGTACTTGAGCTAAATTCGCTGAGTAAATCGCATAATATGGCGGGCTGGCGAATAGGTATGCTTTGTGGTGCCCGGGAGTATATTGATATTGTTTTGCGTTTTAAAAGCAATATGGACAGTGGTATGTTTTTACCGCTTCAACTGGCTGCTGCCAAAGCGCTATCGCTGGGTAAGGATTGGCATGATGGGCTAAATGCAGAATACCGCAAACGAAGAGAACATGTTTTTGCGCTGCTGGATAGGTTACACTGCGTCTACTCGAAAAACCAGGCCGGCCTGTTTGTTTGGGCGGCCGTGCCGGCAAATTTTAAAAACGGATATGAATTGAGTGATACCATTTTGGCTGAATCGAATGTATTTATTACACCCGGCGGCGTTTTTGGCAAGGCAGGTGATAAATATCTCCGGATCAGTTTATGTGCCAGTCTTGAAAATATACAGGAAGCAACTAACAGAATTAATAAAAATATACCATGAATGTTACGGTAATCGGGGTGGGATTGATCGGCGGCTCAATGGCATTGGGCTTAAAAAAACTGGGTATTGCCCATAAAATTACTGGTGTTGGGCACCAACCCAACAGTTTGCAAAAAGCGCTGGCGCTTAATCTCATTGATGAAGAATTACCGCTGAACGAAGCGGTTAAAAACTCAGCTGTCGTTTTTTTGGCGATACCGGTTGATGCCAGCATTGGCGTTTTGTTACAGGTGTTGGATCTGGTTAACGACAAACAAATTGTGATCGATGCCGGTTCCAATAAATTCGCCTTATGCGATGCCGTAAAAGATCATCCGATGCGGAAACAGTTTGTAGCCACGCATCCCATGTGGGGCACCGAGTTCAGCGGCCCCGAAGCTGCGGTTAACGATGCGTTTGCCGGCAGGGCCTGTGTGATTTGCGAAAAAGAAAAATCTGCTGAAGCCGCTTTGAATATGGTGGAAAAACTGTATCTCGATCTGGGTATGCACATCATTTATATGAATGCCGAAAACCATGATATCCATGCTGCCTATATCAGCCATATCTCGCATATCACTTCTTTTGCCCTGGCTAATACGGTGTTGGAAAAAGAAAAAGAAGAAGATGCTATTTTTGAAATGGCTGGTGGCGGCTTCGAGAGTACAGTACGGCTGGCCAAAAGCAGTTCGGCCATGTGGGCGCCTATATTTATGCAAAACAGGGAAAATGTGCTGGATGTTTTGAACGAGCATATATCGCAATTAAGAAAGTTTAAAGCCAGTATAGAAAAGGAGAATATGGATTACCTGGTAGAACTGATTGAAAATGCAAATAAGATCAAACGAATTTTAAAATAAAACAGGGTAAATACTGTAAAATAGAAAAAATGATCTTCAGGGAAGCAGACATAGCAGATATTGGTCAAATTCAGTTTGTACGTCATGCGGTTAAGGAAAACCGCTTATCGGATCCGTCGTTGGTAACCGATGCTGATGTGGAAGAATATATGACCAAAAGAGGCAGGGGCTGGGTTTGTGAAATACAAAATACGGTTATCGGTTTTGCGATTGTAGATCTGATTGAAAATAATGTTTGGGCTTTATTTGTACTGCCGGAATATGAAGCAATGGGTATCGGAAAAAAGCTGCACCGCATGATGATGGATTGGTATTTTACTCATACCAAAGAAAAAATATGGTTAGGAACCGAACCCGGCAGCCGGGCCGAAAAATTTTACCGCATGCAGGGTTGGCGGGAAGCAGGTATACACGGGAAAAACGAACTGAAATTTGAAATGGATTTTCAGTCATGGTCCGGCGCCCCCGTCTGACCATCATGTTGTTTCTTGTTCATGGTCAGACGAGGGCGTCAGACCATCATGTTGTTTCTTGTTCATGGTCAGACGGGGGCGTCAGACCATCATGTTGTTTCTTGTTCATGGTCAGATGAGGACGTCAGACCATCATGTTGTTTCTTGTTCATGGTCAGACGGGGGCGTCAGACCATGAACAAGAAACAACAAACATAACCGCAGATAAAAACTAATTTTGCATGGAAACAGAAGTACAAACTATGAAAGAAATAATGCAGGAGAAATGGAACAAGCGACCGCTCATTATCAGCGGGCCCTGCAGCGCCGAAACCGAGGAGCAAATGCTGGGAACTGCAACCCGGCTGGCTGCAACAGGTAAAGTGGATCTGCTGCGGGCCGGTATCTGGAAACCGCGCACCAAGCCGGGGTTATTTGAGGGAAATGGTGTTGTGGCATTGCCCTGGCTCGCCAACGCAAAAAAAATAACCGGCTTACCCATAACCGTTGAAGTAGCTACCGCAAAACATGTGGAGGAGGCGTTGAAATTTAACGTGGATTTGTTATGGATAGGAGCCCGTACCACCGTAAATCCTTTTAGTGTGCAGGAACTGGCCGATGCATTAAAAGGGGTTGATATCCCGGTGCTGATCAAAAATCCGATACATCCCGATCTTGAATTGTGGAGTGGTGCCATTGAACGACTGCAAAAAGTGGGTGTTCAACAGGTTGGTTTGATACACCGCGGTTTTTCATCCTACGGAAACACCGAATTCAGAAATGCGCCGATGTGGCATTTGCCCATTGAAATGAAACGCCGGTATCCCGGTATGATGTTGATCTGCGATCCGTCGCACATTTGTGGTAACCGTACCCTGTTGCAGTCTGTTTCGCAAAAAAGCATCGACCTCGATTTTGACGGCCTGATGCTGGAAAGTCATATTGATCCGGACAACGCCTGGAGCGATGCCAAACAGCAGGTTACCCCGGAGCGGCTTTTGGAAATACTCTCCGGCCTGATCTGGCGGCACGAAAGCACCACTGAACAGGAGTTTATTAACGCACTGACTACATTAAGGGAGCAGATCAACCAGGTGGATGATGAATTAATGACCTTGCTCGGACAGCGAATGAAACTGTCGGATAGGATAGGTCAATACAAAAAAGAAAACGATATTACCATTTTGCAAACCAACCGCTGGAATGATATTTTAGAACGTGCCTTTCAAAATGCGGAAAACCTGGGTTTATCGAAAGAATTTATCACCAAATATTTTGATGCGGTTCACCTCGAAAGTATACAGCATCAAAATAGAATAATGAATTCATGACCAAAAGCGGTTTTAATGCCGTAAAAATTATGCGTACAGCCAACTTTACCTATTCCCAAAAAACAGTAACCTGTTATTTTGATGCCGAATTTACCGGTGTTGCCGGATTGATACCCGATGCCAATATCGTGATCGTTACGGATGAACATGTTTTTGATCTTCATGCACAAAATTG
This sequence comes from Chitinophagaceae bacterium, assembly GCA_016710745.1. GTDB lineage: Bacteria > Bacteroidota > Bacteroidia > Chitinophagales > Chitinophagaceae > Ferruginibacter. Next base: position 477,567 of record JADJVB010000005.1, on the reverse strand, counting down.
GAAGGGCATCCCGGTAATCCGGATCGCGGCGGGCGAAGCGCATAAAAATCAGGCTACAGCAGATCATATTATTCAGGAGCTGATCAGATTGGGTGCACATAAAAATACCTTTTTACTGGGCGTGGGCGGTGGTGTAGTTACCGATATTACCGGTTACGTGGCCGCCGTTTATTTACGGGGCGTGCGGTTCGGATTAGTGCCCACCTCCCTGTTGGCTATGGTAGACGCTGCTATCGGAGGTAAAAACGGTATCGATGTTGGTGTGTATAAAAACATGATCGGAACCCTGCGGCAACCCGAATTTATTTTATATGACTATAGTTTTTTAGAAACGCTTCCGGTAAAGGAATGGGTGAACGGGTTTGCCGAAATCATCAAACATGCCTGTATACAGGATGCGCTTTTGTTTTCGATCCTGGAAAAATATTCGCTGCACGAATACCAGGCAGATAAAACCCTGATCGCCGACCTGGTTGAAAAAAATGTGGAGATAAAAATGGCCGTTACCGTTAGTGATGAATTTGAAAAAGGGGAAAGAAAAATTTTGAATTTTGGACATACCATCGGGCACGCTATTGAAAACCTGCACCAGATACCGCACGGGCAGGCGGTAAGTATTGGCATGGTGGCCGCCTGCAATTTATCCGAGCAGCTAAATGACCTTCATTTCAGCGAAGCGGCCCGGATTGTAAAATTACTGGCGAAATATCACCTGCCTGTGGATGTGGAAACCGACCATGCCCGTGTTTTTGAAATTTTAAAAATGGATAAAAAGCGAAAAGATGACGGCGTGCAGTTTATCCTGTTAAAAAAAATCGGGCAGGCCGAAATTAAGTTTATCCCCTTGGTTGATCTTAAGAAACATTTTAACGAAATACTATAGTGAACGTAACCATCAGCCCTTCTGCAATTTCCGGCACTTTGGTTGCCCCCGCATCGAAAAGCAGTATGCAACGGGCCTGTGCGCTGGCCCTGCTGGCCGATGGAGAAACAGTGTTGTACAACCCCGGAAAAAGCAACGATGATCTGGCAGCCCTGGAAATCATTAAAAATTTAGGGGCGCAAATCCATCAAACCAATGAAGGAAGTCTGTTAATTAAAAGCTCCCGGGCTTCTCATTCTGGGGGTGGGGGGGGGATCCATTGTGGGGAGAGCGGCCTCGGTATCCGGATGTTTGCTCCCATTGCAGCATTATCGGCTGATGAAATGGTCGTTAGCGGATCGGGTAGTTTATTGGTACGCCCCATGCATTTCTTTGATGAGATCTTTCCGCGTCTCGGGATTTCAATTCAATCAAACAACGGGCATCTACCGATAAAAATAAAAGGGCCTTTGCAGCCGGCAGATATTACCATGGATGGTTCTTTGAGTTCCCAGTTTTTAACCGGACTGCTTATCGCTTTTGGAAGAGCGGTAACAAAGCCCGTTACCATTACCGTGAATAACCTGAAAAGTAAACCCTACATAGATCTGACCTTACAGATGATGAAACAGTTTGGATATGATGTGGCAAATAATAATTACGAAAATTTTGTTGTTGCACCTAAGCCGTTAGATCCGAAAATGGTGCATTATACCGTTGAAGGCGATTGGAGCGGGGCGGCTTTTTTGTTGGTAGCAGGTGCCATTGCCGGCGGTATCACGATAACCGGTTTAGCTGTTTTTTCTACACAGGCCGACAAAGCCATATTAAAAGCGCTGGTGGATTGCGGCGCCAATATCTCGATCGAAGAAAAACAAATTGTTATCAATCACCCGTTGGGAAACACGGGAAAGGCATTTCATTTTGATGCAACCGATTGCCCCGATCTCTTTCCGCCACTGGTGGCGCTGGCGGCTTATTGTGAAGGAGTTTCAGTTATTGAAGGGGTTGACCGGTTATTACACAAGGAAAGCAACCGGGCGCTTACGCTGCAGGAGGAGTTTAAGAAAATGGGGGTGAACATCAGTTTGCAGAATAATTTGATGATGATTGAAGGAAACAGCGGCATTCATGGTGCCACGGTGCATTCGCGCCACGACCACCGTATTGCCATGGCTTGTGCCATTGCAGCATTAAAGGCCAATGGCGAAACGGTCATCGAAGAAGCACAGGCCGTTAATAAATCGTATCCCGGTTTTTTTGAGGATTTGAAATTGCTGCACGCTGCTGTATCTTTACAATAAATCGTGAAACAATCTTAATACTTGATACTGGATTCTGGATATTAGATACTAAATAAAAAAACTTGAATTCATTCGGTCGCATTTTCAGGGTACATATTTTTGGCGAATCGCATGGCGATTGCGTGGGCTTAACCGTTGACGGTTGTCAGGCTGGTTTGCCCCTGCAGGTTGATGATTTCATTGCCGACCTGGAACGGCGAAAACCCGGGGCCAGGGGAACCACACCAAGAAAAGAAGATGATTTGCCGCTGATCAAGACCGGTGTTTTTAATGCTAAAACAACCGGAGCACCCGTTACCATTTTATTTGAAAATAATAATACCCGAAGTGCCGATTACGAAAAACAGCGTGCCGTGCCCCGGCCGGGACACGCCGATTTTGTAGCTTCAGCTAAATTTGGCGGCCATGAAGATTACAGGGGGAGTGGTCATTTCAGCGGGCGGTTGACCGTTTGTTTGGTGGCCGCCGGGGTGATAGCCAAAAAATTACTGGCTGGAATAAATATACAGGCCACTATTTTGGAAATAGGGGGCGAAGCGGATACCGAAAAAGGCCTGCAAAAAGCCATTGACGCCAAAGACAGCATCGGCGGCATCATTGAATGTGTTGTTAATGGATTGCCGATCGGATTGGGAGAACCATTTTTTGATTCGGTTGAATCGTTGATCAGCCATGCTGTATTCGCTATTCCGGCGGTACGGGGGATTGAATTTGGTACCGGTTTTGCATCGGCCAACATGTTTGGCAGCCAGCACAACGACGCCATCGAAAATAAAACCGGGAAAACATTTACCAATCACGCAGGCGGTATCGTTGGTGGAATTACCAACAGCAACCAGCTGGTTTTTCGTATCGCCATCAAACCTACTTCTTCAACGCCGCTGGAACAGCAAACGTTAAATGTGCAAACCGATACGGTTGAAAATTTTTCGGTTAAAGGCCGTCATGATCTTTGCATCGCACTACGGGTACCGGTGGTACTGGAAGCGGTAACCGCTATGGTATTGGCCGATCTGATGTTGCTTGAACAAAAAATTCCAAGGATCCTTCCTTAAACAAGTGAACGCCTTAAGTAATTGATCTGTCCGAGGTGGTACGTTAAATGACCATAAAGATGTAACAACATGCCCAGGGTACTAACGGTTTCACCGTGTTTCTCCAGTGGAAAATCTTTTTGCAGGTCGTCATCCCTAAGTTTGCCCAGCGTTTCCGTTACGATGAGTATGCAATTGTCAATATTGGTTACCAGGTCCTGACGTAGTACATTTTTCAGGCTGAATTCATCGTCACGGTGACGCACATAACCGGTATTTCCGAGCGTGGCGCCTATGAAATGATTGAGGTTGCCAACCAAATGCAAACATAAATTTCCACCCGAATTGGCTATATCTCCCTGGATTTTCCAAATATCATATTCGTCTTTGAATGCATTGATTTCCACTTTGAGTTTCTGGAGATCTCTTTCAAAAATTTTGTTTAGGTTTTCGATGATCATATTTTTTGCATTTAATTTTTTTTCAGGTCGTTAAAACTCAGGTCCGGAATTTCGTACGGCGTGTAATTACGACGGTAGTAATGCCACCACCCGGTACCCGGGCTTGGTTATTAATCACTGCCAGTTCGTACTTGTTTAAAACGCTATCCTGAGCCATTAGCCCGGGATCAATAAAAACAAAAACTATTGCGTACATTAGCAGTTAATGAATTCGAAGTATTATCTTGTTCATCGAATTACACGCGCTCAATATCCGTCTGGAAGAATCAGGTTTCAAGGTACAAATTTTTAAGCCGAATTATGCAATACTGTAAAACCCAAATCAGGCTTTATTCCGTTTGCTTGTTTTTGTTAACCATTTTTTCGTGTAACAACAATGGTAAAAATCCTGATGGAAATATTATTGACGATCCGCATGCCATGAATAATAAAGTGGCTGAAAATATTGAGGCGGCGCTGCAGGTAGCATTGCAAAATGCCGGAAAAATTGATGACAGTACCCAACTCGACCTGAAACAGGTGGTATACAGGTTTTATAACGACAATCAATACAGGCCGGTTTGGAGCAGCTTGGGTAAGTGGGTACCCCTGGCCGATACCTTGTATAATTATATCGTGCATGCAGAAAATGAGGGCTTGTTTCCCAACGATTATCATGTTAAAAGTCTGAAATTTTTAAAGGATACGCTTGATGCCGATTCGATCACGCGTATGAATTCGGCATACTGGACCCGGGCCGATTTATTGCTCACCGACGGATTTTTACATATCATCAAAGATCTCAAGCAGGGGCGTTTGCAGCCCGATAGCTTGTCGATGAACAGGGATTCGGTATTGGTGGATAGATTTTTTATCGCTTCGATGAATGATTTATTGGCAAAAAAAGACTTTAGCGGCCTGCTCATTTCGTTTCAGCCTAAACACAAAAATTATTGGGAGCTTAAAAAAGGGATTAAACGCTTTGTCGACAGTATGGACAGGCGGGAATTTACCCATGTTGTTTATCCATTTAAACGAGGCGATGAAAAAGACTCGCTTTATTTTATTAAACAATTACAAAAAAGGTTGTTTGAGAGCAATTGTATCGAGGCGCTAAGCGGCCTGCCCGATTCGGCACGCCTGAGCAAAGCCATAAAAAAATACCAGGTGCAACATGATTTACAGGCAGATGGTAAATATGGCAAAAACTTAATGGCATCACTAAACAGTAATGATGTGGAACGATTCAAGCGGATCGCCATCACATTGGATAAGTACAAACAACTGCCGGAGAAAATGCCATCGAAATATATTTGGGTGAATATACCCGGATACTACCTGGTTGTGGTGGATTCGGATACCATTTCACTCGAATCGAAAGTTATTGTGGGCAAGCCCGAGACGAGGACGCCATTGCTGACCTCAAAAATTTCGGATATCATTACCTATCCCACCTGGACTGTTCCCACCAGCATCATTGTAAAACAATACCTGCCCAGACTAAAGAACAATCCGAATTATATTTCGAGGATCGGGTTGAAGTTGCTGAACGGCAAGGGGGATGTGATTGATCCAAATTCGGTAAACTGGAGCAAATATTCCCGCGGTATTCCGTACCGGGTTGTACAGGGTAGTGGCGACAATAATTCGCTGGGCGTCATTAAATTTAATTTCAATAACCCCTACTCAGTTTATTTGCACGATACAAATCAGCGCTACCTGTTTAAAAATGCCGGTCGTGCGTTGAGTCATGGTTGCGTGCGGGTGCAGGAATGGGAAAAACTGGCTTACTACATTGCTAATAACGACAGTGCATTAAGTAACCGGAAAGATTCGCTGCGATATACGGCAGACTCCATTAAAAACTGGATCGCAAAAAAGGAGCGCAGGCGTATTGATGTAAAAAATCATATTCAACTTTTTATCCGTTATTTTTCATGCGATGGCATGAACGGAGTGGTAAAATTTTATGATGACATATACGGAGAAGATAAGCAGTTGATGGAAAAATATTTTGCAAAAAAGTGATCACCCGGCCGGCCATTTATTTTATGCTATCTTTAAATATGCAAGGGAAGTCAATAATTATTGGTTCGGGCTTTTTACCGCGATTGGTGTATATAATCGCTTTTTCGATTTTTTTGTTTTTTCAGGTTGACACGTTTACACAAAATCCCAAACCGGCAAACAAAATAAAGCCCGGAAAAACAACCAGGGTATTTTACGGACAGGCAAGCTTCTATTCCAATAAGTTTGAAGGACGCCGAACGGCAAGTGGAGAAACATTTAGCCAAAAAAAACTAACCTGCGCCTGCAATGTGTTACCGTTGGGCACCTGGATAAAAGTTACCAATCTGCGTAACAGAAAAACGGTAATAGTAAAAGTAAACGATCGGATTCACCCCAAAATGAAAAGAGTTGTGGATTTGTCGAAAGCCGCGGCCCTGAGGCTCGGATACGTATCAAAAGGCCTCACCCGGGTGAAAGTTGAACTAATTGATAAAAAACTGGTTCCACAGTACTAGTATACCGTATTTTTACAATATAGCAAGGTAGTTTGCTGGCGTATAATAGTTTGAATTATGTTAGTAAAATATTTTATGATTTGGAGTTAAGCAACTATTTTTGTCAGGAGTTTGTAAACTTAACACTTATGAAGAAAATCTTATTGGTATTTATAGGCCTTGGCCTACTGTTAACTTCTTTTGGGCAATGGGAAAATAAAAAGCGCCCTTCTTTCGGAATTCATTATTTATTAAATGATTTCGGAACAGCTGAAAAACTACGTGCAAATGGTTTATCCAAGGTATTGGGTACAAAAGACTGGCACCAAACCAGCGGGATGACTTCGGGTATAGCCATTAGTTATTTACAGGGAATGAGTAAAAACCTGGATTTCGTTGGTTCAATTGCGGGGTCGTTTCTTGATTATCCGATACAAGGCAAACCCTTGCGAAATGATCCCAGTTTATTATTAGAAGGTGTTGCTTCGGCAAATTTGAAACTGCTGCCAGATAAATTTTGTTTGGTGCCTTTTCTTACTGCAGGTGTTGGTGCTTCCAAATACAGAGGCTATTTTGCTGCTTTTGTTCCGGTAGGAATGGGGTTGCAGGTTAAATTGCTCGATGAGGTTTTTGTTATGTTGAATACACAATATAGAGTGCCAATAACCGAAAATGCATCTTATCATTTGTATCATAGTTTGGGCATTGTGGCACCTTTAACTAAAAAGGTAGAACCGCCTAAGCCTGTTGAAATACCCGTTGTTGAGCCACCTAAAGACAGGGATGGTGATGGTGTATTGGATGATGACGACAAGTGTCCCGACGTTAAAGGCCTCGCTTCGCTGCAAGGTTGCCCCGACAGGGATGGAGATGGTATTACAGATGCGGAAGATGATTGTCCGGATGTACCCGGTTTAGCCCGTTACAAAGGCTGTCCAATTCCGGATACAGATAAAGATGGTATCAATGATGAAGAAGATAAGTGTCCTACTGTTCCTGGTATCGCACGTTATCAGGGATGTCCAATTCCAGATACAGATGGAGACGGTGTAAACGATGAAGAAGATAAGTGTATCAACGAAAAAGGACCTGCTTCCAATTTCGGTTGTCCGGTTATCAGCGAAGACATTATCAAGCGTATTAATTATGCTGCTAAAAACGTATTCTTTGCCACCAACAGTACCAAGTTAGTTGGTCAGTCAACCAAGCGTTTAGACGATGTGGTAACCATTTTGAATGAGAATCCCAGTTTCAAAGTTCAAATCGATGGTCACACCGATTCACAAGGTAAGGATGAAGCTAACCAAACTTTGTCTGAAGGCCGCGCTGCTTCAGTTAAAGCCTACCTGGAAAGTAAAGGAGTTGATGCAGGTCGCCTGAGTTCAGCTGGTTATGGTGAAACTACACCGGTTGCTGATAATGCTACCGCTAAGGGCCGTGCATTGAACAGAAGAGTGGAAATGACTTTAAGAAACTATTAATACTGAACGAATTTGAAAATAAACCCGCTGCCTTTGCAGCGGGTTTATTTTTTGCTGATCTTTCATTGAAAATAGGGTAGCCGTTTTATTAACGACGGCGCCGGGGCGGCTTCGTAAATGTTTATTTGCCTCGGTTCGCGGCACACGAAGCAATTTTATTATTCTCCGTTAAATACTACCTACAGGTCAGTCAAAACCCCAAACTCTGTAAATACCATTATGATAAAATCTTGAAGTCGAATAATGATAATCCGAGTCATTTTTTGAAAGTTGCCATTTCCCGCTTACCGGATTAAAATGCATATACCCTGTTTCGTTTCGTGTGCCACGAACCGAGGCGGGGTGTTAGCTTTCTGTAGTAACGGGTACTAACATTAATTTACTTTTGAAGCCGGGCATATTCGTAGTTATAAAAGATAAGCATCCAACACGAAATGCCGTTCTGCAAAACCGCAACGGGCATCTTTTTTACGGAAGGTATTGTTATACCTTAAAGACAAACCGTTTAAGGTAAACATACAATTAGTAATCATTTTCCGGCTTTGCCTTTACCGGTTTTTTTACTTTTTCTTCAGCTGGTTTTACTGCGGGGGAAATCGTTTTTTGGATATCCGGTTTTTTCGACTTGCCGGTATCCGGTAATTTGGCTTTAGGTATCTGGCTTTCTATTTCAATTTTTTCTATGGGGGCTTCATTCTGTAACCCGGGTTCGGGCGACTCAAAGAAATCGTTGGCCGAGCCATTGCCTTCGTCGATGGTTGTGCTGTCGCCTTCATTAAAGTACCTGTCCATGTTTACATCGGCATAGATGGGATCATTGGAGAGTTCGATAGGTTTTTCAAAAGTTTTGATGACCCCATACCCCAATTTTTTATCAGCATATACTTTACTCATAAACATACCCCAGCGTGGCGCCGACATCTCTGCACCACCCGAAGTATTGGTATAGATCTGCAAAAACGGATCATCACAACCTACCCAGGTGCCCGCCAGTAATTCCGGTGTGTACCCGATGAACCAGCCATCGGCGTTATCATTGGTAGTACCCGTTTTGCCCGCTTTTTCAACCGGAATGTTGTATTTATTCAATGATCTGGCCGTTCCAAATTGAATAACACCCCGCATGAGTGTGGCCATGGTAAAAGCATCCGATTCAGAAATTACCTGTTTGGATGTTGAAATAAATTCCTGCAGCATATTGCCGCTTTTATCTTCAATCCGGCTCATGATGATCGGTTCGGTATTCATACCCTTATTTGGAAACATGGTATATCCCTGCAACATTTCCATCATGGGAATTTCCGCAGCTCCCAAACCAATTGAATAGTAAGGAGGAACTTTACTGGTAATGCCACAGGTTTGTATAAAATCAATCGTTCTTTTTACGCCAATCTGGCCAATAAGCCGCCAGGCTGCTACGTTTTTCGAATGGGCAAGACAGTAAGCCACCGTACCGGCACCACCCGAAATGGTTTTACCACCCAGGGTAAGCGAACCACCCGGAATAACTGTTTCGGGAGTATAGCCTGCTTCGTCAATGGCCAATGTATACACGAAAGGTTTAAAAGTAGAACCTACCTGCCTTTTTTGGGTAACGTGGTCAAACTTAAACCACTTATAATCGATACCGCCAACCCAGCATTTCACTTCGCCGGTTTTGGGGTCCATGGCCACAAAGTTGGTTTGTAAGATCTGTTTATGGTATTTGATCGAATCAAAAGGTGTTAGAATGGTATCTTTTTCCCTTTTCTTGTTCCAGGCAAAAACCTTCATTTTAACCGGAACATAGAACGTTTTTTTTATCTCTTCTTCCGAAATGCCTTCTTCTTTCATACTTTTCCAGCGTTCAGTATATTTAAAGGCGTTTTCCACAACATTATCATGTCCTTTCCACATTCTACTTCCAAAAGCCTTCAGGTTCCAATCCAGTTTCCGTTGAATAACAGGCATATGTTCTACCACGGCTTCCTCGGCATATTGCTGCATTTTAGAATCAATGGTGGTATAAATTTTTAAACCATCCCGATACAGGTTATAGGGTTCGCCGGTTTTTGGATTTTCGTGCGTTTTGCACCAGGTTCTTAACTTTTCGGCCAGCATACCACGGAAATAGGGAGCAATTCCAATATCATCATCTATTTTTTTATAGTTGGTGATTAATGGTTTGGCTTTTAGTTTGGCAGCTTCGGCCTCCGTTAAGAAATGTTGCTGACAAACGACCATTTGATTTATTACGGTATTCCTTCTGTCGATCGACGCCTTAGGATAACCGATCGGATTATAGATATAACCTTTCAGCATGCCAATCAGTACGGCAGCTTCTTCAATTTTTAAGTCTTTTGGCTCTTTTTGAAAATAGGTTCTCGACGCATTTCGTATACCATATACATTGGCCCAGGGTGCACGGTTGAGATACAGGGTAATAATTTCTTCTTTTGTGAAATTTCGTTCCAGCTTAACCGCTACGATCCATTCTTTCATTTTTTGAAAACCCCGCACGATCAGGTTCCCACGTCCCTGGCCCAACATTAACTTGGCAACCTGCTGGGTAAGTGTACTACCGCCGCCCTGTGTGCCCAGTGTAAATAAAACCCGTCCAAGGGCCTGGGCGTCAATACCCGAGTGGTCGTAAAAACGTTCATCTTCAGTAGCCAGTAATGCATGTACCACATTGGGCGAAATTTCGCTGTACTTCACTTCACTTCTGTTTTCGGCATAATATTTACCCATCAATACCCCATCACTGGAATAAATTTCGCTGGCCAGGTCTGCTTCGGGATTCTGCAACTGCTCCAAAGAGGGCATTTTACCAAAAACCCCGAAATTGGCCAGCGTAAACATCAGTATCAACAACAAAAAGCCGCCAAAAAATACACGCCATAAAAGTTTAACAGAACGCTTCATGTATAAGAATTGAGAATAGTTTGAATTACCAGTTATTAAAAAATCGCATAAAACTATGGAAAGAATTTAATTTGTTCGATTTACCCTTGTTAAAACCGGTTTGGAAACTGTGTATTTAACAGGTCTTTATAACCCGATAGATTTTTATTGGTTTTAAGCAATTGCAGGTTCTCATCGGTAATAATTAAAAAAGAATATTTATTGGCCGGTAACCAGGATACTTCCGATGGCGCATCTTTTTTAATTTTATTGTAATACACTAAAGCCGCCGCCGCATCAGGAAATGATTTGATCACCAATAGATTTAAAGTAGCTTCCAAAGCTTCGGTATTGATCGTGATGGGCTGACCATAATAATTTTCGCGGTTATACCGGTTAAATGCGTTCCTTGTTTCGGTTACAAAAACGGGGTCTACTTTATCCAGCACCATCAATACATAATGCGGCGAATTAAGGGCCATTACAAAAGGCCCGCTGGTTAATGGCGGCGCAACTTTGGCAACCGTATCTTTTAGTACCACGGGCGCCGCCGGCTGGTTTGGAACTTTGGCCGGTTCGTTTACTTTTATCGTTTTTTCATCATCGCGGGTTATCTCCAGGTTAGCCAGGTAGGTTTCAATTTCGCCCCTTCTCCGCAACACATCAATCATGGTTTCGGCCTTTTGCTTTAACGGTGAGTTTGGATCATTGCTGATCAACATTTGTAATCCTTTGATAGCAGCACTGTCGTCCCTGTTTTTTACATGATACAAGGCTTCGATGTACAATAACTGGGGTGTCCAGTAATTTACACCATACAAACTGTCGGCTTTTTTCTTTTCGGCGATTGCTTTTTCAAAGTCGCCTTCAATGAACAGGTTGTAAATATCTTCGTACAGTTTGGTAGCTTCCGCATTTTTTGTTTTAGGATTCAGCGATGATGGATTATTTAATTTTTGGGCCGAGAGGCTGTTACCATACTGGCTGTTAAGCAATCCCTTATAATGGTTCGCTAAATCTGTATTGCCCAACTTGGTATAACAGAAATACAGGTTTAAGTATACTTCACCGTTTAGTAAACGGGTAGGGAATCGCTTTAGATAATCTTCATAGGTATCTGCAGCCAACTGGTATTCTTCCAGGTCATTTTGATAGGCATTAGCCAATATGATCATATTTTCGGCTATAATGTCGTTACTGGCATTTGTTTTTTCCTCGGTAAGCGGAATATCCCTGGCCAGTAGATCATAGCTGATCTCTTCCGGTTCGGCTCCGGCCGTTTTTTCTTTCGAATTACCTTTACCCAATTTGCCATCGCCGGCAGCAACCGGTGCTTTGGTAATGATTTCGATAGCTGCTTTTCGCCGCCAGTTATCGGTATTGATCCGATTGCCCCATTTACTTTTAAATTCGCTGAAACCCCGTGATTTAAGCGAGCTGTTATCAAAATACCATTCACCTTTTTTACTACTGTTTGATGCAAAAATATCGGGTGTTTGCTGGTTGTTATTGGCAAAAGGATCTATACCACCGCCCCCTGAGCCTCCATCCTCCTTATAACCTTTTTCTTTTCGTAATTTTCTCAGCAACTTTTTTAAGTAATCGTCTCTTTCGGCTGCCGGCATCAGGGCAATACGCTGTAAACTGTCTTCCCGCTCAATGGCGCTGATGGCATTGGCTATTTTGATCAATGCGTCTTTTCTTTCCTGGATCTTTGCAATGCGCAGATCAAGGATCGAATCATTGCCGGTTTGCAAACTGTCGTACATCGCAGCCGCAAGCCGGTACTGTTTGCGGCTGTAGGCAATATCGCCCAGTTCTAAAAATGCCCGGTTTCTATAATTGATATTGTTGCTGTTGTATTTCAGGCTCTTGTTAAAAAACTTGATTGCAGCATTGGTATCGGGCTTTTGCATCGACAGCTCTCCGGCCGAAAAATAAACGATATCCCGGTACGCTTCATATTTGTCACGCCTGCCCATCTTCGATAAATTGCCGATGGCATTATCCAGTTCTTTTGGATTTCCACCGGTTCGCAGCATTTTGGCATCGTTGAGCCTGGCATAAATATCCAATAGCGGATCTACTGTATGTTTAGACGCTTTTGAATAATAGGTTGATGCTTTTTCGAACTGACCATTCTTTTCGTACAACTGTCCCAGTAAAAATTCCCAACGCGATTGGTCCTGTTTATTGGCAGCGGTGCTTAATGCTTTTTCCAGGTGGGCGGCCGTGCTGTCGAAATTGCCCTGTTTAAAAAACCAATAAGCACTTAATTCGTCGAGGTCGTTGCGCAGCCTTTTGGGTAAATTGGGGTCAACCTGTAACGTATTGATCAATCCGCCCGATTCGGCAAACTCACCCTGCTCAATGAGGGTACGGGCCAGCCATAATATGGCATCATTCCGGCTCGGTGGCTGGGCTGTGATTTTTTGTAAAATATTTCGTTTTTCCTTGCTGGCGATCGATGTGCTGTTTGAACCCACAATACGGTCATCATCATCATTTTTCCTTTTACGTGGAAACAGGTTGTAATTGATAAACTGAAAGGTCATCAGCGCCGAATCAAAATCTTTTCTGAAGAAATAGGCCTTACCGATCAGCATATACATGTTATCGATCCAGTCGTTACGCAAATCGTGCAACAAAATACCGGCAGTACAGGTGTAAATAACCGAATCAAGCTCTGTTTTTTGGGAAGCGGTATTATCTAAAGAATAGGGATAAAAAGCCATTATATTGGCATAATCATCCTTGTGTGACAGCTTAGCCCGGTCAACAACCGTATTAACGCGGTTATTGGCATTATAATAATAATTGAAATGGGTTATGGTATTCTGATAAAAATTACGGGGAACCGTGAATTTTTTATCGGCTGTTTTTTCTGAGCCTAATTTTCTGTTCTCAAATTTTTCTGGTTTTTTTTCTTTACCAAAGGGATCAAATGTCCAGGTTGGCTGTGCCAATGCGGGTACATACAGGCCACAGAAAATCAACAAAATAAATAACGGGTTTATAGTTCTCTTCAGCATGAATCAAAAGGTTGAATAACGGGGATAAATATCGGTTATTTTTATTAATTATCGCGGATAACCGGGTTGATTTACACAGTTTAGTGATTTTTTGTGAACCCCGTATATACTTTAGGTTTAATGTTCAGGTATAACAATTGTATTTCCTGCATTTTTAAATTGATTTTTCACCTGCATTTCTTAATTTTAACGCTCAACAAAAAATTATGGCTAAACTCGATGCCAACAGCACATTAAAACGGTTGCGAAATCATTACAGGCTGGTGGTGATGAATGAGGATACGTATGAAGAAGTTGTTAAGTTTAAGCTGAGCCGGTTAAGTTTATACGTTTTTTTAAGCACGGTATTTGTTATTTTAGTTGGATTGATTATTGCTTTACTGGTATTTACACCGCTAAAGTATTATTTACCGGGCACGGGCTATGGAAATGCCAGGCAGATGAAAGAATACCGGATGTTAAAGATCAGAACGGATTCGGTTGAGCGGGCGTTACAGTATAATCAACGGTATTACGACGATTTGCATAAGTTGTTAAAAGGCGATCTTCCGGTGATCGATACCCATAAACTGGTGTTACCCAAGGTTGAAAATTTAGTTGAATAGATTATTTGAAACATAAAATATACAAGCATGTTTAATTCAAAATCCAGTTCATCACGTGATGCAGCCACTTCCAATGCCAGTACCATGATAGGGGCGGGCACCACCATTACCGGCGATTTGGAAAGTAATGGCGATATCCGAATTGATGGTATTTTAAATGGAAATCTTAAAGGGAAGGCAAAAATTATTATTGGCGCAGATGGCGTGGTAGAAGGTAATATTGAAGGGTTACAGGCCGATATCATGGGCCGTGTAACAGGTACCATCAGGGTACAGGAGTTGTTATTTTTGCATGGTAAAACCGAAGTTCATGGCGATATTTATGCAGGCAAGTTACAGGTAGAACCTACTGCCGTTTTTAACGGCAAATGCCATATGGGTGCCAATATTGTGGAGCTTAAGCAAGAGGTGGCCAGCGCTGTAAATCAATAAAAATAGTTTAATGAAATTTAATTTCCGGGTTGTACTGCCATTGTTTATCACGTTTACGCTATTGATCGTTCTTATTTTTGCCGGAAAACTATTTGTTACTGATAAAGGGATTGATTATGACGTGGTGCAGGGTGCCAATATTCTTTTTTACCTGATCAGTCTTTTTGTTTTCAGAATGCAGTACCTGGCCATGTTCAACAAAAACCCACAGGTGTTTATCCGAAGCGTTATGGGGGGCATGCTCATCAAAGTGTTTGCCTGTGTAATCGCCGTGGTGGCGTATTATTTTATCAGTGGTGCTGCTTTCAATAAGCCTGCGGTGTATGCATCCATGGTTATTTATATCATTTACCTGGTGGTGGAAGTGAGGACTATTATGAAGTTGAACAAGACGAAAAATGGCTAAACAGGAAGCGCCGCTTTTACAATTACGGTCTTATTTACCCGACGCAGGCTTTGAAGAAGTACTGCACTACCTCCGGCATTATAAAGTACATTTAACGATCAGCCGTAAACGACAGAGTATTTTGGGCGATTACCGGCATGCGCATACCAACAAGAATCACC
Organism: Chitinophagaceae bacterium; assembly: GCA_016710745.1. Taxonomy (GTDB): domain Bacteria; phylum Bacteroidota; class Bacteroidia; order Chitinophagales; family Chitinophagaceae; genus Ferruginibacter. The sequence continues at coordinate 462,423 of JADJVB010000005.1, read as the reverse complement.
GCATCAGTGTAAACGGCAATCTCAATAAATACGCATTCCTGATCACCCTCCTGCACGAACTGGCTCATTTGTTTACCTACGAAAAATACGGGCACCGGGTGTCCGCACACGGGCGGGAGTGGAAAGATGAATTTGGAAAAATACTGGCTAAGTTTTTACTGCAGAAAGTATTTCCGCCCGACATAGAAAAAGCGTTATTGAGCACCCGGCAAAATCCTGCCGCAAGCAGTTGTGGCGACGAAAAACTATTGCGGGTTTTGCACAACTACGACGAAAAAAAAGCGGGTATGCATTTGGTTGAGCAATTGCCGGAGGGCACCACCTTTGTCATTAAGGGAGGCCGTATCTTTAAAAAAGGTGAAAAAATACGTAAGCGGTATAAATGTGTGGAAGTTAAAACCGGGAAACTGTATTTGTTTAGCGGTATGTATGAAGTACAGCTAGTATAGATCTTTTATCATCCAGATATCGCAACCGGTATGTCCGCTGTTGCCCTGGGGCCCCGGCAATACAACAAATCCCAATTTCTTATACAGGGGCACTGCGATGATTAATTCGGGCATTGTTTCAAGGTAAATTTTTTGATAACCCATTTCTTTTGCGGCTGCCATACATTTTTCCATTAATAGCCTGCCCAGGCCTTTGCCACGGGCTTCCGGCGACAGGTAAAGTTTCACCAGTTCGCAAGTGCCTTTCGGAAGATTTTCGGTAGGGTATATGCCGGCACCACCCATGATTTCATTTCCCCGTACGGCAACATAGTAAATACTGTTGCGGACTGTAAAAACATCCGACAAATGGTCGGTAGTTTCATCAAAATAAACGGTTCCCGGTTTGTTTGCATTGAATTCGGTTAAACTGTCCCGGATAATTTTCGCCAATGCGTAATTGTCTTCCGGTTCAATGGTTCTGATCAGGATATCCTCCATTTTTATCTGTATTTTTTGATCAAACTTAATCATCGTTATTTTTAGCAGGGATTAACACTATTTTGCAACCAGCGAGTAAATAGCCGTGTCTGAAAACTTTCCTTTGTAGAAAAAATTTTCTTTAAAATAAGCTTCTCTGGTAAAACCGGTTTTCTCCAATACAAAAGCTGATGCCGTATTTACGGGGTCTATATGTGCCTCGATACTGTGTACCTTCATTATGTCAAATCCATATTTTATTACTTCCAGCAATGCTTCTTTCATGATTCCTTTTTTCCAATGATCGGGATGCAACATATAACCTACTTCCGAACGGTAGTGCTGTTTCATCAGTCGCCAGTGACCTATTGTGCCAATTAAAGTTTCCGGCTTTTCTTTTAATGTAATGCACCACATAATGCCGTCGTTGGCCTCAAGCGATCCCGAAATTTTTTCGACAAATTCTTCCGCTTGTTCAATGGACGTCATTTTTTCCCGGTCAATAAATTGCATGGTTGAATCAAGGCTTCTCAGGATGAACAGTTCCGGGGCATCTGCGATTGTAATACAACGCAATAACAGGCGTTCGGTTTTCAGTACGGGAAAGGGGGAAAAATTTACGTGGAGCATGGTTGGGATTTGTGCAGGTAAATTACCATATTTAAATAAAAAAATCCCATCTGTAAACAAACGGGATTTTATAAATATTTTTTTAAAATTAAGCCACCGCTTTATTCACCAGCTCTGCAGCCTCACTTAACTGTATAGCACTTTGCACTTTTAATCCGCTTTCGTCGATCAGTTTTTTAGCAACATCCGCATTGGTACCCTGTAATCTGACAATGATGGGTATGTTGATATTGCCAATGGATGTATAGGCGTCAATTACGCCCTGTGCTACCCTGTCGCAACGAACAATTCCACCAAAAATATTGATCAGTATTGCTTTTACTTTGGGGTCTTTTAAAATAATACGGAAACCGGCTTCCACGGTTTGCGCATTGGCCGTTCCGCCAACGTCTAAAAAATTGGCAGGTTCACCGCCACTGAGTTTTATCATGTCCATGGTTGCCATCGCCAATCCTGCACCATTAACCATACAGCCCACGTTGCCATCCAATTTTACGAAATTGAGATTATACTGACCTGCTTCTACTTCGGTGGGGTCTTCTTCGCTCAGGTCTCTTAAGGCTGCCAGATCAGGATGGCGCATCAAGGCATTGTCATCTATACTCATCTTACAATCCACGGCAATGATCTTGTCGTCGCTGGTTTTAAAGAGCGGATTGATTTCCAACATACCGCAATCTGAACCCACATAAGCGTTGTACAAATTGGTTACAAATTTTACGCAGTTTTTAAAAGCAACGCCGCTAAGGCCTAAATTAAAGGCTATTTTCCTTGCCTGGAAAGGCTCCAGAATTCCGCCCGGATAAACCCTTTCTTTGAATATTTTTTCCGGGGTATCGTGGGCAACATCTTCAATATTAACCCCGCCTTCCGTACTGTACATGATAACATTCTGGCCCGAGGTTCTGTCTAACAAAATAGACAGATAAAATTCTTTTACCGGGCTGGCGCCTTCATAGTAAACATCCTGGGCCACCAGTACTTTGTTAACCAGTTTACCGGCTTCCCCGGTTTGAATAGTTACGAGGGTGCCTCCCAATATATTCTGTGCTATTTGTTTTACGTCTTCTGCAGTTTTGCCAACAGCTACACCCCGCTGCTCGGTTCCCACTATTTTTCCTTTACCGCGGCCACCGGCATGAATTTGTGCTTTAACCACAGCAAAATTACTTCCGTACTGCGTATGAATTTGTTTGTATGCCTGTTCAGCTTCGCCCGGTGTATTGCACGGGACTCCTTCCTGTACGGGTACATTATACTTTTTTAATAGTTCTTTTGCCTGGTATTCGTGAAGATTCATATTGAAAAAATTTTTGCGAAGATATGAAAAGTTGGTTAGTATGTTTGGAGTTGGGTGAGACGGGATGCTGGATGCTGGATGCTGGATAATGGATAATGGATAATGGATACTGGATACTCCCGAATCCTAAATGCTAACCGCTAACCGCTAACCGCTAACCGCTAACTGCTAACTGCTAACCGCTAATTGCTAACCGCTAACCGCTAACCGCTAACCGCTAACCGCCAACCGCTAACTCCCCATGCTAAACTCTGAACATTCCTTTAACGTATCTTATCTTACCTTTACCGCCGAAAAGATAACTATATGATGCTGAAAATTAACGAAGCAGTAAATTTTATTAAATCCTTATATGGCGGCAAGCCCGATGTTGGTATCGTGTTGGGCAGCGGACTGGGTAGTTTTACCAATGAAATTGAAATTGAAAAAGAGATTCCTTATGGTGATATACCTCATTTTCCGGTAAGCACCGTTGAGGGACATAGCGGTAAACTTATTTTCGGAAAACTCAGGGGTAAAAAAGTAGTTGCTATGGCCGGACGCTTTCATTTGTATGAAGGCTATTCTTCCGAACAAACAGTTTTTCCGATCAGGGTTTTGAAGTTTTTGGGCATTGATACCCTGTTGATCAGCAACGCGGCGGGTGGTGTAAATCCATCATTTAAAGTTGGCGACCTGATGATCATCAAAGATCATATCAGTCAGCTGGCACCCAATCCCTTAATTGGGAAAAATGACAAATCGCTGGGGCCAAGGTTCCCGGATATGAGTGAGCCTTATAAAAAACACCTGATCAAAAAGGTTAAAGACATTGCGGCAGAAAAGAATATTAATGTTCGGGAAGGCGTTTATGTTGCCGTAACCGGTCCTACTTTTGAAACCCACGCCGAGTACAGGATGATATTGGCTTTAGGTGGAGATGCGGTGGGCATGAGTACTGTGCAGGAAGTGATAACAGCCGTGCATATGGGATTGCCGGTTTTTGCGATGAGTGTAATAACCGATGTAGGCATCCGGGATGACGATAACGTAATTACCCATGAAGAAGTTTTACAGGCTGCCAAAGAAGCTGAACCCAATTTCAAGGCATTATTTTGTGAATTAATTGCACAACTATAAGTACCTACCAATGAAGCAAATTGCTGGCCTCATCATATTCGTTTTTTGTTTTCAGTTTTTGTATGCCCAGGAACCGGCGCTCAATAAAATTGGCGACCGGATCAAGGGAATTGGAAATATTTCGGGAGGCAATGATACTATTGGTTTTGAACACCGCGACGACAGCAAGAATGCTGTCGCCATCAGTTATAAGTACCTCGACTCGATCCGGCCTATTCCGTTTGATTCTTCCATCAATGATTTTGACACCTATTTTTCTATACCGTCTTCCTATGCCTACCTGGGCAACAACGGAGCGGCAGCCTATTCTTTAATTTATAAACCGAATGCAAAACCCGGTTTTGATGCGGGTTTTCATGCCTTCGATATATACCGGTATACACTGGAGGAATCTAAATTTTATAAAACCAACAGGCCATTTACCCAACTGGGTTATCAATTGGCCTCGGGCAAGGAGCAAATGATCAAAGCGCTGCATACCCAGAGCCCGAGGCCCAACTGGAGTTTTGGATTTGATTACCGCCTCATCAGTGCCCCGGGTTTTTATGTTACGCAAAATGCCAACCACAAGAGTTATCGTTTGTTCAGCAACTACCAGGGTAAACGCAAGCGATATGCGGCCTATATTATTTTGGTAGGCAATACTATAAAGAATTCCGAAAATGGCGGTATACGGTCTGATACCGTTTTAACCGATCCAAATTATAAACAGCGATTTTCGATGCCGGTTAATATCGGCAATGCAGCCAATTATGCGCCCAATCCGTTTCAATCGAGTGTAAGCACCGGAAATATTTACAAGGATCTTACGATTTTTATTCGTCAAACCTATGATATCGGCAAAAAGGATTCCATAGCCATCAATGATTCCACCACCGAATATCTTTTTTATCCTAAACTGAGGGCCCAACATAGTTTTACGTACAGTACCTATAATTATTTATTCAGGGATGATATGGCCGACTCGGCCTATTACCACGACAACTATGATACCATTCCCAAAAAGGGAGTCGATAGTTTTTTTATACAACAAAAATGGTCGGTTATCAGCAATGATTTTACCTTGCTGCAGTTTCCGGATACTAAAAATTCGGGACAGTTTATTTCGGCGGGTGTAAGATTGGAAAACATAAAAGGAGAGTTAAAGGACGGCACTAAGAACTTTTACAATTTTGTGGTGCATGGCGAGTATCGAAATAAAACCCGAAATAAGCTGTGGGACGTGTTAGCCAAGGGAGAGTTTTATGTAAATGGATTAAATAGCGGCGACTACAGCGCCTATGCAACGATCGCCCGGCATATTAACAATACCTGGGGCGATGTGCGTTTGTTTTTTAAAAATGTAAACAGATCACCGTCCTTTATTTTTGATGCTTCTTCTACCTTTAATTTTAACAACACCGGACTGTCAACCAAAGAAAATATTATTTCCTTTGGCGCCGATGTTAATAATCGTTTTATAAACCTCAGCTTCAAGAATCATATCATAACAAACCTCGCTTATTTCGACGATTATTATAAAATAGAACAAAGCAGTAAAGTGATCAATTTGCTGCAACTGTCGGCATCAAGGAAAACGAAACTCACCAAACGCTGGAACCTCTACACCGATATAACCCTGCAACAGACGGATGGCAGTGCGCCGGTAAAAGTGCCTTTGCTATTTACCAGGAACCGGGTGGCTTACGAGGCCAATTTATTCAAAAATCTGTTTTTGAGTGCCGGACTGGAAATACGTTATTTTACGCCATTTAAAGCCTACAATTATTCGCCGGTTATGGGGCAGTTTACACCCCAGGATACGGTTACCATAAATAACCTGCCCGACATTACCGCTTTCTTTCATTTTCGTATCAAATCGTTTACCGGGTTTATCCGTGGCGAAAATTTAAATGCCGTTAGTTTTAAAAACGGTTTCGGTTTCATTAACAACAATTTTGGGGCACCGCATTACCCGATGCAGGGATTTATTTTCCGTTTTGGGATACAATGGGGGTTTGTAAATTAGCTATCAGCTATCAGCGAACAGCTTTTAGCCGGGCTATCATGTTAAAATTTGCTTATCAGGTTGTAGTAATTGCCGTTTTGTTGAAACTGTTGTAGCTTTGCAAAGCAGATGAAAAAGATCTATATCGGCATATTAGCTATAGTTTACCTGGCTGTTTCTTCGGGAATCGCTATGGAACTGCATTATTGTATGGGCGATATGGCCGGAGTAGAGTTTTATGGTTCTGCAACCGATACCTGCGGCAAATGTGGCATGACGGAAAAAGATACCGGCTGTTGCCACGATGAGTTTCAGTTTCACAAACTGAGCGATTCGCATCAAATGGTATCGAATAATATTGATCTTACTGCACCTTCTTTTGTTTTTGTAAATGAATATCCTGAATATAACTGGCAGATGCCCGATAATACGGCTTTAACTGCTTTTAATAATCACTCTCCACCTGATTATAACGGCCCCTCGGCCAGTATCATGAACTGCGTTTTCAGACTATAGCATTGATCTTGAATTTTTTCATGGTGAAAATCTACTTGTGCGCTAAAGCATCGGAGTAAATTTTACCTATTGCATGATGCTATCTGCATCGTTTATTTATTCAAGTTCAAAATTTATATAAAATGAAAACATTATCATTATTCGCGGCCATTTTATTCGGCCTGTTCAGCACCAGCACAACAACCGCCCAATCTTCAAAAACGGAAACCATTAAAGTATGGGGCAACTGTGGTATGTGTAAAACAACCATCGAAAAATCCGCGAAATCGGCTGGTGCAAAAAAAGCAAGTTGGGATGCCGATAGTAAAGAGTTAGTGGTTACTTATGCTGTTAAAAAAACGTCTTCGGCAAAAATTCAGGAAGCCATTGCGAATTCAGGTTACGACACCCAGGAATTTACTGCCGTGAATGCTGCCTATGATAATTTACCCGGTTGTTGCAAGTATGACCGGAAAGAAACGGCCTCCTATGTTTGTCCGATGCATGCAGACGTTACCGGTACTGAGCCCGGTAAATGTTCAAAATGCGGAATGGATCTGAAGAAAAAACAGTAAACGCCTTTTTAAGATCACTTACAAAAAACGGACTTAGATTTCAATAGTTGCAGGTTGTTCGCAATCTGCAACTTATCAGCGTTTTGGATTTTTGATATGTACAAAGTCAATTGTCATTTGTTGATGAACACAGTCTGTTTTACAAATTATAAAAAATGAAACGGATCATATATATCTTGCTGACCAGCCTGTTAATACCGGCATTTTCCGCAAGTGCGCAAAATAGCATCAAACCATCGGGCGATACATTGATCTATCTTAAAGTTTTTGGCGCCTGTGAACAGTGTAAAGACCGGATTGAAGGTGCGGTTAAAGGCAGGGGCGTGCGATCAGCTGCCTGGGACGAAAATACAAATCAGTTGCAGTTGGTTTACAATCCCGCTAAAATATCATTGGAAAAAATTAAAAATAAAATAGTATCCGTTGGGCACGATCTGGAGGATAAAAAGGCAGATGATAACGTGTATAACGCATTACCTACCTGTTGTCTGTACCGTAAACCGGATTCAATGTCGGAAGATTCAAATACGAAGCCTGATGTTTTGAATCTGCAATCCATTACTGCAGCTGTTGATTCATCGTTAAAAACCAAACCGGGTGTTATTGAATCCGAATCGGTTACGGTTATCAAGGGGGTTGTTTTGGAGGAAGATAATAAGGGCGTATTTAAACCACTGCCCAATGCCAGTGTATTCCTGTTGTCGACCGGATATGGTGTTATTACAGACACCGATGGGATTTTTAGTATACATCCGGAGCAGGCAGATGACCGGTTGGTAATCACGTATACCGGTTACAAATCGGACACCATTGCTGCCGGCAAAAGCCGGGAAGTGAGGATCATACTGGCCACGGATAGAAAATTAAAGGAAGTGGTGATCACCACAAAAAAACGGTCCACCTATGTAAACAATTTTAATCCAATACGCACGGAGACGTTGACCAGCAAAGAGATATTGAAAGCCGCCTGTTGTAATTTGAGCGAAAGTTTTGAAACAAATCCTTCGGTGGATGTTTCATACAATGATGCGGTTACCGGCTCAAAACAAATTCAATTATTGGGGTTGAGTGGAAACTATTCCCAACTCACGGTAGAAAATTTGCCTGGTCCCCGCGGTATCGCAACACCGCTTGGTTTAAATTCAATTGCAGGCCCCTGGATCGAATCGATTCAATTGACCAAGGGTGTTGGGTCGGTGGCAAATGGATACGAGAGTATAGCCGGGCAGATAAATGTGGAGCTGAAAAAACCGGAAAATAGCGAGCAAATGTTGGCCAATCTTTATGTAAACAGTGCGGGCAAGACAGACCTGAACCTGAATCTGTCAAAAAAGATCGGAAAGAACTGGTCGGCCGGACTGTTGCTACATGATGATTTTTTGGCGAACAGGAAAATGGATTTTAACAAGGATGGATTTCGCGATTTGCCTACGGGAAATTCTTTTGGGTTGGTTAACCGCTACAAATACAGCGATGGCAAAGGATTGGAAAGTCAGTTTGGGATAAAGATATTACATGATAAAAGAACAGGAGGTGAAGTTATTTTTGACCCCGGTGCTGACAAAAATACAACAAACAGCTATGGACTCGGTATCGAAATCCAGCGCTACGAGGCCTTTGGTAAGATCGGCTATGTGTTTCCCGGAAAAAAATATAAAAGTGTAGGCCTGCAGATCGACGGGATCAGCCATACGCAGGATTCCTACTTTGGGTTAACCAACTATAATGCAAAACAGAAAACGGTTTACGCCAACCTGATCTATCAATCTATAATAAATACAACGATACATAAATTCAGAACCGGGTTGAGTTTTTTATATGACGATTATCAGGAAGTGTTTAAAACGGCGAATTTTGCCAGAACCGAAATGGTGCCGGGTATTTTTGGAGAATATACATTTACACCCAATGATAAATTCAGTGCGATCGTTGGCATGCGGTTAGATCACAATAGTTTGTTTGGTTTGTTTATTACGCCCCGTTTAAACATGCGTTACGAACCCGTAAAGGGAACGGTACTGAGAATGAGCGCAGGACGTGGGCAACGTACGGCAAATATATTTGCAGAAAATATGAGTGTATTTGTAAGTGCCCGGCAATTGAATATCCTGGGTGCCGGCCCGGGCGGGGCTTATGGACTGGATCCGGAAGTTGCCTGGAACAAAGGGATAAGCGTTGATCAGAAATTCAAATTATTTAATAACGATGCACAGTTAAGTCTGGATTATTTTAGGAATGATTTTAAAAACCAGGTAGTAATAGACTTGGAGAATGCCCGGGAAGTTAAGTTTTACAACCTGTCAGGTAAATCCTATTCGAACAGTTTCCAGGCACAGGTAAATGTAGAACCGATCAGGCATCTCGAAATGAGGCTGGCTTACCGGCTTTTTGATGTGAAGTCTACTTTTAGCGGGCAGTTGATCGAAAGACCACTGATATCGAAACACCGGGCTTTTGCCAACCTGGCTTATGAGATCCGGGGATTTAAGCTGGACTATACCATAACCTACAACGGAAGAAAAAGATTACCCGGCACGGCTGCCAACACACCGGCCTACCAGTTGCCGGATTATTCACCAACATTTATTACGATGAATACGCAGGTTTCGAGAACCTTTGGAAAAAAATATCCATTTGATATTTATATTGGGGTCGAGAATCTGACGAACTATTTTCAGGAGAATGTGATCGTGGCAGCCGCACAGCCTTTCGGGCAATACTTTGATGCATCAATGGTTTGGGGCCCCGTCAGTGGCCGGATGGTATATGGCGGATTAAGGCTAACGATCAAATAAAACCGAATCATGAAAAGCAGACTAAGGTTTATCCTGATCTTATTTGAAAAAAGAAATTGTTGTTTATGAAAAAAATACTGTTTGTGATCCTGTTACTGGAGGCTTCCCTGTGCAGCGAAGCACAATTACGAATCGGTGGGCGCGTGCCTGGAATTGAACTTCCGGGTAGGGCTGATGACCCTGTTAAACTTTCATCATTGGAGGGCAAAGTAGTGTTGATCGATTTTTGGGCCAGTTGGTGTGGCCCCTGCCGGGCGGCCAATCCTTTTATTCAGAAGTTATATAAAAAATACCGGGAGCAGGGATTTGAAGTTTTTGCCGTATCGCTTGATACCAAAAAAGAAAATTGGTTAAAAGCCGTAAAAAAAGACAAGCTTACTTATACTCAGGTACTCGACCTGGAAGGTTGGAATTCGAAAGTGGCGGAGCAGTTTTTTGTAGATGCATTGCCTACCAATTTTTTGCTCGATAGATCCGGAAAGATCGTTGCCATTAACCTCGAAGGAAAAGAGCTATTTGATGCGGTTAAGCAACTGGTACAATAATTAGTTACCGGTTTTAAAACGAAAGGAACCACCAACGGCCATATACCAGTCGGGTGCAGCCGGACTGATACCAAAGCCCGATGAAATATCGATTTTAAAATTATCGCTGATAAAAAAGGCGATGCCAGCATCGAGGCTGTGTTCCGGTTCATGTTGTTTCGATATAAAACCAAATGCTTCAATATACGCGTACCATTTTTTGCCAAGGCTGATTCCGGGGGCTAACGTATAGATCCAGGTAGCCGCCTTGCTTTCGCCGTCCCATTGGGCCCCGAGGTTGTATCCAAGTCCGATATTATTGGTCAGGCTGTGTTGCATGCTAAATCTGAAATTAGGAGCGAGGTGATCTGTCTGCAATTTATTAGACGCCAGTTTGGGGATTCCCACATGAAAGATCAATGAGGTTTTTGGCAGGAGTTTCTTTTCTTCCCACAACGCTATTTTGGCGCCAACTTCAACAGGCGAAAGGCCATTTACGGTTTGTTTTACAGCAGGATCGCTGTTATCAATATCGGTTCTAAGCGTTGTTATCAACCTGAATTCTATTTTTTTCGATATCCCGTACTTGCTCAACAGGGTGGGATGTTGATATTCATTTTGGCCGGGAGAATTTGCCTGCCTGCCAAATCCCATTTCAAATTGCAGCCATTTATGGGGAACAGTTACCGCACTTTCGGTTTGGTCGGGCCGGTCTGTATCAATTTTTTCTGTTTGGGAAAAAACAGGGGTGCCGCAGCATAAAAAAAACAATATTAAGTAGAGGTTTTTATGTATCATTCTAAAATATAAGTTAGACATGTCTAAAATATAAATAAAGATAAATAAATTGCCCGAACTGCCAAATAGCGCATCACCTGGGTTGGGCTAAATCAGGGTTTAGTAATTGCGGTACCCATGATCATTGCCTCCAGGTTTTTTTCCTTGCAAAAGGTTTTGATCAGGTTTTGGGAAGCAGTTAATACCTGCTCAATGGTCATTTGTTTTGGTCCGGCAAGATTGTAGGCTTCAGCGAGGGCCTGCGTTTCAGTAGATTTTGTGGTTTGCAGGATGGCTTCTTTTAATACTTCCACTTTTAACCCATTGTCTTTTAATTTACCCGTTTCAGCGATCATCCAGCTCAGTGCGTAAAAGCGGTTTTGATCCAGTAACAGAAAATGTTTTTGATCGCCGGCGCCGGGCATGACATTGTATGTTGAACCCGTTATTTCTTTGGTCAGGTATTTGGCAAGAAATTTTGGGGCAGCGGTTGTTGATTTACTTAGCTGAATGCAACCCAGTAAAGCCTGTGGATATATACTCAGCCAGCGTATCATTCTTCTGAACTCATGCAGGTCATTTTCAACGTCGGTAAACTGGTAGTCTTTTTGATTAATAAACTCCAGTATTTTGTTGATCGATATGATATAGAATTGGTGGATACTTTTAATATCCTCCATTTCATCCTGCCAATCGGCTGTTGAAAGTTTCTTCCTTATTTTTTCAATTCGGGTATTATCCTCAGCCAGCCATTTTTTTTCTTTAAGGATCTCATTCAGGCTTTGTATTTTTTCCCTGCTTTGTGCCTGCAGATAATTGGTGACCGTGGCCGGTATTTTTTTATTGCCAATAAATTCTTTGGCGAACGAATCGTAATAATCAATAGCACCAATGGCATCCTCCAGTAATTTGAAATGTTCCTTGAGTTTGGTAAATTTCTTTTTGTTGTGAATGCCCGCGTATAGTTTGGCCAGCCCTTCCAGCATGAACAGGGGTGTACGGGCGTTATTGGCATACAGCCAAAGCGCCGGATTTTTTTGTTTGGAAGATTTTATAAGAAGTTCCTGTAGCTGGTTCAGGTAATGGTCAAATCTTTGTTGGCCTTTTTTCATTGTCTGCATTTTTTATTCGTTTGGGCAAATTCCCCTTTCGGGGGTCAGGGGGCTTCAAAAAACGCCACATTTCCGCCTACCCATTCTTTATTCAGGTTATACCGGGTGCCAATCATTTTACCTTTGCTTAACCGCGCCAGGTTGTGCACAGCTTTGGGCCTTGTCCAGCCATGTTTCCAAAAATAAAACAACCGTATCTCTGCTTTTGCCGGCCCGTCGGGTGTTTTGATAACATCCGCGTATTTTACTTTTTTCTGCAGTATCCAGTTTTCGGGATCTTTTACGGCGTCTATATCTTCCCGGGTAACATCAATGACCACGCCCATGCCGGCAAAAGAAAATAATGGTTTTAACACATAATTTTCCAGGTCGGCGGGCATTTGTTTCAGTTCATTTAAAAAATAGGTCTGCGGCACATAAGGGTTCTCGATAAAGGGCAAGGTGAATTTGCTGATGCGGTAAAACCAGTTGGGATGAGGTGTCCATTCTACATCATACACTTTGCTGAGGTCAATGATTTCGCCCAGCCCTTCCTGTTTTTGCAGGTCATCAAAAATAACGCGGTTATAAATTCTTTTAATCAACGTTTTAACGCCGTTGTTGTCGTAATACAGTTTGTCGCCTTCGGCCATGAGTTTGGTTAAACAAACCGTGTTAATACCCAGCAATTGTTCGGTGCAATAAAAATCGATCCTGGTTTTTTGTTTTTCGGGAAAAATTTCCAGCAGGATTACATTTTCGGGGTTCAGGTCGCCCACTATTATTTCTTTTAATAATTGCGTGTAGCTTTCTTTATTGTATCCACTTAAGTAAGGCGAAAAATTTTCGGGAAGTTCAGCATAGGCTGCGGTTAATTCGGAATGAAATGCCTGAAGAGCAAACAGGCTGGGGAAACCCTGCATTTCAATTAACTGTGGTTCCAGTTCCCCGTTATCATTTTCACAAACTCCAAAGTCGAATACTAAAAATTCGGGCGGGCCGGTTTCGTTGGGTACTTTTATATTGGCGGGTATGCTTCGCTCGGTAAGTGCTGAAAATTTCGGGTTGGTAATAACGTCGATAATATCTTCACAGGCATTCAACATCTTGCTTGTAAAAGCTGCGGGTACATAAATGCCGGTTTCGGCATTTCTGAAATCGAGGGAGCCGGGGTGCAGGTTTTCGAGTTTGGTCATGTACGCATCATACTTCTCTTTAGTGAACGAAGCGTTGAATTTTTCTCTTTGTTCTTTTATCATGTTTTATGCTGCTTTTATTGATTTTTAGGCTTAAAAATAGCTATAAAATTTGATTTGCCGGTTGCTTTTGTCATGCGGAGGAACGAAGCTTCTCATTCCGCTATTTGTTGGTTATTAATTAGAAGAGATGCAATTCCGAAACTTACCCGCAGGCTGTTTCCTGCATCTCAGGCAAATACCCTCATAATGAACAATCGCGCAAGTAATAAAATGAGGTTTTTTGATCAGGTTCTATATTTCAACGGGCTGCAGGCTTTCTACTGCATGAAATAAAAAATTGGGTAGGATATGCGCATAGGTCCACATGATCTTTTCGGGATCGTTTAAGTGGTCGATCATCGACTGCCATTTTTCGAAACCATGACTTTCGATTACCGTCTTTTTCTTTTCTTCTGTTTGTAGATGGAGGCTCATACCAATGGCATCGGCTTCGGGATGAAACTGGGTGCCGATCATATTCTCATTAAACCGAATTGCCATTACGGCTCTTTCAAAAGGAACATGGGGCCTTTCTTTTTCGATGGCTAAAATGGAAGCACCCATCTGGTGTAATTTATTATGATTGGGTTCGGTAACCTGGTAATCACGGCTGTCGACCGAATAGAAAGGGTCTTTCAGGCCTTCAAAAATAGTCTCGTTTCTTCCATCAGACAACAAGTGCATCGGAAAAATTCCGAATGAGGTACTTTTTCTTTTGTTTACATGAGCGATCTGGTAATGTCTGCAGATCAACTGGAAGGAATGACAGATGAAGAAGACCTTTTTCTTCTGCACATAGGCAGGGTTATTATTCCAATGTTCAACCTTTTTTAACCAGGAAAAATAAACTTTTTCCCATTCGCTGCCCTCGCTTTCCAAAGGGCTGCCGGGGCCGCCGGTAGAAATATAGATATCATAACTCAAATCGGGGACTTCGTTTTTCAAACGTACATCAAATTCATCCCAGCTTAGATCCAGGTAATTTTTTTCGCCAAACTGATTGAGGATTTCCCGGATACAACGCATGCCCTGATTGGCAAAACCTTCGTACATATCCAAAATGGCAACACGGATGGATTTTTTTTCGGTCCAATTCATATACAAACATAACGTTTTTTGAAAAAAACTATTTCAGATATAATTTACAATTTATTAACGTGTTGTGAATTAATGATTTGAACAAAACGAATTTTAATTTAATAAGATGACGTAATTCTTTACACTACCTGACCAGCCTCATATGTAAAAACAAAAATTATCTCCATATTGTTGTACCAAAAAGTCTGCGAATGCAAATAAACGACGCAACAAATAAGAACGCTCAGACACTTTTTACCTATTGCAGCGATTGCAAACCGGAACCGGGTTCTATAGCCGAAATGGAGGCCTATGAGGAAATACAACAGGGGTTTTCGAACCAGTTTGAGTTGTATTTCCCCGATAACCTGGCGCCTAAAACTATTGTTGTGATCCCAAGTCTTTCGCTCGACCAGGAAGTATTGGCCAAGGTAGTAGGCGCCATGCATTATGAAGAAAGATTATTGTGTTTACTCATGCTGCTTCGTATGCCCAGGGCCAACCTGGTATATGTAAGCAGTTCGCCTATCCATCCCGTGATCATTGATTATTATTTGCACCTGCTGCCGGGCATAACGGGCTACCATGCCCGGGAACGATTAACGTTGATCAGTTGTTATGACTCATCGGCCATTCCACTTACTGAAAAGATTTTGCAAAGGCCCAGACTGGTTGAACGGATCAAACGGGCTATTCCGGCGGGTAATGTGGCCCATATTGCCTGTTTTAATACCACCACGTTGGAAAGAACATTGGCAGTACATCTGGGTATTCCCATTTATGGATGCGATCCGGGTTTGATATACCTCGGTACCAAAAGCGGTAGCCGCCGGGTTTTTATGAAAGCGGGTGTGCCTATGCCTCCCGGCGCCGAAAATCTGACAAGTTATGAAGATATCGTTCATGCCGTGGCGGCATTAAAAGATATGCATCCCGAACTGAAAAAGGTGGTCATTAAATTAAATGATGGTTTTTCGGGAGATGGGAATGCGATCTTAAAGTATCCCGAAAATTTGTCGAAAAAAGAACTGTTCGATTGGATACATCAAAATCTTCGCAGTGCGATTACGCCGGTAGCCAGGGATTTGAGTGTCGATATGTTTCTCGAAAAATTTGCGCAGATGGAGGGAATCGTAGAGGCTTTCATGGAAGGCGAACAAAAAACCTCACCTTCGGTACAATGCCGGATCAATCCCGATGGAAAAGTGGATGTCATTTCTACCCACGACCAGGTGTTGGCTGGTGAAGATGACCAGGTTTTTGTTGGCGCACATTTTCCGGCTGATCCCGAATACCGGACGGAAATTGCCATGTTAAGTAAATCCATTGCAGCCGTTTTGAAAGCCGAAGGCGTGTTGGGCCGGTTTAGTATTGATTTTGTTTCGGTAAAGGAAAAAGATGTCTGGAAACACTATGCTATCGAAATTAATCTTCGAAAAGGTGGAACCACCCACCCGTTTTTAATGCTGCAGTTTTTAACTAATGGAAATTACGATGAAAACACCGGCGTGTTTGAAACACCTAATAAACAGCAACTTTATTATTTCGCATCAGATAACCTGCAAAAAGAAGCTTACAAAGGATTAACCCCACAGGATCTGATCGATATAGCCATGTTTCACGGATTACATTACGACGGTGCATCACAAACCGGCGTTATGTTTCATATGATCGGCGCCCTTTCTCAATATGGAAAAATGGGCATTGTTTGTATTGCGCCTTCTCCGGATGAAGCTTTTTCGCTGTATGTCAAAACCATTGAAGTGCTGGATAGGGAGACCTCCCGTTAAAAATACAAGTCAATCTTCTCAGGCTGAAGATTAAGAACATAAACAGAATAAAAGCGAAAAGCTCCAATTAAAGCAGTTTAACCGGAGCTTTTCAAATATTCGAAACGCTGTTTATCGTATCAAAATTACCGTTCCCTTCATTTCTATATTGCTGCCGTTTTTATCAATCCCCTTTATCATCCAAACATAAGTGCCCGCTTCGGCTGGTTTATCTTTTACCGTTCCATCCCAACCTTTCATCCATTCACTGGTTTCGAACATCCGTTGTCCAAACCGGTTAAACACCCGGAAATATTCGGTACTTCGTATACCCACCGGCGTAGGGCGGAATATGTCATTTAAACCGTCGCCGTTAGGTGTAAAGGCGTTAGGTAAATAATACATCGGTCCTTCATACACTTTAATAAACACCTGGTCGCTGGCTGTGCATCCAATGGCATCGGTTACCAGAACCGTAAAATAAGTGTCGTATTTTAAAGTGGCCAGGGGGGTTGCGATAAATGGATTATTAAGCGGTGCCGACGGCGACCAAACATAATTGGTGCCTCCACTGGCCATCATCTGGTGAGGCCGGTTAAGGATCGCATTGGTATCGTTTCCGGCAAATACAACCAGTTCGGGCTGCATAAATACCATCATACTATCAACCACCAAAAAATTACATCCATAATTATCAGTAACCGTCAGGTAGAATTTCCGGGTTGTATCCATGCGGGCAATGGTGGTTGCTGCATTGGGTGTGTTTAAAGAGTCGGGTGGGCTCCAGGCATAATTAATACCGCCGGATAAATTTGTGGCGCTTCCGTTTAACAGTGCATTTGTTTTATAGCAAATCGTTGTGTCTTTACCGGCATAAGGCACCGGCTTGTGTAATACATTTACCCTGATGGCATCGGTACGTTGGCAAACGCCCCATTTGGCATTTAATGTATAGGTGGTGGTGTCGTTTGGCGTAGCTACCGGGGTTCTGATATTGTTGAAATTAAGTGTGGCTGCGGGTGTCCAGTTGAACGTATCTGTTAACGCATTGGTGTTGGGTATCAACGTAAGGCTGCTGCCAAAACAAATGGTACTGTCGGCACCGAGGTCTAAATACATGGTATCATTTAGTACCACCACCGCCGTTGTATTGGAAATACAACCATTGGCATCTTTAACCCGGATAGTGTTGTAATTTCCGAATGGCAGATTAGGAAATATATTACTGGCCTGGTACGTGATGCCGTTATCAATTGAATATTCATAAGCGGGCGTTCCTCCTCCTGCTGTGATATTGATGCTGCCATCATTGTTGGGGCAGGTTGCAAAATTGGTTAAGGCCAAAAGTGACAAAGTAGAGGGTTCTACCAGTGAATACGAGAATCCATAAATACAACCCAGCGCATCTTTAATTAAAAAATTATAAGTACCAACGGTGAGCCCGTTGAAGGTACTGCTCACCTGGTAGGTCGCTCCGGCATCAATGGAATATTGATAAGGTGCCACGCCACCGGCAGCATTCAAAACGATACTGCCATTGTTATTGCCATTGCAAAGCGGGTTGGTTAAAACAGAGGTTGCGGTAACCGCCGGATTGGTAGTTAAGGTAATACTGTTTGTTCCGGTACATCCATTAAAATCGGTAAAATCAACGGTATAAGATCCAGGTGCCAGGCCGGTAAAGGTATTGCTGGCCTGGGGCGTTCCGCCATTTAAAGAATACATATAAGGGGCAGTACCACTCGTTGGGTTAACAACAATGGTTCCATCGTTAATATTTGCACAATTTGGATTTCCACCGTTAATGGAAGATGTTAAGCTGGAACCCATGGCAATGTTTACAGGAAAAGTTCCTGTACAGCCAAACATATCCGTTACCAGCACACTGTGTGGGCCGGCTGCTACATTTAAGAAAATATTACTTGCCTGCGGTAATCCTCCATCTAGTGAATACATGTAGGCCGGTGAGCCACTGGTTGGGTTAATCGTTATGGTGCCATCGTTTAATGTTGGACAGGTTGTGGGTGTTACATTTACGGTGGCGTTAATAGCGGTATTACCTGCTGTAATGTTGAAGTTAATTAAACCGGCACATCCCGCAACGGCATCTGTTATCGCAATGGTATGCGGCCCGGGTGTAAGATTGGTAAAAACATTTCCGGCCTGTGGCGGTCCGCCATCCAGAGAAAACATATGCGGTGCTGTTCCGCTTGTTGGGGTAATGGTGATGGTGCCATCGGCCGACAAAGGACAGGTAGTAGGGGTACTGGTGAACGTTGCTGTTAGCACTGTTGTGCCCGGCGCCAAATTAACGCTGACCGAACCGGCACAACTCATCGCATCTGTAAAGGTAACTGTATGGGGCCCTGCCGGCACATTGGTAAATATATTGGATGCCTGTGGCGGCCCTCCATCAAGCGAATACATATAAGGTGCCGTGCCGCTTGTTGGCGTAACCGTTATGGTGCCATTGGTTGAAGCCGCACAGGAAGGCGAAGTAGAAGATACTGTTGCAGTTATCAATGTGTTTGTATTAACAATGGCTAAAAAAGTGGTGTCACAACCGTTAAAATCAACCACATGGATGGTGTAACTGCCGGCTGCCAGACCGGTAAACGTATGTGCACCCGGAACCGTTACGGCACCCGTGCCGTTGATGGTATAGGTATACGGGATTGTACCTGCCGTTGGGGTGATGGTGATTGAGCCGATACTGGCACCGCAGGTAGTTGGAACTGTTGACGTGTCTACCGGCAGCGTAATCGTTCTGTTAAAAGTAACGGTATCAGAACTGATCAGGGGTGAAGCAGTGCAGGAATTAAAAGTTGTTCTGAACACGTATTGTGTTGATGGTACAGCCGGCGGGCAGATGTTTGGATAAGTAATGTCAATCAACCCGGGTGTAGGTGTTGATATGTTTCCATTTGCAATAAATCCACCTCCTAAATTAAACATTTGAGCACTTACAAAATTTGAAGCACCGCTGTTTGGTGTAAAGCGATATCCTTCGTTGGAGGCATTCCACACAGTGGCGTTTTTACCTGGTGCAGCTAAAGCCTGTAGTCTGGTAAAATCTTGAATACCTAAAATACTTCTGCCCGAATTGGTTGAGGAAACACAACTTTTATTTTGAAAGAAGATATCTATTATGCCTGTTGATTCATAAATGATGATCTGGAATGTACTGGGCGTTACATAACCACAGCCACTGGGTGCTGTATCGCCAAAAATGCCAATATGGTAAAAGCTGATAACAAACTTTCTGCACGGTGCCGTTCCTTCCACACGCCATTGGATTTTTCTGTCAGGAGGACTTGCCTGTGTGCTGCTGCCAGGGCCTGGCCTTGGATCTAAATCTGCATAAGCAGCCATAATGGCCGCTTTGGGATAATATGTTGAAAATTGGGAGCATTGGGTACCGCCACTATTTGGTATGGTTGGACTGATTGTATAAGCATTTGCACAAGCGGCATTTGTAGCATCAAAAGTAATAAGCCCGTTTGAACCAACAACCAGACTGTTATAATTGGCACCATAAAAACAAAAGGTAAACGGGATATTTACCAGCGTACTGTATTTATCATCATCATATAAATTCGGGTCTTCACTGCCACCGGTTGCAACAACATATGGCAATGGTGTGTAAGGAATTGATGTAAGTAAATAGCTGTTCGTATTTTTTAGGTCCGGTACCTGGTATGTAAAAGTGGTACAGGCCTGGCCGCAGGCCAAATTTACAACTGTATTATTTATATTCGTAGGGATACAGCTTTGTGATTTTACAAAATGTGCAGCCACCAGAAAAACTGATAAGAAAAGTAATTTTTTCCTCATGCAAAGTGTAGTTTTAAATTTTAGGCCTTTGAAGGTAATTATATTCTATTGAATTTAACATATGTTAAAATAAAAACTTTGCAATACGCTATGCTATATTTAGTTAAGTGAATTTGGGAGCTGTTTTCCGTATCAGGCCACTACGAGAAGCTTGGGCAATATACCCAAGCATGATATTAATTAGGTGCCAGCTTTAAAAAGACAAATCAGTGGCCAGATACATATTTTGGCAATGAAGTATAAAATTGCTGTCGTGTTTATGTGTCTGACCGCTTCTGTCGGTGTTAGAGTTTAGGAGTAAAACTGTAATTAAAGGTTTAACTAAGAAAAGCTTCGGCAATAGACGTAAGCATGATATTAATTAGGTGCCAGCTTTAAAAAGACAAATCAGTGGCCAGACACATTTTCAAAAAAGTCTGTCGATTAATTTTTTATCTAAGTCTTTAATTACCTCTTTTTCAAAGTCAATTTCAGACAATGCCAGCATTTTATAGGCTAAAGTTTTATTGCAAATATTACCACTGCGCTGGTTATAATAATCATTGTAAGAAGAAAAAGGCCAGCCTTTTAAATGCTTTACTAAATTGGCCAAAAGAGGGTTTTGATGAACATAATGAAAACAGGTTAGTAAATAATCATGGATTTCAATGCTATTCACTGATTCTGAATCTCCGGTTAATAATTTCGCTTTTGATTTTTTTTGAAAAAGATTGCCCGAAGTTTTGTTTTGGATATTAATTGCCTGGGTATAAGAACTTAATGTCTTACCAATCGTTTTAGAAAGGTTCTGCAAATGAGTTTGCTTGCCGGCCAGAATAATATATTTACACCCTTCGTCATTTGGAACCATCATAAAATGAAAATGATTTGGCATTAAACAGTAACAAAGTATATCGCAATTTTTTTTCCATTCTGCTTTTATCTTATTAAGAAAAAAGAAATAATTCGCTTCGGTAAAAAAAATCGGTTGTTTATCGTTTCCCCGATTGTAAACATGATAGATTTGTCCGGATTCAAAATGCATGGTAGGGTAGAATTGTGTGAAATAAAAATACAACTATTTTTTATGAAATTGCTTTGTTTATGTGTCTGGCCGCTTCCGTCAGTGTTATGGTTTAGGAGTAAAACTGTAATTAAAGGTTTAAGTAAGTCAGCACTTTTCTTAGCGGCCTGACACTCAATGCACTTCAATCTCATCCACAAATAACCAGGCGGGGTTACCGGCGCCGGGCTTTCCGGCAGGGATGGAACCGTAGTTTTTGGCCACCAGATGAATATACCGGCATAACTTTTCTTTTTTAATTTCAATCTTATTCAGGTCCTCGTTGGGGTTAATAGTAGCTGTAACCATTTCAATAGGAATATCGGGACTTATACCTGCCGGATCATGATAAGGGATATAAGTAACTTCTACCTGGCCCGGTAAGTAGATCCAGCTTCCTTCCATCTTCAATACATGCAGGGTAATATTTGACACATCCATGTTTTTACCCAGGTCAATGGTAGCATCGAGGTTCGTTCCGCTGAAACCCAGGAATTCGGATGATTTGGCCAGTCCTTTTTCATTTTGTATTCCATCAACCAAGGTGAATGCGCCGTTGCCGGGATAAGATTTGGAAGGTTCGGTGATGATGTTTATTTTTTTGCCGGTGGCTTTGTTGAAAACAAATTTTTGCCATAGCTGAGATTTGTTGTCGCCGAGAGTCGCATTTATTGTTTGACTTTTATTTATAACGAGCGGACTGGTGTATGGAAAAACATTGTCACCACCGTGTACAAAGATTGTCTCATTTGGATTTTTGCTTTTTAAATCAAATAAAATTCCCTGATAATTTTCTGTAGGTAAAACGGTAGCCACTAAATCATAATATGCCTTACTATAATTAATTTTTTCTTTATCCAACCTCTCAAAAACTCCCGGTAATCTTCTTTCAAAATCTTTCCAATCACGTTTTTCTTTCGGGCTCCATAAAACCTCGCTCAGCGCCACTATCCGGGGGAAAAGCATATACTCAACTTTACTTGGGTATGCTAAGTATTCGCTCCACATATTGGCCTGCGCGCCCAGGATATATTTTCCTTCGTCGGCATTGAGTTCTTTGGGAATGGGCTCGTAATCATAAACCGCTTCAATGGGGTTATATCCTCCAATAGTAACACTATCTTCGTTTTTACTTTGGCTATGATCAAAATAAACCGGGTTGCCGGGTGTCATGATCACGGCGTGTTTTTGTTTGGCCGCTTCAATGCCACCAGCCTCGCCCCGCCAGCTCATCACTACGGCTTTGGGCGCCAGGCCTCCTTCCAAAATCTCATCCCAGCCGATCATCGTTTTGCCCTTGCTGTTCAGGTACTTTTCAATACGTTGTACAAACCAGCTTTGCAATTCGTGTTCGTCTTTCAGGTTATTGTCCCGCATTCTCTTTTGGCAGGCAGGGCAGATTTTCCAATGCGTTTTGGGGCATTCATCGGCACCCAGGTGAAAATATTTTGAAGGAAATAATTCCGTTACTTCATCGATCACATCTTCTAAAAATTTAAAAGTTGAATCCTTTCCCGCGCAAAAAACATCATCAAACACGCCCCAGGTTTCCTGTACCAGTTTTATCCGGCCATTCTTTTGTTCATCAATACTATTATGCGAGATCATGTTGGCAGGTATCTCCGTAGGCTTTTCGGGAAAGCAGCTCAGCCATCGATAGGCTGCTATAGCTGCACTGCTGTGGCCGGGCATTTCAATCTCGGGTATCACATTAATATATCTTTCTTTGGCATATTGAACCACTTCTTTTATTTCTGCCTCCGTATAAAACCCCCCGTAAGGCTTATTGTCGTTGCCTTTTCCGGGATAGCGGCCAACAATGCTGCCGTTTCGCCAGGCGCCGGTTTTTGTCAGCTCCGGGTATTTTTTTATGTCTATCCGCCAGCCCTGATCGTCGGTTAAATGCCAGTGAAATGTATTGAATTTATAAGCCGCTAAATAATCGATATATTTTTTGATGAAAGAAACCGGGAAGAAATGACGGGCAACATCCAGGTGCATACCGCGGTAATCAAAACGGGCATGATCGAATATTTTTGCAAATGGAATTTGCATTTGTTTGTTGGTATCAATCCGAATCAGTTGAAACAAAGTTTGTATAGCGTTGAAAGCAGGCTCATCAAAATTACTGGTAACGGTTACCCCCAATTTGTTTATATCAAGTTGATAAGCCGGTTTGCCCGATGTAGGCATTCGCTGGTTCTTAAAAGCAATGTCGGCTGCGTTATTGGCACCTGTGAAATAAACCACCGCACCATATCTTTTTCCAACTCTTTTTTCAAATAGATAATAAAAGGCTCATTTTCCTGTTTAGGAAAATTACAGGATATTTTTACTTCCTTGCCGAACGAATAGGAACCTGGCGATAAGGTCACTTCTGCCGGTACCGGCACCAGGTTAACCTGGTTTTGTGCGAAGACAATACAGCCATTGAACAACAATAAAATTGAAAATACATGCTTCATATTAATTCTTCAGAACAGGTAAAAAAATCTTACTCGCGTGCTCTGCATCATGGTAGATCCTGATGGTTGATTTCTGAAAATCCTCATCATTGGCTTTATAAATATCCATGAACTGCTGAGGGTTCCTGTCGGCCAGCGGAAACCAGCTGCTCTGGATCTGAATCATCAGCTTATGTCCCTTTTTGAAAGTATGCGCCACATCGGGCAATGTATACTTTACTTCTGTTACTTTATTGGGTATAAAGGTTTCGGGTGTTGAAAAACTGTTACGGAATTTCCCTCTCATAATTTCGCCGCGTACCAGCATCTGGTAGCCGCCCATCGGGTAAGCGGGTTTGTTCTCCAGGTCTTTAGGTACTTTGGAATTGTACCAAAAATTGTTCGGAAAAACATCAATCAGTTTAACCACAAAATCAGCATCGGTGGTAGACAGGCTAACCAACAGATCAGCAATAACGGGGCCGCCCAGTGTTAAATCTTCTTCCAATGCCTCCGTGCTGAAAGTCAATACATCGGGCCTTCGGCTGGCGAAGCGTTGGTCGTCGATCATATACTCCCTGGTTCTGCGTAAGCCAACATCTTCCGTATAAGGCACCGGGTGTGCCGGATCGCTGATGTATTCGGTGAAGGGTTCTGTTTTTTTAAAACTACCGCTGTTTTTCCAGGCAGTTTTCACATCTTCCAGCGCAATCAGCATGGCCTGCCTTACGCTATCAGCTGCACTGGTAACCAAAATGGTTTTACCTGAGGGTTTCAAATACAGGGCTTTATACTGCAGGTTCTTTGCCGGCCATTCTTTTAGTTTTCTCCATTGATTTTCGCCGGTAAAGAAAATAGTGGCTTCAGCAATATCACTAACCGTGCCTGCAAGCTTCAAATAAAAATTGAAGAAAGGGATCTCAATTTCCTGCTGATAGTATTCGCTGGTTTTTTGTTCAAATCGCACATTACCCAGATAGTCACCTTCACTTCGGCCTCCCCAGCCTCCATGAAACCAGGGGCCCATAACTAAACGGTTATCCGTATTGCTGTTTTTTGTTTCAATGGCTTTGTACAAATTCCAGGCGCCAAAACAATCTTCGGCATCAAATGTGCCACCAACAACCAGGATAGCTGGTTGAATATTGGTTACAAAGTTGCGTGGATTCCGGGCCTTCCACCAGTCATCATAATTGCCATGCTCCATCAGGTCGGTCCAGAAGGCAATGCTGTCGCCCATGATCTTACTGAAATTTTTTAATGCACCGGTCTTCAAATAAAAATCATAATTGTCTTGCGAGGGGATGTCATAACCCCGGCTGTTCTCCGTCGTTGGCCTGGGCCGGGGTTTACCAAAGCCGCTGTAAAAGTTAAATCCATCCATTAACATAAATGCCCCGTTGTGGTGAAAATCGTCGCCCATGAACCAATCGGTAACCGGCGCCTGCGGGCTAACCGCTTTTAATGCGGGATGACCACTTAGTGCCGCCATGGTTGCATAAAACCCAGGGTAGGAAATACCAAAAACACCAACTCGCTTATTGTTGCCGGGTATGTTGTTGATCATCCAGTCGATGGCGTCATAGGTGTCACTGGCTTCGTCGAATTGTTTTCCTTTTTTATTCTGGATAAAGGGACGAACATCCACATATTCACCTTCACTCATATATTTACCCCGTACATCCTGTATGGCGATTATGTATCCTGCTTTCAGGTAATTGATCCAGTAGGATTCGTATAAACGGGGATTAAATTTATCCACTCCGTAAGGCGAACTGGAATAGGGGGTGCGGTTCATCAGGATCGGATGTTTTACCGAGCTGTCTTTAGGAATATAAAAGGCAGTAAACAGTTTCATACCATCACGCATGGGCACCATTTTTTCGACCTTGTAATAATTTTCTTTAACCCAGGCCAGATCATTGTCTTGAGCCCTTAAACCGGTTACCAGTAATGCAGAAAAACAAAGCAGCAGGAAATATTTTTTCATTTCATAATTATTTGAGTGTTAAATTTAGCGAAACTTAATTGTTTATGACCACTAATCGGGATGAGCTCATCAATAAATTCTATACTTCGTTCCAAAAACTGGATCATACAGGTATGAACAACTGTTATGCCGGTGATATCGTATTTTTTGACCCGGTATTTGGTTTATTAAGAGGAAATGAGGTTAGGGCGATGTGGGAGATGCTATGTAAAAATGCAAAGGATTTCTCTTTAACCTATTCCAATATACAGCACCTGGATGAAGAATACAGTACTTGTGAATGGGTGGCAACCTATACTTTTTCAAAAACGGGAAAAAAAGTTGTCAATAAAATAAAAGCGAATATGCGGTTTGCTGATGGGAAAATCGCCGAACATAGCGACGCTTTCAGTTTACACAAATGGAGTAAACAAGCCATTGGTTTTATGGGCTGGCTGCTCGGCTGGAACCGGTTTTTTCAAAGAAAGATACAGAACGGGGCAAGGAAGAATTTGACTAAATTTATGGAGACAAAGTCTTTATAAACTGAAATGCGTGCCGGCTTCAAAGTTGCGGAACCTATAAATCTATGCTGAGATATAAAATCTATTATATCAGCATTAAAAAGTCATTATTTGCAGACAAAGTTTTACACACCCCATGTTTTGTTGCAGGAATTCATTAACTGCATTATGGTTGTACACGCAGAAATGAATACCGGTGAACGGGTTGTTGTTTGCTACCCGCCTACGCCGCAACATTCGCTTTTCTTTTACATCGATGACCGGATAAAAGTGCGGAAAGAGGGGCACACCGGCTTTATACTACAGCCACGAAGTGTGGTGGTGGGGTTGCAGTCATCCCGTGTTGCATTGGATATCGGCAGAAGCCATAAGGCTGTACGTGTGGGTTTTCACCCGGGAGGTATGTACCGTTTACTTGGGATTTCCATGCATGAAATGATAGATGGCAGTTATGATGCGGCGGATGTTTTTGGAAACGAAATGCAGCATATAAACAACAGGTTACAGGAGGCCGGCAGTTTTGATGAGATAAAAGATGTGATTGAACAGTTCCTGCTTATGAAAGTGAAGCTTTTAAAAAGGGCATTGCCTTTCGATCAGGCCATGCTGGAACTTTTACGATTGAGTGGAAACGTGCCGATAGAGCAGATCGCTTCGCTGGCTTGCCTCAGCCTTCGCCAGTTTGAAAGGATAAGTAAAGAGCGCATAGGTATACCACCCAAGGTATTTGCCAGGCTGGCCCGCTTTTCGAAAGCATATCGTTTGCGTGAAAATTTTCCACTGGCCAGTTGGACCAGTATTGCCCACGAATGTGGGTACTTTGATCAAGCTCATTTTATCCGCGACTTTAAAGAATTTGCAGGTGTGTCACCTGGCATTATTGAAAAAGAACTGGAAACCGTCCCCGTACGTATGCAGGCCGCGATGAGGCTATAATTGTCGCTTTTGTACTATTTATCCCCTGTTCGATGGTCGAAATTTGCTTAAAAAATAAGCCATCATGAAACGATTATTTATCATTTCCTTGCTAATCCCATTAATATTTGCACAGTCAGCAAGCGCACAGTCAACTGATTCACTGAATCAGTTGAAGGACCATGATTTCCCGGTCTACTACAGTTCAGGACATAAAAAAAGGGCTGAAATAACAGCCCTGCGTATTGAGAAAGCCATGGCCTATCACCGGCAAATGCTCGGGTTTAAGCCAAACGTAATTTTGTTTGTTTTGAATGAAACAGACTGGAAGGTTTATACTTCAGGTATGGTATATGGTATGCCCCACTATGATGATAAGAATAACCGGCTGATCGTGGCAGCAGAAGACAACCCCTTCTGGAAAAGTTTTTTACCCCCACCGAACCAATTACCCAATGAGCTCAGGGAACCTATTCAAACAGCGTATACAAACGGGGAAGGTCAGTTAAGTATGCAGGCTTTTTTTGACCTGCTGGCAATTCATGAACTGGGCCATGCTTTTCATATCCAGAATGAGCTTACGATGCAACGTATGTGGATGGGAGAATTGTTCTGTAATATTTTGCTGCATACCTATATAGCTGAAAATGAACCGGAGTTATTACCGGCGCTAACCCTGTTTCCCCGAATGGTAGTAGCGGGTGGGGCCAGGGAATTTAAATACACAAAGCTGCAGGACGTTCATGAACGGTATCACGAGATCGGCCAGCAGCACCCAAAAAATTATGGCTGGTACCAGTGCCGCTGGCACACTGCGGCTGCAGGTATTTATGACTCAGTTGGCAAAGAAGTATGTAAAAAATTATGGGATGCATTAAAAACCCAAAAGGAAATTCTTAACGATGAGCAATTGCCTGGTTTTCTTGAAAAAGCAGTGGATAAAAGCATTGCTGATATGATCCGGCATTGGGATAGCGATACCGTAAGGTGACCGCTTATTAAAACCGGTATTTGAATATTTTTAAATAAAGCGTTTATAGTTGCAGGTAAAAAATATTTTGTATTTTTCCCTATCCTTTAACCAAAACGTTTAAACATGACAAACCTATTTGATTATTTAAACTGGGGAGCTATTGCTATTGCCGCTCTGGCTTATTTCGTAGTGGGCGCACTCTGGTATTCGCCATTACTTTTTGTAAAAAAATGGCTGGCTTATTTAAATATCGATCCAAATGCACCTGATGCTAAAAAAGGAATGGCTGTTATGTTTGGCGGCTCGCTGATCATGATGATTGTTCAGGCCATTGCGATCGCTATTTTAGCCGAACGGCTTGGCATACGTGGCGATGGCTGGATGAGTGGATTAAAATTAGGTGCTTTAACGGGCTGCTGTTTTTGTGCCACAACTATTGGCATAAATTATTTTTACGAGAAAAAACCGATCGGTTTATTTTTAATTAATGCAGGTTATGCTGTAGTTGGCAATATTATCGCCGGGGTTATTATTTGCACCTGGTATTGAGCGGTAAAAAAGGTTTAGGAAGTTCAGAAGGTTTGGGGAGGATAACCTTCTGAACTTTGAACTTTTTAAACCTTTTATTCCACCGTAGTTACTTTTACAATATTTGTTGGCAGGTGTAATTCCACTGGTGTGCTTCCGGTATTAACAACCACATCTCCAGTGTTTACGAAACCGCGCTCTTTTAAAATATTGATCTGGTCGAAAATAATATCATCTAAACTTTCTTCTTCGGCATAATAAAATGCCCGAACACCCCAGCTCAAACTTAATTGGGCAAGCAAGGTTTTTTCTTTACTAAAAATGTATAACGGCGCTTTTGGCCGGTAACTGCTCAGCATAAAGGCTGTATAACCGCTCTGCGTCATGCCAATCAGTGCCCTGGCATTGGTGTCATTGGCCAGTTTGCAGGCACTGTAACAAATGGCATCACTTAAAAAAGAAGGTGAATGTGCCTGAGGCGACAGAATATCATCCCGGTTGTAATCATACAAGGTCTTTTCGGCTTCCAGAATAATTTTGCACATGGTTTTTACTACCTGCGTAGGATATTCGCCCATAGCCGTTTCACCACTGAGCATTACGGCATCCGCGCCTTCCAAAACCGCATTGGCCACATCGCTTACTTCACTACGATTGGGTTTGGTGCGGTCCATCATGCTTTCCATCATCTGGGTGGCCACGATCACGGGCTTGGCCCGGTGCATACATTTTTTGATCAGCTCTTTTTGAATGATGGGAACCTGTTCTACCGGTAATTCAACGCCCAGGTCACCGCGGGCGATCATGATGGCATCGCTTTCAACAATGATATCCCGGATATTTTTCAATGCCTCGGGCATTTCTATCTTGGCAATCACTTTTATTTTGCTTCCCTTTTCTGCTATTTTCTTTTTGAGTTCGAGTATGTCGGCGGTTTTACGAACAAAGGAAAGCGCTACCCAATCGAGTTTATTTTCCAGGATAAAATCGAGGTCGACATAGTCCTTTTCCGTCATCGATGGCATCGTCAATTCAGAATCGGGCAGGTTAACGCCTTTTTTCTGCGAGAGGCCACCGCCAACCGTGATGTTCACCAGTATCTCCTTATCGTTGAGAATTTGTTTAACTATTACTTCCAGTTTGCCGTCATCTAAAAAAATACGCTCGCCTACTTTTGCATCCTTTGTAAGATTTGGATAGGAAACGTATACTTTTTCTTTAGTACCCACCATTTTTTCGGTAGTAAAGATCATATCATCACCTTCAACTAGTTCAATTTCTCCATCGGCAATTTCGCCTACCCGCAACTTGGGTCCCTGCAGATCGCCCAGGATAGCTACCGTGATCGGTTGTGATTTGTTGATCTCCCTGATACGATCAATGATCTCTTTTTTATTTTCGAAACTACCATGCGAAAAATTTAACCTGAAAACATTTACACCCGCTCTTGCCAGTTCAAGCAGTTGCTCGTATTTTTCGCAGGCTGGTCCAACTGTGGCAACAATTTTCGTCTTTTTTTGGGAATGTGAGATGCCTGCTTCTTTGTCCATGTTTTGATGCAGGTACTTGCTGATGTGTTTGCTCATTTATTTTTTGGGAGTTGAAAGTTTAATTAAGATTCTTGATAGCAGATACTGGATGCCGGATGCTTGATACCAGATACTTGATTGGCCATCCAGTGACCAGTATCCAATATCCTCTGTCCGGTTTCCAGCATTCGTTTTAGGTTGCCAGAATTTTTACGATCTTGATCCATTCTTCACTGATCTTTTGTTTTTTCTTAATGGCTTCATCCAATGGTAAATAGTTTATTTTATTATTTACGATTCCAACAAAAACATTGTGTCGGCCTTCTATCAGCGATTCCACGGCATGATAACCCATCCGGCTTGCGATCAATCGGTCCATACAGGATGGCGCACCGCCCCGTTGGATATGCCCAAGGATGCAAACCCTCACTTCCAGAAAGGGTAAACGGGATTTAATTACTTTGGCAACCTCGTTACCGCCACCAAACTCATCGCCTTCGGCAACCACAATTAAATTCACCAGTTTATGCCGCCTTTCTTTTTCGGCCAGTTGCGATATAATCGTTTCTATTTCTGTTTTCCGTTCGGGAATCAAAATATTCTCGGCCCCGGTAGCAATACCACTGTGTAAGGCAATATAACCGGCATCGCGGCCCATTACTTCAATGATAAACAAACGGTCGTGTGCTTCGGCAGTATCCCTGATCTTATCTATGGCTTCAACTGCCGTATTTACAGCCGTGTCGAAACCAATCGTGAAATCAGTACCGGCGATATCTTTGTCGATGGTGCCCGGTAAACCAATACAGGGAATATCAAATTCATTGCTGAATATCTGTGCGCCCCTGAAACTTCCGTCGCCACCAATGATCACCAAACCGTTGATACCTCTTTTTTTCAGGTTGTTATAAGCCCTTTTTCTGCCTTCGGGCTCAAAAAATTCCTTGCAACGGGATGTTTTTAATATGGTGCCTCCCCGCTGAATAATATTGGCCACGCTACGGCTTTCCATGCGTATAATGTCATCTTCCACCATGCCGGAATAACCCCGCATAATGCCATACATTTCCAGACCATGATAAATTCCCGTACGCACAACAGCTCGTACACAGGCGTTCATGCCCGGACTATCGCCTCCCGATGTAAGTACTCCAATCTTTGTAACCTTTTTTTTCATCCTTCAAAAATATGATTTTAACAACGAAGATAGTAAAGTGTACATTAAACACATTAATTGCTGAAATTCTGCGTCGGTTTGATTTAATGTATATATAATATTACATCCTTTCAGGAACTGATATGCCAAGCAGGTTCATCCCGCTTTTTATAATGTTTGCAGTTAATAAAGATATTTTCAAACGTAATTGCTTTTTTTCAACCGATTCGGCATTGGCAATTGAATGTGCTGCATAGAACGAATTGAAAGTTTTTGCGACGTTGAAAACATAATTGGCGATCACACTGGGATTATGCTCGAACGCAGCCTGTTCGATAATGGAAGGATATTGTTCGGCTACTACCATTACCTCTTTTTCGGCATCCAAAAGTGGTTCACTGGTTTGTTCGCCCCTTATGGCATTTTCCTCCTTCCTCAAAATACTTTGAATCCTGGCATAGGTATATTGCACAAAGGGCCCGGTAAATCCATGAAAATCGATACTCTCAGCCGGGTTAAAAACCATGGTTTTTTTGGGATCAACCCGCAGCAGGTAAAACTTCATGGCACCCAGTCCGATGGTTTTGTACAGGTCTTTCAACTCCGCGTCAGTAAAATCCTTAACCTTTCCCAGTTCCTCGGTATGCTGTTGCGACGTGCTGATCATTTCGTCAACGATGTCATCAGCATCAACCACGGTGCCTTCCCTGCTCTTCATTTTGCCGCTGGTAAGTTCTACCATACCATAACTTAAATGATAAATATTATCCGCATTGGGCATACCCAGTTTCTGGCAGATCAGTTTCAATACTTTCATATGATAGTTCTGCTCGTTGCCAATAACATAAATACTCTGCTCTATTTTATACTGCTCGTATTTCTGCAAGGCCAAACCAATATCCTGGGTTATATATACCGAAGTGCCGTCGCTGCGTTGCACGATCTTTTCATCCAGTCCGTCGGCGGTGAGGTCGATCCAGATACTGCTATCATCCTTTTGATAAAATACTTTTTTATCCATGCCCTGTTTCACAATGTCTTTACCGAGCAGGTAGGTATCACTTTCGTAATAGATCTTATCAAAACCAACACCTATGTTTTTGTACGTGGTATCAAATCCTTCGTAAACCCATCCGTTCATTTTTTTCCAGAGTTCGATCACTTCGGGCCGGCCGGCCTCCCAATCCAATAACATTTGCTGGGTGCGTTTAATGGTCCAGGTTTCTTTTTCAGCCTCGGCCTGCGGTACGCCGGCTGCAACCAGGTCGGCTACTTCACGTTTATAGGCCTCATTAAATTTCACATAATAATCACCCACAAAATGATCGCCTTTGATTCCGGTGCTTTCCGGTGTGGCGCCATCAGCATACATCTCCCAGGCCAGCATACTTTTGCAGATATGAATGCCCCGGTCGTTCACGATACAGGTTTTGATTACGTGGTAGCCATTCGCTTTTAAAATTTCCGCTACGCTCCATCCTAAAAATATATTCCTTAAATGACCCAGGTGCAGGGGTTTATTGGTATTGGGAGAGGCATATTCCACCATCACCTGCTTACCATTCATTTCCTTTTTTACCAAAGCAACTATCGGTATAATTTTTTTCAAGTGTTTCCTGCCAATAGGTATCAGAAACGGTCAGGTTTAAAAAGCCTTTGATAATATTATAAGCGCTAAAAAACTGTGGATAGTTATTAGTCAGGTGATCACCGAGTTGGTTACCAATGGCATCGGGTGCTAACTTCAACGATTTTACCAACGAAAACATCACGACGGTGTAATCACCCTCAAACTCGGGTTTGGTTTGATTGATCTGGAAATCCTTGTCGGTAAAGGATTGGTTGTACAGGGCCGTCAGGCTTTCAATGCTGCTTTTTTGTAATTGGTTAATGATCGACATGGCGCAAAGATAAAGGCCAGTGGGCAATTTACAGTTGGCAGTTTGCAGTTCGGGCGGCAATGATGCGAAATTTGCCTACTGCATTTTGCCAACTGCCAACCGGTTCCCCTATCTTTGCACACTTTTTAATAATTATGATAAGTGCAAATAATATAACGCTGGCCTATGGCAAGCGGGTTTTGTTCGACGAGGTAAATATCAGTTTTACCAAGGGTAACTGTTATGGTATCATTGGAGCCAACGGAGCCGGTAAATCCACCTTTTTAAAGATCATCAGTGGTGAAATTGAACCCAACAAAGGTACCATCGATATTACGCCGGGCGAAAGGATGGCGGTTTTAAATCAAAATCAGAACGCTTTTGATGAAGTTTCTGTGTTGCATACCGTAATGATGGGCCATAAGAAAATGTGGAAAGTGATGCTCGAAAAGGATGCCATCTATGCCAAGGAAGATTTTTCGGAAGCAGACGGCATTAAAGCCGGCGACCTCGAACATGATTTTGGCGAAATGGGTGGTTATACAGCCGAAAGTGACGCAGCCACGTTGCTGAGCGACCTGGGTGTAAAGGACGATCTGCACCAGCAGTTGATGAAAGATATTGCGGCTAACATTAAAGTGCGGGTATTGCTGGCGCAGGCCATTTTTGGTAACCCCGATATTTTATTGCTCGATGAGCCTACCAACAACCTGGATGTGGAAACCATCAGCTGGCTGGAAAACTTTTTAGCCGATTACCAGAATATTGTTTTGGTGGTTAGTCACGATCGTCACTTTTTAGATGCGGTTTGTACGCATGTGGCCGATGTGGACAGGTGTAAGATAAAAGTGTATACCGGCAACTACAGTTTCTGGTACGAGAGTTCGCAGCTCGCTGCCCGGCAAATGAGTGATAAGAATAAAAAGACGGAAGATAAGCGGAAGGACCTCCTGGAATTTATCGCCCGGTTTAGCGCAAATGCTTCTAAAAGTAAGCAGGCAACCTCGCGAAAAAAAGCATTGGAAAAACTGGTTATTGAGGATATTGCACCCAGCAACAGAAAATATCCCGGTATCATTTTTAAGCAGGATAGGGAAGTGGGCAACGAAATTTTAAAGGTGGATAACCTGGCGCTTACGATCGATGGTAAAACCGTCTTCAGCAAAATAAAATTTGATGTTCAAAAAGGCGACAAAATTGCGTTTATCAGTCGCGACCCGATTGCGCTGACCAGTTTTTTTGAAGTGATCAATGGCCGGTTGAAAGCCGATAGTGGAACCTACGAGTGGGGCACAACGGTAACCACCGCCTATTTACCCAACGACAACCACGAATATTTTGAAGGCAGTAAATATAACCTGATGGATTGGCTGCGTCAATATGTACCGCCAACAACCAAAGATGTGGATGAGGATTTTTTACGCGGCTTTTTGGGAAAAATGTTATTTAGCGGCGACGAGATATTAAAGAAGACCAATGTGCTCAGTGGAGGCGAAAAAGTACGCTGTATGGTTAGTAAGATGATGTTGCAAAATCCCAACCTGTTGATCCTGGATGAGCCCACCAATCACCTCGACCTGGAAAGTATCATCTCCTTCAACGATAACATGGTTGCCTATAACAGTGTGATCCTGTTTACCACGCACGATCACCAGTTTATGCAAACCGTTGCCAACCGTATCATCGAGCTAACACCAAAAGGCATGATCGATAAGTTGATGGCCTATGATGAATACCTGGAAGATGAACGGGTGAAGGAGTCGAGAGCTGAACTATACAGTTGATGTACAAGGTATGATGTTAGATGTACGGCGGAAATAGAGGCTGTGGTATATCGTAGTTCACAGATCGTACAAAATATAATCTTAAATCATTTTTGTGCCTAAAGATAAAATCATATCATTCATTGATTTCTTTTACCCGCCTTTCCGGCAGTTAATGCCTTTGCAGACCTTCCGGTATGCTGCCTGCGGCGGAGCCAATACAGTACTGGGATTGGCGTTATTTAAAATTTTACTCGTTTTTGTTTTTAAAGGCGAGAATGTTGAATTGGGATTTTATACCCTCAAGCCGCACAATGCCGCCCTGTTTATTTCCTTTATTGTAAACTTTGCTGTTGGGTTTATCCTGATGAAATACGTGGTGTTTGTGGCTTCTAATTTAAGGGGAAGGATCCAGTTGTTCCGCTACGGGTTATCATTCGTATTTAACCTGGCCCTCAACTATTTTATACTCAAGGTTTTTGTTGAAGTATTTGGCTGGTGGCCCTTCCTCAGCCAGTGTTTCTCTACAGTTATTATCGTTACCATCAGTTACCTGAGCCAAAAGCATTTTTCGTTTAAAACAAAAGATGTTACAGGCTGATCCGGGGGGCACCAATTGGCTATTGGCCGGCTTTTACTAAATTCGTGTAGTTTTAAAAATCAACGATGCATTTCTTTCTTTTATATATTGATCCCGGAAGCGGCAGTTATATCCTGCAATTGATCATTGCGGCGGTTTTGGGTATCAGCATTTTTTTCAAAAACTTTTGGTTATCCATTAAAGCTTTTATTTTCGGAAAGAAACCAAAAGATAAAGAAGAAAATGATGCAACCGAATAAAATTGGTAACCTGAATTGAAATCATCCCGGTAGCCGGGGTGAGATTTCTTTAATGCATGTTGAAGAATTGAAATAACGCGGCGAAAATTTAAATACCATGTAAACCTCCATGCAAACCCATCCTGCTTCATATAGAGATCGCGACGGTTTTGTTTTTCAACAGGAAGGCAAAATATACCGGTATGTTCATCCCCGGTATAATGAGCAATACGATAAGCTAATGAACAGCGGATTGTATGATGCCCTTGTGAAAAAACAATGGCTTATCGCCCACACAACGATTGAGGACCTTAGCAGATTTGGTTTTAGCGAGGGTAAGGTTTTGTTTCCCGATCAAATTCCTTTCATCAGTTATCCCTACGAATGGAGTTTTGATATGTGGAGAGATGCGGCATTGCTTACTCTACAAATAACGACGGCTACGCTGCAAAAAGGTATGATATTGAAAGATGCCACGCCTTTTAATGTTCAGTTTTATAGAGGCCGCCCGGTTTTTATTGATACCCTCTCGTTCTACGATTATGTGGAAGGGGAGTCCTGGGTTGCTTACCGGCAGTTTTGCGAATGTTTTTTAGCGCCACTGTTGCTGATGCATTATGGCCATCCCGAATTAGGCAAGTGGTTTAGGGTATATCCTAACGGTATCCCCATGGCGTTGTTGGCTAACATGTTGCCTAAAAGATCGATGTGGAATTTGAATACGCTGCTGCATGTACACCTGCAGGCGAAATTATCTGCCGGGCAACAAAAGAAACGGGGTGCCGAAAACAAATTTACGAAACATAAAATGGAGGTCTTATTACAAGGACTTGAACGCTTTGTTCGGCAGCTGAAACCGCGAAAATCAAAAACTACCTGGGATGATTATTATACCGGTACTATTTTGGGAGCGGACTATTTAGAAGCAAAAACGGCGTTGGTTAAGTCGTTTATAAGCGGGATTGAGTATACCAATGTGATCGATCTGGGTGCAAACGACGGGCATTTCAGTTTTCTTTTTACTGAAGACAAAAATATTGTTGCCATTGATTTTGATATGAATTGTGTAAATAATTTGTATCAAAAAATAAAAAAAGCCGGTAAAACCAATATGCTTCCATTGGTTAATGATCTGGCAGCCCCTTCGCCAGCCATTGGCTGGAACAATACGGAAAGGGAATCGCTGACCGGAAGGCTTAAAGCCGACCTGGTAACGGCTTTGGCCTTACTGCACCACCTGGCCATCGCCAACAATATTCCACTGACGTTGCTGGCAGATTGGTTACAGCCCATGGGCGAATATCTTATCATTGAATTTGTTCCGAAAGAAGATGAAAAAGTAAAATTGTTGTTGCAGCATCGTAAAGATGTGTTTGATAATTATAACCGGGAGCATTTTAAATCTGCATTTGCCAGGCATTACGAAATTATGCGGGAAGAAAAAGTAGGAAAAAGCGAACGTGCCTTATTTTTGATGAAACGCAGGGGATAGCAGGTTGAAGAATAACCTGGTCTTAAAAAATAGCGGAGTCAGTATTTATTTTTAATGGACAATCAGTCATGCAAAAGCTCAGAAAAATCCCTTTGTTTCTTTTTTTACTGGTGTTGTTTTTTTGTTTGCACGGCAGTGTGGAGAATTATGGATACCTGCATGCAAAAGAAGTTGCTCTGGTGGCGTTGATCATTATGGTTTGTATGGCCATTTTTTTTGGGTTGGTATGGGTGATGTGCAGAAATTATTTATTTGCTTCGCTGCTGACTTTCTTTGTTGGTGTCTGGTATCTTTTTTTCGGTGCTTTTCACGACATGATCAAATCATCCGCTGTTTTGCGTTTTATGCAGTCTTTCAGTGTATTGCTGCCGGTGTTATTGGTGGTTAATATAGCCGTGATTTGGTGGCTGCGCAAAAATAGGCAACACTACCATAAGCTCTTCCTTTATCTGAACCTGCTTTTTCTTTTTTTTTGTGTGTTTGACGGAGCGATGTTGTTGGTTCGCGGGCTTCGGTATAAAGAAACCGCACTAACCAATCCGGTACCATTTGATAACCAGCTTGTAACTAAAAAACCGAACATATATTTTTTACTGTTTGATGAATATGCCGGGTATAAGAGCCTGAGAGATAGTTTTAATTTCAAGAACGATAGTCTGTATCAATTTTTACAGCAGCGCAGGTTTACAGAACTGCCGGTTTTTGCCAATTATGATTTTACGCCTTTCAGCATGTCGTCTATACTGAATATGCAGTATGTGCCGGAGAATTATAGAAAGGCATTGCTCACCCAACCCGATATTCAGAATCGGTTCGGAGAAATAAGGAATGCACAGGTGTTAACCATTTTCAGATCACTGGGTTACCGGGTTGAGAATTACTCGATTTTTGATATCAAAGATTATCCGGCTTTGTTCGAATCGAATGGTTTGTTTCCTATTCATGCCGGCTTGCTCACCAATAAAATATTTCATAACAGACTCATCAAAGGGATTGGCTGGCGTTTGGTTACCGGGCGGTTTGAGATCCCGTTTCTCAAAAAATATTATATGTACCGGAAGGACAGGTACAATAAAGATGTGGAATCCAGTGTGCTTAAAAGTGCCGGTAACCACAGTAATAACCCTAAATTTTGCTACGCACATTTTTTATTGCCCCATGGACAGTTCTACCGCGACAGCGCCGGTGCCTATAACCAGCCGAAGCAGATCATGAACGATGAATACCTGGCTGACAAGTCTCTGTATTTGGCTTATTTAAAATATACAAATAATATCATCAAACAACTGCTGGACACTATTATTGCAAAGGACCCGGGCGCCGTGATCGTGGTAATGAGCGACCACGGGTTTTACGACTATGAAAATCCGGGAGATAACGACCCCTATAACTATGACAATATTTGCTTTTTACGCTCGCCGGCCGTTGATTCCGGCGTATATGGATTACCGAAAAGCAACGTAAATTTTTTCCGTTATTTGTTCAATACCGGGTTCGGACAGCGCCTGCCTTACTTGCCAGACAGTACTATTCACGTTATTGAAGATCCCATTATTCTTCGGTAAACCCACTGCCTTTGAATATAGTAGGGAAACCCGGGACTCTGCCAAAATTGCATATTAACCCGTATGGCATAATCATTGCCAATTCTTCTTTGTAAAATAAAAAATTTATATCATGGGAAAGATTATAGGAATTGATTTAGGAACCACCAATAGTTGCGTTTCGGTAATGGAAGGCAACGAGCCGGTGGTTATTGCCAATGAAGAAGGTCGCCGTACAACCCCGTCGGTAGTGGCTTTTCTTAAAAATGGTGAGCGTAAGGTGGGTGATCCTGCCAAGCGTCAGGCTATTACCAACTCTCAAAATACCATCAGCAGTGTAAAGCGTTTTATGGGCCGCCGCTTTGATGAAGTAACTGAGGAGATCAGTCATTGGAGCTATAAAGTAGCAAAAGGTGACAATAATACGGTGCGTATTGACATAGATGGCAGATTATATACACCACAGGAGATCAGTGCAATGGTTTTGCAGAAAATGAAGAAAACGGCCGAAGATTACCTGGGTGCCGAAGTAACCGACGCGGTAATAACCGTACCGGCTTATTTTAATGATGCACAGCGCCAGGCAACCAAAGAAGCCGGTGAAATAGCCGGATTAAATGTTCGGCGTGTGGTGAATGAACCAACTGCGGCTGCTTTGGCATACGGGTTAGACAAAGGAGGCAAAGACCAAAAAATTGCCGTGTTTGACCTCGGAGGAGGAACATTTGATATATCTGTATTGGAATTGGGAGATGGTGTATTTGAAGTAAAATCTACCAATGGTGATACCCACCTGGGAGGTGATGATTTTGATAAAGTGATTATGGATTGGCTGGCCGACGAATTTAAAGCCGATGAAGCGATCGATCTGCGCAAGGACCCAATGGCCCTGCAACGTTTGAAAGAAGCTGCAGAAAAAGCAAAAGTTGAATTGTCTTCTTCAACTGAAACTGAAATTAACCTGCCCTATGTTACCGCAGTGGATGGGGTACCTAAGCACTTAGTTAAAAAACTAACCCGGGCAAAATTTGAATCACTGGCTGATAATTTGTTTGAGCGTTGCTTAAAACCATGCGAGCAGGCATTGAAAGATTCTGGTATTGATAAAGCCGACATTGATGAAGTGATTATGGTGGGCGGTAGCAGCCGTATTCCTAAAGTGCTGGAACTTGTTGAAAAATTCTTTGGTAAAAAACCAAACCGTGGCGTTAACCCCGATGAGGTGGTAGCCATTGGTGCAGCCATTCAAGGTGCGGTTTTAAGCGGCGATATTAAAGATGTGTTGTTGCTGGATGTTACCCCGCTTACATTGGGTATCGAAACGGCTGGTGGCGTAATGACCCCGCTGATTGAATCCAATACCACTATACCGTCTAAAAAATCACAGATATTCTCTACCTATTCCGATAACCAACCCGGTGTACAGATCAATGTGTTGCAGGGTGAAAGATCGATGGCCAAGGATAATAAGAACCTGGGTATTTTTAACCTGGATGGTATTCCGCCGGCACCACGTGGTGTGCCGCAGATCGAAGTAACTTTTGATATAGATGCCAATGGTATTTTACATGTATCGGCCAAGGATAAAGGCACTGGCAAGGAACAAAAGATCCGCATCGAAAGTGGAAGCGGTTTGAGCAAGGAAGAAATTGAAAAGATGAAGAACGACGCCAAGATGAATGAGGAGAGCGATAAAAAAGAAAAAGAAAAAGTTGAAAAGATCAATGCGGCCGATAGTTTGATTTTCCAGACAGAAAAACAACTGAAGGAATATGGCGACAAGATCCCCGATGATAAAAAAGGCGCCATTGAATCTTCTTTAACCAAATTAAAAGAAGCGCATAAGGCACAGGATCTGGATCAGATTGAAGCTGCCATGACCGAGATGAATGCAGCCTGGACGGCGGCGAGTGAAGATATGTATAAGGCCACGCAAGATGGGGCTTCAGGTGCTGACGGAACTTCCGGACCTGACGCAGGTGCTAATGGAGAACCACAGGGCGAACCAAGTGATAGTAAAGTGGAGGATGTGCCTTTTGAGGAAGTGAAATAAAAAGCGAAATATAAATCGAAAGCCGTTCAGTAATGAACGGCTTTTTTTTTAAACCGGGGTGCTTAAAATACCAGATTCAGATTTATTTGTATATTTATTGAACTTTAATTCTTAAAAATTCAAACTTAAAATGGTTTTGAATTTTTTTTTTGCTTTAAAAAATTTCACCGTGTCGAACCATGTCAACTGATACACCAGCCCCGGCGGCAAACACACAGCCTACCTGCCTCGTAAAAGATATACAGTTTTTGCCAGGCAGGCCTTTTATAAACACAAACCATCCATCAACAAATATCGTACACGGTTTGAAGCAGGAGAGATCAAATACCTGTATTGGGATATTGAATTGATCAACCTGCTGTATCAAAAACAAAACAGCAGCGTTACCCTGAAAGTACGCTGCACAGCACTCACTACACGGAAGGAAATGTATTCCGCCGACCAAACCATTAACTTTCAGGCTAGTCAAATTTCAACCG
The DNA here is from genome assembly GCA_016710745.1 of Chitinophagaceae bacterium. Lineage (GTDB taxonomy): Bacteria > Bacteroidota > Bacteroidia > Chitinophagales > Chitinophagaceae > Ferruginibacter. Next base: position 421,194 of record JADJVB010000005.1, on the reverse strand, counting down.
TAGCCTCCAACTCCTGGGGTACCGGAACCGGAGACTATTGGTTAGCCGACCAATACCTTTGGGAGATCCTCATCAACGATACACTGGTACTTTCCAAAACGATCATTATTGATAAACTTGGCGTAGTAAGTGAGGAAGAGAATCCCTATTTTGAACTATTGGAAGTAAAGATTTTTCCGAGCTATTCCGATTACCGGGAAACCAAAGAAGGTTACCGATATGTAAGTCAGTTGCATGGAGCGGAAACGCAATACCTGGGGGTTGAATTGTCGTTAAAAAGAAAATTCACCGATAGCAAAAGCCTGGAAATCAAGCTGAACATTATTGACGTGTCGAATGGATTTGTGGCAGCCTGCGCAAAGTACGACTCTTCGTTTGCGGCCAATCCTTCTCCGCCGATCGAATATTTCCGCTTCAGTTATGGCGACGCCGATCCTGGTTATTGGAAAAACGGAACCTACATGCTCTATGTCAATTTTATGGATGTAACGATTGCGTCGGCACAATTTGCAGTCGGCGATTCGGAAGAGGCAGGTGCTTTACAGCAAATAGATCAATCTGCTGTAAACCTTTTGAAAAAGACCCTCATAGAAAAGCAGGAAGATAGCCTGGAAGCTGCACTTTCGGAACTGGATAAGCTGGTGGGTATGATCAGCGTGAAAAAGAGCATTACCGAAAACATTGAATATCTAAAGTTCAATAAACTACGCATTGAAAAAGGATTTGCCGATGATGGGCAAATTGGCATTCACAGCGTTTTTACCGGCAACCCCGGCACCGGAAAAACGACCGTTGTGCGCCTGCTTGGTAAAATATACAAAGCGATGGGCCTGCTCAGCAAAGGTCATGTTGTAGAAGCTACCCGGGCTGACCTGATTGGGGAGTTTATTGGCCACACTGCCCCTAAAGTGAAAGCGATGATCGATAAAGCAAGAGGTGGTATCCTTTTCCTCGATGAAGTGTATGCGCTGGCAAGGGGTGGCGATTCCAAAGATTTTGGCGCAGAAGCCATTGAAATTATTCTTAAAGAAATGAGCGATGGACCCGGCAATATTGCGATCATTGGCGCGGGCTATCCCGACGAGGTGAATAGTTTCTTGAATTCCAATCCCGGATTGAAATCAAGGTTCAGTCAGCGGTTTCATTTTGACGACTACCTGCCCGCCGAGCTGATGCAAATTGCGCAGGTAGCCCTTCAAAAAGAAGAAGCCACACTAAGTACTGAAGCAGAAGCTGAACTCAGCAAAAGGCTTACCAACCTGTACCGTAGCCGCGACAGGAATTTTGGCAACGGGCGCCTGGTATTTGGCATCATTGATGAAGCAAAACGATTCATGGGTATTCGCCTGTTGAAACAGCCTAACCTGGAAAACCTGTCACCGGAAGAGCTGAGCAAAATAGAGCTGGAAGACCTCCTGAAGGTATTTGAAGAAGAACATAAAAACAAACTGGAACTGATGATCAACCAGGCGGAGCTTGACGAGGCGCTGCAACAGTTGGACAATATGGTGGGACTGCAGCAAATAAAACAGGAAGTTCGCGACAAGGTAACCCTGGTGCGCTATTATGCCGAAACAGGTAAAGATATATTGAATAAATTTTCGCTGCACGCCCTGCTTACCGGCAATCCCGGCACGGGAAAAACCACTTTGGCGAGGTTGCTTGGCAAAATTTATAAAGCCCTTGGCTTGTTGGAGCGGGGCCATCTGGTAGAAGTAGACCGCCAAAATTTAGTGGCAGCCTATGTAGGACAAACAGCATTAAAAACTGCTGAAGCTATTAACCAGGCGATGGGTGGTGTATTGTTCATTGACGAGGCCTATTCACTTTCGGAAAATGGGGATAATGATTTTGGCAGTGAAGCCATTGAAACGTTGCTGAAAATGATGGAAGATCATAGAGGAAAGTTTGCTGTTATTGCGGCCGGTTATCCCGACAATATGAATGAGTTTGTACGTTCCAATCCGGGGCTGCAATCCCGTTTCGACGTCACTTATTCCCTGCCTGATTACAGCTTTGAAGAACTATTTATGATAGCCGAAAAACTGCTGGCCCTGCACGAGCTGGCGTTACAACCTGAGGCAGGAATGCACCTGTCGGGCTACCTTCAACGGGCGTATGAAAACAGGGATAAGTTTTTTGGTAATGCACGTTTTGTACGACAAGCAGTAGACGCTATCGTAGTTAAACAAAATCTGCGGATGGCTGCTATGGCCAGGGAACAACGAACCCGGGAAGCTATGCAGCAGGTATCACTTGAAGACGTGGCCCAGTTGCAGGAGATCGAAAAAAATAAGAGAACGGCTATTGGCTTTAAAAATTATAATTCATCATAGATCAAATAAACCTGCCTGTCAATGAAATGAGCCATGACAAATTGTTGACGAGATCAAAATGAGTATCATAGCGAACCTGCCCGACATCGGTCAGGTTCCGGACCGATTAAAAACAAATAAATATAAACAGATGAAACACATTCCCGCATTACTGGCCGATAATTTCGCTAAAGGCTACAACATTAAACTGTTGAATGAGAACACTTACGTTTGGGATTATCCCCTGGTATATAACGATGGCAGCACGAGGATGCAATTCGTGTATCTGGGTGAAGCAACCCTGGTTGAAAAAGAATACCTGTATATCCGCAGCTTTATTGCCGATTTTAGTGATAAACTCAACGCCATGCAGCTGTTGCGTGAAGCCGACTTTTGTAATATGAGTTGTGTGTGCATCAAGCCCTATACCAAAGCAGACGGTACCCAATTAGAGGGCGTGTATGTGCAAAGCGTTTTCCCCGTGGAGCTGGCATCACAAAACAAACAGGCTTTTCTGGATGTGGTGCATGAAGTAGCCAACCGCGCAGATGCCATTGAAAAAAAATACCTGGGCGTGGATAATTAATTAAGTATCGGGCTTGGTTGACCTATTCAGGAATAGAATTTCTGTCGGCTGTTACATCCCACTGGCACGGGTTTTCGCATCCCCTGTACAAAACTAAATATGCCTTGATAACGGGTTCACTGATGCCTTTAAATCTGCCCGGATTGTTTCGGGAATTTAAAAAATGGTGAAAACTCAACCTCGGTTAATTTCCCTTGAGCCGAAGGCAAAAGCAATCAGTGACTTTTTCCGCCGTAGTACCTTTTCCGTATCTGAACTCGTGCCAACGGCCGGTAAATCCTCCGAATTAATTCAACAGGCAGCGCTGCCGGCTTTTTTAAAATCTGGCGATTCAACCCCTTTAACAATGGGTACCGTGCAATTCAATATCTTTGTGGATTAAATTAGGCCTGCCATTTATATTTATCGATGAACAAGAAGGGGGTTTATATGTTTGTTCTGTTTGTTGCCTTTTTAGCGATCGGAGAAGATATTATTGCCCAGAAAAAAACGGAAAATTCCGATACTTTTTTTTTGGCTAAAAAGAAAGGTTTGCTGGGGCGCTTTGGCCGAAGCATTTCCACTTCACCTCCTGATGAAACCCCGGTCAGAATTTCAAACCCATTTCTGAAATACCACGGAAAAATTATCCGAATGATAGAAACACTCCGGGTGGATTTCGAACACGATATTTATGACACCAACCGGATTGAAAAAAACCTGGGAACAAAACTGGCCACAACATTTCACAAAAAAACCCTGGATAAAGTAATACAAAAAAATCTTTTTTTTAAAGAAGGAGAAAGGCTTTCGCCTTATCTGCTGGCCGACAATGAGCGGTATTTGAGAACTTTGGAGTATATCAAAGATGCCAGGATATTGGTTGAATTTACAGAAAGCAGTAACGATTCGGTTGATGTGCTCGTCATCACCAAGGATGTTTTTTCTATCGGTCTTAATCTGTCAATAAGCAGCCCGGATAATGGCCGGTTTCAACTCCGGGAGGAAAATTTATTAGGTACCGGTGACCGGGTGTCGGTAAACGGCTATTATGAAAATCCGCGATCGCCCAATACAGGTATCGGCGGTGAATTTATTAAACGCAACATTGGTGGCAGTTTTGTTGATTTTGTATCAGGTTACCGGGATTACGATTTTGCGTTTACCAGTGGCCGTAACCAGGAAACAATTGTTTATGCCAGATTGGAAAAACCGCTGGTTACGGCTTATAAGCCCAGTACCGGGGCTTTGGAATGGTCGTATCAACGTACCCGGAACGTATACGCTGATACGCTGTATGAAAGCGGCATAAAATATCAGCTCTACAATTTGGATGCCTGGTTTGGCTATAGCCTGGGGAATAAACGGGCTTTACTGGAGAACAGGCTTATACAAATTCATCAGTTCATTGCCATCAGGGGCATTAAACAGCATTTTTTAAAGGTGCCGGCAAAATATGTAGATAGTTTCGACTATCGTTTTACCGATTTCACCGGCGGGTTGGCTTCTTTCAATATTTTTCGCCAGTCGTTTTATAAATCGAGTTTTCTATATGGATTTGGACGTAGTGAAGATATTCCGGAAGGCTTTAGTATAGCGGCTACGGCTGGCTTTATAAAAAGGCGAAACATTGGCAGGCCTTATACTGGTATTGATGTGGCGTTTTCCAATTTCAGCCAAAAAGGGTTTTACAGCAGTTACACGTTTAGGGTAGGCGGATACTTTAATCGAAAGCGATTTGAAGATGTAGACCTGCTGTTTGAAGTAGATCATTTTACCCGGTTACGAAAATTAAGCAAAAAATGGTACAACCGTATTTTTGTAAACACAGGTATTACCTCGCAGGTAAATCCGGTTTTTAATACGCCTTTGTTTTTAAACAGCGAATTCGGTTTGCCGTATTTCAGTAATGGAACCCTGAGTTCAGATTTAAGGGCGACGGTAAAAGGGGAAACGGTGTTTTACAATATGACTAAAATCCTGGGCTTTCGGTTTGCCCCTTTTTTATTAGTGGATGCTGTTTTGCTTAAGCCGTCCAAACAGGGTTTGGAAAAGATCGATCTGTTTACCGCTATTGGCGGGGGTATAAGAACCCGAAACGAAAACATGGTATTTGGAACCATTGAACTCAAGGGCTATTATTTTCCCAGAACAAACGGGGATATGAAACCCTGGCAGGTAGAGTTGAGCAGCAATATCCGTTTCCCGTTCAACCGAAATTTCATCAGCCGGCCCGATTTTATTCAGGCAAATTAAATAAAAGCCATTCGTTGGTATGCGAATGGCGGGCAAATATCAATGGCAGGCGATTACATCAAATCAAGCGCCATGGCTAAAAGCGTACAGTTAAAAGGCAAAACCATACTGCAATAATTGCCCACGGGCGAAAATAAAACGCCGAAAAAAACAGCAACAGAGAGTAAAAATAAAATCCAGTATAAGCCGGTCTTCTTTTTGGTTGTTTCCATCATTAATTTTTTGCAAATATAGGGCAGAAGTTTTTTATTGACCGTAATTTTTAGATTTGATGTTTAATATTTTTCGGTAAAGTGGTATATTGCCGATTCTTAACCCTTTTGGATGATTTTACATTTTTATTTAAGATATTCGACCAAATTTGGTCAAACCCTTCATGTTTCCGGTAATATACCCACATTGGGCGATGGCGATTATACAAAGGCCTTTGCTTTAACCTATCTTAACGATCAACTTTGGCATGGCAGTATTGAAGTTGCCGAAAAAGAGTTCACACAACCTATTTGCTATAAATACCTATTGCAGCCGGCAGTGGGTGAAATGATTGCCGAATTTGGCGACGACCGTATCGTGGACTTAGGCAGCATCAACGCTTCCAGGATCGTTTTGTATGATTTTTGGAATTTTGCCGGCGAATTTGAAAATGCTTTTTTTACGTCGCCGTTTACCGATGTATTATTGAAACGAAAAGCAGAAAAAAAACTTCCGGCAAAAAAGACGGTAAAGCCCGCTACTCATGAATTCAACATCAAGGCCCCGTTACTGAAAGAGGATGAGGTTATTTGTTTAAGCGGATCGTCGGCTGTGTTAAACGACTGGGATAAGGAGAACGTTTTGTTGCTTACAAAATGTGATACCTGGTGGACAATCCGCGTCAACTTAGCCAATATTGTTTTTCCGGTTATGTACAAATATGGAATTTACAACATCACCGACAAAAAGTTCGTGCGGTTTGAAGAGGGCAGTAACCGGATATTGTTAAATGAAGACGGTAAAGATGTATTTACGGTTGTTCACGATGGTTTTGCAAAATTGAATAATGTAAACTGGAAAGCTGCCGGTGTGGCTATTCCGGTGTTCAGCCTGCGCAGCAACAAAAGTTTTGGTACCGGTGAATTCACCGATCTGAAGCTGCTCATAAACTGGGCAAAAAATACGGGGATTAAAATGATACAGTTGCTGCCCGTGAATGATACTACAGCAACGTTTACCTGGAAAGACTCGTACCCCTATTCGGCTATATCGGCATTTGCGCTGCATCCCATGCTCATCAATCTCGAAACCGTGGCCGGTACTGCGCATGTTTCGGTGGTGAAAGCCCTTTCGGCCAAACAGAAACAACTGAATAAACTTCCCAAACTCGACTATGAGGAGGTGATGAAAGTAAAATTGGCCGCCATACGGGAATTGTACCAGTTGCAAAAAAACAGTTTCCGGGATGATCTTTCTTTTATGAGTTTTTTCGAACTGAACCGTCACTGGCTTGAACCGTACGCCGCTTTTTCTTATTTGAGAGACAAATATAAAACCGCCGATTTCAATACCTGGAAAACCAATGCCGTTTTTCATGAGAGTGAAATTCAGCAGCTGGTTAGTCCACTCGAAAAACATTACGACGAAATAGCCCTGCATTATTTTACGCAATACCATTTGCACCTGCAGTTAAAAACGGCAACTGATTATGCACATAGGAACGGGGTGGTCATTAAGGGCGATATTCCCATTGGTATTTGCCGAAACAGTGCCGATGCCTGGGTGGAACCTGATTTGTACCATATGAACGAACAGGCCGGTGCGCCGCCGGATGCGTTTACAGCAAAAGGGCAAAACTGGGGCTTTCCCACCTATAACTGGGATGCTATGCAGCAGGATAATTTTACCTGGTGGCGAAAAAGATTTGATCAGATGAGTAACTATTTCGATGCCTTCCGCATCGATCATATACTGGGATTTTTCAGGATATGGAGCATACCTGCTCATGCTGTTGAAGGTATCCTGGGGCGGTTTGTACCGGCAATTCCGGTTTCCATCAATGAGTTGTTTGCTAAAAAGATATCATTCGAACGAAGCCGGTATACCGAACCTTATATTACCGATTCTATTCTGATAGAAATATTTGCCGACCGGAAAGATGCCGTTAAAAAACATTTTTTCAACGGATATAAACTAAAGGAGAAATTCAAAACCCAGCGGCAGGTAGAGACCTTTTTTAAAACCGATACCGTTTTTGATAACAAAGTTAAACAGGGACTGTACGATCTGATCGCGAACGTGATTTTTTTTGAAGTTGAAAATTCAAGCGGTCAGGAATTTCATTTCCGGATTTCCATGGAAGAAACTTTCTCTTTCAAAAATCTGGATAGCCATTCTCAAAAAGAATTGCGGGCTTTGTACATCGATTATTTTTATCATCGCCAGGAAGATCTTTGGAAAAAAGAAGCGATGAAAAAACTGCCCGGGCTCAAAAGCAATACCAATATGCTGGTATGTGGCGAAGACCTGGGCATGGTGCCGCAATGTGTTCCGGAGGTAATGGAACAACTGGGTATTTTGAGCCTGGAGATTCAACGAATGCCCAAGAAGACAGGTTTCGAATTTTTTCATCCCAAAGATGCACCGTATTTGAGCGTGGTTTCACCATCTACACACGACATGAGTACCGTACGTGGCTGGTGGGAAGAAGATAATTTCAAAATAAAACATTTTTATAAGCAGTTGATGGGGCAGGAGGGGGAGCCACCGGTTTATTGTGAGCCCTGGATCAATAAGGAAATTATACTGCAACACCTGTATTCGCCGGCGATGTGGAGTATTTTTCAGTTACAGGACCTGATGGGTATGGATGGAGAGATCCGCCGTGAGGATCCCAATGAAGAAAGAATCAATAATCCTGCAGAAGCCGAGCATTACTGGAATTACAGAATGCATATTTGCCTCGAAGACCTGTTGAAGGAAGACAGTTTCAATGCGGAACTGAAAAGTTATATCGAAAAAAGCGGGCGATGAGTAGTCCTGTCATGGCGAGGTACGAGACATCTGTTGTAAAACAAGGGAGGTTTTTTTCATCGTAAATTCAGGAAATTACATGACAGGCTGAAACACAAACGCGCAACTATGAAAGTCCGGTACAAAATATACAACCTTCCATTCCGCCATCCCTTCACTATTTCAAAAGGAACCAAAACGCATCAACCCAGCCTGGTTGTTGAACTGGATTTTATGGGCATCAAAGGATACGGCGAAGCACCGGCCATCAGCTACTACGATATTACGGTAGAAAAAATGGTGGAAGACCTCGAGCGAAAAAAAATATTCGTCGAAAAATTTGCCTTCTCCGATCCCGAAAGGTATTGGCATTACCTGCATCATTTGTTTCCGGCCAATCCGTTTTTGGTTTGTGCATTGGATATGGCCGGTTGGGATATCTACGGTAAGCTCAAGAAAAAGCAATTACACGATTTGTGGGCTCTGGATATAACAGCGGCGCCATTAACCGATTATACCATCGCCATCGATACTGTTGAAAATATGGTTGCCAGATTGAAAGAGAAACCCTGGCCCATTTATAAAATTAAAGTGGGCGTGGAAGGCGATCTGGAAAGGGTAGCCGAATTGCGCAAACATACTGATGCGATATTGCGGGTGGACGCCAATGCGGGCTGGACCCTGGAACAGGCGTTACAGAAAATTCCCGTTTTAAAAGATTTGGGCGTGGAGTTTATAGAACAACCTTTGGCAAAAGATGATTGGGAGGGGATGAAGGTTTTATTTGAAAGATCAACTTTGCCGTTGATTGCTGATGAAAGCTGTGTAGCCGAAGCCGATGTGGAGAAATGCCTGCATCATTTTCATGGCATCAATATTAAGCTCACTAAATGCAGTGGTATCACACCCGCACGTAGAATGATAAGCCGGGCAAAGGAATTGGGCCTGAAAGTTATGGTGGGTTGTATGAATGAAAGTTCGATCGGTACGGCCGCTATTGCGCAACTGGCGCCCATGCTCGATTATGTAGATATGGACGGGCCATTGCTTTTGGCAGAAGATTCGGCGAAAGGTGTTCAATTCGATTTCGGTAAGATCGTGTATAACGATTGGTCTGGCCTGGGATTAAATTTTGTTTAATGCCGTTATCCAGAGAACTGTATATTCATGCACAATCGTACACATTGATTTATTTGAGTAACATAATTTATTATCTTTCGCAAAAATCGGCTGTATGAAAAATAAATTGTCTCACCATTTCGTATTTCTTGCGTTAGTATTTACAGTAGGTTGTAACGAACAAAAAAATGAGAAAACCATTGTAGAAGATGGTGGGCATCCGGCCTGGAGTGCACAAACCAATATTTACGAAGTGAATCTTCGCCAGTTTACAAAGGAGGGAACCATTACAGCCTTTGAAAAAGCCTTACCCCGATTAAAGGATATGGGTGTTGACGTACTTTGGTTCATGCCCATTACGCCCATTGGACTGGAAGGCAGAAAAATGACCGAAGCGGATCTGGGCAGCTACTACGCAGTTAAAGACTATAAAGGCTTTAATCCCGATTATGGAACCATGGACGACTGGAAAGCTTTTGTAAAAAAGGCGCATGCCCTGGGATTTAAAGTGATCACGGATTGGGTGGCTAATCATTCGGCTCCTGACAATGGGTGGATAAAAACCCATCCGCAATTTTATGCAAAGGATTCTACCGGGAATTTTATTGCACCGTTCGATTGGACAGATGTTCGTAAACTCGATTACAACAATAGGGAGTTACGGGACAGTATGGTCGCCGCGATGAAATTCTGGTTAACAGAAACGGATATCGACGGATTCAGGTGTGATGTGGCCGAGGAAGTGCCGGCTGATTTCTGGAAGGACTGTATTACTGCGTTAAAAAAAGTTAAACAGGTATTCATGCTTGCGGAAGGCGAAAAGCCCGAATTGCATGAAGCGGGCTTTGATGCAACCTATGCCTGGGGCAATATGCACCGGATGAAAGAATTATACGCTGGTGAAAAATCATTGTCGCAATTTGACTCTGCCTTGAATGTAGACATTACCCGCTTCCCAAAGGATGCCATCAGGGTGTACTTCACATCCAATCATGATGAGAACAGTTGGAATGGTACCGAGTTTGAAAAGTATGGGGAGGCTTACAAAGCCTTTGCCGTATTATGTCAAACCATGTACCAGAGTGTACCACTGATTTATAACGGACAGGAAGACATGAACAAAAAGCGACTAAAGTTTTTTGTAAAAGACACCATTCCCTGGGCCGGTGAAATGGATCTGGCCCCGTTTTATAAAACGCTGCTCAGCTTGCGTAAATCCAATGCAGGTTTGGCGGCCGACGCTACGTATAAAAGGTTGATCAGTTCTGCCGACGGAGCAATCTTTGCTTATCAAAGAGAAAAAGACGGACATCAAGTAGTTGTTATACTGAATTTATCTAAACAACCGCAAAAATTCACCATCAGCGATGCATCTGTTGATGGTGAACCACTGAATGTTTTCATGGGTGTAAAGGAAAAAGTTGATGTGAACCATCCATTCAGTATAGAACCCTGGGGCTATATCGTGTATGATTATAACGAAGTCCGCCCTTAAACAAATAGCCGTTCATTATATTTTTTTTTGCCGGGTAATATTTTATTGTATTTTTAGCAAAGTGTATTTTATACACAATTGCTATCATTACTAAAACGATTGCCATGCCGCAAAATCAATCTGTTGACAAAGTACTTCAACAGCCAACAGAAAATAAACCACGTTTATCTGTAAAGCAGATCATGAATATGAGTGTTGGTTTCTTTGGTATCCAATTTGGATTTGCTTTACAAAATGCCAACGTGTCGAGAATTTTTGAAACGCTTGGAGCCGAAATTGACAAGATCGGGTTTCTGTGGATCGCGGCACCCATGACGGGTTTGCTGGTTCAACCGGTTATTGGTTATTTAAGTGACCGCACCTGGCATCCAAGATGGGGAAGAAGGCGGCCCTATTTTTTTATCGGTGCCCTGCTTTCGGCGCTTGCGCTGTTTTTAATGCCACAGTCCAGCGTACTATGGATGGCCGCCACCCTGTTATGGGTATTGGATGCTTCCATCAATATTTCCATGGAACCTTTCCGGGCTTTTGTTGGCGACAAATTGCCAACTTCGCAGCGTACAGCCGGTTTTGCCGCGCAAACATTTTTTATAGGGCTGGGTGCAGTTATAGCTTCTTTATTGCCCTATTTTTTCACAAACTATCTGAACATCAGTAATACGGCGGCACCCGGGGTGATCAGCGATTCTGTTAAATATTCTTTTTATATCGGTGCTGTGGTATTCCTGGTTTCGGTGTTGTGGACCATTTTTACCACCGAGGAATATCCTCCCGAAAATATGGAAACCTGGGAGGCAGAAAAAGCAGAAACCAAAGGATTCTTAAATGGGTTTAAGGAAATAACATCCGGCATTTTTAATATGCCCAAAACCATGTTGCAACTGGCCATTGTACAATTTTTTACCTGGGTCGCTTTTTTTGCCATGTGGATATATACTACATCGGGTATTGCCATGAATACATTTGGCACCACGGATAAAGATTCAAAAATATTTCAGGACGCCGGCGATTGGGTAGGGGTGATGTTTATGGTGTACAACGGCGTATCGGCCATCGCTGCATTTCTATTACCAATGCTGGCCAAAAAAATAGGACGAAAGTACACCCATATGCTCTGCCTGCTGATCGGCGGTGCGGGCCTGGTTTCCATGTTGTTCATTAAAACACCAAACATGTTATTGGTACCCATGATCGGTGTTGGCCTGGCCTGGGCATCAACCTTAACCATGCCATACGCCATTCTTTCAGGTGCATTGCCGGCGAAGAAAATGGGATTTTATATGGGTGTTTTTAATTTCTTTATTGTGATCCCGCAGATATTGTCGGCGGCCATACTGGGTTTCTTTGTGAAAAATCTGTTTGCCGGTGAGAGTATTTACGCCTTGGTAATTGGTGGTGTATCCATGATGATCGGGGGCCTGATGAATTTTATGGTTATCGATAAAACTGATGAAAAAACAGCAGTCTAAAATAAGCGGTTATGAAGAAATTATATTTATTGATTTTGATACTGGCGGGTACAGGGTTTGTTTTTGCTCAGGGCAACCAATACAGTTGTTATCCGTCTAACTGGTGGACGGGTATGAAGTGGAATACAGTGCAGGTAATGATACACGGTGATGCTATTGCCAATGCTGCCGGTGGATTTACAATCAATTATCCCGGTGTAAAGATCATAAAAGTTCAAAAGGTAGAAAATACCAATTATGTTTTTATCGACTTCAATATTTCGCCAACAGCAAAACCGGGTATTGTAAAAATTAAGGTTAATAAAGCGTCCTCGCCCTTCGATATACCTTTTGAGTTAAAGGCCCGTCGTAAGGGAAATGGGACAGATTTTGCGAAAGGGGTAACCTCAAAAGATTTTATGTACCTCATCATGCCCGACCGTTTCAGTAATGGCGATGAAAGCAACGATCGGGTACCCGGCATGCGGGATCAATCCTTAAACAGGGATACGGTTTTCAATCGCCATGGCGGCGATCTCAAAGGCATTCAAAATCACCTGGATTATTTGCAATCGTTGGGAGTTACCACTTTGTGGCTGAACCCCGTGATTGAAAATGATATGGACAACCGTACGGAGCATGGATACGCATTTACCAATCATTACAAAGTTGATCCGAGGTTGGGGGGAGATATAGCTTACCAAAATTTGATTGACGCAGTCCATAAAAAGGGGATGAAGATCATCCAGGATGCCGTATATAATCATGTTGGGATAAAACATATTACCGTTTTAGATCCGCCGATGAAAGATTGGCTGCATCAATGGCCGGCATTCACACATACCAGTTACAAAGATCAGGTACTGTTTGATCCCTATGCCAGCAAAGCTGATTTTAAAGTTATGGCTGATGGCTGGTTTGTAACACAGATGCCCGATTTGAATCAGAACAATTCTTTTGTTGCCAATTTTTTAATTCAACATGCGATCTGGACTGTGGAAGAATTTGGAATCGATGGTTGGCGCATTGATACCTATGCGTACAACGACCTGGAATTTATGAACCGCTGTAATAAAGCCCTCGAAAACGAGTATCCCAGACTTACCTTGTTTGGCGAAACCTGGGTACATGGCGTGCCCAACCAAAGCTATTTTGCACAAAACAATTATACTATTCCTTATAAAAGCAACCTGCAGGCGGTGACCGATTTTCAAACCCTTTGGGGAATTACCGATGCGATGACCAAGGATTTTGGCTGGACAGATGGCGTAAATAAATTGTATACCATACTGGCTCAGGATTTTGTATACAAAGATCCTATGCGCAACGTGATCTTTTTGGATAACCATGATATGGCCAGGTTTTTTTCGGTGGTTGGGGAAGATGTAGAAAAATACAAATCGGCCATTAACTGGTTGTTAACCTGCCGCGGTATACCACAATTTTATTATGGCGGCGAATTGGGCCTGACGGGCTTTACAAGCCCAAGCGACGGTTACGTTCGCCAGGATTTCCCGGGCGGCTGGACCCAAGATCATGTTAATAAATTTACAGATGAAGGGAGAACCGTTAAAGAAAAAGAAATTTGGAACCATATTTCTACCCTGGCCAATTTTCGTAAAAATTCATCTGCTATAACATCGGGAAAAATGATGCAGTTTACGCCACAGGATGGTGTTTATGTATACTTCAGGTATGATGATAAGCAAACCATAATGGTTGTTATGAACACAGCCAAAGACAGCAAAACAGTTGTTTTTGAAAGATTTAGAGAAAGAATCCGAGGGTTTTCGAAAATGAAGAATGTACTTACCGGTACCATCAATGATATAAAGGAACTCAAACTGGAAACCTATACTTCGGCTGTTTTTGAGCTACTGAAATAGTACGAATTTCTATTCAATCTGGATTTTTTTTGCTGGTTTACCAATAATGTGTTTATTTTACACATTAAATTGCCTGCTGCGTGAAAAAAAGTCTCTTTTTAATTATTATATTATGTATCGGATTTTCTGTTCAGGCGCAGAGATTGTTAAGTTGGTCCCCGGAGTTCCCAATTGATAATGCTACATTAAGTTTTACGGTTGATTGCAATAAAGGCAACCAGGGCCTGTTGAATTTCGAAGGCGGTAATTCAAACAATGTATATGTACACATCGGTGTTATAACCAATTTAAGTACCGGTCCCGGTGACTGGCGTTATGTAAAATTTACCTGGGGATCAACCGATCCGGCTGCTAAAGCAACGCCGCTTGGTGGTAATAAGTACCAATACACGATTACGAATATACGAAGTTACCTGGCCGTTCCGGGCGCCGAAACCATCCGGAAAGTTTGCGTCATTTTCCGCAACGCAACAGGCAGTTTAAAACAGGTTAATGTTGATAACAGCGATATGTATATTCCTGTTTATGGATCGTCGGAATATGCGGTACGTTTGAACCTGCCCCCATTTGAACCGAGGTATATTCCCTGGATAGAACCCTTGTCTGTAGTTACTGGCGGCAATATCAATATTACCGGTGTGGCGTCAGCCAATTCCAACCTGACGTTAAAACTGGATGGCGCTCCGATCAACACGGCGGCTGGCGCTAATACCATTTCGGCTAATCCAACCATTGCAACGGCATGTACGCACCAGGTTTTCCTGGAGGGCAATAATGGCACCATTACGGTTAAAGATTCATTTAGTTTTTACATTCCCCCCACCACCAATATTGCGGCATTACCCGCCGGTGTAGTGGAAGGGATAAATTATAATCCAAATAATACGCAGGTTACGCTGGTACTATTTGCACCGGGTAAAAACACGGTATTGGCTATTGGTGATTTTTCGAACTGGACCAGCCAGTGCAGCTACCAAATGAACAAAACGCCGGATGGTAATTATTTTTGGTTGACCATAACCGGCCTTACACCAGGCGTTGAATATGGGTTTCAATATTTAGTCGATAATTCGATAATAACAACGGATCCGTATACGCAAAAAGTACTGGACCCCGATAATGACCAATACATCACGCCCATAACGTATCCCAACCTGAAGCCATATCCAACGGGCTTAACCACCGGCCTGGTAGGCATCATCCAAACAGCGGAGCCCCAGTATACCTGGCAGGTGAATAATTTTGTAAAGCCCGACAAGCGAAACCTGATGGTTTATGAATTATTGATCAGGGATTTTACGGCAGAACACAGTTACCAATCTTTAATTGATTCATTGCCCTATTTAAAGAATATCGGGATCAACACGATCGAATTAATGCCGGTAAATGAATTCGACGGAAATGAAAGCTGGGGATATAACCCGTCCTTTTATTTTGCGCCGGATAAGTATTACGGAACAAAAAATAAATTAAAAGAATTTATCGACAAATGCCACCTTAACGGCATCGCTGTTATCCTGGATGTTGTTTACAATCACTGTACAGGCAATGCGCCCCAGGCGAAAATGTACTGGGATGCCGCCAATAACCGGCCGGCAGCCAACAATCCCTGGTTAAATGTAACAGCACCACATCCTTACAGCGTCTTTAATGATTTTAATCACACCGCCATTCCTACGCAATATTTGGTGCAGCGGTCGCTGAATTTTTGGATAGACGAATACCGGGTTGATGGTTACCGGCTTGATCTGGGTAAAGGGTTTACCCAAACAGTTACCAATACCACTACGGTTGAGAACTATGACCCAACACGGGTGGCCAACCTAAAAAGGTACTACGATGGTACGGTACCCTCGCATCCGGGAACGTACATGATCATCGAATTTTTAGGAACCAATCCCAGCCAGGAAGAACAGGAATATGCGGCGCATGGTTTTATGTTATGGGGTAATAATAACGCTACGTATAATCAATGTACAATGGGCTTTGTGTCCAATTCGGATATTTCGGCGATCGTATATAGCAATCCACTTAAAAATTTCAATAACCCTGCCGAAGTTGGGTATATGGAAAGCCACGATGAAGAAAGGCTGATGTACAAAAACCTGACTTTCGGAAATTCTTCCGGTGGCTACAATGTAAGAAATTTAAATACGGCATTAGCCCGGCAGGAAGCCGCTGCCACTGTTTTCTTTACGGTGCCCGGTCCTAAAATGATCTGGCAGTTTGGAGAAAGGGGATATGATATTCCGTTAAATTTCGGCGGATCTAATGTAGCTAATAAACCACCGCATTGGGAATATATGCTGGTGCCGGAAAGGGTGCATTTATATAATGCGTACAAAAGTATTATTCAGTTGCGGTTGGATAACCCGGCCATATTTAACAATACCAGTTTTACTTACGATTTTAATACCGGTTTAGTAAAAGTCGATAACTTTTCAAACTACCGGCGACTGGACAAATTATATCAGTAATGGAGCAGGAACCGGTGTGAATGGTGTAACCGGCAGCAATTTTAATTTAACAGCAACGGCGCAAACCATAACCCTGCAGCCGGGAGAATATCACCTATATGTGAGCATCCCGGCCTGTGCCACGGCCTTGCCTACGGCTACCAGCCCGGTAAATTATTGTCAAAATGCGGTGGCGGTTCCGTTGCAGGCTACCGGTTCTAATCTGCTGTGGTATACATCGGCAACAGGTGGTACCGGCAGCACCACGGCGCCTACACCATCAACCGCTACCATCGGGAGTACAACGTATTATGTGAGCCAGACGATCGGGTGTGAAAGTCCTCGTTTACCCATAGTCGTTAATGTTACAGCGGGAACGCCAGCTCCAACAGTAACCAGTCCGGTAACGTATTGTCAGAACGCAACCGCGGTTCCACTTACGGCAACCGGCACCGGGTTATTATGGTACACGGCTGCCACCGGCGGAACCGGCAGTCCAACGGCACCAATACCCTCTACAGCAACCGTAGGAAGTACCTCTTACTATGTTAGCCAGACACAGAGTTGCGGCGAAGGCCCCAGAGCGGTTATTGTAGTAAACGTATTGGCTGTGCCTGCTGCTCCCGGCGTAACGAGTCCGGTCAATTATTGTCAAAATGCAACGGCTGTTGTTTTAACAGCAACCGGAAATAATCTGTTATGGTACACAACCCCCACGGGAGGAACGGGCAGCACCACAGCTCCGGTGCCATCAACCGCAACAGTTGGTATTACCAGTTATTATGTAAGTCAAACCAATAACGGCTGCGAAAGCCAACGGGCAACCATAGTCGTAAATATTAATGCCGTGCCGCTCGCCCCAACGGCTACCAGTCCGGTCAATTATTGCCAGAATGCGGCAGCCGTTCCCTTGCAGGCCACCGGTTCAAATTTATTATGGTATACGGCAGCCACTGGCGGCACCGGCAGCGCAACCGCGCCAACCCCGTCTACGGCAACGGTAGGTACAACCACTTATTATGTTTCGCAAACGGTTAATAGTTGCGAAAGTTCGCGTTTACCCATTGTGGTGAATGTTACAGCGACCACGCCGGCGCCAACGGTAACGTCGCCGGTTAACTATTGTCAGAATGCAACGGCTGTTCCGCTTACCGCCACCGGTACCGGATTATTATGGTATACTACAGCAAGTGGTGGAACGGGTAGCGCAACCGCACCAACGCCATCAACCGCGGCGGTGGGTGCCACGTCCTATTACGTGAGTCAAACGCAGAGTTGCGGCGAAAGTCCGAGGGCTCAGATTATTGTAAATGTTTCTGCTGTGCCGGCAGCACCGGTTGTGGTTACTCCGGTAGTATATTGTCAAAATGCAGTTGCAATGGCGTTGACCGCTACAGGGAACAACTTATTGTGGTATACAACGGCCACGGGAGGAACGGGCAGCACCTCCGCTCCGGTGCCATCAACCGTCACCGTTGGTTCGGTAAATTTTTATGTCAGTCAGTCAAATAACGGCTGCGAAGGGCAGAGGGCGGTAATAGCAGTACAAATAAATGCAACGCCAACGGCGCCGGTTGTTACTACGCCTGTCGGCTACTGTCAGAATGCAGTGGCAACCCAATTAACAGCAACCGGAAATTCATTGTTATGGTATCAAACAGCAACCGGTGGAACAGGTAGTGCTACGGCTCCAACACCGTCTACGGTAACAGCGGGCAGTACGGGCTATTATGTTTCGCAAACGGTAAATGGTTGCGAAAGTCCCCATGCCGTTATTGTTGTAAATGTTTCTGCCATTCCTTCGGCACCTTCCGTAACTACGCCACTGGTCTATTGTCAAAACTCCAATGCGCAGCCGTTAACAGCTACGGGTTCAAATCTAACCTGGTACACCACGGCAACCGGGGGTACCGGCAGTTCAACGGCGCCTGTTCCGACTACACTTGTTGCAGGAAATACCAGTTATTATGTTAGTCAGTCAAATAATTGTGGTGAAGGACCCAGGGCCGTCATTAACGTCAATATTTTAGCAACGCCTTTGGAACCAACCGGTTTACTTGTTACAAATATTACTGCCAATTCGGCTGTCTTGAATTGGAATACGGTGCCCGGCGTTTTTTATCATGTTGACTATAAAATGGCGGGTACGGGCGTTTGGATAAACATAGCGTCGGGTATTAGTTCGGGAACGCTAAGCTTACCCAATCTTATCAAATCCACCGTTTATGACTGGCGGGTGAATGCAAGCTGTTCGGCCACTGCGGGCACTTTATACAGTTCGGCGCAGTTCACCACCAGTTCGCACAACAACAGGATATTCCCGCTGAGAGATGGTTATGGTATTAAGATCTCACCGAACCCGGTACAGGGAAATGCTATAATAGATTATATCATAGCTGGCAACGGTTTTGTAACTATTGATATAGTGGATGCACAGGGACGGTTCGTTCAATCTTTGTTAACCATGAATCAGGCATTTGGACAATATCAGCTGGATATTACAACACAAATGGTTCAACTGGCGAAGGGCGTGTATTTCCTGGTATTAAGACAAAACGATCTAGGCAATTTTGTTGGGTTTGTAAAATATTAACGATTAAAAACTATTTGAAAATGCATATATCAAGTACGAAAAATGGTGATTTAATAGCGTCGGTTAAAACACTTTCTGCTGTACAAACCGAAGTTAAAAGCATAAACAGGATAGCGCTATCTGTTGACTGTGTAATATTTGGCTTTGACGAGAATAAACTAAAGGTATTATTGATCAGAAGTGACCTTAAAAAATTCCATGAGAAATGGTCTTTACTGGGCGATCTGGTTGATCCGAAAGAGGAACTCGACGCTGCTGCAAACCGCATATTGAAACAGCGTACCGGGCTCGATGATGTTTATCTGGAGCAGGTGAGAACTTTTGGGGGTATTAACCGGCATCCGGCGGGCAGGGTGGTCACGGTAGCTTACTATTCGCTGATCAATATCCAGCATCATAAGCTGAAAATATTAGACAATGAACTCCATTGGCACGACGTGAATGATATTACTGAACTGGCTTTTGACCACAAGCAGATATTGGACATCAGTTATGAACAATTACAGCGGCGGGTTCAGGAGCACCCGCTGGCTTTCAGTTTACTGCCAAAAAAATTCTCTTTGCGCGAATTACAAAATTTGTACGAAGCCATCCTGGATACAAAAATGGACAGACGGAATTTTAGAAAAAAATTCTTTGCCATGGATTTTTTGATTGATTTAAACCAAATGGAGCAGGATGTTCCACATCGGCCAGGAAAGTTATATAATTTTAATTATAATAAGTACGAAAAGAAAAAAAAGAAATGGATAGGAATTGATTTTTAACCAAGGCGGCTTTTTTTTGTTAAAAATCGATTATTGGTGGGTAGGGAAAACCAATGTTTAGATATCATTAATTTTTTTTAAAAAAAACTTTAACAATTATTTGTTGAATCAAAAAAAGACCTATATTGTGTACTTTATACACATTTAGTTAGTGTATAAAGTACATGAATTAAAAGATTGCTAAATTTAAAAACGAAAAGCTTGTTTTATGAGAAGAATCTCCAAAAAAATAATGCTGCTGGGTGCCATGTTTTTGTTCTCCGTGGCGGCATTTTCTCAAAATACAGTTACCGGTAAAGTAACCGACTTGAATGGGATGCCTGCTTCGAGTGTAACTGTAACAGTAAAAGGCAAAAAAACGGCAGTGCAAACCCAAAGTGATGGAACATTTAAAATTGATGCTCCGGCGGGTGCCACGCTGGTGTTCAGTTCTATCGGATTTTCTACACAGGAAGTTTCTACTGCCGGGAAAGCAAATATGGATGTTCGGCTGGTGCAAAGCAACCAGGTCCTTAACGAAGTAGTTGTGGTTGGTTATGGTACGCAACGGCGCAGGGATGTTACCGGGGCTATAACCAAGGTAAGCAGTGAAAAACTTAATTCTATCTCCGTGCCCAGTTTTGAAGCTGCCTTGCAAGGCAAGGCTCCCGGGGTACAGATATTGCAGGGAAACGGGCTGGCTGGATCGGGCTCCGTAATTCGGATAAGGGGTGTGGGATCAATTTCTGCATCGGGAGATCCGTTGTATGTAGTTGATGGTATTCCCGTTATTTCCGATCAATTCCTTCGTGGAAACGGAGGAGCTATGAACCAGAATCCTCTTTCTTCAATCAATCCTGCAGATATAGAATCGGTTGAAATTTTAAAGGATGCCGGTGCTACCGGTATTTATGGTTCACGCGGAGCCAACGGGGTTATTCTGATAACCACTAAAAGAGGTAAGACCGGGAAACCTCAATTTAATTTCAATACTCGGGTAGGTATAGCAACTTTTGCCAAAAGGCAAAAATTTGTAAATACCGATCAGTGGCTGAAACTAAGGCAGGAAGCCTGGACGAATGATGGAAAAACCGGGGAAGCACCGTTACCCGGCGGTTATACTTATGCAACAGCTGCCGGTAACAATACAGATTGGTGGGATTTGCTTACACAAACCGGGTTCATAAATGAGAATAACCTGAGCATGACCCAGGGAACAGATAAACTTAAAACGTTTGCCAATATCACCTACAGCAATACCGAAGGCTATATTAAAACAAACAGCTACGAAAGATTAAGCGCAAGATTGAATGTTGACTATAAGATCATTAAAAATTTAAAAGTTTCCCTTACATCGGGTTATAACAGGGGTATTAATAAACGGGTACCTGCAGCCTGGGATGGTGGCATAGGTGAGGCCATGAGCAGTGCGCTCCCGTTCTTTACCGTTTATAAAGCAGATGGATCTTATTTTTTAAACGGGGCGAACCCGGTAAGGAGGATCCAGGAAACAAAACGGCGTGAGATAGATAATAGGCTGATCGGTGGTTTAGCCCTGGAATATGAGCCCATTAAAAATTTATTTTAAGAGCAACCGGCTCAATTGAATATGTAAAGTCATTTGATGATCAATACGAATCAAATAACTGGACCAATAGGGCAAGTCCTGATTCAGGCTATGCGAAACGAAATCCTTATTGGGGAACAAATATCAATGGTAATTTCACAGCCAACTATCTTACACAAATTGGCGAAAAACATAAATTCAATTTTTTAGGTGGAGTAGAAGCTCAGTCTTATAAAAGAAAAGGCTATGTTTTTGAGATAGGTGATTTTGCAGGAAAGCCTTTCTGGAAGAACAGGTCGGCCTATAAATCATTAAGGGACCAGATCATCGATAACCGCAACGCCGCCGGACAGCAGACTACAAGATCCCAGGAAGAATATACCTTCAACAGTTTCTTCGGCAGGGTAAATTATACTTATGATAATCGTTTTGCACTTCAACTAACTGCAAGGGTTGATGGGTCTTCGAAATTTGGTACCAACAATAAGCATGGTTTTTTCCCTGCGATATCTGGTGCGTGGACTTTAAGTGAAGAAAAATTCGTGAAAAACATCAGGCAGATAAATTTCCTTAAACTAAGGGCTTCTTACGGTATAGTGGGTAATGCAAATATCCCATCTGGTCAATACTTTGCAAATTACCAGGTAGGAGGAGTTGGCTATAATGGAGGATCAACTTCGTATTTGAACAGTATTGGCAATCCCGATCTGCAATGGGAAACTTTAAAGAATACCGATGTTGCCGTGGAATTTGCATTATTCAACAGCCGGCTTACCGGTGAAATAGCCTATTACCATAAAGCATCAAGCAACCTGTTAATGCAACCCGGCTTATCGCCTTCTACCGGAACCGGCGATATCTACAGAAATTTACCTAACAGCGTAATTGTAAACCAGGGTCTGGAAATCAGCGCCAATTATAAAGTGCTGCAAACTAAAAATGTAAAATGGACAGTCGGTGGTAATATTGCCCGCAATAAAAACGAAGTTAAGCAATGGGAATTAGGTCCTGATGCAGTAAGTGGCGGAACCAATGACACCAGGGTTATTGAAGGGCTTCCTTTAGGAGTAAACTACCTGGTACGTTATTATGGTGTTGATCCCAAAGACGGCTTGCCCATCTGGTTAGATGCAAACGGAAAACAAACCAAAACTTTCTCCTTAGATCACAGGGTTTTTGCCGGAAGTGTTATGCCGGATTATATAGGTGGTTTTAACACAACCGTTGAATATAAAAGAATTGAACTTTCTGCTTTGTTCAGCTATGTAATTGGGGGAAGCATTTACGACAATTCAGGTAAATACCAGTTTATGGGTGTTTCGAAAAAAGACTGGAATTTCAGGGAGGATTTTGTAGACCATTGGACCCAACCAGGTGATGTCGCCAAATACCCACGCCTTACTTATGATGCGACAAATTATCCGGGTTTGCCCAGTGAAGATCAATTTAATTCAACAATGTTCTTACATGATGCAAGTTACCTGCGTTTAAGAGAATTGACTTTAGGATACAGGGTTTCGCCCGGTTTGATTAAAAGGTGGAAGTTGAAATCTTTAAGGATTTATGCTACAGGAAGCAACCTGCTTACGTTTACCAAGTATCCTGGTGGAGATCCCGAAATTACCCGTGATTTTGAGAATCCACAAGACAGGAACCTCAGTCCTAACGTAACGTATTTAACCGCACCTACACAGCGTACTTTTATTTTTGGTATCAATCTAGGGTTTTAATTAAATTAATATAAGCTATATGAAAAAATATATTTTATCCATACTAACATCAGCTATCATGTTAACAGGTATGGTTTCCTGCAAAAAATTTCTTGAGCGTCCGCCTGAAGGCCAGCTTACCGAAGAAGAAAATTTTAAGACTGAAGCCGATTTATCTGCCTTCTCCAATGGTATCTATACATTACTAGGCGATGCAGATTTTTACAGCGGCAGGCACCAGGTACTTACCGAATTATTAGGCGATGAATATAAAGGAGACAGGTTTACGGGTGATTATTCAGAGATTTTCCGCAGGCAGAATTCTTTTTTTGGAGGAACAAGAGATGCCTATTATAAAAAAGGATACCGGATAATTGTTGACGCCAACATTGTTTTAAAACACCTTGATCTTGCCAACAGCGAAAAGAACAGAATTGAAGGTGAAGCAAGATTTTTCAGGGGGCTGGCTCATTTTGAACTGGTAAGATTATTTGCCCAGCCATGGGGCTTCTCGCCTGATAATAGTCATCCGGGAATTCCGATCAGGACTGAATTGAGTTTGGAATCGTTGAACAGGTCTTCGGTAAAAGATGTTTATGATCTGATTATCACTGATCTTGAAGCAGCTGGAAATTTACTGCCCGATGTGCCGGCAAACGGCAAATACTATTCTGCCACAAAGTGGGCTGCCAAAGCCTACCAGGCGAAAGTTTATTTTCAGCAAAATAATTTTCAAAAGGCATTTGATTATGCTAATGAGGTTATTGCCAGCAATAAATTCATGCTGGACGCGACATTTGATAAAAGGTTTTCTTTAGGATTAAGTAAGGAGGGAATAATATTGATTTCCAATCAGGTAACTCCTAATCAATATAACCCCGGAGGTGAATTAAGAAGTAGTTTCAGGTCTGATCTGGCAATCCCTGGATTTACATTCACCGATCAGTTTTATAATATTGCTACTGCGCGTGCGGCAGATTTAAGAAGAGCCTGGTACAGTAATTCTTTACAGTCCGGCTATAACGTACTTACTAAATACAACAAAGACTTTTTCGATCTGCCCCTTGTGCACCTTACCGAAATGAAATTGATGAGAGCAGAAGCCGGTGCGGAAGCAGGTGGTGCAAATCTGGCAATAGCTATCGCTGATATTAATGAATTGATGACACGGGCTTATGGAGGTACAGCGTTTAATTTGCCGCTAAATGCCACTGCAGCACTTGTGATTTCAACAGCCCGTGCCGAAAGAGAACTGGAAATGGTTGGTGAGGGAAACCGCACACAGGAAATCAAAAGGATAGGAGCAAGATCCGGATTAAACGTTGACAGGAGGAATTCGGTTTGGAATTGCCCTGGTTTTATTCTTCAATTTCCAAAAGCAGAAAAGGATGCAAACGCATCATTTATGCTTAATCCCGAAGGAGGTTGTTTTTAATCATTGTTTAAAAAGAAATTTATAAAAATAAACTGTATGAAAAGTATATTTAAAATAGCAACAATACCGCTGTTTGCAATAATTGTATTAGCCGGTTGTAAGCCCGAAAGTATAAGAGACCTTGGGATTCAGCGTGATTATTTAGAATCTTTAAACGGTACATGGAAACTGACTAAAGCTACACAGGTTGATGAGGATGCTGCAAAAAAAGGTTTCCCTTTTAGCCAATTGGATATTACGGGTTTATTCCCTTACACCGATTTTGTTTTTAAATTGGATGTAAGTGCAGGTGCGCCCACAACTTTTTCTTCAACACCGGGGGCATCTCCAAAAATTGTAAAATTGGTTAGTGGTACCTGGACGGTTGATAACCTTCAATATCCGAAGAATATTTATCTGAAAAGTGGCTTGGCAGCCGATACGGTTTCCCTGGGTGGATATCCGGTTGGTGCTTCTGCCACTTTGCAATTAAAGAAAGAAAAAAAAGATGCCTCAACCGGTAAGCTTTTGATCTCATATAGTTATGAATTTACTAAACAATAAAAAACTTGCAATATGAAGCAGTTGTTATATTTATTATTATTTATTTTTTCGGGGTTTGCAGTGAAAGCGCAAAATCCTTCCTTTTCACCTTCTTCATTTACTGCAGAAGATGAAGTAACCATATATATTGATGTAACAGGAACCGGAATGGCCGGTGTTACTGATGCTTATTTATGGATATTTTCAAATCCCGGGCTTAGTGGTGGCGCT
This sequence comes from Chitinophagaceae bacterium, assembly GCA_016710745.1. Lineage (GTDB taxonomy): Bacteria > Bacteroidota > Bacteroidia > Chitinophagales > Chitinophagaceae > Ferruginibacter. The sequence continues at coordinate 395,866 of JADJVB010000005.1, read as the reverse complement.
GATGGTGTTACCAACGGCAGTTGGACCAATTCGAACGAAGCGGCAAAACTTACGCCTAATGGCCCTAATAAATTTACCTACAAGTTTACCGGAACAACTATGTTTGGTCAAACGCCGGCACAATTAAAAAGTTTCGGTTTCCTATTAAAGAAAAAAGACGGTAGTGCCCAAACAGCTGATTACAAGCCATACTTCTTCGATCCGCTGATCTTTGTACCTTCAATGACAAGGGTATTCCCGTCAAAAGTGGATAAAGATGATGTTGTTAGTGTAAATTTTGATCAGGCTTATGCGGTTGTTCCTAACGACCAACGGATGACGCCCACAACTTTTACTGTTACCATGTATGATGATATGGGTAATACCGTAGGATCGGCGATTTCCTGGCCGCTAAGTAAAACTAATGCGACCATCTGGAGCGGATCATTTATTCCTGATGCTTCCTTTACTCCGGCAGCAGGAAGAAAGTTGATGAAATTTAAATACAAATTCAATGGTACTGTTCTGGATGTAAACGGATTACCGGTTACGGTATCTACTGCCGATACAGAAGTTACGTTTACCAGTATGCTATAAATTATATTGAATATCTTTAAAAATAATAAAATGAAAAAAATAATTTCTTTGCTGACAGTTTCCATGATACTCTTGGCTGGCTGTAAGAAAGTGACTTTTGAAGGAAACGATCCTACAGGAGAAGGCCTCGTAGGCTTCACATTAAAGACACCGGTTTCAGGTATCAGCATTATTTTGAATGCAGGTACGCCAAATGTATTGGTTCCTTTTGCCTGGAATGCATCGGTGCCAGGGTTGTCAACCGCGCCAACTTATAAAATAGTAATGGCTTTAAAAAATGGTGGCGATCTGAATGTTCCTTTCATCGAGTTCCCCGTAACCGGGAATGTTACAACAGCTAATTTAACCTATCAGCAATTAGATGATGCCTTAAAAGCAAAAGGTATTGCCGATGGTGCAAAAACAGATCTGATCTGGAGCGTTCAGGCTACAAATGGTTCTGTTACCATTTTAAGCCAAAGCACTTTTAATATTGCTATTACGCGAATGAAAGACGGAGCGTCTAATTTTGTTTTATTGGCACCTTCCTCAAGTACTACGCCGCTTACCCTTAATCCGAACAGCACCACCGAAAACCTTGTTTTCCGTTGGACGAGGTCTAAACCAGCCACAGGCGGCCCTGCAGTAACTTACAAAGTTGTATTCAGTTCAACCGGCGATTTTACCAATCCGCTTTTTGTTTTAAATGCAAATGCAGCACCTGCCGATTCTACAACTACCATTTCATACAAAGCCATGAGCGATAGTATGATTGCTCATGGCCTTACTTCTTTGCCAACTCCTGCATTTCTTAAATGGACGGTTATTGCTACATCAGGCACATGGATGCAACAGGCCGATTATGTAAATGATCTCGTTATCATCAGGGAAGTGAAAGTTTATATTGTAGGTAGCGCAAGTCCTGGTGGTTGGGATATATCTCAATCTACCCGTATGATTGAAGACCCTCGTTTTCCGGGCACCTATTTTTCTTATATCCAGTTATCGGGAGGTAATGAAATTAAGTTTGTGAATGGACAAAACTGGCCACCTTTCCCTGGTGCCATTGATTGGGGACAAGCCCCGGGAATGCCAGCAGGAACATTAACGGCAGATGGAGAAAATAATGTAGGGATTTCTTCAAGCGGCGTTTACCGCGTAACTGTTGATTTGAGTAATAATAAATATTATCTGCAAACGGCAGTTTCGAATGGTATTGGAGGAATGGGTATGATAGGACAGTTCCAGGGTTGGTCGCAACCTGCGGATAAAATGAGTTATGTTGGGGTAAATAAATTTATACTGCTTGCTAATATGAATACAAATGATGAATTTAAGTTTCATGACGGTAATGCATGGGATAATTCAGCTAATAATTTGAACAGATGGTTTGCTGTTGATAATACCATGGGTGGAAAAATGGTTGTTGATCCCGGTTCCGGCTATGACAACTTTAAATGGACAGGTTCCAACGGCAGGGTAAGGTCTATTTGGAACGGATCAAACACAACAGATCTTCAGTACATAATAAACGCTGCTTCAGAGATGAGGGTGGTTGGTGATGGTATGGCTGCATATCCGGTATGGGATCCTGCAGGGTCTCCACAAATGACTTATGCCGGAAATGGTATATGGACCATAACCTTAGCCCTGGTTGGCGGTAAAGATATTAAGTTTTTGGCCGGCAATGCCTGGGGGGCATTTGATTATGAAGATAACAGTGGACAAAGCACGGCAACAGGCACGCCAAGAAGTATAAAATGGGATGGAAGTGATAATTTCAAAACGCCAACTGCTTCCGGAACGTACACCATTACGTTAAACGAAAACCTGCAAACCGTTATGATTAATTAATTGAAATCATAATTTAATAAAAATGCCATCTTTTTGAGATGGCATTTTTATTTTACTGATTTGTATCAGATGGTATGATTTTTACTGCCCGGTTTTTTTATAAAAGCGGTAGGCTGTTTTTTATAAGATCTGATATTACCTGATCGAGAACTTGTAAACTGTTTGTTGTTGGTAGGTTTCCCCCGGGTTCAATATGGTGCCCGGAAAAACGGGTTCATTCGGGCTGTTTGGGAAATGTTGCGCTTCCAAACAAACGGCAGCATGATTAATAAAGGTATCGTTATCAGCGTGGTAGCCTGCGGCTAACTCGATAAAATTGCCGGTATACAATTGCAGCCCGGGTTCTGTTGTAAATACGTCCATTACCCGGCCGCTGGTTGGATCATATAATCCGGCCGCTTTTTCCAACGCGTTTTTACCCGTTTTATTCAGTACGTAATTATGATCGAAGCCACCCGGCAGTTGTTTAATATCCCGACCGATCTTTTTAGATTTCGTAAAATCTAATGGGCCGTCTTTTACCGAAGCGATAAGTGTTGGTTCGGGAGGTTCGTGAAACTGGGTTGTGTATTGATCGGCAAAAATGACCAGTTCATGATTGAGTATAGTGGGTTCTTTAAAAGCTGATAAATTAAAATAACCGTGACTGGTTAAATTAACCGGGGTAGCTTTATCGGTAACGGCACTATACCCAATGATCAATTCATTTTCATCGGTAAGCGTATAGATAATTTCGATTTGCAGATTACCCGGAAACCCCTCTTCTCCATCTTCACTTAGATATGAAAATTTAACACGGTTACCATCCCATATTTGGGCATCCCAGCAAACTTTATCAAATCCTGTTATTCCGCCGTGCAAACAGGCGGTTTCATTATTGGCGGCTAAATGGTATTCGGTATTATGTAATGTGAATTTTGCATGGGCAATCCGGTTGCAATACCGCCCCACGATGCTTCCCAGGTACATATGTCCGTTCTGCAGATAGCCATCAAGCGAATCAAAACCCAGTAATACATTGCCGCCAACACCTGCCCGATCGGGGGTGATGATCTTTGTAATGGTGGCTCCGTAATTTATCAGTTCAACCTGCATGCCATTGTTATTGCTGATCTGATAAGCAGAAACTGGCTTATTTTCAAATTCTCCAAAAAGGGTGATGGTTATTTCTTTTTGCATATGCATGATCAAAATCTACAGCAATATAAATTGAATATTTTTATCTGAGGTATTTTTTACTCATTTCGTCATGGATGAGCAGGTACTTATTGGCTTTCCCCCGGATCCATTACCGCTATAAAATGTGTTGCCTAAATTTTCCATTCCGGCCAATCAGATACATTAGCCACTTTGATAAAAACTGAACCCCGGGGGTGTGGTAATAACCTTACTGCTGCTGTCGAATCAGGAACATCACATGCCCATGTAAATTTAAAAGGATAACGGAAACGAAGATATTTTTTTTAACGTCCATTTTGTTTATTGGGAACCTGATACCTGTTTAACGTATTTAAACTATCAATAAAATCCGGCAAACAACCCTGATTATTTTCTTTTTTGTGATTATTATCAATAATATGTGTATTAAGTACACATTAATTAGTAAATTCACGGTCTAAAACGATTATTATGCTACTGAAAAAATGCCTGCTGGCTTTTGTGCTGACATTGTCCGTAACCACAATTTTCGCCCAAACAAAAACTGCTGTACAGTCTCCCGATAAGAACCTGCTGATGAATTTCTGGTTGGATAATGACGGCAGACCGATGTATGAATTGCTTTATAAAAATAAAACGGTGATATTGCCTTCAGCCATGGGCTTCGGGTTGAAGCAGACCATGAGCAATGAAGCATTGCCTTCGTTACAAAAAAATATGCAGCTAACCGCTTCGTCTCAATCTGCTTCAGACACCAAATGGAACCCGGTTTGGGGCGATGTAAAGGAGATTAGGGATCAACACAACCAGTTGATCGTGAGTCTCACTCAAAAAGGGGAAAAGGCCATTCAATTCAATATTATATTTAAGGTTTTTAATGATGGCCTTGGTTTCAGATATGTATTTCCACAACAGAAAGAGCTTAACCATTTTATTGTTTCGGCGGAGAAGACAGAATTTCATCTGGCTGGCGATCATAAGGCATTCTGGATACCGGGTGATTACGACAGCAACGAATTTTCGCCAAACGTGAGTAAACTCAGCGAGGTTGACGGCGAAGATCCCAAATATGCCGCTTCCATTTTTGCCCACCAGTTCTTTAATAAAAATGCGGTGCAAACGCCGTTGATGTTAAAATCGGATGATGGGTTGTATATAAATATCCATGAGGCAGCCCTGGTAAACTATCCGGCCATGAACCTGGTTATTGATAAGGCCGATTTTACGCTTACTTCGGCATTGGTACCCGATGCTTTGGGTAACATGGCCTATTTACAGGCGCCGGCAAAAACGCCCTGGCGTACAATCATTGTTTCGGATAAAGCAACGGATATACTGGCTTCGCATACCATTCTTAACCTGAATGACCCCTCGGTGATCAAAGACCCATCCTGGATCAAACCAACAAAATATATTGGTGTTTGGTGGGAAATGCATGTGGGCAAAGCCAGTTGGGATAGTGCCAGTGGCAAACATGGCGCTACTACGGCCAATGTTAAACGTTATATCGACTTTGCCGCTAAGCATAAATTCGACGGCGTTTTGGTTGAAGGCTGGAACGTAGGCTGGGAAGACTGGTTTGGCCAATACAAAGAAAATGTTTTTGATTTCGTTACGCCCTATGGTGATTTTGATGTGAAGGGTTTACATAAATATGCCGCTTCTAAAAATGTAAAACTGATCATGCATCACGAAACGTCTGCATCGGTTACCAACTACGAACGCCAGATGGACACCGCTTATCGTTTTATGAAAGCCAATGGCTACGATGCGGTAAAAACGGGCTATGTAGGCCATATTATTCCCCGTGGCGAACACCACGACGGGCAGTGGATGGTGAATCATTACCTGCGGGTGGCCAAAAAAACGGCCGACTACAAAATTATGCTCGATGCACATGAGCCGGTACGGCCTACCGGATTGAGCAGGACATATCCCAACTGGCTGGCCTGCGAAGCGGCAAGAGGTATGGAATTCAACGCCTGGAGCGAAGGCAATAAACCACGGCATGACGTTATTTTACCTTTTACCCGTTTTATGGGTGGCCCGATGGATTACACACCGGGGATTTTTCAACTCGAATTAAATTATTGGGATAAGAATAAAAAAGAAACGATTCATACTACGTTGGCCAAGCAACTGGCCTTGTATGTAACCATTTGTAGTCCGCTGCAGATGGCGGCCGACCTGCCCGAAATTTATGAAAAGAAACTGGATGCCTTTCAGTTTATCAAAGATGTGGCCGTTGATTGGGACGATAGTAAATACCTGGAAGCGGAACCGGGAGAATATATCACCGTTGCCCGGAAGGCCAAGAAAAGCAATAATTGGTTTGTTGGATCCATTACCAATGAACAGGCAAGAACAACTACTGTTGATCTTGATTTTCTGGATGCCGGTAAAAAATACCAGGCCATTATTTATGCTGATGCACCTGACGCTGATTTTGAGAAAAATCCGGCCGCTTATGTAATCAGTAAACAGACAGTAAACAGCAAAACAGTTTTGAATTTAAAATTAGCGCCCGGTGGCGGAACGGCTATTAGTATTATGCCCATCAAATAGACAGATGAAACCTGTTTTGGTATCAGCTTTATTGTTAATTGCCGGCACAGCATCTGCGCAAGTGCCAGCCGTTTCTTCCGGCAGGATAGAAAGGCTTGACAGTTTCCCATCGAAATTCGTTACTGCCAGGCATGTTGATATTTGGCTTCCGGACGGCTATACAAAAGAAAAAAAGTATTCGGTATTATACATGCACGACGGACAGATGCTTTACGATTCGGCCATTACCTGGAACCACCAGGCATGGGAAGTGGATGACGTGATGGGCAAACTGGTAAACGAAAAAAGAATCAGGCAAACGATCGTTGTGGGCATATGGAATGGCGGCGTTACCAGGCATCCCGATTATTTTCCACAAAAGCCTTTTGAAGGGTTGACCCAGGAAGCGCAACAACGGGTTACCGACCAGTTAAAACAGGCGGGAAGAACAAAAGATTACTTTAAACCCAATTCGGATAACTATTTAAGATTCCTGGTTTCCGAACTCAAACCTTTTATTGATAAAAATTACGCGACACTAACCGATCGCAAGAGCACCTTTGTTGCGGGCAGCAGCATGGGTGGTTTGATCTCAATTTATGCGATATGTGAGTACCCGGATGTTTTTAGCGGAGTTGCCTGTTTAAGTACACACTGGCCGGGAATATTTACTGCCGACAATAATCCGGTACCGGGTGCATTTGTACAATATTTACAACAGCATTTGCCCGATCCAGAAAATCATAAAATTTATTTCGACCACGGAGATCAAACCCTGGATGCCATGTATCCTGCCTTGCAAAGAAAAGTTGATGCCGTGATGAAGGGCAGGGGATTTACAAAACGAAACTGGAAAACCAGCTATTATCCGGGAGAAAACCACAGTGAATCCGCCTGGAGAAACAGATTGGATGTACCGCTGCTGTTTTTGTTAAAGAAATAATCAGCTAAGAAGCCGGTTATTTTATTTTGCAGTAAACGTCGGAACTCTCGAGTGGTTCCAAAGCATCCATACTAATATTATTGGCGCTTTTTTTGTTTCCCCACTTAAAAATCCTTTCAAAAAAGGGAGCCATTTATTGTTTTTTATTTTACTCAAAAAATAAACCTCGTGCTCTTTTTCCTTTATGCCCATTTCGTATAAAACCCGGTCGTGTTCCATAATACCGAGCGAATTAAAAAACTGTTTCATCCTGAAATATTCACACACATTACCGCTTTCGAGGCTCCCGGCAAAATAAAAGGGCATAAACCAGCCAATGATATAGCAGCTTAGGGAAATGGTTTTGCCTATTACATGAAACCGAAACTCGTACCACTTTGAAACAGGAATATCATACTGCTTCATTATTTCGAAAACCTCTTGCCTGTGGTTCCATTCGTCCATTTCAATTTGTTTAATGGCCGCTTTTTGTGCTTTGTCTTTTACCGATCCTGCATGATCCTGGTAGGCAAAGGCGGCGGCTTTTTCGGCAGAGTAGGCCCGTTGCAACAGATCGGTCAATTCTTTATGTTCGAGTTTCATGAGCAATTGTATGTTTTGTAAATATAAATGAAGGAAAATTGCCGCTATTGCCCGGATGGCAAATAGTTTTGTTTATTTTTCCGATATCGGCCTGTTGCTGAATTGGAAAAAAGTTGTACTTTTAAATTCAACCTCACGCTTTTATATTTCAGGAAATCCCCTTTTATTTTTAAATATTTATTTATGAAGAAGTTAGCCCTGTTTTTTTTACTGGCTGTTACGATGAACGTGCAGGCGCAGCGTATAACCGGTTGTGGATTCAAAGTGCCGCCCCGATCAACATTTAAATCAAATTTTGCATCGGTTTATGAAGCCCGGGATATTTTAAATAAAATGCTCGACAGTGTAAAGTGGAAGGAAAATTTTAGTGTGCGGGAAGAAAATGGTATCCGTAATGCCTATGCTACCATCATTGCCAACAGGCGCTGGATCATTTATGATAATGATTTTTTAGAAGATATAGACGCCTATACAAAAACCAAGTGGTCTTCCATCAGTGTGCTGGCGCACGAAATGGGACATCATTATTATAACCACGTGGTAAGCCGTACCGGCAGTACGCCGCCTAAGGAAATCGAAGCCGATGCTTTTTCGGGCTATGTAATGCATAAACTCGGTGCCAACTTAAACGAATCGGTAGCCGCCATCACCGCCATTGCCACTGATTATGCCAGCAACACACACCCGGCAAAAAAAGACAGGGTTGCGGCTATTACCCGCGGATGGAATACTGCCAACACAGAAATTGCCGGTAACCCTGGTGGTAATTCAGGAGGCAGCAGCGGAGGAAATACCGGCGGAAATTCTGGTGGAAACACGGGCGGTAATACAGGGACAAATACCGGTGGCAATACAGGTGGTACCGGCACAGCAAATCTGCCTCCACCTACCGATCCGAGTTGGATCAGCTTGAGTATGCAAAGCAACAAAACAGAGACCGTGCTGTTGAGCGACGATGGTAAAAACTACCAGGCCGCCGAAATAAAAGCCGGCGAACCCTTTGTTTTTTTATTTGAAATTTATCAATATGGCTGGTTAAAACTGCCGTATTATAATGGATCCCGTGTTTATAAACTGATGCATGGTAAAGACTATAGCATACTCTGGAACCGCAGAACCAATAACTGGGCGGTAGTTGAAGTGCCCAATTAGCATGAGAATTCAGTATGTTTTTGTTTATTGGTGAACGCTGTTTTGATTATCGGAACGTTCACAAAAACTTTCCAAAATCAATCAATATAAAAAAATCCTGTTATCTGCAACAGGAAAGCTCTTGATTTTGTTCGAATATGAGTATGCCCGGGTTTGTGCGTTCACGAGCGTTTTTTTATTTATTTACCTCGTCGGGATAAGAACGGGGATAAGGTCTGAGACAAAGTCTCAAAACCAGTTCATCCCCGGCAGAGACGAGGACGGGAAAAACTTAACTACCCATCAACTTTGATTTCTGTATTAAATATTCTTCCTGCGTGATGGCTCCCTTTTGCATCAGATCAAAAAGCTTGGTAAGCTCATCAGCAACCAATTGCTGCGATGCCACTGAGGCCACGGGATTGTTTTTGGCCAGTGCTTCGGCAAGTTGCGCCGCCTGTTTGCTGCTTTGGGATTCTTTGTATTGTTGCTGAGCCAGGGTAATGGTATCTTTTAATTTTTTGGGATGGTGAATGAGCTCATGAATGGATTCGCCCAGTTCGGCTGCGGTTTGAATATCTACGGTGCCAAAGCCCAGCAACCGCCCCCAAATGGTTTGGTTATATTCTACATTATTTATTTTATCGATCGGGCTTTCTTTTGAACGCCGGCTGATAAAACCACTTTCATCAACCACCCGCAGGTTGGTAACACACCAGATATTGTTTTTCCAGCTGATATACTCAAATGCCGGGTACAGGCCAGCCAATAAAATAATCCCAAACGCGATCGCATTATGCAGCCACCACAAAAATATAATCGTTATCAACAGCCACACTAAAAATGGCAATACCAATCTCAACCAGTGCTGCCTGATGACAATTAATACCTGCTCATCTTTTTTTAAGACTGTTTTCATGCTTTAGAAGTTGTTATCTGTACAGCAAAGTACAACAGTTGATTTGTTAGCGCAAAAGATAAAATCAGTTTTACACCGGGCCTGCCTCTTCCCGATAGCTATCGGGAAAAAGGGAATCGGGGAGAGGCTTTTTACCATATCCTTACCCGTAAACTATCGGCCCTATACATTTTGTCTCCGGGCTTGATATTAAATGTGGTATAAAATTCATCCACATCTACGAAAGGGCCATTTACCCGGTATTTACCCGGACTATGTACATCGGTCAACAGCCTGCTTCTCAATTGTTCTTCACGCACCTGACCCAGCCAGCCCAACGCATACCCCATAAAATAGCGCTGCATGGGTGTGAGGTTATGGATGGTTTTATTTTCTTTGAATTGGGCGGTTTTTTTAAATGCTTCAATTCCTAACAAGATGCCTCCGAGGTCGGCAATATTTTCGCCCAGGGTTGCTTTACCGTTGATGTGGTATCCGGGTAAAGGTTCAAATTCGTTGAATTGATTTACCATTACTTCTGCTCTTTTATTAAATGCTTCTTCATCGGTTTTAGTCCACCAGCTTACCAGGTTTCCCTGGTCATCAAACTGCCGGCCTTCGTCATCAAAGCCATGGGTAATTTCGTGGCCAATGGTACTGGCGCCGCCGTAACCGTAAACCACCGCATCATCCAGTTCTTCGTCGCGGTATCCCGGTATGGTAAAAATGCCTGCAGGTAAAACAATTTCATTGTTGCTGGGATTGTAATAGGCGTTGTAGGTTTGCGGATACATATCCCATTCATCCCGGTCAACCGGTTTACCCAGTTTACTATATTCGTATTGATGCCACCACAAACGGGAGTTAATGTAATTTTTTGCAAAACTTTCTTTGCCGATATCCATGGTCGAAAAATCTTTCCATTTGTCGGGATAACCAACTTTACTTTTTATTGATGCTAATTTTTTGTAGGCCTTGTTCTTCGTGCTATCGCTCATCCAGTCAAGCTTGCCAATACGGTCCTTCAGGGCTTCCCTGATATCTTCTACCATATTGGTATAGCGTTTCTTAGCGGTTTCGTTAAAAAATTCTTTCACATACAATTGACCCAGCATTTCTCCCATTGCGTTTTCAACCACGCTCACCATCCGTTTCCATCTTGGTCTTCTTTCCTTGGCGCCGCTGAATAATCTATTGAAATTAAAACCTTCCATACCATAAGCATCAGGTAACACACCCGACATGTCGCTGAGAAAATTAAATTTTACATATTGCTTCCAGTCAGCTATCGGTGTTTTGGCCAGCGCATCATTCAAAGCGGTAAAAAATTCAGGCTGACCCACAATTACCGAGTCAACTTTTTGCACACCGATATTGGCCAGGTAAGCTGGCCAGTCGATATTCGAAGCCATTTTATGTAAGCCTTCAACGGCCATCTTGTTGTAATTTTTATAAGGATCACGCAGGTCTTCTATTTTACGGGAAGCTGCAGCCAATTTGGTTTCCAGCGCCAGGATATTGATGGCAGCCTGCCCGGCAAAGGCAGGATCCTCACCTGCCATACTCAGTAATTTGGCGATGTGTTTTTTGTACTCATCACGAATATGAATGGTGGCCGAATCGTTTTTGAAATAATACTCCCGCTCCGGTAAACCAATGCCGCCCTGGTTTACATAATAAGCCATCACATCACTCTTCTTGGCGTCCTGGTAAACATATTCGCTGAACAAAGTACCAGAGCCGATCTTTTTCAATTCAGCAGCGGTATTCAGCAAGGTTTTTACATCGTTGATCGCATTTATTTTATCCAGCCAGGGTTGAATGGGTTTTAATCCATCGACTTCAATTTTAACGGTGTCCATGGTCAGCGTCCAGAAATCGCCGATCTTTTGATCATTGCTTCCGTGCGGCGCATTTGCCGAGGTCGCTTTTTCCATGATCTCACGCAAACGTTTCAGATTTTCTTCTATAACGAGGTTGCCAATACCCCAGGCCGATTGATCGCCCGGTATGGGATTTTTCTTCAGCCAACCGCCATTCGCATATTCAAAAAAATCGGCACCGGGGCTTACAGTGCTGTCAATATTTACCGCCAGCACATCGGGTTTCGTGGTTGTGCTGCTATTGTTGCACGAAGCGGCGACAAGTAGCATCGCAAAAACAAAGAAGTTGTTTTTCATGAAATTTATTTTTGAGGGTAAATGTAAAGAATGATTTTGAAGTTCCCTGCTTTTTTTGACAGGCGGAATAGCCTACAAAAGAGGTACTATTTTACAATTGCAGCAGTCCCGCTTTAAACAAGGTATTCACCGGCTTATTATCCCAGAATAACTCAAAGTCTTGCAGACCGGCATTTTCATAATCTGTTTTCACCTCCTGCAGGGTTACTGTTTTCGGGTTTGAGATGGATGCGCTTTGTAAAATCTGCACCAGCCAGTTGCCCTGCCCAACATCAACTTTAATATTGATGGTTTCTTTTTTGGTTTCAAAACTCAGCGATAATAATTCCCACTGGCTTCCTTTTTTACTTTTGGTGATGATCTCTGTTTTAGGCTGATTACTTAAATAAATAACTTTGGTATTTGGGTTCGCAGTTATCAGTTCATCTTCTTCAATAGCTTTTACGATATAATCCGGGGCGATGGAGGTCTTTGGCACTTTATGATCGAACCATTTTTGCAACGGGTAATCAAAACAGGCGCCGTGCATATAATTAAGCAAAGATTTTTTCAGTCCGAAGCTGAAACTTTCGTGATCGGCACCGGTAGGGTCGGTATGCGCAATATCGTTATTGGCAAAGGTTCCAATGGCTTCTGAAACTTTTTTTACCTGGTATTTCTCCGGATCAAGTCCAACGGGACTATGCGCCGTCATCGTGAACAAATGCCAAAACGCCGATTGCAGTATCCCGGCTTCAAAAAGTTGCCGCACCATTTCCAGGGAGTCGATGGTTTCCTGTTCGTTTTGGGTAGGGAATCCGTACATCAGGTAAGCATGCACCATGATACCGGCTTCGGTGAAATGTTTATTAACCCTCGCCACTTGCGCTACGGTGATCCCTTTTTGAATTAAAGTCAATAACCGGTCTGATGCCACTTCCAGCCCGCCCGAGATCGCAATACAGCCCGAAGCTTTTAATAGCAGGCAAAGGTCACGGGTAAAACTTTTTTCGAAGCGGATATTGGCCCACCAGCTTACAATCAGTTTGCGGCGGATGATCTCAATAGCCAGCGCGCGCATTAAAGCAGGCGGGGCCGCTTCGTCCACAAAATGAAAACCGTTTTGACCGGTTTGGGCGATCATTTCTTCCATGCGATCAACCAGCAAGGATGCAGTAATGGGCTCGTAATTCCTGATATAGTCTAACGAGATATCACAAAACGTACACTTGCCCCAATAGCAACCATGCGCCATAGTGAGTTTGTTCCACCGCCCATCGCTCCATAAACTGTGCATGGGGTTGATGATCTCAATGGCCGAAATATATTTGTCCAGATAGAAATCACTGTAATCGGGTGTACCCCACCTGGCCCTGATTGTAGTCGGCGCAGGCGGTGTTGTTGATGTAGGTCACTTTGCCATCAACCAAAGTAAAAGTTCGCTTTAATTCTTCTATTGTTTTTTCGCCATTAAGATGCTGCCATAAAATCTCAATGGGTGCTTCGCCATCATCCAATGTAATAAAATCGTAGAATTCAAAAACACGGGCATCCGATAAAGAACGTAATTCGGTGTTGGCAAAGCCGCCGCCCATCACTATCTTGACCGAAGGTGCCTGTTGCTTTATCCATTGAGCGCAGCGAAGCGATGTATACAGGTTGCCGGGAAAAGGAACGGAGATGGCCACCAGTTTCGGCTGCACCATTTCCATTCTTTGTTGTAAAATATCAATGAGTATTTTATCAAGATAAGTATAAGGCTGCTGTAAAGTGGTGTACAATTCATCAAAGCTGTTTGCACTTCGTCCCAGCCTTTCTGCATAACGGCTAAAGCCAAAATGTTCGTCAACAGTTTCTTTAATAAGATCGCTTAAATCTTCAAGATACATGGTTGCCAGATGTTTGGCTTTGTCCTGCGTACCCATGCTACCAAATGCCCATTTCAAATCATCTAATTGTGCAAAACGTTCTGCCTCGGGCAAAAAATTTCTTTTGCATATAAGGTGTGCAAGGGTAGGGTTCTTGCCCTGCAAAAACAACATTACAGCATCAATGGTATTTATATAATCATCCTGAAGGGAAATTATTCTTGCAGCATTTACTGAGTGTTCTTTTTGTTGATCCTTAATTTCTGCAAATAAATTTTGTAACCCTTGTTTGGAAAACAATGCTACTGTAACCTCAATACCCAAATCGGCCTGATAGGATTTTATGTTTTTTGTATTAAGAAAACCTTTCAGATACGCCGTAGCCGGGTAAGGCGTGTTTAGCTGTGTAAATGGAGGTGTTATTAAAAAAATGTCTTTGCTCAAACCTGGTTGTTTACGGCAAAAATATTCTTAATTGCTGGTAAAAATATGATTACACGGATTTTTACTAATTGCACTAATTATAAAAATTCGTGTAATTAGTGTAATTCGGATAATTAGTGTAACTATTCTTAATTAAATTGCAGCATGACACCAGAACGAAATGAACGCCTCACGTCGGTTTTAGACAAACGCCAGCCCGATTTAACGGTATTGCTGGAAAATGTATTCGATCCGCATAATATTTCGGCGGTGATGCGAACCTGTGATGCGGTGGGTATCCAGGATATCTATATTCTCAACACCAAAATTCCGCCTCACAAAAAATGGGGTGCTAAAAGTTCATCGAGTGCGGCCAAATGGCTCACCGTTCACCAGTTCACGGATGCCGTTGAATGCTTTGCTGAATTGCGAAAGCATTTTAGTAAAATATATACCACCCATTTGAGCAGTGATGCCGTTGGTTTACACGATTTGAATTTAACCGAACCCGTTTGCCTGGTTTTTGGTAATGAGCATGGAGGTATCAGTGAAGAAATTATTGCCATGGCCGATGGGAATTTTATAATACCCCAGGTAGGCATCATCAAATCACTGAATATTTCGGTTGCCTGCGCTGTTTGTTTGTACGAGGCTTACCGGCAAAAGAATGAGGTGGGGCATTATGGTTCGATTAAACTCAACGGGAATCGGTTAGATGATTTGAAAACTGACTGGGGGTTTAATGATGATGAAAATTTGAATAATTCTTAATTTATTTCTATTTTAGTGACATGTGAAAGTTATTTATTCGTTTCCTGTTAAAACTTAGATAGATGAAATACCTATTCCTGTTCTCATTTACTTTTTCTTTTTATTGTGTTTCTGCACAATCTTTGGCTATCAATACAGATGGCAGCACAGCCAATTCAAGTGCTATGTTACATGTTAAAAGCAGTAATAAGGGCGTGTTGATCCCCAGGATGACCAAAGGAGAAAAAAATGCGATAGCTTCTCCTGCAGAAGGTTTGCTGATATACCAGGGGGCTCCGGATAGCGTTGGTTTTTATTATTATAAAAGCGGTAGCTGGCAACTGATGGCTGATGCCAGTGCCAATCAGCCCTGGATGGCAAACGGTAATACAGGCACCGATGCGGCAACTAATTATATTGGTACTACTGATCTTGAGGACCTGGTATTTAAAACCAATGCAACCGAAGCCATGCGCATTGATTCAATTGGCAAAGTAGGCATTGGCACAACAACGCCTGCACATAAATTGCAGGTAGAAGGTGATATCCGGTTTGTGGGAGATTTTATTAACCAGGAAGCTGTTGGAACAAGTAGTGGCGCTGTACAAGCTGTTCCATTTACAAATGGAGTATTTAATCCCTTAAATGGTACTGTTGATAGTATAACCATCATTGACGGCAGCGGAGCAAACAATTCAGCAGTATTCATCAGTGGTTTTGCCCGGACTTTTGGAGGCACTTTAGCATCAACCTTCGCCAGTGCCTTAGGCGGTTATTTTCTTGTTTTACAAAGAGATGTTAATCGCACATTTCCGGCGGCGGTTAATGTAACCTATACCAGCGGGTCTTGTTTCACCAGTACACCAAATGGAGCAGCCGGTGTAGCAATTGGTTTTGGTGGTGGCGGCCATGTCAGTTTTATGGAAACAGCACTGGCACCTGGTAAATATTACTACCGTTTGGTACTTTATCCAAATGGATTTAATATAACGTCCGGCACCTATGATGTTTACGAACGGTCACTGAGTATTTTACAGATCAAAAGGTAAACTCAACTTATTTTATGCTGTTTGATAAATGGTGAGTTAGTTACCTGCCTATCCGTTAACTTTATCGGCCAAAACAAATACAATGAAGAAAATATTTCTCCCGGCATTTTTATTGGTATGCCTCACAGTAGCTGCCCAAAAAAAACCTGTAACCCATGATGTGTACGACGGCTGGAAAAGCCTGGGTGAAAAACTGATCAGCAGTGACGGGCAATACGCTGTATATGCCATTAATCCGCAGGAAGGTGACGGAGAACTGATCATTCAACAAATGATCTCGCAGGAAAAGACAACGGTACCCCGTGGATATGGTTCAATAATCACTGAAGACAGCCGTTTTGTGGTTTTTAAAATTAAACCCGTTTTCCAGGATACCCGGCAGGCAAAGATTAAAAAGAAAAAGGCAGATGATATGCCCAAAGATTCAATTGGTATCATTGAACTGGGTAAGGCAGGCATGGTAAAAATGGCCAGGGTAAAAAGCTTTAAAACACCTGAAAAAGGCTTTGGCTGGGTAGCTTACCAAATGGAAAAACCATTGCCGGATACCTCAAAAAAGTCAAAAAAAGCCGCCATCGATACGGCA
This sequence comes from Chitinophagaceae bacterium, assembly GCA_016710745.1. Classification (GTDB taxonomy): domain Bacteria; phylum Bacteroidota; class Bacteroidia; order Chitinophagales; family Chitinophagaceae; genus Ferruginibacter. The sequence goes on along the minus strand of JADJVB010000005.1, from coordinate 379,366 downwards.
AAAACCAATGTTGATCTCTTGATGAAACTGGCCGACTCGATATTAAGAAAATCGGTTAATGCGGCAAACACCGGTAAACTCACCAACGAAGAAGTGATAAAAGCCGTTAATAAAGCGGCGAAAGAAATCATTAAAAAAGGAAAGGATGAAATATCTGCCGGGGAAGCCCTGCCGAACGATGCCGAAGGCGATGATAGCCCGGGGAGTGGCGCTGCCGGTGAAGGAACCGACCTGGTGGTACGTCGCCTGAGCGACGGAAAAGAGATAACATTTAAACTGGTTGGCGATTATGTTTTTGATAAAAAGGGCAGCAGGCTTTTGGTTGAAACGACTAAAGCTGCAAAAGACAGCAACAGTATTGCCTATGTGATGATCTATAATCTCGCAACAGAGAAAACGGATACCATCATGCGTGGATTAAATGATGGAAAGAATTTTAGTTTTGATGAAGAAGGAAATCAGCTGGCTTTTGTTGCCGAACGCGATAGCAGTACCAAGGCGTTACAAAAATTTTATAAACTATGGTATTATACCAACTTCAGTGACAGTGCTAAAATGATCGCCGACAAAAATACCGTAGGAATGAAACTGGGGAGTACCATCAGCGAAAATGGGGCCGTAAAATTCAGCAAAGATGGCAAGAAATTATTTTTCGGCACGACGGCCATAATGGCGCCAAAAGATACTACGTTGGTTGATTTTGAACTGGCACGATTGGATATTTGGCATTACAATGACGATTACCTGCAGCCCATGCAGCTGAAAAATTTGAAGAACGAGCTTAACCGTAGTTATATGGCGGTGATCAAACCCGGAGACGATAAGATGGTACAGCTCGGCGACGAAGATGCCGAAAATATTACGCTGGTTGATGAAGGCAATGCCGGGTGGGTTTTGGCCGAATCCAACAAGGGCAACCGGATTGAACTACAGTGGGCCGGTCGAACCAAAACAACAGCTTATGCCATCAGCACACTCAATGCCAGGCGAATATTGATAGCCACAAACAATATAGCAAATTTTACCCCTTCGCCGTCGGGTAAATATGTGTATTGGTACCAACCCGAGACAAAGAATTATTTTACCTGGAATGCGTCTACCGGGGTGATTAAAAATACGAGCGATAAAATTAAGGAGCCGTTGTTCGATATAGAAAATGATGTACCCGATTATCCCAGGGCGGCGGGTTTTATCGGCTGGACGGCCAATGACCAGTATATGCTGATCAATGATGTGTTTGACATCTGGCAGGTAGACCCCAACGGTTATGAGCAGCCTAAAAACCTGACCAATGGGTATGGAAAAAAGAATAAGACTGAATTTAACTACGTAAAACTCGACCCGGAAAAACGCTTTATTGATGCCGATGAGAATATTCTGTTACGGTCGCAGGATAAAACCAGCAAGTACGGTGGCTTCTATACCAAAACAGTAAATGAAGCCGGCGATCCGTTATTACTGACTTCCGGCCCATTCAGTTATGGCGCCCCGGTTAAGGCAAAAAAGCAGACCGGTATCTGGTACAGCGTTCCGATATCAGTAAAAACGAATTGTATATTTCAACAGATCTGAAGAGTCTGGATCAGTTAACCGATATGGCAGCCCAACAAAAAGATGTTAACTGGATTACTGCCGAACTGGTTAAATGGAAAATGCTCGACGGTAAAATGAGTGAAGGTATTTTGTACAAGCCGGAGAATTTTGATCCAAAGAAAAAATACCCGGTGATCTTTTATTTTTACGAGCGCAATGCAGATGGAATCTATTCCTACAAAGCACCGGCACCCAGCGCCTCTATCGTTAACGTACCTTATTTTGTGAGTAACGAATATTTGATCTTCGACCCCAATATTTATTATAAAGATGGTGAGCCGGGCAACAGCGCTTTTAACAGTGTGGTGAGTGCCGCCAGGTATTTATCTAAAATGCCTTTTGTTGACAGTACCCGGATGGCGCTCCAGGGACAGAGTTGGGGTGGTTACCAGATTGCGTACCTGGTTACCAAAACCAATATGTTTCGTGCTGCGTGGGCAGGCGCTCCCGTAAGTAATATGACCAGTGCCTACGGTGGAATCCGTTGGGGTACCGGTATGAACCGGCAGTTTCAGTACGAACATACACAAAGCCGTATTGGGGCCACGCTGTGGGAAAGACAGGACCTGTACATCAAAAATTCACCGCTATTTTCGGCCGATAAAGTAAATACACCTTTAGTGATCATGCACAACGATGCAGATGGTGCTGTTCCCTGGTACCAGGGCATTGAATACTTTACAGCACTTCGTCGCCTGGGGAAAAAAGTCTGGATGCTGCAGTACAATGGCGAGGACCATAACCTGGTTGAGCGAAAGAACCGGAAAGATCTGTCGATCAGGTTGGGCCAGTTTTTTGATTATTATTTAAAGGATAAAAAGCCTGCGAAGTGGATAAAAGATGGATTGCCCGCCACAGAAAAAGGAAAGGATTGGGGATTGGGCTTTTAATAGAAGGCGTATTTGTTGTTTTACTTAATTAGGCAAAACAGCCATCATTTATGAAAACGGGTTTTAATTTTTTTAAAAATAAAAAAGGGATTATGCAATTCAGGACATTTGATACCGCCGTATACATCAACAGACGAACCGTGCTGAAAGATAAAATCGGATCCGGGCTGATCCTGCTGATGGGTAATGTGGAAAGTAGTATGAATTATAAAGATAACTGGTATCCGTTCCGCCAGGATAGTTGCTTTTTGTATTATTTCGGACTTGATACGGGAGGCCTGGCGGCAGTTATTGATGCAGATTCGGGCGAAGAAACCATCTTTGGTAATGAGCTAACGGTGGAAGATATTGTTTGGACAGGCCCGTTACCATCTGTTTCAGAAATGGCTTCAACGGTTGGCGTTAGCAAAACCGCGCCATTTGCTGATTTAGGAACTTTACTGAAAAATGCTGTTGCCGGAAAAAGAAAAATACATTTTATCCCGCCTTATCGACCGGAAAACAAAATGATGATCGCGGAGTGGTTGAATATTTCTGTAAACGCCGTAGGAGAAGAAGCCTCTGTGCCATTGATAAAAGCCATTGTTGGTCAGCGATCTTATAAGGAAAATTGCGAAATAGCCGAAATGGATAAGGCCACGTTGATCAGCGCCGATATGCACCTGGCTGCGATGCGTTACACCCGGCCGGGAATGAAAGAATATGAAGTTATGGCGAAAGTTAAAGAAACGGCCTATGCCAATAATGCAAGCCTTTCGTTTCACCCGATCGTTACCATACACGGAGAAACGCTGCATAATGTATATGCCGGCAATACCATCAGAGAGGGACAGATGATCTTATGCGATGCCGGCGCGGCTAACGATATGAACTATGCCGGCGACCTTACCTGTACCTTTCCGGCAGGAAATAAATTTACAACGAAGCAAAAAGAAGTGTACGAGATCGTGCTTCATGCCCATAATACGTCCGTTGCCATGCTGAAGCCCGGGGTTTTATTTAAAGATGTATATTTAAATGCGGCACAAAAAATTGTGGAAGGCATGATATCCCTGGGTGTAATGAAGGGTGATCCCGGGGAGGCCGTGGCGGCAGGTGCCCATGCGATGTTTTTTCAGTGCGGCCTCGGGCATATGATCGGACTCGATGTGCATGATATGGAAGACCTCGGTGAACCCTATGTTGGTTATACAACGGAGTTGAAGAAGAGTACACAATTTGGTATGAAATCCTTACGGCTGGGTCGTGCGCTGGAACCGGGATTTACCCTGACCGTGGAGCCCGGTGTGTACATGATTCCGCAATTGATGGATAAGTGGAAGGCAGAAAATAAATGTACCGATTATATTAATTATGCGGCACTGGAAACGTATCGCGATTTTAGTGGAATTCGGGTGGAAGAAGATTACCTGATCACTGATGTTGGTTACCGGTTACTGGGTAAAAAATTACCGATGACGGTTAATGAAGTAGAAAAAATTAGGGAAGAAAGCCTGTCTTCCTGAAATTACTTCGATGATTACTAGCGCCTGTGAAAGTTACCGGCGCCGCTGGGAGGTATAGAATTTTTCCTGGTTTGAATTTGTGGGCCTTTTCACACGGCCGGATTTGGGGCCACCCTGTTTATTTTTATCTGCAGGTATTTGCATAACGGTTGAAGGAATAAAAACTTGTCATTTAATTAAAGAGCGATTATGAATAGCAAATACCATTTTACCCCGGCAATGTTTTTTTTAATATTAATATTTGCTGCCTGTAGCCATTCGGAAAACAATAAAGTAAAAGCGGGTTACCCGCCCGATTCGAAAGATTTGTATGATAATATTGTTAGTCTTGACAGCCTTTTTTTTACAGCATACAATATTTGCGATACCCTCACCATGGCGTCGCTTATTTCGGAGGACCTGGAATTTTATCATGACCAGGGCGGGTTGATGACCTCAAAAGACAGTGTGATGGAAGCCATTAAAAAAAATATCTGCGGTAAAGTAACCCGGGAGTTGGTTAAAGGCAGCATAGAAGTGTATCCCATTGCCGGTTATGGGGCTGTAGAAATGGGGCAACATTTTTTTCATAATAACCAGGAGCCTGAACCGGCTAAACCTAAGATTGGTAAGTTTGTTCAGCTTTGGAAAAACGAAGATCCGCAGGGCCCTGCGGGCGGCCATTGGAGATTGACACGAATAATCAGTTTGCATTAAAATAAAAACAAAGTATGATACAGGTCGATGAAAATATCAGTTTGGAATTTTTAGAGGAAATTCATGCTGAGGCTTTGTTGAAACTGGTAAATGACAACCGTACTTATTTACGGGAATGGCTGCCCTGGGTTGATGGCATGCAAACCGTTGTCAATTTCAGGCAGTACATCAGCAACTCAAAGAAGCAAGCCGCCGACGGTACAGATTTTGGTTATGCCATCATGGTAGATAGAAATATAGTTGGCCGTATTGGCCTGCACCATATCAACCAGCAAAACAAAATTGGAGAGATCGGGTATTGGTTGGCCGATGGTATGCAGGGGAGAGGTATTATAACCGGTTGCTGTAAAGCATTAATTAAATATGGGTTTACTGAGCTGGGCCTCAACCGCATTGAAATAAAGTGTGGTGTGGGTAACGATAAGAGCCGGGCCATTGCAGAAAAATTACAATTTAAGCACGAGGGAATTTTACGCGAGGCGGAGTTGTTGAACGGAAAATTCATTGATTTGCATTTGTATTCGATGCTGGCGGCACAATGGAATAAAACTGCCAAATAGATATTTTCTTTGGTCTGCTTATGCGATGAGTGCTCTCATTATCCGGTTTATGACAGTTTTTTGTAACCTGTATATAGGCGTTGATGACAATCTGAAAAAATGCCATTAAATTAATTTCGGGTATCAGGTGGAGTAGAGCTGAGCACAAAACCTCCTACCTTATACCTACCGTTTTAATGTAAGAAAATAAAAGGCCCGGTTAAGGCAGCGTCTTTTGTGTTCGTATGCTCTTACTCCATAACTAATGTAAAAAGTTATGAAAAAGCCATGTGAGCCTGCATCAGCAATAATTATTTTTCTTATTGGTGTTAGTATTGTGGCCTGTAATAAAAGCGGAACGGTTCAAACTGTTCCATCAACCCCTGGGCCCGTTATTATCAGCGCTGCGTTAAAGCCCGTGATCATGGATATGGGCACAGCTTATTGGAGAGGATTGCAGGGAGGATTGTACCCTGATGGATTGAATACCAGGCCAGCTGCGCATAATAACGCCGGGTTGCAGATCGCCTCACAAATAAAGCCATTGGATGTTAATGGCAACTACGATCCCGTGAATGGTAAAATAGTCTGGCTTTCAGTTGGTATGTCAAACTGTACACAGGAAGCACAGGAGTTTATTCTGCTGGCAAATGCCTGGCCAAATAAAAATGCAAAATTGATTTTGGTAGATGGCGCCCAGGGTGGCTGGGATATTGATTTAATGAATGATCCTGCTGCAGCGTTCTGGACAACTATTAATAACCGGTTAGCTTTCCAGGGTCTTTCTGCAAAGCAGGTACAGGCAATTTGGTTTAAGAATGCCGACAAAGGTCCTACAGACACAACATTTACCACCTACAGCTCCAATTTTAAAAACAAATTAAAGAGCTCCATGAATTTACTGCAGAGCAAGTTTGTTAATTCAAAACTCTGTTACCTGTCAAGCAGGATTTATGGAGGGTACGCAGCAAGTGGAACGTTACAGCCCGAACCTTTTGCCTATTATACCGGCTGGGCAGTTAAGCAGTTGATTGAAGATCAGATCAATGGCGATACCGGTTTAACTTATTCGGGAGCCAGTCCAAAATCACCCTGGTTATCCTGGGGAGCTTATATTTGGGCAGAGGGCGCTACGCCGAGAGCAGATGGACTGAAATGGATATTCCCGGATGATTATCAAACAGATGCCACACACCCATCCATTGCAGGCAGGCAAAAAGTTGCCAATTTACTTTTCCAGTTTTTCACAACCGATGCAACAACAATTCCCTGGTTCAAACAATAACGATCAGCAAAAACCTATTATGAAAAACAAGGCACTCATTTGCTGTTCAACGCTGTTTTTTTTGCTGAGTTCAATATTCAATACGCACGCACAAAATTTTTGGCAGCCTACCAATGGCCCGCAGGGCGGCATTTACAGGGATATTTCATCTAACCTAACAACAGGTAACATCTACCTGGTTACACATTGGTCAAGATTAAAAGGTAACGGCCTGGGTAGTAATATTTTTATTTCAAATAATAGTGCTGCAGGCTGGACGGAAATTGATAACGGATTAAATATGCAGCCTGTTTATGGGTTGGCTCATTCTTCTGTTAATGGCAACCTGGTAATCTCCGTGATGGACGCTGATGTACCATTAACCCCTTCCATTCCAACCAAAATTTATTTTTCGGCTAACAATGGCAGTAACTGGGTGTTGATGAACAACGCTTATTTTGCAGGCAATCTGCCGCCGGTCGCTATGATCTTCAGCGCTGCTGCTGATACCATTTTTGCCGGGCAGAGAACAAACGGAATAAGTTATTCAAAAGATAGTGGGGTTACCTGGCAAACGATGAACACCGGCATTACCAATACAAATATTACCGATCTTGAATATGGTTATAACGGCGCCTTGTATGCCGCTACAGACAGTGTTAGCGGCAACGGAGGAAAAGTATTTGTAAAAAACGGAGCCACCTGGACGAATGCTGGTTCGGGTTTACCTAATACACGCATAAATGATCTTTATTACGATGCCGCATCATTAACGCTGTATGCAGCTTTGGCAAATTTTCAATTCTCTACCGGGGCCGTTTACAAATCAGTTAGTGGCGGAGCCTGGACAAAAATAAACGGTGATCCAGGAATTGAAGTGGCAAAAATAATTACTGCTTCAAATGGAGATCCGGTTATCAGGGTGTTGAACCAGGGTGTATGGCGATACAATTCCGGCACCTGGTCGGCCATTAATACTAATCTCAGTTCGATGCGAACCTCGGGCATTTCCAGGGATAAAAACGGGAATGTTTTTGTAACTACCGGGGCTGGGATCTATCAATTGAATGAGCCGGGCAATACCTGGAATTATTTTACCAATGGTATAAAGAATTCACAGGGCCGTTCATTGGCTTTCAGTGAAGCCGGTGATTTAATTGTGGGTACAGATAATGGTATGTATAAGTCGCCCGATGGTGGAACAACCTGGATGCAAACAGGATTGACTGATGCTGGCATGATGTCGACCATGCTTTATAAGCCCGACGGCAGATTGTTTGCAGGTAACAGCGATAATACCGCCTCACATGTATATACGTCATCGGATAATGGGTCGTCATGGAGCCTGAATGAAACCGGATTTTCGAGTACCAGGTCAACTGATTTTTCTTATAATAAAGCGGGAAAGATATTTGCCGGCACGGGGTGGTCGAGACCAGTACATAGCTCCACAAACGGGATAAACTGGAACGGTCCATTCTGGTCCACGCTTGGATTTTCAGCCAGCACCGTATGCATTGCCGTTGCTGTAGATTCTTCCGACAATATATTCGCAGGTACAGAAGCACAAGGAGTACTACGATCAACAAATAATGGCACAAGTTATTCCTGGGTTGGTTTTAGCGGGGGCGATGTTACCGATATCCAGGTAGCGCCTAACAATGATGTTTATGTGGCCCATGATGTTTATTCGGCAGGAAGCGCTAATGGTGCCCTGTATCGTTCAGTAGATGGGGGTAACAACTGGAGTGCCAACCTGATGCCAGCCCATGGACTAACCAATTGTATTTACATAGCCAATAATGATAGCATTTATGTTGGTACAACATTGGGTGTATGGTTTAGCGCCACTTCCGGAAACAGTTGGACATTATTAAATTCCGGATTGAATTCCGGCAATGTGGTTGTTCATACGCTTGAACTGAGTCCCGACGGTTATCTGTATGCGGGAACGGCTGGCGCCGGTATTTATCGTAGTGTAAACAAGCTCAAAGGGAACGTCGTGTTGTCGTTGCCGGTAACAACAATTACTGCTTTTACCGGGGCATTGGTTGGTAACAAGAACCAGTTAAACTGGACAACCTTGCCGGAACACAGCAATCGGGGCTTTTATGTTCAGCGATCAACCGATAATATTAATTTCAACAATATCGCTTTTGTAAACAGCGCTGCTCCAGGTGGCAACAGCAACACGGCTATAAATTATATGTACATCGATCAAAATGCACCTGCTGCAAATGCATGGTACCGTTTAATACAGGCCAATTTTAGTGGTGGTACAAGCTTTAGCAATACATTATTACTTAATCGAAGCGGTATAGATAGTTTTAGCGTGAACGCGATTTATCCTAATCCGGCAATAAATATTTTGCATGTTAACATTCGGTCAATAGTAAACGAACACCGGCAGTTCAGGATCATTGATATGCTCGGTAGTACAGTGTCGCAGCAAACAGTCTATCTTTCTGCAGGAGATAATATTGTTAATTTGCCGGTTTCAGATCTGACACCGGGCGTATATGTGCTGCAGATGTTAAAAGACAATGGTGAGAGCCGAAGCAAGAAGTTCATTAAATACTAAAGCCGGATATTGCAGGTAAAACGTATGCCTGCCTTTACATTTGAGTGAGTTTCCATTTATTTATTAAAGAAAAGCAAATCCCGCTTTTTTGTTACTTTAAAACATGAATAGCTTGAAGCGGATGCAACCAAGTGCCAACCTAATTGATCAAAATATAAAAGGAAAAAATGAAAATCCGAACAGACCAGGGTTTGTCTGGCTGAAGGGGTAATTACAAGTTCATTCTGTTTACCGCGGGTTTATTTTTCGGAATGCAGAATGGCTAAACGGAAAATTTATTGACTTGTATGAATATAGGGATCTAAAAAATGACCAGAAACATCGCCCCGGTTACCCCCGATATGGCAACTTAAAAAAGCGCTTGTTGATTATCGCTGTAATAAAATCCTGATAATAACCAGTTGGATCCATTGTTATACAGGTAAAAATCGAAACTGAGAAAGTACAGTTCCAGTTTCAGCAGGTAGCGTCGCCGAACCAGCACATTGTTAATTGATTTTTCTTCGATAAGTTCATAGCCGGTTATCTTTTTGAAACTAACTAAAATATTCTCCATTTGTTCGTTCAGGGTTTTGTTGAGGTTATCAACAAAACCCTTGTCCATCGAGGTTTGTTGTTTCAACAGTTGAAAGGCATCGGAATATTTACCTGTACTAAAAGTCTGCATAAACCGGTCGCATAACCTGTTTAGATTGGTTCTGCCCGAATCGGCAATCAACTGGCCTTTCGATACAAAACTAACACAAACGAAAAGCAGGATGATTGGTAATTTATACATGGCTCAGATTAAGTTTTTAAAATTAACGCCTGATTTGAAATAGACGTTCGGTGAATGTAATAGATTATATACTTCTGTTCCCATCAAAGTTCTCCAACTCCTTACTTACTGCATTTAAAAACGTAGAACCCAATGCCCCATCAATGATCCGGTGATCGTAACTTAAAGAGATATACATCATGTGGCGGATGGCAATGCTGTCGCCTTGCGGCGTTTCAATAACCATGGGGCGCTTTTTAATAGCACCTACGGCCATAATAGCTACCTGGGGTTGGTTAATGATGGGCGTGCCCATGATGCTGCCGAAAGTGCCCACATTGGTCAACGTGAATGTTCCACCGGTGGTATCATCCGGTTTCAATTTTCCGGCGCGGGCATTGTTGGCCAATTCATTTACCTGTTTGGCCAGCCCAACCAGGTTCAACCGGTCGGCATTTTTAATTACCGGTACGATTAAGTTTCCATTGGGCAGGGCGGCTGCCATGCCAATATTCAAATCTTTTTTTACAATAATTTTGTCGCCGTCAACACTGCTGCTTAACCAGGGGTATTTCTTAATGCATTTAACAATGGCTTCAATAAACAGTGGTGTAAACGTAATTTTCTCACCCTCTCTTTTCTCAAAGTCTTTTTTCACTTTTTCTCTCCATAAAACCAGGTTGGTAACATCACATTCGGCAAAGCTGGTCACGTGTGCCGAGGTTTGCTTACTGTCTACCATATGTTTGGCGATCAGTTTACGCATGCGATCCATTTCAATGACCTCTACGTTGCCGGGAAAGTTGTTGGTAGTTAGCTGTTGGGTATTAGCTACAGCAACCTGGCTGTTGCTGCTTTCGGATACTTGCGCGGTTTCAGTTTTCTGGCTAACGACTGGCGACTCACCGCCAACCGCTTTATTCGCCACATAAGCCAAAATATCCTTCTTACTAACCCTGCCTTCCTGCCCGGTACCGGGAATGTTTTCCAACTCAGTCATGCTGATGCCTTCCTGCTGGGCTATATTTAAAACCAGTGGAGAATAAAATCTGATCTTATTGGCATGGCTGCCTGTTGCCTGTACGCCGGCCCCCGTGGAGGTGCCATTTTAAGATCGTGGCTTCCATGATGCTTTCTCCCAGCTTTGGCATTACTAAATCAACTAAACTCATATTATTTGAATTTTTTAGATCAAACCTGCCTGCCCACGGGCAGGAATTTATTTTTCGATACCGGCATGTATACTTTATAGCAAAGCAGCAGGCAGCAATCGTAGCACGCAAAGGTAATTATTTCCTGTTTAAACTTAGCTATATTGTTGCCGGCCTGTTAATTGTAAACCGAATTAAAAAACAGTATGGTTATCCTGGCCACATTACTCTGTACCCAATATAAATTTTCGCAGCAAATTCAGGGCATGCACAGCCGTTAACTGAACATTTCGTTGCCTGTCGAATCTGAAATATAATTTATGAGCCTGTATCTTGTGCTGATCGCCAATGGCGATCCAAACCGTGCCCACCGGTTTATCCGGCATCCCGCCATCGGGTCCCATGATCCCTGAAACCGCGATCACATAATCTGATTTTATATGTTGAAGCGCACCGGCTGCCATTTGTAAAACAATTTCCTCACTTACTGCGCCCCTGGTTTCCAATGTAAATTTATCAACCTGCAACAGGTCTTCCTTGGCCTGGTAAGAGTAGCTCACCACGCTGCCGTCATAAAATTTCGACGAGCCCGGTATCGCGGTCAGCAGGTGCGCAATATATCCACCCGTGCAGCTTTCGGCCGTACACATGGTTTTCCCTTTTGATAACAGCAATTTACCTACCACTTGTTGCATGGGCTCATCCACATCCGTGACCAGGTATTCGGCAACCAGCGTTTTAAGTGTTTCAAAAAAACCGGAAACCGCTTGCTCTGTTTCACGGGCATCAGTGCCGGTAGCAGACAAACGTAGCCGCACCATGCCATAATTAGGGAGGTAAGCCAGTTTGATCTGTTCGGGCAGACTCTCTTCAAAATCCTTTATTAATTCGGCTAAAAAACTTTCACCAACACCAGCCGTTAATAGTGTTTTATGGATGATAGCGGGGAACGTGAAACGTTCCAGCAGCAAAGGGATCACATCATCGGTCATCATTCCTTTCATTTCGTGTGGCACACCGGGCATACTCACAAAAACTTTTCCGCCTTTATTGAACAACATGCCGGGTGCCGTACCCCTTTTGTTCATCAGTACCGTACAAACATCCGGCACTTCTGCCTGTTTTAAATTTCGATCAATGAGTGGGCGGTTCAGTTGGGTAAAAATATTGATTACGTTTTGCTTTGTTTCCTCATGTACGACCAGGGTACCATTAAAATATTTACAAAGTAACGGTTTGGTAATACCATCAGCCGTGGGGCCCAGTCCGCCGGTGATCAGGATGATATCGGCATATTTTTGTTCCTCATCCAGCGCCGTCCATATTTCATCCCACACATCCCCAACCGCTACGCGGCGTACTACCCGAATACCTGCTTTATTTAGTTCCTGCGCCATCCAGGCGCTGTTGGTGTCAATAACCTGTCCTATTAAAAGTTCATCGCCAATGGTAATGATAGAAGCCTGTGTCATGTATAATTTTAAAAAGGTTAATTTTAACGCAAGATAAGTCAGTTATGAAAACATTTTTTTTGGTTTTTAGTTTATGCACAGCATCCTGCGGATTGTTAAGCGGGGTTTTATTTGGGCAGCCTGTTGAAACCAGATTTACCAATGCTTTTAAAAAATTTGAAGCCGATACCCAATGTAAACATGCGCTTATCAGTATCTACCTGGTCAACGGTAAAACCGGCAAAGTGATCCTCGACAGGAATTCTCAAATCGGTTTGGCACCGGCCAGTTGTTTAAAAATAGTGACCAGTGGTGCTGCTTTAGACCTGTTGGGCAAGGACTACCGGTATAAAACCGGGTTTAGTTACGACGGAGACCTGAACATAGAAGCCTCAGGTGATCCAACCCTGGGTAGTTGGAGATGGGAAAGTACCAAAGAAGAGACCATTCAGCAAAAGCTTAGGGCTTCTTTAAAAGAAAATAATATTTCAACGTATTCGGGCAATATTGTTGTTGCCGACTGTGATTGGGAAACGCAGGTGACGCCCAAGGGCTGGACCTGGGAAGATATTGGTAATTATTATGGTGCCGGTGCCAGGGGATTGAACTGGCGTGAAAATCAATATGACCTGATCTTAAAACCGGGTAAAGCAGACGGCGATCCGGTTAACATTTTGAGATATGAACCCGATATATCACCGGCTGTTTTAATTAATGAGTTGAAAACCGGCAGTATTGGCAGTGGTGATAAGTCGATCATTTATTTGCCCGAAAGCGCACTAACCGGCTATATCCGGGGACGGTGCCGGCAGGAAATAACACGTTTAAAGTGACCGGCTCGATGCCCGACCCGACTATTGTTTTTAAAAATGCTTTTAAAAATTTACTGACAAAAGACAGCCTGGTGACAGAAAAAACCGAAAGCGTGTTATTGACTCATTTTTCCCCAACACTCGATAGTATCAATTACTGGTTTCTTCAAAAAAGTGTAAATCTTTTCGGAGAAGCTTTTGTTAAAACCATAGCATTGGAAAAAAATGGGATAGGATCAACAGAAGTGGGGATTGAAATTATTAAAGACTATTGGGCTAAGAACGGTATTGACAGGTCGGCACTGAACATAATTGATGGCAGCGGGCTTTCCCCGGCCAACCGGGTAACCACCAATGCCCTGGTTACGGTATTACAGTTTGCCAAAAAACAAGACTGGTATTCCTCTTTTTACAATGCGCTTCCGGAGCAAAATGGTATAAAAATGAAATCGGGTTATATAGGCGGTGTTAGAAGTTACAGCGGGTATATAAGATCAAGGTCGGGCGCTGATTATACCTTTTCTTTTATCGTCAATAATTTTGATGGCAGTGCCGGTACTGTACGGGAAAAAATGTGGAAACTGCTGGATATTTTAAAGTAACTTTAATCTTCATCCAAAACTTAATGTATGACTGATCAAAATTTAAAGAACCATGCCAGGTTCGTTCCCCTTTATCATTTTATTGCACCTTCAGCCATATTGGCGATCATCGTGGGTTCTTGTATAAATCTTTACGAGGCCTGCAGCAATGATAGTGGCCTTTACAGTGCTTCGCTGATATGCCTGATGAGTATTGTTTTAATGATCGTTTGGTTTTATGCCAGAGCCTTTGCATTAAAGGCGCAAGACAGGGCCATTCGTGCCGAAGAGAATTTCAGGCATTTTATTGCCACCGGTAAACCATTCGACAGTCGCCTGACCATGCGCCAGATCATCGGTTTGCGTTTTGCAGGCGACGACGAATTTGTGGCGCTGGCCAAACAGGCTGTAGATGAAAATTTAAGTGAAAAGCAAATTAAAATGGCTATTAAGAACTGGCGGGCTGATCATAACAGAGCGTAAATAATGGATAATTTAAAAATGGATAATTGATAATGCATTTAACTTATTGCAGTTTTCAGAATCTTCAATAAACGAAATTATCAATTATCCATTAACAAAATAACCTGAAAGTTTTTCCCTAAGCACGTCGGGCATATCACATCGCTTCCTCGTTTTCGCATCAACAAAAAACAGGGTCACCACACCGGTGTTCAGCAATTCATCCTGTTCGTTAAATATCTCCGCATGAAAAACAATTTTGAAATGGGTGGGCATTTCTTTCAAAGTTGTTTTTACCGTGATCAGGTCATCATATTTTGCCGGGCGTAAAAACCGGCTGTGAATATCTACAACCGGCATCATGATACCCAGGGCTTCGATTTCTTTATAGGTATAACCGATCTGGCGAATGGCCTCGGTGCGGCCAATTTCATAAAACTGGGCATAATGGCCATAATACACTACCCCCATCTGGTCGGTGAGTGCATAATGAATGCGGATCTGTGTTTCGGTTATAAACATGTTATCAATTATTATTTTCCGATCATGCCATCTACGCTTATCTTGCCCGGACCAATAATAAATAAAACCAGGTAACCGGTGAGGTATAAGGCCGCCGTTTCGCCATCTCCAAACACTTCTGCATTATGCGCTTTAAAAACCATCACACAGGTAGCAATGATCAGTGGTATAGCAGCTAACCTGGTAAATAGCCCAAGTATTAAAAACAGCGAACAAAAGAATTTGGCAAATTCAACCAAAGCCAGGGACATGGTGCTGCCCAATCCCATGAAATTCATGAATTTGGTTTGGTATTCGGCAAAATGTATGAGTTTTTGATATCCGTGAGACATCATTAAAATACCGAAACCCAGACGTAGCAAAAGCATGGCGGCATTAAACGCGCCGGCGGAGTACTTAGTTGATAATAATTTTTTCATGTAGATTTTTTTAATCAGCTGGTTTAAAATTTAATTAACTGTTATAAAAATAAGTATGAACGTTTATTTATCATTTTATTAACAGCCATGTAAAAATACATTCGTTTTGTTTACATCAATTATCCACTTATTAACAATCATTTGGAATGATGTTTGTAAAGGAAGTATAATCAGGTAATTTTGCAACCAGTAAAAAAGAACGAATCTACACCATGATAAAACTCAAAATTTCGGTCCTGCTTTTTGCGACAGCACTATCTTTTTCCGCTTTTTCTCAACCTACCCATGTTGTTACGGATGCCGAAAAAAAATTCAAAGAAGCCAAAGCTTTTTTTGCAAATGAACAGTATGCATTGGCATATCCTTTATTGGGGGAACTGAAAGCCGACAATCCCGACAACAGCATCAGCGATCATACTTATATCAACGACGATGTAAATTACTTTTACATCGCCTGCCAGTTAAAGCTTAAACAGCCCCGGGCAGAGGAGGAGGCAAAGCATTATATCAGCGTGGTGAGTAATGAGCCGCGGCGGCAGTTATTGAGTTATCACCTGGCAAAGTTTTATTTTAATAAAGAAGACTTCAACAACGCCATCAATTATTACGAAAGAGCAGGATTGGAGAATTTAACCAACGATGAAATTGCCGACGCAAAATTTGAAAGAGCCTATAGTTATTTCAACCTGAAGCAATTTGCCGAAGCCAAGCCACTGTTTGACGAAATTCACCAGATGCCGGAGAATAAATATTTTATTCCGGCTAACTATTATTACGGGTTCATCAGTTATTACGACCGCAATTTTAATGAGGCACTGCGTGCTTTCAAACTGGTAGAAACGCAGGAAGATTATAAAGGGGTGGTTCCTTACTACATCGCAGAAATTTATTATTTCCAGGGAAAAAAAGAAGAGGCCTTGCGATATGGCGAAGCGGTATTGGGCCGGGCCGGAACATTATTTTATCAAAAAGAGATGAACCTGCTGATCGGGCAGTTATATTTCGAGAAAAAGAATTATCAGAAAGCCTTGCCCCTTTTGGAAAACTATGTTAACAGCAGCGACAAAGTGAGCAAAGAAATCATGTACGAACTGAGTTACTGTTATTATGATGCCAATAACCTCGACAAAGCCATCACAGGTTTTAAACAGTTAAGCACCGAAAAAGATTCGATGGGGCAAAACAGTATGTACCTGTTGGGCGATTGTTACCTGCGTACCAACCAGAAAGCCAATGCCCGAAATGCTTTTCAGTACAGCGCCTATAACAGTTCCAATAAACTGCAACAACAGATATCGAGGTTTAACTACGCCAAACTTTCCTATGAACTGGGCTACCAGGATATTGCGTTGAATGAAATGAAAAAATACATCAACGATTATCCAAACAGTGAGTATGATACCGAAGCCAAAGAGATTTTGGTTAGCCTGATGGCCAATACCAATAATTTTGCCGATGCATTGCGGCTCTACGAATCCTTCGACAAGCCTACCGAATCCATGCAGAAAGTGTATCCCCGGATCCTGTATGGCCGGGGCGTGGAATTGGTAAATGATCAGCAGATTAACAAGGCAGATGAATTGTTCAGCAAGGTATTGGCTTTGCCCGTATCGTTGGTAACGCCTTATGCCAATTTCTGGAAGGGTGAAATAGCCTACCGTCGGAGTGAATATGACAATACGATCAAATTCATGAGCTTTTTCACACAGGCCAATGTGCCAAACCTGGGCGAGGCAAACAAAAACACAGCAAACTACGATCTGGGTTACAGTTGGTTTCAGAAAGAAAATTATAGCAAGGCCCTTGGCTTTTTTGAGCAGGTAGCAAAAACGGTGTCGGTTACGTCAGGTGCCATGGAGCAGGATGCCTATGTGCGCAGTGCTGATTGTTATTTTATGAATTCGGATTTCGGCAAGGCGAATACCATGTATGTCAATATAGTTAACAATGCTTTGCCGCAAAGTGATTATGCCATGTATCAGCGATCATTAATTGCCGGGGTGAAGAGTTCTGCCGAAAAAATAAATACACTGAATACTTTATTGAAGCAGTATCCCAACAGCAATTTGATACCGGATGTAAATATGGAAATAGCCCAAACCTATATCGCTGATGAGAAGTTCGCGTTAGCTGTTCCTTACCTGGGTACCGTGTTGAATGACCCGGCGGCAGGAGGATTAAAGCCAAGGGCCTATTTAAAATTGGGATTGTGTTATTATAATATCGACAAGTACGATGAGGCGCTAAGCAATTACCAAACCCTGGTTCAAAAATACCCGCAGTCGGCCGAAGCAGATGAAGCTACCGACATCATGAAAAATATATACATCGAAATTGGTAAGCCCAACGAGTACATTGACATGATGCGCCGCAATGGAAAAAGTATAACCGTAAGTGAGGCTGATTCGTTAACCTATACGGCCGCGGGTTTAAAATACAATGCCAATGATTGTGTGGCTGCGGTTGCCGGCTTTAAAAATTACTTATCCAGGTTTCCAGACGGAGCCTACGTGCTGGAAGCCAATTACTTCAGCAGCGAATGTTACAACACTGCCAAAGACTGGCAAAATGCTTTGGTTGGATATGATTATGTTAATAGCAAAGGGATCAGCCGGTTCTTCGAAAAAGCCACCCTGGAAGCTGCCCGGATTAATTATTTTGAATTGAAAGATTATGCCAATGCCAAAAAATATTTCGAATCGTTAATTGCCAGCGCTGCCAGTCAGGATAACCAACTGGAAGCCCTTAGGGGATTGGTGCGATGCTATTACCTGCTAAAAGAATATACACAGGCTAATGATGCGGCAAAAACTTTATTAACGAAAAAGGGCCTTAGCACCGATGACAGATCCATTGCCTTTTTGGTACTGGGTAAGGCGCAACAAATCAATAATGATTGTGCTGCGGCGATCAGTTCTTTCAAATCCTGTGCGGCCATCAATAAAGCGGCCTGGGGTGCCGAAGCGCGCTTTGAGATCGCCAATTGCCAGTTTAGTTCGGGTAGTTTAACCCTGGCCGAAAAATCGGCTCTGGCGGTAATCAAGGAAACCGGTTCTTACGATCTATGGGTTACCAAAAGTTATATTTTGTTGGGCGATATTTTCATGCAGCAAAAAGATTATTTCAATGCCAAAGCCACCTACGAAAGTGTGGCAAAGAATGCGGTCATTCCCGAGCTGAAAAATGAAGCCCGGCAAAAGCTCGACCGAGCCATTGAGGAGGAAAGAACGGTTAGTAAGGTAGGCGGGTAGAACCTGGTCCTGCGGCGCGTTCGTTACACCCATGTTTACTCAGCAGCGAAAAAAAACAACTATGCAAAAAAACAACGAAATATATTTAATGAAGAATATCAGTAAAATCAGCTTTGGCAAAAGCAATTATGTGCGGTTAATCCGGGTCGGCCATATGGCGCTTTTGTTCCTGTTGACTGTTGCCGTATCTGCCCAGAAAAAAGACACCCTCAGAAAGTCTTCCACCATCGATATCAACTCGGCGTATAAGCCGGTACTTCGTAATGCCGTGAAGATCAATTTTTCGGCAACGCATTTGAATGCCGATACGAGCACGCCAACGCTTACTTATAATATTCCGGCTCAAAATTTATTTTATAGTTATCAACCCTTTCCGCTAAAGCCATTGGCCCTGGCGCAGGATACCAACCTGTACCTGGGTGGCAGGCATTTTGTAAAAGCGGGCTATGGAAATTTTGCCACGCCTTATCTGAGTGCCGGGTTTAGCTTTGGCGATGGCAAAAAGTTTTTAGCCAATATCTACGCCGATTATATTTCTTCTAAAGGAAAATTATTGTATCAGGATTATTCGCGTTTAAATATTCGGGCAGCAGGCAGTTTGTTTTTGCCAACAAACGAGGTTTATGCTGCGGTAGATATCAAGATGCATGATAATTTCCTGTATGGTTATGATAGCAGTCTCTTTAAATACAGCCGGAAAGATGTTCGGCAGCAGTTTCAGGATTATTCGGTTAAAGTGGGCATACGCAATACCAAAACCGGCGAATTCGGGATCAACTACAATCCGGGTTTGCAGGTAAGCAGTTTCACCAATGTAAATAAGCTGACCGAAACCTCTTTTGTTTTATCTGCACCGGTTGAAAAACAATTTGGAGAAGCCTTTACGCTTAAAGTTGAGGCCAGGGCCGATATAACGGCCTACAGTAGCAAGAACGGGGTACCCAATAATGTAAAGTTTAACAACAATGTTTTCCAGGTAGCGCCGGCATTGGTTTTTTCTACGCCGCAGTTCAGCATACACGGGGGCATTACGCCCACCTGGGATAACGGAAAGTTTATATGGTTGCCCAACGTATTTGCAGAAGCCTATATTGCCGGGAATGTGTTTGCCTTCCAGGCCGGATGGGTAGGGAAGTACACAAAAAATACGTACCGAAACCTGTCGGAGATAAATCCTTACCTGGCCGGTTTTACTACGCAACTCAATACCAAAGAAACAGAATACTATGGCGGTATAAAGGGAACCCTGGGTAAGCACTTTAACTTTAATGCCAAGGCCGGGTATGTTACTTACGAAAACCTGCCGTTTTTTATTAACGATACAGCAACCGATAATAAAGCCTTTGTTATCAGCAATGAGTCGAAGGTTAAAAATTTCAGGATACATGGTGATGTGAGTTTTGTAAGCAAGGAAAAATTCACGGTAACGGCGGGCATAACCTTTAACGGGTATACCGGCATGCAGGATAATGCCAAAGCCTGGCACACGGTACCCCTGGAGTTCACCAGTTCTTTGCGCTGGTGGGCCTTTAACCAGGTATTGTTGAAAGCCGATTTTTACGCGTTTGGCCAGACTCATTATTTGGAGAAAGGGAATATTATAAAACTGCAGAGCCCCGGCTCCGACCTCAGCGCCGGTGCCGAATTTAAGATAAACAACATGTTCAGTGCCTGGATAGATGTAAATAATATCCTGAACAGCAAATATGAGCGCTGGCATAATTACCAGGTACTTGGATTGAATTTGGTGGGTGGCGTAAGGGTTAATTTTTAAAGCCTCTCACCGACCCATCTCCGAAGGAGAGGGAACTCGAAGGGGGAGCAAAAAATGCCCCGTCTTAGCTACTATCTTCCAGATTTCCTCCCCCTTCGGAGTTCCCTGATAAGGGAACGAACGAAGTTCTTGAAGGGGTTGGATAGGGCCGGAGTGAGTGTTCTTTTTCCTTTATCTTTGCTCCCATGCAGCAGCAAATCGCTTCCTATCTTTTTCAAAACAAATCATGTCCCTTGCCGGGATTGGGAACGCTGTCGATTCAACAATCTGGTGCTGTCGTTGATTTTTCAAACAAAATGATAGCGGCACCAAAAACAATAGTTCACTTTACGGAAAAAGAAACTGATCCGGCTGGTCTGTTGAGTTACCTTTCGGCAAAAACCGGTGGCGAATTTGACGACGTAGTTGCCGCCGTGGATCATTTTTGTGATAACCTCAAAAATGAAATTGACAGACAACA
Source organism: Chitinophagaceae bacterium (assembly GCA_016710745.1). GTDB lineage: Bacteria > Bacteroidota > Bacteroidia > Chitinophagales > Chitinophagaceae > Ferruginibacter. Next base: position 358,658 of record JADJVB010000005.1, on the reverse strand, counting down.
GAAAGTAATCCTGGAAAATATCGGGCGGTTTTCGGTAAATGGTTCAGGTAAGATTGTTTTTGAGCAAGAAGAATTGCCTCCTGCTTTTTTGCAGCCGGTTAATGCCGAACGGGTAATACACCCTGATGCAGAACACCAGATCCTGGTGGGCGACCGGGAAACAACCAACACCGTCATGACTGAATTGCTGGCACCTAAGGAGCAAACAACCGATCGCTGGTGGATATGGGCCATTGTGCTGGGTGTGGTGGCTTTGTTGATGTTGCTGATCTATTTTACAGAACTGAAAGGGGCAATGCCGTTTGGTAATACCATAAAAATATAACGCATTCATGATCCATTATAAAAGTTGTCCGGTTTGTAACAGCGAATTAATACAGGCACAACTGATCGCAACCGACCACACCGTTTCTCAAAAAAAATTTTCGATCTGGCAATGCAATGATTGTACGCTCCGGTTTACGCAGGATGTGCCATCCCAATATGATATAGCCGTTTACTACGCTTCGGAAAAATATATTTCGCACAGCGATACCAAAAAAGGCCTGGTCAATAACCTGTATCACCAGGTTCGAAAAAAAACACTGCAGTCGAAAAGAAAACTCGTTAAAAGGGAAACCGGCCTGTCAACAGGTAGCCTGCTGGATATTGGTTGTGGCACCGGTGCCTTTTTGGATACTATGCAAAAAGCCGGTTGGCAAATCAGTGGTTTGGAGCCCGATGAGTCGGCCCGGGCCAAAGCTGAAGCATTGTACGGCATTCAGCCGCAGGAATCCAAAAAATTATTTGAGCTCGATGCAGGCTATTTTGATGCCATAACAATGTGGCATGTTTTGGAGCATGTTCATGATCTGCATGATTATATTAAGCAGGTAGAAAAGCTGCTGAAACCGGGCGGCAAACTATTTATTGCAGTACCTAACTATACGTCCAAAGATGCTCAGGTATACCAGGAACATTGGGCTGCCTATGATGTGCCGCGTCATCTTTATCATTTTTCGCCGCAGAGCATGGAGATACTGATGGCAAAACACGGATTAAAAATATCGGCCTGTAAACCGATGTGGTACGATAGTTTTTATGTGAGTATGTTGAGTGAGCAATATAAAAACGGACAGGGGAATCTGATCGGCGCCGTTTATAATGGTCTGGGCTCAAACTTTAAAGCCTGGCAGGATACCAAGAAATGCAGTTCAGTTATTTATATTGTTACGAAGCTTAATTAAATTTCAATTCAAACATTTTAGGCCAGCGCTTTCCGGTGATCAGGAATTTTTTTGTGGTTGAATCGTAGGCGATGCCATTCAGCACATCTGTTCTTCCCGGGATATTTTGTGTAGGGAAAAATTTCTCTTTCATACCCGGAAATTGCATTTTGCCAACAATATGGCCGCTCTCCGGATCAATTTTTATGATCATATAGGTTAGGTAAACATTGGCATAAACGAATCCATCAATATATTCCAGTTCATTTATCGAATCAACCGGGCCGCTGTTATCATATACCCTTACGGTGTTCTTGACCCTGAAATTGTCGGGGTCTACAAAATATAATTTTGACGTGCCGTCGCTAACGATCAGATCCGTTGCGTTGTGGGTAAGTCCCCAGCCTTCATAGGGCCATGTAAACGTACTCATCGGTTTATCAATATTATTCACGTTATACACATAAACAATATTGCTTTCCCAGGTAAGCTGGTAAATTTTGTTTTTAAAAACAGTGATGCCTTCTCCAAAAATGGCGTTGGTACCCATTATGTGTTTTTTAAGCACCTTGCCCGTTTTATAATCGGTTATTCGTAACGACGAAGTCTCATAATCACCCGTGGCTTCATACAGTTTACCATCATGAAATTCGAGGCCCTGGGTGTAGGCACTTGTGTCATGCGGGTATTCGGCTACAATAGTGTAAGGGATTACCGGTGTTTTTGCCGGCACAATGCCCGGATCGATCGGCTTGTCATCATCTTCTTTATTGTTACAGGCTGCCAAAACAACCAACGCAAGTAAAGCGGTATATTTTTTTATCATCATTTTTCGGTAATATCATCAAAAATAGGAAATGCTTTACTTGCATTAACCTTAAGCAGGTAAAAGAATGCAAATATTTAGTTAACTGTGTAACGTCTCCGTTTTACGGTAATGTATATTCCTTTCCTTCAGGTAATGCAGGATATAATTAAAACAGTTTTCATCTTTACCCACCAATTCGGGCGGAAATACCCCTTTTTCGGTGAATAGTTTTTCGATCAGCATGTTTACAGCGGCGGTACAGGTATAACCCGTTGTTCTACTCATTGATGAAGTTTGCGTTTCAGGATCATACTCGTCATACAGATCGTAGCATATCGTTTTTTCGGCATCCGTAAGCTTGATCTGCATCAGGGTAAATTCGGCTTCTGATTCGCCGAGTTTCCATTGATCGAACAATAAGGAAGAGGTGAAATCCAACGGTGAAATTTGCTGTCCTTTTACCTGAACTGGCGCTGTATTTAAAAAGCCGGCTTTTATCAACGCCTGCATCAGCGCAATATGTCCGGGATAACGCAGGGTTTTTTCTTTCATATTGGGAATATGGCCCATGGTGAATAAAATCGAACGTAAACCATCCGTGTTAAAGGATTCGAGCGTTCCCACGGGTTCAAATTCGATCAGTTCGGCATCGCTGAGTGCTGGCTTGGTTAGGATATGCCCGTTTTCTACATAACGTGCAGGGCGGGTATATTCTTCCAGCACATCAATAGGTGAGAAGGGCGCTTTGTATTGGAACGGGAAGACCCTTTTTTTAGGCAAACCTCCAACCTGGCATTCAAAATTGGTAATTTTCATGCGTTCATTGTGGTAACCGAGTATCAGGTTACTCATTCCCGGTGCTACACCGCAGTCTACAATGGCGGTTACGTTTTTTTCTTTCGCCAACTCATGTAAGTCCAATGCATTTTCCGGGAAAAAAGAAATATCAACCACATTTTTTTTTGCGTTGATGATGGCTTCCAGGCTATGGTAACCCATAAAGCCGGGTACAGCAGAAATAATAAAATCAAATCCTTTCAGCATGGATTCATAGTTACTGTAATTGCTTAGATCGGTTTTGATGGTTTTAATGGACTTGTTCTTTTCTGTTAATAGTTGAAGGGCGTGGCCACTTACATCAAAAGAAGTTACGGTGTATTTTGCGGCCAGATCGAGGGCCATGGCCCGTCCTACCATACCGGCGCCTAAAATTGCTATTTGCATAAGAAGAAGATTTACCCCAAAAAACCGTCCTAACGATTCATCCGGGCGGGCCTGAAGGGGATTTAGACCCTACAGGTTCAGGAGTTATTATATAGATTAAGAAAATGCAGTGTTGTGATTCCAGATAACAGCGAATAGTCTCCGGGTAATTTTATAGAGATGCTTCGTGCCTCAGTAAAACGAGCTCGATTGTCCATTCATCATGATGGAAATATAGGCCGAAAGCCTGTAAAAATGTGCGTATGTAATCTTTATGACCATTCAATTTCGGAAGTTACGGCATCAGTTTATGATGCCGGTAACCTTCCTGCTTTTTTACTGTTAACGTATTACTTTTTTGTTTTCTTGCTCACAAACTTCATCTCCGCTATTAAATTCTTTGCTTCTGCATATTTATCCACGATAAACATCACATACCGGATATCTACCATGATATTGCGGCAAATAGAGGGGTCGTAGTTGATGTCGCTCATGGTGCCTTCCCAAACCCGGTCGAAATTTAATCCCACCAAATTGCCATAGGCATCCAGCGCCGGGCTGCCCGAATTGCCGCCGGTGGTATGGTTGGCGGCGATAAAGCAAACCGGCTGCCGGCCGTTAACTCCCCACCGGCCAAAATCTTTTTTGTTGTACAGGTCGATCATTTTTTTCGGTAGGTCAAACTCATAATCTCCCGGAACATATTTTTCCATGACGCCTTCCATATAACTCTGAAACTCATATTTTACGCCATCCCTGGGTTGGTAATCTTTTACATTGCCATAGGTAACCCGGAGTGTACTGTTGGCATCGGGGTAAAAAGCTTTTTTGGTAAATACATCCATCTGCGCCTTCATATATATCCGTTGCAGTTGATTGATCTCTGCCTGGAGGGCATTCAGGTTTCCGGCTACTTCCTTGCTGAAGGTTTCCTGCATATCCAAAATAAGCTGATAGGCCATATCGTTAGTAATGGCTTCAGTAACATCCTTAGCCGATCCGGTTAATAATGTCTGCAGTTTTTTTGAATCATAAACCTTCGACTGGCTGAAAACAGCATCCGCGGTTTTTGCGTAATTATTGTTGTTTTGTTTCAACAGGGATTTAAAAAAAGGAGAAACATAATTGTCTTTTTGATCGGCCACATACATGTCCATCAATACTTCAAACAACTTTTTATCAACGGCCACGCTGTAATCGCCATAATCATCTTCGAGTCTTTTGATCGCTTTGGTTTTTGCTTCGGCGTAACCCGCTTCTCCGTTTTTCTCATAGGCGTTTACAACTGCTTTTAACTGGTTTGCAAAACCGAGGATTTCTATTTTAGAAGTAATTTCGCTGAAGTAATCCCTGGCAAAACCGTAAGGTTCTATTTTGTCGTAGGCGGTTTTCAGGTTATTCAACAGGCCCACATAAGCCACATTCAATTCCGGTTTACTCAACACGATCTTTTCAAAACCATCTTCCATCTCTTTCCTTTTTTGAACCGCATTGCTTTTGGTTAAACCCAGGATCTCTCCCTGCCATTTTTTCCAGGCATTGGAAATATTCGCATATTTTTTTGCATACTGAATGCCAATGGTTTCGTCACTGCGCATAAAACCATCAATCACCTGCAGGGCTTTTGTGCGAATGCCAACTTTTGCCGGATCGTTTACCCGTACCGTTTGCTCAATGGCACTGCTGTGCAGGTACTCGTTGGTGCGGCCCGGAAAACCAAATACCATGGTAAAATCGCCTTCTTTTACACCATCCAACGAAATTTGCAGTGAACGTTTTGGTTGGTAAGGAACATTATCAGGCGAGTAAGCGGCCGGTTTATTATTTTTACCTGCATAAATGCGAAACATGGAGAAATCGCCGGTATGCCTGGGCCACATCCAGTTATCAGTATCCTTACCGTAATTGCCGATCGATGATGGGGGCGCACCCACCAACCTCACATCCCGGTATGTTTCGGTAACAAACAGGTAGTATTTATTGGCTTCAAAAAATGAGCGGATCAAAATATCCTGGTAGCTTTCTTTCTTTACCATCTGTTTCAGGGCTGCCATATTTTTATCAATCAGGCCCTGCCTTTCTTTTTCACTAAGGTCATCCCGGAGTCCGCTCAGTACTGCCTTGGTAACATCCTCAATACGAACAATAAAGGTGGCAAACAAACCTTCATTTTTAAGTTCCTGGCCATTGTTGTATGCCCAAAAACCATTTTTGATATAGTTATTTTGCAGCGATGAATGGGTTTGTATGGCGTCAAAACCACAATGGTGATTGGTTAACAGTAAGCCTTTGTCGGAGATCACTTCAGCGGTACAGAATCCGCCAAAACTTACGATGGCATCTTTTAAACTGCCTCTGTTGATATTGTATATATCCGAGGCATTTATCTTCATGCCCATGCGTTTCATATCTTTTTCGTTCATGCTTTGCAGTAGCTGCGGCAGCCACATGCCTTCTTCGGCGAAACCTTTATAAAAAACCGACAAACCAATAATAGCTAACAGGAAATATTTTTTCATATGTAATTTTTATGTTAACAAATTTAAGCAATTATATCTTATCCGTTAATTTGAAGCAAATAGCCTGCTAATTGAAGTCTTTTAACCCTTTGTTAGCATCGATGGCGTTATTTTTGCTGTATATTCAATAAAAAGATATGAAGAGAATTATATTATTATTTGCCGGCGCTTTTTTTATTGTTCAAACGGGTTCGGCGCAAACACTTAGAGGTTTATTTGATAAAGTTACGGGTACGTCCTCTACGGTTTCCGGTTCAAACCTCAGCAATGACGATATTATCAGCGGATTGAAGGATGCGCTCCGGGTAGGTACCGACAATAGTGAAAAAAAATTAAGCAAACTGGATGGTTTTTTTGGTGATGCTGCGGTTAAAATATTAATGCCGGAAGAAGCAAAGAAAGTAGAGAGTACCTTACGTAATTTAGGAATGGGCAATATGGTTGATAAAGCGGTTTTGTCGATGAACCGGGCCGCCGAGGATGCTGCGAGTGGTGTTGGTACCATCTTTTGGGATGCCATAAAAGAAATGAGTATAAAGGACGGTTTACAAATATTACGAGGTGGTGATTTTGCCGCAACTGATTATTTAAAGTCGACCACTTCAACGGTGCTTACCGAAAAATTCAGACCGGTCATTGAAGCGGCATTGGTAAAAGTGGATGCTACCAAATACTGGAACGATGTTTTTACCAATTATAACCGGTTCTCCGCAAAAAAAGTAAACACCGATCTTACGGCGTATGTAACTGAACGTGCTTTAAGCGGATTATTCTACAATATCGGGCTGGAAGAGCAGAAGATCCGAAAAGATCCGGCGGCCCAGGTAACCGATATCCTGAAAAAAGTGTTTGGCGGAAAATGATCGTGCGCGGTACCGGGCGCAGGCTGGAAAATAGTTGATAACGCCCGCTTTTTACCTGGAGAAAAATAATTCCCCGTTTTATTTTTTGATCACACTCATCACATAAGGTAATACCAGGAGGCAGAACAGGGTTATCAAAATGATGCTGATGATATTCATTACAAAGCCGGCTTTCAACATGTCTTTTAATTTGATATGACCACTGCTGAACACAATGGCATTGGGTGGTGTACCCATCGGCATCATGGCCGCAGCGCTCGCCGCGAGGGTCATGGGTATTCCCAACATTAAGGCATCCATATGTAAGGCATCCGCCAGGGCGGCAAGTACCGGTGCCAGCACAATAACCTGGGCTACATTGCTCATCAACTCACTGAGGAATATTGATATAACAACGATCAGCAACACCAGGCCGATAACGCCAATATGGCTAAAACCAGCAAGCCAGTCACCGATCTGCGACATGACACCAACTTTTTCCAGGGTATTGGCCAGCGCAATTCCTCCGCCAAAAAGTAATAATATTCCCCAGGCCATTTTTGAGGTGTCGTGCCAATCCAGTAACATTATCGGTTTTTTATCATTCTTAACACCGCTGGTAGTGGCAAATAAAGCCAATGCACCCAGGATTGCGATCATGGAGTCGTTGAGGTTGATAAGGCGTAGCTGGTTGATCAGTCCTTTGCCTATCCAAAGTGAGGCGGTAGCACAAAAAATAAAAAGCACCCTTTTTTCGGCAACCGATAATTTGCCCAATTCGCTTATTTCTTCGTTGATATAGTCGTTAACGCCGGCGCTGTTCTTAATATGGCTGGGGTACATCCATTTGGTGAGCACAAAGTAGAGGGCCGCCAATAATAAGATCACCAGGGGCAGGCAAACCAGTAACCAGTCAATAAATTGAATACTATAGCCATATTTTTTCAATGAATCCCACAAACGCAACGTTAGGTGGTGTTCCAATGATGGTGGCCATACCGCCGAAATTGGCGGCATAGGCGATCACCAGCATGAGCACCATGGAAAAGTTAAAGATGCTGGTATTGGGTTGTTGATGATCTTTCATCACTGCAATAACGCTGATGGCAATGGGGAACATCATCATAGCAGTAGCGGTATTGCTAAGCCACATACTAAGAAACGCAGTGGCGATGATAAAGCCCAGTATGATACGGTTGCCGCTGGTTCCAGTACGTTTTACGATATGCAACGCAATGCGTTTATGCAGGTTCCATTTTTCAATGGCCAACCCCAACATAAAGCCGCCCATAAATAAAAAAATAACCGGGTTGCTGTAGGCTGTTGATACTTCCTCAATGCTGCCGATCTTCAATATTGGATTTGATACCAACGGAACCAGGGCCACTGCCGGCATGGGAATAGCCTCTGTGATCCACCAGGTGATCATCAAAACAGCCACGGCTACCGCCCTGGCTGCGTCATCGTTCAGGGAAAAAGGGTTGATTAACCCAATGGAGAATGCCAGCACCAGGCCAAGTGCAATGGATATCCGGTGTTGGTTGTTTTTGATCCGATTCATAAGCAGGCTAAGCGTTTGAAACTACCAGCAAATATATTTTTAAAATGATTACGGGGTAATTTTAATTGACCGGGATGATCCTTGTTATTTTTCAGAATTAATTAGGTATTATTGCAAATAAATTGCCACTCCGTAGAAACGGAGTGACTTTTTAACGATTGCTTGCTATATGAAAAATTTATATTCCCTTTTGATGCTGATCGGTTCAGCGAAACGGCGGTAAGCCTTCTAACGATTGATTGTTCCTTTTTAACGATTGTTGCTGTATGAACTAACCATCTTTGTAAAACAAATGTATGATGGTTATTTTTGCATACATAACCAACCTTTGGTTGATTATACCATGCTAAAAGCATAATATATACCTGTAATCCTTTCCTGCAAAGGGTTTTGATAAATATTGTTTATGATGTCCAACCGATCGGCCGATATATTATTTCAACTGATTAAATCGCTGGAAAAGGCGGAGAAGCGGCATTTTAAGCTGTATATTAAGAGAAGTTCGGCACGGGAAGACCTGAAAGTGATCAGGCTTTTTGATGCCATTGATAAAGGAAAGGACTACGATGAAACAAATATCCTGAAAAAACTGGACGGTATTGAAAAACCTCAATTTGCCAATTTAAAAGCACACCTGTACAAAGAATTGCTGGCCAGTTTACGGCTTTTAAAGAGTGCAAACAGTATCGACCTGCAATTACACGAGCAACTCGACTACGCCAGCATTTTGTACAACAAAGGGTTGTATCTGCAAAGCTTAAAAATCCTCGACCGGGTAAAGGACCTGGCCCGGCAATATCACCAGGATAGTTTCCTGATACAGGTAATTTCGCTGCAAAAAAAAATTGAAACCCTCCATATTACCCGAAGTGGTGATGGCGCTGCCGACAAAATAACAGCGGAAGCTGATGACGTTAATAAACAAAGGAATGAAATTACGGCGCTGTCGAACCTGGCGCTGCAATTGTATCAATGGTATGTAAAACATGGTCATGCCCGCAATACAAATGACGAAAAAGGGGTTAGGCTGTTCTTTAAACAGAATATGCTGATCGGTGCTAACCGGGTTACCGGTTTTTACCAGCGCCTGTATCTTTATCAGAGTTATTGCTGGTATGCTTTTATCCGCCAGGATTTTTTGATGTACTACCGGTACAGCAAAAAATGGGTGGATCTGTTTAAGAATGAACCCCTGATGATCACTGTAGAAACCGGGCATTATATTAAAGGTATGCACAACCTGCTGACGGCCAATTTCGACCTCAGAAATTTTAAACAGTTCGATAAATACCTGGCCCGGTTTGAGCGGTTTACCTTTTCAAAACCGGCTAGCCAACATGATAATTTCAGGATGCAGGCCTTTGTTTATTTAACCAGCGCAAAGGTTAACCAGCATTTGATGAAAGGCAGTTTCAGCGAAGGTATCAAACTGGTTCCTGCCGTTGAAAAGGGTTTGGAAGAATTTCAGATGTATATCGACAGACACCGGGTACTGGTAATTCAATACAAAACGGCATTACTATATTTTGGTAACGGTAATTACGAGGAGTCGATAGATCATTTACAAAAAATAATTAACGGCCCGGTGGATATGCGCATTGACCTCCAATGCTACGCCCGCCTGTTGCACCTGATGGCACACTTCGAACTCGGCAATGATGCCATCATTGAATCGTTGATCAAATCAGTTTTCCGTTTTATGTCGCGTATGGAAAATTTGACCGTAGTGGAAGAAGAGGTGTTTAAATTTTTGAAAAATAATGTGTACGAATAGGCTGCGAAATTAAACCTAAAATTAAAAAAATTGCTGGAGCACATTAAACAGTTCGAGAAGAACCGATACGAAACCCGTGTATTTTCCTACCTGGATATTATCAGCTGGGTAGAAAGTAAGGTTTATGAAAAACCGATGAGTGATGTGGTACATGAAAAATACCTGAAGAGCCGGCATCGGTAATCGGGTTTTATCAGGTATTGCTAAAACAGAAACCGGCATCGCTGCGTAAAGATGCCCATCCGGTTCTAACTAACCATCCTTTCTCATTCTCCTTGTTTGTTGTCGAAAAAATTCTACGTTTCCAAAAAATTATCCACAACGTAAAAGCCCCCGTATAATTACTAATACTTATTCGAAAAAATAATTCTACATTGAAGATTAAAATCATTTTACCACTAAATCATTTTATTTATGTTTAAGAAAATTACATCAATGGCCTTGCTGTTGTTGAGCTTTTCGGTATTCACCTATGCCCAACAGGGAGTACAGAAAGAAGAAGCTGCAGGTATTTCAGCCCGGCTGGACCAGGAAATAAATATGACCAAAGATCCGGCACTTGGCTATGTGCCCAAGGGAAGATTATTTGATGCCTACACCGACAGGCAGCAAAAAATCCAAAACAGGAATAGTTTGGCGCCAACATTTACCTGGACCGAAAGAGGTCCCAACAGTGATGTGGTGGGTCCAAGCAATGGTAACAGCAGGCCGGGGAATGGTGTAACATCCGGAAGGATGCGGGCCATTTGGGAAGACCTGGGCGATGCTACCGGAAAAACCGTTTGGGTTGGTGGTATTGATGGTGGCCTTTGGAAAACAAATGATATTACGGCTATACCTGCCAGCTGGACGCCCATCAATGATTTCCTGGGAAATCTGGCCGTATCAAGCATTTGCCAGGACCCTACAGATGTGAACATCATGTATTTTGGCACTGGCGAAAAAGCGATCAACGCCGATGCGGTAAGGGGTGCCGGTTTGTGGACAAGTACAGACCATGGTGTTACCTGGACTTTGATGCCCGGATCTTCTAATTTCTGGAACGTAAGTAAAGTAGTTTGTGACGCGGCCGGGAATTTATATGTGGGTTGTAATTCAACCTCAAATAACTCGGGTATTCAGCGCTATACCAAAGCCACATCAACCTGGACGAATATTACGCCTTCAGGACTGGCTGCCAGGATACCCGACATGGTGATCAGCAGCACCGGGAGATTACATATTGTTTGCGGATATTTTAATACAGCCGCCGCGAGTGCCGGTTACCGGTATACCGATAACCCGGCAACGGTAACCACTACCGGTTGGACCTCTCCGGCCGTTTCTTTTACGCCGGTAAATGTTAACGTAACCCTGGCCGTTAGTGGCAATAATTTGTATGCGTTACCTTCCAATACCAGTTACCAGGTAGCCACCATTTATAAGTCAACCAACGGAGGTGCAAACTGGGCCGCCACAGCTACTACACCCGCTTTTACAAGTGGACAAGGTTGGTATTGTATGGGCGTTGCCATTGATCCCAATAACGCAAACAACGTGATCGTGGGTAGTTTAGATTGTTATAAAACCACCAATGGTGGTACCTCCTGGACCAAAATATCCAATTGGGTAGGTACAACCGGACAATATGTACACGCCGATCAGCAAATTATTACCTGGCGAAATAATAACCAGGTATTGGTAGGCAGTGATGGAGGAATTCATTATTCCGGAAATGGAGGTACAACCTTTCAAGACAAGAATACGGGGCTGAGAATTAAGCAGTTTTACTCTGTTGCCGTACATCCAACATCAACCAATTATTTTTTGGCCGGTGCGCAGGATAACGGTACTCACCAATTGAATGGCGCCGGATTAACCAGTTCTGTTGAAGTTACGGGTGGTGATGGCGCTTTTACCGCGATTGATCAAAACCAGCCTCAATACCAGTTTGGTGCTTATGTATATAATCAATACAGAAGAAGTACAAACAGCGGGGGTGCATGGACGTCGATAAATTATTCCAGTACGGCCGGAAGATTTATCAATCCATTCGCATACGACAATACAAATAATATTTTATACGCCAGTGGTGTGGCCAATGCTTTTGTAAGATGGAGCAACCCGCAAACAGGAAGCACATTTGCATCCGTTTCGATGACGGCATTGGGCGCTGGTACGGTATCGAACGTAAAGGTTTCGCCTTTTACCAATAACACAGTTTATTTTGGCGGCGGTGGAAGCGGTGTTACACCAACTTTGATCAGGGCTGCCAACGCGAATGCAACACCAACGTTTACCAATATTATTGGCAGTGGTATGCAAGTTACGGGTACCAATATTTCGAGCATAGAATTTGGTACAACCGAAAATAACATTATTGTCAGTGTTTCAAATTATGGGGTCAGCAATGTATGGGTAACCAGCAACGGTGGTACAACCTGGACTGCCATTGACGGCGATCTGCCGGATATGCCGGTGCGTTGGGCCATGTTTTATCCCGGCAGTAATACCAGTGCGATCATCGCTACTGAAACCGGTGTTTGGCAAACCGATAATATCAATGGTGCTGCTACATTATGGGGGCCCGAAACCGGGTTTCCGAACGTTCGCACAGATATGCTGCAGTATCGAAGCAGCGACGGTTTGCTGGCTGCTGCCACGCATGGCAGGGGGATATTCACTACCATTATTGGCGCAGCTGCAGATACAGAACCACCTTCAGCACCTGTATTAAGTGCAACAGGCACTACGTCAAATACCATCAGTTTATCATGGACTGCTGCCACTGATAACGTAGGCGTTACGGGGTATGATGTGTATGTAAACGGAACGTTGAACGGGTCAACCACTACTGCTTTAACCTATGTAGTAACCGGTTTGGCACCGGCCACTTTGTATAGCATTTATGTGCGTGCAAAAGATGCGGCGGGCAACGGTACCAATTCAAATACCATCAATCCAACCACCCAAACGGCGGGCGATACACAACCACCAACAGCTCCGGTACTTAGTTCTACCGGTAGCACAGCTTCTACGATCGGGTTATCGTGGACGGCAGCAACCGACAATGTGGGCGTAACCGGATATGAAGTATATGTAAATGGTACTTTGAACGGAACCACTACTACGGCTTTAACGTATACGGTTAGTGGTTTGGCAGCATCTACCGCTTACAGCATTTATGTGCGGGCAAAGGATGCAGCGGGCAACGGTACTAATTCAAATACGATCAATGTAAGTACCCAGGCTGCTGGCGGCGCTACTACCATTTTTGCACATTATTTTGAAACCGGCTGGGATGGCTGGGCCGATGGAGGCAGTGATGTTGCCCGGTACAGCGGCACACGTTCGTACGAAGGAAGCTGGTCTATTTATATCAGGGATAATTCAGGTTTAGCATCTGCCATGACCTCATCAGCTTATAATGTGAGTGCCTACAATCAGCTTACCATCGATTTTTATTTCTATGCAACCAGCATGGAAGCGGGAGAAGATTTCTGGGTACAATATTATAATGGAAGCACCTGGAGCACCGTGGCAACATATGTATCCGGCACGTCATTTAATAATAACGGATTCTATCATGCAACGATTAACTTAACCAACGTGAATTTCCCAACCAATGCACAGTTCAGGTTCCAGTGTGATGCCAGCGATAACAGCGATCTGATCTATATTGACCAGGTAACCGTAACCGGCTCCAATACGGCATCGCAAAGCAATAGCAACCAAAGCTGTGAATTGATGGCAATAAGCAGAGCCGGTTTGGATGCTACAGCGCTTGATAACTACCTGATGGTTTATCCGGTTCCTGCAACAAATGAACTGACGGTGTCTACCGCAGAAATAGTGAAAGCTGTTAAAATGTACAGTATGAACGGAACATTGGTTAAACAATTGGGCGCTATGAGGAGCGGAAATAAGATCGATATTTCTGACCTGACACCTGGTGTTTACATCGCTGCCTTCGTTACTGAAGAGGAAACGATAACGAGGAAATTTATCAAAAAATAAGTGCAAACTTGAATCATTAAAAAGTCCTCCGGTTTTCGGAGGACTTTTTTTGTCGATGCCGGTAAATCTATTTTTTCAATTTCGCCCTGGCCGCCAGGAATTCTTTTTCTCCCGCAGTACCCTTTAATTTAACTGCGTAGATCAATCCTTCATTAGTACCATTGGTATCGCTTGTGCCATAAATAACCTTATTATCTGAACTGAGTTTTAAATGATACTTATCGTTACCCAAAATAACATGCGGGTCATCAAGGCTTTTACCTTCTAATAATAGATCATTGGTTTTTGCATTTAAATATCCTTCAGCATATTCAATGCCGGTTTTGCCTTTTTTGCCCTTGTAGAGATCCAGTAATTCCAGGCTTGCACTGTCGATGGCTAAATAGGTCCAAACAAATTCAGCATTTACTGTGCCATCATTTTTAACATCAATTTTAAACAAACCGGTAAATAGATCATTCTTATTTACCTCCGTCCATTCGCCTTTATAATAAGATGTTTGGGCAAAGCCTGATTGCAATAGTAGCAACAGGCTGAAAATTAAGCATGTTTGTTTCATGATTTTTTTTACTAAATGTAAAAAAATCAAATCAATTACCATAAAATCCCGCCTTAAATTTTTCGAAAGAGTATGGCCAGGATCCTGGGAATTGAATTACGGTCATCGTCGTCGAAGTACTCGCTCAAGGTTACCAGGTTAAGTCCATTTCTTATTGCAGGAAGCACAAAGTCAGAAATATGGTGATTGAAACAGGTTGGCACCTGCCGGCCCGCTTCGTTTTCAAACCTGGCTTTGGTGCCGGTATATTGTTTAAATGGGTGTAGTTCGCCCATATAAACATAGCCCCCTGGAATAAGAGCAGCTGATGCCTTTTGAAATATGGGTTCCAGGTTTTCGATATGTTCCAACACCAGGCTGAAACTAACCAGGTCGTATTTTTCATCGGCGAAATGCCAGTCTTCGTTTATATCGGCCTGTACAAAATTCACTTTTTCCGGATCTGTTTTTTCTTTTGCCCTGGCTAACATCGCTGCCGAAAAATCCACAGCCGTTATCCGGGATGCCCTGTTTTGCAGCCAGGCTGTATTTTTTCCTGTGCCACAGCCTATTTCCAGGCAATGATCAAATTTTAGCGAATTAAGAGTTTGCTGTAATGCTTTCGCCTCCAGGTCCCTGGTCGGGTTTTTGTTGGTGTCGTATTGCGATGACCAAATATCGTAGGCATCCCGGATGTTCATATCAATGACCGTTATTCATTTTTAATTTTAACCAGACTTACTATTTTGTTTTTTATATCCGTTAGGGTATTGTAGTGAGTGGCTGTGCAGTTTTTGCAATTGGCAACTGTTTCCTTCATATAGTTATCAATGTCGGTTGCATAGTCATCGCCCGAAGCATAAAACTCATAGGCACAGTTTTCGATCAACTTGCTTTGATTTTGCACAGCGGCTTTTTCATATTGCTCTGCAAAATCTTTTGGATAAAGCTGTAAAAAGGTCTTGAGGTGGCTGCCCACGGCTTCACTTAAAAAACCTTCGCCTTTGAGCATAATTATTTCGGCAACTTTGAATGCAAGTTGCCGGGTAGATGCATCCGCTGATTGAAGGCTATCGAGCCAGGCAAATACCTGATTATTTTCTGTTGGTTTTATTTTCCCAGATAAAAGGGCTTCGGCATAAATGACGGCTTCGGATTTTGGTGAAAGACTGTTGGCCTTTGGCGAAAAAGCAGCATTATCTTGTTTGGCTGCAGGCAAACTATCCTTGTTTTGATCAACAGGATCCGAATGTGAACCAGCGCATGCCGGCAATAAAAACAGTAGTAACAGGAAATTTGTTGTTCGCATCATGCAGAGGTATTAAGGTTAGTCCAGTTCTGAAAATAATTTGTCGAAATATACAGCGGCCCGGGGAAAAGCGTAGGGGAGCTTATCCAGGGGGAATTTAGCTTCCATCTCGTTTCTTAAGATCCTGGCCTTTGGTTTCTGGCCTTTGTCTATCAGGCGGGCAATATTGGCAAAATAGGCCCAGCGATAGGTGTTCAGTATGATAATGGCATCTTTCGATTTCGCAATATCTGCGCTATCCAGATTGTCGATATTATAAGCTGAAAAATTAGTTGAAATACGATCTGCTGCTTCATTAAAGTCGATTCCCTTTAAACGTATCTTACTCACCAACCCTTCGTTGTGCATATAATTGCCTAAAAATAAATTGGAACTGGAGTCGGAGTTGGAGCTAAAATAGATATCACGCGAAAACAGGTTCTCTTTTAATATATTCAGCAATATCCGGTCGCCTTTTAAAATATAATTGTCTAAATACGTGGGCCGCAGTTCCCAGGTAAATTTTTCAAGGCTGTCGGCCGGGTTGGTTATGGTAATGTTTCGCTTTTCGAATTTAATAAAATCAATTTTTTCAATTTCCTCATCCGTAAAACTGATGGGTAATTTTACAACATTTTTTAAGTATTTGCCATACCAATCTGTGTTGATGAGGTTGGCATCCACGATGGTAATATCAGTTCTGAAATTTTCAACAGTTTGAAGATACCAGACAGGAATGGTAACATTATCGCCCAGCGTAACAAAGATGGCATTTTTGCTACAGCTGTTTAAAAGCTGCCGGTTATAATGCAGTGTTGGCTCGGTGAAACCGCCTCTTTTTTTGCCCTCGGTAAATGCCCAAAGCGCAGCGTCTTTAAGATTTCTAACCCGGTATGACTGTGCCAGGCTTCCCCAGATGGAACTGAGTTTGGCGTAAGGGTCGAGAACGATATATTCGCCGGTGTATATTGGTTGCAGTGTATTTACTTTTTCAAAATGTTCGCTGGCTTCAATCACCAGTTCTTTTTTCATTTGGTGCATGGTACTGCCTTCGGTTGAATTTAACCTGTCGATGGCATAGCCCAAAAAGTAATGCAGCTCAGCACTATCCGGAAATTGATTTACCTGGTTTTTCAAAATACGGCAGGCGAGGGTATAGTCGGGGTTGTCGGCATCAGCTTGTTTTTTGAATTCTACTTTTCCGCTGTCGGCAATTATGGAAGGCAAGCCTCCAGATTGTGAAAACCCTACACTGGTAAAACCCGAAATAAGAATGGTGAAGAAGAGTTTCATCAACTAAAAATTTGTATCCAACGGATTAAAGTAACGAAAATAATACCAAAGATAAATCCGAAAGCAGTATTTATTCGGGCAGCTATTTCAAGCATTCAATCTTTTCCTGTACCGAACCTTTTTCGCCGAGTCGTATAATACCGAACACCAGGTTTGCAAAAAATCCCGGACTACTGACCAGTTTTGATTTTTCGGCAATTATTTCGTCTCTTGCTTTGATCAGCAACGGTAAAGAATCAATTGGCTGTTCAGCCAGGCTCAGCGCAAATTTCCAGGCGCCATCGCGGCTTAGTTGCATACTAAAATCAACCAGAAAATCATCTACTCCCTTTGTTTTCTGCAGGATCCATTGTAACCGGGGCCAGATGGCTGCCAGGTTGTTTTGTACACCGGCAACCAGGGAAGATAAGATATCATTGATCTTGTTAAAATCCTTTTGCAGATCGTGGATGTTTTTATTTTGAGATACTTCGGCAGCAGCTATGCCCAGATCAAGATTAATATGGGCATTCATGCCCATTAATAAATGTTGAAGAACGATGGGCCAGTAATGGGTTGAACTGTTGAAAGCCTTTTGCCAGGATGCCGATACCGGCAGTTTGTTCTTCCAGGCAAAATAAGCATCGAGGTAACGGCTGGCAAAAATGACGTCGAATTTTTCCATGCGGGGGCCATCTTCAAATTCATTATTTGTGATTCCTTCTTTAACCCGCAGGGTTACCTGGCGGTAAAGGGCCGCAAAATAACCTGATGTATCGTTTTTTGTTTCGGATTGAGTAATGATATCATCGAGCGCAGTTATCACGTCATCAATATGGTTTACGACCGGCATGAATAGGTTTTATTTTTGCTGTAAGATAAAAGAAAAATGGCAGCTTGTTAAGACTGCCATTTCCATAATGGGTTGTATCACACACACACAATCAACAATTTTTTGTTTGTAGCCCGCACCGTTCGGAATCTCCGGAGGAATTACTTCCTTCGTAATAAAAGATAGTTATCAAAAGCATTAAGTTTGTGGTGGATTGTCGGCCCATATCGTTGTGTCTTCCCAGGTATTTATATCTTTTTGCAATTCCTCGATTTTATTTCGTGTGCCTTTCAGCGCACCAACACCCAGTAATAAACGCACAGGTGGTTTTTCAGCTTCAACGGCTTTGATGATCGCTTTGGCTGCCCTGACCGGATCACCGGGTTGTATACCACTATTGCCACGAATCGTATTCTGGTTGGCATGGGCCGTAGCCTGGTAATCATCAATTACAATTTTTGTATTGTTGGCCGAGCGGCCCGCCCAATCGGTTCTGAAACCACTGGGTGCAACAACAGTAACGTGTATACCCAGGGGCGCTACTTCCTTGGCAAGTGCTTCCGAATAGCCGGTTACAGCAAACTTGCTGGCATTGTAAAAACCAACACCGGGAAAAGCAACCAGTCCGCCTACCGACGAAATGTTTACAATATGACCACTTCGTTGTGCCCGCATCGTTGGTAACACAGCATGGGTTACAGCGGCCAGCCCAAAAAAGTTAATTTCAAACATGCGGCGGTATTCAGCTTCTTCGCTTTCTTCAATTGCGCCAAAATAACCAATACCCGCATTGTTTACCAACACATCAATACGGCCAAATTTTTCTACCGCCAGTTTAACCGCTTCAGTTACCTGCTCAGCGTTGGTAACATCCAGTTTTATTGCAAAAGCCGTTTCCGGAAAACCGGTCACCAGGTCTTTAACATCATCGGGATTGCGGGCCGTAACGGCAACCTTATTTCCCTGTTGTAATGCTTCGGTGGCTATATTGCGGCCAAAGCCGGTTGAACAGCCCGTAATGAACCAAACCTTACTCATGGAGATATTTTTTAGTGAAATAATAGTCACAAATTTACCTGAACGATATCATTAATTTTTACGGGAAAAGAAAATTATTTGAACACGCCGTCATGATCAGGTGCCACACCACTGCTGCCGGGTTACCATTTTTTTACAGTCTGCTCACATTCGAATAGTTCAAAAGCCGATAGTTGCGAACGGCCTGGTGAATTTAGCCGTCAATTCTGCCAAATACTTTATTTTAGCAGTTAAAATCTTTTTTATGAAGAAATTGTTTTGCTGCTTATTCTTGGTATTGTGTGTTTCCTTGTCTTACAGTCAGTCGTTAAAAAAATATGCCATTTCCAATTCGGGTTGTTCTGTGTATTCTTTCTGCGACCCGGGTACATTCGATATGACCTATAGTGAAGATTCGGCAAAGGTTTTTACCAGCGAGTGTAAAGGAGAGGAAGCTTATTACGGTATTATCTGCATCGAGCTAAAAGAGCCAATCAATGACCTCAGCATTGCCGAAGAAGTGTTGGTTTCTTATCTCAATTATTTAAAATCTGCATTTAAAATTAAAACGGCTGCAGGCTATGGTAAAGGGCATAAACTGAGAGACAAAGAGAATACACGTGGTGTACTGGACTACTGGAATGATGAAGAGAAGAATAACTGGAAAGTAAAAGGCTGGACAGACGGTAATTTTATTACTGTACTATATGCCTATAGCCAGAAAGACCTTCCCGAAACAAAGGTAAATGCATTTTTGGACGGGCTTTTGTTTAAAGGTATGTAAGCGCTTTTACGTACTCTCTGCATATTGTTTATAAAAGCCGAAATAAAGGTGCCGGTTAAACTACCTGATCAATATAGACGTGCCTGATAAATTTACCTGTTGGCCGGCAGTGAGGATCGCCTGCACATACCAAACATAGGCTCCAACCGGTTGATCTTTGCCTTTGAACGTGCCGTCCCAACCCGCATTCAGTGTTGTTGTGCTGAATATTTGCTGGCCCAGCCGGTTGAAGATCGTAAACCGGTAGGATTTGATATCCCCAAAAACCCGCAAGGTATTATTCACAAAATCACCGTTAGGCGTAAATGCTGATGGTACATAAATATCTTCGAATTTTTTAAGTGTTTTTCCCGATTGGGTACCGGCGTCGCTGGTGATGCAAATGGTTAAACTGTCGGCAGCTTTTACAAAAATGGTATAACTGGTATTCGCTAAAAGCCCGGTTAACAAATGTGAGGTACCACTAACGCCCGAACTGGGAACCGTATAATTTATTCCATCGCTTGAAACAAAATAACGGTTAGCACCTGGCACAGACGACCAGCTGAATAATATGGAACTGTCGGTAACACTGGTAACACTTACCAACGGAGATCCAAGTTTTGATTTGATCTGAACAGCAGCAGCTGTTCTGGTTGAAGCACAGCCGGGTGCATTTACTGCTTCAACATAATAGGTGGTTGAAGCAGGCAACGGAACTGTGGTATAATTGATACCTGTGGAAAGCGGGGAAGACGATACAGGCGAATCATACCAGTTATAAATTTCACTGGCAACCGGGCCTGATACGGCAAAGGCCGCCGTTTCACCGGCACAGATCAATACCGGCGTATTAACCATGGGTGCAGCGGGCGTTGGCGGTTGCGCATTAACGGTTACAGAAAAAATTGCGGAAATACAGCCCATGCCGTTAATGGCAGTTATATCATAATTGCCGGGAGGCAGATTGGAAAAAGTTAATCCCGCCTGGCAATTGGCGCCGTTGATACAATATTGATAACCGGCGCCAATTGGCGACGTAACAGTAATTGTTCCCGTGCCCAGGGTACAACCTGGCTGCAAAACATTTGCCAATGGCGTGGCAACTATTTGCACATGAATAGTTACCGGAACGCGTATTGGTAAAACACAGGCATATTCGGTTGTTGTTTCCACATACAGCGTGGTGTCATTTTGTACATTGGGTAAGGTGATGCTTGGTCCGGTGCCCACTAAAACACCTCCGGTGGGCAGGGTATACCAATTGTAAACGGCACCGGGTACCGGGTTCAGCACAGTTACGGTGCCATTTGTGTTTTTACATATATCTACATCCAGCAGTTGCGGAAGTGGAATGGTATCGCTGGCGAAAGTAAAATAGTTGTTGTGGTTCAGGGTAACATCGCTGTACCAGGTTCCGCCGGATAAAGTCATTGGATATTTGGTGGTTGTGCTGAGCGGGAATGCCGGGTCGGCAGATACCAGAATATGTTTGATCGTGGCTGGCACCGAAGCCTGGTCAACCGACAACGTTACCGGGGCTACCGAACCGGTATTACTTACCTTCCAAACCCGTTGCATCCGGTGTGCGTTTCCATCCAGTGCACATTGGTCGATACTGGTGGTTCCACCATTGTCGCCGAATAATAAAAACGACAGGTTGTTTGAAAAATTATTTGCGTTGCCCGAATTTTCAATTGGAAATACGCCTCCCGGATAGGTTCCGTTTAAAAGCGTTACCAGGGCAGCGGCATTCACCGACTTAGATTGTTTTTGTGCTAAAGCAGTTGCATCGTCGCGGCCAATACCGGTGATATCATTGGCAAAGGCACTGTTAAGCGCACGGTCCCAAATGACAGCTGCATTCGACGCAACATAATCATTATTGTTTGCTGCCAGTTGGTTAAGGGTAAAACCATATTTCACAGCCAGGTAAGATTCTACCTTATTCCTTTCGGCAGCGGTTAATGTTGATTTATAAACGATGATCTCGGCAATATCTATTTTGCAGGGAAGATTCAGCAGGTCTTCATTTCCCATCACCAATTTTGTATTCGCGGCCGCAAAATTGCCGGGGCCGGGAATGGGGATCGTATTGTCGTTGGCACCGTTTAGCCGGTTAACTGAACTACCTGCACCGGCATACACCGTGGACAAGGTTTGCTGATTGAGAATATTGGTGACGCCTACATTTTGACCAGCCGAAGCCGGTACTGCCTTTGGATAATCGAACCTGATGTGGCCAGTCGAATTTTCGAAACCAAAACGGGCGGTGGTGCCGTTAAAATCAGTTTCCCATTTTAGCCAAACGATGCCTGATTTCAGATTCAGGACCTGGAAAGCGGTTACATCAGTATTCGTTACCAATGCTGTACCCAGGAAAGTATTGATACTGGATAGGGAATTGGTTATGCCATCAAAACTGATATAAGGATTGAAGTTGATCCCGGCCGGCAACAGCGTTGGTCCGGTTTGCACATTGGCGGTACCCGCCAGTGGTTGTACATTAAAATTACCGGTAATATTGGCGCCGGAATTTTCCTGCCACCCGGTTACCGTGTTTCCGCTTGTGCTGATGCCATTGTCTGATCGAAGCCAAAGGGTATTATTTGCCGGGATGCCACCCGGAGACTGGCTTTTGAGCGAAATGGCGCATAATAGAAAAATGAAAGCAGTCAGAAAATATTTCAAAATAAAATATCTTTTAGTATTTGCCTAAAATACCACTTTTTTTAGTTTTTGCGATTGAATTAATTTGAGGGCTTAATGGGGAGCAAAAAAAAGCATTTTTTATGGGATCTTTTTCAACCTGTTTTGTATGCAGGGTAACCCGGTTATACTGAAAATCAGACAGGGGAGTAAATCCTGGTCAGATAAAAATCCCGTTTTTAAAAACGGGATTTAAAATATGCTATTGGGAAGATTCTTCGTACCCTGCCTGCCGGCAGGCTCAGCATTGCAGAAGCAACCGTTAAATATCTATAGCCTCGCCATAAGCAACGGCAGTGGCTTCTTTCAGCGCCTCACTCATGGTTGGGTGGGGGTGAACGGCATTTAGTATTTCGTGGGCAGTGGTTTCCAGTTTACGGGCAACCACTGCTTCGGCGATCATATCAGTAACACCGGCACCAATGATATGACACCCTAAAAACTCGCCGTATTTGGCATCATAGATCACTTTCACAAAACCTTCTGTGGCTCCTGCGGCAACAGCTTTTCCACTGGCCATAAACGGAAACTTACCGATCTTCAGTTCATAACCGGCTTCCTTAGCCGCTTTTTCGGTATAGCCTACGCTGGCAATTTCCGGACTGCAATAGGTACAGCCGGGAATATTGTTATAATCCATCGGATCAGGATGAAGGCCGCTCAAATGTTCGGCTGCATTGATACCTTCCTTGCTGGCTACGTGGGCTAAAGCCTGTCCGGGTGTACAATCACCGATGGCATAGATGCCGGGTACATTGGTTTGTCCGTTTGCATCCACCAAAATCTTACCCTTTTCTGTCTTGATGCCCAGGGCTTCCAAACCAATATTTTCGATATTGGCAACAACGCCAACGGCGCTTAATAATATATCTGCTTCCAGTGTTACCTCACCGGTTGCTGTTTTTACTTTTGCTATTACACCGGCACCGCTGGTATCAACACTCAACACTTCGCTGTTGGTCATGATCGTCATACCCTGTTTTTTAAATTGCTTCTCCAGTTCCTTACTGATATCATCATCTTCAACCGGCACCAGCCTTGGCATAAACTCAACCATGGTTACCTGTGTACCCATACTGTTATAGAAATAAGCAAACTCGCTTCCGATAGCACCACTGCCACAAACGATCATGCTTTTGGGTTGCCCGGGCAAAACCATGGCTTCGCGGTAACCCACAATTTTTTTACCATCGATGGGCATGCTGGGTAATTCGCGGGCACGGCCACCCGTGGCCAGTATGATATTTTTTGCTTCCAGAACCTGTTTGGAACCGTCGGCTGCAGTTACTTCCAGTTTATTGGCGGCAAGTAGTTTGCCATTGCCCATGATCACATCGATCTTATTCTTCTTCATTAAAAACTGAACACCCTTGCTCATTTTATCGGCTACACCACGACTGCGACTGATAACGCCGCCAAAATCGGCAGTTGGGTTGTCAACTTGTACTCCATAATTTGACGCATGTTTGGCATATTCGAAAACCTGTGCACTTTTCAGTAACGCCTTGGTTGGAATACAACCCCAGTTTAAACAAATGCCGCCGAGGCTTTCCCTTTCAACAATGGCCACTTTTTTACCCAGTTGGCTTGCTCTGATTGCCGCGGGATAACCACCCGGGCCACTTCCAAGTACTATTACGTCGTATGCCATGTTATTCATTTTTTATTTTAGTCCCGATAGTGATCGGGAGCGATTTTAGATTTACATCCGAATGAAGGCCTTGATCTGGGCCAACAGGGTGCAAATTTAATCTGAAACGGGGGATTAGCCAAAAGCTAATTTCGCGCCTGATTTAACGTTTTAGGCGGCAGGGCTTGTATATTTCTGTGTATTTTTGAGCATGATTAAAAGATTAATATTACTGGTTACCCTGGTAGCTTTTGTATTTGCTTTGCAGGCACAAAGCACCCCGGGGAGCCAAGCCATTGCCAAATGGAAGATTGAAGACGTGGTAAGATCTTACTCAGCCAATAACGATACGGTTTATGTGGTAAACTTCTGGGCCACTTTTTGCAAACCCTGTATTGAGGAAATACCCGATTTCATCAGGATTGTGGAGCGATACAAAAGTCAAAAAGTAAAACTGTTGCTGGTAAGTGTCGACCTTCCGTCTTATTACCCGGACAGGATCGCCGGCTTCGCTAAAAAGAATAATTACAATACGAACTTAGTATGGCTGGATGAAACCAATGCCGATCATTTTTGTCCGGCTATTGATGTAAAATGGAGTGGTGCCATCCCTTCAACCATAATCGTTAACAACAGTAATGGCTACCGGAAATTTGTGGAAGACCAAATGAATGCGGCTGAATTTGAAAAAGCAGTGAAAGAGGCGATAGGAGAGCCGGCTGCTTTTAAATATGTATCGCCGATGAATGAAGCAGAAATAATTGATAATACGTCGGGTGATTTTGTCGTATTTAGATCGGATGATAGTGCAGTATATGCGGTGAGCGGTGGAAAGGTGAATACGATTGCCAAAATTGATCACATGAAGGTGATCATTGTTGAAAAAGATAAACTGTTTTACACTTATTCGAACCTGGGTTCAACCACACTTAAAACAGGTGATGAAGTGAACGCAGATCAATTGATCGGGTACGCCGCTTTTGATCTGGATGGGTATAAACCAACAGTTGATCTGTATATTTCTGATGCCACAAAAGGGACGCTGCTCAATAAGCAGGATTTTGCACCCCGAAAAGATCTGCGGCAAGTCGATCATTCAATAGAGCATGACCGTGAACCCCAATAAAAAGCCCGGCATTTTATGCCAGGCCTTGTGTAAATTCCTTTAATCATTGAATGCCTGCTTACAGCTAATATCTAAAAGCTAACAGCTAACTATTTTTTCCGCTTAATCGTACAACCCACGCTACGACTCTCTTTTACCGTGATCTCCTTGCCGGCCACCATTTCATTAATAGCTTCTTTCAGGTGAACACGCTTAACAGCCGAAACATCCGATGGACTGTCGTCGATAGCACCATGGTAGGCCAGTTTTAAATTCTTATCAAATAAAAAACATTCCGGTGTGCGGTTGGCGCCAAAGGCATCAGCCACTTCATGGTTCCTATCAACTACATAACTCCATGTGTAGCCCTGGTCTTTGGCATAGGCTTTCATGGCATCAAAACTATCTTCATTGCCGCGATAGGCTTCATTACTGTTCAGGATGATAACGCCGATATCGTTTTTAACCGCATACGCACTGATGGCCATGGTGCGTTCCTGGTTTTTGATCACGTATGGACAGGTATTGCAGCTGAACATCACCAAAACGCCATTTTTTTTCATCGCCTCTTTCATGCTCGTTTGATCACCGGCTATATTCTGCATTTTAAGCTCGGCCTTGGGCATGGTGCTGCCAATTTGAATGGGGTCGCCTACAGTAAAAGCAAGTGCAGCTAACCCAACAAAAGCAGTCAGACTCAGCCAAAAAGTACGGGCGGAAAATATTTTTTTCATAATTATTTTTTCTTAAAGATAAGCAGATAAGGTTTTATGTAAAAACCACTCATGTATTATTCTCTGCATCTTCCAGCAGTTTTTCCTCAGCCTCCCTTTTTTCGGCAATGGATTTAAGCGATTTGATACTTACGTTCAACTCAAACCCGATCAGCAATACAAGCGAATTAATAAAAATAAGCGCCATTAAAACAATGATCGTGCCGATGGAGCCATACAAAGCGTTGAACTGGCCAAAATTGTTAACGAAATACGAAAATCCAAGGGAGGCCAGGATACATAAAAACGTAGCCAGGATGGTGCCGGGCGAATTGAGTTTCCATCGCTTTTCAACGGCCGGAGCATATTTGTAAATAAACGCAATGGAATAAAAGATCAATCCAACGATCACCAGCCAGCGGAGATAGCCAATCAGGTCGAGCCAGAAGCCATTTTTTAAACCCAGCCACTTTAAAACGGCTCCCTGTGTCATTAAAATGACCAGGCAGCCCAGTACTAAACCGAATATCAGGGTGGTTAAGCGAATGGCGATCCAACGGTCGTGCCATCCTTTTCTTTTTTCGAACCCGATATAGTTTTTGTTGAAAGAACGCATCAGCCCCATCATGGCATTGCTGGCAAAAAAGAGTGCCAGCAATAAACCAAAAGACAACAACCCGAATACAGGGGTATCAAAAAATGTGACCTTAATAAAATCAATGATCGTTTTATTGTATCCCTCAGCCGGAATAATATCTTTAATAATGAGGGAAAGCTGTTTTAGGATTTCCCGCTTTTTGATAAAAGGCAAATTGGGGATCAACGTAAAAAGAAATAAAAAAGATGGCGGTATGGCCATGATAAAATTATAGGCAATGGCAGATGCCCTTTCGGTTAGGCCAACTTTTTTTACCTGGTAATAAAAAAAGCGGCTAACGTCGTAAAGCGGTACACCTTCAAAACCGGGCAGGTACCAGTGTTTGCTTTTTTTTAAAATAAAAGCAACCGGTGTTTTGGTTATGATTATGCGCTCTAATTTGGTCATGTTCTGTACAACTGATCCTGAAAGATACTACTTCGTTTTTCTGTCGGGTAATATACCGGTATTTTCGGGGTACGTTATTCTGTTTTATTCATGTTCGTTTGATTAGCTTTTGCCCTGATCAAACTATCCAGTGCATCCTGGTAAGCTTTCGCATAAACCATATGTTCTTTGTAGGAAGTTGCAAAATTGGAGTACCCGTTAAAATCGGGTTTGGCCACAAAAAAAATATAATTCGTTTCGGGTGCATTCAAAACCGCATCAATGGTATTGATGGACGGTGTGCATATCGGGCCGGGTGGTAAACCGGTATTTACATAAGTATTAAACGGCGAAGGGTAGTTCAGGTGTTTCAATAAGATCCTTTTGAGCCCGAAATCCTGTAAAGCAAATTTCACCGTCGGGTCGGCTTGCAGTTTCATACCCGCTGCGAGCCTGTTTTTATACACGCTGGCAATTTTGCCCTTATCATCAGCTTTGTTGGTTTCTTCTTCAACGATACTGGCCATCGTATACACCTGTACCGGCGTGAGGTTCATGTTGCGGGCTTTGGCCAGCCGCTCTTCGTTCCAGAATTTTTCTTTTTCCCGGTACAGTTTATCGATGATCTTTTCGGCCGTTGAATTCCAGAAAAAGCTATAGGTATTGGGTATAACAATCGTCAGGATAGTGTTTTGATCAACACCATATTTTTCCATGGATTCCCCGTTTGTCAACACCTGCATAACGGACGCTGAATCACATTCAAAATTAGCTGCGATTTTTTGTGCCAGGTCTTGGTTCAGTCTTAATTTATTGATCACCAGGTTTACGGCTGTTTGATCACCCGAACGAAGTTTACGTAGCAGGCTGTAAATACTGCTGCCATTTTTAATTTGATAACGCCCTGCTTTTACAAGCTTTGGATATTTGAGTTGTTTGGAAACCATATCGAAAAAAAAGGCACCACTGATCACTTTTTGATCAAGTAAGGATTGCCTTACCTCGTTGTAAGTGGAACCGGTTTTGATATAAAAAAATTTGCCCTCGGGAGCCGAAACGTTTGGGCCGAATAACTGCCAGGCTGCAAACCCACCGGCAAAGCCTGCGATCAAAATAATACCTGTAATAATTTTCTTTTTCATGGTTTACAAAATAAATAAAAATCCCCGTCTGTTTATGACGGGGTTCAACATATTATTTTACGTTTATTTTCCTGCGTTCGTATCTACCCCGGCCGGTGTTGCGGTATTTGGGGGAGGCGTTGTTGCCGACGGAACTTTTGTAGAAATACCTTCAATCAGATCTTTATTGGGGCTGAACCTGCTGCTCCCTGCTTTGGAATAAAAGCGGGCGACAGTACACACAGAATACCCACGATACCTGCAAATAACCAGGTTCCTTTCTCCAATACATCGGTTGTTTGTTTAACACCCATGATCTGGTTACCAAATCCGCCAAAACTGCTGGATAAGCCACCGCCTTTGGGGTTTTGAATCAATACGATCATACCCAGGATCACGGAGGCAATTATCACTAAAATTCCAAATAAAACTAACATATTATATTCCTTTTAAGTTTTCTATTTTGGCTGCAAAGTAAGTGCTTTTAGCAGGATTGAGCAAACTTAATTTTTGATACAGTTCCCTTGCTTTGGACAGTTTACCCTGCCTGGCAAATACCTCGGCCATCGATTCGGTGATCACCTCGGCTTCTGTATTGCTGTTTTCGGCCAGTGTTTGTATATTTTCATCAGTTTCTGCCGCGGGCACCGATGCATCAGCCTCATGTACTTTTTTCATGGTTTTAAGCCACTCGGTGAAGCTTTTCAGTTGCTTACCCAGTTTATCGCCGGCTTGTACGTCTTCCGATAATTTAATACCCTGTGAGGCAAAATAATCAACCACATGCATCGGCTCAAAAAGCATGGCCTCATGGAGGTTGTTTTTTTGTTCGGGCATCTTTAATTCAATATGCATCGGTTCTAACCCCGGTTCTGTCTGTTCGGGAAGATCCGTATCATCCGGCGATTCATCAGCCATTTGTAAGGCAGATTCAACGATTGATACAGGCGCAATTTCCACAAGAGGTTCTGCCTGTTTATTTTCATCTGCGAAAGCCCCGTTATCGGCCGGGAGAGCCACCTGCTCAACCTCCACATCACCAGGTTCCTCAACCCCATCGAAATTTTCGGCTACGGCAGGCGGATCAATAATGTTTTCGGGCATAACCGCTTCAACCGGCTGTACCGGTTCAGTTTCGTTAAACTGTTCTTCTTTATCAACTGTTGCCAATTGAAAATGTAACCAATGCGGACTATTGAAAAGCAAATTTGTTTTTAACGCCTGTTTTTCAAAATCAACCGAGTCTGATTTTGATTGTTGCAACAGGTAAAATTGCGCAGGTGAAAAATAGGGATAGTCAGCGGTTACACGTTTCAGGAATTCAAC
Organism: Chitinophagaceae bacterium; assembly: GCA_016710745.1. GTDB lineage: Bacteria > Bacteroidota > Bacteroidia > Chitinophagales > Chitinophagaceae > Ferruginibacter. The sequence continues at coordinate 329,412 of JADJVB010000005.1, read as the reverse complement.
AGTATCCGGTTCAGAGAGTTTTCTGTTAAACAGGGATTCAAAAATAGGCGTGTTTTGCTGCATCGTACAAATCTATGAAGGCATTACCAATTAGAAAAGATCTTATTAAAAATAGCCTCGGTTAAATTTTTAGCGATCTCATCACCCTTGGATTGCTCTACCTGTGATAAACTGAGGTTAGCATCAAAATCAACACTATAGGTTACATCGCTTTCAAAATTTTTGGTCTGATCAAGGGTATTTTTAAAAATGACATGGAAATTTGCTGTCAGCCTGTTCAGGCTGGTATTATTGGCACTGATCCCTGATGTACTGGTATAGTAGCTCGAAACAAAACCGCTGATATCATAGTGCGCATCATCATCGTTGGTTTGCCTGAGGCGGGTTGTACTGATGATCTTTTGTTTTAATTTTTCGGTGATCTGCGGACTCAGTTGCGGATTTTTATATTCGGCCTTATTTTCAAAATAATTTACCCGGAAGGTTTTTACGTCTGCATCAAGCCCGCCAATATCCTTAAAACCATATTTGCAGGTAGCGAAGTTGAAAGTGGCCAGTAGCAGAAAGCAGGTTGCCAGAAGCCTGATGGGGCTAATTGCAGATTTTAGATCGCCCGCAGGGCCCTGTGGGCCGATTTTAGATTGATGTAAACCAACAGCTAACAGCTCATAGCCAATAGCTTTTTGTCTATTCGTCAATATCATACTCTTTTAATTTACGGTACAACGTACGTTCACTGATGCCGAGATCAAGGGAGGCGTCCTTACGTTTTCCTTTATGTTTCTTCAATGCCTTAATGATCAATTCTTTTTCCTTGTCAACGATGCTCAATGATTCTTCTACATCTTCATGCTGGGCAATGCCATCATTATGCTGTGGCAGAAATACCGGCTTAGACGGGGAATGATTTTGTTGACTGTTGCTTAACTCGGCGAACGACTCGTCATTATATACCGACGCATGCTGCGCAATATTCGGATTTTGTAGCAGGTCGAAAAACATCTTCTTCAATTCATTTACATCTTTTTTCATATCAAAGAAAAGTTTGTACAAGATATCTCTTTCGTTCGCAAATTCTGAGTGGCTTATGGAGCCCGCACCGCCAGCCAAAACCGGCAGTCTTGAATAATTATGTTCGGGTAAAAAGCTTTTCATGGTATTGGCGTTGATCTGCTTTTCCTGGCTGAGTACGGAGATCTGTTCTGCAATATTCTTCAATTCCCGCACATTACCCGGCCATGGATAGTTAATTAACACGTCTTTTGCGCCCTCATCCAGTTGTACCGGGTTACCCTTGTACCGATCGGCAAAATCGGTAACGAATTTTCTGAATAATAAATAGATGTCTTCCTTTCGGTCTCTTAATGCCGGAACCCTGATGGGTACTGTGTTTAAGCGATAATACAGATCTTCCCTGAACTTGTTGGTTTGGGTATATTCTATCAGTTCTTTATTGGTAGCCGCGATCACCCGAACATCGGTTTTTTGAACCTTGCTGCTGCCCACCCGTATGTATTCGCCGGCTTCGAGCACCCGTAACAGGCGGGCCTGTGTGCCCAGGGGCAATTCACCGATCTCATCTAAAAAGATGGTGCCGCCATTTACGGTTTCAAAATAGCCCTTGCGGCTGTCAACAGCCCCGGTAAAAGATCCTTTCTCATGTCCAAATAATTCGGAGTCGATGGTTCCTTCGGGAATAGCACCGCAGTTTACGGCTATAAAAGGATTGTGTTTACGGGCACTTAAAGAATGTATGATCTGCGAGAAGACTTCTTTGCCCACACCGCTTTCTCCATTGATAAGTACGCTCAGGTCGGTATTGGCAACCTGCACGGCGATATTCAAGGCATGATTCAGTGCCGGCGAATTGCCGATGATACCGTACCGGTTTTTTATTGATTGTAGCTCCATACCCGCTAACCCCTTTTTGGGGGAAATTTAGATTAAAAATGTTTTAAATGCTTTTCCATAACTCAAGTTTCAAATCAGCTGCCGTGGTATTAAGTTGATTTCACTGATCCCTTCTTATTGTGCAGTCGGGATTCCAATTAATGTGCCAGCTGTACATTTGTCTATTTTGACATGAATATATTCTCCCGGCTTCAGATTTCCCTTTGGAAATACCACCACTTTATTCTGACCGGTTCTGCCGATCAGGTCATTGTCACTTTTTTTTGATACACCTTCCACCAAAACGGTAAACGTTTTCCCTACATCACGTTGCATACTTTGCAGCGAATGAATCCGGTGCAGATCGATCATTTCCTGCAGCCTGCGTTTTTTCACGTCAAGGGGTACATCGTCTTCAAATCTCCTGGCAGCAAGGGTTCCCGGTCGTTCACTGTAATAATACATGTATGCCAAATCGTATTTGCAATAATCCATCAGGGTTAATGATTGTTGATGGTCCTCTTCAGTTTCGGTACAGAAGCCGGTGATCATATCGGTTGAAATGCCACAATCAGGGATCAGTTCCCGGATGCGGTTCACTTTGGCGATATACCATTCGCGGCTATACGTGCGGTTCATCATTTGCAGCACCCGGCTGCTGCCGCTTTGAACCGGCAGGTGAATATAGTTACAGATGTTTTCGTATTTCACCATGGTATGTAATACGTCATCAGTAATGTCTTTTGGATGCGAAGTTGAAAAACGAACCCGCAGCAGGGGAGATATGAGGGCAACCTGTTCGAGGAGCAGAGCGAATGTTACGGCCCCCCCCCGGGCCCCCTGGGGGCCGGGGGCTTGGGTTGGCGTGTAGTGGTAACTATCTACATTCTGTCCCAACAAGGTCACTTCGCGGTAACCTTCTTCAAACAACGATCTGCATTCGTTGATGATTGATTGCGCATCTCGGCTCCTTTCCCGTCCGCGGGTAAAGGGCACCACACAAAACGAACACATATTATTGCATCCCCGCATGATACTCACAAAAGCATTAACACCATTGCTGTTCAGGCGTATCGGCGCTATATCGGCATAGGTTTCATCGCGGCTCAGTAAAACATTCACTGCTTTTTGGCCGGTTTCGGCTTCTTCAATTAAACCGGGTAAGGTGCGGTAGGCATCGGGCCCCACCACGATATCGACCAGCCTTTCTTCTTCTAAAAATTTTTCTTTTAAACGCTCAGCCATACAACCTAAAACACCTACCAGCATGCCCGGTTTTTCCCGTTTTAACTGGCGGAATTCGGTCAGGCGTTTTCTTACGGTCGTCTCCGCTTTTTCACGAATGGAGCAGGTATTTATAAAAATGAGATCAGCTTCCTGATGATTTCTGGTAGCGCCAAATCCGTTTTCAAGTAAGATCGAAGCCACAACTTCGCTATCGGCAAAATTCATGGCGCAGCCGTAACTTTCAATATAGAAATGCTTTTTGTAAACAGTCACGTCCAATGCAAAAGGTGCAAAGGCTTCACCCTGCCTGGCTTCATCATGTTCCTTATTTGTCACAGTTTCCAGCATCAATTTCGATAATTAAGTGGGCAAAGATAGTTAAAACCGGGAGATTATGACAGGATGGCAGAAGGATTAGTGCTGAACTGGTGCTGCCGAATAGGTATTTACCAGAATATCTGTATAATAGCTTAAATTTACCGGCCTGACATCTTTCATTTCCTGCATTTCAAGTTTTCGGGGGTTATTAGAAGAATTAAATTCAGCACATCTTTATGGGTAATAATTTATACATCGTCAGGCACGGAAAAATGTTTGTTGAAAACCCGAATGCTCCCAATTACCTTCACCTCTCTAAAGACGGAACAGATTTTGGTTTATTCCTTGATACTTATTTTAAAGATATTTATTTTGACCAGATTCTGTTTCAATCAAGCGATCCAAAAACCTCCGACCCCTATAACCGTTGCCGCGATACCATCCGGGGAACTAAGGGGATCAAATCTGTTTTTGATAAAACGCAGCTCAGCAGGATGTTTACAGATATGAACAAAGAGGAAGCCGGTGGCAGGCAGAATATATTATTGTGTTACCGTACCGAAGCATTCAATGTGATCAGCAATATTGTTGGTGCCGATTCGGAAGAATTTTTCAATAAAGATTATAACCGGATCTTTCATTTTCAATTCAGTAATAACAATTACAGTTTTGTAAAGAAAGTGAATACGGAGGAGGTGTAGGTGATTAATTTTCGCCACGGGTTTTAAAAACGGCATAAAAAAAACCGGAATATTTTCACCGGTTTTTTTGTCAAAAATTTTTACATTACCATATCCTCGTTCTCAATTCGGGTGCCTTATACATGGGATCACCCGGTTTAACATCAAAAGCTTTATAGAATGCGTCGATATTGGTGAGCGGCCCGTTACTGCGATGCACACCCGGCGCATGGCTGTCTGTTACAATACGCTGGGCGGCAGCTTCCGGTAAAATATTATTACGCCATACCTGGCTCCAGTTTAAAAAGAAACGCTGATCGGGTGTGAAACCATCAATTTTTTTATTGCTTTTTCCCTGTTTGGTATTTTTGAATGCTTCGTAAGCAATGCTGAGGCCGCCCAGGTCGGCCAGGTTTTCACCGAGGGTGAGTTTACCATTAACATGCAGGGTATCCAAAATAACATAGCCATTGTATTGCTCCACCACTTCATCGGCGCGCTTTTTAAATTCGTCGGCATCCGATTTGTTCCACCAGTCCTGGAGGTTTCCGACGGCATCAAACTGCCTGCCCTGGTCATCAAAACCATGGGTCATTTCATGGCCGATAACAGCACCGATACCGCCGTAATTAATGGCATCATCGGCATTAAAATCAAAGAACGGGAAACGTAAGATGCCGGCAGGAAAAACAATTTCATTTTTTAAAGCACTGTAATAGGCATTAACGGTGGAAGGCGTCATGCCCCACTCGGTTTTATCAATGGGTTTGCCCAACTTGTTAATGTTTTCTTCATAAGCCCATTGGTTACAACGGCGTAAATTTCCGAGAAAGTCATCTGCTTTTATTTCCAGCCCTGCATAATTTTTCCATTTATCGGGGAAACCAATTTTTTCGGTGAATGCATGGAGCTTGGCCAGCGCCCTGGGCTTGGTTTCTTCGCTCATCCAATCCAGTTTTTTGATCCGGCTTTCAAAAGCCGACTCCAGGTTATGAACCAGTTCCAGCATTCGTACCTTGGCGTCATGGTTAAAATATTTGTCAACATATAGTTGTCCCAGCAGATCACCCAACTGGCGGTCGATTAAACCACTCATGCGTTGCCAACGCGGGGTTTGCTCTTTTTGTCCGCTCAGCGACTGATTGTAGGCAAAATTGGCGTCAACAAAAGGGCTGCTGAGAAATGGCGCTGCATCACGCATTACGCCCCATTTTAAATAGGTTTTCCAGTCTGGCAGCGAAACCTTAGCTAATAACGAATCTATATAAACCAGGAATTTTGGATTACTTACGATCAAACTATCGGGTTTGGTTTTGTACCCCAACTCCGGCAAGATATTCTGCCAATTCAGGTTTGGCGTGTTCTCAGTTAATCCGTCAACCGAAAATTTGTTGTATAATTTTTTAGGGTCACGCATCTCCACACGGCTCATTTGTGCCTGGGCAATGGTTGTTTCCAGTTGCATGACGATGATGGCATTCATCATGGCTTTAGCTTCATTTTCGCCGCAAAGCTTAAAAAGGGTAACCATATATTGTGTGTAATCGGTCCGTATTTTTTGATACCTGGCATCATTTTTCAGGTAATAGTCCCGGTCGGGTAAAGTGGTTCCCCCCTGACCGATGCTGATGATATATTTGGTAACGTCTTTGGCATCCTGGCCAACACCAATGCGGTATAACGGGGAGCTGATGGACTGCGCCCGCAGAAAATTCATGTACTTCAATACTTCCGCTTTTGAACTCAGGAATTCAATATCGTTGAGGTATTGTTTTATGGGTTTATAGCCCAGCTTTTCGATTGCCATACTGTCCATAGCACTGGAATAAAAATCGCCGACCCGTTTCATCAAAGGGTTATCGCCCGGAGCTTTGGCTGCGTCTTCGAGCAATCCTTTCAGCGCCAGTGAGCTCTCTTCCGACAGGGCATCAAAACTTCCCCAACGCGTTTTGGAACTTGGGATGGGTGTGTTTTTGATCCAGGTGCCATTGGCATACAGGTAAAAATTATCGCCGGGTTTTACCGAAAGATCCATGTTGGCAGGATCGATAAATTTCTTTTTTACAGTGCCCTGTGCTTTCGATACGGCCGGACTACATAAAAGGGCTGCAACAACAGCCAAGGCAAGGAAATATTTTCTCATTTTATTTTTTTAACGCATAAAAATATAGAACTTGGTTCAAATGACCGCGTAATTTTATTTCAGTGGTCATGCACAAAGATGCGTGCGGAGAGGGGTAGAACAAGACTGCAAGGGCTTGTTCTTATAATTTATCAGAGAATTGCACCCTTTTGGCCAGCCAGCTTTCTTTTACAGGTACGATCCATTTTTCCAACAGCTCTTTTTTAGACAAAACGGTATTATTGAAATACAATGTTTCTGCGCTGATAAAATCATTGTCTACCGCATAGTCGAGTTGATTAAGCGGTAAAAGCTGTATTTTATCTTTTACGATAAAAGCGAGATTTTGCCTGTCGAATAGTTGCACCTTGAATTTTTCTTCAATGCTCTTGATCAGGTGAACCGAGCTGTCGGTGCTGCAACCGCTAACGCCGGTTGCAGATTCATCGGCCATCAACAGGATAAAATGGCCAAAAAATAAATTGGCGTATCCTTTTACCGGGTCGCCATGACTTTTCCAGTTGCTCACAAAATCGTTGAGCATGTCTTCCATCTGCAACGCTTCGCTCATGAAAAACAAGCGGCTGCTTTGATAGATCCACACGTGTGACTTATCATCAAAGTCGGCAGGAATATGTTCTTTAAAATCGAGGTTCATCTTTTTAACGCCATCGGTCATCATGGTATTGCAAAAAGGGCAGGCCGCTGCAATTACAGAGGCGCCGGTTTCCAATGCTTCATTGGCTCGTTCAAAATTGATCCGGGTATCGCCTTTTTCTTCTTCCTTAAACATTTGGGCACCACCGGCGCCGCAACATAAACCGTTACTGCGGCAGCGTTTCATCTCTACCAGCGACACATCCAGCGCTTCCAGAACCTTGCGGGGCGCTTCATAAATGTTATTGGCCCTGCCCAGGTAACAACTATCGTGATAGGTTATTTTTTTACCTTTAAAACTGCCTCCTTCGGTCATTTTTATTTTTCCTTCATCAATCAGTTGCTGTAAAAAGGTAGCGTGATGAATTACTTCATAGGTACCACCCAGTTCGGGATACTCATTTTTTAACGTATTGAAACAATGCGGACAGGCCGTTACAATTTTTTTAATGCCATACCCATTCAGGATCTGAATATTCTGATAGGCCATCATCTGAAACATGAACTCGTTACCCGAACGGCGTGCCGGATCACCGGTGCACATTTCTTCCTTACCCAATATGGCATAGTTTACGCCCACTTTGTCTAAAATGGTTACAAAGGCCCGGGTAATTTTTTGTGCCCGCTGATCAAAACTTCCGGCACAACCAACCCAAAATAAAACTTCCGGGCTCTCGCCTTTTGCCATCATCTCTGCCATTGTTGGTACATGCATCGGTTCAATTTTATTCAGGAAAGTTACTGTAAAAACCAATATGGTTTCGGGCAAAAATAAGTCATTCGGGTTTAAACAAAAACTTGTTAAGGTTTCTCACCAATACGGGGATCCACGGGCTGTTTCTTTGTGTACTTCGAAGCGTAGCCTGAATAGCAGAACATTTTAGATACCTTCGCAGTTATCCATTATGATAAAAAAACTGATAGACCGTATTATAAACTGGGAAGCATGGCCGTTTAAACTGCTGTATGCGCCTATCGTACCGGTTTTGGGCTGGTATATGCTGCGGTCTGGTGCTGTTTGGTTTTTTACGCCCAGTAATCCTAAAATTACTTTTGGCGGACTGGACGGAGAGCCAAAGAAAGAAATGTATGGTTTACTTCCTGATCAATTATATCCGGCCACTTTCAATGTTTTGCCCGAACAGTCTTTTGAACAGGTTTCCGAAAAACTGTTGGGTAGTGGCATTCAATTACCATTTATCGTTAAGCCGGAAGTTGCCTGCCAGGGAATCCTGTTCCGTAAAATTGATACACTGGCTGAATTGCGAAATTACCACGAAAAAATTCCGGTAGAGTACATGGTACAGCAGTTGGTTGATTACCCCATGGAAGTAAGCGTGTTTTATATTCGCCAGCCGGATGAAAAAAAAGGAATGATCACCGGCTTCCTTCATAAAATACCCTTGCAGGTAACCGGTAACGGACGGGATACGTTGGAACAACTGATCAGGCAACATCCCAAAGCAAAGAAAAGAATTGACGAAATGTTCAATAAACACCGGGAGCAGTTTGACCGGGTTATTCCGGCCGGTGAAAAGTTTATGTTGAGTTATGCGGCCAATCATAACCGGGGTGCACATTTTGTAGATCTGAAAGAACATATTGACGACCGGTTGGTTTCTATTTTTGATGAGATCAGCATCGGTATCAACGATTTTTTTTATGGCCGGTACGATATCATGTGCACCAACGTGGAAGATCTGAAAAACAACCAAAATTTTACCATACTGGAGTATAATGGTTGTGGTGCCGAACCCAATCATTTTTATGATACCGGCTATACGCTGATTGGTGCTTACCGGGAAATATTAATGCACTGGAATGCCCTGTACAGGATCTGCCGGTATAACAGCAGGCAGGGTATAAAACCCTGGCCTTATAAAAAGGGGCGAAAATTTTTAAAAGATATAAAGGCCCATTTTAAGTTGATCAGGGAAGTTGATGCGCAGATAAAATAGCCTGGAAAATAAATCAGGTACTTTTTTGCTGCGGTTTAAAAATGGCGCCATAGATCTTACCCACCGCCCAATTGCCAACCGGAAAATAAAGGGCAAAGAACAAGGCCATACCCAGCGCAAAATTTTGCGGCGTAAAAAGTTTTTCTAAAATATTGTCGGGGTACACATAAGATGATTGGATTGCATAGCCGCCAAACTCCAGGAAGCCCATGGCTACCAGTCCGTAAGCATACTGAGCATGAAAAGGCAGGTTCCTTAATAATAAAGATACCGGCACCATATACAACAGGTAGCAGGTAATGATCTGCCACCAGTAAGTGAACCTGGCGATTTGCATGAATATGCCAAAATAGTTCATGCCGGTTCCCCAGGCCAGGTAAACAATAGCATACACCAGGATTAGTTTTTTATCTACGTTTAATTTTTCAATGGCTTGCTCCAGAATTGGTTTCATACTATAAAATTAATTGATGGTGAATGCAGCGTACCGGCCATGGTGTGTTATTGAGATCGGGATACAATACCGGTCTGCTTTGTTGTATAAAAAGGGAACATAGTTTCGATCTTTGGCCAACGTATAATTAGTTTTTTTTTGATCAGTTGCCCTTGCATAATCGGCAATTATTTTTTGATAAACAAAATTTGCAGTAGCCGGATATGAATGACCCGAAACGGTAAAACAGGTATTCAAAAAAGGATTCAATCCCAATGCTTTTACTCCGGCTATGCTGTATACATATTCCGCAGTGCATTGGGTTTGGGTTTGATAAATGTGTTCTCTGAAAATAACCTCTCCGAGTATAGTTGACAATATCCGGCAATTAAATTTTTGGGGCGCAAAAAATCGACCGCCATGTTGCTGCGTATATATTTTGTATGCACTTTCCTTCATGGTCCACATTCTCCACACGATCAGTTCGGGTGAAGCCGCCGATCGGATATACCGTTGTTCTTCTGCGGTAAACAATTTTTCAAGAAAGCCTTTTCTTTTCCAATGGCTTTCTGAAGCGGCGCTCGCCAGGTCTACAATGTCGTTACCGGTCATTTTTCGCTGAGTTTGGTTGTAATTATTTCCATGGCTGCTTTCACGGAGAGCATTTTTTCCATCGACTCATTATCAATTTCAATATCAAATTCGTTTTCAATATCCAGGATAACATCAACGAGGTTAGCCGAATTGATCTGCAGGTCGGTTAAAAAATCAGTGTGTTCAGTCATGTTTTTAAATCCCTCCTCATTTCGCACATAGGGCTTTACAATGGTTTTTAAGGAGGCTATCAGTGCTTCATTGGTCATGCGGTATATTTTTTTAAAATGATACAGGAATTTACATCGCCAAAGCCAAAACTTGCTTTGGCAATAACCTCTAAGTTATCCCATTTGATAAGTTGCTGTGGAATTTTTTCAGCAGCAATTATTTCGCAAATATCCGGGTGTATATCTTCACAATTTATGGAAGGAAAAATAGATCCATGTTTTAAACAGAGCACGGCGGCCACGGTTTCTATGGCGCCTGCGGCGCCCAGGCAATGGCCGATCATGGATTTCAACGAATGAATAAACGGAAAATCCTTTCCTTTTCTATCCAGGGCAAGGGCCCAGTTTTGTATTTCCATACCATCTTTAACCGTGGCGGTAAGGTGGCCATTGATCAGGTCGATATCAGCTGATTGAATGCCTGCGTCTGCCATGGCCGCTTTGATACAGCGCTGAACGGCTTCAGCATTTGGCGCCGTCATGGTGCCGGTTCCCCGTTGGCCGCCTGCATTGGAGGCCCCTCCTAAAATTTCGGCATAGATATCGGCACCGCGTTCAACAGCACTGGCGAGCGTTTCGAGTACCATGGCACCGGCACCACTTCCGGGCACAAAACCACTGGCTGATGCACTCATGGGCCGCGACGCTTTTTCGGGCTCGCCATTATGTTTGTAGGTAATTACTTTCATCGCATCAAAACCTCCCCAGATATACGGCCCATGATCGCTGCATCCGCCAACCAGCATCCGTTTGGCTTTTCCGGATTGTACGCGCTCGAAGCCCATCAATATCGATTCGGTGCCGGTACAACAGGCCGATGAATTGCTGGTTACCAGGTTCCCCAACCCAAGTATACCACTCAGGTAGGCCGACACACCGCTGGCCATCGTTTGCAATACGGCCGTGCTGCCCAGTTTTCGAACCTTTTTATCGTCAATTTTGTAAATGGATTCCCTGAATTTTTCAACGCCCGAAATACCGGTGCCAAATACGGTGCCGCTGTCCCAATCGGGTGTTTCTGAAGCAGCTACCGGTAAACGGGCATCTGTCCAGGCATCCATACCGGCCATACAGCCGTACAGTATGCCCGAGCTGTTGAAATTTTTTAATTGAAGTGGGGTTAAATATTTTTGAGCCATTTCATCGGTTACCGGCGGTATGCCCCCGATACAGCAGGAAAAATGGAGATCTTCAAGTTCCTGGTAAAAACGAATTCCTGATACGCCCTGTTGAATGGCTTCGTTGAACGACTCAATGCCTGCTGCATTTGGCGCAACTACGCCCAGCCCTGTTATGACTACCCTGTTCTTCATTTTTTGTTTATGATCATACCCGATATACTGCCCCGGCAAACAATTTTTTCGTTGCTGTTTTTCATCTCTACATCGCATTTCAGCTTATTGAACCTGAAATATTTTTTTTGAGATACCACGGTCACTTTTTCTCCGGGATACACCGGTGAAAGAAATTCAATATCAGCCGAGCTTAACACGATGCCCGGTTGCGTCCATTCATCGGCTTCGTTCTTCGATAAACAGATCCCCAGACAAACCAATCCAATTTGAGCCATCGTTTCAATAAGAATAACGCCGGGCGTTACCGGGTTGTTTTTAAAATGCCCCCGGTAAAAATATTCATCTTCTTTAAAGGTATAATATCCGCTTATCCCATTTTCGCTGATATTGAACAACTCATCCACGAACAGGAATGGGGGAGTGTAGGGCAGTTGATTCAATATGTAGCCGGCTTCGGTCATTTAATTTATGTGTTCACCTCCATCAACAATGATAATGTTTCCGTTTATCCAGGCTGCTTCCTCTTTGCACAACAAATAAACCACATTGGCTACATCTTCGGGCCTGGTTAACCGCTTAAACGGATTGCGATGCAGTGATGCTTTTTCTAAAATTTCATGTCCCGGAATGGCCCTGAAAGAAACCGTATCGGTAACGCCTGCCTGGATACAATTTGCCTTGATGCCAAAGGGTGCAAATTCCAACGCAATATTACGGGTAATGGCTTCCAGCGCGGCTTTGGCAACCGAAACAGCGCCATAACCGGGAAATGCTTTTTTATTACCCTCGCTGGTGAAGCTGATAATTCGGGCATCGGCAGCAAATAATTTGCTCCCGAAGATCAGTTTTGTCCAATCATAAAGACTAATAGCCATCGATTCGAGTGTTACATGAAAATCATCATTTTGTAAAGTTGGATTTTCACCATCTACCATGGGTTTTAAATTCCCTTTGGCAATGCTGTGGATCAACACTTTTATTTTTCCTTCGGTACCGAGTTTTGCTTTTACAGCATCGATCATCAGGTTCCGTTTTTCAACAGACATGGCGTCTTTATTGAAAGACAGACATTCAACTTCATTCGCTTTGATGAGGTCAAATTCTTTTTCAAGTTGTGGCGTGTCTGCCCTGCTGTTACGGTGAACGATGATAATATTGAGTCCGTGCATCGCCAGTTTTTTTGCTGAGGCCAGGCCCAGTCCGGCCGATCCACCCAGGATCAGCGCCCATTCATTTCTGTTTTTAAATTCTGCTACCATTGTAATAAAATACTTTGAGCCGAAAAGCCCGGTCCAAAACTAAGCATTAGTCCTTTATCGCCCTTGGGAATATCTTTTTCCAGAAACCGTTCTAACACATAGAGCACGGTTACGCTGCTCATATTGCCATATTGTTTCAATACTTCGCGGGTGTCGTCAATATTTTTGCCGAGCACACCGAACAGGTCTTCCACGGTCTGCACTATTTTTCTTCCGCCGGGGTGAAAGATCAGGTGGTTGATCTCATCGATATGGGAACCATTTTTTTCAAGAAAAGGATGTACGATTTTTGGAAAATGTGCCGAGATGGTTTCGGGTACGGTTTCGTCCAGGATCATCTGCAGCCCGGTGTTGGTTAGTTTGAAACCCATCATATATTCCGCATCGTAAAAATGGTACATTTCTTCAGCCATAATTTCCGGGCCCTCATCTTCGGGGCAGGAGGAAAGTAATATCGTTGCGGCACCATCACCAAAAATAGCAGCGCTTACAATATTAGCCATTGAAAAATCCTGCAGCTGAAAAGTTGCCGTGGGCGATTCAACAGCTACCACCGCGGCTTTTTTACCCGGATTGGCTTTTAGAAAATTTTTGGCATAGATAATCCCCGAGATACCTGCTGCGCATCCCATTTCTGTAACGGGCAACCGCACAATATCCTGCTTCATTTTAAAATGATTTACCAGGTAAGCGTCAACAGACGGTATCATGATCCCCGTACAACTTACGGTAATGATATAATCCAGTTCCCCGGCCAGCCAGCCGGCTTTGTCCAGCGCTTTTTGCACCGACATTTCGGCAAGTTTGCTGCATTCGCGAATGTAGATGTCGTTCTTTTCTTCAAAAGAGGTGTTGGAAAATACTTCTTCGGGCGACATGATCGAATATCGCTTGTCTACCCCGGCATTTCCAAAGAGTTTAATCACCTTTCTGATAAATCGTTCGTCTTGCCCATGCAACCAGATTTTTACGAAGGGTATAATATCAGCCGTCTCCCGGTAATAGGGCGGTAATTGTTTAGCTACACTTTTAATTTTTACTGCCATGATTTTTTGATGATCCATTGATAGCGGAAAGCCCATTGCCAACGGATCGAACTCACTGTTCCTTTTAATTGTTCGCTACTATTTATTAATTCCTGTTTCTTAAATCCACGTAATACCGAAACAGCACCATCATTTTTAACCATCGGGTTGTTGATAAACAGGCTAACCAGTTTAAAAAGATAATAAGCCGCCCGGCACCGGTGCAGATCATTTACAATGATTCCCAGGGCTGAATTTTTTACCATACCGGTCAGCAGCTTTTCAATTTCGTCGTCCCTGAAATGATGCAGGAATAAGGTAGCCAATGCGATATCAAATTTCAAATTCAAAAATTCCGGTTCTTGTACATCCATTTTTACATAGCTGATTTCGGGATAACCCATTGAACGTTCACGGGCATAATTAACCGTAAATTCATTGGCATCGATACCGGTTAGCTTAAATATAAGATTTTTTTTTCTTCCATAGTGCGCAACAGCCCTCAACATATCACCACTCCCGCAGCCCAAATCAATAATATGCAGCTCAGCACCAGGAGCTAACTCCTTACATAACGTGTGCAGGCCGTTGATGGTTGCGCTATTGCCCCCAATGTCCGGTTTATAGTTGCAATCTGATCCGGGGTTTTTCGCAACAAGTCACCTTCCATGGCAAGATCATCCATGATTTCTGACTGGTTGCTACGGTATTTGGTTTGTACTAACATCTTATGGCTTCCTGTTTGCGTATACAATAGTGAGTAGTCTGAAAAGAGGAACGCGTCTTATTTTGAATGGGATATTATTCGCTTTTTGTAAAAGGGTAAGCCATTCTTTTTTTGTGAACGATCTTTTTATAGCCAGCGCGCCATCTTTTTTTGCGAGGTCGCTGATAGGCAGGATAAGATTGCTGATCGTAAACAGGAACAGCGATAAACGGTTTCTTTCAAGTTCGCTGAAAATAAATGCGGTGCTCACGTTGGCAGAATTCATGTTAAGAAAATGCACCAGGTCGTTTTCCGAAAAATGATACATGAAATGACTGCTGATCAGTATATCACAGGCGGGGATCTCAAAACCGGCTTTTAAAATATCGGCCTCAATAAATGTTATTTCGTTAAATGCGGCACATACTGTTTGGGCATATTGTAAACTGTTTTTATTGCCATCAATACCGCTTATCGTGAACGGGATATTTTTTTTATGCAATTGCTTTGCCAATGCCAGTATGGTATCTCCACCGCCACAACCCAGGTCGATAATGGAAACGGGTTTGTTCGCCCGGTCACAAAACCTGGTCACCGTTTTTACCATTGACCGGTGATTTCCAAACCACCTGTTTACCCAGGCCAGGCTTTTCAAAGCACCGGATAAGTGCCCGCCAGCTAAATTAAGGTTATCCAGCTTTTCTTTTTCCGACGAACGTGTATTCATAGTTCAGCGGGGTTTAATGGTTTTCCATGGGTTTGTTTGATGATGGCCGGCAGTACCCCGGGAATATGGGTAACCCCATACATCATCAATCTGGCCAGATTGTCTTTTCCGAAAAATTGCTGCAGTATCCTGCCCGTGGTTATTCGTTTTTTAAAACTGGTATTCCACTGTAAGGCATAGCTGGCCTCCAATTCGTTCCTCGAGGGAAGCATGCCGTTAAAATACCGGATCGTTAATTCAGATGCAATTTTCGCACTGTGAATAGCCATGGCCATACCATTGCCGCACAGGGGATGAATCATGCCGGCCGCATCACCGCACATAAGCATATGATCTTCTACAGCCGTTTTATCTGAGAATGAGATTTGACTGATGGTCAATGGCTGTTCAAAAACGGGAACCGAATTTTCAAAAACCTCTTTTAGATATGGATTTTTATACATCACCTCCCGTATAAACACATCAATATTTTTGTATTGCTGAAAATTTTTATAATTGGCCAGGAAGCAAACATTTAAATGGCCATTTTCTACCTGCGAAACACCACAGTAACCGCCTTTAAAATTATGTAAGGCAACCAGGTCGTCCGGAAAATCGCCTTGGAGATGCGTTTTAACAGCAACAAACGGAGATTTGTTTTTAATAAATGCCCGATTCAGTTTAACATCCATATGGCTTCTTTTACCAAAAGCACCAATGACCATGTTCGCTGTCAGTTCCTTTCCTGCCTGGGTATTTACCCGAAAACCATCATTGGCAAAATGGATATCCGTTACTGCATCCCGGATCACCAAACAGTTGTTTAGAACCGCTTTCTGCATCAGGAAATTATCCAGCGTATACCGGCTGATCCCAAAACCTCCAAGTGGCAGGGTAGTTTCCGTAGTTTTTCCCCGGGTAGTGCTCAACAAAAAGCGATTTATTTTTTTAGCGCCGAGCGTCATCGGGTCGGCTCCCAGTTGTTGCAGGTAAGGCAATACTTCATTAGAAATATATTCACCACAAACTTTGTGTTTTGGGTATTCGTTTTTTTCGATCAGGGTAACTGACAAACCTGCTTTACTCAAATGAATAGCGCTGGTAAGCCCGGCAAGCCCGCCGCCGATAATGATGATATCTGTTGAATGATTGTTCAAAGCCCGATAATTTCTAAAACATTTTTACAACATGAAAGGTTCAAATATAGCGATACTTTGTCTGTCAGATTTGATATGCCGGGTGACCAGGTAAAAAATACGGTTTAGCAGTGACGTATCATTAGTGCCGGCCGGCTTTTTACAATTAAATCAGGATTGGTTGAACCTTTTACAAGTTTTTACGTATGTATGTATTGAGGTTAAAGAATTCAAAAAAAAAACACAAGGTCAGGTACCCGGCGGTGAACGAAAATGGGGCCTTACAATGCTCAAAAAAAATACATGAAAACATTTTACAGTGTATTGGTATGTGCGGTTTTGTTTATGGTTAGCTGCAAAAAAGAAAATATTCCGGCTTATGGTAACGATGTGATAGTGCCACCTCAGGACACGCAGACGGTGGTTTTATACACCGGCACTTTAATAGGCGGCGAATTTGGCGACAGGGCCAGGGGAGATGTAAGTATAGAAAAAGCAGGTTCAAGATACTACCTGCTGTTTAAAAATTTCACTTCTTACAATGGACCTGATCTACACGTATATTTTTCAAAAACCATCGGCAACAATGCCACGCCGCCGGTTGATTATATAGATCTGGGCTTTTTAAAATACCTGAGCGGCACATTCCATTATGCATTGACAGGGCAACCCGATGTGGCCAATTATAAATATGTAATGATCTGGTGTGCCCAATACCGCATTCAGTTTGGCTATTCCGAATTAAAATAAAAATAAAAAACAAAACCATCTTAAATTTATGAAACAGATTTTCCTGGCATCAGTGCTCACCGTAATTCTATTTAGTACAGTACATGCGCAACGTAAACAGGTAAGACCGGTTGATCATTTTGCCGAGTTCACCGGTGCTATCGGCTCATCACAAGGCAGCGGGTCACTGGCCTATGTACATAACTGGAAATATGGAAAACATAAAAGACTGGAACTTGGGCTGGGTGCAAAATTCACCAGTTATTTTGGCAGTAACCTGTATTTCACAACAGCGCCGGCTAAATTAACCAGTGGCAAAACCGACCCCACTGTTTTATTTTCCGATGATATTGAGGAAAATATTGATTCGGTTTTGTTTCCCAAAGCGCAGTCAAATTTCCTGAATATAACGTTGAACCTGGGTTACAACCTGAGCAAAAAGTTTTACGTTGGATTTACTATCGACGCAATAGGATTCAGCTTTGGTAAAAAACAGAGCGGTACTTATTATGGCAATAATTTTGCAACCGGTGTGCCGGTAACGGCAAAGCCCACACCCTTTAATGTTTTGTTAATTAGCGACAACGACAGGGGCTCTTTAAACAGTGAACTGTTTGTAAGGTATAAGTGGAACGATTCTTGGGGTGTTAAACTTGGATTTCAGTTTCTCTTTATGGAGTATACAACCAATGGGGAAGTACAAACAACGCCCGGTGGAGATAAAAATGACCGCTTCAGAAAAAAGATGCCGGGGGTGGGAATTGGAGTTACCTATAATTTGAGTAACTTAAAGAAAACAAAAAATTAAACAGTATTTAGCTATATTTAATTCATGAAAAAAATAAGAATTTTGGTTATAGCCGGTTTGGTTTGTTCAAACCTGGTAAATGCACAGGGAACCTATACACCTGTTGACGCCGAAAGTAAAGTTCATTTTGTTATTAAAAACTTTTCTATAAAAACCGACGGCGATTTCACCGGCTTAAAGGGCACCATCAGGTTTGATCCGGCCGGTTATGCAAATGCTTATTTTGATATAACGGCAGATGCCGGCACCATTGATACGGATAACAGTTCAAGAGATAACCATTTGCGTGAGGCCGAATATTTTGATGTGGAAAAATACAAGACCCTGCGGTTTACCAGCACTAAAGTGGTGCTTTCATCCGTTGCCGGCCGGTATTATATGTTTGGTAACTTAACCATCAAAGGCGTGACCAAGCCCGTTGAATTTGGATTTGGTGCCACCCCCAAAAATGGTGGCTATGTTTTTGATGGCGGGTTTAAGATCAATCGCCGGGATTTTGGTGTTGGTGGCAGCAGCATCTCCATGTCGGATAATGTAAACGTGACCCTGTCTGTTTTTGCCAAATAATTGTGTCCTCTTCAATTTCTTATGGTTTGATATGGCGCAGCTCAGTATCTTTGTTTGATGCCGCGATTATTACGGATTTTTTTATGGGGTTTACTGATCAGTTTTTTGGGGTCGTTGCCCCTGGGTACGCTGAACGTGGCCGCCATGCAGATCGGTATCCAGGAAACCATCGCAGATGCGATTTATTTCTCGCTGGGCTCTTTATTGGTGGAAATGATCTATGTGCGTGTATCCCTGATCGGTGTAGACTGGGTGCGCAAACAGAAAAAGCTGATGAAAGCCATGGAATGGTTCACCCTCATTATCATCCTGGCATTGGCTGCCGGAAGCTTTTATGCCGCTGCCGCAAAGGGTGGGGAGGCAAAAAATGTGTTACTCGAAAATAATATGCACCGCTTTTTACTGGGTATGTTTATGAGTGCCATCAACCCGGTGCAAATTCCTTTTTGGTTTGGCTGGAGTACCGTTTTGTTTGCAAAAAAAATTCTGGAACCGGTAAAAAGCCAGTACAATATGTATATCGTAGGCATTGGATTGGGCACCCTCATCGGAAACTGTTTATTCATATTTGGTGGAAAATGGCTGGTACAAAGGATATCAAACAGTCAGGAGTATATCAACTGGGTGATCGGTGGTATCTTCGCGATCACGGCCATTATTCAGGGCATAAAAATGATCATGCATAAAGATGCTATTCATAAATTTACGCACGCCGACGAAAACAAGCCGGTTTAATCAATGATAAATAATCTACAACCATCTTTCGATTTACTGCGGTGTGCATCACTATTATCGCCTACATGCCAGGTCATCCCGGCTGTTAAGCTTAATACCCTTCCATCTTCAAGTAAAGTGATCATTTCGCCACTGATACAATAAATAATATGCCCCTTGCTGCACCAATGGTCGGCTTCGTAGTTCGCAGAATATTCAACCATCCTTATCCTGATATCGCCCATATGAAAAATTCTCCAATAAGCGGTACCGGTTGATCCCGGGTGTTCTTCTTCTTCTATTACAGACCAGTCGATGGTTTGAAACGGGAATGGTTTTATTTCCATATAATTGATTGTAATGTCAATGTAGCAATAATCAATCGTGATAAAAAATATTGATTAACTAAAATAATTAGTATTTTCGATGCCTGATGAATTATGCGATCGTAGATATTGAAACAACCGGTGGCCATGCTTCGGCAAATGGCATAACCGAAATATCGGTATTTGTGCATGACGGAGAGCGGGTGGTAAAACATTTTGAAACCCTCATCAACCCGCAACAACTGATTCCCCGCTTTATTACCTCGCTAACCGGCATTGATAATGAGATGGTAGCCACAGCGCCAACTTTTGATGAAATAGCCGACCTGTTATTTGATATCCTGAACGAAAATATTTTTGTGGCGCATAATGTAAACTTCGATTATTCCTTTGTAAAACATCAACTCAAACAATCGGGTTACGATCTTACTGCAAAGAAATTATGTACCGTACGGTTAGGGAGAAAAATTTTTCCCGGATTGGCTTCCTATAGCCTGGGCAATCTTTGCCGGTCGCTCAGGATCGATATTGAAAACAGGCACCGGGCAGGCGGCGATGCCCGGGCTACGGTGAAACTGTTCGAATATATGCTGGCCAATGGCGGACAAACCCATATTAACCAGATGTTGAAACGTACATCAGGCGAACATTGGTTGCCGCTGAACCTGGACAAGGAGGTGATCGACAAACTACCTGCCAAACCCGGGGTGTATTATTTTCATAATAACAAAGACAAAGTGATCTATGTAGGCAAGGCCATTAACCTGAAAAAAAGGGTGAGCAGCCATTTTACCCATAATGATACCGACCTGAAGCGACAAAATTTTATCCGCAACATTTTTAAAATTTCGTACAAACAATGTGCCACCGAACTGGAAGCCATAGTTTTGGAAAGTACAGAGATCAAAAAGCTGTGGCCCCGGTATAATAAAAGCCAAAAGCAGCCCCTGGTAAAATATGCCCTGTATGCTTTTGAGGATAACCGGGGTTATATCCGGTTGGCCATTGATAAGAAGAAAAAAAATCTGCCGCATATTTACCATTTTAGTTTGTTGAATGAAGGTTTGGTCATGCTGAAAAAAATGGTAGAAGAATTTGATCTGAATGCCCGGCTTTGTTTTATTGATAAAACGGCTTTCACAAAAAAAGAAGATACAGCGCTGGAACCCCCGGATGTGTATAATAACAGGATCAAAAGGGCACTGGACGCCTTAACCGAAACCCTGCCGAGTTTTGTGTTGATTGATGAAGGGATCAGGGAAGAAGAGAAACTGTGTTTGCTGGTTGAGCGGGGAAGTTTTTGGGGTATGGGCTATTTACCAAAATCTTTCCCGATCGAAAATTCGGGCGAATTGAAAAATTTGTTGCAACCTTACATCGATAATGACTATATCCGCAACAATATTTATTCATTTGCCGAGGCTAATCCAAATAAACGATTTCCGCTGACTAGGTAATTTCACATATAATTGATGACGATTTGAACAATTCACTATATAATTTAAAAATTCAAAAGCGGATAGCAGCATTGTCGATCTTGCTGTTACTCGTAAAAGCGTTTGCCTGGTATCTTACAGGCTCTGTTGCTATTTTAACCGATGCTTTCGAAAGTATTGTGAATGTAATTGCGGGTTTAATAGGGGTGTACAGCCTCTACGTTTCGGCCAAGCCCCGCGACAGCGACCATCCGTACGGGCATGGCAAAGCCGAATTTATTTCGGCAGCCATTGAGGGCTCCCTGATCAGTATTGCCGGTTTGATCATTATTTATGAGGCATTTAATAACCTTATCCATCCCCACGAAATAAAAAAACTGGATTATGGTATCATATTGGTGGCGGTTACCGGGTTGGCCAACTATTTTGCCGGTGCGGTTTGTATTAAAACCGGCCGGAAAAATAATTCACTGGCGTTGATATCAAGCGGGAAACATTTACAAACCGATACCTGGTCTACTTTAGGAATTGTGGTGGGATTGATACTTATTTTATTTACCCACCTGGTTTGGCTGGATAGCGCGGTTGCCATCCTTTTTTCCATCTTTATTGTGTTTACCGGCTATAAGATCCTGCGCAGTTCTGTTGCCGGTATCATGGATGAAGCAGATACAAAACTGCTGAAGAAAATGGTTAATATGCTGAATGCAAGCCGCAGGGAAAACTGGATCGACCTGCATAACCTCAGGATTATTAAATATGGCAGCGTGATTCACCTCGATTGCCACCTTACCGTACCCTGGTATTTGAATGTGCATGAAGCACATGAAGAAATTGATGCCTTATCCAACCTGGTGAAAAATGAATATGGAGAATCTGTTGAATTATTTGTTCATTCAGACGGTTGCCTCGATTTTTCCTGTAAAATTTGCACAAAAAGTGACTGTACTGTACGGGTGCACGCTTTTGAACAAAAACTGGAGTGGACGATGGAGAATATTTCGAGCAACAGCAAACACCGGGTATGATCAATAGGCTTCAAATAATTTGGCCACACCAAATGCAGCAGCTGCTGCTACGGCACCGATGAACATTACTTTTAGCGCACCCCAAACCGGGTTAACACCGGTCATCTTACTTTTAAAAAATCCAAAAATAAAAAGACAGACCAGGGTAACAATGGCCGAAATTTTTAAGGCCTCGGTTGAGTCGTCAATAAAAAAATAAGGGCTTAGCGGAATGATACCACCAACAACATAAGAAAGGCCAATATTTAAGGCACTTTTAGTGGCCCGTTTTGGATCGGGTTTATCAAGTCCCAGTTCATATTTCATCATAAATTCAACCCAACGGTCTTTATCCTGCGCTATTTCTTCAGTGGCCTGGTTCTGTAAAGCTTCACTCAAACCAATATTGGCGAAAAACTCTTTGGTTTCTTCAATTTCCTTGTGGCGGAGATTTTCTACTTCGTCGTGTTCTCTTCTTAATTCGCTTTTATAATGATCCTGCTCGGTTTTACCGGCCAGGTAGCCACCCAAACCCATGGCGATACTGCCTGCAGCCACCTCGGCAATGCCGGCTATAACAATGATACTGCTTTGATCAACAGCGCCGCTAAGGCCCGCGGCCAATGCAAACGGAACGGTAAGCCCGTCGCTCATGCCAATAACCACATCCCTCAACAGGTCGCTGCTTTTTAAATGTGATTCAATATGGTCGTGGTGCAGGTGGGTATCCATAAAATGTTTTGAAAATCTAAGTTAGAGAATTTGGCAGAAAAGGTGGTCTTTGTTTTTTAAGGAAGCGAAGCTGTTGAACCCGCCTTCCTTATTTACAACAATTTCAAACTCTGATCAATTATCTCCACACATTCCAACACCTGTTCTTTGGTTATAACCAGGGGAGGAGCAAACCGTATCTTGTCACCATGTGTAGGTTTAGCCAGTAACCCATTTTCTTTCAACAGCAAACACAATTCCCAGGCGGCATTGGGGTTTTCATGTTTAATTACAATGGCATTTAATAAACCCATACCCCTTACTATAGAAATGTATGGCGAGTTCAGTTTTTCCAATTCACTTCTCAGTAAATTGCCCATCGCTGCTGCATTGGTTGCCAGGTGTTCATCTTTTAAAACCTGCAAGGCAGCTATTGCAACTGCACAGGCTAAAGGATTTCCCCCATAGGTACTCCCATGCTCGCCGGGCTTAATGGTCAGCATGATCTCATCATCGCATAAAACGGCACTAACCGGTAACACGCCACCACTCAACGCCTTGCCTAATATTAAAATATCAGGACGTACATTTTCATGATCGCAGGCCAGCATTTTTCCGGTGCGGGCAAGTCCGCATTGAATTTCATCGGCCACCATGAGCACATTGTATTCGGTGCACAAATCGCGAACGCCTTTAAAATAGCCGGCATCCGGCACCACCACACCGGCCTCGCCCTGGATGGGTTCGAATAAAAAAGCAGCTACGTTTTTATCCTGGAAAGCTTTTTCCAAGGCAGGCAGGTCATTGTGTGGAACCGGCTCATAGCCCGGATTGTAAGGGCCAAAATTTGTCCTGGCTAGGGGGTCGCTGCTGAAGGCAATAACGTTGATGGTACGACCATGAAAATTGCCTTCACAAACAATGATCTTTGCGGCATTTGCCGGAATGCCTTTTATTTCATAGCCCCATTTGCGGCAAAGTTTGATGGCTGTTTCCACGGCCTCCACACCTGAGTTCATAGGCAGCACTTTATCGTAACCAAAATATTCAGTGATATATTTTTCATAAGTACCCAATAAACTACTGTGAAAGGCCCGGGAAGTAAGGGTTAATTGTTGTGCCTGCTGAACCAAAGCAGCAATGATTTTTGGATGGCAATGCCCCTGGTTAACAGCTGAGTAGCCACTTAAAAAATCATAATAGCGTTTGCCATCAACATCATATAAAAAAACGCCTTCACCACGATTCAATACTACGGGCAACGGATGATAATTATGGGCACCGTATTTTTCTTCCAGGTCTAAATATTGTTGTGCGTTAGCCGAAATCGAAATAGTTGAGTTCATCATTATACATGTTTTGAAGAAATAAAAAAGGAATTAAAAATCACGGATACCTGTGCCTTCCGCTGCCTGACGGAGAGGCCAAAAGAAGCCTATCCTCGATGATTGAGTAGATCGAGGTTACTGCGCAAAAAAGATGGTATGGTCAACAACGAATTAATGGTGATTTATTTGCTGCAAGGTAAACTAATTTACGCTTTTAATAAAATAGTTGTCGTTCCTGAATAGGTTGGGATCGATATCATTGGAAAATATCCCGAACACAGTGCTGCCGCTGCCACTCATGGCCGCATAGATGGCGCCCAGTTTGTATAGATTTTCTTTGATTGATTTTATTTCCGGATGAGCCATAAACACGACCGTTTCAAAATCATTGGTTAGTTGGCTTTTCCAGGTATCTATGGGTTGTTGCATGATGGTTTTTAGTGAGGGGATATAGGGGTCTAACAGCCGGGAGCCGTTTGACCCCTTCGCCAATTCAGTAAATGCCCATCCCGTATTGATATGAATACCGGGATTGATCAATACAATTTTGTAATGGGAGAGGTCCAAAACCAGTTCCTCCAGTATTTCGCCCCGCCCGGTGGCAAAGCAAGGTTTATTAATAATGAAGAACGGACAATCGCTGCCAAGCTGCTTCGCATAGTTCAGCAATTGAGGAGTTGAGATATTGAGTTTGAATTTGTCGTTCAGCAGTTTTAACGTAAATGCCGCAGCAGCCGAACCGCCGCCCAACCCGGCGCCCATGGGTATGGCTTTATGCAGGTGCATGCTTACAGAAGGCAATTCGGAGAAATCTTTCTTTAGCAATTGATAGGCTTTAATACAAAGGTTATCTTCCGTTTTGCCTTCAACAGCCAATCCTGTTCCTGTGAATGTTACGCCCGTTTCGTTATTGGTATTTGGAATGAGTTCGAGTGCATCCCTAAAAGCAAGGGGATAAAAAACAGTTTCGAGATCATGAAAACCATCTGTTCTTTTATGGAGAATTTGTAAGCCGAGATTTATTTTACAATTGGGAAAAACGAGCATGGCAGTGGACAATTGATAATTGACTAATGGATAATGGGAAAGTGGATAATGGATAATGAAATAATG
Source organism: Chitinophagaceae bacterium (assembly GCA_016710745.1). Classification (GTDB taxonomy): domain Bacteria; phylum Bacteroidota; class Bacteroidia; order Chitinophagales; family Chitinophagaceae; genus Ferruginibacter. The sequence continues at coordinate 304,437 of JADJVB010000005.1, read as the reverse complement.
GATAATGTGTTTACTTCATTCCTCTATTTGTTTGAAGTCGTTCTTATTAGTAAGTCGATCATTTTCTAAAAAATTATCCATTATCCATTAGTCAATTATCAATTAATTTGACCGCATTATTTTTCCTTTCTGGCTTTTATCTCGTCCCGTATCGCGATCGCCCTGATATAATCCTCATGGTCAAGTACTTCAGCCAGCAACCCTTCCAGGTCTTCCAGCGATAAGGATTTCAAATCATCGCTGCCGCCGGTTTCGGTAGTAACAGAAGCTGTTGCCGCTTTGCCTTTGCCATCATCTTCCATTAAAATGCCGGCCTGGTCTAAAATCGTATCGAAAGTAAATATGGGGCAACCAAACCTTACCGCCAATGCCAACGCATCCGACGTGCGTGAATCAATTTCAACCGTATCATTTGCCGAGCTGCAAACCAGTTTGCTGTAAAAAATACCTTCCTGCAGATCGTTGATCACCACTTCGTGTAATTCTACATTAAAAGCCATCATGAAATTTTTCATCAGGTCGTGCGTCAACGGACGGCTGGGGCTCATGCGCTCCAACGCTACGGCAATGGCCTGCGCTTCAAAGCCGCCGATAACGATCGGCAGGCGGCGTAAACCATTTACTTCACCCAAAACAACCGCATACGAATGGGTTTGCGTAATGCTGTGCGATAATGCCACTATTTCCAGTTCTATTTTTTTCATACCCATCTTCTGTTTCTAATTAAGCACGAGTGAACAGCAAATATAAAATAAAAGCCTTTCAAAACTAAGTTGAAAGGCTTAAAATATAAGGCCGTTTGTTTTTTTATTATAATTAAGCCTGCTTTAATTTCTTAACTGCTTCAATAATCTTAGGCATTACGTCGAATGCATCGCCAACAATACCGTAGTCGGCAGCTTTAAAGAAAGGTGCTTCGGGGTCTTTATTGATCACAACGATCACCTTACTTCTGTTTACGCCGGCCAAATGCTGTATGGCACCCGAAATACCAATAGCAATATATAAATTAGGAGCAATGGCCAATCCCGTTTGTCCAACGTGCTCATGATGCGGGCGCCAGTCACTATCCGAAACCGGACGGCTGCACGCGGTTGCAGCGCCTAATAATTTGGCCAGGTCGGTTACCAGGGCCCAGTTTTCGGGGCCTTTTAAACCACGGCCGCCGCTGACCACAATTTCTGCTTCACTCAACGGAACTTCACCTACTACTTTATCAGTGGCTGTTACCAGCACTTTTCCGGCATCAACGGTTGTTGCAAATTCGGCAAATTCGGCTTTCCCATCGGTTTTGACGATACTGTATGAATTTGGATTTAAGGCAACAATTTTAATATCGGTAGTAACCGTGATATTGGCAAAGGCCTTACCACTGAAAACACTTTTCTTAACGGTAAACCCACTACCCGTATCCGGCAGGGCAATAGCACCCGACACCAATCCGGCTTTCAGCCGTACACTTAATCGCGGCGCAATGGCCTTGCCATTAAAATTATTAGAGAAGATGATCACTTTGGCGTCAAGGGCCTTTGCCGCATCGGCAATAACCCTGGTAAAAACCTGTGCGTCAAAATTATCGACCGCATCATTTTTTACGGTATGCACTTTTTTGATACCGTAGTTTCCCAAAGCTGACAGATCATCTGAAACTGCTCCTAACACAATGGCATCAGCCGTTGTGCCAAGTTGTTCGGCAACCTTAGCGCCATAGCTGGCCGCTTCAAATGATGATTTTTTTATGTGACCTTCTGATTGATCTAAAAATATTAAGACTGACATATGATTATTTTAATTTTAAACTTGAAACTTCGTTTCTATCTCCTCCTTTTCCTCCCCCTTCGGGGGAGATAGAGGGGGCTTTTATATCACCTTCGCTTCCTCATGTAACAACCTCACCAATTCCTCCGGTGTATCTGCCGGAACCAATTTAACACCCGCTTTCGCCGGTGGTAATTCAAATGATGCAATCGACGTAAGGGTATCAACAGCTACAGGCTCCACAGCAGTCAAGGGTTTGCTCCGGGCGCCCATGATACCTTTCATATTGGGAATGCGTTGTTCGGCCATTCCTTTTTGGCAGCTAACCACTACCGGTAAGGCTACTTTATTGGTTTCTTCACCACCTTCAATTTCCCTTACGATAACCGCATCGCTTCCTTCCAGGTTAAATTTTGCGGCATAAGAAACAAAAGGTAATTCCAGCAACTCGGCAACCATGCCGCCGATGGACGATCCATTATAGTCGATGGTTTCTTTTCCGGTAAAGATCAGATCGTAACTTCCTTTTTTGGCTACTTCAGCAATTTGTGAGGCGATGTAAAAACTATCATGACTCTCGGCATTTACCCGAAAGGCTTCATCACCACCCAGAGCCAGTGCTTTTCGGATGATGGGATCACAATCTGCCGCGCCCACGGTAACCAAATGAATGACGGTGGCAGGATCGGCTTCCTTCAATTCGATGGCCCGCACCAGGGCATACCATTCGTCGTAGGGATTGATGATCCACTGTACGCCATCTGCAGCGAATTTCGTATTGTTATCGGCGAAGGCTATTTTTGCTGTGGTATCAGGTGTTTTACTGATACAAACTAAGATCTTCATATAAAAAATTTAAAATCCTGAAATAAGTTGTTTATGCAACTATCGCAAAGATAAGCCAAGAGCAGTTAATTTTAAATAAAAAAAATAAATATTTACCGGGTATGAGCAGGATAGAGAAATTACTGGAATATATGAAGACGTCGGACAAGGACAGTTTTCTGCAACACGCATTGGCGTTGGAATACATTAAGATCGACAAAGATGAGGAAGCCCGTAAACTGTTCAATGAAATACTGTTACGGGAGCCAACCTATATTGGATCCTACTATCATTTAGGCAAATTATTGGAACGGGCCGGAGATTTTGACAAAGCCATAAGGATATATAAAAGAGGTATCGAAGAAGCGCAAAAAGCGGGCGATAATCATACCAGGATGGAATTAATGGGAGCGTTGGAGGATGTGGAGGAGTAAAACCGCGGCCCCACCTATCCTCCCCGAAGGGGAGGGAAATTGCGAAGATCGGCGTAGTAGAAAAGAAACAATTTGCATATTTATAAGACCCATTCGATTTCCTTCTCCTTTGGCGTTCGCGGGCAGAGCGAAGAGAAAGCGCATAACTCGATGGGGCGAGGTTAAATTGAACATTATATAATGAACCTGTTAGAAAAATTTAAAGCATACATCAAACAACACAATCTTTTTCAACCAAAAGATAAGTTACTCCTGGCCGTTAGTGGCGGAGTGGATTCAGTTGTGCTTTGTGAACTATGCAAACAGGCGGGCTACAACTTTATCATTGCCCATTGCAATTTTCAATTAAGGGGAGAGGAGAGTAACCGCGATGAGGAATTCGTAATAACCCTTGCTAAAAATTATGGAGTGGAGGTGCTGGCTAAAAAATTCGATACCGAAAAATATGCTGCCGAAAATAAACTTAGCATACAGGTTGCGGCCAGGGAATTACGTTATAAATGGTTTGATGAGCTCTTAAATAAAATGAAAAGTGATTTACACGCTGAAGTTGCCAACTGCCAACCGCCAACCGCTTACTGGCTCCTCACCGCCCACCACGCCAACGACAACATCGAAACCCTGCTGATGAATTTCTTTAAGGGTACCGGCATTGGCGGACTGCATGGAATTTTACCGAAGCAGGGAAATCTTATGCGTCCTTTATTATTTGCGAAAAAAGAAGAACTTACCGCATTCGCCCTTGCCAATAATTTGAGGTTCGTGGAAGACGCATCGAACGCTTCCGACAAATACACCCGCAATTATTTTCGCAACCAACTCATTCCCGGTTTGCAAAAAGTATTTCCGCAGGTGGAAGAAAACCTGCTGCATAATATTGACCGGTTCAGGGAGATAGCGCAACTCTATCAACAAGCGGTAAACGAAACGAAGACGAAATTGCTTGAATATAAAGGCAACGAAGTTCATATCCCGGTATTAAAACTGTTGAAAACAAAAGCTTTGAAAACGATCCTGTTTGAAGTGATCAAAGACTTTGGCTATACGGCCCAACAAACTGATGAAGTGGTGGGTTTATTACAAAGCGAAACCGGCAAATATGTTCAATCGGCAACCCACCGTATCATCAAAAACCGCAACTGGCTTATCATTGCGCCCAATGAAAATACCGAAGCAGGAATTTTTCTTTTGGAAAAAGAAGGGCATTTGGAATTTGCAGAAGGCCGTTTGCATCTTAAAAAAATAGTGAATATTCAATCTCCCATCTTACATAACCCATTGGCAGCACAACTTAACGCCGCCGAAATAAAATATCCTTTAATACTCCGCAAATGGAAACCCGGTGATTATTTTTATCCCCTGGGCATGGCAAAAAAAAAGAAACTCAATCGTTTTTTGAGTGATCTGAAATTTTCCGTAACCCAAAAAGAAAAAACCTGGGTTATCGAAATGGATAAAAAAATAGTTTGGGTAGTTGGCCTGCGCATTGACGATCGTTTCAAAATAACCGATAACACAAAAGACATTTTGCAGATCAGCTTAACCGTTGCCAAATAGGTTGGCGTTTTGGTTCTTCGATGATGCCTGCAAAATGGGCTTTAGCCCAGCTGTTTATCCTAAACTGAATGTCATGTTAGCATCATGTGTGTTGGCCGAAATTCAAGTAAAACCGCTGTGTATTGGCTTTTGGTAAATACCGGTATGGTGAACAGTAAAACTGAATCGGTATTAATTTTGGCTAAAGCCGGTACAGGATTGTATTTCAGTCACCGCCCTGAAGGGCGGCGCAACTAACCTGAAGGGCGGTACCCGCTATGGGCCAGGTCATTAAGTTGATGATTGAATTGCCCTGCCCTTTATGGCATGCAATATAATTGTACCTGCCATGGGCCAGGTCATTAAGTTGATAATTGAATTGCCCTGGCCTTTATGGCATGCAATATAATTGACCTGCCATAGGCCAGGCTTAAGTTGATGATTGAAGCCCTGCCCTTTGGCAAGCAAATAATTGTACCTGCTATGGGCCAGGTCTTAGTTAGTGATTGAATTGCCCTGCCCTTTATGGCATGCAATATAATTGTACCTGCCATGGGCCAGGTCATTAGTTGATGATTGAATTGCCCTGCCCTTTAGGCAAGCAATATAATTGTACCGCCATGGCCAGGTCATTAAGTTGATGATTGAATTGCCCTGCCCTTTATGGTATGCAATATAATTGTACCTGCCATGGGCCAGGCATTAAGTTAGTGATTGAATTGCCCTGCCCTTTATGGCATGCAATATAATTGTACCTGCCATGGGCCAGGTAATTAAGTTGATGATTGAATTGCCCTGCCCTTTATAGCATGCAATATAATTGTACCTGCCATGGGCCAGGTCATTAAGTTGATGATTGAATTGCCCTGCCCTTTATGGCAAGCAATATAATTGTACCTGCCATGGGCCAGGTCATTAAGTTAGTGATTGAATTGCCCTGCCCTTTATGGCAAGCAATATAATTGTACCTGCCATGGGCCAGGTCATTAAGTTGATGATTGAATTGCCCTGCCCTTTATGGTATGCAATATAATTGTACCTGCCATGGGCCAGGTCATTAAGTTAGTGATTGAATTGCCCTGCCCTTTATGGCATGCAATATAATTGTACCTGCCATGGGCCAGGTCATTAAGTTGATGATTGAATTGCCCTGCCCTTTATGGTATGCAATATAATTGTACCTGCCATGGGCCAGGTAATTAAGTTAGTGATTGAATTGCCCTGCCCTTTAGGGCAGGGAATATAATGATGCCTGCAAAATGGGCTTTAGCCCAGCTGTTTATCCTAAACTGAATGTCATGTTAGCATCATGTGGGTTGGCCGAAATTCAAGTAAAACCACTGTGTATTGGCTTTTGGTAAATACCGGTATGGTGAACAGTAAAACTGAATCGGTATTAATTTTGGCTAAAGCCGGTACAGGATTGTATTTCAGTCACCGCCCTGAAGGGCGGCGCAACTAACCTGAAGGGCGGCGCAACTAACCTGAAGGGCGGCGCAATTAATCTGAAGGGCGGCGCAATTAATCTGAAGGGCGGCGCAATTAAATTAAGCCTTAACGCAATGACCTTGTATCGTGGGGAGCTATTTCCCTTCCTGGTTATGCCCGTTAAAATTTCACTACCGATTTTTGGTAAAAAGGCGATTATGCTTATGAAATGCTCATAAACATCAGGCAGCCCCCGGATGTTACAAGTGATAGGCCGCACAAAACGAAAAAGATACGACCGTTAACCCTAACCGTCGCCAAATAGGCTCGGGTGTTTGAGTTCCTCAATGATCCCCGTAAATAAATCAGGCTGCAGGTAAGCAACCAGGGCCAGCGTAAACGCCAGACCGAATAAAGATCCCCACAAATGAGCATCGTGGTTAATATTGTCGCTTCCCCTTTTTCCCATGTACACGCAATAAAAGATGTAGAGTATGGCGTATACCGTAGCCGAGATCTTTATGGCACCATAAATATAGATACTGGTCCAGGGGCTAAAAATGATGGTGGCAAATACCACTGCGGATACAGCGCCTGATGCGCCCAACGACCGGTAATCGCGATCATCTTTGTGTTTGAAATAACTTGGCAGATCAGAAATGATCAGCCCTAAAAAATAGAGCGCCAGGTACGAAAAATTGCCACCCAGGCCATAAAAATTAAAATACAGCTCCAGGTTTCGTCCAAAAAAATACAGGGTAAACATGTTAAAGATCAGGTGCATGTAATCGGCGTGTAAAAAACCCGAGGTGATGAAACGGAAGTACTGATTTTCGCGGGAAACCCGGTAAGGCCACATGATCGTTTTATCAACCATACCCCGGTTTGAAAAACCAACTATCGAAAAGATAAGATTGGCGATAATCAGGCTGAGGGTTATCGGAAATTCCTGGATATTCATATTTTATTTTTAAAGCCGGGTTGTAAAAAAAAGCTAAACAAAGATAGGGGTTGCCCATATTTATTCACTAACATAGCTTATCAAAGATGTTTTATATTCAAACATATCACTTATAAAACCATGCCATACATATGTAAGATAGATACCATCAGTTTGTTGTTATTTACTTGGTAATTATACTAAGATTGCCATTTTAGCGTTTATGTAGTTGTTATTCTACATGTTTTTTTGTAGAATTTAAGTTAAAGCTATGTCTATCAATTAGTTAGATAAGTTTTAATTGTTTAAAATTAACCAATATCCGAAAAAAATGAAGCCAAACTTACACAAGTTTAAGGCCCATGTGCAGCCCCTAACTGCTAAAACATGGCCTGAAGTACCTGGTTATTTTAATTTAATTAAACTGATTTTATTAACAGAAATCTATACACATTTATCCAACTGTTATCCTAATAAACGCACTATGAAATCAATATTTACTAACCAATGGATTGTAAAAAAAACTGCATTAATTCTCATTACCGGTTTAATGCTCTTATTGAGCAATTCGGTGATGTCGCAGGCAACACCAGCAGATCCAACATCCAATTCACCGCAGTGTGCAAGTCCCGGTGTAACCATGAATTTTACTGGCACAGCACCCGCGGGTGAAACCTGGTATTGGCAAAGCAGTGCAACAGGAACGAGTACAGCTAATGCAGCTTCAAGTTTGGTAGCCACTGTTAGTGGCACCTATTATGTAAGGGCTCAGGATGACGTTTTACTTACCTGGAGTGCGGGCGCAGGAAGCGTTACCGTAATTGTAACGCCCGATATAAATGCGCCAGTTTTTGTTTTAGGTGCAACATCAACCCGTTGCCAGGGGGCCGGGAATGTAATGTATAGCGCAACTTCAGCAGGGTCAACAAGCATTACTTATAGCCTGGATGCGGCTACCAGCTCATTTGGCAATACCATTAATGTTACCACCGGCGAAGTAACTTACCTGTTCAACTGGAATGGCACCTCAACCATTACTGCCACAGCGGATGGCTGCGGAGGCCCGTTAACCGCCGATCATGAAGTGACCATTACACCTACGGTAGGTACACCGGTCTTTGTTTTGGGTGCAACCTCCACACGTTGCCAGGGAGCAGGTATAGTTAATTATAGCGCCAGCGCCACAAATTCAACAAGTATAACTTATAGTTTGGATGCAGTTAGTGAAGTTGCCGGTAATTCCATTAATTCGGCCACCGGCGATGTTACGTATATCGCCGGTTGGAGTGGTACATCATTAATTACTGCCGAGGCAGCCGGATGTAATGGCCCTAAATCGGCTTCGCATACGGTTACGGTAAACGCAACAGTACAAACACCTGTATTTACTTTGGGGGCCACTTCAACCCGGTGCAAATCGGGTACTGCCGTAACTTATTCGGCCACAGCGGCCAATTCAACAAGTATAACCTATACGTTGGATGCAGCAAGTATTTTAGCAGGTTTAAGTATTAATGCATCAACCGGTGCGGTTAATTACAATGGCGGCTGGGTTGGAACAAGCGTCATAACAGCTACTGCGGCAGGTTGTAGCGGACCGGTTTCTGCTACACATTCCGCAACAACAAACGATAATGTGCAGGATCCGGTTTTTGTGATGGGAAGTACCTCAACCCGATGCCTCGGAGCGGGATCGGTAACTTATACCGCCAATGCCGCTTTTTCAACTTCTATAAGCTATAGTTTAAATGCAGCAGCCGTTACCGGAGGTAATTCCATTAATGCATCTACCGGTGAGGTGACTTATGTTGCCGGCTGGACAGGTTCTACGATTATTACAGCAACTGCTGCCGGTTGTAACGGTCCAAGATCGGCAACCCATTCGGTTACCATAACCCCGGCGGTAGGAACTCCCGTTTTTGTAATGGGGTCAACCTCAACGAGGTGTAAAGGAGGGGGATCTGTTACTTACACCGCCACTGCCACTAATGCAACCAGCATAACCTATAGTTTAGATCCGGCAAGTGCTGCCGCGCCGTTGAATATAGATCCCAATACCGGTACGGTAACTTATTATGGTTATTGGAGTGGTCCTACCACAATCATTACTGCCACTGCCAACGGTTGTAACGGCCCCGTTTCATCAACCCATACGGTAACCATAACACCCACCATCGGATCACCGGTATTTTCCGCCGGATCAACGTCAACCCGTTGCCAGGGAGCAGGCGTCGTGAATTATGGTGCTACCGCAACAAATACAACAGCCATTACCTATAGTTTAAATGCAGCGGCAACTACCGGTGGAAATACAATAAACGCAACAACCGGCGATGTAACGTATGTAGCCGGATGGGCGGGTTCAACGATCATTACAGCAACAGCAACCGGATGCGGCGGCCCAACAACATCTACACATACCGTTACCATAACACCTACAGTGGGTACTCCGGTATTTACAGGGGGTGCCACCTCATCTCGTTGTATAGGAGCCGGCACAACAACTTATTCGGCAACAGCAACAAACAATACGGGAATAACCTATACTTTAGATGGTGCCAGTTCAACAGGCGGTAATTCTATAAATCCGGCAACCGGTGCCGTAACTTTTGACGCAGCCTGGCTTGGCTCAACAACGATCACAGCTACCGCAACCGGTTGTAACGGCCCAAAAACGGCCACCCATGTGGTTACTACCAATGACAATGTACAAACACCTGTTTTTGGGCTGGGTTCTTCTTCTACCCGTTGCTGGGGAGCAGCCACATTAACGTACACTGCCACCGCAGCAAACAATACCGGCATTACCTATAGTTTAGATGCCACCAGTTTGGCTTATGGCAATACCATAAATGCAAGTACCGGGGCGGTAACGTATTGGTGGTTATGGTTTGGAACTTCTACCATTACGGCCACGGCAACGGGTTGTAGCGGTCCAAAAACGGCCACGCATACGGTTACCATCATCGGCGGCGTTGGTAATCCTGTATTCACATTAGGCTCAACATCTACCCGGTGCCAGGGAGTCGGAAACATAACGTATGATGCCACTGCCAACAATTCAAGCAGCCTAACCTATAGTTTAGATGCAGCCAGTTTAAGTGGCGGCAATACAATAAATGCTGCAACAGGCGAAGTTACCTATGTAGCCACCTGGAGCGGAACAACCACTATAACCGCCAGTGCAACAGGTTGCGGCGGACCTAAAACATCAAATCATACCGTGACGGTTACGCCTACGGTGGGTACGCCGGTATTTACGCTCGGGGCAACCTCAACGAGATGCCAGGGCGCCGGTACGGTAACGTATACTGCCACTGCATCCAACAGTACCAGCAGAACCTATAGTTTAGATGGAACCACGTTGGCTTTTCCCGGTAACTCATTTAATACCTCAACAGGTGCCTTAACTTATGCAGCCAGCTGGTCGGGTACCTCAACCATAACGGTAACAGCAGCAGGTTGTAATGGTCCATCAACCGCCATGCACACCATAACCATTACGCCCACGGTAGGAACGCCGGTTTTTAATGCCGGTGCTACCTCGGTACGATGCCAGGGAACAGGAACTGTTTTATATGACGCAACAGCCTCAACTACAACCGGTATTACCTATACGCAAAATGCGGCAAGTGCTTCGGGCGGTAATCTGATCAATGCCTCTACAGGCCTGGTAACCTATGCCGCCGGATGGAGCGGCACAACCATCATAACAGCCAGTGCGGCCGGTTGTAACGGTCCAAAAACAGCAACCCATACGGTAACGATTACCCCAACGGTGGGCACGCCTGTATTTGTACTGGGTGCCACATCCACGCGTTGCCAGGGAGCCAATACCGTAACTTATACAGCCAATGCCACCAACAATACGGGAATAACTTACAGTTTAGATGCGTCCAGTATTGCTGCCGGCAACAGCATCAATGCCACCACCGGTGCGGTAACCTATTGGACCGGCTGGACGGGAACTTCCATCATCACCGCAACTGCAACAGGTTGTAATGGTCCTAAAACAGCCAATCATACGGTTACCATTACCCCAACGGTAAGTACCCCGGTATTTACTTTAGGTGCCACCTCGGTACGTTGTCAGGGCGGCGCTTTTGTAACGTATACCGCAACGGCTGCCAATTCAACATCCATAACTTATTCACTCGATGCGGGGAGCACTACAGGTGGCTGCACCATCAATGCCATCACCGGAGTGGTGGTATACGTAGCCGGCTGGAGCGGTACAACGATCATTACAGCTTCAGCAACCGGTTGCAACGGTCCGTCGACAGCAGTACATACGGTAACGGTAACGCCAACGGTGGGTACACCGGTATTTACACTTGGTGCAACGTCCACACGATGCCAGGGCGCCAATTCGGTTACTTACACCGCAACCGCAACCAATGCTACCGGTATTACCTATACGCTGGATGGTACCAGTACCTCGGCCGGTAATTCAATAAACGCCACAACAGGAGCAGTAAGCTTTGCGGCAGCCTGGAACGGAACCTCAACCATAACGGCTACGGCAGCGGGTTGTAATGGCCCTAATACGGCCAGTCACGTGGTAACCATCACCCCAACAGTGGGTACGCCTGTATTCAGTTTGGGTTTACAATCGGTGCGCACACAGGGTGCCGGAACCATCACCTACAGCGCAACAGCCACCAATAATACGGGCATCAGCTATAGTTTAGATGCGGCCAGTATAGCGGCTGGTAATACGATCAATACGGCAACCGGTTCGGTTACCTGGATTGCGGGCTGGTTTGGCCTGTCATCTATTACTGCCAGTGCCAATGGTTGTAATGGCCCGTCCACCCAATCGCATATTGTAAATATTAATCCATCGGTGGTACAAACACCATTGTATTTATCAGGCCCGGGCCAGTACTTAGACCGTATCGATCCGGTGGCCACCAACATAACCACCACCGAGGTTTCTTATCCTATTTCATCTGCTGCTGCCGGCATCGCGATAGATGCTTCCAGCACCACATCCGGAATAACAACACCGGTCACCAGGTCGCATACCACCGGTACCGGGGCTAACCGGTTCATGCTGGTGGGTATATCACAAAAGAACAGAACAGTTTTATCGGTTACCTATGGAGGTTCGCCGTTAACCCTGGTAGGCGATAACAATTTAAACGGCAATGCCCGCATATCCCTGTACCAAATGGTAAACCCGCCTTCGGGTACAGCCAATGTAGTGGTTAACTTCAGTTCCGATCCCGATAAAGGTGCAGTAGTAAATGTAACGACTTACACAGGGGTTAATCAATCAAATCCGTTGGGCACATTTGTCTCCGACCAGGCTAAAACCACAACGCCAACGGTTAATGTGAATTCAGCAACCGGTGAGCTGATCTATGACGTGGTATCTGTAAGAACCTCAACCATATCGGTAGGTTCCGGTCAAACAGAAAGGTGGAACGTGAATACAGGTCAGGAAATATATGGCGCCGGAAGTACAAAGAACGGTTTGGCCAGTACCACCATGAGCTGGACAAACAATGCAGGCTCGGCCGATTGGGCCCTGGGTGCCGTACCCATTAAACCGGCTGCGAGCGTCAATACCATTACCTATACCCAAAATCCAATCCTGTGCAGTGATCTTACCATCAAGGCGCAAACCATACAGATGCTGTTGCATGTAAAGGTAACCAGCGGTACCATGCCCGTTAACCCGGCCATCACCGCCCAACTGAAATACGGCAGTACCAACATAATAACCCTAAGCAACCCGGTGTACAACAGTGGTTCAAAAATATTAAGCTGGACCGGAACCCTGGGGGCTGATGTAACTGTGCCAAACGGTCAGGCTCTTGCGCTGGCGATCACTTCTGCACAGGCCGGTGTTCAGTTCCAGATAGAATACCACAGCAATACAAAACCTTCCCGGATCAGTCTGTTACCGGTTTCAACCTTTATTGATTTTGAAAGTTTCGACGTGTTTGATGCGCCATATCCCGGGGGTACCAAAAGAATCAGTGGCCTGGTGAATACTACCTATTATGCCCGGGCAAAAATAACAACACCATTCGGGTATCAGGATATTACCGGCATGGATATTAAAATTAACCCGCCGGGTACAACGGTTCCGGTTAACTGTATAGACTCATCTACCTGTACCCGTACCTATGAATATCCCTGGGCAACGTCGGGTTCAACAGGTATGTATTATTTGTTGGGAACCGCAAAGGAAGGATATGAAAACCTGATCAAGAATTCGGATATTTTGGCTTTTGATGTGTGTGCCGTTTGTCCGCCGGTAGCATTAAACGATTCCGCTACAGGGGCGGGTGGTGCGCCATTTGTGGTTGATGTACTGGCCAATGATTATGATCCGAATAACAACATGAAACCTTCCACCTTGTCCATAAACACCCAGCCGAACAACGGAACCGGGTTTATATCAAACGGGAAAGTAATTTACCTGCCTAACGGGTCCTTTGCCGGCAGGGATACCCTGGTGTACCAGATCTGCGACAGCACCAATGCCTGTGCCACGGCCTATGTATTCTTTACGGTTAACCCGCTGATTGTGGACCCTTGTTCCGAAGCAACCAAAACACATACCTATTACTTGCCGTTTGGCGAGGATAAAGCCCGTATTGCGCTCGCCAATTCGGCCAATGTTGCCTTACCAAGCAATAATATAAGAACGGTGATCAGTATGAAAATGCCTTACCCCGGTATGACCATTGTTTGGGATCATTGGGAAGATGGTTATGAAATTAATCCCCTTGATCCATTGCAAAGCACAACCCAGGTATGGGGCGATGGTAACCCTTACAATGGAATAGCGCCCGGGTATGCCAATGATATCATACCCGCCGGTGGAAGTATCGTGTTAGATAACACGATGCCAACCAATCCAAGGGTGGCGGCCAATATATTCTATGATGGCGCCGACAAAATTACGGCCAGCGGCCAGATTGCCGTAACACAGGTTTGTGGCGAACCCTCGATCATGCAGGTACAGTGTATGAAGACGAATGTGTCTCCCGTGAAGGATTACGGCACATTCTATACCATACCTGTTGGACAGAATTACCCGAGCCGTGATTTTCAATACACGGCATTATTTATCAGGGCAGCTCAGAATAATACGGTAGTGGAAATAGATAAGGATAATAATGGAACATTGGAAACAACGGCCACGATAAATGAAGGTGAAACCTATTTTGTTGATGGCGCGGTTTTATCGGGTGCTTCCATAGCTTCTTCAGGAAACATTGGCGTAGAACTTCATTTTGGCGGTGTAGACGGTTATTCATCACGTGATGTGCCTATTTTCCCGGCAACCTGGTATTCCAATACCTATTATTCGCCTGTGCCTACCACCGGCCGCACAACTACAACACCACGTGATACTGCGGCGGTGATGCTGTATAACAGTTTACAAAACAGGCCGCTTACCATCAACTGGACATCAGGAGTGCCTTCCAGCGGATCGATTACCATCCCTGCTAAATCGGTGGTTCGTTTTCCATTGGCCTACTCTCAAACTGCCGGTTATAAATTTGTAAATCCAACCGGGGAATCATTTACGGCCATACAGATCTGCGATTCCTACACGCCGGGTGGCGGCGGTAACGGCGGAACTGAGTATGACTGGTCGTTTAACCTGATCTCACAAAACAGGCTGACCGATTTTGCCACTGTGGCCTGGGCGCCGGGTTCTATTGATGGTTCAAGAAACGATAACCCGGTTTGGGTTACGCCCATCAATAATACCACAATCTATGTTAAATACGATGGCAATATTAGTGGAACACAAGGTTTGTTAAGTCCTTGTGGCATGCGTTATGATGTGTCATATACGCTTAATGCGCTTAATCACAAACGGGTCATCGACCCCACTGACAATGACCAGAGCGGACTGGCAGTGTACACCTGCGATGGTACCAAACTGGCAGCCGTATATGGTGAAGACCCATCAACTGCAGTAACGGCAAACCCAAGCTGGGACGTGGGCTCTACTATTCAGCCTTTCTGTAAGCAAAAACTCATTTTTGCCAATGATGATTATGGGCGTACCATGGTTAACCAGCCGGTTACCCTGCCGATATTGCTGAATGATTTTGGATTCCTGGCCGTGGTAGATCCCGGTTCGGTATCCACCATCGGATTATTGCAGCCGAAAAACGGAACAGTTACTGTTAACCCCAATGGTACCGTAATTTATTTACCAAACCCCGGCTTTACCGGCAAAGATACTTTTGAGTATAATGTATGCTCTACACCTACGCCAATTGTATGTGATAAAGCAACAGTTTATGTTGATATCGCCATTTGCCCGGCGCCTTATACGCAAAACGTAGTAGCGGGACAGGTTTTCCTGGATAAGAATGATGATGGCATCTATAATGACGGCGGTACGGGTGTACCGGGTGCCAAAGTATATTTATATGTTGACGGAAACTGCAACCAGGTGATTGATGCCAATGAGCTGAAAGATTCCGTGATCACCGATTCCTCCGGCTCATACCAGTTCATCAGCTATCCCGAGAAATTCGTACTGGATGATTTTGATGATGCTTCGGGTAACCGTACCTGTGCCAACGGCAGCGATGGTAATGCGGCCTGGTTAACCGACTGGACCGATATCGGCGACAATTCAACCGGTTTCTGCAATACCTCGCAAAACCAGGCAAATACCGATGCTGAGGTATATAAAGACGGTGCATTCACCAATGCCCTGCGGCTAAAAGATAATAATGTATCGGCCACCCGGTCGGTAAACCTCTCGGGGGCATCCTATGCCTTCCTGAGTTTTTCTTACCGGAGAAAGAGCGCTACCTTAACCGCCGGTGAAGATGTGATTGTGCAGGCCTCATCCAACGGAACCACTTTTGGTACCGTGTTTACTATTGCCGGAGATGGAACCGCCGACGCCGGCTATGTGAATATTTATAACCAGGATATAACGGCCTATGCATCGGCAAATACCCGTATCCGTTTTTTAACCAATAATAATGTGGATGACCAGGATACCGTGTATATCGATAATGTAAAAGTGCAGTTTATCCGGTACCCGATTTGTTATATCACCCGGCTCGACCCCGCATCGGTTCCACCTTATCATCATACCACAACTATATTACAGAATACACTTACCGCAGTTAGCGCACAAACCTGCTTTGGTCCGTTTTATTATTGTATAGCCAAAAATAAGATCTCGATCAGCGGTACTTTGTTTAATGATGCTAACGGTCTTACCGATAACCTGGTAAATGGCACAGCTATAGGCAATATCGGCGGCGCAACGGTGTATGCATACCTGGTAGACTCGACCAATACCGTGGTAAGAAGAATAACGGTGAATGCGGGAACGGGCACCTATACTTTCACGGATGCCGATATGTTCACCAATTATACACTTCGTTTAAGTACCCTCAGCGTCAACCTGGGCGATCCGCCTCCGGCTGATGCCGGCATGTCGCTGGTATCGGGCAACTGGGTAACTACCGGTGACGCATACGGTACCAACAATGCAGCCGGTTCAGGAAATAAGGCCGGCGCAGCAACCTGCGATATTGCGGTACGAACATCCTGGCTGAATGTTACCAATGTTAATTTTGGTGTAGAAAGATTGCCTGATTCGGACGACCGAACGATCAACTATCCCAGAAATGATCCCAATATTCAGTATGATGTTACCGGAGGTTTAACCGGCTCGGATCCCGAAGATGGCATTTTGGGAGCAGGCAAAACCTATAAGATTACACAACTGCCGTTTGGGGCCGTACTATATTATAATGGTCTTGCAGTTTCGTTGAACCAGGTAATCACCTCATTTAATGCGGCCTTGTTGAAAATTGATCCGGATGATGATACGCACCAGGCCATATTCAGGTATGCTTCAAGAGATGCAGCGGGATTATTCGATCCCACACCGGCACAAATTGTGGTAAACTGGGCCCGTACGGTACCGGTTAAACTGATCAGTTTCAGCGGCCGGTTAAACGGACTGAAAGTAGACCTGAACTGGGTAACCGCCAGCGAACTGGATACCAAACATTTTGAAGTACAGCGCAGTGCCGATGGACTTAATTTCAGCACCATAGCCACCGTGGCTGCAAAAGGAACATCTACCAATGTTACCAACTACGACCAGGTTGACCTGAATCCATACAAAGGCGTGAACTATTACCGCCTGAAGATCGTGGACATTGACGGTAAATTTGAATACAGCCAGATCGTGATCATACGCATTGATAACAATGTACAATTGGTTACCAAAGTGGCACCTAATCCGTTCACCGGTAAGATCGACGTGTATCTAACGCTTACGCATAACACACCGGTTGATTTCAGGTTCATTGATATCAATGGCCGTATCGTTTTCAAAAAATCAGTAGCCGGCTTAAAAGGCTTCAACTGGTTTACCATCAACGATCTGGACAGGTTGCCCGCCGCACCGTATATGCTGCACATTGTAACCGACGATGCCACCATTGTAGAGAAACTGATGAAACAATAAATTCCGATCCGTACACTATAAGCCTCTCCATTAATTTGGGGGGGCTTTTTTGATCACGGATTTAGGGGATTGCACGGATTGCTCGGATTGCACGGATTACATGGGTTAAACCAATTACACGAATTACACGAAAGTTCATTCGAGTTTTTTTTCGTGCCCATTCGTGTAATTCGTGGCCAACAAAAAATGGCAAAGCCGTTTCGTTCTTAATCAATTTTAACTGTGATGGTATTTTTCATTCCGGTTGATGCTGCAGGCCCGATACACCTGTTCGGCCAAGATCAAACGTACCAGCTGATGGGGGAACACCAGTTTGGATAAACTCCAGGTAAAATTGGCCCGTTTTTTCACCGCATCGCTTACGCCATAAGCGCCGCCTATCAAAAACACAATCGTTTTGGTACTTTCGTTTGCGCGTTGCTGTATGAATCCGGCCAGCCCTTCGCTGCTGAGCATTTTACCGGTTTCTTCGAGTAAGACCAGGTAGTCGTCTTTTTGCAATTGAGTGATAATGATCTCGCCTTCTTTTTTCTTTACATCAGTGTCACTGAGGCTGGCTGCATTTTTTGGCATGGGGATGATATGCCATTCTGCCGGATAATAATTGGAGATACGTTTGGTAAATAATTCAACACCTTCCTTTACGTAAGGTTCATGATTTTTACCAATAGCCCATAATTGAAATTTCATAGTATAAAAATAAGAAAGACTTCTGGCAGGATTTAGATTAAAAATACCGGCATATCATAAACAATAGCAGGTTAATTTCTGCCCAGTCTTACAGATTCAATTTTATCATACAATTCAAATGATCTTTTTAAATATGCGGGGGCCGGTTCATCAGGCATTTCTTCACTGAATACCTGTTCGGGAAATTTGGCATGAAATCCGGCTCTTTGTTGCATGAGCAGTTTTTCTTCTTCAGCGATATGCAGGCCGGTAACAGCTGCAATGGTATCTGCAATTTCCATGGCCCCATCATGGTAATTTACCGCATAAGCTGATTTGTCTTTTTGCAAAATTTCGAGGAAAGCGGTCAAATAACTTTCAATCACTATGCCCATATACTCATCAAGGTGCATCCTTGATATACGGTCTCTGTCAAAGCCAAAAATGGATGGTTCCAGTAAATTGGGTATGGCCTGCATCCCCCTTTTTTTTTGCTGGGATCGGATCACTTCATCCGGCTTTCTGTACAATAAAAAAAATGGAACCTTGGGATATAATGCACGCAGCTCTTTAGAAAAATGAATATGCCAGCTGTCTGTTTTAATAAAAAGTTGCTGCTGATTTTCATTGCGCTTTGTGCCATATAATCTAATGGCAGCTTGCAGCTGTGGCAATATTTCTGGCATACAATTATGCATCTTTCCATGCCGTAATAAGTCATCAAAAAAAGGCACTTCCGATAAAATAATATTGGAAGGCAGCATGCCCAGCATTTGAGAAATTAAAGTAGAGCCGCAACGGGAGATATGAAAAATAAAAGCAGTTGGTTCAAGACTATCTATCTCTTTCGCCCAATCAGGCAACAGATCTGTACTACTCATGCTTCTTTTTAAATGCCCGTTTTCAGGTAAACTACGGCAGGCCGAAATGGTCTCATCAAAAAAAGGTTCGGTAAAATTTTTATCACCAACATAAAGCCAGCGGCACAAATTGGTTCCGTCTTCGGTATTAAGTTTAACGGGAATCCAGCCATCAACAGGAGAATGTTTACTCATTGTAAAGACATAAATTGGTTATTTCGATTGCAAATAATCTGTAAGCAAATCATGAATATTTGCATCCACAAATTCCTTCCATCCATTTTCCCCGGCAATAACCTGACGCCTTATTTCTGTGGCAGAGATTGCAGCAACCGTTCCGGGCACATTAATCTCATTAATGGCATAGCCAACACCTCTGCCATAATTCACCGATTCTATATCCGGTATGATAATCACTTTCACCAACGGGTTGCCTGCATATACTTTTTCCCAAAGTAATTGTACTTCAGATGCAGAGAGGGGGTTAGCAGGATCGGGCTCAATATCCCTGATGGCGATCAATACCGGCTTGCCTTCTTTTAAAAAAGTATCAAAAATATGCATATGCCCTTTATGCGGACTTTGATACCGGCCTATAAATAAATTGTATCTCATTTGTTTGCTTCTTTAAATATTTTATCGGCACATGTTTCAATGCTTACAATTGCTGTGTCAAGTAAAACCTCGGGGTTTTCGGGTGCATAATACGGGGCCGATATTCCGGTAAAATCTTTTATTTCACCTGCAATAGCTTTGGCATACAATCCTTTGGGATCCCGTTCTATACACACTTTTATATCGGTGCTTACATGCACTTCAATAAATTTGTTGCACATACTGCGTATTTCATTTCTGATATCAATATAGGGAGAGATCAGCGAAACAATCACAACAGTGCCCTGGCTTTCCAGCAATGATGCCATGTAACCCACATTTAAGTTGTGTTTCTTTCTTGATTCTTCATCAAAGCCCGTTTGGTGAATAACTTTCCGTATCTCATCGCCATCAAGCAATACCGGTATTACCCCTTTCATTTTATATTTTTCAACCAGTGCTTTGGCAATGGTGGTTTTGCCTGAGCCGCTAAGGCCTGTTAAAAAAATAACCGAAGGTTTGGTTTTAAAACCGGTAAGCTTTGCCCATATTTCGTCAAATGCATAATAGGAAAATATTTTCACCAGCGAATCTAAAACACCGATGGAGATAGATGCCAGCAGGTTTTTGGTTAACAGGTAAGCAATTATAAAAGTGATGATGGAACTGTAAAGCCGGTAAGCAATTGCTTTAAACAATTTTAATTTATTAAACATGCATTAAGGTGCTAAAGGGTTGCAAAGGTTTGTATGGATAAAAATATTCAGAATTTTTTATTGATTGGTCATTAATAAATTTATTTCAAGTTCATCTGCAATTTTATCAGCTGCTGCCGTATTCATTTTTCTTAAATGCAGTATCATTTGTTTTTTTGTTGCTTCATCATAAACCCCTGACAGGTCTTCTGTCTCTTTTTTTACAACAATGCCGGGGCTGGTAAATGTCTTTTTTACCCAGTCATTTACCACAGCATCAATCACCAGGTGTACCCGGTTAATATTACTTTTATTATTGATGGCATGTGGCAGGTTAAAATTCATATACCAGCATTCGCCTTCTTTTAAATCCAATCTTTCCTTATCCAAAAAAAAATCTACTTCCCCATGTGTTAATACCGGTATATGCAAACGTATTTCACCGCTTTCAAAATTCAGTTCGGCATCGCGGTGTTCCTTGATGCAGCTACCTGCATTCAGTTTTAGCAAACGTACAGCTTGAAGCTGGCAAGGGAAAGTTTGTAAAACCTGTTTTAAATACGGACTGTTCTGTAAAAAAACAGTATCCTTATAATGGCTGTTTTGTACAGGAGAAATGATGATATCATCCGTCTTCCCATCAATGCTGCGTAAAGGAATGGCAGTCCATTCGCCTTCATAATGTTTTACCTGGTAATGTGGCAGCCAGGATAAGGCAGATAAAGCATCTACTTCCTGCTGCAAAAGCCCTGCATCAAAAAAAAAAGGTAATTGAAGGTATTTAATAATCTGCATTAATTGATTTGCTTAATTAAGCAGTGCTGGTTAAGCTTGTAAACAGGACCTTGTAAATGCAAGCTGGTTTTTTCTGCCCCGGTTGTCGAAGCCAATCTCAATTTTGCGAAAGGCCAGCCCGTTAGTACCCGCATGGTTAATGATAACTTCTTCTTTATTTTTATTCAGCGTAGTCATCGGGCTTTTAAAGAAATTGGTTACATGGCCGCCAATAATTACATCCAGATGTGTAGAGGCAGCGGCAAGGGACAGGTCATCCAAACCGGTTTTTGATTTATACCCAAGTTGCGAAAGGCAAACTACCAAATGGCAATCTTTTTCTTTTTTAAGATATATGGCAAGTGCATTTATTTTTTCAGCAGAAGGTTTTTTGCTATCTGCTGTGATAATACCGGTTTTAATATTGCCTTTGTAAACAATTTTATAGTCATCAGCATTGATAGAAAAAGATGTGCCGTTTTGCATAGAAGCATCGTAAACCGCCCGGCCGTTATTAACCACCGGAGCATTGCTGCCTGCATGCAGCATAAGCAGGTTTGCATTGCTGTTTTTAAGCTTTGCAATTTGCTGAAGGGTTTGGTTACCCGCTGCTGCATTACCAGTATGAGCCAACACCAGGCTATTGTTATTAATGCTGAAACCTGTAACGGGGCTTAGGCCGTTTGCTATTGCCGCAAAAGGCCTGGCTGTTAATAAAGCAGCGGTAGCCATGCTGCCGCTTAATAAAAATTTTCTCCTTGTATTCATACTGCTGATGTTGGTTCTGGTTTAGATTATTCAACAAATTAGTATATAAGTCTTTACTATGCAAATAAAATATGAATAATCAACAAAATAATTTTGCTTATATATGAGAATATTAATTTGTTGGTATCGTCAGTAATTTTTTTATAAAAAACAAAAAGGCTGTAATCTACAGCGTTTATGAATATTTTATCCATCCAAAACCCAACATAATTTATTTTTCGCAAAAAGGTAATCTATCTTCACCTTTTAAAACACACAAACTAATGCCCGAAAACGAAAATACGCCTACCCAAATAATTAATGCCCCGTTGGATGAATACCTTACAATATGTATTTCATTTTTAAATGAAATAGGTATCAAAACTAAGTTTGAAAAACCGGATGAACCCTGCTTTTTACCGGGGCTTTCTATCCGTAACGGTACCATTATCATTGATAGGGAAGCACTAATTTACCCCGGCGATATATTACATGAAGCTGGCCATATTGCCATAGTACCTGCTGCTGAAAGAGCTGCCCTCACTGCATCTGCTATAGAAAAAAGAGAACAGCGGGAGGCCGAGGAAATGATGGCCATTGCCTGGTCTTATGCAGCCTGCGTACATTTGGGTTTAGATCCCTACGTTGTTTTTCACGACGAAGGTTACCAGGGAGGCGGCGGTTATATTGCCGATAATTTCAACAATAAAAGTTATTTTGGCCTGCCCATGCTGCAATGGAAGGGAATGGCTGTAAAAGAAAAAAATGCACGGGCATTAAGTACAGCACCTTATCCACACATGATTAAATGGATGATGGATTAATTTCTTTTAAAGTGTAAACGAATAAATTATTTTTACATAACTGCACTTTTTTTTGACAGACCAAAACTAAAACAAAAGGTTTCAGATGAATATAGGAATTTTACTCCCCAGGTCCCATGCGTACCCGCTTATAGGTTCTGATTTTATGGAAGGCATTAAAGCTTTTGTCAGGCAGGCAGGCCTTAGTGGCGAACTGCATTTTTTTGCCGAAAGTATCGGCTTTGGAGGACAGGAAAAGGAAGTGTACGCCAAAACAGAAAAATTGCTGTTGATTGATGATGTGGATGTACTGGTAGGTTTTATTGATCAAAAGGTACTGGAACTGGTTAAACCACTGGTTTCGGCATCCGGCAAATTAATGATTGTGGTAAACCCCGGGGCTAATTACCCTGCAAACTGGGTGCCACAGCCCAATATGGTAACCCTGGGTTTACAGCATGCTTTTTTATGTGCCCTTAATGGTGCCGCTGCCGGTAACGGCTGTGATGTACAGGCAGGTGTAGCTTCCACTTTTTATGATTGCGGCTATCTGCACCTGGCGGCCATGGTTCATGAGTTCATGGCAGCAAAAGGAGTGCTGAAATTCAATTATATCAACAAACAGCTGGATAATGAAGTGTTTCATATTGATGAACTGATCAGTTTTTTATCGGCCAATACCGGTACTAAAAAACTGCTTTGTATTTTCAACAGCCTGTATGCGGCTCATTTTTATAAGGCACTGAATGCTTATGAAAAAGCCGGTAACCTGCACCTGTATGTTTCACCCATGATGCTGGAGAAAAAAGCGCTGGAAAACCTGGAAACAGGATTTCAATTTTCCATGGAAGGCTTTTTGCCCTGGCATCAGAGTGTTCCGAATGATGAGAATCGGAGCTTTGTTGATTTTTATCAGCAGCAATTAAAAAAAGAACCCGGCATTTTTTCACTGCTGGGCTGGGAGGCGGGTATCATACTCAAAGAAATATATGATAGCAGCAACAGTGAATACCGCAATGGCGAGTCAGTGGTGGAAATGCTTACAACAAAATCAATCAAAGGTCCCAGGGGTGCTTTGCAGCTTGACCCCGAAACACAGTTCTTTTATCTCCGGCTATCCGTTGCCGTATAGCTGCCGGATCAACACAGCCCGAAATGGAATATGGCCTGGAATTTAGAAATGAATGGGAAGATTTTTGTGAAAAACCGCTTGAAGGATCTGTAGCGGGCTGGACGAACACCTATCTCTGTTATTAAACCATGGAGCCAACAATAGAAGAAAAAAAAGAAGACATTAAAGCCCTGTTGCTTTGCTGCAGCCGATTCGCCTTTCCGGTGATACAGCAACTGGCCTATTTCGGCCAATTGGGTGCCGTACTCATTCCTGACCATTGCCCCGAAATCATTGAAGAGATCAGGGAAATGCTTAAAGCCACTGATATTCCGGTTATCGAATCTTCCAAAACAGCATTTGAAGAAAAGGCCTGCTCGGCTATTGAACAATACCAGGTGAACCTGGGCCTCGTACTTACATTCAGCTTTATGATACCCCGTACGGTATTCTCGTTACCAGCCAAAGGCTTTTTTAATGTGCATCCCGGGCCACTGCCTGCCTACCGGGGAGCCGATCCCATATTTCACCAGGTAAAGAACCGGGAAAAATATGCCGGCCTTGCCATACATAAAGTAGATGCCGGTGCCGATTCCGGTGATATTGTTTTGCAGGAAAAGATACCGCTGCATACAGATGATACCTACGGTATACTGAGCGAAAAACTGGCTGTACTGGCAGTAAAATTAACAGGCACTCTGATACATATTTTGTCGATGGGCTTTGCGGCGCCCTCAAAGCCACAAGACGAAAGCAAGGCGCATTATTATCCAAAACAATCCAATGAGGAACTGACCATTGACTGGCTTACCCAGGATGCTGCCTCCATTATTGCGCTGATCAATGCCTGCAACCCCCATAATAAAGGGGCTGCTACAAAAATTAATACTAAATTAATAAGGCTGTTGCAGGCCGAAAATATTCCTTACGATAATGTTGAGCCTGTGCCGCCGGGTACCATCCTTTACCTGGATGATGAATATATGGATATAGCTGTTACAGGAGGGCAACGTTTACGGGTAAAGTTTATATATATAGAGGAAGGGTTTTTGCCCCCGGCTGCCTTAAAGCAATTTGGCCTGGCCCCCGGAATCATATTTGAAAATATTTATCAGGGGAAAAATGAATAATCTAAATATTATAATTATATTAGTGTTGTAAACGATCAATAAGTTACCAAAACAATTATCGCACTATTTTTTTTATCACCTTAAAACAACACCAGTATGTCAGATCAACCTTTTGTTGGAGAAATCAAACTTTTTTGTGGTAATTTTCAGATAGTCGGCCATGCTTTTTGCCAGGGCCAGTTATTGTCAATTGCACAAAATTCTGCCCTTTTTGCGCTTATAGGAACCACCTATGGCGGCGATGGGCAAAATACTTTTGGATTGCCTGACCTGAGAAGCAGAATACCCATTGGCCAGGGAAACGGTGCCGGATTAAGTCCCCGTGCCATTGGTGAGCAAAGTGGAACTGAAAATGTGACGCTGACTTCCACACAGATCCCTGCACACAGCCATGCATTCAACTGTAATGGAGCCACAGCCAATTCAGCAAATCCCGCAGGAAATTTTCCTGCAGAACAAACGCTGTTAACGCAATATACTGCATCAGCCACAGGAGGTTCTACCATGAAGGCAAATGCAATCGGGAATACAGGAGGTAATCAACCCCATCCTAACCTGCAACCGTATTTAACCATCAACTACCTGATTGCCTTGGAAGGGGTTTTCCCCAGCCGTAATTAATTAAATAAATTATTTAACTTCAAAATATTAAATATGTCTACACAACCATTTATAGGACAGATAAAATTGTTCAGCTTTAATTTTAATCCCAGATTTCATGCATTTTGCAACGGGCAATTGTTACCCATTAACCAAAACCAGGCCTTGTTTTCCTTACTGGGAACCATGTATGGTGGAAATGGAACCACCAATTTCGGGCTTCCCAACCTGCAGGGCAGGGCTGCCCTGCACTTTGGCCAGGGCCCCGGCTTGTCTAATTACGCCCAGGGGCAAATATCGGGTGAAGAAAATCATGCGCTTACACAAGCTGAAATGCCACAGCATAATCACCCCGTTTTGTCATCTGCCAATACCGCCGATCAGACCTATCCACCCAATAACCTGTTGGCAAATAATGGTTCAGCTCCGGCCTTCAGTAATGCGGCCGGCGGTGTTATGAACGCAGGTACCATTGCTACTGCAGGAGGCAGCCAGGGGCATAATAATATGCAGCCTTACTTAGTCCTGAATTACTGTATTGCTTTATCGGGTATTTTTCCTTCAAGAAATTAATTTTATCATCATCTAATATATATATTATGGCAACAGATCCATTTATCGGAGAAATTTTTATAGTGGGATTTAATTTTCCCCCCCGGGGATTTTCACTTTGTAACGGGCAATTGATAAGTATTGCACAAAATACAGCCCTGTTTTCTTTACTGGGTACCACTTTTGGGGGAAACGGGCAAACTACTTTTGCACTTCCCGACCTCAGGGGCCGGGCTTCTCTTGGAATGGGTACCGGACCCGGCTTGGCCAACTATCAGCTTGGTCAGAATGGAGGCTCAGAAAATGTAACGCTGAATACTCTGCAAATGCCTGCACACAGCCATGGGGTAAACTGCAATAACGGCGATGGCGCTTTAAATACGCCGGTAAATAATTTTTTTGCAGGGCCCAGTGCCGATAGGGACCTTTTTGTATATAACGCAGCTACAACCGGGGCCACGCCTGCCATGAACGCACAGGCAGCAGGTTTAACCGGCAGCAGCACACCACACAATAATATGCAGCCATACCAGGTAGTTAATTTTTGTATAGCTATGCAGGGTATTTTCCCTGCCAGGAATTAATAACCGGCTTTTTAAGAATTTAGCGTGTTTATTGAATAAAATAATACTGATACAGTTTACATCTATAACAGGATACCTCCATGAGGGGTATCCTGTTTTTTTGAATGCTGCGGTTTTACTATAGTTACGTGCATTTAATTTTTTTATTGATTGTAAACATTTATTCCCTGAACGCGGGTCTGGGCAGACCTTTTTTTCAAACAAAATGAACTTTTTCTTTTAAATAAATAGTTTTAAAATAACCCTTAATATTTTTCAATTTTTAAATAAGGTAAGTTACATTTACATAGTATTTTCTGATTAGCCGGCTTTATTAACAAGTCTGCGTGAAAATAGTAAAACCAAAACCTGTCTATTATGAAATTATTCTACACGCTCTGCGCCAAACTGTCCTCATTGTTAAAAAATCCGAAATGCCTGCTCACTATGTTTTTGTTTGGTTTAATGAGCATAGGTACAGTTAATGCACAATCAGTAACGCTTTCTACTACGATAGATGAAAACGATGGTAATACGGCAAGTATTGCAGCACTGATAGGAACACCGGGCGGAGCCGGCATCAGTTTAAGGGAAGCTATACTCGCTGCCAATAACGAACCGGTCGGATCAACTGTCACCATAACAATGCCCGTAGGAACTTTTCCCTTAACTATTACAGGCGCAGCCGAAAATGTTGGAGTAAGTGGTGACATTGATGTTAACTCAACGGTTGCAGCGGGTATGAAAACGGTAACCATAAATGGGGCAGGGTCTGGATCAACCGTTATTTCGGGTGCAGGTCTTGGCGAAAGGGTATTTGATGTTCATGCGATCAATAACGCAGGAAGTATCACTTTCAATCTTAGTGGGGTTACCATCTCAGGAGCGAGCATTGCAAGTGCTTCAGGCGGCGCCATGCTGTTGGGAAGACCTGGTGATATTTCCAATATTTCGAACTGTATATTCAGTGGAAATTCGGCTCCTAATAGTGGTGCCATTTCGCAAAGTTCTTCATTGGCTGCTCATGATTTAACCGTCACCAATTGTACATTCACAAACAATACAGCTACAACCGGTGGTCCGGGAGCTCTTAATTATAATGGTATTGGTAACGTAACAATTACCGGTTGTACTTTTTCCGGCAACACGGCTACAACATCGGGCGGTGCAGTTAACATTACAGGTGGAGGCAGCGGGCCGGTAACTGCTAACATTTTAAACAACACTTTTTTAAATAATACAGCTAATGGCACACAATTTGGCGGTGCCGCAGTAGCAATAACTAATGCACAAACTGTCAATATTAATTTTAACCGGTTATTCAATAACACTTCACCAAATCTTAATACAGCTTTACCACCCAATAATGGAGACGGCAGGGTTATCACAGCCAGTGGTGGTGTTATCGGTAGTTTAAATGTAGATAATAACTGGTGGGGTGTAAATACCGGTCCGGTAACAACCGCTACTTCCAGGTCTGTTTTTGGTGCAGCACCAACCCGTTGGCTCAACCTGAGTAATACAGCAGCACCGGCTTCGGTTTGTGTGGGAGCAACTTCAACCATTACAGCAAGTTTCCTTGCTAATAACCTGAGCGAAGCTATTGCCCCGGCCAACCTTACTGCCCTTGTAGGGCAGCCCATTACTTTTAACACACCTGTAAATGGCACACTATCCGCTGCGCAAACAACAATACAGGCAGCCGGTACGGCAACAGTAACCTTTACGGCTACTACAGCCGGCGGCGGAAGCGCCAACGCAGTTTTTGTTCCGGCAACAGAGAATTTTACCGTAACAACCAGCCCAACGATAACGGTAAACGGTACCAATACCGCGGCAGCGCCCTCATCAAACCCTACGGTTTGTATAAATACAGCCATATCACCCAACATTACTATTGCAACAACAGGAGCAACGGGTATTGGTGCGCCAACAGGCCTTCCAGCTGGTGTATCAGCAAACTGGGCTGGAAATGTTATCACCATCAGCGGTACACCTACTACAACGGTGGGTAGTCCGTTTAACTACAGTATTCCGTTAACAGGAGGTTGTGGAACGGTAAATGCAACGGGAGCAATTACGGTAAATCCTACGAATACCGTGTCGCTCAGTTCTGCGGTTGGCACCGATGCACAAACGGTAAATGTTAATACAGCAATAACCAATATAACTTATGCTACTACCGGTGCCACCGGAGCTACTTTCAGTGGTCTCCCGGCAGGGGTAACAGGTTCATGGTCGGGCAATGTTGCAACCATCACCGGTTCTCCTACAACTGCAGTAGGCTCTCCATTTAATTATACAGTTACTTTAACAGGTGGTTGTGGAACAGTAACTGCAACAGGAACCATAACGGTTACAACCTGTGCGGTTACCTTAACTTCGGCAGCAGGTACCGATGCACAATCGGTTTGTAACAATACTGCCATCACGAATATTACTTACGCAACTGTAGGCGCAACGGGTGCTACTTTCAGCGGTTTACCTCCGGGTGTAACCGGCAACTGGGTGGCCGATGTGGTAACCATTAGTGGTACACCAACTGCCATAGCAGTTTACAACTATACCGTAACACAGGTGGGTGGTGCATGTAATGGTACAGTGGCCAATGGCACCATTACCGTTAACGGAACCAATACGGTAACACTCAGCTCTGCTGCAGGTACAGATGCACAAACGGTTTGTATCAATACGCCAATTACCAATATTACTTATGCAACTACGGTTGCTACCGGTGCCACCGTAACGGGTTTACCGGCAGGCGTTACCGGCTCATGGGCTGCAAATGTGGTAACCATCAGCGGTACACCAACAGTAGCCGGAGCAGCGCTTACCTACACCGTAACCTTAACAGGAGGTTGTGGAGGCCCGGTAACAGCTACGGGTACAATAGCCGTAACAGCCAATAATACCATAACACTTTCTTCGGCAGCAGGTACCAATGCCCAAACGGTATGTATCAATACGCCCATAACTAATATTACCTATACTACAACAGGTGCTACAGGAGCCACAGTAACCGGTTTACCTGCCGGTGTCAGCGGTTCATGGGCTGCCAATGTGGTAACCATCAGTGGTACACCAACAGTAGCCGGTGCAGCGCTTACTTATACTGTTACCTTAACCGGAGGCTGCGGAGCCATAACTGCAACAGGTACAATTGCTGTAACGGCTAATAATACCGTAACACTTACTTCAGCAGCGGGTACAAATGCACAAACGGTTTGTGTAAATACGCCAATTACTCCCATTACTTATACTACAACCGGTGCCACCGGAGCTACCGTAACCGGTTTACCTGCGGGTGTAAGCGGTGCATGGGCAGCCAATGTGGTTACCATCAGCGGTACACCTACGGCTTCGGGTGCAGCACTTACTTATACTATAACTTTAACAGGCGGTTGCGGTACAATATCTACAACAGGTACGATAACCGTTAACCCCAATAATACAGCAACACTTAGTTCGGCTGCGGGTACCGATGCACAAACAGTAGTTGTTTTAAACCCGATAGTCAATATCACTTATGCAACAACAGGTGCAACAGGAGCAACGGTTACCGGTTTACCTGCAGGCGTAACCGGTTCATGGGCAGCCAACGTGGTTACCATCAGTGGTACGCCAACCGCTATCGGCTCCTTTAATTATACAGTCAACTTAACCGGTGGTTGCGGAATGGCATTTGCTACCGGCAACATAAACGTAATTGCCTGTTTAACCAATACCTGGACAGGTACCAGCAGCAATAACTGGTTTACTCCGGGTAACTGGTCATGTGGTGTAGTACCAACAGCGCCTATGGACGTGGTGATCCCTGCGGGCACACCTAATCCTTGTGTGGTTGCTGCTGCCACCACGGCTCAGTTACATAATTTTACTATCAATGCCGGTGCCGTATTTACTAATAACGGTACTGTAAACATCAATGGTGGCGGTGTGGTAAGCAACTGCGGAACTTACCAGGGAACAGGTACATTTACCGGCGCCCTGTTCAGCAATACCTGCGCTACCGCTTTTGTAAGGCCGGGTTCTTCACCGGGCTGCACCATATTTGGTGCCGGTTATACCAACGGCTCGGGTACCGAAGTAATAGAGATAGGAGGTACCACCGTTTGTACACAATACGACCAGTTACAGGTTGTAGGTACGGCTACCTTAAGTGGTACGCTGGATGTACAACTGTTTGGTGGTTTTATCCCATCATGCGGACAGAGCTTTACCATCATGACGGCCAACACGGTTACGGGCACATTTGCTAGCATACTCTATCCGGCCATACCGGCAGGATTGAGCTGGAACATTCAGTATAATGCTACCTCGGTTGTGCTCAGCATAACAGGTACACCAACGGCTACGGCTACACCGGCCAGTCAAACAACTTGCTCCGCAACACCTATCACAACCATCGTATTGAACGGCAGCCCGATTGCTGCAACAACTTATAACTGGACAAGAGATAATGCCGGTACAGTTACCGGTATTGCAGCCAGCGGTTCAGGTGATATCAGCGGTACATTAACTAATTTAACCAACATACCAATAACGGTAACCTTTACCATCACACCGGTATCAGGAAGCTGTACAGGAGCATCTATTACGGCAACGGTAATTGTTAACCCAACACCGGATGTAAACCAACCTGCCAACCAGGTGGTTTGTAACGGAGCACCAACAGCGGCGGTAACCTTTACAGGAACTGTACCGGGTACGGTATTTAACTGGACAAACAGTGACCCAACCATTGGCCTTGCGGCTACTGGCACGGGTGATATCGCCAGCTTTAATGCGGTTAATACCGGTACAGCGCCGGTGGTGGCTACAGTAACTGTAACACCATCATACACAAGTGGTGGCGGCCCGGGCGGCCCGGTTACCTTTACCAATTCAACCAATATTTTAATACCACCCGGGCAACCCGGTACTAGTGATGGGAATGCAGCACCATATCCATCGTCTATCGTAGTATCTGGTTTACCAGTAACCGGAGTTGGCGTAGAGTCAATAACCCTAAACAATATACAGCATACCTGGTCGGCTGACGTTGATGTATTGCTGGTTGCACCCGGTGGGCAGCATTTTGTGCCGATGACTGATGTAGGGGGATCTACGGGATTTGATGCATTGGCTACAATTACAATCCAGGATGGTTTCCCGCTTTTGCCTTTATCCAATGCCGTTATAGCAACAGGTACTTACGCTCCTACTTCAAATACTGTTGGTAATGCTGGTAATATTGGGGGCGTTTGGACAGCTCCCGCACCTGTAGGACCGTACAATTATGCCGCTCCTTTGGGTGCTTCTACTTTTGCCAGTGTATTTAATACAGCAACTGATTATAATGGTACCTGGAATTTATTTATTAATGATGATGCCGTCGGTGATTTTGGCAATATCGCAGGCGGATGGTCGATTACTTTAGTGACCCCTGCAGCCGGCACCACCTGCACAGGCCCATCAAAAACATTTACTTATACGGTTAACCCAACGGCAACGGTTAATCCAATTGCCGACAGGGTGAGATGTTATGGTTCAACTATCGGTTCAATCAATTTCAGCAGCCCAACTACGGGTGGTACCATTGTTTACAACTGGACTAATGATGCACCATCAATTGGTATACCTGCCAGCGGAAGCGGCAATATTCCAAACACCCGTGCAATCAATACTTCAAATATACCGGTGGTTGCTACCATAACCGTAACACCTGCTTATACCAATGGAGGAACAACCTGTAATGGTACGCCAATGTCGTTTACCATTACCGTTAATCCAACACCAAACTTTAATAATGCCACCCTGTTTATACCGGGTACTTTAACATTGGCCGATCCTGTTTATCACAGGCCAGAACCTTATCTCCAGGGAGGAGCCTGTGTTTTAGCTTTAATTCCGGGTGAGGGAACAGCAGTGCATTATAAAACTCATACATTTACTTTAACTGCACCTTCAAATGTTACGGTAAGTCTGTTAAACAGTGATGGTGGAAATGTAACACCAATAGGCAGAGGACAGGATCTGGATCCATTCCTGCAACTGGTTGGCCCTGCCGGATTTGTACCGGGAGCAGCCTGCACCAATTCTATTGCAGCTAATGATGATGGAGGTGCATTACCGAATGTACGTTTACCAAGAATCGTAACTACAACGCCATTGGCTGCGGGTACTTATACCATTGTTGTCACTTCCTGGGATAATACACCAGGTACGGTGGCTGTAACCGATGTACCACTTCCGTGGAATTATACATTGGCGGTTCATACCACCAGTCAAACCGTTTGTGACGGAGCGCTTACGGCTCCATTAAACTTTACCACAACGGTACCGGGTACTGTATTTGACTGGACAAACAACGATCCATCTATTGGTTTGGCAGCCAGTGGTTCCGGAAGTATTGCAAGCTTTACAGCAACCAATGCAACAACTGCACCGGTAACGGCTACTATTACTGTATCGCCAACCTACACAAATGCGGGAGTAACCTGTTCAGGTGCTCCAATTCTTTACTATATAACGGTTAACCCAACACCAAACGCTACAGCTTCCCCAGCCTCACAAACGATCTGTTCTGGCGCTGCCATAACACCGATTGCCTTAACGGGCACTGTACCGGGTACGGTATTTAACTGGGTTAGAGATAACAACGCTACGGTAACGGGTATTGCCGCTTCAGGCACAGTCACACCGATCAGCGGTAACTTAACCAATACCACGAACATACCAATCACAGTAACGTTTACAATAACCCCAAGCTATACCAATGCAGGTGTAACCTGCACAGGTACTCCGGTAACTGCAACAGTAGTTGTAAACCCAACACCTACGGTAAACCCGGTAGCGAACCAGGTAGTATGTAATAATAGCCCTACAACGGCTGTAACCTTTACGGGTTCTGTAACAGCGCCTCCGGGCACGGTATATAACTGGACCAATACGCAAACATCGATAGGCCTTGCAGCTTCGGGCTCTGGTAATATCGCCAGCTTTACGGCCATCAATACGGGAACAGCACCGGTGGTAGCTACCATAACGGTAACACCAAGCTATACCAATGCAGGCACAACCTGTAATGGTACCCCAACAACCTTTACGATAACGGTAAACCCCACCCCAACAGCAATAGCTACCCCTGCGGCACAAACAGTTTGTTCGGGTGCTCCTATTACGCCTATTGTACTTAATTCGGGTGCAGGAGGTACTTGGATACGTTACAGGGACCGTGCTCTAACTGGGCTTCTTCAATATTCAGGCGCTTTTGTGACAGCTTGGCGATTTTACCTTTGTTGTGGCTCTGCTTTGCTCCGGTGTATCCTCTGTACGGGTACAGTGTATAATTGGGTAAGAGATAATCCTGTGGTAACCGGAATACCTATGAGTGGTTCCGGCAGCCCGATCAGCGGTACGCTGACCAACCCAACCAATACGCCAATTACAGTAACGTTTACGATAACACCGAGCTATACCAATGGTGGAATAACCTGTACGGGTGCCCCGGTAACGGCTACAGTAGTCGTTAACCCGATACCTGATGTGAACCAGCCTGCCAACCAGGTGGTTTGCAACGGATCACCAACGGCAATAGTAGTGTTCACGGGCTCAGTAACGTCGCCTCCGGGCACGGTATATACCTGGACGAACAATACGCCTTCGATTGGATTGGCAGCGGGTCCGTTAACGGGTAATATCCCCAGCTTTACAGCCATCAACAATGGTACAGCGCCGGTAGTGGCTACGATTACGGTAACACCGAGTTATACCAATGGCGGGGTAACCTGCACGGGATCACCAAAGACCTTTACGATCACGGTAAACCCAACACCACAGGTAACGGTACCGGCAAACGCTGTAGTATGTAACGGTACGTTACAGCCAACAGGCACGTATAACTTTACAACAACGGCCACGGGCGGTGTAACCACCTATGCCTGGTCGAATAATAATATCAATATCGGATTGGGCGGTACAGGAACGGGTAACAGT
Organism: Chitinophagaceae bacterium; assembly: GCA_016710745.1. Lineage (GTDB taxonomy): Bacteria > Bacteroidota > Bacteroidia > Chitinophagales > Chitinophagaceae > Ferruginibacter. Next base: position 269,955 of record JADJVB010000005.1, on the reverse strand, counting down.
TTACCAACGTTTACGGCCACCAATACCACCAATGCACCGATCACAGGCACGATCACGGTAACGGCCACCTATACCAATGGCGGAGTAAGCTGTACCGGGCCTTCAAACAGCTTTACGATCACGGTAAACCCCACACCAAATGCCACGGCCACGCCGGCAAGTCAAACGATCTGCTCAGGCGCAGCCATAACAACTATAGTTAACAGCGGCACGGTAGCGGGTACGGTATTTAACTGGACCAGGGATAATGTAGCCACAGCCACGGGCATAGCAGCCAGCGGCACGGGTAATATCAGCGGCACATTAACCAATACCACCACGGGCCCTGTACTGGTAACCTTTACAATAACCCCAAGCTATACCAACGGTGGAGTAACCTGTACGGGTCCAACCACAACGGCCACGGTACTGGTTAATCCAACGGCTACGGTTAACCCGGTTGCCAACCAGGTGGTATGTAACGGTGCACCAACGGCAGCGGTAACGTTCAGCAGTCCTACTACGGGCGGTACGATCGTGTACAACTGGACAAACAGCCTGCCATCGATAGGCCTGGCAGCGGCAGGGGTGGGTAATATTGCGAGCTTTATTGCCACCAACCCGGCCAATACACCGGTAACGGCTACCATTACGGTAACACCAACCTATACCAATGGCGGCATCAGCTGTGTGGGCACACCGATCAGCTTTACGATCACGGTAAACCCAACCCCTGAGGTAAACCAGCCGGCGAACCAGACGGTATGTACGGGATCGCTGACAGCGCCTGTTTTATTTGTGAGCACTTCGGTAGGCGGAACAGTGGTATTTAACTGGACCAATAATAATATCACGATCGGATTGGCAGCGGCAGGCGTGGGCGATATCCCGGCCTTTACGGCATTAAATGGCACCAATGCGCCCAATGTAGGTACGATTACCGTAACACCGGTGTTTACCAATGGCGGCGTAAGCTGTACAGGTCCATCGAAGACTTTCACGATCACGGTTAATCCGACACCGGTAGTAAACCCGGTAGCCAACCAAACAGTATGTGCGGGATCACCAACGGCAGCGGTAACGTTCAGCAGTCCGGCCACGGGCGGCACGATCGTGTACAACTGGACGAACTCCAATACAGCGATCGGCCTGGTAGCTTCGGGCACGGGTAATATAGCGAGCTTTATCGCCACCAATGCCACTGCAGCGCCGATCACGGGCACGATCACGGTAACGGCTACCTATACCAATAACGGGGTAAGTTGCACGGGCCCGTCAATGAACTTTACGATCACGGTAGATCCATATGTAACGGTAAATCCTGTAGCTAACCAAACGGTATGTACGGGATCGCCAACAGCAGCGATAACCTTCAGCAGTCCATCAAGCCCTGTGGTGTTCAACTGGACCAACAGCAATCCAACGATTGGCCTGGCAGCTGCAGGCGTGGGTAATATAGCGAGCTTCATTGGCCTCAATGGTACCAATGCCCCCAATGTGGGCACGATAGTGGTAACGCCCACCTATACGGGTGGCGGTGCAAGCTGTCCTGGAGTACCGCTGACCTTTACGATCACGGTTAATCCGATACCGGTAGTAAACCCGGTACCCAACCAGGCGGTATGTAACGGATCACCAACATCGGCGGTGGTATTTACCAGTCCAACCACGGGCGGTACGATGACCTATAACTGGACCAACAGCAATACAGCCATCGGGCTGGGTGCATCGGGCGTGGGACCTGTTCCAAGCTTTATCGGCACCAATCCGGGTACGGCACCGATCTCGGGTACCATCACGGTAACGCCAACCTATACCAATAACGGCGTAAGTTGTACAGGATCATCAATCAGCTTTACGATAACGGTTAACCCGGTGCCAACAGTTAACCCGGTAGCCAACCAGGTAGTATGTAACGGGGCGCCAACTGCAGCCATTATATTTACAGGAGCAGTACCGGGCACGGTATATAACTGGATCAATGTGGGTCCCAATATCGGGCTTGGACCAAATGGCACGGGTAATATCCCGAGCTTTATCGCCAGCAACCCGGGAACGGTACCCTTAACGGCCACCATTACGGTGATACCCACGTATACCAATGCAGGTGTCACCTGCCAGGGAGCGCCGATAACCTTTACGATCACGGTTAACCCAACGCCAACGGTTAATCCTGTAGCGAGCCAGACACATTGCAATGGTTCACCAACACTACCGGTAACCTTTAGTGGTACGGTAGCGGGCACGGTATTTACCTGGACGAACAACAATACCAGCATCGGCCTTGGCGCCAATGGTGTGGGTAATATTCCAAGCTTTATAGCGATCAATACCGGTACCACGGTACAGGTAGCTACGATCACGGTAACGCCAACCTATACCAATGGCGGTGTAAGTTGTACGGGCCCAACGACGAGCTTCACGATCACGGTTAATCCGATACCAACGGTTAATCCGGTTACGAGTTTCAGGGTATGCGGTGGAGCGCCGGTAACCGTAAACTTCACGGGAGCGGTAACGGGTACGGTGTTTAACTGGACCAATAATAATATCGCCATTGGCCTTGCGGCCAGCGGCACAGGTAACCTGAACTTTATCGCCACCAATACCAGTGCGATACCGATTTTTGCCACGATCACGGTAACGCCCACGTTCACCAATGGCGGTGTAACCTGTACGGGAGCTTCAACGAGCTTCACGATCACGGTTAATCCAACGCCAACGGTGAACCAGCAAGCGAACCAGGTATTGTGTACCGGCTCAGCCACAGCACCGATCACCTTTACGGGAACGGCCAGTGGTGCCTTCTATACCTGGACGAACAACCAGCCATCGATTGGATTGGGTGCAGCCGGTGTGGGAGATATCCCAAGCTTTACCGCACTGAATGCCGGTATAACACCGGTAGTAGCTACGGTAACGGTAACTCCGATATTTATTGCAGGCGGTGTAACCTGTACAGGCCCAACGATGAGCTTTACGATCACGGTTAATCCGAACAATACGATTGTGCTGACGGCAGGTGGCACACCTGCTTCGACCACATTGACGGGTCAGATCAACAATACCGATCCAACGACCAACCTGCGTTCGTTCCGGGATGGAGTACCCAAGACCTGTGCGGTACCGGGCACCTGTACGGCACCACTTGGAGGCACGTTCCAGTACGACATCTTAACCTGGACCAACCCGCTGCCAACGCCACAGTGCGTAACGGTAACCTACAGTATACCCAATGCCAATCCAAACTTCAGTTTTGTAGCGGCGTACAATGGACCTGTAAACCTGGCTGCGCTTTGTACTAACTGGCTGGGTGATCCGGGATCAAGTGTAGCGGTAGGCAATACGATTGTATGGTCATTTACAGCACCGGGCAATGCCAATATCAACTTCCTGGTAACCAATATAGCTAATGGCCAGGTGGCAGATTACCGCATTGTACTGGATTACCTGTTACCGGGCGGAGGTTCCAATAACCAAACGGTATGTCAGTTTACGCCGATCGTACCGATCATTTACAATACAACGGGAGCAACGGGAGCCAGCTTCAGCGGATTACCTCCGGGAGTAAGTGGTAACTGGGCAGCCAATGTGGCCACGATCAGCGGAACGCCAACAGCGGTCGGTGTGTTCAACTACACGGTGAACCTGATGGGTGGTTGCGGATCGGTATCAGCAACGGGTACCATTACGGTAAATTCAAGTGCCGTGATGGATCAGCCGGGCAACCAGTTGGTATGCAATGGTGCAAATACGTCAGCGGTAGTATTTACGGGCTTACCTCCGGGAACAACCTATAGCTGGACGAACAACAACACGTCGATAGGTCTTGCGGCATCAGGTACGGGTAATATCCCAAGCTTTGTGGCTACCAATGCCACGGCCACGGTACAAACGGCCACCATCACGGTTACATCAAACTCAACGGGTTGTGGTGGCACCACGGTAAGCTTTACGATCACGGTTCAACCTACACCAACGGTTAACCAGCCGGCCAATCAAACGCTGTGTGCGGGCAATACCACGGTGGCGGTACCATTTAGCGGTGCGGTAACGGGCACGGTATATACCTGGACTAATAACAATACCACGATCGGGCTGGGTGCCAGCGGCATCGGCACGGTACCGGCATTTGTAGCGATCAATGCAACGCTGTCGCCGATAACGGCCACGATCACGGTAACGCCAACCTATACCAACGCAGGTATTACCTGTACAGGGGCAAGCAGATCGTTCACGATCACGGTCAATCCATTACCTAATATTGTGTTTGATAATGTACCACCACGGGTATGTTTAACCGATACGGTTGTGATATTGAAGGTTAGTCCTGCAGGCGGAACCTGGTCGGGTACTGGTGTAACGGGCAATACCTTCTCGGCCACGTCGGCCGGATTGGGCGTACATGTGTTGCGCTATAGCTTCACCAATGGCAATGGTTGTACACAAACCAGTTACTTTAATATTACGGTTAATGATTGTAAGGAGCGTCACAATATATTTGCGACAGCGATCCGGATCTATCCAAACCCGAACAGTGGTTACTTTAATATCCGCTTCAACAGCGATATTTATAGTGAGTTCAATGTACGGGTGATCGATGCGATCGGCAGGGTATACCGTTCGCAGCATATTACGGGTCTGCGTTATGGTTCGGTGATACCGATGGCGATGCCTGAGCTGGCAGCCGGTACCTACTTCCTGGAGATCTATAATGAAACCGAAAGGGCACAGTTCCCGATGGTGATCGTAAGATAAGAACCGTTAGTAATTACTTTATAAGGTCAACGTCCTCCGTAGCTGCGGAGGACGTTTTTTGTTTGTTATTTTTATCCCGAAATTATCGGGAGAGAAATCTATATTTTTTATCATGATAGATTTCTCACTTCGGTCGAAATGACAGTGACTAATTATTTAAAATTCCTTCCTCCCGGAAAAACATTATTCCTGGCCAGGGTTTTTGCCTGGGCCTGTTTATCCATCGATGGAGGAATTGATCTTTCATCGGCACGGGATAAGGTCAGCACAGGAAAATCCTCTTCTTTAGTAGCGGTGAGGGTTTTTAATAACCTTGTAAAATCATGACATTGATTAACGATCACATGAATAACTTCTCCTTCCATTTGAACCTTACCTGCCACCATAATAAGTTTTGATCGAATGATTTCTTTTCTGAATTTTTCAAACCCGGTTTCAAAGATCACCAGGTTGGCAATACCGGTCTCATCTTCAATCGTCATAAAACAAACGCCTTTTGCTGTGCCGGGCCTTTGCCGAACGAGAACCAGGCCGGCCACCTTAACTGAATCGCCATTTTTTAAGTTAGATAAATTGGCAGCAGGCGTAATGTTTAACTGATCCAGTTTTTCTCTTACAAAACTAACCGGGTGTGCTTTTAAAGAAAAAGATGTAGCCGCATAATCGTGAACAACCTGCTCGGATTCCGGCATAACGGGTAAGGCTATGTTTTCGCACAATGCATCGGCAGCAGGCTGACCGGAAAAAAGAACCAGCGGACGGTCTTTTGTTGAAACTTCCCATAAGGCTTCCCGGCGGTCGAGGCCAATGGATCTGAACGCATCTGCATCAGCCAATCTTTCCAATACTGATTCGGATAAAGGGATATCACGCAATTCGTTTATGGTTTCATAAAATTTTATCCTGTTCGAAACCAGTACCGCCACATCTTCCTGACGTATTCCTTTTATCAACCGGAAACCCAGACGTAAGGCATGGTATTTACCGGATATTTCTTCCAGTTTATTATCCCAGTTTGAAAATTGATATCAACCGGTTTTATGTCAACCCCATGTTTCCGGGCATCTGCAATGAGTTGTGCCGGTTGATAAAAGCCCATGGGTAAACTATTGAGTATCGCACAGGCAAAGATATCGGGGTAATAACATTTTATCCAGGAAGAAATATAAACCAATAAGGCAAAACTGGCGGCATGGCTTTCGGGAAAACCATAGCTTCCAAAACCTTCCAGTTGTTTAAAGACCCGTTTGGCATATTCCAGCGTGTACCCATTTGTCAACATGCCGTTTACCAGCTTTTTCTCAAATTTAGTAACCGAACCGGTTGTTTTAAATGTGGCAATACTTCTGCGAAGTTCATCGGCTTCGGCCGGGGTAAAGCCGGCAGCAACAATGGCAATTTTCATAGCCTGTTCCTGAAATAAGGGAACACCTAATGTACGGCTGAGAATTTCTTCCAATTCCCTGGATGGATATTCTACCGGTTCTTCTCCATTTCTCCTGCGCAGATAGGGATGCACCATATCGCCCTGAATGGGCCCGGGCCTTACGATAGCTACTTCAATAACCAGGTCATAAAAAGTTCGGGGTTTCAGGCGAGGCAACATCGATTGTTGCGCCCTGCTTTCGATCTGGAAAACACCAATGGTATCGGCCTGGCAGATCATATCATAAACCGCCGGATCATCCTGCGGGATATTCGCTAAAGTAAGATCAAGGGTATAATGTGATTTTGCCAGGTCAAAGGCTTTGCGAATGCAGGTAAGCATGCCCAATGCGAGTACATCGATCTTCATAAACCCAAGCGCATCAATATCATCCTTATTCCATTCAATACAGGTTCTGTCTTCCATACGGGCATTCAGAATAGGGCAGAGGTCGGATAATTTGCCACGGGTAATTACAAAGCCGCCGGTGTGCTGGCCCAACTGCCTGGGAAAGCCCATATACGCCCGGGTTAGCTGCAGCACTTTTAGCAGCTGTTTGTCGCCTGCATCAAAACCAAGGTCTGATAATTGTTTTCCATCAAACCAGTCTTCGGTAAATTCCCAGATAGAACCCGACAAATTGGTTATGGTGTCAGCAGAAAGCCCCATGGCTTTTCCCACGTCGCGGATAGCACCTTTTTGATGTAGTTGGGTAACCGTGGCAACAATGGCGGCCCGGTCGCGGCCATATTTCTGGTAGATGTATTGGATAACCTCTTCACGCCGTTCGTGTTCAAAATCAACATCAATATCGGGCGGTTCATTTCGGGCAGAAGAAATAAAACGTTCAAACAGTAATTCAAATTTAGTGGGATCAACAGAGGTGATACCCAAACAATAACAAACCGTTGAGTTGGCAGCAGAGCCCCGTCCCTGGCAAAGAATTTTTTGTTGCCGGGCAAACCGAACGATATCATGAACGGTTAAAAAATAAGCCGCATAATTCATTTCTTTAATAAAATCCAGTTCATATTTTATGGAAGCCGTTATTTTATCCGGAATATTTTTACCATATTTTTCTGCAGCACCCTGCCAGGTGAGCAGGGTTAATTCTTCCTGCGGGGTACGCCCTTCTGTTGTAATTTCTTCGGGGTATTCATATATTAATTCATCCAGTGAAAAGGTACAGGCGTCAGCAATGTCCCGGGTGCTTACCATGGCTTCGGGATATTGCCTGAATAAACGGTGCATTTCATCATTCGACTTTATATATCTTTCTGCATTTGGGTGTAATCGAAATCCGGCAGAATAAATCGTACATTTTTCCCGGATACAGGTCAGTATATCCTGCAATTGACGCCGCTCGGGCTCATGATAATGTACATTGTTTGTAGCCACCATGGGAATTTTTAACTCCGCTGATAATTGTGCGATGCGGTACAGGTATTTGATATCATCTCCCTGGTAATGGCGGGTGGCGGCGATATACAGATCATTACCGAAAATCTGTTTATATTCATGGGCATTGGATATAAATGTGTCATCAAAGTTGAATTGCTCATTTAAACTGACCGGGGGAACCAAAATTAATTTCATGCCGGGGTGATGGCAGAATACATCTTCTTTATATATATGACAGGATCCTTTTTCGGCCCTGCGATTACCCAGGGTGAGCAGGTTACACAATTGCGAATAAGCAGTAACGTTGGTTGGATAGGCCAGCAGGGAAGGACCATCAAGCAGATCGAGATGGCAACCCACAATGATCCGGCTGCCATTTTTTTTTGCAGCCCCATGTGCCCGCACGATACCGGCGAGTGTATTATGATCGGCGATCGCAATCTCTTTATAACCCAACGCAATAGCCTGTTCTACCATTTCCTCGGGATGGGAAGCCCCTCGCAAAAAGCTGAAATTAGTGGTTACCTGTAATTCGGTATAATGCATAACATCAGCATCTTTTTCCATCTCCTGTGGGAGAGGAAGCAGTACTTCAATACTTCTTTGTTCTTTTTCTTCTTTCATGTTTACATTACTTATTGGCCTGTTGGTTTAACCTGATTATGCAAAAAATCCATGTACATACCATTGGTAAGATCTGGTACTGTCGTAGTGGCCCGACCGGAATAACCAATAGCGGCAGCCTGCTGTATCTTCTACGGTATAATAATCGCGGTGCAGGCCTTGCTGCAACCACCATTCGGTTTCAATACGTTCGGGCCCATCCGCTTTTACTATTTTATGAAGTTTTCCTTTATACCTGAATAACATCGGCGGATAATCGGGTATCGGGGCTGTTACTTCAATGGGATTTGGGTTTGATAAGAGATAGAGTGGTCTTGGCCTTTGTACTTGCCAGTTAGTTGCTGATTTTTCCATGACAGAGCCGGCTGCCATAAAAGAGCGTTCGGGCCAATAATGTTCGGCCGGCAGATATCGCTGTATATTATGGCCTCCGATCTTTATGGCTAAACGGTCGAGTAATTCGGCCAGCTGCGTATCGGTGATCCCGGTATTATCTTCCCATAGTTTTTCCTGTGCCCTGGGCAGGTTTTCAACCCGCAAAGCTTCCAGCATAAATAATTCTATTCCCAGGTCAGGTTCTATGCTGTCGATTTTTATTTCAAATAAGGTAAACAGATGTTTGGGGTTACCCGTTGGCCGGTTGGTTCCTATTTCAATCATTTCAATTTTACCATCCATGCGAAAGCCACTGAAACGGGCCAACCGAAGTCCTTTTTGTTCAAGTTCCAGTCGGTGGCAAATTGTATCCAGTAATTTTTGCAAGGCGATTTCAATTCCTTTTGCGGTAACGATCGGTTCTAAACAGGGCAGGCGTTCCTGGTAGGGTTCAATGGGTTGTACCGGGATAAAGCCTTCTTCTTCATTACCCAATGCCTGGTTCAACCGCATCAGCATATGTTTTCCAAAACGTCGCCGCAAGGCAGTTTGAGGCATATTGATAAAATGGTTGACGGTACGAAGCCCCAGTTTTTCCAGTCTTTCTACGGTTTCCTTTTCCAGCCGAAGGGCAGCCGGCGGTAATACAAGCAACGCCTCTTTTTGCCGGGTTCCGGTATACGCGAACATATTTTTACCAAAATGAACAAAGGCCCAGGCTGCGCCAATAGTGTCTGCAATGACTACCTGGTTTTGGAAACCGAAATCCTGAAAACGTTTGTGAATATCAGCCATGTATTTGTCTTCTCCACCCCAAAGGTGGGTACAGCCCGATACGTCAAGTATCAACCCTTTGGGTGGATCAATGGCAACTGCAGGGGTGTACCGGATGCAGTATGTTGCCATGTTGGTTAGCAGGGATTCTGTTATTTCGGGTTTATCATCCAGTACCTGCAGGGAAGGCACCAACGTTCTGGCATCTGCAACAGTCATACCTGTTTCAATATGTTGCATTTGGGCGATGGGGTTGGTTGCTGTTATGATCATCCGACCATGATCGGGCAAAGACAAAACAAATGGAATATCTTTCAATTCCGGTTGACGCCGTGCAAACCAATCCGTTCGGAGATAAGGGAACCATATGGCTAAAAAACGTTTTTGCATCTTAGCCGGTTTTTTTTCTTAGTTCCGGTGTAAGGGCAGCCATTTGGGAGATTTGCCTGAACTGGCCGGCAACAAATTCTATTTGCCAGTTGCCAGGACTGCCATTTCTCACTTTTAATAATTCGATATGCCAGCAGGGATGACCTACGCCGGGCATTTTGTTTTTGATTTGGCCGGGCAGGGACTTGATTTTCCATCGGGTATTGCAGGCCGTGGTTTGTAAAGTTTTAGGATCATGATGCAGGATAAAGCCGGTTACCTGGCTTTTTTCAACAGCTAACTGAAGCCTTCGGGAAGCCGTAAAATGTAAATCGGATACTTCTGCGATCACGGCAGTGAGCCCTTTGCATTTCAAGGCTTCTTCCATAGCCCATAAGATTTCTTTTTCTTTTCTTAACCGGATGAAAATGATCTTATCCGGTTTTATACCAAAAGATCGTAAAGCCGGCGGGAAGATGGCGTTTTTAGAACTGATCCAGATCGAAACCCCGGTATCGGGCATTAAAGAAGCCAGTAAACCGGAAATAAAACCGGTGGTTGCCGACATGTCTTCGGGGCCCGATAAAATAAATTCATGAATAGCTGAAATGGGAAAATTATTATCAGGAAATGCAGTTATTATAGAACCGAGCCTGGTATTGAGTACAGTTCTGTTCACCGGTGATTGGGTTAACGCTACAGGGAGTATATCCCTTTTTAGTTGCGCCATGATATCTGCTTTTGTACCTGTCATATTAATCAGGCCGTATGCTGCCTATCTCAAAAATACTAAATAATTTAGCAAATAAAATAATTATTTTAACGGTATCATTTTTCAAATTCGCAGAAAGACCAGTACCTGACCGGTTACAGCAGGAAAAGGGATGATGATTTACCCTTTCGAAACAGAATTAAATTGTTATTTGTTGAAATAAAGTATTTAGCATATTTTAACCTGCCTGCTATTTATTTATCATGTATTAAACAAAATCAATGGTTGAATAACCGGTTGAGCAATCGTAGATACAGCTGCATGAACGAATTGTATTGCCGCTGGTAACCATTCAGCAATATGCGATCACCCGGGTTCGTGAAATGGAAGAAAAATTAATTGAAAATCCGCAACGTGAGGTATTTGGCAAGCTGGTGATGCGATGTTCGTTTGGTATAATCAATGCGTGGAGGAATTCGGCGTAGGGGTTACGTTAAATTGGAGTTTATTTCTGAATAACGGCAAGGGATTTTGACTGAATAATAACCAGGGGTAACAGCTTACATTAAAACAGATAAAAATGGACAAGAATCATTTTGAAAATGGGATCGTTGTAAAAAATGCCGGCTTGGTTATGTTGAACAACTATTTCGAAATATTATTTGAGCGGCTGGGATTGCTTCGCGAAAAGGAGTTTTTAAATTTGAAAACACAAGATGCGGCGGTGCATTATCTGCAATTCCTGGCAACAGGTATAAGCCACACAGAAGAAGTGTATTTGCCACTGAATAAGGTGCTCTGTGGCTTTCCGGTTCAACATCCGATAACAGAGGATATTGAGATAACAGAAGAGCAAATACAATTGATTGAAGGGTTGATCAAAGCAGCCATTGATCATTGGGCGGTTATTGGGGATACTTCGGTTGATGGCTTTCGGGGCAACTGGCTCGTAAGAGATGGCATTCTAACCGGGCATGCGGACAAGTGGGAACTCATTGTGGAAAAAAGAGCTTATGATATCCTGTTAAACCAGGCGCCGTTTTCTTTTTCCATTATTAAATACCCCTGGATGGCAAAACCATTGCATGTAAACTGGAATTATTAAAAAATTAAATGATATTTTATACCAACAATAGTAAAATTGACAGCAGTCAATAATCCGGATTTGTTAAAACTGCATTTGAATAATATTTGCGAACATTTTAAAATCATAATTATGAATTCTTACAACGAAAATTTGCAAGCGGCGGTGATTGCATCTTTGCAGAACCAATGGGAAGATCTGATGAGAATTTCTTCAAAAACAAATGCGGCACTGTTTACCCGATATTACACCCAGGGAGACAGCCTTTCAGCGGCTGATAAGCTGGCAGAAGCAAAGGTTTTACAACTTTATAAAGAATCGGTCAAAGCTCAGGCTGTTGTTGACGGTAGTATTTCCAGAAACATGTTGTTGTCGGCTACGCAGGCAAACCAATATCAACAGCAAACGGTTAGTAACTCAGCTATAGCTGCAGCCAATGTGCAGGTGGCAGCGGCAGCTATTGTTAGGTTGGCAAGCGATATCGGTAGCATCGATAACCTGGTAAATGCCACTCAAATTGATGACGAATTATCTTTGTTGACTAGTGAGGTAAATAAATTAATTTCAGACACAGCCTATAGTTCAGAGTTTGTTTCTCAGATTGGGATGGAAGCATCAATAGCAGCCTCAAAAGTTTCTGCATCTGCCGTTTTGGAAAATGCGAAAATTGCAGATGCAACTATGGATAGTTTATTGAAAGTGGTTTCAGCAGATTACGATAATATATCGCAGGAAGTGGTAACTGAGAATATAGCCCTGGCTGGCACCATTGCGCAAACAAAATTAGCCGACGGCAATTACCTCGATAGCAACGCCATTCAATCGGCTGCCACCGATGCCTGTACTTCAACGAACAATGGGCTCAACCTCGGATTAGAGGCTATTCCTGCCAAAGGCAACGAGGGCAGTCAATTCAACGTTTGTTTTAAGCCATTGACCAACCCGTTCGGTACTGACGGAGCTTCCGGCACCGGGTTATCAGGACACGTGCAGCAATACTACTTATTTGTAGTAAAAGCGTTTCGTAAATCTACTTTTTCGATAAGCAGGGCTGAATCTATCATACAGAATACCAATGGTTCTTTTAAGGCGATTGATACGACTGTATTTACCGGTGGCATGTTTAGCAGAATTTATTCTGCTACTGATCTCACTGATACGGATGGTGAAAAGATCGGGCCGGGAACAAACTACGTGGTTTTTGTTTTGGCAGTTTACCACGAGGAATATAAAAAATATTTGAATAATTATGAGAATTTCCTCACAGCTCCCTCCATTCCATTTAAGCTGACGAGTTACCTGGCTAAAGCTACTTCAATTGCAGCCTGTGCTTCTGTAAAAGGTAAACCTAAAACTATAAAATTTAAAGTAACAGAACCAAAAGCAGACAAGGGAAGCGTTGAATACAGATGTTTGTTTCTACAGCTGGGCGATAACGGGATACTACCAGAATTTGAATTTAACCTGGTTCTGGCCGAACAGGTTTCACCTGCCAACTATACAACGATCGATAACGGAACTGCTACTGATGACGGATTTACGATTACAGACTCAACAACCGACAATTTCGGAAACGGGTTGAGCAGTGCCAGAACCTATCTTCCCGTTATTTTATCTGTATCCATTGATAAAGAACAATCCGCGAGCTTTACAAACAGCTTGAGTGACTTTAGTGAGTCAACGCCTTTTCACCTTAATGATAACTAATTGTTTAAAATATAAATAGTAAAATTATGGCAACAAATAAAATAAAAACTGATTCCGGTACAGCAACTGTGATCAGTGCAGCAACTGTAGCATTAAAGTATGGAATTAATGAACTAAAAAAAGCAGAACTGGATGCCCTAACCATTGAGATACTTGACGCCCAATTTAAACTGGAACAATATCAGGCAATAGTAATTTCGCTCACAGATAAATTGTCAGGATTCCAGTCTTCGTTAGCAGCTGCCGAAAAAAACCGCGACCACTCGCTGAATACCAAGACAGTTTTTGATGAACTGGCCCGCACTGTATTTGATCTTTGCAAAAACTCAAATTTATCCTTTAGTGAATCCAGAGATGCAAACCTATTGACCGATAAGTTGGCAGTTCATATGAGCACATTGATTAACAAGCTTATTTATACTACGGAAGTATTACATAAGTTGGGAAACCTGGTTGTTCGCAAAAAGGCGCTGAATCCGCTTATTTCCGACAATTTGGTAAGCATGATCGGTAAAGCAGGCTCCGATGCAAAAAACGCGATTGGTCTTACCCTGGTGGCACTGCAATCAAGTTTTGCAGCCCAGGCCAGAAATATGGAATCATTATCGGCCAATAAATGGGCTACAAACCAGGCTGCCAGACTGTTTACATCTTTAACCGGTTCGCCTGTTAATGCAGATAACAATAAGCCATTTGATCCGGAGGCCTGCACCGCAACTTCTTTGGGTGGACTTTTGTTTTCTGCTTTATCCGGTGATAAAGAGAAGTATGAACATGCGATAAAAGCTGTACAAAATATTACCGGGCAGCTTAATCATGCCGAATTCCAAATGAATAAGGCACAGGTTAAACTAATTTCCCTGCAGAAAGGATTGGCTGCCGGTAACGCAGCAGCGCTGGCTTCATGATAATTAAATCAGCATAAGTATTTTTTTTCACTTTTAAAGAGTATCTTTTAGAAAATGCTATAGTATGGATAAATTATTTCAAAAGTTTTACCGCACGTTTTATATGAAAACGGGTGGATTCATGCCCACTCAACCGGCAGGGCAGTTATTTTTTCCGGGCGATTTTTTTCAGATCAGAAACGGGAATATAATTGTGCTGGGCAATATTTTTCGCGGCGGATTGGTCAACCGCGAAGACGTTGTGTTTAAATATGGAATTTCGCAAAACCCGGCCGGATGGCAATTCAGTGAGAACGTAAAGAAGGCAAACTCGGGCCGCATGATGGGCGAGGGGGCTGCCGGAAATGATTTTGAATATAGTAAACTGTTGCTGAGTTTTGACGAATATGGTGCTTTCATTTTTAAAGGGAACCAACCCACGGCAGTAAAGATCATGAATTGGGTTGATCTGCAACAACAGTTAATCATTAAGTTAACCCAAACGGTCTATTCCTTCCGGGAACTGTACCTGGTAACCGAAACCGCAACAACGTCCGACTGGACCCTCGCCATTGGCGGGTCGAATAGTGGTGAACTGGAGATCGCAACTGACGTACAGAATTATGGACTGGTCGATATTTTCGGGCACGAATCGGCTAAAACCATTCAGTCGAAAGACATAGAGTATTATCACCGGGAGGACAAGCCGAAGCCCGTTTTTTTTAAAGCAAAAAAACTGCAGGTGCAGGATGATCAAGTACATCCATTTATCAGCAGCCTGATCAGCGAAAGACAGGGGAGGCCTGGCTGGGCGACGGATTTTTTTGAATATGATTTTTTTATGGATATAGACAACAGTGTTGAAATTCCGTTCACAGAGCACGCCATATTACTGGATATGCTGCAGGCAAATGAATTGAATCCCAATACGGCTTTGCTTTATTTTAAATGGGGAGATGCGAATTTGGAAGACCTCAATAAACTTTTTTTGAACTATGGATAATGATGAAAACATAAAATGCCTGAACAAAGAAATGGATTGGTTACAGGACGTCGTGAACCAGGTGGTCAAGTCGTACCTGATGCAGGAAGGCCATCAGCAACATTGGCTCGATATTCCGGTGCCCGATCTGGCAAAAATGGATACACCATACGCCATGATGGTAAAAAAATGGGGTTTGAATGTGTATGCCAGATTAGCATTGGTGTTGGCGATGGCTCCACATTTTAAACCGGAAGTGCTGGATATCCTTTTTGGGAAAAACCAAATGTACGACAGAGGCTTTACCGAATTTGGCGGGCTGGTTGACAAAAATCACAGCGGATTTTTACCCACCGGGCAAACGTTTTGTTTTTTGGTAACCGCCACCAATCCCGAAATAAGGTACGAGGTTTTGGATGTACTATCAAAGCAGCATGTGTTACTGAAAGAACAGGTAATCATATTGGATGAGCCGGAATCTTATCTCCCAGGTTAGATGGCATGCTGATCTTAAACGAACACTGGTTCCATTATTTTTTAACGGGTGAATTTTTACAGGTTGAAAACACTGCCAGTTTTCCGGCCCGGCGGATCACTACCAATATGGAATGGGAGGATATAGTACTAAGCGATCAGGTAATGGAACAATTAAACGAGATAAGTACATGGATCGAGCATGGACAAACTCTGATGGAAGACTGGGGGCTTGCTAAAAGATTGAAGCCTGGCTACCGGGCCCTGTTTTACGGCCCGCCCGGAACGGGTAAAACGCTTGCTGCAACCATACTGGGGAAGGCTTCAGGCAGGGAAGTGTATAGGGTTGACCTGAGTATGGCGGTGTCGAAATACATTGGTGAAACCGAAAAAAATCTATCAAAAGTTTTCGATATCGCAAAAGATAAAAACTGGATCTTGTTTTTTGATGAAGCCGACGCTCTTTTTGGTAAAAGAACACAAACCCATTCATCCAACGACCGGTATGCCAATCAGGAAGTGGCGTATCTGTTACAACGAGTTGAAGATTATCCGGGCATCGTGATCCTGGCTTCTGATTTTAAAGACAATATAGACGAAGCTTTTAGCAGGAGATTTCAGGCTATTGTTCATTTTGATATGCCCGGCAAGGAAGAGCGGCTTAAACTTTGGAAGGGTACGTTTTCCGATACCTGCAAGCTGGATCCTGTAATTGATCTGAATCAAATTGCAGAGGAGTTTGAATTGTCAGGAGGATCCATTGTCAATATTCTTCGATACTGTGCCGGGGCTGCTATAAGCCGGGGCCATACCGTAGTGACCGAAAAGGAATTAATGACCGGTTTGCGCAGAGCGTTTAAAAAAGAGAATAGAACATTGAATGTAAAAATTTAGCGAACACCGGTGATCTGTAAAAAAATACGTAATGATAGAAGTTGATGCAAAAAAATACGACAGGTATGTATTGGATTTGCCCCGCCTGTCCTTAACCATTGGCGACTGGCGCCATGAATTTCGGGAAGAAGAATATAAAATGATCATTGCCGATGCGTTTAATCATTGTACGGATCCGGAGCGAAGCACTTACGAAATTGAGGACGTAAAAACAGAACGGGACAGGATTGTTGCTATAAGTATCGTGGGATACCTGATCACAGACAAGATGGTTCATCTTGTACTATTAATGGATCCCGAATTAAGAAAAGAAGAAGAGGAGGAACTGACCATTTTATTTAAGCAGAATTTGAATAAAAAACTTCAGGAAACCCTTGACGGGATACATAGTATTAAACATTATGAACGCCATGGTATCCCGCTGATCGATGCGGAAGATAATGTGCCGGGCGGATTTTCCAAATACATGAATTTTATGGAAGCCGGACCCTTTAACAATTATGACCTGATTAAATTACTCACGGGTTACCGCGTTGAGCGACCGTATTATGACCCGCAATTGGAGCGTTTAAAAGACCGATTACATAGTTATCGATTTTGTTCGCTGGTTGATTACAGTGGAGCGGTGGGCCCGGTAATTATCGGAAAATTAAAGAACCAGATAAATTAAAGTGGCAGAGGTATGATGAAAGTGAAAAGTATTATTGACAGCAATGATGAAAAAAGCGGTTTATTTTATAAACACAAAGTAGTACCCATGCAAATGAGAGCCGGTGTGTTGCAAATTGTGTATCAAAAATAAAAAAGCACTAAGGAAGGACTCCTAAGTGCTTTTTTTACTGGTGACCGCGTTAGGATTCAAACCTAAAACCTTCTGATCCGTAGTCAGATGCTCTATTCAGTTGAGCTACGCAGCCATTTTTATTTCAATTCGTGTTAGGATTCGTACCTAAAACCTTCCCGACCCATGGCCGGGATGCTCTATTCAGTTGAGCTAAGCAGCCATTTTTTTGGAGGGCAAAGATAGGAATTAATTGTTTCCCGTCAAACTACAATCCCTTTAAAAATTCATTATGTATCAGGTCCACCACATCCACCAGGTTACGGGTTTCTTCAAATACTTTTAACTGCCTGTCGGCGCCGGTGCCTGTTTCCAGCATATTATGTACATTACTGATAGCATGGCGACTTCCGAGGTCGGGAACCACGTCATCAATGAAATCGAGTAATTCGTAAATCAAGATACGCGTATTTACTTCCGTTTCTTTTCCAAAATCGATCAGGCTGCCATCAATACCATAACGACCGGCCCGCCATTTGTTTTCATTGAGCAGCGCCCTCGAATACATCATGAAATTCAGGTTCTGGCTGCGTAACTTATAGATCTTGGCACAAATGGCCTGGAATAGCGCGGCAATGGTAATGGTTTCCTGTGCCGTCATGGGTACATCACAGATCCTGAACTCAACGGTATTGAAAAAGGTGTACCCGAAGATCCCACCATATTTTTTAGCATTGTCGATACAATTGGTTTTAACGAGCAACTTGACATAGTTATCGTAAGCTTCAATGCTGTCGAAATAATCGGGTATACCGGTTCGGGGAAACTTATCGAATACCTTGGTGCGAAAAGATTTATAACCGGTTGTTCTTCCCTCCCAAAAAGGAGAGTTGGTACTCAATGCATAAATATGAGGTAAAAAATACCGGGCCGAGTTGGCGATATGAATAGCCATCTCCCTATTTTCCATACCTACATGAACATGCAGGCCAAAAATTAAATTACTCCTGGCGGCTTCCTGCAATTCGTTAATGATCTCATTGTACCGAACATGTTCGGTTATTAACTGACGCTCCCAATGGCTGAATGGATGTGTGCCGGAAGCGCCGATCCAAAGCCCCAATTCATCGGCAATACCGCTGATGGTTTTTCGCAACGTGCCCACATCAACCAGGGCTTCGTCAATATCCTGGCAGATATCAGTACCCACTTCCACAACGGCCTGATGCATCTCGGCTTTCACTTTGTCTTTGATCACCTTTTGGCCTTCATGCACAATTTTCTGGTCATGGCTTTTCAGTTCCCTGGATTCGGGGTCAATCACCATGTATTCTTCTTCGATACCCAGTGTAAAATGCTTATAAGATAGGTTTGCCATGAATGCTTATTTATAGAGTTTCTTTTTGGCAGCGCTATTTTTGATGTAATCGCCCCAGGTTAAATTATCGATGTTGTCATTATGCTCCAGTGCTTTTTCAATGGCATAGGTGGCGGCGGTTTCCACTACCCAGTCAAAATTTTCCTGACCAACACTGCTTACTTCCGCATCGGGTGCGGGGTTACAAAAATCAATGGCATACGGTACACCATCCCGCAGAGCCAGTTCAACGGTATTAAAATCATAGCCCAGGTAATGACATATGCGCAGCACGATATCTTCCATCAATTTGTATCGTTCGGCATCGGGTTTAAAATCGGCTACATAACGCAGGTGATGCGGGTTACGGGGTTCGTATGGCATGATGCGCACATATTTTCCGCCGATGCAATAGCAACGGTAGTACTCATCGAATTTAATTTCTTCCTGCAGCATCATCACCAGTTGCTCGGTTTCTGCATGTTTTTCAAAAACTCTTCCATGCTGTTCAACTGGTAAACGCTTTTCCAGCCGCCACCCGAAAAGGGTTTCATGTAAGCCGGGAACCCGATATAATTGAAAATGCCCTCCCAATCCATGGGATAAGCCAGGTTACTGAATGATTCTTCGCTGGTATCGGCAGGAAGGTCTCTTGATGGTAAAATAACTGTTTTCGGTACGGGTACATCAATTTTAGTGGCCAGGCAGTTATTAAAGAATTTTTCATCTGCACTCCACCAAAAGGGGTTATTAATTACGGTAGTGCCGCAAAGCGCTGCATTTTTTAAGTAAGCCCTGTAAAAGGGAACATCCTGAGATATACGGTCAAAAATTACCGCATAGCCCGAAGGCTCGCCCTGCATCACTTTATCAATGCGAACGGCTTCAGCCATCACACCTTCAATTTTTTTACTGTTCACCCTTTCAATAAATGCCTCAGGGAAACTTCTTTCTTTTCCGAATAAAACACCGATTTTCTTCATAGCCGTTTGTTATTTAGTTTTGATTGTTGTTTTGAAGCTGTTTCAAATATATTTTTTCGCGGTCAATAAAACAAATCATATTTTCATTTTAACCGATTTGCTTTAAAAAAGGCTGTTATTAAATTAAACAGGCGCTGCAAAAGTAGTCCCTATTTTCGTATTTTTGTACATATGTCAACCATTAGGGCAGCCAATATTTTAGTAGAGAATCACCTTGTTACTTCAGCTTTTTTAAGGCGCGAAGTGAAAATTGATCTATATTATCCTCCGGCATCAGTAAATCCCGCTACTTTAAGTCTTTTGCTGGTTAACGACGGCCAGGATCTGGTGACCATGGCTTTTGAAGATATTTTGGATAACCTATACTCCGAAAAATTGATCAACAACCTTTTTGTGTGGGTATACATTGCTCAAAGGATCGCAAAAACGAGTATGGTACGGCTAAAATCCTGGATTACAAGGGCAGGGGTGCCAAGGCTGCGCTATACAACCGATTTATTCTGGAGGAAGTGATGCCCTATATCCGCAAAACCTTATTTATTTATTCTTTCAGGGAAAAATGTTTTGCCGGTTTTTCGCTGGGCGGTTTGTGTGCGCTCGATATGGTTTGGAACCATCCCCGGGAATTCAACAAAGTGGGTGTATTCAGCGGCTCGTTGTGGTGGCGTGATAAGGACCAGGATGATGAAGATTTTGATGAAACTGTAAATCGGATCATGCACCGGCAGGTAGCCGACGATCCTAATGTATATCCCTGGTTGAAATTCTTTTTTGAAGTAGGAACCCTGGATGAAACCAATGACAGAAATAATAATGGCATTATCGATTCAATAGATGATACCTTGAGTTTTATCGATATCCTGGTTAAGAAAGGATACAGCCGAAAGGAATCGATCGAATACCTGGAGTTACCGGATGGCCGGCACGATGTACCTACCTGGGCCAGTGCTTTCCCGGCTTTCCTGAAATGGGGTTTTGGTCCTCAATAATTTATTGCAGATTTATTTTGATTTGTTCAACTCCCTGAGGACCGGTATACGTTTAACATAGCGTTGATAGCTGTTTCGTGAATCGTAATTTTTACCCCAAACCTGTTTTTATATACAATACAGATTTCTCCCCAACGGTCGAAATGACAAAATAAAAAAAGGCTGTCACTTTTGACAGCCTTTTTAATGTAATTTATTTTACTTAGAAACTTAATCTGATACCTAACTGGCTCGACCACCTTGAGCTGTTAAATACACCATCAGAAAGGTTGTATGGTGAGCCACCAGCTGGCGGTGTAAACCGGTACTGCGGCGTTAAATTAGTTCCACTTACATAACCGGTAAAGTCGAGGATCGTGAACTGATCGTTCGTAACAAAATATTGCTTACCGGCATCCCTGCTGATCAGGTTGGTTAAGTTGAATATATCGTAGGTGATCTGTAACTGGTAAGTTTTACTTCCCAATTTCAAATTCACATCCTGTTGTAATTTCAGGTCAACCACATGGGTAAATGGCGTACGGGCACCGTTGCGCTCAGCATACTGGCCGCGGTGTTTTTTCAGATATTTGTCGTTATCAATATAGGCATCAAACAGATCGCGCTGTTGTTGCGGCGTATAAGTTACACCGCCGGTTGTGTTGGACAAGAAAACCATACTGTTCAATTCTGTTTTAGTAGGTATATAGATCAGGTCGTTGGTTTCAAAGTTATCCAGATCCCTCACTAAACCCCTGTTCAATACATAACTGTATGGGTTACCACTTTGTCCGTTATACACCAACGAAATGGTTGTTGCCAACAGCCCTTTCAGGTAAGTAAATTTCTTGGAAGCGTAGGCATTGATCCTGTGATTGACATCAAAATCGCTGGTTGAAAGGCCCTGGTTATTACGCCCGTTTACTGTTTCCATAAAACGCCATTGGGAGTTGTTTTGGGAGCTGGTACCTTCATTCAGCACGATAGAATTACCATACGAATAATTGGCATTAACCGCCCAGTTGTTGTTCCAGGCCTTGTCTAAAGAAACGGTAAAATTATACGAATATCCTTTTTTACCACTGCTGTTGCTTAATAAATAAATACCAGTGTATGGATTGGTACCGTTCGACCTTAATGGAATCTGACTGGCTATACTGCCGGTTAAAGAGTGTACATCCCTAACATCAACACCAACCGATTTCAGGTTAGCAGGTAATACATCAACTCTTTTGTAATCAATTTCGTTTATGTTTTTAGTAAAGATACCTTCGATAGTTAGTTTCCATTTTTTGCCCAGTTGTTTATCAACGGCCAATGAGGTTCTGAAAATCTTGTTCATTCTGAAGTCTTTTGCAATCAGATCAACCTGGCCCGAGGGAACAGGTACGTTAATTCCGAAATCAGAGGCAACATATTGACCATCCGGATTTGGACGGAAAAGCACGTTAGATCTAAAAATACCAGCCAAACTAATACCATTGTTATTATATACGCCACCAGGCCACACCAATGGAACCCTGCCGGTAAATAATCCCATACCACCACGAATGATAATTCCTTCTTCAGGAAGCTTGTATACAACTCCGATCCTTGGGTTTAATGACCATTTCGGACTTGAGATCTGACCCGAACGGGCGCCTTTTAAGTCGTGATAAACCGAAAGTTTACCAATAGCCGTGTCATTAAAGAACTGATCCGTTTTTGGTGTGGTGATAAACTTGGTGTTATCAGCACGTAAACCTAAAGTTACTGTAAGGTTATTGTTCACTTTAATTTCGTCTCCTGCAAAGAAGCCTAAACGCAGGGTATTGAATTTGGCCGCCGCTTCCAATGAGGCATCACCGGTAGTACCGGGGGGGTCAAGTAATGAGTAAGTTCTGTTATAGGTATCAGCTGTACCTCCGCCTAAAAAAGTAGCCAGGTCTTTAAATACATAAGAACCATAGTTCTGACGAATAAAGATGTTGGTTGAATTACTGATCTCATTGTCGGTACCTATTGACAATATGTATTTGCCTTTATAATATTTAAAAACATCGAATAAAGCAATGTTATTCTGCTTCAGATAGTTTCCGGTAGAGAATTCTTCCGTTCCAAAAACAATCCGTCCGGTTCCATCATTAATGGTAACCCGGGGGAAATTGCTACCAATGGCACCCCTGTCATCAACAACCTGGGTCATCGTGATCAATAATTTGTTATTGACGTTGTTATTGAATTTGGAATTAAATTCCAGTGAGCCGGAATGTGTTGTAGACGGGAATAATATGCCGTTATTAAAGAAATTAATGGTTGAATTACTGCTTCTTGAGGTATTGTTTCTGAAACCGTCATTATACCTGTAACTCAGACTTACCTTATGTTTCTGGCTGATATTCCAGTCAATTTTGGCGGCAACCCGGTTGGCTTCAATTGTTTCAGGATTGTCAATGAATCCGCCCGGATCATATCCATAAGTTGTTCTCAATGTATTGGCAAGTCCTTCAATTGCTGCCTGGTTCGACGCGCCGTTATAGGTAGCAAAATCAAATGGCTGCGGACGCTTATCACGTTGTACTTCGCCATTCAGGAAGAAGAATAATTTGTTTTTGATGATGGCGCCACCAACGCGGAAACCCATGGTTCTGTTTTTAAATTCAGCCAGTCTTTCTGCCGTGCTTTTATCAACGCCGGGTGTTTTGCCGGAGAGTTTTTCGTTGCGGAAAAAATAGTAAACTGAACCTGTTAAGTTATTTGTTCCGCTGCGGGTAATGGCATTAATACCACCGCCGGTAAAATTACCCAACGACGCATCATATGGAGAAAGAATTACCTGGAACTGATCAATGGCATCAATAGAAATTGGTGCAATACCTGCCTGGCCACCATTGGTACCCGAAGCCGATAAACCAAAAACATCATTATTAACAGCACCATCAATATAGAACGAATTGTACCGGTTGTTTTGACCCGCCAACGAAACACCACCGCTTCCATCAACTTTAGCCTGAGGTACAAATCTTAAATAGTCCGCTACGTTTCTACCTACGGTAGGTAAATTGGCCATTTTGTCTCTGCCGATGCTGGTTTCGGTACCACCTTTGCCGGCTGTTTGAATGGCTTTGGTAGCCACAACAACTTCTTTCAAATTACTGCTGGTTTCCAGCAGTTCGAAATTTTCGTTTAAGGTTTCACCTAACGACAGGTTTAAACCGTCTTTTGTTAAAGGTTTAAATCCAACAAACGATACCGTAACCGTGTATGGACCTCCCGGATTCATATTGGTAATATAATATATTCCACCCTTACGGGTAGCAGTAGAATAAACGGTACCGGTTGGCGTATGGGTTGCAATGACCGTAGCACCAGCCAAATCTGCACCACTCAAAGTTTTCACAACGCCATTCATACTACTGGTAGTAACCTGCGACATGGAAATGGCCGAAATTGCCATTAATGCCAAAAATAAAGGAACGATTTTTTGTAATCTCATAATAGTTTGTTTTTACGCTGGCAAAGAAACTAAATAAAACCTGAATAATGTCAACTTTTATTAACAAATTATTAGGATTATCGATGTCCGGTTTTTTTTAACTCGGAGATATAATTTTGTTAACCATAAATTAACCCTGATTATGCCTTAACAGGGGTTTTACCTGATTTTTTTTAAACGCGATTGTTTGCCTTGAAACAAGTAAAAATCCGGCTCTAAATACCGTTTTTTATATTAACCGGATGGTTGGTCAGAAAGAATGATCTTAAACAAAAAATACATTGCGCTATGCCGGTTTTCTCTGGTTATTTTAATATAGCCATCAAGTATAATGTGAGGTTTTTCCGAAAGCGAAAGGAACAACCTTCAAATCTTGTTAACTTTGCGGCTTAATTGACAATATATGCTGGATAGTATTGAGAGCGCCATCGACGACATAAAAAAGGGAAAACTGATCATCGTGGTAGATGATGAGGATCGTGAGAATGAAGGCGATTTTATTGCCGCTGCAGAACATGCTACGCCAGAGATCATCAATTTTATGAGCACCCATGGCCGTGGCCTGATCTGTGCCCCCATCACCGAAGAGCGTTGCCGGGAATTGAACCTGCAGCCCATGGTGATGGATAATACCTCGTTGCATGAAACCGCATTTACCGTTAGTATTGATTTATTGGGCGATGGTTGCACAACGGGTATTTCGGCGCACGACAGGTCCAAAACCATTAAGGCATTGGTTAATCCGCAAACCAGGCCGGAAGATCTGGGCAGGCCCGGGCATATTTTTCCATTAAAGGCAAAAACAGGCGGCGTGTTACGCCGGATAGGACATACCGAAGCCGCAGTTGACCTGGCCCGTATGGCCGGGTTGCAGCCGGCAGGTGTATTGGTAGAAATAATGAACGAAGACGGCAGCATGGCCCGGCTGCCCCAGTTAACAGAAATTGCGAAGAAATTCGGCCTTAAACTGATCTCCGTTAAAGACCTGATTGCCTACCGGTTAAAACAGGAAACGCTGATCAGGGAAGAAGTTCGTGTTCAACTGCCTACCAAATACGGCGTTTTTGAACTGATCGCCTTTGAACAGATCAATACCCGCGAAGTTCATATGGCCTTAAAAAAAGGAAATTGGGAAAAAGATGAGCCGGTTCTGGTGCGGGTACACAGCAGTTGCATGACGGGCGATATTTTGGGTTCGCTACGCTGCGATTGTGGCGACCAGTTGCAACATGCCCTGAAAATGGTTGAGGCGGCCGGTAAAGGCGTGGTATTGTACATGAACCAGGAGGGGCGTGGCATCGGTTTGCTAAATAAACTTAAAGCATACAAACTGCAGGAGCAGGGTATGGATACGGTAGAAGCCAATATTGAACTTGGGTTTGATATGGATCAACGTGACTACGGTGTTGGGGCCCAAATTTTAAGGCACCTGGGCATTAGTAAAATGAAATTGATGAGCAATAATCCCCGTAAACGGGTTGGCCTGCTGGGTTATGGGTTGGAAATTGTTGAAAATGTACAAATAGAAATAGCCAGCAATCCGCACAATATAAAATACCTGCAAACCAAGCGGGATAAACTTGGCCACGAGATCATGAATGGATGATTAAGGGGTATTGGCGTTTTTCTTTTTCCGGCGTTCTTCCCTTCGGGCTATCCTTTCGGCCTTGGAATAAGTATCAAAATCTCTTCCGTATGACAAACGAATACCGGTTCGATTACGCTGGCCAAGGGTGGCATCAACAACCGTTCGGTTAAATCCCACAATTCTTAACTTACCATCTTTGGTTAACAGGTATTCAACGGTAATATCGGGGGTAAGTAAAACGTTCGTATTACGGGCTGCCAGAATATAGGGGTTGTTATAGTCAATATTTCCACCCAGCGAAACAACCAGCCTGCCGTTGATATATGCTTTTTTAAACCCAAAATTGCCCGACGCTTCCAGTGCATTGATCAGTTCGGTGCTGGTTAAATTATAATTGGAGTTAAAGCTGATATATGGAGTGAGTGTTGGGTCTTTAAATAATTTTTGAAAAACCTTGGTTAACTGGTTGTTTAAAAAACCGGAAATTACCTGACCCGCTGTGCCCGATAAAAAGGAAGCCGTTGACGCACCGAAACTACCGTTATTGTCGTTAATAAATGTATTAAACAATAACAAAGACGCTACCTGCCTGTTTTGTTCGTTCTCATCTTTCGAGAATTTTTTCAGATTCTCGAGCAACACCGGATCTTTTGAATAATCCGTTTGCTGATTTTCGGGAATCTCAAATTCGAAATTAATTTTTGGCGACTTGAGTGTGTTGGTTAAATGAGCTACAATATTCAAATTCGACCGCACCTGGAATTTTCCCCGGCTGGTTGCCAGGGCTGCTGAAATCAACATTGCGGGCCAGGTACTCTGCGTCAATATTGATCTGAGCTTCATACGGATCTCCGTTCCAGGTGATGGAACCCTGGTTAATGGTAAAGTATTTTTGTAAAAAGGTTTGAAAATTAAATTTATACTCGCCGTCCGTAATATTATACCGGCCCCTTATGGTTAATGGTTCCTTGGTACCTACCGTGATATTTAAAATGCCATTTCCGCGCCCTTTTATGATATCACCGGTTACCTCATCCAGTATCACGTCTATCTTACAGGCAGGGTTAGCCGTTAAATTCATATTCACCAGGAAATTGGTTTCTTTTTTTCCTTTGTATCCGTCTTCCATTTTACTACCATACTGGATAAAATCGATGTAGTCAATTTTTCCGTATTCCTGGCTGGTGCTGGTGGGAATATAAATATGACTGCTGTCAACAGCCGAAGGTTCGCCGGTGATATCCATCCGCATATCGGTAACCGGCCCGTTCAATCTCATTAATGCTTTACCAATAACGGTGCCGTAAAACTGGCTGTTATCCCGGCTGTTGGTATTTAGCAAAAGCATTTTCCCGGTTTCAAACTGAATATTGTTAAAGCCGATCTCATTAAACCAGTTATGCGTCATTTTACCACTGACGGTTCCGGTGTTATTTAACGTGTCTCTCAGTTGTAATGTTCCAAAATCAATTTCATCCGGATTAAAAATGATCGTCTCTTTGTTAAACCGGTATAAACACTGCGTATAAATTACTTTCAATTCAGCTTCGGTTACGTTTACCGTACCGGTAATAAAATTATGCCCCGCCCCACCATAAACTTTCAGATCGTTTGTGTTTATATCGCCGTTGATGTTACTGAAAATACCGCCCAGGTAATTATTTAAAATACTGATGTCGAACCGTTCTGCCTGTAATGCAATATTCATCTGGTTCAGCGTAGAGTCTTTGTAATTAAAACGGCCATCGATATTAAATTTGTTCAGTTTGCCGTCGGCACTGCCTTTGGCAGTTATCAGCCCTGTGGTGGTATTTACCTCACCGGTAATATTAACCGTTCCGATTTCTTTATTGTCGAGACGGAATTCTTCTGCGGCAGCATCAAACTCAATAATTTGTTTACCAAACGGATCTTTCAGCTTAAGGGTACCTGTTAAAATGCCCTCCAGCCTGGGTTGTTTCAGAAAGAATGTCGTAAAGTCGTTGATGTTAACTGTTTTCAATTTTGCCACCAGATTGGTATGGTCGGTCAGCTCGTCGAGTTCGGTTGAGATAATGATCTCCTGGTTACCCTGTGTAAAACGAACATCGGTTGCTTCAATGTACGATTTCCGTAAGGTGATCTCGCCGTCCCTGGCCAGTTTCCATTTTTTATCGTTCAGGATAAAAGAAGAAGGAAAAAAGTGAATTTTTACGCCGTCGGCAAAGGTTTGCACCTGCGCATTTAACTGAGCATCGCTCAATGTTTTACTGGCACTGGTTGATAGCCAGATATTCGATATGTCGTTTTTTGAACTAAGGATTAATTTGGTGTTGGGAAAACGCAGGCTGTCGGTGAGGGCAATGTCGCCTACGGTAATTTCCGTATCTAAACTGTCCAGGTTACCTTTTCCGGTAAGGGTAATATTTTGAAACAGTTTGCCATCATAACTAAATGCAGGCACGCCGGCATTGATATTGAATTCGCTTTTTGCGAGTTTTAAATTCCCCGAAAAAGTTGAATTATCGAACCCGCTCAATCGCTGATCTAAAAGTTGTACATAATCGCTGACCTGTTTGGTATTGATCAAAAAAGAAAAATCCTGATCGCCACTTTCATAAGCCGGTTTAGTAAAATAAGAAGGGTAGTACCGGTTCAGGAAAATCTTGAACACGGAGGGTAGTTCCAGTATCTTGAATTTACCGGTAAGGTTACCCGAAATTTCATTAGACTGCACCGAAAGCACTTTGCTGCCCGATTCTAAAAATGATTGCACCGTTAAATAATCGAATGATAATTTAGTGGTATCGTGCAATAACCGGGCATTAAATAACTTTGCCGTACCCAAAAAATTATCAATGTTATTGCCTGTAAAATTTAAATTTAAATTGCCCGACAAAATAAAATTATCTTTTGTAAAATGTAATTTATTCAGGTTTGCCAGTTGCAGGTCAGCATCAAAATTAAATTCGGTGCTATCGCCTAACAGCCTGATAGAACCATTCAGGTTATTGATTATCAAATTGGGGTCATTGATATCGAGGTGCCCCGTGAAAAGACTTTTAACAAACCTTCCATCGAGCACAATATTTTGATAGGTGTAGCCCGAATAATACCAGCTTTGTATTTTTCCGTCAAAATCGGCATTCAGCTTTTCTATAGTAAAGCCGCTGCCTTTTACTTTTCCGTTGAGTGCCACATGGCCTAATTGGCTATTACCCAATAAACGGCCCAGGTCGAAACCTGTTGATGAGATCTTGCCCGAGTACGTTGGTGTTCGGCCGTCGGGCAATTTCATATTGATGTCGGCATTCAAATTGCCCAATGCCGTGCTTATATTGCCATAAGCCACAAAATCTTTAATAAAGCCGGTATAATTTCCAACGAACCGGACATTACCCAATGTACTCAATTGTTTTAGGCCAGCTCCTCTTAAAGCAGGTACCAGCTTAACCAAATCCTGGTAATTGGTTTGCCCGTTTTTCGATTTCAGGTCGATAAACGTGTTGTATATATCCGGCAAACCAGTCATGGAAATATCCCCATTGATGATCGTGTTATCACTTTTCAGGGTGAAATCTTTGGCCGACAGGTTGTCAATACTTCCTTTTGCATCGCCGTCGAAAAAGATATTCCGGTTCCAGGCTTTCAACTCAGGTGCAAAAAAAGCCAGGTCGTCGCTGTGAATATTGCTTTTCTTGAAATGTCCTTCCAATTTAATTCGATGTAAAAAATCGGTCATATCGGCATTGAAATTTTTATACCGCATGGCATAATAGTCGCCGATCCTGCTTTTATCGGTGATGATATCGAGTCCGATGAATTCCATGGCATCGGGACTTATCTTCATCAAAGCGGTGATTTGCTTTACCTCAAAACCGCTTTTTTCCCTGGCAGATAATTTAATGTTGGATGAGATCGTGTCTTTAGCAAACAGCACATTATTCAACTCGCCGTTAATATTGGCAAATACAAAATGCTGTCCGTCAAAACGGTCGGTGTAAGGGCCACGGGCAGTTTCTCTTTCATTAATAAAACTGCCGTTTTTTATATTTATTTTTAACACACTAAGCTGCCAGCCGGCAACATTCCATTTTAACTGATCCGGATCCGTGATCCGAACGGGGAGTTTAACATTCGAATTGCTGGCAGGTTTATTGCCCGAATAATCATTGATCGCAAAAACCGGATCCTCCATATCTATTTGTTTTATGGCAATCAGCTTTTTTGTTAAATCTAAATCTTCGGCGGTTACATATAATTTTTTAACGCGGCCAGTCAAATCCTGTCCAGTCCACCGGTCAACCTTATTAAATATAATATTATTGAGGTCCAGTATTTTCAGATCAATTTGGATACTCTTTTTATTGCTGGTTTTTTTTTCGGGCGTTGAAAAATAGTCGATCAGGAATTGGTAATTCCAAACTGAATCGGTGCGGTTCATATTGATGACAGCATCAGAGAGACCGACATATTTTAACACCGGCCTGTCCTTGAAAAAAAACCAGTCGGTGATATTTAATTTTAAGGAACCTGCATATAAAAGCGTGTCTTTTTTTCTGTCTTCAATCAGTACGCCTTCGATGAGTAATTTATTAAATAAACTCAGGTCTATATGTTTTACTTCAACTTTCGTGTTTAACTCGTTAGACAGGATTTGGGAAGCTTTTTTTACCAGCCAGTTTTGAACCGGGTTCATATGTATAACACCCCAGGTAGAAAATATCAGTAAAATGAAAATCAGGAAAAACGAGGTTTTGCGCATCGCATCCTTAAATAAGATACCCCAAAGGGTAGCCCAGGCAACCAGCGATAATGCAAAAACCCACCTGTTAAAAGGGAGTACATAAATAAACAACACGGCCAATACCAGCCAAAACAGCAAGGTATATAAAAACCATTTTAATATGTTGAAGAGTTGTTGCAGGTTTATTAATTAGGTGTAAAATTAACTATTCAACACAGTAAAGGCAAATTCGATACCAAACTTTAGATTTTGTTTACCGCCGGTGAAAAAGCGGTTTTCAATTTTTTGATTTCATTTGCCTGTTAAACTGCTCTGATTGACCTCTTGCTATGGAAAGTGTTTGCCAATGTTCATCTCGTATCATTTTGGCCAGATAAACGATCTGTCCCACATGATACGGATAATGCGCCAACTGCCTGTTTACCGCGTCAATGGCCAATAAGCCTTCATTTCGAATATGGATCGTTTTCAGCAGGTCATCGGCGGTCAACGCTTTTAATGAACCCAGGCAGCAATCCCAGCCCTGGTTCCAAAGTTCAATCAGTTCCTGTTTTGTTAAATTTTGCCCGGCAAACTCAGCGTCGCGGTTTCGCCATGCTTTTTCCCCGTCGGCGGTTAAAAAATCGGTCCAGCGGCTAAGCATATTACCGGCAACATGTTGGATGATGATGGCGATACTGTTGCTTTCGGAACCTGGCTTAAAGTGAAAATCTGCTTCAATGAGTTGCGTAAAGGTTTTGTCGCCGAGTTCTTTGTAATAACTGAGTCTGGCAATGGCCGATGTAAGAAAAACATGTTCAACAGTTTGATCTGCCATTTCCTTTCATTTCGTGATTCAATAAAATACGACGTAACCTACCCGTAACGCAGGCCTGCAGGTTTTTTAAAATCCCCGGGCGTCATCGTCACCTCTTTTATCTCCTACGGCCGTGATCGCTGTTAGCCCGTTGCCGGTTCTTTTTATTTCAATAAGTTCTGTTCTTCCGATCGCATCCCGTACACGTAACTGGTACCCCATTAATATCAGTTCTTTTTTTACATCATCCGGAAAATCAGATTCAACCGAAACCACATCGGGCAGCCACTGGTGATGAAATTTTGGTTTGTTCACCGCATCAATGGCATTCATGCCAAATTCTAACATATTTACCAACGATTGAAATACGCTGGTGATGATGGTGGTACCCCCGGGCGTTCCAACAACCAGGTAGGGTTTGCCCTGTTTCAGTACAATGGTTGGCGTCATACTGCTCAGCATTCTTTTTCCCGGAGCGATTGCGTTTTTTGCGTTGCCAACGGCCCCATACATATTGGGTACGCCGGGCTTTACACTAAAATCGTCCATCTCATTATTCAGCAAAAAGCCGGCACCGCCAACTACCGTGCGGCTTCCGTATCCGCCATTCAGTGTTGTGGTAACCGCCACCGCATTACCGTATTGATCAACTACACTCAAGTGGGTAGTTTCTTCAGATTCTTTAATAATGCCTGCCAGTGTAGTTTTGCTGTTGCCGGCTTTGCCGGGGTCATAGTCATCCATGCGGGTTTTTAAATAGGCGGGGCTTACCAACGTGTTCACCGGCACTTTTACAAAATCGGGATCGCCTAAAAATTCGGCCCGGTCGGCATAGGCCCGCCGTTCCACTTCGGTCATCAATTGCACGGAAGCCGCAGACTGAAATTTCATCGCAGCTATATTTTTGTCTTCGATCATTTTCATCATCTGCTGCAAAATAATACCGCCGCTGCTGGGCAGGGGCATGGTAATAATCTGGTAGCCTTTGTACATGAAATTGATGGCTGTTCTTTCTCTGGCCTGGTAATTTTTCAGGTCTTCCAAACTGATAATACCCTTACCTTTTTGCATTTCGGCAACGATTAACCTGGCCGTTTCGCCCTCATAAAATCCTTTCTGACCCTTATCCCTGATACGTTTTAATGTATTGGCCAATGCTGTTTGTACAAGTATGTCACCGGTTTTCCATTCCCCGTCCTTTACAAAAGCTACCGGCGATGTATTAAGCGCCAAAAACTCATTTCGGGTGCTGTTCAATGATGAAGCCTGCGATGCGGTAATGGCAAATCCTTTTTCGGCCAGGTCGATGGCAGGTTGTATCAACGTTTTAAAAGGAAGATTTGCATACTTCATGCTGGCAAACAGGCCGGCAACGGTACCCGGTACACCGGCCGACAAATGCCCATCCTGAGATAATTCCATCAATGGGTCCCCGTTTGCATCGAGGTACATGTCTTTCGACGCCATAGCCGGTGCTTTTTCACGATAGTCGAGCGTAATATTTTTTCCATTTTTTAAATGGGCAACCATAAAACCTCCACCTCCAATATTACCGGCGCCGGGGTAAACAACGGCCAAGGCCAATTGAGTGGCGATGGCCGCATCGATGGCATTACCCCCTTTTTTAAGTATATCCAAACCGATCATACTAGCCAACGGATGTGCCGATACCACGGCTCCTTTTTTGCAGATGATGTTTTTCTGTACTACATATTTATGGGCATCAATTTTTTGAGCAGATGCGGTCAGAAAAAAAAGATAAAGAACAATACTGCTTACTGCGACTACCTGCTTTTTGAACTGCATGGCTGATTTTTGTTCGAATTTACTTGATTCGGTTCAATTTCTGATATTATCGCCTGCGATTGGCCGGTTTAAAGGGTTAAAGTTGATAATATGGATAAACGGGATGACTAAGTCATCTGCTTTGTTTATTTTCACATCTTGTTTTGACACAAATTAAATTAAACAGCAACCGATTTATTTAACCGGAAGATACGCATACATGAACAAAAGAATATTAGCCTGCCTGCTGCTTTTTAGCAGCACCGGATTATTTGCTCAATTAAGGTCACCCGACGATTTTTTAGCGTATCAACTTGGAAGCAAGTTTACACCGCATTACAAGATCGTCGATTACTTTAACCAAACGGCCGCCGCCAACAGCCAAATGATAAAACTGGAGAAGTATGGCGAAACCAACGAAGGGCGCGACCTGCTGCTGGCGTTTGTTTCTGCTCCTGAAAATATCAGCCGGCTTGACGAGATCAGAAAAAATAATCTCAGGCTTACCGGATTGCTGAAAGATAAACCGGCCGATTTGAACGCACCCGCTATCGTTTGGCTGAGTTATAATGTTCATGGAAACGAGGCCAGCTCTTCGGAAGTGTCGATGAAAACGGTATACGAATTATTAAATCCTGCTAATACACAAACCAAGGCCTGGTTAAAGAATACGGTGGTGATCATTGACCCCTGTTTAAATCCTGATGGGCGCGACCGGTATGTAAACTGGTTTACGCAAATGGTGGGCCGGCAAGCCAATGCCAATATCAACAGTCGCGAACACAGCGAACCCTGGCCGGGCGGCCGGGTGAATCATTATAATTTTGATCTGAACCGCGACTGGGCCTGGCAAACACAGGTTGAAACCCAGGCCAGGGTAAAAAAATACAACGCGTGGATGCCGCAGATCCATTGCGACTTTCACGAGCAGGGTGTAAATAATCCCTATTATTTTGCGCCTGCAGCAGAGCCTTTTCATGAAGTGATCACGCCCTGGCAACGACAGTTTCAGGCAACCATTGGGCGTAACCATGCCCGTTATTTTGACGCCAATGGCTGGTTGTATTTTACCAAAGAAATATTCGACCTCTTCTATCCCGCCTATGGCGATACCTACCCAACATACAACGGTGCCATCGGGATGACCTACGAGCAGGCGGGCCATAGCCAGGGTGGTTTGGCTGTGGTAAACAATGATGGCGATACGCTTACGCTAAAAGACCGCATTGCCCATCATTTTACAACAAGCATGAGTACGATCGAAATTGCCTCCCAGCAGGCAGACAAACTGATCAGGGAGTTTAAAAAATATTTTGATGATGCCAATACCAACGGCATCGGAGAATACAAAACGTATGTGGTAACCGAGGCTAATGCCGGCAAAATAACGGCATTGCTTCATTTTTTTGATTTGAATGGGATTCAATACGGAAGTTCAGGCAGCGGTAATTTGAAAGGCTACAATTATTTTACGGGAAAAGAAGAAAGTTTTGTGGCAACGGGTGGTATTGCCGTGTCGGCCAATCAGCCAAAATCTGCATTGGTCAAAGTTTTGTTTGAACCCAGATCAAAGCTAAATGATTCGGTAACGTATGATATCACGGCCTGGAGTCTGCCATTTGTTTATGGCGTGCAGACTTTTGCTGTAAAAGAAAAGCTTGCGGTTGGCAATTATTCACTTCCGGTATCGATGCCGTTGGTTGCTGCAGGTGCCTACGGTTACCTGGTTTCGTATAATTCCTTTAACGACGCCAGGTTTTTAGCGGCTTTATTGAAAGCAGATGTACATGTACGCTACGCCGAAAGAGAATTCACATTCAATGGAAAATCGTTTCAGAAAGGAACACTGATAGTTTTGAAAAAAGGTAATGAGGATAAGATCCGGCAGTTTGTTGATTTGGCGACACAATTTCAAACGACAGTTGCCGCTGTTGCCGGCGGTTTTATGGAAACCGGTTTTGATTTTGGCAGTGAAAAGGTACACCTGATCAAAAAGCCAATGGTTGCATTGTTAACCGGCAAGGGAATTAATGCCAATGCGGCAGGCGAAGTTTGGCATTTATTTGATCAACAAATGAATTACCCGGTTAGTTTAATTAACGCAGAAGATATTGAGGGGGCTGATCTGAAGAATATCGACGTTTTGATTTTACCCGATGGCCGGTATAATTTTTTAAAAGATAAAGATGCGGGTGCCGAAATAAAGACCTGGTTGCAGCAGGGTGGTAAAATAATTGCCATGGATAATGCCGCTTCGCAGATCGCCCGGGCAGAATGGGGGCTAAAGCTTAAGAAAGCAGAAGATGAAGAAAAAAAGGACGATAAAAAAGACAGCCCCGAATTATATAAGGACCTGAAGCGTTTCGAGAACAGGGAAAGAGATGGTGTTACCAATAATATTCCGGGTGCTATTTATAAAGTGGAGATGGATAATTCGCACCCGCTTGCCTTTGGATATAACCATACCTATTTTTCGTTGAAACTCGGGAGTGATCTTTTCGAATTTATTAAAGATGGCTGGAATGTGGGTGTTATTAAAAAAGAAAATCAAACTGCAGGATTTGTGGGAAATACGGTACGTGAAAAAATTAAAGATGGCGCTGTAATGGGTGTATTGCCGTCAGGGCATGGTAATCTGGTATTTTTTGCCGATGATCCAATATTCAGAAATTTTTGGGAGAATGGAAAAATGTTGCTGGCAAATGCAGTGTTTTTAGTTGGGCAATAGAAAATTAAATTTTCAATATTTAAATAA
This sequence comes from Chitinophagaceae bacterium, assembly GCA_016710745.1. Taxonomy (GTDB): domain Bacteria; phylum Bacteroidota; class Bacteroidia; order Chitinophagales; family Chitinophagaceae; genus Ferruginibacter. The sequence continues at coordinate 234,295 of JADJVB010000005.1, read as the reverse complement.
AAAGTATAATGAAGAAACTGGTAATCGCATTTTTAATTTTTAATTTTTCATTGTTAATTGTTAATGCCCAACCGCCCAAATCCTGCACATCTTCCGAAATATTACTACAGCTAAAAAAGCTCAATGTTTTGGGTTCGGTGTTGTATGTAGCTGCCCATCCCGATGATGAGAATACCCGCATGTTAGCCTATTTGGCCAATGAGAAACTATATCGCACGGGCTATATGAGTATGACCCGGGGTGATGGCGGGCAAAATCTGATTGGGGATGAATTGGGTGTTGACCTGGGTTTGATACGCACACAGGAATTACTTTCGGCGCGCCGGATTGATGGTGCCGAACAGTTCTTCAGCCGGGCTTTTGATTTTGGATACAGCAAAAGTCCGGAGGAAACGATGAAAACCTGGGGCCATGACAAAATTTTAAGCGATGTGGTTTGGGTGATCCGTAAATTCAGGCCCGATGTGATCATCACCCGGTTTCCAACTACCGGCGAAGGCGGGCATGGCCATCATACCGCATCGGCTATACTGGCGGGTGAGGCTTTTGATGCGGCCGCCGATCCAGCCAGATTTCCCGAACAGTTAAATCAGGGCGTAACGGTATGGCAGGCCAAAAGATTATTATGGAACACGTTTAATTTCGGCGGCAATAATACCCAAAGCGATGACCAGTTTAAACTGGATTGCGGAGAATATAATGCCATACTCGGAAAAAGTTACGGCGAAATAGCCGCCGCCAGCCGTAGCCAGCATAAAAGCCAGGGATTTGGCGTACCGTCGCAAAGAGGAGCCGTGATTGAATATTTAAAAACCATTAAAGGCAATACATTGGTTAACGACCTGATGGATGATGTAAGTATCGGATGGAACCGGGCCAATGAACCGGCATTTGAAAAAATAGTTAACCGGATCATCGAAAAATTTGATGTGGCTGCACCAGAGAAATCGGTGGCCGACCTGGTTAACCTCTATAAAAAAGTGGAGCTGATGCAGGATGATTTTTGGAAAAGAGAAAAGCTCAATGCCATAAAGGATATCTTAAAAAATTGCAGTGGCCTTTATATGGAAGCTACTACCAAAACCCCGTTTGCTGTTCGGGGAGACAGTTTAACGATCAACCTGCTGGTGAATAACCGTTCCGGCGCAAAGATATTTAATGCCGATACCCATGTAAACAACGACTATGTGATTTTCGATCAGTTGAAAAAAAATGAAAATTCGGTTAAGGACTACACGATGTTAATCAGGAACAATGTAAAACTAACGCAGCCCTATTGGCTGGAAAATCCAATGGAGAAAGGCAGTTTCAGTGTTACCGATCAGCAGCAAATAGGCAAGGGCCAATCGGATCCTTTCAGTGTGATTTTTAGTATGCTCATAGAAGGCAAGGAGTTTACGTTTACCGAGCCTGTTCAGTATAAACATACCGATCCGGTAAAAGGAGAACTCTTTCAACCATTGTGTATTGTGGAACCGTTCTCGGTGTCGTCTATTCCTGTGCTTGCCGTTAACGGAGGGACCAACGAATGGGAGATAAAGTCATGGAAAAGTAATAACCTGTTTAATACCTATACCAAAACCGCCAGTGGTAGTTTTTTGCCGCTCATGCAGGATAAGCTGCTGGAAAAAGATCAATCCATCAAAATACAAGGTGCTTATAAAACATCCGCAGTACCGGGCAATGCAACGGAGCTCCAGCCGGGTATTTATCGTGAAATGCTGTATCAAAGTAACGGGAAGCCTTACCTGGAACTGAAACAGATACAGTATGACCATATTCCGGCGATCAGTTATACCAAACCGGTAGCATTTACATCGATCAATTTCGACCTCAAAACAGCGGGTAAGCTGGTGGGGTATATCCCCGGTGCCGGAGATAAAGTGCCCGAAGCCCTGCAGGTAATGGGGTATAAGGTAGTGATGTTAACAGAAGCGGACATACTGGCAACCAATTTAAAGCAGTTTGATGCCGTGATAACCGGTGTGCGTACATACAATACAAACGCTTGGATGAATAATGTGTACGAAGAGCTGATGAAATATGTAAAGGATGGCGGTGTGCTGCTGGTTCAATATAATACCAGCAACCGCATCGGCCCGGTGGTTGCAAAAATAGCCCCTTATCCGTTTAACATCAGCCGCGACCGGGTTACCGATGAAGAGGCAAAAGTGAGTTTTTTAATACCGGATCATCCGGCATTAAATTATCCAAATAAAATAACAGCAAAGGATTTTGATGGGTGGATCCAGGAGCGGAGTATTTACCAGGCCGACAAGGCAGATCCGGCGTACAAGCATATTTTAAGCATGAAAGACCCCGGTGAAAAAGAAAATGATGGCAGTTTGATCGTCGCCGATTACGGAAAAGGAAGATTTGTTTATACCGGGTTGGTTTTTTTCAGGGAACTTCCGGCAGGTGTTCCGGGCGCTTATCGCCTGTTTGCAAATTTGATCGCGACCGCTCCGGCATCTTCTTCAAAGGAAGCAACTTTGAAGGACGCCGGGAAATAAGATTTTCGGAAAAACGGTAACAGGTAAATTGATTGGTCATTTCATTCGGGATGACAGAAAAAAAATATGCAAAACGAAAAAACCTATTGGACCAAATGGTACCTGGCTGTACTGTTATTTTTAATTCTGCAGATCATTATCTTTTATTTGATTACTGTAGAGTTTAAATAGATTTTTTTAAAAAATGATCACCAATTCTTTAACCATTAAAAACTGTAAAAACTCCGCCGCGGCGGGTTTGGGGTATGAGTAGTATAGACTGGGTCATATTATGTGTTACATTAGCGGGTATTGTAGTTTATGGTATTTATAAAAGCCGTACTACGAAAAACCTGGACGGGTATTTTTTGAGCAACCGTTCGTTGCCCTGGTATCTCGTGTTGCTCAGTATCATGGGTACGCAGGCCAGTGCCATTACCTTTTTAACCGGCCCGGGACAGGCATACAGTGATGGGATGCGTTTTGTGCAGTATTATTTTGGACTGCCGCTGGCCATGATCGTGATCAGTATATTTTTTGTGCCGGTATTTACCCGTTTAAAAGTATACACGGCCTACGAATTCCTGGAAAACCGTTTCGACCTTAAAACCCGTACCTTAACTTCCTTCCTGTTTTTATTATCTCGCGGATTGAGTACCGGGATCAGCATTTTTGCCCCCTCGATCGTATTAAGTTCACTGATGGACTGGAATATTTATTATACCAACCTGGTGATGGGAGGGCTGCTCATTATCTACACCATGAGTGGTGGGGCAAAAGCTGTTGCCCATACCCAAAAACTACAGATGATCATTGTATTTGTGGCGCTGTTTCTGGTAGGTTATTTAGCGGTAAGTTTATTACCGGATGCGATCGGGTTCACAGCGGCGTTACGAAAAAGCGGGGAGATGGGGAAAATGAATATCATCACCACCGGTTTCACCGAAAATGGTTTCGACTGGCAGGATAAATACAATATCTGGAGCGGATTGATCGGTGGGTTTTTCCTGGCACTCAGTTATTTTGGAACTGATCATAGCCAGGTTGGCCGTTACCTTACCGCTAAAGATATCAAGGAGAGCCGGAAAGGTTTGTTAATGAACGGATTGGTAAAAGTGCCGATGCAGTTTTTTATTTTGTTGTTGGGGATACTGATCTTTTCGTTTTACCAGTTTAACAAAGCACCCATATACTTCGACCAGGCTAAAGTAACGGTTGCCAAGCAAACGGCTTACAAAGATTCGCTTGTGGTCCTCGAGAAACGGTATGATGCAGCCATTGCAGCTACGGCAATTACCGAATCGAAAGCGTTAAGGGCCCAATACAAAGCTGTTTTACAACAAGCACTGCCCGGCCAGGATACCAACGATAACAATTATATCTTCCTCCGTTTTGTAATGGATTACCTGCCCAAAGGATTGATCGGGCTCATTATTGCCATCATCTTCCTGGCGTCCTGGGGGAGTATTGCGGCGGCTTTGAATTCGCTGGCGGCAGTTACCGTGGTCGATTTCCATAAAAAGTTTTTCGTGAAAGAGGAAACGGAAATAAAAGACTACCACGTATCTCAGTGGTACACCTTTGGCTGGGGCGTATTTTGTATCATCATTGCCATGTTTGCGCAGAATATCGGAAACAGCTTAATTGAAGCAGTTAATATACTTGGTTCGCTTTTCTATGGGGTTATACTCGGTATTTTCCTGGTTGCCCTCGGGTTGAAGTTCATTCGCGGGCATGCTGTTTTTTATGCTGCGTTGGTTTCAGAATTGCTGGTGATTCTTGTTTACCAGCAGGAAATTGTCTCCTTCCTGTGGCTGAATGCGATCGGAGCTGTTTTGGTGGTTGGGCTGGCTTCATTATTTCAACTGTTTACCAGGCTAAAGAAAATATCGTAAGTATGATTTTATTTCGTGTTATTTCAAACTCTTTTGTAATTCCTTATTCATTTTTACATAGTCATCATTTTTAGCAGCCGCCGCCAATTCCATCGATTTCTTGGAGCTCGTCATGGCGCCGGCCTTATCGCCCATATCTTTCTGAATTTTTGCTTTATAAATCCACATCCAAAAGGCTTCTTTATACTCATCAATGGCCTTAGTTACGTTGTCTAAAGCCATAGGTAAATTCAACTCATATTCATTATAATACTGTGCGGCTTCCCAGTAGGGTTTCTTTTCGGTTTTCATGGCTTCATCAATTTCGGCTTTCAGCTTGGTTTTAAATTCGGCAACGATCAGGATGGATACAACTGTTTTTTCCCATTTGATATTTAATAAACAGGAAGCCGGTTTTATATGTGAGAAATCCATGGTAAAAGACTCCAGCGCGGGTTTTATTTTTTCGGGCGTTACCGTAAACCGTACCACATCTTCCGATCTTTTATAGCCATTTGTTCCCCAGTTGTTCAAACCTTTATTCAAAATGATCTCCCAGCTACCCGCATCCGGTATTGAATATAAAACATAAGTTCCGCTATCGATCTTTTTGCCGCCCATTTCCACCGGTTCACTAAAGACAATTTTGGTAGCTTCATTTGCGCCGGTTCGCCAAATTTTTCCAAAAGGCACCAGGTCGCCAAAGACAATTCGTTCCCTGGCAGCCGGCCTTGAATAGGTTATTTCAATAAAACCGATTCCGAAATCCTGTTTAATGGTTTGCGTTGGCGAGGGGGCGGGCATTTTTATCTGTGCCGTACCAAATAAAACAAATACCGAAAGCGCTATTGTTGAGAAAAAATCTTTTCATCTGAGATGTTTAGTGAATAAAGTTACTTTAATAGGGTGAAATAGCGCATTGATAGGCGGACGGCTAGAATTGCAGTTTAACGCTGGCTGACGTTTTTTGCCTTTTTTTATTTTCCATTGCGGGCCTTCCATGATCAGGCGTTTGGCAGCTTCATCATACTCGGCGCCCGAAGATTTACTTACCCTCAAATTGGAAATAGTGCCGTTGGGTTTTACATCAAATGAAAGTTCTACTTCGCCATGAAAATCTTTTTTTATCGAAGATTCCGGTATGTAGAGGTTATTGGCCACATAGGTATTGTAATTTTCCCAGCCATCGGCCGGCTCTATGTTAACCGCCGAATCGGTGACAAGCCTTGCCCTTCGTGATTGCTGGTTTTTACTCACATTTGCATTACCAATCACAACCCGGTCCTGTAACGCCACTACATCTTCCTGTAAAATGATCTTGGTTTGCGCCTGGTTGTTACGTAATGCATAGGTTCTGGGCAGGTAACCTACCGACTTTATGTCAACAAGCAACATGCTATCGGTTGATACTAACCTAACCATACCCTGTGCATCGGCATAGGTGCCAAAATTTTCTTTCTTTATCGAAATATTCGTAAAAGGCAACGGTGTATTATCTGGCGCCAGTACCTGAGCAGTAAAATAATTATTAAGTGTCGCTTCTTTTTTATCGTTTGCGTTTGGCAGTTTCTTTTGGCTTCGCGAAGCCACCGCCTCCATTTCAGCTGCTTTAGCCTTATTAGTAACAACCTCCCCGGCTGTTGCCGTATTGCCCGCACCGGGTGCTTCTGTTTTAGCCGGTGATGGAGTTGAAACAGCGGTGTCTTTACTGGCAGAAACTGAAGCCAAATCTTCCAGGTCTGTTGTGCCATTAGTTTCGGCAACAGTTGACATGGGCGCAACCTTGCTTTCGGATTCGTTTCTGTTTGTGGTAGCCTGATTATTATTAACCAATAACTCCTCTTTTGCTGATGACGCGGTAGGGTTCAGCGATTGAATGGTTGAAACCGGTGTTTCGGGTTCTGTTTTTGACAGATCGGTGTTGTTTTGGGTTACTGTTTGGGCAATTTGCTGATTGGGTTTATCTTCTGCCTTATTGCGGGTTAAAACATAGGTTACCGTAATTCCAGACCCAACGATGAAAATTGCTGCCGCGGTTTTCCACCAGTTATTTTTAGGCTTGTGAAGCGGAATGATTTTTGCCGTTTCTGTTTTTTGAGCAAGCTGCATGCGAAGCGCTACCAGGTCGTTTTTCCATGATTTATCCTTCATGACAGCATACCCCTCCATGGCTTCCGATAATAGCGGGTCGTCGAGGGCGGCTTTTTCCATGGCGTGCATCTGCAAAGGCGATAGACCACCTGCCAGGTATTGTTCTATATCCTGTGCCGTATAGATAATATGTTTATCGCCGCTTTTCATTTACCGGTTATACATCTGATTTTATTAGTTTTTCCTCCATACATAATTTTAAATTACGTTTGCCGTTTTGGATATAACTCCGCACTTTATTCCAATCGAACCCGGTTATTTCTGCAATTTCGTTATAACATTTGCTTTCGAGGTAAAATAACCGAACAGACTCCTTTTGTTCTTCGGGCAAAGTTTCCAAACAAAGCTCCAGTTTTTTAAAATTTTCTTCCTTTTCGAGGGCTTCGTTACTCAGATGCGTATGTTGCTCAGAATACATAAAAACAGGATTGAATTCTGTGGTTTTCAGGTTTCTGGGGCTTCGTAACTGCATCAAACAGTAATTTCGGGTTAAAACATGCAACCAGCCCTTGAAATTGTCCACATCATGCTGCCTTAATTTACTATTCAGTTCATTAAAAATATCCATTACGGCGTCTTTACATCGCTCCTGATCTTTAAAATATTTCAGGCAAACACCATAAACAAGATCCATATATCGCTGATAAAGTGCACTTAAAGTATTCATATCGCCCGTTTCTTTAAAGGAAATGAGCAGCTCTTTATCAGTTGATTTATCCGTTGATATGTTTTTTAAAAATGCCAAGCTGCTAACCTTTTGCAATCCATACGGTAGAAAAAGGGGAAAATTGTGTTTCGTTATAAATATCGTTAAAACGTATGCTTTTAATTGACGGATATCTGTTCGGGCTATTATTTTCCGGTAATCCTCTTTTCTGCGTCGCTTTCGGCAAGCTTTCTGTTTCTGCAGGGTGTAGAAGTGCCTTATTCAAAATACACTTTCACCATTTGATAGAAAAGCCGGCTATTCATATATTGGCTTTGCTGTAATTGTTTTTCAGAAAACCCCTGCAATCCCAGCAAACCTGCGGCATTGCCTTTATTAATGGCAATTTCAAGATACCCGGCCGAGTTGAACATTGCCAATTTTTCACCTTCGTTAACATCAGCATACGTTTCACTGATCTTATCGATCATTTCGTCACGCTTAAACACGATCTTAAAACTACGCCCTTTCCGTTGTTCTTCAAATTCGTCGCGGTGAATATTAACAATTACATTTTCAAAATTATCTATAAATATGATCTGGCCTTCTATATAATCACCGCCCTGCATGGGCCTTAACGGGTTTTTTACCTGGATAGAAATACCGGCATCACCAATTTCTTCCAATTTTTTTCCATTCGCAAGTTCATTGAAAGCCTGTCCAAAAACTGAGGCACAGTAAAGTGTATTTTTCTGTTTGCTATCGTCGAGCGACAGCGCAACTACTTTTTTAGGTAATTCTTCTAAAAGCATGGTTATTAATCCATTGTCGGCGCATCCAATAAACTGTCCCTGGTGTTCGGCCAATAGCAGGTGCTCGGGTTTTTCATCAAACAGGTTCACCAATATCATGTGAAAACTATTTTCCGGAAAATTTTTAATCGCATTTCGGCAAACATAAGCTGCCTGTGGGTAATTGAATGGCGAAAGGCTATGACTGATATCAACCAGATTGAAATTTTCATTAGCCTGCAATAACTGCCCCTTGATAGCACCGATAAGAAAATCCTGATGGCCAATGTCGGATGTAAGGGTTATGATAGGCATTTATATAATTCGTTTGTCTGGTAAAATAATTTTTACCGCACCAGTACTTTATTTTTAAAAAAGAATTTTTTTACCAGTTTGTCGGCCCAGGCCGGAAAAAACCGGTTCATAAATACCGTTTGTTTGCCTTTAAAAGTAAGTACCAGTGTTCTTTTTCTTTTTTCAATAGCTTTCAAAATGTGCGCTGCGCAGTTTTCGGAACTCATCATTTTACCTTCGTCCATCGGACTTTCGCCCTGCGACTGGCCTTCTTTGTCTAATGCAACATTTCGAATATTTGACGTTGTGAAACCCGGGCAAACCCACATAACATTAACCTGGCTATCGATCAATTCGGTACGTAAAGCTTCTAAAAATCCGTGCACAGCAAATTTACTGGCCGAGTACCCGCTTCTGCCGGGCAATCCACGATAGCCGGCTATGGATGAAACGCCTACAATCGTTCCTTTTCGTTCGATGATAGAATCCAATGCCATTTTTGTACAGTAAAGGGTGCCATTGAAATTAATTTTCATTACTTTTTCAATCACCGAAACATCCAGGTCTTTAAACAGGGCTCTCATGGATATGCCGGCATTGTTGATCAGTATATCGATGCCTCCAAAAACCTGTAAGGTAGAATCAATAAAATTTTTACAATCGTTGTACACACTTACATCTGCAACAATACTGTGCAACGGTTTACCCGAGTGAAGTTTTTGGAGATCATATAATTTATCCTGGTTGCGGCCGCAGGTTGCCACTTTAGCTCCTGAAGAGATCAGTAGATTAACCAATGCTTTGCCAATACCATCGGTACCGCCGGTAATAACTACCACTTTGTTATTAAAAAAATCTGGATTCATATTATTACAAAAATAGCCGGAATAAGTTGCCAAACACAAATTTACTCAATAAAAAGTACGTAGCGATGGCATTCGAGGGAGCGTGAAAATAATGAGAATAAAATAAGCCCTGAATTATGAAATAAAAAAAGCTCCCGTTTTACGGAAGCTTTGTAAAGTGACCCGGCAGTCCCGATAGCTATCGGGAGAACCCCGGGGCCATACATTAAAAGTGTATTGCTCTACCAACTGAACTGGAAACATGGTTGCCCAAATAAAAAAAGCTCCCGTTTTTCGGAAGCTTTGTGAAGTGACCCGGCAGGGACTCGAACCCTGGGCCCATACATTAAAAGTGTATTGCTCTACCAACTGAGCTACCGAGTCATCGGTTTTTTTTTGGAGTGCAAAGATAGGGGTATTGATTTAAAAAATTGAGCCCAAAATATTTTTTTATTAACGCTTATAAAAATATGTTGATAATTAATTTATACCAACATCAGGCTGCAGCCGCGTATGTCGGCGCTGTCGAGCCTTCCAAGCACTTCAAAGCTGTCATTTTTATATAGACGGCCAACATCGTCGGTAGCGATAAAGGAACAACTGTACACATTGGCGAGGTCGATCATATTAATGGCACCCGAAACCGGGCCTGCTACGGATTGTTTGGCTGATATTACCTGCAAAGGATCTTGTTCTTCGCGGATCAACACCTTCATCCAGCCCGGACAGTGAAATATACCATCACCTTTTGAATAGGCCTGGCTTAATAATTCCGTCATACCATATTCGGAATGTACCAGGCTTATACCAAGCCTGTTTTGTAACCGGGCATGCACTTCAGACCGGGTCATTTCTTCTCTTTTGCCCTTCATGCCACCGGTTTCCATGACAATGGTATTACGCAATTGCATCGGGTATTGTTCTGCAAAATCGAGCAGCGCATAAGTAACGCCAATTAACAGGGTTGGGATCTTTAAAAGTTCATTATGTATTAACGTACGGTGCAGTTTTTCATGGTCGTGTACATAAAATCCACCCAATGCATGTCCGCTTTTTTTAATCAGCGAATCTGTCATATTAACCAATGAAGAATTTTTTCTTTCGAGGTACGAAGGCAATAAACCCAGTATGCATTTATTCTGCGGAGAGCCATAAAATTTTTCGTAGCAGGCCTGTAAACTCTGATTGTAAACCGATATATCTTTTACATAATGTTTGCTGTTGATGGTGCCTGTGGTGCCACTGCTTTCGAAAACGGTATCAGTTTCAAATGCAGTCGTTTTTACGGTATGCGTTTTAAAAAAGGATATGGGCAGAAAAGGTATTTTTTCAATCAAATGGAGGTTAGCCGCATCAACTTTAAGCAGGTCGCAATATTGGCGGTACAGCCTGTTATTTTGATATTGAAAACGGAATACTTCCAGTGCCAAATCGTTAAAATTGGATGCTGATGCAGCAAATACCCTTTCATGAAGCTCCATATATTTAACGCTTTCTTTCACCGGCATTCATTAAATTTGACAAACAAAACACAAAGATGCGATACAGTTTACTAATTACCATGATCATTTTATTTTTTGCAGGTTGTAAAAAAGATAAATATACCACCGCACCGCAAATTTCGTATAAGTCGGTTTCGCCAACGGTAGTGGATCAAAACTCCCAGTCATTAACACTAACAATTGATATTACTGATGCAGAAGGCGACCTTGGTATTACCGGCAGTGATACGGCCTTTATTTATATTAAAAATTTATTAAACGGCGCTTTTGATTCTCTTCGTTTCCCCGACCTTCAGGCCGGCATCGCAAAGAACAACTTTAAAGCAGATGTTGAAATTGACCTTAGCAGGGCGCGCGTTTTTAGTTGTACCCCGGGTCCACATACCGACACTTTGTTTTTTGAGATTTATGTAACAGATTTTGCAAAAAATAAGAGTAATGTAATTATAACCGGCGACGCTGTTTATTTTAAGTGTCCATAATGAAATGGCTTCATTTCATCCTGTCTCATTCTGTTTTTATAGCTTGCTGTGCCGTTGCCCTGGCCTTTCAGTCAGCTCAGTTACTAGGGTTTAATAACAGCCCTTATGTTTACGGGTTTATTTTTTTTGCTACCCTGTGCAGTTATAATTTTTACTGGCTGCTCAGTAAAATTGCTTTTGCCGATAAAAAAAATATTTTAAAAATTATACAAAAAGATTCATCAGGTATTGTCTTGTTGATCCTGTCGGCTACCGGACTGCTTATTTGTTTTTATTTTTCCCGGTTGACCATTGCCTATGTTAGCCTGGCCGTTTTATTGACCCTGGCCTATGCTGTACCGCTCCTGCCAATCAAATTTTTACTGTTTACCCGGAAAGCCGGTGTTTTAAAAACATTGTTGCTCGCTTTTACCTGGGCCTATGTTACCGTTTTTATTCCGCTTCAAAAATCATTTCCAGCATTAGATCATGCCGATTATTTTATACTTACCCGCCGTTTTCTTTTTATGCTGATGTTATGTATCATTTTTGACAACCGAGATAAAGCGATTGATAAAATAAGGGGTTTACACAGTTTGGCCACCGATTTGAAACCTGTTGTACTGAAAGTTATTATTTATTTAATTTTCGCTGTCCTGTTTATATCTAACTTTTTATACCGGGATTACGGACTCAGTTTAAGCCAATCTGTCGCCCTGCAGGTATCAACCCTGGCCTTACTGGTTGTTTATTTTTATGCAGCAAAACCGCGGAGCTACCTGTTTTATTATTTCATAGTAGATGGATTGATGTTATTTTCGGCATTAGCAACAGGGATAGCGAGTATTTAAGTAATTTTGCGCCAAACAAATAAATTCCATGGCAAAAGCTAAGAAATCAAAAGCTATCCTCAGTGATCAATCCTACCAATTTTTAGAAGCTTATATCAACAATGCGTCTCCAACCGGTTTTGAAACCAGCGGGCAAAAATTGTGGCTGGAGTATATAAAGCCATTGGTTGATACCACTTTTACCGATCCATACGGTACCGCGGTTGGTGTTATCAATCCGGATGCGCCGTTTAAAGTGGTGATTGAGGCCCACGCCGATGAGATCAGCTGGTTTGTGAATTATATATCGCCCGAAGGGTTGATCTACCTAAAACGCAATGGCGGTGTGGATCACCAGATTGCCCCATCTATGCGGGTGGTTATTCACGGAAAAAAAGGAGTGGTTAAGGCCGTTTTTGGCTGGCCGGCTATTCATACCCGTATGGCTAATAATGGAGAGAAGGAGACACAGCCTAAAGTAGACAATTTGTTTTTGGATTGTGGTGCCCGTAATAAAAAAGAAGTGGAATCATTGGGTATTCATATTGGTGCCGTTGCCACTTATGAAGAAGGATACGAGGAACTGGCATACGATTATTTAATTGGTCGTGCCTTTGATAACCGAATTGGCGGTTTTATGATCGCCGAAGTTGCCCGGTTGTTGAAAACCAACAAGAAAAAATTGCCTTTTGGATTATACGTCGTAAACGCCGTGCAGGAAGAAATTGGTTTACGGGGCGCCGAAATGATCGCCCGCCGTATAAAACCCGATATTGCCATCATCACCGACGTAACCCACGATACCACTACGCCCATGATCAGTAAAATGATCCAGGGCGAATGCAGTTGTGGTAAAGGTCCGTCACTGACTTATGGTCCGGCAGTGCATAATAAACTGCTGGCAATCATTCAATCTGTGGCGGAAAAGAATAAAATCCCGGTGCAACACAATACTGTTAGCCGGAGTACAGGAACGGATACGGACGCTTTTGCCTACAGTAATGATGGTTGCCCATCGGCTTTAATTTCAATTCCGCTGCGGTATATGCATACCACCGTGGAGATGTTACATAAGGATGATATTGAAAATACCATCAAACTGATATATGAAACGGTATTGACATTATCTCCTAAAACCAACCTGGATTATTTTAAATAGAAGCGTAAGATCTATGGACGACAGATTTACAAAATATTCCAAACTGTACCTGCTCATTTTTTTAATGTTTTTGTCGGTACCCGTTGTTTTGGCAATTATTATTGCTGCTTTTTATGGTATTTCTAAATTAGTGTCGTCGAGTATTGTTGATATCATCTTCGGCCTTGGTATCGTAACACTGGCACCTGCACTTTTTTCGACTGTGTATGTTATCTTTTTTAAAAGAACTAAAACACACCCCGTTGCGGCGGTTCGGGCAATTTCGAAAACAGTTTTTGTTGTTGGCATTGCGGTAAGTGTAGTGGTTTTGGTAATAGATATGATCGCTTTCTTTACCAAATTCAATATTGATATAGCGGGTTACCGTAGCTTTAGTCTGGCTTATATGGCGGGCAATGTGGCGTTGCTTTTTCTGATTGCCATCATACAGGCATTTACAACCAAAAAAGAGGTTGATTGGATGGATCGACGTCAGTAAAATCTGGATGAATGGCTGTAAAACAAAAAATTCCCCCCGAAGAATCGGGGAGAATTTCTTTAACCCTTAAAACAACCAACATGGATTTGTTGATAGCTTAACAATTGTATTTACGTATAATTGTCAGGAAAGGTTGTGTATTTTCAATAAAATTTATGTTAAAGCCAGATCAAGCACCTGCTGCATCGTTTTTACATAGTGAAATTTGATCCCTTTGATATATTGTGGATTGATCTCGTCCACATCTTTTTCATTTTGCCAGCACATGATAATTTCTTTCAAACCAGCCCTGCGGGCTGCCAAAACCTTTTCTTTGATGCCGCCAACAGGCAAAACCTGTCCACGTAAAGTGATCTCGCCCGTCATAGCCAGGTAGGGTTTTATTTTACGGCCGGTAAAAGCGCTGGCCAGGGCCGATAGCATGGTAATTCCTGCGCTCGGACCATCTTTAGGTACGGCACCTTCGGGTACGTGTATATGCACATCTTTTTTATTGAACATTTCAATTGGGATATTCGATTTCTTGCAGTTGGCTTCCAGGTAGGTAAAAGCGGTACTGGCACTTTCTTTCATCACATTTCCCAAATTGCCCGTCAGTATCAAATCCCCCTTGCCCTCGCTAAGCTGCGTTTCAATAAACAAAATATCTCCGCCAACATAGGTCCAGGCAAGGCCTACGGCCACACCCGGCATATTGGCGATCTTATACAGATCATTACTGTATTTTGGTTTACCCAGGATCTTTTCTACATCATTATTGGTGATGGTGGCTTTTAGTTTGCCCTTGATAACATATTCTTTTGCCTGGTAACGCATAATGTTTGCCAGCTGCCGGTCCAGTTCACGTACACCGCTTTCGCGGGTATAATCCTGGATTATTTTCTCAAGTACGGTATCACTTAATTTAAAACCGATATCCTTCAGACCGTGCATTTCTTTTTGCTTGGGCATCAGGTGGCGTTTGGCAATTTCAATTTTTTCTTCCACTGCGTAACCACTGAGGTCAATAATCTCCAACCTGTCGCGTAAGGCAGCCGGGATATTATTCAGGCTGTTAGCGGTAGCAATAAACAGTACTTTGCTCAGGTCGTATTCCAACTCGAGGTAATTATCGTAAAACGTATTGTTTTGTTCCGGATCCAGTACTTCAAGCAATGCTGATGAAGGATCGCCGCGGTGATCGCTGCCTACTTTGTCAATCTCATCCAGGATCATCACCGGGTTACTGGATTTTACTTTGCGGATGGATTGTAATATCCGGCCTGGCATGGCACCGATATAGGTTTTACGATGGCCGCGGATCTCGCTTTCATCATGCAAACCACCCAGGCTTACCCGCACATATTTTCTTTGAATGGCGGCTGCTATACTCTTGCCTAAACTCGTTTTACCAATACCCGGAGGGCCCAGGAAACAAAGGATCGGCGATTTCATGTCGCCTTTTAATTTCAATACAGCCAGGTATTCTAAAATTCGTTCTTTAATTTTTTGCATACCATAATGATCCTGGTCAAGCACTTTTTTTGCTTTTTTCAGATCATAGGAGTCTTCGGTGTATTCATCCCAGGGCAGGTCCAGCATCAGGTCGAGGTGGTTGTACACAACCGAATAATCGGGCGTTGATGGGTGCATCCGCTCCAGTTTTTCGGCCCCTTTGGTAAACATTTCTTTTGCAGCAATGGGCCATTTTTTGGTCTCGGCCTTTTTCAACATATCTTTTACCTCAGCTACGTTATCACCACCCAGTTCATCCTTGATGGCCTTCATTTGTTGTTGTAAAAAATACTCGCGTTGCTGCTTGTCGAGTTCGGCCCGGGTTTTATTGGTTACTTTATTTTTAAGTTCGGTGTACTGCAGTTCAGTTTGCATCAGGTTCATCAACAGTTCGGCCCTGGCCTTGATATTGCTGATCTCGAGTAGCCGTTGTTTGTCTTTTATTTCGCTGTTTAAATTGCTGCTCACAAAATGGATCAGAAAAGCCGGATTTTCGATATTCTTTAAAATGATGGCGGCTTCACTGGGCAGGTTAGGGGATATGTTGATGATCTGGCCGGCAAGGTCTTTAATGCTTCCGATCATGGCGTCAAAATCGGGGTCATCTTTTAAAACCTCCTCGGTTAATACCGTGATCTTCGCTTTAAAATAGGGATCATCCGCCGTGATCTCATCTATTTTACAACGCTTACGACCCTGTATAATAATGGTTGTTCCGCCATCCGGCATCTTGATCAATTTGGCTATTTTAGCCACGGTACCAATATCTTCCAGATCACTCACTGTTGGTTCTTCAATCGTACTGTCTTTTTGCGCAACCACACCTATCAATTTGTCAGCCTTGTATGCATCTGTTACCGCCTTGATACTCTTATCGCGGCCTACCGTAATGGGGATTACCACGCCTGGAAAGAGCACGGTATTTCTTAAAGCTAATAGTGGGATATTCTCTGGAATAGGTTGATCATCAGCGCTTCCGTCGTCATCTTCGTTCAAAGGAATAATAGGCATAAACTCCATTTCATCTTCCGAACCCTGCAAATAAAAGTTATCATTCATAATTTTCACAATATATAGTCAAAATGTCAAAACGCACAGCAGTTTGCTGGTTTTTATGTAGATGTATATATAGACAATATTAATGCCGAAGTGGATTTTAGATATCGGATTGGCGATTTTAGATTGAGATGCATGAACCTGAAAATGCCAAATCTAAAATCTAAAATCTAAAATTCCCCTTTACTTTTGCAGCGCATGTACATAAACTGTGACGATAGAGAACTGGAAGTATTACAAAAGATCGCCGTTTCGGCCGGGGAATTGGGTGTGCCCTGTTATTTGATCGGAGGCTTCGTGAGGGATAAGATAATGGGTAGGGATACCAAGGATATGGACATTGTTTGTATGGGCGACGGAATAGAACTCGCTGCTAAAGTAGCGGAAGAATTTTACCCAAAACCCGAAGTCCATTTCTTTAAGAATTTTGGAACAGCGCAGATAACAATAAAATTTTCCACCGAAACAAAGTTCAAAAAGGACGACAAGGAATCAGATAGTTTTAATACTTCAACTCCTTCCACTTCGGGGTTCCCGGGCAAAACGGAGGGGAAGGGCGAAGCTCATTGGGAAGGGGCTCTTGAGATCGAATTCGTAGGCGCCCGCAAAGAAAGTTACAGTTATGACAGTCGTAAACCGGCAGTTGCATTGGGCACTATTGCCGACGATCAAAACCGCCGCGACTTTACGATTAACGCGATGGCCATCAGTTTGAACAAAGAATCTTACGGTGAATTGGTGGATCCTTTTGATGGGTTAAAAGACCTGGAACTAAAAAACATTCAAACGCCCCTTAACCCGGCGCAAACGTTCAGCGATGATCCGCTGAGAATGATGCGGGCGATCCGTTTTGCATCGCAGCTGAACTTCAACATACATCCGGAAACCTTTGCGGCTATCAGCGAAAATGCGGAACGGATCAAAATAGTAAGTGGTGAGCGGATCGCTGATGAGCTCAATAAAATTTTAATGAGTGAAAAGCCCTCCATTGGATTCGACCTGTTGTATAAGAGTGGTTTGTTGAAGATCATATTTCCGCAAATGGTTGACCTGGCCGGCGCCGAATATATTGACGGACTGGGCCACAAGGATAATTTTTATCATACGATCCAGGTAGTTGACAATATCGCGAAGAATACCGATGATCTTTGGCTTCGCTGGGCGGCCGTGTTACACGATATTGCCAAACCCGCTACCAAAAAATTTGAAGAAGGGCATGGCTGGACCTTTCATGGCCATGAAGTAGTGGGAGGCCGGATGGTACCCAGGATCTTTGCGAAGCTAAAGCTTCCTCAAAACGAAAAAATGAAATTTGTGCGTAAACTGGTTGAACTGCATTTGCGGCCGATCAGTTTAACGAAAGAGAATATTACCGACAGCGCTATACGAAGATTATTATTTGATGCCGGCGAAGATTTTGATGCGTTGATGACGCTTTGTTCGGCCGACATTACCTCAAAAAATAAAAACAAAGTAAAACGGTATTTAGAAAATTTTGAAATGGTTCGCCAGCGTTGTGCCGAAGTGGAAGAAAAAGATCATCTCCGCAACTGGCAGCCACCCATCTCCGGCGAGTTAATTATGCAGACCTTTAATTTATCACCCTGCCGCACCGTGGGGGATATAAAGAATGCGATCCGCGAAGCGATACTGGATGGTGAGATTCCCAATGAATATGAAGCTGCCCACGCTTTTATGCTTCGTAAAGCAAAGGATTTGAAAATTAACTGATCCCATTCTCTAAAACAACTTGACAGGACTAAAATATCTGTAATTGGGTTTTTCAGTGCGAACATGCTACATGCTAACACCTAATAGCCAACCAAATTGCTATTTAATTCTTACTTTTACAGCATGGCTATTTTACGTTTCAGAATATATTGGGAAGATGATGACAGTGTGTACCGGGATATTGCGATCAAGCATACCCAGCATTTTGCTGATCTGCACCTGGCAATCTTAAAAAGTTTCGAATTTGATTCGCGGCATATGGCAACATTTTACCGCAGCAACGACAATTGGTTGCGTGGCCGGGAGATCTCACTTGAAAAATACGATAAGGAGTATAAAGCAGAGCCGCTGATCATGTCGGAAACACTGATCGGTTCAGAGATCAGTAATCCCAACCAAAAGTTTATTTACGAATACGATTTTAATAAGTATTGGCATTTTATGGTAGAGCTGATCACCGTTGATAAAGAGGAGAATGCCAAACTCGAATACCCCTGCTGTATAAGAACAGAAGGTATAGCACCATCTCAATACGGAACTAAGGGATTGGTTGACAGCCGGCTGGCTGAAATGGAGGAAAAATATGACCTAAGGCCCGATGCACTCGCAGATGGATTTAGTGAAGAAGGGGATGAGTCGGATGAAGTGGAGGCTGAGGATGATGGCGGAGCAGAAGAAGCGAATGATGGATTTTGAATAATGGATAATTAGGTAATGGATAGTGGATAATGGATAGAGGATAACGGGATAATGGATAATTCCTTTTTTGCGGGCTGTTTTCGTTTTCTTCCGGGTTTCAAATAATTTCAGACATTCTATAGTATTTTTTCTGGTCCTGTTACTTTTGGCGATGGCATCCGAAAACATTATCCATTATAAATTATTCAATTATCCATTATTAGTTATCAATTATCCACTAAAAGGAGTTCTTTACAAGCTCGAAAACTTACATGAACAAAACCTGCATCGTTATCGTTGGCCCAACCGCTGTTGGCAAAACTTCACTTGCTGTACAAACAGCGCTGCATTTTAACACGGAGATCATATCGGCCGATAGCCGCCAGTGCTTTAAAGAATTAAATATTGGCGTAGCCAAGCCATCAACTGAAGAACTGGCACAGGTTAAACATCATTTCATCAGTTCTCATTCCATAAAAGAGGATATGAATACCTCGCTTTTTGAGCAGTATGCGTTAAAGAAAGCAGCAACCATTTTTAAAGAGCATGATATAGCGGTGGTAGTTGGCGGAACCGGTTTGTATGTTAAAACCTTTTGCCAGGGTATTGATGAAGTGCCGCAGGTGGATGAAAAGATCAGGAAGAAAATAAACGAGGAATATGGCTGGGAGGGATTGGACTGGTTGCAAAAAGAGGTGGAGAAACAGGATCCGCTCTATTATGCCAAAGGCGAAATCAAAAATCCACACCGGCTGTTGCGGGCACTCGAAGTAAAACTGTCAACCGGTAAATCCCTGATCGAATTTCAAACCCAGGAAAAAAAGCACCGCGATTTTGAAATTATTAAAATAGGATTGGAAATTCCCAAAGAACAGCTGCATAACAATATCAACAGCCGGGTTGATGCCATGATGAAAACCGGTTTGCTGGAGGAAGTAAAAAAACTGGAGCCACATAAAAAATTAAAAGCCTTGCAAACAGTGGGCTACCGCGAATTATTTGGTCACCTGGCAGGTGATCTTTCTTTGGAAGACGCCGTGGAGATCATTAAAATAAATACCCGCCAATATGCCAAACGGCAAATGACCTGGTTTAAAAAGGATGAGGAGGTGAGTTGGTGTACGCCGGATTTTGTTTTGGCAATGGAAAAGATCAATACTGAAATTGGCCGAAAACGATAAGGGTCCCCAGCCAAAAAAAACGCCCCGAAATAAATTCCGGGGCATCCATAAGCACTTGGTCCTGGTTAAAATTTTAACCCCAACGTAGCAACGATATTACCCCGCTGCTGTTTTAATTCGGCATAGGTATTTGGCCGGTCTTCCAACCGGTAAGGGAAACTAACATCCTTGCTGATGGCATGTACATAGGTGAGGTCAATAAAATATCCTTTATTGCGGTAGCCCAATCCGCCACTGAGTAACATCCGGCTGGCTTTAAATTCTGAATTCTTGTATGGATTGCCATAATAAGCAAATCCCAGGCGGGCCATGATGATATTGAATTTCAATTCGCCACCCACCCGGAAATTAAAATTGCCCTTGTAATCTGCTTTCACCACGTTATTCAGCGCTTTGTAATAATTCTTTTCGGGGTCGGTCACGGTTTCATTATCGCTGCTGAAACGGCTGCCGCGGTGATGTACATATTCAATATCAGCGCTGATAAATCCTTTCTGTTTGGTTACATCTTTTATTTCGCGAAACACATAGGAGGCACTGATGATGGCTTTAAAAGGCGTGCTCTGAATATATTTTGCTTCGCCGGGCTGGTTGTTGGTGAAGCGCTGCGAGCTCACACTGATATTATCCACCGGGTTTTCCAACTCGGCTCTCAGTGTAGTGGTTCGGGTATCTTTTAAAAACATCCAGGTTGGCGTGTGTATCGCCAAACCCAAACGGATATAATCCTGCGGACGGTAAATCACGCCGATCCTGGCATTAAAACCGGTGCCGGTGGTTTTAAAATCATCTACCCATTCCATTTCCTTAAAATGATTCGACGTATTGGATGAGGTGTCAGATTCTTTAAAATACGTGTTGCTGCTGTAACTCACATACGGGATACCAATCGTTGCACCAATAAACCATTTGTCTTTACTGTTATGGGCAAAACCAATGGCCAGTTCAGAAATGGTGCCCTTTGTTTTTTGAATCATCTCCTGCTGCAAAGCCTGTCCGGCATCCAGGATATATTCCGGCGCACCCTTTATTTGTTGCATGCCGCCAATCGTGATGGTATCGATCAGGTAGGTATACAAGGCCGGTGCCGAAGTGTAGGGTAGCGGTGAGTTGGATCCCAAAACTTCATCAATAAATAATCCGCTTTTGGCAAATTCCTCGGCAAACTGTTCGCTGAAAGAACTGAAGTTATTCAAGCCTTTATAGCGTACTTCGTTATTAAAATTAGCTGTTTGGTTGACGGCAATACTGATGGCACTGCTGTTTTGTGGATTTCTACGATTGGCCTGACCAAAAACCCAGCCGCTGGTGCCAAAGCCAACATTATTCTTCTTGTTCTCAGTATCCGTTTTTCTAAAATTGGCTTTGTTGTTATGCATTAAAAACCCGGGTGTGATCACAAATTCATTGGTTTTATAAAAGCCAAGTCCGGCGGGATTTACAAAAGTGGCATTGATATCACCACCCAACGAACCCATCGCACCGCCAATGGCCATATTGCGTGCTGTACCCGACTGCGGATAAAAGGAATACCGAATGGCATCCTCTGGTACCTGGGCGAAAATAAGGCTGCTGATGAATAAAAAAGAAAGTAGTAAATATAATTTCATGAAGTCTTTTTAATTAAAAAATAAGAACCGAAAATTATAGCTTTATTATTCGCTTTAAACGTTGAACAGGATGCGGCGCACTTTTAGCCACCACCCCTGGCCGGTCTGCTCGTACCTGAACTTCCCGAACTGCTGCTACCCGAAGATGAGCTTCCGCTGCTGCTGCCTGATGAAGGCGAATAGGTTCTTGAATTATTGGAGGAAGACGAGGAATTAATTCGGGGCAGGATGATCTGCCTTCCCTCAGACCGGGTGCTGCTTCGGTTACTGTTATTGTATTGTGTATTTGGATTAGACCAACTCACCGTTCCGGTTGTTTTGCCGGTTGCCACTTTTTGACTATAACCATTGTAGGTATTCAGGTTTACCATCCGGGGTGTAGAATTTACAGGTGCCGAATAAGTAGGCCTAACTGTGTAAATGGCCCATGGATAGTAATAGGGGTTATAGTAGTAGCCGTAATTATAGGTATTACAGGTGGCATAATGATAGGGACTGTTGTTGTAATCATAGTCATCTCTAAAATCGCGCCAGCGGCGGTCGCGGATACCCATGGTAATTTCATAATCACCCCGGTTTTCATTTCTCACCTGCTCGTCCCTGTCGCTGCGGTTATTTTTTTCAACAACCTCCCTTACCGGAGAATAATACACATCATCGGGCGTTTGGCCCGTATTGTATGCGGTAGTGCAACTGGCGAAAACCACCACAGACAAGACTATAAGTAAAGATTTTGATTGCATATTGATTTGTTTAAAGCATTTAAAATTGAAGTTATTACTTTTGTGCAGTTCTTAAGCGCTTTCAATGAACAAACTGCTGCATTCAACAGACAATAAAGTTATACTGAATGATGTTAATGCGGTGCTAAAAAGAAGTTAATACAGGGTCTGACGTCGTCGTCTGACCAAGGAAAGAAATCTGGTCTGCGCCCTCGTCTGACCAAGAAAAGAAATTAAGATGGAACGATCTGAGCAGAACGTCGGACCATTAAAACAACATGGTCAGACGAGGGCGTCGGACCATTAAAACAACATGGTCAGACGAGGGCGTCAGACCAGTAAAACAACATGGTCAGACGAGGACGTCAGACCAAAAAAACAACAAATGAGCAAAGAATTAACATCAAGAGAAGAAGATTATTCGCAGTGGTACAACGACCTGGTGATAAAAGGTGGATTGGCCGATTATTCTGCCGTACGTGGTTGTATGGTGATAAAACCCTACGGCTTTGCCCTTTGGGAAAATATGCGTGACCAGTTGGATAAAATGTTTAAGGAAACAGGCCATGTAAATGCCTATTTCCCTTTACTTATTCCAAAAAGTTTTTTGAGCAAAGAAGCGGCCCATGTGGAAGGCTTTGCCAAAGAATGTGCCGTTGTTACCCATTACCGGCTGATGAATGATCCCAATGGAAAGGGAATCGTGGTTGACCCGGATGCCAAACTGGAAGAGGAACTGATCATTCGTCCAACTTCGGAAACCATTATCTGGAATACTTACAAAGATTGGATTCAATCATACCGCGATCTGCCCTTGCTGATCAACCAATGGGCCAACGTAGTTCGTTGGGAAATGCGTACCCGTTTGTTTTTACGTACAGCCGAATTCCTCTGGCAGGAAGGGCATACCGCGCATGCCACTAAAGAAGAAGCCATTGAAGAAACCGAACGCATGTTGGGTGTTTATGCCGATTTTGTGGAAGAGTATATGGCCGTGCCGGTTATCAAAGGATTAAAAACGGCCAGCGAACGTTTTGCCGGCGCGGTTGAAACCTATTGTATTGAAGCGATGATGCAGGATGGAAAAGCTTTACAGGCGGGTACTTCGCATTTCCTCGGACAAAATTTTGCGAAAGCATTCGACGTACAGTTTTTAACCAAAGAAAATAAGCAGGAATATGTTTGGGCAACATCCTGGGGTGTTTCTACCCGGTTGATTGGCGCCTTAATTATGGCGCATAGCGATGACCAGGGATTGATACTGCCGCCAAAAATTGCACCTTTCCAGGTAGTTATTGTACCGATTTATAAAGGCGATGAAAGCAAACCGGTGATCGATGCAAAAGCTGCCGAAATAATCAGCGCTTTAAAAGCACTGGGCGTTAGGGTTAAGTACGACAATAGCGATAACAGCCGCCCCGGCTGGAAATTTGCTGAGTATGAGTTGAAAGGGGTACCGGTAAGACTGGCCATGGGACTGCGTGATATGGAAAATAAGGTAGTAGAAGTTGCCCGTCGCGATACCAAAGAAAAAAGCAGCATGCCCATGGATGGGCTGGCCGGCAACATAGTTAAACTGTTGGACGACATTCAACAAAACATGTACAACAAGGCCCTTGCCTTCCGAACAGAAAAAACAAGCAAGGCTGATACCTGGGATGAATTTGTGAAATTGCTGGATGAAAAAGGTGGATTTATTTCGGCCCATTGGGACGGTACCGCCGAAACCGAAGAAATGATCAAGGACAAAACCAAGGCCACCATCCGTTGTATTCCGATGAACAATGAAATGGAGGCGGGTATTTGTATTCTGTCGGGCAAGCCAAGTACACAGCGGGTTTTGTTTGCCAGGGCTTATTAGCAGTTAGCAGTTAGCAGTTAGGAGTTAGCAGTTAGCAGTTAGCAGTTAGCAGTAAGCAGTTAGCAGTAAGCAGTTAGGAGTTAGGGGTTAGCAGTTAGGAGTTAGAAGTATTAGGCTTGTTATCAAGTATCCAGCATCCAGTATCCAGTATTTAGACTGACAGCAAAAAAGAATGTCCAACTTCTTACAACATATTACCACCTGGCTCGAAGCGCATCAACTGCCCTGCCTGTTTAAAGCGATGACGCATATTGATTGTCCGGGTTGCGGATTACAACGAAGTGCCATTGCTTTAATACGGGGTGATATGATGCAGAGCCTACATTTTTATCCCGCACTGATACCGATGTTGCTTTTTTTTACGCTCCTGCTGCTTAAAAATAAATTTCGGTTTGCGAACAGACCGATTTTTATAAAAACGGGTATGGCAACCATATTTATTACTATCTTAGTTTCTTATATTTTTAAGCTAATAAACTAAAACAACTGTTATGAACGATCAACCCAATCTTATTACGCCAAACCAGCCTGCCAATTTGCCAAATGCTACAGCAGCCTTGGTTTTGGGTATAATTTCCATTGTACTTGCCTTCTGTTATGGCTTTTTTGGTGTGGTATGTGGTATTATCGGCCTGGTACTGGCCAATAAAGACCGCAAAGCCTACCAGGCTGCCCCCGATCTGTATTCACCTGCCAGTTACAGTACATCAAATGCCGGAAGAACCTGTTCCATTATCGGCCTTGTTATCGGCGGTTTGATCCTGCTCGTGATGATATTCTATTTTATATTTTTTGGTGCCTTGTTTATGGAAGCCTTCCGTAGCGGCGGTTTCAAATAAGGTAATGAAAACGGGCTTTCGGGAGAAAGCCCGTTTTCGATTTTATTCTCTTGTTGCCAGGTAATTATAATCAGACAATAGTTTTTCTAAGAACTGGTCAACATACATATCTGATTCGATCTTCAGCACGTCTTTGACCTTCGCCGAAACCCGGTTGCACATCTCGTAATTATTTCTTTTGTTGGCCTGTGTTAACACACCTTTTATGGTATTAATATCCCGGTCGCTTAAACGCATTACCTGGGGGAACATCACGTTGTAATCAGTTTGGTCGATCTCCATAAAAACGGTATCGGCCAATGTTAATGCCGACCGGGTGTTTACTACCACGGTGCCCGCCAACATATCGCCCAATCGCTGACTTTTATTTGAAATAGAAATGATGATAACAGAGCTGATGCCTGCAAAAAACAATACCAGGAAACCGGCATACAGACTGCCATAAAAAAAGAAGAATACAATAAAGCCCCATTCGTAAAAACGCAAAAACCACCGGGTGAGGTATTGCGCCAGGTTGGCTTCACCGCCATCCAGACTGACCACCCGTATTTTTAACAATTTTTTTCCGGGAGTTTGCCCGTTCATCCACAATTCGGTGAGCAGGGTGTAAAACAATAAGGGTAACAGTACCACCAACACGATCAGGCCAATAAAATCGGCACGCAGCTCCAGTCCGCCAATTAACAGGTACAACATGCTGATCAGGTACAGGATCATGAGTGTAAAATCGACGAGATAGGCCAGTAAACGCTTGTGAAATTCGGCAATTTCAAATTCGATATCAATATTGAAAGTGGTGGGTATTTGTATGATCGACATAGCGGGACGTTACTGCGTAAATGTAAACATGTTTTCGATAATTATTGTTATAAATATTGCAGAATTTGTAGTTTCATGCATCTAACCCGTAACTTTATTTTATGAGAGAGGCCCGGTTTATTAAGGACAATGCCGAAAAATGGAAACAGTATCAGCACGCGGCCACCGATAACCCCGATGAAATGGCCGACCGTTTTATTACCCTGATCGATGACCTCTCTTATGCAAAAACTTTTTATCCGCGCAGCAAGGTTACCCGCTGGATCAACGGTCTGGCCGCAGGTATTTATCAAAGCATCTATCAGAATAAAAAAGAAAAATACAGCCGCATCTTTCAGTTCTGGCGTTACGAACTGCCCTTGCTTTTTAAAAAGTACCATCGTATTTTATTATTCACCACATTCGTGTTTATACTTTTTGTTTGTATCGGTGTATTTTCTTCCATCAAAGACGAGAATTTTGTACGCGGAATTTTAGGGGATGGCTATGTTGACATGACCGAAGAGAATATCCTCAAAGGCGATCCCTTTGGCGTGTATAAAGATGGCAACCCCTTTACCATGTTTGTTACCATTGCCATCAACAATATTTTTGTTGCCCTGATGTTTGTGTTGGGCGGATTTTTTCTGGGGATCCCAACCCTGTTCAGGTGGCCAATTATAAAAGTGTCGGGCCTGTGGTATACCGCCATGATGCTGGGCGCTTTTCAGTACATGTTCTTTTCGCACGGGCTGGGACTGAAATCCGTACTCGTTATCTGGATTCATGGCACCCTGGAGATCTTCATTTTTGTTATTTCCGCAGCCGCCGGTTTTATCATTGCCAGCAGTATTATTTTTCCGGGCACCTACTCCCGTAAGGTATCCTGCATGCGGGGCGTAAAAGATGCCGTGAAGATCATCCTGGTGATCATTCCCATTTTGCTGGTGGCCGCTTTTTTCGAAAGCTATGTAACGCATTTGATGAGCCAAACCTACGACAAGGAAGCCAATGCGGGATTACCTGTATGGGCCAGTATTTCCATTTTATTGCTCTCTTTCTCTTTTATGATCTGGTATTTTGTAATTCTGCCGATCCGTTTACATAAAAGGGGGTTTTATATTCCTGAAGATGGTATTATTAACCGGTTGAAAAAAGAGGATGCGTAAAATCGTTTTCATATTATTTTTAACGACATCTTTTTTTTCGGCTGCCCAGGCTCAAAAAAAATTTGTTTACGAGGATAGTTCTTTGCTGCAGCAGGAAGAAGTATATGCACCTGTTGAAGAAGCGCCGGTTGATACGGCAACCCATGCTGCGGATGAGGTAACTACCGATGAAGTGGAACCGCCGGATACCAGTTTGTATCTGAACAATCTCTACCTGCCTGTTGATTCGATCAGAAAATGGAAGCAACTGAAGGAGTATGATATATCAACAACCTCAACAGTTTGCTGAAAGCCGAAATGGCGAAAAAGAAAAAGCCAAAAGATTCAGCTAACCTGAACTGGCTGATGCGGTTGTTAAGTTCCGACCTGTTGCAGATCACACTGTGGATCCTGGGTATCGGATTTATCCTGTTTATTATTCATCGCCTGTTTTTAGCTGATGGTACTTTTTTACGCAGATCAAGATCCGTAAAGAATGAACTGGCCGAAGTGAAAGAAGAAATTATTGACAGCGATAGCGATTTTGACAGGCTCATAAGCCAGGCCTTGCAGCAACAAAATTTCCGGCAGGCGGTACGTTACCAGTATTTACGCACATTACATGCGTTGGCTGATAGAAATTTTATTGAACTGGCCCCCGATAAAACCAATTTTCAATATGTACGCGAGATCAGCAACAGCGATCATCAACAGGATTTTGCTGCGCTAACCCTGCATTACGAATATGTTTGGTACGGCGAGTTTAATATCGAAAAGAATATTTATCAAAAAATTGAAGGTGGTTTTATACGTTTAAATCAAAAATTATAATCAGCTGGTGAAGCAAGGCATTTCATATATTTTATTTCTGGCCGCAGTGGCGTTTTTATTCACCGGCTGTGGTAGTAATTTGAAGAAGCGTCCTTCGTTGGTTGAAACGTACGCTAAAAAGGATATAAAGCCATTTGGAGCTGATATCGCTTTCAGGCAGGTACGCGCTTTATACAACGGAAATACGATCAGGGAGAGCAGGCTGCCTTTTTATAATACCTGGCAAAATATCAACGATACCGGTGCCTTATATATTTGCGTTACGCCGAAATTATTTTTGAATACCGAAGAGGTGGAAGCCATGATGGCCTATGTACATGCGGGGAACAGCCTGTTCATTTCGGCTGGGGCTATAGACGATCTGTTGCTGGATGAGATTGGCTGTGGCCAGGAGTATATTGGACCACTCATAGAAAGTATGGCGGGTGAAATGAAGAATACCGCGGTTCGGGCGGCTGATGATACGGCGACGAAATACCCCTATTATTATTATCCTTTTCAAAATTACTTCACCGGAATTGACAGCAGCAATACCCGTATTTTAGGGTATAACGACAGCAGGCAACCCAATTCCATTGTTCATTTTTATGGTAGCGGTAAATTATACCTGCACTGCGAGCCACGTGCCTTCAGTAATTATTTTTTATTGACCAAAAACAATTATCAGTATCTAAACAAAATGCTTGCCTTTACCCAAAATGTACCACAGCATGTGTACTGGGACGATTACTACCATAAACTGAATCGCCGCAGAAACAGCAGTACCGAATTTTCTACGTTCAGCGAGATCATGAAACATCCGGCTTTGAAATATGCATTCTGGTTGTCGTTCCTGCTGCTTGGTTTATATATTTTATTTGGCGGAAAATTACTGCAGCGGGTTATTAAAGAGCTTAAGCCCAATGAAAATACCACCGTCACATTCACCGAAACCATTGGCCGGCTTTACCTGCAAAAAAAAGACAATAAAAATATTGCCGATAAGATGATCACCTATTTTAATGAGTACATTCGCAATACTTATTTTTTAAGTACCAATCATATAAATGAGGAATTTATCATGATGCTCAGCCGAAAGAGCGGTGTGTCCAGAGACGCCGTGGATACCCTGTACCGCAGCATCCTGGCCACACAAGGCAGTGCCAGCGTAAATGATTATCAACTGCTTTCTTTAAACGAGCAGATACAGCATTTTTATAAAAAGACGAAATAGTATATTCAATAAAACCACCCAGACAAATTGTTTTGGGTAAAAACAGAAACTGATGGAAGAAAACTTATTTGAACAACGGATCGAACTGGGTGGGTTAAACCGAGCGGTAGCAGAGATCAGGCAGGAGATCGGGCAGGTGATCATTGGTCAGCAAAAAATGGTTGACCTGTTGTTGATCGGCCTTTTATGCGATGGTCATTTATTGATCGAAGGCGTACCGGGGGTTGCCAAAACCTTAACGGCCAAGCTGATGGCCAGGATCATTGATGTAGATTTTTCCAGGCTGCAGTTCACGCCCGACCTGATGCCCAGTGATGTGATCGGCACTTCGGTATTCAACCCAAAAGAGGGCGACTTTTCTTTTAAACCCGGTCCCATCTTCAGCAATATCGTGCTCATCGATGAGATCAACCGGGCCCCGGCAAAAACACAGGCCGCGCTTTTTGAAGTGATGGAAGAACGGCAGGTAACCATCGACGGTATCAGTCACCAGATGACTTTTCCGTTTATTGTACTGGCTACACAAAATCCAATTGAGCAGGAAGGAACCTATCGCTTACCCGAAGCGCAACTCGATCGTTTTCTTTTTAAGATCGACGTGGGATACCCCAGTTTGGAAGAAGAGGTAACGATCCTAAACCGGCAACAGGGAAAAACCCAGGCCGAGATGCTGGCCGGTGTTAGAAAAATATTAACGGCCGGTGAAATTCAGCATTATCGTTCGCTGATCCAATCGATCATCATTGAGCCCAAACTGGTTGAATTTATTGCACGGATCGTTCATGAAACGCGGAATAACCCGGCATTGTACCTGGGTGCATCACCCAGGGCCTCGCTGGCGATACTCCGGGCAGCGAAAGCCAACGCCGCCATTAAGGGACGCGATTTTGTTACGCCCGAAGATATCATCGAAATGGCGCCACCCGTGTTGAGGCACCGGATCATCCTGGCTCCCGAAAAAGAAATGGAGGGCATAACAGCCGACGACCTCATTGAAACCATGTTAAAAGCCATTGAAGTACCGAGATAAGGTATTTGTCCGGTTAACTGAACCTGCATGACCATCATATATAAATACATAGGCGCTTTGTACCTGTCGCGGCGGTTTTACCTGGCGATGGCCTTCTGTATCGTTTTATTTATTGTGTCGTTTTTTATTCCGCCATTATTTTCGCCGGTTGTGATTTTACTGTTACTGTTTGCCACGCTGGTTTTTATTGACTACCTCTTTCTTTTTATCAGCAAAGCGCCCACGGCTAAACGCCTCACGGCCGACCGGTTGAGTAACGGCGATGAAAATAAAATAGAACTTCGGATAAAGAACCAGATGCCGTTTACTGTTGATATGGAGCTCATTGATGAGCTGCCGGTTCAGTTTCAAAAAAGAGACTGGAAATTGGCTCGCCGTTTTTCGGCGGGCGAACAAAAAAATATTTTGTACAACCTGCGGCCGGTGAGCCGGGGCGAATACCATTTTGGCCGCATCGTGATCTACGTAAAATCCTTATTGGGTTTATTGAAACGCCGCCACAATATTGAAGCCGAAGAAGTGCTGCCGGTGTATCCCTCGTTTTTACAGATGCGTAAATACGAATTGCTGTCGCAAACCACGGTGCAAAGCGAATCCGGTAATAAGCGCATGCGCAAGATCGGCCAGAGTATGGAGTTTGAGCAGATCAAGGAATATGTTCGCGGCGATGATATCCGCACGGTGAACTGGAAAGCAACGGCCCGTAAGGGCTCTTTAATGGTAAATAATTATACCGATGAACGTTCGCAACAGGTATATTGTATTATCGATAAGGGGCGCCTGATGAAAATGCCCTTTAATGAACTCTCCTGCTTGATTATGCGATTAACAGCACTTTGGTATTGGCCAGTGTATGTTTGCAAAAGCAGGACCGTATCGGGTTAATGACCTTTGCCAATAAGATGGGTTCGGTGCTGGCAGCCGATCGCAAACCCATACAACGGGAAAATATTTTGCAGTTATTGTATAACCAGGATACTGCTTTTTTAGAAAGCGATTATGAAATGCTTTATTTGCAGATCAGGAACCGCATCAAGCACCGCAGCCTGGTGGTGTTATATACCAATTTTGAATCTCTGTCGGGTTTAAACCGGCAGTTGAAATACCTGCGTTCCATCGCCAAACATCACCTGTTATTGGTTGTGTTTTTTGAAAATACCGAGTTACATTCACTCTCTCACCTGCAGGCGCAAAACATCGAAGACGTTTACGTTAAAACCATAGCCGAAAAATTTGAGTTTGAAAAACGACTGATCGTGAAGGAATTGAAAAAGCACGGGATACTGTCGATACTTACCCCGCCTGAAAAATTGACCATTAATACCGTGAATAAATATTTGGAGTTGAAAGCGAGGCAGGCGATATAGGTAAGGTGAGTCGCCCCAAAGGGGTGAATCACTCAAGCGCTACGGGAACAAATAATCAAATAGTATCTTCGCAAAAAAAAATTGGCCCGTAAAACAACATACCGAGAAAGATATACCAACAAACTTATCAACGCCGGAGAAACACCGGTAAAGCCCGAACGCAAAGAAAGGATTCCCATTGACCCAGCCATTCAGCAGCGATATCTCGACGGAAAAGTTTTATTGATCAACAAACCCCTGCACTGGACATCTTTTGATGTGGTTCGTAAGCTGCGTAGCCTGATCCAGGGAAAAAAAATAGGACATGCAGGCACCCTGGATCCGCTGGCCACCGGCCTGCTCATTGTTTGCACCGGCAGGTTCACCAAAAAAATAAATGAATTCATGGCACAGGAAAAGGAGTATACCGGCAGCATTACCTTAGGTGCCGTTACACCCACCTACGACCTGGAAAGTGAACCCGAACAGCAAAAGGATTATTCAAATGTAACAGTCGACATGCTGCAACGGGCTACTGAACAATTTATCGGTGATATCCAGCAACTACCCCCTATGTTTTCAGCGATAAAAAAAGACGGCGTTGCTTTGTATGAATTGGCCAGAAGGGGAGAAGAAGTTGATCTGAAAGCACGCAACATTCATATTAAATCCTTCGAAATAACCAACGTTGAAATGCCGGTGGTATATTTTAAAGTCATTTGTTCTACGGGTACATACATTCGAAGTCTGGCCAACGATTACGGCGCTGCACTGGGCTGCGGCGGCTATTTAAGCAGTTTGTGCCGAACCCGTATTGGTGAGTTTAAAAATGTAGATGCTGTAACTATGGAAACATTTGAGATGGAAATAAGCAATAAAGAATGAAGAATGAATGATGTTTTAATGACCAAAATTATTATCCACTATCCATTATCCACTATCCACTATCCATTATCCACTATCCATTATCCAGCATCCATTATCCAGCATCCTGTCTTCTAAAACGGATAACTGATCCCAATCGTTAAATTATAATTTTCGTATCGCCATTTTCTGTAGCGGTTGTCGTTATAGGTTTTTGTTGGATCGGCCGGATCGGGCACCTGTTCACCTCTTCTGAATAAATTATTGAAATTAATATCGGGAATTTGCCAGCCATTATTTTCACTGATATCTGGTCGTTTGAACCGGAAACCGAAATCGAACCGAACGATAAAATAATTGAAATCTAACCGGAAGCCGGTACCTGCAGCCACGCCCAGTTCCTTATACAGATTTTTAAATTGAAATTGTGTACTGTCTTCACCACCGCCCGGAATGGTGTTTCTGAAATTCCACACATTGCCCATATCAACAAATAAAGCGCCTCTAAGTACCAGCGAATTGGGGATGATCTGTGCAATGGTGTAGCGGTATTCAAAATTGGTTTCCAACTGTATATCGCCGGTGCGATCATTGAACGAGTTTGACCCGTATGGCGCAAGCGGTTGCGAGCCCCGGCCGATGCCTCTTACGGGCCAGCCCCGCATACTGTTGCTTCCACCACCAAAAAATTGTTTAAAGAAGGGCAGGGTGGTATCTTTTTTGGAAGCCACACCAATGCCGCCGAAGACCCGGAAAATGAAAGCCGATTTAGGCCGGTTTGCCGAGTAAATATATTCCACATCGGCTTTGGCAAACTGCTTCATGTATTTTTCGAAAAAACCAAACCGTCCCCAGAGTAAACCCGATTCTTCAATATTTATTTTTAAACTGTGTTGCCGGTTAGTGTGTTTTGGATTTACCTTGTTGATCCGGTAACCAATGCTGGAACCAGCCACCAGGGCTGTATTGAACGAATATCGCAAAAAGGGATTTTCGGCCAGGGTTCGCCTGAAACTATCGGTTTCGTTATATAACCGGGCAAATTCGATATTTAAAGGCCTGAAGATCCAGTTCCGGTTCTTTTTAGTAGTTGCCGAGTAACCCACACCAAAGTTGAAACCCTGCAGGTTGAATAAGTTGATACGATTTATATACGAGAGCTTGGTTGTAATAAAGGATTCGGTTGCATTGAATCTTTTATCAAGACTGAATTTTGAAAACGGAAAAACCAGTCGGGGAAATGCGATATTGTTGGTATAACTGATCTCATTGGAATTGATCAGGTTTTTTGTATTGTTACTGTCGGGCCTGAAATTAAATTCCACACCGGCCAGGAGCGAGTTGGTCATTTTGATCCCTTCCTTGCGCAGGTTTCTGTTCACGAATGAGATATTACCCGACAGTCCAAGCAGGTTACCGGCATTGGCCGCTGTTACACTGTTGGTATTGCTCGATGCGGAATAGCTGGCTTCCAACGAAGCCTCATAACCGTATTGCTTACCCGGAGTTAGCTGCACCAGCAGGTCGATCTTGTTCAGGCTGTCTTTGTTTTTCACTTCATCAACCTGGATATTGGTGATCTGCCAAACGCCTGCCCGGGCAAAACTGTTGAGTGATTTATAAAAGTCATTCTGCCGGTATAATTCTCCCTTCCGCAGATACATTTGGCGGGTGAGGAATTTTTGCTTGAACAGGTATTTGTGATAACGGATGATAAAGCTGGTATCGGCCGCACAGGTATCGCATCTCTTTTTTAAAACTAATTTTTCGGTAAGTGATTTGTCATCCGGTTTGTCGCCGTTTCTGTAATCGGGGAAAATATAGATATTGTTAATGTAATATTGTTTCAACTTACTGCTGTCGGTCGGTGGATTCAAAACCACAGCCAGTTTAATGGTGGGAGAATCTCTCGCCTGCTGCGCTTCGGCCAGTAGTCGTAATTGTTCAAAAATATCGTCGGTGATGGTGGTTAATGCGGCCACGGTGGTGTCGCCACGCATAACCAGTTCTTCTGAGGTGAATTTGTAATATCCGTTATTTCGGTAAATATCAACCAACCGGTTTATTTCGCCCAAAACAGCCGCCTTAGTTACCGGGTTCCCTTTTTCAATCAATGTATTATTGAGATTTTCTATAGCCAGTTTCTGCAGATCGGGCCGGCGTAAAATATAGGAGAAGGTGTCAATTAATGTGGGTTTATTAACCTGCACGGTGTATTTAACCTGTACACGTTCCTGGTTATTGATTCGCTGCGTATCCACTTCAAATGTGGCTTTGGCCTTATAATAACCGAGGTGCAACATCGAAGTCTCCATATTGCGGGCCGATTTTATCGTTGAATTACTGTCGTAGGCAGGCGGACTTGTAATTACATGGCGTATAAAATATTTATCAACCACATTTACCCGCGAACTGTCATCTAATTGGGCATTTAATCGTTGACGCAAACTGCTTCTTTCTTCTTTGTTAAAATCTCCTCCCTTAACTTCGATCGTATTTTTTATGAGAAAAGGTTTACCTTTTTGATACTTTTTGGGAACGGTACAGGATAACAGTAACGCGCAAAAAAATAGAATATATTTCAAGTTACGTAAGAGACTATAGGTATTTAAAGGGTTAACCCGCATAAATTTTAAAGCGACTATGATAAGCAAAACACATACCAAATATATCCAAAGTTTGTGGCACAAAAAATTCAGAGATGAAAAAGGCTTGTTTATAGCCGAAGGACCAAAGGTAGTTTTAGATTTAATCAATAGCCGGAAATTTGTTTGCAAAGAGATTTTTGCGCTGCAAAGCTGGATATCTACCCATGAAAAAACAGGTTTGGCGCTTAACGATGTATTAATAGAGTCGGTAGAAGATTTTGAATTGAAAAAGATTTCGGCTTTGTCAACAGCCAACCAGGTATTGGCCGTTTTTGAAAAAAGAAGGCCTCCGACTTCGGTGTCATTAGCCGGCAAGATCAGTTTGGTGCTGGATACCATACAGGATCCGGGAAACCTGGGTACTATTATTCGTATAGCCGATTGGTTTGGGGTGGAAAATATCATTTGTTCTACCGGCTGCGCCGATATGTACAATGCCAAAGTGGTGCAAAGTACCATGGGCAGCCTGGGCAGGGTTACTATTATCTATACCCATTTGGTTGACTGGTTGAAAGATAATGCGTCGACTAAAATTTATGGAGCTGCACTGGATGGTACCGAACTAAAAGCCTTGGAAAATTAGGGGAAGGAATAATCGTCATTGGCAATGAATCTCATGGGATAAGCGACGAGGTGCTGGATCTGGTGAATGAAAAAATCACCATTGCCAGATCAGGCGAAGCCGAATCGTTGAATGCGGCTGTGGCGGCAGGAATAATACTTGCCATAATTAAATAACAAAATGCCTGTCATTTCGTCCCGATAGTGATCGGGAGAGAAATCTGATATTAATTTTTATTCAATTTTTTTGCAAAATTTCCGGTATTTAAACATTTGGATTTGATCACCTAAACTGTATCGCCTGCACCGGTTTAATTTTCTTAATCAGTAAAGTAGGAAAAATCAAAGTGGCGAACGACACAACCAACGTAGCCAGGCAAATCAACAAAACCTGCCACCACACTACTTCTGCGTGTGCGGCGCTCATATAATAGGCTTCTTCATTCAGTTTAATAAAACCGGTGGCTTCCTGCAGCCAGCATATACCCAAACCTAATGCGGCACCGGCGATAATACCGGTTACCGCTATTACGGTTGTATTGTACAAAAATATCTGTTGCACTTTCCAATCAGAAGCGCCCAATGCCTTTAAAACGCCCGTCATCCGGGTTCTTTCTAAAACCAGGATAATTAAACAGGTGATCAGGTTTACCACGGCCACCACCATCATAATGATCAGCAGCATATTTTTGATCTGCCCCTGCAAACCCAGCCAGTCGAAAATATTGGGATAAATTTCTTTGATAGAGCGGCTGTACCAGCTTTGTGGCAGTTCTTCATAGATCCGGTTATTTAGCGAATCGGTATCTCGATAGTCCTTTAAAAATATTTCGTAGCCACCGATCTGGTCGGGTTCCCAAAGATTTAATTTCCTGATCAAATTAATATCGCAGATGCCGAAATTTTTGTCGTATTCATCAATGGCCGTTTTATAAATGCCGCTGATCACCAGCCAGCGTGCTGTTTTTGAGCCATCTTCCCTGAAAAAGAAAACAAAAACACTATCATGCAGTTTGGCTTCCAGTTGATTGGCCGTGTAAGCCGAAATATTGATCTCGCTGCTATATCCGCTGTCTGTAAAGGAAACCCATTTTCCTTCCAGCAAAAACGGATCCAGCCGTTTAAAATCAAAAGAAGAATCAACGCCTTTTAGTAAAATGCTTTCAATGGCCGCGTTATATTTTACGATCGCCGATTTGGTTGCAAAACGCTCAACGGTTTTTACTTCCGGAATCGCTTTCAGGTAGCTTTCTATACTGTCATTTTGTGTAATGGGAAATTCTTCGGCGATGGTAACCCTGTTTTGCACATTTTGTTGCACCCGAATATGTCCCCAGAAGCTGAAAACCTTATTGCTGATGACCTGTTGAAAACCGTTGACAAAACTCATCGCCACGATCATAATAGCCACACTGATGGCGGTTGCACCAATAGCCAGCCGTATAATAAATCTGGAAAACGTCTTTTGCCGGTTAAAGGCAATGCGTTTAGCTATAAAGACCGATACATTCAAACGGCATATTTTTTGTTATCTTACAAATGTATTTTATTTAAATTAATGATTAACGATAACATAGTGAAAGTTGATAAGGTTGTTCCTATCTCAGAAAATAATAAACGGCTGAGAACTGTTGTTTTGACCGTAATGATCATAAATAGAAAAGCTGCCTGCCGCAGACTGGCTTTTACCAGTCTTTTTGTTAGTCGTTAACTTCCTGTTTGGCTCAGGTGCCTTTGCTCAACTTACTGATGCCGTTTACAAGGAGAATATCGTAGCCGTTCGTTTTCATATGTACGGCGACCAGGAATCGCTGCCCATTTACCGGATCAACAGCACCGACCGGATGGATCTTAATTTCGACGACCTGGATGCCAATGTAAAAAGTTATTATTATACGATGGTGCTTTGCGATTACGATTGGAAACCGGTCGACATCAGTCAGTTTTTATATACCAAAGGATTTACCCAACAACGGATCGGTACTTATCGCTATTCCTCCATTGCCTTAACCCGTTATACCCATTACCAGGCCATGGTACCCGATCAGAGTACTACGCTGACCATGTCGGGGAATTATATTTTGAAAGTGTATTTGGATGGTGATACGTCCAGGTTGGCGATTACCCGCCGCATATTGGTTCTGGATCAGAAAGCCGCTATTGGCGGACAGGTTGTACAGCCGTTTTTACCGCAATTGTTTTCCAGTCACCAAAAATTCAGTTTTCGGCAAACATCAATGGATTAAATTCTTTTAGCGCGGCTCAACAGATTAAAGTGGTGATCCTGCAGAACAACCGTTGGGATAACGCGTTGAGGGATATTAAGCCAACTTTTGTACGGGGCAATACGCTCGAATTCAATACCGAAAACCTCGCTGTTTTTCCGGGAGGTAAAGAGTGGCGTTGGCTCGATCTGCGCAGTTTCAGGCTGCAGAGTGACCGGGTTAAAACGGCCGACTATCGAAAAAATGGTACGGATATGTATTTGTTTCCCGATGCCGACCGTAGCGCTCAACGTTATGTTTATTTCAGGGACCTAAACGGCATGTATTTGATAGAAACCTATGAAACCATCAATCCCAACTGGCAGGGAGATTTTGCCACGGTGCATTTCAGCCTGGCTGCGCCCAACGGGGTGCCATATCCCGATAAAGATATTTACCTGGCAGGACAGTTAACCAACTATGAATTTAATGATAAAACCAAAATGGTTTTTAACCCCGAAAAAGGGGTGTATGAATGCACCGCGTTTTTAAAACAAGGTTACTACAATTACACTTACATAGCTATTAATAAGAACAATTTTGCCGACCGGCGCGATCTCGAAGGCGATTACTGGGAAACCGAAAACGGGTATACCATCTTAATGTATTATAAATCCTTTACCGACCGTGCCGATCAGTTGATCGGTGTTGGCAGGATAAATTCGAGAACTGATAAGCCGGGGATTAGTTTTTAGCTCTGTTAGCGGATAGCGGTTAGCGATTAGCTATTAGCTATTAGTGGCCTGATTCGATTTCTAACAGCTAACGGCTAATAGCTAACGGCTAGCATCCAGTATCCAGCATCCAGCATCCAATTCTCAATTCCTAATTCCAAATTCCCTATCTTTGCCCCGGCAAGTCTTATACGGCCAGCTCCTGTTGAACTCCCCCAGGACCGGAAGGTAGCAAGGGTAGATGGTTGAGCGGTGCGATGTAAGTAACTTGCCATTTTTTATGCCCATATGTCAAGCCTGGCAGTAGTTTTGGGCTTAAAACTCCTAATCCACAGTTTGTTTGTTTTAACTGTATAAATATTTACCCATATACTCTTTCAAATATTTTATTTTTACAAAGAATATTACCTATTAAATCTTAAATAATACCTAACCATGAAGTTTTTTATTGATACCGCCAACCTGGCCCAAATTAAAGAAGCAAACGACCTCGGAATTTTAGACGGTGTAACCACCAATCCTTCGCTGATGGCCAAAGAAGGGATAAAGGGACAGGAAGCCGTTATGGCCCACTACAAAACAATATGTGAACTGGTTGATGGAGACATCAGTGCCGAAGTGATCTCAACCGATTTTGATGGCATCGTGGCTGAAGGAAAGAAACTGGCAGCTATCCATCCCAATATTGTGGTAAAAGTGCCCATGATCAAAGACGGTATAAAGGCGTTGAAATGGTTTACCGATAATGGGATCAGAACTAACTGTACCCTCATATTTAGCGCAGGCCAGGCTATTTTGGCGGCAAAAGCCGGTGCTACTTATGTTTCGCCATTTATTGGCCGTATAGACGATAGTGGCTGGGATGGGATGGAACTGATACACCAGATGCGCCAGATTTTTTCGATGCAGGGATACAAAACAGAAATTCTGGCGGCATCTATCCGTAATCCAAATCATATCATCAAATGCGCCGAAGCTG
Source organism: Chitinophagaceae bacterium (assembly GCA_016710745.1). Taxonomy (GTDB): domain Bacteria; phylum Bacteroidota; class Bacteroidia; order Chitinophagales; family Chitinophagaceae; genus Ferruginibacter. The sequence goes on along the minus strand of JADJVB010000005.1, from coordinate 195,244 downwards.
GTGCCGACGTGTGTACCTGCCCGTTGGATTCTATTTTAGGATTATTAAAACATCCATTAACCGATATTGGATTGGCGAAATTTTTAGAGGATGCGAAGAAATTCGCTTAATCGTCTGACGCCCCCGTCTGACGATATAAAAAATGCCCGGTGAGTCTTTCTGATTTACCGGGCATTTTGTTCAGGTGTCTGACGGTTTGGAACTGCCTTGACAGCTTTTATGGTCAGACGGGGGCTCCGAAAGAAATCGGGGTAGACTGTCAGACCATGAAAGATCAGCCTTTATTCGATTTCGATTTCTTCATCACTTCATCCATTGTTTTCAATTCGGGATCAGGCTTCTGTTTTACATAAATGCTGAATTCTTTTACTATAGCCGGATTGGCTCTCAAACTAACTTTTATATCAACTTTTGCAGGTGCAAAATCCCGATCGATCCATAAATTGTTACCGCTGAAACTGCCGGCCGAAGACCAGAAAATGAGATGGGTACTATCGAGCGGGAGGTACCTGCCGTTTGTTAATTTACCATCAATATTGATATAATTCAACGTGCCTTTCTTTAAGCTGTCGGTATACAGGTTAACGTGAATAGATTCTACTTTCTGCGCTTTTACAATGTAAGAGCCAAAAAGACATGCAAGGAGTAAATATTTTTTCAACAGATTATTTATTTGCTATAAAGATTGAAAAAATTATGCCACGGTTGTACATTTTACCCCACGCAATTGTTAAAATTTAGTTGCGACAGCCTTTTTGCAGCTAAAATTGATCAATGGGCACCTAATTGCTTCAAATACTTTTCTGAGTTTGCCTTAACATTGGCTGGCGGATTCAAACTGAGCGACTTTTTAAAACTGGCAATCGCATTCTTTTTGTCATCTGCAGTTGTATAAGCTTCACCCAAACTATCCCAGGCATTGGCACTTTTTGGAAACTTTACGGTATTCATTTTAAAAATATCAAGGGCCTTGCCGGTTTTGCCGGCATTCAGCAGTTGATAGCCATAGGCATTTATTTCAACCTCTGCCGCGCCGGGTAATGCAGCCTCGATGTTTTTTTCCGCTTCTTCTGATCTTCCCATAGCAGTAAGAACAGCCGATTTGGTACTTTGGGTGGTAAAACTGTTATTTAAGGTTATTGCTTTGTCTATCCAGGTCAATGCCTGGTTGAGATTAACTTTATTTTGTAAAGCATAATTAACTGCCGAAACATACCCCTGCCAGCCAAATCCCATGGCACCCTTAAGTTCTGTTGCTGCATTTTCCATTACGATATCATCAACAGCATACTCAATCTTAACCGGAAATTGTTTTTTCTCCCAGTTTAAAACCAGTTCGGCGCTGTTCTTCGTGAGGTTAATAAAGTCGTAGGTAAGAAGATCCGTATTGGGGATCGTTCGTAATTGAATGTTGGCCCTCATCTGGTCGTTGGCCGGGTCATAAAAAAAGTTCCCCCAGGATTTGTTGTCTTTTGACAGGATCAATTCTCCGGTATTGTCTTTATTGATCACAAAAAATAAACCATAAGCACCTGCAGGCACTTCTTTTCCTTCTACTTTGGCCCGGTGCGAAAAACTGATCACAGTATTCTCATTAGCGCCTGCACGCCAGGGAGCCGCGGCCGAAGTTCCAAATTGCTCCACATTCCAGCCGTAGGGTACAAGGGCACCCCATATTTCGCGATTCTTTACCGACGGCCGCGAATAATTTACATGCACTGTTGAAATGCCAATGGTTTGTGTAATGTTTGCTGCGGGGCTGGGTGTACGTGGTGTTGTGATGGTTTGGGAAAACAAACCGGTAAACGCAATGGAAAAAAGAAAAAACAATGTTGCTTTTAAAAAAACTAAATTTTTCATGGCTTATAAATTTTTGTTTAACCAGATACCAATATAGTGAACCAGGAGATTTTTCTCTGCGCCGATGGGGGTAGAAGGCAGGAAATAGGGATGAAAGGTTTGTCCGCCATTACCCTAACAGGAATATTAATTACATACGTGCAAGTCGTCCGCACTCATTATTTTTTGATGGCCTTTAGTGTCAGGTTGGGCTCTTTTACTGTTAGCGAAATAACGATGTTTTCTTTTAACTCGAATGATATCGTCACCGAAACCGTACCATTGTAGACAAAAACATTTTCTGTTTTTTGATTGATGGCACCGCCAAATTTTCCCAGTTTGCCTAACGAAAGTAATCTCCGCAGGTTTCTTTTTATGCTGAAGCCGTCTTCGGGGCCATCGCCGTATATATAATCACCCAGGTATTTTTCCTGTTCCTCTTCGGTCAGGTCAATATACTTTTCCTGCAGATCAGCATTGCCTAATGATTCAAGATAGTTGATCAGTTTTTTGCTGTCGGATTTATTCTTCTCATTTAATCCATCGGCGCGCAAGCCATTTTTTGCATGACTTAATAAGGTGATGCCATGTGGCCCGCCAATAGATTGAATGCCCGGGGTTGTTTCAATCATCGATTTTACTGCGTCGTGCGCTCCAAGCATCGCGAAAGTAAATATATCCGGGCGGGCTCCTTTGCTCATTAAAAACGCAGCAATATCCCGCCGCCCCACATGCGAAGCTGCACCGATGGCTGTTTCCCAATCGCCAAAGGCCCAATCCCAGGTGGCCCTGGCCAGCTCCGGACGATTATTTACCAATTCTTTTACCCTTTCCAAATTGAAGTGTGAGGCGCCAACCACTTCTGCTACCATCTTGTCGTCTATGGAGGGATAACCAGGAAATAGGTTATCAACTGATTTCTGTGTTGGCTTTGACTCAATAATTTTCTTTGCAAAAACAATATTTGGGATAGAAACAGCCAGCAAACCAAAAATGGAACTTTTTACTGCCGTACGCCTCGACATTGAATGATTATCCTGCATGATATTTTTTGGAGTTAAGGCGGTGACAATAATCTGCGCTTACTTATACCGTATTAAAGATAAAAAAAATACCCAGCCGGATTATTGAAATGGTATAAATGGTAACATTTCCTATTACTACGGGTACCATCAATTGTGTGTTATTTGATGGGGAAATCTGCTCCAATCATAAACTGAAGATCAATAAAACCAACTATTTTATCTATTTCGGCTTACATCGGAATATAATGCAATCAAAGCCTGCATGCTGTCTTTTAAATTACCCGAGCCTTCGTCGAACAGGTTATCCTTCATTTTTTTTGAAGTTTTGTTGTTAGTCGAATTTTTAATGGTAGATCGAACCAATTCCAACTCATCGAAAAATGGCGGTGTATTTTCTTCGTAAAACGAATTCTCAGCTTCGATGGAGATCAGCAGATCTTCATATTCAGTAAGGATCGCATTAATTTCTTGAACATTTTCTACAGAATGCCTTCGGGGTATCCGGTTAAAAAGATCCTGCAATGCGTTTGCTGTTGAAGTCATGCGTTGATTTGTTGTGTAACAAATGTAGGGTAAACCTCGTTATGTGATGTCTTTTTCCATACAAACACTGTTTTCTATGTGCTCGTATTGTCCATAGTTTGGAATAATATGATAACCGGCTTTTTGATACAGCCGAATGGCTTCGGGTTGTTTTTTACCCGTTTCCAACACACATTTTCTAAAATCCAAAGATGCGGCCCATATTTCAAGTTCAGTCAGTAGTTTGTGTCCGATACCAAGGCCACGACAGTCGGGAATTACATACATTCTTTTTATTTCGACCGTTTGTTCATCCATTTTTTTAAACGCCCCGCAGGCGACCGGTTTGTTATTGTTGTAACAAACGATAGCATGGCCAATATGTGCTATGGAATTGAATGCTGCATAGAAATCATGTTCGGCGCCGTCTCTTATTTTCAGATCCTCATCCAGCAAGGTTACCAGGCTGATGAAATCGGTATCCTTTGAATCGGTTTGCTTAAAAACTGGTGGTATCAATTACATTTTAATTAAGCTGGTTAATAAATTTATCACTGCCTACCCGGTAAACCTGCAGTTGGGTACCCTCATGTAATAATTCCTGTTCGAAGATAAAGCCCAGCTTAGTCAGTAAGTGAACCGAATCTGTATTTTCCTTCAGTGTTGTAGCTAGAATGGCTGCATATTTTTTTGATTGAAAGAGGTCTTTGAGTACGGCCTGGCTTGCTTCGAATGCGTAACCTTTTTTTGTGTACTGTGGAAGAAAAGCAAATCCGATATCGGGATGCGTTAAATAAGTTCTTTTAATAAAAGTGATAACGCCTACCGGAATTTTAAGATCTTTCAAAAATACCACCCGGTAGTTAATTTGCTTATTGTGCCCGATCGTTACAATATAGTTGACCGCGTCATTCAGGGTATGCACATTCCTTTCCCCGATAAATCTTATCCAGTTGGTCGTATTTACCAGTTCGTAGATAAAGGCAGCATCCGTTGTATTTAGTTTTTGAAGGAACAGCCTGTTTGTGGTATAATTGTCCTGCATACTTGAATTAATTAACGATCGTTCTGAATGTGAGGTTTATCCTGGCGTTGGTAATTTTTTTTGTTGGAGGAAGCCGGTGTAGCCAGTTACGCTGGGTTTCATCTTTCATGACCAACAAACTGCCGTGTTCGAGTATTATCGGCACGGTTTCCTTTGTTTGTTTATGTTTGAACGCGAATTTTCTTACCGCACCAAAACTCAGCGAACCGATAGCGCCGTTCTTCTTCAAATCTTTCTCCCCATCACTGTGCCAGGCCATTCCTTCTTCGCCGCTGTGGTATAGGTTTAATAAGCAGGAGTTGAAGGTTTCGCCTGTCTTTTCTTCAACTACCGATTTTAACCGGATCAATTCTTTGGTCCAGGGCAGTGCTTTTTTGGTAATATTCGAATAGGTATATTCAAAGGGAATATCAGCATACCAGGCCACTTTTCTTTTGGTAATGATATGTTTTCCAAGGATGAATGCTTCGTCGTTTTTCCATACAATTTCGGAAAGCAATTGATCGAAAAAATGATCCGCTTCGGCTGAGTTGAAAATTTTGCCATAATAATGTACCGTGCCGCCACCAGGCAGCAGGTTAATGGAATGGGCAGGTTCGGTATCAAAAAGATCCATATTTTTTTAAAATTTACGGGCCTAAATGTAAGTAAGATTTATTTTGTGCCCATGCATTAACAGCCTGTAATTAAATAAAAAACAGCTATTCAAACTGGTCAGGGCCGAAAAAAGGGGTTCAAATATTTCCGTAAATGGATAATTAATGTATATTTGAACCTCTTTATGTAAATTTACTATCCTTCAGAAGATCCGTCCCCAATCAAGTTAACATAAGTTTTAAAGACTGATATTGAATATATCGTTGCAACCCCCATTGCAAACCCGGTTTTATTTTGCTTATAAACCTCTTAAACCAACGGGCATGCATACGTTTAATCACAATTTGGGGGCATGGGTTTTAATTAACCTTCGCTTACCTGTCATTATCATTTGTACTGTATTATTTGCCTTTTCAGCCTCCGGCCAAATTCCTGGCTATTTGCCGGTAAATCTGAAAACCTTTAAGGCGAGCGCAGAGACAGATAAAAAGGTAAAAATTTTCTGGACAACCCAATACGAAAAGGATAATAGCCATTTCGAAATAGACAGATCCATTGACGGAGTCAATTTTACTAAAGTAGCGGAGATACCGGGGAAAAACCTGAACGGTAATTTAACGGATTACGTGTATTACGATCAGCAGGCGTTGGATGGCATTTCATTTTATCGATTGAAACAGGTTGATGTTGACCTGCGCTATTCCTATTCAGCAATTGAAAGGGTCAAAAATGCTGTGTCTGCAAACATCGTTGATGTTTATCCCAACCCGGCTCCGTCGAAAGAATTTAAGATCAGCCTGTCAAAAAATGTGGAAGGGAGTGTTGAAGTAACCCTGTACGACCTGTCGGGCAGGCTGGTGATGAAACAATCGTTCGCCAACCACAATACATGGACGGTACATCATCAACTGTCGCCAGGCATGTATACGCTGAAAATTTCCGGTAAAGAAATAGCCGAATTAAAAACCCTGGTTGTGCAATAAATTGTTCATTTGTTCTCAATGGTTACCCAATTTATTTTTGAATGATTGGATTTATGAGGGATTGGGAAATAAAAGAAAATGACAGTTGCAAAAGGTTACATGTCAGGCAGAATGCTGTTTGAGTTGATTAACTGCAGGATCTTTAGTGATGCAAAAAGGGAGCAAATGAATGCTCCCTTTTGTCATTGTAGATTAAACAAAACCTAACTTATTTCTTGGGCATTAAAACCGCATCAATAATATGTACCACACCGTTACTACCGGTTAGATCAGCCGCCGTAACATTGGCGCCATTGATCATCACTTTACCCTCTTTAATAGATACGGTAAGTTCTTGTCCCTGTAATGTTTTTACTTTCTGACCATCAGTGAGATCGGCTGATTTTACAGCACCGGCAACTACATGGTAAGTCAGCACGTTAGTTAATGCATCCTTGCTTTCTGGCTTTAATAAACCCTCAACTGTACCGGCAGGTAATGCGGCGAAAGCTGCATTGGTTGGCGCAAAAATGGTAAATGGTCCCGCACCTTTCAAGGTTTCTACCAGTCCGGCTGCTGTTACCGCTGCTACCAAAGTGGTATGATCAGGAGAGCCAATGGCGATATCAACAACGTCTTTAGCCGCAGGTGTGGTTTCAGCAGGCATTTCTGTTACCGTTTCAGGTGTAGCCTCTGCTGTTTTTGTTTCGCCGTTATTACAGGCGGTCAATGCGATTGCGCTGAAAGCTACAGCTGCAACCATGGATAGAATGTTCTTTTGCATAATTTTATTTATTTTTTAAGATTAACATATTTAGTTGGCGATTGTTTGATTTTTATAAAAAAAAAAATAATCGGCGCCAATTTGTTTAAAAGAAAATGTAAACGGTGACCAATTGGTAAAACAAAAATTACTTTTTTGAATTTTTCTGATGCCTTGTATTTTGCTAATCCGAAAACACGTATAATAAAATCGAGTAATACTGTTTTGATAGATTACGAGTCGGGCCACAGACCATGATGGTTGTTCAAAACCACAAAAATACCCGGAATAACAGTGATGATGATGCTGGTATGGTATAGCTAACGGGCCTGGAGAATAGATGGATGATTGTTAACAGGTAAAGGCTGCAACGTTGGTGGTGGCGCAATAATTTACTACTGAACAGATCAGGCAGAATCGAACAGGTAAACGTTAACCAGCTGTGAAGCAAGGCAGGGAATTTTGTAGGCTTTCCAGATTCCAGATTTTGGTGTCTCTGGTTGAAGCCCAATCTTTGATCATGTCGCTGTCAATTTGCTCGTAGATGCCCATTTTAGCAGGATTTTTTGAAAGCTCCTTTATAGGTACCAGCATGATATAATGTGGTTCAACATACTCCGGGTGATGGTCCAGGGTGAAGCCTTTTACCTGTAGGTATTTATAACCCTTGTTTTGTAGATTATTTAAGGCTTCTATTGTAAGCGGACCATGATTATGGAAATTATTTTTCGTTTCGTTAGTCATAAAGTTAATTTTTATGATAACAAAATTCAGTTGTTAAGGTTTTAAGAGATCAGTTATTACCAGCGGTTACCTGGTTATCATTTTGTTAAAATGCCCGGCTTTTTAAAAACGCGTTCTTTTCCATTTCACCGAAACTGCCGAACCTTCCGCAAGCAGCACAGAATCCGGTGTGGCATTATTCAAGAAGCTGAATTCGTCGCCATACATTTTTTGGAAATCACAGTTAATATCGTGGCTCAGAACAGTATTGACAGCCCAGGCCGGATGTGCCACCTTGTATTCCTGTGAGCTGGTTTCATTGAATCTGGTAAACCCATAGTAGTGTTCAAAAATAAAAGATTCGATACTGCCTGCCACCATTGTTTTTTTGCCGGCAAGGGCTTCAACGGCCATATGGCTCCATTTTTCATTAAGTAGCCAAAGGTATTCGATCTGTTTTTTAGCATCATCAGTTTTCCACCGGTGTTTGGTTGGGATGGCGGTATAATGTTCTTTGTACAGGCGGTTGGCCAGCCAGGCTACCGCCTTGTAAGGAACAGTTTCATTAATGAAAACAACACCACGCTTTATATCGTGGCCATCTTTTCGGGTTACATAAAAGCGCAGGTTAATTTCTTCAAAAGTACCCAGTCCGGGAATAGGGAGGCCAAATATCCTGGTATCCTTGAACATAAAGCCAACGAGGCTTACATAGGTTTTGCCCTCAAAGAAATCCAACTCAACGCCGTTGGGCAAAAAGGGGAGCAGCACTGATGGCGGTACTGCATAATTGGCCATGATCAGGTTTTCCCAGCGGGCGGTTAAGAAATTTTTCATATTTAGTTCACATTAATTCAGCCACCAGATGGTGCCGTTTAAAACACTGGCAAAGCTTACCCACAATAAATAAGGTATCTGTAAAAGAGCGGCGGTTTTATTCACTTTATAGAAAATGGTAATCATCATTATAATGCTCAGCCATATCAACAATATTTCAATAAAAGCGATCCCCAGCCAATGGAATTTAAAAAACAGGAAGCTCCAGCAAAAATTCAGGAAAAGTTGAACAGAAAATATGATAATTGCCTTTTTGCGCCATGCATTTTTAGCCGAGGTCAATACCAGGTAAAACGAAATACCCATCAGCAGGTACAACAAGGTCCATACCGGGCCAAAGATGCTGTTGGGAGGATTGAATGAAGGTTTGATAATGGTAGTAAACCAACCGTCTACCGACTGCGCCGTGGCAATGCCGGAGATGCTCCCTATGGCCAGGGTAAGTAGTATACAAAGTATAAAAGTGATCGTTTTATTCATGGGTGTATCATTTAGCTAGTGTGCTCCGGCGGTTAATGTTGTTCCGGTTGTTGAAATTACAGTTTTAATGTTGATAAGCCGCCGTCTACATGAATAACCTGGCCGGTGATCCATCCGGCTTTACCGGATAACAAAAATTCGCTGATATTGGCAATATCTTCTGCAGTGCCTATTCTTTTCATCGGATGCCGCTGGGCATTATTCTCGGCTTTTTGCTCCGTGTTTAACAGCGATGCAGCGAGTGGGGTATCAGTTAAAGATGGGGCTATACAATTGACTCGGATTTTTGGAGCCCATTCGGCAGCCAGGGCCCTGGATAACCCTTCAATGGCTCCTTTTGATGTGGCCACCTGGGTATGGAAACTCAAGCCGGTTTGTACAGCTACGGTTGAATACAGTACAACAGAGGCCTGCGCGGCATCTTTTAATTTTGGTAAAACAGACTGCAACACGTTTATGGCGCCAGTAAACTGTAAATGAAAATCCTGTACAAAATCTGCCGGCTGTATGCGGGCAGATGGTTTCAGGTTGATAGTGCCAGGGCAGGAAACCAGTCCTTCAATACTTTCGGGTAAACCCTCCAGTGAGATAGTTTCATCCAGTACATTGAGCCGTTGATAACTGATCAAACTGTCTTCCGTTATATTATTGAAATAGGTTGCATAAACCTGGTGACCTGCATCTGCCAATTGTATAGCCAGTTGTTTACCAATTCCGCTCGACGCGCCAATGATCAGATAATTTGCCATAGATTCTTTACCAACTAAACAGATTTATCCTGAGAAAGTTTAAAATCCATGAAATGTATTGGCAGCGTAACCATGGCTCTCGAAAGGCATTTGTCCGGTCTATGATTTATTTGATTATAAGATTGACTATGATTTGCCTGGTAATGGTCATAGTTTTCATTGAATCAAATAAATCAAAGTTCAAAACTATTTTACATATTTATTCAGCCTTGTCCCCTCCCTTAACCTCCCCTCCCTCCAAATCTGGGTTACTTTTCATTGAATCAAATAAATCAAAGTTCAAAACTATTTTACATATTTATTCAGCCATTGATCCTCTTCCCAAAGCATATGCAAAATATTTTCTTTGGCAGCATAACCATGACTTTCGAAAGGTAACAATACAAAACGCACGGTACCGCCATGCCCTTTGATGGCATTATATAATCGTTCGCTTTGAATGGGAAATGTACCGGGGTTGTTATCGGCTTCGCCATGTATCATCAACAAAGGGGTTTTAATTTTATCGGCAAAACTAAAGGGGCTCATGTTAAAATACAGGTCGGGCGCTTCCCAATAGGTACGCTCTTCGTTTTGAAATCCAAAAGGGGTGAGCGTGCGGTTGTAAGCACCACTGCGGGCAATACCCGCTTTAAACAGGCTGCCATGGGCCAGTAAATTGGCTGTCATGAAGGCGCCATAACTGTGACCACCAACGGCTACCCGGTTGCGGTCGCCAATACCCATGTCCGAAATTTTATCGATCGCCGCCTGTGCACTCCACTGCAACTGGTCTACAAAATTATCATTGGGTTTTTTATCGCCTTCGCCAACAATGGGAAACTCGGTATTGTCCATGATGGCATAACCCTGTGTGGCCCAGAAGATCACCGAGCCATAACCCACGCGGGTAAACGTGTATTTGCTGCCTCGTATCTGCGATGCATCGGCAGCACTTTTAAATTCACGCGGGTAGGCCCACATGATCACGGGTAAGGGGCCGTCTTTGGCGGCATCGTAGCCTTTTGGTACATACAGATCAGCGGCCAGGTCGATACCATCTTTTCTTTTATACGTGATCTTTTGTTTGGTGATGCCACGCAGGCCGGGCTGCGGATCGGGGAATGCGGTGATGGCTTTCGCCGTTTTATTCTTAAGGTCTTTCAGATAATAATTAGGTTGCTCTTCCTGGCTCTGGCGGTTGGTGATCACGAGCAGTTTGTCGTAATCCACAATCGCACTCACGCTTTCGTAATAAGGTTCCTCGCAACGCCAAAGTGCTGTGGTTTCTTTTGTTTTGATGTTGAACACATTGAGAAAGGGCAGGTCGCCCTTTGTCGATGCACCATTACCGCGCATGTACATGCTGTTGCCGTTAATGAGTTTGATCGTTTCAACACCATACCTGTTTTTTTCGGTTACCGGAGTTCCGGGATCGTTGTAAGCATCGTTGGTGCTGCGGTTGTACAATACATCTGCAAATCCTGTTGATGGGTTTACATTACTGAGTTTACGTTTTTGTTTTGCCTGCGAGCCTTCGGTGATAAAGATCATATCTTTTGCCACATCGCTGATGCCATACATGCGCATTTCTGATCTGGCCACTAAAACAGGAGCACCGGAAAAAGGCGCCGACAGGGTATAGGCTGCATCATGAAAATCCATTTTCTTTTTCATGATACCGCTGTCCAACGGCTCGATCCAGGAAACGGTGGCCGGGTCATTATCGTACCAACTGTAACGGCGGGGTGCATTTAATACATTGTCGAAACCAGTTGGCGCCAACTCATTGGAAGGTAGTTTGGCGAGCTGTTTTATTTGTTTGCCGGTAATGTCGGTGATCAGCATGGTGCTGTTGAAGCCACCGGCAGGAACCAGGTAAGAAAAAGGTTTGTCGATCCTTTCTATCAATAGATATTTTTTGTCGGGGGATGGGTTTACGTTTGCATAAATGGCAGGACTGCCGATTTTACTTTCCATACCATTCAAATTTCTTATCAATTGCGTGGTGGCATAGAACTCGAAAAGGGTTTCGTCGTAGGGGTTTTTGATCAGATCCTGGTAGGTTCTGCTGGCAGCCACTTTGCCTAAATTTTGCTGTACCACCGGGCCCCCGGGTGCTACGGGTTTTGACGCCAATGCCGTCAATGGCTTGTTTACCGCTTTGTATAGAATGGTATTGTTGTCGATCCAGTCATAGGCACCGCCCATAACGGTATTTACGATCGCTTTATTTAGTTTGGCTGCGTTTTTAGTCTTTACATCAATGACATACAGATCAACGCCGGTATTACTGGTTTGGGTAAAAGAGATCTTATCTTCTTTCGGACTCCATTGAAAATTGTCGGCTTTTAAATTTTTGGGTAAACCTGTAATAGTTGTTTCTATGCCGGTTTTAATATTCTTCAGCAACAGGGCTGTTGAAAATCCGCCACGACTGGGTGAAAAATTATTGGGGTTTATCCTCAATCCGGCAATGCGTAACTCGGGCTGGGCCAGTTCATCAATGCCGGGCATCGGGCTGCGTTCCATGATGAGCATCCATTCACCCTTACTGTCGAAACTAACACCGGGTGTGGGTTTGGCCATCACCAAATCGTATATGTCTTTAGGAGGCGTTTGGTATCGAATGGCATCCTGTGCAGCGAGTTGGGCGCAGGTGAAAGTTAAAATCGAGAAAAATAGTTTTTTCATTTTTTTATATTTAAGTACGTAAATGACCGGGTAGTTCGGTCAGGCACAAGGTATCTGGTTTTGTTTGGTATTTATTTTTTTGTAAAAAAATACCGCAACATAATTTCATGAGCCGAATAACCCGATTCAAAAACACCTACCGGGGCATTGTATGCCTCATAAGCGTAATTAATCGAAAATTTATGCATAAGCTTTATACCGGCATACAACGTGTAAAATTGTTTGTAGCGGTAACTTCCGCCAATATGTAACATGTCTTTATGGTATACGGTAAGTCCGGCTTCCAGATCTACCGGCGCTTCGGGCTGGTACCTGAATTCTACATGCGGTTGAATGATATTGCTTTCATCAGTTTTGATATTATAAAAAGCATTGGCCAGATACTGCCGGTATAACCTGCCCTCCGGATTGGTAGCGGTTTTTACAAAATTCAACTTTGGCTGTATCAATTGTTTGGCAGCAACGCCCATATTAAATGTATTGGACCGATAATAGATGCCCGCGTTTGCATCGGCTTTGATACCGGTGCCGGATGATGCCAGTAAAGGATCATTAGGAATGGCATCGGCTATTTCGTCGAGGTTTACTTTAAACTGTATCACCTGTGCACCCATTCCGATCATCAGCCGTTTATTATTGTCGTTATCAAATTTAATACTATAGGAGAGATCCAACTCTCCACCGGTGCGGCTGGTGGGCCCGGTTTTATCGGAGTATAAAATAATACCCAGGCCGGTATTCATTTTTGGAAAATAAGCGTCACCAAAAACCACGGCTGTTGTTGGGCCACCTTCGATACCCGACCACTGGCTGCGATAGGCTGCACCAAAACTGGCGTGGCCATTGGCACCCACGGCGGCCGGATTGAGGATGAAATTATGATCCATATAATTACTGATCCGAAACAGTTGCTGCGCATTGGCCGTTGTACAAATAATAGCAGCGAACCAGAAAATGACGATCGTTTTTATATTTTTTTCCTGCATGAGCTTATCAATTTTTGAATGCTAAATGTTATCTTAAAATGGTCACGTTGCCTTTTTTTGTTATACTGGCATTATTGATCAGTAAATACTGTATCACATAATAATAAGTGCCGTCTGGTACAGGTTTTCCTTTATACGTGCCATCCCAGTCATTTTTATAATCCTCCGATTCATACACTTTGCCACCATACCGGTTGTATACCTGTACTTTGGCTTTTTGCAGGCAGTTGCCGTTGGTAATGATCCACAGATCATTAAATCCGTCATTGTTGGGTGTAAAGGCATTTATCGGTTTTATACATTGTGGAATTACGATTACAACCATACTGTCAGATTCGATACATCCATTGTTGCCGGTTGCAGTTAATGTATACACGGTAGTAGAAACGGGTGTAGCGATCGGATTTAAAATACCGCTACTGCTTAAATTAAAATTGGGCGTCCATAAAATGCCGGAAGTATTGGCCGAACCCTGCAGGGTAACCGGGCTTCCCGGTAACGTATTCAGATCTGGCCCCGCGTTAACCTGTGGAGAAGGATTAACGGTAATAGTCAAAGTGTCTTTTGCCGTGCAGCCGTTTAATGTTGCTGTTATAATGTATTGTGTGGTTACCGTTGGTGTGGCAACCGGGCTGGCAATGTTGGGGTTTGATAAGCCCGTAGCCGGCGTCCATACAAAGCTTGTTCCGTTGCTTACCGTATTTATAATGAACGATTTGCCACTACACATGCGGGCGTCGTCATTCGTTTTAAGATTTACCAAATTGGATACCTGCGCCAAAACGGGCGTTCTGGGTGATATCGTGCAATCAAATGGCGCGATCGTTTCTACATAAAAGGTTGTACTGATTGATAACACGGTTGAATAACTCGTACCTGTTGCCACACTTGTTCCCCCGGTCAACGTTGTATACCAATTGTAGGTAGCGCCGGCTAACGGGTTCGTAATGGTCATCAGGCTGGCAGTACCCGGACAAACCGCATTTGACTGAAATTGAGGAATAGGTACTGTATCAGATGCGAACGTAAAATGATCATTGTGGTTAAGCATCACTGCAGCAAACAGTTTCCCATTTGCGATGGTCAGCGGGTAAACGGTGGTGCCGCTTTTTGGAAAACCCGGATCAGCAGAAACCAATATGTTTTTTGTAGTTGCCGGAACAGCTGTCTGGTCAACGGCAACGGTTACCTGTGCAACCGTTCCGGTTTTGCTTACTTTCCAAATCCGTGCCATCCGCTGGGCACTCCCATTCAGGGTACACTGGTCTATCGAAGTAGCGCTGCCGTTATCTCCAGTCAAAACAAACGAAAGGTTATTCGGAAAGCTGTTGGTATTCGCTTGATTCTCCGTGGGAAAAACCCCGCCCGGATAGGTTCCGTTGTATAACGTTACCAGGGCAGTAGTGTTAACCGATCTTGATTGTTTTTGCGATAAGGCGGTCGCATCATCCCGCCCGATACCGGTTATATCATTGGCGTAAGCGCTGTTCAGCGCGCGGTCCCAGATAATAGCCCCCGTGGTTGCCACATAGTTATTGTTGTTTGCCGCCAACTGGTCCAGCGTAAAGCCATATTTTACGGCCAGGTACGATTCAATCTTATTCCTTTCAGCAGTATTCAGTGTGTTGGAATAAATGATCACTTCGGCGATATCTATTTTGCAGGGAAGGTTCAACAGGTCTTCATTGCCAAGCACAATTTTTGCACTTACATTTCCAAAATTTCCGGGTCCCGGAATGGTAATGGTTCGGTCATCGGCACCATTCAATCGGTTTACAGATGTGCCTATATCGGCGTATGCCGTGGAGAGCGTGTGTTTATTCAGAATATTGGTAACGCCAACATTTTGCCCGGCTGTAGCAGGAACTGCTTTTGGAAAATCAAACCTGAGCCTTCCGGTCGAATTTTCAAAACCCAGGCGGCCCGTTGTTCCATTGAAGTCGGTTTCCCATTTAAGCCAAACCACGCCCGACTTTACATTCAAAACCTGGAAAACGGTAACATTGCTGTTACCCACCAACGCGGTTCCCAAAAAGCTATTGATACTGGATAGGGAATTGGTTATGCCATCAAAACTCAGGTAAGGATTAAAATTGATAGCGGCGGGTATTAAGGTAGGCCCGGTTTGCACGTTTTGCGTTCCGGCAAGTGGTTGCACATTGAAATTGCCTGTAACATTAGCACCCGAGGTCTCCTGCCACAGGGTTACGGTACTGCCACTGGTGGTTACACCATGATCCGAGCGCAGCCAGATTTTATTATTGGTTGGGATCCCGCCGGGAGACTGGCCAAACAAACTTTCTTGTAAAAATAAAAAAGCGAAAAGCGGGAGCGCTTTTTTCAAAGGCCCTAACAATAAATTAAGCATGTTGTCTTGTTTACATGAACTGAATAAAAAGCCATGGGAGTTAATTCGGTAAAAAATGGGGCTTTAACAGGGAAAGGATCGCAGGTACAACCTGACCCTTGAGTATTAGTTTTGGTAGACGAATTTACGTTTTTATTGACAAAGCAGTCAAATAATGATCAATTACTTATGCCAACCCGGTGTTTTACAAATTCATTCTTCGTCAACTCATTAAGCATAAACATAGACAGATCACCGGCATTTATCCGATACTTATTCCCTTCTGGCGGATAATCTGCCCGGGTTACGTATTTCCCGGTAGGTCCTTCTTTGGTAATGTCTGGCGGACAAACAAAGGTCCAGTCGAGGCCGCTATCAGCCAGCATTTCAAAAGCTTTTTTATGTTCCAAACTCACGGGTAAATATTCTGGAGGAAAACTTTTTTCTTCCATCAGCATGGATTTGTCACTGGCATTCAAAATACCCATACCGCCGATCCCTATGATTCTTTTTACAGCTGCTTTCTGCATTTGTTTGATGATATTTTTCATGCCCAGTGTCCGGGCCTTATCAGTGCCATCTGAAGCGCCGCCAATGGCCGACAAAACTGCATCACATCCCTTTATCGCATTGAACACTTCATTTTCATCGAACAAAGCGCCCTGTACCAGTTGCAGGTTTTCTGTTTGTATTTTGGATTCAACCGGCAAATAATCGGCGGTATATACATTTCTGCCGAATGCTTTTACCTGGTGGCCGTTAAATAAGGCCTGCTGAATCAATTGTTTTCCTACGGTTCCGGTTGCGCCAAATATAGTCAGTTTCATCTTTATTGGTTTTTTAGAAAGTTACTGAAAATTTAACGAACCACATCACCAAACTCATCTTTCTTTTGGTAGTACCAGCATGGTAATAATTTTAATCATTTACAAAATAAGTTTTTTTATTAAGCAAATTGTTTTCATATTTGCAATAGCAATGAAAATGATCAATACAAATAACAATGGTTGGTGGTGGAGCCTGGTCAATTGACGTGCCTCTGTTACTATTGTTATCATTATATATAGTTGAACCCGGCACAAGTTGCCGGGTTTTTTAATGGAATGATATGAAGAAGATTGAAATACTAACCAGTTTTAAAAAGATGTTGGCCGATGTTTACACACCGGTTGGTATTTATTTGAGATTGAGAGACCGGTTCAGGGATACGATACTTTTGGAGAGTACTGATTTTCATGCAGGCGAAAACAGTTTTTCTTTTATTGGCATCAATGCGGTGGCGGGTATTGAGATCAGTAATCCCTCTTCGATTGAATTTAAACTACCCGCACAAAATGCCGAACGTATCAAACTGGATAATCCTGCAGAGGTACCCCAACTGCTTTGGGATTTTATGCAGCGATTTGAAGTTAAAGAAGTTGCGGCCAGCCCGGTTAATGTGGCACAGGGGCTATTTGGTTATACAAGTTTCGACGCCGTGCAATTTTTTGATAACCTTACCCTGAATCCCGCTCGGGAGGAGAGGGACCTGAGCAGCATACCGTTGTTGCGTTACCGGCTTTACCAATATGTTATTGCCGTCAATCATTTTAAGGATGAACTGTTTATTTGTGAGAATAAATTTGTGGGTATTGAAAGCGAAATTGATGTAGTTGAGACTTTGATCAAAAGCAAAGATGTACCAGGGTTTCCCTTTAAAACTGCAGGAGCCGAAAAATCAAATATTACCGATGCCGGGTATATGGATATGGTGAAAAAAGGGGTGGCCAGTTGTTACCGGGGTGATGTGTTTCAAATTGTGTTAAGCAGAAGATTTGAACAGAAATTCACAGGCGATGAATTCAATGTTTACCGGGCGCTTCGCAGCATTAACCCCAGTCCGTATCTTTTTTATTTCGATTATGGCGATTATAAACTGATGGGTTCTTCGCCCGAAAGTCAACTGATCGTAGACAAGGGCAAAGCCATTGTGCACCCGATAGCGGGTACGTTTAAACGAACCGGCGACGATGAAGATGACAAAGCGCGGGCCATTAAATTGCAGCATGATGAAAAAGAAAATGCCGAACACGTGATGCTGGTTGACCTGGCGAGGAATGATTTAAGCCGGATGTGCAGCGAGGTGGAAGTAACTCAGTACAAAAAGATCAATTACTATAGTCACGTGATTCACCTGGTGAGTGAAGTAACGGGTAAGGTAGGGCCTGAAACCAATCCTTTTAAATTACTGGCCACAACATTTCCGGCAGGTACTTTAAGCGGAGCGCCAAAAATAAGGGCCATGCAATTGATCCGTGATTACGAAACTACGGCCCGCAGTTATTATGGGGGTGCCATCGGCTGCATTGGGTTCAACGGCTCTGTAAATCATGCGATCATGATCCGTACTTTTTTGTCAAAAAACAATACCCTGATCTACCAGGCAGGAGCAGGTGTAGTGGCGGCGAGCGATCCCGAAAGTGAATTACAGGAAGTGAATAATAAACTGAATGCATTGAAGCAGGCGATTGAACTGGCAGCCTCCCTAAATCCCTCCGAAGGAGGGACTTTGTAACAGATTTTAAATTTTTAGATTTAAATGGAAATGAAGAAGGATAGTAAAAAGAATGGGCCTCATCAATCAGGTGTACGGATTTTAGTTTTTGATAACTACGATTCGTTTACGTACAATCTTGTTCACCTGGTTGAAAAAATAACAGGCGAAAAAGTTGATGTGTACCGGAATGATCAAATTTCACTCGCTGAACTGGCTGCCTATGATAAAATTATTTTGTCACCGGGCCCCGGCATTCCGGAAGAAGCAGGTTTGTTGTTGCCATTGATAAAAGAATATGCAGCAACAAAATCCATACTGGGTGTGTGTTTGGGGCATCAGGCCATAGCGGAAGCATTCGGAGGAACACTGACAAACTTAAGTACCGTTTTTCATGGTGTGGCAACATCCATCGCCGTGAGTCGATCCGGGAAGGTCACAGGTAGTAAATGGGTTTTAAATAATTTGCCAGAAAAGATAATTGTTGGACGATACCACAGCTGGATCGTAAATGAAACTGATTTTCCCGCCGATCTTGAGATCACTGCCAGAGATGAGAACGGGTACATCATGGCATTGCAACATAAAGAATTTGATGTGCAGGGCGTACAGTTTCATCCCGAGAGTGTATTAACACCGGATGGGGAACAAATTTTGCGAAACTGGTTAAAGAATTGACATGAAGAAGATTTTGAATTATTTGTTCGAACATAAAAGCCTGTCGAGAGATCAGGCCAAGGACGTATTGCATAATATTTCAAACAATGTATACAGCGATGCGGAGATAGCGGCATTCATTACGGTGTACCTGATGCGCAGTATAACCATTGAAGAGTTGCAAGGTTTCAGAGATGCCTTGCTGGAACTATGCGTGCCCGTTGATTTGAACGGGCAGGATGTACTTGATATTGTTGGCACTGGTGGTGATGGAAAAAATACGTTCAACATTTCAACGCTGAGTTGTTTTATTGTGGCAGGCACCGGAACCAAAGTTGCCAAGCATGGAAACTATGGCGCATCTTCCATCAGTGGCAGCAGCAATGTGATGGAGCAATTGGGTTATCGGTTTAAAAGCGACAATGATGCTTTGAAAAAAGAGCTGGAAGTAGCTAATATCTGTTTTTTTCATGCACCCCTGTTTCATCCGGCTTTAAAAGTAGTTGGACCGATAAGAAAGAATTTAGGTGTACGCACCTTTTTTTAATATGCTTGGGCCAATGGTAAACCCGGCAGCACCAAAATACCAGCTGGTAGGTGTTTATAATTTGGAAATGGCCCGAATTTATAATTATTTATTGCAGCAGGGCAGCAGTGCCTTCACCATTATCCATAGCCTGGATGGCTATGACGAAATTTCGCTGACTGGCGACACTAAGGTAATTACCAATGAAGGCGAGAAGATCTACAGCGCGGAGGATCTGGGGAAACGTACCGTTAGTCCGATGGATATTCACGGAGGCAACTCGGTTGAAGAAGCTGCCGTTATTTTTAAAAAAATATTAAAAGGAGAAGGAACCTGGGCACAGCATGCTGTAGTGCTGGCAAACTCAGCCATGGCTTTGCAGTGCACAGGTAAATATGAAAGCTACGATATATGCTATCAAATGGCTGTGGAGAGCCTGGAAAGCGGCAGAGCCTATCAATCATTACAAAAAATAATAGCGGGCTGATATGAATATCCTGGAGAAAATAATCGAATCAAAAAAAGAAGAAGTTGCCACAAACAAACAATTTATTTCTTCTGACCAATTAATGCAGCATCCATTTTTTGCCCGAACCACGTTTTCCTTAAAGCAGTTTTTACGGGATGAAAACAAAACCGGGATCATAGCAGAGTTCAAACGGCAATCGCCATCCAAAGGCATTATCAATAACAAAGCAGATGTGGTTGAGGTAACCAAAGCCTATTCGGATAACGGGGCTGCAGGTTTATCGGTATTAACCGATACGAAATTTTTTGGAGGCCATGCTGATGATTTGATCAAAGCCAGGGTGAACCATATTCCGATTCTCCGAAAAGACTTTATTATTGATACATACCAGCTTATTGAGGTAAAAGCCATGGGCGCAGATGTTATCTTATTGATTGCAGCCTGTTTATCGCCCGAAAGTGTGCAGGAATTGGCTTTCTTTGCAAAATCTTTGGGGTTGGAAGTATTACTGGAGATTCATGTGGAAGATGAATTGGTACATATTTGCGACGAAGTGGATATAATTGGGATTAACAACCGCAATTTAAAGACCTTTGAAGTTGATATCAACAGGTCCATTGAATTGAGCAGAAAAATACCCGCAGATAAAACCAAAATGGCAGAAAGCGGGATCGATAATGTGGAAACGATAAAAATTTTTAAAGAAGCCGGGTTTAGCGGGTTTTTAATGGGCGAGAAATTCATGAAAGCAGAAAACCCGGGTGAAGCATTTGAACAATTTGTACAACAATTAAAAAAAGGATAATTATGAACACGAAAGTATGTGGTATTACGCAGTTAAAGCAATTGCAGCAGTTAGACGGACTGGACATTGACTTTGCAGGATTGATATTTTACAAGGATTCACCGCGTTATGTGGGTGATAAAATTGCAAAAGATGATTTAAAAAATTCTGATTTCGACCTGAAAAAAGTGGGCGTTTTTGTAAACGCCGGTTATGACGAGATCATGCAGGTGGTTGAAGATTATGGGTTGGATGTGGTGCAATTACACGGTGACGAGAGCCCCGAGCTTTGTGAAGAATTATCTGAAGAGGTAGAAGTGATAAAGGCTTTTAAGGTAGGAAAAAATAAAACCTCGATAGATGAAATGGTAGCCGACTATGATGAAGTGTGCGACTATTACCTGTTTGACACGGCCTCTGATGATGTGATCGGCGGCAGCGGCGAAAAATTCGATTGGAAATTATTAAGCGACAGTAAAATTGAAAAGCCTTTCTTTTTAAGCGGCGGTATCGGCGTTGATGATGTGGCGAAAGTGAAAGCGTTCAAACATCCGGATTATTACGCGGTAGATGTGAACAGCAAAATGGAGAAGGAACCTGGTGTGAAGGATATGGCACTGGTATTACAGTTCAGACAGGGATTGAAATAACGGCCCCTCTATCTCCCCCGGGAGGGGAGGAAATGGAGTAGATATTAGCGGGAAGATGTTCGAAAAAAAATAAATAATGGAAACAGAAAAGAGGCAAAAAGCCCCTTTAGGCCCGTCCGTTACGGATAGTACAGGGGTTTGGGGTGTAAATGAACACGGTTATTACGGAAACTTCGGTGGTGCTTTCATCCCCGAAATGCTGTACCCGAATGTGAAGGAGTTGCAGGAAAATTATCTTGATATAATTAATGAGGAAAGTTTTCAAAAGGAGTTTCATCAATTACTCAGCGATTATGTAGGCCGGCCTACACCACTTTTTTATGCCGAACGCCTAAGTGAAAAATACCAGACCAATATTTTTTTAAAAAGAGAGGACCTTTGCCATACCGGGGCGCATAAGATCAACAATACCATCGGTCAAATTTTACTGGCCCTTAAGCTGGGTAAAAAAAGGATCATTGCCGAAACCGGTGCCGGTCAGCATGGCGTGGCCACCGCAACGGTATGCGCTTTAAAAGGATTGGAATGTATTGTATACATGGGCGAAAAAGATATTGAACGCCAGGCGCCCAATGTGGCGAGGATGAAAATGCTGGGCGCCACGGTAATACCGGCAACCAGTGGTAGCAAAACTTTGAAAGATGCTACCAATGAAGCCATCCGGGATTGGATCAATAACCCGGTTGATACGCATTATATCATTGGTTCGGTGGTTGGCCCGCACCCGTATCCCGATATGGTGGCCAGGTTTCAAAGCGTTATCAGTAAAGAAATAAAAAAGCAACTTTTACATAATACCGGTTCTGCATGTCCAACGCATGTTATTGCCTGCGTGGGTGGCGGCAGCAATGCGGCCGGTGCCTTTTATCATTTTTTGGATGATGAAAACGTACAATTAATTGCCGTAGAAGCCGCCGGTTGCGGTATTAACAGTGGGATGAGTGCAGCAACTACACAGTTGGGTAAGCCTGGGATATTACATGGCAGTAAAAGCCTGTTGATGCAAACCGACGACGGTCAGGTGGTGGAGCCGCACAGCATTTCGGCCGGACTCGATTATCCTGGTATTGGCCCACTGCATGCGCATTTGTTCGAAACCGGCCGTGCCGTTTTCATGAGTGCAACCGATGAGGAGGCTTTAGTTGCTGCATTTGAACTGAGTAAACTGGAAGGCATTATCCCGGCGCTGGAATCGGCACATGCCCTATTTGCGCTGAATAATATTCAATTTGAAAACGATGATATTGTTGTTGTTTGTTTAAGCGGAAGAGGCGACAAAGATTTAGATACCTACATGAAATATCTGTAATTATGAAATATACAATTATAGTCCTTACCTGTCTTTTTCTTTTTCCTGTAACCAGCCTTTTATCAATCATTCATTAAAATATGAAAAGATCGGGGATTGCACGGGTGAATCCGGATCGGTTAAAATGATCGCCAATATCAATGGCATCCGGTATGAATTTAACAGTTGCCTCAATGATGGATTCGATGGCAAGAACTATACCGTGGAAAGGCAAGGAGACAGCATCGTTGTTGCTTTCCCGAAAGTTGAAGCCAATAAAAAAGCATGGTACAGGTTGATATTGGATGTGGATGCGAAACCGGGCTACCAGCATATCATTTTAGATGGGCGGGAAGTAATTGTAAATGTATCTGACAGGTAAAATGAAGAATAAATTAGATAAGCTGTTTTCGGAGAAAAAGCGGGGTATCCTTAACATGTATTATACAGCGGGTTATCCAAAATTAGATTCCACTGCCGAAGTATTGAAAGCACTGGCGGATGCCGGCGCCGATATTATTGAAATCGGAATTCCTTATAGCGATCCCATTGCCGACGGACCGGTGATTCAACAAAGCAATATGCAGGCTTTGGAAAACGGTATGCGTATTGCTGTACTATTTGAGCAACTAAATGGGTTTAGATACGAGTTGCAGACCCCTGTTATTTTAATGGGTTATATGAATCCCGTATTACAATTTGGCGTAGAAAAATTTTGCGCATCAGCAGCAGCGGTTGGGGTAGATGGGGTCATTCTGCCCGACCTGCCGATGTACGAATTTGAAAGCCAATATCAGCCCTTTTTTAAAAAACATAATTTGAGATTTATATTTTTGGTAACTCCCGAAACCAGTGAAGAACGGATCAGGCAAATTGATAAGTTAAGCAGCGGATTTATTTATGCCGTTTCTTCTTCATCCACAACCGGAAGTACCGCCGTTGTAAAAGACCAGGCGGGTTATCTGAAGAAATTACAAAACATGAAACTTAATAATCCGGTTTTGGTTGGGTTTGGTATAAAAGACAAAGAAACATTTGATGCGGCCTGTGGGCATTCGAATGGGGCGATCATAGGTTCGGCATATATTAATGTGTTAAAAAACAGCGACGATATCCGGCAGACTACTAAAGAATTCATAAATAGGGTAAAAGGGGGAGCCCATTTGCCTATTTCTAAGTAAATTGCAGGTCATAAATGTTAAAAATGAAAAGAATTTTCCTATTCCTGTTTTTATTTATTGCTTTTAATTTTTCGGCTAACTCAGGTTTTGCACAAGCTGTACCTAAAACTAAGTCAAAGCAAAAGGCGAAATCATCTTCAAAAAATAGTAAAGCCGGTGCTAATACAATGGCGACCGAGTTTAATATCAATGGAACAGTAACCGGATTTCGGGAAGGCACGCCGGTTGAATTTTTAAATGGCCAGACCGGGGCACCCGAATTGACCACCGTTATAAAAGACGGCAAATTCAGTTTTAAGGGCAAACTGGACAGGCCCGAATTTAAGATTATTCTATTTAATAAGAAGCCACCCTATATCACCATGTTTATGGACAACAGTGATATACAAATAACGGGAGACAGTGCCACCGTTGATAAAGCGACAATTACGGGATCACCAGCTCATACTGCATTTGACGAGTTCAATACTACGCTTGAACCTTATCAATCGGTTTTTGCCGAGCAAAGCGAATACAATGCCGAGATGAATGAAAAAGCTTTAGATCTCATCAGTAAATTTGTGAACAAACACAAAACAGACGCGATCACGCCTTTTGCGATCATCCGCTACAACCAGATTGCAGAAGATATTAATAAAACAGAAGAACTGTATCAACTGCTTGATTCAACCGGGAAAAGATCTGCCATGGGCCAATATATCGCTCAGCAAATAACGGAAGGAAAAATTAACGGAGTAGGAACGGTATTAGCCGATTTTTCGCAGCCCGATACCTCGGGTACACCGGTTAGTTTAGCCGCTCTTCGTGGTAAGTATGTTTTGATCGATTTCTGGGCGAGTTGGTGTGGCCCCTGCCGGCAGGAGAACCCAAACCTGGTAGCTTCGTACAACCGGTATAAGGACAAAAATTTTACTGTGTTGGGCGTTTCATTAGATAAGGCAAAACCAGCCTGGCTGGAAGCCATAAAAATGGACGGACTAACCTGGACGCATATCAGCGATTTACAAGGCTGGCAAAATTCTGTTGCCCAGCAATTCCAAATATTCAGTATTCCACAAAACTTTTTAATTGATCCAAGTGGGAAGGTGCTGGGCAAAAACCTGCGTGGCGCTGCATTGGATAGAAAATTATCGAAAGTATTGAAGTAATTCGTTTATCCGCTTAGCCAAAATTTCGATAGATCAGATTGCTTTATTTCAGCTGTCTTTTATACAGCTGTACGGTATTCTCCAATCCCAGGTAAATTGCATCACAGATCAATGCATGACCAATAGATACCTCGAGTAAGCCCGGAACATTGTTGGCAAAGTATTTCAGGTTTTGCAAATCCAGGTCATGCCCTGCATTAATACCAAGTCCCAATTCATTGGCTTTTACCGCTGCTGCAATAAAAGGCTCAATTGCCAATTGTACATTGCCCATTGCATATCCTTTGGCATAAGACTCGGTATACAACTCAATCCTGTCGCTACCCACGGCTTTGGCTCCTTCAATCACCTCAACCACCGGATCTACAAAAATAGAAACCCGTATGCCGGCTCCTTTAAAAACAGCAATTATTTTTTTTAAGTAATCTGCATGTTCAATCGTATTCCAGCCGTGGTTGGATGTGAGTTGACCGAGTGCATCGGGAACAAGCGTTACCTGTGTTGGTTTGGTAGCCAACACCAGGTCAACAAATTTTTGTTCGGTGCAGTTCCCTTCAATATTGAATTCTGTTTTTACTACTTTCTTTAAAGCAATAACGTCTTCGTAACGGATATGCCGTTCATCGGGCCTTGGGTGTACCGTAATGCCATCGGCACCAAAGCGTTCAATATCCCTGGCCGATTTTATCAGATCGGGATTATTACCGCCACGGCTGTTGCGTAATGTGGCAAGCTTATTTATATTGACTGAAAGTTTTGTCATACTGTGATTTCTTAGTCAAAATTAACGAAAATGTACTGTTGGTAAATCATGAAACACCAATGCCGTTATCCTGATAAAACGATCAACTGCAGTTTTTTCATTACCGAAATAACCTTATCTTACCTGATAAACCAAACTATATGCTACGTATATTAACAATTGCAACCTGTATTATTTTATTTACTGCCTGTAACGATAATGCCAGCCAGTCAACACTAACCAGTTATAAAACTATCGAAGTGAAATATCCTGAAACGGTTAAAGACAGCACGGTTAAAGACAATTATTTCGGTACTGTTGTACCTGATCCATACCGTTGGCTCGAAAATGATACCAGCGCCGAAACAGCAGCCTGGGTGAAGGCCGAAAATGAGGTAACGCAAAATTATCTTTCGCAAATTCCTTTTAGAGATGCGATAAAAAGCAGGTATGAGAAATTATTTAATTTCGAAAAATATTCCGCTCCTTTCCGCCAGGGTAAGTATATGTACTATTATAAAAATTCGGGTTTGCAAAACCAAAGCGTATTATACAGGGAAGCCGATGGCAGCAATGTAGCGGAGGAATTCCTTGACCCCAATACATTTTCAAAAGATGGAACCACATCGCTTGCCGGTATCAGTTTTTCAAAAGATGGCAGCATGGCGGCGTACAATATCTCGGAAGGTGGCAGCGATTGGCAAAAGATAGTAGTGATGGATGCAGCTACTAAAAAGCAAACGGGCGATACATTGGAACTCAAGTTTAGCGGCGCAAGTTGGAAAGGCAATGACGGTTTTTATTACAGCAATTACGAAAGAACAAAGAACGGCAACGTTTTATCTGCTAAAAATGACAATCAAAAATTGTATTTTCACAAGTTGGGTACGCCACAATCGGAAGATAAGATGGTTTATGGCGATGATGCTCATCCCGTGCGTTATATGTTTGCATATGTAAGCGAAGATGAGAAATGGCTGATCATGGGTGCTGCCAACGAAACCTATGGCAGCAGCCTGTCTGTTCAGGATCTGACTAAACCCGGTAGCCCGGTTATTCAAATCGTAACTGATATGAAGAACAATCACAGCATTATTGATGTAGATGATAATTATTTTTATATTCAGACGGATAAAGATGCGCCAACCAATAAACTGGTGGCCGCGCCGGTTGCTAATCCAGTGCAAGCCAACTGGAAAACCATAGTGGAGGCAAAGCCTGAAGTGTTGAGTGTTTCGGCAGTTGGTGGTAGCATTTTCTGTTCTTATTTGAAAGATGCAGTAAATAAAGTGTATCAATACGACAGAACCGGCAAGCAAATCCGTGAAGTACAATTACCTGGTTTGGGAACAGCCGGTGGTTTTTCAGGTAAGATGGACGAGAAGGAAACCTACTTTGTTTTTACATCTTATGTTAACCCTACAACTATTTATAAAATGGATCTGGCCAGTGGAAAAACATCTGTGTACAAGGAATCAAAAGTGCAATTCAAACCTGCAGACTTTGAATCGAAACAGGTGTTTTATACGTCTAAAGACGGAACAAAAATCCCCATGCTTATTACCTATAAAAAAGGATTGGAGCTTAATGGAAAGAATCCGTGTTTATTGTATGGCTATGGAGGTTTCGGTGTAAGCCTTACGCCATACTTCAGTACATCCAACATCATATTAATGGAAAATGGAGGCCTGTTTGCCGTGCCTAATATCCGCGGTGGTGGCGAGTATGGGGAGGATTGGCACAATGCCGGCATTAAAACAAAAAAGCAAAATGTATTTGATGATTTTATAGCCGCAGCACAATACCTGGTTGACAGTAAATACACGTCCCGTGATATGCTGGCCATTGAAGGTGGCAGTAATGGAGGTCTGCTGGTTGGCGCCTGTATTACACAAAAACCCGACCTGTGCAAAGTGGCTTTTCCGGCGGTAGGTGTGATGGATATGCTGCGCTACAACCAGTTTACGGCAGGTGCCGGTTGGTCTTATGATTTTGGAACCGCACAGGACAGCAAGGAAATGTTTGAATACCTGTATCATTATTCACCGCTGCATAATGTGAAAGCTGCTGCATATCCTGCCACCATGATTACCACTGCCGATCATGATGATCGTGTAGTGCCGGCACACTCTTTTAAATTTGCAGCTGCCATGCAGGCAAACCAGCAAGGTGCCAATCCGGTATTGATACGTATAGAAACCAAAGCAGGCCATGGTGCCGGAAAAAGCACCCAGCAAATAATACAGGAGCAGGCCGATAAGTGGAGTTTTATGTTTTATAATATGGGCGTTAAACCGGCTTATTAATTCATTATAATTAATTGTAAAACAAAACCCGCTTTTTTGAGCGGGTTTTGTTTTATTCGGCAATATTATTTGGTGTACCCATTTGTTCAAATCCGTCTTTCACCATATCCCAAAATGCGTCCAGTGCCATGATACGGGGCTTTAAAAAACTGATAATAGCCGGCCAGTCAGCTTGATTTAATAGGTTTACATCATTCAGTTGCAGCGAAATGCAGCTGATGGTTTTATGATTGGTTTCAAGCGTTTCATTCCACTGCCAGTTGCATGTAGTGATGGAAGTCAATAGCTTTTTGAGTGATACAAATTGACTGTAGTACCGTAATCTTTCTGCCTCCTTCGGATGGGAAATTTCAATAGCAATGACAGCGCTTGTGTTATCTGCATCCATTTTAAAATGAATATGCCTGATACCGGTTTTATAATTGATCCAGTTAACGGGCAGGCCCGATGCACCGGGTACCGGTTTCATGTACTGCCCGAAGTTTGTCCAGAATTGGGTTTTTAATTTTGAGACCTGCTCTTTGGAATACATGGATGCAAGATAAAATATTTATAAGCTGCTTTGGTTAAAGCTGGATAATGAATGGGAGTGGTGCTTGTCAACATTCCGTGTCGCTGGTTGAAGCCCCGACGACGGCAACGGCTCATCAAGGTTACATTGCCTGCAGCGGCAAACGCCTTCGGAACACTTATATACTAAGTTACTAAATTGAACTTTTATCCTGGCGTCATTGGATTGTAAACACCTGAACCAAGGCGGCGTGAGGACTTGAAATGAGCATAATTATAAATATTTATGGATAAATTTCATTTCGTGCATCTATCTAAAAAATACGAGTATGAAAACACTGATTATAGTACTGGCTTTATTTGCCTGTGGCAGCCAAATAAAAGAAGAAAGTGGCATGCCCACTGAACGCCCGAAAGATTTTACGTTGCGTTATCACCTGGATGGTGGTATGCGGTATTATTCAGAGAACATAAATATCAACGCTGATAGTTGTGTTTATAATATTAATGATGGCGGTAAAATAACGCACCGGGTATTTACACTGAGCCCGAAAGAAATGGACGACCTTTACGATATGTTAAGGAAAAACAAATTCGATAATATAGAATTCACTACCGGGTCGCAGGTATATGATCGTGGAGGAGTCAGCATGCAGGTTGGCTGGAATAAAGATCAACAGCGTATACAGGTAGATAATTCCCAGATGTCGTTTGTAAAAAAGAACTGGCTAAATGAATGGGGAACCATTTGTGCATACCTGGAGCAACTGGTGAAGGGCCGCTGATCAACAGAATTACCACCGCTGGTTACAAAATACTCCTTCGCTGAAGCTATGGTGTTTAAATAAAAAATCCCACCTGCCAAAAGCAAATGGGATTGTATTTTAGATTCTTTGTTAATAGGTGTCAGGCCACTACTACGACTCTGACAACCTAAAAAGAAGACTGAGTTGCGAACACACTAAAACCTTAGAAGCTTTTAGTAGTGGCCAGACACCTCAATTAATACCTGTAATGATCTACTTTATAAGGACCTTCTTTTGGAATACCTAAATAAGCAGACTGATCATCAGTTAACGTATCCAACACCACGCCAATTTTTGCCAGGTGTAAGCGGGCTACTTTTTCATCCAGATGCTTTGGTAAAACATACACTTTGTTTTCGTATTTATCGGTATGCAGCCATAATTCAAGCTGAGCCAATACCTGGTTTGTAAATGAGTTGCTCATTACAAAACTTGGGTGGCCGGTTGCACAACCTAAATTCACCAAACGTCCTTCAGCCAAAACGATTACGTCTTTACCTTCGATGGTATATAAATCAACCTGCGGCTTGATGGTGTTTTTGGTATTGCCATAATTGGCGTTCAGCCAGGCCATATCAATTTCAATATCAAAGTGACCGATATTACAAACGATCGCTTTATCCTTCATTACACGGAAATGTTTCTCTGTGATCAGGTCGCGACAACCCGAAGCCGTAACAATAATATCAGCTTCTTTAACCGCTTCGATCATTGGCTTCACTTCAAAACCGTCCATTGCTGCCTGTAAGGCACAGATTGGATCAATTTCGGTAATGATCACCCGGCAACCTGCACCTTTTAAAGAAGCGGCAGACCCTTTACCCACATCACCATAACTTCCTACAACAGCCACTTTGCCAGCCATCATCACGTCAGTAGCACGACGGATGGCATCTACCAAACTCTCTTTACAACCATACTTGTTATCAAATTTAGATTTGGTAACCGAATCGTTGATATTGATCGCCGGAATGGGTAACGTACCTTTTTCCATGCGCTCGTATAAACGGTGAACACCGGTAGTGGTTTCTTCGCTCAATCCTTTCACATGCTGAATTAACTCAGGATATTGATCAAAAACCATATTGGTTAGATCGCCACCATCATCCAGGATCATATTCAATGGGCGATCGGCGCCGCCAAAGAATAAGGTTTGCTCAATACACCAATCAGACTCTTCCTGGGTTTGACCCTTCCAGG
Organism: Chitinophagaceae bacterium; assembly: GCA_016710745.1. Lineage (GTDB taxonomy): Bacteria > Bacteroidota > Bacteroidia > Chitinophagales > Chitinophagaceae > Ferruginibacter. The sequence continues at coordinate 164,896 of JADJVB010000005.1, read as the reverse complement.
CAAAAACACCAACACCGGTTGCGGCAATAGCTGCAGCAGCCTGGTCCTGTGTACTGAAAATGTTACATGAACTCCATTTAACCTCAGCACCCAAAGCCGTTAAGGTTTCAATTAAAACAGCGGTTTGAATGGTCATGTGCAAACAACCTGCAATTCTTGCACCTTTCAACGGTTGTGATGGACCAAACTCTTCACGGATGGCCATTAAGCCCGGCATTTCTGCTTCGGCTAACATAATTTCTTTACGGCCCCATTCGGCCAGGCTCATATCTTTCACCTTGTTGGCAAGGGTGAAATCAATGGCATTTTTGGTTATTGTTGACATATTTTTAATTTTTAGACCACAAATTTACGATTTTTAGGATAATATTCTATATCATTTACTAACTTTAGGACATAATGCTGTAAAAATTAATAATTTGGAATAAAACACATGTTTACGATGGCAAAAACAAACCAAAAAGAACAATCGCCTGTTACGGCTCCTTCGCTCGATGCAAAAGATATGGCCATACTGAAACTGTTGCAGGAAAATGCACGGGTTACCGTAAAAGAAATTTCCGAAAAAATTCACTTGAGCACGACGCCCGTGCATGAGCGCATCAAACGTATGGAGGAGAGTGGGGTGATCAAACAATACGTTACCCTGGTTGATCAGAACAAAGTTGATCTGAACCTGATGGTGATCTGCTATGTATCACTTAAAGAACACAGCAAGATTGCCGGTGCCAATTTTATTAAAACGATAAATGAATTGCATGAGGTTATAGAATGTTATAGTATCAGTGGTGAGTTTGATTTTATGCTGAAAGTAATTTGTAAGGATATGAATGCCTATTATGATTTTCATGTTAATAAATTAAGTCAGCAGGAAAATATGGGAAATGTACAAAGTGTGTTTGTGATGGGCGTGATCAAGGAAACGCATCAGAATTGGGGCGCAAACATCAAACGCCCCTTGTCATCTTTGGCTACAATATCGTAAAAAAAGAGTTCTTCGCCGGCGCGCATCTGTTCAACCAGAATCTTTGACCAGCGGGCAGGTAGGGGTGTTTCCCTGAAAACATCCGACACGGCACTCATAATTGGGGATACTTTGCCGCTTTCTTCGTCTTCTGTAACTGCCCTTCGCCTGTACTGCAGATGGTAAGATGATATGCTGTAAACATTTTTCTTATCGTCGGTGACTTTCAACGGTATCTTAACCAATTGCCTGGCTTCCTCCAGAAATACCGTGGCCGTGTCGGAATTAATGCCTAATAAACTGATTAATTTGGGTGGCGTAAATTTCTGAAAACCGGCAGGTTTTGCCGGTGTGGGCTTTGGTTTTTGAGCCGTAGCCGCAGTTATCGTGCACGACAGTGCAAAACCTAAGATATATTTGACTGCGGTTGCCATAGTTGATGATTATTTTATGAAACGAAAGTACACAACAATTAGTATCCCCATTCAGTTTTAACTGATCGTTGACAGACTCTCTTCTATCGTTCTGATACGGGCTTCCGCATCGGCTTTCTTTTTTTGCTCCAGTGCAATTACTTCGGGTTTGGCATTTTGCACAAAGCGTTCGTTACCCAGTTTCTTTTCTACCGATGCCAAAAACCCTTTTTGATGTTCAAGATCTTTCAGTAAATCATCTTTTAAGGTAGCCGAATCAAGTTCCTTATCAGTTTTGATATAAAATTTATCTTTTTCAACAGCCAAAATGATTGTATTGGCAACAGCTTCCCTGGTAAATGACAGTTCATCGGCATTTACCTGTTTGCTTAAGATATTTTCAATAGAATGGTAATTTGATACAGTATCGGTTTCAATAAAAAGTTTAATGGTTTCTTTTGGCTTTAGTTGATTCTTATTGCGGCCATCACGAATGGTAGTGATAACCTGTTTCAATAATTCTCCCTGCGCTAAAACCTTTTCATCAACCCTTTTTGTTGCAGTAAATTGTTTTACACAAAGATCATCGCTTTGCTCTTTCAGCAAATGATAAATTTCTTCTGTAACAAAAGGCATGTAGGGGTGCAGCAACTGCATCAGTTCTTCAAAATAGCCAATTGTTTTGTTGTACACTGAAGCATCAATCGGTTGTTCAAACCCGGGCTTGATCCATTCCAGGTACCAACTGCAGAAATCATCCCAAATTAATGAATAGATAGTTTTTAATGCCTCACTTAAGCGGAATTGTTTCATCAATTCATTAACATCTGCTTTTACTTTGTTTAACCGGTTTTCGAACCAGTTTAATGCAAAATTATCAATGGATGATTGACTTCCTCCCGACTCCGGAATGCCTACTCCCGACTGCCTTCCTTCCCACATCTTCAGCAACTTCAACGCATTCCAGATCTTATTATTAAAATTTCTTCCCTGCTCCAGGCTGTTTTCATCAAACATCAGGTCGTTACCGGCAGGTGACGAAACCATGATACCAAAACGCACGGCATCGGCGCCATATTTATCGATCAGGTCCAGCAGGTCCGGACTATTTCCCAAACTCTTGCTCATCTTGCGCCCGAGTTTATCCCTCACCATACCAGTGAAATAAACATCCTTGAAAGGGATCTGTTTTTCATATTCCATGCCGGCCATTACCATACGGGCCACCCAAAAGAAAATGATATCCTGCCCGGTTACTAAAACGGAAGTAGGGTAGTAGTATCTTAATTCTGCATTGCCGGGTTCGGTAATCCCTTTAAAAACCTGTGATGGCCATAACCAGGAAGAGAACCAGGTGTCTAAAACATCGGCATCCTGGGTCAATTTTAGATTGACGATTTCAGATTGCGGATTTTGTTTATGCCACAGTTCAATTGCTTCTGCTTCCGTTTCCGCAACTACCATTCTCCCTTCTTCATCATACCAGGCCGGTATTTGTTGTCCCCACCAAAGTTGCCGGCTGATACACCAGTCTTTTACATTCTCCAGCCAATATTTATAGGTAGCTAAAAATTTATCGCCCGGGTGTATGTTAATATTGCCGTCGACCACTGCTTTTAAGGCGGGTTCGGCCAGGTCTTTCATCTTTACAAACCATTGCGTACTGATCCGGGGCTCCACCACCACACCGGTTCGCTGACTGTATCCCAAACGGGTGCTGTATTCTTCTTCTTTGGTTAAAAAACCTTTTTCTTCCAGCTCTTTGATGATCTTTTTACGGGCAACGAATCGGTCTTCACCAATATAGATCTGCGCAGCGGCACTCATTGTTCCGTCTTCGTTGATGGTATCAACCACTTCCAGGTTATGTTTCAAGCCTAGATTATAATCGTTGATATCGTGTGCCGGCGTAACTTTGAGAGCACCGGTTCCAAATTCCATGTCAACATAGTCGTCAAAAATGATGGGTATGCGCCGGTTGATCAGGGGTACAAATGCATAAGCGCCTTTTAGATGAGTGTAACGTTCATCGTTAGGATTAACACAAATGGCGGTATCACCCATTATCGTTTCGGGGCGCTGGGTAGCAATGCTGATATATTCTTCAGTATCGATATCCAGTTTGTAACGAAGATGATAAAGCTTCCCTGTTAGGTCTTTGTATTCCACTTCTTCGTCGCTTAAAGCCGTTTTGGCTGCCGAATCCCAGTTGATCATCCGGGCACCACGATAGATCAGGCCTTTATTATACAGATCGATAAAAACCTTTATCACCGCTTTATAATAATGATCATCCATGGTAAAGCTGGTACGATCCCAGTCAACACTACAACCCAGTCTTTCGATCTGGTTGTAGATGATGCCACCATATTTATCCTTCCATTCAAAAGCATATTTTAAAAATTCTTCGCGGGTCAAACTAATTTTATCAATTCCCTTTTCCTTCAGCATACCAACCACTTTTGCTTCGGTGGCAATAGATGCATGATCGCTGCCGGGTACCCAGCAGGCATTGAAGCCGCTCATGCGGGCTTTACGCACCAGAATATCCTGCACGGTTTCGTTAAGCGTATGCCCCATGTGTAACACGCCCGTTACATTGGGTGGCGGAATTACCACGGTAAAGGCAGGCCGGCTATCGGGCTTGCTGTTAAAATAACGCTGGCTCAGCCAATGTGTATACCATTTGCTTTCTACTAATGCGGGCTCAAAATTCTTAGTCAATTCCATGTTTTCGGTTCCTTAATATTATTGGAGGGCAAAATTACGAAAAAGAGGGGAGGATTTAAGACTTATGGACTTAATAACAAAAGGGCAGCGCTTACAATTGAACAGCAAGTTAACGCCATCCGGATTAATTGTTTGAATTCCGGGATCGGGTGTTGCAGTGGTTTCGCAGATGCGAAACCTGTTTCAGTTCCGTCAGATTTTACCGGCAAGGGCCTTTTGGAGGTAATCTTTTTTCCTTCTGGCAACTTCCACTTTTGAATGATCACTCATCTGCAGGATTCCCTGCCTGTCATAGGCCTGGATATGCATGGGATTAACCAGGTGCGATTTATGTACCCGTAAGAACCTATGCCCCTCCAGCATTTCATCATATTCTTTCAATGTTTTCGCAGATATGAAAATTTTATTGCCCGTTAAAGAGATATGGGTATAGTTGCTTTCAGCCTGTAAACGAATGATCTCATCTATCTGTACATATTTTATTTCTGATGCATCAGCCAGTGCCAGTTTAAATTTTTCACGTTTATTCTGAGCTATATTCTGCATAAAATTATGAAAGAGTATTTGGCCTGCCGGTGCATAAATCCGTTTCACTTTATATCGTTCAACAGCTTTCTTTAATTCTGTTTCATCAATCGGTTTCAATAGATAATCCAACGCGCTGAAACGTATGGCCTGGATGGCAAATTCATTATAAGCCGTGGTAAAGATCACTTCAAAATTCCATTTATCAATGTTCGTAAGCAGGTCAAATCCACTTTGGTGCGGCATTTGTATATCCAGGAAAACAATGTCGGGTTGAAAAGACCCGATCAACGGCACAGCCTCCTGTACACTTCTTGCCGATTGTATGGCAGTAATATCGGGGCAATATTCATTAATAAGCCATTTAAGCAGGTCGATGGATGCCTGTTCGTCGTCAACAATAAATGCTTTTATCATGATTCTTCGGGGTTGTAGTAGGGAATGGTGATAATTACTTTTGTACCAATTGGTTCTTCTTTATCGTTGTACTGATCTATGATTTCAACCTGTGCCGGTTTGCCTGTTTTTTGCTGCATGAGGTTAAGCCGCTCCCTGATGATCCCAATACCTTTGCTTTCGTGCACTGTGGAACTTATTTTATTTTTTTGAATGAATGCTGATCGTTTGCGGCCAATGCCATTGTCTTCTATGATGCAGGTCAGGTACTCTTCCGAAGTGCTGCTAAAACGGATAGATAGTTTCTTATCGCCATCTTTGTGCAGGAGTCCGTGCCAGATGGCATTTTCAGCAAACGGCTGAACCATTAATGAAGGCAATAATATTTCATCATTTGTCAAACTTTCATCTACCGTAATTTCATAATTGAACGATTGGTCAAAACGTAAAGATTCAAGTTCGATATACATGTTCAAAATTTTCACCTCTTCATCCATTGGAATGAAATTTTTTTCTGCAAAATTCAATAAGGTTCTGAGAAAGTTGGAGAACACCGTCAGGTATTTATAGGCCCGTGTAGTTTGTTGTGAAACGATAAGGTGTTGAATGGAACTCAGTGAATTAAAAAGAAAATGCGGGTTCATCTGCAGCCGGAGATTGGAGAACCTGGATTCGGCCATTTTTACATTTAATTCCATCAGTTCCATTTTACTCTGTCTCATGGCATCCATTGCAATGGCATGGGATATTTTGGCTGCGCATAATGAGGCAATGGTCTGAAGCGTTTTAAGATCCAAAGGGGTAAAGAAATTCTTTTTCCGGTTTTCGGAATCGATGACGCCGATCACTTTTCCTTCATGAATGATGGGGACCGTTATTTCCGAGAGGCGTTTTTCATCGTCCACAATGTATCGGCTGTCTCGGGAAGTATCAGCGATGATAACGGCATTTGCCGTTGCCGCAACATGACCTACGATCCCTTTCCCCACTGGGATTGTAATGGGATTGATGATCTCAGTGGCCCTGGGATTTTTTGGCCCGTACGCCGCTTTTTGTAATAATTCATTTTTTTCTGTATCCAGCAGGTAAATAACACAATCTTCAAACCGGAGCAGGTAAATGCAATTCCGGCATATATCCCACAGGATATCTTCAACGGTTGCATTTTGGTAAGCAGAACTAGCAAAATAATCGATTACCTGTTGGGATTCTTTTTCCTTTTTTCTTTTGTTGAGAAAACGATACAGGAAAAAGAAAATGGCTAAAGCCAAAATAAGGTATAATATACGGAAGCCTGTCTGATTCCACCAGGGTTTGCCGATTTTCAAAAAAACGGGATTAGGGGCTTCATACCATACGATACCATCGGTTGACGCTTTTATTTCAAAACGATAACTGCCCGGGGGCAATTCACTAAAGACTACCTGTCCATTTGTAACCGGTGTCTTCCATTCATTATCAAAACCCGACAGGCGATACATCAGTTTGCTTCTTTTTCCCCCGGTTAATTCACCGGATGAAAAATAAAATGCAAACGACGAAGTGTTATAGGGGAAAATTCAATGTTTTTGTGCTGGTAAATCTGAAAACAGAGTCAACCGTTTCTAAACTGTTTATCGAGGGATGAAGTGGTAATAATACATTGTTCATCTGATCCGGGAAGAACCAGGTTAGTCCTTTATCACTTCCCCAGAACATTTCTCCTGTATCACTTTGATAACAGGACCTCATTCTGAAACCCGCATGGCTGAATCCAAATCCTTCTTCAAACGAAGAAAAATTTTTGTTAACCGGGTCATAGCGGATTATACAATTGAGGTTTCCTATCCAGAGACAACCTTTATCATCTTTAAGAATGCCTTCACAACGGTCGTTTCTTAATCCATTGCTTCGGTTATAGGTTTTCACCAGGCCGTTCTGTAGCAGAACCGAAAAGCCTCCGGCGGTGCCAAAATAAGTATTACCGAAATTGTCTTCATTAAAAGCCAAAACAGTATTATGGGCCAATCCATTTTCTGTAGTGTATTGTTTCAGCGTATTTTTTATTTCATCATAGCACCAGGCTCCTTTTGTGGTACCGATCCACATTCGGCCGGCTTTATCAACCCAAAGTGAAGTACAGGGAATATTGCTGATCTTTGAAAGCAAAGGGTGGCTGGAAAAAACGTGTATTTTGAAATTATCCTTTTCCACCATGCAGGTACCCCTCAACGTGCCAATCCAGTGGTTTTTGTTTTTATCAACACATATGCTGTTGATCCAATTTGACGGCAGTGCTGTTTTTTGGCCCTGCATGGAGTCGGTTAATTGCCTGATGGTCTGCAACTGTTTGTTAAGCAGCAATATGCCGTACCTGGATGTTCCAACCCAGAGGTTACTGTCGTCATCCATATGCAAGGCCCGGATCGTTTCCTTTTTGCTTATATTGGTGCCATCTGGCAAATAGCAAGGCACATAAACCGCTTTGCTCTGGTTCCTGTTCCATTTTATCAACCGGTCCTGTGCACCCATCCATATTGTTCCATCATGTGAGTCAACCACAGATTGAATGTATCCGTCGAACACCTCTTTTTTGTCATCAACAAAATATGACTGGAAGAAAGCCTGCTGTTGTTTGAGGTTATAATAATTAAGGCCGGATGTTTGTGTAGTTACAAACAGATAGCCACTGCTGTCATAATGTACCCAGTATGGATTATTGCCGCCAATACTGCGTTTATCCAACGGGTCATGGGGCCAGTGTTCAATCGTTTCTTTTTTGAGATCAAGGAAATACATCCCCGAAAAACGGCTGGTTATGGCAAATCGTTCATCCCCTGTTTTTGTAATATTACGCAGGTCTCCTGCAATGGGGTTATTAAACTGGTCATGCAGATTCCTGTATGTTCGGGTCACTTTTTTTTGGGAAATACTGATCCGGTAAAAGGCATCGCCTTCCAGGGGGTAAGCGAGCAATTCATCTTTGTTTATGGCAACAGCGGTCATCATAGTTTTTACCGGGAGGTTCAGTAATACCTGCATGCTGTTATAATCGATAACTACGATCTTTTCATCACCGCAAAACCCTATTGTGTTCCGGTCAACTTTGAAAATAACACGGATAATAGGCGGCAAAATACTGTCTCCGGGAAAATCTATTTTCACCATATCGGGGGAGGAACTATTTTTCCGGATATAATGATGTTTATTTCGCAAAGCAATAATGCCTTTGCAGGAAGTGGAAAAAAGCTGAACAGGATATTTCTTCTGATCATTTTTGTAAAGGTTGATATCTACAAAATTTCTTTCCTGATCCAGCATAAGCAGCTGCCCGTTTGCTGTCCGGATCCAGATATTATTATCATGATCAACAAGCACTTTATCAATATTGTTATCCCGTAAAACCGGGTATCGGTATTTGGTATAGGTAGTTATGCGGTTGCCGTCAAAACTGTTCAATCCTTCCGTGGTGCCTATCCACAAAACGCCGTTCCTGTCCCGGGCTGCCGTGCTCACATTATTATCACTCAGCCCTTCTGCTGTGCTCAGGTGATAAAATGCCGGTGCTTGCGCCGGCGCCGGCGATGCTGCATACAGGCATACTATTGTAATGAATAGTTTTATCAATGTTGACAAACGAAACTGATTGAATGTTTATATAATCTGAAAATACTCATTTTTATTTACAGATAATCTGTTACCTGGGGTTATTTGTTTTTTTTAAGTCATTGATCTGTTCCTGTAACTGAATTACATACAGGGTGAGTTCTTCCACTTTCTCTGTCAGCCGCCTGCTCATATCGCCCAGTTGAATGCCGTTTTTTTCTATTTCTGATGCTGCCGGTATGTTGGGCAGGTGATTGTTGGCTTTGATAAAATCGCTTACCTCGGCAAGCGGCATTAATTTATATCGCTTTTCAAAAACATAATCGGGCCAGTTATTGATCGGTAAAGTGGTGAATTCGATACCGATAACTTTTCCATGTACGCTTAACTGATAGCCGGTTGCCATGGTTGTTCCGCCAATGGCCACATCGCTGTAATTACTTACCTGAATACCCGTTCCCACGAATCCTTTTATTACGTAATTTCCCAGGAATTGTTGCGTGCTTGTATATGGTTCAACTTTGGTTGATAAATAATTAACGCCGTCATACCGGTAATTCACATAATTCTTGCCTGTATTATTTACACCGTCTATGGTAAGTACCGAACCATTCCAAAGATCATTGGTCCCAATGCCTATTTGGCCCTGGTCGTTTATAAAAAGCCTGTCAGTTCCTCCTGTGCGTACAATGAAATTTCCTGCCGTGTTGGAAAGGTTTGTACCGATCTTGATATCGTCATTGACAATTTGCACAAATCCCTTGTCAATATTTCCATTACGCATTTGCAATATCGGGTTTGTACTGTTGATGGTTAAGGTAGATGATGGGGTAGACGTGCCGATACCAATAAGCCCGTTTTCATCGATAATCATGCGGTCAACGGCACGGGTATTGAATACCAGCTTACCGGTTGTGTTATTTACATAGGTGCCCAGTTTCATATCGCTGCTATTTGCCTGCAAATATCCTTTTGCGGAGCCAGCATTAAGCAGCTGGATGGAGGGGTTGGTTGCATTGATAGAAAGTTTTTCTGCAGGGTTATTTATTCCCATACCAATATTCCCATTGTTATTATTATAAATATTTGCACCCGAAGCACTCCAGTAATTCTGGTAATTATGTTGCAATTCTGCCCAGTTTCCATTTACATCGCCACGGTAAACCCAGTAACTGTAACTGTCCGTATCAAAAACAGTTAATCCTATGGCGGGTGAAACGATTCCGGTTCTCTGTGCGCTGGTCATTCTTGGTGCCAGGAATCCTTTTGAATTACTTTTGATATCCAGTAATGCCGTATTGTCGGGTTGCGAGCCATCGGTATTTATTGCAACGCTTTGTGCGAACAAAGTGCCAGGAATGGCTAAAAGCAGGGAGAAAAATATCTTTTTCATTTTGTTTGATTTAATGTATGATGGTTTAAGTTTTGGTTTTATTTATTGTACTACGAAAGACTGGTCGAAAAGCTGCGCAATCAAACTAAAATTGCCTACGAGCTGATCGTTATAACTACGGTTACTGTTACAGCTTATACTGACCATTATTTTATTGGGAAAGATCATAACCATGCTTTCAGCACCTCTGCCGCTTACATCCTGCAGCCCGCCATTTTTTGCATAATATTTTCCGTGTGATCCGGAGACGCCGGTGCCGTCAAAGCCACATCCGTTTTGTTTCATCTGGTCGGTCCAGCTCTTAGGTAACAATTGTTCGTTTTCTAAAGCTACGAGCACCTGCGCCATTTCATAGGTGCTTAATACAAGCCCGCCTGCACCTGACTGCAAGAGGTAATCACCGTATTCTACAGAGGGAAGGTTCAGGTTATCCATTACATAATAACGTGGTGCCCGGTAGCCGGACGGATTTACATGGGTCCAGTCTTTAAAATCGGCCAGGTTCCAATAGGTAAGACCGGCAGGTTTTAATACCAGTTCCCGGGTTAGTGTCCTGAATAGAATGGCAGTAGTATTTTCAACTGTACCCGGCTGCTGTTCTATCCAGTTTGTTCCAAAATACATGCAGGGTAATAGAATTCTGCATAGCGTAAAATTGGAATTATTGTATTTGGGTGAAGTGTCACCACGGGGCTGGCTTATCATATCTTTAAGGGTATTATAAAAATCTGATTGAACGGTAAACCCGCTTTTGTGCGATAAAAGCTGGCGGAAACTCAGGTCTTTGTATGAAGAATCAATGACCCAAGATGTTGGCAGATATTTGATCACTTTTTCTTCCAGTGTTTTGTTCATCATCTTTAATGTGCTGCAAACAGCAATCGCAGTAACCAGTTTTGAAACACTGCACAGGTGTTGCCTGGTTTCAATGCTGTAATCTATGTCACCATCTCCATTGATCCTGGCTTTGCCCATCGCGCCGTTTTTTACTATTTTGTCGCCAACAGCAATACTATAGGAAAAACCCGTTGTTTGGGGGCCATACGTATCCCTTATATTTTGTTCAAATTTGTTGAGATCAAATGCCGTTGGATTTTGAATTTCCAGTTCCTTTTTGCAGGAAACAATGGCAACTGAGAAGATGGCTGCAAATAGCATTAGCCGGTTATGTTTTTTCATAATTTTTTTTTAAGTTTTATGATGTAGTTTTTAATTGAGGGCAAGATATACCGGGGTTAACTTGCTTTAAAACATGGGTTAGTTTACGGTAGTAAGTTTCTATTCAGTGGTAAAACTTATGATTTCGGTTTACATAAACGATCCTTGAGTTTGCTCGGATGATACATGATCATTTATATAACCTGGTATGTAAACGGTCTGGTCGCTGTTTTACCTGTTTATATGCATATCGATACGATCCGGTTTCTTATTCATCCTTTAATGCGGAGTATGCCGCACATGAATCTCCTGTTTATAGGTCTTAGTTTTTTTTCTGCTTTCCGGGATCTGGATATGCTGTTTTCATAAATAAATGCCTTTTAAAAACTTAACCATACCGTATACTCAATTCATCTCTTTCATGTCGGTGGTGCATACTATTTTGCGGGAGCATTTTATCTGATCAACAGTAAAAAATATTTATTTATGAAAAATAGCTTGCTTTCAATAATCCTTGGTCTTTTATATAATGTAACATCTGCCCAGCTGATGATCACACCCGGGGCTCATTGGGTAAACAACGGTGCTGCCTTTGTTGTACTTAAGGATATGGATATTATCAATGATGGCACAATTGATGCCGGGGGCAGTGTTGTTAAATTTACCGGTACTGCCAGTAACCTGATCGGAGGTTCCGGCGCAACCGTTTTTCATGAAGTTGAATTGGCCAAAGCTGGTAGTAACAAAGTAACCTTGTTGAATAGTATTGATGTAAGTAAGCGGGTGATATTTACTTCCGGTTTGTTGGATCTTAACCAGCATGTACTTACCCTGGCAGAAATTGCCTATCTGTATAATGAATCGGAAAACAGCCGGATTACCGGACTCAACGGGAGCGAAGTGGTAATCAGAATGCCTTTGTATGCACCTGCCGGAATTAATCCCGGTAATTTAGGTGCTGTAATCACATCCGCATCCAACCTGGGAATTGTTATGATCAGGCGGGGCCATAAAAGCCAGTCGGGAATTGGTTTGGCGAACAGTATTGACCGATATTTCGATATTACCCCGGCAAACAATGGGGCGCTTGACGCTACTCTTCGCAGTTATTATTTTGATGCTGAATTAAACACCCAGGTTGAAAATGTGATGGAAATGTATAAAAGTATTGACGGAGGTGCGGGTTGGACTTTGCAAAGCGTCAATAGTCGAAATGCCACAGAAAATTATGTGGAGAAGAATGGTGTAAACAGTTTTTCACGCTGGACGTTATCATCTTCCGGTGCGCCGCTTCCGGTAACCGGACTTGAATTCTATGCTAAGCGAATTAACGGAAACCAGGTAGAATTGAAATGGAGCACAAAGCAGGAGTTTAACAACAAGGGTTTTGGTATTGAACGTAAAAGAGAAAATGAAAATAGTTTTACACCGAATGGATTTGTAAACTCTTTGGCTCCGGGAGGTAATAGTAATATACCATTACACTATACGCAGATCGATGAAAACAGTTATACCGGGATCACTTATTATTATTTGAAGCAGGTTGATTTTGATGGGAAGTTCAGATATTCCGTTATACAATTTGTTAACGGGAAAAATGCAATAGAGGCCTCTTTAAAAGTCTGGCCGATTCCATCAGCAGGTGATGTAAACGTTTTATTGCAGGGAATTGAAAAGGACGAACTTCAGGTATTTGACATAACAGGCAGAATGATTCAACATACACCGGTCAATAATAATTCGCAATTAAGTATCAATGGCCTGGTAAAAGGTGTTTATATCATCAGACTGGCTCAGCATAGTGATATGTCGCAGAAAATAGTGGTTCAATAAATAGCTTACCGAAAAAGTGAATTTACTTTTCAGTTAAACGCTGGACAGGTGCTATACGATTTAAAGTATTTTTTCACCACCCTTTGGTCCGTAAAAAATAACCCAGGAGGCAAAGTCGGTGGTGAAGTTGATGAATCGGTGTTCCACTCCCGCGGGAACAAAAAGGAAATCCCCTGGCTGAAATTCCGTCAGGGTTTCTCCATTGATGAACTCACCCGATCCGGACAGGATCACATACACTTCATCCTGTTCGTGTGGCTGTTGCAGATCAACAATATCCGGTTTATACATTTCTACTCGTAGACTGCCCTGTTCAAACAGGTTTAAAAACAGTTGACCAGATTCTTTTAATTGGGTTAAGGCTGCATTTGCGGAAATATGCATGTAATCAATTTATGCGGTATCAGATTTATTTGAATTACAGGCTGGTTATTGCCTGTCGAGCAATTTCTTTTTTTGTGATTCGTATTCGGCCTTACTTAATGCGCCGGCTTTGTACAATTCAAACAGTTTTTTTATTTCATCGGCCACCAAAATTTTCCTCAGGTCATCGGGCAGGGTTTGATTTTTTATATCGGGAGATACCCGCTGTTCTTTCGTTTCTGCTTTTGGAATTTCCACATAGATTTTTTGGTATTCTTCCGGAATCAGCAATTCTGCCGAAAGCCCTGCATTTGGCCTCGTCGCTTTTTCAAAATTGAGCAGTATATCAACCTCTTCTGTTTTTGAATTATCCGGGTAGGTTACCGTGCCCTGGATTCTGATACTGTTGTTTTCGGGGCTGCTGTATTTAAAACTCTTCAATTTGTTAACCAGCAGGGTGCTGTTTGCCAGGGTATAGGTATTATTTCGGGCCATGTTGCTGTGAAACTTGATGTAATTAAAATAGCCCGCTGCCGATGTACCGGTGGCAATATTTAATACCAGCCCTTTGAAAATTTTGTATCCGCTTGAGGTATACAGGGTGTCATTTTCGAAACCGGGATTTATTGTTTGCGCTGATGCAAAAACGGGTATTAGTAAAAACGGTAAGAATATTTTTTTCATATTGTATTTTGTTGTGATGATCATCCGGAGAAATTCACTCCCGGGGTTTAGATCGCAAATTATAAATTGAATGGGTTATAAAGTAACATAAAATACAACTAATATTAAATATAGATGAAAATTATTGAAAATCGATTAATGGGGAAGGCCGCTGTAATGCATATGGTCCCGTAACCAACAGGAATCGCACATCGGCTGTAAAGCAAGCTCAAACACGTTCTGGCAACATCCCGGGGGTAAATCAATAATATTCAGAATCTGCCCTCCTGGCCTTATGATTCCGCTTTATTTTAAGGCCTTTGCCTGATTTTTTTGAATTGAAAGAAAAAGGCCCGAAATCCTGAATTTTTATTTCACAGAAATTGTGACCAACGTCAATATATAATATGCCCATAATCATTTAATCTGGTTGGCTGGTATGATACCTTCACGTGGTAAAACAGCAATTCAAAACCTGATAAAACAATTTTTATGAAAAAGATTATGCTAATGTTACTCACCCTGTTTACGCTGCAAAGTTTTGCCCAGGAAGTAAGCAATCGATACGATAAAATAGGAAAATTCAACAAAGGGCTTGCCATTGTATGGAAAAACGGGCATTGCGGAATTGTTACACAGGCCGGTGTGGAACTCGTAAAGCCTACGTATGATAAGATCGGTTCCTTTGGTAATGATGCTATCGCATATACAACCAGGGATGGCAAAATTGGTATGTTGAATATGGAAGGCAAAGTGATCGTACCCAATATTTACGAGTCTATCAGTGGCTTCAAAGGTTATTACGCTATCACAAAAAGGAATGGACTAGCCGGTATGATCAACAAACAGGGTAAAGTACTGGTTGAAAATAAATACGAAAAAATCAGCATCGGCAAAAACGGTGCTATCAGGGCGGTGCTGCAAGGACAGGAAATTATGCTGGATCTGAAGAATTAGGCGGTAAGATTATTTGCAAGATGAACGGCGTGAGCCTTGATATATCTTCATGAAGATCAAAAAAAGGTGCTGGATGATTCGTGAGCTGTGCTGATGGACGTTGTATCCAAATTATTGTCCGGCTAAAATTTTTTGCTTTTGGTCTTCATATTCTTCTTCCGTCAGGTCTCCGTCCCGGTAAAGTTTATACAGCTTAATAATCGCGTCGGAAATATTTCCCCTGGCCTTATTTCTGTATTCGTCCGGAACCTGTAGTTCGCTGATTAATTTAGGATTGTTTTCGATGGCCCTGTCGAACGACATATGGATATCCAGGTATCCCTGCGAACCATCCTTGTACGTTATGGTGCCGATCAATTCGATATAGCCATTATAAAAAATAGAAATACCAAAGTTCTTCATTTCAGTTACCAACATGCTGCTGCCTGCTAATGACGTATAGCTGCCTTTGCTTTTGATGTTGATATGCTTGTATTTACCATGCCGGCCGCTGCCCTTATTAAAATACAATGTCATGCCCTTGTATATTTTAAATCCGCTGGTGCTGTATACCGTGTCATTTTCAAGCCGGGGCAAACCGTGTTGGGCAGCAGAAAAAAATGGTAAAAGGAGAAATAGAAATAGAAATAATGAATTCTTCATAACACAAATTATAAATTCGTCACCGTTTTAGCAAAAAAAAGGATTCCCCACAAACCTATATCCTCAACCCATCTCCTCCACCCATTTATCCCGGTCATCCGGACTAAATTTCCAGGGCGCAAAATTGTTTTCAATATTGCCGAACATGGCATTCCACTCCTGGGGTGCGTTGCTATCTTCCATGATGAGCGAACGTCGCAGTTCTATGATGATATCAAGCGGACTGATACTTACCGGGCATTCTGTTACACAGGCATTGCAGGTAGTACAGGCACGGAGTTCTTCGGTGGTAATGTGAGAGAAAAGATTTCGGCCATCGTCTTTAAATTCGCCGTTCATTTTTATGTTTTTACCAACAGCCTCCAACCGGTCGCGGGTATCCATCATGATCTTTCGCGGACTTAATAATTTTCCGGTTTGGTTTGCCGGACAGGCAGCCGAACATCGGCCACACTCTGTACAACTATAAGCATCCAGTAAAGATTTCCAGCTCAGGTCAAATACATCTTTGGCGCCAAATTTCAGCGCAGCTGAATTGCCCCCGGCTTCAGCCGGGGCCAGCTCCGGTTGCATCATATACTTTACTTCATTTTGCACGCTCTCCATATTGTCCATCTTTCCGTCTGCTTCCAAACGGGCATAATACGCATTGGGGAAAGCCAGTAAAATATGCAGGTGTTTGCTGTAAGGCAGGTAGTTTAAAAAGGCAAATATCCCGATGATATGCAGCCACCAGCAACTGCGTTCAATACCAATCAATGTGGCCGATGAAAGTCCCTCCATCAAGGGCGCAAAAATGCCGGAGATTACAAAGATGCCGGTTTCGTGATAATGTGCGGCGCCTTGCACTTGCAGGGCACGGTCGGCACTGTTCATGGTAAGGAACAACGTCATCAAAACGATCTCGGTGATCAAAATATAATTGGCATCGCTTTTAGGCCAGCCTGCCAGGTCCTTGCTCACAAATCGTTTTATTTTAATAATATTTCTTCTCACCAAAAAAATAACACAGGCGATCAACACCCCGGCAGCCAGTAATTCAAAGGCGTTGATCAGGAAACTATACAACCCTCCAATATAAGGTAAGAACAAACGATGTGTGCCCAGGATGCCGTCGAGCACAATTTCCATCACTTCCAGGTTGATGATGATAAAACCGGCATACACAATAAAGTGCATCACGGCTACCAAAGGATTACGAAACATTTTTTTTTGCCCGAAAGCCAACAGCAATACATTTTTCCAGCGCTGCGATTTGCTGCCGCCAAAGGTTTCCTCTTTGCCCAAAAAAATATTGCGGCGAATGATGCCGATATTTTTGGCAAATAACCAGATGACAAAAGCAGAGATGGCTGCGAATAGGATTTGTTGTATAAGTTGCATAAGAAAGTTTGTAACGCTAAGGTAAATAATAACTGCCGATTACCTGAATTGTTTCAATCATACACCTACCGGTCTTTTAAATTTTGCAGGCCAACGGGCATCTTTATGGCAATTCTTTTCTTTGCTGTTTTATTTTCAATTAAATTCGTGGTAAGATGAGTAACAAAAAACAGATCATGACCGCCGAAGTGGCCAATCGTAAACTAAGGCGTATGGCACTGCAGGTGGTGGAAGAAAATTATAATGCCACTCAACTGGTATTGATCGGTATCAAAGCAAATGGTACTGTAATAGCAAAAAAAGTACAGGAATATCTGAAAGAAGTGTTTAGCGGTGAAGTGGTTGTATTGGAATTAAGTTTGAACAAAAAGCAACCGGCAGCAGTTACCCTTAGTACAGATATGGATTTTAATGACAAAACCATTATCCTTATCGATGATGTGGCCAATAGCGGCCGTACCATGCTGTATGCGTTGAAACCCTTGCTGGAACAATTGCCAAAAAAAATACAAACCCTGGCCCTGGTAGAAAGAACGCACAAAACATTTCCTGTATACGTGGATTATGTTGGCTTTTCGATTTCTACTACGTTGGATGAACATATCCAGGTGGAAGTTGATGGGGGAGAGGTAACCGGAGCCTGGATGGATTAACCATTAAACTCTTTTTTTTTTTACTTTCTTCCCCTTCAGGGCTTTGGCTCTAATGGGCTAAGCCATAAACTTAAAGGGGGGAAAAAAAATTTAACAATCTTCAATCCTTTTAATAACTTTAATAATTTCTTCTTCCCCCTTCCTCTTTACCCTTTCCCTTTTTTTGGCTAACAACACTTAAAACCCGATTGCTTTCACTTTAAAACTGCCATTCGAATATTCCAGCGCCGGCATGGGAATTTTTACAATATTCAGTAAACGAAAAGCGAGTTGCAAACCTTTTTTATTGGTTTTGATCTTGGTTAGGTCAATATCGGGCGAGAGGTACCATTGCCGATACCGTTTGATATCGGTTCGGCTGAAATTAATATTTCCCAAATCATCCTGGCCGGTATTGTCAAAGGCCCCAAACATGCCTTCGGCGCCGGTGCCCACGGCGATGTTCAGCCATTTTGGCCATTTGCTTTCGGGGAAAAACGAATGCACATTGGCCGAGAGCCAGTAGGTTTGGCCATTGTAATCTTTCAAAAAACGCTCAGCCGTACTGTTGCCAAATATTTTATTGCTGCGTTCATTCAGCACCGGGTCGTCATAAGTTTTTCGGTGAAAAGAAAACTTAAACTGAATACGTTGTTCATCCCAGGCCAGTTCCTGGCCGATCAGCAAACCACTGCCGATGAAATTTGCACCCACGTCGGCCCAACTCCATCCCCATCCGGCACTGAAACCATCCAATACTTCGATCACCGTATGGTACACCGGACCACTCAATCCACCGATCCAGATCCTTTTTTTTCGACTGATGCCTGTCCAGCGCCACAACTCCATACTGGCCAGGCTCTCGGCATATACACCATAAGCATGGCCAATTTTATCCATGCCTTTCCATTCATTCAAATCATTAAAGCTATGCAGGTTTGTTTGCGGATAATTTTTGTACCAGGCCGCATATAGCCCAACCATGGCACCGCCATAACCGGCAATATTTGCAGCGGTAATAATTTTTACCCGACGGTTAACGACCTGTTTGGGAATATTTCTATCCGGATTTAATGTTTCTGCTGACCGATGTAATCCTGCCGGTACCCGGGATTTTGCGGCGCTGTCTGTTTTATTTACCAACACGGAGTCCTGCGCAAACAGGGAAAAAGATGATCCGGCAACATAAAGAAAAGCAACTAATAATCTATGGCCATATTTTATTCCTCCTTTGATTCCGGATAACTGTGGTATTGTAGCCGCCTTGTTTGCAAATACTGGTTTCATAAAAAACAAAAATACGGGCTATGCTCTATATGATATACGAATCATTTAAATTTGGAGATTTAAAGCAAGATATATGAACGAGCAAGCACAACAGAAAATTGACAAATGGTTAAGCGGTAATTACGACCAGGCCGTTAAGGATGAGATAATCGCCTTGCAAAGCACCGACCCGGCCGCGCTGGAAGATGCATTTTATAAAAACCTTGAATTTGGTACCGGCGGCCTTCGCGGCATTATGGGCGTTGGCACCAACCGCATGAATAAATACACTGTTGGTATGGCTACGCAAGGTTATGCCAATTATTTGAAAACCTGTTTCACCGGAGAGATCAGTGTGGCTATCGCATACGACTGTCGTAATAACAGCAAGTTCTTTGCCGAAATTACAGCTAACGTATTTGCAGCCAACGGCATTACCGTATTTCTGTTTGAAGCCCTTCGTCCTACTCCCGAATTGAGTTTTGCCATACGAACAAACGGCTGTAAAGGTGTGGTGGTATGTACGGCATCGCACAACCCCAAAGAATACAACGGTTACAAAGCATATTGGGATGATGGCGCACAGATGGTGCCTCCACACGACAAAAATGTGATCAAGGAAGTTGAAAAAATAGCGTCGGTTGATGAGGTGAAGTGGACAGGCGGCGAGGCAAATATTACAGTAATTGGTGAAGCCATGGATAACAAGTACCTGGCCATGGTAAAAAGTTTGAGTGTTTATCCGGATGTTTGTGCGGCGCAGTCTGATCTGAAGATTGTGTACACACCCATACATGGAACAGGGATCGTGTTGGTGCCAAAAGCATTGGCGCAATTCGGCTTTAAAAATGTGCACATTGTTGAAGAGCAAAGTACACCCGACGGAAATTTCCCCACAGTTGTTTATCCCAATCCCGAAGAAACGGAAGCGATGAGTATCGGCCTTAAAAAAGCGGCGATACTGGATGCGGATATTTTGCTGGGTACCGATCCTGATGCTGATCGGGTGGCCATTGGCGTTAAGAACAGGAACGGTAACTGGGTGTTGTTAAATGGAAACCAAACCGCGGTGCTGGCTTTTAATTATATGATCGAGGCCCGAAAAGCAAAAGGCATTGCGCAGCCCAACGATATGGTGGTCAAAACCATTGTTACCACAGATATGATCGACGTCATTGCCAGGGCCAGCGGGGTAGCCTGTTACAATGTGCTGACCGGGTTTAAGTGGATCAGCCAACTCATTAAAGAAAAAGAAGGGAAAGAAAATTATATCATCGGTGGCGAGGAAAGTTTTGGATTGATGATCGGTGATCAGGTCAGGGACAAAGATGCCATCAGTGCCGTTGCGTTAAGTTGCGAAATGGCTGCCTACGAAAAAAACAAAGGCCGTACCTTATATGATAAGCTCGTTGATCTTTGTGTGCAATACGGTTTTTATAAAGAAAGCCTGGTGAGTATTACCAAAAAAGGCATGAATGGCGCGGCGGAGATCGCAGCGATGATGGAAGGATACCGCTTAAATCCGCCCCTGAAAATAGATGGATCAGATGTAACCGAATTACTCGATTATGAATTGCAGGTGGCAAAAAATCTGATGACTGGCGCTACCCGGGCTATCGATTTGCCCAAAAGCAATGTATTGCAATTTGTTTTGGCCGATGGTACAAAAATATCTGCGCGGCCAAGTGGTACGGAGCCCAAGATCAAATTTTATTTTAGTGTGAATGCACAATTGAAGGATGCAGGCGCTTTTGAAACAACAGATAAATTGCTCGACCTGAAAATTGAACGTATCCAGGCAGAAATGGGATTGAATTAACCGGCAGCTATTATAATTATCAATGAGAACATACGAAGATACTTACCAGCATAAAGGGCTGCGAAAAAAACTGATGGATCTGTTGAGAGATAAGGGCATCACCGACGAAAATGTATTGCAGGCCATGGGCAATATACCGCGGCACTATTTTCTCGACAGCGCTTTCGATAAGATCGCATATGAAGACCGGGCATTTCCCATCAACGAAGGACAAACCATTTCACAACCTTACACCGTAGCTTACCAAACGCAGTTATTACAGGTAAAACCCAACGACAAGATATTGGAAATAGGCACCGGAAGTATATACCAGGCAACCGTATTGGCCGAAATGGGAGCAAAAGTATTCACCATTGAAAGGCAGAAAAAGCTTTTCGATAAAACAAAAACCTTTATCTTCAAAAATCAATATCCAAACCTCAAATTTTTTTATGGCGATGGTTTTGAAGGATTACCAACCTATGCGCCTTTTGATAAAGTAATTATCACAGCAGCCGCTCCGATGATTCCACCAAAATTAATTGGACAGTTAAAACCCGGCGGCAGGATGATTATTCCGCTGGATGAGGGAGAGCACCAGCGTATGTTGCGCATAACAAAAAACGAAGACGGCAGTATACAGGAAGAGTCGTTCCAGAATTTTAGTTTTGTACCCATGTTGAGCGGGAGGAATGGGTAGGAGGGATGGGAGGGGCTGGATACTGGATACTGGATGGTGGATACATAACAAATAAACTACTTCAATCACATGCGCTTCTTTTCTAAATTAACGGTGATCTTTAATATCTGTTTTTTGGCAGCGGTTGTATTCTGGTATATTGAAGTACACAATAGAACCGGCGGTAATACTGACCCGGTGTTGCGATTGCCCTGGCTGGAAGGCAGTTTGGTTATTTTAGGATATTTAGCCATCGTGGTTAATGCCTTGTTCCTCTTGCTTTATTTTATCTTCTATTCGTTCAAGGTAAATATGTTGGTTCCGAGGTGGATCATTATCTTTAACATCATCATTTTTTGCTGCCAGCTTTATTTTCATTTCATTTTTAAATAAATAGAATGATACATAGTATATTAAAGGACCGGCCAACCAAATTGTTTGTGTTCTTCACGGCATTTTTTGTTGCCAATGCGTTGATCGCAGAAAGTATTGGTACCAAAATATTTTCGCTGGAAAAATTATTTGGCCAGCAACCAATGAGTTTTACCCTCTTCGGCGAGTCGGGATTGGGCCTGAGTTTAACCTGTGGCGTATTGCTTTGGCCGCTGGAGTTTGTAATGACGGATATCATCAACGAATATTATGGACCCAAAGCTGTTCGGCGCATATCCTATATCGCCGGTGGATTGATCATGTATGCTTTTTTGATGTTTTATGTGGCTATGGGTGTACCCGCTGCCGATTTTTGGTACGGCACGGGAACTGCTGATGGAATACCGGATATGTCGAAAGCATTTAACGGAATTTTCGGACAGGGAATGTGGATCATTTTTGGCAGTGTCACCGCTTTTTTAATTAGCCAGATCGTGGATGTTACTGTATTTCACAAAATAAAAAAGATCACCGGCGAAAAGAAAGTATGGTTGCGGGCCACCGGCTCAACGGTGATTTCGCAACTGGTCGACAGCTTTATCGTTTTGTTTATCGCCTTTAAAATAGGGAAGGGTTGGAGCTGGCAATTGGTTTTTGCTATCTGCCTGATCAATTATGCCTATAAATTTACTATGGCTATTATATTAACGCCGGTTATCTATTTTGTTGAACACCGGATTGAGAAATATTTTGGCCCCGAAATTGCCAGGAAAATGAAGCTGGCGGCGATGGGTAAGGAAACCGAATAAGCGGCGATGTTGCGGTTTTGGTTCATTTGGGTTCCCTAAAAAACTGCTTTTTACATTTTTGGGATACGCTTTTTAACTCCGGGAGCGTTCCGTTTTGCATTTTTCGTTTATAATAGCTAACTTGACCTCCAGTTATTAGCTTAACAATGCACACAACACTACAAAAACCAGGTATATTTCGTATTCCTCTGTTAAAATATTTTTTTCTGCTGATTTTTTCAATGGCAGCAAATAATATGGTGCAGGCTCAATGCCCGCCCAATATTGATTTTGAATTTGGTAATTTTACCGGGTGGAACTGTTGGGTTGGTCATACTTTCGATAATGGGGGAACAAATATCATCACCTGGGATCCTCCCGGATTTCCTGTTCCGCCAGATCCAAATCGGCACGCTATTCTTGCGGCTGTGCCTGGGGGCGGACTTGATCCATTTGGTCAATTTCCTGTCAATTGCCCCAATGGCAGCGGGTACTCGGTAAAATTGGGAAACAGCGCAGGCGGGCATGAAGCAGAAGGAATATCCTACATTTTTACCATTCCGGCCGGGCAAAATCTATTTAACCTGATCTATAACTATGCGGTAATTTTTCAGGATCCCGGTCATCCATCGTATCAGCAACCCCGCCTGGTTATTTCGATCAGAAACCTGACTGATAACCAGCCACTACCTTGTTCATCTTTTGATTTTGTGGCGGATAATTCTTTGCCGGGATTTTTTAGTTCATTTATCGGCTCTGTTTTTTGTCCTGATGATACCGCGATCAATGTCACCGCACCCTTTGGCTACGAAGCCTATAAGTGGTGGGATATCATCGACCCAGCTACTATATTGGCTACAACCCAAACAATAAACTTTACGCCGCCACCGGTTGCCGGTACAACACTCCAGGTTGCCTTAACGCCTTTTGCCGGTTATGGATGTGTGGATACGTTAACAGCCGTTCTTTTAGATACGCTTACTATTCAATCGCAGGCTGGCCCCGACAGGTTATCCTGCCAGAATGCGCCGGTGCAGTTGGGTGCTCCTCCTACGCCGAACTATGTCTATTCCTGGAGCCCCGCAACGGCTTTAAGCAATCCGAATATTGCCAATCCTATTGCCACGCCATCGGTCACCACTGAATATATACTCACTACCTCCCATGATGGCGGTGGTTGTGTTTCGAAAGATACCGTCATCGTTTCTGCCGCTGTTTTAGACGATTCTCTCGCACTCACGGGCCCAACATTTTTCTGTTCACAGGATACAACGGCTGTTTTGGAAGTTCTGCCGGCGGACAGTATTCAATGGTATCGGAATGGTATTGCCATCCCGGGTGCTAATCAAACACAATTAAACGTTTTACAATCCGGCGATTACTATGCCACGGTATTTAGTTTTGTGGGTTGCAGTTTAAGTACTTTAGTTAAGAGTTTTACAGTTAACCCAAGCCCTGTTGTAGGCTTTACCCCCAACAGCCTTGACCTGTGTTTCAAAAATCACCAGTTTGTTTTTACCAATACAACGACGATTGCCGCCGGTACCATGCAGTATTTTTGGGACCTGGGAGATGGTACAACGTCAACAGCAGTTGACGTAAACCATAGCTATGCGGTACCTGGCACATACACGGTTAAACTGATGGTAACATCCGACCAGGGTTGCAGCGACAGCGTTTCATATACCGTGCGTGTATTCGACAGCCCGGTTACCGGTTTTGATGTAAACATCAGGGAACTTTGCTTTAAGGGCAATACATTTTCTTTCACCAATTCCAGTACACTGGCCGTAGGTACCATGCAATATCTATGGGATTTTGGCGATGGCAATACGGCAACCACCAGGGATGTGGTGCATGCCTATTCGGTGCCGGGTACTTTTACAGTTAGGTTAACCGTTACATCCGAAAAAGGCTGCCCCGATGATTCGGCTTTTAGTATCCTTGTTAATCCGGATCCCGCGGTTGGTTTTTCTGAACCCAATGCACAACAGTGTTTTGGCAACAATCAATTCAATTTTATTAACAGCAGTACAATTCTCACCGGCAGCATGCAGTACCTGTGGACCTTTGGTGATGGAACATCAGCTACCACCCGGGATGCCATACATAGTTATGCCGCAGCGGGTACAGGCGAGTATACGGTGAAGATGGTCGTCAATTCCGACAAGGGTTGTTCCGATAGTACCAGTATGGTTGTAAAAATATTCAAATACGCGTATGCCGATTTTAAGGTGAGCCCTGCCTGTATAAACATGAGCCTGCCTCTGTTTAACCAAACGATCAATACGACCAATTCGGTATTGCAGTACAACTGGGATTTTGGTAACGGCGCTACCTCAACCGTTCAAAATCCGGTGTACAGTTATCCGGCACCCGGTATTTATAACCTTAGCTTATCGGTAAGCACGGTACAGTGCCCGCAAACGATAAACGTTAAGCAGGTAAACCTGGTTATTGATGCCCCTGCAAAAGGGATCAGCTATCCTGATGTAACGGCGGTGATGAATTTTCCGGAGCAACTCAGGGCCCGGCCCATTGGTAACAGTGTAGCCTGGACGCCGGCTGTAAACCTCGATTTTCCAACCAGTTACTATCCGAAGTTTTCGGGCCTGGTTCCGCAACGATATTATGTTCAGTTGAAAACCCCGTCGGGTTGTGTTACGGTTGATACGCAAATGGTTTTGATACGTAAGAAGATCGAGATCTATGTGCCCACTACCTTTACGCCTGATGGAAACGGATTAAATGATTACCTGCGGCCGGTACTGATGGGTTTCGTGAAAGTAAATTATTTCAGGGTGTACAGCCGCTGGGGTAAATTATTATTCCAGATGCAAAGCGACCGGCCGGGTTGGGATGGTAAAGTGAATGGCGTTCGGCAGGATCTGCAAACCGTTGTTTGGGCAATTGAAGCGGTGGATGTTGATGGGGTAACCCATCAGCGGCAGGGTACTACGGTGTTGTTCAGGTAAAAATCAATTCATACAATTTAATCAGGGCTGAATCGGTAAGATTACCATGCCAAATCAGGCATGTGCGTTACTGCTATTTGTGCAAATTTAGCCAGAACCGATAACCATATCGGATTAGTATGCTTTTCAAAATCAGGTAAAATATTTTATATTTAAACTACTTTTTATTTACTAAAACTTAGCCAAATGAGAAATGCCAAAACAGACCTGTTGCGTATGCTGCAAAAAGCTTTTAGAAAAGCCGTTCAAAAAGATCAATCCGGTTTGAGATCGGCAGAAAAGCCCGATGCTTCCAGAAGAGATTTTTTAAGAAAAACAATGATCGGGGCTGTGGGCCTGGCCGGCGGTAAAGCACTCGCACAGGCAAATTATTTTACCAGGTTTGCCGGAACCGAACAGAAGTTTTCTGTAGGTATTTTAGGAGCCGGTGTTGCAGGATTGCACGCGGCTTATATTTTACAGAACGCCAATATAGAGTCAACCGTTTTTGAAGCAAGTTCAAGAACCGGTGGCCGGATGTACACAGCAACAGATATGCTGGGCAAAGGGATTACCACTGAATTGGGTGGCGAATTCGTTGACAGTAATCATGAAGATATGTTGAACCTGGCGAAGGAGTTTAAACTCAAACTGGTTGATACCGAAAAAGACAAACACCTGATCAAACAGATCTTTCATTTCGGCGGCAGAAAATATACGGCGGCCCATTTGGTAAAGGCATTACAACCATACGTCAACAGCATTCAGGCCGATATTGATTCCTTGCCCGAAACCATTACCTACCATGATTTTGGTGGAGCCGACAAATGGGATAAGATGTCGATCGCGGAGTATATCAACTCCAAGGGGATCAAAGGTTGGTTAAAGGATATGTTGACTATTGCTTTCACCACCGAATATGGGGTGGATATTACAGAACAATCGGCCATTAATATGTTGTTCCTGTTCGACCCGGTACATGCGGGTGAAGAACTGTTTGGAGAAAGTGACGAACGATATAAGATTGAAGGTGGTAATCAACGGGTCACCGATGAATTAACAAAGCGGGTTAAAAATATTAAAAAGGAGTACCAGGTAAATAAAATAAAATCAGATGGTAAAAGGTATGCAGTAAGTTTTACCAACGGAAAGACGGAAATTTTCGACTACCTGATCTGTAGCCTGCCATTTACCATACTGCGCAATATAACACTGGAAATAGATGGTATGAGTGAGGTGAAGAAGAAATGCATAGCCGAATTAGGGTACGGCCGTAATGCCAAAATGTTTGCTGGTTTCAAGAGCCGTTACTGGCGTAAACAGGGAGCCAGCGGACAGGTTTTTTCCGATCAGCCCTTTCAGCTAGGTTGGGATAGCTCGCAATTACAAAAAGGAACCGCCGGTGGCTATACGTTTTTAACAGGTGGTAAAATGAGCGATGAGATGATTGATAAAACGGTGCCGGAAAAAGTAAAAGAATATTTGGGGCAACTCGAAAAAATATTTCCCGGGGCCGCAAAAATTACAATGGAAGCAATACAATATTTTACTGGCCCACGCATCCGCATACCATGGCCAGCTATGCCTGTTATAAACCCGGGCAGTGGACTACTATCGGCGGTGCCGAAATAGAACCCGTGGGCAATTTGCTATTTGCGGGGGAACATTGCAGCAGCGATTTCCAGGGATATATGAACGGCGGTGCCGAAACCGGGCGAAGGGCGGCAGCCGAATTAATGAAATTAGTGAAGCAAAAATAGATCATTATTAATGGCGGGTCTTCCATTCAGCGATGATCGCTTTTTCACGGGCCATTAATGAATTTTCGCCGGTTAATAATTTTTTTCTGTTTTCTTCGGGTACATCATTTGAGTTCCACCAGGCGTGCAGGTCTTTAACCGTTGTTGCCAGTGGTGTAAAAGTAAGACCGTTGGTAACGGCGTGTTTGATATTGATCAGGGCTGATCCAGCATTGTCGCCAACCGGCATGATCCAGGGTATGGCATCCAGGATATTATGCCTGGTAAGGAATTCATAATCAGGTATCATGACAAACCCCGCTTCCGAATTGAAACTGGCGTGCGTACCGTAAATAAAGGCATGCATGCCCGTAGGAGAAGCAGGGCCAGCAACGTTATAAATACCCGCCTTTCTGTTTTCGGCTAACCTGATCATCCATTCAGCCACATCTCTTACGTCGATATATTGTACCGGGTCGTCGGCCTTACCAGGCACCAGTATCTCGCCGCCAAGGGCTAGTCTTTCGGGCCAATAAGTGAAACGGTCTGTTTTATCGCCCGGCCCAACCATATAGGTTGGCCGCACAATGATAGTTCGGTCTTTTCCAAAGCCGGTGATCACCTGGTTCTCATTGTTGGCTTTCATAACGCCGTAGTCGTATTCGTAAAACTGTACCTTGGTTATGCCCTCCGGCACTTTTAAAACCGGTTTTGTTTGTTCAGTAATGTCATGGCCAAGGTATGGGTAGTATACACCGGTTGATGAGGTGTACAGGTAGATATCAACATTGTCTTTTAATAATGCTACCGCATCTTTTACCCAATTCAGCTTATTACCCGAATTATCAATTACCACATCCCATGTACGTCCGCGCAGGGCATCGAGATTATTTTCACGATCACCGATCAACTGTTCCACTTCATCAAATATGTCTTTTTGAACAGCAGGTTTTGTTTTCCCCCTGGTGAAAGTGCTGACGGTGTGGCCTCGTTTTAGTGCATAAGCGATTTGCTGCGGGCCCAGGAAACTGGTTCCTCCTAAAATTAAGATCCTGAGCGGATGCAGGGATATATTTGTGTCACGAAGCGGGTTAGCCGCAAGCCTAAATGGATTGGTCATTAACGGTAACATCGCACCCAAACTAATTCCGGTTTGCAGAAACTTACGCCTGCCCTGGTTTCCTGTTTTGTTACTATGCATACACTATTTTTAAGGTTATAATAAACACCCTGACGGGTTTGCCATCAAGGTAAAGATTTATTAGCATAAATTACCGGTGGAAAATGATGGAAGCTTTACATGTTTTTGGGGATTAACTGGAAATGTAGGAAAATCCGGAAGTATGGGTGCATTCTCCTCAGAAATATGGTTCTATACTTATTAGTTGTGAGCACACGCAAGAGGAAGGAAATCAATGTGCACTAAAACAAAAAAGCCCCTGCTCCCGGTTAAACGAACTGATGAAGATCACATTAATTCATAGGATACCTGCAGCCATGCTGCTACTTGCTGATATTTGGTAAGTTTCAATCTTGCCAAACTGATCTGAGGTTATATTTACGGTCATCTGTTCCGCATGTTTTATTCTGGTGTGTTCTTTTTAAGGTTATACATTAAAAAGAAGCGGTACAGCTTTAAAAACAAAATGGCAGCAAAGCTGATTATCGCCAATACCAGTAAAATCGAAGCCATTTGCCGATACTCAAGTAATTCCGATACCATAAAACACATAAACGAGTTAATCGTTATAAACGAGAAAAAACCACTGATGAACTTCATATTCAATTTTTTACAAGCGTAATAAAAATAGTTTATATGAGGGGGCTCGTGATTTACATGGGAGATATTGAAATTAAGGCTTATCCGTGAACATTACACGTTATACTATGCTGGTTGGCAGATATGATAACATATAAAAACCACTAAATGGGTATTGGAGTTGGTATTCTAAATCGAATCTTAGGGGGGTACGAAGCTATAAAAGTAAACAAATAAGTTAAAAATGCAAATATAGTGCACTAAAAATTTACTTTTGTAGGCTATCAGCCAGGTTATCGTCTCTCAGCCTATGGCGGGGGGAAGGAAAGTCCGGACAGCACAGAGCAACACACCGGTTAACAGCCGGCTCTGCTGTGGCAAGTGGAAACACCTACCATGGTGGAAGAGACAGGGCCACAGAAAATAACTGCCTTTGGTGCTGAGGTTTTGGAAGGGAAACCTTCCCTGGCCAAGGCTACTGCGGGTAAAGGTGAAAACGTGAGGTAAGAGCTCACGGGTTTTTGCAGTAATGCATCAACGGGGTAAACCTTGTGTGCTGTAATGCCACGTATACCGGCGCTTGAGGGCGGCTCGTCCGATGCCGAAGGGTAGGCAGCAAGATTGTGTTAGTAATAACGCAGCCAGATAAATGATGACCTTACGCTCCTGTGCTAAAGCTACGGAGTGTAAACAGAATCCGGCTTACAGGCTGATAGTTTTTTTTTTGTCATTTCGACGAAGGAGAAATCTGATTTTTTAAGTAAGATATAGGTTTCTCGTCCCGATAGTTATCGGGAGAAATGACAGTCGTTTTATTTACTTTTTAAAAGTACCCCCATCCACATCTTTTAAAAACTGGATCAATCCGGGGAAATAGTGTTTCTGATCATCGTACATGTCCATATGGCTGCCTTCGGGGCAGAGCAGGTAACGGCCATTTTGCACTTGCGTACTCATCCATTTCATGTGTTCAGGATCCATGGTATCGTATTTGCCGCCGATAGTTAAGGTTGGTGTTTTTATTTTTGGCAATTCCTTGCTCACATCCCAGTTAGTTAAATTACCGCCAATGCCAAACTCACTTGGTCCCTGCATGGTAACATATAAAGACTGATTCATTTTTGCCAAGGAACGGTTAACGGGTTCGGGCCATTGCTCAATCGGAATGCGGCAAATATGTTTTGCATAGAAATTGGGATATAACAGTTCCATGTATTTAGGATTCTGAAAATCACCCTTCGCTTCAATTTGCCGGATGGTATCCAACACTTTCTGATCGAACTGTGGCGCCAACACGTCCTGCGCATATTTTCCATAAGCCGGGCAACTGCTCATCATATTGCTGATGATGAGTCCTTTTAAATTATCCTGGTATTTTAACGCGTATTGCATGGCCAATATGCCACCCCAACTATGCCCCAATAGATAAAAATTGTCCTTATTCAAATCTAAAGCCTTGCGCACCTGTTCCACTTCTTCAACATACCTGCCCAGATCCCACATACTGGTGTCATTTGGATTGTCCGACAGGCCGCAACCCAATTGGTCATAATAAATAATTTCAAATCCTTCGGGCAATAAAAAACTTTCAAAACACTCGAAATACTCGTGTGTGGCACCGGGGCCGCCGTTAAGCAACAATAGTTTTACAGTTGGGTTATTGCCCATGCGTTTTGTCCAAATATTGAATTTACCCTTCGGTGTTTCGATGGAAATGACTTTAATGCCGCCGGTTTGTATTTCTTTATACAAATCATCTGCAGAAGCCGCAACAACTTCCTTATTATTACTATTGCAACTAAAAATAAAAAGAGCAAAAAAAGGAAATAATAATTTTTTCATAATTCTGTTTTTATCCAGGGTGATTGTTGATCCCGCTAAAACACAAAGTATTCTATTTGTGTACTTAGCGGCTTTTTGCTATATCTGTAAATTCTTTAAAGATACTTTTTTTTATAGCTGGCCATTCGGGTGCAATAAAACTGAAGTAAACGGTATCTCTAACCAGGCCATCTTCGTTTATCATATGGCTGCGTAAGACCCCTTCTTTTACTGCTCCAATTTTCAGCATGGCACCCTGCGATTTTAAATTGAGCAGGCTTGTTTTTAGTTCAATCCGGTTAAGCCCTAAGGTTTCAAATCCGAAACTTAACAACAAAAACTTACTGGCTTTATTTATACCTGTACGCTGTACTGCCGGGTGGTACCAGGTCCAGCCAATCTCCAGTCGTTTGTTCGGGAATGATATATTGGCCAATCGGGTACTGCCGGCATAGCAGTTATTTAACTTGTCGAAAATAGCGAAGGGGTAGGCGACACCCGATTTTTTTTCTTCCAGGGCCGTGTTGAAATACCGTTTAAAATCAGCTTCATTTCTTACTTTGGCTCCCGTAAACGCCCACAATTCGGTATGTAATGCTATGGGCAGGAGAAAAGCAAAGTGTTTTTCGGCGATCGGTTCCAGCCGGGCCCGTTCGTTTTCCAAAATGATTTCCTGGTCAAAAAAATTATCAGCATTCATTTTATATTTTATTTTTCAGGATGTTAACAACCAATTTGTCGATGGGTAAAGTTACCGCAGCAGCATTGAGTTCATCCCAATTGATAAACCTGAACGTTTCTGTTTCACCTGTTTCTTCATAGATCCGGGTTTGTGATTCATCAAAATCAAATGGCCCGCTACGCAAGGGAACAGTAATATTCTCCAATGCTTCGGCAAAATAATAAATGGAGATGATCTGATGGCCGGGGTTAAAAGCGCTCTGTTGATAAAAATCGGTGGTATAAATATGATCGGTAACCTTCACTTTCAGGTTCATCTCTTCCATAAATTCGCGCTCAAGGCATTCCCGGGTTCCTTCGCCAAACTCCAATCCTCCACCCGGAAATTTAGTGATACAGGCACCACGAATTAATTCATCACTGACTAAAATCTGCTTCTTTCCATTTATCAAAATACCATACACCCTTATATTGAAAAGGTTGATCATCGTCTTACTCTTTTTGCATAATTCCATATTACGAATCCCAGGATAATAATGGACAGGATTACCGGTAACCAAAAAGCCATATGACTCTCTTTATAGGGGATAGGCACGTTCATGCCGTATATACTCGCTATCAATACCGGCACGCTTAAAAAGATGGTAAGGGTTGTTAATCTTTTCAGCACATCATTTTGATTATTGCTGATGATGCTGGCAAACGCATCCAGCGTGCTGTTCAGGATATTTGTATAGGTGGTGGCCATCTCCAGCGCCTGGGAGGTTTCTACGATAAGGTCTTCCAGCAGATCCCTTTCTTCCTCATTCATTTTCAGCATATTGTTTCTGCTGATCTTCATCATCAGTAATTCATTGCTGCGAAGCGCCGTAAGAAAATAAACAAAACTTTTTTGAATACGCATCAACTGGAGCAACTCCTCATTGCGGTTACTATCGTATAGTTTTTGTTCCAGTGAGTTACGCCGGGTGTTAATTTCTTTCAGGTATTCCTGAAAATTAATGGTGATCTTTTCAAATATTTTCAGCACCATCATATTCATCCTGTCGGGATTACGGTGTTGAAAGGTGTTCAGGTATTTTTTTATCGCTTCATTTTCAAATGAATTAACGGTAACGATCTGGTTGTGGGTAAGAATGATACAGATTGGAATGGTGATGTAGAAGGCGTCACTCAGGTTGAATGAATTGTTTTCGGTTGGGGTTTTGATGACCATGAGTTTAACATCATCTTCAATTTCGTACCGGCTGCGTTCATCAATATCCAAAGAGTCTTTTAAAAAATCGATGGGGATATTCATGTTCTCACTCAGTTCGGTAAACTCTTCCTGTTTAAGCGGCGGTAATACATTTACCCAAACGGCCTGGTCAACTTTATCAACAGCCAGCGTTTTTTGGTCGGTGATTTTGAAATATTGGATCATGAGGTTTCAACAGGGTTTTGAATGCTTCGCAAATGATGTTCGGTATGAAAGATGGTGAAATAACAAAGCTCCCGTAAGGTAATGCGGCCCAACAAGGGATGCTTCACCAGGTAACCGTCCAGATCGTTTTCCGTTCTGTTTTTTGTAAGGCGTTAATAAATTTGTTTGTTGCCTTTTCCCAGTTACGCATCAATTGTTGTTTACCAAAATTTATGTCGATCGGCTTGGGAACAAATTTCGCGCTTGCCGTGGCGCCTTCGCTTAGTTTTCTATAATATTTATCTTTTACCTCCTGGTAGGTTCTGGAAGCCCGGTTTGGGGTTCCAGCCATCCATTTTATCAAAAATGCAGGAAGCCAATAAGCAAGGGCTGTGGTATTGGTCGACAAAATAAGATGCTGCATATTTTCTGCCGCCGACCATTTGTTTTCGGGGCGTTTAAAAAACAGGTTTTCATCAATTGCGTTACAGCATGCATCAAGTTGCTTAAAAATAGTGTCAGATGCCGTTATGATGTCAGCTTTTGTCATACTTCAATTTCGCCCTTATAAACCAGTTCTGCGGGGCCGCAAAGCCAGATATTTTCAAAATGTTCTTCATCAATTTTGTTATATTCCACACTCAAATTGCCTCCCGGGGTTTTAACTTCTACGCGGTTAAATCCTTTTACATTATGGGCATTCATCAAAGCAGATGCCGTTACACCGGTACCGCAACTCATGGTTTCATCTTCAACACCCCGTTCATAAGTGCGAACAAAGATGCCGTCCTCATCCGTAGTTTCAACAAAATTTACATTGATGCCTTCTTCTTTAAAGTGCTTGCTGTAGCGGATATCGCGTCCGGTTACCAACACATCAATATCCTCCACATTATTGGAAAACTTCACGAAATGTGGCGATCCGGTATTCAGTATGGCATGACCGGAATGATATTCAACCTCCTTCACATCCTGCATTTTTAACCTTACAAATCCGTCTTTGTCAATGTCAGCCTCGTGTTCGCCATCTATTGCCATAAAGCGGTAGGTAATTTTATACATGCCCTGTTGCTTGGCAAATTTAACCAGGCACCTGCCCCCATTGCCACACATGCTGCTTTCGTTTCCGTCGGCGTTGAAATAGATCATTTCAAAATCCAGCTTGTCATGATTATTCAGCAGCATCAGGCCATCGGCACCAACGCCAAACCTGCGATTACAGATCTTTTTAACCTGTGCTGCAGTGATATCGTCGTATTTATGATCCCTGTTTTCCAGGATAACAAAATCGTTGCCCGTACCCTGGTATTTAAAAAATTCTATTTTCATCTAAATGTTTGATTCTGAGACCACCTGTAATGATTGTTTAATTAGATTTTCTACTGCCAGCGCCCCATCTTTTGAGAATGTTTTGCTGATCCGGTTGGCAACAATGGCACTTACACTCAGGCAATGATGCCCTAAGGCATTGCCCAGTCCATAAATTGCCGAGGTTTCCATTTCAAAATTAGTAATTCGGTGGTTACCAAAGCTAAAATTTGTCAGGTTGTCGATCAACGCCGGATAACCCAGTCCCAAACGCAATATACGCCCCTGGGGGCCATAAAACCCCGGACAGGTTACCGTGATACCCTGGTGATAGTTAGCCGTAAAATATTTCAGCAATCCGGCACTGGCCATGGTAATATAAGGTGATACGTTACCAGCGTGTAACTGGGTATGTGTGGAAAAAGCCTGGATGATCTGTTTTTCCTCTTCATTATTCCCGGTTCGGTAAAAATGCATCAGGTTATCGAGGCCAAGCCCATGCGTGCTGGCTACAAATTGATCAACCGGAATATCCTCCTGTAAAGAGCCTGACGTGCCAAATCTTATAACATTTAATTGGGTAAGATCTGCTTTGATCTGCCTGTTTTCAAAATCAATATTTACCAGGGCATCCAATTCGTTCAACACAATGTCGATATTATCAGGACCAATACCGGTACTCACACAACTGATTCTCTTTTTGCCAATATACCCGGTATGGGTTACAAATTCGCGGTGTTTATTCTGGAATTCTATCCTATCGAAATACTTGCTTACTTCGCTAACCCGGTCGGGATCGCCAACGGTAATGATGGTATGGGCGATTTCCTCGGGCCGGCAATTCAGGTGGTAAACGGCGCCCCGATCATTGATGATGAGCTCCGATTCTGCGATCCTGTTCATATTTTACAATTTTGAAATTGCGAAATGCAATTTTCTTTAAAATTACCCTATTTTTGCACTTGTAAAAAATGAAATCTTTAGTGAACATTTGATATTCCTGGTTCACTATGCATGATTTAATGGTCCTGTAGCCGAGTGGTTAGGCAAAGCTCTGCAAAAGCTTCTACACCGGTTCGAATCCGGTCGGGACCTCCAGATAAAAAACGCTGTAACAAAAAGGTTACAGCGTTTTTTATAGATGCCGATTCACGAATCGCACTACAATCTTTTATCTTTGCCCGATAACTTGAAAATATGTTTGTAAAATACCTGCATTGGATTGGAATAGCTGCCTGCATAACTTTAATTGCTTCTTGTTTTTTACCCTGGGTATACTATGCCGATCTGAATCAAACGTTCACGGGTTTCTACAGCTACAAAAACGAATATGGTAAACCAGGTAAATTTTTAACGTTTTTCGGCTTGCTGATTTTGGTATTCATGCTGTTGCCCAAAATATGGGCAAAAAGAGCCAACCTGTTCATTACGGCACTCACCGTGGCATACGGCATTAAAACTTTTATTCTCTTTGGCTCCTGCTATAATAATTATTGTCCGGAAAAATTATTTGGATTATACCTGATGGTGGGATGCACAGTTATTATGCTCATTGCATCGGTTTTCCCGAATGTGAAGCTTTCGAAAAGTAACTAGTCTTACTTATCGTCCTATCATTTTTAATTACCTCATAATGGGGAAATGTCAGTTGAAAATAATAGCCAACCTGCATTTCAGTTCCCTGGAGCGGCATATCCATAACATTTCGCTCCTACGGAGCTCCCAAAACCGCTTGCTATTTTTTTTGCCAATATGCCGGCCGTGGGCCTATACATCAAGCCAGGTTTGGAACGACAAAGGAAAAACAGGAGCCGTTTAGTTCTTCTTAACCTCTTTAGCCCAGGCATCTTTTAAAGTTACGGTACGGTTAAAAACCAGTTTATCGGCTGTTGAATCCTTATCCAGGCAAAAATATCCTTTTCGTATAAACTGGTACCTGTTTTCAGCCAATGCGTGTTTCAGCGATGGTTCAACAACAGCATCGTTTATTATTTGTAAAGAATTTGGATTGATGCTGTCTTTAAAATCGCCTTCTTCTCCCAGGGGATTTTCAACCGTGAACAGGCGATCATATAATCGCACTTCGGCCGTTACAGCATGGGCTGCGCTTACCCAGTGAATGGTACCTTTAACATGGATACCACTGGTATCGCTGCCACTGCGGCTTTCGGGGATATACGTACAGTGAATTTCGGTTACCTGGCCTGCTTCATTTTTTACAAAGCTTTCGCATGTTATGATGTAGGCACTTTTTAAACGAACCATACTGCCGGGTGCCAGGCGAAACCATTTTTTTGCCGGTTCTTCCATAAAGTCTTCTCTTTCGATCCAGAGTTCTTTACCGAATTGCAGGGTTCTTTTTCCCAATGATTCATCGGGCCCGTTCTCACTCACCAATTCTTCAGTTAAGCCCGCATCAAAATTATCAATGATGAGCTTTACAGGATCTAAAACCGCCATTACCCGTAACGCTTTTTGATTGAGGTCTTCCCGCAAACAAAATTCCAGCAAACTCAGGTCAATAAAATTTTCTCTTTTGGCAACACCGATCTTGTCGCAAAAAGTACGGATGCTTTCGGGTGTATATCCTTTTCTTCTGAATGCGCTGAGCGTAGGCATGCGCGGGTCGTCCCAGCCGGTAACATGACCCTCATTAACCAATTGCAACAATTTCCTTTTGCTCATCACCGTGTATGTCATGTTCAACCGGGCAAATTCATATTGATGTGATGGAAAAATTTCGAGTTTTTCGATCAGCCAGTCGTATAATTCACGATGGGGAATAAATTCCAGGGTACAAATGGAATGGGTGATGTTTTCTATGCTGTCGCTTTGTCCGTGTGCAAAATCGTACATGGGGTAGATACACCATTTGTCGCCGCTGCGATGATGATGGGCATGCTTGATCCGGTAAAGGATAGGGTCACGCATGAGCATATTGGTATGCGCCATATCAATTTTTGCCCGCAATACTTTTTCGCCATCTTTGAATTTACCGGCTTTCATCTCGGTAAACAAGCGGAGGTTTTCTTCAACGGACCGGCTACGGTACTGGTTATCCCGGCCGGGTTCGGTAGGTGTACCTTTCATGGCTGCAATGTCTTCACTGGTAGAATCATCCACATAGGCAAGGCCCTTATTGATCAGGTTTACCGCATAGCCATATAAAGTATCAAAATAATCGGAAGTATATAATTCTTCGGCCCAGGTAAAACCCAGCCAGCGAATATCATCTTTTATACTATCTACATATTCAGTTTCCTCCGTTACCGGGTTGGTGTCATCAAAACGGAGGTTGGTTTTGCCGCCATATTTTAAACCCAGTCCAAAGTTTAAACAAATGGCTTTTGCATGGCCAATATGTAAATAACCATTTGGTTCTGGTGGAAAACGGGTTAGTATGGTCTTGTATTTGCCTTTGTGCAGATCCTCCTCAATGATCTCTTCAATAAAGTTGAGGCTTGGCACGGCATCCCGTGGATTTTCTTCACTCATGTATTTTGTTTGAAGGACAAATTTACGATATGCGTGGCAATATTAATCGGGAGGCCATGTTGGGGCAAACAAAGGCAAAAAACACGCACTGAATGAAGCTATGCTTTTTTCATTTCTTCGAGCATGATGATGATCTTGTCGAGCTTTTCGGTTTCAATTTTATTCAATTGTATTTGAAGCGATTCAATTTCGATTTTGGCTTCAACATTAGTATCATAATCGGCCTGTGCCTGCAACCGGTCTCTTTCGCTTTGCCTGTTTTGGGCCATCATGATAATGGGGGCTGCATAGGCTGCCTGCGTAGAGAAGATAAGGTTCAGTAATATGAAAGGATATACGTCCCAATGACGGATAAAACCAACCACATTCAGGGCCATCCAGATAATGACAAATATGGATTGCCATATGATAAACCGCCAGGATCCCATCCCGTTTGCTACGGCATCGGCAATTCTTTGTCCGTAGGTTAATTCCTCCCGGTGTTTATCTAGCCATGTTTTTGCTGCAGCGGTTTTTGCTGCCTTGTTTTTTGCTGACATTTTTATCGGTTTATATGTAAAAAGCGAAAAGCCTTTTTATGATCTACGTAAAAGTAAATAATAAAAAGGCTGATCGTGATAATTTTTATGGCCGTTTATGCCCTGCCCATATTTTTTAAATGAACCGAATGAGAAACGATGGCATGACGCATTCTTCTGAACTCAATATATTTTACGCCATACTCTGCGCAGGTCTTTTTAATGATTTGGCTGATGGCAGGGTAGTGAATATGCGAAATTTTTGGAAAGAGATGATGTTCTATCTGAAAATTCAATCCCCCAACCAACCAGGATATCAATTTGTTTTTTGTTGCAAAATTGGCGGTTGTTTCTATCTGGTGAATGGCCCATTCATTTTCAATGGTATTAATATCCGCGCTAGGTACCGGGAACGCTGTTTCTTCAACCGTATGTGCCAATTGAAAAACAATACTTAAAATGAAGCCTGCAAACATGGCGATGATCAAAAATCCCACCATCCATTTTACGAACCCCAATAAGATAATCGGTAAAACGATCATCATGAAGTAGTAGCCGATCTTCGCAATCCAAAAGGCAAAGTGCTCAAATTTGCTCATTTTTTTTATGGGTACTTCACCAACTTTTTTACTGAAATATTTTTTATAGTCTGATTGAAAAACCCAAACCAGCAATAATAATGTATATAAAAACCAAACGTAAATATGTTGAAAACGATGGATGAAGTATTTTTTTTGCGTAGAGCACATTCTCAGCAGAGGCTTGATCTCAATATCATCATCTATGCCATCAATATTGGTGTAGGTGTGGTGGATGATATTGTGCTTGTTATTCCACATGATGCCGCTTGCACCCAGGGCATTAACAGAAAAGGCCGCGATCTTATTCCAGATTTTACTTTTACTGAAACTGCCGTGGCCGCCATCATGCATTACATTGAAGCCAATGGCCGCCGTTAATCCACCCATGACAACACATTCCAGGATAGCGATCCAGTTATCGGGTGTAAAAAACAGGACATGTATGTATAAAGCCACGTAAACGGTCCATAGTAATATGGCCTTAAAGTAAAGGCCAAAATCACCGTGAGATGGGGTCTTGGATTCTGAAAAATAGTTCGCTACCCGTCTCTTTAATTCCTGGTGGAAATTAGAGCCTTGTACATTTGTAAATTTAGGGGTTGCCATGGTAGAATAATTGAATTTTGTAAAAGGCCAAAGGCCGTATTGTTAAGTATTTTCTTTAATTATTGAATCGAAATTTTTTAATCCCAGTGTTTTCTCCGTAATATAACCTTCCCCATATTCTACTCCGATCATTTTACCAAACCATTTGTGACGATAAATCACACTGTCTAAAAAATCCGGTTTCGAAATATAGGTTTCCGGCTCATCTGTCGCCTCACTATCAACAGGGCGCTGTGCATGAAATTGTGTTTTGTACGCTTTTATGGCTTCAATCTTTTTTTCAAACACGCTTGATATATCTATCACGAAATCGGGTTGCAACATCCTGTCCTGGATATACCGGAAAACATATTTTGGTCGCCAGGCTTCCTGGGCCACCCCATTTCTTTCTGTTTCTATTTTTTTAAGGCCGGATAAAAACGCGGCATCGGCAACCAGTTTAGAAGATCGCCCATGATCGGGATGACGGTCTTCGGGAGCGTTGCACAAAATTATTTCGGGTTGATAGGCCCTGATAACAGAAATAATCTTTCGCTGGTGCGCTTCATTGTTCTGAAAAAAGCCATCGGCCATGTCTAAATTCTCTCTTACAGCAACTCCTAAAATCATCGCGGCTGCTGCAGCTTCCGTTTCCCTTGTTTCAGCAGTACCACGGGTTCCTAATTCGCCCCTGGTTAGATCTACTATACCAACAGTTTTACCATTCTTTTGTTCAACCAATAAAACACCGGCACAACTCAACTCCACATCATCCGGGTGCACACCAAAAGCCAATATATCTAACTTCATTCTATAATATGAAAATTTCATCTGCAATTTAGCTCATTTTATCCAATAAGATTGCAGGATTTATATGGCAGAGCCCATTATTGTATACTTATTAACAGCCTGAGCATAAGTAGTGATTAATTTCAACCTAAAAAGAAGGGAAATATATTACCGGCTGCGATTATCTACCGAAGCAGCGGGTCTCAATGGCCTACATCCGGCGGTTATATGAATAATAGAACCCATAAGTTTGACATACCTCTTTTAATATGATCTCTATATCGCGGTCTTCCCCGGCCGCATCATAATTTTGTTTGAGATTATTGTTAAAAAAGAAAGCAACCGTTTGATAGAAACGTGCGGTTAATCCACCCTTATATTCTTTGATGATCTCGTAGCAATTATTCCCTGTTTCCCGGTTGATCAATTTCATCAAAACCCGGCCCTGGTAGGTTGATAAATTACTCAGCGGATCGGTAAAGTCTTTTTTTAATTCTTTTTCTCTCGACTTGATGTATTTTCTTCTTTCAGATTTGTCGGACATACCTGCTAATCGGGCATTCATTTCATTTAAAATTACGCCCGATCGTTGTGCATACGGATAGGTGATAATGATGGCCCTGCGCAACCTGGCCCATTTTGCCCGGTTGCTTTGTTTTCCGTCGGCATACCTGGCTAACATTTCATAATCAGCCAAAGTTTTTGCCTCAATAGTATCGCCTTCGTACACAATAGCATACGTGGTTAGCGTATCAAGTGTACCGGTTTGGGCAAATACACGGCCACCGGTACAGGCAATCAAAATACCTAACAGGATCGCGTGTCTTTTATTTAATATGGGCCGAATTCGCGAAAGCATGATGTAAATTTACAATTTAGACCAATATTAAGATCATTTTGATGCTTAACAGAACTATAAAGTTTTTGTTTTATTGTTTAATGTTGCTCGTTTATGGATGTGGGGAGGGAGATACGCATATGACCACACTGGAAACTCAGCATATTAAGGACTCTCTTTCGGAAGCCAGGATAGACTCGGCCTATATGGCCATCCGATCCAACTGCGATACCATGCTGGTTTAC
Source organism: Chitinophagaceae bacterium (assembly GCA_016710745.1). Classification (GTDB taxonomy): domain Bacteria; phylum Bacteroidota; class Bacteroidia; order Chitinophagales; family Chitinophagaceae; genus Ferruginibacter. The sequence goes on along the minus strand of JADJVB010000005.1, from coordinate 123,641 downwards.
CAGGTACCACAAATGGTGGATTCATGGCTAAAGGATTCTGCGTTGTTGGCTCATTTTTTCGACAACGATCAGGTTTACCACGATCAGGACAAAAAAGTGGAGCAGGTCATCAGGCAATTGCAGGCCGACTGTGATTCTAATTTGCTAAAAGAAACATATAGAAGAGCCCGACTCCGGCAAAAATTAAAGCCAGCGCGGCATAAAAAGTAGATAGCTTAGCTCTTTTCACTGCGCTCATCACGATACCGAGCGCCATGATGATCAAACCCAGCCAAACCAAATTGATATAAGGGAAAACATAGGCCTTCAGGGTAACGTAGGATATCAACTTATCCGATTCCTTTATGCCCAGTTTTATCTTTTGCCCGTCGGTTACGCCGGCAAATTTCAAATACAGGTTTTGCGCATATACGGTATCGTCAATCTGGTTAACACCAAAAGCATCAATATGGATAACCGGCGATGCTTTATAATGCATGCTGTCTTTACCGATGAGGGTTATATCGGCCATCAGCGCCGCATCCGTAGGTTTAAAATGATACTTCTCATTGTCCGGATTTTTAACTACCCGGTTCAAAATGATGATGCCATTGCTGTAAAACGCGGTATCACCTTCGGCCATTTCTTGAATGTTAAACCGGGCTGTATCTTCTTCTTTTTCACTTACGGCATAAGAAATAAAGGTGAACACGTCCTTGTTCAAATACGATTTTGTATCGGGGTTGCTGCTCATGTTGTTATCCTTCATGATATACACATCAGGCTTCAGGGTAAATTGTTCGGTTAGTTTATTGGTAACCGCATCTTTTCGTTGAAACAACAGTTCATAAAACCGCCTGCCTTTTTCATTTCCAAACGAATCTTTAAGGTAGGTTACCTGGTAAGGCCCCATGCCGGCAGGTACCTGCCTGATCAGGGTAAGGTTTTCCAACGGATTATCTGTTTGTTTGGTCAAAGGATCTTTACCCGAAATATTGATATTGATACCATTTGTCCGGCTGCTGCTGATCACTTCCTTATTGCTGGATGAAATTAAGATGCCCACCAGCATCAGGGCGAAACCGATATGAGCAATGGAAGCGCCCGCCGATTTCAATTTTCCATTCAGTCCGGTCCAGATATACATACTGTTGGCGATCACCGAAAAGATGGCAGCAAATAACGCGATATAGGCAGCTCCCAAATAACCGGCGCCGGCTTTGTAATAGGTCAACGGATAAAAAATGGCCAGGGAAATGGAAATAGCGGCGGCAATAAAAGTTGGCAGGGCGATCTTTTTGAAAAAAGTACCGGTTGCTGTTTTTTTGTATTTAAGATATTGGGTTACCGCACTCAACAGGCCAATAATGATGGCAACCATGATCACTACTTTGTTGTATGATAATTCTACGTCTTCGGGTTGTGCAATTTGGGTACCAAAAATTTTATTGTAAACGGGCACTGATGTTTTGGCAATGATGAAGATGGCGGTTAAAAAGAAAACCAGCGAACCGATGAACATCCAAAATTCACGTGAATTGGTGCTTTCTTCTTTTTGTATTACCGGTATCTTTTTCAGGTTGGCAATAAGCAAGCCCAGCGACGGCAGGGTAAAGGCTGCAACAAAAATTAATATCATTACATTGATGGCCGTGCCGGCATCGGTAAAAGCATGTACCGAGGTATCGCCCAAAATACCAGTACGGGTTAAAAAAGTAGAGTACAGGATAAAAATAAAGGAAAGGAAAGCAAAAAGGTAACTGGCTTTCAGTGAATGCCCGGTAGCTTTAAAAATAACCATGGTATGCAGCCCGGCAACAAGGATCAGCCAGGGAACCAGCGATGCATTTTCAACCGGATCCCAGGCCCAATAGCCACCAAAGGATAATGATTCATAGGCCCATTTGCCACCCATCATAATGCCCACACCCAGCACACAGGCACTGAGCAGGGCCCAGGGCAGGGCGGGTGTTACCCATTCGCCAAAGCGCTTGGTTTGAATGCCGGCATAGGCAAAGGCGAAGGGAATAATGGTTGATGCGAAACCTAAAAATAGAATCGGTGGATGTATAACCATCCAGTAATTGCGCAGCAACACATTGAGGCCAACGCCATCTTTTATAAAAGTGAGGTAATCGGGCCTGCTGAAAATGGGTCCTGCAATTTCGTTACGGGTAAGGGTAAACGGACTGCTTCCCAGCCGCACTTCACCAACATATAAACCCAATAACATCATGAGTAAAAAACACTGGGCCAAACTGATCACCGACATTACCGGAGCTTCCCAGCCGGAGGATACCGGGTTTTTGGATTTAATCATGATGATCACGCCAAGAATGCCGTGCCAGATGGTCCACAATAGAAAACTTCCTTCCTGGCCTTCCCAAATACAGGCCAGTAAATATTTTGGTTCCAGCTCTTTAGACGCATGCTTGTAGGCATACATATATTCGAAATAATGATTGGCGCAGATGTAAAATATCGTCACAAAAATGATGGCGGCCGAAATCAGTTGGGTAATAAAAGCCAATCGGGCAAAGTTGAGCCAGGATCTTTTTTCAATTAAATCCGTTTTTTTGGCAGCTGTAAAATACGAAATGGTGGCAACGATTGAAGCAACGAATGCCAGCAATACAAAAAAATGCCCAATTTGTCCGGGTAGTAGATGTTCGTTTTCAAACTGCATTTGTGGTATGTATTAGTAAGCAGAATCGGGTTGATCAGCGATCGTTTTTTCTAATTGCTTCTTATCATCTTTGTACTTACTGGGGCATTTCAGCAGTATATCTTTACACTCAAAATGATCGGCCTTCATGGTCCCTTTCATAACGATTCGCTCACTTTTTTCCAGGTCGGTGGGTTTGCTGTTATGAAAAACAACTTTTGTTTTTCCGCCCAGGCTGTCAACTGCATAAAAACTGAGGTAATTGGGATTGTTGATGGCATCGTATTCGATGGGCTCCGATTTATCCAATTTGGCGATCAGGTGAACAAAAGTTCCCTGTTTGTTTTTGGCCGAGGCAATTGATTCATAAGTAGAAAAATCGCCTGCTGAAAAAACGATCAGGGTAACGATCAACGCAGCGATGCCAACCAACAAAAAGATATGTGTTTTTTTCATTTTTAAAATTTCAGGGCAAAGGTAAATCAATTGAAGTTTTTCTTTTCAAATAATATATAATTTTAGCCCGTTTTAACGATATAGTTCATTTGATGCCTTTTTACAGCGTTTAAATTCCTTATTTGGGAAATATTGTCGTCAACTTAACTTCATTCCTGCACAGTCGCTTATCTTTGCTGCGTTTTTTCGCCGGCAAAATTGCCGTTTAAGTTTAATCTAATAAGCAGATGACCGATCTTTCAAATTTTGATCCTAACTCAGTTGGTAACCCCAACAACAATATTTTTGGTTTACCCTTTACCGAAGAAGAAGCCAGGCTTATCATTTTACCCATTCCATGGGAAGTAACCGTGAGTTATAATGCCGGTACAGCCAGGGCCCCCGAGCATATTTTTAACTCCAGCATCCAGGTTGACCTGTACGACCCCGATGTTGCAGATGCCTGGAAGCAGGGGTTTTACATGCGACCTTATGATAAAAAGGTTTTGGTAAAAAGTGATTACCTGCGTAAGGAAGCGGAACTCTATATCAATTATATATCGCAGGGCGAAATTGTTGAAGACAATAAATTTATGTGTAAATCGCTTAAGGAGATCAATGAGGGTGGCGATTTTTTAAACAACTGGGTTTTTGAACGCAGTAAGGAATTACTGGATGCCGGCAAACTGGTTGCTTTGCTGGGCGGCGACCATAGCACACCCCTGGGCTTTTTTAAAGCCATCGCCGAAAAGCATGGTGAATTCGGAATTTTGCAAATTGATGCCCATTGCGATCTGCGTAAAGGTTATGAAGGGTTTACCTATTCCCACGCATCGATCATGTACAACGCGTTGGAACAAATTCCGCAACTGAAAAAATTGGTACAGGTTGGTATCAGGGATTATTGCCAGGAAGAAGTTGATTACCTCAATGAAAATAAAGACCGGGTAGTAACTTTTTTCGACAAGGATATCAAAGAGCGGCAGTACGAAGGCCAAACCTGGAAAACGATCGTTGATGATATCGTAAGCTACCTGCCCCACAACGTGTATATCAGTTTTGATATCGACGGATTGGATCCAAAACTCTGTCCGCACACCGGAACACCCGTTCAGGGCGGATTTGAAACGGAGCAGGTGTTTTATATCTTTAAACGATTGATCCAAAGCGGACGCAAGTTTGTCGGATTCGACTTAAACGAAGTTGGCGTTAGCCACGACGAGTGGGACGAAAATGTTGGCGCCCGGTGTTTATTCAAGCTGTGTAATTTACTGGTGGCTTCAAACCCCGTACTATGAAATACAGCTTCACATTGAAAGATAATAATGAAAAGTCGTTCAGGCAGCTGAACTGGTTTTTATTTTTTCTGCATATTGTGGCGGCGGGTATTTTTGCCTTGAACACAACCGAAAATCTGGTTCGGGTTGGATTATTTATTTTACTTGGGTTTTATGCGGTGATTTATACGGTATATACTTTTTTCAGGTATCAACGTAAAGCGTTTGAAACCTTTAACCTGATCATGGCGTTTTTGTATGTCAGTTTTTGGTTTAAATATGTGAATGTCACGGCAGGTATTATTTTTTTGGTTGTATATATTTTTATTGCCCTGGTGCAGGCCAAAAAAACCGCTGTGCATTTTTCAGCCGAAGGGATACACCTAACCCGGGTTTTTAAAACGGTTGTTTTTCCCTGGACCGAAATGGCCAATGTTGTTTTAAAGGATGATCTGTTAACGATCGATTTTAAATCAAATAAAATAATCCAGGTCGAAATTTCCGAACAGGGTGTGGTGGTAGATGAAGGAAGTTTTAACTTGTTTTGTGTGGATCAGATGAATAGGCAGGCCTGATCTTTAATAATTTTTAAAATATTCATGGTAACTAAAAGTCCTTATATATTATATTCCGACGGAGAAGGAAATATCTTTGAAGATACTTCGCTTTACGTTACCGGCCGCAGCGGCTGGGATGCATTATCAATACCGGTTGACGAATGGATCGAATTGCCTGTTGGTGGAAATTTATATGAATTACCCGGGCGTAAAGGGATAGGTATTGATGTGGAAACGGGGGAGATGCGTATTTGCGAAAAGGGCTGGGCCGTGGCTGCTTTTATTCCGCCGGCGCATACAGGTTTGTATATGGCAGCTTATGAAACGGAAAAGAATGCGCCTACACTACCCTTATTTTGTTATACGGCAGCTGGCTGGATCGATGAAAAAATTTATGTGCCCGCCGTTCGTATCGAACAGGATATCCGCCAGGAGGCGGAAGGATATATTGACGAATTGATTGAAACCGGGACAAAGAAATTGCTGGAAGCTTATCCACATAACCGCCTGGTAAAACATTTGATGGAAAACTGTTGCATGACCTACACCTGTCCGGCCGCACGCAACCTGGCCATCGGCCGCTGGGAATGCCCGGTACCGGTTTCGCCGGCCTGCAATGCAAATTGTATCGGCTGTATTTCATTTCAGCCCGAAGAGGAAACCATCATCAGCACGCAGGACAGATTGACTTTTAAACCAACAGCCGAAGAGATCGTGGAGTTTACCGTTCCACATTTACAAACGGCGCCGTTTCCCATTATTAGTTTCGGACAGGGCTGTGAGGGTGAACCGCTGTTAATGTGGGAAACCATTCGTGAATCGATTATTGAGATCAGAAAACATACACAGAAGGGGAGTATCAACATTAATTCAAACGGCAGTATGCCAAAAGCGGTAAAAGCATTGTGTGAAGTGGGTTTGAACAGTATTAGAGTAAGCACTAACTCGGCCCGGAAAAATATTTATACATCTTATTACCTGCCTAATAATTACGAGTTTGAAGATTTATTTGAAAGTTTGAAGATCATGCGGAGTTTTGGTGGTTGGACGAGTATCAACTATTTTGTTTTCCCTGGCATGACAGATAGTATTGAAGAATATGAAGCCCTGCGAAAGCTCATAAGAGAAACCGATCTATGCATGATTCAATGGCGCAATTTTAATATCGATCCTGATTGGTACCTCGGCAAGATCGGCGTTACCGATACCGGTGAGTGTATGGGCGTTAAGCAAATGATGGAGCTCATTCATGAAGAATTTCCACAAGTAAAATTTGGATATTTCAATCCTTCCATCGAACGTATCAAAGGGAATTTTGAAGTTGATTTTGCGCATTAGGTTATTACAGTAGTTTCAATATTTATTTCGGGAAAAAAGACAAATTTTTCTGAGGGAATCCTCTTTGATTAGCAAACGTTTTTTTAAATTTTTGTTTGGCAATTAGATTTTTAATCCAAAACCAAACGATCATGAAAAAGACGCTAAGAAAACAAATCATTTCACTTTCATTTATTGGGATATTACTAATAAGTTGCACTAGTTGTAAGAAAAATGAATCAACCTTAATGACTGCCGAAACCCCAAATTCGGAAGTAGGGAAAATCAGGAGTTGGGTGGAAAGCCAACCCGGATTCGTTAATTTCCAAAAAGTACCAGAAGGCGCCAATTCAGTTGAAGTACGTAAAATAATTGAGTGGGGAAAAGCAAAATATTTTGCAAAGTCAAAAACATATGTTATTCCGGTTCAAGTTGGATTTGGGAATTCAATGAAAGCTGAATACCGATATCTGATAACATCCTTAGACGGATCCGGAAATGTAAAAAATGCAAGCTATGTAGACGTGCTGACCAAAGACAGGAAGATAAATACGCCGGAAGAACTTGTTATTTCGCCAGACTTGGTTAATTTAAGCAGCATACCTTCGGGTTTTACGGGATCAATAATAAAATACGATATTGATAATAAGCTTGTTTCTTCGAGTCATTTTAAACAGGGGGTTTTGGAAGAAGGTAAATCAGATATGCTGTTGCTAAAACTGAATAAAAACGATGAAAATGGAGGAACCAATAACTATGAAGGAGAAAACTGTTTTATTATCGACCACTGGTGGGTCACCTACATTGATTATGTGATAGTTGCAATTGAATACGAAGGTTCAACCCAGATGTGTTCCGGCGGCCACACCGGTGGTGGTGGTGGTGGAAACAACGGGCCATCTTCAGAAGAGGTGGCTGATGCAGCGATTGCGAATGTTTTAAATTCAGCATCAGCAACCAGCGTTCAATTATCTTCAGTTACCCAACAGAAAGTGCCGGAATTACGGGTAAGACTCTACACATGGAAATGTTTACAAACTATGGGGTGGTATTTGGTTTCACACGAAAAGGGAGTTCATAAAAAGGTAAACGGGGTCTGGGTTTGGGAGTCACTTGAAAATCAAGGTGTCTCATCAAATGGTATGGCCGTTGGTGTTACACTTAATGCCAGTTTGAATTACGCCAATGCCACCGTTGGGGTCTATAATGCAACGATGAATTTAGGAATAAACCTGGCTGTTTCAGTTACTGTACTTGGAATTCCGATTACACATAACAGAGACTTTTCAACCGCTATTACTTACAATATAAACGATCCGGGCAATCCGGGGTATTAATAAAATTTAAAAACAAACTATGAAAAACATTTTTTTTGTTTTAACAATGTTAGTAGCCTTTGCCGGTTGTAAAACATTCAACGGTTCAAAATCGGAAAAAACAAAAATAGATAAGATCTCTATTGCTTCAGCAGTTCCATACTATGATCAAAGGATTAACGGAATGCGAAGCAATAGAGATACTATTGCACTTTATTATATTGGCGATAATATTGTAATTCAAAAGTGTCATTTCCATGGCATTTTTGTTGAAGAAGAAATCGATAGCTTTAATTCAAATTTAACCATGACAGGTGAAAAATATTTGAGTTCTTTTTTTATCTACAATCCCCGTTCCCGGTATGGATCCTATAGCGATTCAACCGGCAAAGGTAAAATGCTTTTAGTTGATTCTTTTTTGCAGAAAAATATACTGCAATATTCATTTCCCAGAAATTTTAAGCAGATTTTAAAATTGGTGGCGGCTACTAAAATAGACAGTCAGGTTCAGGAAACTTATGTATCAGTAAACAACAATCCAATAAGTTTAAAAAAAGATAGTGTTTATTTAAAGTTTGATAAAACATACCTAAATATAAATTTCAGTATTTCGCCGTTCCTGGACAGTTTATATAAAAGTAAATTATGCGACATGAGATTTATAATTGATCCTTATTACGACAGTAAAATAAAGAGCGTTATTCCCAGAACAGAAATTTATATTCAAATGGAAAAACAAGCCATAACAGAAGGAGAGGTGGAATTCCTGAAAAAACTCATCGAAAACTCCAATGTGTCGCTTAGGCCTTAGAGGGAATTGTTCAAAAATAAACATGTATATCTGATCTGGTAAGTATATCCTTCCGCATAATGGATCAAAGCGTATTTTGAGGTTGATTTTGTGCATTAGGTTGAGCGGTAATCTCTACTAATTATTCCAAGGGGAAAACATCGAAAATTTTGAGGTAATACACTTGGAGTTGTAAGGTATTATTTAAATATTTGCATAGTCAATAAAAACCGCCATGTTTAAATTGTTAGCTTTACTCCGCATTATTGGCATAGTGTTCCTTGCCGGCTTTTTGGTATCCTTGTGGTATTTCGAACCAAACAACCTGGATTCACTCAACGATTTTCAATTTATATTGATTAGTGTCGCTGCCCTAAGCTCTTCCGGCGTCGGTGTTCCGCTTCGATTTTCGCCGCCGCCTTTTTCACCCGTGAGTGTTCCCTCTTTCAAATTTTAGTCCTCTAGCTATCCTAACGCCCCCGCCTTGTCTCCGACAAGCGGGAACCAGCAAAGCACCAGCAAAGAGTTAGTCACAAAGTAAAAAGCATAAGACCATCAGTTAAAAAAGCTGCTGATTTTTTATGTGCACTTTAGGCCGCTCACATAGGTAGGTGCTGGCTTGCGGAGATTCTTTAGTCTACCGTCAGCGGCGAAGATTGACTTTTAAACCAACAGCCGAAGAGATCGTGGAGTTTACCGTTCCGCATTTCAAACGGCGCCGTTTCCCATCATTAGTTTCGGACAGGGCTGTGAAGGCGAACCGCTGTTGATGTGGGAAACCATACGGGAATCGATTATTGAGATCAGAAAACATACCGACAAGGGTAGTATCAATATCAACTCCAACGGCAGTATGCCCAAAGCAGTTAAAGCGCTTTGCGAAGTTGGGTTAAATAGTATGCGGGTAAGCACTAACTCGGCCCGGAAAAATATTTATACATCTTATTACCTGCCTAATAATTACGGGTTTGAAGATTTATTTGAGAGCCTGAAAGTAATGCGGAGTTTTGGTGGTTGGACGAGTATCAACTATTTTGTTTTCCCGGCATGACCGACAGTATTGAAGAGTACGAAGCCCTGCGTAAACTCATCCGGGAAACCGATCTCTGCATGATACAATGGCGCAATTTTAATATCGATCCTGATTGGTACCTCGGCAAGATCGGCGTTACCGATACCGGTGAATGTATGGGTGTTAAGCAAATGATGGAGCTCATTCACGAAGAATTTCCACAGGTAAAATTTGGATATTTCAATCCTTCCATCGAACGTATCAAAGGGAATTTTGAAGTTGATTTTGCGCATTAGCCAGAACAAAATCTCTGGTATTGTTTTATCGTTAATACCTCAAAAATAACTTAAGAAAGATCGTGTAGTCATCTGTAGTGGCCCAGCCATCAGCTGCTTTTGATTTATACTGGTATCGGCCTTTTTCCGATCCTGCAAAGCTGAAAGAGCAGGATGATTTTTTCACAGCCAGTCCGCAATGCAATACTTCCAAACTCACAAAAAGCCTTTGCTTGGTGAAAGTAAGGTCATAGGGCGTAAGATCAAATTCAGGCGTTTTCCCGTCTAATGTGAGCTGGTTAACATAAAGCGATATGGAGTCTGTTAACAGTTCTTCCCCGGGCCGCCCGTCTTCAAATTCACGGATATGCAAACGAATGAGACAGGTATCGCAAAAATTGGCCGCTTTAAACCGCACTTTGTCTACTTTGAATACGTTGAAGGGCGTTTCAATCACCCTGCCAATTTCGCCACCGGTATGTTCATAACTCCAGCTCCTGAAATAACCAACTTTTTCGGTTGTGGCGCCCAAAACCAGACTCTTATTGAAAACGGTAACATTATCGAGATTTTTCACCGATTCTGACAGCCTGAATTCCTTTCTGTTTCTTGCAATGTATAAGGGCAGCCTGATACTTTGATAACCGACCGATGAAATTTCCAGCGTATCATTTTCTTCATCATCCGCAACGGGTAGCGAAAAGTATCCCGCAGCATTGGTCATGGTTGCTTTGCGAATATGGTGCAGTAGCTGGATATTTACGGCCGCCGCGGGCTTAGCGTCACGTTGATACAAAACATTGCCTCTAATGGGAGTTTGGGAGTAACCCAAAAAAGGCACCGATATCATAACAATAATTACAAATAGAACGCTGCTCCATTCAGGCTTAGATCTTTGGTGCATAGGGAAAATAATAATTCGCTTACTAAAATTGACTGCAAAATTACACTAAAAAAAGCTTGTTCTGTTTCAGAATTAAACAAAAGGATGAACGGTAGATAATCTTTTGTCAGAAAGGAGAACTACAGGCCAATGTCGCCGGCACGGGTTCCAAATAAACATGGTTTACTGCTAACCTTATTTCAACGTTTCATCCAGCCACCCAAAAAACTCCCGTTGCCAAACCAGGGCGTCCTGTGCGGTAAGCACCCAATGGTTTTGATCGGGCAGCAGAATGAATTTACTTTTTATTCCCCTTAACTGGGCTGCCTGAAACGCCTGCTGCCCCTGCTCTATGGGAACCCGGTAATCTTTTCCACCCTGGAAGATCAAAATAGGCGTATTCCATTTTTGTACAAAATTACTGGGCGAATAACGGGTGTAAGATTTTTGCGCCGCCTGGTTGCTCATATCCCAGTAAGCGCCGCCATAATCCCAATCAACAAACCACAATTCTTCGGTAGTGCCGTACATACTTTTAAAATCGAAAATTCCATCATGACTGATAAAGCTTTTAAATCGATTATTATGCATCCCGGCCAGCATAAAAACAGAATAGCCGCCATAACTGGCACCCACACAACCGAGGCGGTTTTTATCAACATATTTTTCTTTACTCAATGCATCAATCGCACTTAAATAATCCTGCATGGCCTGTCCGCCATGTTCCTTGCTGATATCTTCATTCCATTTGGTGCCAAAACCCGGCATACCCCGCCTGGAGGGCGCCACAACAATATAACCGCGGGCAGCCATCAACTGAAAATTCCAGCGGGTGCTGTATGATTGTGTTAGTGACGATTGTGGCCCGCCCTGGCAATACAACAGGGCAGGGTATTTTTTTGTGGCATCAAATCCCGGGGGATAAATTACCCAGACCAACATATTTTTGCCATCGGTGGTTTTTACAAAACGCCTTTCGGTTTTACTTAACCCGATGGACGCATAGGTTTCATCATTAACGTGGGTTAGCTGAGCCATTTCTCCATTGGCAGAATTGACCGTATAAATTTCTGCAGCATGATTCATATCAGTGCGGCTAACAATTATTGTGTTACCTGATTGGCCAACGATTCCATTTACATCAAAATCACCCCTGGTTAACTGGCTAACCCTGGGCAACATCCTGGTGAGTCCAGGGTAACTAACTACAAATAATTGCCTGGTGCCATTTACAGCAGCAATAAAATAAATGGATTTTCCATCATCAGCCCAGCGAAAACTTTCAACATGAATATCGTCGCGCAATGTGGTCAGGTTCATTTTTGACTGCCCATCGCTCACAACAATATCCTGTTTGTCCGATTCAAATCCGTCCCTGCGCATACTTAACCAGGCAAGTACACCCGATTTGCTGAACGACGGGTTAACATCATAACCCATCATACCTTCCGTTACATTCCGGGTTTTTCGGGTTTCAATATCATAGGCAAAAAGATCGGTGTTGGTGCTCACGGCATAGGCTGTTCCGTATTTTTTTTTGGTACAATACAGCACTTCTTTTCCGTTGGGGTTCCAAACATAATCTTCATCGCCGCCAAATGGCTTTTGCGGACAATCGTATGGTTCGCCGGGCATCAGGTCAATCGGCGTTCCTTTGATACCGTTAGTTAGTGGGGTTAGCATCACATGATCAAAGTTGCCGTCTTCATAAGTATCCCAGTGCCGGTAGTTGAGGTTATCGAAAATATAAACGTTCGACTTTTGCAGGTCGGAATAATATTCTTTGCCGGTCACTTTTTTCACTTTTACTTCAGCGTTGCTGATCAGGTATTTTCCATCGGGGGATATTTTTTCGTTTGTTAACAGGCTGTCGGTATTGTCGATTGGCAAAGGGTTTCCGCCGGTGACCGGAACCATATATTTTTTTCTGCTGCTTTTATTTGCTTCGGCATTTGGTGTAGATACCGAATACAAAACATATTTACCATCGGTTGAAATGCCCAATCCTGAAACCCGTCCCAGTTTCCACAAAAGTTCAGGGGTCATCACCCCGTTTTTGGAGGCAGGGTTGTTTTGAGCAAAGGAGGAGAGGGAGAGCAGGAATGCAGATAAGAACAGGAGTTTTTTCATTTTTGTTTGATTTAATCAGGATCCTGGTCGCCTGAAGCGCCGCGAATCCTGCAATTTATTTATTTAATGTGTTTGGATAGTCAAAAACCAACTGGCAAAAAGTTTGTACGCCAACATATAGACGGCTATCGTCGATCAAAAAGTCGGGGGTATGATGCGGTGGTGCATTTTTTGTATCATTTTCACGGGGCATGCCGCCAATATAAAAAAAGAAAGCAGGAGCTTTAGTTCCGAAATAACTGAAATCCTCGGCGCCGGTAACCCAATCCATGGATCGTACATTTTCTTTTCCTGCAGCAGCCTGCAATGATGGCAACATATTGTCAACCAGTTTGGGGTTGTTATAAGTAACCAGGGTCTTGGTATAAAAATTTACTTCGGCAAGAGCATTGGAGGCTTCGGCTATTTTGGTTGCCGTTAACCGGATGCGGTCATGAATATCCAGCTGCATTTTACTGTCAAGGGTACGGATAGTGCCCTCCATATACGCTTCTTCGGGGATGATATTAAAACGCACACCGCTATTTATTTTACCAACCGTGATGACTGCCGGTGCCTTGGTCAGTTCCATCTGCCGGCTCACAATATGTTGCAGCCCGTCGATGATCTGTGCCGAAATGGAAATAGGGTCAACACCCAGCCAGGGTTGAGACCCATGCGATGATTTGCCTTTCACTTTGATACTGAACAGATCGGCCGAAGCCATAAAGGCCCCCGGCTTGTATTGAATATCGCCGGCCGGTATCCAGGATTCGATATGTATGCCAAATATCACATCCACTTTTGGATTATCCATGACACCGTCTTTTACCATCAGGGCAGCGCCTCCTTCTTCACCTTCCGGAGGACCCTCCTCCGCCGGTTGAAAAATAAATTTAACGGTGCCGGCAATATCTTTTTTCATAGATGAGAGAACCTGCGCTGTTCCAATTAACATGGCAACATGGGCATCATGGCCGCAGGCATGCATTACCGGAACTTTAGCCCCGGCATATAATGCGCTATCGGTGGAAGCATAGGGGATATTTACTCTTTCTTTAACCGGCAGCGCATCCATATCGGCTCTAAGTGCCATAACCGGCCCCGGCTTTCCGCCCTTTAGAATAACCACTACACCGGTTTTGGCAACGCCGGTTTGAATGTCGAGCCCCAGGTTTTTAAGCTGCTCCACGATATAAGCGGCTGTTTTAAATTCCCGGTTACTCAATTCGGGATATTGATGCAGGTGCCTTCGATATTCAGTAAGTTTTTGCTGAATGGCAAGGGCCTGTGTTTTAATGGTTTTGTTTACATCCTGTGCTGCCAGGCGACAGGGGAGATAAACAAAAGAAACCAGGGATAGAAAAATAAGTTTTTGCACTGATTATTATGGTTTTATGAATGATTCACCACCTGTGGATTTGTTGATAAGTTAGTTATTTAATTTGGAATAAAATTAACTTTTTGTTCGTATCATTGCATCCGAAGTTTTTTTATTGCTAATATATATCATTAAAAGCGTTTATGGTTTAAACTTTTACTTCTTCATTTATACTGGAATACTCTTCAAGTACATACCAAAGAAATATTGGCTTTACTCCGCTTTTTATTGTATCCATATTACAATTTACAATCACCGTTTAATATGAATTCAAAAATTAAAACCACATCTATTATGAAGAAAATCTTTCTTTTTCTGATGCCATTGCTTTTTTGTGTGTTTAGTATGAACGCGCAAACTTTCAATGCCGAAGAGAATGCGGCGATCAGTTTGGTGAGTGCGAGCAAAGCGTCACTGGGACTATCTGCCGACGACATGAACAATGTTCAGGTGTCGAGTACCTATTACGATAACACGGCTGGTGTAAGGATGGTGTACCTGAATCAAACCTACCAGAGTATTCCGGTTTATAACCAAATGCTGGTTCTCGCTTTTAAAGGCGAGAAGTTGGTTTCCCAGGCCGGTACTTTTAACCGCGGCGTGGCAAAATGGGCGAACGTAAAAACGGTTATGCCATCAGTAACAGCTGAGTCGGCTGTACAATCGGCACTGGCCGACAGGGGTTTACATGCGTCTCAAATGGCAATCGCCCTCAACAAGAATGGCAATAAGATCGAGTTTGGTAAAATGGGTATTTCCCAGGAAAATATTACCGCTCAATTAATGTGGACACCGATTGAAAATACAAACGAGATTCGTTTGTCGTGGCATATATATATAGTACCTAAAACCACGCCCGATTACTGGATGGTTAGGGTAGATGCGGTGAATAACAGTATTCTGGGTATGGATAATTATACCGTGTATGATAATTGGGGAACACCTGATGTGCATGGTAAAGTAAATTATCCTGCTTTCGCGATGAATAAGATCAACGTGAATGAAAGCCTGAAGAATGTTCTGGATTTCAGGAAAACGGATGATCCATCACTGGTAACAACCGCCACCTACCGGGTGATACCCATTCCTTACGAGAGTCCTAATCATATGCCAGCGCCTATGACTACCGATACACGTACTGATCCCTGGTTACAAGCTGGTGTTGTTCCCAATGCGGTTACGTTAAAGTGGCATACCGGTGCCGGTGCGGCAGATTATGATTATACAAGGAGCAATAACGTTTGGGCATACCAGGACAGAACGCCTTCGAATAATACAGGTACGATCGCAAAATCGGCGAGTTCTACTACTGCCTTTCCGAATTTAACTTTTAATTTTGTTCCTGATTTTGCACAGGAACCAACAGTTACGGCACCTACGCCTAACCAACAATTTAATATTACCAATTTATTTTACTGGAATAATGTGATTCATGACGTTTTTTATGGTTATGGATTTGATGAGGTTTCCGGAAACTTCCAGGATGATAACCTGGGCCGTGGTGGTGCCGGAAACGATCACGTGAATGGTGAGGCGCAGGACGGAAGCGGAAGCAACAATGCTAATTTCTCTACTCCTGCCGATGGCGGAAGTGGAAGAATGCAGATGTATTTGTGGACCGCACCAACGCCCGATAGGGATGGTGATGTTGATAACGGTATCATTATACACGAACATGGTCATGGCATCAGTATCCGGTTAACCGGCGGTCCGGCTAACTCAGGTTGCCTGGGCAATGCGGAGCAGGGCGGAGAAGGATGGGCCGATTATTTCGGTATCATGCTTACGCAAAACTGGGCTACATCAACCGTTACTTCAGGTTTCACCTCGCCAAGAGGTGTTGGTACCTATGCACTGAACCAGCCTACAACCGGCGTTGGAATCAGGCCAGCCAGGTATTGTACCGATCTGGCAATTAATAACTACACTTACGCCAACCTGCCGTCCATGGCAATTCCACACGGTGTTGGTTTTATCTGGTGTACGATCCTTTGGGATATGACCTGGAATATCATTAATCAAACCGGTATCATCAATCCGAATATTTATGATATCACCGGAACAGGTGGTAATACGATCGCATTGAAACTGGTAACTGAAGCTTGTAAAATTCAACAGTGTTCTCCGGGTTTTGTAAGTGCAAGAAATGCCATCTTACAAGCTGATCAGATCCTTTATGGCGGTACATACAATTGTGCCATTTGGGAAGCGTTCAGAAGAAGAGGTGTTGGTGCGTTTGCATCAGAAGGGTCCACCGGAAGTATCAACGACCAGATCGTTGACTTTACACCACCGATTACCTTAGGTGCGCTGGTAAGTGCTACCACCATACCGGAAGGCGGCACATTGGTTTATACTAATTCTGTTGCTACCTGTTCGGCTGTTAGTGGTTATACATTAAGAGATACTATACCAACAAACGTTACCTATGTTAGTGGTGGTACTTACGATGCAGTAAACAGGGTGGTTAGCTTTGCCGTTAGCCAGGGTGCCGGAACAACAAACTATCCGTTTACCGTTAGTGTAAATGCCGGTTCTTATTTCCCACCTTCAACGTTAATCAATGAGCCGGTTGCTACAGCTACTATACCTGCTTCGTGGACAACTACTGCTCCTTTAGGAACTGTTTGGTCTGTATCTACTACGGTGAGCAATAGTGCTCCCAATTCGTTTTATGTTCAGAACCTGGCTGCCGATGGTGATCAGCGTTTGGCAACTACGGCAGCAATTGCTTTACCGGCAAACTCATACCCCGAATTAAGTTTCTGGCATAGGTTTAATACTGAAGATGGATGGGACGGAGGAGTTGTTGAGATCAGTAACAACGCCGGTGCAACCTGGAATGATGTGGGTGCGGAAAATATGACACTGGGTGCCTATAATGGTGCACTGGGTACAAGTCCTAATAATCCAATTGGCGGAAGGGCTGCATTCACTGGTTTGCAGACTACGTTCATAAACACAAAAATAAATTTAGCGGCTTATGCCGGCCAGTCAGTGATGATTCGTTTCAGATTTGGTTCGGATAATAATACCTCTGCACCAACTTCTCCGGCAGGCTGGTGGGTTGATGATATTACTTTAATTGCTTCAGCGGCTGTTCCTATGCGTTCCAGCTTGTTTAATGCAACTAATACAAGGGTATCATTTAAAGATATGGTTACCTTAATTACACCAAATACGGCTTGTAATGCAACCATTACACAACACCCGGTTGATGTATCTGCCTGTGCAGGTAATTCTGTTACCTACACTTGTTTGGGTACGGCTACCGGTGGTGTAACCTACCAATGGCAGGTTAGTACGGCAGGTGCTGGTGGACCTTATTCCAATTTGACCAATGCTGCGCCTTATTCAGGTGTAACAACCACTACGTTGACAATTAACCCAACAACTGCCGTGATGAACGGTAATTATTATCGTTGTGTTGTTACCGGTACATGTCCTCCGGCTGCTAACAGCACCCCGGCATTGTTATCTGTAGCAGCAGCGTCAACGCCAGGTACGGTTGCTCCGGCTGTTTCGCAGGTTTGTGGAACTACCAATAGTGGTACCATAACTTTATCAGGTCAGGTAGGAAATGTGATCCGTTGGGAATCTGCAACAGCTCCTGCTGGTCCGTGGACACCAATTGTAAATACAACGACTACTTATACCTATACAAATATTACCCAAACGATGTACTATCGTGCGGTTGTTCAGTTTGGAACCTGTGCTGCGGCGCCTTCAACAGTTGCTACGGTAAACTTTACCGCATCGGCAGCATTGCTGGTCATTGCCGACCCGGGAACTACCATCTGTGAAGGAGATCCTACCTTACTTACTGTAGTGGAAGGATTTGGAACACAATCCGTAAATGCACCGGCACCCATTACCATTAATAATTCAGGACCTGCAACGCCTTATCCTTCAAATTTAACTGTGGTGGGTTTCCCAACCTCAGGTATTTCGGTTAAGTCGGTTACATTAACAGGCCTTAGTCACACATGGGCTGGTGACCTTGACATTGTATTACAGTCTCCAACCGGTCAAAACGTAATGTTATTGTCGGATGCGGGAGGTAGCGCTGATTTTATCAACAACACCATGATATTTGATGACGCGGCTCCAGGTATATTTACCACACCTCCGCCGGCAAATGCTACAGCAACGGTGAGACCAACCAACACAGCAGGCCCGGATAATTTTCCAGCTCCAGGTCCTACAGGTGTACCGGCTAACCCAACGCTTTCTACCTTTACAGGTGACTTTAACGGTGTTTGGAAGTTATTCATAAACGACCAGGCTGCTGGTGACCAGGGTAATGTTACAGGTGGTTATAGTGTGACTTTCGTTGGACCTCCGGCAGGTCCGGTTACAGGTGGTACTTTCACCTGGGCACCTCCGGGTGGTTTAAGTTCAACTACTTCTAACCCGGTTGCTGCATCTCCAATGAACACTACAACCTACACGGTTAGTCATAACAATGGAGCCGGTTGTATACGCCAGGCTAATATCACCATCACGGTGAATAAACGTCCGGTGGTAACCACCCAGCCAACCGATAAAACAGTTTGTAATACTTTACCAGTAACCTTTACCGTTGCCGGTACGGGTACTGCGCTCACCTATCAGTGGCAGGAAAGAACAACACCAGCAGGTGCGTGGACAAACCTCACCAATGCGGCACCTTATTCCGGTGTAACAACAGCAACGCTTACAATAAATCCGGTTGCCATTGGCATGAACGGATATGCATATCGTTGCGTGTTAAGTGGAACTTGTGCGGGTGTTGCGAATGCAAATATTTCGAACCCTGCAGTATTAACAGTACTTCCTTTACCAACCGTAACCGTTACGCCAAGTGCGCCAACTTGTGGTGGTGTTGCCGGTTCATTTGGAACAGCACTTACAGCAAGTGGAGCTAATACATATAGCTGGTCTCCAATTGCCGGTTTATTTATAGATCCAAATGCGGTGATTCCTTATACCGGTACATCAGTGGCTACAGTGTACGCTGCACCAACGGTATTTACCGCGTATACAGTTACAGGAACGTCAACTACAACCGGTTGTAGCAACACAGCAACGGTTCTGATTAATTACACACCGCCCGCGCCTACGGTTACGCCTAACCCGGTAGCTATGTGTTTGGGTGACGCTGCGGTGAGATTGATCAGCTCATCTGCTATTCAGTATAGCACAAGTGCAACCTCAGGTACGATCAGTCTGGCAGTTCCCGACAATACAGCCAATGGGGTAAGCAATAACCTGACCATTTCAGGTATTCCAGCTAATGGAACAATATCTAATATTTCAGTGACCTTAAATATGTCGCACACCTATCCTGGTGATATGATCATTCATCTGAAAGCGCCAAACGGCCAGATTCTGAATCTGTATAAATATGGTTCAGGCCTGTTCACAGGTCCGGCTTCGGGTGTATCAACATGGGGTTGGTATGGTGCTAAAGTGAGCCAGCTGGGTTCAACCGCCTGGAGCACTGTTGCTACTGCGCCTTTCATTTATAACAATGCAACCGCCTGGAAAGCTGATGCGATCAATACACCGGTTGCTGGCCCTACGGTTCAGAATCCAACAGGTTTTGTTTCCAATGCAGCTGGCTTTGCATCACTTTATACAACCGGCCCTTCTGCTAACGGTACCTGGACATTGGCTATGGCCGATGGTGGTCCCGGCGATATTGGAACTTTAGCTTCCTGGTCGTTGAATGTTGACTATTTTGTTGGGGTTGCTTCAACTCAGGCTGTATGGACGCCTAATGGCGCAGGATCAGGATTATTTACAGATGCTGCAGCAACTACTGTATATACCGGTACGCCAAGAGATACGGTATGGGCTAAACCAACACCTTCAGGTGTTTATAATTATGATGTAACCGTTCAAAGTGTAGGTTTACCACCATCAACTATTCAAACAAGCTTTACCAATAACAACCAGTTTGGATTGGTGACGTCTAACTTCACCAACAACAATGCATTCCCGGTTACCATTACGGGTATCGAGAGTGTTGCTTCGGCGAGTGGTGCAAGTAATGCAACCCTGTTTTACAAAACGACACCTGTTGCTGGTGCACCGGGTGCTATTTCGGCTGCCAATGGATGGATCCAGGCAGGTACGGGTAGTTATACCGCTGTGGCGAATACAACCACCACAGTACCTCAGCCTATGTTAAGTGGATTATCATTGACCATTCCGGCGGGAGCTACTTATGGAATTGCATTTCAAACAGTGCTGGCCAGTGGCGGTACAGGTAACTTACGTTACAGTACAGTTGCCGCAGGTACCTATACAAGTACGGGAGGCGGATGTGTTCTTACTTCGGGTACTAGTGTAAGTTATGCAGGAGGTCTTGCACCGGCAGCACCAACCTTTACGCCAAGAGCGTTTATAGGTAAAGTGCTTTTTGGATCAAGTGTGATTACCTGTACGTCACCGGCAAGAAGGGTAGTTGTTACTGTTAACGAACCAACGGTTCTTAATGCTGCATTACCTGCTGATAAAACCATTTGTACCGATAAGGTGACCACTTTCACGGCAACAGTAACCATTGGTTCTGGTCCGCATAGCTATCAGTGGCAGGTAAGCACCAATGGTGGTGGTTCTTTCAGCAATATATCGAACGGTGGTGTTTACAGTGGCGCAACAACGGCAACATTAACCGTTACGGCTCCTCCTGTAACCATGGATAATTACCAATACCGTTGCGTGGTAACCGGTGCATCGCCCTGTGCGGCTAAAACATCAAGGGCAGCAACGTTACGGGTTAATCCATTACCGGTGATTGTGGTTACGGCTAATCCATATACCAGTTTATTCCCGGGTTTACAAACAACCTTGTCAGCTACGGTTTCGCCAAATGCAGCCGCTACTTATGATTGGACCCGTAATGGCATATCATTGAGCGGTTCTTCGCAAGGTGTGGTATCTGGTATCGGAACGGCAAACCTGACCGTGGATGTGGATGGAATGGGCGACTATCGCCTGAATGTTACCGATGTAAACGGATGTAACAATAATTCCAACATCGTAACGATCAAGGACTCAGCAAGTGCTAATTGCTTCCTGTATCCAAATCCAACAGATGGCAGATTTGACGTGAGGTACTTCAGTGTTGCAAACAATACTAATTTACCGAGGTTCCTGAATGTGTATACCTCTGCCGGTGTTAAAGTACTTACGCAGAATTACGCTATTGGAAGACCATACGACAGGATGTCTGTTGATTTGAGAAACCAGGGCAAAGGCCTTTATCTTGTTGAAATAGCCGATGTAAACGGAAATCGTTTGTCGGTTTGTAAAGTGGTTATTCAATAGAACATAAATCTTTATATTATCCAATCCCTCCCGGTTACCGGGAGGGATTTTTTTGTATTTGAAATAATAGAGAAGTTGTCACGGGTATATCATTGATACCAAGTGGTAAGAGATAAGGAAATTCAGTAGGATCGCTCCCGGTAAAACCGCAGCGCTTTTAAAATATAAAATGGAGTTGAAAGAACAGCTATTTATACTCGCCAAATACTTTTCTAAGTTCATCAGCAATTTCACCGAGGGTGCAGTAATTTTCAACAGCCTCCAACACAACAGGCATCAGGTTTTCGGTGCCAAGGGCCGTTTCCCTGACCGCATTCAAAGATGCATTCACCTTATCGTTGTCCCGCTTTAATTTAAGCGCCTTAAGCTTTTCTATTTGCCGGGTTTGCACCTCTTCATCCACTTTAAAAACAGGGATAGTATTTTTTTCTTCCGTTTGAAATTTATTAACGCCCACAATTATTTTTTCGCCGCTTTCGATATGCCGCTGATATTCATAGGCACTTTTGGCAATCTCATCCTGGATAAAACCCTGCTCAATGGCGGCCACGCTGCCACCCATGGCGTCTATCTTTTCGATAAGTTTCCAGGCGGCTGATTCTACTTCGGCTGTGAGTGTTTCAACAAAATAACTCCCGGCGAGCGGATCTACCGTATCTGGTGCGCCACTTTCAAAAGCAACGATTTGCTGGGTTTTTAAGGCGATTCCTGCAGCTTCCTCAGTGGGTAAACTCAATGCTTCATCATAGCCATTGGTATGCAACGATTGCGTGCCGCCCAATACTGCAGCCAGCGTTTGCAGGGTTACCCGGCTGATATTGTTATAGGGTTGCTGGGCGGTTAACGTACTGCCGCCGGTTTGGGTATGAAAGCGAAGCATCATCGCTTTGGGATCGGTGGCACCCAGATCTTTCATGATCTTTGCCCACATACGCCTGGCAGCCCTGAATTTGGCCACTTCTTCAAACAGGTTATTGTGCGCATTGAAAAAGAAGGAGAGGCGTTTACCAAATACATTAATATCCAAACCTTTTTGCATGGCGGCCTGTACATAGGCTTTGCCATTACTTAAAGTAAATGCAACTTCCTGTACCGCCGTACTGCCTGCTTCCCGTATATGGTAACCCGAAATGGAGATCGTATTCCACTTGGGAACTTCTTTGGCGCACCATTCAAAAATATCGGTGATAATACGCATGGAAGCTTTTGGTGGATAGATATAGGTGCCCCGGGCTGCATACTCTTTTAAAATGTCATTTTGTATAGTACCCGAAATTTTGCTGAGGTCGGCGCCTTGTTTTTTAGCCAATGCAACATAAAAAGCCAGCAAAATAAAACCACTGGCATTGATCGTCATCGAACTGGTTACTTCATCCAGTTTAATACCCCGGAACAGGATCTCCATATCTTCCAGGCTATTAATGGCAACACCTACCTTGCCCACTTCACCATCGGCAAGCGGATGGTCGCTGTCGTAACCTATCTGTGTAGGCAGGTCGAACGCCACACTGAGTCCGTTTACACCCTGGCTCAGTAAATAATGGTATCGTTGATTGCTTTCTTCTGCGGTTGAAAACCCGGCATATTGCCGCATGGTCCACAAACGGCCCCGGTACATATCGGGTTGCACGCCGCGGGTAAAAGGAAATACACCGGCTTTTCCATCTTCAACAGGAGAAATATCAGAAAGATCTTCGCGGGTATAGATCGTTTTTATTTCGATGCCCGAGTCGGTAAATATTTTTTTGTCTGTACTCATTTTATAACAATCGTTTTGCTTCAAAATGCAGGGCATTTAAAACCGTTGTACTTAACTCAGATTCGGTGCTGGACACATATTCCAAAATACGTTTGCTCAATTCAAAACCATTCGCATCCGATGGAAGTGATGCAGCCAGCTGATTGATGATAAAACTGTTTTGGTCTTTTAAATTGCCAATAGCCTTCCACATTTTTGGATCAATATAAATTTGTTGGGTTACGTTATATTCATATTCTGATCTCAAGCTATCCAATAAAGCGAGTTGCATGTCAACAACCGTCATGCCCGAAGCCGGAGTGCGGGAAACCAGGTTCTTTAAAGACGAACGCTCCGCATACAAAGTAAATCGTTCAATCGCCTGCAGCTTTAATTTCAAAACTTCATTGTTGATGCCCAATCGTTCCTGGATGTTGTCTTTCATCCCCTTAAACTCGGCCAATAACCAGGCAATGGCAATAAAGAACATGAAAATAGCACCCAAAACAATATTTTGTACCATGGCGGCAGATAGATCCATAAATAATCGATTTATCGCAAAATTAAGGGTTTTGCAGGGTTGTTAAATTCTGCTCCTCCTGCAGTAATCTCTTTTTGCCGGATTTCGTAAAAGCCGGGTTATTTTATTTATTTATTTTTGTACAAAGATTAAGATATGGAAACAAGTACAATACCGGTTACTTTAACCGCTTCGGCCATTGACGAAATTAAAAGGCTTATGACGGTGGAAGGATTTGATACCCGGCAATCGTTGCGCATCGGTGTAAAGGGTGGGGGCTGCAGTGGCATGACCTATGTTTTAGGTTTTGATATGGCTTCAGAAAAAGACGAGCATTTCGAATTGGATGGGATATCCATTATCATGGAAAAAGCCCATGGCATTTATTTAGCAGGTATGGAAGTTGACTGGCAGGGCGGATTGAACAGCCGTGGATTTACGTTCAAAAATCCAAATGCAAGTACTACTTGTGGTTGCGGAACAAGCTTTGCAGTATAGTTGTTGATGATAAGTTAGTAATTTAAGACACCCAAAAAGATGACATCTTTTTGGGTGTCTTTTTTTCAAAAAATAAAAGAGCCCCGTAAAAACGAGGCTCTTTGTGTATAACTCAAGTAGTGACTATTTCTTTTTCGATTCAACCACGGTATCTGCTGCTCCCAATGGTTTGTTTTTTGCAAAGTCAACCAAAATGGGCGCTCCCACAAAAATAGAAGAGTAGGTACCTGTAATCACACCGATCAACATGGCAAAGGCAAAACCGCGGGTAACTTCTCCGCCAAATATGAAGAGGATCAACAGGGTTAAGAATACAGTTAAAGAGGTCATGATGGTACGGCTAAGCGTATCATTTACCGCCCGGTTGATAATATGTGTTTTCGTTGCTCCTCTCATGTCGCGGCTGTACTCACGTATACGGTCAAATACAATTACGGTATCGTTCATCGAGAAACCAATTACGGTTAAAACGGCCGCAATAAAGTGCTGGTCTATTTCGAGCGGGAACGGCACGATGTTTTTAAAGAACGAGAACACCGCAAGTGTAACAAATACGTCATGCAATAAAGTAAAGATGGTTCCTACCGAATACCTCCAGTCGCGGAAACGAATAAAGATATACAGGAAGATGATCAGCATCGCAAATACGGTTGCTTTAACCGCACCACGTTTAAGATCATCCGATATACTTGGCTGCACGGTTGAATAAGCCTGAATATTGTTTTTAACAAACTTTTCGTAGGTAACACCGGCAGGCAATACCTTTTGTAAACCCTGGTAAAGCCTTGTTTTTACAGCGCTGTCGGCATTATCAACTCCTTTTAAATAGGCGGTGGTAATATTTAAGTGGCGGTTATCGCCCACTGTCTTTATCGTTACGTTGTCACCATCGAGTGATTTTTTCAAATCATCGCGGATCTCTTCATTTTTTACCGACCTGTCGAACTGAACAGTGTAGCTTCTTCCCCCTTTAAATTCCACACCGAGATGGAAACCATTAAAGAATGAAATGATACCGGCCAGGAATACGATAACTGAAATCACGTAAGCATATTTCCTCAGCTCAATGAATTTATAATTCGCGTGCTTAAAGATCCGCTTCGAAATTTTTGTAAAATAATTAAAGTGACGTTGCTTATTTGTCCATACCTCGGTAATTAACCTCGAAACCAGGATACCACAGAACAACGACAGTAACAAACCAATGATTTGTGTAGTGGCAAAGCCTAATACCGGGCCCAAACCAAAGTAGAACAGGATAACAGCCGTAAGTAAAGAAGTAACGTGCGCATCAATAACCGGGGCCAAAGAACGCTTATAACCATCGTTTACTGCCAACGGGTAGGATTTACCTTTGGCGAGTTCCTCTTTTATCCTTTCAAAAATAATTACGTTGGTATCCACGGCCATACCAATAGTCAATACCAAACCGGCGATACCCGCTGCGGTTAAAGTAAAGCCCATCGCCGTTAACACACCAATGGTGAAAAGAAGGTTTAATATCAATGCGATATTGGCAACCCAGCCTCCATTATTATAATACACCAACATTAAAATAAAAATGACCAGGAAGGCGATACCAAATGCCATGGCACCACCGCGTACGGAAGCTTCACCCAATGTTGGACCAACTACCTGTTGTGCAACGATATTTGCCGGGGCATCCAGTTTACCAGACTTTAATATATTGGCCAGATCCTGCGCTTCCTGCACCGTAAAGGATCCGGAAATCTCCGAACTTCCTCCTTCGATCGGTCCGTTTACGTTAGGAGCCGAATACACGATATCATCCAGGGCAATGGCAATCGGCCTGCCCACATTCTTAGTTGTTAATCTTGCCCATGTTTTTGAACCGGTGCTGGTCATTTCCATTTTGATCGCAGGTCTTCCTTTCTCATCAAAATCCTGCCTGGCTTCTCTCACACCCTCACCTTCGAGTGGTGCTTTATCGGTACCCGGCATGGTTTTAACAGCATATAATTTGAAAAAACGCTGATTTCCTTTGTCGGCTTTTTCTTCAACCCCCAATAAAAATTTAGCATCAGCGGGCAGGGCATTTTTTACCACATCATTATTCATGTATTCGTAAAAAATACCGGTATCCTGCGAGAGTATGGTACCCAGGTTGGAATAATACTGCGCAGCTCCTGTTTTTGGATCAGACTCCGGATTCTGTGGATTAATAACCCTGAAGAAAGGATTCACATTTTCAAGAAGTTTTGCCGAATCTTTAATAGCTGCGGTATCGATTACGCCGTTCAGGTAATTTTGCAGATTTTCATCAGCAATTTTCAACGAAGCGGCCAACTCATCTATACGGTAAACCTCCCAGAATTGCAGGTGAGCTGAGGCTTGTAATAATTTACGTACCCTGTCTACGTCGGTAACACCGGCCAGTTCTACGTTGATGATACCCTTGTTCTCATCGAAATTGATATTGGGCTGGGCCACACCAAACTTATCAATACGGCGAACCAGGATTTTATAGGTTTCTTTGATAGCACCCGCCGCGATGGTCTTTAACTTAGAAATAACGGTTGCATCATTGTCTTTGATCTTTACTTCTTTTTCGGCTCCGGCAAATATACCGGCCAGTTTATCGGCTCCATTTTGACTGATGTAGGCCTGTGTAAAAAGCGTAATAAAATCAGCATCGCTGTTATCTTTTTGTTTGGTAGCCGTGGCAATGGCGTTTAGCAAAGCCGGATCTTTGGCGTTGTTGCTTAAAGATTTCAACAGGTCCGACAGGCTAACATCCAGCGTAACGCTGATACCTCCCTGCAGATCCAAACCCAGGTTCAGCTCATTGGATTTACACTCTTTGTAGGTGTTTCCAAAGATCGGGTAGATCTTCTGATCGGCCGTGCTGTCGAGGATTCTTTTCTTCCTGAATTCAATTGCTGCGGTTCTGGCATCCCCGGTTAATTCGGGGTTTGCCTGTTTAACAATCTTGGTTGCTTTTGCGGTTACGGACTTTTCATAATTACGTATCACCCAGGTATAGGATAATTCCCAAAGTGATATTACAGTCAGGGCAATTGTAAAAAACCAAACTAAGCCTTTTAGTTTCATGAGTTATTATTTACTTTTTTTTAATGGTCTCATGTAATTCGCCAAAATTCATTTCTTTTTAGTGAAACTACGCTTTGGCTCATTTCATAATAGTGGTCGTTTTAGTAACTTCTTCTTTGATTTTTAGAAGTGTGCAAAGATAGGGAAAAACAGGTTTAGTTTTAATTACCTTAAATTTTTGATTTTTATCATTTTATCGTTAAAATAACGGGGGGTTGAATATAACCGGCGATTCAGATTAGTTAGCAGGGAATCGTTACTTTTGCGTTCAAATAATCAAAAATAATATGCAATTATCTTCTTTACTGGAGCGCTTTAATGAACCGGAAACCTTAAAAATGGCTAAACTGGGTAGAGAGCTTAGGGCTAAGGGGTTTGATATTACCGATTTAAGTTTAGGTGAGCCCGATTTTAATACGCCGGATCATATTAAAGAAGCAGCCAAGCAGGCTATTGATGATAATTACAGCCATTATACCCCGGTTGCCGGGTATCTTGATTTGCGTGAAGCCGTATGTTTTAAGTTGAAAAGAGATAATAATCTTGACTATACGCCCGACCAGATCGTGGTGAGTACCGGTGCCAAGCAAAGTATTGCCAATACGGTAATGAGTATTGTTGATGTGGGCGATGAAGTGATCATACCTACACCTTTTTGGGTAACCTATTCAGAAATTGTCAAGATGGCAGGGGGTGTTCCAAAATTTATTCATGCAGGTGTTGACAACGGGTATAAAATAACAGCTGCTCAACTCGAAAATGCCATCACCGATCGAACGAGACTATTTATGTTCTCATCACCTTGTAATCCAAGTGGTGCAGTTTATTCAAAGAACGAACTCGGTGCATTGGCTGAGGTATTCAGAAAATATCCGGATATTGTCATAATGAGTGATGAGATCTATGAGTACATCAATTATGAGGGCAAACACGAAAGTATAGCGCAGTTTGATGATATAAAAGACAGGGTGATCGTTATCAACGGATTGAGCAAGGGATATGCAATGACGGGTTGGAGGCTCGGTTATTTAGCTGCCGACGCCAAAATCGCCAAAGCCTGCGAAAAAATCCAGGGACAGGTAACCAGCGGCGCAAATGCAGTGACCCAAAGGGCGGCCATTTCTGCCCTTACCGGCGATATGAAACCAACAGAATTGATGGTGGCTGAATTTACAAAACGCAGGAAAAGGGTGATGGAACTGGTTAAAGAGATTCCGGGTATGTTGTGCAGTGAACCGCAGGGCGCATTTTATATATTCCCTGATGTGAGTCAGTTTTTTGGCCGGTTTGATGGGGAAGATAAAATTGAAAATGCCGATGACCTGTGTATGTATTTGCTGAATAAGGCACATGTTTCCACAGTTACCGGGCGGGCATTCGGCGCGCCGGATTGTATCAGGCTGTCATTCGCGAACAGTATGGAAAATATAGAAAAAGGCTTTGGAAAGATTAAAGACGCACTTGCTAAACTATCGTAGCCGTGTATTCAATCCAGCGGGTTTTATACCGCTTACTCAAACAATTCCAGTTTGTTTTTCGGACGGCGGTGATCCATCCATTTGAATCCCCGGAGTTCTTTTTTATCGGCCGGTATATCTTTAAGCGGATATAAAACGCCATCTACATTATTGATGAATTTTACTTTATTCAGTTCTTTTTTTACAAAATAAATATCGATCACATCGCCGCTGCTGCGGTTCATGCCCATGTAGGCGCTATCGTCGTCCTGGGGGTAAAAAATACTTTCGGCCGGACTGCCTTTTACCCGAACATAGTCGATCGAGCCATCAACAAAATAACCGTTAAGCGTACGTCCGCCTACCTGGTTAAACATATTTTCCTTCGTTTTATTAATGATCATGCCATTATTAAAAACAAAAAGTCGTTTTGGTTTTTGGTTTTCGGTATACATAAACAACGTGTCGCCGGTGATCTGCGATTTGTCGTTCCATACAACCGGTTCACCAAATAGTTTAAAAGTGGAGTCGGCAGTGGAGTAGTGGAGGCTGTCGCTCACGGCCTGCAGGGAATCGTTGAATATGCGTACGTTGTGAAAGCCAAGAAAATACCTGACGGTTGAGTCAGCTTCGGTTGTATTCACCACCATTGTTTTTCGTAACGTATCCCGTTGAATGATCATTTTCCTTTCGAGGCTGTCGTATTTGCGCAGGCCCGAGAATAAGGTGTCGGCAGCCACATAGGTGCTGTCGCCATCCCGGTGAATGATCATTACCGGTTTACGGCTGGCTAAAAAAGAATTCAAATTCAGGTCAGCAAATATTTCGCCGCCAAGCACAATGATTTTGTTTACACTGTCAACGAATTTGGCGTTGCCCTGCATTTGTAAAATATTATTCTTTTTGTCGAACGCAATGGTTTTAGCCGACGCACTGCGGGTGCTGTCGCTGAACGAAGCTCCGTTGGTAAAAATGGCTTCGCCCGTTGCCAGGTTATAAGTACCGGCATTGGTGTAGGTTACACTGCCGTCCTTACCTACAATTTTGGTTCGGGCAATAAAAGTGGCAATATTGGTTTTAATATTATACAACAAACTGTCGGTCCAGATATCGCGGTCGGGATCTTTCAGGTGTACATTATTTTTAAAATAAACATCCTTGGTATCGGCGTAGTACACGCCGTTTTCGCTGGTTAATACCGTTTTATCATTGGTGATACGGCCGCCACCTTTATACGTGGCAATGCCGGTTCGTAAATTATATTCCAGGTCGTCGGTATACAGCGTACCTTTTTTATCGGTAAGTTTTACACCCTTTTTCAGATAGGCGATCCGATCGGCACCAACATAGCGCAGGCTTTGTGCATACGTGTGAATACTATCGTTATCGTTGATATGAATATTGCCAAAAGCCTCCAGGATATTGGTACGGCGGTTAAGGGTGGCGCTGTCGCAATAGAAGGTAGTAAGCCCTTCTTTGATGATGGCATTACCGGCAATGGTTTCGAGGGTGGTGGCCGAGTCGATGGTAATGAAACGCAGGGTATTGCCCTGAATAATATTGATGACACGGAGGCTGTCGCCTGCTGTGGAACTTCCGATGACCTGCTGGGCAGAACTTTGAATACTGCAGGCAAGAAAAAAAACAATAAAGGATTTACTGATGGTAAAATTCAATCGCAACGTTTCTGATTTATTTGAGCCTGTAAATTGAACTATTTATTTCAAAAATGAATGCTAAAATGCTACTGCCTCAGGTATGGAGCATTAATGGTATCGGGCAACGGAACCGTTAAACCGGTATTTGTTTGTTTTTTTCCAAACACCGAAATGTTGATATACCGTTTTGGATTGGTCTTTAAATCATCCAGTAACAAATTCAGTTTGTTTGTTGTTGCCGTAAGGTTATTATACAGCCGGGTATCATTTAACAGCAGTCCCACCGTGCCTGTATTTGTATTGAGTTTGCCAATGGTCGATTTTAGATCGCCAATGGTCGTGTTCAAAACGGATAATGTTTTTCCAGGTCGAGTTTCGACAGGTTGGTGGCGGTTTTATCCAGGTTATCAACCAGGCTCGTGATCTTGCCGTTATTTTTATCCAGGTTACCGGTAAAGGAATTCAGGTTATTTAAAGTGCCCGCCAATGCTCCTGTTTGCGTATTCAAAAGGGTTTGCAATGATGCGGATGCGCCGATCAGGTTGGCGGTTGTACTGTTTAAATTGGCGAGTGTGGCGTGCAGGTTGTTTTTTGCCGATGGATCCAGAATGCTGTTAACACTCATCAACACCGAATCAATGGAACCGACCGTTTTTTTTACCTGGTTTAACACCGGGTTTACATAACCCAGCACTTCGTTGAAAATACCGATCGACTCTTCGGTAGCAACAGTATCGTTTTTGGGCAAATAGGTTTTGGCATCACCTAATGTAATATCAATGCTGATGATACCCAATAACGAAGGTTTAATGATTGCAACCGAGTTCACCGGTATATTTACTTCTTTGGTGAGGTTCATATTGACCAAGATCTCTTTCATGTTTTTATCGGTCGTGATGCTGTAAACAGAACCTACCTGGAGGCCATTGATCGGCACCGGATTGGAGGGAGCTAGGCCCTGCACATTCGTATACTTGGCGTACAGGTTATTACTCTTGCCAAAAAAAGATTTCCCCTTTAAAAAGTTGAAGCCCAGAAATAACATAGCAATAGCAATGGCAGTAAGGGAACCTATTTTGGTTTCGTTAGAAATTTTCATGGTTGAAATAGGACCTGCAGCTTTTAATCAAGTTGAAGTCCGTGGTAATTTAACTATTATTTTTTTAATTCGAACTTTACTGAATCATTGTTTTTCATATCAGCCGACAGCCGAACTTCATGCCGGCTGTTACCATCCGTGATGATCATCAGGGCTGTATTAGGCGGAATGGCACCTACATTATCGGCAAAAAGCAACAATTCGTTTGGTTTGCCGGCTTCTATATTCAATACAATTGAGTGCGGATTCGCTGTCAGCGATTTTTTATCTACCACCAGCGCATTATTAAAGTAAACCGATATAATGTCATTGTCAATGTCACCATCATCATAGAAATCCACTTTGATCGTTTTGCTTTTTACGGCGATCACCTGCGGGGTTTTGGTTGATCTTTTTTCAAATGCCGGTAATGTTCCAGCACCATCCTCTTTTCG
This sequence comes from Chitinophagaceae bacterium, assembly GCA_016710745.1. Taxonomy (GTDB): domain Bacteria; phylum Bacteroidota; class Bacteroidia; order Chitinophagales; family Chitinophagaceae; genus Ferruginibacter. The sequence continues at coordinate 91,852 of JADJVB010000005.1, read as the reverse complement.
GGTAATGCTTGCCGTTTGAATCTTATCATAATTATTGGTGCCTTCTACCTGCGCCTTATATCGTTGAACCGCTTTCGTGATGGCCACGGCCAGCTCCTGCTGACCCGCTTCGCTGTTTATATACCGTTCATCCTCGGGGTTGTTGATGAAACCCGTTTCAATCAATATGGCCGGCATATTGGTTGCCTGCAAAACCCAAATGCCCACCTGGCGCTGGTTTACTCCTAATGCGGGGCGGCCTGTATTTTCAACTTCTTCGTTTACCATGGTAGCCAGGCGGTCACTTCTTTCCTGGAATCTTTTTGCATAAATAGCGGCAATTATTTTTCCTTCGGGACTGTTAAAATCAAACGTGCTTTCTACGCTGTCGATGCCTCCGGCTTCAATTTCAAAATTTTCATCGCCATCCATAATGGCTTTTAATTTGTCGCTGGTTTTATGGGCCGCAAATATCCAAACGCTGGTACCGCTACGCGTAAGCGGTCTTTTAAAATATTCATAAACCGGCTCCTCTACCTCATAGGCTGTTTTTATTTTTTTTCTCTTTTTTCCTTTCCCGGTATAGCTTATTTTATAACGGGTGACTGTTCGGGTATCAATTTGTCTTCTGTCTCTTTTTAGCGGGCCGCTATCAGCATGAACGCATAAAAACAGATCGCCTTTAAACTGGTTGGCGATTTTGGCCTTTTCGGTTGGTGATTGATAGATATCGGTGGTTCGGGTAGGAACTACAGTAACACCGGGTAACTGTTTTTTTAATTCGTCGACCAATTTCATCGAAATAGCAAGCGTAACATCTTTCTCTTTTGACTGCAACGAATTTTCATATTGGCCGGTGGCGCCAACATCAGCACCGCCATGCCCGGCATCTACAACAATGGTTTTAATAAATTTAGGTCCCTGGGCAAACAAATCATTTAATATTAACAAATGCAAAGCAGCAAACAGAAATAAAAAAGGCACTTTGTTCCTGGGCATATTCAACTCTTTTTTAACGGGGTTAGTATTTAATCAATAATTCACCATGTCAACCGGTTACAATCGGCAGTTTATAACTATTTTTGCCAATCTTAACTATGAATCAACACAACAAAGGTAAGGCAAAATATATATTGGTAAGGGCATTGCTGCTGTTGTTCATCGTTACCACGTTGAATTGCAGCGCCAGCGGTTTTAATGGAGTTGACTTTCACAGTTTTTTAACTACCGATACCATTCCGGTTAACAAACTGGATTCACAAAAAATAGTTTCCGACATCAGATCGGAACTGATGCCGGCAAAAAAAATCGCTGATACCAACATCATTGTTACATCAGATACTTTTTCTTTACGCAGCTCAAAAAATGCCCTGGATGCACCGGTTACTTACCATGCAGATGATTCGATGGTGATGGATATCCCGGGTAAAAAAATTATCCTGTATGGCAAAACCGGCAGTGTTAAATATGCCGACAATGAACTGTATTCACCGAGGATTGAGTTTGACCAGTTGACCAGCCTGGTGAGTGCGTATTTGGTTCGCGACAGTAATGGAAATGTAGTGTCTTTTGTGAGGTTTAAACAGGGTGATCTGGTTACCCAAAGTGATTCCATGCGGTTTAATATGAAAACCGGCAAGGGTATTACCAAGAGCACGTATTCGCAACAGGGAGAAATATTTTTCCATGCCGAAAAATTAAAAAAAGTTGATGCTGAAGTGTTTTATGGTTTTCGCGGACAGTTCACCACCTGTAACCTGGATACACCTCATTTTTCGTTTGTAAGTAAGAAATTCAAATTCATCAATAAAAAAATGGCCGTCACCGGCCCGGTGCATCCTGAGTTCGAATCAGTACCGGTACCCATCTACCTGCCCTTTGGAATTTTTCCATTGAAGACAGGTCGCCGTTCGGGGATACTCGCCCCTACATTTACTGCCAACGAACAATTGGGACTGGCGCTGGAGGGCCTGGGATATTATAAAGTGCTGAGCGACATTTGGGATGTGGTGTTGCGGGGTACTATCTATTCGTATGGAGGCTGGACGGCAAATGTTAGTCCCCGTTACTACAAACGATACCGTTACCAGGGAAGTCTTACAGTAGACATTCAGCATTTACGGGATCTTGATAAATCCGGAGCCCGGAACTTTAATGTACGCTGGAACCACAGTTCGGACAGTAAAGCCCGGCCCGGCGTTAGTTTCAACGCGAGTGTGAATGCCGGTAGCAGTGGATTTAATTCCGCGGTACCCAACAGTCCGCAACGTAATTTTCAGAACCAGTTGAACTCCTCCATCACCTATTCTAAAATATGGAAGAATAAGCCTTTCAATATAAATATCAGCGGAAACCACAACCAAAACACGAACAGCAAGCAGGTGAATATTAATTTACCCGACATTGGGTTTAATGTAAACACCTTGTATCCGTTCAGGCGCAAGGAGGTTATCGGTCAATATAAATGGTACGAAAACCTCGGCATCGCTTTAAATACCAACGTACGCAGCCTTTCCTCTTTTTACGATACAACCGGAAATTTTTTCGGGGAGTTCACAAAAAATTATAAATGGGGTGCCGCCCACAATGTACCCATCACCTTGTCGCTGCCCCAGATAGGAGCCTTTCAGATTTCCCCCAATATTACCTACCAGGAAAAATGGTACCAGGAAACGTTTACCCGTAGCTGGAATGCAGCTGATAAGAAAGTAGACACAACTATTAAAAGGGGATTTTACACAGCCCGCGAAATGAGTTTTGGTTTGGGTATGGCAACCCGGATTTTCGGCATGTTTACGTTTAAAAAGAACAGTAAAGTGCAGGCGATACGCCACGAGATCCGTCCCAATATATCGGCCAACTATAAACCCGATATGAACCGAAAATTCTGGTACAACACGCAGATCGATACGTTGGGGAATATCGGACGGTACTCGATTCACGAACGGGGTGTTTTTGGGGCTTTCAGCGAGGGGCGTTTTGGCGGACTCAGTTTTGGAATTGATAATAACCTTCAGATGAAAGTGCGAAACAAAAAAGATACGACCGCATCGGCCGCGAGAAAAATAACCCTGATAGATGGGTTGAGTATCAACAGCGGGTATAATTTTCTGTTGGATTCGTTCAAGCTGAGCCCGTTCAATATCAATATGCGAACCAATCTTTTTGAAAAAATAAGTCTCTCCGCCAGTGCGGTGGTGGTTCCTTATTTAACCAACGACAAGGGTGAGTTCATTGATAAGCTGGTGTGGAATAAAAAAGTAGCGCTTGGAAAACTTACCAGTGCCAATGTTGCCTTACAAAGCCAGTTTAAGGGAGGCGACAAAAATGAAAAATTGCCCCTGGCCAATCCGCAAAATTCAAACCTCAATTCCATATCAGGCCTTCCGCTAAATGAATATGAGCAGGAAGCTGCGTACATAAGCAATAACCCCGGCGAGTTTGCCAATTTCAATATTCCCTGGAGTATCAGTTTTACCTATTCATTAAATTATAACCGTGTTCCCAACGGTTTGGGCACCGGGTACAAGGGTTCGGTTACCCAAAATACCAGCTGGACCGGCTCATTAAATCTCACGCCCAAATGGCAAATTGGAATTAACGGATCGTATAATATTACCGAAAAGGAAATTGGTATGATCAGTATGTACCTTACCCGGGAAATGCATTGCTGGCAAATGGCCATCAATATTTCACCGGTTGGGAGATACCGTTCATTTAATATCAGCATCAGCCCCAAATCCGGTTTGTTGCGCGACCTGAAGATCAACCGTACCCGGTATTTTTATGATCTGTAATTTGACACAGGATTTTAAATGATTGGCAGGCACAATGATGCCGAAAAATGTACCCGTTAAAACCTACACGTGCTCAACATACGCTTTCACCATATCGCTAAAAACTTTTTGCTTTAACGAGGCCACCGTAGTATCTGTTGACGAAACAGGAGGGAGGAAACGCATTTTCAGGCGGATGGGCAACAGGTAGAATTTTTTATCGATGGGCATCGCTTTTTTTGTTCCGGTTATTACACAGGGCATGATTTCTTTTTTGGTAAACGTGGCCAGCCTGAACGCACCGTCGTAAAATGGCTGAACAGGTTCGGTTGTGCGGTTCCTGGATCCTTCGGGATAGATACACATGTGCATTCCCTGCGCCAAAACCTTTTGCATGGCTTCAAAACTCCGTCTACGGCTTTTTTCATTTTTGCGGTCAACTAAAATGGAGCCTCTTTTATAAAATAATCCAAACAACGGGATTTTTGCAAAGGAAGCTTTGGCAATGGTTTTATTTGCACCGGGCACATAGGGTGCCGACAGCGGAACATCCAATAACGCATTGTGATTAAATACAACGATATAGGCTGCACCGGGTTTAAAATTTTCCCTGCCACTTAGTTTTACCGGGCAGCCGATCAAAAACAGCCACACATTCATCCATATTTTTGATACGGCAATAAAATATTTTTGCCCGGTTGTTTCCTTCATTAAATAAGAAACCATGGAAGGAAGAAAAATGACCAGGAAGGTCGTCAAAAAACTGATCAGCCCCCAAAACGCCCATATCCTGCCAAAAATATTCAGTAATATCCCGGCAGGGCTTTCCGTTTTTTTTTCATGTAACCGTTCTTCCATCAGTTCAGTTGGTATTTTAAGGTGTCAGTAGTTTCCAGTCAATCGGCGATATGCCTTGTTTAACCAGCAGCTCATTGGTCTTCGAAAAATGCCGGCATCCGTAAAAACCTTTATCTGCCGAAAAAGGAGAGGGGTGGGCCGCCTTCAATACAACATGTTTTGTTTCGTCGATCAGTATCTGTTTTTCCTGTGCAAACTTACCCCAAAGTAAAAATATAATACCTTCCTTTTCATCAGATATTTTTTGGATCACCGAATCTGTAAATTCGGCCCAGCCAAATTTGGCATGACTGAATGGTTCGTTAGCCCGTACCGTTAGCGCTGCATTCAGCAATAGCACACCCTGCTCTGCCCACCGCGTAAGGTTGCCATAGGTTTTGGGCATTGCCACGCCAATATCGGATTGAATTTCTTTAAAGATGTTTACCAAAGATGGAGGCGGTTTAATGCCATTGGGAACAGAAAAACTCAATCCATGAGCCTGGCCCTCTCCATGATAAGGATCCTGCCCCAGGATCACCACTTTCAGTTTAGTGAATGGCGTTTGGTTAAATGCATTAAAAATAAGGGCACCCGGGGGATAGATTATCTTGCCTGCTGCTTTTTCTGTTTTCAAAAAAGTAACAATTTGCTGAAAGTAAGCCTTGCCGAATTCATTTTTTAGCACTTCCTTCCAGGAGGCTTCCATTTTTACTTCCATTTCAAATAAGTTTACATGCAAAGTAAAATTTTCTTAGCTTTGCGGCTTCAAAAAAACCGGTCCGGTAGCTCAGCTGGATAGAGCATCAGCCTTCTAAGCTGAGGGTCATTGGTTCGAATCCAATCCGGATCACCTTAAAAAGCCATTTACTGGCTTTTTTTTATTTGCCGCCTTTTCGTAAAAAATTTCGCAGAAATTTCTATTTTTGCGTTCTTCAAATTTACGGCTATGATTTATGTAAACGGGTAAGGAAAATTTCCTTCTCATTTGGTTCCTGATTTTTCCGGTGTAATACCACCGGTTATTAGTTTTATTTGACCATATTTTAGTTTATCATGGCTGCGATTCAAAAAATTAAATATTACTGCCAACTTTTTATCCAGGCGGTTAGAGGCGATATTACCGAATTTACCACCGGAAGTATCGATAAAGCTATTTTTTTACTGGCCATACCGATGGTGCTGGAGATGGTACTGGAATCATTGTTTGCGGTTGTTGATATCTTTTTTGTAAATAAGATCGGTATCAACGCCACGTCAACAGTTATTTTAACGGAGGCTTCATTAACTATTTTGTATTCGGTAGCCTGGGGTTTGTCTATCGGCATTACCGCCCTGGTTGCCAGAAGAGCGGGCGAAAAAAATTTTACCGCGGCTTCGGATATCGCTGTACAGGCCATTTTGATCGGCAGTGTGCTTTCCCTGGTGATCTCGTTGGTTGGTATCTTTTTTTCAAAGGAGATATTATTTGTTTTAGGCGCTGAGCTCAAGGTGATTGAAGAAACTTACCTGTTTACCCAGATCATGCTGGTTGGTAATATAGTGATCATCCTGTTGTTTATTAATAATGCGATATTTCGGGGAGTTGGTAATGCGTCAATTGCGATGAAAGCGCTGCTGATCGCCAATTCTATTAACATCGTACTTGACCCGCTGCTGATACTGGGTATCGGACCATTTCCACAAATGGGCGTCGTAGGTGCAGCGGTTGCCACAACCATTGGACGAACTGTTGCGGTGTGCTACCAGTTTTATCACCTCAATAATGGGAAAGCGCTGATCAAACTGGTAAGCAGGCAGTTTGTATTCCGGTTCAAACTTATCAGGCAAATTATGAATACCTCTGCTGGAGGTATGTTTCAGTTTATTATTGGCAGTTGCAGCTGGATATTTTTAGTGAAACTGATAGCCGAATCCGGTACCGCAGCGGTATCGGGCTATGGCACCGCCATTCGAATCTGTATTTTTACCATTTTACCTGCATGGGGAATGGCCAATGCAGCTGCAACCCTGGTTGGGCAGAATTTAGGCGCCAACCAGCCCGACAGGGCCGAGAAATCAGTTTGGCGGACTGCCTTTCTTACTTTTTGCTTTTTTGCCATCGTGGCGGTTATTTTCTTCGTTTTTGGTGAACCGTTGATGCGGTTTTTCATACAGGATGAAGAGGCTGTTCGCGTGGGTACCCGGTGCCTCTATTTTTTATCAACAGGCTATGTATTTTTTGCATACGGAATGGTGGTAACTCAGGCATTTAACGGTGCCGGCGATACCCGCACGCCTACCTATATTAACTTATTTGTTTTTTGGATATTACAAATTCCAATGGCCTGGTTTCTAACTAAATTCGGACAACTTGGCCCAACGGGCGTTTTTATTGCCATTGCCGTTTCAGAAACAATTTTGGCATTAGTAAGTATTGTCATATTTCGCCGGGGGAAGTGGAAATTGGTAAAGGTCTGATTTTAACTATTTTAGCACAAATAAAATATTTAGATACAAATTTTGCCTTTCCATTAATTTAACATTATATTTGCACATAACTCAGACAAAAAAATTTTAATAAAATTAAAGTTTATGAAACAAAAACTAACACTAATTCTGGCATTATCCCTTTTAGCCACAAGTGCCTTTTCCCAAAAAACTAAAAAAATGGGATCTGGTGATAAAAAGGGTACGCTTATTGGCCTGCATTTTAACTTAGCCGATTACGTAGCACCCTTGGGCATCAAAAATCCAAGTACGGGTAAAGTATACAGCAAGATTGCTGATATGAATAAGGGGTTTTCTATTTCTTATTGGAAGGGGATTCATTCTAGAATTGATCTTTCCGTAAGAGCAAACGCTTTATTCCGCGATTTTTATGCCATTCGTGGTGGTCTTAAACCAAAAACCGAATTTGGCGTAGAATTGGAGCCAGCACTTAATTTCCGCCCTTTTCCTGACAAAGCTTTAATCAATCCATTCGCAACAGTAGGTATTGGCGGTGGTTATTACACCGACGAGATAGGTGCTTATGTTCCTGCTGGTCTTGGTGTTCAGGTTAATTTCAACAGCATTACCTATTTATTAGTTCAGGCTCAATACAGATGGGATTTAACTAAAGGTGATAGAAATGGAGATAACCTGTTTTACTCTTTTGGTTTAGCTCAAAACATTGGTAAGGAAAAAGTTAAAGTTGTTCCACCACCACCACCACCACCACCACCAGCCGACAGAGATGGCGACGGTATCATCGATGATGAAGATAAGTGTCCTGATGTTAAAGGTCTTGCTTCTTTGCAGGGTTGTCCCGACAGAGATGGTGATGGCATTACAGATGCAGAAGATGATTGTCCGGATGTACCAGGTTTAGCCCGTTACAAAGGCTGTCCAATTCCGGATACTGATAAAGATGGTATTAATGACGAAGTAGATAAGTGTCCTACTGTTCCTGGTATCGCACGTTATCAGGGATGTCCAATTCCGGATACAGATGGAGACGGCGTAAACGATGAAGAAGATAAGTGTATCAATGAAAAAGGACCTGCTTCCAATTTTGGTTGTCCGGTTATCAGCGAAGACATTATCAAGCGTATTAATTATGCTGCTAAAAACGTATTCTTTGCCACCAACAGTACCAAGTTAGTTGGTCAGTCAACCAAGCGTTTAGACGATGTAGTAACCATTTTGAATGAGAATCCTAGTTTCAAAGTTCAAATCGATGGTCACACCGATTCACAAGGTAAGGATGAAGCTAACCAAACTTTGTCTGAAGGCCGCGCTGCTTCAGTTAAAGCCTACCTGGAAAGTAAAGGAGTTGATGCAGGTCGCCTGAGTTCAGCTGGTTATGGTGAAACTACACCGGTTGCTGATAATGCTACCGCTAAGGGTCGTGCTCTGAACAGAAGAGTAGAAATGACTTTGAGGAACTATTAATAGTTTTTGAAGATATAAAAATTGAATCCCCCGGTTTACCGGGGGATTTTTTTATGCCCTGTGTTTTTGGATATTGTTACGTAGCTTATGCTAGAAACAGGCAGCCATCCGCCGGAAGCGATTGTTTTTGCTTACGAGGTTAACTTGATTCGTAGACGATATCCCGGTATTGTTTGAAACTGGTAAACGGGGCTACTCACTCACACCTTTTCTTCCAGTTCGATTAATTTTTCGAAAACAGATTCATATTCCGAATTTGCTTTTTTCAAATCGGCTATCACAGTAGTATAGGCTGTTTCTGTCTGCAGAAATTTTGTTTTATCGTTGTACACATCAGGCGATGCCAGGTCGAGCTCCAATTGGGTTTTCTTTTTGGTAAGGGCAGCAACTATTTCTTCCAGTTGCCTGAAATGATTTTTTATCCGTTGCAGTTCTTTTTTTAATTCTTTATCGATGGAAGAGCGGTTATCTTTTCTTTCGTCAACTTTAATTTCGGGAGCTGTTGGGCCTGCAGGCTCTGCAATCTTTTCCGGCTTTTGCTTTTGCAGTTTCATTTCCGCATCACGACGGGCTTTCCAATCCTCCCATTCCTGGTATGTTCCTTTAAATTCCCTGATCTTATGATCTTCTATCTCCCATATCTTATTGGCTATGCGGCTGATGAAATAGCGATCATGACTCACCAGTACAATGGTACCTTCATATTTATTAAGCGCCTCAATTAATAGATCAACTGAATGTATGTCCAGGTGATTGGTAGGTTCATCCAACAATAAAAAATTGGCTTTACTAACAATCGTTTTCGCCAATGCTACCCTTGCTTTTTCACCTCCACTTAAAACCTTGATCTTTTTTTCCACATCATCACCACTGAATAAAAAACAACCCAACAGGCTTCTTAGTTCCAGATCGGTTTTTCCACTGCCGCTGTGTTGCATTTCTTCTAGTACCGTATTATTGATATCAAGTGCTTCTAACTGGTGCTGTGCATAAAACGAATCATCAACATTATGGCCCCAGATTCGGTCTCCGGTATAAGGTTCGGTACCGGCAATGATCCGCAACAGGGTTGATTTACCTTTTCCATTGGCACCAATGAGTGCAATTTTATCTCCACGGTCGATCTCGGCCCCGGTATTTTCTATAATTTTTATATCCCCAAAACTTTTCGATACATGTTTCAGGGTACAAAGGATCCGGCCAGGTTGCTTATCCACCGAAAAATTAATGCGCATATTCGGCCGCTCTATTTCCACATCCTCTATTCTTTCCAGTTTGTCTAATCGTTTTACTATACTTTGTGCAGCGGCGGCCTTACTTGCTTTGGCTTTAAAGCGTTCAACAAATTTTTCCTGTTGTTTTATATAATCTTTTTGATTTTCGTATGCTTTTTTCTGAATATCAATACGCAGCGCTTTTTCGGTTTCATAGAATGAGTAATTGCCGGTGTAAGCATGCAGTTGCTGTTGATAAAGTTCAACGATCTTGGTTACCATTCTGTCGAGAAAATACCGGTCATGACTAACAATAACCACCGCACCCGGGTAATGCACCAGGTATTTTTCCAGCCATTCAATACTGGGCAGGTCGAGGTGGTTCGTTGGTTCATCCAGTAATAACACATCCGGATGCATCAGGATCATCTTAGCCAATAATACCCGCATTCTCCAGCCTCCGCTGAATAATTTATAGGGTTTTTGCAGATCGGCATTGGCAAAACCAAGTCCCTGTAAGATCTCTTCCGATTTATGGTGAATTTCATACCCGCCCAAAATTTCCAGTTCGTGTAAACGGTCGGCGTAGTCGTGAGCCAGGGCCTCATCACCGGTTTCCTCCAGTTTTTTACCGATTTCCTCTATTTCTTTTTCCAGTTCTTTCACCCGCTCAAAAGCACCCATGGCAACTTCCAGGATCGAATCTTCGGTATCAAAACTCAACAGGTCCTGGTGCAGGAAGCCAATCGTGGTTTCCTTTCCTTTTTCAACTGTGCCTTTATTAGCCGAATACTGACCGGTGAGTACTTTCAGTAAAGTAGATTTACCGGTTCCATTGTAACCAATCAAACCAATTCTTTCATTGGGTTGTATATGCCAGGTGGCATCTTCCACTATGGTTCTGGCGCCAAATTCGAAGGTCACATTCTGCAATCCTAAAAGCATAAATTTTATTGGAACGATTAATAATAAGCGGCAAAAATAACGATTATCGAACCTTAAACACGTTTTACAGTTATATAATCGGAAAATTATAAAATAATACGGTCAATTTATTTAATGAGTAGTTAGATTTGTAAAAAAATACCGAGATGAAAAAAATATTGTTAGGATTGTTGTTGTTCATACTGGCTGTTGCCGGTTACTACTGGTATAAATTCAGCAGGTCATCAGGTGGTGACGACGGTCCCAAACAGGAACCCATCGCGCTAAAAAAACATTCAGACACTTTTAACCTGGCGATAGAGCATGCGATGAATGCCTATTTTGACATGACGGCAGCTTTTGTAGATGCCGATACTGCAAATATTAAGTTACAGGGTAACCAATTTATCCGGTTGCTCGACAGTATTCCGATGAGCGAATTGAAAAATGATAGTGCCAATATATTTGACGTAGCAATGGCACAGTTCGGCAATATTAAAGCCAATGCGGTTTCCCTGGTGAGCATGACGGATATCCAGGAAATGAGAAAAGACTTCGGCATGGTATCAGAAAACCTGTATCCCTTTTTTACCATCATTAATTATGAAGGCGAAAAAATGTACTGGCAAAACTGCCCGATGGCCTTTGGCGATGAAAAAGAGGCTAACTGGGTAAGTAAAACGCGCAAAGTGGTTAATCCTTACCTTGGAAAAAATCATCCTGTTTATAAAGGCACTATGCTGGGTTGTGGGGTGGTTAAGGATTCTATCATGGCGAGATAATTGGGTTGGTTTATGCCGTCATTACGTCAGCCTGCATAAGTTTGGGTAACTATGAAACTACATTTTCTTATTTTATTATCTGTCGTTTGTTCGTTCAGCGCCCGTGCGCAAAATAAGTACACCATCAGCGGATACGTGAAAGATTCATTGAATGGCGAAACGCTCATTGGCGCCACCATTATTGTTCAGGGGCAGTCCAGGGGTATCAACAGCAACCTGTACGGATTCTACTCTATTACGCTTGACGAGGGGAAGTATGTGCTCATCTGCTCGTTTATCGGCTATCGTTATAAGTCGGTTTCGATTGACCTGAAAAGTGATACCAAGATCAATTTTGATGTTTTGCCAAAAATAAGCTTGTCCGAAGAAGTTGTGGTTTCCACCAAAAAAAGAGATGCCAACGTAAAGAATGCGCAAATGGGAAAGTTTACCCTGCCCATGGAGCAGATCAAATCTATTCCGGCATTTTTGGGGGAAGTTGATCTGTTAAAAACCATTCAGTTTTTACCCGGCGTACGCAATGCCGGTGAAGGAAGCGCCGGTATCTATGTAAGGGGTGGCGGGCCTGATCAGAATTTAATATTACTCGATGATGCACCGGTGTATAACTCGGGCCACCTGTTTGGCTTCTTTTCCATTTTTAATGCCGATGCCATTAAAAATGTTACATTGATCAAAGGCGGTATGCCTGCGCAATATGGTGGAAGACTGAGCAGCGTATTGGACGTATCCATGAAAGAAGGAAATAATCAGAAATTCCAGGTAGAAGGCGGTATTGGCGTGATCGCTTCGCGGCTGTCTATCCAGGGACCGATCAAAAAAAATAAATCCTCCTTTATTGTTTCCGGGCGCCGCACCTATATCGATGCGCTTACCAAACCATTTATCAAATCCACCAGCCAATTCAAAGGTAGTGGCTATTATTTTTATGACCTGAATGCAAAAGTGAATTACATTTTTTCCGACAGAGACCGGCTTTACCTGAGCGGGTATTTCGGTCGTGACGTGTTTGATTTCGCCAATGGGAAACAGAGTTTGAATATCAATATTCCCTGGGGTAATGCAACCGGAACCCTTCGCTGGAATCATGTGTTTAATAAAAAGTTGTTTGGTAATACCACGGCCGTGTACAATAACTATAATTTTTCCTTCAATGCCATTCAAAACGATTTTGAAATAAAACTGGCCTCCGGCATCAGGGATATTAGCTTAAAACAGGATTTCGACCTGTATCCTTATACCGGCCATAAACTAAAATTCGGGGGAATTTATACCTACCATAAATTTATTCCGTCGCTGGTTAGTGGACGCCAGGATTCTACGGTTTTTAAACCCAACAATGCCCAGGTAAAATATGGGCACGAGGCCGCTTTATATCTGCAGGATGATTGGGAGATCAATGAAAAACTGAAAATTCATGCCGGGTTAAGATACAGTTGGTTTCAGCAAACGGGTCCCTATACCATTTATCAAACCGATCCGAACGGAAACAGGCTGGACAGCACTGTTTTTGGCAGTGGAAAAGCCGTGAAAACCTATGGAGGATTTGAACCGAGAATAACAGCACGCTATGCACTAAACGACGAAACTTCTTTAAAGGGATCGGTAACCCGAAACCTGCAATACATTCATCTCGTGAGCAATGCAGGGACAACCTTACCGACTGATATATGGGTACCAAGCACGTATAAAGTAAAACCGCAAATAAGCTGGTTGTATGCCCTGGGGTTGTTTAAAAATTTCAAGGACAATATGTATGAAACCTCCGTGGAGCTGTATTACAAGCAAATGGAAAACCAGATAGAGTACAAGGAGGGGTACACGCCATCCGGGCTGGAGGATACCGAAAACTCATTTGTATTTGGAAAGGGATGGAGCTACGGAGCCGAGTTTTATATTAACAAAAGCAGGGGCCGGCTAACCGGCTGGATCGGGTATACCCTCAGCTGGACATGGCGCAAATTTGCCGATCTGAATTTTGGAGATAAGTACCCGGCCAAGTATGACCGGCGTAACGATATGAGTGTGGTGGCCATGTATGAACTCAATAAAAAATGGAAATTGTCTGCTTCTTTTGTTTTTGGATCCGGCAACGCAGTAACACTGCCCCAAAGATTTTACATCGTGGGTGGCATACTCACGCAGGAGTATAGCCGCATTAATGAATACCGTTTGCCATCTTATCACCGGCTCGATTTTGCAGCCATACTTACGCCAAAGAAAAATATAAAACGTAAATGGAAAAGTGAGTGGGTTTTTAGTGTGTATAACGCGTATAACCGTAGAAATCCGTATTTTGTTTATTTCGATCAATCGGGTAGTCCGCTGAATGGTACGCTGGAGATCCAGGCAAAACAGGTTTCTTTATTTCCGGTAATTCCGGCCATCACCTGGAACGTAAAATTTTAAAATAAACAGGCAGCTTTCCTTTCGAAAAACTGCCTGTTAAAAAATATTTTCGGGGTTAGGGAATAAAAGTTTCATAACGTTCAACCAGCGCTCCGGGAAAAGCAGGGTCGGGTTCTTTCGACACTACGGTAAACAAATTATTTGTCAATGTTAGCACCGTCCAGCTATACGTTTTTGGATTTGAATTGGTAATTATTTTACCCGGGGAAGTAAATTCATAAGTTCCGATATCCGATCTATTTGAGTTAAATCGATACTCGAATTCTCCATTTGATCCGAATTGTACAAAATTTTGGGGCTGTGGTGTTTGTTTCAGTATCGTATCTTGTACAAAAACACCATTTACGAAAATTTTAAGTTGGATCCGGTTGATACTCCATTTACCCACAGCCTGTTGTTCGTTGGGTAAATCGGTGCTATGATCGGCTTTTGCACATGAATTGGCTGTAAACATCAGTGAAAACAGGCCGGCAAACAATAACTGGGCTGTAAAACGAGTCTTCATTTCAATAAAATATTGGTTGAAGGTATAACGTGTTGCCCGCTGTTTTATTGTTCCTTTTTCGACTTATGTACGAACCGGATGACACCGCTTTTTTGAAGATCGGATGAAATACGCACTTCATACCGGTTATCGCCATCATAAACAACCATCAACGCAGTATTTGGTGGTATGGTTCCCAGGTTTTCGGCGTACATGATCAGTTCGTTAACATCTCTTCCGGGGTCAACATCCAATTTAAGCTGTAATGCCTTGTCACTTAACCGTTTATGTGCTAACAGGAGTCGCCCGTTAAATAACAGGGAGATGCTGTCACCGTCAATTTCTCCATTATCATACAAGGCTACAGTAAAGGTGGGGTTGTCTATTTCGATCGTTTTGATCAAATCATTGTTTCTTTTTTCATAGCGCGGGTCAACGGTTTTTTTGGCATCCGCCTCACCATGCGTGGGTAAATTATTTGAAGATAATTCTGTTTTTGTTGGAGGCTTGGAAGTTTTAACCGTATCCGCTTTAGGCACAGGCAATTCAATTGCATCCTTCGACTCTGTTTTTGCAACCGGTTTTTCCGGCACCAATTTTGGCTTGGCTTTTACAACCGGTGGCGACGTTTTTTTAGGCGGTGTTTTTACAACCGGTGGCGATGTTTTTTTTGCTTCGGAGCCGGCCGTGTTGTTATTGTTCAGGCTGGGGTTTTTCTTTAAGATCCGGCGGGATAAAACAGTGGAACCAAATCCGCAATCGCCTGCCTGGTTGGGTACGGGTACCCAGGTGCCTTCCAGTGTTTGTTCACTATCCTGTTCAAAATACGTTAACCTGTGAATCTGGAAACAGTTACGGATATTCACCGGAACATTTGTTTTCGTTCTAACGGTTTCCTTAACTTCCAGGTATTTATTTTTTTTATTTAAGGTGCCCTCCAGCTTACAAATCGTATAATAGCGCTTGCCGCCATCGCTGAAATAGGTATAGGAATAACCCGTAACCTTGGTTCCCCGACATTCAATTTCGAGCACATAATCACAATGATCGCCGCCCCAGCCTACAAAAGCGGCGCTTTTATCAACAAATTCACCCTTCCACTGGCCAGTAAAGTCCTGAGCCGATAACCGGGAGCTGATACAAAAAAACAGCAATAGTGGTATTATTTTCTTCATCCCTGCAAAGATATTTTAGATAAATTTTTCCATAGCTAATACTTCGTTAAATTTGCAGCCTGCAAGCTGCATTGGTTTGCTTATAAAGATATGATAAAGATAACATTACCAGATGGCGCAGTACGGGAATATGAACAGGGTGTTTCTGCTTTCGATGTAGCTAAATCGATCAGCGAAGGGTTGGCAAGGAAAGTTTTAGCCGCCAATATCAATGGCGAAGTGCGCGACGCACACAGGCCGATAGATACGGATACCGCTTTAAAATTATTAACCTGGGATGATGCAGATGGAAAAGCGACTTTTTGGCATTCCTCCGCACATTTGATGGCCGAAGCAGTGGAAGCCGGTTTTCCGGGTGTCAAGTTTTGGGTGGGGCCTGCTGTTGAGAAAGGGTTTTATTATGATATGGACCTGGGCGATCGAAAAATTACCGAAGAAGATCTGTTGCAGCTGGAAAAAAAGATGAACGAACTGGCGAAACAAAAGAACCAGTATATCCGTAAAGCTGTGCCTAAAGCCGAAGCCATACAATATTTTACCGAAAAAGAGGATGAATATAAACTTGATCTGCTGAGTGGATTAACAGATGGAGAAATTACTTTTTATACGCAGGGCGGTTTTACTGATCTATGTCGTGGTCCGCATATCCCCAACACGGGATTCATTAAAGCCATAAAATTGACCAGCATTGCCGGTGCCTATTGGAAAGGTGACGAAAAAAACAAACAGCTTACCCGTATCTACGGCGTTACTTTTCCATCCCAGGCCGAACTGGATGAATATGTACTGATGTTGGAAGAGGCGAAAAAAAGAGACCATCGCAAGCTTGGAAAAGAAATGGGGATTTTTACGTTCGACGACCAGGTAGGCCAGGGGCTTGTTTTATGGATGCCTAACGGAACCATCATTATCGAGGAGCTTGAAAACCTGGCGAAAAAAACGGAGCAGGCCGCGGGGTATAAGCGAGTGGTAACACCGCATATTGCCAAAGAAAGTTTGTATTTAACCAGTGGTCACCTGCCTTATTATGAGGACAGCATGTACCCACCCATGGAACTGGATGGCACAAAATATTACCTGAGGGCAATGAACTGTCCACACCATCATAAGATCTTTGATGCGGAGCAAAGAAGTTATAAAGATATGCCATTGCGGTTAGCCGAATACGGTACCTGCTACCGGTATGAACAAAGCGGCGAGTTATTTGGTTTGATGCGGGTACGGTGTCTGCATATGAACGATGCACATATCTATTGCACCCGTGAACAGTTTGCACAGGAGTTCAGGGCAGTAAATGAATTGTACGTTAACTATTTTAAAATATTTGGTATTGAAAAATATGTTATGCGCCTGAGTTTGCATGACCCCGAAAAACTGGGGAAAAAATATGTGAATGAACCGGAACTCTGGCTGGAAACCGAAGATATGGTCAGGCAGGTTTTGATCGAATCCAACATTCCTTATATTGAAGTGAAGGATGAGGGCGCTTTTTACGGCCCGAAAATTGATGTGCAAATATGGAGTGCTATCGGTCGTGAATTTACGCTGGCTACCAATCAGGTTGACTTTGCCCAGGGTAAAAGTTTTAACCTTGGGTTCACCAACCAGCATAATGAGTTGGAAACACCGCTGATCATTCACCGGGCTCCGTTAGGAACCCACGAAAGATTCATTGGTTTTTTACTGGAACATTATGCCGGGAAGTTCCCTACCTGGCTGGCACCACTGCAGGTTAA
Organism: Chitinophagaceae bacterium; assembly: GCA_016710745.1. Classification (GTDB taxonomy): domain Bacteria; phylum Bacteroidota; class Bacteroidia; order Chitinophagales; family Chitinophagaceae; genus Ferruginibacter. Next base: position 74,621 of record JADJVB010000005.1, on the reverse strand, counting down.
AATACTGCCCATCAGCGATAAGTTTATGGATTATGCAAATACAATTTTGCAGGAGCTTAAAAATGCTGATATTCGTGTTGAAATTGACGACAGAAGTGAAAAAATAGGCAAAAAGATCAGGGATACCGAAATGGCCAAAGTGCCCTACATGCTGGTCATCGGTGAGAAGGAAATGAACGAAGGGAAAGTTGCCATTCGCCGGCAGGGTAAAGGAGATTTGGGTGCTAAATCAATTGCTGAGTTTTTGGCTGATATTTCGGCAGAGATTAAGAACCGGGCAGCAGAATAAGAAAGTTGACCGTTTACCTGGTGTTATTAAATTTGGATTAATAAGATTTTAAATATATATTGCTTATAACTTTGATATGGCATATTGATAACTTTTTTGGCAGTTGGCTTTAAGTTCGGCCGAAATAAAACAACATTATAAACTAAAAAAAATAAATGGCATTTCCACCAAGACCCCGGGGAGCATTTAACCCCCGCTTTAAAAAAGAACAACAACAGGAACACCGTACCAACCACATGATAAGAGCTGTTGAAGTTCGACTGGTTGGCGAAAATGTAGAACCAGGTGTTTATTCCCTCGCCGAAGCAAGCAAAATAGCAAAAGAACAGGATCTGGATTTAGTTGAAATATCGCCCGGTGCCAAACCACCGGTATGCCGGATCATCGATTACAATAAATTTTTGTACGAGGAGAAGAAGAAGAAAAAGGAGATGAAGGCGAAATCGAAAACCAGCGAGGTTAAAGAGATTCGTTTTACGCCTAATACCGATGACCACGATTTTGAATTCAAGGTGAAGCATGCCGAAAAATTTTTGGGTGAAGGGGATAAAGTTAAAGCCCACGTTCAGTTTAAAGGCCGCGCCATCATGTTTAAAGAAAGAGGCGAATTATTATTATTGAAATTTGCCGATCGTTTAAAAGATGTGGGTGCCCTGGAAGGATTACCAAAAATGGAAGGAAAGCGGATGTTGGTGATGTTTGCACCCAAAGCAAAACTCTCAAAGCGAAAACAGCAGGAGCAAAATAGATTATCTTAATCAAGACATAAGGAAAATATCAAGGGAAGTTCTGCTTCCCTTTTTTTATTTATCCTGCGTAGCTTTAACGAAGGAGGGTTTACCACGCGGAGGGCGAAACATTCGCGGGCGCTGGAGAATCAGTCTTTTGTAACTTTGTTGATTATAACCTAACACGTCGTTTATAAAGAACTTTTCATGGACATCAGTGTAAACAAATATATCAGTGAAACAGGATTTTGCAGCCGAAGGGAAGCCGATAAATATATTGAGCAACTTCGGGTTACCATTAATGGCGTAGAAGCCATGAAGGGTAACCGGGTTGGCGAAAATGATGTGGTATTGGTTGACGGAGAACCCATCAAAAAAAAGAAAACAGCCGTATATCTTGCCCTCAATAAACCCAAGGGCATTACCTGCACTACCGATGTAAAAGACAAAACCAATATCATCGACTTTGTAAATTTCAAGTCGAGGATATTTCCAATTGGCCGGTTGGATAAAAGAAGTGAAGGGCTGATCTTTTTAACCAATGATGGTGATATTGTAAACAAAATTCTGCGTGCAGGAAATCAGCATGAAAAGGAATATATCGTTTCGGTAGATAAGCCCGTTACGCTGGAGTTTATACAAAAAATGCGCAGCGGCGTTCGTATCCTGGGCACCGTAACCCAAAAATGTTTTGTAAAACAGGAGGGACCAAACCGTTTTAAAATAATATTGGTACAAGGCCTTAACCGCCAGATACGCCGTATGTGTGAAGCGCTTGGCTATAACGTAGAAAGCCTGAAACGTACCCGCATTATGAACATAACCTTAACTGGTTTGCCACCCGGTAAGTGGCGCTATTTTACACCTGTTGAAATAGACACGATTAACCAGATGCTTAAAAATTCAAGTAAAACAGCAGATGGCAGCGATGGGATGGATGAGTAATGCAATGATCATTATCATGGCTTTAAATAAGTAAGATCATTTTCGCTTTTTTATATGCGCATACATTGTATGGCCTTAATTGACCAGCAATGCGATATAATTTGCCAGTTTTTAAGAAACCGTATTTATTATGGTGTTTTCTATTTCTTTTTGCATCTGCTCTACATGCACAAACCCTTACTTTATACAGCTTTCCGCCACCACATCCATACAAGTGGCGCAGTCCGCATAGTTTGTTGATCAGCACCATACGCAATTACTATACAAAAACAAAATATCAACCCAGCAGGATGTTGGGACATATGGTTATCGAGTTAAAAAAGGATACGGCTGTATTTTTAACCGGTATGGTATCGGATGAAATATCAGATATGAAAAACTCTTTATTAAAAGAAAAAGTAGGATTGGGCATACTCTACAAACTGGTTAAAGGGCATTTGGAAGAAACCAGCCAGGTACAGGCCGAATTAACCATGCGGACAGCATTATCAAAAGCAGCATTTATCAGCTTTAAAATAAGTGATTCGGCTTATCATTACCTGTTGGCTTTTATCGATTCATTTAAATTAAGAGGTTATGACAGTCTGTATAATGGATCTAATATGCCCAGGGCCGGCAAAGGCAGCGGCTGTACAGCTTTTGGCATGAGTCTTCTGGAGCTGATCAATGCCCTGCTTCCCGAATACAGCGATAAGTGGGCGGTACATATAAAAGTACCGGAAAAGCTCATTGGTGATGAATCGGCACAAAAGAAAGTAAAGCTCCGTCGTATCCTGTTTTCTTTCAGGTGGGCGGGAAATGATCAGCCTCATCGCCAACTGGTACTGTACGAGCCGTATTTGATTTACAATTGGGTTAATGATATCTGGATGACAGAGCATAATAGGCCTGGTACCCGGTATACATTTTTGCAGGTTGGTGGAGCCAGGGGCTTGCTGGTTGATTGTAGCCCCTGTATACCCATTTCACCGATGTTTACCCGGTAGATGAGCTTGATGAAACGGTTTATTGCACTGGTTTCGTGTAATAGGCTATGACATTTGTTACCTGAATTCGGGCTTCCTTACCCATACCGCCTGAAAAAGATAAATAGGCGCTTTCGAACATTTTTCACAAGCCACAACGATCCCCAATAGCAGTAGGTAAGCTGATTCGGGAAAAACGCTTTAAACCACCCAAACAGGTAAACAAAATTCAATTTACCCCGGCTATTTTAGTTCCCAGCTTTTATGAGTACATTTATTAAAACGTATATATGCATTGTCGGCTGCTTATGTTGGTTGGTATTTTGTTGTGCATGCAGTTTTTATCTGTTGCCCAGAATCCTGAAATGGATTCCCTTAAAAAGGTATTGGCTGTTTCGAAAATAGACAGCAATCTGTATGATGCCAACAGGCTTATGGCAGCTGATTTTTGGGAGATAGATACCGACTCGGCGCTGATGTATGGCAACCGTGCCCTGGCAATTGCAAAAAAAATAAAAGATCCCGCCAAAGTTGCCATGGGCTACCAGGTAATTGGTGTTTCCTATGATTATAAAGACAATCTTGATTCCTGTTTAAAATATCTGAACGACGGGCTGGCAGTTTATCGTTCAATAAACAGGCCCGACGGGGAATCGCATATCTTAAGTGATATCGCTATTGCTTATTATTTTCGGGGTAATTACGAGTTGGCATTAAGAAATCATCTGTCTGCATTGGAACTCAGGCAAAAATTCGGCAATAAAAGATTTATAGCCGTGTCGTACAATAATATTGGCCTGGTTTACCGGTCACGTAAAGAGTATGGAAATGCTGCACTATATTATCAAAAATCGCTGGCCATTAAAAAAGAAATAAATGATGAGCAGGGGATTTTGAATTCCTTGCTTAATGTAGGCAGTGCATTTCAGAGTGAAGGAAAATACGACAGTGCTTTAGTGATCGCCAGGGAAGCCATAACACTTGCAAAAAAAATAAATGCAGCAAACGACCTTATTGCTGCCGAAGTAAACCAGGGTGCCGCTTTGGTAAACCTGGGCAGGTATGGCGAAGCGCTGCCAATCTTAAAAGAAGTAGAAAAGAAGTCAGTAGAAAATAATTATCGCAATTTATTATATTCTGTATACGAATCTTTGGGGGATATATATGCCTACAAGGAAGAATTTAATGAAGCTGACAAGTACTACCGGAAAGGCCTGGAGCTTACAAAAAAAGGATCCCGGATGGAACAGGAAAGTGTGTTTTACCGAAAGCTGGCAAAGAATGCTTTTAACAATGGAAACTATAAACAGTCGTATGAGTTTTTAGAATTGAGTAAAAATATTACTGACACTTTATTGAATGAAGAAAACAGCCGCCAGATAAATGAAATGGCTGCGGTGTATGAAGTTGGCGAAAAGGAAAAGCGCATTGAAAAACTGAATGGCGATAATCAGGTATCTATAGCATTGGCTCAGCGCCGCAAAAACGAAAGGAATTATTTTATTCTGGCCTCAGTTTTATTCCTGGGTATGGCTGTATTGGCTTACCGGGCCTTTACGGCCAATAAGAGAAAAAAGGAACAGCTGGCCGTGCAGAATGCAGTTATTGAAAAGGCATTGCATGAAAAAGAATTTTTGATGAAAGAGATCCACCACCGGGTGAAGAATAACTTGCAGGTTATTTCCAGCTTACTGAATCTTCAATCGCATTATATAAAAGATGAACAGGCGCTGGAGGCTGTAAAAGACAGTCGCAACAGGGTGCAATCCATGGCGCTCATTCATCAAAACCTTTACCAGGAGGATAACCTGACCGGTATTGATGTAAATGATTATGCCGGTAAACTCTGCGATAATCTTTTTCAATCCTATAATATTCATCCTTCAAGAATTAAGCTGATCAAAGAAATTGAGCCGATCAATCTTGATGTGGATACCGTAATTCCGCTGGGCTTGATTTTAAATGAACTGGTTACCAATAGCCTTAAGTATGCTTTCCCCGGAGATAAAACAGGCGCTATTAAAATTGAATTAAAGGAAGCGGAGCATATCCTTACTTTAAAAGTATATGACAATGGGATTGGATTGCCCGATGATTTTGAAACCAGGTACAAAACAACTTTTGGATATAAAATGATCAACGCATTTATTCAAAAGCTAAAAGGACAGATGAAAATATTTACAGATGAAGGGGCCAAAGTTGAAATAACACTTACAAACTATAAACTTTCTGTTGTATGACCGAAGCCAGGGTATTGATAGTTGAGGATGAGCCGATCATTGCTGAGGATATTGCTTCGGCCTTGAGGACAAATGATTTTGATGTGTCGGCAATTGCGTATTCCATGGAAGATGCTTTGGAAGAACTGAAGAATAATCAACCAGACCTGGTATTGCTTGATATAAACCTGAATGGCAGCGAAGAAGGCATTGAAATCGCTAAGGTCATCAACGAAAAGTATGCTTTGCCCTTTGTTTTTCTAACTTCTTACTCAGATAAAATTACGTTGCAGCATGCTAAAAGTACCGAACCATCAGGTTATGTAGTAAAACCCTTCAGTGAAGCGGGTTTATACGCCACCCTCGAAATAGCCTTATATAATCATGCGCAAAAGAACAAGCATCGTTTTCCGGACATAAACCTGGAACATATAAACAAGACTTTGCCTACCCAGATATCTGAACGGGAGTTTACTGTAGTGGAACTTATTTATGCCGGTAAAACGAATAACCAGATAGCCGAAGATCTCTTTGTTTCTATCAACACTGTCAAGGCGCATATCAAAAATATTTACCTCAAGTTAAATACAGATTCCCGCAGCACCCTCATTTTACGCCTGCGGGAACTAATGCTGTTATGAATAAAATTACCCAAACGGGTGATGAAAAAAACACTGGCTGGCTGCATATTTACATTTTAGTGGAAAAAAACAGATAACACGATAATAAAATTTAATTATATTGTTTTGATAAGGCTTGTTTTGCTTTTGATGAGTATGAGTTTGTTGCAGCCTGCAAAGGCGCAACATATAAATCCGGCAAAGACAGGCAACTCCGTTAGCACGCCGGAACCGGTAGAATACCGGACCATACAATCGGGTGAAGCCGTATTGGAAGTGCGCCGAACAGCCAAACCGCCAGCAGATTCAATACCTGTAAAACCACCGGTTAAAAAAAGCAAAAGAGTTAACAGTAAAGGGATAGAGCGTGTAATCTACTAACATTAAAACCAGTAAAATGAAACAGTTTTTATTATTCACATGTTGTATGTGCCTGTTTGCTGCTGCCTTTGCACAGCCATCAGATGCGGTAACGAGGAAGGACCTTACCACGCCGCTCACAATTGATATTAAATTCACAAAAAGCACCGGAACCCGCCAGTGGAATTCGGGCAGTGGCAATTGGGAATACGTACGTGGTGTACATATCAGGCTGAAATCTAAGGACTATCCGGGCCTGGTGGTTAAAGTAGTTGGCGATGCGGTTTACCAATATGTTGGAGGTACAAAATACAGCTACCAAAAATTCAGAACCGGTTATAACGAATGGGAAGGCATTCCCAACCCCACGCTGGCCGATATTGAAAAGTTGATTTCTACCGACTGGAAATTATTCTATGGCTATTATTTTGATAAGATCGTTACCCTGCATGAAGGCCCTGCCATTGATATGGAAAAGAATTTTACCTGGACGAGTCCCAACAATGTATTTTTTTTCCTGAAGATAAAAGCCGATATGCTTGGCCCCAATTATTCATTAGAAACAGTAGAACAGGTATACGATGTAAGGCTCTTCCGTGATAATTTCAAAGATCCCTGGAAAAGTTTTAATTCAAGTTCGGGTTCAAACAACAGAAAGGTTATTTCAACACAACAGCTAACTGAATCAAAATATAAACAAATGGAATTGAAAACCCTGGCATACACGTTGGCAGAAGATATCGCAAGAAAAGAAGCAGCGTCTTTACCCCAATTAGAGGTGCCGGATTTTAAAACAGCTGCAGCAATGGCAGATTTTCTTCATCAGATTTTACGGGAAGGAAATCCACAATTGCTGAAGGTGGCCATGATGAAAACGCTCGCGCCGGCTATGATGGTTGATGGAAGTAAAACCCAGTTTTCGTGGCAGGGTAAGGAGATGTATGATAAAGCGATCAAACTGGCGTATGAGGGCGATGCCAAATACAAAGATCAGTATTGCAGGAATTATACAACCACGAGCTTAACTTCAAAATCATACATTTATATACAATCGTGTATCCAGGGTAACATCACCCGTATTGGTACCATATTGGTAAATGAAGGATATAAAGACGGCGTTCCGCAGGAAAAAATAAAATTGTATAACCTTGATCTTGGTGTGCGGCAGGACCAGGATGCCATCAATTTCATTAATTCCTTTTCCGACCGGAAAAAACTTTGTCCGAAAGACTGATTCATCACGTAAACTCACGAAAAATGAAAAAAGTTATTGCGCTGATTGCCATTACGGGTATCCTGTATGCCTGTGGCGGGGAAAAAAAAGTTGACGGGCTTGTGCTTGCCAATGAAGTATGCGATTGTAAATGGAAAACAAAAGGCATGAAATACAATGATCCTGAAAGAATGAAAATATGGAAATCCTGCCTTGATCTGCAGGGTGCCAATTTTAAAAAACTAACCGGTAATAAAGATGCTGCCAAAGCCTACAGTAAACGACTGAAGGAATGCCTGGACGAACTTACGGCAGGAAAATAGTCAGGCTGCCGGTAATTACAGATCACCTAATCAGATTATAAACTTAAAAATTGTTACAATGAAAAATTATTTTGTTTTTGCGGCATTGATGGTAATGCTGCTTTCCATTGGTTGCCAATCTAAAGTAGACGGAACCGCACTTGCCGACGAGGTTTGTGATTGCCGGATGAAGACCAAGGGCATGCAGCGGCAGGACCCTGAGCGTAAAAAGATATGGCTGGAATGTTCAAAAATCCAGGGCGAAAACTTTGTGAAGCTAAAAAATGATAAACCTGCCGAAGAAGCCTATAATAAAAAGCTGAACGAGTGTTTGCAGGAAGTGATGAATGCTATGCCAAAATAAATGTATATGTGTTTGGGTACTAACCAGGGCGCAAAATGCATATTTTGCGCCCTGGTTGGTCATATTGGTTGTAGGTATTGATTCCCCACCCGTACGAAACGAATTTTTATCCCGGCAGCAACAATACTGCATAATATCAGCAAAGTGGCCACAGCAAAAAAAACTTCCTCAGCGCTTGCCTATTATGGCAATTTTGCCCTATCTTTGCCGCCCGAAAAAGAAAACTCTCTTTTTCAGACATTTCCCACAAGGCTCAACAAGTGTCCCGAAGTTTCGGAACCGCCAGTAGGGAGTAACTAAAAACAGTTATGTAATGCCAAAGGTTAAAACCAACAGCAGCGCCAAGAAGCGCTTTAAAGTTACCGGAACCGGTAAGATCATGTTCCAAAAAGCTTTCAAACGTCACATCTTGACAAAAAAATCCAAAAAACGTAAACGTAATATGCGTAAAATGGGTGTTGTGAGTGATCCAAACATGCATTTTGTAAAAAGACTATTGGGTATGAAATAACCCACCAGCTCGTCGCTAATAGCTAAGCGCTAACAGCCAACAGCTAATCAAACTATTAACTTTAAAAAAATTAAGATATGCCACGTTCAGTAAATGCAGTAGCCAGCAGGGCACGCCGCAAAAGAATATTAAAAGCTGCCAAAGGATACTATGGTAAGCGTAAAAATGTATACACCGTTGCCAAAAACGTAATGGAGAAAGGTTTAACGTATAGCTACGTTGGCCGTAAATTAAAGAAGCGTGAGTACCGCACGTTGTGGATCGCCCGTATTAATGCAGCCGTAAGGGAAGAAGGCAGCATGACGTACAGCCAGTTCATCAATAAACTGTCTGTTAAAGGGATCGACCTGAACCGTAAGGTGTTGGCCGACCTGGCCATGAATGAGCCCGAAACATTTAAGAAATTGATCGAGTCGGTTAAGTAACACTGCCTGCTTAAACATACCGAACCGGTTGTGATTTTATCGCAGCCGGTTTTTTTATGCCATAAATATCAGTATTCAGCTATTTTTGCTGAAATTATCACTAACCAAAAACAGGTAAATCAATTAATGAACAATACTTACGACAGCCTTGTACAACAGACATTCAATTTTCCGCAGGAAGATTTTAAACTGAAAGATGATTACCTGCAATATAATGATGTGGATATTAAAGCACTCATTGATAAACATGGCACGCCGTTAAAACTCAGTTATTTGCCTAAAATTGGTATGCAGATTAATAAAGCAAAAAAGATGTTCGCCAATGCTTTTAAAAAGCATAAATACGAAGGCAAGTATCATTATAGTTATTGTACAAAGAGCTCACATTTTAGTTTTATTGTGGAAGAGACTTTAAAACATGATATTCATCTTGAAACATCATACGCTTATGATATTGACATTATTAATTCGCTGCACAAAAAAAGAAAGATCACCAAGGACATCCATATTATTTGCAACGGGTTTAAACAAAAAAATTATACCAGTCGAATTGCCAAGCTCATTAATGATGGATTTAAAAATGTGATACCGGTACTGGATAACAAAGAGGAGCTGAATATGTACAAACGGAATATCCGAACGGGAGAGCCTTTCAAACTGGGTATCCGTATCGCAGCTGAGGAAGAGCCTACTTTTCCGTTTTACACCAGCAGGTTGGGCATAAAAGCAAAAGACGTACTGGAATTTTATGTTGATGAGATTGAAGGAAATGAAGACAAATTCCAGTTGAAGATGCTGCATATCTTTTTGAACAAAGGCATCAAAGACGATATTTATTACTGGAGCGAATTGCAGAAAAGTATTAACCTGTATTGCCAGCTAAAGAAAATTTGTCCCGAATTGGATTCCATCAATATCGGTGGTGGTTTTCCCATAAAACATTCGCTGGGTTTTAATTACGATTACCAGTTTATGATCAATGAGATCGTTCGCAATATTAAAACCGGATGTAAAAAGGCAAAAGTGCCCATGCCCAATATTTATACCGAGTTTGGAAGCTTTACCGTTGGGGAGAGCATGGCGCATATCTTCAGTGTTATCGGCGAAAAAGTACAGAACGACCGCGAAACCTGGTATATGATAGACTCCTCTTTTATCACCACGTTGCCCGATACCTGGGGCATTGGCGAAAAATTCCTCATGTTACCCATCAATAAATGGGATAACGAATACCAACGTATTGTATTAGGGGGTATTACCTGCGACGGACATGATTATTATGATTCTGAAGAACATATCAACGAAGTTTTTTTACCAAAAGTGAAAACAACTAACGAAGAAAAGCTTGAATCGAATAAAGAACCCTTGTATGTTGGTTTCTTCCATACCGGTGCTTACCAGGATCAGATCAGTGGTTATGGCGGGATCAAACATTGCATGATACCATCGCCAAAACACGTAATCATTGAACGGGATAAAAACGGGAAATTGGTGGAGTGGGTATATGCCAAAGAACAAACTTCGCAAAGCATGCTGAAGATCTTGGGCTATAAATAAATTTTATGAAAAAACTGTCATTCATCCTGGCACTAACTTTTGTGGTAGTATTTGCAAAAGCACAAACAACGGAAGACTCTGTAAAAACAGTGATCAACAACCTTTTTTTTGCCATGAAAAACGGCGATGCGGCTTTACTGGGATCTGTTTTTGCAGACAGCGCCATTTTGCAAACCATCGGTAAGAATAAAACGGGTGAGATAGTCGTAAAAAATGAACCTGTTGCCGGATTCATTGAAAGTATCAGCAGTTTACCTGCGGGCGCTGCTGATGAACAGATCAGCTTTGAAACCATCAACATAGATGCTGATCTGGCCAGTGTATGGACTCCCTATAAATTTTATTTTAGTGGAAAATTCAGCCATTGCGGTGTAAACTCTTTTCAATTGGTACGCGTAAAAGGCGAATGGAAAATTCAATACATTATTGATACGCGGCGTAAAATTAACTGCGAATAAAAAAAGGGTCTTCCCAAAATTGGGAAGACCGATTCCCCGTACCCGATAGCCATCGGGTTAACGAGACCAAACCAACTGTATGTATTTATGAAAAAAAACTAAACTTTTACTGAATCACAATCGCTTTCGCTTCATTCTTCACTTCTTCTTTTTTAGGAAGTTCCAGCTTCAAAATTCCGTTTTCGTACCTGGCGGCAATTTTGGCTGCATCAATCTTTTCATCAAGTGTAAAACTCCGTTTGAAAGATTTGTAACCAAATTCTTTGCGGATCATTTTTTCATTCTCCGCGGCTGTCTCGGTTTTCTTTTCAGCACTGATGGTTAATACTTTGCCGTCGAGCTTTACTTCAAAATCCTTTTTCTCCAAACCCGGCACTGCCATTTCAATTTGATAAGCATCTGCTTTTTCAACAATGTTTGCGGGCGGAAAATGCAGCACATCTTCCCGGATGGTTTTACCAAAACTTACCGGCAAATCATTAAATAATTCGTTCATCAGGCCATCAAAGGTTTTGTTGATGGGGTTGTTAACTTTTACGAGTGTCATAGCTTTTATTTTTTGAGGTTTTTAATTTTATTGTCTGCTGATTATATTGGTCAAATTATATTCCAATCCATTTTTAAAGACAATATTGCAATTTTTCATTTCTAAAATAGACAGAATGGCCGGTTTGTTATTTTTTACATGACAGTATTTCCGAATATTTAAATGTCGATATTGGGAAATGTATTTCCCGGTAACGATGTTTTAATAAAGAAGAGTGTAATTTTGCACTGAATAAAAATAAAAAACAGAACTATGTATCCAGAAGAAATTGTAATACCCATGAAAGAAGAGTTAACCGAAAATGGCTTTTCCGAATTATTGACCGCCGAAGCTGTTGAAACCACGCTGGCCGAAAAAGGAACGACCCTGGTGATGATCAACTCGGTTTGCGGCTGCAGTGCAGGCACTGCACGTCCGGGTGTTTTAATGGCTGTTCATAATGCGGCAAAAAAGCCTGACAACATCACTACCAGTTTCGCTGGTTTTGATGTGGAAGCCGTTAATAAAGTGAGGGAGCATTTAATGCCTTATCCGCCGTCATCGCCGGCCATTGCTTTATTTAAAGATGGTAAATTGGTACATTATATTGAACGTCATAATATTGAAGGCCGCAGTGCACAAATGATTGCGGAGAACCTGATTGGTGCTTTTGAGCAGCATTGTAATTAATTTGTTTTATAAACACCTGATACAAGCCTCCTGATTTTACAGGAGGCTTTTTTATCGTCTCCATTTATCTATATGCCTGTTTGGCGATTGAAATAATGAGCGAATCAGTATATTGCAGTTCGGAATGTTAAAACTAAACTGAACAGATGTATCCCAACTTATACTATATTTTCAAAGATTGGTTTGGTGTAGAATGGCACGGACTAAGTTTACTCAATACGTTCGGACTGATGGTAGCCATGGGCTTCGTAACCGCTGCTATAGTGTTAAGCAAAGAGATGCAACGTAAGGAAAAACTGGGGTTGTTATCGCCCAGGGAAGAAATGATCACTGTGGGCGAACCGGCATCTATGACGGAGATCTTGATTAACGCAGTGGTTGGTTTTATTTTCGGGTACAAAATATTTGGGGTGTTTTTTAGTATGCCCGCCGGCTCAAATGCCCAGGATTATATTTTCTCGGGCAGCGGCAGTATAATAGGCGGTTTATTGACAGCTGTATTTTTAGCCTGGTTAAAATGGTGGGATAAGAACAAACAAAAACTCAAAGAGCCCGAACGACGCAATGTGCGCATCTGGCCGCACGACCGGGTAGGTGATATCATCATTTTGGGTTTGATCTTCGGTATCATTGGCGCCAAAATTTTCGATAACCTCGAAAACTGGAGTGATTTTGTGAAAGATCCGATCGGCCGTCTTTTTTCCATGGGCGGACTAACTTTTTATGGTGGCTTAATAGTGGCTGCCATTGCCATTTGCTGGTATGCCTACAAAAAAGGTATCAAGATCATTCACCTGGTTGATGCAGCGGGATTAGCGCTGTTACTGGCTTATGCGGTTGGCCGTATTGGTTGTCAGGTTTCGGGAGATGGCGACTGGGGTGTTTTTAACAGCGCCTATGTTGTGAATGCAGAAGGAAATGTGGTGGAAGCTGCACCCGGCGACTATCAAAAACAATTAAATAAAAATGCTGCCTATTATTTAAGTGGGCAGGTGTTGAGTAAGGATTCGGCTTTAATTCAAATCACCGACCGAACATATGAATCATTGGAGAAAGTTCCCCACAGGTCGTTTAAAGCGCCTTCATTTATCCCGGTTTGGATGGTTGCTTATACCTACCCCCATAATGTAAACAAAGACGGTGTTCAGATGGCAAATTGCGAGGAAGAGCATTGCCGGGCACTGCCGCAACCCGTATTTCCTACGCCCTTTTACGAAACCATTGCCTGTACTTTATTGTTTTTATTACTTTGGGCTGTTCGTAAACGCATAAAAGTACCGGGTGTAATGTTTGGTATGTACCTGATCGTTAACGGGTTGGAACGATTTGCCGTAGAATTGATCCGGGTGAATAATACCTATTCCATATTTGGATTTCATCCCACACAAGCCGAATTGATTTCGGCAGCACTGGTACTGGCAGGTATTATATTAATCGTAGTTGTTAAGAAAAGGGCCGCCAATCAAGACTAAAAATTTCTTCTCCTTCGTTCTGTAACCTTTTTTCAAGTGTCACGTCTAATGCTATGTGACCGAATATCACTGAAATTGACCGTTCACTACAAACCAATGTACTATGCAAAGCCAAGTACTTACTTTTGTGAAGTAGTTATCAAAGTATATAACTACATTATTTAATAGCACCCGACAGCCATCGGGATAAAACAAAAAAGTATAGCCATGAAACAACTTTTCAGCCTTTTGGCTGCTATAGGCATCGCCATAGCCAGTCATGCCCAAACCGGTAATAAAGTAACCGGAAGTATTAAAGACGGAGGAAATCAAAAGATCATTGATGCCGCCTCAGTTTCTCTCTTAAAAGCCAGGGATTCGGCTTTAGTTAAAGTAGCCGTAACCGACAAGACCGGCAATTTCTCTTTCGAAAACATTGCAGATGGAAATTACCTGGTTTTAGCCACATCAATAGGCCATTCAAAAACCTATAGTGATGCATTTGAAGTTAATGCCGGCAAGCCTGATGCAAATGTAGGTATGCTGCAACTTATTCCGGCCGCCAAAGGGTTGCAGGAAGTTGTGATTACCTCGAAAAAACCATTGATTGAAAGAAAACTTGACCGCACAATCGTAAATGTGGATGCATCAATAACCAGCGCCGGAAGTACGGCTTTGGAAGTGCTGGAAAAAGCACCGGGTGTTTCAGTTGATAAGGATGGAAATATCAGCCTGAAAGGAAAAGCCGGTGTTATTGTGTACCTGGATGGCCGGCCCAGTTATTTAAGCGGCCCCGATCTGGCCAATATGTTACGAAACATGACCGCGGCTCAGCTAGACCAGATCGAGATCATGACCAACCCGCCGGCAAAATATGATGCGGCAGGTAATGCCGGGGTGATCAATATCAAAATCAAAAAGAACAAGCAATTCGGATACAACGGAAATATAACGAGCGGTTATACCCAGGGCAGGTTCGCCCGTTTAAATGAGTCATTAAGTTTTAACTATCGCAATAAAAAAGTGAATGTATTCAGCAACTTCAATTACAACTATAACCGCAGAAGCCAGGAATTATACATCTTAAGAAATTTCAGGGATGTGAATACAAAAAATATCAAATCAATTTTTGATCAGCAGTCTGATATGAACAATCAGCGGAATTATTATAATGCAAAAATTGGGATGGATTATACGGTATCTGAAAAAACAACGATCGGTGTTGTTCTAAACGGATTCTATAATCCCAGCACCTGGACAAGCAACACCAATACATTAATATACGATCCTAACGGGCTGTTAACAGAGCAAACCAAAGCCTATACAGAAAACGAAGAAAAATGGAGGAATTTCAGCGGTAATGTTAATGTAAGGACCAAGCTGGATTCTGCCGGACAGGAGATCACAGCTGATCTGGACTTTATTCAATATAAAGCAACCAGTGTGCAGCCTCTTACCAGTACGTATTATGATAATGCGGGTAATATCAAAAGAGGCCCCGAAGTGTTGAACGGCACCTTGCCCACCAATATCAAAATATACAGTGGCAAAATCGACTACACACTTCCGTTAAAAAAAGATGCCAAATTGGAAGCCGGGTTTAAAACAAGTTTTGTAAATAATGATAACGATGCACGTTACGACAGTTTAAAAAACGGGTTTAATGTGTTGGACAGCGGAAGAAGCAATCATTTTATCTATGAAGAAAACATAAATGCAGCCTATGTGAATTATAGCAGGCCCCTGGGTAAAAAATGGAGTATGCAGCTTGGTTTGCGGGCAGAGAATACAAACTCCAGCGGTATCTCGAAAGGATACACATTTAATAAATTACTGGATAAGTTTGAGTACACCGAAACCCGGTTCGACAGGTCCTATACCCAATTATTTCCAACGGCCTATTTTCAATATACGGCCAATGAAAAAAATCAGTTTGTCATCAATTATGGCCGCAGAATTGAGCGTCCTGATTATGAAGACATGAACCCTTTTGTTCATTTCCTGGACCGGTATACCTACGAACAGGGAAACCCTAATTTAAGCCCCCAGTTTGCCCACAATATTGAGCTAAGTCATACCTACAAAGGGTTCCTGACGACCACCATCAATTATACCAATACCAATAATATCATTCAACAGGTATTTGAGCAGAACGAGTTGACCAATGAAACATTTATTAAAAAAGCAAATATTGCCAAGAGCGAACAAATAGGACTTGCCGTAAGTGCAAACAAATCGATCACAAAATGGTGGACGGCCAACGTCTATGCTAATGTGTATAACAATCATTTTAAAGGAATGGTTAACAATGATGAGATCTCCATCGGCTTAACAGCTTTTCAAACACAGATACAACAACAATTTAAGTTTGGGAAAGGTTGGTCGGCCGAGTTGAGCGGATTCTACCGAAGCAAAGGAATGGAAGGCGTTATTTTTATCCAACCCATATTGCAGGTTAATGCCGGTGTGGGCAAACAGATCCTGAAAAACAAGGGCAGTTTACGTTTAAACGTTCGCGATATTTTTGCCGGTGGTATTTTTAAAGGTTCCAGTCAATACGGCAATGTTGATATCCAGTTCAAAAATGTAAATGATAGCCGTGCAGTGAGTCTTACGTTTAGTTATCGTTTTAATAAAGGGAAACTAAAAGCAACCAGTGGCAGGAGAAACAGCGGCGCCAGTGAAGAACAAAACAGGGTGAAAAGTGGTAGCTAACAGTAAAAGGTAATGATTAATGCCGGATATTGAACCTGTGCTCAATTTGTAGACAGTTTCAATATCCGGCATTTTTAAATTCGCCGATCTTTCGATATTTTTGATAAAAATATCTGCTATGGCTTCATTTGATTTAGTTAGTAAAGTTGATCTGCAAACGCTCGATAATGCCATCAACACGGTATCCAAGGAAATAAGTAATCGATTCGACTTCAAAGGTTCTCACGTATTAATTGAACTCAATAAAAAAGAGTTTAAAGTGAACCTGGAGGCCGACAGTGATATGAAAATAAATCAGATCACTGATGTGATGATCAGTCGCAGCATGAAACAGGGCCTGGCTGCCGAGGTATACGATCTGAGCAAAGAGCCTTATCCAAGCGGCAAAATTGTAAAAAAGGAAGTGCCTGTAAGAAACGGGATCAAGCAGGAAGATGCTAAAAAGATCGTGAAACTGATAAAGGACAGCGGTTTAAAGGTTCAGGTAGCCATCATGGACGATATTATTCGGGTAACCGGCAAAAAAATTGACGATCTGCAGGAGGTGATTCAGGCTACCAAAGGCTGGGATTTAGGTATTGCGCTTCAGTATATCAATATGAAAAGCTAGGAGGTAATTGATAATGGATAATGGAATAATGGATATAGGATAATGGATAATGTTTTGGATTTAAGGTAGTATTCCTGAAGGCAGATAACCCGAATTTGGAGGAATTATCAATTGTCCATTAAGTCATTTCCACTTTTTTCTATTTTAATAGAAAAAAGGCTTAATTTTGCCTTTTTCTAATAATTATACGGCAAAATCCGTATATAAAATAATAAAAATATGAAACAAGGAATTCACCCGGAAAATTACAGGTTAGTGGTTTTTAAAGACATGAGTAATGGTACCCAGTTTTTAAGTCGTTCAACTGCCTATTCAAAAGAAACAGTAGTTTTCGATGATGGTAATGAGTATCCGGTAATTAAGCTGGAGATATCAAATACTTCTCACCCTTTTTATACCGGTAAAAACGTATTGGTAGATACTGCGGGTAGAATTGATAAATTCAATAAGCGGTACGAAAAAAAGGCAAAATAATTTAATAGAGATCATTATCTTTATTTAAAGTTTGTTTTTCATGGCTATACTTTAAGTCCCTCCGGTTCTCCGGGGGGATTTTTTTTACGCCAATCCCGGTAGCCATGGTTGCACTAAACGGCAATACGATAAATTCAGTTAATGAACAATGACTTAATTCATAGGCTCGTTTATTAATTTTTACATTCTTCTTAGTAGTTTTACCATATGCACCGAATCATTTTCACAGAAGAATACTGTAAACCCGAAAACCTGCATCCTTTTACCTATACCAGACATATCCAGGATATCCGGGTGGGTATCTTAACCATCCGTGAAAAATGGGAGCGGTATTTAAAGATCGATTCCGCCGATAAATGGGAAGATCATTTCCTGGATACTGAACGATCAATAAAGATCGATAAGGGCATTGGCAAAGACGATTACCTGTTGGTACACGCCAATGTGCTGCCTTCGAAAACGATCATTGAAAAGATCAAAAAACTTAATAATGGCGAATTCCTGACCTCTGCCACCGAAGGCGGTGTTGCGTTTAAATTTTCAAATAAGGAAGTGCAGGCCCTGCACCAGATCAAAATAAACCGTTCTGTTGATTACAAAGGTCCAATGCATGCTATTCATTACCCTTGGCATATTTTTCAAATGAACGATTTGGCCATCAGGGAAGATTTTGATTTGATTTGTTCCCGCCGTAAAGCAAAAACACCATCCCCAACAAATAAGATCACCAACCCATCCCAGGTATTTATTGAAGCTGGTGCAAAACTGGAACATTGTGTATTAAACGCCAGTGAGGGCCCAATTTATATCGGCAAAAATGCACTGATCATGGAAGGCAGTTTGATCAGGGGGCCGGTAGCTATTTGCGAAAGCGCCGTTGTAAAAATGGGAACCAGGATATACGGTGCTACCACCATCGGGCCGCATTGTACGGTTGGCGGTGAAATTAAGAATTCGGTGTTGTTTGGATATAGTAATAAAGCGCATGACGGGTATTTGGGCGACAGTGTTTTAGGGGAGTGGTGCAACCTGGGCGCCGGAACCACCAACAGCAACGTAAAAAATAATGCCGGGGAGGTAAAATTCTGGGTAGATGCTGATAAAAGAGAAGTAGGTGCCGGTACCAAGGGTGGTTTGTTGATGGGCGATTATTCGAAAGCAGCTATCAACACGTCGTTTAATACAGGAACCACGGTAGGTGTTTGTTGCAATATTTTAGCACCGGGATTAACGCCCAAACTGATTGCCAATTTCTCCTGGGGTGTTGACGGGATCACCAAATACAAATTGAAAAAAGCATTTGTTGATATCGATAACTGGAAAAAACTAAAAGACCAGACGATCACGGATAGGGAAAAACAAATTTTGACCGATATTTACAAACTTTATTAAACCAACTGAATTATGCGTAAACAAATTGCTGCTGCAAACTGGAAAATGAATTTAACCCTGCAAGAGGCAGAAATACTGATGGATGCATTACTGGCAACACCACATGATCTTAATGAAAACCAGGAAGCGGTATTTGGCGTACCCTTTCCCTACCTGGTGAATATAAAAAGTAAACTCGCCGGCAGGAAGAACGTTTTTGTGGCTGCCCAAAACTGTTCTGATAAAAAAAGTGGCGCTTATACAGGCGAAGTAAGTGCAGAGATGTTGAAAAGCATTGCCGTTGATTATGTAATACTGGGCCATAGCGAGCGTCGGGAGTATTTTAATGAATCCCATGCTATGCTGGCTGGCAAAATAAATATTTGCCTGGAGAATGGGTTACAACCGATCTTCTGTTGCGGCGAACCGCTTTCGATACGGGAGACTGAATCACAAAACAGTTATGTTGAAACGCAATTGAAAGAAAGTTTATTTCATTTATCGGCCGAACAATTAACCGGTTTTGTTATCGCCTACGAACCCATTTGGGCGATCGGCACCGGTAAAACCGCCAGCAATGAACAGGCCCAGGAAATGCATGCCCATATTCGCAACGTGATCTCAAATCAATATGGAGCGGCTGTTGCCGACAGCATTTCCATTTTATATGGTGGCAGTGTAAAAGCGAATAATGCCGCGGCTATTTTTGCGCAACCTGATGTGGATGGGGGATTGGTTGGCGGAGCGAGTTTGGTAGCCGAAGATTTTGCCGCCATTATCAATAGTTTAAAATAATCAGGAATTCACAACTTTGTCTATCGTGATAAGTTGGCTGTTTATTGAAGCCGGCACAAAGCTGTTCAGTTTTTCCAGGTCCAGGATAGTCTTATTTCCCAATTCGTTTTGATGATACATGGGAATAAATTTAGCACCCACGACTATTTCTTTGAAAATGTACGAACTGCGGGCTACAACGGTTGTGCTAAACTTGTCGTCAAAGGCCTTGATATAAACAATGAACTCGCCCTGGATACTATTGAAGTCAGCCTCCGTGAATCCATACAACGGACTTTCTTCGGTAATGGGGTGAACGATGGTCCAGCTTAGTGTTAACGAGTTGACTGTGCTCAGTTCCAGGTCTAACGGAAAGAACTTATTTTTTTTAACGCCGTTTTCTTCCAACACCATACCTAAGGTTAATTTGGCTTCGGCATCAGTCAATGTAATATTCTTAAAAGGCGCGATGCGCAACATGAAACCGCTGATGTCTTTATAAGGGCCGATCACGGCGTTCTCCGAAAACCTGATATGGGCCGTAGGTTTGCTGAAGCGGCCGTAAAGCAAACCGGTAGCCAAAGCAAAGCTCAATAGCCCGATCAATGCCTCAATAGCGGCAACGGCACTGGTGCCAAAGCCCGACGGGCTTATGCGGCCATAGCCAACCGTTGTAAAGGTTTGTGCGCTGAAGAAAAAAGCTTCACCAAATTTATCCAGCTCACTATTGGTGTTCATACCGGTTAAATGCTCAACACCCATAAAGTAATAGATCAGTGCAAACAGGAAGTTTACGATAACATAGAAGGCAAAGATCAAGGCAAAGAATTTCCACCTGGGCAATTCCAGCATCGAATGAAACCAGCTTATTTTTTCAAAAAACTGAACACCTCTTTTTTCAATATTGGGATTTCCGTTTTTATTTACGAAACGGCCGCCATAGTCCGACGCATTTATTCCAAACCCGGTATTGATTTCCGTTTTAGCCTTCGCATTAATTTTTCGTAACAGTGCCATATTTATAAACGCCGGTTGTTTTTATCTATTTACTGGACTATTCCGTTAAATTTGAATTTGTCAAATATAAGATTTTGAACCAGTATTAGTAAACAAACCATCTTCATTATGCACGCTGCAAAGGTTTTATGGCAATCCATGGTATGGCGTGGTTTGTATTATATCTCCGCCTTTGTGATCAATATAGTAATAGCCCGCCATTTTGAGGCGGCTGTTAGCGGGGCAGTATATTACCTGGGCAGTATTTATGCCCTGATCTTATTGGTGTCCAGTCTCAGCCTGGAGTCGGGGATCATTTATTTCGCAGCTAAAAAAGAGATTCCGGCAACAAGGCTTTTTAATTTTTCCATTGTTTGGTCGTTGTTTACAGGCCTGATGAGCTTTTTAATCATTTTCTATTTTTTTTATGAAGATCATCCCTTCATACCAAAAACACTTCTGCTGTATTCTTCTGTTCTTTATATCAGCGGTAACCTCTTAATAACCTATTGTTCAGGATTTTTTTATGCGGATAATAATTTTAAAATACCCAGTATTGTCATTATTGCCGGCACCCTGATCCTGGTCATATTGATCCCTTATGGAGGCAGGTCGATAGTGCCGGCTATCAATAACGAAAATTATTTTTATGTGTATTTCGGGTCTTATTTTGTGCAGGGGCTATGTTTAGCCATAGCCACTAAACTTAAATATATACAGGGAAGCCTGCTGCAGTTTTTATCCCGGGCTGAATATAAGATGTTGTTACGATACTGCGGACTGGCATTTACCGGCAACCTTATTTTTTTTCTGTTATACAGGATCGATTATTTTTTTGTAGAGAAATACTGCACGGCTGATGAATTGGGAAATTATATACAGGTTTCAAAACTGGTACATTTGTTTTTTATACTGCCCACGATCCTGGCAAGTGCGGTGTTCCCGATGACTGCCGGCGGGCACAAAGAAAAGATACATATATTGCTGACACTCTTATCCCGAACCATCTTTTTCGTTTACCTCCTCATAACGGCCGTTTTAGCCATTACCGGTAGCTGGCTGTTCCCTTTTGTTTTTGGTGAAAGTTTTACGGCCATGTACCAGCCTTTTTTATTTTTGATACCCGGCATTTTAGCTTTGTCGGGCATATTTACGGTAACTGCTTATTTCGCCGGAAGAAATCAAATCGGGATTAATATCACCGGGTCGTTGCTGGCGCTGGTTGTAATATTAATCGGGGATATTTTTTTTGTTCCGGCATATGGTATCAACGCGGCAGCCATGATCAGCAGTATGGGTTATATCGTTTACCAGGTGTATATCATATTCGTTTTTAGAAAAGAATATCCCTGTTCCGTCGCCAATTTTTTTATCTTTAGAAGATCGGACTGGAAGCAGATCAGGCATAGCGTTTCATTATTACGTAACAAAGAAAATGAAAATAAGCAGTAACGATTTATATACAAACGGGGAGTATTTTAAAAATAACCCTACCTGGGATATTGCCGATGCGGCCTGGAAAACAGATATTATGATCAACCTGCTGAAAAAAAACCGGGTTGAAGCAAAACAGGTAATTGAGATCGGCTGTGGTGCCGGGGAAAATCTGGTGCAACTTGCCAAAAAAGATCCCCGGATCGAAAAGCTTACCGGTTATGATATATCGCCGCAGGCGATTGAACTGGCTGGTAAAAAAACAACCGATAAATTATCGTTTTACAACAAAGACTTTACGGCCGAAGAATATATATCTACTGAACTGATGTTGGTTATTGATGTACTGGAACATGTTGACGATTATTATGGATTTTTAAGAAAGCTGAAGAATAAAAGCAATTATTTTGTTTTTCATATTCCCCTGGATCTGTGTTGCCGAACCGTGATGAAACCACATGTATTGCTTCAACAAAGGCGGTCGGTTGGGCATATACATTATTTCAGCAAAGAAATGGTTGAATGGGCGTTGCAGGACACCGGTTATGAGATCATTGACTGGGTGTACAGCAAACCGGTTGTTGATGTTGATGAGGCCAATTCGCTAAAAAGATCAGTAAAAAAAACATTGCGAAATTTTTCCTTTATGATCAATAAACACTGGAGTGCAAAAGCATGGGGTGGTTATTCCATGATGATCC
The DNA here is from genome assembly GCA_016710745.1 of Chitinophagaceae bacterium. Lineage (GTDB taxonomy): Bacteria > Bacteroidota > Bacteroidia > Chitinophagales > Chitinophagaceae > Ferruginibacter. Next base: position 51,923 of record JADJVB010000005.1, on the reverse strand, counting down.
TGGCTAAATAAGTGTACCATGGGAAAAATTAAAACCAATTATTCAGAACCAAATATACCCTGACGAAATGCTGGAATCCCTGGTCCCTTTATTGCGTTGCCCGGTTACCCATTCAGAATTAACGGTAAAACTGGTTAAAAGAACTGCGAAATTACTTGATGGCGAAAACCGGGATATTATGGATGAAGCTGTTTTATATGCAACGGCTGATTGGTTTTACCCGGTTATCGGCGGCATCCCCAGGTTGACCGTTGAAGCTTTTTTGGATCATGCCTCATTTTTGAAACAGGCCGATGCAGATTATGAAAACCGGAAAACAGGTTTGCTGAACAAATACCCTGAATTGATAAAGGAAGCCCTAAAAAAAAATAAACGCACAAAGAAAAGTTTTGCCAAAGAATGGTCAGTTTATCAATACGATGCGGACAAAACCTGGGATGCTGATGATGAAGCCATGGTTGCCCGGTTTTTAAAAGAAACTGATGAAATCAGGGAAACGCTGGCTCATAAAATTATTTTTGACGCGGGTTGTGGAAACGGGAAACTGGACGTGTTAATTGCACCATTTTGCAAAACCCTGGTGGCCATGGATTTTGCGGATAGTATGAAAGAAGCATACAAAAGAAACCAATTTGCGAACCTACATTTTATTGAGGGTGATGTGCATTATCCTCCACTTTTGTTCGGGCATTTTGATCTGGTACATTGCAGCGGGGTATTGATACATACAGCCAATGCAGCGCATGCGTTTAACTGTATAGAACCAATCGTAAAAGAAGCAGGAAAATTGAGTGTTTGGCTGTATCATCCCCGCAGGGATGTGATTCACAATTTGTTCAATTGGATCCGGAAGTTTACGTCGAAACTGCCGCTGGGGGTACAATATTATTTATACCGGTTTACCATTTTTCCGGTAAGTTATTGTATCAAAAGATGGAAAGGGAATAAGCAGAACAGCCGGGAGATGATGGTGAATATTCTGGATTGGTTTACGCCTCAATATCGTTCGGAACACGAACACGCTGAAGTTGCGGACTGGTTTGCCAGGAAAGGGTATACCAAAAATAAAGTAACAACAACCGATGATTTCGGATTCAATATGATTGGCGTGAAACCGTAATTTTAAAAAATGAACATGAAAGTTTTGTGGCTGGCCAGTAATTATCCATCAAAAGTTCACCCGTTCGATGGGGACTTTATTCAACGCCATGCCATGGCCACGGCCAGGTACTGCGATATTGACCTGGTACATGTAGTTAAAGATTCGTCGGGCTTATTCAAAAGTGAATTAAGGGAAATTGATTGCGGTACCCGTTGCCTGCGCGAAAAGATCATTTATTATAAGCCGTTTACTACGTCCATTAAAATTCTCGACCGGTTATTGTCTGGCTTAAGATACAGGCGCCTGTTAAAACAGGCCGTAAAACAATATATTAGAGACCATGGCATGCCCCGATTTATTCACCTGCACATGGCTATGAAGGCGGGATTAACTGCCTTGTGGATCAAAAGAAAATACAAAGTGCCTTATATTCTGTCCGAGCATTGGGGCGGCTACCTGCCGGAAGCAAGGCCTAACATTAAAAATTACCATTTTATTTACCGGTATTACTGGCAAAAAATTATTTCGAATGCAAAGGTATGCACGTTTGTATCGGCCTATTTTCAAAAGTACATGGTTGAACGGTATCATATAAAAAACAGTTTGGTCATTCCCAACACAGTAAACACCGATCTTTTTCAGCCCGCTGAAAAAGAGCAAATGGCTGCAACGAGGTTTATTCATATTTCCACCATGATCTACCAAAAGAATACAGAGGCTATTCTGGAGGCATGTAGTATGTTGAAAAATGAACCCACTGTGGAATTGGAATTGTTTGGGCCAATGAACAAATCGATCAGAAATTTAATTATAGATTCCGGTCTGCAAAACGGGGTTTTCATCCGGGGAGAAGTTGATCACGATATTTTATCGAAAGCGATACAACAATCGGATGCACTGATCCTGTATTCGCGTTTCGAAACTTTTGGTTGTGTTTTGATTGAAGCCAATGCCTGTGGGGTGCCGGTTATCGTGAGTGATTTAAGCGTGTTTCACGAATTGGTAACGGAGGGCATAAACGGAATTTTTGCTGAAGGCGAAAATCCGGCTGCCCTGGCCGAAAAATTGAAACAGTTTATTGAGCAAAAGAATACCTTTGACAAAACCGGGATCGCAAATGCCACAGCCGAAAAATTCAGTTTCGGTAAAGTTGGAAAGCAGTTCCTGGACCTTTATACTAATCTAAAAAATTAAAAGAACATGAGTGATGTTACATTAACCCGGGGCGAAATTCACACGAACAAGGGGATTCTAACTTTTGAATTATATGATGACGACGCACCCATAGCGGTGGCGAATTTTAAAAAGTTGATCGGGGAGGGTTTTTACAATGGATTAAGCTTTCATCGGGTGATACCCAATTTTATGATCCAGGGTGGTTGCCCCAGCGGAACCGGGTCGGGCGGACCGGGTTACACCATCAATTGCGAGTTAAAAGGGAGTAAACAAGTACATGATCGGGGAGTAATGTCGATGGCACACCGGGGTTTAAATACCGGGGGATCGCAGTTCTTTATCTGTCATAATCGTTCAAATACCTCTCACCTGGATGGTGTACATACCTGTTTTGGAAAAATTGTTGAAGGTCTCGATATCATTGACGATATACGGGGTGGTGATATCATGGAAAAAATAATCCTGGCCTAGTTTTAACTGATTTAGCAGGCAAACGCATTTAAAAAAAAGCCTTATTCCTAACCATTCAGGAATAAGGCTTTACTTTTTTTAGCAGATGTTACCAGGCAACTGTTACAATAAGCGCCATCAAGGCATAATAACCTGCAATAATGCCGATAGCAGTAACAACATCCTTAATAGTAGAAGAATAAAACTTTTTCATACACTGGAATTTTAGATTAAAAAATTTAGTTACCTAATTTTCTGTTTCCAGGGGGTCACGAATTAAAAAATTCGTAAAAGTTTGTCAATTGATCATCAAAATTTGTGATTTCTTTAACAAAATAAAGAGAATATCCGATAAAAGCAAACAATCAGGTAGAAATTTTCAACCGGTTCGGCAAAAAATCAGGTGCTTAGGTTGGTTATACCTTTTCCAAAATCTGGATTTTTTTTGTGTTTTAATAAGCCCACCAGCCGGATGTATGTGTGTTAATCACATTTTTTACACAATGGGCAATAAGTCTAAATGGCCCCATTATATTTCATTAATTTTAAGCAAATTATAGCGGGATGAACAGGAGTTTTACACGAAAGTTTTTTGCTACCGGATTAGCGGTTTTATTGCTGCATTTTTTTTCGCAGGCCCAAACCAGTGCCATTCAAAAATATGAGAATGCCAGTGCATTTGCTGGTATTGAAGTGGGTTCAAAAGGCGTGAAAATGAGCTTGTTGGAGATAAACAGAACCGACGCTGATAACAGCTCTTACAGAATCTTAAAAGATACGTCGGTTAACACTGATTTTATTTCGTTTACGCAACCAACTTACCAGGCTACCCTGGCCGCACTAAATGGTTTATACGAAGTTGCCAGTAAACAAAATAAGATACCCGCCGCCAATATTTTTACAGCTATTAGCAGCGGTGTATATATCCAGGCCCAAAAAGCCGACAAACAAAGCTGGATCGATCAACTGATAAGCGCCTTTAAATACATCAATAATGAGCCCGACAGAAAAGTCTCCGTGATAAGTGTTGAGGAAGAAGCACGTTTATCGCATCTGGGCATTGTACCCGAATCGAGGCGATACAACACTTTTTTGATTGATATTGGAAGCGGTAATACCAAGGGCGGATATTTCCCTTATGGTAACATAAAGGATTTTAAACTTTTTGAACTGAGTTGGGGCACAAAAAGCGCTAATAACGCGGCAGTCAAAATGCTGGGTGACAATACCAGCCTCGAAAATTATAACAGCCAATTGAGCAGGGTTTTGGCAGGTGCCGAGCACGACGAAATTATTTATGCAGTAAATGCCAGCGGGGCATTTCCCAAAAGTGATAACATTGCTTTTAGCGGAGGAATTGCCTGGGCAGTAGCAACCCTGGTTTCACCCGAATTGAACGACAATGATGTGATTACGGTAACCTACGACGAAGTGTTGGAGTTCAGAGATAAACTGGTCAGGAATCCAAGCCTGTATTCCGACTATTACCTTGTTAAAACCCTGCCACCGAATACCGTTGACCCTGAAAAAGTGGGTAAAGATGTAAAAACGGTAAATAAAGTTTTTGACCAACGTGCGCTGTTGTCGGGAACCGGATTGCTGTTGAAAATTATGAGACAGTTTGACGGAGTTGTTGAGCGTAAAAAATTCTTCCTGGTTAAAAATGGTTCTGTAGGTTGGATCTCGGCCTTTGTAAATCAGTATTCAGTAAAATAAATAAAGCATTTACAACAACCTATGAGAGATACCAAATCTTTGTTACTATTATTAGTATCGCTGCTGTTGGTATTGGTATCTTTTGTGTTGATCTGGACCTGGGGTTACAAATTTTATTCAAAAGCCGAAGACAGTGCGGGTACCCCTAAAATGCCCGTGGTTGTGGTTCCTGCCAGTTCATTAGGTGATTCCCTTCAAAAAATATATTCAGCCGATTTACTCAATCTCGATAAACAGCTGGATTCCACACTCAACTATTCTGATTCGTTAAACATACTGCTTGATATCAAACTGGCTGAATTTTACCGCCTACGCAATGAAATAGCTGATATTTTAAAGAACAGGGATTCCAGAAATAATTATTCGCAGGCCAAACAGAAATTGACCGAATTGCAAACCAAAGTGGATAACCTGAAAGAGAAAAATCTGACGGTGGATAACGAAAATAAAAAGCTGAACGACGTGTTGAACGAGATCAGGAAAACAGACAGCAGGATCGACAAAAATATGCCGGAAACGCCAAAGCCTAAAACCGCATCGCCCGAAAATCCAAACCCGGTTTACCAGCTGTTTACCGTGTCTGATATAGAACTGACGGCCATTTCGGGAGGCGGCGATACCGAAACATCCGAAGCTGAGAGAGCCAACAGATTCAAGGGATATTTTTCTGTAGTTAATTTTAACAGTCAGCTTACCAATGCCGAGATGTACGTTGTGCTGTTAAGGCCCGACGGCCGGGTGTTAAAAAATTCGGGATGGGAATCCGGTTCCTTCAACACGTCTGAAGGCAAGAAGGTCTATTCTTATAAATTCAGTTTCAGCTATACCCGCGGAGAGATCAAGCGACTGAATTTTTCGATGAGCGCCGGTAATCTGGTTAAAGGAAATTACAGCATGGAAATTTATTACAACGGACAATTAATTGGCAAAACGGTGAGGTCGCTTTCCTGAGTGTTCGCCACTATTTCTCATTTTTAATAGTCCCTCTTTTCAGTCTATGAAAAATCAACCCGGTTAAAAACCGCAATTTCCCCTGATCAGCGGCAAAGCTAAAATGAACCTAAGAAAGAGGTTCGGTACCAAAGGCTTTTTTATTCATTAAACGGGGGTTTTGTAAATCGGCTTATTTTCGCGTAATGAAAGCAGCATCTGTTCATGAATTAAAACAGGAATTATCGAATCTTCCCCAGGCGCAACTGGCTGAGCTCTGTATCCGTTTGGCAAAGTTTAAAAAGGAAAATAAGGAATTGCTTACCTATTTGTTGTTTGAAGCTTTTGATGAAAATGCATTTGTTGAAAACATTAAAGCCGACATGTTGCAGCAATTCAGCGAAATCAATACATCGAACCTGTATTTTGTAAAAAAGAGTTTAAGAAAAATACTACGCCTGCTGAATAAATTTATCCGGTATACAGGGTCGGCAGAAATAGAGGTCAGGTTGTTGCTGTTTTTCTGCACCACGCTTAAAAATTCGGGTATCCCTGTCGAAAAAAATCCGGTCATAAAGAACATGTACCAAAATCAGGAAAAGAAAATACGTAAAACGATCGCCGGTATGCACGAAGATCTTCAATATGAGTATATAAACGCATTGACGCAATTGTAAGCGAAATAATTCTTTTTCACTGATAATATATCTGCAGGAATTTTCGTAAATTGACAAGAAAAAAATATGCCCAGATCGAAGAAGAGAAAACATCATCATGACTATCGTCCACCTGCCAATGCTTTGAAGTCAAAAAAGAACAGGAGTGCGGTAACGGTTGCGATTGTATTTGTAGCTTTTATTGGCATGGGAATCGCTTATTTCGCAGCCGGCGATGCCCCGTTATGGCCACTTTGGCTTGCAGCAGGTGCCATTGTTGGCGCTTTTGCCGGCTATTATTTTGGGCGGGAGATAGATAAAGCCTTCGCGAAAAAATAAATATACATTACAATTTTATTGTAGCAACCACTTACTAACAAGCCTTGCTTGTTCCTGTGGATATGATTGTGCCGGGGTACTTGCAATTTGCAGAACTTATCACTACTTTGTTTCCTGTTCGGTTTTTTATTTCACCAAAAATCAATTTTATGGACATCAAAAAACTGTTACTGGGCAGCATTGCCGGTGGCATTACCACTTATTTGTTGGGTTGGGTTATTTATGGCATGTTATTAATGGATTTTATGGACAGCCATACCGGGGTTGCCGGCATAATTAGCAGACCGGAGCCAGATCAACTCTATTTAGTGCTCGGAAACCTGGCCATGGGTTTGATGTTTACTTAGATTTTCATTAAAGGCCATATTAACTCATTGGGAGCCGGGCTTTTGAATGGCGCAATTATTGGTTTTTTAATGGCAGTGGGCAGCAATTGCATAACCTATTCCACTACCACCATTGTTAGCAAAATGGGAATGGCAGCCGATGTTGGCGGAACAACCGCGTTGTTTGCTGTTTCAGGCGCAGTTATTGGATTGGTTTTAAGTATGGGTAAAAAGGCAGCCTGATATATATAATTCCTCCATCGCAGGTAATGAAAAATCATGTGAATTACAGGATTTTCCTGGGATGGAGGCTTTTTATTGCCTACGTGTTAAAAGCCTTATTTAATATTTATTAGTTACTACCAATAACTTACCGTAGCTTTGCGCCGTGTTATTAATGCTGTGAACACAGCCTTCAGGATTGAATCAATTTTTACAAAGTTTTCCCACCGTAACAGTTTACTCGTCTTTTTAGTTAGGTTCTGCATGGTCGCACAGGTATTTTATTATTTTAAATTAATTTTAGTTTTATGAACATTTATGTTTCAAATTTGAGTTTTAACACCAGTGACACTGAGTTAAACGAATTATTCTCAACCTTTGGTGAAGTTTCTTCAGCAAAAGTTATTACTGACAGGGAAACCGGAAGATCTCGTGGTTTTGGTTTCGTTGAAATGCCTTCTGAGGATGAAGGAAAAGACGCTATGTTAGGTTTAAACAACAAGGAAGTTGAAGGACGTGCTATGTCTGTTTCTGTTGCTAAGCCAAGAGAAGAAAGAAGTAGCAACGGCGGCGGTGGTCGCGGTGGTTACGGTAACAATGGCGGCGGTGGTGGAAGATGGTAATTATTAAATAACTATTTTTCAATATAGAGCCCTTTAAGGGCTCTTTTTTTATGTGGGTAGTTTATAATTATCTTTATTGCACCAAAAAATTCAACGCTATGTTAAAAGGCAGTTTACCGCTAATTATCCTGGTTCTTTTTTCGTCGATGGCGGTTTTTGCCCAAAAGGATGCCAAATTCTCCGAAGAAATGAAACAGGAAATGTGTGCAAAAGTGAAAGCTGCAGCGCAACACGCCTGGCAGGGGTATAAGCAATACGCCTGGGGCGCCGATGACCTGAAACCGTTGACCAAAGAACCGAAGACCTGGTATAAAAAGTCAATGCTGATGACGCCGGTTGATGCATTTGATACTTTTACCTTGTTGGGTTTAACTGAAGAAGCTAATGAGGCAAAGGAACTGATCCTCACCAAACTCGATTTCAACGTTGACAATGATGTACAGGTTTTTGAAATAACGATCCGCCTCCTGGCCGGGTTGATCACCGCATATGAATTGGATGGGAACAAAAAATTCCGCGATCTGGCTGTTGACCTCGCCAACCGTTTACTGCCGGCTTTTAATTCTCCAACCGGCATGCCATACCGGTATGTTCATTTACAAACGGGTAAAACCCGCGACGGGATCAATAACCCGGCTGAAATTGGAACGCTGATGATGGAGTTTGGCAAACTGTCGAAGATCACCGGTAACAATACATATTATAATGCTGCCAAAAAAGCTATGATGCTGGTTTATACAAACCGGAGTTCGCTCAACCTGGTGGGAGAGCAGATCGATGTGGAAACCGGCAAATGGGTAAACAGCAGAAGCCATATTGGCGCCTATATTGATTCTTATTATGAATACTTGTATAAAAGCTGGCTGCTGTTTGGCGATATAGATTTTAAAAATGCTTTTGAAACCCATAACAGGGCCATTAAAAAATACCTCATCAGCAAAACAAAGAATGGCTGGTTCATGCACCAGGTTGATATGAATACCGGGAAAATGATCGGCACAACCTATGGTGCTCTGGAAGCTTTTTATGCCGGACTTTGTGCTTTTGCCGGCGATATTGAAACCGGCAGGCAGATACAGGAAGCCAATTACTATATGTGGACACGCTTTACTATTGAGCCCGAAGAATTTGATTTTGTGGCCGATACCATTACCAGTGCCTATTATATTTTAAGGCCCGAAAACCTGGAGAGCTGTTTTTACCTGTATCGCTTAACCGGCGAGCTCAAGTATTTATGGCAGGGAAAAGTGATGGTGGAAAGTATATTGGATCATTGTAAAAACGAGGTTGGGTTTGCTTCACTAAAAAATGTACAAACATTCGAAAAAGCCAACTCCATGGAGAGTTTCTTCTTTGGCGAAACACTTAAATATGCCTACCTTATTTTTGCACCCGAATCAGTTTTAGACCTGAGCAAAGTAGTGCTTACCACCGAAGCGCATCCATTTAAAATTGAAAAAAAGAATTAATTATTCTGTACGCATGCCATTAGTATAATAGTCGTGCTTAACTGATTTTCCGGTTTGCAGATCGATAATGAACAACAGGTTCGCCTCGCCCGATGATATTTCCTTATTGTCGTTAGCCAGGATGATCAGTTTTTTGCCGGTAAATATCCAATCGTTAAATTCCGTAAGTAATGTGTTGACACTCCATCTGGCATTACCTTTCAGGTCGATTCGGGTAAGTATGATATTACCCTTGCTGCCTACTTTTTCGCGGCTGCAAATGATAAATCCAGACTCATTTTCCAGGTGCATCGGCAAAGCATCGGTTTTGTTCAGCAAAAATCCTCCTTGCAAATAAACCGCATCATGTATTTTTTCGGGAACGCCAATTTCGGGTTCGACCGTTTTTTTCAACAGGTCGTTTCGGATGAGGGGAGCCTGGTATAATTTATTTCTGGCTGTTTCGGAATTAACAGACCGGTAACTGAGATGGGTATCCGGTTTTTCCAGGTCTGCAGCACTTAACAGTCCAAACCACTTGCCATGAAAACTGTCAACCGCGGTGCAAAGATCTGTGTAACTCTTTTGACCGCTGTTCAGGTTTTCGATCCGGCGTTGGTGTTCGCGTTGTGCGTGGTAGTTAACATCCACCTGGCTCATGTCGTCGCGTACCTGCGTTATCAGGTTACTGATACTGTCACGCAGCCGGTAGTATTTTGTATTGCTGTCGCGGAAAGCACTTTCACTGATATTTTTTTCGAAACGTAACTTGTTAAAGGCCCGGTACCAGACCTGCATGTCGTCGTATTGGGCACGCAGTAAGTCCTGTTTTTTTTGTAAGGCCTTTCTGGCCGATTCAATACCGGATACAACTACAACATCTTCATCGATCGGCGTGGCCAATAAACTGGTTGTTGATACAGTATATTTGAGTCCGTCGGTGGCAGTAATCAGAATATTGCCGGTAGCGGTATTATACTCATAATATTTTTTCTCATCGGGCATTTTCCCTTGTAGTACCGGATTTTTATCGGCTATTATTTGTTTATCAGCAAATAATTCCAGCGTAAAGGGGTCAAAAGCAAGTAATCCATTCATAAAGATCCAGGCCTTGCCATTAGCCGTACCCATTACCGCTACCGGTTGAAATTTTACCTTGCTGCTGTGCATCATTTTTTTGTTGGCTATCAGCTCACCGGATTCGGCATCATTGGCTTGAATAAAATAATTGGTGCTGAGCTGCTTGTACGTGCTGCCTCCATCAGAGCGGTACGAAACCGTTTTTCCGTATTTCACAATGGAAAATAAAACCGACCGTCCGTCTTTCTCAAAATAGAGGGCAGGCACCAGGGCCGATCGCTCGTCATATTTTGAGCATCCGGTCAACATACAAAACAGGAATGCTGCCAGCAGCAAAACAGGTAAACGATATTTTGTAAACATACTTTTCAATTGAACGCCCAATATACTCAACGTGTTTCAGGATTCAAAATAGCAGCGCCGTTCGGCAACCACTAATTAATTACATTTGCATCCTCATTCGTATATATTAAAATGGCATCAAAAAAAAACGCTGCGGTCGGGTTCATTTTTATCACGCTGTTAATAGATGTAATTGGCTTCGGGATCATCATTCCGGTGATGCCCACGCTGATCTCAGAATTAAAGGGCGTTGATATCAGCACAGCTTCCAAATACGGCAGTTGGCTGATGTTTGCCTATGCTACCGTTCAATTTATCTGTGCTCCAATTTTAGGAAACCTCAGCGATAAATATGGGCGTCGTCCGGTACTGTTATTCTCTTTATTCGGTTTTGGAATCGATTATTTATTTCTCGCACTGGCCCCCACCTATGCTTGGTTATTTGCAGGACGAATTATAGCCGGCATTGCCGGTGCCAGTATGACCACCGGCGCTGCCTATATTGCGGATATCAGTACAGCCGAAAACCGGTCGAAGAATTTCGGCATGATCGGTGCCGCATTTGGATTGGGATTCATCATTGGCCCGGTGATCGGCGGATTGCTCGGAAGTTTTGGTTCCCGGGTGCCTTTTTACGCGGCGGCCGCTTTGGCCTTATTAAACTGGACCTATGGGTATTTTGTGCTGCCGGAATCTTTAAGCAAAGAAAACCGTCGGTCATTCAGCTGGAAAAGGGCAAACCCGGTGGGTTCGGTACTGCACTTAAAAAAATATCCGGCCATCAGTGGATTGGCTATCGCCATACTGTTGGTTTATATTGCCGCCCATGCGATCATGAGTAACTGGAATTATTTTACCATGTACCGTTTTAACTGGAGCGAAAGGATGGTGGGTTTTTCGTTGGGCGTTGTGGGCATTTTGGTTGCCGCTGTACAGGGCGGATTAATACGAATTGTAAATCCGTGGCTGGGTAATGAAAAAAGCATTTACGGGGGTTTGGCCTTGTATGCGGTGGGGATGCTCTTGTTTGGACTGGCCAACCAGAGTTGGATGATGTTTGTTTTTTGATCCCATATTGCCTGGGTGGCATTGCCCAACCGGCTTTGAGGGCGGTTATGACCGAACAGGTGCCGGCCAATATGCAGGGTGAACTGCAGGGAGCTATTACCAGTTTAATGAGCCTGGCGGCCATCATCGGACCTTTGTTAATGAATAATTTATTTTATTACTTTACACACAGCGAAGCACCGGTGCATTTGCCGGGCGCACCGTTTTTACTGGCGTCGGTACTGATGGCAACCAGTGCGGTAATTGCATACAGAACCTTACATCCTGATAAAAAACGCACGGTAACATGATCAACGATATCAACGGGTTTAAACATGTTTTCTTCATCGGCATAGCTGGTGTGGGCATGAGTGCCATTGCGCAGTACCTGGCCGGGATTGATAAAAAAGTAAGTGGCAGCGACCGTTATTTTGCAGCAGGCGAATACAATGAGATCAAAGAAAAACTGGAAGCGGAAGGTATAGCCTGTTTTTTACAGAACGGCGAAGGAATAACCGGCGAAACAGAGCTGATCGTTGTGTCAACCGCTATAGAAGATACGGTGCCTGAAGTACAGAAGGCAAAACAACTCGGTATACCCATCATTAAACGCTCGGAGCTGCTGGCATTGATCGCCAAAAGTAAAAAGACAATCGCCGTTGGCGGTACATCGGGAAAAAGTACCACCAGTGCGATGTTATTTGATATTTTAGAAAACGCGGGTATGCAGCCCAGTATCATCAGCGGCGCCGGATTGGTAAGTATCATCAGGCAGGGAAAAATTGGCAATGCCAAAGTAGGAAAAGGAGAGTGGCTGGTGATTGAAGCCGACGAAAGTGATGGCAGCATTGTTCAATATCATCCCGAGATCGGCTTGTTGCTGAACATTGATAAAGACCACCAGGAGACCGATGAGTTGATGAGCATTTTTACAATCTTTAAAAGCAACAGCAACAAATTCTTCGTTAATCGATCCAATGCATTAGCGAAAAAGTTGTCGCAAAGTATTGAACAGGATTTTTCATCAGATGAAAAATCAGAAGCCGGGTATATTGCAAAAGGCTTTATACAGAAAGGATTTAATATTCAATATTCAATACGCAATGTTCAATTTTCAATGAATACCATCGGTCATCATAATATGGAAAATGCGCTCGCCGCCGTTGCCGTTGCCAATCAAATTGGGGTTGACCTGGAGACCTGTGCAGCTTCATTAAAAAATTATGAGGGTATTTATCGCCGCAACCAGGTACTCGGACAAAAGAACGGCGTTTGGGTAATTGACGACTATGCGCATAATCCGGTAAAATGCGCATCGGCTATCAGAGCCTGTCAGCCTGTTGCGGATAAAGTGGTGGCCTGGTTTCAGCCGCATGGTTATGGGCCAACCCGATTTTTAAGAGATGATTTTGTGCGGGAAATTGCGGATGCATTGAGGCCGCAGGATGAAATATGGATGAGCGAGATCTTTTATGCCGGAGGTACTGCGGTAAAAGACATTTCGGCAAACGACCTTATCGGCGATATCAGGGCTTTAGGAAAAAATGCGTATTTTGTTGAAGACCGGAATGAGTTTGTAGAAACGGTGCGGCCTCATTTATCGGGCCAGGTTGTATTGCTGTTAATGGGCGCCCGGGATCCGGGATTGGAAAAGTTCAGCCAATCAGTTTTTCAATCACTTTAATTGCAGGTTATGAAAATTTTGTTCAGTGCAGTTTTCTTTCTATTATCATTTTCGGTGTTGGCACAGCGAACCCCGCCGTATACCAATACTGAACTTAAAACAATTGTTGGTAACTGGACCGGCACTGTGGTTTTAACGAACACGGGCGAGGGTAAATTACAATCGACTGTAAAGGCCCAACTCGAAATAGTTGACCTGAAAGATTCGCTGTTGTTTAATTACCAATATACGGATGAGAATGGAAAACAATCGACCGAAAAATACTTTGTACGAATCTATGATGGTGAAAATAAGATCAGTTTCGATAGTGCGGTTTATGATATGGTGGAAATCAGGCGAAGAGGCCCCCGTACTTTTATCTATGCCGAACGGGCTGGTGTAGATAATTTCCGATCGGTTGAATTCCAGGAAGAAATAATTATTGGTCAGGGCGTTTTAAATATTACCAAAGGGATCCGGTATGGTGAAATGGTTGATTTCCTGATACGCCGTAGGGCAGCATTTACAAAAAACTGAATAAAACGGCACCGGCATAGCCGCAGGGCCCTTTTTAAAACATGACAACACTAATAACCAATATAGGCCAACTGGTAAACACCCGGGAAGAATCAACCCTGCTCCGTGGTGTAGCGCTTGCCGGTTTGCCAACCATTGAAAATGCCTTTCTTTTGGTGGAAGACGGTATTATTGCCGATTACGGTGCCATGTACGAACTGGAACTAAAAGTTCCGCAGCTGCCGAAAAATATCATTGATGCACATGAACAGTTCGTATTGCCCACCTGGTGCGATAGTCATACCCATATTGTTTTCGCAAAAACACGTGAGGAAGAATTCATTGATAAGATAAAAGGTATGAGCTATGCGGAGATAGCAGCAAAAGGTGGTGGCATCCTGAACTCGTCCAGTAAATTAAACGAAGCAAGTGAAGATGAGCTGTTCAACAGCGCCTGGAAACGAATGGAAGAAGTGATCAAACTCGGTACCGGCGCCATCGAAATAAAATCGGGCTATGGGCTTACGGTAGAAGGGGAGTTGAAGATGTTGCGGGTGATAAAAAAGCTCAAAGAAAAAGCAAGTATCCCTGTTAAAGCAACCTTCCTGGGAGCGCATACCTATCCGCTGGCGTTTAAAGAAAACCATACCGGCTATATCAACCAGATCATTAACGATATGCTGCCTGTGATCGCCAATGAAGGGCTCGCCGACTATATCGATTGCTTCTGTGAAACCGGTTTTTTCTCGCCCGAAGAGATGGAGATCATTTGCCGGGCAGGCCAGGGCTTCGGCCTCAAACCCAAACTGCATGTTAACCAGTTAAACAGCATCGGTGGCATCGAATCGGCCATAAAATTAAATGCTTTATCCGTTGATCATCTGGAGACTATGACGGATAATGATGTTAAATTTTTAAGTGGTTCAACCGTGATCGGAACCCTGTTGCCAACCGCTGCCTTCTTCTTAAGAATGAATTATCAGCCCGCCAGGCAATTAATTGATGCCGGTTGTGCCATCGCCCTCGCCAGCGATTATAACCCAGGCTCATCGCCCAGCGGTAATATGAATTTTGTGGTTGCGGTAAGCTGTATACAAATGAAAATGTTACCCGAAGAAGCCATCAATGCAGCTACAATAAATGCCGCTTTTGCCATGGAACTGGAGAAAGAACTCGGCTCCATCACCATCGGCAAAAAAGCCAATCTTATTTTTACAAAACCGGTTCCTTCGCTGGCGTATCTGCCCTATTCTTTTGGAGCAAATTTGATCGATAAGGTGATGATTAACGGGGAGTTTGTGTAGTTTCACGCAGGGGACGCTGGGGAGCAGAGGAAACAGAGGGTACTATTTTTACCAAAAAGACACGAAGACACAAAGAAGTACTAAGTTTTTCTTCGTGTTCCTTAGTGCCTTTGAGCCTTAGTGGTTCAATCAATCGTTAATAAAAACCTTAAACCTTTCAAAACAACTCTTCATCAACGCCTCCCGGTCATCCGGATGCGCAATATCGATCAGCAGCTTCGCCCGCTGCCGCAAATTCTTCCCAAACAAATACGCTACGCCATATTCGGTAACTACATAGTGTACATGCCCGCGGGTGGTAACCACGCCGGCGCCTTCTTTCAAAAAAGGAACGATCCTTGGCGTGCCATGTTTGGTACGACTGGTTAAGGCAATGATCGGTTTACCGCCCTTGCTCAACGCCGCGCCGCGGATGAAGTCCATTTGTCCGCCGATGCCGCTGTACTGGTAGGTACCGATGCTATCGCTCCAAACCTGTCCGGTAAGGTCAACCTCAATGGCGCTGTTGATGGCGATCACCTTGGGGTTGCGTCGTATTACCGTCGGTTCATTCACATAATCGATATCCAGGAATACCACGGAGGGGTTATCATCCACATAATTATACAGTTTGCGGGTGCCAATGGCAAAGGAGGTAACTGTTTTATTGGGGTGAATCTTCTTTTTCCGGTTATTGACTACATCGTCCTCTATCAGTTTGATCACCCCGTCGCTCAACATTTCGGTATGTACACCCAGATCTTTATGGTTGCCCAGCAGGCTCAGCACGGCATCCGGTATGGTGCCGATGCCCATTTGCAGGGTACTGCCATTATCGATCATATCGGCGATCAGTTTCCCGATCTTCAGTTCATTTTCGCCCACTTTGCTGCTGTAGCTTTCTTCGGGTAGTTCGGCCTCATGAAATACCATTTTAGTAAAGCGGTCGGTATGGATCATACCATCCCCATGGGTGCGCGGCATACGTGGGTTGATCAGTGCGATGATCTGTTTAGCATTATCCACCGCCGCCCGGGCGATATCCACCGAAACACCCAGGCTTACATATCCCTGCTTATCGGGTGGTGATACCTGCACAATGGCCGTATCAAGGGGCAGGATGCCATTTTTAAAAAGATCGGGGATATCACTTAAAAACACCGGTATAAAATCGCCACGGCCTTCAGCCACGGCCTTACGTACCGGGGTGCTCACAAACAGGGAGTTCATCCGGAAAGCATTGCCGTACTGTTCATCTTCCACGGGTACTTCCCCTTTTAATGAAATAGAGACCAATTCCACATTCTGCAGTCTTTCTGCTTCTTTTGTCATTTCCTGCAGCAGGTAGGTAGGTGTACACATGCTGCCATGGATGAATACGCGGGTATTGCTTTCGATAATGGATAAGGCTTCTTTGGCGGTCACGTAGTTATAGGGGTGAATCATTGGTTTAGTTTATTTAGTGCAAATTTCGAGGTTTAGGTAATAAGTGGAGCAAATGTTTATCATATGGGGGTATGATTTTGATTTTTTTAACGCAAAGCCGCAAAGATGCAAGGCCGCTAAGTTTTCTTTGCGTCTTTGCCCCTTGGCGTTCTTTGCGTGGAACTTTGCATCTTCGTGTACCTTCGTGCCTTCGTGTCTTTGTGGTTCATCTTTAATTTTCTTAATTTTAAACAAAAACCCAACATGCAACTCATCGAATGCGTCCCAAACTTCTCCGAAGGCAACGACCTCAACATCATCAAACAAATAACCGATGAAATCGAAAAGATAGAAGGCGTACGTTTACTAAACGTAGACCCCGGCAAAGCCACCAACCGCACCGTAGTAACCATCGTAGGCGAACCACAAAACGTAATAGAAGCCGCTTTCCAGGCCATCAAAAAAGCCGGTGAGTTAATAGACATGAGCAAACACAAAGGCGAGCACCCCCGCATGGGCGCCACCGATGTTTGTCCCCTCATACCCATTGCCAACATCAGCATGGAAGAAACAGCGCAGTACGCACGGCAACTCGCCAAAAGGGTAGGAGAAGAACTCAACATCCCCGTGTACCTCTACGAAGCCGCCCAGCCCAACGCCGCCAGGAACAACCTGTCTGTGATACGTGCCGGCGAATACGAAGGCTTCTTCAAAAAAATAAAAGAACCGCAGTGGAAGCCCGATTTTGGTCCTGCAGAATTTGATGCCAAACGAGGCGGGACTGTAATTGGCGCAAGAGATTTTCTGGTAGCGTATAATATCAACCTCAATACCACATCAACCCGCCGTGCCAATGCCATCGCCTTCGATGTACGGGAAGCCGGCCGCAATGTGGAGGTTGATGGCAAGAAAGTAAACCAGCCCGGCAGCCTCAAAGCCGTAAAAGCCATTGGCTGGTATATTGAGGAATATGGCGTGGCGCAGATCTCCATGAACCTCACCAACATCAATACCACCCCCGTGCACGTAGCCTTCGACGAAGTATGCACCAAAGCCACCGCCCGTGGCATACGGGTAACCGGCTCCGAACTGGTAGGCCTCATCCCCCTGAAAGCCATGACCGATGCCGGCAAATACTTTTTACAAAAGCAGCAGCGCAGCACCGGCGTAAGCGAAGCCGAACTCATTAAAATAGCCATCAAAAGCATGGGGCTCGACGAACTGGGGCCCTTTAACCCGCAGGAACGCATCATCGAATACATGCTCGCCAACGAAGCCGACAGCAAACTGGTTCGCCTAACCCTCACCGCCTTTGCCAACGAAACCGCCAGCGAAAGCCCGGCCCCCGGCGGCGGCAGCATCAGCGCTTATGTGGCCGCACTGGGCATCAGCCTGGGCACCATGGTGGCCAACCTCAGCAGCCACAAACGTGGGTGGGACGAACGCTGGGTCGAGTTCAGCGACTGGGCCCAACAGGGCCAGCAATACAAGAACGAACTCCTGCGCCTGGTAGATGCCGACACCGCCGCCTTCAATAAAATTATGGAAGCCTTTGCCCTGCCCAAAGCCACCGCCGAGGAAAAAGCCCAACGCACAGCAGCCATACAGGCCGCCACCAAATATGCCATTGAAATACCTTTTGCCGTAATGGAAACCGCTTATAAAAGCATGGAAGTAATAAAAGCCATGGTACAAACCGGCAACCCCAATTCTGTTACCGATGCCGGCGTGGGCGCCCTTTGTGCCCGCACTGCCGTAATAGGCGCTTACATGAACGTGCGCATTAATGCCGCCGGTTATGCCGATAAGGAATTTATTACCGGCCTCATTGCCCGTGGCGCCGAAATACAAACCAAGGCCATTGCCCTGGAAGCCGAGATCATTGCCATGGTGAATGAGAAGATTGGGGTGTAACACCTCTCTGTCATTTCGACGATAGGAGAAATCTATTGAACCGAAGCAGGGTTAAAGAACGAAGTGCTTATTTTTTTTGGGACAAGCATTTGTTTTTCATGGCATCATCGTTGTGTCACTCACTTGTACGGCATACCAAATGGGGAACTTTTATCGAAGCGGAAAAAAGAACATTAATTAAGTGTGATTTACTAAAACTAAGTATAGTGTCAACTGAAAAGAAAATTTTAAGACCTTTTATTAGATGGGCTGGAGGAAAGCAAAATTTAGTTAGCTATCTATTAAGTAATCTACCACCTGAAAATTGTATAGCTAAATATTGGGAGCCATTTTTGGGCGCAGGTTCACTGTTTTTTGCAAACGGTTTTAAAAATGCCGAATTATCTGATGTAAACGAACATTTAATAAATGCGTATAAACAAATTAAAAAGAACCCAAAGTCTGTTTATGATAGGCTCTTGTTCCATAAAAGAAATTTTGATAAAGATTATTATTATAAAATACGGGAGTCATTTAATAAACATCGATCTCAAAATACGATAGAACAGGCCTCTAGATTCATTTTCTTAGTTCATACTTCTTTTAATGGAATATATAGAGTTAATGGAAAAGGAGAATACAATGTTCCGATAGGAAAAATGAATCCAAGTCTCCCAACACTTGAACATCTTAAACAAATAGCTAGTAAATTAAAAACTGCGAAGCTTAATTTTAAGCCTTATCATAATATATTGTCTTTGGTAAATCAAAACGATTTTATATATTTAGATCCTCCTTATCCGAAACAAGATGAAAAAGAACCATTTCAGCAGTTCACTATTGACAAATTTTCAAAGAAAAATCAAATTGAATTAGCCGAATTTGCTAATGGATTAAATGACAAAGGTTGTGATGTTATGATTTCAAATTCAAATATCCCGTTGATAGTCGAATTATATAGAAATTGGAATATTGTAGAGGTACCGGTTATTCGTTATGTTAGTTGCAAAAAACAGAAAATTAAATTAAATGAATTGATTATTAAAAATTACTAGGATATGGCTTATAATTATACTTCAGATCAATTAAAAAAAATTAGATCCAAGACCAATGAAACATTTTTTTACAATGTTTTAGGAACTTTGCTTCCAATTTTACTTAGTTTTATTCCTATTTGTTTGTTTTCACTTTTTGGCAAAATGTCCTCATTTGTTGAAAATGGTACAATTTGTATTTGCAGTGCAAGTTTTTATACAATTTCATGGTATTTATATAATGAACATTCTGGCTCAATAAATACAGTTATAGATAAAAGGTTGAAAAATTATGGAATTGTTTTAATCTTGTTTTCTGCTGCTGTTTATTGTTTTATTTATGCTGTAGATACGTTGAAAATAATAAACCTACCATTGAACCTTTGTATAGTGTGGCTATTTTCGCTTATTCTTTTTGCCTTATCCCTTCTTTCATTATATAGGTCAATTAATTTGGGGAGTCTTCAGAATCCTCCAAAATCTGATCCAAGAGATGAAAATCAAACTCAAGTAAATAATATTATGTCACAATTACAATAGCATTATGAGTAATCAAAGTGATTTACAATATACTGATCTTTCTTGCTTAGAAATAGTTCAGCCAATTGGTACATTTTATCTAGGGGTTATGAACTATGATGAGCTTGAATATATTTCATTTGTTGATGTTAGAAGGCTGCAAAAAATGACCGTGACGTAGAAGAATATATTGGAATCCAGCGTCCTTTAAATGAAGGGCGGGTTAATGAAATTGGTAAGTATGTTAACCTAATTGACGCGACGTTTCCAAGTACAGTGATTTTATCGATTCGTTCTGAAGATGTAGAATACGATAAAAAAAGTAAGATTTTAAAAATAGTGCGAAAACAAAATGCTGCTAAAGTCTTAGATGGTCAACACAGAATTGCAGGCTTAAATAAATGTGAACTGGCAGGAGGTAGTTTTCAAATTCCCGTAACAATATTTATTGATATGGAAATTGAAGATCAAGCGTTAGTATTTTCAACAATTAACAAGACTCATACTAAAGTTAACAAGTCTCTTCCGTATGATTTATTTGAATTCGCTAAAACTAGAAGTCCGCAACGAACAGGTCATACAATTGCAAGAGCTTTAAATCAGAAAGGTGGAAGTCCTTTTAAAGATAAAATTAAAATTCTTGGTGTAGCTGATGATAAGGAAAAAGAAACTATAACACAGGCGACATTTGTCGAATCTTTATTGGATTTAATCACAAAGGATAAAATGACCGACAGAGATCTATATAGAAGAGATAAAATTCCAAATGAATACATAGGTAAGGATCATCTGAAATATTGTTTGCGACCACTTTTTTTACTTGAGCAGGATGGAAAGATAGCTCAAATTGTTTGGAATTATTTTAAAGCAGTCCAACACAAATGGCCAAATTCTTGGAACAAAGTAGAGGCTAGTAAAATTTTAAACAGATCAACAGGGTTTATTGTATTAATGAAATTTTTGGGAGATTGTTTACGAAGCATTAATAATTTTAATGAAGTTCCTGAAGTGCAGGTTTTCATAACCATTTTTGACAAAGTCACTATAACAGATGAAGCATTTACAAGAGATAATTATTTACCAGGTTCTGGTGGGCAGTCTAAATTATATGGAGAATTGAAGGATATGACTAAAATAGGAATTTAGTTAAATGAATTCTTCGAATAACTTTTAATCAATTTATCATTAAAAAAATTAGTAGGCTATTTGCCCCCAAATTGAGGATGCTTTTATTTGCATTGTTGCTTACTTTTTCGAGCGAAGGATTAGAATTGGCTTTTAACATAGTAAATCCTTTTTGGACTGGTGTAATAATTTCGATTCCATTTTTCTTTTTAGGGGCAGCCATTGAAAATGTTTATAGTAAAATAGATTTCAGGAAAAATATTTTGCAGTCAATAAAAAATCTCAAAGAAACAAGAGAGAAACACGATCTTAAGCCTGAGCCAATACAAGATTTAATGGAAGCCTACACAAATCTATTGATTGTTGCTTTTAATCAGAAAGTTAATAGTATGGGAGACCAGATGAAGTAGGAGCTTTTAAATTCCCTTGTAAAATTTGTACAATAGAACATAAAGCTGATTCAGAGTGGCGGTGCACTAAATGCAAACTTTCATATGAGTATTGGACTTCTTTGAACGAAGACCTAAAATAATTTATTCTTTTGAAGTAAAAGCTTTCTTTAATTCGAATTTGCTATTTCCTTCAAACTTATTGCTTATGCAAGATTATTTTAAAATTGACTATTTCTTTATTACCCTTTTGTATTTGATATTATTTTGTGTAATCTATTTTGTAATAAGCCAGCAAAAAATTAAGCAGTCATCAAAGAAAGTTGCTCTGTATTTATTTTTATCTTCCTTTGTTTTATTACTTTTTTTGCAAATTTCCGAGTTCCTTCCTTTCGTATTCTCTTCCAGTAAAATCAATTTAGAGAACGCTATCTACTCAAATACGTATAGATTCAACAGCACTTTGGCTTTTCCTATAAAGGCATATGTTGGGTATTATATATTTTCAATTATAATTCTGATTATATTATTTTGTGTTTTCTTAGTTATTCATTTCATCTCTGAATACTTGACAGATAAGAATGCTCTGTTCTATGCAAGAATTAGTTTTCGTCATGAAATATTCCCCGATGTGATCAGACCAGCTTTGATAAAATTTGCACCTTGGTTTGCATTGTTTTTATTTATTTCAATTTTGCTTCAAGAGGTATTTAGTTTTTTATTCACAAAATTTTCTAGCAAATTAATTTTAGTAACTGTATCAGTATTTGATTGGTTAATTGCCGAGAAAATAGATAATGTAAATTTTCATAAGGGGTTTAATTTTTCCATTGTAATGACTATAATTATTTCGGCGGGGTTTTTATTTCTGCTTCTTAGAAATAGTAGGGTGAAAAGGAATATCAGGTTCAGATTTTTTATTTTAGCGATAGTTTTTGGTATAGGTTTTTTTATTTCCTTTTACTCATTGACTAATTTATTATATAATATTTTTGCGTTTAATAGTATTAATGAATGGTTCTTGTTTGAAAATGCAAATGGATTATTTACTATAAGAATAACTTCGTTTGTTATTCTGTATGGCCTTATAAAATATATTTTCAATCATATACTCAATAGAGAACTTAACTATGATATCGGTATAAGACTTAGAAAATACGTACCTACTCAATATGGAATTGGTACAATGAGTTACTCTAATTACTCAACCGTTTATTTTTCTCAAATGGGCTTTTATATTATCACATTGTGTATACTGTTTTATTCATACAGAATTGGTTATAAATCACCCGTTGTTAGCATACTTAACTGGTCACTTTTTTTTATTATTGATGATTGGGCAATAATTTATAATTACACATATAGAATTGGGAAAATAATTGGATTTGACAGTGTAAAAATATTTATTTTTAATCTTCTTTTGCTTATCCTTACTACTATATTGTTAAATAAAATATTCCCATGGTATATTTTGATTTTATACTATCTGTACGTTCTGGCTTTATTGGAAATAAAACTTAGTAATTATAAACGTATACACAAATTTTAATCCCCCAACTGGCGCAAGTGTTTGGCGCCCCAACTTTTGCCGCCGTAGGTAATCCCGATAGCTATCGGGACCAACTGGCGCACTGCCTGCCGCCGTCTTTGCCGCCGTAGGTAAGTTCCCCAACTGGCGCACTGCCTGCCGCCGTCTGGGCTTCGACCAACGGCGTTGCCGAGTCCAGCCGCACAAAATAATAACAAGCCCCACAATTTAAATCGCCGCTGGTTAAAACCCAGGCGGCGGCAGCTCAAGTTTAAGAGTGGCAACCTTAAATTTCAGATATTACAAAAGCAAAATCTGCATTAATTTCATCAAATGAAATTCCCAACTATCTGGCCTCAGTTTTTCACAGCTACCATTCACAAGTGGAATAACTTATTAAAGGATGACGAGTATAAAGACATCATTGTTGACTGTCTTAAATTTTTAGTCAGCGACAGCAGGGTAGAGGTGAATGCTTTTGTGATCATGAGTAATCATGTTCATATTATATGGCAGCCATTACAACATTACACCCTTACTCAAATACAAACATCCTTTACAACACTCACTGCAAAAAGGATAATGAAAAAACTATCAGAAACCAGGCCCGGAATATTGGAAGAAATTAAGGTAAATAAATATGACAGAAAACACCAGGTTTGGAAAAGGGAATCACTAAGTATTGAATTATTTACAGAAAATGTTTTTATGCAAAAGCTGGATTATATTCACGAAAATCCCGTTTCTGCCGGGTTGGTAACTAATCCCGAAGACTATAAATATTCCTCGGCAAAATTCTATGAATTGGGTATTGATGAGTTCGACTTTATTACTCACTATAGCGGGAGTTAATGTTTACCAACTGGCGCAGACAGATCACTGGCGCAGATATGCAGGGCGGTTAAAGAGCGTTGGCGTATCTGTGCCCACTAATACTGCCAAAATATAAAACCAGCCAGGCCAAACAATTTAAAAGCTTTTACATGGCACCGATACGCTTGCACACAAAGTCATGGCCGCATATCTGCGCCAGTAATGACATTGGATGAGTCAAAAATTAAGGCTGGCAACTTACAAATATTGCCAGCCATAATTCAATCAATCATCTTCCTTTTCTCCGGTTTTTTCTTTTTCTTTTTCATGTTCTTTATCGATCTGCTTGTCAGCACTATTAGCGTTGCTTATTTCAGTATGACGTATCTGTCCGCCTAAATAGCCTGTACGTGCCATAGATGCAAAACATACCGCAGATAAAATAAAAGCGAGTAAAAAACGATGTTTGCCTGTTTATGTTTTTTCCAGCCCAAAAACAGGGCAGCCAAAGAAATGATACCGGTTATGCCCATCAGCCAGATGGCAATTTCAGCGGCCTCTTCATGAAGTGATATCATCTTTTCTGATACACCGTTTATATGTTCAACAGATTCTTCAGCAGGTTCGCCGGTTAAAAATACCGGAATGGCTATCAAGGCCATGGCTGCCAATACAAATGCCGATATTGATTTTATCTGGCCGTTCTTTTTGATGATGCCCCATAATAAGAGGCAACTGCCGATCAGTGTTCCAATGATAGGGAAATGATTCAGCAACAAATGAATATGTGTCTGGTTCATTGCTATAAATTTAAAATGTAAATAAAAAATTATCCTGTAACAGAATAGCAATAGCGGGGTGGTTGCCAGATGGCACTTAAATATTGGACTGGCAGAGACCGGTTTGTATAAATGCCAAATAAATTTATGATATCTCCTTTTGTACGGGTTAAGTTAACCTGAAGATTCGGCGGTGCAAGTGAAATAAAGGGAACTGAGTTGGCGTTTTCCAAAGATTTAAAAGGCAGTTTGTTGTCTTCTTCAACATCTTTATCTGTACCATCTTCATAATAATAATGCTGTATTAAAAACGTACTTAGGGTCATAGACTTATTTTCTTCCCGGTGATCACAATAATGACTGACCAATGCCGGTAATTTAAATAACTCCATTGTTGCACCTGCAGTAAACAGGTAAACAGTTAAAAAAATAAAAGCTGATATTTTTCTCTTAAGATTCACAGCGCAATTTTAGCGTATTGTCTGCTGCTAAAAAATGATTTTACTCATACTGGCTTATATTAACAAAGCATTATTATATCTTCCGGTATGCTGGCCCTATCACTTTTCCTCCAACTAGCAGATATGCAGGGTGGGAAAAGAGCGTTGGCGCACTTGCCTGCCGGCAGGCAGGTCTTTGCCGCGTAGGTAAGTTTCCCAACTGGCGTACTGCTTGCCGCCGTCTCCGCCGATGTTGGTGTTACGTAAACCCATCAACTGGCGCAGATATGCAGGGCGGGAAAAGAGCTTTGGCGTATTTGCCTACCGGCAGGCAGGTCTGTGCCCACTAATACTGCTACCCAATAAAAGCGGCCAACCCTTACATTTTAAAAGCTCTTACATGGCACAACTTGTCCCGCTCTGAGGGAGATACGTCAGCACACATAAGCGAGGCTGCATATCTGCGCAGGTAAACATAGTATCTGTGGTGTAAAACTGATATGCAACATATTCAGAAATCATTTGTCCCTGTAAGTATAAGCAAACTTTTTTCCCCGAAAAAATTAGTGTTATGAAATATTTAAAAACTGTTTACCCGGTAATTTTGATCTTCATTACCTGTTTAACTTCAATGTCTGCGCCCTTAATTTTTTCCCGGTCACTAAATTTGCATTCCGACAGTTCAAAAAAAGGCAGCGCTGCCGATACTATTCCCCCCAAAGCTGTATATAAATTCAGTGATGGAAGTTTTGCAGCATTTGCAACCATGGATGGGAGACCTTATGTGGTATTCCCCGATGGAAACATAAGAGGAATAAGGCCTGCAGCATCACCCGGCAGTTTTGAGTATGGAAATGCTATTGGATTGTTTGATAAAATTGAAGGGCTGATCAGTTTCAAAAATAACAATAAAGAGGTTGTAATAACATCGGACGGCAAAGAAAAACGGGAATAAAACTAAAATTAAAAGAAGAAGATAAAAAGTTTAAGAACGGAGCTGTTGGTTTATCGGGCACTTTGGTACTTCCTGAAGGGAAAGGCCCTTTTCCCTGCATTGTGATGACACATGGTTCCGGCCCCGAGACCAGGGAGGCCAGTCGTGGACTTGCCTGTCTTTTTGCTGGTAACGGGATAGCAGCATTCATCTATGATAAAAGAGGCCTTGAAAATCCTGGCGAGGAAAACTGGAAAGCCCCTTTTTCCGATTACGCAGAAGATGCGGCAGCGGCTGCACGTTTAATGGCAAAGCAAAAGAATATTGATGCAAAGAAGATTGGCATTTTCGGGCATAGCCAGGGAGGATGGGTGGCTCCGCTTGCTGTTAGCAGGACTGACCTGTTTTCTTTTATCATTATCAGTGCAGGTAATGTGGTCACACCTGTTGAACAGCATCTGTACAATGGTTCATGTGCATACAGGCAGGCTGGTGTACCGGAGTGGGCCATTAAAGAGATATATGATTTTCGTGTTACCAAGTATGAAGTGATCGTAACCGGCAACCGGAAAAATTTTGAAGCAGCATTACCTGTTGCAAAAGAAAGGCCCTGGTTTGTAAGAACAGGTGATGGTGTTGGCAGGGATAAATTCTGGGTAATGAATGGTTACTATCATGCTGATACGGCGCTGCTTGCATTAAAGTGCCCGGTACTTGTAATGGCAGGTGAACTTGACAGGTACAGCGATACCAAAACCAATATGGAACTGTTCAAAAAAATATTTGAACAAAGCGGTAACAGGAATATTACCTATAAAATTTTCCCATCGGCTAACCATGCATACTTTGAAACTGCTACAGGTAAACTTGATGCAACCGAGCTGCCGGAGTTGAAACGGTTTGTGCCTGGATATTTTGAAACACTCATCAACTGGACGAGGATGGTAACAAAATAAATGTCTTTGCAGCCGTAGGTAAGTTTCCAACTGGCGCAAGTGTTCCTCAAAGGAATTATTAAATTCAACACATGAGGTTTTAAAGAATCTCTTGTTGACTCTCCTGCCAGTATGTCTCCCCAAACAACCATCTTTTTTATTTTTTTTATATTCAAACGATATCAATCCCTTTAATCATGCTCTGATGAGTGAAAAAAAAAATGAGATCATGCGTACATTACTTAACTCAAAGATGCTATCCCTTGCCGGCCTGGCAATCATGCTAACCCTGGGTTCTTCCTCCCTTGCCCAAAGCACTTCAAGCCCGGATTCACTTTCAAAAAACCCACAGCAAATAAAACAGCAAGAACGTGAAGTGCTGAAGGGTAACAAGGTACACGAGCTTCGGCAGGGATTGCCCATCGCCGCATTCAGCAAAGGCGGAAAAAAAGAAAAAGCACTGGAAGATTTTCTAAAGGAACAGAAAGTAGCCGGCTTCCTCGTTTTACAGGAAGGAAAGACCCGGTTGGAACGCTATGCGCTTGGGCACAGCCAATCTAACCGATGGTCGTCACTGTCTGTTGCAAAGTCAGTAACGAGCACCCTCGTGGGGGCGGCCATTAAAGATGGTTATATCAAAAGCGTAAACAATTACGTAACGGATTACATCCCCGATTTAAAAGGGAGCGCCTACGACAGCGTGACCATCCGCCACCTCATCACCATGACCACCGGTGTACGATGGAACGAGAACTACACAGATCCGAATGGGGATATTGCCAAATTTTCTACAGATCCGGTAGAGCCGGGCATGAATGCAACTGTAAGTTATATGCGGCGTTTGCCGGCCGAGGCAGAACCCGGCAAAAATTTAAGTATAGTACAGGCGAAACACACCTGCTGGGTGTTGTTGTTAGCGCAGCTACCCATCAAACCTTATCCCAATACCTTTCTTCTAAGATATGGATTCCTTACGGTATGGAACAAACGGCCACCTGGACCCTGGATCGAACTGGCCAGGAAATGGCAGGCTGTTGCCTCCAGATGCCGCTCCGTGATTTCGCCAGGTTCGGACAATTCGTTCTCGAAGACGGACGCATCAATGGTGAATCCATTGTTCCCGATGATTGGTTCAACACAGCTACCCATATACAAGTACCGCTTTGGCCCGGTGGGGGCTATGGATACGGTTGGTGGATCTTTAATGGAAGTAGTTTTGAGGCATTGGGGATCTATGGCCAGATGATCCATATCGACCCTGCGAGGCGACTTGTAATCGCAGTCAACAGTGCATGGCCTGAGGCTGATAGTAACGAGCGGCATGCTGCCGTCGCCAAATTTGTGAAAACTATTACTGACGAAATTGATAAAGAAAAAAAAGAATCACCTGGGCTGTAATTAACCGGAACTCCAACGGGCGAAAGTGTTCCTTGGGACAGCATCCGGTTTCAATAATATATTTTAGAAATGAAAGCAATTGTATATACAAAATATGGGCCACCGGAAGTAGCCGGATTAATGGAGGTTCCTAAACCAACACCCAAAGACAACGAAGTGTTGGTGAAGGTTTATGCATCTACTGTAAACCGTACTGACTGCGGTTTCCGCAGTGCCGAATATTTTATTTCGAGATTTTGGAGTGGACTTTTCCGGCCAAAATATCAAATATTAGGGTGTGAGTTTGCAGGTATAATTGAAGAAATTGGTAAAAGCGTAACATCATTCAAACCAGGTGACAAAGTTTTTGGCTACAATGACAAAACCTTTGGCGGACATGCAGCATATTTAACCATTGATGAAACAGCTGCACTTACAACTATGCCGGAAAACATAAGCTTTGATTCGGCCGCAGCACTTACAGAAGGAGCACATTATGCCTTAGTAGATATCAGGGCAGCAAAATTGAACGCGGACAACATGTTTTAGTTTATGGAGCAAGTGGAGCCATTGGTTCTGCAGCCGTTCAATTATTAAAACATTTTGGTGCAATAGTAACCGCAGTTTGCAATACAAAAAATGTAGCGCTGGCAAAATCCCTGGGTGCAGATAGGGTTATTGATTATCAAACCCAGAATTTCACAAAAACAGAAAATAAATTTGAATTCATTTTTGATGCAGTAGGCAAAAGCTCATTTAAACAATGCAAGCCTTTACTAACTGAAAAAACACCGCTTTGGCGTGGCAAGAAACTTTTGTTCCCAATACCATCAATAACTAAGAAGGATGTAATATTTTTAAAAGAGCTTGTTCAAAAGGGTGAATACAAACCTGTGATTGACAGGCTTTATAAGTTAGACCAGATTGTAGAAGCTTATAAATACGTTGAATCCGGACAAAAAACGGGTAATGTGGTATTGAAAATAGTAGCGTAACAATAACAACGGCCACTGTTGTATTTGTTGTTATTTTGTTTTTAAAACACGATTTTGTTTTTCTCCTGCAGTATCCTGGTATTTTCCAACTACCACACCTGTCAAAAGGCCTGAAGATATCCTCCGCCAATGTTGAGTTACCTAAACCCCTCAACCGGGGAAAGTTCAACTACCCACCAACCTGCGCCATCATTAGACCAATGAGTTTTGATGCCGGTAAAAGGCAGCATCCGGATTTTTTTTGTAACCAGGTTATGTATATCGTCGTCTAAACAGATAATTAAACAATTGTCTGTAAATCATAATAAAAAATGAAAATTATACCTGGTAAAAAAATCTTTTTGGTAATACTTGCTTTCGTAATATTCCAATTTCAAACAGTAAGCTACGCACAATCATTTGACCAAAAAATTGACAGTCTGTTGCAGGTAAAGTACCAACCTGCTTCCCCGGGAGCTGTATTTTTAATTGCACAGAAAGGGAAAATGCTCTATAAAAAAGCTTTTGGCCTGGCAAACCTGGAGTTAAACGTTGATATGAAACCTGATCATATTTTTGAAATAGGCTCTATTACAAAGCAATTTACTGCAGTTTCCATTTTAATGCTGGTGGAAAAGGGTAAACTTAATTTACAGGATGAGATCACAAAATTTATACCCGACTATCCCGCACACGGAAAAAAAATAACAGTGCATCATTTATTAACCCATACGTCCGGGATAAAGGATTATACTAAAATGAAGGCACTAAATGATATTTCACAAAATGACTTAACCCCGTTGGAACTTATTGATTTCTTTAAAAATGAGCCAATGGATTTCGATCCGGGAGAACAATTTAAATATTGTAATTCGGGCTATGTGATCTTAGGGTATATTATTGAATCCCTGTCAGGGCAAAGCTATGCCGGTTTTGTTGAGGATAATATATTTAAGAAAGCAGGGATGATGTCTTCGTTCTACGCCAATTCCGGGCAACTCATTAAAAACAGGGTGTCGGGATACCATAAAAAGGACAGTTATGTAAATGCCAGGCACATCAGTTTTACATTAACTTATGCTGCAGGTTCATTAATGTCGAATGCAGATGATATGTTGACGTGGCAAAATGCGTTGAGCAATAACTTATTGGTAAACGAGAACACCATTAATCAGGCATTTGCTAATTATAAATTGAATAACGGGAATCATATAAACTATGGTTATGGATGGTTCATTAAAGACATAAATGGAATTCCTGACCGGGAACACGGAGGCAGTATATTTGGCTTTAAATCAATGGCGGTGTATCTTCCCGGGGAAGATATATATGTTATTGGATTAAATAATTGTGATTGTAACTCGCCCACAGAAATCACAAAACAAATTGCCTCACTGGCTCTTGAAAATAGTATGAAATCAGAAAATAGGAGAAATTAAAACTGCTGCCGTTGTTGGTGAACCGTAAACTACCCGCGGCCAACCGGTGCAACCGCAAACGCTGCCGGCGGGTTTAAGTGAAAGGTTTCGTAAAATATAAAAAACATCAACATACTGTTGCAACTCTGTTGATTTTGGAAACAAGGTTGTGAGCGCCTGTTTTTTATGTGAAAATAGTAAAATAAATTATTCGTCTAACTGGCGCAAACCCGCGTGCCGGCAGGCAGGTTTGCATCAGGGCAAAGGGCACGATATCATGCAAACGGGTGCTGCCATATATTGTATCAATCGGCTTATATTGATTAAACCTACTATTAGCTTATCTTTGCGTGTATCTCCCGAAAATCGTTACGTTTTTTCTTCAGGTATAAGATCATCATCTATAATCATAAAACCAGTCAGTAGCATTATGGCAGAAACATGGAACAAAAAAGAAAGGGAAAAGAAAAAAAGGCAGAAAAAGAAGGAAAAAGCAGAGAAAAAACAGGAACGGGCAGATAATACAAACCATGGTGAGGATCCCGGTAATATGATCGCTTACGTGGATGAGTATGGCAACCTGTCGGCTACGCCTCCTGATCCAAGGAAAAAGGTCATCATCAAAGCAGAAGATATAGAGATTGGCATACCCAAACACGATCCTGCCAATGACACTGCGGTCAGCAGGACCGGTATTGTTACTTTTTTCGATCACGATAAAGGATTTGGTTTTATAAAAGACAAGCAATCACAGGAAAGTGTATTTGTACACATCAACGCGTTAACGGAAGCGGTTAAAGAAAATAATAAAGTGAGTTTTGAAATTGAAATGGGGCCACGCGGATCCAATGCCATTAATGTGAAACTCGTGAAGTAAATAATTAATGAAAGCAAATTGCCGGAAATGATCCTGAGACGCCTCCAACAGGCGCAAGCCTGAGTTAAACGTTCCCGAAACTATCGGGGTTCCCTAACGGCTTTTCGCCCCCAGTCGAAAAATATATCACGCCGGTAAAAAATACCGAAGAATTTCTTCGGTATGGCATGATTGTTTGGCCCAATATTAATGTCGCCAAAACTTGTCTTCCTCATCAACTTCCTTTTTTGGAGGAACTGATTTTTCAGGCTCTTTTTGTTTAATCTCTATCTCTGCAGGCTTTTGATCAACCTGAGGTTCAGGTTTTTTTGATTCTCTTATGGAATCGGGATCCCTGGGTTCATGTGGAGCCATAATAATTGGTTTTATCTGGTTAAAAAAAGGCTTTAGGGTAAATGGTTTCTTTTGATTGTTTTGACACCAATACAGGTTTCTGAAAAGCAAAGTAGCAAAAGTAAGTGAAAATTCAAAGAACCCTCAATTGGCTTACCGCTTGTCGCTTTATTACTCCGCCGGGTTGGGGGTTCCTATCCACCCACCTGATAACCGGTGCAACGGTGTATGCCGCCGGCCGGCGACCATAGCCGGTTTGGAAGCAGGGCTTTATAAAATGTGAGTGACCGGTAGCGGTAAAAGAAAATGTTTTTGTACCTTAACCCACTCAGTACATTTAAATAAACCAATTAATTAACCAAATCAATTGCGATGCCGGCATTCAGAAAATATTTCATATCGGGTATAATTTTATTTTTCAGTGTTTTTTCGGCTTGCGCTCAATCCCTGGAAACACAGTTTGATAAATTATTATCTGCTGA
Organism: Chitinophagaceae bacterium; assembly: GCA_016710745.1. GTDB lineage: Bacteria > Bacteroidota > Bacteroidia > Chitinophagales > Chitinophagaceae > Ferruginibacter. The sequence continues at coordinate 19,729 of JADJVB010000005.1, read as the reverse complement.
ATATAAACCAGGGGAACCGGGGGCAGCTGTATTGATAGCGAAAAACGGGAAGGTTATTTACCGAAAAGCATTTGGCAATGCCGACCTGGAACTGAACGTGCCCATGAAAGCCGAAAACGTGTTTGAATTGGGGTCCATTACCAAACAGTTTACAGCAGTGTCTGTTTTAATGCTGATGGAACAGGGTAAACTCCAGCTCGATAATAGTATTACCCGGTTTATTCCGGATTATCCAACACAGGGAAAAAAAATTACGGTTCATCAGCTGTTAAACCATACATCGGGTATAAAAAGTTATACCGACATGGACAATTTTAAAAAACTGGCCCGTACAGACATGTCCCCGACGGAACTGATTGATGTATTTAAGAATGAACCTATGGACTTCGATCCCGGCGAAAAATGGAAGTATAATAATTCGGGCTATATTTTACTGGGGTATATTATTGAAAAAGTGTCAGGCCAATCATATGCTTCATTTATTGAGAACAATATTTTTAAGAAGCTGGGCATGACCCATTCATATTATGGCAGCCAATCAGCGTTAATACCCAACAGAGCAAAAGGTTATCAGCCAAAAGAAAAAGGATTTGAAAATGCAGATTACCTGAGTATGACCTTGCCCTATGCTGCCGGATCCCTGATGTCTACTGTAGATGATATGCTGCTTTGGAGCCAGGCCATTCACAACAATACACTCATTTCTTCAAAAAGTAAGGAAAAAGCGTTTACCAATTATAAGTTGAACAATGGTGACGCGGATTATTATGGATATGGCTGGCAACCCAACGAGATAAACGGAATTGCTACTGTAGAACATGGAGGTGGCATTTTTGGATACACTACGATGGGTATTTATGCGCCTGCAGAAAATCTCTATGCCATTGTATTGACAAACACCAGTGGCAAGTCACCTACTGATATCACTATTAAACTGGCCGCTCTTGCGTTGGGAAAACCTTATGCGACAAAACCATTGCTGCAACTGACCAGGGAACAATTACAGCAATGGGTTGGCACCTATGAATTCGTTAATGGGGTATTGCGCACCATCAGCCTGGAGAACGATACATTGTACAGCCAGCGGGAGGGGAGTACCAAACTTAAATTGATACCAACCGGTACGGCTTCTTTCAACTTTGAAGGAACTACTACACAATATGAATTTGCAGTGGAAAATGGAAAACGTACCGCATTGATGAAAGACCGTATTCAAAAATTTAAAGGATCAGAAACAGATAAAAAGTTTGCCCCGGAAAAAAAACCGGTTGACATGGATGCTTCTGCCTTACAACAATACACCGGTCAATACCAGTTGGCGCCGCAATTTATAATTGAGATAACAACTGAGGGCAACCAAATTTTTGCTCAGGCCACAGGCCAGCCAAAGTTTGAGATATTTGCTGAAAAGCCTGATACTTTCTTTTTGAAAGTAGTACAGGCAAGTATTGATTTCAATAAAGATCCCGCAGGTAATGTGATAAGTCTTACGCTGCACCAGGGTGGCCGGGATACCGAGGGAAAAAAAATAAAGTAGAATGTACAGGGATTGATTTTCTGCGGTGCCTGCCGGTAGGAGAGTGTTCTACTTTTCTGCCGCTGGTAGGTTACCCAACTAACGCACTGCTTGCCCTACGTACCGGCTTCGGTCAATGGTATTGCAGAGTCCCCACTTATTGAAATAGAGCACCCAATTCCACTATTTATATCGCTGCCGGTTATCCTGATAGCTACTCAAACCAGACGGCAGCTGAGGGTTCAAAAAAGTATCCTGAACGAAAACCCGGATAAGGCGTATTAATTTCATTCCATTAATCTCCATTAATTCCATTCTATTTTAAAAACAACCTGTTTGGAGTACTTTTAATGGATTCTTTTGGACAAGATTATTATTGATAATCTCACCTGTATTTATGATAATTTAAATAAACGTTTATGAAAAAGATTCCGGTTGGTATTGTTATCATGTTATTGTTTTTCGAATCAAATAGCCAGGTCATGCTTAAAAATGATCTTACGCCGCAGGGTACTGTTAGCGTACAGCCAATGAAAAATGACTTTCACCTCCGGGCAGGCGAATCGGGCGATATTAAGATTTATATCAGTAATAAAATGGGGGCAAAAATGCAGTTTAATGTTTATCTGGGCGATTGGCGAAGGGATACAACAGGCAGTCATGTATACAGCCCCCCGGGCACAGAACCCAATTCCTGCGCTGCCTGGTTAACTTTTGATAAAAAATTTATTGAAGTAGATACCGGTGCGATCGGTATTATAAATGTAAAAATGCAGGTGCCGGAAACGCCTGAAGCCGTTGCAGAAATGAAATGGGCCATGTTGTTTGTAGAAACAATACGGGAATCGAAAGCACCGGCAGTAACTAAGGAAATGCGTACAGAGATTATTCCGGCCACCCGTTTTGGAATTCATATTTACCAAACACCCCCTGCAATTAATCAAAAAGAGCTAAAATTATCCAGTTTTACCAATGTAACCGGCAAAGAAAATGCATTCAGGATAGTTTGCGAAAATACGGGCAACGTACAGTTGAATTGTAAAAGTTATATTGAAATGTACTCATTGGAAGATGGTAAAAAGATCACGGCTAACCCGGTTGAGGTGCCGCTTTTTCCTGGACAGATCAGGTATATAGATTTTACATTGCCCGACGAAACAAAAAAAGGGAAGTATACCCTTGTTGGTGTAGTAGATCCGGGAGATGAGATGGATATTGAGGCTGCACAACTGATAATAAATGTTCATTAATAACAGGTAAAAAGTATCAGGTTTTAAATTATTAAGATTAATTTTGAGCGTTATCCTAATAACTCCATATGTCGAGGCGACCTAATATCAGCAATGAGCGATATAACTCGTATTTAAAAGAATTGGTCAGGTTAAAATCTGGGTTGTCATGTAGTAGTTTTTCCGATATTCAGCTTTTGCAGTCTCAAATCAAAAAAAGTACCGGCGAATATCTTTCGGTACAAACGCTTAACCGGCTTTTTGGGTTAATAAAAAATGATTTTCATACCTCAACGGTTACCCTTGATATTATTGCACAGTATCTCAATTATGATTCCTTTTCTGATTTTGTAAAAATGTATCATCAGCCAACAAAAACGCTGGCATTAGATGAGCAGGCGGCAGATTTGCTTACAATCATGTTTAAAGATATTGATCCGGTGCGGGGAAACGAAGAGTGCCTTTATAAAGTTTTTTTGAATATTTATAATGTGATTGACAGAGTCGAAAATTTAGATCATGTTATATATGCACGTATGGCAAGAACAGCATTGGGCCGAAAGTATTTTTTTGAAAATTGTGTTTATCTCGACAGGCTAAATGGACACTATGGAAAGGGTATTGATTTTTATATTTTACATGCCGATAAGAGGGAGGAGTTTCTGTTTGCGCACAGTATTTTGTGTTTACAAAGTTTTTTAAACAGTAATTATACAGAGTTTGCATTACATTTTGAAAAAATCAGGAATTATCCTGTAAACGAGATACAAACATTTTCATCCGCTGTTATAGCAAGATATGGAGCTGCATTGATCTTCAACGAAATTTTTAATTCATCTTTTTACATCGTTACCGAAAAATCCGGTGCCATTATTAAGTTGATTGCGGAAAGAGATCATGCTGATTTTAAAACCCGGTATGGCCGCATAATTTTGGCTGAAGCATTGTTGATGGGAGAAGCCTATAATGACGTGTTGCAAATCTTGTATAAAATCAAAAATAAATTTTGCGCATGTTTGAACGATGCTGAAGAGATGCTGTTTTTAAATCAGGAAAACTTGTTAAGGTTGTATGCAAATTATGGTACAGGCAATATACACATGCCAGGTATGCCCGAAAAAATTAAAGCCATTAATAGCAAACCATTTCATTTTTTATTAAATGAATTTTATTCAATGTTGCTCAATCAACTGATACTCTTAACCGGTAATAACAAAGAGGCAAAAACCGCCAAATCTAATCTGCTCCAGCTGGTACATAAAACCGGTTTTGTTTTTTTTAACGAGCCTGTTCAGGAAGGCCTGGAGGTTTAGTAAACCTCGTTTTTAATGGATATTAATGGATGATATACTTTCCTGTTTATTCCTCAATTTTACACCCACAAGCTTGATAGAGTTAAAAGAAGTCTTCTTCATGGAAATTCAATGAGAAACCATATTTACACATTTGTAAATAGTATCCTTTATTTATTTGTTATGTATTTTTTTCTAACAATCTAAAACATAAAATAATGAAAAAGTTATTTTTATTGAGTGGTTTGATTGGTGCAGGTTTTGCTGGGATTTTTGCACAATCACCCGTACAGAATGCCACTCTAACGACATCAATCCCTACTATGATTGCCTTGCGTCCCTACAATGCAAGTTTACCCGGAGATAATCAGACATTAAGTACTGCCGTAACAACAGCCGGTGTATTTGCCAATAATATATTTAACTACACTACCGGTACAGCTTCTGGTTACGACGGATTGGCATACAGGATCTATTCTAATGTTACTTACAAGGTTGACCTGCAGGCTCAAACTACACCAGGCAGTAATGACCAATTGAACAATTATATTCTTTTCCATGCTGAAACATTGCCTTCTCCTCAAAATGGTATAGCTCCCTGGGCGACCAATAACAATGGAGATCATGCCATTAATCAGGCAACTGATTTACAACTGGCATATGCAACCGCTCCGCTTTCAACAAACCTGTTAAGCAATGCAGGTTATAATACAGGATTTTGGCTGCCACCAGGTAATCCATTTTTACCACTCGATCCAATGAACACCGACTTTGCAGCATTCGGTATTAAATTTATAGTAAGTCCGGGCTTTTCAGTTTTTCCAGGTACGTTTACAACTAACCTGACTGTAACAGCTTCACCACTATAGGCTGGTTTAAGTAATGTTAAAAAACCTTCTGAAAACGGAGGGTTTTTTAACATTATTTCAAGTTAAAAAATGATCCGGTGTGTGTATTTTCAATAACCATAAAATAAGAAAAGTAAGCAGGCATATATTTTATTTATTAAGTTGCCTGCTTACTTTTATGTTAGCCGGTGCCCAGTCACCTACATCCTACAGCATACATTTTACAGACACATTACCGGCAGTTCAGTCATTTCTACTATACAATAATATTGTGTTTAAAAACCTGACGGCTGATTCCATGCAGTTAAAGGTAAAGTTCCGCTCTGCCGAGGGGTGGCATTTGTTATCGCCGGAGGAAGCAGTTATTGATTTTTTACCCGGAGAAAAAATTTCGTTACCGGTTACATTGAAACAAAGAACCGCTGTTTCTTCTATTTGGCAGCAGATAACATTTATTGTGGAATCAGTAACTTCAAAAATAAAAGATACTTTTTCTTTTAGTATCTATAGTGAACCACTTTCGAAATTCTCGGTTACTAATATAGTTAACGGATTATCATCTTCGAATTCGAAGGATATTCAGATTCAGTTTGTAATAAAAAACACCGGAAATGTGGACGGTATGTATCATTGTCGTTTTCAAAACGAAAACCTCGATCTTGATCATAACCGGATTTTTGCTTTAAAACCCGGAAAAGACACGGTAATTTATTACACGCATCATATCCCTAAAAAAAACTGGAAACAGTTTACCAATGAAACGATCAGGTTAATCATTGCAGACAGCCTGTTTAAAAAAGCCAGCCCTAAGGAAAAGCCACGGTTCATACGTAGCAGCAGCGGTAATGCCGGCAGTCATGTATACTATCACTATTTTGATGTATACAAAACGGATTCTGTTTTTTCCATGCACAAATCTGATTACCCGAATATTAACCTTGGCCTGGAAACCGGATTTATAGGTTCAAGCAGGCAGGTAAGTTATTACGTTGCTTTCAGGGCTATGTATGATATTTCGAGGTACAGTAAGTTTACTTTCAACTACCGGAGCCACCAGTTTGGTTTATATAATACCATTGATAAGGATGTTTTTACCATCGGGCTGAAAACCAGGCATTGGGAATTTAAAGCCGGTAAAATATCAAATTCAAAATATTTTATCACCTATGGAAACGGTATTGAGGTCAGTTATTCGCCCGGTAAAAACAGCATGTTAACTTTTTTTGCTGTTAAGCATACCCCCGGTTTTCATACCACAAATGATAATGCCGGATTGTTAGTAAAGTACCGCATAAAAAATGCAGTGATCAATCATGATATTTTATACAACACTGATTCTTTCAGTCGTATAAGAAGCGGTATATTTAATACGGATATAAATTGGCGTACAAAAAACCTGGATCTCAATATTAATGGTGGTTTGGGAACCGGTAACAAAAATTCTCAAAATAAAGGTGAAGCACCGGGAGCAGGCGTTTTTTGGGGTTACCGGATAGTGTACAAGATGAAATCCTGGACCTTGAATTCTCAATATAAAACATATGGCAGGGATTTTCCCGGATTATATGCCGGATCCAAAGTACAAAATCATGGCCTGATCTACCGTGCAAAGAAATTCTCTGCCGAATTGTATTACCAGGTTAACATTACCAATAATAATTTTTTTATCGACACGCTGTATAACCGGGATTTCCTTACTTTCAACACAACAAAATATGGAACGAAAATGAGCATAAGTGCAAAAAGAACTTCTATTACCGTTGGCTATGGAAGGATTGTTCAGACCGGACAACAGGCTTACACATTTACGCCCAGGTATCAGTTTGTGGAAATGCAACTCAATCTGAGAGATAAAAAATATTTTAGCCTTAATTTTTCAACGTCAAATGGTTACGCTGCCCAATCAGAAAATACATCCGGCCCGGTTTATTTTACTATAAATTCATTAAATGTAAGTTATAAGAATATCGGTATTAACGGCGGTTATACAAGTATACCGGTGGTTGATAAACTGCAAAAACCAATATATAACAGCACGGTTTATGGAGGGCCATATATATCGGCCCAACTGGGAAAATACTTTAGTTTGGGTTTACAATATAATTTATCCAAAACTTTATTTGACAATGGGGTCAATTCATTTGCGGGCATAAATTTCGCCTATAATAATGAAAAGGCAAGAACGAATATCCAGGTTAATGTTTCTTCTCCGTTAAAGAAAGCAAATGAACAAAGTGTAGATCCGTTCAAATACGGGTACGTAAATATTTCGCTGATCAAAACCTTTGATATTCCGTTTGTTTTTAAAAAGAAATATTATAAACTGGAAACCATTTTCGTTGAGGATATGAATTTGAACGGGAAGGCCGATTCGAATGAAAACAGATTGGCAAATGTAAAATTTTCAATTGATGATCTGCATTTTATAAGCAGCCAGCTTGGGGTTGCCAGCTACCGGCATATCGATAAAGGGGAATATACCATCAACCTTTCCGGTTCGTCGTTGCGTGGTTTAGTTCCCAATGAGGGATCTGTGCATACAATTAAAGTGGAACGGGATAATGAAACCATCATCCTGTTTTCAAAAAGCTGTGTACTTAGCGGCCATATTGAAATACTTCAGGATTCTGCGGCTGACGAATTGTTTCTGGTAAATAATATTAAAATAACGGCGATAGACGGCTCTGGTAAAAAGTATGCAACGATAACTGACACAGCAGGAAATTATTATTTCAACCTTCCTGCCGGGATGTACAGCGTTATGTTGAACCAGGAGGCTTTCAATCAAAATTACCGTCCGGATAAAGTGAATGCAGAAGCCAACCTGGTAAAAAACGCTGCTGCCACGGTAAATTTTGTTATTAAACAAAAACGGCGGTTGGTTAGAATGCTCGATCCTGTTCCCGGTACGGTAATAGATCTGAAACAGCCTGAAAAATTGAGTACGGATGATAAGAAGCCAAAGCCTGCTAAACCAAAACATTAATTGGATATATGACATTTTAAATGATAAAGATTTATTTTACGATAATGCTTTTAATTTTAACAAACCTGCTTTCGGTAGCACAGAGCTTTGATCCTTTAGCTGTTGAAAACACGATCAGCATCCGGTACGACTTTAATCCGGCACTTAAAAATGTTTTTGTTTCGTCTACGGCTTCATCAGAAAATGATCTTTTACACGGAATGAATTATAACTACGGAACGGCATTAAAGTTCAGTATTTATTCGCCGTCAACTTATTATGTGAGCCTGTCATCATATCCTTCGTCTTACACTCCGGCATCGTCTTCCCGGTCACTTCGTGAAGCCGATATCAATAACCATATATTTTACAAAATAGTTGACAACAATACCGGGGGGAATATTATAGCATCAAATAATCCCCAGGGCGATATTTTGGGAAAAACCACAAGGCCCATCATTTCGAATTGTCCACCCAATATAACTGCTGGAAATAATCATGTCCCTGTTCCTGCTAATTTTGGACTGTCGTTCAGGGTATACCCGGGATATAGCCTGCCTCCGGGAAATTACACAACACAAGTTGTTTTAACAGCAACCTATCAATAGCTGCCGCAGGAAGTTTAAAAACGCAACCAAATACTAGTGAAATCGCCTGTTAGCTGAATCCGGATAGCTCTTCTTTGACGTATGGGTTACCCTGCATTGGTTTGTGCACACGAACCGAAATAGGCGGTTCAATGGAAATGCTTTATAAGCCACCAACAGATGGATACTGATTTGCCCCGTTGTCTGTTTTATCATCATAGAACAAATGATATTTACTTTAAAATAATTTATTATCTTGGTAAATAAAATTAACTTCCTTGTCTTTGCTTTACCCGCAGGAAAATGAGAGGTGATTTTTAGTGAATCAACTGTATAATTGATTATTCATTTAAAAAGAAAATAATGAAAAAGATGATGATCATGGTTAGCCTGTTTTGTCTGGCCATTAATGCAAAGAGCCAGTACGAAACCATGAGTGCTATCCCCGGGGCGAAGATGTATTTTTCCGACAAGCCCTTTACCACCAGTCATGAGGGCAATAAAACTTCTTTTAAATCAAGTGATTTTATTTATGGCCGTATAGAACTCGATAACCAGACCCTGCTCGATGCTTTTAAAATGAGCAGCATAAAAACAAAATATTATTACCTGAGATTTTGGGTATGTTCCTATAAAGATGGTGAACAACAAGGGTCTAAAAATTCCTGGGAATACCTGCTTATAAAAAATGAAGATGATGTAAAAAAGAGCTACCTCAATTTTGATATACTGCCAAACCCGGCTGCGGCCACCAGCGCACTTTGCGGCCTGGAAGATTTTACCAGTAATATTGCAGGTGGCCCGCTTTATTTTATCGTCAGCCAGTCTTCTTTCCCTGAGGATGGCGAATATAGTATACAGGTAAGATTGTTCCTGGAATCATTTGATGGCTGGGGTAAAAGGCAGGACCTTGAAAAATGGCCCGAGGTGCGGGATGAGTTTAAATTCCAATTTAATGCCAACGATATTCAAACACTCAAAAAAAATGGAGAGGCAGGTAATGAACTCATACGTAAGAATACTTTCCGCCTGGCTAAACTCCCCGGTTATTTTTCGAACCCCAATAAACTCACTGATCCCATGCTGAGTAATGCCAATATTGGGGCTGTTTTAAAAAGAGACCTTCCATCGGGTGGTATGACGTTATTGAAATTTGCCGTAGGCGATTATACCGGTGCCTTATGGCAAACGGAAAAAAATGACCTGGGTATTATTCTCCGGCGCTATGTAACACCCGATATAAAAATTGCTTACAAGTTTGAAGGCGACTGCTATGTAGGCTACGCAAGGCTTTGGCAAGAGTATGTTGGCGGAGGAAAATACGGACCGTTGATCGTGGGGTCGAGAAGTTGCAACAGTTGTGGCGATAAGATTGATTGCAGCCTGGTAAAATAGTTGGGAAGAAACACACATCATGTTTAACACAGGGGTATAGATCGTATCCCTGTTTTTGTTGGTTCAAAACCTTGTAAACAATTTCATTATTAAAAATCCGAAACAAAGCATAAAGCTGATATACTCCAGCTTACTAAAAGGCGGGCGAAACAGCAGGAAGAACCTAAGCGGTAAATAGAAAACAAACAGGCATAAAACAGCCAGGTAGGGTGCAGCCATAAAACCGGGTTGCCAATGCGCTAAAGCCACTGATAGAAAGGCATAGCTGAAAAAGAAGAATGCAATCAGCACAGCCGTGTTGCAAAACTTCATAAAAACGGACAAGGAAGGTGTTTTTACTCTTTCAGTATTGACAGATCCCGCTACTATACTCATAAAGGTGAGAAAGTAAATAGTGGCACCTATACTAAACCCGGTTTCTGTTACCCCCATTTTTTTTACAGCGGTGAAGGGAACCAGCCACCAAAAAAAAGCCAGGCAGGTTATAAAGGCCGATAGGCCTATAACGGCACTTTCAAATGAGGACAAAGTATTTCTATATTTTATCAGCGCATCATCGGCTGCATATGCACTAAAGAAAGTGAAACAGCCAAGGCCAACGGCAACAATATTCAGTAACATTAAAATAGTACAGGATAAAGCCAGGTGCTTAAGTTGCCAGGCCATCAATGGGTCAAGTAGAGATAGATACAGTATCAGCACTATAATATCGGGTAAAACCTTGTCCCAATGTAGTTCTGTGGTATTTCTATTTTGCATGGGTAAAGACATAAGCAGTTGGTGGTTTATCAGGATATCATTTCCAAAAATCTATTTTGCCTTTAATAAACAGCAAGGTGGTTAATGCCAGCGTTATACCATAAGATATAAAGGCAGCCTGGTATTCGCCACCTTCCAGAACTGATAACGGATAGACGAAGAGCGCAGCAGTTATCCAAATTGAAATAATAACACACCACCTGGTAAATTCATTTTTAACGGCCGCATACCCAACGGCTTTTGAATAGCTGAATATACTGGCAAAAACACCGCCCACACCAAAGGTTACAACAAATGCCGCAGTAGAATAAAAGCGTTGGTAGAATACGGATATCACAATATCAAATAAACTGGCAACAGTAAACATCCCGATAATGATACCCAGGGCGAGCAGCAGTGATATTGTCCGGTTTGTAAAATTCATTAAGCAATGTATATATTTTTTTCTAAAGAAGTTTAATCAGCAAACTATTTTCGCACTCCATTGGCACGGGGGTTTCACGTTTCGATCGCATCCGGGATTCCGTCTGCGCCGAAGGTATGTTGCGCCAACCGTTGCACAAACGGGAAAATTCCGCCATTGGGGCTCTTTTAAAATTGCCATCCTTTTTTACTTTGTTAAACACTCCTCTTTTATTCGCAAAAATTTGACTACTTTAATATTTCCAAAAATTCAGTATTTGACAAACTATTCGCCAATTTTATTCTTTTTACTTCTACTGCTCTGGACTGCCGATTCTATTAATGCACAGCAATTGACTGGTGTATGGAGCGGCAAAATAAGCAGAAACGTAAAAGGTACCAAAGCTACGGTTGAAAGTCTGGAGATTCAATTGTCACAATTCGGAAATACACTTTGGGGAAATTCATTTGCGTTTAAAGATACCAGTCGTTACGTATTATATCGTATTGAAGGTAAAATAAAACGTAAGCTGAAATTAATTTCAATAAACGAACTGGGGAGACCGGCTTACATTCTTCCTGATGGTTTTTATCCCTGTGAAAAAGTGTACCGTCTTGGTTATTCCAGGATTGGTAAAACAGAATACCTGAGCGGAACCTGGGGCGGGAGAGGCGCTTATAGTGATACAACCTGTTTTCCAAACGAAGACCTATTGGTTGTACTGCAGAAAATACCCAAGCCGGATTATCCCATTGAAAATTTTGTAGCTCAAAAACTGGTGAATTATTATACCAGGCAAAAATATCCCGATAGAACGAATACAAACACAACAGATTCGTTACTGCTTTCTCTTTATAATTCCGTAGATGATAAACCGGTTGTGGAAGATAGCAGTTTGGCAAACCGGGCCATTGACATACAAATGATACTGAAGGTGCCGGATAGCCTGGTCAGCGTGACTTTATATGATAACGCGATAATAGATGACGATACGGTTTCGGTTTTTGTAAACAAAAAAGCCTTTTTGGTAAAGCAGCGTATCAGTGCACAGCCACTTAGTTTCAGCTTTAAAATGGCTAACGCCAATCAACCCACGGAAATATTGATGCAGGCCGAGAACCTGGGGAGCATTCCCCCGAATACCGCATTGATGATCGTCGAGAGTGGTAACAAACGACAGGAAGTGAGGTTAAGTTCAGGCTATGGGTCTCATGCCGCTATAATCATTACTTTTTCTCCCGATAACCAGCCATGAGTACGGAGGGTTTAGCAACAACTATTGCAGCAAGGTAAAGTGAAGACAAAGCTGTATCAAATTGGTGCTGGTAACCGCCGCCGCCCTGAATGCCCTTGATTATCAACCGTACCCTGCGGGAAACCCGAGGATTCGATTGCCCTGCGTTTATGGTGAAACAAAAGAAATAACATGCCCTGTAATAGGCTGCAAGATGCCCATTTCCTCCTTAATTTTCTACCCCTTTATTTAAAAAATTTTTTAAACAAACCTAAACAAAAAAAACACAAAGAACCCCACAAAAAAAAAAAAAAAAAAAAAAGAAAAAAAAACCAAAAAAAAAAAAAAACCCCCAACAAAAAAACACCCAACAGAAAACCCCCCCCCCCCCAAAAAACGGATACGCCCCCCCCTCCCCCCCCCCCCCCCCCCCCCCCCCCCCCCCCCCCCCCCCCCCCCCCCTTCCCCCGCCCCGCCCCCCAAGGAAATTGGCAAGCAAAAAAAGGGGAAGAAAAAATATTAAAAAAACGCCCCAAACATAACCCCCCCTTTTTTTTTTCCCATTTTTTTTATTTTTCCCCCCTCCTTTTTAATTTTCTTTTCAAAAAAATCCCCCCCCCCAAAACAAAAACACCCCCCCCAACACCACCCACCCCCCCCCCCCCCTTCAACCCCCCCCTTTAAAAGGCCCCTCCGTGGAAAGGGGGGGGGGGGGGGGGGGGGGGGGGGGGGGGGCCCCCCTTTTTTCCCCCCCCCTCCCCCCCATCCCCGCCGCCGCCCCCCCCCCCCCCTCCCCGGGGCCTGCCGGAGGGAAGCCTACAAGTTTAAAAAAAAAATTTTAAAGGTTTTATTTTTTTCCGCGGCGACTACCGGGACAACCCTAACATTCTTTTCCGAAATTAATTTTTTTAAATTTTCTGCTATTTCTTTTTTTTTTTTTTTTTTTTTTTTTGTTGTTCTTTTTATTTCTTTTTTTTTATTTAATTTTTTTAATTTTATTAAAAAATTTGGAGGGGACCGGCGGTAACCCGCAAAAAGGCCTTTAAAACATGTTATTTTTTTTTTTATTTTTTTAATTTTAAAATTAAAAATAATAAATAAAAATAACTCAACCCCCACCCCCGCCTTCCCTCCCAATAAAAAATTTTTAAAAAAAAAGGGAGAAAAAAAAAAAAAAAAGGAAACCGCCCGGGGGGGGCCCCCCGGGGCCCCCCCCCGGGGGGGGGGGCCCCCCCCAAAAAAATAAAATTAAACGTAAAGTTTATGGATCTTCCTTTGCCGTTGTTGGTCGCCTGACCAACCAACTTTTCGCAGGTGGCAAGAGGCCAAGATATTTCCAATTGCTGCAAAAAAAAACACACTGTGGGCCTTGTTGGCCAAGTGGCGCACTGTCGTTTTTCTTTTCCTAAATTGGCAAGTGTCTCCACCAACGGGTGCAAGAATTTGGTTGGTGAGGGTTCAACAATGACAAATAAAATATTTCACTTGGCAATTATTTTATATTATCTTGAGGGCAACTATTGGAATCGAATTCCCCGAATTATACAGGTCATATTAACCAAAAAATTGCGAACATGAAAAAAATAACGATTATTCTTTGTTCTCTTTTTGTTTTATCAGGTTGTGGCGGTAATGCTGAGAAAGCCACGACACAGGTGATAGAAGAACAAAAAAACGTAAGTACCGACAAAGATCAGGAATTGCAGGATTGGCTTAAAGGTAAAATATGGACTGCAGAAGAGTCGATGGCGCCGATGGAAATTTTAAAACTACAATCCGATGGGGTCTTTCTTTTAAAAAATGAAAGTAAGCCGGGCAAATGGAAAATCTTGAAAGGGGAACTGGCCCTGTCCGGGCTTACTGAATGGCCGCTCGAAAAACTTGCCGAAAAAACTTTCCGTTTATATGTTAGTCCTACCAAAACCTGGTTTATGTATAAACATTCCGGGGATTTGTAATTGAGAACAAACAGGCAATACCCACTCGTTTGGCGAAAGGACATTCTGTAAAACCCAATAATTGCCCATCTCCAACATGTGCCTGTTTGGCGCAATTGTTCCCTGCCCTAATGCTAAAATTGTAAATGTGACGATGATGGGATAACCTGATGTCTCTTCAAATTTACCGGTATACAGACGGTTTTGGCGACAACCCAACGTTTGTGATGAAGTAAATGAAATAACATGCCTGGTAAGGAGCTGCACGGTGACGGTATTATGTATTTCCTGCTATCCGTTTCAGCATATTTCGGAAAATGAAAAAATGAAAGGGGAGCATGATATACCAATAGTTCCGGCCTAAGATACCTTTGGGACGGAAGGTGGCAGTTTGTTTGAGAATACAGCGATGATCGTTTTTTACAATTGAAAATTCAAGCCATGCTTCGCCGGGCATTTTCATTTCAGAAAATAAAAGCAACCGGTAGTTTTTTCTGTCGGCAAGCATGACCCGCCAAAAATCGAGTGCATCACCAGCCTGAATGTCGGTATCACTTGTTCTTCCCCGGCGAATACCAACACCACCTGCTAATTTATCCAGCAATCCTCTTATGCGCCACAGGTAATCGGCATAATACCAACCCTGGTTGCCTCCAATTCCAAAAAAACGGGCCGCAACTTCTTCAACCTTATTTTTGTCAATTTCCACCCAACGGCGGTCTAAGTAACAACCATTAACAGGCACGTTGATAAATTGATTAACATCCAGTTTTTTAAGGCTACTCGATGCTGCATCCTTCCAGCTTGACACCACCATGTTTTGGTCAATTTTTAAAAAAGCCATGTCGATGGCGGTACGGTACGGGATGAGTTCCTGTGGAATGATGTCAAGAATTGCATGTTCTTTGCAGATCACATCGGTCTTCATACTTTGAACCAATTGCCGGGCAATGGTACGATTGGCCGATGTTGTCAGGTAGATCCAAAAAGCTGAGAGATTGGGGAACAGTACCGGTAACGCAAAAATATAACGCTTATATCCCCGTACAACGGCAAACTCAGCGATCATTTTTTTGTAAGAGAGTACTTCGGGGCCGCCTATCTCGAACGTTTTAAAAAAGGTCCGTTCATTCAGCAAGCTGTTGTTTAAATAATAAATTAAATTCCTGATAGCCAGCGGCTGACACTTTGCATTCAGCCAGCGGGGGCCAATCATTACCGGTAGTTTTTCCGCCAGATCACGGATGATCTCAAAAGAAATACTACCAGAGCCAACAATGATGCCGGCTTCAAAAATAGTATAGGCAATGCCAGACCGGATCAACACGTCTTTTACTGCTTTACGGGCCAGTAAATGCTTTGACAGTTTTATTTCATTGCTGATTCCGCTCAGGTAAATGATCTGTTTTACCTGGGTTAGGGAAGCTACCAGCACAAAGCAACCAGCTGAGCGTATTTCATATTCTTTCAGGGTTGTACTGGTATCACCGAGGGAATGAATAAGATAAAAAGCTGCGTCGAATATTTTCTTATTAAAACGAGGTACTGCATTTTCAGGATGAAGGAAGTCAAATTCGATGATTTTTATTTTATTCAGCAGGTCAGCTGAAGGTTGAAAGCGGTTTCTATCTCTTACCACACAGGTTACTTCATGGCCCGCTTCTACAAGTACCGGAAGCAGTCTCATACCGATATAGCCATTAGCCCCTGTAAGTAAAATGCGCATATGATAATTGTAAGCGGTGTTACTAAATGTACCTTTTCTGCAACAATTAAACCTGAACCCTTCTCTTATCAGATCCCATCAATACGCTCCTTGTTTAACTACCCAATAAATTGAGTATACAATATACTTCAATCCAAACCGGCCTTACATGATAAATAAACACGTAAAAAATGATTTTCGTCACCTGGCTTGTCGCTGGTATTGCCAAAAAGCTGTATTCATGCAAAATGCCCGAAAGCCGACAGAAAGAACAGCTTCCCGGCCTGCGCAGGTATTGGCTGTCCATTTTCATAAACAACATGCGCTTTTAAGGGATTAGTTGTGCTATTGATGATGATCGCAGGGTAACAGACAGGTATCAGTTCCCGGATCAATTCCGGGGTTTGTTTACCACGTAATTATGTTTCAATAGCAGTGGTTCTAAGCATCAGCGTTTGTCCTTTTTTTGTTGTGATCAGTATATAAATACCTACCTGGATTCTTCCGCATCGCCAAACACTGATCGCAGCTGCATTCGTTTTCAGAAAATGATGCAGTTGCGTATAACGACCTGCTTCAGCGAGGGAGACCTCATTCCCGCCAATTATTCTGTTTTGAATATACCGGGTAAAAAAGCTATCTGCTTCTACCTCAACAGCAGCCTCATGATTATGCCGGGCGCTTATTAAAACCTGAATTTCTTCCAGCTTTTTGTTTCCCAGATCATCTAAAATCCACGGGAATTCTGATTCGCTGCTATATAACAGCCCGTTGATTAAGGGGGTCATTGTTTTTTTTATAGCCTTTGTATTCATGTAATTTGAATTAAACGCAGGTGCCTGGCAATACCTGTTGGTTGAATGAAAAGTAAATATAGATAGTTATTGAACAGTCAATAAAAGTAAAATATTTTTCCGCTGCAGGGGTTACGTAAACCACAAAAAACTTACTGCCGCACCCGCTCGACAGTGTGGCAGGTAACAAAAAGAACAAATTTATATAACTGGCAGTTTATAAAAAAAGAGCATTTGCCGTGCTCATAATGGGCACAACCAGGTAAATTTATTACCCTGCAACGGAAACTATTTCTGATCAGGTAGTTTGATATTTAATTTTGCAAGCACCAGGAGTGAAATATCATCCGCCGCCGGAGCTACATAAAACGAATCTGTATTTAGCACATGCGTGTAACCTTTTTCTTTTGCCACTGCTTCTATTGCTTTTTTAGCTTTGGCATAAAAGGGTTTTAAAAACTCCTGCTTCCAGTATTCGGCAGCTCTTTGTATCAATGCATCAGCGCCATCCAGTTCATCTTTATACGACTGAAGATCCTTAAGCAACCTGTCTTTTACAGATCCCGGCTTACTGGAGTCGGCATATTCCTGGAGTTTACGGGTATATTCCGATTGTACATAATTCAAACGCGGCATGATAGAATCCTTAATATATTGCTGACCTACGGTATCAATATTAACTCTATCCCTGCCAAGTTCCGGCATGACGCCAACGATATCATCAATGCGTATATAAGCTATTTTTGTTTGTGCCGCGCTGATCGCAGCAGTTAAAATTCCTGCCAGCAACATAGCAGTACGTAATTTTTTCATGTTTGTTATTTTAGATTTTTTTTTCGGAGCCAATATAGCCGATTTTTGTATTCCGCACAAATTTTGGTAGTCGGCGATCCCGATAACTTGAAAACAGGAACCGAGGTACGATCCTTGAACAGGGGCACAAAATTAATTCATAAATGAAAGAACTATTTTACGCTGAGATTGTTTTAAGCATATGCTCAAATCAGAAGCCATAGTTTATCAGGTAATTAGAATATTTTCTATTTTTATTATCGCCCTTTTTTATCCGTGACCGCATTTTCGCAATTTAAGGGGAGCCTGTCGGGTATGGTGGTCAATCGCAATACGCAGGCTTCGCTTAGTGAAGTAAGTTTACAATTGCAACCGGCCAATATTGGCCTGGTGGCAGACTCAACCGGCAGGTTTCGTTTTACATCAATAATTCCTGGTAGTTACAGCCTGTTGGTTTCCCGTGTGGGTTATCTTCCCCAAACCATCAGCAACCTGGTGGTTACAACCGGCAATGAAAATACGATCAGCATCGAAATGGAGGAGGATATTGTACAGTTAAGCGGTGTGGTTGTTAGCAGCAGCACCAACAGGGCAAAGGCAACTACACTAGAAAGCCCGTTGAGTATACAGCGCCTCACCACGGAAGACATTAAAGCCAACCCTGGCGGCAATTTCGATGTAAGCCGGGTTATCCAGAGTTTGCCCGGGGTAGGCGGAGGCGCAGCGGGAGGTAATTTCAGAAACGATATTATTATAAGAGGCGGTGCTCCCGGCGAAAACGTGTTTTACCTGGATGGTATTGAAGTACCGGTGATCAATCACTTTAGTACACAGGGTAGTGGAGGAGGTCCGCAGGGTATCCTGAATGTAAGTTTTATAGAGGAAGTGAAATTAAGTACATCAGCTTTTGATGCCAGGTACGATAATGCGTTAAGCAGCGTTTTTCAGTTTAAACAAAAAAACGGCAATCCCAACAGGGTAGAAGGTAATATCCGCGTGAGTGCTACCGAAGTGGCGGCCACTTTTGATGGCCCCCTAACCAAACAAACAACATTTATCGCCTCTGTTCGCAGAAGCTATCTTCAACTTTTATTTAAAGCCATTGATCTGCCTATCAGGCCTAACTACTGGGACTTTCAGTTTAAAACCACCACCCGAATCAATGAAAAAACCACCCTCAGTTTTTTGGGTATAGGAGCCATTGATGAATTTAGATTTGCTGCGCCGGCAAAAGCAACACCCGAAAAACTATATGTGATCAACAGCAACCCGCTGATCAATCAATGGAGTTATACCGTTGGAGGAGTTTTGAAAAAATTAACTAAAAAAGGTTTTTGGAATTTATCATTCAGCAGAAACACACTGAACAACAGCGCGGATAAATATGAAGACAACGAACAGCCTTTGGAACAGGAACGTACGCTTCGGATAAACAGTAATGAAACAGAAAATAAACTGCGGTTTGACGTTACCCAAAATGCCCGTGGTTTTAAGTGGAGTTATGGTGCCGTAGCCCAGTATGTGCAGTTTGATAATTCATTTTTCCAGGTTTTAAAGCCCGAGCTGAAAGATGCGCAGGGAAACATTATACAGAACCGGCAGGTTTTACAAACAGCCGTCAATAATAATTTTATACGGTATGGCGCCTTTGTTCAGGCCAGCCGGCGTATATTTAATAACCGCCTGGCATTATCAGCAGGCATCCGTATTGATGCGAACTCACTCGCCAATGGTGAGGCTAACCCGTTGAAGCAGATCAGCCCCCGGATCAGTGCCAGCTATGCCTTTGCTCCCCGCTGGAATGTGAGCGCCAGTTATGGGTCCTATTTCCGCTTGCCGGGTTATACTCAATTGGCATATAGCAGTGTATCCGGTAATCCTGTTAACCCGGGGCAATATATCCGAAGTCAACATTATGTTGCCGGGTTGGAGTTTTTACCTTCTGATAATACCCGTTTTACAATGGAGGGCTTTTATAAAAATTACAACAGCTATCCGGTAAGTATAACCGATGGTATCAGCCTGGCAAATAAAGGCACCGAATTTGGCGCTGTTGGCAACGAGCCGGTGGTACAAAACGGAAAAGGAAGAGCCTATGGGTTTGAATTTTTTGCACAACAAAAACTGGCTAAACGTATTTTTGGTGTATTCAGCTATACCTTATATTGGAGCGAATTTACCGGCCTCAACGGTCTGTTTGCGCCGGCCAGTTGGGATAACAGGCATCTGCTAAGTGTTACGGCTGGCTATAAATTTAATAAAAACTGGGAGTT
>JADJVB010000004.1 GCA_016710745.1 Chitinophagaceae bacterium | reverse complement strand
CGGAACAGGTAAACCCTTAGCTATTGCCGATTATATCTGGAGTGAGGGGATAACAGCAAACTCCTGGGTTTTACCAATACCCAAGTGTGGCGACAAAATTCGCAGGCGGATTATGTGGGTACTTAACACGGCCAATGGAAAATTAACGCAATTGGGCAAGGGCACGGAAGAAGCCACACTCATGTTCGCTAAATTTTCGCCCCGATGCCGGCAGGGTGGCTTGTGTCGGCAAACTCAATATTTATGTGGAAGAGATCAGCAGCGGTATAATAACAAAGCTTACAAAGACGGTGGCGACAACATCATCAACGGCACCTTGGACTGGGTGTATGGGAGGAGCTCGGCGACCTGATGGTTTTCAGTGGAGCCCCTGACGGAAGGATATTGCCTACTGGCAAACACGTAAAAGGCGTTGGTACTTTTTATATGATCAACAATGTGGATTCCAATTATTCGGTTCCCCATACCATTACCTTATCCAAAGTAGGTACCGATAATTCGGCGGTTAGGATGAGGCGTGGTTTCGGCAACCGGTGGGGCAACCAAATGGTTTGATGTACCCGGGCGATCCGCAACAATTCCGGCCCGCATGGATTATATCCCGGCTCGGAGGAAGTGATGATCCAACAACTCAACCGGTTACAAAATACCATTACGCGTACATGGGTGGGCAATACAAAAAACCATGGCGCTCAAAAATATACTTACTGATAAGGACGATGCATTTTTAGATATACACGACAATATCGTTTGGCTCGACAAGGCACAGGCCTTACCGACCAGTGAGAAAGACGGCTGGATGCATTTGTATAAAGTATCGAGAGACGGGAAGAACATGCAACTGATCACCAAAGGTGATTTTGATGTGGTGAACATCAATTGTATTGATCCGGCAGGCGGGTTCGTTTATTATATTGCCTCGCCCGATAATTTTACAGCGCTACCTCTACCGCAGCAGGCTCGATGGTACCGGTAAAGCAGAACGGTGTCGCCGGCAAATATGGCGGGCGTCATAGTTACCAGATATCCGACAATGCAAAATATGCCATTCACAGTTTTGAGAATTCATCCACGCCAAGGCGTATTTCGCTGATCGATCTTTCTACACATAAAGAAATAAAATTACTGGAAAGACAATGCCGCGCTGAAAACAAAGTTTGATGAACTCGGTTTAAAAGATAAGGAGTTCTTTAAAGTAGATATCGGCGACGTGGTATTGGATGGGTGGATGATAAAACCCAAAAACTTTGATCCGCAGAAAAATATCCGTTGTTGTTTTTGTGTATGGAGGAGCCGGCTGGCTCTACCGTGCAAGACAATTGGGGCACGGGTGATAATCTTTGGCACCAGTACCTCAGCAACGAACTGGGCAGTATTGTGATCAGCATTGATAACCGCGGAACCCGCGTGCCGTGGCCACGATTTCAGAAAGATCATTTACCGGCAGATCGGTTTAATGGCGGCAGATGACAAAGCTAAGGCAGCGAAGAAAGATCTTCTACCTATTCTTTTATTGATGATAAGCGCGCGGGGTATCTGGGGCTGGAGCGGCGGACAAATGACTTTGCATTGTATGTTCCGTCATGCTGACGTATACAAACCGGGATAGCTGTTTCTTTTGTAGCCTTGCAAACACTCCTATGATAATATTTACCGAGCGTTATATGGGTTTACCAAAAGACAACGAGTATGGTTGTTACCGCGAAGGATCGCCTTTGACACATGCCGGAAAACTGAAAGGCAACCTGATGATCATACATGGTACCGGCGACGATAATGTACTACCAGAATTTTGAAATGCTGGCGAACGAATTGATCAGGAAACAATAAACTGTTTAGTATGATGTCGTACCCGATGCGTGATCACAGTATACGCCGGGGAAAAATACCACGTTACATATGCAGGTACCATGGAAAATTTTTGTGAAGGATAATTTGTAGGTAACTACAAAGAACAGGACCTTATTGTATTGAAAAATCAACTTGTGTTTTAATTGTTGCGACATAAAGGTTTAAGGATAGAATCCGCCTGGCTGGCTCAATGCCGGGGTTCGTGTCTTCACGAACCTAAACGAACCATCCGCAGAAGCGACAAAAAAAGTGCATTAAAAATATTTTGCACTTTCTATACATTTAATTTATAAGCATGAGCACACACTCCAGCATATTCAACGACGTGATCGGCCCGGTAATGCGGGGCCCATCCAGTTCGCACTGCGCGGCCTCCTTGCGCATAGCCCGCCTGTGCAGAGACCTGATGGATGAAAATATCAAAGATATTTTAATAGAATTTGATCCCAATGGTTCATTGGCTACTACATAAAAGCCGGGGTTCGGATATGGGACTGTTTGGGCTTCCTGGCTGGGAAAGCGCATGATGAACGACTTCCCGAATCAGAAAAGCATCTGGAAACAGCAGGTATTGGCGTTACGATCAATATTGTTGACCGGGTGCCACGCATCCCAACCTGTATAAAATTACCTTACACAACAGTAAAGAAACGAGGAAGCTCACCGCCATCTCTACCGGCGGTGGTATGATAGAAGTGATCGCCATTGATGAAGTACCGGTGTCGATGGCCGGCGATTATTTTCGAAACATTGATCTATTGTGAAGCGCGAAACTATCATGGCTTTTTAGAAGCTTCGGTACCATTTGATGATCTTGAATTTCACAAAGGAGAAATATCATTTATAGAAATCAAGTCGCAGGCTTTTTGAAAAAGTATGTATAACGAATTGCTGGCGATGGAGGGGTAAGATTCATCAAGCAACTGCAGCCGGTATTGCCGGTGATGGCCCGCAGGGGATCTGCAGGTCCCATTTATTACCTGCGATGAAATGATGGCCTACAATGCCGGAAAGAACAAAGCCCTTTGGGAACTGGCTGTTGATTATGAAGCGGCGAGGGTATTGCTGCAGGTGAAGTGTTTGAGAAGATGCGGAGTATCGTTCACATTATGGGTCATGCCATTCAGTTGGGTTTACAGGGCACGCATTATGAAGACCGGATACTGGGCAGCCAGTCGCTGCAGTTCAAGGAAAACTTTGAAAGCAATAAACTGGTAGGTGGCGAAACCATTAATCGTATCATCGTGTACGTGGAGTGCCATGATGGAGGTTAAATCTTCGATGGGTGTAATTGTAGCGGCGCCCACGGCCGGAAGTTGCGGCGCTCTGCCGGGTGCCTTGTTTGGCACCGCCCATTCTATGCAGTTGCACGAGGATGAACTGGTTGAGGGGATGTTATCTGCCGGGCTTATCGGCGTGTTCATAGCAGCCCATGCTACTTTTGCCGCTGAAGTGGGCGGCGTTGTATGGCCGAAACGGGCTCTGGCGGCGGTATGGCAGCCGCAGCCATTGTGGAGATGAAGGGCGGCAGCCTGCAACAGTCGATCGGGGCCGCGTCGCTGGCCTTGCAGAATTCATTGGGCATTATTTGCGACCCCATCGGAAACCGTGTGGAAGCGCCCTGCCCGGAAGAAATGTAATGGCGGCCACCAATGCGGTATCCTGCGCCAATATGGCTTTATCGAATTACGAGCAACTGATCCCGCTCGACGAAGTGATTGAAACCATGAAGGCTGGGGTGACCAGATCCATCACACGCTGCGTTGTACCAACCTCGGCGGACTCTCCATCACCAAAGCGGCAAAGAAAAATAGAAGCGATGCTGGAAGAAGTACCGGGCAGATTTTTAAGAGTTGTTAAGTTTAAGAATTAGTATATGAAAAAATGGTTCTTGTTTTTTTGATGTGCACCGCGATATCTGCGCAGGCACAGGATATGGTGCAACAGATGTATGCGCAACACGCGGCGAATTTTCGCTATTCTTTATCCTTTGTTCAGGAAACCAATTTTTACCGGAATGATTCTCTCCATAAAACCGACACCGGTTTGAAGTGCTGGTATATCCCGACAAATTACGGATAGACATCAACAACCCCGACGATGGCAATGCGATCTTTTCGTGAACGATTCTTCCTTTCGGTTTCAAAAATATGAGTTAAAGAACAAGGGCCTGCAGCCACACGACCTGCTGTTCCTGCTGGGTGGCATGTATTCGTACCCGTTAACAGAAGTGTATACCAGGGCTAAAAGGTTTCGGGTATGATGCCGGCAAAAGCTATGAAACCACCCGGAAGGGGAAGCCCGTGGTGGTGATCGGTGCCGATAAAGCCGAAACAGAGAGCAACCAGTTTTGGGTAGATAAAGAAAAATGGTTACGGTAAGGATATTGAACAATAAGCAGGGCCAACAATCGGAGATCATTTGTGGTGATCACCTAGAACTGGGTAAGGGCTGGTGCGAAGCCAATATTGAGTTTTATGTGAATGGAAAATTACGCCAAACCGAAAAATACAGGAACCTCAAACAAAATTTCTCCATCAATATGGATTACCTCGATCCCTATAAGATGGGCCAGGTAAAGTTTTGGGGAAGGTAGCATGTACCGTCCGTTCTGGTCGCAGTCTCCACTTGTACCCCGGTTTGGGTCTCCACCGACCGGAACGATGAGATTGTACCCTTGGTCGGTGTCTACACCGACCGAAATGATGAGATTGTACCCCGGTCGATGTCTCCACCGACCATAACGATAAGATATTTATATTAGATTATTCTTCCCTCCGGCCGTTTTTTCACCAAAAAAAACGAGATTAATCGTTCATCAACAAATAAGCAAATGACTTTATTTTTGTACCATGTCCTTGCCCAATTCATATAAAGGCTACCGTAATTCGTATACAGAACTAAACGAAATTTATTTTTGGACCATTACTATCAATGAGTGGTTAAATCTGCTCAAATCAGATGAATACAAAGCAATAATCATAAGCAGCTTCCAATGGTTAACGGAACAGGAACTTGTACGTATATATGGATATGTAATTATGCCTAACCACATACATTTACTTTGGGAGCAATTAAAATGAATGGCAAAGAATTTCCTAAAAACAGTTTCGAAAAATTTACAGCACATAATTTCAAGAAAAAACTAAAAATAGAAAATCCGGAATTGTTAAAACAATTTTTGGTAAAAGCCAGTGATCCGTCGTATAATTTCTGGCAAAGAGATCCGCTGGCTGTTTTGGTTTTCAGCAGGGAGATGGCATCACAAAAACTGGATTACATGCATTTTAATCCGTTACAGGAACATTGGCAACTCTGTTCACAGCCTGAGGCGTATAAGTTTTCATCGGCAGCGTTTTATGAGCACGGTTCAGATGACTTTAACATACTAACACATTATATGGATGTATTTTAGGTTTTCGTTCCGGTCGGTGGAGACACCGACCAGGGTACATTCCGCCCGGTTGCAGTCTCCACCAACCAGCGAGAAAAAGGTTATTCGCAAAAACTGATGAAACTCATATTTATCGCTGCAGTATTTCCAGTTCCATAACAGTTTTGAGATTATCATTTCGTAGCTTAGAAATAAAAATTATGCTATGAAACACACTCCTTCAACCCACCCGTTAAAAACGATCATTGAACAAACCGATAAAAACGCCACCTCCTGGTTTGGCCATATTACCGGTGAGGTAAAACACCGGATCACCGGCCAAACTTTCATTTGTCCCACGCCAGGTAATGTTTCTTCTATTTCAGTTTATACATCTTATGTGGTTAATAAAGGAACAGTATAGTTAACCTTGCATGAATTTGACGCGAAACGTCAGGTATGGGGCGTGATTATGGCCACATCTGAAATAGAATTTGGCAAAAACGACGCCGGTAAATGGGTATCATTCCCCATTTCAAAACTGCCATTAAAACAGGGATCAACTTACGGATTTCAATTAAAAAGCGATACCGTTTTTATTGGCGTAGGAGAATCTGCCGGAAGTGGTATGAAATTTTCCTGTAATGGTGGCCAGGAATGGCTTTCAACAGATAAGGACGCAGCCGGAATTTATTATACCTACCTGAGTCTGGCATTTAAAGTTGAGTTGGCGGTTTAGTAAAACTTTGCCATGCTGTCTTCGCCATGTTTTCACTTAACGAACCAACACGCATCATCATTTTTACGATTTTGGTTCGTGGGGGTGTGAACCAAAGCGCAGTAAAACCAACAAAATTTATTTTATAATTTTCCCAAAAGGCATCATCGAAATCTCGATCAGCTTAAAATGCTGGCGGGCAAAGGGAAGGCCGATAACGGTAATGGCAAGTAACAGTCCGAAGACAATATGAATCAGTGCGGTGTACCAGCCTCCGCTCAACAGCCATATGATATTGAAAAGTGTAGAGAGGCAACCTGTTTGTTGCGAACTGCTCACCACGTCTTTACCAAAGGGCCATAAAACCAACCCGCCTATTTTAAAACACTGCAGTCCCCAGGGAATACCCACCACCGTGATACATAACAGGATACCGCAAAAAAAATAACCCAGCGCGGCAAAAAAGCCGCCGAAGATGAGCCAGATGATGTTGCCGGGGAGGTTCAAAAGCGTTTATTTAAGCTGGTTTATTTACTGATGAATAAAGATACAATAAAGAAAGCTACCCCCTGATCGGTATCTCTACTTACCGGAACGACAAGTTTGATGCCGAAACCGTATGTTCGTAAACCGGTTAGCGCTTTATCATAACGTAGATGAAAAAAGAAAAAGTGATCAAAACCAGCTGAACAATATAGGCGCTGATATAAATGGCCAAGGTGTACAACACGGCTTTAACCAGGGAGAGTTTAAAAAACTGGCGATAGGCCACAATAAAACAAAACAGCAGGATGATCACCGATATCAGGCCATACCAAAAGCTGAATTTGTTTGGATTGAGTACAGCAAACAGCAGGATGTTCGCAATGGTGAGGGTATTTAACTGGGCCGAGATGGTGGAATTGAGTACTATATGTTCGGCATAGTTATATCCCCTTTTTTTGAAATAAAGCCAGGAGAACAGGGTGTAAACAGGTATCAGCAGCAACTGCAGGATATTGAAATATTTTTGTAAAATATCTACCAGGTCTTTTTGCATTTGAGCAATTTTACCCGATATTTTCATACCCGACATTTCATTTACCGATTCAACCGTATGTTCCATCAGCTTTGTTTTAGTAACCACCAGGGTGGCCAATCCAACGATAATGATCAGGTATTGAAAAAGATTGAAATACTTTTTGCGCTTTCCGGCAACCAGGTCCTGTGCAATATGGCCGGGCCTGGTAAGCAATTGCCAGGCAAAGGAAAAAATACCTTTGTCGGCATGGGTAAATACATGCAGTAATTCGTGCAGAATATGTTTAACCGAGTAGCGGTGTTGCTGTTTTTGTCCGCAGTGGTTACAAAACAGGTCGTGGTAAGTATTGCCGCAGTTAACGCAGGTATGCTGTTCCATAATGATCTTTGCAGCAAAATACATTTTTTTTGGCTTTCCCGGGCGGGACTGGTTTCCTCCTGCCTGCTGTCTTCACTGAGCAGGAGGTTCCGGTGGGTGAACACAGCAACCCCGGCAAAATCGATTGGAGATGAATCAGGCTATTCGGTATCGGCGGGGCTATACATATTATTCTCCTCATCCTCTTCACCAATTTCTTCATTTGCATCATCCAGTTCGGCGCCGGGTATGTCCAGGTCTTCGCCGGTTAAGTTGGCGGTGCTTTCATTTATGGGGTCACCATCGGCATCAACGGTATCCAGTGCCGATCTTTTTAAGTTCATATTATCAACCGATGCACTGTTGAGCATACTGTCGTCCAGCCGGGCTCTTTCTTCGGGGC
This sequence comes from Chitinophagaceae bacterium, assembly GCA_016710745.1. Classification (GTDB taxonomy): domain Bacteria; phylum Bacteroidota; class Bacteroidia; order Chitinophagales; family Chitinophagaceae; genus Ferruginibacter. The sequence goes on along the minus strand of JADJVB010000004.1, from coordinate 29,161 downwards.
TGATATCGGTATTGGGATCATCCGCATTATCTGCCGGCGGTTTTTTATCGTTGAACATCGCGTATAATTTTATACCTGAAGTTAGTTAATATTTACCGCAGTAAAAAGCCGGGGTAAATGGGAACAGCGTTGAGGCGACCCGGCAATTTGAAAATACAGCCCGGCACGCTGTTGGTCATTCACAGGCTTAGTTACAATTGCCCAGCGCATAGTAAATAATAATAAAAATAAGGATGGTACTTAAGCAGCCACCGCCCAGTTTTTTTGCGCCGTAGCCGGCAATAATGGTTCTGAAGAATTTATTCATAAACTACCTTTAGGAAAAGATATGAATAAATCATGTTAAAACGATAATTACCATACCTGCCGTTCCGGTTGGTGAGTACAGCAAACAGGAACAGGGAATATGTGCTGTAGAATATATCGATTATACCCAAAACAACAAAAGCTTCTTCCCCCTGGTCGGTGTCTCCACCGACCGGAACAAAAGCTTTGCCGGTAATACTTGCCAGTTCGCGTTATGACCTTTTTTTCCCTGGTCGGTGAGTACAGCAAACAGGAACAGGGAATATATGCTGTACTATATATCGATTATCCATAAAACAACAAAAGCTTTGCCGGTAATGCTTATCAGTTCATTTTATGATGTTTCTCATTAATTGTATCCGCTATCATCTGCAATTTTAAGCTTCAATCAACTAATTTTTTTTAAATTAAACGAAACTAACATGAAAAAGGAATACTGGATCAATGTGAAACATGTAGATAACAGGCTGGTTATATTTATCAACGGGGCCACGGTGTGGGACAGTGGTATCATACATGATGATCCCGAGATGGACCAGTTTATCAATATCACCGAAACCCTGCTGGAGCATAAGGACCATACCGCCGAACTGATATTTGAAGGATTTAATGACAGTTATGTGCCCGATGAGGCATCGGCCGGTTTAAACCCCTGGCATTTTCATTACCGGGTTTTTACCCGCACCATTGATGAAGCCGGGAATACTGTTAGCGAAGAAGATATGCTGGCGCCTTACAACGAAAAGCACATGAGTAACCCCAATATACGGGCCATCGACAATTGTTACCAGATCATTCATAAAGACGGCACCTGTACAGTGGTATCCAATTCACTGACGCAGAATTTTTTAAGTAGGGTTAAAACAACGGCCGCCCCTTGGTCGGTGTCTTCACCGACCAATCTTCTCAACCCATGGTCGGTGTCTCCACCGACCATCATTTCTCCGGGGTCGGTGTCCCCACCGACCAGGGGAAAAGATTTTCTGATTTGTGTTCCGCCCCTTGGTCGGTGTCTTCACCGACCAATCTTAGTTAATAACAGCATGACGCTGTTTGTCAGGTAATATTAGTCATTTCGTTCCGGTCGGTGAAGACACCGACCAGGGTGAAGGGTCCCCGGTTGCTGTTTGGATGGGGCGTATCGTTGCGGTTGGTGGGGTCACCGACCAGGGTGAAACCAGGTGGGATCTTGTTAGTGAAGTAGTCAGGCAACATCATTAATACCGTTCGTTGCTGGCCATCCCAATACCCGGTTTCTTTGTACTGGCACAGTTTTGGTTATACTAGTTTAAACGGACATACTTCTCCGCTAGTTAAAAAAAATATTATGACAAAAAAAGCCAAAACAGCAAAAAAAGTTACTGCCGGTAAAGCTGCAGTGAAAAAAACGGCCCCTAAAAAAGCAGTTGCAAAAAAAGCGGCACCAAAAAAGGCAACAGTTAAAAAGGCAGCGCCTAAAAAGGTTGTAGTGAAAAAAGCTACTCCTAAAAAAGCAGTTGCAAAAAAAGCGCTACCCAAAAAAGGAACAGTTAAAAAGGCAGCTACTAAAAAGTTGTGGTGAAAAAAAGCTACTCATAAAAAAGCAGTTGCAAATAAAGTGGTACCAAAAAAAGCCACAGTTAAAAAGATAACTCCCAAAAAAGTTGTAGGGAAAAAAGCCGCGCCTGTGAAAGCGGCAATAAAAAAAGCTATTCCCAAAAAAGCAGCCACAAAAAAACCACTGGTTAAAAAAACGGTTTCAAAAAAACCACTGTCCAAAAAAACTACAGTCCCCAAAGCACCGGTGGCAGGCACTGTAGCGGCCGGGCAATGGGATGATGTGCTGGCAAAAACAGCAAATGTAACAACAACCAATGCCCCGGAGGTTGCCATGCCAGGTGGCGAAGCCAATGAGCCGGGCAGTGTTACCGATCCCATTCGTGCGTTTGATAAGCATGCTGCTGAAAAAGCCATGGCGAAAGGCAATCCGCAAAGCGGCATAAAGCTTTCTTCCACCGGAAAAGGTTCTATAAAGCCTGCGGGTAAAAAGCCATTGTGGCGAAAATAAGTGCACAATAACTCCATAAATATCAGTGCAGATTAAGTGGCCTGTTATTGACCACAGATTGGTAACAGGCGTTAATGAAAAAAGATTGGCTGAAATTTCAGCCAATCTTTTTGTACATAAGGGTAAAGAAAAAATGTTTTAAAGATGCGATGCAGGGTCATTTTAGTTCAGTATTTCACGCCGTAATGGTGTTGTTCAGGCTTTTTCATCGTCAGCAGCTTCTTCGGGCCAGGTTGCTTCATCGGGCAACTGACTGTCGTTGGTAGGCAGATCGGCTTCTTTTTTAACTTCTTCATCGTCATCATCCAGCCTGTTAAGATGGGCGGCCTCTGTACCGGCGCCATAATTACGCACAGTGGCCATCGGGTTTAATGTGTCATTGTCTTCGGAGTTTTTGCCCTTGGTTGCTGTCTTCACCGAACATTTCGTTCCGGTCGGTGGGGACACCGACCAGGGTGAAACAATATTTTCATTAAACCAATTTACCACCAGCTACGTAAATCAAAGTAAAGGCAGATATGCAGCCTGGTTTATGTGTGTTGGCGTAATCAGTACCAAAAAATAGCTTTAAAATTGTTGGGTTGAACTGGTTGTATACTGTAGCCGTACTAGTGGGCACAGTCCTGCCTGCCTGCCGGCCTTGCTCCGTGCACCGTCGCTAAAGCTATGGCGCAAGCGACTGAAGCTATGCGAAGGCGAGTAGGCAGGTACTCTGCGCTACTATGCTGCATACCTGCGCCAGTTGGGTAACGTGCCTGCGGCGGCAGAGAAAACTTTGTCTACAATGGAAGAGGAGTCGTAATCCGGAAAGAGCTATTAAGCTATTATCTAAATATTTATCTAAATATTTATTGTTATATACCACATAATTAGAAAAATATATCGCAATTATATTTAAAAATAATTGATAAAATATTTTGATATATCAAAATTTTCTGGTATGTTGCATCAAATTTTATCGTATGGCAAAATCAACAGCAAAAAAAGACCGATTTAAAAATGTTGCCGGTAGGAGGGTACAAAAAGTATTGGATGATATTGATAGCTTATCCAAATGCGCCAATATTAGTACATATGATTATACGGATGAAGAGGTTAGAAAAATGTTGAGGGCAATTAATGAGAAAGTGAATTTATTAAAGGCAGCATTTAATAGCAGTAGTAAATCAGGTAAGCAAACTTTTGAATTTTAAGGTAGTAATCAATAAATCTTATCGAATATGGGATACTGGCTACATAAGGAAAAACTGAGAACAGATAATACACCCGATCCAACTGAAAAAGCTTTTTTTTAGTAATGAAACCGTTGGAAACATATCTAACGCTTTAACACGTGAAGGCAATCAGAATGTTTTAGATGAAGTGAGAGATGATATGAAGAGAGATAATATTCCAGCAAAAGTTAGAATATTTATATCCGGGAAAAAATATGCTTTAAAGCCTGATGAGTATTCAGATTTTTTAGATGGATTAACACCTCACTTACAAAGTAAAAATAATGGGATAATACCAACTGAACTTCCTGATTTTAATTCACCGATGCCATATATATTATTTGAAGATTTTAACACAAAAGGACTAGAAGGGGATCCTATAGAATTTGAATATAATGATTATACAGATCAAAGTAAAGCACATAATTTTTACTTCTTTTGGCGTGCATATGGACGGTCTGGCAAATTGGCTGGGAAAATGGGTAGTTGGGGAGTCGGCAAGTCTGTTTTTCCGGCTTTATCTAAAATCAATTCTTTTTGGACTGTTACGATAAGAGAAAGTGATAAAAAAGCATACTTAATTGGGCAGTCTGTTTTAAGGACACATGATCGAATTGATAAACCCGCTAAGTGTGCCTATTTTCCATACGGCTATTTTGGAAAATTTGCTCCTGAAGATCAGTTTGCCTTACCTGAAGATGATTTAGGCCAGATTGAAAAATTTTCAAAAGCATTTTTGTTGAAAAGGAATGTAGAAGTAGAGAATAGAGATAGTAATACAGGGGTATCTATTATTATACCATTTGCAAAAGAAGAAGTTTCTATTAATACGGTTGCATATGCAACGATGGAACAGTTTTTTTATCCAATTTTATTGGGCAAACTCGAAGTAGAAGTACGAGAAGAGGAAAATGTTGTATTACTTACAAAAGAAAAAATATTGAACTCAATTGAGAAAATTGATTTTGGAAAAGTTCCAAATATTAAGGAAAATGTAAAGTCAATATTTTTATCTTCTTTTGAATTTACTAAATGGATTATTTCTTTAAAAGGGAAAGATTATTATCAACTTAATTTTCCTAACCCTAGTACTGCATATGAATGGCGTAAACAAGAGATGTTTAAAGATTTGGATATCGCTGATTTGCAAGAAAAATTTGAGAATGGAACTCCCTTGGCTTTTAATATTCCTGTGAAGTTTCAACCAGAAGGGGAACAATGTGGACTTAGGTATTTTAAAGCTTATATACAAAAGGACGAAAGGTTATTAGAGCCGGAGAACTTTTTTATAAGAGAATATTTAACCATAACAGGCATTAAATCTTTAAAAAAGAAAGGTGTTCGTGGAATGGTTATAATTGATGATAAAGATTTGGTTACATTTTTTGGGCATGCGGAAGGTCCGGCGCATACAGGCTGGCACAAAGACAATTTTAAAGTTAAATACGAAAGCACAGATAAATGTATCTCATTTGTTAAAAATTCTCTTGAGCGACTTTACAATATTTTAATAATTCCAGCGCAAGGGATAGACAAAAATTTACTTAAAGATTTTTTTTACGTTGATATTGAAGAAGACAACGATAAAGGAACCAACAACAGTAAACCAGGGAAGAAAAAGGAGAATCCACCCGATGATTTTCCTCCGCGGTCTCCTAAAAAATATATTTTGACGCAAACTTTAGATGGTTTTAAAGTCACAGGTAATTCAGAATTAGAAATAATGCCAGAAGAAGTGAGGATAAAACTTGCATATGATAGTATGGATGGAAACCCTTTTAAGAATTATTCTGAACACGATTTTGATTTAAAGAAATTAAAAATTTCATCCTCAAATATTAATATTTCTAAAAGAGAAATGAATGTAATTGAGTTTAAACCTGTAGTGAATAATTTTTCTATTTTGGTTACAGGATTTGATACTAAAAGAGATTTAATTATAGACGTAAAATAACCTTGCAATGATTAGAAAATTAAATTATACCAATAGGAAAAAAATACCCAAAGAAAATATACAAATTACTTTAAAGGAAGATGGAGATAAAGTCTATTTCAACGCTTCACTTATAAAAGATGATTTAAATTTCCCCGATGATGCCAGAGTTTACTTTGAGCCCAATTACGGTCCTGATTTTCTCCGATTTGATTTTGGGTTATTTAGTAAAATGGAGCAACCAGTTGATACTGATATAACGGAGCTTAAAAAACTATCGGATAAAATATTTTTCCGTATCAAAATAGTTGATGAGACAAACGAGGAAGGACTTATACTTGGGCACGCAAAAATTTATAATATTGGCGACGATAATGATCCGAAAGGTAAAGAATCTATTTTACCTGTTAATGCTGTTAAAATGGACACAAATGAAATTTGGCGTATAAATTTTAATGCCCAAGACGGCATCCCAATTTTGGAAATCAATAATTCTATCGAAGGAATTAGAGAAATAGCAAAAAGTGATGCTATATTTATTGGTTTAGTTTATCCTGCAGCAATTCGGCTCATTTTTAAACAAATTGCTTTTGAGATAAAGGAGTTTGAAATGGATGGAGATAGTTGGAATTCAAAATGGATATTATTTAGCAAATCAGTATTGGGGGTATCAGATATTCCTCGTAATGCTGATAATGATGAAATATGTGAAGAGTGGATTGATAATGTGGTAAAAGCTTTTGTATTAGAAACAGGACATTGGAAAATTATTCAAAATTAATAAGTATATGAATTATTTAGTTAAAAGATTTAATGATAAAGGGATTATTAAATTTGATGAATTACTTCAAGAATTTAGAATACAAAAAAGTATTGATAAGGATAAACTCTCAGATTTGCTTAATAATATAATGTTTACGGAGGAGGTAGAGGGCAACATATCTATTGAGAAGCCGATAACTAAGAATAAATTTGAGATTGCGAAGTATTTATCTGAGATACTTGGGTTAAAAAGTAATCGCCAATTCTATCGAGATAACGGATTGTGGACTTGGCTGTCTGCTTTTATGCTAGATATTATCGTTCCCTATATGAAAAATGGTATAGAAAGGGACTTTAAAGAAAATGCATTATACGTTCTTAAGTCAACAGTTTATAATAGATATTACAGGCATTTGCTTGCATTTGCTTCATTAAGTTTACAGAGTTAGGAGAAAAAGGGAAAGGATGTTTGAGAGGTAATATTTTTGAGAGGGGCGATCTTGTAGAGCAATTGGCTGCAGTTTATAATATACAGAGAAACCCTAGTATTATTGAGGCTGCAACAATTCTATTTTATAACAATGAAAGTGATTCGATTTATAAAGGAGCGGTTGATAAATATAAAGGAGGAACAGCAAGAAGGTTTAGAATGGTTTTAAAACAATTTCAATTAACATTCGATCTTAACAGTATGAATGGAACCCAAATTGTAAAAATTCTTCCAGGTGAATTCAGCAGATGGAAAAAAGCATCTTGATATTTAAATTATAGTTGAATTTGATTTGTTATTACATGTTGAATAAAATCTGATAAGGAAATTATTTGTTTTTGTTGTTCATTAGAATATGTTTCAAATATCCCTTTGGGAATCACAAGCTGAAGAGAGTCAGAAATCATTTCATCTGTTTGATTTTTGCTGATTGCGGGTTCAGAGTTATCAAATGTTTTTGTTTAATTTTTGCAGCCTCAGATAAAACCTGTCTCCATCTGTCTTTTGCAGATGTTTTAACTCCAAGCATAGTTAATAAAGAGGTCTCGAATGATTTTGAATGATATTGCTCAATACCTGGAAAAACAAAATCTGGTTTCTTGTTTAGTTCAGTAGCTTTCCCCCAAGAATAGGAGATTTTGTTGCTATCAAAAATTACTGAAAGGTGATTTTCAAATGCATAGCCAGCTCTGGATTTTCTCCGGTTATGGACACTTAAAGAAAAATAGACAAAATCGTCGACGTTTATGCCATCCTTCCCAAATCCCTCTTTAAGTTTTTCAGCCACAAGGAATTTTTCAAGAGTTTTAAATAAAAGTTCTTCTCTTTCCATCCAAAGTAGCAATGTTTTATCGGGTTCCTCAACGGGCGACACATCCTTTATGGTCGATCGGGCAAACAACTTTCTATAACAGAGTTTGTGCTGTAATACAATCTATATTCTGTTCTGGTTGCATGTTTTTTTCTGGCATCATACCAAGTAAGAAACCCTTTAGCTTCCAGTATTTTTTCTTCATCGTCTGAAAGGAATATAAATTTTCCAGTAAATGTTTTCTTTTCAGTCCCTAAGATTTCTTTGAATTCTGTTATGCCATTGAATTCGTGTTGATTTGAAGTTGTCGGTCTTATTTCAACTTCAGATAATCTTTTAGCTGCAAAACCAGAAAAATATTTAGATATCTTATTTGACATGCTATTTTTTTCTTTTCGTTTCTAATGTATTTACTATGTTTTCTCCGATTGCTTCAATTAACGGCACAACAACAGAATTTCCAAACTGTTTATATCCCTGGTTCATTGATACCGCATCAATAATAAAATGTTCAGGATACCCCTGTAAGTTTGCAGCCTCCCTTATTGAAAGCCTTCTGGGGTTTTTGTTTTTTCCCTGTGGTATTAAAATTTCAGAGCCATCCTTATAATATCGTGCACTCATGGTTCTGGTTGTTCCGTTCAAATCAACAAGACCAAATCCAAAACCGTTTCCCTTTTCTTTATGTTTTTTAGAATAGTCCTGTAAGTATTTCCAGAGATGATCCGTTAACGTATATTTTTTATCAACTTTAGGTTCTAAAATGTCTTTAACTGTTTTAGTTAGTTCTGGCATAACGGGGAATTCAAATTTCTCTTCGCCTTTAAATACTTTTTTATCAAACCCTACCATAAAAGTCCGCTCTCTGTTTTGAGGCACAAAGTTTTTTCCGTTTAAGACTTTAAAATGAAAACTATAGCCTAAATCAATCAAAGTTTCTTTTATAACTTTGAAAGTGTTGCCTTTGTCATGTGACACAAGATTTTTTACATTTTCGAGAAAGAAAGCTTTTGGCCTGTGTGTTTCAATAATTTCTGCAATGTGAAAAAATAAATTGCCTTGCTTTTCATCTTCAAAACCATGTTTACGGCCAAGACTGTTTTTCTTACTAACTCCGGCAATTGAAAACGGTTGGCATGGGAAACCTCCACACAGAATATCAAACTGGTCCGGAATCCATTGTTTTGTTTCAGGCTTTGTAATATCTCCAAAAGGAATTTCACCAAAATTTGCATAGTAGGTTCGCTGTGCCATTTTATCCCACTCTGATGAAAACACACATTCACCCTGATTTCTCTGCATAGCAATTCTAAAACCGCCAATACCTGCGAATAAGTCAATAAAAGTGAATTTTGGATTTGCAGGTTTTGGAAAAGGGATATCCTGTTCAAAGCCAATTAAAATCTGCAAAGCATCCTCTGCAACTTTGCTCGTTATTTCTTCGTCAATATATCCTTCAAGTAAATCAGCTGCATATTCAATTGCTGGTTTTTGAGACTTCTTTTTTTGTTCTCAGATAATGACTGATAACAGCCGACTTATAATTGTCAGGACCGAATAAGGAAACCTTCCAGATTTTATCAATGGCAACCTCAATTTTTGAACTCAATAATTGTACTTCTTTAACCTTCATTTTATCTCCCTTTCTTTTTGCCATTAAAAATATCTGTGTTAAAAAGTCTTTGAAACTCATCTCCAGTCCACTGCATACGAGTTTCTCCAATGTATCTACTGATACATTGCGTTTGCCATTTTCGACATGATTCATGAATGTGCGGTCTATCTCTGCTTTAAAAGCAACCGCTTCCTGTGTGAGTTCCTTTTCGGTGCGTATTTCCTTAATCCGCAACCCGATTTTGGTTTTAATATCCATACAGCAATACTACCATATGTGACTTAAAGTACATTTGCCTTTAAGTCACCTTGCATAAATTGCTGCAAATAAATCAGGAGATTTTTTTAAGAAGAGCGTTTAATGTTTTTTCAACCTTGGCAGGTTTAAGTTCGCATTCCCAAACATTAATAATTTTCCAGCCATCTTTCTTTAAAGCCTTTACCGCTTTTTCATCATTGGCTTTGTTGCCATTTATTTTATCGGTCCACCATTGGGTACGGGTTTTGGGTACCACAAAATATTTACAATTGGTATGTCCATGCCAAAAACAACCGTGTACAAAAATAACCGTGCGGTATTTTGGCAAAACAATATCAGGCTTGCCGGGCAGGTTTTTATCGTGCAGTTTATATCGGAATCCATTCGTATACAAAAATCTCCGCACCAGCATTTCAGGCTTTGTGTCCTTGCCTTTAATGCGGCTCATGTTAAAGCTGCGCTGCTGATTAGTATGTACATCTGCCATATAATAGTACAAAAGTACCACCCTTAACCCAAACGAGAGAAAGCAGGAGGGTGTTACTGGCGGTCATTTGCACTTATGCCAGTTCCACCACCACATCAATTACTGCAAACCAACTCCATTAATGCATTTTTACAACTGCTTTTCAACAGGTCGGGCCGGTTGGTCCATACCAGGTGCAGGCCGGGGAGTTGCAGGAGGTCGTCGGGATGTATGGATTCGCCACGGCGGTAGTCGGCATCCAGGATACCGGCAAATTTGAAGGCATTTATGATCAGGCCGCTGCAATACTGTTCGCTGATATTATCATCAAAATCTACATTATACCATTTGCCGATCTGTTCAAAGGCATACGCCAATGCCTGGTGCAGCTGACCGGCCGTGGCGGTGCTCATCCGCAGCAATACCAGTCCATCGGCTTCGGCAAAGGCTTCCATGCTGCGCAGGTAAATGCCGTTGCCCATGGCATCTATCACCCGGCCCCTGCGCAGGTAAAAACCGGCGTGCTGCCATACCCCTACAAAATACCTGTCGAAGGGATACCCCGCCCTGGTAGCGCAACAGGATGTCGCCGGGATGGGCCATGCTGTTCAGCTCGGCAATATGTTGCGGGGTAGTGAAATAGGTGTTTTGCGGCGGGGCAACCGGCACCGTATGTCCGGGTAACCAGGCCAAAGATCGTTTCATCTTCTCCGTAAGTAGTGGGGGACCCGGGAACTTCAGGTCGCGGCCAAAGAAATAAACCAACCGCCTCCTGATGCTTTTAAACCAGCTGTCGCGGCAGCGGTTTGCCTCATTCCACCGCCTGATCCCGGGCTCATAACGTTCATAGGTAGCCGCCCTGTCATCGGGTAAAACCAGCAGGTTTTTATGTTCATGCTTTACCTGTACGTTTACCATGGGATCGGGCGTGCCTACAATGAATTTGTTGGCACCATGGGCATCAATGTTTACCGCAAACGGCTGCTGCAGCGGCTCCCTGGTCTTTACATGAATAACATCGTTGCCCTTGCCGGTATTGATCTGCAACCTGCGCAAAACAGGGGCAGGCAGTACCCGCCGGCTGTTGCTGCGGTGGTCGTGTAATTCAATAACAGTATCGCTGATGGAAACGGTAACAAATTCGTCGCGGGTGCCCGACCATTGCCAGTTGAGCCCCTGTGTGCCGGTATATATGCCCGGATCTGCCATAAGGAAAGCATTGATGGGTTAAAGGTACGAAAGACTGCTTTTCTTTACAAGGAATAACTGCCTGGTTGGGAATTAAAAATTCACCCTGAATGGTACCTCCTATGTACATTTCGTTCCGGTCGGTGGAGACACCGACCAGGGCGTGTGGGGATTGGTATCTCCAATGTACATTTCATTCCGGCCGGTGGAGACACCGACCAGGGCATAGAATATTTCGTTCCGGTCGGTGGAGACACCGACCAGGGCGTTGGAGGATTGGTACCTCCAATGTACATTTCGTTTCGGCTGGTGGAGACACCGACCAGGGCATAGAATCCTGAGCAGAGACCCGCCCGCGAATGCGCGCGAAAAACTGATCTTAATCAGCAATTCTACCCCTTACCCTCATTTATTTTATTGCCGCCACAGCGTTTTTTGCGCCATGAAAATCCACCATATCATCAAACTGGCGGGCATAGCCTGTCTTTTGATACCCGCACTACAGGTGCGTTCGCAAAAGCAGTCAGCTTCGATGTGGCCGGCATTCGCAGCATGCGCAGTGAGTTAAACGGTCTTAATGTAAGCTGCTTTTACCATATTAACGAAAGGCTTACCGCCGGACTGGAAATGAATCGCTTTTTTGCAGTTACCCATGTAAAAGAAAAGGAAGCTTTCAAGGCCTCGGCCTGGGACTTCGATCTCAACTTCCATTACCTGTTGCCGGTTATCAAAAAAATAAAACTCTACCCCATCGCCGGCATCAGCCATACCTCCGAAAAAGAGCAGACACTCGGTTTGGAAGAAGTACATATCGAGCGTTTCTGGTCGGCGAATACCGGTGCCGGCTTGCTGGTTAACTTAGGTAAATGGGCGCCACATGTAGAGTATTTATTTACCTGGGGGCATCTTAACCAACAGTTTTTGCTGGCCGGTATCAGCTACGAGCTGGAATGGGGCCGGACAAAAAAAGAAGAGCCGGGTAATTAATCATCTTTCTCAGTCTTCGGCCGTACAGGCAGGTCCTGTGCATAGATTCGGTTTCCCTCTGGTCGATGTAGCCACCAAACATTTCGTTCCGGTCGGTGGAGACACCGACCAGGGCGTAGGGCCGGAATGGGGCCGGACAAAAACAGAAGAGCCGGGTAATTAATCATCTTTCTCAGTCTTCGGCCGTACAGGCAGGTTCTGTGCATAGACCCGGTTTTTCCCTGGTCGATGTAGCCACCAAACATTTCGTTCCGGTCGTTGGAGACACCAACCAGGGCGTAAAAATATTTCTTCTCATCTTTACTGAATGAAATTCATCTGCCTGTATTTTATTTTATTTACAACTATTGTTGCCACGGCCCAGCCACCGCTGATACATGCCCACAATGATTATGAAAAACCGCTGCCGTTTACCCATGCCATACAGCACCGGGTTTTTTCTTTAGAAGCCGACGTATACCTTATTGGCGACAGCCTGCGGGTGGCACATGACGCCGGAAAAGCCGCCACCGCACCCACGCTCAATGCCTTATACCTGCAGCCGATCATTGCTTTGTTTGCTGCCAATAACGGATCCATAAGCCCCGATACCGGGTACAGTCCCATCCTCATGATCGATATAAAAAAAGAGGGAGAAGTTGTATTGGCGGTTTTGCAAAAACAACTGGCGGCTTATCCTGTTGTTTTTGACCGGTCGGTGAATGCACGGGCTGTGCAAATCCTGATTAGTGGCGACAGGGGACCGATCGAAAACTGGAAAAATTATCCGCCTTACATTTTATTTGATGGCCGGCCTTATGAAAACTACGACAGCCTGAGCCTTGGTAAGGTTGGTTTTATAAGCGATGCTTATTATAATTATGTGTTGGGTGCAGGCAATATGGCTACCCGTATCTTACAGGTAGCGGCCAGGGCACACAGCCAGGGGAAAACTACTCAGGCTTTGGGCTACACCGGATAAACCCAGGTCCTGGGATCGTATGTTAAAACTGGGCGTAGATATTATTAATACGGATAAGATAGCGGCATGCAGGAAACATTTTTTGTTTTAGTTGTTAATTGACTGATCTTTTTTTTGCTGTTAACAATAACTTTTCCGCCGGTTGCTGTCTCCACCGAATATGTCGTTCCGGTCGGGGGAGACAGCAACCAAGGCGTAACCTGTTAGGTCTTCTCAAATTACTAAAAATATTAGTTTTTTAACCATAAATTTATTAACTTGGTATGTAAATTAGGCAAATGAAAAAAGAATTAATAAACGCACTATTTCAGCAATTTGAGCTGGCTGGTTATACCATCAAGGGTATTGAATGCTGGAGTGCCAGAGAGTTGCAACCCATTTTGGGATATGCAAGGTGGGAGAATTTTATCAATGCAGTAGATAAGGCAAAAAAAGCCTGCGAAAATGCAGGTGAAAAAATAAGCGATCATTTTCGTGATGTCACGAAAATGATCAACCCGCCAAAACCGCTCAACGTGAAGTTGATGACTTGGCCCTCACCCGCTATGCCTGTTACCTGATTGCACAAAATGGTGATGCATCCAAACAGGCCATTGCCTTTGCCCAAACTTATTTTGCCGTACAAACCCGCAAGCAGGAAATTGTTGAACAACGGCTGCTGGATGTGGAAAGGGTTAACGCCAGGGAAAAATTATCTAAAACAGAGAAAAAACTATCCGGTATTATTTATGAGCGTGGGGTGAACGAAAAAGGATTTGCGCTCATCAGGTCGAAAGGCGATGCCGCTTTGTTCGGCGGCTTCAATACCAACGATATGAAACGGAAACTGGCCGTACCCGCCAACAGGCCACTGGTCGATTTTTTACCCACGCTTACCATTAAGGCAAAGGATTTTGCAACTGAACTTACCAGCCATAATGTGTTGGAAAAAGACCTAAAGGGCGATGCGGACATCAGCAAAGAGCATGTTGATAATAATATGGCCGTGAGAAAAATACTTAAAGAAAGAGGGGTAAAACCGGAGCGATTACCCGCTGCCGGGGATGTAAAAAACCGGAGCGTAAATTAAAGACAGAAGAGAAAAAATTGGCAAAGGGCCGTAAAAATAATATGGGTTTATGTTGATGCGCGATGTTCGCGGCTGTTGGTCGCCTGACCAACAGCAACGGATGTTATTTTCTTCTGCTGATGAATGTCTACGTCGAACATATTGTTCCGGTTGGTGAGGACACCAACCAGGGCGAAGGGGTGTAAACAAAAAAAGGTACAGCAATGCCATACCTTTTAAGTCTTCATAGTAATTTTTTATTTCCCCATCATCATCCCGCCACCGGTAAATACCAGCGACACAGCAAAACGGCTGAGGCCATCTTTGGGCGCATTGCCCAGGATTTGGTTGTCGGAGGTTTTCCAGCTACGGTCTTTAAAGCTGCCGGTATAGCCTGCCTGCAGGCCAATACTGCCCGGGTGCTTGGGGGTTTTAAATGAAAAACCCAGTCCTAACCGGTAGGTTAAAAAACTATTGTTGAATTTTACAGGGCGGTTGCTGTTTTGCACAGTAGACGAAGTTGCGGCCACATCAAAATCTACCGCCGATACATCTTTGTAAAATTTGGCGCTATAGGTTTCAGCACCAATACCTACCAGCGGGTACAACATGATCGTTTCGGAGGGAATAAGGTCGTAACCAAAATCGATACCACCGCCTACATAACGCATGCTGCTGCTCATTTTATCAGGCTTGCCGGTTAAACTGCTGCCGGCCCCAATGGTAAACTGCGATATAAAATTCTTATGCGTGTGCATCGATCCGCCGGAGATGGTCCACATATGATCCGGCAAGCCCTTAAATTGTGTAAAACCGGCAATGCGGCTGTTTAATGCATCAAATTTTGAAAACTTACGCCAAGTCCCCGGGTCATTACGGGTGCGTCGCCTTTCATGTGGTGCCATTTGTCTTTTTTGTCCTTGCCTTCCTGGGCATATGCCGAAAAGCTAACTGCACAAAGCAGTACTAACATCATGTTCTTCATAAAGTTCTTTTTTTTAATCAGTGAAAAATTTGTCAAGCCTTCGTTACTTACGTAAATAACGTTTCTGCGGCTTGCTATGCTTAACAACGTTGAGAACAGATAGTTTAACGCCGGGCGCAGGGGAGGCTGTTTTTATGTTGTGTATTTGTTAAAGCCGGCGATGTTATGCTTTGTGTTTACCCTCTCGCCGCTGTTTGTCGCCTGACCAACGGCGGCGATGTTATTTTCTTCTGCTGATCAATGTCTACGTTGAACATTTTTTTCCGGTTGGTGAAGACACCAACCAGGGCGAAGGAGGCATCCATCCGGGCATAAAGGTCAACCCGCCACGCCCGTCATTTTCCGGTTATATTGTATCTTCATCAAAACATCAACCCACAAACAGTTTATGAAAAAAATATGCCCTCGATCCTGGCCGGCCTGGTAATGACCGTATATTTCTGCGGATGTAATTCCGGTGAAGAAAAAAAGCCGACGAATAGCGGCGTGCCCGGTGCCGGTTTTTCTACAGCCGGGAAATCGGTTCAGGTATATACCACAGCCGACACCGGTAATTTGCGGCTATCTCTTACAGGTACTAAGGCATTTGCCCCGGCGGGCCAGCCCCTGGAATCGAATGTTTCCATCTTTGTAAATCCCGACAAAACCTTCCAGACCTTTTTGGGTATTGGTGGTGCCATCACCGATGCATCGGCCGAAGTATTTGCGAAGCTGCCCGAAGCCGAACAACAAAAAATGCTCAAAGCCTATTACGATCCGCAGGAGGGCATCGGCTATACCCTGGCCCGCACCACCATACATAGTTGCGATTTTTCCTCGGGAAGTTATACGTATATAACAGAAGGCGATTCGGCTCTTAAAACCTTCAGTATTGAACACGACAAAAAATACCGCATCCCATTGATAAAAAAAGCCACCGAAGCTGCGGGTGGTAAGCTCACGTTGTATGCCAGCCCCTGGAGTCCGCCGGCATTTATGAAAACCAATAACAACATGTTGCAGGGAGGCAAACTATTGCCACAATACGGGAACGTATGGGCGCAGTATTTTGCCAAATTCATTAAGGCTTATGAGGCAGCGGGTGTTCCGGTATGGGGGCTTACCATACAAAACGAACCCATGGCCGTGCAGCGCTGGGAATCCTGCATCTATACCGCCGAAGAAGAGCGGGATTTTTTAAAGAACCACCTGGGACCCGTGATGAAACAGGAGGGCCTGGGTGATAAAAAAATAATTGTATGGGACCACAACCGCGATATGATAAGCGAAAGGGCCAATGTCATTTTTGGTGATCCCGAAGCTGCCAAATATGCCTGGGCATTGGTTTTCATTGGTACGAGATCTGGGCCGGCGGCGAACCTTTGTTTGAGAATATCAAAAATGTAAACGAAGCCTTCCCCGATAAGAACCTGATGTTCACCGAAGGCTGTAATGAAGTATTCAATGCCGGTAAATTACAATACTGGCCCAATGCAGAACGCTATGGCCGCTCCATGATCCATGATTTTAATAACGGAACTGTGGGTTGGACCGACTGGAATATTTTACTGGATGAGAACGGAGGTCCCAATCATGTAGCCAATTATTGTTTTGCACCCCTTCATGCTGATGTTAAAAACGGGGCGCTCATTTATACCCCGGCCTATTATTATATCGGGCATTTTTCAAAATTTATCAGGCCCAATGCCAAAAGGGTAAGTACATCAAGCAGCAGGAGCCACCTGCTGGCTACTTCTTTTTTAAATGAAAATGGAAAAATGGCTACCGTGGTGATGAACCAAACTGATAAGCCTATCAGCTACAACCTGTTCATCGGCACGCAGGCGGTGGAGCTGAGCATATTGCCGCATGCGATACAAACGATGGTTTATTGATGCAGTTAGCGGAGCCAGGCCGTAAAAATTGATTGCTCCATGTAAGGCCGGGTTCTGCAATACTATATCAACGATCCGGACAACGATCCGCCTGCCGGGATAACACCATGTTGTTCGCGGAATTGACGACCATAAGCAACCTTCTGTTTTTATTTACGCTCTTGTAATTAATAATTCCAAATACTATTTTTATACCGGTTAATCATATAACGTGCAGGAAAACGCTGCCGGATGTATTAACTGTTTTCTTTAACCTAAAACAATGATTATGAAAAAATGTTGCAGAATTCATTGGCACTTTCTGGCTGGTACTGGGTGGTTGCGGCAGCGCCATGCTGGCGGCCGGTTTTCCCAACCTGGGTATTGGCTTTGTAGGGGTAGCCCTTGCTTTTGGTTTAACGGTGTTAACCATCGCCTACTCGCTGGGGCCTATTTCGGGCGCTCATTTAAACCCGGCAGTAACCATTGGTTTGTGGGCCGGCGGCCGCGTGGCCGGTAAGGATATTTTACCTTATATCATTTCGCAGATATTGGGCGGTATCGCGGCGGCCGGGGTTTTGTACGTAATAGTAACGGGCAACGGATCGGAGATAGGCGACTTTGCCGCTAATGGCTATGGGGAGCACTCGCCGGGCAATTACAATATGCTGGCGGCGATGGTGACCGAGTTTGTTATGACCTTTATGTTTCTCATTATTATATTGGGTGCCACAGACGATAAAGCGCCAACCGGTTTTGCCGGTCTGGCCATCGGCCTGGCACTTACCCTTATTCATTTGGTGAGTATACCGGTTACCAACACATCGGTAAACCCGGCCAGGAGTATCAGCCAGGCTCTGTTTGTTGGCGATTGGGCACTCAGCCAGTTATGGTTGTTTATTGCCTTGCCGGTGGCGGGGCTATATTGGCAGGGGTAGTTTACAGCTATTTACGAAGTGAATAAGTTTGTATTATTTCGTTTGATCTTATAGTTAATGGCCCGCAGATAAGTGGGCCATTTTTGTTGTACAACGCTTTTTCCCGGTTGTATCTGCGGTTGGGTTTGGCAGTTGACCGCGAAATTCCGCCGGGAGTAAGGGTAAAAGGCCTTTTGATCATTATCAGAACCGGTTATGATGTTGGTCATAGAATAAAAAACGGCTAGCTACTACATTTATGGATTGCAACAGGTGTACAATACAGTTGATCTTCCTGTATTGCGTTCGCTCAATTAAGTGATATGAATAACATCATCATTCCACTCGACTTTTCCCTGACTTCTTTTAATGCGGCGCATTATGCGGCCGACATGTTCAGGGGCAGGGAAGACGTGACCCTGGTGTTATATCATTATTACCGGCACGGCGAAGATATTTCCACGGCTGAAAATTATTTAAACAGCCTGCGTGCAGAATTGATTGCCTCCCACCTGCCGATAAAAACCGAATTGGAATCGGGCGATAAGTTTATTGAATGCCTGTCGGCCTTTGCTTTTTCGCAACGGGCGTTTATGATCGTCATGGGTATCAATGCCAATCAGCCCCGGTCGAGACTGTTTTTTGGCAGTCAATGTCTGCAAATGACCGAGCAGGAAATATGCCCGGTATTGATCGTGCCGGAGAAAGCGACGTTTAAAAAAATAGACCATGCATTGGTTACCTCCGAACTTAAATTTGTGCAGGAAAACCCCTGCCTGCTGGCCATCAAAAAGATACTTGCGTATTTTAAACCCACCCTTCATATTTTAAATGTAGATCCCAAACATTATATTTTCCTGGCGGAAAAATACAGGGGGGAAAAGAAAAAGATGGAAGAATTGATGGCCGATTTCAAACCCACTTTTTATTTTATGAACCTGTTTGATTTTAATGACTCCGTGCTCACATTTGCTGCCGATAAGCAAATTGATATGATCATCATTTCGCCCAAATACCATGATTTTTTCGGCAAACTGTTTAAAACCCAGCACACCAAAAAATTACTTCATCACAGCAATGTGCCGGTATTGGCGGTACATGAGTGATTGATCAAAGCAAAAAAAATATTATTCGCAGGCGAGTCCAGCTTGGCTGCGCACATATCCGGGGCAGAGACTCGCCAGCGAAATAAATATTTGCGCAGCGGGTAAGGCTGTTTGATACGTTCTATTTTTATGAAATAAATCTTTATCTTAAAGAATATTTATTCTACATGAGCTTATCCAAACATTAAATTGATTACCTGCTAATTGTATTTATCCTGTAACTTTTGCTTTATTGTTTTTTAATTCGTAGAAATATATTATTTTGTACTCAATTATATTGGCAATAACAGTTTTGGTATATTTTTTTGTCTATTTACACTTTACCCTGTTTTGATCGAATATTTTATTTAACCTTTAACTAAGCTTTTTTTTGAGAATTTATTTACTGCTTCTTTGTTTTATGGTGTTTTTAAGCACTCAAACGGCGCAATCCCAATGTACTAACGGCAGCGCATTTGGTACAATAACTGCTCCAACAAACAATACAACTGTAACAATAACTACCTGTGCCTTTGGTGGAGAATACAGTACAATCAACTCCTGTGTTGCCGGTCAAACCTATCTTTTCAATGCCACTGGTGGCACAGGCAACTTTATTACCATACATCAGGGAACTCCCGGAGGAACCGTTTTGGGCTTCGGCACAGCACCGGTGTCAGTTGTATGTACAGTATCTGGTCCGCTATACCTGCATTATAACACCAATGCCAGCTGCGGAACTGAATCTTCCTGCCATACCGGTACAGTACAGTGCACCAGTTGTAGCGGTGCACCAGACCCCTGTGCCAGTATTTTGCCAATTACCTGTGCTACTCCTGTAACTGCAACAACGACGGGGCCAGGATTATGGAGTCCTGGATCTTGTGGTTTCAGCACACCAGGTTCGGAAAAAAGTATATTCATTTACTCCAACAGTAACTGGTATTCATACACTCCAGGTAACTTCAACAAGTAGTTCTGGTTATATTGACTATTTTTTTAAAGCTGCCTCCGGAGGTTGTGGTGCTACAGGCTGGAGCTGTATCCTGGATATCTTCAGCCCAATAACAACAACCATTGGAACACTTACTGCAGGTGTTCAATATTATATTTTGCTTGACGCTGAAACAACAACTTCTGTAACTCAGACTTTTAAAATTAACTGTCCCTGCCCTACAGCTTCAATAAGCCTGGGACTAAGTCCGGCAGTTTGCAGCGGTACTACAACTGCTAACCTGCCTTATACAGCAACAACCGGTACACCAAACCAGTATAGTATTGATTACAATCCAGCGGCAGAAGCCGCAGGTTTTGTGGACGTAAATAATGTGGCATTACCGGCCAGCCCGATTGTATTAACAGTTCCCGCTGCTGCAGCCCCGGCAACTTACAATGCAACAGTAACTGTTGTTAATTCAGTCAGTGGTTGTCCTGCAAGTGCAGCGGTTCCATTTACGGTAACTGTTAATCCAGCCCCTGCTGCAACAATTACTTATGCGGGAACGCCATACTGTGGTAATGCCGGCATTGCTAATGTTACACAAACCGGTACAGCGGGTGGTACTTATTCAGCTACACCGGCAGGGTTAACGCTTAATGCGGGGAACGGTGATGTAACTTTAGGCACCAGTACAGCTGGTACTTACACTGTTACTTACACGATAGCAGCTTCAGGCGGTTGTGGTACATTTACAGCTACAGGCACCATAACCGTTAACCCAATACCCGATGTTGCCCAACCGGCTAATCAGGTGGTATGTAATAATACAATGACTGCACCGGTAAACTTTACGGGTGCGGTACCGGGTACGGTATTTAACTGGACAAACAGCAATCCATCCATTGGCCTTGCGGCAACTGGTACGGGAGATATAGCGAGCTTTATGGCAACCAATGCCGGCGCAGTACCGGTGGTGGCAACAGTAACAGTAACACCACAAACCGGAGCTTCGGGATCAGCAACATTCAATTATACAGGAGCTATTCAAAACTGGACAGTTCCTCCCGGGGTAACATCTGTTAATATAGACGCATTTGGCGCACAGGGCGGAAATACGAATGGCGGATTAGGCGCACAACTGGCGGGCACATTTGCTGTAACTCCAGGCGAGGTACTGGCAATTGCAGTTGGTCAGCAAGGTTCAGTGAACAATTGCGGCGGACCTGGCGCAAGTGGCGGCGGTGGAGGCGGCTCGTTTATATGGAGAATTTCAAGTCCGTCAGTTCCTATGTTGGTTGCCGGCGCCGGCGGCGGTGGCAATACCAATTGGTCTGGAGGATGTATCGCAGGAATTAATGCATCGATAACCCAAAATGGAACCCAGGGCAATGGAGCTCTTTCTGCTCTTGGAGGTAGTGCCCGGCAATGGAGGTTTGGAAATGCACCTTCAGGAACCGGTTCAGGTGGAGGAGGTTGGCTAACTGCCGGTCAAAACAGTACTTTTGGCACCGGTTGCACTGGAGGCCAGCCGGCATTTGCGTTTACCGGTGGCAGTGGGTCAACATCCTTTGGGCCTGGAGGTGACGGCGGTTTTGGCGGTGGTGGCGGTGCAGTTTGCGGCTGCGGCGGCGGTGGCGGCTATAGCGGCGGCGGCGGCGGAGAAGGCTCAACCTGCAGAGCCGGCGGCGGTGGCGGTGGTTCATATAACGCCGGAACCAGTCAGGTTAATACTGCCGGTGTTAGAAGTGGAAACGGACTTGTAACCATAACGTATGCTGCAGGCCCAACCTGCGTTGGCCCATCAAAACCTTTACAATAACGGTTAACCCAACACCGGATGTAAACCAACCGGCCAACCAGGTGGTTTGTAACGGAGCGCCCACAGCGCCGGTAACCTTTACGGGTACGGTAGCAGGAACTACGTTTAGTTGGATAAACAATACCCCATCCATTGGCCTTGCGGCAACTGGTACGGGAGATATAGCGAGCTTTAATGCCATCAATACCGGTACAGCACCGGTAGTGGCAACGGTAACGGTAACGCCTACATTTACATCAGGTGGTGGTGGCGGACCGGTAACGCAAACATTTAATTATACAGGAGGCCTGCAAACCTTTACGGTTCCTGCAGGGGTGACCAGTATCTCGATTGGTGCGTTCGGTGCACAGGGTACTTCAGGCACTCCAAATGGAGCTCAGGCAGGTGGATCTGGTGGAATGGGAGCAGAGGTTAGCGGAACTTTAGCTGTAACACCGGGTCAGGTATTAAATATTTATGTAGGCGGACAAGATGGATTTAACGGTGGAGGCGCTGCTGGAGCGCCGTGAATTGGCACCGGAGGTGCACCAATACTACCTTCGGGAGTTGGCGGCGGTGCGTCTGATATAAGAATAGGTGGAACCGGTTTAGGAAATCGTGTTCTTGTAGCTGCCGGTGGTGGCGGTGGTTCAGCCGCACCACAGGGATCTTGCCTCAGTGGACCAGGTGGCTCTGGTGGTGATGGTGGGGTTGTTACAGGATCAAGTGGAACAACGGGTGCCGGATGCGGACCTGGTGGACAATTTGGTACTGGAGGAAACCAGATCACGGGTGGAATTGGTGGAAATGGGAATTTTAATTGCTCTCTAACTGGTGATTCAGGCGGAGCTGGTATTTCTGGTACTGGCGGAACCGAGGGAATGGTAAGTTAGGTTGTGGAGGATATACAGGTGCTGGTGGCGGTGGTGCTGGTGGTGGTTATTATGGCGGCGGCGGCGGCGGTGGCGGTGCTGGCGGTGGCGGTGGCGCTTGGTCTGGCGGCGGCGGTGGCGGTGGCTCATCTTTTGCAGGCGGGCTAACTGGGGTTGTTCAAAACTCTGGTGTACAAACAGGCAATGGCCTGATTACGATAACCTATTCTACAGGAATCACCTGCACCGGCACACCAAAAACCTTTACTTATACCGTTAACCCAACACCAACAGCAGTGGCAACACCTGCATCACAAACCATTTGTTCGGGTGCAACTATTACAACTATTGCTTTGACAGGTGCAGTTAGCGGAACAATCTATAACTGGACCAGAGATAATGCAGTAGCAGTAACGGGCATTGCAGCCAGCGGCGCAGGTAACATCGCAGGTGCATTAACCAATACGACCAATGCTCCAGTTACAGTAACCTTTACGATAACGCCAACAGCCAATGGTTGTGCGGGTGCACCCATTACTGCAACGGTACTGGTAAATCCAACACCCAATGCAGTGGCAACACCTGCATCACAGGCGGTTTGCAGTGCGTTCCCGATCAATACCATCGTAATGACAGGCAATGTTAGCGGTACCACTTATAACTGGACAAGAGATAATACAGTAACCGTAACCGGTATGGCAGCGAGTGGCTCGGGCAATATCAGTGGCAGCCTTATCAATGTTACAGCGGCACCAATTACCGTAACCTTTACCATAACGCCTACAGCCAATGGTTGTCCGGGTGCACCAATCACCGCAACGATAACTGTAACACCTCAACCGGCAGCAACGATCAGTTATCCGGGCACGCCTTATTGTTCAACCGTACCATCGGCACCGGTTACCCGCACAGGCACAGCCGGCGGAACCTATAGTGCAGCACCGGCAGGCTTAACGGATAGACCCGGCAACAGGAACGGTATCTCCACAAACGAGTACACCGGGTACGTACACGGTTACCTATACGGTAGCTGAGCTTCCGGTGGATGCCTGGTTTATACAACCACCACCAGCATCACGATAACAGCAGCACCGAATATCATTATCTTCTATGCCGGCAATCCATATTGCTCAAATGCCGGAACAGCCAATGTAACCAGATTTGGTACCCCGGCGGAACCTACAGTTCAACGGCAGGCTTAAGTATTACCCCCACGGGCGCTGTTAACTTAGGTGGAAGCACGCCAGGAACGTATATAGTAACCTACACGGTACCGGCCTCAGGCGGTTGTGGCATCACGCTAACAACAACAACGATCACGATCACGGCAGCACCAACAGCCACGATCGCATACACCGGGCAGTCCATACTGCTCCAATGCAGGAACAGCGAGTGTAACGCTTACGGGAACACCCCGGCGGCGGAACCTACAGTTCAACAGCGGGCTTAACGATCAATCCAACAACGGGCGCAGTAACGCTGGGTAGCAGTACACCGGGTACTTACACGGTAACCTACACGGTACTGGCCGCAGGCGGTTGTCCTACGTACACTACAACAACAACGATCACGATAACGGCCTTACCGGCAGCTACGATCGCGTATACCGGTAGTCCTTATTGCTCCAATGCAGGCACCGCCAATGTAACCAGAACAGGTACAGCAGGTGGCACCTACAGCGCAGCACCGGCAGGCTTAACGATAAGTGCCACAACAGGTGCCGTAACATTGGGCACCAGCACAGCCGGCACCTATACGGTTACCTATACCATTGAGCAGGTGGCGGATGTCCGGTTGTAACAGCAACAACATCCATCACCATAACCACCTTGCCGACAGCCACAATAAGCTATGCCGGCAATCCATTCTGCCAGAATGCAGTACCAAACACGGTTAATGTTACCAGAACAGGTAATGCAGGCGGAACCTACTCAGCAGCACCAGCAGGCTTAAGCATTAGTCCAACAACAGGAACCGTAACCCCGGGCACCAGTACCCCGCACCTATACGGTAACTTATACCTTAGCAGCGGGCGGCGGATGCCCTGTAGTAACAGCCACCACCAGCATTACGGTTCAGTCGCTGTCAACGGCAGCTACAGCAGCCACGGCCACGCCATCATCACTATGCGGACCAGGCTCAGTAACCTTAGCGGTAACGGGTGGTTCACTGGGAAGTGGAGCGAGCTGGAAATGGTATAGCGGATCATGTGGTGGAACATTAGTAGGTACCGGTGCCACGATCACGATTCCGGTGGCGCAACGACTACTTACTTTGTAAGAGCAGAAACCTGTAACACAACCACCTGTGTTAGTGTATCGGTAACGGTAAACGTACAACCAACGGTAAGCCTGTCGGCTTCACCGAACGGTACTCAGCCGTCCGGGACAAACGACCACCTTAACCGCGGCGGTGTCACCGGCAACGGGTACAACGATCACCTGGTACAGGAATGATGTGGTGGTGCTCGCGCTACGTCAACAACCTTAGTTGTAGACATCGACAAACTGGGAGTATACACGGTTCGGGTAACCACGGAGCGGGCTGTACAGCCTTATCGAATGCGGTGGCTATTACCACAGAAAGTTCGAACCAGTTGTTCATCTCACCTAATCCAAACAACGGTGCGTTCAAAGTGAGGTTCTTCAGCAATTACCAGAACTATGGTGCATTGCGTCATTTGGTGATATTCAGTGCACTTGGACAAAAAGTGTATGATAAAACCTTCCCGATCACGGCGCCATACAGTGCTATGGATGTAGATATCCGTAACCTGGGCAAGGGTACTTATTTTGTGATGGTAACCGATGCCACCGGCGAATTTGTGTTGGCAACAGGTAAAGTGATCACACAGTAAAATAACCAATCGCATCATAATAAATGAAAACCGTTCAGCCCTCAGGCTGGACGGTTTTATTTTGTTCATACGCGAATCCTGCTTAGCCGAACCCATATCCGGGGCAGAGACTTGCCTGCGAATTGAGTATTTTATTATAATTTTCCGAAATGAAATTTTTGATCAGCATTTTGGTTTCCTGCATCAGTTTTTTATTAACTGCACAAACCACCGAGAAACCGTTTATCCGTTTGGTTGATCCACGAAAACGGAGATTAATGTAAACGAATCGCGGCAGTTTATCATCGGCGGCACCTGCAAAACCTGTAAACTCAATATCAACAAGGGAAGAAGTGAAAGAGTATTCTTACCGGCGCCTTCGCCTATGAGCTTAATTTGGCACCCGGCAATACCGATCTTAATATCATTGCATTTTCGGCACCGGATAAATCTGTCAGCAAAAAAATATCATATAATTATACTGTCCCCAAACCACCGGAACCTGTTGAAAATATTGGATATCGCTCTCCATCGGAAACCTATCCCGAAGGCAATTTGTTTGTAATGCCCGGCGACAGGATAAAAATTAAAAGTAAAAGGCCGCCCGGTTGTACGGTTGTTGCCAATAACCATATCCCATTGAACGAAATGCCCGATAAAATAATACCCGGTATTTACTGTGGGGAGTATGTGGTGAAAGAAACGGATAGTTTTTTGGTAAGTAAAATAAACATCACGGTTACGGATAAGGAAGGTAAATCGATAACCAAACAAAGCCGGTACTGGGTGAGTATGTTTGGCCCGCTGGCACCCAATGTGGCCGTTACCAAAGGCAGACTGGCCCATTTGTTATTCGGCCTCGGCGATAACCGTCTCGGCGGCGCCAAGATCGGGTACCTCGATTCTTCGGTTTTGATGAATGTGGTGGGTAAAGTGGGCAGTCAGTACAAAGTACAATTATCGAAATGCCGCACGGCTTATATTGATGATGACGCCGTGAATTTTTTACCCAAGGGAACGTTTACCCCCGGATCGCTTACCGACCGATGGACGGTTTACGGCGACAGTGCTTTTGATTATGTGCAACTGGGCTTAACTGCGCGTTTACCCTATCAGAGTTTTTCAGGAAGTTGATCCTTCAAAATTATAGTGGATGTTTTTGGCGCCACCAATAATACCAACTGGATAACCCAACTGGAAAGTGCAAAAGAAATAAAAATGTATCCTACGAACAGGTGGAGGACGAGGTATTCCGCATCATCATCTACCTGGAAACATCCACCAGCATTAGCATATGATCTGTTACGAGGGTAATAAGCTGATCATCAAAGTAGGCGCCAGCGAAAAATTAACTGGCCAATATGATCGTTGGGGTGGATGCGGGCCATGGAGGCAGCAATACCGGCGGCGGCGGACCAACCGGCTCCTCAGAAAAATGCTGGCGCTGGCGTATCGTTGAAGTTGCAAAAATTGCTGGAGCAGGAAGGCGCCAAAGTGATCATGACGAGAACCACTGAAAATTTGTTGACAATAAGGAACGGATATTATTTTACCGCGATAGTTTGCCCGACCTATTGATCAGCTTTCACCTAATTCATCAGGCGACCCCATCCGCTCGGAGGGTACCAGTACCTTTACCGCTATATTGGTTTCAGAAATTTAAGCAACGGTATTCATAAACGGATGCTGGATCTGGGTTTGAAGGATTATGGCAATAATGGCAGTTTTAATTTTTATGCTCAACAGCCCGATCGAGTATCCCAATGCGTTGGTTGAAGCGCTGTTCTTAAGCAATCCGGCAGAAGAAGAGAAAATACTGGATGAAAGCTTTCAGCAGCAGATGGCGGAAAAGATCGCAGGGGATAAAGGATTTTTTGGATGGATGTAAATAACGCATGCACCCGGCCTATTGAGTTAGTTTAAATAATTGATAAATTTTTTACTAAAGTTAAAATATTTTTATACTTCGGTAACGGAGATCTGTTTTGTGCAATATGATTAACAATTGAGCAGGTGGTAATATGCAGAGAACGATACGCTTTTCGATTTGTACCCTCCCCCAAATAAATTAAATTTCGTGGCATGCAGCGGGTGATTTCACCCCGGCAAAAGAGGTTTAAACGGTCAAAAAAGACCCTGTTTGTTTCGTTCTTTGGTAACGATATCATTGTACGGGGAGCGATTGCCGTTGTTTAATACCACCTCTTATTTGTGATAACCGGAAGTATCAGATTTTTAAAAACTTTAATAAAAAAGGAAAGCATGTTAAGATCTTTATTTTTCAGCATCGTGTTGTTATGTACAATCGGCGCCAAAGCGCAGCCCAGCACAGTGGGGCGAATCGGTTACTGGCCTTTTAGTAACAACTACATTAATTCGGGCTCAGCTGCTACGGCTACCGGGGTAAGTACCCAGTTTCGCCAACCAATGCCTGTGCTGTCTCCAAGCCGCCGTTCATTTCAAGGAAATGTTAATTTCTCATCGATTTTGTTACGTCGGTAATCTTTGACTTTACCGGTTCCAGAACTTTACAGTGGGCTTCAGCTTTTTTTAACGGAAGCACTACAGGCGGCTTTGGTTGATAATTGCCTGAATTATGGAGGTTGGGGCGTTTGGCTATGGTCAACGAATGGAGGGGTCACCTATAATTTCAAATTCAATTATAAAAATGCTTCAGTTGGCAGTACAGCTGCAACAGCGTTCACCACTGGGAGTATGGCACCATGCCACAGCAGTAAGAAATATGGTACTATTTCACTATATATAGATGGGGTTTTCCGGCTTTCGACCACAGAAGGTACAATGGCCCCAAGTTATCCGCTTAATTTACAAGCCGGCGCAATGACTTTTCGGGCTTTTCGCCACCCCGGTATAATCCGTTTGGGGGTAAGATTGATGAACTGAGGGGATATATAACAGGGCTTTATCAGCAGTCGAGATACAGACTTTATCGGATGCTGCTTTATGTTTGGCATGCCCAACCATCACAAGGTTACTAACCCTGCTGTAAACCACAGGGTTTACAGGGCTTACCATTTAATCAGTCTTTCGGCATCGGGGGCACTGGCTATACATACACCACTGTGAGTTCTTTGCCGTCAGGCATAACCCTTTCAACAGCTGGTGTGCTTGGCGGTACCCCAACTGTCACGGGTACCTTTCCAATTGTAGTAACGGCAACCGATGCAGGCTTGTGTACGGGTACCAGCGCAACGTATAACCTGTTTTATCAGTTCCTGTCCCACAATAACTTTAAATCCGGCTTCTCAAACCAATGTAAGTTGTTTTAAAGGGGTACGGAGCAGCCAGTGTAATGCAGCAACGGGCGGCACAGCACCTTATTCATATAACTGACACCGTGCAATCCTGTTGAGACGGAACAACCAGTGAACGGGCTTAACCGCCGGCACTGACATGCACCGTAACCGATGCCAACGGATGTACTGCGGCGTTCAAACTTTTACCATTTACGTAACCAGTCGCTGCGCTTGCGGTAACGCCTTTGTCTCAAACCAATATCACCTGTTTTATGGTAACCGGAGCAGCCAGCATAAATAATACACCAACGGGTGGCACTGATATTCTTATATTTCCGACACCCGGTAAATCCCAACCGGTGATGGGGAACAAGCCAGTGTAACTTGGCTTCAAGCCGTTGGTACCGGACATGCACCGTAACCGATGCGAACGGATGTACTGCGGTTCCAACTTTTACCATTACACAACCAGCCGCTGCGCTTGCGGTAACGCCTTTATCTCAAACCAATATCGCCTGTTTTGGCGGTGCAA
>JADJVB010000003.1 GCA_016710745.1 Chitinophagaceae bacterium | reverse complement strand
AACAGCATCCGCGAATTTTTTGAGTGCAATATAGGCGTTTGAACGCCTGCTGCCATAAACCGCTGTTTTGCCGGCATTGCTTTTGCGCAAAACAAAAACTATAGGGCCGTAAAATCGGGGTACTTTTTTGCCAGTCTTGCATCGCTGTATCAAAACTGAAAGGCAATGGCCGCGAGGTTTTAAGCACCGGCTCATAGTTATCAATGGTTAAAATTCTTTTGAAAACATATCGCCGCATCCAGAAACCAGTAACCGCTATCAACAGGTTAAACATCAGGGCATACACGTCGATGACCTGATGCAGGTTATTTTTTTGAACACCTTCTTCCTGGAACAATAACACCGCAGCTATATCTTCCTGAAGAGAAACAGACCGGGTGATGATACTTACCAAAAACACCCCGCAAAAACCAAGCAGCCACTCGCCTGCTTTCCCCAGGTGAAAAGAATTATGAAAAGCAGCCAGCCAACCCATAAAATTATTGCGAATATTCGGCACCGCCCCTGGTTTCCAGCATCCGGCCACCGCCGGGATCAACAAATACCTGCATGACAGCTTTGCCACCGATAGCTAACGTCGTAAATTGAAAAACAACCGGCCGACGGCATTTGGCAACTGGCAATGGTTGATCTTGCGCATCCGGGTAATGCCGCTTTATCAAGGGTGTACAATTTATTAATATGAACAGCAGTATCTCCCTGGTTTGGTATAGCAGGTGATTGCATCCGGTCGATATCCTCGTGAAAGATCAGCGCCGCGCCCGGAAAGCGATACTTCAATAAAATAAAAACGCCGGAAATCAACTTGCAAAGGAATGTACCTGAGTTAAGAAACTTTCGCATTATTTATCAGTTGGTGAACAGATTCTATTATCTTACGATACTGCAATAACCCGTAATCCATGAATCGATTTTTTTACCCATTTACTGTTACTGATCTGTATTTTCTTTCAGTCGGAGATCCGCGCACAGAATATAGATATTGACATTGTAAAATCTGCAATGAACATCAAAGTCTCGGTAAAACAAATTTTTGCAGGTTTGATGCCAACAGCGTCACCTTCGTTAACCCGAGTACCGGCAGCTGTGCTTGCGGTGGTTTGATCAAGCACGGATAAGCAATTACAAAGATGCGGCTTATATGATGGGCGCTTTTTTTGTTATCTGCTGCCCCCACCCGCCGGAAAATAATTTTACAAAGAAACAGGCCCTACGAGGATTACTCCATCCATAACCAAATTAAGTCGGGTGGCGGCTATTCGTTTCCATCAGGCTAACATCGGCCGCGTTTACAACGGCCACTACATTAAGTTTATTTTCCAAAACAGTATGTAATTGTACCCGCTTATTTATGGGTGGCAGTGTGGGTTACGCCCGTATTTACCAGGGTGTACATTACCCTCCGATGTTGGAGGCTTGTGGAGCCGGAAGTGCTTTCCTTTACCTATAAAGCACAGAAATGGGATAGACAGAAAACAGAAAGCAAAAAAAATAAACCGCGTCTATGAAGAATGTTTTGCTCGCTTTGGTGCTATTGCTGCCGGGTACCCTTTATTTTCTCCAATCCACTGATTCCTTGAGTATTGAAATCAGGGATACTACAATAGCGGCTCCTCAGAAAGTGGCTTACCGAAAACCAAGACTGTTTTCTTTATTATCGATATCCCTAAAGATGTTATGGGTTTCACCAGGAATTCTTTTTCAAAAAAAAAACAAATTAAAGACTCGGCCATCATTGGCGGCTCAACGGCCGTGTTGTTTCTGGCCGACCAGGTGATCGCCAACTCCGTGCAATCAACGTTAACCTCGGCGGGCATTCGGCAGCGGAAGATTTTTCGCCTCATTGTCTAATTGAATATCGGTGGTAAGAAACCAATCTTGGTAAAATGCCCAACAACCTGAATACGGCTTTATAATTTCGGGCAGGGATCGTCCACGATGTTATTTGCCGCGGGCTTTTTTTGTGTTGGGTAAGATCAAAAGATAATCGGGCATTGCAAACAGCCAGTCAGCTCACTGAAGCCTTTATCACGATGGGTGCTGCCACCCAGTTGATCAAATATGCAACCGGCCACGAAAACCCCAGCGACGTCAACCGCGATCAGGGGCAGTTGGCGCCCTTCCCGGCCCGAGCGATTTCCAAGGTAATAAAACCAGGTATAGATGCTTTCCTTCTGGGGCACCTGCAACCTTTGTGAGCACGGTAACTCATTATTGGCGAAAATTATCCTGAGATCAGGTGGATAAAACCCGTGGGTATTCCATTGCGGGGTTAATTGGTTTGTCGATGATCGGCAATGGGGTTCATTGGGCGTCTGATTTCCCGCTGGGTTTTGCACTCGGTTGGTGGTTTTAAATCTCATCTCCGAAAAAAACGCGGTTTACTCCGTTAATTAAACCGGCCACTTTAAACTAATTTATTGATTGTACTTTAGCGCATGATTGAGATCAACATCAATACCCCGGCATTACTTTTCCCGGCTATCACCCTGCTCATGCTGGCCTATACTAACCGTTTTTTGTCGCTGGCTTCCACTGGTGCGTAAACTGCACAGCGACTATCATATTGGCGAAAAAACCGAACGTACTCAGCCAGATAAAAATATCGCACCCGGCTAAACCTCATCCGGTATATGCAGGCCTTTGGCGTACTGAGTTTTTTAAGCTGTGTATTGTGTATGTATGCCATTTACCGAAACTGGATCATGATGGCGCATTGGATATTTGCTGCCAGCCTGGTTTTTTTACTGTTATCCATCATGTTATCCCTTTTAGGATAAATAAAAGCACCAAAGCCATTGAGCTGGTGCTGAGTGATATTGAAGAACCGGATAAAGAAAATATTTTTACCGATATTTTTAAAAAAGCCGACGACTAGTGTAATTCGGTTGGTTCTGTTTGTTCATAATGCGGATCTGTTTTTACAAAAAACGAATATAGATGGTGCGGCTCAACCGCATCAGCCAGGGTTGTGTGATGACGAGTATAGCTGTATTGGTACCCAGCCACCAGAAAATGCGGTTATCGTCGGTTGAGATCCCGATCAAAACAAGCCAGGCAACAAAAGTAACACCCGAAACGGCCACTGCCAGCGCATAACCAACATACCCGGTACCGAACCAGAATCCATCTTCCAGGTCATATTTTTGGCGGCAAACAGCACATCGCTCCGGCATATCAAATATACTCGACAGCTTCAGGCTTTTAAACGGATTATTGTTGTTAAACATCGGTCCACGCCTGCATCTCGGGCATTTCATCGAGAATATACTCCAGTAATAATTGGGCGTAGGTTTTTAGCACTCATACCTGCAAAGGTACTGAAGCCGCAATAGAGTTTCGTAACAAATGATACAACCTACTTAAAACGAAGTTTAAAATACAATAAGATCAAACTCATGGCAAGCACCATGCTGTTGGTATAAATAATAGCGGATTCATGATCAACAACCCATAGGTTAACCACAAAACAACGCCAAGCATCAGCAGCAATAACATCATCAGGGAAAGATCTTTTGCCGATTTTGTTTGCCATACCTTGATCACCTGTGGCAAAAAAGTTATGGAAGTAATGGTGCCGGCAACCAGGCCTAAAATTTCGATTAAGGGCATTGTAATTAGTTTAGTGCTGTTGGAGATAAGGTTTGTTTTTTACGTTCGCCGATCTGCTGGCGCCACATGGCATAGTAAAGCCCTTTTTCCTGCACCAATATTTCATGCGAACCGGTCTCCACCACATCACCTTTTTCCAAAACATAGATCCTGTCGGCATGCATGATGGTACTTAAGCGGTGGGCAATTAAAATGGTAATCTGTCCTTTTTGTGAAGAGAGGTCCTGATCGTATTGGTAATCTCTTCTTCGGTAATTGAATCAAGCGCCGAAGTGGCTTCATCAAAGATCAACAAATGCGGTTTACGCAGCAACGCACGGGCAATGGATATCCGTTGTTTTTCGCCGCCCGATAATTTTAATCCTCCTTCCCGATCATGGTATCCAGTCCTTTCGGCCCTGGCCAATAAACCGGTGCAGCTGGCCTTTTCCAACACCATATTCAGGTCTTCTATCGTTGCCGCCGGGTTTACAAACATCAGGTTTTCCCTGATGGTGCCACTGAACAAATTGGTATCCTGGGTAACAAAACCGATCTGCTTACGCAGGTCATCAAACCGGATCTCCGTTTCATCGAGGCTATTGTAAAATATTTTTCCTTCGAGCGGCCGGTACAACCCTACGAGCAATTTCATCAGCGTTGATTTTCCCGGAACCCGATGGACCCAATAAAAGCAACGGTTTCGCCTATCCGGGCGTCGAAGCTGATATTATTAATAGCTTTATGGCTGGCCGACTGGTGTTTAAACGAAACGCCTTTGAAAGACAATGGTTCGATATTGTTCAACGCCTTTGGACTTGCAGGCTCCAGTTCGGGAACCTTTTTCATCAGTGTATCAAAATTATTTAAAGAAGCTTCTGCTTCACGATAAGACAACAGGATATTACCGATCTCCTGCAACGGACCAAAAATAAAGAATGAAAAAACCTGCATGGTGATCAGTTCACCGGCATCCATGGTTCCTTTAAAGATCAGCCACATCAATATGGCCAGTATCACCTGCCTTAATGTGTTTACAAAAGTGCCCTGTATAAAACTGATACTGCGGATACTTTTACCTTGGTCAACTCGAGTCCGAGTATTTTATAGGTGTTTTTATTTAAGCGCTCAACTTCCTGTTCAGTTAGTCCAAGGCTTTTACCAGTTCGATATTTCTTAACGACTCGGTGGTTGAACCGGCCAGCGAGGTAGTTTGGCTAACAATATTCTTCTGAATGATCTTAATCTTTTACTCAGCAGGTTGGTAATGATCGTCAGCAACACAATTTCCTATCAGGTACGCCACGGGCACCATCCAGCTGATATACAAACTGGCATATACAAAACAAAGACCACGCCCACCATCACCCCAAAAAGAATATTGATAAAACTGGTCATGAATCGTTCCACATCGGACCGCACTTTGGTTAATACCGACAGGGTTTCACCGCTGCGCTGATCTTCAAATTCCTGGTAAGGCAGTTTCATGGCGTGTTGTAATCCGTCGGTAAAAACCTTGGCGCCAAATTTTTGAATGATCACATTGAGGAAATAATCCTGGAAGGCCTTGGCAATACGGCTGATCATGGCCACGCTGATGGAGAACAGCAAAATATAAAATACACCCAGCTGTAAATAATTATTGTCGTTTTTTCTGGCGATATGATCGTAACTCCAGATAAAACTATTCCAGTCGAATGCCGGTTTGCCCTGAACCGCCTGGTGATCACTCGCCAGGTTTACCAGTTTACCCAGCAATATGGGATCAACCAGTGAAAAACCAATATTGATGGCAGCCAATGTTAAGGTGAGTGCTACCAGCCATTTATAAGGCTTGAGATAGCGCAGTAATATTTTCATTCAGTAGTCTGTTTAATTTAGCATCGAAAAGCTTCAATGTATCAAATATCGTACAAGTTCGGAAAAAAATGACGGAAAGGCAGGGATAATGGATAACGGATAATGAATTAATGGATAATTTTTTTAACCTCAAAGACATTTCGCGTCTAAAACATTATCCATTATCAATTAAAACATTATCCATTATCAATTAAATAATTATCCATTATCAATTAAAACATTATCCATTATCAATTAAATAATTATCCATTAACTACCCCGTCCATCCTTCCCTATCCAAACTCCGGTACTGGATCGCTTCGGCCAGGTGCTCGGGTTTGATATCGTCGCTGGCGGCCAGGTCGGCAATGGTACGACTGACTTTTAAAATGCGGTCGTAGGCACGGGCACTGAGATTTAATTTTTCCATCGCTACTTTCAACAGGTTTTGACCGGCTGTGCTGATGGCACAGATCTCCTTTAACTGTTTACTGCTCATCTGTGCATTGGCATAAACGCCTTCACTTTCTTTGTACCGCTGCTCCTGAATTTCCCTGGCCCTGATCACCCGCTCCCTGATGCTCACACTTTTTTCGAATTGTTGTGCTGACGAAAGTTCGCTGAATGCTACCGGTGTTACTTCTACATGCAGGTCGATACGATCGAGCAGCGGACCCGAAATTTTATTTAAATATTTTTGAACAGCGCCGGGCGGACACGTACATTCTTTTCGGGATGATTAAAAAATCCGCAAGGACATGGATTCATACTGGCGATCAACATAAAGGAAGCCGGAAAGTCCAAGGCTACTTTCGCCCTGGAGATGGTTACCCTTCGCTCTTCCATCGGCTGACGCATGACTTCCAGCACCTGGCGCTTGAACTCGGGCAGTTCATCCAAAAATAAAACCCCGTTATGTGCCAATGAAATTTCGCCGGGTTGGGGAATACCGCCGCCACCAACCAACGCCACATCGCTGATGGTATGGTGCGGACTCCGAAATGGTCTTTTGGAGATCAGGGTAGAATTTTCGGGGAGCTTACCAGCCACGGAGTGTATCTTGGTTGTTTCCAAAGCTTCCTGCAAACTCAATGGCGGTAAAATAGTTGGCAGCCTTTTTGCCAGCATGGTTTTACCGGCGCCGGGCGGGCCAATCAGTATCGCATTGTGCCCGCCTGCTGCTGCAATCTCCAGGGCCCGCTTAATATTTTCCTGTCCTTTAACATCGCAGAAATCAAATTCAAAATCACTTTGGGCGTTGGCGAATTCTTCGCGGGTATTTACCACCGTTGGTTTGATTGACTGGTCATCGTTAAAAAATTCCATCACGTCTTTTATATGTTCTACCGCATATACATTCAGGCTGTTAACCATCGCGGCCTCTCTTGCATTTTGTTTGGGAACGATAAGCCCTTTAAATCCTTCCTGACGTGCCTGTATGGCAATGGGCAATGCGCCCGTGATCGGGCGTATCTCTCCATCCAGGCTAAGTTCGCCCATGATCACATAGTCTGCTAATTTATCCGGATTTTTGATTTGGTCGGTAGCACCCAATGTGCCGATGGCGATGGGCAGGTCGAAAGCCGTGCCTGCTTTTTTAATATTGGCCGGCGCCAGGTTTACCACCAGCTTGGTGCGGGGCATAAATAATTTGTTACTCTTGATGGCGCTCTCTACCCGTTGCAGACTTTCTTTTACCGCGTTGTCGGGCAGGCCCACAATAAAATAATTTTTACCCTGGTTGTTTACACTTACTTCAACAGTAATGGTAATGGCTTCACGCCATACACGGCGCTGCCATAGGTTTTAACGAGCATGGGTACGAATTTTTCTTAAAGTTAGAAAAGTTTGTGAGGATAGGTAGAGAAAACCTTATCCGATTAGCATATTGTATACGGCTAATGATTTCATTTTCAAATGAGTCTTTTACAGCCTGGTTCGGGGCACCCTTGTATGGTAACCGCTTTGTTGTAGGCCAGGCGACCAACTTTATGTTGTGGGTCAGGCGACCAACAACGGCGAAGCGACTAACAACGGCGAAACTTTATGTTGTGGGTCAGGCAAGAGCTACAGGACACATTACTTGCCTGCCCGCTTGTAAAGAAAAAATGATCATTACCATCCGGAGGCCATCACTTATAAGGTTGCCGTGCTCCGGCAATAGATGAGGCGCCAAAAAGTTTTAATGTTTCCTGCCAGGGATATTTATTCATGAACATACTCACTTTTGATGTCATGCTTCCCTGCTGATTCATGCCCAGGGCCCTGGCCCACTGGTTACTGCCCGAATTGGGATCGTAACTCGTGGTCTCAGCGTAGCGCGCACTATAAAAGCCTCTCAGATAAGGTTGATAAACCGGTATTATCGGGGCTTTCCCAATATTACCCTTATTTGATGCAAATTCCAGGTCTCCAAACTGATCTACCGTTAATTGCAGTTTGGTGTTACTGGCAGGCGTATAATACAGATCACCGCCTTTGTTCCCAAACATGATGTTGTTATCGATCTTAATAAAATCATCCTTACAAAACCGGCTATGTCGATGCCACCCATGATACTGGCTCCGATGATATTGTGATGTACATTGTACGTGCACTTGGTCATCAGGCGAACACCATAACCCATATCGAGAAAGTCTTTCAATCTGCTCCAGGTAAATAAAATGGTATTGTACGCGATCTCCACATCGGCGCAGGCAATCATATTAGCCTGTTGATTACTACCGGCGCAAGTGCCGTAAATTTCTATGGCTGCCATTTTGGTGGCCACAAATACATTATTAATGACCTTAAACGATCCGCTTCTGACACCCGCCTGTATTCCAAAGTTTGCACAGTTCGAAAAAACACAATTTTGTATGATCACATGGCCGCCCGCGGTAGCGCTGGCAAATGAAATGGCCGGTGATTCAACCGTGCTGTTCTTTCCATTGGAGGATTCTGTTGCGTATTTTATCCGCCCTCCTTCTACGCTGTCAACAAAGCCTTCTCTTTCATGATAAAGATTCCGTTCACCCATCTCCCATACCATTCCATCAATAATGGTTCCATCCACTTCTTTTGTAAACTGAAGCATGGCTTTTCTTGATTTACCACCGCTCGCATTATCGGGCTGAAAAACAGTAGGATGGTTTACTATATCCTGTTTGGTAAAACCATCGTCCCAGGATCCATATAGTTTAATGGGTTTATCGCTTATCAGGTATCCAATGTCGAACGTACCCATATAAATTCCCGGGCTACTCTTATTTCATCTCCGGGTGCCGCCTTCAGTATAGCTTTGTCGATATTCTTCATCGGAGCGGTTATTGACCCGTCGTTGCTGTTACTACCCGATTTTGAAACATATATTACGTTAGATGCAGTTGCTGTTTCTGTTCTCCCATCTGGTCCGGATACGGGATCAATGACGTTTGTATTCTCAACCACCTTTTTTTTAAGGTCGATATCATCCTTTACATTTTTCGCAAACTGTGCTTCT
Source organism: Chitinophagaceae bacterium (assembly GCA_016710745.1). Lineage (GTDB taxonomy): Bacteria > Bacteroidota > Bacteroidia > Chitinophagales > Chitinophagaceae > Ferruginibacter. Next base: position 12,601 of record JADJVB010000003.1, on the reverse strand, counting down.
GCAACAGCTACCAGGCCGATAGTAAAAAACAAAACGGTAAGGGAAACAAGTAATTTTTTCATGATCGTATTTTTATGATGTGAATCGTGGAAAATTAGGTCAGCACCATTTGTATGGCAATGACCGTGGTCATGCTTTTTACTTATTTGGATCTGATCCTATCCAGGTTCGGGTTGCCGCGGAACACAGATCCCGGGCAAAGCGGGGATATTTTTTAATCCCCGAATAATGAAAGGGAACCTTTGCTGTTAGCGCATACACGGGATAGTTCACTGCGCTGCAGTATGTTAGGGCAGATTGGGGGTCGGGTGGGGATGTACACAGATCCCGCAGTTCACTACCGGTGAATGAGAACCGCTAACATGATGATTTTAACCACCCCTGTTCGGGGCTCACGAAATAAAAATACGGTGATTCCTTTTCGGCCATGAACAGGAACAGAAGTTACTCCTGCAGAATTGAAATTTTCATCCTCACATTTTCTTTTGGTCTGTTGTTCTTATCCGTTTTCACAGCCGCAATTTTATCTATTACTTCGAGGCCCTCAACCACTTCGCCAAAAATGGTATAATTCATATCCAAATGCGGGGTTCCGCCCAGGGTGGCATAGGTTTTCTGTTGTTTGGCAGTAAAGGTAAAATGAGGTGTTTTTTCGTACCGTTCAACCGAGATCGGATCTGTCAATTGTTGTGTCGCATATTTTAAGCTATCTTCTTTTTCCTCGGCCAGGAGGCGGTTGTAATAGCTTCTGAGTGCGCTGCTTTTGCCACTGAACGCAACATTGTAATTAATTTTTCGCACCAGGTCTTTATTTATCCGCAATTCAGCTTTTCGTAAAGCGGGCGCCTCATAAGTTTTACCCATAACAATATAGAATTGCGATCCGCTTGATTCTTTATTTGGATTAACATCATCCCCTTCCCTTGCCGCGGCCAGCATACCTTTCCTGTGAAAAAGCTTCCTGTTAAATTCAGCCGGGATCCAGTAATCAACATCTCCATCACCTAACAGCGAAGTATCATTTGCCAACTTGCTATAAGGATCGCCTCCCTGTATCATGAACTGATCAATTACTCTGTGAAAAAGTAAACTGTCATAGAAACCCTGCTTAACCAGTTTAAGAAAATTATTTCGATGACCGGGCGTTTCATTGAAAAGCTTCACTTTCATATTCCCATAAGCTGTACTGATCAAAATCGTTTCTTTACTATAGGTTTGACCTGTTGACCTGTTAATGCCTATAAATTGAAAAAACAAAAGGGTAACAAGCAGATATTTCGACATTAATTTGATCTTCATATGGTTAATTTAATGAGATACCTTTATTATAAACGCAAATCCGCCGCAGAACAAGTAGGTTGCGGGGGATACACCCAAATGTAAATTAATAAACGAAATGCAAAAGAGAAAATTTACGTTATTGGCCAGGCAACCAACAACGGCGCCAACAAAATGAAAATGCAGCGTAAAAGAAACCCCCGCCTGGTTTGCGGCGGAAGGTAAAGGAAACAATAAATATTTTATTCAGTAAATTAAACGGATATACCGGTCAACTCAAAATACGTTTTTAGGTAATTCATCTTCTCCTTCAGCATAATGTTCATGCGTAACCACCGGTTTGTTATTTCGGTTCATCCGCATTTGAAAAATGCTCACCAGCATTGAAAATGCCATTGAAAAATAAATATACCCTTTGGGAATGTCCATCCCAAATCCCTCGCTTACCAAAGCAAATCCTATCAACAATAAAAAGGAAAGAGCCAGCATTTTAAATGCCGGATGTTTATTAACAAAATTACTGATCGGTTCGGCAGCAACCAGCATTAATAAAACAGTAACAATAATGGCAACATACATTATCCATATCTCTTTAACCATGCCTATGGCTGTAATTATTGAATCAATTGAAAAGACCATATCCATTAATAAAATCTGAAAGATCACCTGGGCAAATGTGACCGCTTTTATTTTACTGGTTTTATTGCCTTGTTCTCCTTCCATTTTATGGTATATTTCGGCAGAGCTCTTGTACAACAAAAACAACCCGCCCAATATCAATATTAAATCCTTAACTGATATTCCCTGGTTAAAAACCAGAAACAAATCATCGTCCAGTTTCATGACCCATGCCACCATGGCCAGTAATCCCAATCGGAGAACCATGGCCAGTATTAAGCCGTAAAACCTGGCTTTCTTTTGTTGATGCGCCGGTAATTTATTGGCCAGAATGGATATGAAAATCACATTATCTATCCCTAAAATAACTTCCAACACGATCAGTGTTACAAGTGACACTATAATTTGATAGTCCATAGTTTGTTTCTTTAGTCTTCGGTTTCTTCTTTTACCAGGTTTGTTCCATTCACCCGCTTGCTGATCTTGTCGTGAAGATTAAACGCAATGTGCACCAGGGGTGGCGCAGATAGAAAAGTCGGTTTGCGGAAATTCGTTTTTCAAGCTTTCCTCAATTTCATTAAACAACATACTTTTTGTTATAAACTGAATAACATACACCTCGGTATGTTCTTTTGTAAGTGAGGCGTTTATATGATAGGAATCAAACACACTGCCAAATACATTCAGGGTAAATTTATTTTTTAGAATAGTATCCGCCACCGCATCACCCAGTTTTTTATCCCCCACCAGAAGTTTTACTATAATCATGTTAAATATATTTTTTATTACCGATCAGATTGGAAAAACCGGTCACCACTACTGTTTCAGTTTACCAAACAATTTCATATGCTACTCTTAACACCGCCATATTTAAATTTTGAACGTTGCTTAGCCAAAACTCCTGCCTCAATGAAATATCCAGTTTGCCCGAACCGAGTTTAATCTTATCGCCCAATCCTATACTTGCTACGGGTCGGGATGAATTCAAATATTTACTCAGAAAAACCACTCCTCCTTCTCCGGCAACATAAAAATTGCCGATATAGTACCTTACACCCAACTTTACCGGAACGGCCATCAGTTGATCAAATTCTTTTTCGGGCGATAATAAATCATCAAAGTATCCTTTTCCGTTAAAAATGGATACCCCGCTGTTAATGGTAGCGCTTGCATGTTTGCCAAAAGTACATTCTCCTTTGATGCTGCCGCCAAAACCGATTTTATGTGTCCTTCGTAACGCTGATTCCGGAAAAGTGATCTCAGGACCAAAATTGACCGAGAAACTGTGTTCTTTATTCGCCTGGGCAATCCCCGTTTCGGATATGAAAAGCATCGCTGTCAAAAGTACAATTTCACTAAATAGATATTTCATGATTTCTGTTTTTCGTAATAAAATAAATTCCTGTTGCCTTCATTATTGACCGGCACCGCCGAGTTCAAAATGTAAAACCAGTTTATACGGATCCGGAAACCAAACTGAAAAACAGGATTGGCAGTTACTTCCCTGCCAGGTAATTTTGGTCAGCCGTGTTTTCACATTCTTTCCCGTGTCAATTGATCTTTTTTTTAATAACACAAAGATCGTTTTTTTTATCAAATGATAGTTTTACTATCTCATATAATAGTAAACATTTACACAGTTTTAACAAGTAGGATAAATGGCCCGTTTATTTTATGTGCTTCCGTTCGTGCACCGCGAACCGGGGCTGAGCGAATCCCTGGCCGGGCCCGCAATTTGTGTGAAGCATATAAAATGGTCCTTACGCCTGGGCAATCCCCTTGGTAGATTCCATCATTTTTGAGGTTTCGGTTCTCTTTTTACTGCGTACAATAAACCTCAAAAAATCGCTTTATTCATGAAAAAATACCCTATTCCTGAATGCGGTGATTTTCGCATAATAAACAGTCCCATACAGCGTTCTCTTTGTATGGCTCCTATTTTTTCTTTTACATTTTAAAACAAATACCTATGAAAAAATCATTACTCAACATGATGTTGACCGCAGCCGTTCTCGGCATTTTCTCCTGTAAAAAAGCCGATTTGAATCAACCTTCATCTCAGGCCGGAGTTGACGTTGTTAATCAACAAAAAAACGGGTCAATTGATAATAAAACAACATCGGGTGAAAACGGCGGCTTAGCCGGTAGAGAAGGCTCGGGAGATGAATGTGAACCCACCGTGGTTATGCTGGTCGCCGGCCAATCGATCAACGCCGGTACGGTAAGTGTTACTAATGACGATGAATACATTTATGTAACCTATAATACGGCCAATGGCTGGTTTTTAACCGAAACCCATTTGTATGTAGGCGACTGCGCTGCCATACCGGTCAATAATCCGGGCAACCCCATTCCCGGCCAATTCCCTTACAGTGGAACACACGCCAATGTAACCAGCTATACCTACCAGGTACCCATTTCACAAATAGCTCCCGGTAGCTGCGGATGTATTGCTGCGCATGCGGTGGTAAAAAAATATAACAGCGCCAACCAGGTCATTAATTCGCAAACAGCCTGGGGCAATGGTACCCGAATCAACCCAAGCGGAGGCAACTGGGGAATGAAATTTGAATATTGCAGTTGCGAGCCGTAACAAAATATCATCTAAAGAAAAACGGTAACCGGTGTAGCGTTTTTCTTTCCCCTTATCTGTGCGAAAATATAAAAGCTATGTAAGCCCATTGCCACCTGCCGGTGGCGATTAAAACGCCTGCTGTTCCGCGATCTCAAAAATTTTTTAAGGATAACCATTCGCTGTGCTCACCTGAGCAATCTGCGACCTTCATTATATTTTGTTATTGCCCGTGCTACCAACCGTGGCGAAATTTCATTCATTTTTTTTCATTTCCCTTTTAACTCCCCATGCAATATGCCATACTTTATCCTGATTGTTACTGTTGTCTGTTTCAAATTCAATTTGCTGGTCGGTGCCATCAGCAAAAAAAAACTTTGTACCTGACTCTTGTTTCAGTTCTGTATCGGCGCCACTCCCTTGATGAATATAAAATTTATCATTTTTTCTAACAAATTCCATAGGGAATGTAGCCATATAGGAGGCCTTGTAAATTGCATCATATACTTACCACCATATTTATTGAATGCAGCATATCTCCGATCTTCTTGGTGAGCGTAAGGCAGAACTATATTTCTGTTTAAAGCGATAGCCGACAAAGCATCGGAAATAAACGTTGAGTGTGATTCATTATTGGATAGTATGATCACAGTAACATCATCATTGGTATAACAAAGATGCATACTTTCATACCCCGGATATGACCCTTGATGAAAAATATAATCTCCCACATCATTTTTTCCAACTCTTATTCCATAACCAAAATTAACTTTCAGGAAAGTGTTTTCTGCTTGCGTGGAAAGCATTTCGAGTTGAGTTACATCTGTAAGCAGGACTTTATTTTTGAGGGCCCGGTCCCATTTTAAAAGGTCTCCTGTTGTAGTAATAATCATACCTTCCCCAGTAATACCAGCTAGGTAGGGTGGCCAGCCTGAATACTGGCTGTCAGCCTGTAAATATTTTTTTAAACTATCAGAATAAACAAATCCATAAGCCAAACCTGGAATATTTTCCACGAATCTTGGTCCATTTGCTACCTGGGTATGCATCATTCCCAATGGTTTAAAAACCTGTTCGTACATATACTCTTTATATGGTTTTCCTGAGATCTTTTCTATTATGCTTGCCAGCAGGTTAAAAGCCGTTCCGGAATACATCATTTTTTCGCCGGATTTAAATAAAAGTGCCGGTTTCTTACTTACCAGCAAGCTTATTAAATCATCATTGGAAGCAATGCTATTGTGGTCAAAAAAATTTGAAACTAAGTCGAATCCGTCTGGTATTCCGGAAGTATGAGTAAGCAATTGATGAATGGTGATATTTGAATAGGGAAGTTCGGGAAAGAATTTCCTAAGCGTATCTGTGTAGCTAATCTTACCTTTATCTTTCAATAGCAAGATGCCCATTGCAGTGAATTCCTTCGCTATGGAACCGCAATCAAAAATGCTGTTGCTGTCAAGTTTTTCTTTGTGTTGTAATCAGCAAACCCAAAAGACTTTTTATAAATAACATTTCCATCTTTTGAAACCAATACATTACCATTGAATCCATAAAGATTGGTTTGACCTTCCATGTATACATCAAAAAGTGAATTATTATGTTGTGCATATAATGCAAACGGGAATAAAAGAAGGAGAAATGTTTTTTTCATAAAAAGATTTACTTGTATTAACTATTCTATGGTTTTAGGAATTGGAAGATATAAACTTATAAAAATTAAACTCCAAGTGAGTTCCTAGTATAACGAACAGGTATTGCCGATGGTGGGAAATTTTATATTCGTCCGCCCAGAACTACTGCCTGGCTTTTTTATAAAGTTAAATATTAAGAACTAATCCCGATAGCTATCGGGAGGGCGTTATTCGTCCAGCCCCGATATGAAGCACAGTAGAATTACCGCTGCTGATTGCTCCAATGTCAAGCCCCACTATTGGCAATACAAATGTTGTAAGGCGTTTTTTTAGAATTGATCTAACATATCTTTAAGTATAATCTCCGAATCGGCAGCTATTTTAAGCGATGTAGTAAACAGGTTTTCAAGAACATCAAAACTTTTTGATTTTACAGCTTCTTCTATTTTAATCAGTTCTTCTTTTAAACTGTCAATTCCCATAAAATCGGCCTGTGGTTTTAGGGAATGGGCATTAATACGAAGCTGCTCCCAATCTTCATTTTTGAGGTTACGTTTCATTTCCTCAAAAGTTCTTGGCGCTACATCAAGGTACAACGAAATGTAGCGTTTCATTTTTTGAGGATCGTCTTTTGTGAACTTCTTTAAAAAGGTTAAATTGACCATCTATACATTGGCTTTAATGAGTTGAAAAATTTCTTCAAAAGCATCTTGACCTTTTATCACATAATGCACGGCCCCATACATGATAGTTTGTGCGGCTGTACCATAACTTTCCTGGCTGGACAGCATGATTACCGGGAGCGCTGAGTTTTGTTTTTTTATTTCCTTCAATATATCAATACCATTGGCTGCATCTTTTCTTTTGAATTCAGGTAATAATCCAAAACAACCGCATCTGGCTGTTCATCCAAACTTTGCAAACATGCTTCCCCTGTTGGAAAAGATACGATGTTAAAGTCTGTATATTGCTCCTTTAAATAATCGGCTAGCATTTCAGACAATAATGGCTCATCATCTACAATGAAAACGGTTGGCTTTTTATTATTCATGATCTTTTATTTGTTAAGTTAAAAATTTTATTCAGCAATTCCTTTGTATCAAACGGTTTTGCTATAAAATCGTTCATCCCTGCCTGATAACACAAATCAACTTCTTCTTTGAGTACATTAGCGGTCATGGCAATGATGGGTGTATGCGCCTTTTCACTGTCCAGGTTTCTGATGGCTTTGGTGGCTTCAAATCCATTCATCACCGGCATTTGCACATCCATCAGAATAACATCAAAAGCAGCAAATTTTAATTGTTCCAACGCAATCAATCCATTTTCGGCAACGTCTACATGCACTCCTTCAATCGTATCTTCCAGTTCTTCCCGGGCAACCACTACATTAAAAGCATTGTCTTCTACCAGCAAAATTCGTATGCCTGTTAGTGCAGCCGCTATATTGGAATGTACATCTTCTGCTGGTATTACTTCAGTGGTAGTTGCTGCCATGACATAAGGAATGGTAAAATGAAACCGACTGCCTTTGCCTTTTTCACTTTCTACCCAAATGCTTCCGTTGTGCAGTTCTACCAGTTTTTTAGAAATGCTTAAGCCCAAACCGCTGCCACCAAACTTTCGCGAAGTATCGCTGTAAGCCTGTTCAAATGATTCAAATATTTTACTCATCGTGTCTTTATCAATGCCAATGCCCGTATCAGAGACGGTGAAGTGCAGATTGAGTTTGTCTTGTACTTTTTCTGATTGAATGGTTGTAGTTACCAATCCCTTTTCGGTAAACTTAATGGCATTGCCAATCAGGTTGATGAGAATTTGTCGCAGTCTGTTAGCATCCCCTTTCACATTCAATTCTTCTGTTGGCATTTCTTTTTTAAGTTCCAGTCCTTTTTCTTCAGCCTTAAACTGCATGATGGTGTGAATGTTATTCAGCAATTCATTTACAGAAAATAGTTCATTTTCCAATTCAACTTTACCTGCCTCAATTTTCGAAATATCTAAAATATCATTGATGATGACCAGCAAAGAATCGGAAGATTGTTTAATGCCGTCTAAATATTCCTTTTGATCTTCTTTTGGATTGCGTCTGATTAAAATATCGGTCATGCCCTTTATCGCATTCATGGGCGTACGTATCTCATGACTCATATTGGCGAGAAACTGATGCTTGGCTTTTTCACTGGCTTCGGCTTTTTCCTTTTCGGCCCTGATGATTTCGTTTTTGTATTGCAGTAATTTTTGGGTTTTCCTGGTATATCGAAGCCTGGCAAATAATCCCAGGGCAAGCAACAAGGCTGAAATGCCTGAAAAGAGGATCCAGTTCCTGGTGGACTTTTGTCTGTCCATCTGTGTTTGAAAAACGAGTTTAGATTTTAGCTGTTGCTGCGTAAATTGATACTCCAGTTCCAGGCGGGTTGCTTCGCTGCTATTTCTCCATTTGGCTAATGTATCTTCTGCCTGCCCATGTAATTTATAATTTTTCATTGCATTTTTGTAATCTCCCAGGCCTTCATAAGCTTTGGAGAGTATGTCGTAATTATCAGAAACATCTTTATTAAACGTTTGCTCTGCTACTTTCACTAATTTGATTGTTTGAATGGCACTATCATATCTTTTCAGCCCCAAATAAGCCCTTGCTTTTTCTGTGAAAAAAAAGGGTTCTGGCTTTTGCCCCTTGCCTTCTCCATTATAAAATGCTTCTACCTCTTTCAATTCGGCTAATGCGCCTGTATAATTACCTGATAAATTTTTGATCCCAGCGTTTAACGTTTTTGAAATATTATAGCAAGGCTCACAGTGTTTTACGTTTTTCATCACGTACATGGCAGAATCTATAAAAAGTTGGGCTTTTGCTTCATCTTTTAATTTTAGCATTAAATTGGATTTGCCAAGATATGAGCTACCTAGTTGGAGCGTATCTTTTAAAGAATGAGCCACCTGCAGGCTTTTATCAATGTATTTTTCTGCTTCTTTATAATTTCCTATTTGGGTATGAATTCCTGCAATTGCTTCGTTGTTTCGTGCATAAGAAATATCCATTAATTTCAGTTCCTCAGATAATCGTTGGCTTTCTAAAGGTAGCTTAACGCTTTGGGATACTTTTCTTTCCTACTGTAATAATATCCTAAAGCTAAAGTTGGTTCTCTGAGTTGTTTAAGGTAGTCAGGAGTGTTTGTCAGAGCGCTTTTCATTTTATTGAATTCATTAATCATATCTTCATCCTTCACGTTTTCATTACATTCAAAAGCTAAAACATAGTACGCCTCAAAAACAATCGGCAATTTAGAAGCATTGGCAACCTTGGCACTTTCTATTGCCTTGTGGGCAGCAGTACACATACATTCTGTGTTGCTGGCACAAGCTTGTAACGACATCATATAAAATAGTGGCAAGTACCCCTTTTTATCGTTTTTTATAGTTAGTTCAATGGCTTCTTTTATTTCCTTTTGCCATCTCTTCCACCATTCAGGTTCCTGATTGGGCATAGAATCAATATTCATTCTATCCCAAATGGCTTCTAATCTCACTGTTTCCGGTTTCGATGAATCTTTCCAGATTGTATAAAGCTTATCGTCCGTTTTGGTTTGCCCATAAAGAATGGAGGAAAAAAGTATTCCGACAACAATCAGAATGTATTTTAAATGAATTTGCCTGTTGAGTATCTCCATTATGTTATTGACTGGTTTTATATGCTTACGTTATTGTTGAATAAAATTAAAGCATAATACTAAAAGGAACCTCATTTGGGTTATCATAAGGTATTTGTAATTATCAAACGGTTTTAAATAGTAATCCCGATTAGACATTAAAATTATACTGTAAGCCTGAGCTTGTCGAAGGCGGGTTCTAAATAAAAGAGGCTCTTTTCCAAATAGCCCCGGTTTCTCCCGATAGTTATCGGGATCAACCTGACAGGTTTTATAAGGATAGATTTAGTGTATAGTTGGTATAATGTATATTTACTTCAAGTTTATTTATGAAACCAATTAAAGCTTTAATAGTTGAAGACAACGCCTTTATGGCAACGGTATTACATGACCTGCTTAAACAATATGCAACTGATATTGCTGTTTTAGATATAGCTAATACCGGCAAAAAGGCACTGCAGCTAATTGTATCTAAAAAACCAAATGTTGTTTTTCTGGATATTGAATTACCCGACATGACAGGGTTTGAACTGCTTCAACAGGTAGAAAACATCAATTTCCAAACGGTATTTACCACCTCCCATAGCCACTATGCAATCAAGGCTTTTCGCTTTAATGCCTTAGACTATTTGGTAAAACCAATTAATGAAAACGAATTGGATGAAGCGATCAAACGTTTGCCCAGGTCTGCAGATAACAGTATGGAAGTTAAGCATGCCCTGGCTAATTTGGAAGTGCAATCTGTGGAGAATCAACAATTGGTATTACCCCAGCAAAATGGCACTTTAAGATTGCCATTAAAACAAATTACGCATATTGAAGGAGAACGCAATTACAGTTATATTCATTTATCAAACGGTTCACAAGAGTTGTCATCTAAAAACTTAGCCTGGTTCGAAGACATTTTGAGCGATAAAAATTTTTTCAGAAGCCATCGTTCCTATCTCGTAAACAGGTATCATATTAAAGCATTACTAGAGGGTCATTTTGTTTTAAAAAATGGAATTAAAATACCCATATCAAGACGAAAGGAAGCCGAAGCTAAAGCCTGGTTTTTTAGTTTGCAGTAAAATGCCTTAAAACGGGAGTTTGTGAAAAAACTCCTTTTCATTATAAATATACACACAATGTTAATAGCTTCAAAGTAGTATGGTTTTTGTGATAAAATGATATGCAATTTATACAAGGACAACCCCGCCAACAAACCTACTTTTCAACTTTAGAAGACCAGGTTGCCGCCGATAATCCGGTAAGGCTTATAGATGCCTTTATAGACAAGGTTGATCTGCAGCAGTTAGGGTTCAAAAAACAGTACAGCAAACAGAGGGTCGCCCGCCTTATAGCCCGCAGGTACTTTTAAAATTATACCTGTATGGCTATTTAAACAAAATACGCAGCAGCCGTAAGCTGGAAAGAGAATGCAGCCGAAATGTTGAGTTGCAATGGTTGCTGCAAAACCTGCAACCAAACTATCATACCATTGCCGACTTTAGAAAGCTGCATACACAGCCGCTGCAGTCATTGTTTCGTTTGTATGTTCATTTTTTAAGCGAAGCCGGGCTGTTAGGGTAAAACCACCATTGCCGTTGATGGCAGCAAGTTTAAAGCGGTAAACAGTAAAAAGAACAACTATAACCAAAAGAAGATAGATAAGCACCAGCAGCTGATAAAAGATAAAGCCGAAAAATATTTGCAGGAACTTGATGATCTGGATAAACTGGAACAAACAAAAAGCAAAGATGACCTGGATATTAAAAGAGAAAACCTAAAGCAGGGGCTTCAAAAACTAAAAGAACGCACCATCAAATACGATACCCTGCAACAGCAGTTAAATAACACAACAGACAAACAGATCAGCACCACCGACCCCGACAGCCGCAGCATACTGATCACTAAAAGCAATGTTGAAGTAGCCTATAATGTACAAAATGCGGTAGATGATAAACATAACCTGATTGTACAAACCCAGGCTACCAATACCAATGATGGCAAGGCTTTACACAAAGCAGCCACACAGGCCAAGGAAAACCTGCAACTTAAAAATGAAGATAGCCTGATGGTACTGGCCGATAAAGGTTACCACACCGGTGCCGAATTACAGCAATGTCAGGATGATAATATGATAACGCATGTAGCTTATAAAGAACAACCTGGCGTAAAACATATAGCCAACGAATTTTTGTCAGAAAGTTTTGCTTACGATAAAGACACCGATAGTTACACATGCCCTGCAGGTGCAACCCTTACAAGCCTTGGCACCTGGCATAATAAAAAAGGCGAAGCTAATGAAACCAGCTACCGCTTTAAAACCTACCGCACCAATGCCTGCAAAAACTGCCCTTTAAAAAGCCAATGTACCAAGCTACCCAAACGCATCATACATCGCAGCGAGTACCAGGATGCGGTGGACATCAATGATAACAACATCAAACAAAATCCACAATATTATAAACGAAGGCAAGCCATTGTAGAACATCCCTTTGGCACCATTAAGCGGCACTTTGGGTTTACCCACACTTTGCTAAAAGGCCTGCAAAAAGTAAATGGCGAAATGAACCTCATCATGTTTTGCTACAACTTTATGCGAACAAAAAACATACTGGGCTTCAATAAAATGCTTGAAACAATAAAAAACTGGCAACCAGACTACAGTAAAATAGTCTGTGCCTTAAAAAACGGCTTTGTCAAAGTGATTTACAGACAAAATGAGCCCCGTTATTTTTTACAAATTTATCCAATGCGCTTTTTTAAGGCTGTTTAAATGAACCGCAATAAGCTTTACATGGAATTGTACAGACTGACTTTTAGGAGATGGAAAGTTTTTTCACAGTCTGACGGGCGGGGCTTTGCGC
>JADJVB010000002.1 GCA_016710745.1 Chitinophagaceae bacterium | reverse complement strand
CAATATCTTCCTTTGGGCGGAATGCAGGACGAGGCCTAAAAAAATAACATTCGGAGAAGACAAAATATAAATCAAATAAAGCACATTCGGCTATAAAACCACCGATTTGTTGCCACGCAGGTTTGCCAACCTTAACATCCGGGTTACATGAAAACTGATCAAAAAAACCAGGGTAACCAGGTAAGGTTTATGAAAGTTGCCTTTTTAATAAGGTCCGAAACACGATTAAAACAATGGTTAATAATTCAATCACAACTAGAGAATACAAACAGAGTGTTCGAACGATACATCTGCATATAATTCCCAGGCTCGCTACTGCCGGACCAATAACAAACAACGCCGTCACGATCATGTAGCGCATATGACAAACTGCTTTTTCTGTTAATCATAAGTGCGTATAACAAACCAAAATATAACATGTGCGGATATTTCAAAGCAATCATTCCGATATTATTTTCAACCGAAACATAGGTATCGAGCCGGTTGTATTTTCTTTCGACACCAGGAAAATGGAAATAACAATTAACGGCGCCAATACATAACGAGCTTCCCCAACATCCGGTGCCACCTGTATTGTTTATACCTGATCAAAAGGGTTGAACGATCAGTAATAACAGCCACCCAGCAGCACCACACCATGAAAGTGGTAAATTCCGACAAACGTGTTTGTGGTGGGTAATTGAGAAAAGTACGTCCTGTAAAACTCCACACAACAAACAACAACAGGAAAGATAAAAACATATCAGATATTTCTATACGCTTTTTTCCAAATTAGTTCGTTTGATTATGGCTTTTAAAAATATAGATAATTAATGAGAGTCTAAAATAAATACTTACCGTATAACGGCGTCTACTGCATTTGAAAAGTCAGCCTGGCAAAATCTTCCACGCTCCAGGCTTCTGCTCTTTTCAAAAAATCTCATCCTGCAACACCTCAGCCGGAAACAAACTTTTTACTGCATTGCGCATCGTTTTCCGGCGCTGGTTAAAGCTTTTTCACCAACACCCAAAATGCCCTTTCGCTCTTATAATTAACCGTTGCTGCTTTTCTCTTTAACCGGATAACACCGCTTTGTACTTTTGGTGGCGGATCGAAACATTCATTGCCCACATCGAACAGGTATTCAATATCATAATAGGCCTGCATTAATACACTCAGCACCCCGTACACCTTACTGCCTTCTTTTGATGCTGCCCGTTGCGCCACTTCTTTCTGAAACATGCCAATTACACAGGGTACCTCATCCTTCCACTCCAGTGTTTTAAAAAGAATTTGTGTAGAAATATTGTACGGAAATTGCCAATGATGGTAAAGGGTTCATCAAAGGGTTTTTCCATATCTAAAAAACTCCTGCTGATTATTTTTTCCCTGAGCGCCGGATAGTTATTGCCGAGATAGGCCACTTTTTCATCATCCAGTTCCACGGCTTTAAAATTAACAGCAGGCAGGTTCATTAAGTATTTGGTTAACGCACCGGTACCGGGCCCCACTTCCAGTAAATTGCTGAACGTTTCCTCCTGCAGTACCGCAATGATCCTGTCGATAATACTTTTATCTTTTAAAAAGTGCTGGCCCAGGGATTTTTGTGTGTATACATCCGCACAAAAGTAGTATAAAATAGGCCTCTACAACTTAATGAAGAGGCCTAAAAAGATCGGGGGCTATATTTCTATTTTTTATCATCAGTTTTTTTATAACTGTTTTTTTCGTTAAAGCTGATTTTAAGATTGTAAATACCATCACTGTATTTATAAAGATCTGTAATCCGAATATTATTAAAACCTTTAAAAACTTTTTGTTTTTGTAAAACACTTTTTACCGGCATTATCAAATAACCAGATGGAAGCATCTGTATCTTTTATAGCGTAAAAACTAACCGTAAAAATAAAGTTGGCCAGGTTAGGCGATAAGGTTATATCGATATTGTTGTTCTGTTTCTTTACATGAACGATATTACTGTATTTAACCGATCCGGTTTTACCAACTACTTTTAACCGGTAGAAGATTATTTCACTGTTTATATTTGACACATCATCGGTAGCTGAAAAACTTTTGCTGTTCATGCAAAACCGGTTTTGTAACAGTCCCTGTTTTTATAAAATTACTGTTGTCTATGCTTCGTTCAATTTCAAACCGGTCGACTTCTTTATCGGCAATGATTGTCCAGTTAAGCAACACATTATTATTATTGTTTGAAGCCGTAAAAAACTCCAAAACTGAACCGGCAACACAAAACCCACGTCGCGCCAGTCGCGGTTGGGTTGCGGTGCATTGGTTCGTTGAACAGTGGTTCTTGAGCCTGGCGTTGGATCACCTGTAAAAGAGCCTCCGTTACCCATGAGGTACGAAGTACCTTTTATATTGGTTACCGAATTCAATGAATCAAAACGGTCGTCCAAACCATCCCCATCACTATCCAGTCCGGTTAAGGTTACTTATCATCGGGTATCCCATTGAGGTTAAAGTCGTTTCCTTCTACCCGGTCTATCAGGCCATCAGCGTCGGTGTCCAGATCCCGGTAATCGGGTATGGCATCTCCATCGTGGTCGTACACAAATATCCCTGATCCGCCAAAGGCTGCCGGTAGATTATCATAAGGATTCATCAAACCATCACCATCAGCATCAACCAATGTTGGTAACAGGTAACCTGCTGTGGACATGCCTTCAATATTATCCGAATACCGTCATCATCAGCATCAATATCAAGAAAATCGAAATTTCCCGTCCCGTCGGTATTTCTGAGATTAAGTGCGGGCATTGCCGATACGGTTGTGGACCATCCATTGGCACCGATAGCGCCATCTGCTATTCCATTAAAGTCAGCGTCGGGCAATCCGCCTTCAATTACGTCAACAATACCGTCACCATCACTGTCCAGGTCATACGCATTGGGCCTGAAGTCTCTGTCGAGGTTCTTATTTGGATAACTATCCGCCCGTCCATCGCCATTGATATCGGCACCTGTTCGCAACAACGCTGTTGCGTTGATATAGCCATCATGGAGGCCATCGTTATTGGCATCAACAAATCCATCTATTTTTTCCATTATTATTTACGTCGGGGCCTCCGGCTTCCACCACATCCGGAATTCCATCGTTGTCGCTGTCAAGATCAAGAAAATTGGGCACTATATCTCCGTCCAAATTAGGTAAGCCCAGTCCTATACCGGTATTATAGGCACCATTGAAAAGGTTGATGCGGCTGTCAACATTGTCGGAAAGTCCGTCGCCATCAATATCAACATAATTATCTATTTTGCCATCTCCGTTGGTATCTGCCCCATAAGCTTCTACCACATCGGGTATTCCATCATTATCGCTATCCAGGTCAAGCATATTTATAATTCCGTCGAGGTCGATATCAAATCGGTCATCTATTCCGTCGGCATTGGTATCCACCCGCCCGGAAAATCAAGATCCAGGTAATTCGGAATGGCGTCATTGTCTACATCACCGTCGGCCTGGTAATTGTCGTTCACATAGTCGTTATTATTATCAACGAAACCAGGCGTTAACGGGTCGTATGCGTTGATAATGCCATTCGGCGGCACATCCAGGAAGGCGGCAGCCATATTACTTTCAACAAAGTCGGGTATACCATCATCGTCTTTATCTACATCGCAATTGATAAATATGGTAACGGCCTGGCAGGACGTAATATTACATTCACCTTCGGCCCTCACATAATAGGTGGTGGTAACGGATGGGGTTACCGTAACCGTAGTTCCGTTACCCAGGAAAATACCTGCACAACTTCCGGCATACCAATACCAGTTTGCGTTGGTACCCAAACTTCCTCCGGTGACACTCAGGTTAACCGAAATGCCCGGGCAAATATTATTCTTATTGACATTTGCCGACGAAGGTGCCAGCGAAGGATTTTTTCCCGGTAAGCAATATACCCGGAGAATTGAACCGACAATTCGGTATGCCCATGTTTCCAGCTGCGGCAACTACCAGGCGGTAGTATTTGCCGGTATCTGCTGGTGTTACCGGGTTGATCGTGAAGGTTGGAGATGTGGCCCCGGCAATATTCACATAGGGCCCGGCCAATGCAGGAGCCACCTGCCATTGGTAATCTTTGGCACCCGGAATGGCGCCGGGATCGGTAAGCGCACCGGTAAATGAAGAAGAACCGCCGATGCAGCCCGCTACCCCGCTGGCATTAACTACCGGAATGGGATCACAGGAACCAAATTGAATATCATCAATAGCTATATCGTTACCACAACCGCCGGGGCCATCGTTCAGCATTTCGAACAGGATGGAGGTGTAGGTACCCGGACTAACAAATTTTAAACCGTACTGCTGCCAGGTTGTACCGGTAATGCTGGCCGTTGAACTTTCTGTTATGATCAACCCGGAAACGGCGTCTCTTACCCTGATCTTTATTTTAGGATACCTGAACCCGCCAAAACCATCACAAAGCGTTTGATAAGCTGCGTTACCAATAAAGGCAGCATAAAACGAAATAGAATACTGCTGGCTGGGGCAAAGGGTATAGGTAAATCCGCCCTGGTACATTTTGTATTATTGGCACGGCGTTTACAATCAACATACGCCCATTGGCATTTCCAGTATGGTCGGTATTACTTATAAAATGTGCGGCATTGGCATTTTGTGCATTGTTGGTTACGGTATAGGTTTCAACAGGTATAGGAGGAGTAGTACTACCGGTATAGGATACACTACTTATACCACCCGATACGCCCGGTCCCAATACTGCGGCCGGAACTGACGTACTCAATCCTGTACCAGTTCCGAAATCCTGCATATATAAAACACGGGTAAGCGACAAACAAGGCGGTGTTTGAGGCGTAACAGAGATCAGGAGTGGTGTAGGCTGGTCTTCTTCGATATCATCGGGTTTGTCGTTGGAATTCAGATCAGGATTATTGCCATTGGTAGATATATCTTTTAAACTGTTGTTATTAAAATCAGTTCCGGTTACGGCGGCACTATTATTATACACAATACCGCTTAATATATTCGACAGCCTGCAGGATATCCGGATGGTAAAACTGCTGTTGGCAACCGGGTAATTGGGAAGCACCGGTGAGCCGCTTAGTAAATTATAGTTTGTGGCGAGCGGCCCAACCCCATTATAGAGCGGGTTAACCGCATATCCGTTGGGATTGACCGGAATCGTAACCGAAACGTTTGATACATTTATTGCGCCGTTAATATTGGCAAGCGTGTCTCTTACCTGTATTCCGGTAACATTCATATTGCCGTAATTTTTTACAACAATATCATATACCACATTGTATTGATTGGGCGTTCCGGTAGGAGTTACCGAAACCAGGTATTTTGCTGCTCCAACCCCCGAAACAATGGTGGCGAAATCCACGGTTTGATACACCGCTGTTGGCAAATTATTTTTTGTTATAGGTACATTGATGGCTGTTAAGGGATCAACTTCATCAAAGGGACAACCGCCACCCGAGTAGGCCGCAATGGTTTCGCCTTCGGCATACGTAAGACCAACAAAGGCATTGCTTGTTCTAACTGTATCAATATACGTACAGGTTAAAAAAGATCCCGTGCCGGTATAGGCGGTATAGTTTGGCGTGAATAGTTTGTTATCTACCACAAAGAACATCTGTCCGGAAGGCGTCATGGCCACATCACCATTTCCGGTGAGATAGATCACCGCACCACCGGTGAAATTCAGGGTATCGGCCCCACCTATCGCACCTGTTGCAAAATCAATCGACTTGATCCATGCCTTGTGTGGTACTCCATTGGGCTCGGGACTGAATTCGAGCAGGTAACCGTTTCCGTTATTATCAAATGCCACACCCAGTATATCTGCGCCGAAAGAAACCAGGGTATCTAATTTATTCGCTGCCGTTCCCGGGCAGGTACCATAGGGCCACCTCCAGGCATAGGTTCTGGGAATCGAAATATTGGTCCATAAATAATAGATCTGGTGATCCCTGGGATTAAAGGAAACGCTGGCGAGATTTGATGTAAATCGTTGCGTACCATTTGGTGCACCTCCGATCCGGAGCTGGGGAATACAATTGTTTACCAGATTGCCGGCAACGCCGGTGTGTGCATTTTGAATGATATTGTTTACGCCATCGTAGTTATAATAATGGATCTGCCTGGTACCCGCTCCGCAACTTTGCCTTCCCACGGCAAAGGGGTACGATTTGGTGGCCGATTGCCCGATTGTATGCTGCAGTATGCAGATCAATGACATAACAAATAGTAGAAGTTTTTTCATAGTGGTACATTTTCAGTTGTATTGGATATATTATTGACCCTGCCGTCAAACAATCAGGGTGTTTTTTCTGTAACCAGGCCAGGTCCGATAATATATAACCGTACCTGAAATATTCTTTATATTATCTGAAGGTTCCGGGTTCCGGTTGCCGGGGCTGTGAACCGCGGCTATAGGGGGCGCCTGTTCCGTTACTGGCCGTACCGTATTTTATGACGGACATGCGCAAACGATATGCCTTTTGTTTAAACAGGCTATACTGCACTGCAGGAGTAGAAGATACTAATGAAAATAAATTGACCGCGTAGAGTTTTCTTTTCATCGGGATCGGATTTATTGATTGTGATTAAACGTTTGATCTTGCTTCTACCGTAAAGTTTAATAAAAATATCCGGTTTATCTCAGCGTTTTTCGCTGATTTTTTACGGTACCAACATGACAAATTACGTTGTAATTCTACCAACAATATATAAGGCGTAATCATTCAGGTCTTTAAGCTGTGTTTATCATGTAGTTCCCGAATAACAAGTGTCATTTTACATTACTATTATTTTTTATCGTACATTCATAAACGTTATTTACATGGCACGCGCCTATTCAGGTGTTTTTTCACCCATGCGCCATCTGCCAAACATAAAATAGATTCCCAGGCGAATGTTCTGCTGCTTTTTGCGTAAAATTAATCGGATGCGATCAAGCTAAAAGCAACTAAATGATTGCCTTGCCGGTTTGCGGGTAGATCTGTGTAGGTAAAATATAAAGTTGGACGGGTTTTCCCGGAAAGATTTAACGGGCAGTACCGATCCCTTATTAGCAACGGATGTTTGTGACATTTATTGCTCCCGGCCGGAATTATTTTTTACATGATGTGGATAAGCCTGCCGGGAACACTTAAACAAAAAAAAACTGCCTTTCCCGTTTCGGAAAAGGCAGTTCAATAATCAATGTGTGTTATTATTTTATCAGATACAGCTTTTTGCTCAGTATTTTATCATTCATATAAACCTGTACCGTGTACATACCATTGGCAAATTTATACAATCCCGCAATGCGTAGTGTATTTATTCCCTTTGCAGCCCGCTGTTCCTGCTGCAAAATGGTTTTGCCGGAAAAATCGACCAGGCGAATAAATACAGCAGTTTCCCTGTCGGCTTCAAAAATCAGGCTTACATTTTCCCTCGCCGGATTTGGCGTCACGGTCAATGTTGTTTTTTCTTTTTGCTTTCGCACAATTAATATATTACTGTATTTCGTATCGCCGTTTTTACCAATTACCCGAATCCGGTAGTAAATAATATTGGCACTTAGATCAAATATATTGTCGGCAAATGATAAATACTGTGGTTCGTGTAAAGTAACGGGATCCCATACCTGGCCTGTTGCAATATAGGTGCTGTTATCAATACTCCGTTCAACATCAAAATGATCAACCTCTTTTGCTGCGATCACTGACCAGTTCAATAAAACCTGATCAGTTTGCAAAACACCGGAAAGGCTAAGGAATTCCACCGGTAAAACATAGCCTACAAAACGCCAATCCCGGTCTGGTTGCGAAACCAATGATCTTTGTACCGTTGTTCTGGAGCCTGGTGTAGCATCCCCAACAAACGAACCAAAATTACCCATCCGGTAAGATGTTCCTTTGATATTGGCTACCGAATTAAGGGAGTCGAATTTATTATCTAATCCATCACCATCAGTGTCTATCCCGGTAAGGGTTACGTCGTCATCAGCTATCTTGTTCAGGTTAAAATCATTCCCTTCAACACGGTCTATCAGGCCATCTCCGTCCGAATCGGGATCCCTGTAATCGGGTAAATTATTGCCATTATGGTCATAAACAAAATACCCGAGCCTCCAAAGCCGGCCACATTATCGTAAATATTTACCAGCCCGTCGCCATCCGTATCGGCGAGTACCGGTAGGCGGTAACCGGCGGTTGACTGACCTTCAATATTATCGGGTATACCATCGTCGTCCGAATCTATATCCAGGTAATCAGGATAAGGATCAGCATCGGTAGTTCTTAACCCCAAAGAACCCAGGGATGAAACAGCAGTTGACCAGCCGTTCGATGCAATAACACCGTCTACGATTCCATTTAGATCAGCATCGGGTAAACCAGCCTCGATTACATCTGCAATGCCATCGGCATCACTGTCCATATCATAGGCATTGGGCCTGAAATCGCGATCTTTATTTTTGTTGGGATAATCGTCTGCACGGCCATCAACAGGTAAAAAATCTACACCTGTTAATAATAAGGCTGTTGCTAAAAAATGATTATCATCGATTCCATTACCGTCTGAATCCGTAAATCCATCGACCAAACCGTTATTATTTGCATCAATACCGGCTGATTCCACGATATCCGGAATACCATCATTATCACTATCCAGGTCAAGGTAGTTTGGAATTCCATCAGTATCAAAATCCGGAGCGCCAAGGCCGGTACCCGAACCGTTTACACCCGAATTGTTAGCATCTACATTTTGCGAAAACCCATCCGTATCGGTATCAACATAGTTATCGATTATACCATCTCCGTTTGCATCAACACCATAGGATTCAACCACATCCGGTATTCCGTCATTATCACTGTCCAGGTCGTACTGACTGGGAATACCATCCAGGTCCTTATCTGATTTATCATTGACACCGTCGTTATTGGCATCCAGCCATCCCTTCCAATAATCCATATCCTGGAAATTGGGCGTGCCGTCATTATCGGCATCGCAGCCCCAGTCGAAATGATCATTAACGCCATCAAAATTGTTATCCACAAAACCCGGGTATGCCGGATCGTTCCAGTTTGGTATACCATTCGTGTTGTGGTCGGCCAACGCCAGTGGATCATCAAATTCAACATAGTCGGGGATACCGTCGTTGTCGTCATCAATATCCGGACAAGGCGTCAAAATAGCCTGTATCCTGGTCGTGTCGGAACAGCCGGAGCCTTTGTTAAACACCGCCCAATAAATACCCGACGATGTGATTGGAATGAACGGATTATACACATTGGCCGGTACAAACGGCATGGAAGAATAAAAGGTGTATCCGGCAAATCGCCGCCACGGTAAGGTTACACTTCCGTTATTGCACACATTGATCAGTAATGTATCTTTTGGCGTAAAGCATGGGCCGATCAGAATAGAATTGACAGGGTTACCATTTATACATCCGGCAATCAGCACACCGCTCGAATCGAATAAGGGGGAGCCGGTTCTTTTACCATTATAACTTATCCGGGCCCTGTTTCTCAGTGACCCGCTGCAGGATACGATGTTGCAGGAAGAGGCCGTTACTACATCGAACTCGATATTGCCCGACTGGCCCGGCCCGATATTACCTCCGTTAACTGCATCAGCACCTATTCCTAAGCGTAAAATAACCCGGTTATTGGTAAAATCGAATTCAGCTTCATCGTCACCAGCCATGTCCGTTTTGGTAATACCATTGATCCTGATACTGCCCGGTAAAAAAATAGAGGCCGAAGGAATCTGGTCCACAACTATCGTATTGGTACTGGAGTCATTACCGCTATTATCATAATTTAAACGGTAGCGGATACTATCGCCCGGCATCAGGGTTCCGCCGTTAATATCTGTTGCCGTTTTTTCAAAGGCAAAAGAAGGATTGTATTGCGAAATTGCCGTGGTTAACACATTGGCAACCACATTTTCATTGTTTGAAAAAATGCGCACGATGGCAGATGTCTGGCTATTGCCCAGGTTGGTGTTGCCTGCATTCGGCAGGTCAAATATCGATGCATCGTAGCCCAGTGTATTTTGCCAAGCCGGGTTGCGTGTGGTAACCACCGATCCTTTGTGTGAGATCTTACTGTTCCAGGCGTCGGCATTTCCATTGAGCGGAATAATGGTGGTTGCCATGTCATAAAATGAGGGTGCTCCTGTTTGTCTGAACTGAAATCCATCCTGCGACACCCGGTCACCATCGTATACCACGGCACCCAGTTCGCAACTAACGGGCCCAACGGCTGGTGTTAAAAACCCGACAATGGGAACATCTACGTTGCCACTGCCGTTTTTAACACCGGCGCAACCATCAAATACCGTCAGGTTTTGCGGCGGACTGGCAGGATTACCATAGGCAATTACCAAAGTCCAGCCTCCATAGGCATCCCCGATGCCAATAGCACCGGTAACGTTAGCAACAGTATAAGTGCCGTTATACATTGCCGGAATCAACGACGTTATATCGGCAAAACACTGATACCCCGTATGGGCGTATCCCGGTATCAATGTGTTATTCCAGTAGTCTGTTTGGGAGGAAGTGACGTTTATATAACCTGGCGCGCCCGGTAGTTTTAGTTTGCAGGTAGTCTCCCCCGTTATCCAACCTGTATTTGAACCGCTGTTTCCCTGTCCGGCGGCCCAATATAAACCGGCAAAGAGAATATTGGAACAGGAAGGAAGGTTTAGATCGGCCGATGAGGAATTAAAGGTCGCATCCGTTGATGCCGTCAACTCAAAGTCGAATGAAATGTCAGAACTATTCAATTGATCCTGGTGAATTTCCACAGCGATCGTATTATTTCCGTTCACAAAAAAACTGCTTGGAATAATAAAAGTTACGGGTGTTGATTCGGCTGCTCCACCTATGTTTCCTGCCGCAAAAGTCCCATGAGTAACAGGACCTGCCGGCATATTATCTCTTCCAACCTCAACGCCATTTACGTATACAACTGCCCCGTCATCCCGGATGAGGTTTATCGTAAAATTGGCATAGGTTGCCGGATTGGCAATTGGGATTACTTTTCTGAAATAAGTTGTAATGTATTTATTATTTGGATCAGGACCATAACTTACAACTGTGGTTTCATCGCCATCGCCGTATCCCAGTTGTGCATTACCGGCAGGCCATCCGGCGTCGGAATAACCCGTTGTTTCCCAAAGAGCCGGCCGGGTGTTAATATCGAGATATTTCCACGAACTGCCATACGGAATAACGGTTACGCCCGATGGTGGGTTAGCAATTAATTGCAGATCAAAAGAAAGGTCGCTGCTGGTGATGTTGTTTTGATGAACTTCAACGGCTATCACATTATTTCCCGGTAAAAAAGCAGAAGTGGGAATAGTAGCTGTTTGCAGCGTATTTCCATCGTCTCCTGCTGCAGCGCTGGCCAGCGTTCCATGCGTAATAACGCCGCCGGGCATATTGTCGCGGTAAACTTCAATTCCGTTTACATATACTACAATTCCATCATCGCGATAAACACCCAACGTAAAATCTGCGTATGAGGCCGGGTTTACAATATTAACGTTGCGTCGGAAATAATAGCTGATATATTTATTCCCCGTAGGATTACACAAAGACCCGCCACCGCCGGAGGGTATGCAGGTTGTTTCATCACCATCACCATAACCTAACTGGGCATTACCGGCAGGCCAGGCTGCATCATTATAGCCGGTTGTATTCCAGCCGGCTGGCGGGTATTATTGGCCAGATATTTCCAGCTGCTACCTAAAAAAACAATTGTGTCGGGTGGTGTTGCGTCTACATCAATATTTACCCCGGTACCGCCATTGTCGGATGAATTACCAGAAGGAGGCGGCTCTCCGGTACCCGGTATTCCATTTCCTACGCCGCTGGTGGAAATGATGTTGTTGGCCACATACACAATACCTCCTTTTACCGAGGGATTGTAATACCTCGGCGTAAAGGGCCTAAGTATTTGAGCACCTGCTGCGATTGAAAATATCAACAGCACAAATAGTAATTGTAAAAATTTTTTCATAGTAGGATCATTTGCTTTCTAAAAGCGCATTAAAACGCTTACAGGATATTGGATAACACGATCTTCGTCATTTTAATGAACAACGATTTTATTGGTTACGCTCTCTCCATTTTCATTTGTAAGTACCAAAACAAACACGCCCAAATTAAGGTTAAGGCTTTTTATCGTGCCGCCATTACCTGTGGTAAAGTTTTCATTTAATATTTCTTTACCCATCATATCAATAACCCGCAAGTTAATTTGCGATGTTTTTTTGCTTTTTATGGCAACGCTTATTTGTCCGTTTCCGTTGTTCAGGATGTTGGCTGTAAAGTCTGCATTGCTCTTATATTTCACCGTCTTTATCCCATGGTTTTTCACCTGCCCATCATTGTCTGTTTGCGATAACCGGTAGTAATTAATGCCTTCGGCAGGTGTGAAATCGATCATTTGGTAGTTATTGGTAACGCCTGATGTACCGACTGCATTTTGTTTGCCCAACAGACTGAAGTTGATCCCATCCGTAGATTTTTCGATTGAAAAATATTTATTGTTCAGCTCCTGTGAAGTAGACCAGTTAAGCATCACTTTGTCTTTATTAAGTGTTGCATTAAAAGACAACAGGGTAACCGGTAAGGGTGTAAACACCGTAACGTTGTATACATCCTGCATACAATTATTGCTGGCAGCATCCTGTACCACATAACTATAAACACCGGCTGTGTTATTGCTCAATGTAACGGCCTGGGTTGTTGCGCCGGCATTGATGGGCCAATAATAAGTTCCTCTCCAGGAAGCCACCAAATCCAACGGCGTATCTTTTGGCACATTAATATTATACACGCGGTTTACGTCTTTAAAAATGGTAAACTGATCCCGGATAACGGGTGAAACCCCGGCCCCGGTTCCGGAATAGGAAAGAAATTTAGCATCCAGCCTGTTACTGTCCACTTCAAAATAAAGCGTTCCACCATTGCTCACGTTTGAATAGTACATGGCATTATGGGGGTAGCCTGAGGAGGTACCTCCTAGCTGACCTGCCGAACCGGCAACTACGTATACACTGCCATGATTATACCGGCCCGAGTTATAGGTATATGCACAGGAATTTGCTGTCCCGTCATATTTTGCGTTCTGGTTGTTACCGGTAGCCGTATGACTGGCAAAATTAAAATTGGTTTCCAGCACGTATGGGTCTCCCGGATTTGCCCTGTAATAATTTTGCAATAAATAACTTCTTTCATATCCATGGGAATGTCCGCATAGCACCAGGTCAACACCATTTCTTTCGAGAATACGGATAAAATTTTCCCGCATAGCGCCCAGGTCGCCCGATTCGGCGTCGGAGTCATGACTGGTTTTGGTATAGGGCGGGTGGTGAAAGTAAACCACGGTCCATTTTTTGGTATTGGCAGCCAGGTCATTTTTTACCCAAATGGCCTGTGCGCCCAGCGTATCATATACTTTGGTGGTATTGCCGTCTTCCCTTCCATAACTGTCGAGCGAAATAAAATGTACATCGCCCACATTAAAGGAGTAATACGCCTTGGTGCCGGAAGGCAGGCCTCCGCATTCGCCTGCAGTTGGCAAACTGAAGTTATTGTAGTAGGCATTATTTCTTACGCCGGTATTTGAGTTGCTGTTGCCATAATCATGATTACCGGGCGTGGGGTACAACTTTTTATTTCTTAAAAGATCATTTTGATATACATTAAAAAAGTTGTTTTGAAATTCAGTTTCCAGGCCGCTGCTGTAGGCATTATCACCCAGTGTGATCACCGCATCCAGGTCACCGGTACCTACATAGTTCAACAAAGCCGTTTTTGAATCCCGCTGATTGTTTGAGTTATTACCACAGTCACCAATAGCCGCAAAACGAAGTTTACGTGTAGTGTTGGCCGGGGGCAGCGTTAACACATAATTATTATTGGCAGCCAACAGGGTTTCGGTAGAACTGCCGATGGTATAAAAATATTTTGTATCCGGAGTTAGTCCGGTAATTCTCACGATATGATTGGTGGTGAAGGCGGCGTCGTTGGTAGTATCGGTATAGGTACCAAATACGGTTCCGTAGGTTACCCTTGAATTGGTGGGTACATCGGTTTGCCAGCGAATGGTTACGGCCGTTTCATTGCCAACCTGTAAATATGGACCTTTGGTAAGCACAGCGGCAACCGAGCCAAGACCCACCAATTCCATATCGAAAAACAGGTCACTGCTGGTGGCCGCATTTTGGTGTATTTCCACAGCGATGATGTTATTGCCCGCTACGAACATGCTGGTTGGCACGGTGGTGTTGTATACAACCGAACCATTTCCGGCTATAGCCGTGGGTGCCCAATCGGCGTATGCCGGAAAAGACCCGATATTATTAACATAGGCTTCGGCGCCATTTACCCAAACCACAATACCATCATCGAATTTAGTGCTGATCTTTATCCCTGCAAAAGAAGAAGGGTTGGCTATATTTACCGTTTTTCTAAAATACAAAGTTGGATACCTGGCTCCCGGATTGCCACCACCACCTGCCGACGTATTTTCCGGGATCGCCGTATTTCTTGCCGGAGGGCTTGCGCCAAAACCGAGGGCCGAATTGGCTGTTAACCAACCTGGTTCAGCATAGCCAAGGTCTTTCCAGGGTAAACCATCTAAATTAGTACCTCCACCTATATATTTCCAGGCGGGTGCACCGGGCAAATTTTCGCCAAATGGGAATAGGGTAACATCGCCGGCGGGTATAGCCACCGCAATTAATTCGAGGTCGAATGTAATATCAGAGCTGGTGGTACTGCTTTGATGAATTTCTACCGCTATCACATTATCGCCCGCAATAAAAAATGAGGAAGACAGTGAGGTTGTCTGTGCCGTATTTCCGTCATCTGTGCAGGCTGTTGATGCCGTAGTAGCATGGGTACGGCCCGCAGGCATATTATCAGCATACCGTTCAGTTCCATTTACGTATACAACAACCCCGTCGTCTCTTTTTACATTCAAAGTAAAACTGCTGTAAATTGAAGGATCCGGTATATTGATTGTTTTTCTGAAATACGTGGTGATGTATTTGGGGTTGCAGGCAGCACAGGCAACTACCGTGGTTTCATCACCATCGCCATATCCCAATTGCGCAAAACCTCCCGGCCAGGCCGCATCGTTAAAAGATGTTTTTTCCCAATTCGCCGGACGGGTATCATTATCCCAATATTTCCACTGGCTGCCATAAGGAATAATCGTTTGCGCTTCAACAGAAATGGTGAAAACTGAAATAAAAAAAGATATAAAAATAAGTAAAACAGGTATGAACCGTTTCATGCTTTTGGCTTTTTAGGATTTATGGAAAGTAGATAAATAACTACCGCCAATTAATACGTTCAAAACAATGCCTTATTGCCAAGATTTTCTCATATTTAAATATACTGCTCATTATTATACATAAAATGCTGTTTATTAATAAGTAAAAAACTTTTTGAAAGAAAATTTAAATTACCAGGTGAATTTTATCCAACGCATAGAAAATAATTGCGCTTACTAATATGCCACGCCGGGAATAATTGGCCGGATCAAAACAGAAATAAGGATGATATGAAAGATGTTGACAGAATAGGCGGGGGTGGATTTATTATTAAGAAATATAAACTGGAAATTTGTTTCAGGCAGGGATTTGTAACAACATCCGGCAAAGGCATTGATGTAATTTCCAGGGTTGCCTTATGCATTCGGGAGCAAATCGATACCAATGCATACATTTTATTGGCACCGGCCCTACAGGTACATGCACCTGATTTTTTACAGGCATGTGAGCAAATACGTTGAAAAAAAAAGGTCGTTTCACCTGGCAGGGAAACGACCTTTTGTACTACCTGATTTATTTACCGGGTAATGATTAGTTTTTGTGTCAAAACATCATCCGTTAAAAACAGTTGTACAGAATAAACACCACAACTGTATTTGACAAGGTTATCAATTTGCAGGGTATTATTTCCCCTTAATACTTTACGATTTTCGAGCCATATAATTTTTCCAAGGTTATCAATCATCCGAATCACAACGTCGGTTTCTTTTTCGGAATAGAATACAATGGATGTATAATTTCGTGCCGGGTTTGGCAAAATACTAAACATTGATCTAACCAGTTTTTTACGCACCAACAACACATTGCTATATTGCATCTCGCCGGCTTTACCAATCACTTTAATGCGGTAGTAAATAATGTCACCACCCACACTGGAAATGTCGTCGTTAAATTTGAAGGCCTGTTGCTGGTTAAGTAACACCGATTGGGTTAGTACGCCCGTTCTGGTATAATGACTGTTATCCGTACTTCGTTCAATTTCGAAATGGTCTACTTCGTTGGTGGCAATTACCGTCCAGTTTAACATTACATGTTCATTAGACTGCAGTACCCCCGTTAGTTTCAGGAATTGTACCGGCAATACATAGCCTACATATCGCCAGTCGCGGTCTGTCTGATAGGCATTGGTTCGTTGTACAGTTGTTCTGGAACCTGGTGCCGGGTCTCCAACAAAAGAACCACTCGTACCCATTCTGTATGATGTTCCTTTCAGGTTTGTTACTGAGTTTAACGAATCGAAACGGTTGTCTAAACCATCACCATCTGAATCTAAACCGGTTAACGTTACCAGGTCATCTGCTATGCCATTGAGGTTAAAATCGTTTCCTTCTACAATATCCGCTAAACCGTCGCCGTCTGAATCACTATCACGATAATCCGGAATAGAGTTGGCATTATGATCATATACAAAGATGCCAGAACCGCCAAATGAGGCCGGTGCATTGTCGTAAGGCAACATCAAACCATCCCCATCAGCATCTGTGGTTGTCGGGAATTTATATGAAGCAGTTGACTGACCTTCTATATTATCCGGTATACCATCATCATCCGAATCTATATCCAGGTAATCGGGTTTACCCACACCATCGGTATTTACCAGAATCAATGCTGGCATGCCAGACACAATCGTTGACCAACCATTAGCGCCTATTGCGCCATCTATAATGCCGTTAAAATCGGCGTCTGCGAGGCCTGCTTCAATCACGTCTACAATACCGTCCCCATCACTATCTAAATCATAGGCATTGGGCCTTAAATCTCTGTCCAGGTTCTTATCGGGCCAGCTGTCGGCACGGCCATCGCCGTTCCCATCCGAACCGGTTGTTAATAAAGCGCCCACGCCAATATAAGCGTCATGCAGGCCATCATTATTTGCATCTATAAAACCATCAACTTTACCATTATTATCTGCGTCCGTTGCCCCCACTTCAACAATATCCGGAATGCCGTCGTTGTCACTGTCCAGATCAAGAAATTTGGCATCACATCACCATCTAAATTGGGTAAGCCCAGTCCAGTTCCTGTATTGTAGGCGCCATTGGCAGCAACAATCCGGCTATCAACGTTATCAGATAACCCATCGCCATCTGCATCTATAAAGTTGTCTATTTTTCCATCGCCGTTTGTATCTACTCCGTACGATTCCACAACATCGGGGATACCATCATTGTCACTATCCAGATCAAGCATATTTATTATACCATCCAGGTCCGTATCAAACCGGTCATCAATACCATCCAGGTTTACGTCGACCCGGCCGGGGAAAGTTGGATCGAGGTAATTAGGTATGCCGTTGTTATTGATATCACCATCGGCCTGGTAATTGTCATTAATGAAGTCGTTGTTATTGTCAACAAAACCAGGTGTTAACGGATCATAAGCATTGATGATGCCATTCGGCGGCACATCCAGGAAAGCTGCCGGCATATTACTTTCAACAAAATCCGGAATACCGTCGTCATCCTTATCGATATCACAACTGATATTAATGGTTATTGATTGCGCCGGCGTTATATTACAGGTTCCTTCAGCTCTTACATAATAGGTAGTTGTTACAGTAGGCGCCAGAAATGTAAGCGTATCGCCGGTACCAACCAAGGTTACTCCGGGGCCTCCCGTGTACCACTTCCAACTGGCCCCCACTCCCAGCGCTCCTCCCGTTCGGTAAACTTTTACAGTAATCCCCGGGCATACATTATTTTTATTTCGGTTTGCCGATGTTGCTGCTAAAGAAGGTGATTGGCCATTTAGTTTTACCGCTGGTGAAGTAGAGCGGCAAATAGGAATTGTAATACTGCCTTGTGCCGCCACCAACAGCCGGTAATATTTGCCGGTATCTGCTGCCGCAATCGGGTAAATAAGATAAGTTGGTGAGGTAGCGCCCGGTATGTCTGTCCACGGCCCGCCTGGTGCAGGGGCTATCTGCCACTGGTGTTCTTTAGGACCCGGCAGTACCAAAGAATCTGCCAAACTTCCTACAAAACGTACACTGTCGCCTAAACATCCGGTAAGCGAATTAGTATTTACAACCGGTAAGGCATCGCAGCTGCCATAAACAATATCATCAATAACAAAATCATTACCACAACCTCCCGGCGCATAGTTAACAAGCTCCAGTATTAAATTAGAATAGCCCTGAGGCATGGTCCACCGATAACCGAATTGTGTCCAGCTATTATTGGTTGTTATATTGGTTGTAGTGTCCTCTACTGCAGTTAAGCCAGTGGTTATGTCTCTGAATTGTATTTTAAATTTAGGATACCTGAAGCCGCCTAATGCACCACAGGCAGCTTGATAAACTGCGTTATAAGGAAATGCAGCCCAAAAAGAAAATGAATATTGTCTTCCGGGACATGATGTTGGTAATGTGTCTCTGAATATGATCCTGGGTGGAGCATCTCCATTTACCACCAGCATCCGTCCTCCGCCGGTATGATCTGTTAGCGAAGAAAAATTGGCAAGATCTGCATTCATCGCATCATTGGTAATTGCAAATGTATTTTTTGCAATAGGCTGCGTGGCTGTACCGGTGTAAGTTGAGCTGGATGTATTGGGCACCGAAGGCAAAGAAGCCAAAAGCCCTGAACCTCCTATTGCGCCCGTACCAAAATTTTCTGAGTACAATACTGCGGTAAGTACGCTACATGCATTGTTTATCGGATCAACTGCAATCAAAAACGGTGTTGGTGTTCCTTCGCCTGCATCATCAGGTTTATCATTTTGATTCAGGTCGGGTACGCTGCCATTGGTTGATGAATCTCGTAAAGCAACACCTTTATAACCCGTTGCATAACCAACTGCGCTGTTATAATACACTATCCCCTGTACAACATTTGAAATTCTGCAGCTTATTCTCACAGTGAAACTGCTGCTGTCAACCGGGTAATTCGGTAAATTCTGACCCGTTGTTTGCAACAAACGGGCATCAGTTACGCCATTAAAGGAAGGGTTTAAAGCAATGCCGGGCGGTGGCGGTATGGTAAGCATGGTCGTGCTTACATTGGAGAGATTACCGGCACCATTTATTTTGCTCAAACTATCATATACCTGCAAATTGGTAAGACCGGTAGTGCCATAATTTTTTATCAGCACATCATAAGTTACATCATATTGGCCGGGCGTACCGGTACTGACGATTGAAGCTAATCTTTTAGCCAGGCCCAAACCAGATGCGATCTGCGACATATCAGACGCTGCTACGCCTTCATTAGTACCATAGCTATAATTGACAAAATTGGTATCGCCCGAAATCGGATCAATTTGTCGATAAACACAGCCGGGCGAAAAAGAAGAAATCAAATCTCCGTTTCCAAAAGCCAGGCCTACCAAGGCGGTTGCACCTGAAGGCCTCCGGATGGTATCTATATAAGTAGAGGTAATATGGTGTGTTGGATTACCATAACTTCCATAATCGGGTGTATACAGTTTATTATCGAACACATAATACATTTGTCCGTTTGGCATCAAGGTAATGTCACCACTTCCTACATTATACAGGGTATCTCCGATACCTCCGGCTCCGGGTATTAAATCGAGGGTATCCGGCACAGGATCAATTGTATTTGTTACGAAGTCGAGCCTGCGCAACCGGGATTGAAAAGGCGCTGAATTGCCAAACTCCAGCTGCCATGCATTGCCCGAATTGTCAAAAGTAATACCTCCAATATCAAAAGCAAAACTGGTAAGCGTATCCAATAAATTAGCTGCCGGCGGATTATTAAACGAAACCGTTGAAAATGTGGTATCCGGATTCCACCGCCAGACATAGGTTTTTAAAGTGGCAGATATAGCGCCGCTGTAATCTGTCCATAAATAATACATTTTACCATCTTTGGGGTTAAAGGATACACTGGCACCAAAAATTGAAAACCGGTCCCTGGCAGTCATGCTGGGGCTGGAACTGGTATACGTGCCGTTACCAATCCTTAATCTTGGTATGTATGCGGGCAGCAGCGTACTTCTGGACAAATTCGGTGATACGTAATCGTAAAAGTATGCCGAATCGTAGCTTCTTGCGGCAACGCCAGGGAAAGTATAAAGTCGGGAAGAACCACTTGTACTGCCACAACGTTTTCTGCCAATACTGAAAGGCAGAGCGTAAGTAGCAGGTTGGGCCAGTAGATCTGCACTTAAAGTGCATAATAGTAAAAAAAAGAGTAAATATTTTTTCATAGAAATGTTGCTTGGTTTTTCATCTACATCATAGTTGGATACTAAAAATATAATCTACTCCTGGTATTGAATTTTTCGGTCTATATAAAATGACCTTATCCGTAAAAACGACAGAACGTCGATTTTATTGTAGAAAGAACGCTTATATTATTTTTTTCCGATAATCATACCGGGTAACATGATGGCGGCACCAACACTCAAAATACAAAATAGACCCTTTCCACTACGATCGGGATCCGCATTATACCGGCCGATAAGCTAAAAGGCAATGTTAAATCAAGCTAACGCAATATTCGCTCTGGTATTCCGTTATCCCATGTCAATACCTTACCATTGTTAAATCCAAATACATGAAAAACCTGTACCTGCTGTTGGTATCCATTTGCCTTTATAGTTTTTGTGCGGCGCAACTCACCGTTACCGGTTTTGCCAACAATTCAACCGTTTGTTCGGGTAATTCCACACTTATTACTGCTTCGGCAACACCATTAAGTTACACAGTTACTGCTATACCCAATAACTTAATTGCTGATTACGGGATTAATATCCTGGCCGACGCCGGTGCGGCAGTTACTCCTTTTACGGTTGGCAATTTAAACGATTGCAGATGGGATAATATTCCCATCCCTTTCAGTTTCCGGTATTATGGTAATCCTTATACCACGGTTAATATCAGTTCAAACGGTTGGGTAGGAATGGGTAATACCAACTCTACAACCACCGGTGTTGGCTTTGTGTTGCCGAGTGCAACGGCACCTAATAATACCATACATGGTGTAACGGCTAACCTTACGTTGGCAGCCGCAGGCACTTTGGAATATTTTACAGATGGCTCGGCCCCAAACAGAATTTTTGTTATCAGCTATCAGAGTGTTCCTTTTTTCAGCGGCGGAGGTACAACTACCTTTCAGATACAGTTGTATGAAACCAGCAATATTATTGAAATACACACTACCAGCTGCACCAACACCACGTTAGCAAAAGCACAGGGTGTTGAAAATGCTGCCGGTACTGTTGCCGCCGTGGTATCAGGCAGAAACAATACCACAAACTGGACTGCTACAGGCTTTACAAACGGTTACCGATTTACACCCGATGTAATAAATTATACCTGGTCGCCCGCTGCTACTTTAAGTGCAAGTACCGGTTCTTCGGTTACTGCCACACCATTGGTTACAACGGTATATACCATTGATGCTATCAATACTTCAAACAGCGCCACCGGCAGCACCACGGTTACCGTTACGGTAAATTCAGGCTCTTTTACGTTAGCCGGCACACCGGGCGGTGCACCTGTTTGTCAAAACATCAGTGTAGGTTCGGGCGCTACCAATTACCGCGATGGAAATTGTAATTTAATTGCACAGATCACACCTGCAGGCGGAAATCCTGTTTCCAATTCAATAAATGCCTGTACTCAGGTTGACGCCGGGGCTTCCAAAAGAGGAACATCAGATCTGTACGCCGCCCGGAAATATGATATTGAACCCATAATAAATCCGGCAACATCTACCGCCAACGTTAAATTATATTTTTTACAAAGTGAATTTGACGACTTTAATGCCAGGGCAAATGATAGTGGCCATAAGCTGCTGCCACTAGGGCCTCCGGATGCTGTAGGCATCAGTAATTTAGTGTTACGCCAGTTTCATGGTACAGGAACAAATCCAACCAACTATAGCGGTTTCTATGTCGATTTTACCACAGCGGCACCTGGTTTTACTGTGGTATGGAATGCCACACAAAGCTGGTGGGAAATAACGGTTCCGGTTGATGGATTTTCCGGATTTTACCTGACCAGCAAAAGGATCCCGCCTTTAAACATCGAACTGAACTACTTTAAAGGAGTACAAAATGGCTTCACACATTTGCTAAACTGGCAGGTAAACTGTACTTCTGATGAAGCTAAATTTGAACTGCAACGAAGTACAGATGGCATTGGTTTTACTTCATTAACAGCAATTACGGCCAGCAGGTTAAGATGCGCTGATGCTTTTTCCTTTACAGATGAAAACCCCGTACCCGGAAAAAATTATTACAGGCTTAAAATTATTGATGTTGATGGAAAAATTAATTACAGCAACATTGTGATACTTTCACAAAAGAATGCCCATTTTAATCTGGTTTCCCTTAATCCCAACCTGGTCAGCAGCCAAAATGCTATTTTAAAAATAAATACTGCCGAAAAAGAAACCATAGTTATCGCCGTAAGTGATTTTACGGGCAGGGTTATTCAAAAGCAGACTATTTCTCTGCAAACCGGTTTAAACCAGATTCCTGTGCAAACGACAAGCTTAAATGCCGGAATTTATAATGTGACCGTTTATTCAACCAACACAAAACCAATCAGTTTCAAACTGATCAAACAATAAAAAAAGCATGTTCAAAAAAAAGGCTGTTTCAAAATAAGAAACGGTCCTTTCAATTGAAGTTGATTAAATTATTTGGGTACCAAATCAAAGATTTACCCCTTTTTAGTGCATGAACTTCCGGCATACTGCCGAAGCGTTTTGGAAATTGTACTGCTATACAAAAGCCGGTTTGACTATAAAAAACAAGAAATCCTGCTAAAAAATCAATGCCAAAGGAAACAGCCAATTATGGTCATCTTTAATTGCAGGAAAGCAGCTTTTTCAAAAAAATTGCTGCAAATTTATCCAGGCAGATATACTAAAATTAAAAATTCATCGTATTATAAGTTGAAATTGCTGTTTATTTTAACAGCTATCCTAATATTTTAAGAAATTCCAATCCTGATGACAAAAAATCTATTCTTTACGGGGCTGTTCGTTATTTTTTCTTTGTGCCAGTTAGTCGCCCAACAACAACCCTATATCCATGGCCTTTTATCGCCACCGCGGGGAAGTTTCATTAAAGATCCTGCCCCGGTAAGCTTAACCGCAAATCCCGGTGAATCCGGATTTTCGGGCCAGAGCGGCACCGGTGCGAATATCGATGTGGTGTATCATCGGGTAGACTGGACCATAGATCCAAGAACCGCCACCAATATCATTACCGGCACCGTAGTCACTCATTTTAAGACCATTGCCGCCAATGTATCTTCCATAACCATGGACCTGAACAGTGGCAGTTTCAATAATGCCTCACTGATCGTTACCTACCATGGCATCACCTGTACAAGAACATTATCCGGTAACATACTCACTATTACACTGCCATCAACTATTACAGCCATAAATACACTGGATTCGATTGTAGTTAACTATTCGGGCGTACCCCCGGGGGTAAGCGGTGCGGCCCAGGGCTATCAAAAAGGTACAGGTGCTTTGGGGACATCGCCCAACCAGTACACCGGTTCCCTTTCAGAAAGTTACGAAGACCGTGACTGGTGGCCTTGTAAAGCTGATATGCAGGATAAGATAGATTCGATGGATATTAATGTTACGGTTCCCTGGATAGTGAATGCTAACGCTGATACGTTTTGGGTGGCAAGCAACGGTATTCTCTATGATTCAACGATCACCGGGAGCAGCCGCACTTTTAAATATAAAACCAGGCAACCGATTGCGTCGTACCTGGTTTGTGTTTCAGTAGGTAAATTCAGTCGTTATTATAGTTCTGTTAACATCAACGGTACGACTGTACCGGTGCAGTTTTATATTTTAAGAAATACTACCAATCATAATGCCAAAGTGATCGCCATGACCAAGATAAACGCCGTGGTAGACAGCCTGAGCAGGCGTTGGGGCGATTATCCCTTTAAATTTGAAAAGCACGGATTTTACGACGGCCTGAACGGGGCCGGAGGTATGGAGCACCAGACTTTTTCGGCCATAGCCAATAATGCCCTTACCAGTTTGCCTACATTGGTACACGAGCTGGGGCACCAGTGGTTTGGTGATAATGTATCATTTGCCACCTGGAACGACCTGTGGCTGGCTGAAGGGCCTGCCCGTTTTTCGGAGGCATATGCAGCAGAAACAGTGCCCGGCCTGGGTTATACTGCCACCCAGGTACAAAACATGAAAAACACTTTAAAATCAAATGCGCTGTCGCTGAACAGCGACAGTGCCTGGATACCGAACTCCAGCATGGGCAACTCGCAACTGATTTGGAATACCAATTATGGAAGCACGGTATACGAGCGGGGTGCTATGATAATTACCATGTTGAGAACCCTTTGCGGCGAAACAAAATTCAGGGAGGCAATGACAAATTACCAGGTAGAGTTGGCCGGCAAATCGGCAAACAGCGATTCCCTCAGAAATTATTTTAACAGGGTACTGGGCACAGATATCTCCGGATTTTTCAACTCCTATGTTGGTGGATCGGGCGGAACGCCTGCCCCCGGCGGTGGCGGTTTGGGAAATAACCGGGATACTATTTACTGGAACACCCCATTTGCCAATAAACTGGTTTTACAGGTTGGCGTACAAACGAGAACCAACGCAGCCAACACCAATTATTTCCAGGGTCCGGTTGTCGTGCGTGCCACGGCTGCAGGAAAAGATACCACGATCATATTTTATGATTGGGGTGGCGGCAACCTTTCTTATGCGGGTGACGGCTTAAGTGCGTTTGCAGGAAATGCTTTGAATTATGAACTATCGTTTACGCCTACCTCATTGATTTATGATGACAGTGCCAGAACCTTAAGCACGGGTGGCACCCGAAAAATAACGAGCTTCCAGGGTTACACCTGGCTTGGCACCACCAATTCAGCGTGGAATACCACCAGCAACTGGGCAGGTGGTGTTGTGCCACCCTCGGGCGCACAAATTACCATTGCCACTGTAGGAACTGACCCGATTTTACCGGGCCCGATAACCATTGGTAAACTCATGCTGAATGCCGGAACTACTTTATATATTGGAGCCAACAACCTGACCATGGAGGGTGCAATAACAGGTACAGGAACCCTTAGTGGTTCGGCTAGTTCCAATCTTACAGTTAATAATGCCGCAGGTACCATCAATATGAACCAGACCTCTGCAGCCACCCGTTCGTTATATGACCTTACGCTTAACACCGGTGCAAGTGCCGGATTGGGAAATGCTATGGACATTTATGGTACCCTCGAGTTGAATAACGCGTCACTTGACCTGAATGCCAAGAACCTTACATTAAAGTCTAATTCGGCCGGAACGGCCCGCATAGCTGACCTTACCAATTCTACACTTTCCGGTGCTACTAATGTAACCATGGAGCGCTGGATAAAACTACGCACTGGTAATACGGGCTGGGCTTACCGTTTTCTGGCACCTACGGTAAACACAAGTACCAGCATGCAGGCCAACTGGATGGAAGGCGGTTTGAATACATTGATTGGAAGTAATGTTAATCCGGTGCCTTTATTCGGAACCCAAATAACCGGGGCGGGCGGTAACGCTAACGGATTTGATAAAACGGCGTCAAATCCGGCATCAGCATTCAACTTTACCAATTCACTTACACCAACCTTCTCGGCTATAGGCAATACCAGCGGCACCTTAAATGCGTTAACAGGTTATTTACTGTATGTGCGTGGCGATCGTTCAATGGATTTGACGGTGCCGCCTGCACCAGGTAATACCACCAGCAGTACCACTTTACGCACAACCGGCACCTTATTGCAAGGTCCAAAAACAGCTTTCACCAATGCCTTTACGGGCGGTGGTGCCTTCAACCTGGTAACCAACCCCTATCCGTCGTCCATTGACTGGAGCCTTGTAAAAGCTTCGAGCAGCAATATCACTGATTATTACACATTTTGGGATCCCAGTATCGGAACCCGTGGGGTTTTGTTACTGTTAACACATCTGGTATAACCAGTTCGGGTCTGGCTAACCAAAACATACAAACCGGCCAGGCATTCTTTGTTGAATCAAACGGGGGAGCGCCGGCTGTAAACATACTGGAACAACATAAAACTGTGGGCAATAACAATAATGTATTTTTAACGCCTCCTCCTCCTGTTGAAGCATTCCGGGTTGAATTGAATTTTACCGAGCCCAATTCTTTCAAGCGAACCGCGGATGGCGTAATAGCTCTTTTTGACAACAGCTATAGTCCCGCGGTTGATCAGGCGGATGCCAAAGAAATCAACAACTGGGATGAGAATATTGCCATCGATCGCGAAGGTAAACACCTGTCTATTGAAAGCAGGCCGATTATCGTTGCACAGGATACGCTTCCTTTGTTTATGAATAATATGAGGCAACAGGATTATGAGTTTGATTTTACACCCTCTATGTTTACCATTACCAATCTCAAGGTTGAATTGATTGATAATTTTCTAAGTACAAGAACATTGTTAAAGTGCAATTGCACCAACCTCGGTATCGTTTACGGTTACTTCCGATCCGGCTTCTGCTGCAACCGATCGCTTTAAGGTGGTATTTGGCCCTTTTACTCCACTTGCGATTGATGGTATTACCATCAGTGCCAGTCAAAAAATGACGGCGTGCGGGTAGACTGACTTCGAAAAGCGAGACAGATATGGCCAGCTACGAAGTAGAACGGTCTGCCGATGGAATTGATTTTGTAAAGATGAATACAACTACAGCAATCGGTAACAGCAGCTCGCCAGTAAACTATAACTGGTTTGATGCCAATCCAAAGATGGGTAATAATTTCTATCGTGTAAAAGCCATGGATAATACAGGCAATAAAAAATACAGCCAGATCGTAAAAGTAAACTTTGGCAAGGGCGAACCGGGAATCGTGGTTTATCCAAATCCCCTGCAGGGCAAAACATTTGCCATAAACCTGAACAATCTGGCAAGGGGTAGCTACGTGGCAAACCTGTACAATAGCCTGGGCCAGCTTCTGTATACCGAAACCTGGCTGCATGATGGAAGCCAGGCCACCAGGATCATTGACCTGAAAACAGATATAGAAAAAGGATTGTACCAGTTGCAATTGAGCAGCGACAACGGATTTAAAACCACTCAAAAAATAATTAAGAACCGGTAGCCGTCAATATTTGAATTGCCGGGTAATAAAAATATCCGTAAAAGCAGCCCCCCCAGGGCTGCTTTTTTTGAGGTTATCTTAAGTTTTAAAAAATTAAATTTTATACTGGGAATTAAACCTGAGAATTTATTTTTCCGCCAGGCCTGAAAAAGATCCAGGCAAAAAAAGCCCTTATAATATTCAGTATAACGCTTGCGTTTGCAAATCAATATTGTTAGTCGGTGCAGGCGTTGAAGAAATAAAAAATACCCATTTCCTGAGCTAACGGGGCCGCATAAATTAAATAGGGAAGAACCATTTTGGAAGACTGGTCATTCCTTATCCTATTCCTGCCCGTCATTCTGTGATAGTTAAACGGGCTCTTAGGGAACAAATGTTACGCCTCCTGATTTAGCACCTTTATTGATATTTACTAAACAGGGATAGAGATCACTGCAAAATAATTCACCTGCATAAACCCGGTTTACTTCAGGGTTCTGCATTCTGAATTTACGTTTTCTTTATTTTATTGAATATACCAGGTATGCCAGCCGTGTTCCTGATGCCAGTCAGACGGCAGCATCAGCAGGGCAACAGGCCGTTTCTTTAATTCCCTTTAACGGCCAATATACCCCCGGGGTATCATCTGTTTCAAGGTACATTTCCGAATTTTTACCTCAATCCAAAAACTTACCACTAAGAATTTGTATTTTTACTGATAAACAATTATGAATATGAGTTCTTCTTCAGATAAAAAACCTGTGATCGGGATCAGCGGTGGTGATCTAAATGGCATCGGTATTGAGATCATCTTAAAAACCCTGTCGGATAACCGGATCCTGGATATTTGTACGCCCGTTTTATTTGGTAACAACAAAGCCGTCAACTTTTACAGAAAAGGCCTGCCGGATGCGAACATTAATTTTTTCTATATCAAAGAATTGAACAGGCCAAATCCCAAACAGGTGAATTTGTATAGCTGCTGGGAGGAAGAAGTAAATATTAACCCGGGCATTTTAAACGATATTGGCGGCAAATACGCCGTTATTAGTTTAACGGCAGCAGCTCAGGCATTGAAGGATAATTTGATCGATGGCCTGGTAACGGCGCCTATTCATAAAGCTAATACCCAAAGCGAGCATTTTAATTTTACCGGCCATACACCCTATTTAAAAAATTTATACGGTGCCGCCGATGTGGCCATGTTTATGATTGCCGAAAATATGCGGGTTGCCCTGGTTACCGAACATGTACCGGTACAGGATGTTGCCAAACATACTACCCGCGAAAAAATTGTGAGCAAACTACAAATCATCAATAACTCCTTAAAAAGAGATTTTAATATTAACAAACCGAGAATTGCTGTTTTGGGTTTAAACCCGCACGCCGGCGATGATGGACTCATTGGTAAAGAAGAAGAAGAGATCATTAAACCGGCCATTAAGGATGCCAAACAGAAAGATATTTTTTGTTTTGGACCCTATCCGGCCGATGCATTCTTTGCCCGTGGGCATTACCAAAAATTTGATGCCGTGCTGGCGATGTATCACGACCAGGGCCTGATTCCTTTTAAATCGTTGGCCCTTGGTGAAGGGGTGAATTATACAGCCGGTTTGCCTGGTGTACGTACCTCGCCCGATCATGGTGTGGCATTTGACATTGCCGGCAGTGGCAAGGCCGATGAATCTTCTTTCAGGGAAGCCATTTTTAAATGTGTGGATATTATACAGGGCCGGTATGAATACGACGAGCAGCACAAAAACCCGCTTGATAAAAAAAGTGCGGTTGTTAACGCCAATATGGTTGACGAAAGAATCAGTGAATTGCCCGAGTAACTGTTTAATGGATCACAGATTTCTATTTAAAAACAGCATCACTGATGCCCTTGTTGATGGTATAGGAACCGATCGCAATTTCTACTTTTCCTTTTTGATGCTGCAGCTTTTCTTCCGGGGTCTTCTTAGTGCTCCCATCCTCAAAATCGAAAGTTACCCCCTTGGGTAATTTATAATCCTTGGTATTAAACGAAAAAATAACCTTGTCGGGTAACCCGTAAGCAATATATTTTCCATAGCTCATCTCCAGCTCATAGGTTCCGTTATCCCTGTGGTGGTTTTAGATTTGAGCACAACCAGTTTAAGCGGATCGATGTACAAGGTAGATAATACCACATCAGCATTATCATCTTCGGGGAGCAACTTTACCACGGCAACAACCGTACTGCCTATTTTATCGGCACCGGCATCCAACACACTGTATTTCCCATTATTGAGCACGTTGTTCAGGTTTATATTCACCGCCGTTTTAGGAACAAATGAAATACCTTTTTCATTTTTAATAAGGAGCTGATCAGGTTTTTTAAAATATAATTTTACAGTAGCTACCGGTACTTTTAAAAAAGCAATATTGGTTTTCATTTTACCATTCGCTTCATAGTTATTCACCAGGCTAATTTTGTCTTTTACTTTTTGTACCAAAATGGCTGCATCCTGTGCCCGGGCAAAAATGAAACCGGGATAAGCATAAGAAGAAATAATTTTTTTCATGAAACGGATTTAGGATAAAATATCTTTTTTTACGAAAAATAAAAACGGATGCCGAAACCAATGCCACGATATACAGCAACAAGGCAGCCACACTTTTAAAATGGCCGGCAAATACTGTATCGACCCCTTGATGGTTTCTCCATCAGCGGTGGATCCTATATAAAAAATCCTTTCCATCCCAGCATATAGGTGGTAAACAGGTAGGGTTTGATATATATTTTTGATACAGCGGTATCTCCATTTCGCTGATCAACGTACAAACGATGATGATACCTACCGTAGCCACGATGGGGCCAATCGAATTTTCGGACAGGGTAGACAGTAAAAGTGAAATAGCCGCCACCACCATCATGGCAATAAAGGCAAAACCAAAGGCGAAAAAATACCGCCATAACACATCACTTGATTCTATCAATTGCAGTCCGCTGGTTTTTGCCACCACCAGATCATTCTTGCCAAAAACAGCAAGACTCACTACCAGGGAAATCACCGCGATCCAGGCCAGTAAAGCAAAAACATAAACCGCAGTGGCAAAATATTTGGCCAGTATGATCTGCGTTCGGCTTACGGGTTTGGCAGCCAGCAATCTCAACGTGCCCATACTGGCTTCCCCGATACTACATCGCCGGCCACCAGGGCCACCAGGATGGGCACGTGCACCAGCAGTAAGTTCAGCACAAAAAACAAACTGCATATCCGTTCACCAGTTTCCCATAATCGATGTTCATGGTTTCGCCCAGGAGCCCATCATAAACATCATCCAGTCTTTACCATTTACCAATAACCTCAGCTGAATTAAAAATAAAAGCCGCTATGATACCAAAAGCCAGGTAGGTTCTGGGCTTCCGCATTATTTTAAACAGTTCAATTTGCAGTAGATTCCACATGGCCTGGCTGGGTTGTTAGTGAAAGAAAATAGTTTTCCAAAGAATGCATAGGATTAACAGAAAGCACCTGCACCTGTAATGATACCAGGTGAGCAATTAACCCAGGCACATCTTCCTTATTCATCCTTAACCGCAGGAGTTGTTCATCAGGTTGCAGCATGGCGCCCCATGCCGTTTGTTTTAGTTTTTCCCGGGTAGCGGTATTATTGTTTGTTTCTAACTGTACCAGTGATTTTGAAGGATCGAGCAGTTCAGCAACTTTACCCTCAATTATTTTTCTTCCTTTGTGAATGATCAGCATCCGGTTGGCGATCAATTCAATTTCGCTGAGCAGGTGCGATGAAACAACAATCGTTTTACCCATATCGCGGCTCAGCTGCAAGATCAGGTTACGCATATCGGCAATGCCTTGGGGATCGAGCCCATTGGTTGGTTCATCCAATATGATCAGTTGAGGATCGTGTACCAGTGCCACGGCGATGCCCAACCGCTGTTTCATCCCTGGCTGAAGGTTTTACCTT
The DNA here is from genome assembly GCA_016710745.1 of Chitinophagaceae bacterium. Taxonomy (GTDB): domain Bacteria; phylum Bacteroidota; class Bacteroidia; order Chitinophagales; family Chitinophagaceae; genus Ferruginibacter. Next base: position 3,920 of record JADJVB010000002.1, on the reverse strand, counting down.
GCTGTTGGCCCGTTCTTCCAATCCAACCATTTTCAAGCGATCCATCAACAAAGTTCTTTTGGAACAAGGGCCCGCTTAGTTTGCAAAATGGAGAGGTTATCATAGGCCGACAGGTATTTATACAGATCAGGTTTTTCGATAATTGCGCCCACCTGCTTTAATATTTCGCGACGATGGGTAAAAAGATCTTTTCCAAAAATGCTGATCTGCCCGGCTGTTGGCTTTATCAAGGTTAGCAGCATGCGTATACTGGTGGATTTACCTGCTCCATTCTGGCCCAGGAAACCATATACATCGCCTTTTTCAACGGTAAACGACAGGTCGTCAACTGCATGAATGTCTTTAAATTGTTTGGAAAGATTACTTACCTGAATAATGGCCACCATGTTATCGATATTACCAAAGGTAAAACGGATACCTATACAAAAAGTTTACAAAAACCAAAATAGATGCTAAATTATTCAGCGCCTGGCTTCATGTAGGATTGAAGGGCGTTCACATAGGATTCGAAAGCCTCAATACCCTTTTTGGTGATTTTACAGATCGTTTGCGGATAATTATTACTGAATTGTTTGGTTACATCCAAAATAACCGGCGTCTTTCAGTTTGTTGATCTGCACGCTCAGGTTACCGGCCGTAGAATTGGTTTTCTCCTTTAAAAAGTGAACTCCGCCTCGCGCACACTGATGAGCAGGCTTATTACGGCAAGCCTGAGTTGTGAATGTAATATGGGGTCGAGTTCTTTAAATTCCATGTACCAATTTTTTCTATAGTGTCTTTTACTTTTTTTATGTTGCAACCATAAAACCAATCCGGGCAGAATATAGCCGGTTAATATAGTGGCTGCCATGATCAAGGTATCGTATTTAAAAACGGTACAAAGAATATACCTATTGCGCCTGCCCAGTTGATCAACGCCCGGCCTTTAATGCCCACGACTTTATGGCGCCTCCTTTAACGATCATCAGAAAAGCAAAGATCATCAGAAAACCGAAGCCAACATTGGGCTTACCGAAATATTAATAGATAGAATAACGGTGAAAAGGCAGATCATAAAACCGATATCAACCCATTTAAGTACATCATCGATATAGGTTTTTACCAATTTTTTCTTTGGCTTGAATATGTCGTACGCCAATAAAAGAATCGAGATGAGTCCGAATATATTCCAACCCAAATAGATATTATCCGAACCAATATCTATAAAAATATAGGTGGATAAGGAAGTTAAACAGTAAACTGCCCCATAACAGCCAACTCAGGCCGTTATCGGTAATATTGGTTTTAGCCTGGCCGATCATCTGGTGGATGATCTCCAGACTTTCTTCTTTGGATAGTTGTTATTCGTGTTGTATGCTGCTTGATTTTTCTTTACGATTTATTTTGTTGATTATATTTCTTGCGAAGTATATCCCGGAATGATCCAGGCGCTGATAACAGCAGCCGACAACAGCAACAAAATGTACATGGAGCGATAAAACCGACAGGATAGCAAGGCACCAGCAAATAATGCCGCCGATCACCAGCGGCTTAAACTGCATCGCTATACCCGATAAAATGTAGGTGTTCCATAAAGTAATAATACCAATGAATTGATGATTTCCAATTATTGGATTTGGCTACAATGATGGAGATGATCAACATACATACACCAAAGTTCACCCACACAAAATTGATGATGTTTTCGCTGTATGTTTTTACATTCCCTTTTTTTTGCCGCCTGCTCAAATAAACAACTTGAAAAATAGCTGCCAAACCAGCAACTGACCCATATTATTTCGGGATGTTTGATCAGGTTCAGTTTAACAGAATAAAATGAGCAATTGAACAGAAAAGAACCAACCAGCCCCACATCAGGTATAAAAATCCGTTTCGCTGAACCGGTTTTTGCCTGGTTGATCATGTTATCGATCAACTGCAGACCGTCTTTTCGGTGAAAATTTTTCGTCTTGCATATTCATTAGTTTATGTCTTTTTGTATGTCACCGGTACCGGTATCTCAAATAAAAACAGTTATTTACATTCGCCGATCAACATCTCCGTTCTTTCCTGCCCCAGTTGGGATGTAATTCACTGGCGGGTTTAAACACACCGTATTTATCCAACGAAGATTGTAGAACCGGCTTGGCCGTTCCGCATCCGCCGCCAAATTGCTCAGGTGTATATTTTAATCCCTGTCCTTTTTAAAATATTCAGGCCTGGGGTTGGTCGGGTCCTGTTGCATGGCATCATCAATGAACGTCTCGCTTTCCATTCCGTATTCCATAAAGCGGGTCATTGGATCAACCATCATATGAGCGCTGGCGATCATGCTTTTAATACAACTGATCTCCGAGTTTTTGGGCTGCAATGCATCAGCTTTGTCGATCAGTTCGGTTGCCTTATCGGCGATGCCATCAATTTTTGATTTATCCTGCTCCATATAAGTATAATTTACCTGGCAAAGTGCAGCATAATAAAACGGTAACCATTGGGTTTTCTGCATTGCCGATGCGCTCAAATTGGTTAGCCAGGGTTAACAGGTTTTGCGGGTTTTAAAACTGGTATCAATAGCATTTAATATTGCTCTTCATAGCTGCCATATATTTTTCACTCTGTGCAAAAGCGGCTGTGTAAATGAAGCAATAGCCACCATAAGAAATAATTTTTCATTGTTTCTGTTTTTTTTACCTCACCCCAACCTCTACAAAGGAGAGGACCGAAAGATATTGGCGATGATAAATGTTATTTATTTTTTTGATTTTAATTTTTCGTACTCACGTTCTACCGAATTGGTTTTTGAAATAGGTAAGCGCGGCAAAAATGAGAAAGGCCAGTCCGATTCCCCCATCCGATCATCGGCCATACCGGCCAGGAAAATGACCCCAACCGTAACGTTTCGAAACCCATTTCGTGGCGGCTGCTCGAAAAGAACCACACTGCCCAAAAGAAAACAATTCATGATCAGGTAGGTTAATGCGTGTGTTTTAAGGGATGCCCGTTTTTGTGCGATCTCCCACAGGGCGGGGTCTTTACCTTCGGGAGCTGGTTTGTAATCTGACATAGTTTTAAGTTTGGCCTCATTCCAACCGTCCTCATATCTCCCCAAAAGGGGACGGAATAGAAGATCAAGTAAGAGAATTCAGCGGTGATCAATTTTATTTATTAAAAAGAACATAGATAATTAAGGCACCCCGGCTTCCCCCTTGGGGGATTGAGGGGGCTAGAGATTGTCATTTATCGCATCCTGTGTCCTGTCGATGCCGAAACTCACAAAACAGCCAATGAATATAAATCGTTTAGACGGCGGCGTAACAGCCTCCCTTCCTGGTTCCGGCATTATTATAATTGTAACTGAAAAACCTGGTCCTGCCCCAAAAACATTAATAATACCCAATACCCAAAACCACAAATGCCTTTGGATTCTTTTTCCCCAATGCCGGGTAAATAATTCACACTCAAACTCATACTGTTATAGTTGATGGTTTTGCCGGCATCGCCAATTATGTATTTACCCTGTGTGCGTTATCATAGGCAAATGGTAATAAGGCCTGCCGGTGGCAACAATTATAGCTGAGGTTAAACCGCACTTTTTCCATGACGTTATAAATTTCTTGACCACCAGTGCAGCGGTATGATTGGCGCTGCAAAAGACGGCGTAATGGCCTGGGGGTAATTCAGAAAATCTCTTTTCGTATCGAGGTATGAGTAGGATATCCAATAGTCTACATCCTGAATGTTTTTTATCCCCTGAAAAATAATTCCAGTCCTGAACGTGCCCCAAACCGTTATTATTAGTGTTTCCTCCTTCCTTCCTGTTACAGAAGATGCTGTTTTATACAGGTCGGTGTGTTTTTATAAAAGCTTCCACCCGGAGGATACGGCCGTATTGTTCATTTTTGATATTGGAGTGTAGTAATGCGCCCTCGGAAAATCCAAAC
>JADJVB010000001.1 GCA_016710745.1 Chitinophagaceae bacterium | reverse complement strand
CTTGTATACTTGGCATTGCAGCCCGGGCCGGCGCTGTTGCTGATACCACCGGTAAAAAGCTTTTGGCTGCTGCGGGGAAAGGAAGTGAAAACGCCGGTTATATTACATTGAACCTAATGTTGTTTTCCCCCGAAGTTACTGATAGGCAATGAGGAAGAAGCGCTTTCTTATAGTCGAGAAGTTTTCAGTTAACAGGAGAGCTTACCTGATCCGTACTTATAACCGGAGCAAAAATATTTCCCCAAAAGTTACCACCGTGTTAAAAACAAAACCTGCCCCAGGAGCTCAAAGTTTTATTGGCATTGAAAGCGCTTTAATGGCAATGCCGTATCGAAAGCCGGTGCCGTGGGTTATTGGCAGATCATGGATGAAGTGGCTAAAGAATATGGATTAAATATGCACCCACATTAACGGGTGCAGAAAAATGAAACTTCAAAAAGAGGGTTGCAAAACGGAACAAAGAAAACGGCTCCGGTGAAAGACGACAGGAAGAATTTTATAAGTCAACCTATGCTGCTGCCCGGTACCTGAAAAGATCGAAGCAGAAACCTGATAATAATTTACTGTTGATGGTAGCCAGCTACAATTGTGGTATTGGTAATGTTTGGGAAGCCATGAAAAAAAAAGCGGTTTAACTGATCCCGGATTTTGGGGACATCAAGGGTTTTCTTCCGCCCAAACGCAGTCCTACGTAATGAACTTTATCGCCCTCAATGTGATCTTTCACAACTACGAAAAATTTTCGGATAACACACTATTGTTTAGCCCGCTGAAAGTTAAGATCGAAAATTTCGACAGCAATATGTCGGAGGCTTTGCCTGAAGCAACAATTAAAAAATGACAATAGCCGGTACCGGTTTCGAAAAGCGTTAATATTTTATTTCACTTCAGATATCATTTTCAATCGGCATACCTTTGCGTATGCCCCAATTTAATTGGAACGATAGCAAAAATTTATTAAGTAAGCTTACGGTAAAAGGTTTATCAACGGCAGCAAAGTGCTGGGCAGTTTCTATGTAAGCCGTTTGTTAAACAGGCCGGTACAATGGGGCTATCCCGTGTCTGTTTCCTTTGAACCAACTACCAGCTGCAATCTGCGTTGCCCTGAGTGCCCCAGTGGTTTACGGCAATTCTCCCGGCCAACCGGCATGTTACAAAACGATCTTTTAAACGAACCATTGATGACATTCACCGCGAGTTATTGTATCTTATTTTTTATTTCCAGGGAGAACCTTATTTAAATCCTGATTTTCTGGAGATGGTTAAATATGCCAGCGATAAGAAAATCTATACAGCCACGTCTACCAACGCACATTATTTACATGACGAAGCCGCAAAAAAAACCGTGGAAAGCGGGTTGGACCGATTGATCATTTCGATAGACGGCACCAGCAGGATGTTTACCAGCAGTACCGCGTGGGTGGTAATCTGGAAAAAGTACTGGAGGGCGCCAAAATATCATGAATGGAAAAAGAACTGAAAAGTAAAACGCCCTTTGTTTTCTTTCAGTTTTTGGTAGTTAAGCCAAACGAACACCAGATTGAGGATATTAAACGGTTGGCAAAAGAAGCGGGTGTGGATGAAGTGCGTTTTAAAACAGCGCAGGTTTACGAATACGAAACGGATCCCAATAACCTGATCCCAACCATCGATAAATTCAGTCGCTATAAAAAAAATGCAGATGGCCGCTATACAGCCAAGAATAAATTAGCCAACCGTTGCTGGAAAATGCCGCATGCCAATGTGATTACCTGGGACGGTCTGGTGGTTCCCTGTTGTTTTGATAAAGACGCCACCCACCAACTGGGGAATTTAAAAAAATCAATCCTTTAAAGAGATCTGGAATAACGGTAACTACAAACAGTTCAGAACCGAGTTGAAGAAAAGCCGTAAAAATATAGATATTTGTGCCAACTGCAGTGAAGGTGTTTCTGTGTGGAAAGATTAATCATTTAAAAAATACTCTTTATGAATCAATCCGGTTTTAATGAACGCCTGAGGCAGATATTAATTCTGATGCTGATATTGTTGATAGCTGCATTGTTGATAAGTCAGCTTACGGTTTTTATACCTGGCTTGTTGGGAGGTATCACTTATATACTAAGCAGGACTTTATTTTTTCAGGCTGATTTATAAAAAAAGAAGAAAGGCTGGACAGCATTACTATTTATTGTCGGTTATATCGCCATCATTGCGTTGCCGGTGTATTTAAGCATCAGTTTGGTTTCGCCTAAAATACGTTCTATAACGAAAACCAGGATCAGATAGTGGCATCAAATCCATATCAAAAAAAGTTCAGGAAAAAGCAGGCATTGTTATCTTATCGGGCAGCAGCGCAAAAACAATCGCAGAAAAGGTAACCGCTTTTATTCCTATGATTTTTAAACAATACCCTTGTAGTGATTTCCAACCTGATAATGATGTTTTTCCTCTTTTACTTTTTTGCTGGCAAATGGTAGCGGTGTTGAAAAAAATATTTGAGCAAAATAATTCCGTTAAAAACTGGCAAACATAAATACACTGGTGGCGAAACAAAAATGATGATCAGGGCCAATGCGTTGGGCATACCCATTATCAGCATTATTCAAGGACTTTTTGCCACCTTGGGCTATTGGATATTTGGTGTTGAAGACTGGGGCTTGGGGCTTTGTAACAGGTGTATTTGCTTTTTTTCCATTGGTAGGCACCATGATAGTTTGGGTGCCGCTTATTTTTTATCTCTTTTTACATGGTAATACGTGGCCTGCCGTTGGACTTGCCATTTACAGTGTAGTTGTTACGGGCAATGTAGACTATATTGCCCGGCTTAAGCTTATGAAATACATGGGCGATGTGCATCCGTTAGTGACGGTATTAGGCGTTATTGTAGGACTCAATCTTTTTGGATTTATGGGGCTTATTTTTGGACCACTACTGGTCAGCTATTTCATCATCATGGTAAAAATTTATATTAATGAATTCAGCAACGCTGACACAGATACAGCTCGATTATCGGGACAAGCGATGCGAAAATACGTAAATATGAGTTTAGAAAAAGATATTAACCAACGGGCATTCAGGAACGACTATCAAAAAAGTATCGTCAACCTGATCTATACCTATAACTGGATGAATGAAAAGATGAACAGTTTTTTGATAAGGAGGGGTAACTGCCCAACAGTATAATATACTCCGGATCCTCCGGGGTGCAGGAACACCCATTTCAACCTTGCAGATACGGGAACGGATGTTGGATAAAATGAGTGATACCAGCCGCATTGTTGACCGCCTCATTCTAAAAGGACTGGCAAAAAAATCGGTTTGTAAAAACGATAAACGCCTGGTCGATGTAAGTATCAGTACCAAAGGGAAAGCACTGCTCGAAAAAATGGATAAGTATGATAAGGATATGGATGCCATACTGGGTAACCTCTCGGAATCTGAATCAAAAACTTTAAATAATTTACTTGATAAAATCCGTCAATCCGGTTAACCAGACCTATTCATGAAAATCACCCGTTTCATTTCCGTCTTTGTACATCATACGCTTTTGATTGCCTGTTGCCTGTTGCCTGGTATTTCACAGGCACAGGATAAAACCGAATTCCGTGGCGTTTGGGTGGCAACCGTTGATAATATTGACTGGCCGGGCAGGGGCAACTACAATTCAGATTTGCAGAAAGAAGAATTTATTAAGTTGCTCAACTATCACCAAAGCCTCGGCATCAATGCTGTAATCGTACAGGTACGCCCGGTAAGTGATGCTTTTTATCCATCCGAATTTGAACCCTGGAGTGAGTTTCTTACCGGTACTCAGGGAAAGCCACCTGAGCCTTATTACGATCCATTGGCGTTTATGGTTGAAGAAACGCATAAAAGGGGCATGGAATTTCATGCCTGGATGAACCCTTACCGGGCCGTGTTTAATATCGGCAGATCATCCATTGCGGCAAATCATATTACCCGGATACATCCCGAATGGTTTTTGACTTACGGTGATAAAAGATATTTCGACCCCGGGAACAAGGAAGCACAGCAGTTCCTCACCCGTGTAGTAAAGGATGTGGTTAAACGCTACGCCATTGATGCCATTCATTTCGACGACTATTTTTATCCTTATAAAATTCCGGGCAGGGAGTTTCCGGATTATAAAACCTACCGGCAATACGGGAACGGCATGAGCAAAGATGACTGGCGCAGGAGCAATACAGATTCCATCATCAGTATGTTGAGCTGCATAATAAAAAAAGAAAATCCGAAATGCCAGTTTGGGATAAGCCCCTTTGGTGTTTGGCGAAACGAGGCCAAAGACTCTGTACACGGCAGTAAAACAAACGGTGCCCAATCCAATTATGACGATCTGTATGCCGACATTTTGCTATGGCTGAAAAAAGGCTGGATAGATTATGTGGCACCCCAACTCTATTGGGAGTTTGGGCATCGGGTAGCACCCTTTGAAACCCTGCTCAACTGGTGGAGTAAACATACTTATGGCCGAAACTGCTATATCGGGCTGGGCATTTACAGAGCCAACAGCAATGCGGCAAGGCGCGATAATACCCAACTTCCCCGGCAAATTGAAGCGATCAGGAATACGCCAAACATACAGGGCATGGCATTTTACAGCAGCAGTATACTCATGAAAAACCCTAAAGGCTGGAGCGATTCGCTGAGACTGAATTACTTTAAGGAACCGGCAAAAACGCCCGCTATAAAATAAACTGAGGTTTAATTTCTCAGGCCAGGTCAAATTTTAACGGCAACTAATTTTTTAAAGACTGCTCTACCAATTTTTTTAATTCGGCTAGTTGCCTTTCTAAAACTTCAATTTTTTTGTTTTGTGCTTCCATATTGCTTTGCTGCTCCTGTAAGCCCTTTATAGCAAGTACTGTAAAGTATTGGTAATTTACTCCTAACTGTAATCTGCCATCTTTCATCAGCTTTTCACTCACCGCATCGGGAAATAATTTTTGAACATCCTGTGCCATAAAGCCAATGCTGTAATTGCTGCCAGCATTATTTTCAACGTAATGATATTGGTAAGGTTGTAGGGTACTTATCTTTTGCAGCGCCGGTTGTAAAACTGTTATATCTTTTTTTAAATTTTTATCTGATACCTGTATATAAGCGCCATCTGAGTTTCGTATGTAAGACCTTAAAGAACCATTTAAATAAAAGTTAAAATCAGGTACAGCTCCAGCATCTAAAAATAGGTCCCAATGATTGGTAGTGTTGGTATTTTCAATACCTATGCCATTTTGAGAACCGCTCTGTTTTACCTGTAACCGGCTGTCATTAACGGTTGTAAGCGGTTGTTTAAAAACACCTACTTCACCCGTGGTATTATGTACCCTTACATTCCAACCCAGGCCAAAACTATAAATACCCCAAAAGTTATCGGTTTCCATACCTATAAATGCCCTGTCGGTTGTTCCGGCATTGTTAGTCCAGGTAATGCCATGTGCATTACCGAAAGGTGCATTTCCTCTAAATCGTAATCGCCCATTACCGATCTCTAATTTTTCTGTTGGGTCTGTTACCCCAATACCAATCTTCACATCGGCGGTGGCGCCGTTTACACCATTGATGCTACCCAATACCATACTGTTATTAGTGCTTGTATAAGCTTTGCTGCCAATAACGGTACTATTTGTTCTATTTGCCAGCATCATGGTGCTATCACCAATATAAGTGTTGTAATAACCATTATCATTAGCCGGGTCGTTTCCTGCCTTTACACCTACTGCTACATTATTGGTTCCTCTAACATTAGCAGCTAACGTATAAGCGCCTAAAGCTGTATTATTTGAAACGGTATCTGTGAACAATGAAGAGTCGCCGATGGCTGTGTTAAAGTTTCCTCTTTTATTACGATAAAGTGCATTTACACCTATTGCCGTATTATGAGAGCCAGTAAGGTTATCAACCATAGAAAAAACTCCATTTGCGGTATTGTAATTGCCAGAGGTGTTACTTAATAAAGCACCAGCGCCACTTGCTGTATTAGAAGTACCAGTGGTGTTACCGGCCAAAGCACTACTCCCATTTGCTGTATTACTATTGCCGTTTGTGTTATTGACCAAAGCACTACTCCCATTTGCTGTATTGCTTGCACCTATGGTGTTACTGGCCAAAGCATTAACTCCATTTGCTGTATTATCATTTCCGGTAATGTTATTATACAAACTATTATTTCCAGTGGCGGTGTTAGAATTGCCAGTGGTATTTTTGAATAAAGCTTTGCTACCAATTGCAGTATTAAAAGCTCCATCATAAATAATAAGCGCCCCAATACCATTATTGTACAAGGCACTATCGCCAATGGCTACCAGGTTGCTGCGTGTGGTATTATTATATAAAGCACTTATTCCTATTGCTACATTAGAATAACCAACTATATTTTGATAAAGTGTTCCATCCCCTACTGCGGTATTTGAATTTCCTGTAGTATTCTTATACTGGGCACCACTGCCCACAGCTGTATTTCTATTGCCAGCTGTATTAAAAAATAATGTGTAAGCGCCATTTGCTACATTTAGCCCGCCGTTGATATTTGCATTTAAAGCACTCTTGCCTGTGGCGGTATTGCCGTAGCCAATGGTGTTGCCAGATAGTGTTTTACTTCCCAATGCTGTATTATCGGCACCTTGCGTTACCGAGGCCGAGCCGGTACTGTTGTTATACAAAGCACTATCACCTATGGCTACCAAATTATTTTTGTTTGCATTGTTAAAAAGGGCTTTGTAACCAATCGCAATGTTGTTAAAACTGGTTGTATCGGTATTTAATGCAGCTTCACCAATGGCAATATTACTTCTGCCATAAATCTGGTTTTGCATGGCTCCGTAACCAATAGCTACGTTTTTGGTATAATTTTGCCCTGCCTGAAAAGTTTTTGATAAGTTAAATGCGCCTATTGCAACATTGTAATCGCCGGTGCTGTATTCTATGTTTCTGGCACCAAGGGCCGTATTAAAACTTCCTGTAGTGTTTACTCCTAAATTGGCATAGCCAAACGCTGTATTATTTGTGCCGGTACCAGCATTGCCACTTAAAACCCCAAAAGCGGTATTGGTTGATTTGATGTAACCAGCATTTATAGTATTTCTTTTAAAAAATAAATCGGCATCGTTTACAGTGCCTAAAAAATTAGCTGGGGTTATATTGTTGTTACCCTTTGTATTCCATGTTGTAGCTGTATCAACACCCGCTTTTAAAAAACTCCAAACGGCTCCATTAAAGTAACTAAATGCACTACTATCTATATCGTACACCAACAAGCCATTGGCCGGTGTACCAATGCCCATTCGTTGAACAGACGACATACGTGGAATAAGAATTCCTTTTGAACCGCTGCTTACATCTAAAATACTGCTACTGTTTGCTGTGGCACCTGTGGTATTAACAGCAAGGCTTTGTGCATATCCTGTAATACTGCCAAGGAATAAACTTATACAAAGCAGTAGTATTATTGTTTTCATAAGTATACTATTTAATTATTTTTTTAGCAATACAACAAAGCTTCCTTCTGTTACCACAAGGCTATCATCTTTATTTTCCGGATAATTATTACTCACATTCATAGGCGACGAAAAATTGCCTTCCACAATTTTTCCCTCAGCAATTTCTTTAATTGAAATAATGCTTAAACACCCTGCCACCGCTCCCTGCCGGAAGTTGTCGTAATCAAGCACTACATCATCTTTTGTATTTTCATCAAGCAGGCTTATACCATAACCTCCGGCACCTTCACGTACGCTATTGTAAGTGCCCACATAAGTATTTCATCTTTGATGGAATGCCATTCTTTACCGTTTATTTTGGCGGTTACATACGGATAGTTACTTTCCTTATTATTTACAGAAGTTGAGCCTGTAGAGAAGGATGTTGCTTTGGAGTTACTTCCATTGCAGGAGCTTAGAAAGAATATGGCGGATAGTAAAATTATGACACCTGTCTTCATTATTACTTTTTTACATTGCAAATGTTTAATTAGTTCTGCAAAGGGTAAATCACCAATAAGGGTGAAAAAAATTATATGATAATAGCTATATTGTATAATGTTTTATAAAAAACTGTTTTTGCTTTTACAAGTAGTATGTGTGGTACACTGCTACGGCCAAACCTACCCGTATAAGCAGTTTACAACCAGCAATGGGCTTATCAATAACAGGTGCGGCAATGTTAGCCAGGATAGTGCAGGTTATATATGGATAACATCAGACAATGGTATATGTAATTACGATGGAAGAAAATTTACATTTTTTCCGGGTAAAAACTTCACCTACTATTTTGCCCACACCAATACAATAAACATGTATAAAGGGCATTGTGTTTTTGCTACCAATGGCGAAGGCTTTGCGCTTGGACTTGCAAATAAGCTTTCTTTTTCTTCAATATCTGGCCAGTCAAAAAGCCAGCCAACTTATGGCCTGATCTTAAATGATAGCAGCACCCTGGTAGCCAAAATTTATTCCACCGATCTTGAACTTATAACCGGCAGCAGCAAAACAATTTTAAAACCACCGGATGAAATTGCCCGGGAGATGAAAAGTTTTTTAATGTTTTCAAAAGATGGCGAAGGGAATATCTGGATTGGAACAGACGCAGGCGTATATATTTACAAAAAAGGAAATTTTAATACCGCTTACATTCTTCCTGCCTTATTCAAAAAATATTGTAACGTACTCAAAGTTGATTTGGAAGGCAATGTTTTTATTGCTTCTCAGCATGATGTTTATAAGATATTCAGAGAACATTTAAAGGATGTTGAAAATGCAAAACCGGTAAAATTTACAAATCATAAAGAACTGATAACAGCGATGGGATTTTCCAGAAACGGGGATATCATGATTTCTGATTTACCGGACGGTGTTGCGGTTTACAATAAAGCACTGCAGCTGAAAAAGAAGCTGATAAAACACGGATTACCTGGTGTATTACTATGGGATATTTTTACAGACCGGGAAGATAATATATGGTTTGCTACAGAAAATGGTGTTTATCGTTTCAGTAATTTTGATTTTATAAACTATACTCCTACAAGCGTTGCCGGCACCCCTAATATCAGAGGAGGTGTTATTTACAGTAACCAATTTATTTTTTCTAACAATTTACAATTCTTTACTTTAAAAAATGAAGAGTTGCATACACTGATAAATTATGATAAGAATGCAAATTATGATGCCAGAATCATATCAACTCCAGCCAATACCCTTTGGCTGAATTCTTACCTCAATATTGGAGTATATCCCAAGGTAACCACTAAGTTGATTTCAATACAAAATGGTGAACTTATTGAAAAAAAGGAGATAGAATACCACAGCGATTCCGGCACCGTAATTGATATGGAAAAAATTGCCAGGCTCAACAATAAAGAATTTGTATTTATAACACAGGATAAAAAATTTTTACTTGGCCATGATGATTGGGTGGAGAAGGTTCAACTACCGGGTGAGTTGCATACATCGCTCTTTAGTGCTGTTGGGCCGGGATTTTACGAAAATGAATTTATTTTGGCTGTAAATAAAGTTGGCTTATTTTATTGCAAAGCAGAAAGAATTAAAGGCCTCATTCAACTTAAAATAATAGAAAAGATACCTTTTGTTCCAACAATTCAAAATGACCGTTGTTTCAAGATCATTACGACAAAAGATAAAAAATATGGCTCGCTACCCGTAATAGCGGGATTAGGATTTTTAGCAAAGAAAACAAAAACTACAGCGTATCCAAAACGCTTACAGAACCGGAAATTTCAAGCAGTTTTATAACAGAGATATTATACGATAGTACAGGTAATATATGGATAGGCTCTAACAAAGGGATTGATAAAATAACCTTCGTAACACAACACGATTTTAACATAAACAAAGGCCTTTTCAATAATCTAATGAATGGTCGCTACATTTATTTTTTAAAAGAGTTGCAACGCAAATTATATATTGGCACAACCGGCGCTTTGTCTATTACTGACATAAATCCAAAACTATCCAGCACCGTTCCATCGGTGCATATCAGCCACTTGTCTGTAAACAATGCCAATGCTGATAGTTTACTTGGCATGGGAGTTCATGCTTTTTCTCCAACACAAAACAATTTAACTTTTGAATTTGTATCCCCTACATTTATTGACGAGCAGGCAACAGAATATCAATACCAATTGCAGGGTATTGATAAAGACTGGAGCACACCGGCCGCCAATTATATTATAGCTTACAGCCAGTTACCAGCCGGCGATTACACATTTATGGTAAGGGCCAAAAACGCCAATAGTTTATGGTCTTTAACAGATGCAACTTTTTGGCTTTACCATTAAAAAACCCTTTTACAAACACTGGCTGTTTTTTATATTGTGTGCCTCAGTTATTATTGCTGTATTTTACTGGTTGTATAAACAAAAGATGAACAGAATAGTTGCGGTAGAAAGAACCAGGCGCAGCATCAGCAAAGATTTACATGACGATATTGGAACTACTTTAAGCAGCATTACGCTAATGAATGCTGTACTTAAAAATAAAATAGAATCGCAACCGGAAGAAGCAAAAAAGATGGCTACCAAAATTGAAAATACCAGCCGGGATATGATCCAAAACATGAGTGACATTGTATGGAGTATTAACCCCAACAACGACACCATGGAAAAATTAATATACCGCCTGCAGCAGTTTTGTGGTGATGTATTTGATAAACCCGAAATTCAATATCACTTTACTGTTGATGAAGCAATTAAATCCAAAATTTTAAACATGCAGTTGAGGCGTGATATTTATCTGATCTGTAAAGAAATAATAAACAATGCGGCAAAATACAGCCAGGCTACCAACTTTAATTTAAGCCTTTCACTAAAACAAAAAACAATTATACTTACAGCACATGATAATGGCATTGGCTTTGATGAAAACACGGTAAGCAAAGGAAACGGATTGATGAATATCAGGCAAAGAGTAAATACTTATAATGGAGAAGTCGATCTTAAAAGCGATAGCGGCACAATATGGCATATATCAATACCAACATGAAATTTAAAATAGTAATTTTTGAGGATAATTTTTTAATGCAGGAAAGTTTAAAAGCTTTGCTGGAGATGAATGACGACATTACTGTTTGTGGGGTGTATGATAATGCAAAAGACATGCTGCGTATTTATGAACAAAACCAACCCGATCTTATCATCTCCGATATTGATATGCCCGAAGTAAACGGGCTGGAAGGTTTGAAGCAGGTAAAAGATAAATATCCTGAAGCCAAAGTGATGATATTTACCGTGTTTGAAGAAAACGACAAAGTTTTAAATGCAATATGCCTCGGCGCAAATGGTTACGTTTTAAAAAGCAGCACGGCAGATAAGATCACTGAATCTATATTCGATGTGATCAATGGCGGATCGCCTTTAACACCCAGCATTGCCAGTAAAATATTACAACATTTTCCCAGACACAGCTTTACCAGTAATAATGAAATGGAATCTTTAACTGCAAAAGAAAAAGAAGTACTGGAATGGCTTGTGAAAGGCTACAGCTACAAAATGATTGCTGCCGAACTGGACAAAAGTCTGGAAACCATACGTACGCAAATAAAAAAAATCTACAAAAAACTGAATGTGCAGTCTAATGCCGAAGCTATTATAAAAGCATTAAATAAATAAATCGCGCGATCAATTTTCTTTACCTTTGCCATATTAGTAGATGCGCTGAATTAAAAGCATTATTAATTATAAAATATTAATTATTTTTTATGCCCGGATTCGAATTTTTTGGAAAAGAAGAGATAAAAGAAGTAAACGATGTGTTAGAAACAGGTATTCTTATGCGTTATGGTTTTGATGGCCCACGCAAAGGAATATGGAAAGCCAAAGAACTGGAAGATGCGATTTGCCAAACATTTGGTTGCCAACATGCACAACTGGTAAGCAGCGGTACGGCCGCATTAACAACAGCCATGGGGGCATTGGGTATCGGCTACGGTGATGAAGTGATATTGCCATCTTTTACTTTTGTTGCCAGTTTTGAAGCTGTGATAAGTGTGGGTGCGATACCGGTTTTTGTGGATGTGGATGATACGCTTACGTTAGATCCACAGGCTGTTCGCGATGCCATCACGCCAAAAACAAAATGCATCATGCCCGTACATATGTGCGGCAGCATGGCCGACCTGGATGCATTGAAATCCATTTGTGAAGAACATAGCCTGGTATTACTCGAAGATGCCTGCCAAAGCATTGGAGGTACTTACAAAGGAAAAAAACTGGGTACCATCGGCGATGCCGGAACTTTTAGTTTTGATTTTGTAAAAACCATTACCTGTGCGGAAGGCGGGGTGGTGATGACCAACCGGGAAGACGTTTATATAGCAAGCGACGGATACAGCGATCATGGTCATGATCATAAAGGTGTAGACCGTGGTGCCGACCTGCACCCGTTTATCGGATACAATTTCAGGATCAGCGAATTACATGCGGCTGTTGGTTTGGCACAGATAAAAAAGCTGGATAATTTTTTAGCGATCCAGAAAAAAAATCATTCAATTTTAAAGGAGGCTTTGACTTCCATACCCGAAGTTAGCTTTAGAAGGATTCCCGACGAAAGCGGCGATAGCTGTACCTTCCTGAGCTGGTTTTTACCAACCGAAGAAGTAACCCACGCGGTTGTTGCAGAATTAAAGGCACAAAATATTTTGGCCGGTAATTTTTACTGGTTTGTAAATAACTGGCATTATGTGAGCAAATGGGACCACCTCAAGCAGGCAACCACCCTGAATGGTTTGCATCCCGATCTGAAAGCTGCGGTTATGCATCACGCTACGAAGGATTTTAGTGCCAGTGATGCCATCATGAGTCGCTGTATATCTACCGCGATTGGCTTAACCTGGACCGACGAGCAATTGAAAACGAAGGGAGAACAATTGGTAGCTGTGATAAAAAAAGTATTGCGTGAGCAGAAGGTTTCTGTTTAAAATTATTACAGGTAAAACTGTACGTATCAGGTTCAACAATTTTTTTTAATAGTTGGGAACTATACCCGCATTCGGCTTTCCTTCCAGGTAATCGTTATAGGAAACCGAACCCAGGCGAAACCGTAGTGGAACTTTTGTTGCCTTCTCCAATTGTAATTCCCGCTTACAAAAAAACCAAAATTCCGGGTATAAAAATCCGCTTCGATAATTGAAGGGGAAAGGGAGTTTAGCCGGTATGGCAATTTTTTACCCGGTAAGGCCTGAATGGGTTTTTTAAACCGCTGCTTATCGACCGGCTTGTATAAACTGAAAATCTGATCCGTTCTAAAACAATCTTTTATATTGTAATAATCGGGGATATCAGATGGTTTATCCGTTGAATGTTGACAAAAAGCGCTGCCCCCACAAAAATCATGCAGAAAATCAAAATTTTAGCTTTTTAAACATAATGCTTAGACTTATCTCTGTAAATTTACGTTATTATTGAACCAAGGGATCAAGTTTTTACCCCATTCAAACCTGTTTATGGCTTTAAGTCAGGGACTATATCAAAAGCAGTTACAAAAATTGTCACCTCAGCAAATTCAGCTAATGAAATTGTTGCAGGTACCTACTGCCCTGTTGGAGGAACGCATCAAAGAAGAAATAGAAGAAAACCCGGCCCTGGAAGAAGCAGAAGATGGGCACGAAATTGAGGGCGACGTAAAAGATGAGTTTACTGAAAATGAGAATGAGGAGACTGAAATGGACGGTAGTGCAGATGAATACGACAATATTGATATCAGTGAGTATGTTAAAGAAGGTGATGATGAAGTGGGTGACTACAAATTAAAGGACAGCAATTATCCCGAAATTGACGAGAACCGGGTTATACCCATAAAAGTGGAAACAGGGTTTAATGAACTGATGCTGGAGCAGCTGGGCATGCTGACTATTGATGAGCACCAGAAAAAAGTAGCCCTGCAAATAATTGGCAATCTGGATGATGACGGTTATTTGAGAAGGGAATTTTCGGCTATTGTTGATGACCTGGCTTTCAGGCAGAATATTACAACCACCGAAGAAGAAATTGCCCAACTGGTTTTACAGATCCAGCAATTTGATCCACCCGGTATTGCTGCCCGCGACCTGCAGGAATGTTTGTTATTACAACTCGAACGAAAACTCGACGAAGGAATACATGTGGAAATGGCCATCAGGGTATTGGAGAAATATTTTGAGGAGTTTACTAAAAAGCACTACGAAAAAATTCAGCGGGGATTTGATCTGGATGACGATCAAATGCGGGAGATCATCAATCAGATCGTAAAGCTGAACCCCGCCGGCAGGTTCAGTGGGTGAAACCGGCCGCGCCGAAAGTTATGTGGTACCCGATTTCTTTATTTATAACAATGCAGGCAAACTGGAACTCACCCTCAATAATAAAAATGCACCCGACCTGCGGATCAGCGAAGGATACCGGGATATGTTGAGGGAATATGACCGGGGCAGCAAAAAAGATAAACGGCAGAAAGAAGCGGTAATTTTTATCAAACAAAAAATTGACGCCGCCAAATGGTTCATCGATGCGATCAAGCAACGGCACAATACCTTGATGAATACGATGGAGGCGATCATGAATTATCAGCATGCATTTTTTATATCGGGCGATGAAACCGACCTGCGGCCGATGATCTTAAAACATATTGCCGAAGAAACCAGCCTCGATATTTCTACCGTGAGCCGCGTGGCCAACAGCAAATTTGTACAAACAGAATTTGGGACCTACCGGCTTAAATTTTTCTTCAGCGAAAGTTTACAAACCGACAGTGGCGAAGAAGTGAGTACCCGGGAAGTTAAAAAAATTCTCAGCGATATCATTGAAGCCGAAGATAAAAAACACCCCTACAGCGATGAGAAGTTAACGGAGATGTTACAGGAAAAAGGATATAATATTGCACGACGCACGGTAGCCAAATACAGGGAGCAACTGAATATTTCGGTTGCCCGGTTAAGAAAAGAACTATGATGAACAAGTTTACCCTTTCCAATGAGCAGTTCGCAAATGCAGAAATACCGGCTAACCCGGTATTTTCGGGAACCACGCGTTTTTTTGCCCATGTATTCTCGGTGGTTTTTCACCCGCTTTTTATACCCATGTATGTGATCGCGTTTTTGGTGTACTATCATCCCTCTTATTTTTCCGGCTTTGGCTTTTATTCAAAATTTGAATTGCTGCGTTCAGTAGCTGTTAATACTATTCTTTTTCCGGCCTTTGCTTTGCTGGTGATGAAGGGCCGGGATTTGTAAAATCTGTTTTTTTGCATACCCAACAAGACAGGATCGGTCCCTACCGCCAATATGATCTTTTATTTTTGGATGGCGGTACTGTTTAATTTTAAACCGGAAGTTACCCCGGTACTGGCAGCTTTTATGACCGGTGTGTTTTAACAACAGCCATTGCCCTGATTGCCAATATTTTTTCTAAAATAAGTATGCATGCCATCGGTTGTGGTGGAATGCTCGGCCTGTTTATCATTGTTATGTACAGCAACAGCATGTTAATGACCGCCATTATCCATTGCCTTGCTTGTAACTGGCATTGTATGCACATCCCGTATGATCGTAAGCGATCATACCCAAAAGGAAATTTACCAGGGTTTGCTGGTTGGGTTAATTTGCCAGTTTGCCGCAGCCTTCGTGATCTTATAAAATATATTCAAAAGGAAGTCGGCCTTTAACGCTTTCCTTCCTTAACAAATTAAAAGGCCCTGCAAAATGCAGAGCCCTTTCTCCTGTCGTGCCTAACAATAAAAACTTTAAAACTGTAGAGGAAATATAGTTTTCAATGCAAGTATCTTAAATAAATCAGTTTGTTATTACATGAAGCAGTTGAGTTTACTACTGGTAAAGCAAATCAGGTGTGATTTGTTACAGGAAGTGGTTTCAGTCTGATTCAAAGGTTATCGGATTTGTTTGTATAAATCGTTGAAAGAGCAGCTTTTATTGTTTAGAATGTCAATAACAAACAGATATATTTTATCAGTATATCCAATCCCGTAATTACCCTTCGGAACTTTACCCTTTTTTTTGATCTGGTAAAGTATTTACCCTCATTGGCATAGCTTTTTTCGGTGAAATTGATTAATTCAAATTTGCCTTTGCAAATCTTTATCTTTGTACCTTAATTTAAAGTGTGATGAAGGGTTTTATTAATTTGTTGCTTTTGTTTGCTGTGCTAACTGTAAAGGGCAACTCCCAGCAGGCGGGTTTTGATAAGTCGGCATTTTATCAGGCTATGGCTGCAAACGATATAGTACTGGTAAACGCACAATTGGGCGTGCTAAAATTGGCAGTTATTAGCGAAAAAGAAGCTTACGAAGGAGCTTTGTTGATGAAAAAAGCAGGTTTGGTTAGCAAAGCCAAAGAGAAATTAAGCCTCTTTAAGGTGGGGCGTGCAAAATTGGAGGCATCTATCAAAAAAAATACCGGGAATATCGAATTCTGTTTTCTTCGGCTGATCATTCAGGAACACGCACCCAAGGCGGTTAATTATCGTAATGATCTCGACAACGACGTTTCCGCCATACAGTCGAATTTCAAAAACTTTCTTTGGTGGTTCAGCAGGCGGTGCAGGATTACAGCAAAAATTCAAAGCTTTTAAACCTGCTCTAGCCTTATCTTTGTATAGCATGGGAAAAAAAATTCTGGTCATTTATTATACGCAGTCCGGACAATTGGAAGATATCCTCAATAGCTTTACCGCTCCATTGGCTGATGCCGGCAATACCGTAGAAAAAATCCGGGTTTATATGCAACATGATTATCCTTTTCCCTGGACGGGCAAGGCTTTTTTGCGGTTATGCCCGATTGTGTGTTAGGTGTGCCTGCCGAATTGAAACCATTTACTTTACAGGAAACCAGCTACGATCTGGTTATATTGGGATACCAGGCCTGGTTTCTGTCGCCCGGTATTCCCACTAATTCGATATTAAACCATCCATCGGTACAGGCGGTTTTAAAAAACACCCCTGTGATAACCATAACCGGTGCACGTAATATGTGGATCAGCGCCATGGAGCGCATCAAAAAATATTGAAAAAATCGGAGGCCAAACTGGTGGGCAGTATTGCCTTGTACGACAGGCATCATAATTTCATCAGCTTCATCACCATTTTTACTGGATGTTTAAAGGTAAAAGGCCGTTGGCTCAACATCTTTCCAACACCCGGCGTGGCCGATGCGGATATTGCCCATACGGCTGTTTTTGGAAATACGGTTCACAAATATCTAAATACCGGGAATTGGGAAGGTTTGCAGGATGAATTGATTCAGCAAAAGCCATTGAAGTTAATTATAACACCATGTTCATCGAGTCGAAGGCAAGTAAAATTTTTGCTATATGGGCTAACATCATAGCTAAAAAGAAAAAAAAGACGGCCTGGCTTGTTGCATTCAAATATTATCTTTTAATTGCACTGTTTATAGCGGCGCCGATAATACTAACTGTAGATTTTATCTTCTTCAAACCATTCTTATCGGCACGCATTAAAAGGCAAAAACAACAATATTCAGGTATCAATTAATTTATAGATCAGATGTCATTAAAACGAGGTTTACATTACAAATACTTCTTCTTTTTCCCCAACGATCCGGTTTCAAACGATGAAATGGAAGAATACCTGGTTTAATTAACGATACACCCTCCCGGTCGAAAGCCATTGTGCTGCGTAATAACGGTATAAAAAACAGGTTTTACGCTCTTAACAAGGAAGGAAAACCCACACACACCAATGCCCAGATGACCGCACTGGCAGTTAAGGAATTGTTTAAAGACAATCCGGATGATATCAAGTCGATGGAATTGTTAAGCACCGGAACATCCACACCCGACCAGTTAATGCCTTCTCATGGTGTTATGGTTCATGGCTGGTTACCCGAAACAAACCCGGTTGAAGTAGTATCGCCCTCGGGTGTTTGTTGCGCGGGCATGCATGCATTTAAATATGCGTATTTGTCAACCAAAGCCGGCAGGTACAACAATCTGTGGCAACCGGATCCGAGCGCTTTTCAGTTTTATTGGTATCCGACAATTTCGAAGATGAAGCCAAAAGACTAAAGGCGCTGGTTGAAGATCCTATATCGGTTTCGAAAAAGAATTTTTAAAGATGGATGCTATCCGACGGCGCTGCGCCTTTTTGCTATCCATAAAAAAAAATGAAACAGGCATCAGCCTTAAGGTTGAATGGATCGAAGGCTTTTCCTATGCCAACGAACTGGAACCCTGTATGTACCAGGGATGTGAAAAATTAAAAGACGGTACGTTAAAAGGTTACCGAGATTACAGTCCTGCGGAATTAAC